>NZ_CP026364.1:0-3930735 GCF_004116975.1 Proteus hauseri | reverse complement strand
CTATCCTCTATCACCTTGTAAAGTAAAAAAACGAAAAAAATGACTGTTCGCTCAAGAGTGCATCATTTTGTTTCTTTTTTAGCAAAAAAGTATAAAAAATAGATAGTTATCTATATCTCTTTTTTGATGGTTTTGATTTTTTGCTAAAAGCAGAGCGTATATAAAAAGAAACGAGAATGATGATGTTAAAAAGAGAATTTTTTACTCAATTAAGTTATACAATTACGGCGGTGTTTAAACATATTGAATATTTTGGTGCTTTTATGGATATAAAACAATTATCGACACCTATTTTAGCTGAGTTTGAACAGTTTAAAAAAACGCTGATTAAACATACTCAGGGAAGTGAGGGGGGGTGGGATACCGCTGTTTCGAATTTAGCGTTATGTCGCTATACCAAGATAACAGAACCTGAAGGATGGATGTATGAACCAAGTTTGGCCATAGCAGCACAAGGGAGAAAACGGGTAACTATCGGACAAGCTACACATTGTTATCATCCTATGAATATGCTGCTGACCTCGTCAGATATCCCAACTTTTGCCAGTGTGTGTGAAGCATCAGAAGAAGAACCATTTTTAGCCGTGCTTATTAGGTTAGATCTCTCTTGTTACCAGAATTACTTGCGGAAAATAAATTTCAATTGATGGAAGAAAATCACCAACAGCAAGCTCAGCAAGTTGTTCATGTTACCACGCCTATTTTACAAGCCGTGACAAGGTTGATTAAATTAATGGATGCACCTGAAGATGCACCTTTTATTGCCCCACTTATTCAAAAAGAGATCCTCTATTATTTATTGAGATCAACACAAGGCGCTCGCCAGCAATTACTCGCTTCGCAAAGTACATCTTGTCGCCAAATAAGTGATGCACTTGATTGGATAAAACAATATTACCGTCAAACTATTCGAATTGAAGATTTAACCACATTGGTGGGAATGAGTACTTCTTCTTTTCATTATCATTTTAAAAATCGTATAGGGATGACGCCATTACAATACCAAAAGTGGTTACGACTTAATGAAGCTCGAAGAGTGATGCTAATAGAAACAGCAGATGCTGCCGAGGCGGCTTTTATTGTGGGATATGAAAGTCCTTCTCAATTTAGTCGAGAATATCATCGTTTATTTGGTTTATCGCCTTTAAAGGATGTGCAACGATTAAAAGAAAATCAGTCACGAACTGTATCTTTGGATAATTAGGCAAGAATAATGGAGAAATGAGTTAAGGCTATTGTGAACAATTGCGTTAGAGTCATTCTCATTAATTCTTGTGTGAACAAAGGAGTCTATAGTGACTAATGTTTTTATTGTTAATGCTTCAAAAGAGTTTGGTGGTTCAGAAGGAAAGCTAAACGACCATTTAACTGAGGTGGCAACATCACTGTTATCTTCATATAAGATCAATGTAAAATCGACGCGTATCGATGATGGTTATGATAATGATGCTGAAGTGGAAAAATATTTATGGGCTGATGTTGTTATTTATCAAATGCCTGCATGGTGGATGGAAGGGCCTTGGATCTTAAAAAAATATATCGATGATGTATTTAGTGCCGGCCACGAAAAAATGTTTATTGATGATGGTAGAACACGGAAAGATCCATCTAAAAAATATGGTTCTGGTGGATTATTACAAGGTAAAAAATATTTACTTTCAGTTACGTGGAATGCTCCTTTAGAGTCTTTTGAAGAGGAAAATCAGTTCTTTGAAGGTAAGGGAATTGATATGGTTTATTTTCCATTCCATAAAGCAAATCAATTTTTGGGGATGAAAGCATTGAATACATTCGGTTGTTTTGATGTGGTTAAGCAACCTCAAATTGAACAAGATATCGAAGCTTATAAAAAACATCTTGAACATGAGATTGTGAATAACCAATAAAAGTTGGTGAGGCGATAAACTCAGTGTTATTGCATTCTTTTTTTGTTTATCTATATAGAAGAAAAGAAAGTGCAGAAAGTGATAAAGCACAATGACAACAATTTTATAAATGATAGATAGCAAAAAGCCCGCATTAAGCGGGCTTTTCTAAATCTGGCTCCTCCAACTGGACTCGAACCAGTGACATACGGATTAACAGTCCGCCGTTCTACCAACTGAACTATGGAGGAATTGCGTTCTCGTGAGAACGAGGCGAATCATAGCGATGATATATCAGAGTGTCAACGCCAAAAGTGGATAAAAAATCTGTTTGGTTGCTTTATCAACAAAGCGGTTAAAAAATAGAAGTTATTCTCCGTATTTTGTTGGTAAACACGGAGAGTCGATTATGATTGAGGCGAGAGTTGTGACATTGATATTGTTTTTTTTGCGGGATCAAATGCCATTAGATAAACATCATAAAAGTGAATTTCTTGCTTTTTATGAATAATGTCATCAATTTCGTTTTTTATTTCCTGAGCAATAGCAGGATGTTGGCGAATCTCATCTACTGCTTCATCTGAAATTTTTTCAAATGTATACCATTCACCGTTGTAACATACTCTTAAATCAAGTACGCCAATATCTTCGAACTTATAGATAGGCTTTATATCAAACAGTAAGACACCCGCCATAACGACAAACATCACTGTGAAAATAATGAGTGAAATTAGGCCAAAATAAGGAGAATAGATTAATAATGCGGCGAGTAAAATATAAGAGAGCACCATACTAATACATAGCCAAAGGTGATTTTTTAAAAATTGACTATTAAAGTGTGGTTTGCCATCTCTTTTTTCAGCTTTATTAATTCGGTCTAGATCACGCTCTAAGATTTCTTTTAATACATTCATTGTAAATACCTTAATATATGAATGTTGCAAACTTGTTTCTTGTTAATAGATTATCATGGAGGCAAGATAAGCGGGTAGAACAGTTTTTTTAAATTTAGCACTTAACTGTTATTGAAACTCTATTGGGATTATTCTTAGTCGTTGTTAATAATAGATATAAAATATCAAATAAAGTTTATGTTGGGTGACAAAAAGTGAGGAGGATTTGTATTTTTAATGTGCAATTTGCATTTTTTTAATCTTCAAGAGCATAAAACTATTGCTATTAACCTTGTCTCATGCGTTAATAAGTAAGGCCTTAATACAGACCTGATTTATGATTGACATTCTAAGTAAATGAGTTTTAAACAGCATCGCTTTTTGACCGTTTTCTTCATGTGTGCCCATAAGTTATAGGTGTTTCAGGCCAGTAGATGCCGAGAAGGCAACGTTTTATTGATATATAGGAAAGTCACATGTCTGACAAAATGAAAGGTCAAGTTAAGTGGTTCAACGAGTCTAAAGGCTTTGGTTTTATTACTCCAGCAGACGGAAGCAAAGACGTATTCGTTCACTTTTCTGCCATTCAAGGTAACGGTTTCAAAACTCTGGCTGAAGGTCAGAACGTTGAATTCACAATTGAAAACGGTGCAAAAGGTCCAGCTGCTGCTAACGTAACAGCTCTGTAATTTAAAGCCTTTTAAAAATTTTCTTCAAGCCTGTCACCTAACGGTGGCAGGCTTTTTCGTTATGGGTAAAATAAAGAAAAAGAGAATGATAATTTTTATCAGGAGATGAAATGCAAATTAATGATCAAGTGATAGTAAAAACAGATGGTATTGAAGATCGTCAAGGAACAATTATCTTAATTGAAAAATTTAATGAAGGTACGATGTATCTCGTATCATTACCAGAATATCCAAAAGGTATCTGGTTTTTTAATGAAAAAGAGGGCGATGAAGGTACTTTTGTTCGCCCTATACAGCAAAAGTAATTTGTTTAGGTAACGTTCATTTACATATTGAAATGAACGTCTTATACTCTCGGCAAATTTTAGTTAGGAGAAAACAAATTGGACAATCAAAGTTGTAGGTTAATTCAAGAAAATCGGTAAGTTGTTTTCTCTGCTAAAAACTGCTTACCAATATTGGTGGGCAGTGTGTACTTTATAATATCTTCTATACACTCACCCAAGTTTCATCTCCTCATTACTCGTAAAGTAAGTGGTGAATGTATGTGTTACGTTTTTTTCTCATTATTTCCTCCTCCTAGATCTAGCGCGGCATTTCAATAGCTTATCTATCAGCACAGATCTGTGTTATGCACAAAATATTAGCCATAATTTATGGAGGAAATCCCCATGGTTATTACCCCTTATGTTTTAAATTTAGTCGTTGCAATGTGTCTTGGATCATTAATTGGCGCAGAACGTCAATGGCGACAAAGAATGGCGGGATTAAGAACTAATGCGTTAGTTGCGACAGGTGCTGCTGTTTTTATTTTAAGTTCAATAGAAACTTCTCCTGATAGTCCGGGTAGGATCGCTGCACAAATTGTTTCGGGCATCGGTTTTCTAGGTGCGGGTGTGATAATGCGAGAAGGAATGAATATTCGTGGATTAAATACTGCTGCCACACTTTGGTGTTCGGCGGGAATTGGTGTGCTTTCGGGATTAGGTTTATATCCGCTGGCAACGATGGCGACACTTTTGATCCTTTGCGCCAATATTCTATTACGTGAAGCTGCGCAACGGATCAATGCACAACCCCCTCATCAGGCTATAGATATAGAGCAACGATATTCAATACGTATTATTTGCGATGCAGAAGACGAAGTTTTAGTCAGAACGCTTATTTTACAAGCAATAAATGGGCTGCATGTTAGGTTACAATCACTGAGTAGTGCTGACACATTAATGCCCAGTCAGCTAGAAGTTTGTGCAGAAGTATTGGCTACACCTGTTGAGCAAAAAGAGATTGAAGCGATAGTTTGTCGAATAAGTTTAGAAAAAAGTGTTAGCGCTATAAATTGGAAAATAGCAGCAGAACATCCAGCGTAGCAAATATTAGGTATTATTCTATAATTTCAAATAGCTTTTTTATCAGATAAAGCTGCTTATATTCACTTATAAGCGGCTTTTTTTAATTACTATTCTATAGAAACTTTCCCTATAAGTGATTAATTTATTCCTCATTTTTCCAGAAAAGGAAAGACAGATGAAATAAAAGAATAAGGATATTAGAAAAAAATATAAGAGAAACGATCTTAAAAAGATGTAATTAGTTTTAAAAATAAGTTTATAAGATGACATTGATTAAGTATATATACTCGTTATTATACTTGAAAATATTTTATTAACGTAATTATTATTCTTGTAACTATTATTTGTTGAAAATAATTCTACTAAAAATGAGAGCAACATACCTATTTATGAGGAGATAAAATATTTCATATTTTTATCTGTATTCAATAATGCATTTGTTTAAGACAAGAAAAGTACAATATTTGTATTGTGGTTTATCCGTATATAAAAATAAAGTGAGAGTGATAAATAGAAATTAGACGCATTTGATATAAGCAATCATATTAAATCTACTATTGGCATAGTTTTATACTAATAATGATAAGACTCTTTTTTTGATTGAAAGCGAAATAAAGCTAGATTTGATTTGAAGACAATTATGTTAATTTAGCATAAATTTTCTTGTTTAAATGGCTTAGTAGAATAGTAATAACAGGTGTGGGCACTCATTTAGCAGGGGCTCTATCACTATGGTAGAAGGAAAAGTCGTTATTAAGGTACTTAATGCAGTATAGAATTTTGTCTTATTTTCAGCGCGTTGCGTTGATAACACTAAGTTTTAACTCAGTGACAAAAGAATACTCTCAAATTATTTCAATGTATTTGGTGAAAAATCTAGCAGTGATTTTAATTTTGATTAATTAATATCTGTTTTTTTAAGTAAAATTTCTAATTTAATAAAATCGAACTCTCATCTGGTAGGATGAGCTCTGGCTCAAATAGCTGATTTTGCCTGCTACAGTAAAGTTGATGAATACTCAATTAACGTTGTTTGTCATTACTTATCGATAGTGCACTAAAATCTTTTGAAAAAGTATCAAAAGATTTGTAAACGTTCTGTAGACTAAATGATACCAATAAGTAATCTTATAATGACGTTGAAAAAATTATACCAATCCAATCTAGCTATAAAATGATAATTCCATGTATTAGTTAGTTATATCCTTGTCAAGGATATAACTCTCTCTTTTAACAGAAGGAGAATTATCTGAGTTTGAAATAAACGCATCGCTATCATTCATCTCGGGAATAAATATAGCTATTATCTTATATTGTCTTTTTTAGATTTTCACAAATAGATAAACTTAAAAACGTGAAAAAAATCTAAAAAAATAGAATTCGATGATAAAAATAAATCGTCGTGATTGCGTGATTGAAAACTGAAAAACAAGGAGTAATAAGGATAAAAGTTAAAGCGATACTTTACATCCGACGTATTCACTTGATGAATGATGTAATTTATTACAATAGATAAATACTGTAACAATATTTTGTAAATTAGCTACTTTACAAAAATCAAGGTGTCAAATTGTGACTAAATTCATGGTATGAATTATTGATGACTATAGTAATGAAATAAAGGATGTATAAATGTTAAAAATCACCGCTATCAAGGGCTTTATTGTAATTAACATTAATTATAACCACTATATTACTCATTTAAGGAGTGATTGACTTATATGATAATGGTGTAAAAGAAAAAAATATGAAGATATATATTTGAGGCTTTAAGGCTGATTCACTTCCTAATATAGTAATACCTTATTTATCAAAATTTGGGCACATTCTTCGTCAATTAGAAGACTTGCTAGCATAGGCACAAAAAGTACTGTGAAACACATTAAGATGTGGTAATCAAGGCTGATAGTTAAAGGTTGCTTGTGGCGCATTTAGAAGGCTTATAGACAAGAGGTCAAAAATTGCTGTTTTTTTGACCTTATCCTTTATAATGATAACTCAAATTTTTTATAATTCATCCTAGTTGCTATTAGAATGGTCAATAAGGTGTTATTTTGATCAAATTGTTTTCTTTTTGGTTTACTTTGACAAAGTTTAATTATACAGATGTAAACTCCTGCTTGGTGTAACTTATTTTAGCAAAAATTATTTTTTGATACTCATTAAGCTGGTGATATCTTAATAAAAAAGCACATATTCCATTTTAATATGGTGTAAATTAATCGCGTTAGAATAGATATCTTTAAATTTTTTTCTGTTTAATTGGAATGATTATTTCATATTTCTTTTTTACTTCTATAGATAAAGTGATTAGTTAATAAAAATAATAAAGATTATTTTTATAGATTTTTATTATTTTTACATTCTACTTAATAATTTTTATTCTTATGTTATAAAGCTATGTTTTTTTATTAATAAAGTTATTATATTTTATTAATTATGATTTTATTTATTATTGTAATGGTGTTTTGACTGAAATTTATAAATTATTTATTTTTTGTTTATATTTAACTTAAGCCAAATATTATATATTTAAGATGTTTTTTGTTAATTAAAATAATAAAGAACTAGTTTTATACTTTTATTTAAATTAGATATTTTTATTGAGAATAATAATGATGTTATCAAAATTAAAAACATGATGTGATTATAAAATAGACAGTGATTCATTAATAAATCTTATTTATATGATGATATTTTTTTCCAATGCTTAATTTATGTTCGATAAAACTCGAATTAAGAGTCCTGTAATTTTCGTGTTAAATTGTCACTTAAATAAATTAGATAAATTACTTTATTTCATAATGAAACCTTAATGAGATGATAATAAATATTCAATGATTAGCGGTGTAAGATGCATAACTAAGAATTTAATTTTATGTGACTTATACTACTAACTGAATTTAATATGAATCTATCATATTGAAAAATAATGTTATTTTACAGGTATAAAAGTGTCTAGAAAATGAGATAACCAGAAATAATTAGATGTGGGTGTTTTTTGCTCAAATTGTAAATAAAAAGTGATCATTTCTAAGGGTTTAAGTAAACAGTGAAAAAATAATATCTATAGAAATATTTATTAAATAACGATTGTCTGTTTAGACAAAGATGAGGAGGAGGTATTGCAATATATGTTACTGTGATCAAAAAAATCTATAATTGTAGTTTTGTCAAATTTTTGTGCTGTATTTTTAAGTTTATAAGTTTAATAGATCGTATAAAATAAAAAATTATCATTAATATTTTAATTTGGGTAGATTAGCTTATTAATTTACACAAAGTTTTATTAGCATTATCACTTGAATAGTTAATGAACTAATTCCATAATAATGATTATCTTTTTGTGATGTAACTCACATAGTATTTAAATTAGACTACTTTATCCGTTGAATAACTTAATCGTTAAGGAGTAAAGTTGTCGCGTTAGGATTATTCTTAACGCGCTATATTGGCGAGCATTTAAAGTTTCTTTTTAATTTAAATGTTTTTTTCGCTACTTTTGAAAATGACCGTAACTAAGTAATACAAGGTAGTGTTACTACGAGTCATGTTCATAAAATGGGGCCTGGAGATTCAATATACTTTTATATTAATTTCCTCGGGATCTTGCTTTAAGGAAGATCCTCTTTGTTCAATATAATCGGACGGGATGTAAAGAGATGAGTACGGTTGAATTGCTTAAGCATATTTATGACATAAATTTATCGTATTTGCTTTTGGCGCAAAGGTTAATTAACCAAGAAAAGGCTTCAGCAATGTTTCGGCTTGGTATTAGTGATTCTATGGCTGATGCGTTAAAAGAGTTGACATTGCCTCAATTGGTTAAGTTGGCTGAAACAAACCAACTAATCTGTAATTTCCGGTTTGAAGACAGCGAAACAATAGAACAACTCACTAAAGAGTCTAGAGTGGATGATTTGCAGCAAATCCATACTGGTATTCTTCTTTCCTCTAATTTGTTTCGTCAATTAGCGGAACAAGATACATCTGCAACAAAGAAACGGGCATAGCAATGAGTGAGAAAAGTATAGTCCGAGAGGCGAAAGATATTCGCTTAGCAATGGAATTAATCACCTTAGGTGCTCGCTTACAAATGCTTGAAAGCGAAACTCAGCTCAGTCGGGGGCGTTTAATTAAATTATACAAAGAATTAAGAGGGAGCCCCCTCCAAAAGGAATGTTACCTTTTTCAACGGATTGGTTTATGACATGGGAACAAAATATCCATTCTTCAATGTTCTACAATGCCTACCGTTTTCTATTGAAAAACGGGGGATGTGTTGGTGTTGAAGCTGTCGTTAAAGCATATCGTCTATATCTAGAACAATGTCCACCAGACAAAAACGAAGAACCAATTTTAGCCTTAACAAGAGCATGGACATTAGTACGCTTTGTTGAAAGTGGTATGTTGCAACTTTCAGTTTGTACCAGATGTAATGGTTCATTTATTACACACGCACATCAGCCAGCCAGCAATTATGTTTGTAGTCTGTGCCAGCCACCTTCTCGCGCAATAAAAAAACGTAAACTTTCCGCCAATCCTGCCGATATTAACTTACAACTGTTGGATGGTCTTGAACAGTTTGCAATGTGATTCGAGATTGAAAGTTAAATACCAGGTTATAGAGTCAACTTTTCTATAACCTGAACCGCTTCTTCATCCCCTCCTATCTCTTGCTGCTATGTTCGCCATTCTCTCTATAACGAAATTAGCTAAAGGGATATCGCGTGTTAGTACTCTTAGGATATATCGTGGTTACTTGTGCTGTCCTCGGAGGGTATACCCTCGTCGGAGGAAGTTTAGGCGCATTATATCAACCCGCAGAGTTTTTAATCATTTTTGGTGCCGGCATCGGTGCTTTTATTGTAGGTAACAATGGTCGCGCTATCGTATCGACGGTAAAAATCTTACCTAAGTTACTGCGTAGCACAAACTACAATAAAGCGATGTATATGGATTTAATGGCACTCATGTTTCGTTTATTGTCCAAAGCACGCCAAAACGGCATGTTAGCGCTAGAGAGAGATATCGAAAATCCGCAACAAAGTGATATTTTTTCGCAGTATCCTCGCATCATGAAAGATGCCTATATTCTCAATTTTATTACCGACTATATGCGCTTAATGGTTACTGGGAATATGAACCCTTATGAAATCGAATCGTTGATGGATGAAGAAATTTCCACTTTCGAAGAAGAGAGTGAAGTTCCTGCTTCTGGCTTATCAACCATGGGCGATTCATTACCCGCATTTGGTATTGTTGCTGCGGTAATGGGGGTTGTAAATGCTTTAGGTGCAGCAGATAGACCCGCTGGTGAAATGGGTGCGCTAATTGGTCACGCGATGGTGGGTACTTTTCTAGGTATTTTATTAGCTTACGGATTTATTTCTCCGTTAGCATCACGGATCAGACAACGCTCTAGTCAACAAATGAAAATGATGGAGTGTATCAAAACAACCTTGTTATCTAGCATGAATGGATATGCACCACAGATAGCAGTTGAGTTTGGGCGTAAAACCCTCTTTCTGGCAGACAGACCTTCATTTATTGAATTGGAAGAACATGTACGTCAGGTACGGACACCGATGCAGGCAAATCCTGATGCAATGAAAGAAGAGTAACTATGAAGAGTAATTCACAGATAATCAGGGTTAAAAAGCGAGGGAGAAAACAGCATAACACTCATGGCGGCTCATGGAAGATAGCTTATGCTGACTTTATGACTGCAATGATGGCTTTCTTTCTGGTGATGTGGCTGCTTTCTATCGCCAGCCCACAAGAATTAACGCGTGTAGCAGAATATTTTCGTACACCACTAAAAGTCGCTATTGAAAAAGGGCGCTTTAGTGGAGATGCAACAAATCCTATTCCTGGTGGTGGTCGTGATCCTGTCTACAATGAAGGTGATATTTTGCCAAAAGGGCAGGAAGATAAACAGCTCAATGAAAAACAACAGTTTCGTCGTTTAAAAGATAATTTAGAGCAAGTCATTTTAAATGATCCTCGCTTAAAAGATCTTAAACCACATTTGCTGATCGATATGATGGATGAAGGATTACGTATTCAGATTATTGATAAAGAAAGCCGCCCAATGTTTAGGGTGGGCAGTGCCATAGTTGCGCCTTATATGAAGGATATTCTAACTGCTATTGCACCCATTCTTAATGATACGCCTTATAAAATAAGTCTATCAGGTCATACCGATGATATTCCTTATGCCAGTGGTGCAATGAAATACAGCAACTGGGAATTATCGACAGATCGTGCAAATGCCTCTCGCCGAGAACTTATTGGTGCAGGTCTAAACGAATGGAAAATTTTACGAGTTGTTGGAATGGCATCAACAGTTCATTTAGTCAAAGAGGATGGTTTTGCTCCTGCAAACCGACGGATAACAATCATTGTGTTAACTAAGCAGGCAGAACAAAAAATTATACATGAGAATGAGCGGGTTGCACCGACAGTAAAAGAGGCATCAGAAGTTGAGCCTCTACTTTCAGGGCAAGAAACCCCACAAGAAAAAGCAGGAAACACACAGACACAACCGTCTGTGTCTTCCGCATCTGAGCTTCCCGAATCAAAAAAGGAAAATGTTGAAACAGGAGTTTCTGGGGAAAGTTTGCCATCACAATCGACAAATATTACGACAAGACAGGGTGCAAGCTCTTAATTGTTAGTAATCGCGTAAAGGTGAATGAGTAACGATGGATATTACTGAGTTTTATCAAACATTTTTTGATGAAGCAGATGAGTTGTTAGCTGATATGGAGCAGCATCTTCTATTACTTGATCCGCAAAACCCGGATCAAGAACAGATGAATGCTATTTTCCGCAGTGCGCACTCCATAAAAGGAGGGGCCGCAACATTTGGCTTCGTTAAACTTCAGCAGACCACTCATGTGCTTGAAAACTTGCTCGACAGTGCAAGACGCCATGAGATGGCGCTCACCGACGACATTATTAACCTGTTTCTGGAAGCGAAAGATATTATGCAACAGCAATTGGATGCACATAAAAACTCACAAGAACCGGATGAGGAAACATTTAACTATATTTGTGAGAAGTTGCGTCAGTTGGCTCTCGATGTAAAAGATGAACAATCAGCACCGACAGTAGAAGTGGTCGCTGAGGCAACATCTTCAGCCGTAGATGCCCCACCTCTTAACAGTTCTGCTCAATCATCAGAAGTTGATAATGTACAAACTGAAGAAGTTGAGACTAAATCTCAACGCGCAGCGGATGGTCACTTTTACCATCACATTATTTTATCTGACCTTAAAGAGACAGATATTGATTTAATGCTAGATGAATTAAAACATCTTGGTGAAGTCAGCCAAGCTGAAAAACAGCATCATGGCCTTGAAGCAATATTAAAAACAACAGCGACAGAAGAAGATATTAGTGCTGTTCTTTGTTTCGTCATTGAGCCAGAACAGATCTCATTTGGTAAATCAGCATCGCAAGAGAACACGAGCAATAATCATCAAGAAGCCTCTGAAGTAAAAAAAGAAGCTAATGAAATTGCTGCTGCGGATAGTGTAAAAGAAAAAAGTGCTGATTTAGCAGAGGTTGCACAATCTCCAACACCTGAAATAAAAGAGCCTACTAGCCCAGCACCTGCCGCTACACCATCTGCTCCCGCAAGAAGACCGACAGCTGCTGCGACACCGAAAACAGAATCTACCAGTATTCGAGTTGCGGTAGAAAAAGTGGATCAGTTAATCAACTTAGTTGGTGAGCTGGTTATTACACAATCTATGTTGGCGCAACATAGTGATACGCTTGAGCCATCTATTTACAGCGATCTACTAAGTTGTATTGCTCAATTACAGCGTAATTCTAGAGATTTACAAGAATCGGTTATGTCGATTCGTATGATGCCGATGGAATATGTTTTTAGTCGTTTCCCCCGAGTTGTACGCGATGTAGCGGGTAAAATGAATAAAAAAGTTGAGCTAAATATGATTGGTAGCTCAACTGAACTCGATAAAAGTTTGATTGAAAAAATTATTGATCCACTGACTCATTTAGTACGCAATAGCTTAGATCATGGTATTGAAATGCCAGCAGATCGTGTTGCAGCTGGTAAACCTGAAGCGGGGCAGTTAACTCTGTCAGCAGAACATCAAGGTGGCAATATTTGTATTGAAGTGACTGATGATGGTGCTGGGTTAAATCGCGAACGTATTTTGAAAAAAGCGATGTCTTCAGGGCTTTCTGTTTCAGAAAACATGAGTAATGAAGACGTTGCAATGCTGATTTTTGCACCTGGTTTTTCTACCGCCGAAGTCGTTACTGATGTGTCTGGCCGTGGTGTGGGTATGGACGTTGTAAAACGAAATATCCAAGAAATGGGCGGTCAAATTCAAATTAGTTTTGAAGTTGGCAAAGGGACACGTATTCGTATTTTACTTCCGCTGACGTTAGCCATTTTAGATGGTATGTCTGTAAAAGTTCAGGATGAAGTCTTTATTTTACCACTGGGCACGGTTGTCAGCTCGTTACAACCTGAAGAGGATGATATTTATCCACTTGCGGGTGATGAAAAATTATTGCAAGTAAGGGGTGAATACTTACCGCTTATTGAACTACATCGTACTTTTAATATTGAAGGTGCTCAAACTGATATTACGCAAGCTATTGCCGTAATAGTACAAAGCGCAGGACGTCGCTATGCATTATTAGTTGATAAATTAGTTGGCCAGCATCAGGTTGTGGTTAAAAATATAGAAAGTAATTACCGAAAAGTTCCGGGTATTTCTGCGGCAACAATTATGGGTGATGGCAGTGTTGCTTTAATTCTTGATGTGCCAGAATTACAACGTTTAAGTCATACACAAATGACAAAAAAGAAAAAGAATACAACTGCAAGTGCAGTTATTTAATAGTGAGGATAAAATAAGATTATGGCTTCGGAACATTTCGAGAAATTATCCGGTGAAACTGTTGGACAAGGATTTCTAATTTTTACGCTGGGCGATGAAGAATACGGAATTGATATTTTAAAAGTACAAGAAATTCGTGGATATGATCAAGTTACTCGTATTGCTAATGCACCAAGCTTTATTAAAGGGGTAACTAACTTACGGGGTGTAATTGTTCCGATAGTTGATCTACGTATTAAATTTTCACAAGAAAATGTGACTTATAATGACAATACTGTTGTTATTGTGGTTAACTTATTAAACCGTGTTGTGGGTATTGTTGTGGATGGCGTTTCTGATGTTCTTACGCTAAAACCAGAGCAAATCTGCCCTGCGCCAGAGTTTGCAGTTACAATGTCAACCGAATACTTAACAGGACTTGGCACTTTAGATGAAAGAATGTTGATTCTGGTTGATATTGAAAAATTACTCAATAGCGAAGAAATGGAATTAGTTGATAGCGCAACAATCCAAGCTAAATAAATTTTATTTTTTAAAAATATATTTATTCTAACACTGTTCCGGTAGCTTTACCGGAATAGCTATTTTTATATTTTATATTTTTTTATTAAATATAAATGAAAATTTCACTTAATTTAAACTTAAGCGAAATTAGGGATTAAAAAATAAATTTATAATTTCATTTAAGTTTTGTTTCTTTAGTTTATTAAATTAAGATCACCAATCAATTACCTGTAGTATTATTATTTTTACAAATATAACTATAAAGTTTTTTATGCTAATCATTTTAATATTGAACAATATTAACACCGTTTACTAATAGAGTAAAAACGGCATTAAGGCGAATGAAAACCTATAAAGTTTCTCTTAAGTCTGCCGATAACTTGCTCATACCATTTATTATAAAAAGGGAAACTATGTTTAGCCGAATGAAAATAGTGACTGGATTATTATCCATTCTTCTGTTGTTTGGTGTTTTGCAATTTATATCCGGGGGTGTTTTCTACTCAAATATAGTAGAGACAAGAAGTGACCTTGATAAAACACTAACGATACAAGAGCAACGTGAGCGCCTAGATGAAATCTGGGCTAACTTACTACAAGCGCGTAATAATATTAATCGTGCCGCGATTAGCTATCTATTACAAGATAGAGAGATGAAAGTTGACGAATCATTATCAACCGATTATCTCACAGGTCTTGCACGTAAAAACATGGCGCGTGCTGATGAGAAATTCAAAGAATTTGAAAAGAACGTTACGGCTTTTGCCGTTCATTCAGAAGATGATGTTCGTGCCTTAAAGGGACGTTTTATTGAATATTTCTCAGCATTAAATCAGCTGGAAATTCTCCTTCAAGATAAAAACTTGAAGGATTTTTTTGAACAACCCACTACGACTTATCAAGATGGATTCTATAAAGAATACCTCTCTTATGTAATGCGTAATGAGAAATTTAATGAAGAATTAAATCTGGCATTAGAAGCCTCTCATCAACGTACAGTCGCGACCATGATTGCATTAGCCGTTATCGTCATTACTGCATTAATTCTATGCTGGTTTGCGCTGCGTAATGCATTGATTAGACCGCTAAATGCACTTTTATTAAGTATTAAAACCTTCTCAGAAGGTGATTTACGTCCAAATATTGAAGTGAAAGGACGTAACGAGATGAGCATGTTAGCCAGCGGATTGAAACACATGCAACAAGAGCTCATCCATACCGTTCGCGGTGTTTATCAGAGTACAGAAAATATTTATAACAGCACTAGCGAAATTGCTGCGGGAAATAATGATTTATCTGCACGTACTGAAGAGCAGGTGGCATCACTGGAAGAAACTGCGGCAAGCATGGAACAGTTAACTGCGACAGTTAAACAGAACGCAGATAACGCTCGTCAAGCAAGTAATCTTGCGAATGATGCTTCAGATATCGCCCGCCAAGGCGGAAAAGTTGTTGCTAATGTGGTGCAAACAATGCACGACATAGCCGGAAGTTCTCAAAAAATCACCGATATCACAGCAGTGATTGATGGCATCGCATTCCAGACCAATATTTTGGCGTTGAATGCGGCTGTTGAAGCTGCAAGAGCTGGTGAGCATGGTCGCGGATTTGCCGTAGTTGCCGGCGAAGTTCGTAATCTTGCACAGAGAAGTGCAGAAGCTGCTAAAGAAATAAAAACACTGATTGAAGACTCTGTTAGTCGTACAGAAACTGGCTCTGTGCTAGTAGAAAGTGCGGGAGAAACCATGACACGCATTGTGGATTCAGTGACTCGTGTAACCGATATTATGGGGGAAATTGCCTCGGCATCGGATGAGCAAAGTCGAGGAATATCACAAGTTGGTCTTGCTGTATCTGAAATGGATCGTGTCACTCAGCAAAACGCCTCTTTAGTAGAACAATCTGCAGCCGCTGCTGCTGGTCTTGAAGATCAAGCAGTTGCATTAACCCGCTTAGTTTCAATCTTCAAATTACCGGGTCAACAAAGTCAGGAAGAAGTCGTATTGCAAGAAAAAAAGGAATTGGATGCAACCCCTGTAGTTAAAGCCGCTGCTCCACTTATAAAACCAGGAACCTCAGAAAAGAAAAAGAGCAGCAGTGTTGAAGATCCCGCTAACTGGGAAACTTTCTAACAACAACAAGTGGCTGACAAGCGGTGGCAATTTACCACCGCTTTAAACGAGGTGAAGGCATGTTTAGGTTTCGCAAATTAAAGATATCCACCAGTCTATATATATTACTGATGATGTTTTGCGTTATGCAGGTGATTTCTAGTGGTATCTCACTGGGAATAGTGCATTTGAATAACAATCAGATCACCAGAATAGATTTAGATACTTCCAAGCGAGATGAATTAGGATTAAGTTGGGCATCTTTGATACAGACCCGCAATGCGATTAATCGTGTTGCTATCGCAATGAAAACTGAACAGTCAACGGATTATATTCAATCTATTGAATCAATAGCACTTTCACGCTTGGAAACGGCGAATACTCATTTTCAAACTTTCCTCGCTGATATTAATAAAGAGGCGATACCTGAAGCAGAAAAAGAGATAGTTGATTCTGTAAAAAGTGATTATCAAGCGTTATATAGCGCATTAAAAGATTTACACCGAATGCTCAAAAGTGGTGACTTCCAAGGATATTTAGATCAACCGACAGAACGTTATCAAACAGCAATGGAAAATTCATTTAATACCTATATGAATTATGTACAAAACGAAATTACTGACTCTATTGAACAAGGACATCAATCTTATTCTATTGCTATTTTGATGTTTATCGGTGCAATAGCGATGGTTATTGTCGTGTCAATTGCTGCTCATCGCTGGCTAAGTTTTAATATCATTAAGCCTTTTGCAAGTTTAAGCCATTACTTCAATGATGTTGCTACAGGCAAATTAAATCGTGAAATCCTCGTTTTTACTGATGATGAAATTGGTGATGTGTTTCGCAAGCTTCGGGATATGCGAGGCAAACTTGCAGGCTCTATTCGTATTGTACGCGACAACAGTCATGCGATGCATTCTGGTATTCAGGAAATTTCTAGAGGAAATACGGATCTCTCTTCTCGCACCGAGCAACAAGCTGCTTCTTTAGAAGAAACGGCGGCTAGCATGGAGCAGTTAACAGCAACAGTTAAACAGAATGCGGATAACGCGTTGCAAGCGAGTAAGCTTGCGGAATCTGCATCTGAAACAGCAATACGTGGTGGTGAAATCACTCACAGTGTTGTTGAAACGATGGATGCGATTACACAAAGTTCTCAAAAGATAGGTGCTATTATCAGTGTGATTGATGGTATTGCGTTCCAAACCAATATATTGGCACTTAACGCGGCAGTGGAAGCTGCTCGTGCGGGTGAACAAGGGCGTGGATTCTCTGTTGTTGCAGGAGAGGTTCGTAACCTTGCCCAGCGTAGTGCTGATGCTGCTAAAGAAATTAAGTTATTGATTGATGAATCTGTTTTACGTGTCTCTCAAGGTTCTCAATTAGTCAATAATGCAGGGCAAACAATGGAGGAACTCGTCACATCAGTAAATAAAGTCACTGAGTTAATGGCAGAAATCGCCTCCGCTTCTGACGAACAAAGCAGAGGTATTCACCAAGTCGCTGATGCAGTCAGTCAGATGGATCAGGTGACACAGCAAAACGCTGCACTGGTGGAGCAATCAGCATCTGCTGCCGCAGCATTAGAAGATCAGGCTAATAACCTTGTTAATGCTGTATCGGCATTCGAGTTGCCTGAAACGGATGAGAACGAGTCTTCTCAATCCCTAGAAGGTAATGGGTTGAAAAAAGCAGATAAAAAATCATTTTTTAAAAAGACCCATTAAAAAATAATGAAACGTAATGTTACTGAAGTCTTATCAGATATCGCTGCTCAACCGTTAGACATATTTGCCCAACGGTTCATGTTGTCCGATGATCAGTTTCAATCCATATGCCAATTGATTTATCAAAAGGCAGGTATTGTACTGACTAACAACAAAAGGGAGATGGTCTATAACCGTCTCACTAGGAGGTTACGTGAATTACGGATGAATAACTTTGGTGACTATCTTGCGTTTCTTAAAAGTGATGTACGCAACCCTGAATGGCAAGAGTTTATTAATGCATTAACGACTAATCTCACTGCATTTTTCAGGGAAGCGCATCATTTTCCTATTTTGGCAAAACATGCCAGAAAAAGGGCAGGAGGAGTCTACCGAGTATGGTGTGCAGCTGCATCTACTGGAGAAGAGCCTTATTCAATAGCGATGACTTTACGCGATGTTTTTGGAAACAATCCCTATAAAACAAAAATTATTGCCAGCGATATCGATACGAATGTGTTGGATAAAGCCCGTAAAGGTGTTTACCGACAGGAAGAGCTTAAAACATTAAATGAGGAATATTTAAAAAAATATTTTCTCAAAGGTGTCGGCGATTTTGAAGGATACGTGAAAATTAGACAGCAAATCAGCGAGATGGTCTCTTTTCAGTATTTGAATCTACTCGAAAGGCAATGGAATTTAGAAGGTGGTTTTGATGCGATATTTTGTCGTAATGTGATGATTTATTTTGATAAAGCAACACAACAAAGTCTACTTAGCCGTTTTATTCCATTACTTAAGCCAGATGGAATGCTATTTGTTGGGCATTCTGAAAATGTAAGCCAGCTTAGCAAGGAATTCTACTTGCATGGGCATACCGTTTACGGGCTGACACCAGTAAGGAGAGGTTATGAATAAAATAACGGTACTCTGTGTTGATGATTCGGCATTAATGCGTCAAATCATGCGAGAAATAATCAATAGTCACAGTGATATGGAGGTCGTTGACTGTGCTCCAGATCCGATTGTTGCACGTGACTTGATAAAAAAGTACAACCCTCAGGTATTAACGTTAGACGTTGAAATGCCACGAATGGATGGTATTGATTTCTTGGAAAAACTGATGCGGTTAAGGCCAATGCCTGTAGTGATGGTTTCATCATTAACTGCAAAAGGTTCAGAGGTGACGCTAAAAGCATTAGAGCTGGGTGCAGTTGATTTTGTGACTAAACCACAATTGGGTCTGCGTGAAGGTATGCTGGCTTATAGTGAATTAATCGCAGAAAAAATTCGTGCAGCCGCTCAGGCTAGACTTAGTCGCCGTGAAGTAAAAGCTCCGCCTTCTAAGGCGATATCATTTACTCCAATGATATCAAGTGAAAAGTTGATTGCAGTGGGTGCTTCAACCGGTGGAACAGAGGCAATTCGTAACTTTTTAGAGCCATTACCTATTACGAGCCCTGCGGTATTAATTACCCAACATATGCCAGCAGGGTTTACACACTCATTTGCAGAACGACTTAATCGTTTATGCCAGATAAGTGTAAAAGAAGCAGAAGATGGCGAGCGCGTATTACCTGGTCACGCCTATATTGCACCAGGTGATTTCCATATGGAACTTCGTCGTAATGGTGCTAATTACCAGATCCATATTAATAAAGAACCCGCGGTGAATCGCCACCGTCCTTCAGTTGATGTGCTGTTTAGATCGGTTGCGAAATATGCAGGGCGTAATGCGATAGGCGTTATTTTAACAGGGATGGGAAGTGATGGCGCTGCAGGCTTATTAGAAATGCGTCGTGCAGGTAGCTACACCTTTGCACAAGATGAAGCGAGTTGCGTCGTCTTTGGCATGCCTCGTGCTGCGGTTGAACTGGGCGCAGTTGATGAGGTGAAAAGTATCAATGCAATGAGCAAAGCGGTATTGATGAAAATCAGTAGTACGCAATCATTGCGCATCTGATTTAGTTCAGTTTAAAAAGTAATACAGTCATTTGCCGATATATTTTGAAGGAGTTTTCAATGGCAAGTAAGGATCTGAAATTTTTAGTGGTTGATGATTTTTCAACAATGCGCCGCATAGTTCGTAATTTACTAAAGGAATTAGGTTTTACGAATGTAGATGAAGCAGAAGATGGTGCTGACGCGTTAGCTAAATTACGCAATTCGACTATCGACTTTGTTATCACAGACTGGAACATGCCAAATATGGATGGTCTAGAGCTGTTGAAAAATATTCGTAGTGATGCTGGATTAGCGACAACACCTGTACTTATGGTGACCGCCGAAGCCAAAAAAGAAAACATTATTGCAGCAGCGCAAGCGGGTGCAAGTGGATATGTTGTTAAACCTTTTACAGCAGCTATTCTCGAAGAAAAACTAAATAAAATTTTTGAAAAACTGGGCATCTAAGGAGTCACAATGAGTGGGAATCCAATTATGCCGAAAGATAATATCGATAACACATCAGATATTATCAGCCGGATCGGACAATTGACGCGGATGTTACGCGACAGTTTGCGAGAATTAGGATTGGATAAGGCAATAGCCGAAGCAGCAGAAGCCATCCCTGATGCCAGGGAAAGACTGGATTATGTTGCTCAAATGACCGCTCAGGCAGCTGAGCGTACATTGAATTGTGTTGAAGCTGCGCAACCGAAACAGGAAGCGCTAAGTGCCGATGCAAGTAAGCTAACTGAACGCTGGAACCAATGGTTTGAGCAACCAGAAGAGCTAAAAGATGTACGCTCACTTGTTACAGATACCCGCAATTATTTGCGGGATATCCCTGAGTCGACGGCTTTTACAAACAGTCAATTGTTGGAAATCATGATGGCACAGGATTTTCAGGATCTGACGGGTCAGGTAATTAAACGCATGATGAGTGTGGTTCAAGAAATTGAAAAACAACTTGTGATGGTATTAATGGAGAACTTACCACCAGAGCAACTTGAGAAAAATGTGAAGAAAGAAACAGACTCTTTATTAAATGGTCCACAAGTGAATAAAAACAATGCTGGTGTGATCAAAAATCAAGATCAGGTTGATGATTTACTGGAAAGTATGGGTTTCTAATTTATTGATGAGTTGTAGGGCGATATGGATGTTATTAATATGCAGGATGCATTCGCTCTATACTCTGCAACTCTGCAACTCTGCACGTTTAGGATTGTTTACTTTATGGATAAAAAACAACTCAATAAAACTTTAATAGAGCATTCTATTGAGGAAAATGTAAGCCGCTTTTTTAAGCGGCTTCTGAATTATCCCTTTAAGTTTTGCTTTACTTTTCTAGTGAATTGATAATTTATTTTTATTTGTACGATTTTTTGTGTGATCCGCATTATATTTTCCTTTCTTATGCCATAGCCTAAAAAGCCCCGTAAATTTGTGATTGTTCCACCCATCAATTTCCGCTTAATTTGTCATGCTTAGAGTCATTTCATTGATACTTTTAAACTCATTATCTAAATCGGACTGACTGTGGCTGAAGATAGCGATCTCGAAAAAACAGAGGAACCCACACCCCATAAAAAGGAAAAAGCGAAAAAGGATGGACAGATTGTTCGTTCTAAAGAGCTTTCATCAGTCTTGATGATCTTAGGTGGTGTCAGTTTATTGTGGATGAGCGGTGGGTTTATTACTCATGGGCTACATGCCATGTTAACGGAAGGATTTACTTTTAATCATCACCTTATTGGTAATGAAAATTTACTCATTCCTCGTTTTGGCAGCTTGATTAAACAAGCGGTCTTTGCGCTATCGCCTGTTTTCTTAGGGTTAGTTTTGGTTGCCATTGGTGGCTCAGCCCTATTGGGTGGTATTAACTTTAGTAGTAAATCAATTAAATTTGATCCAAAAAAATGGAACCCTATTTCTGGATTAAAACGTATTTTTTCTATGAATGCGTTGGCAGAATTATTTAAAGCGATATTGAAATCACTGTTTGTTGGATTAGCCGCGTATATTTTCTTGTGGCACAACTGGAACGATATTCTTCATTTGATCACGCTTCCTCCATTAAGTGCATTAGCCAATGCTATGCAACTACTGATTTTTGCCGTGTATATTGCTGTATTGATGTTAATACCTATGGTTGCATTCGATATTATTTTCCAAATACGTAGTCATTTGAAAAAGTTACGCATGACTCGACAAGAAATTAAAGATGAATTTAAGCAACAAGAAGGTGACCCTCAACTTAAAGCACGTATTCGTCAGCAACAACATGCGATGTCTCGCCGTAGAATGATGGCCGATGTACCTAAAGCTGATGTTATCGTCACCAACCCAACACACTACGCCGTTGCTTTGCAATATAACGATAAAATGACAGCACCAAAAGTATTAGCTAAAGGTGCGGGAGTTATTGCGTTAAAAATCAAAGAAATTGGTGCAGAACATAGAATTCCGCTGCTGGAAGCCCCTCCGCTTGCCAGGGCATTATATCGTCACAGTGAGATTGGCCATGTTATACCCGCAACGCTTTATGCAGCGGTTGCTGAAGTATTGGCGTGGGTTTATCAACTGAAACGATGGAAAACCGAAGGTGGTTTAAAACCTAAACAACCTATGAACTTGCCAGTGCCTCCCGCACTGGACTTTGCTGGAGAAGATAATCGTCATGGCTAATTTGGCCTCATTACTCCGCTTGCCGGGAAATTGGAAAAGTTCTCAGTGGCAGATACTGGCAGGGCCAGTGCTTATCTTGATGATACTGTCAATGATGGTATTGCCATTGCCACCTTTTCTATTGGATCTATTATTTACCTTTAATATTGCACTCTCTATTATGGTGCTGTTGGTGGCGATGTTCACTCGACGCACATTAGATTTTGCTGCTTTTCCAACCATCTTATTATTTACAACGTTATTACGTTTATCCCTAAACGTTGCTTCTACCCGTATCATCTTAATGGATGGTCATACGGGTTCGGCTGCCGCAGGACGCGTTGTTGAAGCCTTTGGTCACTTCCTTGTTGGTGGTAATTTTGCCATCGGTATTGTGGTGTTTATTATCCTTGTATTGATTAACTTTATGGTTATCACCAAGGGTGCGGGGCGTATTGCTGAAGTTGGTGCGCGTTTCGTGTTAGACGGAATGCCGGGTAAACAAATGGCAATTGATGCCGATTTAAACGCCGGCATTATTAACGAAGAAGAAGCGAAAATACGTCGGAAAGAAGTTTCTTTAGAATCAGATTTCTACGGTTCAATGGATGGTGCGAGTAAGTTCGTTCGTGGTGATGCTATCGCTGGTTTGATGATCCTCGTCATCAACGTTGTGGGGGGCTTAATTGTTGGTGTTGCTCAACACAACATGCCACTAAACGATGCTGCAAGTACTTATACTCTATTAACCATTGGTGATGGACTGGTTGCCCAAATTCCTGCATTAATCATTTCAACAGCGGCGGGTGTTATTGTTACGCGTGTTGCGACTGACGAAGACGTTGGTCAGCAAATGGTGACGCAGTTATTTGATAACCCACGTGTATTATTGCTAACAGCCGCTGTATTAGGCCTAATAGGTTTAGTACCAGGAATGCCAAACTTTGTTTTCTTAGTCTTTACTGCGGCACTGGCTGGGCTTGGTTGGTATATCTTGCGTCGTAACGCTAATCCCGAAGTACAACAACAAAAAGAGATGGAGCAAGTTGAAAAGCAAAGTCGTGTTGTTGAAGCGTCATGGGAAGATGTGCAATTAGAAGATCCACTGGCAATGGAAGTCGGTTATCGCTTAATTCCGATGGTAGATAGCAAGCAAAATGGCGAGTTGTTAGGCCGTATCAGTGGTATCCGTAAAAAGTTTGCCCAAGAAACTGGCTATTTACCGCCAGTCGTGCATATCCGCGACAACATGGAATTAAGGCCATCTGCCTATCGTATTTTAATGAAAGGGGTAGAAATTGGTCATGGTGAAGCGCATCCGGGGCGCTGGCTAGCGATTAATCCAGGAAATGCGGTAGGTTCACTAGAAGGTGATATTACTCAAGAGCCTGCTTTTGGCTTACCTGCGGTATGGATTGATGACAGTTTAAGAGAGCAAGCACAAGTACAGGGTTATACTGTTGTTGCTGCAAGTACCGTGATTGCAACACACTTTAACCATGCACTGACCAAATATGCTTCTGAGCTGTTTGGCCGTCAAGAAGCACAAATGTTGTTTGATAGGGTAAGTAAAGAACTCCCTAAAATGACAGAAAACATGATCCCAGATATGCTTTCTCTTACGGTATTGCACAAGGTATTGCAGAATTTACTTTCTGAACAGGTACCAATTCGTGATATGAGAACCATATTAGAAGCATTAGCTGAGCACGCACCAGAACAAAAAGATCCGAGTGAATTAACGGCGGTTGTTCGTGTGGCATTACGTCGCGCTATTACTCAGCATTGGTTTGGTGATCAAGACGAAATTCAGGTTATTGGGTTAGATGCTGGCTTAGAGCGTTTATTATTACAAGCCATGCAAAGTGGTGGTGGATTAGAACCGGGGCTGGCTGAAAATATTGAACACCAAGCGGCTGATGCGGTGCGACATCAAGAGATGTCAGGCGGTGCACCAGTATTATTAGTTAATCATGCGCTGCGTTCATTATTATCACGTTTCTTACGTCGTAGCCTGCCACAATTAGCTGTGTTGTCGAATATGGAAGTTAGTGAAGGCCGCCGTATTCGTATGACGTCAATGATTGGTGGTAATCAGTAGTAAATCCTCCCAATAAATAGAATTAATTTTAAAGCCACTTAATTTAATTAAGTGGCTTTTTTCGCTGTAATATGCCATGTGATAGATACAAGTAGATGCGTTATTAATCAATATATTAATTCTATATTTAAATTATAAATATACAAATTTTTGAATATGTTTTATTTATAATATCTTGATTTAATTACTTCAATAATAATCCTCGCCCTTATCAATTTTAATTAAAAATAATTTAATATGACAAGAAATAGAATTATAACTTTTATTATTGCATCTACTCTTCAATCAACACCATTATATTGTCAAGATCTTATTAAAAAAGATAAATATTTATCTAAAGGATTAGCTATTCATTATGATGGAAATAAGCCTATTATAGAAATAGAAAAAGCTAATATTCAAGGTGTTTCACATAATTATTATGAGAGTTTTAATATAGGGAAAGAGGGAGCATTACTTAAAGTTGGGGAACATAATTTTCCCACAACAGTGATTAGTGAAGTGACATCAAACAACGAAAGTGTATTAGCAGGTAAATTATCAGTAGAGGGTATGCCTGTTAATATGATAATTGCTAATCCTAACGGTATTACGTGTACAAATTGTGATTTTGATAATATAGCAAAGTTGACCTTAATAACAGGATTTACTAGTCGTGAAAAACCGATAGATTTTATGATAAATTTTATCTTGACGGATCAATCAAAAATCACTGTTAAAACTAAAAATAATATGATGTATAATGATGTTTCTATTATTTCTAATAATATTCTATTTAAAGGTAATGGAACTATTTATGCAAATAAAATGAAAATTATCAGTGATGAATTAATATATAGTTTATATAATAAAAATAATAGAACTGTAGCTAAAGGTCGTTATCATGGTGCTACTTCCATTGAAAAAAATATTACTTTAAATATAAATAATTTTTCTGTTACATCAAATAAAAGCGATTTTATTAATCGAGGTGTTATTAATACGGGATATTTTACGCTAACATCTAATGCAAAATTAAAAAACTTTAACGAAATAAATATAAAAGGAAGTCGTATATTACCTTTTTTAACCTTATTAGATATCAAAGAAAAATATGAAGTAAACATTAATTCTGGTTCAAGTATAAAGTCAACTATTTTCTCAAATAATAAAGGTTCAAGGTTTACTGTATATAAGACAAATTTAAATATTGACCTATCTAATGGTGATCTAATTAATAAAGGTTATCAAAGGTTTGAATATTCTAATGTTGATTTTAAATCCGGAAATTATATTCAGCATGAGGATGCTAATCTAGTTAATATTTTATCATCAGTAAGTTTGTCGGTTAATGATAATATTGATATTAATGGAAATATTTATGCTATTAATAATGATTATAATGATAGAATAAATATAAAAAAAGGAAATAAAATCAATATTCACAATGTGAATAGAGATAAGGTTATTATTAAAAAATGATAATTTCATTAAGATAGAAGTGCTTATATAAGAGTGGTTAATAATAATGACGCTATGAAATATATCGTCATTATTTTTTATTTATTCTGGTTGTCTTTAAATAAATTTTAGTCCGATTTTTTAAAAACATTAATATTATTTGTGTTTTATTTTTAATATTATTATGGGGTCATTTTAATAAAACTAGCAACTTATTTTTAAATGTAGGATGCTAATTTATGATGTTAACAAAGAAAAAGTTTAATATATTCTCTATTGTTTTAATTGGACTAAGCACAAGTTCTTATGCGACTCAATCAAGTGTTTTACTCGCACCACAATCAGAACAAGGTGGTGATGCTTCTCCCACGCTGGAAGTTTATTATGATGTTTCTTCTCCGCTGAAAATATATCATGATGCTTCAGGTAATATAGTAAAAGAGCGGGTAGGAAAGCCCTCTATTATTATTAATCATACAAATAATGATGGAGTTTCTCACATTTATTATAATAAATTTAATGTGCCGGAGGTTGGACTAAAATTACATAACAAATCACAAGCAGATCTTATTATTAATGAGGTGGTTTCTAATGAGCCTTCTTTATTAAATGGAGAACTTTTTGTTGTCGGAAAAAAAACGGATATTATTATTGCAAACCCAAATGGCATTTCTTGCTATGACTGCTCTTTTTCAGGGGCTAATAATATCAAACTGATTACAGGAAGTAGTCAGGAGGCGTTTTCAAAACAATTTGATTTATCTAATGCAGGTATTAATTTTAGTTTTGAAAAAAACTTGAAAAATATTAACGAATTTACGCTATTAAAACGTAATTTTAAAGATATTACTTCTAAAAGTATAAATATTATCTCTAATAAAATTGATATTAAAAAAGGTGATTTTAATGCTGAGCTAATTCGTTTTGATATAGGTTTAAATAAATATAAGGTAGGACCTGGAAACAATAATTATCTTAAAAAAAATCTTAAAAAAGATGATTACTCTCGCCTTAGTATCCATAAGGGAGCCGGTATTAATAGCCAATTTTTATTAATAAAATCGGCTGGAGGTGATGTAAATAATGAAGGTGAAATAAATACACGTACTTTGGTCTCTGAAACAGACATATTTATTAATGAAGGGATTTTAGATATTAATCATTATTCCAATATTTACGAACCTCGATATAACAGTAAAAACCTCTCTTTTATAAAAACAAATGACTATTGGGGTTATGAAAACTCTGAATTAAATATTATTGATGCAGGCTTGTATATAGATGCAAATTACAGTTTATATATTGATGGAAATACTGATCTAGTTAATAGCCAATTATTAATGAAAAGTAATGAAATTACAATGGCTAGTCTTAATTTATTGGATTCACTGGTTCGTATTAAATCTGACTATATAAGCATTGCTAAAGGAATTAATGGAACAGGGCAAGTAATTTTAGATGGAAAAGTTCATTTTTTAGACAAGGGTTACTTTGTATTAAATGATATAAACTATAAAGCTCATATTGGTGAGGATGTGGTTTATTTTGATAGTGATGAGTAAGATTTAAAATAGTACTGAATTAAATCTTTTATCTATATTTTAAATAAACGAAATCAATGCACTATTTTATAGTGCATTGATTTTTATTGCTAAATATTAGCCAAATTCTAAACTTGGATTTTACGACCTGCCAATAGTGAACGCTGTGCTTGACCATCAGACCCATAAAGAGAAGGGCTGTGGTTCTTGTGCAAAAAACGGATAGCGTCACTATTGCGCGAGATATGTCGTTCTAATAACAGTCCGTTATGATGATTAAGACTTTTTAACTCCGCCGTAATTTCCATAATTTGTGACCACAAATCAGATAAAAAAGGCTGGCCATGATAAGGCTTATCAATACCTGCTTGTTGGCTCTGCACATGGCGCTGTTGATCGGTATGACCAAGGGCCGACAAGACAAAATTCTTCTGTTCAGTTATCTCATGAAGTGCGCTGATATCAATGCTACCTGCACATAATAACTGCTGTTCTGAGCGTAAAATACCCGCGATGGTATTTAGCTGAGATAACTGAAGATCTAAGGTCTGGCGAAGTTCTTCCATCATAATCTTTAATGTTATTTAGTTATGCTTTCAGCCGCTTCACGAAAGAGTGCGTCCGCGATTTTGCCGCTGTCCATGGTTAATGTTCCGTTGGCAATTGCTTCTTTTAAACGAGCAACTTTCTCAACATTAATATCTTTATTACCAGGCTGAACAAGTTTCTTTTGCGCTTCACTTAATTTTACGGAAGTATCACCCGCCGTTGCTTTTTGTTCAGTCATTCCTGATTTACGTGTTCCTTGTGCGCCTTCGTTAAGGTTACGCTGGGAAACGGCATTTATCGGAAGCAGTGGATTTGTGCGTTCAATACTCATAGGAAAATCCTTTGTTAGGCATCAATTAATAGTCAGATGAAGCCATTGTAAACAACCTATGTGTTTTCGCCTATCATCTTACTTCTTATATCGGCTATAAAATCAGAAACTTTAGCGTTTAAAGTGGTACGCGTACAGTGCCGTTTTCAAGGGCTTCACCGGTAATAACTTGTCCCGACTTTACTCTGACTCTAATTGTTTCATTTGCCACTGCATTATTTATCGCTTTACCTTCATAACGGATCTGAAAATGGTCGCCTTCAGCGAAAACCGTTACGCTTTGTCCCGATAAAATTGACCAAGGACGTCGTACCATTGTTGATGTTATCGGTTTTCCCGCTGAAATTTGTCGCATAGCGACCGCGTTTTTTATAAAAAGTGGATCTCGCAACACATCATAAGGTAATTTTTCTAAGTCGCCTTCGGCAGTGCTAATTGAGGATGCGCTTAACGCATCTTCACGATTAATATCTTTTTGGGCGATTAAATATGACCCACTAACACTAACATTAACCTGAATAAAACGTCGTTGGTTATCACATAAAATAGGCATCGAAAGTTTTCCCCAATTACGAGAACCGGCATGACGTTGTATCTCTTGCGTTTGGCAAAGAGGTAATTTCTCTTCGGGTGTTAACACCGTGACAGTCACTTTATCGCCTTGTTGATGCAAGGCAACAAAGAAGTCTTGCAGTTCTTCTGGCAGTGATTTTGCAATACTCACATTAACCATAAAGAAAAAAGAAAAAAGACCGATAAGAGTTCTAACTGACATTGTTTGTCACCTTACTGAGTTTGCAGGCTAATTATGTATTGGTATCTATTCAGCAGGAATAGTGTACATCGTCTTAACACGCCTTAAACGCATAAATAGCAATCCAATTTACGCCTATTCCTCCAATCATCTTTTTTTTGAGCGTTTATTCTGTCAACTGAAATTGTTTTATCAGCTGAGGTAAGTGGCATTTGCCACCAAGGATAGAGGATGCTCGATAAATTAGAAAATACGTTTCATTTTCAACAAGAAGCGCTCTCAATACGCAATCAACGCCAAGAGATTTTGGCGGCAAATATTGCTAATGCAGACACTCCAGGCTTTCAAGCTAGGGATATTGACTTCGCATCTGAGTTGAAAAAAACCATGGAAAATGGTCGTGCAGGTGTGAATGGCATTCAATTGACCATGACATCTGAAAGACACATTCCCATTAAACCGGGTCATCGCTTAGAAGCTGACTTGCTATATCGCATTCCTCATCAAACAGCGATGGATGGCAATACGGTTGATATGGATATGGAACGTAGTAATTTTGCAGATAATAGCCTTAAATATCAGGCTGATGTGACATTTATTAACTCTCAAGTTAAAAGCATGATGTCTGTATTGCAACAAGGATAAAGAGTATGTCTTTATTTAGTATTTTCGATATTTCAGGTTCGGCGCTTTCTGCACAATCACAACGTTTAAACGTAAGTGCCAGTAATATGGCAAACGCAGACAGTGTTGCCGGTCCTGATGGTGATCCATACCGCGCAAAGCAAGTGGTTTTTCAGGTTAATGCGCCAGCTGGCCAAGAAATTGGCGGTGTTCGCGTAACTGAAGTGGTTGACGATCCTGCGCCTTTTCGTATGGAGTATCAGCCAGGACATCCTTTTGCGGATGAAAAAGGCTATGTACGTATGCCTAATGTAGATGTTGTTGGCGAAATGATTAATACCATTTCTGCATCCAGAAGCTATCAGGCAAACGTTGAGGTGATGAACACAGCCAAATCACTGATGCAGAAAACGTTAACAATAGGTCAATAGGGAGAATAAATTGTGGGTATTTCCGCCTCAATGAATGAACCTTATGATAATACGCTTATCGGGGATGCGCCTTCTTCTTACCATACGAAAAAAAGTGGTAGTGAAGATATTAAGGGGAACTTCCTGAACCTTCTCATCGCTCAGATGAAAAACCAAGACCCAACAAATCCGATGCAGAACAATGAGTTAACGACTCAGTTGGCACAGATTTCAACAGTGGAAGGTATTGAGAAACTCAATAAAACTGTTAATAACATTGTTGGGCAAATAGACCAAAGTCAGGCATTACGCGCTTCGTCTCTTGTTGGACGAGGTGTCATGGTATCAGGTAATAAGATTGTCGTCTTCCAACCTACTGATGGTAAAGACGAAACTGACGTTCCCGGTGATGGTGACGATACCACAGTACCAACACCTGACACGAAAGATAAGCAAATTCGTCAGCAAATGGGAACTTATCAAGCAGATCCTGCTGATGCTAAAAAGCCTGATGGTGACCACCTTTTTTCAACACCGTTTGGTTTTGAATTACTCACTCCAACCGATTCTCTGACCATCACCATCACTAATAGCAGTGGTGCGACGGTTCGTACAATCAATATGGATAAAAAGATGCTACCGGATGTTTATAACTTCTCTTGGGATTGCACTGATGAAGATGACAATCCTGTTCCTGCAGGAAGCTATAAATTTACCGTTAACGCCACGCTTAATGATGCTCAGGTCCCTGTTAAGACACTGAATTATGCGCTGGTGAATAGTGTGTCCATGGTAGATGGTACTCCGCGCCTTGATGTGGGCTTAGGTAATACCGTTTCATTGGATGAAATTCGTCAGGTTCTTTAATCAACACATATTCAACATGGAGGGCGCATGTCCTTTTCACAAGCAGTAAGTGGTTTAAACGCAGCCGCCGCTAACTTAGATACTATCGGTAACAATATTTCTAACTCAGCAACCTACGGCTTTAAAGGTGCAACCGTCTCTTTTGCTGACGTTTTCGCCGGTTCTGGTGCGGGTCTGGGTGTTAAAGTGGCGGGTATTAGCCAAAACTTTAAAGACGGTAGTATTACCACGACTAACCGTCCAACTGACGTTGCTATTTCAGGCGGTGGTTTTTTCCGTATTGAAGATCAAAACGGTGGCGTGTTTTATTCACGTAATGGTGAGTTCGGTAAAGATAAAAACGGTTTTCTGACTAATATGCAAGGTATGCGTATTACCGGTTATCCAGTACAAACGGTTGATGGCAAAAACGTAGTACAAAAAGGCGCAACACCAACGCCTATCGTTATTCCTACCGATATGATGAATGCCAGCGCTACTGATAAAATCAATATTGCGGTTAACCTGAACTCTGGTGAAGAAAAACCCGCTAAAACAACGTTTGATCCTAAAGATAACGATTCTTATAACTTTAGTACTAACGTAACCACTTACGATAGCTTAGGTAATGAACATAACCTAAATCTATTCTTCGTTAAAACGGACAATAATAAGTGGCAGGTTCATGCTCAAGATACTTCAACAACACCATTAAAAGAAATTGATCTTGGTGAACTTGAATATACTGATGCGGGTGTATTAAAAAGCTTTACACCAAAAGATCCTTTAGCTATCGCCTCTTTAAATGGTTCTGCAGCCGGTGCTATCGAACTTGATTTTACTGGCAGTACTCAGCAAAAAGTCTCTGAATCTAGCGTGTCAAAACTAGCGCAAAACGGTTACCAAGCGGGTGAATTCACCAACTTCCGTATTGAAGCTGATGGCTCCATTATGGCGACTTACTCAAACCAACAAAGCCAAGTTGTTGGCCAAATCGCACTAGCTAACTTTGCAAACCCAGGTGGTTTAAGCTCGCAAGGCGACAACATGTGGTCTGAAACTAACGGTTCTGGTTCACCTATCGTCGGTGTTGCAGGCTCTGGTGTATTCGGCAAATTAACTAATAACGCATTAGAAGCGTCTAACGTGGATATGAGCCAAGAGTTAGTCAACATGATCGTTGCTCAACGTAACTATCAATCAAACGCACAAACTATCAAGACTCAGGATCAGATCCTTCAAACTCTGGTTAGCTTGCGCTAATAAAGCAGGAAATAATCTGTTATGGATCATGTGATTTATACCGCGATGGGCGGCGCTCGGCACTCGATGGAAAATCAAGCTGTCGTGGCGAACAACTTAGCAAACGCATCAACGCCAGGATTCAAAGCGCAGCTTAGTGCAATGCGAGCTGTACCTGTCAATGGCGATACCTTACCAACTCGTACATTAACGGTAGCGTCAACGCCTGGTAGCGATCAAAGTCAAGGAACGATGGACTATACCGGACGTTCAATGGACGTTGCATTAAGTGATAACGGCTATTTGGCAGTTCAGCTTGAAGACGGTACTGAAGCTTATACCCGTAACGGGAATATCCAACGTAATGCCGATGGCATGTTAATGGTGCAAGGCAGATTGTTGATGGGGGATAACGGTGCGATAGAAGTGCCACCTCAAGCCAATGTCAGTATCGCCAATAACGGGATTGTAACGGCACATGTGCCGACTGATCCGCCAAAAATGCTAGGGCAGATTGGTCGTTTGAAATTGGTAAAACCAGAACAAAATGATTTAGTTCGTGGCGATGATGGTTTATTCCATCTATCACCACAAGGAACTGCGCGTGCTGGTGGTGAATTACCCGTTGATGACAGCATAAAAGTGCTGGCTGGTGTGTTGGAAGGCAGTAACGTTAATCCAGCAGAAGCCATGGTCGATATGATAGCAAACGCAAGACGTTTTGAGATGCAAATGAAGGTTATTCATAGCGCGGATGATAATGCGCAAAAGGCTAACCAACTGCTATCACTGAGTTAAATAGTGTAAGGGGATAACCATGATCCGTTCTTTATGGATTGCTAAAACTGGGTTGGATGCACAACAAACCAACATGGATGTGATTTCCAACAACCTAGCAAACGTAAGCACCAACGGCTTTAAACGCCAGCGTGCCGTGTTTGAAGATTTATTGTATCAAACCATCCGTCAACCAGGTGCCATGACGTCTGAACAGACTAACGCACCTTCAGGTTTACAGATTGGTACCGGTGTTCGTCCTGTTGCGACAGAACGTCTACATAGCCAAGGTAACTTAGCGCCAACAAACGGCACCCGTGATGTGGCTATCAAAGGACAAGGTTTTTTCCATGTTCAATTACCAGATGGTACTGATGCTTATACGCGTGATGGTGCATTCCAAATGGATCAGAACGGCCAGCTAGTAACATCAAGTGGCTTCCAAGTTGTTCCAGCAATTATTCTACCTGAAACAGCTAAAAAAGTAATGATTGGTCGCGATGGTACGGTAAGTGTCGAGATTGAAGGTGACCCTGCACCGCAACAAGTGGGGCAACTGACATTAACCACTTTTATTAATGATAGCGGCTTAGAAAGTGTTGGTGAAAACCTGTATTTAGAAACTGCAAGTTCAGGCGCACCGACTGAAAATGCGCCAGGTATTAACGGCGCAGGCTTGCTGTATCAGGGATATGTTGAAACCTCTAACGTTAACGTTGCTGAAGAACTGGTCAATATGATCCAGACTCAACGCGCTTATGAAATTAACAGTAAAGCGATTTCAACCTCTGATCAGATGTTACAGAAACTAACGCAGCTCTAATTTCGTTTGTTCATTAGCCTGACAGTATTTTCTGTCAGGCGTTTTACTAAAGAGTATCGAAGATGGATACAAAGGTCATTACTGACAATTCTGGGGCAAGAAAGCTTAGTGTCAGATGGCGTCGTCATCAGCGTTTAGGTACCGCCCTGTTGGTACTGACACTGGCAGGATGCGCTTATATACCCAAAAAACCGTTGGTTGAAGGTCAAACGACTGCTGTTCCGACAGCGCCGACAGCACCTGCACCTAATGGCTCTATTTTTCAATCAACTCAGCCAGTTTATTTTGGTTATCAGCCTTTATTTGAAGATAGACGTCCACGAAATATCGGCGATACGTTGACGATTACGTTGCAAGAGAATGTCAGCGCGAGCAAAAACTCTTCTGCAAATGCCAGCCGTAATGGTAAAGCAGGGTTCCTTGCTTCAATTACACCAGGATTTTTGGAAGGATTGTTTGGTAATAGCCGTACAGATATGGGGATGGAAGGTAATAGTGACTTTGGTGGTAAAGGTGGCGCGAATGCTAACAATACCTTTAAAGGAACAATCACGGTCACCGTTGATCAGTTATTAGCTAATGGAAACTTACATGTCATTGGTGAAAAACAGATAGCGATTAATCAGGGTACTGAATTTATTCGTTTCTCTGGTGTTGTGAATCCACGAACAATCAGTGGCACAAACTCAGTGAACTCTACCCAAGTTGCTGATGCTCGTATTGAATATATCGGAGACGGTTATATCAACGAAGCACAGTCGATGGGATGGCTACAACGCTTCTTCTTGAATGTGTCACCTTTTTAATGAGTAGGATCCAGATGAAAAAAATAGCGATTAGCCTTTTCTTTATCGTGATGACATGTGTCGGATTTTCCGCCCATGCCGAACGGATCAGGGATCTCACCTCGGTGGAAGGGGTAAGAGAAAATGCGCTGATTGGTTATGGTTTGGTTGTGGGTTTAGATGGAACGGGTGACCAAACAATGCAGACCCCGTTTACCACACAAAGCCTGAATAACATGCTCTCGCAATTAGGAATAACCGTACCACCGGGCACCAATATGCAGTTAAAAAACGTCGCTGCGGTAATGGTAACGGCAAAATTACCTCCTTTTGGTCGAACTGGGCAATCTATTGATATCGTGGTTTCATCATTAGGTAATGCGAAAAGTTTACGTGGTGGTACTTTGCTGATGACACCATTAAAAGGTGTTGATAATCAGGTATATGCATTAGCTCAAGGTAATATTGTTGTCGGTGGTGCAGGGGCGTCTGCGGGAGGGAACAGCGTAAAAGTAAACCAACTCGCAGGTGGTCGCATTAGTAATGGTGCGATAATAGAGCGTGAACTCCCTTCTCAGTTTGGTCAAAGTGGATTGTTAAATTTACAGCTTAATGAAGAAAACTTTACTTTAGCTCAGCATATTTCAGACACTGTTAATAAATTACGTGGAGTCGGTACTGCAATCCCATTAGATGCACGTACCGTTCAATTACGTGTTCCTATTGGTAAAAGTGAGCAAGTACGCTTTTTAGCTGAAGTGCAAAACCTTGAAATTAAACGTGTTATTGCTGATGCAAAAGTTATCATCAATGCAAGAACAGGTTCAGTGGTTATGAACCGTGATGTGACCTTAGGAAGTTGTGCCATTGCACAAGGTAACTTATCTGTCACTGTTGATAGTCAAGTCAATGTCAGTCAGCCAAATACCCCGTTTGCGGGTGGTAGCACCGTAGTCACGCGTAATACAAGTGTGAATGTGAGTGAACAAGGTGGTTCATTACAGCAAGTGAATGCAAGCGCGAGCCTTAATGAGGTGATCCGAACATTAAATGCATTAGGTGCCACACCAACGGATTTAATGTCGATACTACAGGCGATGGAAAGTGCGGGCTGTTTACGTGCGAGATTGGAGATTATCTGATGAAAGATTTATCTCTGCTTTCTTCAATGCCAAACATTTCAAGTCCGGCATATGATAGTAATGCATTGAATAAACTTAAATATCAGGTTGGACAAAACGCCGATCAACAAGGGCTGCGCCAAGTGGCGCAGCAACTTGAAGGTGTTTTTGTTCAAATGATGTTAAAGAGCATGAGAGATGCAATACCGCAAGAAAGCATGTTCAATTCAGAAAGTACCAAAATGTATACCTCCCTTTATGATCAACAAATATCCCAAGACTTATCTAAAAAAGGCTTGGGATTTGCTGACATGATAGAAAAACAGCTTTCCGCTAAAGTGACCATGGAACCGAGTGAAATGGCGGGTAAAACGCCAATGTCATTAGATAGCAGCGATATTTTCCAATCAATGCCAACACAGGCACTAGGACAACTTTATCGTGCAATGAAACCGTATCAAAATGCGGTTGAAACTACGGTTGGAAAGTTAAAAGGATTATCAGAAAGCAGTGCTTCTTTCGCCTCTAAACTATTAGGACCAGCAAAAGAAGCCACTGAAGGTACAGGTGTTCACCATTTACTGGTAGTGGCGCAAGCTGCATTAGAGTCAGGTTGGGGTAAACGCGAAATTTTAACGGGTGATGGTAAGCCAAGTTATAACTTATTCGGTATTAAAGCAGGTAATAGTTGGAAAGGGCCTGTCACGAATATTATGACGACTGAAGTCATCGACGGTAAATCAATAAAAATGCGCGATAACTTCCGTGTTTATGATTCTTATGTTGATGCTATTCAAGACTATCTACGCTTGATTACACAAAGTCCTCGTTATGCGCAAGTACCTAAAGCACAAACCCCAGAGCAAGCCGCTTATCGTATTCAAGAAGCGGGTTATGCTACCGATCCGGGTTATGCCAAAAAATTGGTTTCTATTATTGGTCAATTAAAAGGTAGTGGTGATCAAGTCGCTAAAACGTATACCCACGATTTAAGCGATTTATTTTAACTATTTTCCCCTCAAGTTTAGAGGGGAAGAACCGATAATAAAGACCAGAGCATTTATTCCAATTTGCCAGCTATGCTCCGTGCATACGGGTGATGACTAAACGTAAAAGGATAGACAAATGTCCAACAGTTTAATTAATACAGCGATGAGCGGACTTAATGCGGCACAAGCTGCGATGAGCACTATCAGTAATAACATCGCTAACTCAAATGTTAAATGGTACAACCGTCAGATGACTGTTTTTAATGAAAACGGCGGAACGATGACCGGTAATGGTTATATCGGTAATGGCGTTAATGTCAGCCGTATTCATCGTGAATATAACGAATTCCTTGCAGGTCAAATGAACCGCGCAATGGCCAAACAAAGCGCCCTAAACAGTTACACCAGCAATATCGCACAGATTAATGATCTGTTAGCCGATAAAGGCAATGACGTTTCTACTGCGATTGATGAATTTTTTACCAGCTTACCAAATGTAACCAATAACGCCGAAGACAATCCAGCGCGTACGACCGTGATTGGAAAAGCAGAAGCAATGGTCAATATGTTTACTAAAGCGGATCAGTCTTTACGCGATTTAGAAAAAGATATTAATAGCCAGGTGAGCAACACCACTAAAAATATCAACGAATACAGTAAACAAATTGCTAAGCTGAATAATGAAATTAGTCGTTCTAAAGGCTTTAATGGTGCTGATCCTAACGACTTACTTGACCAACGTGATCGTTTAATCCAAGAACTAAATACATTAGTTGATGTACAAGTCACTCAACAAGACGGCGGTTTTGTTAACGTCACATTTGCTAATGGGTTGCCGTTAGTTTCGGGTACTCGTTCTTACGAAGTATCTGCCATTCCTTCAAGTAAAAATAGCGAACGTACCGTTATTGGTTATAGCAATGGCATCGACGAAGTTCGCGAAGTAGATGCAAAACGTATTAATGGTGGTGAATTAGGCGGGGCTTATCGTAGCCGTGAAGAGGTTTTAGACCCAAGCCGTAATCAATTAAACCAATTAGCATTAGTACTGGGTGATCAATTTAATAAACAGCATGAGCAAGGCTTTGATTTAAACGGCGACAAAGGTGAGAAATTCTTCAACCTTGGTGGTGCTCATGTGATGCCTAATGGCAAAAATACAGGTAATGCGGCATTTACAGTTGATTATACTGATACTAAAACCGTACAAGCGGCTGACTATACCGTCAAATACGAAGGTGGTAAGTGGAACGTTACTGTAGAGCCTGGTAACCGTAAATTTGAAGCCACACCGAACGGTGCGGGTGAGTTAGAATTTGAAGGTATGAAAATCACCGTAACAGGTACACCAAAAGAGGGCGACTCTATTGTGGTACAACCTGTTGGTAATGTGATTGCAGGCATGAGTGTTGCAGTAACAGATCCAAGTAAAATTGCGGCTGCGGGTGCTAAAGATACTGGCCCTAGTGATAATGAAAACATGAAGAAACTGTTTGAGTTACCTGATGAAAAAATCATTGATGGTAAAACAACTATCGCAGGTGCTTATGGCTCACTAATCAGCATGGTGGGTAACAAAGTTAACACAGCACAGGTTGACTTTGATGCGCAGGTTTCTATCACTAAAAGTATTCAGGAACAGCAACAGTCAGTTTCTGGTGTCAACATGGATGAAGAATACGGTGAAATGTATCGTATTCAAGAATATTACATGTCGAATGCGAAAGTTATCCAAACAGCAAACAGCATGTTTGATGCGATTATGCAAATTTTCTAAGCCTTCATCTGAATAAGGAATAACACTGTGCGTTTAAGTTCAAATCAAATTTACAGCCAGCGAATGGATAATATTACCTCTTCGCAAAGCAAATGGATGACTGAAGGAAACAAAATCTCCAGCGGTCGTCGTGTAGAAAAACCATCTGATGACCCAATGGCCGCTTCGCAAGCGGTAATGGTGAAGCAGTCAGAATCACGCAACCAACAATATGCAACAGCACGTGGATTTGCTAAAAACAGTATGTCTTTGCAAATGAGCTTGTCTCATCAAATGGTGAATATAACAACTAAAATTCAAGAAACTTTAGTTGCGGCGGGTAGTGATGCGACATTAAGTGATGAAGACCGAGCTTCTTTAGCTGACCAATTAAGTGGTTTAAAAGATCAATTAGTGGGTATTGGTAATACTAAAGATGGTGTAGGGCGTTATATTTTTGCGGGTTTCCAATCGGATAAGCCTCCTTTTGTTGCAGATGCAACAGGGAAAATTACTTATCAAGGTGGCGATAAGCAAATCACCCAAAAAGTTGATAGCAACATTGAAATGACGACCAACTTTACTGGGATTGAAGCATTACAATCTTCAGGCGGTACAGGTACTCAGCCTGATATTTTTAACGCCTTAGATGATGCTATTGCAGGGCTACGCACACCGTTAAAAAACGATCCTAATGCAGAAGCATTGCGTAAAGATGGGCTTGAAAAAATTGATGCAGCAAACCGTATAAATCGTGCAACATTAAATAATATCTCAAGCGTTGAAGCTAAATTAGGTTTACAACTTCAAGAATTAGATAACTTAGATGATTTAGGTGCTGATACATCATTAAGAAATGCAAAGCGCCTAAGCGAATTACGTGATTTGGATTGGACTCAAGCGATTTCTGAATACTACCAAGAAGAGTCTGTACTGCAAGCCTCTTACAAAGTATTTAACGACATGAAAGGTATGTCGATGTTTGCGATGTACCGTTAAGATTATTTTCCTGTGTTGTCTCGCGACACGTTGATGTTTCCCCTGATATTGATTTATCAGGGGATTTTTTTATTAAAAGGGTATGTAAAATAAAAATAGTTAAAAACTGTAATATGAAGTTAGAGTGATATCTCTCGTTATTTTGTGGCTAATCCCGCCATAACATTATATTTTACCTCTAAGCCAATATCTGCTTTCCAATTAGCATGACTCCGGTTTCTTTGCGAGAGTTGAGTTATTTTATGCTTAATTTCCTGTGGCGTAATATGACTTAATTGTGCTATCAAAACATATTGTTTTGCTGCATCTTCAATTGTTTTGCGAGCAGATCCAGTTAAGCAGACATTGTTATCTTTACTTTTTTGCAAGTTAACTTAAATGATAAATTCAAGTACCTCAACATATTCATTTAGAATTGGTGTTTGATCTATGATTGTTGATAGCTGTTTATGCGGCGATATATTTGCTGTTTTATTTTTATAGTGTTTAGTCTTCGATGATTTTTTAATACTCATATCATTCATCCCTACATCCACCATTACTGTATTGGTTTATTATGATTGATAATTGCTCACAAAGATTAAGTGCTCAATATTTTGCTCATGAGTTTAGCTCTAGGTTTGTTATTTCTTTTTTGTCGAGCTTTATCCGCAGTATTTAATTCATATCCTTGTACGGTATATTGAGCAATAAGTCCTTTGGCTGGGCGGTTATGCAAAGTTGTTTAATCTTGTACTCTAAAGCAAAGCTCTCAGCAATAATTAATGCGATAGATAATATATAGCCTGAAAGAAGGTGTTTATTAGGATTACCTTCTAAATAGTGTCATGTTACACATAATCGTTTTCTTGCGCGTTTTGCTAGCATTAATCCACATAAAATATCGCGACATCAAATGGTAACATCACTTCTTTTGGTTTTACGAGAACAAGCTTGAGACTAATCGAATTCTATTCAATCGCGTGTATTAGACTTTCTCCATTTATCAATTACTTCTTGTGAGTCTTTATAATAAATATGATCTAATTTTATTTCACTTACGGGGAGAATATGACCAAAATCAGTAGTGCAATTAATTATTGCATTATGAATTACCAACGTTCGTATTAATTCATGTCTTATTGGTGGATTAGTCAAGTCTATATTGTTCTGGTATGTGTCATCCAATATTATGCTTTTCTATTAAAATAAGTCAGTTGGGTTAATTTAAAAGAGTTTTCTCTTTGAATGCATTAATTTATCTATTATACGTAAATCTATAAGTTGATTGAGATTTTAAGAAACCAGTTGCTGTAATATCAGTGTAATGCGGTTAAATGTGTCACTAAATACACGTTCAGTAAAGACAGGCAGCGCAGGCATTATCATCGACATAGCCAAAATACCCACAGTTAATGTGAGAGGAAAACCGACAACAAATACCGATAACTGTGGTGTCATACGATTTAAAATACCTAATGACAAGTTAAGCACTAAAAGAAGGGTGATTAATGGCATTGCTAACATCATGCCGTTAATAAAAATGGCACTAGCACTTTGAACTAAGGTTAAAAAAGCCAAAGAGTTAAAGGTTTGATTTTCTATCGGAACGACATAGAAAGTATCTACTAAAATAGATAACAGCCATAAATGCCCATCAAATACCATAAATAGCAACATGGTGAGCAGATTAAAAATACGCGCAAGAATGGGCATATTGGGCCCACCAGAGGGGTCAAAGAAAGTGGCAAAGGATAGGCCCATTTGCAAACCTATTACCTCTCCAGCATGGCGTACAGAGGCAAATGCCATCTGCATTGCTAGTCCTAGCAGTGTACCAATAAGGATTTGCTGGAGTAGCACCCAAAAGGCAATGATAGAAAATAACGGAATATTATTTTGCGGCAATCCCGGTGCAATGAGTGCGGTGATAAGAAAGGCTAACGCAATACGAAACTTTTTTGGTGTTTGCTTTTCACTAAAAAGCGGTGCCGTGCTAAAAAGTGCAAGGATGCGAACAAATGGCCAGAAAAAATCACTCATGTAGCCGGTAAGCATTTCACTGGTCAGGGTCATCATTGCAATTAACCAATCATTCCTGGAATACCCGTAAATAAGTTACGCATATAATCTAATAACAAACTGAGCATCCAAGGTCCTGCAACTAAAATAGCGGCTAATACAGCCAGAATTTTTGGAATAAACGATAATGTCATTTCGTTTATTTGCGTTGCCGCCTGAAGCATACTGATGACTAAACCAGTCACAAGGGCTGAAAGTAACAATGGGCCGGCAAGAGATAAAGCGATTTTCATCGCTTCTGTACCAAGTGCTAGAACGGATTCTGGTGTCATAAATAACCTCAGCGCTAATGAAAGAAGCTTTGTGCTAATGAACCCAGTATTAACTGCCAGCCATCAACTAACACAAATAGCATGAGCTTAAAGGGGAGTGAGACCGTAGCAGGGGGTACCATCATCATACCAAGCGCCATTAAAACACTGGCAACCACCAAGTCGATAATTAAGAAAGGAATAAATATCATAAAACCGATTTGGAATGCGGTTTTTAGTTCACTAGTAATATAAGCTGGAACTAATATACGCATTGGTACGCTTTCGCGAGTTTCAAATGCAGGTGCATCGGCAAGGCGTGCAAATAGCGCTAAATCTGTCTCACGTGTTTGTTGCATCATAAATTCACGTAGTGGTTTAGAACCATTATCTAACGCTTGTTCAAAAGAGATTTTATCTTCACTAAATGGCATATAGGCATCTTGATAAATTTTATCAAATACGGGAGCCATAATGAAAAAAGTCATAAATAGCGCAAGACCAAGAACAACTTGGTTTGGCGGAGCAGAAGGTGTACCTAACGCATTACGTAATAGCCCCAGCACAATAATAATGCGCGTAAAACTTGTCATCATCAGTAAAACAGCAGGAATAAATCCAAGTGCTGTAATAAAGATTAATGTTTGTACGGGCAATGACCAACTCTGACCACCCCCCGGTAACGATTGAGAAACAATACTGGGAAATTGAGCAAACGCGCTGCTAGGTAATAGTGACAAAATCAGCACACTAGCCAAGAGATGCCAGCGCTTTAATGCGTTAAAAAAAGAGACACATTGATGCATTATGAGTTGCCTTTATCTCGCTTTAGCGTTTTTTGTAATAATTGGGTAAATAGTGGAGATGTGGGTGATGCTGTCGCTTCCTGCGAGGCGTTATCAGGGATAGGTAATTTATGTAACAGATTAATCTGTGACGTAGTTACCCCTAATACTAGCCATTCCTGTTCAATTTCAACAACCACCACACGCTCTTTGGCACCTAATGAACAACTTGCTTTTACGTTAAGTTGAGCCTGAGCACCTTTAAATGTTCCACGAGCTAAACCGAAACGACGGAATAACCACATTGCAACAATGATAAGAACAATAATACCGGCCAGCGCCGTACTGACTTGCGCAAGGCTTTGACCTACAGGTAAAGGCGGTTGTGCAACGGTTTGGACAGTTTGTGTTGTAGCGGGTGCGGCAATTGTCTCCGCACCTTGGCTGGAAAAGGAAGGAAGCTGTTCCATAAATTAACGGCTCAGACGACGCATACGTTCTGATGGTGTAATGATATCGGTAATACGGATGCCATATTTATCAGAAACAACAACAACCTCACCTTGAGCAATCAGATAGCCATTGATCAGAATATCAAGGGGTTCTCCTGCTAAACCATCAAGAGAAACCACAGAACCTTGTGACAGGCTAAGTAATTTTTTGATAGTCATTTTGGTGCGACCTAACTCTACCGTTAATTTGACTGGAATATCCATAATCAAATTGATATCAGACAGATGGCTCAGTGCATCCTCTTCGGGTAACAGGTGCTCAAATAAATCGGAACTATTGTCCTGGCTTTTCCCAGTTTGCTGTTCCATTGCTTCAGCCCACATATCTTCAGCAGGTTGTGAATTATCAGTTGGGCGATTCGCATCACTCATCGGTTTGTTCCTCATCCAGAGCGTTTAAAACAGGGTTAATTAGGTGTTCAACACGTAAGGCATACTGCCCATTTACCGTACCATATTGGCTGGTTAATACAGGTACACCATCAACATGTGCAATCAATCTTTCCGGTTTATCAATAGGGATAACATCCCCTTGTTTTAGTGTAAGCACTTTTGATAAACGTAACGGGATATCGGTAAAGTTAGCAACCAATTCAAGTTCTGAATGTTGAACTTGATTGACTAAGCTATCTAACCAGATCCCATCTTCTTGACGGACATTCTCAATAGGTGGATTAATCAGTCGTTCACGTAACGGTTCAATCATGGCAAAAGGAATACAGATACTAAATTCCCCAACCATTGAACCGATTTCTACCTGAAAAGGTGTCGTAACAACGATGTCATTCGGTGATGAGGTGATATTAGTAAATTTAACCTGCATCTCTGAACGTACATATTCAACTTGAATTTTGAATATGGAATCCCAAGCATCACGGTAGGCATCAAGTGCCAGTTTCAACATTTTGTTGATGATCCGTTGCTCTGTGTTTGTAAATTCACGGCCTTCCACAGGGATAGGAAAGCGCCCATCACCACCAAACAGGTTATCAACCGCGATATAAACTAGGTTAGGTTCAAAGGTAAATAACGCTGTGCCACGTAACGGTTTTAAATGTACCAAGTTCAAGTTAGTTGGTACGGGTAAGTTACGTGCAAAGTCGTGATAAGGATGAATTTTAACGCCACCAACAGTAATATCTGGACTCCGACGGAGCATGTTAAACAGCCCCATACGAAATTGACGAGCAAAGCGTTCGTTAATAATTTCTAACGACTGTAAACGTTCACGAACTACACGACGTTGCGTGTTCGGGTCATAAGGCTGAATATCCGGTTCATTCGGATCCTTCGCTATCGCAGGTTCCCTGTTCGCGCTTTTTTGGGCGTCGTCACCTGATGTGTCATCATTCAGCAGAGCATCTATCTCTGCCTGTGAAAGGATATTATCGCTCATAATGATTATCGCAGAATAAACGTGGTAAACAGTACATCGGAAAGGATCTGTTCAGATTCTCCCGGTACGAGAGTCGGTCTCAGCGTTTCTTTTACATCAGTCATTAGCTGGATTTTTCCATTATCTGTCGCAAGCTTGTTAGCTTGTTGACGAGAAAGAAGTAATAACAACCGGCTGCGGACTTCGGGTAAGTAGTCATGCAGACGTTTACGAGTATCGTCATTATGTAATCGTAATGTGATACCGATATAGAGCACTCGGTCTAAGTGTTCTTCATCATCAATTAGATTTACAGTAAAGGGTTCTAATGACATAAAAACGGGGGCCGGTATAACTTTTTGCTGACTTGTGCCCGCTGAACCTGATTTAGCATGCTTCAATGCCCACCAACTATATCCACCGAATGCCGCTGCAATAATGGCGACCACCAATAATACGATGATCAGAATTAAGCTATAGCTTTTACGTTCATTGCTGTAATTAGACATGGACAGTTAAATTCCTGTTTTGTAGTGGATACGTGTTCACTGTTGTGGACTTCCATATCCATCTAAATCAACCTTAATTATCCCGCTATTTCTGTTTTTTAATTGCAGAAACAGATAGGGAAAAAACCATTAACTCTTACGTTTATTGACATAGTGTGTCCTCCCAATACATTTGTATTAGGCAAAAATATCGACGCCACCACGAGCAGATGCTAATTCTTGCGGCGTAAGAGTTATCTTTTGTAGTGCCGTTTCAGAGGCTAATTGCATCGAATTACCCTCACTTCCTTGATGATTATCGGCACCATCTCCACTAAATTGAGAGGAATCTGACATATTTTCTTGTTGCCAACCGTCTTGACTGTCGCTAGACACTTGGCTTTGCGTGAGCTGGATCCCATTTTCAGAGAGCGCTTGACGCAAATGGTGGATGGCATTTTCTAATACAGAACGCACTTGCCCATTCTGAGAAGCAAGATGTAACTGTGCCTGACCATCTTCTATCTTCATACGAATGTGCAATGAACCGAGCTCTTCAGGATGTAAACGCAGCTCTGCTTTTTGTAAGCCATTACGGCTAAACATCACAATTTGCTGGTTTAATTGCTGTTGCCACTCTGGTGTGCCCACCTGTGCATTTAATACCTGTGTTGCCATTGGTGAAAAATGTACTTGAGGTTGGTTTATCGCTGATGTGTGCGTACCGGCGATAGCGTGCGAAGCAAAAGAAGAGGTCGTTGATAACGTATTATGAAGATCTCTTTCAGCAAGGCTGTTTGTTGCCACAACGTGTTGAGCCGCATTTTCTGCAAATTTACTTGCTGATAGCTGCTTGTCACCATTAAGCAGTGAATTCACTTTCTCTGCGCTTGGTGTAAGCAATGAAGCGAGAGGATCAGTTTTCTTCGCTTGTGGCTTCTCAGTTTTATTTGCTGTTACGCCAATACTTTGCGTTGCTAATGCCGCAGTTTCAGGCCGTAACTGTGCTAATAGTGATTTTTCATCAGATTTTACAAGATTTTGTTGTTCGGAAAGGTTGAGATCCGATAACGCATCGTTGTCTTTTGAAAAAGAATTAGCCAAAGAAGCCAAGCTATCTTCTCGTTTTAGCGAGTGCGGTTGCTGTAATGCCTGAGCTAGATGCTCAGAACCCAATGGGGCGCGTTTTAAGCCCGGTAATCCTGCTAATTGAACAGGAAGTTCAGCTGCAAGTTCTTCGGCTGACATTAACGAAGGTACTGTTTTATTATCAAGAATGGCAGCAAACTGTTCGTTGTCAGGTAAAGAGAGGGCTAGGGGAGATTTCTCTTGAGGCTGCTTCTCTTCGATAGGGGACTGAGTAGCAACAGATACGATGCTATTTTCGTCCTCTTTATTCTTGTTTTTATCTTCTTCAGAGTGAAGATGTGCCTTATTCTCTTTTGGTGATTGACCTTCGATATGGGCATTTTTTTTGTCACTCTGAGCATTCTGCGGTTGACTACTCAAAAGTTGAGCAAATGTCGAAGCATTATCACCGGGCTGACTATTTGTCGAGGATGTCGGTCCCGGAGATGGTGCTATGACATCCATAGTCAGAAGCGTTATCTCCATTAAGTTGTTCTCCGTAAAGTACTACGCTGTGCGTACTCGTCCATTTGTTTCTGTTCAATACGATCAAGATGTCGCTTACGGCTATCCTCAGCACGCTGCTCCAAAGTCTCAAATGCATTGAGCCGTTGCTGTTTTTCTCTCCATTGATTAGTCGCTAAATCTAGCTGCTCTTGCCAATGGAGAAGTTGCTGTTTATGTTGCTCGATAGTCAGTTCGAGTGTTTTGAGAAACTGCTGGTAGTTTTGCCATGATGCAGATGACATCCCACCTAAGTTTAGCGTCTCATTCAGACGTACACGGTATTCATCCTGATACCCGATCAACATATTGAGTTGCTGTTCCATTTGTTGATGACTCTGCCGGACCTGAGCCAGTTGAATAGCGGCTTGTTCAGCCGCTGTCTGTGCCAGTTCTCTCAGTGTCACTAAAGGTGACTGCTCCCGCATTGGAACCCTCTTTACGTTCTCTGATTATGTTCAGAATTAGTTTAGTGTGATCAGTTGATTAAGCTGTTCACATGCACTCTGATAGCTGCATTGTTCTTGGATATCTTGTTGTAAGAACTTCGACAATGAAGGGTAAAGCGCAATGGCTTTATCAAGCATTGGGTCACTTCCCGCGGCATAAGCACCCACGTTAATTAAATCGCGGTTACGCTGATAACTTGATAACAACTGTTTAAAAACTTGTACACGACGATAATGTGTTTTATCAATCAATGACGTCATAGCACGACTAATTGATGCTTCAATATCGATAGCAGGGTAGTGACCTGATTCTGCCAATGAACGTGAAAGCACAATATGCCCATCTAAAATAGCCCGAGCTGAGTCTGCAATGGGATCTTGTTGGTCATCACCTTCGGTTAATACGGTGTAAAAAGCGGTAATCGACCCCCCGCCATCAACACCATTACCTGCACGTTCAACCAATGCGGGTAATTTTGCGAATACAGATGGTGGGTAGCCTTTGGTTGCTGGTGGTTCACCTACGGCAAGAGCAATTTCACGTTGCGCCATACTGTAACGAGTGAGTGAATCCATAATCAGCAAAACATGTTTACCGCGATCACGAAAATCTTCGGCAATACGTGTGGCATAAGAAGCACCTTGCATACGTAATAATGGTGATACGTCAGCAGGGGCAGCAACCACAACAGAGCGGGCTAAGCCTTCTGTGCCAAGAATATTTTCGATAAAATCTTTAACTTCACGGCCACGTTCGCCAATCAATCCAACGACAATCACATCAGCTTGCGTAAAACGTGCCATCATGCCTAATAGCACACTTTTACCTACACCTGAGCCAGCAAAAAGCCCCATTCGCTGTCCACGACCCACGGTTAAGAGTGAGTTGATTGCTCGAACACCAACATCCAGTACATCGGTTATCGGTGTGCGTTGGAGTGGGTTAATTGGCGGTGTGATAAGTGGTGCACGATAACCCGTATCTGGTGGTGGTAAACCATCTAAAGGATAGCCAGAACCATCAAGAACCCGGCCTAATAACGCATCACCTAGCGGTAATTGACGACCTTCATTTTCACTACCTGGCGCAGCTTGTGCATAGACTCTGGCACCGGGTGTTAATCCCTCGACTTCCTGTAAAGGCATTAACAACATTTGGCTGCCATTAAATCCAACCACTTCACTTTCTACTTCTTCAACCGTCTTGCCGATGGTGCGTTCTATTAAACACGTAGAACCAAGAGGCATCACTAGCCCCTTAGCTTCCATAACTAAACCGGTTGCTCTGGTTAAACGCCCATATTGACGAACACGTGGAATTTTATTTAAACGCGCTTCTGTCTCACTGAGTTTTTCTAGCCAACGCCCCAATCTTGCTGTCATTACAACGCCTCCGGTGCGGCAAGACGACAAAGTTCATGCCAACGGGTTGCAATGGTTGCATCAAGATCGCCATCGTTTGTTACAACGCGGCATCCACCAACATGAATACTGTTATCGGCAACAACTTTCCAACCATGAGCAGAAAGTGAATCACCTAACTCTTTTTCAATCAGTGGGATATGCTTAGGGTTAATCCGCAATTGCGGATTCCCTGTAAACATCTGTTCTTGCTGAACCATTAACGTAATCTGAGCAAGCAATGCAGAACCATCACAGACTGCAGGTTGACCTAATACTTCTTTTGCAGCAGTGAGTGCAATTTGCATTAATCGTGCGGCAATAACGCTATCTAACCCATTAAGTGAATGTCTAAACTCAGAGAGTAAACCTTGCCATTCATTAATTAATGGATCTTGCTGCGCAATACCTTGACGAATGCCTTCTTCGATACCCGATTGTAATCCTGCCTGATAGCCGTCCTGATAACCCTGGTTTTTCCCTGCCTCAAAGCCTTCAGCGTGGCCCATTTTCTGAGCCTTTTCTTTCATGTCATCGAGCATATTGATTTGCTCAAGGACTTTCTGTTGCTGAACGACTTCTTTTTCCTGTTTTTCGTCATCCTTTTCGCTTTCTGCCGTATCCTCGGCAGCTAATTCCCAATCAGTGAGTTCTTTTGGAACCCAAGGCTTCCAGTTTGTATCAGTATGTTTATCAGACATAGGTATCGTCTCCTCCATGAAGCACAACTTCTCCGGTTTCTGCTAAGCGGCGAACGACCAGCAGAATGGCTTTCTGCTCTGCTTCCACCTGGGACATACGAACAGGCCCACGAGAAGACAAGTCATCACGCATAATCTCAGCAGCACGTTGCGACATATTGTTGAGGAAGTGATCGCGCAGCTCTTGATCGCATCCTTTCAATGCCACAACCAAGGAGTCGGATTCCACTTCCTGTAGAATGCGTTGAATAGAACGGTTGTCGATATCGATAAGGTTCTCGAATAGGAACATTTCGTCGATAATTTTTTGTGCCAGCTCGCCGTCGTAGTCGCGTACTGCGGTAATAACATTCTCTTCCTGTTGACTCTTCATCAGGTTGATAATTTCCGCAGCAGTACGAACACCACCCATTTTGCTGCGTTTGAGATTCTGACCATCAAGCAGGTTATTCAGAACTTCAGTTAACTCAGCTAATGCGGATGGTTGAACACCACCAAATGTCGCGATACGCAGCATGACGTCATTACGCAGCTTCTCATCGAACAGAGCAAGAATATCAGCCGCTTGACCACGTTTAAGATGAACCAAGATAGTTGCGATAATCTGCGGATGTTCGTCGCGGATTATATCGGCAGCCATTTGTGGCTCCATAAAGTTAAGCGTTTCAATCCCTGTAGAGGTTTCTCGTGTTTCAGAGATTTCATCTAACAGATTATTTGCACGTTCTTCACCCAATGCTTTAACAAGAACAGAGCGTAGGTAGTCATTTGCATTTACATTTAGTGCAGCATATTGAACGGCGTCTTCTTCAAAACTCGCCATTACATCAATCAATTGCTGATTTGAAATCTGGCGCATTGATGACATTGCAATACTGAGTTGCTGTACTTCACGCGTTGATAGATGTCTAAATACGTCTGCCGCTCGGTCTTCACCGAGAGTTAGTAACATGACGGCGCTTTTTTCGGTTCCAGTTAAGTTACTCATTGTTCTTTACTCATCCATTGACGAATTACCATTGCCACAACGCGAGGGTCTTTCTCAGCCATTTCTCGGATACGTTGGCTTTGTAATTCGGCACTTACGCGTTGACGCGCTTGTTTACGTCTTTCTTCGTCGTCTAATTCAGCTTCATTAACGTCATCTTTCACTTTCAGCTTCGTTTTCAACACAGCTTTCTGTGCAGCCATTTCAGCTTCACGACGTTTCTCAATCTGTGGTTTAACCAGCTTACGCCATAAGATCCACGCGATAATAACCAGTAACAGCCAACGACCTAAATCTAATGCTTTTGATAAGATCTCTGGGTTTTCCCAAACAGGAACTGTAATGACTTTTTCTTCAATATCACTAAACTGAGAGTTCACAACACTTAAAGAGTCACCACGATCTTGAGAATATCCCATCGCTTCGCGAACAAGACCTTCAATTTGTTGAAGTTGTTCATCTGTAAGCGGGATCTGTTTTGTTTCAACAACAGGTTCTTCGCCTTCAGCCGCTTCTTTCTTATCTTCTACTGTTTTGTAGTTAACAATAACAGCAACAGAAAGGCGCTCGATACTTCCAACAGGGCGTTTAATATGACGGATCCGACGGTCAACTTCATAGTTAGTCGTTTCATCTAAACGGCTATTGCTGTTTGGATTACGTGTGAGGGAACGATTTGTGCCTGTAGTTGCATCCTCTTTTTTCTCACCATCTTCAGCTTTCGGTGCTTCAATCGGTGCTTGAGGTGGTGCAACAGGTTGATTTGATAATGCACCAGGTACGCCGCCAGCTAACATGCCACCATTTTGCTCGCTTTGGCTCACTTGTTTTGAGCGCACAGCAGACTGATTAGGTGGTTGGTTTGGCTTGTACTCTTCAGCGGTTTCTTCGGTATGAGAAAAATCGACTTGAGCAGTTACCTGTGCGTGAACGTTGCCACGCCCAACAATTGGGCCTAATAACGTTTCGATACGTTGTTGATAACGGGTTTCTAGTTCCTGAACAAACTTAAGCTGCGTGGAATTAAGATCACGCCCCATAGCATCAGGTTGTGTTAGTAATTTACCGCTTTGGTCAACGATGGTAACACTGCTGTCTGGCATGCCAGCAACACTGCTTGCAACGATATGCACGATGGCATTAATCTGACCTTCGTCCAGTGCTCGGCCTTGTAAAAGACCCACAGTAACGGATGCAGAAGGGGATTTCTGTTCACGAACAAAAAGGGACGGCTTTGGCAATGCCAAATGAACGCGTGCATTTTGTACCGGACCTAATGTTTCGATGGTACGAGCAAGCTCACCTTCCAGCGCGCGTTGGTAATTAATCTGTTCACTAAACTGACTGATCCCGAACTTTTCTTTATCTAGCAGTTCAAAACCGGCAGCACCGCCTTTAGGAAACCCCGCTTGAGCGAGTTTCAGGCGTAATTCGTGAACCTGATTATCAGGCACCATAATCGCCGCGCCATTTTGAGACAAGCGATAAGGTACATTCATCTGTGTTAACTGTGTGACAATTTCGCCACCGTCTTTATCACTAAGATTACTATAAAGCACTTTATATTCAGGGCTTTGTAACCATAGAAAAGCAGCAACAAAAATGGCAATTGCCGCCGATCCCGCAATAATTAACGGGATTTTCGGATCGGCTTTTAACCGGTTAATAATGGCGTTAAAACCTTTTTTCTGGTTCACAACGTCGGTTTTTTCGGCATTCATAGACAATCCTTGCCTTGTAGTTCGGGATGAATACTAAAAGCGTGGCGTAACAAAACAGACTCCCCTTACGCAAATAAATAAACCTACTCTCAGGTGTCTCATTATTGGCCTTTTGCGTTTCATTTAATGGCGTAATTAGCCTTTAACTTTTGCGTTAATTACTCGCTTTGGAATGAAGCCCCTGTGTTAGGGTATTACTCAGTAAGCGTGTTGGTTCACTTCCTTACTATGACATTGATTCAGTAATTGAATTAGATGATTAACGCAGAGGTTTATATGTCAATTCCAGCTATTGAAAGTGTTCTGGATAAAATGCAAATCCAGAGTTTACAAGCATCCAATATTGCTAAACCCCAGCCAGTACAGGCGGGATTCGCCAGTCAGCTTGTTCAAGCTGTAGGTAAAATTAATGAAACTCGAGTTAATGCGGCCAACAAAGTACAAGCGTTTACCTTAGGAACTCCTGGCGTTGAATTAAACGACGTTATGGTTGATATGCAAAAATCCAGCATTTCATTACAAATGGGTGTGCAAGTTCGTAATAAACTGGTTGCGGCATATCAAGAAATTATGTCTATGCAGGTTTAGTTTTGAACCATTTGATATTAATGATTTTATTTTTTATTAATATTAAGTGGGCACATAGGGGACATTGGCTCAGTTTCATTTATTGTTATGATACAATTTATTGATTATTATTAAATATGCAATAAACCATCCTATTTGCGCTATTTTTGAAAATGGGTGTCCCATTTTGTGTTTTGTATGTAGAGGCAGCGTTACGGATTAATTGATGCCATTTGGGGTGGGATTTGTTACATCTAAATATTATTTAAATATAAATAATATTATATTCTTGTATGTTACATCCTAAGATTTTCAATAAAAAATCTAAGTTAATAAAAAACACTTTATTAATAATTACATTAATAACTATATTATAAATAAAAATATAGTTATTAAGCTCTATTTTTTTATTTTGCGGTAAAAGCCGAAAATTTAATTCTCCTAGATTGTTAATGATATCGAAATATTTTAATATAGCAGAGTGTTTGCAGCACACCATGCCGAGATTAAAAGAGATATATATATGCAGCCAATTCATAAATCAGAAGAATTATTAAATTTGCTTCAAGATCAAATAGTACATGAAAACGTATGTACTGATTTTGAATTTATACAGTTTATTAGAGAAATAAATAAATATAGTATAGGGTTAGAAAAAAACTACCTTAAAGCGTTAGCTTATAGTTTATATAATAATATAGAACAAGCTATTAATTTTTTCGAATTATCTCTTCAGTTTAATAATGTAGATTATGCTAGGAACTATTTGGCAGTTATAAATCAGCGTTCATCGAATAAAAAATATTTAAAATTGCTATATCGTTTTGCTGATGAGTATGAATCAGTAAGTTTTACTCTATTAGCTTATCAAGCAAGTGTTTATACAGCTAATTTAAAACTGGCTGAACATTATTTAAATAAAATAAGCAAGTTGTCTAATAAAGAAAAAGCAGATAAATATAAAAATGATTTTGAAAGAACCAAGTCAGCATTATTAAAATATTGCTTCTTATCTGGATTAAATGAAGATGAATTAATGAAGTTGGTTAGTATGGCTATTTCAATTCTTGATAATCATCAAGTTAAAATTGTGGGGGTTAATTATACCAATGCTTCTGTGCATAATGAAGAATCTAATATATTTATTATGACCGCAGAATGCGATGATGCAGATATATTATCTGAAATGAATTTACAGTTAGCATCTGAGTTAGCCGAGCATAAAGAATTTTTAGGTAAAAACTTTAGTATATTTATTAATGGTGTTGATGATGTGTCTAAATTAAAGGAAGGTTTAACGTGGCTGTAACTTATATTGATATACTTTCTTTTGCTAAAGACTGTATAAATAGAGATGATGAAGTGGGTTATAGAAATGCAATATCTAGGGCTTATTATGCAGCATACCATTGTGTATACCCATTAATAAGATATGGGCCGAAAGGTAGCCATCAAGGTTTGATTAATTATCTTCTACAAGCAGATTCAGCGAAAAAAGAATCGTGCAACAAAAAGACATTGCTTGCTCTTGCTTATGCTATGCAAAATTTAAAAGGAATGCGTGTAATTGCTGATTATAGTCTAAATAATGAAAATATGAATAAGGTTAATGCTAGCTCAAGTATTATTACGAGTGAAAAATTGATAAATAAAATCAAAGAAATAAAATCAAAGAAATAACATTTATTAATAACTTATAATCGCGTTACATTTTAATATTATTGTTTTTGTATAGTTAATTTTAACGTAGATAGCTATTGCTATATTTATAATACTTTTTTTTAGTATTTTTTTATTATGTATCATTTTTGGCTGTTCCCTGATGAAATCTTAATTGCCAATGATGTTCTTTATTTTTTATCCATATTGAAGAACGATAAGTGATTTTTATTTTCTTCTTGTTTTCTAATTGATAACTGATATAAGTTAATAGCACTGTATCATTATTTAAATATGAACAGTGATAATTTTCAGAGTAAATATTTATTCTACAGTTTTCTAATGTTAGGCTATTTATGGTTTCCATTTTATTTACACTTACACCAGAGCGACAAATTTCAATAAAGTCGTCATGTAAAAGATTAACCACGATATCTGCATTTTTTCGATTAGTTTCTGAGTGAAGTATTTTTTCTTTTTTTATTAATTTATCATAAAGTATTTTCATTTTTTTATTTTCTCTTTTTTATTATTTGCTTATTACTATTTTATTTTACTTTTTTGCCTATTTATACAGTGTTTTGTGTGAAGTTAAAACTCAATCCTGACAAAATATAATTGACTCAGATTACATTTTGATCTTGTATATTGGTACCTCAATTTTTTCTATCGATAGACTAAACTAATGGGATTACTTGCTAAAGCGTTAATTGGTGCATTCGTGGTTGTGCTTATTGCGGTTTTATCCAAAACTCGCAATTACTATATTGCCGGGCTTGTTCCGCTTTTTCCTACTTTTGCACTTATTGCTCACTATATTGTCGGATCAGAACGTTCAATAGAAGCTTTGCGTACAACAATTATTTTTAGCATGTGGGCAGTTGTGCCTTATATGGTGTATTTAGTTTCGCTCTATTTTATGCTTAATTATGTCAAATTATTTACTGCACTAAGCGCCGCAGTTTTATGCTGGGTGATTGCTGCATGGATACTAATTTTGCTTTGGAATAGATTTCATGGTTTATAGTAGATTGTTACCTATAAAATCGATTGATTTTGCTAATAAATATTGAGCTGATCATCTTATTGAAATGGTGATAGGACAAGAAAGGGCTATTAGTGATATTTTATTTGCCTGCATCAATAACATTTCGTTGTATAACGAAGTATCGATTTTATTTTTAACTATCCTTATTTTCATCCAGAAAAATAAGGAAAAAAAATGTCAAAATGTCCTTTAAACACCTCTTCATTAAATAAATTAAAAAAATACTTAAATCATAATAATTATCGGGTACGACCTGAAGAGACTCCTGTACCTAAAATTATCCAACATAGCTTATTAGGTGATATATTTTCAAAGCTAATCAGAATGCGAGATGATGAAAAGAGAGAGCCAGTAAAGCAAGCACTAACTCAAGCTTTAAATAGTTATACTTATGACGCTATTTTTAACATAACACAAAATGTAGCTAAACAAAATTTGCCGAAAACAATAACTGCTGAGGGATTAAACACTTTTTTAGCAACATTGCCTGTTTATGTATTAGGAACATTATTAGGTTATAAACCAGAGCAATGGCAACAACTCGCTTATGATGCTCACCATTTTTCTTGTACAGTTCTTTCTTTACATATTAAACCCCATGAAATATCGGCTCAAATAGAAAGTGCTGAACGTCTTTACTCTCAGATTGAACAGCAAAATGGTGAACTTTTTGTACTGTTTTCTCAATATGCACAGCAACATAAAATTGTAGATAAATCATTACTTATAAGTAATTTAATGGGGCTATTTTTTCAAATTAGCGATAGCACCACAGCACTTATTGGATTAACACTAATTGAAACTCAAAAAGGAACTGAGCAAACTATTTCATCTTTGATTGAAAAAGTATTGAATGAAATAGTTCCGATAAAACAGACTAAACGTTTTAAGTCTCAAAATAACTCAGTAGATGAAATAGCAATACCTTTGTTAACACGTGACGGTGCTTTACCCTTTGGTTATGGCAAGCATCGCTGCCCTGGTGAACATATTGCTAGAGCGATGGGATGTAGTGCTGTTAAGTTTATTTTGCAACAAAAATACAATAAAGATTATTTTACACACTATAGATGGAAAACATCGACTAATGCACAAATTCCATTATTTTACTTAAAACAGGAATTATCATCATGATCGCAGTTATTTTTGAATTAAAAACGAACGAAGAACAACAGCAAAATTATTTAACCTTAGCTCAAGATTTAAAAAAAATATTAGTTAATATAGATGGTTTTATTTCAATTGAACGTTTTCAAAGTTTAAGTGATAACGATAAATTACTTTCACTCTCATTTTGGCAAAGTGAAAATGCGATTATGCAATGGCGTAATACTGAATTACATCGTATGGCTCAAGCCAGAGGGCGGCATTCTATTTTACAGCATTATCGCTTACGTGTTGCTAGCGTTATTCGGGATTATGGATTTAATGAAAGAGAAAATGCGCCTCAAGATAGTGTGTTATATCATCAATCATCAGAAAATGAGAAAAATAATAAACTATTCTAGATTCGTATTAGCGGGAAGTTATTAAATAAAGTTATTAAATAAAAACAGTAAAAATAAAAAAAGAACAATATATGAACAAAAGACTACAGGAAAAAATTATTCAAGTTTGTGACGATAAAATAGCGATAAAAGGTGAAAATGTCGGATTATCATTTTATGCCTTTTTTGCTAATAAAAATGACAAACCAGAATTACTGATGGAAGCAGCAAATTGGTGGATAATGACGCATAAATTAGATCACTTTGAAAAAGCGGTTAAAATAAAAGCACTTATTCAGTCTGAAATGTGTTAGAGCTACCATTATTGTTTTTTACTATTTAAAAAATTTTATTAAACCGAAGATAGTTGATTATTGTCACATTAAAGAGGGAAATAAACCGTTATGGTAATTCTATGATTAATAACGTAAACGGTGATGATATGGAATATTGGTTTATTGCGTATAAAGTGCGTTCCAGAAATGGTGATACCTACGCCGGACATAAAATAGTAGAAACTGAGAGTGGCATCTCACCTCATATTGCGTTAGAAAAAGCATGTCAGGAAGTGGCTGACGGAGCTCAAGCTGATATTCCTGCAGTACGTGTAGTTGCTTTTAATCGTCTCTAATAATTATCCTAATAAAAAGATCCCACTTTAGTGGGATTTTTTTTATTAAATCGTAACACCAATAACGCCCAATAAAATAAACAAGTGAATTTATTTAGCTAAATAGAATTAGTTAAGAAGATTTAAATAAAAAATTGATTTTATTGCATTTTTTATTTATTGAGCAATTAAATAAAATTTGATTTTGTGATCTGAGCTGTGTTAGTTCATTTTTTGCAATTGAATAAAAAAAGGTGAAAGGCTAATGTTTGTCTGGGCTAAGGAATAGCTCAAACATGGAAATAAAAATCAGAATAGTGATTTTTTAGTGACAATTAAAAGGATATTAAATTATGACAGTATTAACCGTTTATTTATGTGGTACAGGCTCAAATTCATTTGATAGCAATAATCCTACCTTTTGGCATGGCGAATTAGTGGCTACATTAGCACAAAATAATCAAGATCGTGAGTTTGCACAATGGTTTATTGTGGATGGTCCAGGAAGTGGCAATCTACAAGAAGATGACTTATGGATTGAAAGTCCTAATTATTCTGATCTGAAAGGCTCTTTATTTGGTAATGGTTGGGAAGAAAATGTTCAACACGCACTTTGTTTGATGAAAGGAAATTTCGACTGGCAACGTGAGAAATTAACAGAAGAACAATATAACCAACTAAAAAAAGCTGGTATTCCTATTGAAGATGTTAAAGTCACCGGTTCTTTTTTGTGGCGTAAATATGATTATGGCGACCGCCATATAACTCAGCAGCAACTTCAACAACAAATTATCCGTACTTTTCGTAAAGATGGCATCATTCCTACCCAAGTAAACTTAGTTGGCTGGAGTCGTGGGGGTATTACCTGCCATATGTTGGCAAATGCGATGCTGACAGATCCACAATTAAAAAATATTCCAGTGAATATCTTTGCTATAGACCCAGTACCTGGCCCATTAAATTTCCAACCTGAAAAAGTAACTTTGGGTAAAAATGTTAAAGAATATGTCGGATTTTATGCAAAAGATGAGCGCTCCAAAGGCTTTACTTGTGTTATTCCAACAATTGAATCTGAAACTAAAATGCATATTTTCCCTATTTCAGGGCGTCATGCTACGTTAGTGGGTAATGCTTCTTTAGATGGCGCTAATAGTGAAAATGGCTTATATGCTCCGGGTTTATTAGTACGTCATTTTGCAGAGGTCTGCTTAACGCGTTGGGGATGTGATTTAGCGAATAAGCTTGCATTAACTAATGAACAAATTAAAGAATACCATCTTGATATTCACCATAACCTAGATAAATACACCGCAATGCGCCGTAAAACCTATTCTATTTATGAAAGTACAGGTAACGACGAACGCAAAGTTTCATTAGGCAAACAGGGTAAAGCCTTCCCTGAAATTGTAGGGGCTCAATTTACACCGTTTAATGGATTAACTGCAGATTACTTATCAGATAATCATCTTTATGATGTAATTAAATAATAGATAAAAATATTTTTAATTCTGTGTAAATAAACTTAATTAAAACCATCGCCTGCTATTTTATTTAGTAGGCGATTTTGTATAAGGGCATTCAGTATAAAAATAAGCGATAAACTTAATGATAAATTGAAAATCACACTATTTATCACATTATTAGACTATGAAAATAGTTATCAATTTACTATATTGAGTAACGAGAGCTAACAGGATCTTATGGACATAGGCTTATTGTAGGAGAATACTATGCCTGAATTTACTGTTAGAGTTGAGCTTTCTGATACTGAAAATGCAGATTATGCATTGTTAACTCAAAGAATGCTTAAAGAAGGGTTTAAAAAAGAGATTTATGGACTGAAAGGTAAATATATTCTTCCACTGGCTGAATTTAATTATCAAACTGAAACACAAAATCATAGAGAAGTGATAGAGCTTGCTTTTTCTATTGCTGAAAAAATTGCATTAAATCCAGCAATTTTAGTGACTAAAGTAAAAAATAGAGCCTGGAAAGGGCTTGAACGGATTTGAAAATAATTTGGTGTTATATTTGTGATAAGTCACTAGAAACTGAGATAATCTTGATATAAAAAGGCTCGTGGGGAGTCTGTTATTACGTTGCTGTATCATTTCAAATGGTTAAACCAATAGCTAATCCAATAAATGTTAATGTAATGCGTTTAAATCTGTTATAAACAGCTAATAAATGCTGGCATTACTATGCTGTTTTACTTTTTTTATTATACCAAACAGGGAATAAAGAACTTATGAATTGGGTTTTAAAAACATTTTCACAGCTAACTTCAGATGAACTGTATGCTATCTTAGCCTTAAGAAATCAGGTTTTTATTTGTGAACAGCAATGTGCTTATCAAGATTTGGATGGTATTGATCAACAATCATTACATCTATTTGCTAATGATACGATAACTTCACAGTTAATCGCTTATGCGCGTTTATTGCCTCAAGGTATGGTATTTCCACAGGCATCAATAGGGCGGGTGCTTGTTGCTAAAGAGTATCGTGGTGGTGGCGTTGCTCATCAATTATTAAAAGAAGCCATTTCAGCATCTTTTAAACAGTTTAAAACCAATAGTGTAAAAATAATGGCTCAAACTTATTTAGTCGATTTTTATCAATCTCATGGTTTTGTTATCGACTCAGAAAGTTATCTTGAAGATGATATTCCTCATATCGATATGGTATTAATGCAGTCTAATAAATAAAATAACTTACAGATAAACCAGAAAAGAGTACGTTACCGATAACAAATTTAGCTGAATAAAAGTCTCTAATTGCTTAGATAAAAAGACGCCATTAGCTAGTAAACCGGCTTTTGGCGCAGAGGAACGTTATTTGAGATTAAGGTCAGGATAATAACTATGCTCTGTAAACTGACCATAGCTATTTTGTACCCTCTGCTCTTGTTCAGTCTGTCTAATTAACACACCGAGCTCATCTAACCTTGCCCGTAATAAATTTCGCGTCTCGTTTTCGTTTGCTAAGATTTTCTTTAATATATCAGTAAGTCGTTGTTGTAAACTTAGTTCACCATCTGCGGGTTTTATCATCTTAGTGATAGCTTCCACATTTTTTAGGTAGTCCATTTCCATTTCAATCAGCTTATCCCACTGATGATCCTTCGCAAGCGATAACATCTGCTCACTTAATTTCAGGACATGCTCGTAAGCCGCCATAATATCCATATTCTTGTCCACTCTAATTTAATAAGAATTAATCTGCGTGCCGATTTGTTGCCAAGCATCAGAGAGTTCTGTTAAGAGCTTGATGACTTCATGAATTTTTTCGGGATTATTTTTTAAGTTAGCATCTAGCAACTGACTAACCATATAGTCATAAAGAAGCTCCAGATTTTCTGCAAGCTCACCGCCTTTTTCCTTATCCAGACCTTGTTTTAATCCGTTGCCAATAATATTAATGGCTTTAGAAATATTTTCGCCTTTAGCGGCAATATTTCCTTGTTCCATTAATATTAAAGCACGGCGAAGGGCGCTAAGCGCCCCATTAAATAGGATCTGGATCAGCTGGTAAGGAGAAGCGTTTAAAATCTCGCTTTCAACGTCGATTTGAGCATACATTTTACTGGCTGATTGTTGATACATAATGTCCTACTTTAAAAAAATTAACCTAATAAACGACCAATAGAAGCACTTGAATTAGTCATGGAGTTAACCATTTTATCAAGTTGCTGGAATTGGTTTTTATAACGTTCCATGGTGGCCGCGATATTGCGCTCAGTATTTTTAATTTGTTTATCTAACGTTTTTTTCCGTTTTTTTACACCATCAGTGGCAATATCTAGGGTGCCATCTGTAGATTGCAGTGTTTTCTTCAGGAAATTATAAGTTTGAGTACCAAAGCCGGTCTCTTTACCATCACCCATAAAAAACTCTTTTACGTTAGCCGGTTTCTCTTTTAACGCATCATCGAGTTTTTTATTATCAATCTCTAAAGTGCCATCAACTTTGAATTTAATACCCATTTTATTCAGGGTATCCATATCTGATGTTGATTGAGAGCGAGTAATAAAGCTTTTTAGCTCAGACATAATCATACGGCTGGTGCTATCACCTAATAAAACACCGTTATCTTTAGCTGAATCTTCACCTTTTTCAACTTGGGTATATTTGGTGAGATCTTTATAAGTTTTGCTTAGCTCGTTATAAGCTTCAGTCCAGGCTTTTATTGCCTTTTTCATCGGCTCAATATCACGAGCGACGCTGACAATTTCAGGCTTATCTACGTTGTCTTTATTGTTGTCAGTGGTTTTTTTCAGATTTAAGACGATACCTTCAGGGGCATCTTTAATCTCATTGGTCTGACGTTCAATATCGATACCATTAATCGTTAGCTTTGCATTATTTGCAGCAACGATTTGTTTCATACCTTGTGTATGTTTAGCGCCATCAGGATCGGGTGAATTAGATAAAAATCTATTTAATTCATCATCACCTTCAACTTTAATGGTCATCATTGAGTCTGTTCCCTCTTTACGAGAGGTCAAAATCAAGTGGTTAACACCATCATCAGCTTTAACAATAGATGCAGAAACATTCCCTTCTTTTTTATTGATTGCATCACGCAATTCAATCATTGAAGTTTGTTTATCTGTTAATTCAATACGTAATGGTTCTTTTTCACCAGGTTGAGTAATAACTACAGTACGGGTATTACCTTCACCTAATGTTTTGCCTATAGGGCTTTTAACATTATTTACTGGAATCGATTTTAATGTTTGCGCATGAGCAAGTTCTTTCACAGATACGGTGTAGTTACCAATACTGGCTTTACCGTCTGTTGTTACTTTAAATGCGTCAAACTCATCTTCAACTTTCGTAGCCGTAATTTTGTCGAATTTTTTTAGATCTTCTGAAGCTTTTTGTAATTTATCAAGTTGTCCGCGAATTTTACCGTAAGCAGTAATTTGCGCTTCGTAACTTTTCATCTGTTTATCAAGGGGTTCGAGACGTTTATTTTCCGCCGCCTCTAATTGTGCCAATGTTTGGCTTAGAGGCATCCCTGAGCCCACGCCTAGTGAAGCAATACCAGCCATACTGGTCTCCTTTCTGTGTTCGTAAAATAATCCTCAAAAAACGTTATCGGTAGAATCGGCGAAAAGTTTACGTCTATTTGGTTTTTTTGATGAGTTAAACAGGCTGCCATATAGAAGCCATTTATTGCTATTGGTAACCAAAGCGCAATTTGGGGCGAAGTAAAACGACATTAGGTGAAAAGTGATAAAAATTTAATAAAAAAATAATAAATTAATTTCGTTATTTATCATTAACTTGATATCAATTCTATAAAAAATCGCAGAAATTTTTGTAGGAAAAGTTAAAGGTTATATTTGGGGTGCCGATAAACTTGTTGCCGGTGATTGACACCGTAAATGAATAGGCAAACTTTTATTTTATCGACTTGATTTTAAAGGAATCTAGCTATGGCACAAGTCATTAATACCAACTATCTATCTCTGGTAACTCAAAACAACCTGAATAAATCTCAGGGAGCTTTAGGAAGTGCAATCGAGCGTCTGTCTTCTGGTCTACGTATCAACAGCGCTAAAGACGATGCAGCAGGTCAAGCGATTGCTAACCGTTTCACTTCAAACGTAAATGGTTTAACTCAAGCAGCACGTAATGCGAACGATGGTATCTCTATCGCTCAAACTACTGAAGGTGCACTGAACGAAATCAACAACAACTTACAACGTATCCGTGAGTTAACAGTTCAAGCTAAAAACGGTTCTAACTCAGAATCAGATATCAAATCAATCCAAGAAGAAGTTGGTGAGCGTTTAAAAGAAATCGACCGTATTTCTGAACAAACTCAATTCAACGGCGTTAAAGTACTGAGCGGCGAAAAAGAAAAAATGACCGTTCACGTTGGTACTAACGACAAAGAAAAAATTGAATTTGACCTGAAAAAAGTTGACAGCAAAACACTGAAAGTTGACGAATTAGAAGTTGGCGCAGAAGCATTTGGTGGTGTTAAAGCTGCTGATTTAACTGCTAAAACTGCTGTGCAATTAGCTCCAGCTGAAGCTGGTGTTGGTGCGGTTGCTGCTGACTTAGGTGAAATTACAACTAATTACGGTGGTAAATCACAAACTGTAACAGTTGATAGCGCAAGTGTTGATAAAAATGGTCAACATTATATCACTGCTAAACTTGAAGATGCTGATGGTGTAAAACAAACTGTTACTTTTAAAGCAGATATGAAAGTAACTAACCCAGCAACAGATACTGATGCTAAAGAAATCAAATTCACTGTTGGTAGCGAAGTTAAAGTTGCAACTGCTGATGACGTAACTAAATCAGAAGCTAAAGCTGAAGCTCAACTGAAAACGTTAGACGAAGCAATCAACACTGTTGACGGTATGCGTTCTTCTTTAGGTGCGATTCAAAACCGTTTTGAATCAACTATCAACAACCTGAACAACACTGTTAACAACTTATCTGCTGCACGTAGCCGTATCTTAGATGCTGACTATGCAACAGAAGTTTCTAACATGAGCCGTGGTCAAATTCTGCAACAAGCGGGTACTTCAGTACTTGCTCAAGCAAACCAAGTACCACAAACAGTTCTGTCTCTGTTACGTTAATTCGTACCCTGACACAAAAGATACCTTTCTATATTTAAAAGGTCCTCGTAAGAGGGCCTTTTTTTGTTTTATTTTTATATTTAACTCTACTTTTTTTAGTTTTATTTTTTCTTCCAATCTATTTTTCTTTTTTCTGCAATAAATTATTCCTTACAAATTAACTGACTGGCTTTTTTTGCTATTTTAGTGACGCCAAAAATCGTAAAACCTTCAGGATTGATGACGATAGTGTTTAGGCAAGGTTATTACAGAGACGTAGTAACCAACCTATTCATTAAAAGCATTTTAAAATCAAGTCAAAGGAATATCGTATGGCACAAGTTATTAATACTAATGTTCTGTCATTAGTTACTCAAAATAATTTAAATCGCTCCCAAAGCAAATTAGGAACTGCAATTCAACGTTTATCTTCTGGCTTGCGTATTAATAGCGCCAAAGATGACGCTGCAGGACAAGCAATATCAAATCGTTTTACTGCAAATATTCAAGGTTTAACTCAGGCCGCACGTAATGCGAATGACGGTATTTCTATTTCACAAACTACAGAAGGGGCATTAAACGAAATTAATAATAACCTTTTGCGTGTGCGTGAATTAACCGTGCAAGCAAAAAACGGTTCTAACTCTGAGTCAGATATTAAATCTATTCAAGAAGAGATTAATCAACGTACCGCAGAAATTAATCGTATATCAGAACAAACCCAATTTAATGGCGTAAAAGTCTTAAGCGAAGATAGCCAATTAAATTTGCAAGTGGGTGCGCTGGATAAAGAACAAATCAGTGTTGATTTGAAAAAAACGGATGCAACCACATTGGGTATTGATAAATTAGATCTATCAGTAAAAAGCCAAGTCGGTTCTAAAGCAACTGAAGTTGAGGTAACTGTTGGTTCAGGTACTACTGCAACAAAAGAGATGCAAAAATTAGATACAACGGATTTGGATAAAGAAGTTACCAATAATAATTGGAAAAGCTACGATATTTCTTATGGTGTAGATGCTAATGGTAAAGATGATAAATCTATCTTGGTCGTTCATAGCGTTGATAAAAACGGTAAGGATGACTATTTTAGTCTCCCTGCAGTAACCGGTGCTACAGCAGGTGCGACGGTCACAGTAGCCGCAACAGGTACGGCTATGACTGTCGATGCAGCGAATGAAAAACCATTAGCGACATTAGATAACGCCCTTGCGCAAGTCGATGGCCTGCGTAGCTCAATGGGTGCGGTACAAAATCGTTTAGAGTCCACTGTTAACAACTTAAATAATACCGTGACTAACTTAACAGCGGCAAATAGCCGTATTCAAGATGCGGACTATGCAACTGAAGTGTCTAATATGAGCAAAGGCCAAATTCTACAACAAGCCGGCTCAGCGGTATTAGCACAAGCAAATCAAATGTCTCAAAACGTATTATCGTTATTAAGATAATAAGACTAATTAAATCTTATTTTGCCTATTAATTTATTTTTAAATACAAAATTACTACTTATCTTTAAATAAAGTATTTGATTGGGTATTTAGGAGTTTAATTAATAGGATTAATTAAATTTTAGCTAGATGATAGCTAATATAGGAATATTTATGGCACAAGTTATTAATACTAATGTTCTGTCATTAGTTACTCAAAATAATTTAAATCGCTCCCAAAGCAAATTAGGAACAGCAATTCAACGTTTATCTTCTGGCTTGCGTATTAATAGCGCCAAAGATGACGCTGCAGGCCAAGCAATATCAAACCGCTTTACTGCAAATATTCAAGGTTTAACTCAAGCCGCACGTAATGCGAATGATGGTATTTCTATTTCACAAACTACAGAAGGGGCATTAAACGAAATTAATAATAACCTTTTGCGTGTGCGTGAATTAACCGTGCAAGCAAAAAACGGTTCTAACTCTGAGTCAGATATTAAATCTATTCAAGAAGAGATTAATCAACGTACCGCAGAAATTAATCGTATATCAGAACAAACCCAATTTAATGGCGTAAAAGTCTTAAGCGAAGATAGCCAATTAAATTTGCAAGTGGGTGCGCTGGATAAAGAACAAATCAGTGTTAATTTGAAAAAAATGGATTCAACCACACTGGGTATTGATAAGTTAGATTTATCAGCAAAAAGTCAAATCGGCTCCAAAGCAACTGAAGTTGAGGTGACTGTTGGTTCAAGTACTCCTGCAAAAAAAGAGATACAAAAACTTGATACTCAAAAGTTAGATAGCGATGTGAAAGCAGGCACGATTAAAAGTTATGATATTTATTATGCAAAAGGTGCTGATGGTAAAGATGATAAATCTAAACTGATTGTTCACACGGTTGATGGTAAAGGTGTAGAAGGCTATTTTGATGCCAAAGTGACTCCTGGTACGACTGGTGCGCCAGCCAAAGTGGAAGCAACTACAACTGCAGCCGCAAATGTAGATATGGTAAATGAAATGCCACTCAATGCCTTAGATAACGCCCTTGCGCAAGTCGATGGCCTGCGTAGTTCAATGGGTGCGGTACAAAACCGTTTAGAATCCACTGTTAATAACTTAAATAATACCGTGACTAACTTAACGGCTGCCAATAGTCGTATTCAAGATGCGGATTATGCAACTGAAGTGTCTAATATGAGCAAAGGCCAAATTCTACAACAAGCCGGCTCTGCGGTATTAGCACAAGCAAATCAAATGTCTCAAAACGTATTATCGCTCCTTCGTTAATTCAAAATAAGTTGTTTCTTTATTTGATCTCTTAAACACTCACTATAGAAGATGTAGTGGGTGTTTTATCATCGATTAGATAGGTTTTTTAATCAATTATCTTGGCGTGGTTGAAAGCAATATTAAGAATGTTAAATCTCACAAAATAAAATTATATGATTTATATGTTATTTTTTTATGAACAGAATGCAATTTCTATGAGCTGATTTCTTTTAATGAGAGAAAGTATCAATTTAATTAACGGTTTTTCTAAGGATTAGTCACTAATGTTTTAGGGTAAAGTAGTTCTCGTAATGCAATGACAAATTAATTTATCAATGAAAACCCGATTTTCTCTGAAAATTTGGCATAGGTGAAAAAGAGGCGCTTTTGCTTCACTGTTCAACCGATTGCTGAATCTATTTCGCCGGATAATGGTTTCCGGTCTTTTATCCAAAGGTGTCTTTTGTTGTGAGTGATTTGTATACCGCCGAAGGCGTGATGGACAAAAATAGCCTCTGGGAGCGATATGTCCCCTTGGTTCGCCATGAAGCATTACGATTACAGGTCAAGTTACCTGCGAGTGTGGAATTGGATGATCTCTTGCAAGCGGGTGGAATAGGGTTATTAAACGCCGTTGAGCGTTATGACTCAATGCAGGGTGCTGCATTTACCACTTATGCTGTTCAACGTATTCGTGGCTCAATGTTAGATGAGCTACGCAGCCGCGACTGGGCGCCACGCAGTGTGCGCCGAAATGCCAGAGAAGTAACACATTCAATTCATCAACTAGAGCAGGATCTAGGACGACCACCATTAGAACAGGAAGTTGCTGATCATTTGCAGATTGAGTTAGCAGAATACCGGCAGATCCTATTGGATACGAATAACAGCCAATTGTTCTCTTATGACGAATGGCATGAAATTTACGGTGAAAGCTGTGAACCGTCTCAAGACGAAGATCATGATGACAATCCATTACAGATGTTATTAGAAAGTGATATTCGCCAAAGAGTCATAGACGCGATAGAATTGCTTCCCGAAAGGGAAAAAATGGTTCTTACTCTGTATTATCAGGAAGAACTTAATTTGAAAGAAATAGGCGCAGTGCTTAATGTCGGGGAATCCCGCGTAAGCCAGCTACACAGCCAAGCAATTAAAAGGCTGCGAGCACGCTTAAACCCAGAGAAATAGAAGTTTTGCTTATTTTTGTTTTTGTTTATTAAGACTACAACACAGGGCTTTATCTCTTATGTCTGTTTCAACACAAAAGAAACGGCCTCTAAGCCGTTATATTAAAGACTATAAACACAGCCAGACCCATTGTTTACATTGCCATAAGGCGCTTGATCGTATTTCGCTCGTATTCAATCGCCAAGTTATTAATAAAGAAGCCATTTCTGAAATGACTGATTTAATTGATGATGAAACGTGGGACTCTCTGCAAGAGAAATTTTCTGCGCTGTGCCGTTTTTGTAGTGAGATTTACTGTAATAGTGAAACTGATTACTTTGACATTATGGCTTTTAAACAGTATCTATTCGAGCAAACGGAAATGAGCCACAGTACTGTTCGTGAGTATGTGGTGCGTTTACGTCGTCTTGATGAATTACTGACTTCAACTAATTTTCCTCGTCAAGAGTTTACGACAGAGAAAATTCAGTCAGACTTGAGTAAAAAGCTCACTCCCTCTGCATTTAGTAACTACAACATTGCGTTGCGTAAGTATGAGCAATATCTCGATTGGTGCCAAGAGCCTCCATCGTTAAGTAGCCACTAATCACTATCAAGAGAGACCTGAAAAGGAGTAGCATTGCCTACTCCTTTTTTATTACTTATTTTCCTGCTTTCCTTTTTTATCCGTTTTATCTATTTCTTTTTATTCTAAATTTTTCACTAGATCTTTATTATTATTAATTTAATAAATAAAAATGCGCCCCGATGGAGCGCAAATAATACAAGTATTCATAATGACGTATTTATATCAATCTTGATGTTGATATTTGATTAAGTATATTTATCGGAATTAAGAGACACTAACCATAAATAGTTAAAAGGTGAGTGCTATCACAACCTTTCATTAAATAGCGGTATTTTTTGTCAATAGAACCAGAAATAGATAATAAAAAAACCACCTTTAATAAAAAATAACGTTAAAGGTGGTCTAAAATTTAAGGAGAGAAAGAGAATTTGTTAACTAGCTAATTGTCATTAAGCTTGCATTACCGCCAGCTGCAGCCGTATTAATGCTGAGGGCTCGCTCGTGTAATAAACGTTCTAACAATAAATTTGTCTCATCTCTAGCGAATCCTTGTACTGAAATGATAGCACCTTTACGTTGCGCTATTTTTTGACAAATTTCTTTAAGTTGATCGCAATCACCATGATAAATAACGGCGTTAATTTTAACTGAATCATCATCCCATTTATCAGTAAGAGTGATAGATTTCCTAACGTCATCCGGTAATTCACGATATGTTTTTTGCGAGAATGCACTGTTAACCACAATGGCATGACAGCCTGAAGCTAATACTCCTGCTATTTGGCTAAAGCCATCTTTTTCGTTATCTGCAATGCAAAGTACATTGCCACAAGGAACTAACTGATAAGTATTACGTTCACCAGTCGGACCTGGTAATACACGCAATGTGCCTGTCTGAGAGGCAGCAGCGTAATCTTCTAATGCAGCATAATGCGTTTTTTCAACTTTGTTCACTAACCATGCCATAAAGTTATGATAGGTTTGCAACAAACTATTACGCATTGAAGTATCAAGAGGGAGATAAGCATCTTGGCGCGATAAGGTTTGTGTTGTCGCATTTTCAGGGCGTTTAGATAATAAGCGATATAAATAAGCAGGCCCACCCGCTTTAGGCCCCGTACCTGATAATCCTTCACCACCAAAAGGCTGAACACCTACCACAGCACCTACCATATTTCGGTTTACATATAAGTTTCCTACTTTTGCATGAGTAGCAATATACGCAATAGTTTCATCAATACGAGTATGAACGCCCATAGTTAAACCATAACCTGTGGCATTAATCTCATTTAATAAAGTAGGCAAATCTTGGCTTGCGTAGCGAACAACATGTAAAACAGGACCAAAGATCTCTTTTTTCAGTGAACTGACTTTATCTAACTCAATTAAAGTCGGTTGAACAAAAGTACTATTGTTCTCGATATGTTTCGGCAAACTATTATGAGTCGCTTGATAAACAGAACGCCCTTCAGTACGCATCGCTTGGATATGGCGGTCAATACCTATTTTTGCTTCTTTATCAATAACTGGACCAATGTCGGTTGATAAAAGACTTGGGTCGCCAATATTTGCTTGAGCCATCGCACCTTTAAGCATTTCAATTGTGTGATCAGCAACTTCTTCTTGAATACATAAAATACGTAATGCTGAGCAGCGTTGACCCGCACTATCGTAAGCGGAGGCCATTACATCGGTTACTACTTGCTCAGTGAGTGCTGAAGAATCAACAATCATGGCATTTAAGCCGCCAGTTTCGGCTATTAAAGGAACTGGACGACCTTCACTATCTAATCTACCCGCTAGTGTTTTTTGTAAAATATGAGCAACAGCGGTGGAGCCAGTAAACATCACACCACGAACACGGTCATCAGCAACTAAGTGTGCGCCAATCGTTTCGCCTTGCCCTGGTAATAATTGTAATGCAGCGTGAGGAATACCTGCTTGATGAAATAATGCAATTGCTTTAGCAGCAATTAGAGGAGTTTGCTCAGCAGGTTTGGCTAATACGGTATTTCCTGCCGCTAATGCCGCAGCAATTTGTCCACTGAATATTGCTAATGGGAAATTCCAAGGGCTAATACAAACCACTGGCCCTAAAGGCCGATGGGTATTGTTATCAAAGTCTTTTTCAACCTGAGCGGCATAATAATAGAGAAAATCTATTGCTTCTCGTACTTCAGCTATCGCATTGTTATACGTTTTGCCAGCTTCTCGAACGAGGATCCCCATTAATGGACCCATTTGCTGTTCCATTAACTGAGCCGCGCGAATTAAAAACGCAGCGCGTTCTGCTGGTGGTGTTGCAAACCAAATCTCACCATTTTCTTGAGCTATCGTTAAGGCAAAATCAGCTTCAGCTTGTGTTGCTTCGCGGACAGTTCCTACAATATCGGCATGATTTGCTGGGTTTAGTACTGATTGAGATATTAATGATGTTTCTGGTTGACTAAATTCACCACCAAGTATTGGCTCACAGTGCATTTTTTCTGTTGCTGACGTTAACAAGGCACTAGAGAGAGATGCCAAACGATGTTCATTCGACATATCAAGACCTTGAGAATTTTTACGCTCATCACCATAAAGCTTATCAGGCAGTGGAATTCGAGGGTGAGAAAGTCCAACGTGACCTTCTGTTTGAGCCATTTTATTGACTTCTTTAACAGGGTCGGCGACCAGTTCATCTAACGAAATTGTGGTATCAGCAATACGGTTAACAAATGAAGTATTAGCTCCATTTTCTAATAAACGACGCACTAAATAAGCTAATAACGTTTCATGAGTACCAACGGGGGCATAAATACGGCAAGGGCGACCTAATTTACCTTCAGCTATTTTACCTACAACCTGAGCATAGAGAGGTTCGCCCATACCATGTAAACATTGAAATTCATATTGACCCGGATAATAGTTTTGTCCAGCTAAATGGTAGATCGCAGAAAGAGTATGCGCATTATGTGTTGCAAACTGAGGATAAATAAAATTAGGTGAAGACAGTAATTTCTTTGCGCAAGCAAGATAAGAAACGTCGGTATACACTTTGCGGGTATATACAGGATAATCTTCAAGCCCGTCAATTTGAGCGCGTTTAATTTCACTATCCCAATATGCGCCTTTAACTAAGCGAACCATTAACCGACGACGGCTACGTTGTGCTAAATCAATTACATAATCAATGACTAATGGACAACGTTTTTGGTAGGCCTGAATAACAAAACCAATACCATTCCAACCGGCTAATTCTGGCTCAAAACAGAGTTTTTCTAATAAATCGAGAGAGATTTCTAATCTATCGGCTTCTTCGGCATCAATATTTATGCCGATATCATATTGTTTAGCTTGCAGTGTTAAAGAAAGCAGGCGAGGGTAAAGTTCAGACATAACACGTTCATATTGCGCACGGCTATAACGAGGATGTAATGCTGATAGTTTAATGGAAATTCCCGGGCCTTCATAAATACCTCTACCATTAGAGGCTTTACCAATTGCGTGAATTGCTTGTTGGTAAGAGACTAAATAATCTTGGGCATCTTTTTCAGTTAAAGCAGCTTCACCTAACATGTCATAAGAATAACTAAATCCTTTTTCTTCTAATTTACGCGCATTAGCAAGAGCCTGAGAAATTGTTTCTCCGGTAACAAATTGCTCACCCATCAAGCGCATTGCCATATCAACGCCTTTGCGGACAAGCGGCTCACCACTTTTAGTTAAAATACGATTGAGTGAATTAGATAGTTTTTCCTCGTTATGTGTTGAAACTAATTTTCCAGTAAAAAGTAATCCCCAAGTTGCAGCATTAACAAACATAGATTGGCTTTGGCCTACATGTGAACGCCAATTTCCATGGCTAATTTTGTCACGAATAAGCGCATCTCGAGTTGCTTTATCTGGAATACGCAATAAAGCTTCAGCCAGACACATTAAAGCCACCCCTTCTTGAGAAGAGAGCGAAAACTCTTGTAGCAATCCTTGAACTAGTCCCGAACGACCAATACCATTTTTTTGTTTTCGTAGTTTTTCTGCAATGGAATAAGCCAGTTTATGGGTTGCTTGTGCTTGATTCTCAGGCAGTGTTGCTTGTTGTAATAACATAGGAACTGCTTGTGTTTCTGGTGTGCGATAAGCAGAAGTAATTGCTGAGCGTAAAACTGATTGAGGATGAATATGTTCAGCAAATTCTAAGAATGGTTGATAATACATTGCTGGAATATCAGTGTTTTCATCAATATCTTGTGCTGCGAGCACTGAATCTGTTAATACCAGCTGATTATTATCAATTTGTTCAAGATAATTAAAAATTGCCTGTTTAATTAACCAATGTGATGTTCTATCTAATTTTTGTGCCGCATTTTTTAATCGATTACGGGTTTCTTCATCAAGCCTGACACCCATTGTTGTGCTACTCATGCAGTGCTCCTCATATCGTACATCTTATCCAACATGGCACAGTTACCAGTTATTTTTATTAATATCATTCATGTTGCAACTTTGTGCAACATTGTTAACAATATTTTTATAAATAATGTGAAAATAGTCAGGTTTTATTTTAGATGGAAAATATAATAATAACAGAAAAAATAAATAATATTTATATTTCAATTGATTATATTCTAGTGGTTTTAGAGGAGAGTTTCTTCATTTGTTCTAATCCAGACGAATAGTGTGAAGTTACATACAAAAATTAAACATTTAAAGGTTAACATCTTGTTAAAACCATCAGATTTATTCTAGGATTGGTGTGAATGGTTTATTTGTTTCTGTAAGAAATTATTTTAATTAAAAACTGATAAGGTCATTTGTGTGCAACTAAGTGCAACGTTCCTGTACCCAGTGAAAGCATATCAATTGATCGTAAACAGATTGATGGAGAACTGCAATTATGGCTTTAAATTCGCCAATGCTAATTACATTTACGATCTATATCTTAGGTATGCTTTTTATCGGCTATCTTGCATATCGATCAACAAAAAACTTTGATGACTATATTCTTGGAGGTCGCCGTTTAGGGAGTGTGGTAACTGCTCTTTCTGCAGGGGCTTCGGATATGAGTGGCTGGCTGTTAATGGGATTACCCGGTGTCGTTTTTTTTGCCGGGATCTCAGAAAGCTGGATTGCGATAGGATTATGCCTTGGTGCATGGTTAAATTGGCGTTTGGTTGCTGGTCGATTACGCTTGCAAACAGAAAAAAATAATAATGCTTTAACGTTACCTGATTATCTTACTTCACGTTTTGACGATAAAAGTAAAATGTTACGTATTATTTCAGCATTAGTTATTTTGGTTTTCTTTACTATTTATTGTGCTTCAGGTGTTGTTGCTGGTGGTATGTTATTTGAGTCAACTTTCCATATTCCCTATCATGAAGCCATGATTTATGGCGCATTAGCGACAATTGCTTATACCTTTCTTGGTGGTTTTCTTGCGGTTAGTTGGACTGATACTGTTCAGGCAACTTTAATGATTTTTGCGCTTATTCTTACACCTATTATTGTTATTTTCTCCATTGGTGGAATAGATACTTCTATTGAGATCATTAAAGCTAAAGATCCTTCTTATCTTGATATGTTTAAAGGTCTTGATTTTATCGCCATTATTTCTTTATTAGCTTGGGGATTAGGCTATTTTGGACAACCACATATTTTAGCTCGTTTTATGGCCGCTGATTCAAATCAAACGATCCGTAAAGCGCGTCGTATTGGTATGACATGGATGATCCTCTGTTTAGGAGGTACTGTTGCAGTAGGATTTTTTGGTATTGCTTATTTTGAGCTAAACTCAGCACAAGCTGGCCCAGTGATGGCTAAAAATGAACGTATCTTTATGGAATTAGCTTCATTGCTATTTAATCCGTGGGTGGCAGGTGTATTACTTTCGGCAATATTAGCTGCAGTAATGAGCACACTGAGTTGTCAACTTTTAGTGTGTGCAAGCGCATTAACCGAAGATTTGTATAAACCTTTTATTCGTAAAAATGCGAGTCAAAAAGAACTGGTTTGGGTCGGCCGTGGAATGGTGTTATTAGTGGCTATTATCGCAATATTTCTAGCACGAGACCCTGAAAATAAAGTTCTCGATTTAGTAAGTAATGCGTGGGCTGGCTTTGGTGCTGCATTTGGTCCGGTTATTTTGATTTCAGTAACATGGAAACGAATGACTCGTAATGGTGCATTTGCTGGTATGGTAATTGGCGCATTAACGGTATTAGTGTGGATGCAGTTTAAATGGTTTGGTCTATATGAAATTATTCCTGGCTTTATTTTTGCCTCTATCGCCATTATTGCGGTAAGTTTGATGGGGAAAGCGCCAAGTGCTGAAAATCAGCAACGTTTTAATGAAGCAGAAACAGAATATCAAAATACTTAATAATTAATTTGAGTTTATAGCTTATATAGAATACCGCCCATTAGTTTAATCGGCGGTATTTTTATGGAAGTATTAGAAAACATCTTTGGGGGAAATTAAGATAATTGGTAAAGTATAAACCAGCCTATTGATTTCTATTAGCCTGGTTTTATTTTAGATATCTTTATAACACATTGTAAATAAAGTAATATTGAAAATCATTCATAGTATTCAAACCGATTGTGTATTACGGCTTTACTGTAATTAACCACATTATCATCGAATTTAATGGTACTTTCTAAATCCCAAGTTAAACAGTTATTATATTTATCCCATTCAAGACAAGTAAAATCATAGGTTTTTAATTCATCAGAAAAACCTTTAACTGATTGTGTCTGGCCTAATATTTTGCCATTTTCATCATATTTAAAATTCAATGTAACGATATTATCTTCTTCCGATTTCAATAGTCTTTTTTGAGCATTATATTCGTAACTAATCGTTTTTTTCTCTGTATCAAGCGGGTCTTTTATCTCTATCGTTTCTAAAGTAATTCTATTATCTTTTGTTGTAAATTGAGATAAGTCTTTACCAATAGGTTCACCTGCAGCGTTGTAAAAGGTGGATACCTTTTTGTCGAGTAAATTTTGACTATTTTTACTGAATATCTCATGTATATAGAAGGTATGGGTATAATCACGATTCTTTAACTGATATTTATATTTAAAATCGTAAGGTGTATTTTCAGACATTCTAATAATATTGCTTTCGATATTACCAAATGTATATTCTTGCAATGAAGCGTGGTATTTAGTGAGGCTACCGCATTCATCAAATTTTATTTCACTTTTGATCGCTTTAAATCTACCATCTGGAGGAAGCGTACTTGTCGTAACGATAGATTTTATTGGACCTGTAAATGCTTCTAAGGCAACAATTGTGTTATTGGCAAAGTTTATATCTTTGTCTACTTCATTGCATTCGGCAGATGCATTCGCTAATAAAGGGAAAGAAGAAAATGCAAAAAATGAGAAGGTGAGTAGTAATCGTGATTTCATAAAGCTATCCATGTTGTAATGATCAGATTAGGAATGCAAATCAGTTGAGTTGCTCCCATTGCATTATCAAATAGTATAAATGAAATAGATTATTTTAGTAACAATGTGAGCTATTGATATTACTTTAATAAGTAAATTCACTTATCAGCAATTTTTGTTAATATATACAGTGGTAAATTAATATTTTTATCTATTTTCTAGATTAAATTCTATTTTTTAAAAATAAAAATTACATATTGAAATCAAAGCTGAAAATAATAAAAATGCATTACTTAAAATAGAGTAAATTATCTTTTTGATAAAAAAGGTTTTTTTATCGACGCTGCCTATTTTTATGGTTAAATATGCTGATTTATTTTATTTTTGCAGATTATAATAAAACTCTTTTTATGGTGAAAAAAGAATATTTAACTAAATAATAATAAATCATTTAATTAGTGAAAAAGATGCGTAATTCTGTCGCCATCTTGTCGCCACTTTCTTCCAGATACAAAGAAGCCACTTATTAATAAGTGGCGTAACCGTCTGATTTATCAGCTTAAATTTGGTGGGTCGTGGGAGGTTCGAACTCCCGACCAATTGATTAAGAGTCAACTGCTCTACCGACTGAGCTAACAACCCGATGCATTGATTATTCTCCTCTCAATAGCTGTGGTCAACCCCTTAATTTGATTTTTTTTCTGAATGGATAAAATATCGTCGATTACTTTAAAGAAAGGATCTTGTCTGGTTATCAAAGCATCACCTATTTGATTAAATGTGATCTTTTCATTACTTATACTGAGATTTATGTCACAATAATTTTGCAAACATAGCCACGTTAAAAAATAAAATAGTGGCAAAACAACATCGAAAAATATAAACACACTTCAGGTATTGTATGGAAGATCAAACACAAATATCTCAGCCCGGTAGAGTGAAAAATGCCACTCTTCAGCGCGGGCTAACAAATCGTCATATTCAATTAATTGCTATTGGTGGTGCTATCGGTACTGGTTTATTTATGGGATCAGGGAAAACCATCTCGTTAGCTGGACCATCAATTATTTTTGTCTATATGATTATTGGTTTCGTCCTATTTTTTGTAATGCGAGCAATGGGCGAACTTCTATTATCTAATTTAGAATATAAATCATTTAGTGACTTTGCTGGTGATTTATTAGGATCTTGGGCCGGTTTTTTTGTTGGCTGGACATATTGGTTTTGCTGGGTGATTACGGGTATTGCGGATATTGTTGCAATCACATCTTATATTAGTTATTGGGCTCCGGGATTTCCTGAGTGGGGTACTTCATTTATCTGTGTATTAACCTTGCTTATTTTAAATTTAGCAACGGTAAAACTCTTTGGTGAAATGGAATTCTGGTTCTCAATGATAAAGATTACCGCGATAGTGTCGTTAATAATCGTCGGTGTAGTGCTAATTAGTATGGGATTTCAATCACCAGCGGGGCATACCGCAGCGCTAGAAAATATATGGAATGATGGTGGAATGTTTCCTAAAGGGCTTAGCGGATTTTTTGCAGGTTTTCAAATCGCTATTTTTGCTTTTGTGGGAATTGAATTAGTGGGTACGGCTGCGGCAGAAACGCGTAACCCTGAAAAATCACTACCTAAAGCAATTAACGCTATTCCTATTCGTATTATTACTTTTTACGTGTTAGCTTTGGCTATTATTATGTCAGTAACGCCTTGGCGTTCAATATTGGCAGATAAAAGCCCGTTTGTTGAACTCTTTGTTATGATAGGTATTCCGGCTGCTGCCAGTTTAGTTAACTTTGTGGTATTAACCGCAGCCGCCTCTTCAGCTAATAGTGGTATATTCTCAACCAGTCGTATGTTATTTGGGTTATCTAAAGAAGGTGAAGCACCAAAACAATTTAGTCAATTATCTAAACGTGCGGTTCCTGCTAATGGGCTATTATTCACTAGCTTGTGTTTATCATGCGGAATTATATTAATTTATTTTATTCCTGATGTTATGCATGTATTTACGCTGGTTACTACGGTATCTGCGTTACTGTTTATGTTTATTTGGAGTATGATTTTATGCTCTTATTTAGCCTATCGTAAAAAACGGCCACAGCTTCATCAAAAATCTATTTATAAAATGCCGCTAGGTATTTTTATGTCGTGGTTATGTTTAGCTTTCTTTGCTTTTATGACTATTTTATTAGCATTAGAACATGATACTCGCCAAGCGCTAAGTGTAACACCAATATGGTTTATTGCTTTGGCTGTTGGCTATCAATACGTTAAAAAACGTAAGCAAAAATTAGCCACTCCAAAATAATAAAGATAATCAAAAATATTATTTTAAATAAGAGCCCTACCTTAATACGGTAGGGCTTTTTTATTTGATAAAGAATAAACTTAATTAAGCAAAAATATTTTTATCACTATATGCTAAATTCACGATACTCTAGATAAATGATTTATTTAAAATAAAATTTATTTTTTGTTTAATTATTTATAAAAAATTGATTTTGGATTGTTGTTTTGAATGAAAAGTAATCGTTAATTAGCATTGATAAAATATTTATAAAATATGTTAACTGTATCCGGTATTTTTTTAAAAATGCACTATCCTACAAGTAAAATAAAAAGGAGGCGGTATGTATAAGAATATTTTGGTTCCCATTGATATTGATGAAGATAATTTGATGAACAAAGCCATTCCATTAGTGGAAGATATTGCAAAAAATGAAGACTCTTATGTTCACTTTTTGTATGTGCTGCCTAAATTGCCTCAATCGTCCTATTATCGGTTAGTTATGAATGGCGATCAATTAGATCAAGGATGTTTAAAAACTTCAGCAGAAATTGAGGTGAAAAAAATTATTGAGCGTTTTGATTTACCCGATGACAGAGTAGATACGCATATTCGTATTGGGAAACCAAGAGACGCAATATTGCAAATAGCCGATGAAATAGATGCTGATTTAATTATCATCAGCTCACATAATCCCGAAATAGATGTTTATCACTTAGGCTCAACGGCCGCAGATATTACGCGCTATGCAAAACGTTCAGTGATGGTTGTTCGATAAAAGAATAGAGTATTAGTAGATCTTTGTACATTAAGATGATTAAGCGTTTATAAGGGGGCATCGCACTAGCAAGAAAGTGAGTTTGCGATGCCTTTATCGCACAAATAAATTGCTATTCTATTTGGCTCATTCCTAATTTTTAATTATTATGCCTTTACTCTGCTAACGATAATAATTAAAAAATTCATGTTAACCATTACTGCACTGTTAGAAAACAAAACGATAAATCCTTCACTTAGCCATTATCCTGGCCTGTCGCTTTTACTTGAAGATAGTGAAAGTAAAACTCAAATAATCTTTGATACCGGAAAAGATCTTACTTTTATATCAAATGCCCAAAAAATGGGAATTGACTTAACAGAAGTAAAAATCATAGTGGTATCTCATGGTCATTACGATCATTTTGGCGGTTTAACACAATTAAGTGCTGATTTTTTTACGAAGAAACCACGGATTATTGCTCATCCTCATCTTTTCTCAGTTCGCTATTCAGCGTTATTTATAGGCAATAAAAATATTAAATTTAAACGATTAGCACCTCTATTTGATAGGAAAAAATTAGAATCGCAGTTTACTTTTGAGCTAACAGATATTCCACTGTCAATAAGCAAAAATTTTATTTATTCTGGCCAAGTAAATCATCGACAAATAAATAAACGCTATGGTGTTATTATAGATGATTCCGGTGAAATGGATGATTATGTATTAGATGACAGCTTTCTTATTTGGCAGGGAAGTAAAGGGCTGGTAATTATTACAGGTTGTAGTCACTCAGGAATTGAATCTATTATTCAACATGCTAAAAAAATTACAGGTAATAGTAAAATCCAAGCGATAGTTGGAGGGTTACATTTGCGTTGTGCGACACCCACTGCATTACAACGGGCTAAAAAGGCCATAGAAGAACATGTGGTAGTTTATGGTTGCCATTGCACAGGTATATTAGGCAGAAAATATTTAAATGCGAAAGACTTTAATGCAGGGCAAACATTATCGTTTGAGTAATCTGTGACTTTAAATGGCTTTGCCATTTTACCCACAATAGGAATATTTTGCGTAAGTAAGATAATTACAACGAGTGTGATTAAGGCTAATACAATGAATAAGCGAATAAAAATGGCAACAGCTTAAATAAGCCATTGCCCAGAGAGTATAATATAGAAGCGCCTATCTGCGAATAACTAGCACAGATCGCGGTGTATTATTAACGATATAATCAGCGGTAGAGCCTAATAATATATTACGTTTATTACGAGAACTTGAGCCAATAACTATGGTATCAGCATCAGTTTTATCTGCTAATTCAAGAATATTGTAATTAGGTGTGCCAATTACAGCATGACACAGATATTGATTTTCTGGTAAAGCAAATTGCTGTTTTATACACTGTTGAAGCTTTTCAGTTAATAGAATTAAAGCTTGGTTCTTTTTTTCTATTACAGATGGGCTATCACAATTAAGTCCATAAGCTTCAAGTGAGCGTAAATTTGGCATCACGGTAATAAAATGGAAATAATTTTCTGGTTTCCTTGCTAGAAACTGAACATCAGTGATCATTTGTTGAATTATGCTATCTTCTAATAAGTCAATTGCTACAAGTATTGTTTTAGCCATAATTTGCCTTTGTAATAATTTAACTCTTTCTAACAGTATAAGTAAGTTAGCTTACAAGTTGAAATTTAAAAGCAAATATTGCGATTATCGCACCATAATTCTTGAGTTTTAAGCTCTAAAAGATAAAAAAATGGTGTGATGAAATGTCAAATCCTTTAAAATTTATACCAATCTACTTATTGGCATTTTGCCGCTATTTTATTTTTCAGGGAACGACACCTTAGGTTATCAATAAAATGAGAAAATCGAGCGAAGAATTACTTAAATGTATTGCCACCATACTACAGTGGGTACTTAATATTGGATTACTAATCTTAGCAATAGTGCTGGTTAGTTTTCTTATTAAAGAGACTTATGTTATTGCATCGTTGTTGTTTAATTTAGGCGCGCAAGAATCTTCTTATCAATTGTTAGAGGGGATCCTTATCTACTTCCTCTACTTTGAGTTTATTGCTCTTATTGTTAAATACTTTTTATCTGGTGGGCATTTTCCATTAAGGTATTTTATTTATATTGGTATTACGGCAATAGTACGACTTATTATTGTTGAGCATAAAAACTCTATGGACACGTTAATTCAATCTGGTGCAATTTTACTGTTAGTTATTGCATTGTTTATTGCTAATACTGAAAAATTAAAACGAGCTTAATCAATAAAATAGCTTAAGATTAAAAATAACAGCAGTGATTGTCCGCACAATGAGGGAGATATGCTATTATCTCCCTTAAATTTATTCTGAGTTACGCAAAATTATTATGTCTTATCAATGTCCATTATGTAATAAATCACTCTCATTAAATGCACATAGTTGGGTATGTGAAAATAATCATCACTTTGATTGTGCGAAAGAAGGTTATGTTAATTTATTACCTGTGCAATTTAAGCGTTCAAAAGAACCTGGTGATAGTAATGAAATGATCAGTGCACGACGCGAATTTTTAGATGCTGGTTTTTATCAACCAATGCGCGATAAAGTTGCTGATTTAATGACAACTTTATTGCCTGAAAATAATTGTGCAGTTTTGGATATTGGTTGTGGTGAAGGTTATTACACAGACTATTTTTATCAAGTATTAAAGTCAAAAAGCCCACAAATTTATGGTTTAGATGTGTCTAAAGTTGCAATAAAATATGCGGCAAAACGTTATTCATCTATTCAGTTTTGTGTTGCATCAAGTCAGCGATTGCCATTTTGTGATGCTTCATTAAATGCAGTAATACGTATTTATGCACCTTGTAATGGTGACGAATTAACAAGGGTAATAGCGAAAGAAGGCTATATTATTACTGTAACACCTGCACCTCGTCATCTTTATCAGCTAAAAGCGTTAATTTATCCGCAAGTTCATCTTCATCCATTAAAAGAAGAAGAGTTTATGGGGTTTATAAAAATAGCTGAGCATCAAGTCGCCTATAAAATGAATTTAAGCGGCAAACAAGCATTTGATTTATTACAAATGACACCCTTTGCTTGGCGTGCAAGTGAGGATGTAAAACAATCATTGCTTACGAATAAAACTTTTGAATGTGAGACTGATTTTTTGATCCGTATATATCAGCATGTTTAAAGTTTTTTATGATATATAAAGAAAATAGGGTAATTATTAGTAAGACATAACAAGACATAATTATAAAAAGCAAAAGCTTAGGCAAATTAAACCTAAGCTTTTTATTTTGGCTCTTAACTCTTAATTAGTTGGCGTACATAAATAGTTCAAGATGTTCAAAAACAATATTAAAGCCGATAGCTATTAATACAATACCACCGACAATTTCTGCTTTTTTTCCTAGAACAGGACCAACATAACGACCAATTAACATACCCAGAGTTGCCATAATCATAGTCATCATGCCAATAGTCATTGCGGTATGAACGATATTCACTTGAAGAAATGCAAGTCCAACCCCGATAGCCATCGCATCAAGACTAGTGGCAATGCCTGTTGCGATAAGTGAGAGCGAACCGTGGCGCTGTGGTGCATCTTCTTCACAAGGGCAATCATCAGCACGTTTTAGGCTTTGATAAATCATTCTACTACCAAGTACAAATAATAAACCAAAGGCAACCCAATGATCCCACTGTATAATGTATTGGCTAGTATATAGACCTAATGCCCAACCTATTACTGGGGTGCTAGCTTCGATAATACCGAAAATTAAACCAGTGCGGAGTGCTTCTCTAAAACGGGGTTTATGCAGTGTGGCACCTTTACAGATTGCAACAGCAAATGCATCCATAGAAAGGGCAAGGGCGAGAATAATAGTGGCGTAAAAACTCATAAATATAGCCTCGGTTGGGTGATTCCATATACACAAAATTGCCCCCCAACCAAAGAAGTACAATTATGTGTCTATGGTCTTGCCAACCGTTAAACGGCATCTGCACCACGCTAAATGAAAATAAGCGAGTATGTTGATACAGACTTTTCAAAAATAAAGTTTCTATTCTTGAAACAGGCTACTCCCCAATGACTTGGTGCAGAAGATAACATATTATTTTTTAAAGGCAACATATTATTTAATATATTTAAAAGATGATATTGATAATAATTATCATTATTAAATCGATGGCATTAATATATATTTATTAATATCATTAAATGTTAAAAATATGATAAATTTCAATATGATGAAATATTAACCATGTAATAAACAATGGATTTCATTTATTTAAATAATAAAACTGTGATGTGGATTAAATATAAATACACACAATAAATATAAGCTTTAAACTACTTCTTTTTTAAATGAATATTAAATAAGCATATAATTAATAGGTGATTAAAAATATTTAAAATCACTTTTTTTATAAAAATATAAATTTTAAAATATATATTTTTATATTTAAGATTATTTTTAGGTTATTTATCTATCACTTAGTGTGATCAAAATAAATAAAAAAAGCCATTCTAGATGAATGGCTTTTAGTGCTAAAACACGAGGTAATTAGTCACATTGAACTTTAATTGCTAATCCACCACGAGATGTTTCACGGTATTTTGCGTTCATGTCTTTACCTGTTTCATACATAGTTTCGATAACTTTGTCGAGAGAAACGCGTGGTTCACTTGTACGGCGTAATGCCATACGTGCTGCGTTCACTGCTTTTACAGAGGCTATTGCATTACGTTCGATACAAGGTACTTGAACTTGGCCTGCAACAGGGTCGCAAGTTAAACCAAGGTTGTGTTCCATACCAATTTCAGCCGCTATACAAACTTGCTCTGGGCTTCCACCTAATAATTCAGCAAGACCAGCAGCAGCCATTGAACAAGCAACACCGACTTCACCTTGGCAACCGACCTCAGCACCTGAAATTGAGGCATTCATTTTGTATAGAATACCAACAGCACCAGAGGCTAAAAAGTAGCGTAGATAAGTTTCAGGCGTGACCGGCTCGATACAGCGATCATAGTAAGCCAATACCGCAGGAACAATACCACATGCGCCGTTTGTTGGCGCAGTAACAACGCGCCCACCAGCCGCATTTTCTTCATTAACTGCAAGCGCAAACATGTTGATAAGATCAACCACTTTCATTGGATCGTTTGAAAGGCTGTTGCTTGATGTTAATAGACGATTTAATGCCGCTGCACGACGAGGAACACGTAATGGCCCCGGTAATACACCTTCAGTATTTAAACCGTGCTCAATACATTCCTGCATTGTTTTATAAACATCAGCAAAATAAGCGCTAATTTCAGCTTGAGTATGAAGGTCTAGCTCATTTTTCATCATCAAACTAGAAATGGATAGACCCGTTTCTTTGCAGTGTTTTAATAACTCTTCAGCACTTGCATAAGGATAAGAGACAGGCTGGCTATCAACGGTAGATTTACCGAAGTTTTCTTCATCAACAATAAAACCACCACCAATTGAGTAGTATGTTTTTCTGTAGATTTCTTTATCACCCGCAAAAGCATGGATCGTCATGCCATTTTCATGTAGTGAAAGATTATCATTGCTAAAGTGCATGCTTTCTTTTGGAAAATCGACGACTTGTAATCCATTTGCTAATGATAAGCGGCCAGTTTCTTCTACTTCGCGAATAAAACCGGGAATGCCGTCAATATCAACAGTTGCAGGTGCATTACCAGCTAGTCCCATAATAATAGCGATATCAGTATGGTGGCCTTTGCCTGTCAATGATAATGAGCCGTAAACATCAACAGCTACACGGGTGACAGACGCAATCAGTTCCTGGCTGACTAAATCATCGACAAATTCTTTACCCGCTTTCATTGGTCCTACGGTGTGAGAGCTTGATGGTCCTATGCCCACTTTAAACATGTCGAAAACGCTAATCACGTCAGACTCCTTAATAATAAGAGAGAGGGTTAAAAAAGAAAAAATATAGTTATTTATAGTAAGGGGATCGTTTTTACAATTATATCGTCCCGTTAATGATGTAGTTTACAACATTTTTTTAAAATAGCTAAGTACAGTTATGGTTGTGACGAGAAAAAGCGCAAGCTGAATATTAAAGACACAAATTAAGTAATCTGAAGAGCTAATTTATGCAAAATTGCGGCGGTTAATCCCCAAACTAAATGTCCGTTATAAGGATAAAAATAGATACGATGATTTTTACCAGAACGGCGAAAATCTAGGGCTTGATATTGCTGAGTATTCAATACATAGCTTAATGGTATTTCAAAGATAGATGCAACTTCGTCAGGATTGTGGCGTAAAGGCAAACCCGCAGGAATAACACCAATAATCGGTGTCACAAGATAACCACTAGCGCTTTGTAACGGGGCAAGTTGCCCAATAACAGAAACTGCATTTGGGGGGATCGCCACTTCTTCGTGCGCTTCTCTTAGTGCGGTTGCGATAAGGTTGGTATCTTCAGGATCACGTTTACCACCTGGAAACGCAACTTGACCTGCGTGAGAGCGTAATGTGGATGCGCGCTCCGTTAAGAGGAGTGTTGGGACAGGTTTATTAATAATCGGCAGCAAAACAGCCGCCGTTTTTTGGCCATCAGAAGACAAGTTTACCGTATCGGGTAATGTAAGCTGAAATCGATTGATAAAATTATCAATGGGTGTCATCGAGAGTTGGCTCACTTAATATGGTTAATATTTTTCCAAGTTTATCAAAGGTTTCTTGATATTCTTTTTCAGCAACGCTGTCAGCGACAATACCACCCCCCGCCCAGCAGTAGATTTTATTTTTTTCAGTTAATAAGGTTCTAATGCTGATATTGGTGTCCATAGTGCCACAAAAACTAATATAGCCAATGGATCCACAATAACCATGACGACGATGAGGTTCTAACTCCTCAATAATCTCCATAGCCCTAATTTTGGGGGCGCCAGTAATTGAGCCTCCTGGAAATGCAGCACGTAATAAATCGGTTGCAGTTAAGTGATTAGGTAATTCAGCGGTGATTGTGCTAACTAAATGATGCACTGCAGGGAAGCGTTCAACAACAAATAGCTCAGGAACTTTGACAGAACCCGTGCAGGCAACTTTACCAATATCATTACGCATTAAATCGACGATCATTAGGTTTTCAGCACGATCTTTTCGTGAATTTGCTAATAGCTGTGCTTGTTCATCATCTTCTTCAGGTGATGCTTTACGTGGTAGTGTTCCTTTTATAGGTCGCGTCTCTATTTTGTTATCCACTAAATGGATAAAACGTTCAGGTGAAACACTAATAACATAATTGTTAGGTAAACACATAAAAGAAGAGAAAGGTGCTTTATTCTCTTTATTTAAGGTTAAAAAAGCATTCCATTCAGCACCGGTATAATTAGCACAGAAGCGTTGGGCAAGATTAACTTGGTAACAATCACCTGATAATAAATATTGATGAATTTTAGCTATTTTTTTGTTGTATTCATCACTGCTAATATTAGATTGCCATTCTGTTATTAATTCAAATTTTTCATTGCTATTTGTATTAGTTTGATTTTCTAACCACTGTAGACGAGCATCAATATCATGATAGCTAATAAGTGTTGCTTTATGTAACTTATGGTCAACAATCAGTGCCCAATCGTAGATCCCTACCGCCATATCTGCGAAATTGAGTTCATTTTTGGCAAGATCTGGTATTGTTTCAATACGGCGACCTAAATCGTAACTCCAAATACCTAACGCGCCCCCTAAAAAAGGCAGATCTTCGTCGTGAGTTGGATGGAAATCAAAATGAGCTAAAGCCGTTTGAATAAGTGTAAAGGGATCTTTTTTGGAGCGTTTAACCGCTGTATTTTTTTCTTTTATGGTGGTTGTCTGTTTACGTGTTTCTAAAGTAATAACAGGGTCGGATACCACAATATCAAAACGGTTATGAGGATGTTCGGCTGCACCAGAATGGAGTAAACTAGACCAAGGTAATGAGGCTATTGGTGTAAATACCTGTAGTGCTAAATCTGGAGTATAGGTTAATTCGCGTTGTTGTAATTGCATATCCATTTTATGACCATTTAAACAAAGTATTCTGTATTTACTAAAGCCTAATCATTCATAAATGATAACATTTATGTAAATACAAAATAGAAATCAAAATCGATAAAGACAAGAGTAACATTATGTTTCTAGGAATGCCTACATTAACACATGAAGAACAGCAAAAAGCAGTAGAAAAAATTCAAACCCTGATGGCTGATGGCATGAGCAGTGGTGAAGCTATCCAATTAGTTGCCCAAGAATTACGTGAAAAGCATACTACTCGAGAATCAGTTTCTATCGTGTTTGATGATGATAACGAATAAAACAATTTTTTAACAAATGTCACAATTGTCCTGTTTGGCTTATGCTATGCTTACTGAAAAACAGATCCTGCTTTAAGGGATATTTTCGGGAGGTTGTATGAAATTAAGCAAGCTAGTTGGTCAAACAGGGATACTGAGTGCAGCTCTTTTACTTACAGTTTCTTTTGGAGCATCTGCAGAAAGTGTCGAAAAAGTAAGTACAGAAAATGATATTGTGCGTTCAGCACCATTTTCTAGTTGTATTAATCTAGACAAAGATCAGCTTGCAGCCAGAGTGAAAAATGATTATCTACAAAATCGTTTACCTCGTTGGCTGGACGATAAAAAAGAACTGGGTCCCAAGCCCGTAGCGACCATCAATGCAAATGATGTTATCAAGATGGATAATAACTACCACGTTACATTAAATGTGCGCGGTGCACGTACGGATCTTCGTTACAATGTAGAAGTCAATTGTGATGAGAAAAAAATTACTTATATTTCAGCTAAATAGCAAAGAGAAAAATAAGTAAGAGAAATACAGTAAATGTGTATGAGAGCACATAAGAGAAATCAAAAGATTTAAACCACACCCCAATGTTGAATTCAGCCTTGGGGTGTTTTTCTATTATTTTTTTGATTGTGGTTCGAAAGGTAAACGTGAATAGTGCTGACTTCTTGCACGATAAAACAGAAGTCTTTCTTGAAAAAATGTCCTTAAATATTCAGGTTGTTCTCTTGCTATTGCTTCAGCAACAACGGGCATGTTGTAACGCTCTTTAAACGCTACACCGGATGCAGCCAAACTCACATTAATTTTGTCTTTTTCTTCTTGAGTTAACTCTGAAAGGTTATAAGCCATTATTTTCTCCCTTAATAACAATTATTGTAAAATAAAAGAGCATTAGAATTAATGCAAGTGGATAAAATAAAAATAAGTAGTGAACTACTACCAAAAAGACGCTCAAAAAATAGACTAAAAAAGAAGCATAATAAGGTAAGTGATTTATAGATTAATTGTTATACCACTTTATTGGTATTGTTTTTTTATTAATTAATAATAAGAAATATTAGTTCTTAATTAAATTTAAAGAAATATTAATTTTACTTAGCATAAATTAAGCATCATTAAAAATGATCTAAATCAATTTAATGTTAATAAATATTAATTTAATGTGATATTAAATTATATATTAATGAATAAAAGGTTGTTTTTATTTTCATTATGTACTTCGTTTGATTTTTTTGTATTTGTTTTAACCGTTTTAAATATTAACTCTATGAAATTTAATGATAAAAAAAAGCCCTGCGGGGAAGCAGGGCAAAAAATAATACAACACCAGGGAAAGATATATTATAAATAAAATTAACCAAATGTTTAATAAGTAAACTTACGTGATTATTGTTTTTTTTTATAAATGATAAAAGTAGGATATTTATTTTTTAATAAAATAAAAGTGAGTAAGATAAATTAAAAATTAACCATAACGGATATTTGTGGCGATTCAATATTTTCTACTAGCTATTTATATTAATGAAAAATCATTTTAAATATCAAATATATTTTTTACTTTTTTACTTTTTTACTTTTTTACTTTTTTACTTTTTTTATTTATATTTAATTGATAATGTATTGTTAATTCATAAGTGTTTTATAGTCCTTATCAATATAACTATTCCATTGTTAATCGCTATAAATTTTCATATAAACTAAATTTAAATTCTTTAAATTATAAAATTAAATAGTCGTTTATTTTAGTTTCTAGCTTAAAGTGATTTATTAATATATATCTATAAAGCTATTAAACAATTAGTTGAGTTTATTTTTTAATCAGGTTAATTAATTTTTAAATGCGTGATTTATTTTTTTATTAACGCTATCTATAACCTTATTTAGTTAACTGATTAAATAAGGTTATAGCTTATCCACATGAAAAATAATGTTTTTTTATTTTGTCGAAATGACTATTCTAATTAATGTTGCAATTAAGTCCTAGCGTTAATAAATAAAAAAATAAACAAAAAATATACACGAAGTATAATATTGTGTTACATTCTACTCGCTTTTTAACACAGCAATATATAAAGGCAGAGAGGGGTCATTTACTGATTTCATTTAAACTCTGTCGCTTAATTTTTATTACGATAGCGATGTAAGGAACGGTTATATACGTTATTATATAGGAGAACTAATTTGACTAACCTAATAAACTTTGCAAACAATATTTTATGGGGATATGTCCTTATTTACTTGCTCCTTGGGGTTGGCATCTATTTTACTTTTCGTACTGGATTTATACAAATCCGTCATTTTAGCCACATGTTCTCTATTTTAAAAAATAGCAATAGATCAGATAAATCAGGCATCTCTTCATTTCAAGCATTATGTACGAGCTTAGCCGCTCGCGTAGGAACAGGAAATCTTACGGGTGTAGCTATTGCATTAACAGCTGGTGGGCCAGGTGCTATTTTTTGGATGTGGGTTGTTGCACTTATTGGCATGGCGACTTCATTAATTGAAAGTACGCTTGCTCAGCTCTATAAAACGAAAGATGATCAAGGAAATTACCGTGGTGGTCCCGCTTATTATATGACAAAGGGACTTAAAATGCGTTGGATGGGCGTGATGTTTGCGATCTTCTTAATCATTGCTTTTGGTTTAGTGTTTAATGCCGTTCAAGCTAACTCTATTGCCCAAGCAACTGCTTCTGCATTTGATTTTGATCCTCTTTATGTGGGAATCGCTTTAGTTATCTCTAGTGGATTTATTATCTTTGGCGGATTGCGTTGGATTGCAAGGGTTGCTGAATTAGTTGTTCCTATTATGGCGACCGCATATTTATTATTAGCATTTTGGGTTGTTGCTGATCATATTGAACGATTACCTGAAGTCTTTTTATTAATATTTAAAAGTGCATTTGGTTTACAAGAAGCGGCAGCAGGTGCGATTGGCTATAGTATTAGCCAAGCAATGACACAAGGTATTCAACGAGGATTATTTTCTAATGAAGCTGGCATGGGCTCGGCGCCTAATGCGGCTGCCTCAGCAACGCCTTATCCCCCGCATCCTGCCTCTCAAGGCTATATTCAAATGCTTGGCGTGTTTATGGATACGCTGGTTATTTGTAGTGCTACAGCGGTAATTATTTTGTCATCGGGTGTATTGGATAGTTATCCTGAAGGTATTAATGGTATTCAACTCACTCAATTGGCATTGTCGTCAACCGTCGGTGGATGGGGAAGTACCTTTATTGCCATCGCGATTTTCTTTTTTGCTTTTACATCTATTATTGCTAACTATGCGTATGCCGAAAGTAATATGATTTTCCTAGGTCGTAATCATACTACAGGGCTATTTTTATTACGTTCAGCAGTGTTAGCTATGGTGATGTTTGGTGCATTAGCCGATATGCCTTTAGTTTGGAAAATGGCAGATCTTTCAATGGGATTAATGGCAATGACTAATTTAGTCGCTATTATTTTACTTTCAGGTGTTGCTTTAAAACTTATCAAAGATTACAACCAACAACGGCAAGCAGGGCTGCTTCCTACCTTTGATATTAACCAATATCCTGAGTTAAAAGATGATATTGAAGAAGGCATATGGGAAGAGCCGGTTGTATCTGATGAACCTTTAATTCGTTGCGAAAAAGTACGTCAGTCTTAAGAATATAGCGAAATACCGCCAAATCTTGAAGCCCATATTTTTTAATATGGGTTTTTTCATTACAATTTAGCTTTGGGCTTATTTATTTTTAGGATGAAAAATGAAGTTAAATAGGTATTACATAGGGTTACTTGCTTCGATAAGTCTACTGACAAGTTGTGCTCAGCCATCAAAATATATTGATAGAGGCAACTACATTGCGCAAATCGTACCAAATAAACAAGAATCAAGTGACTGTGTAAAATATTTGGTGATGCATTATACCGCACTAGATGACGACAAATCGTTTAAAGTATTAACGGCTGGGAAAGTGAGTAGTCATTATCTAATTCCTACTCATCCAATGAAAATAGATGAAAAACCCGTTATTTATTCATTAGTTGATGAACAGCAAATTGCGTGGCATGCAGGGGTTAGCCAGTGGGGGGATGCAACAAGCTTAAACCGTTGCTCGATAGGAATTGAGATTGTTAATTTGGGTTATCGCGATAATGGTAAATTTAGATATTGGTATCCTTATACAGCGGACCAAATAGTTACTATTAGTGCAGTAATGAAAGATATTATTCAGCGTCATGATATTGAACCGCAGAATGTCTTAGGACATAGTGATATTGCCCCCCAACGGAAAGTTGATCCGGGCCCTTTGTTTCCATGGGAACGACTCGCAAAGCAAGGCATAGGTGCTTGGCCTGATGAACAATCAGTCAACTTTTATTTGGCGGGACGCGATCCTTCAGAACCAGTTGATATTGCAAACTTTCAAAAATTACTGTCGGAATATGGGTATCAAACACCTAATAGTGGTGTTCTAGACAATAAAACCCAAAAGGTCGTTAAGGCATTTCAAATGCATTTTAGAGTGACTAATGCGAACGGTATTCCAGATGCACAATCAGAAGCGATATTAAAAGCATTAATACAAAAATACAAAACGTAATATTAAGTTAGATCTCGATAAAAAGCCTCTTATACCATATTGATATAAGAGGCTTTTTTGTACAAACTAACTATATAAGAAGAACATTTGTTTAGAGCGTTGTATTTGCTTCTTTGGTTGTCGTTATTGCAGGCACTTCTTTTAAATTCAGGCTAATTAATAGCGACACCAGAAAAGCAATAGCGCCAGGTAGTAACCAGCCTAAGCCATATTCAGAAAGTGGTATATAGCTAAATAATTGTAGTAAATCTGCATTTAGCCATTTCAATTGTTTTAAGGTATCAAATAAGCTCATTAGTACAATTACGCCAATAGTTAAGCGATAAGTAAAACGAGGTGCTTTTAATTTGTTACGAATAAATTGAAGTAGAACCAAAGTGACTGAAGTTGGATAAATCATCAGTAATGCAGGAATAGTGACACGCAATAAGGTATCAAGACCAAATGTTGAAACAACAGTGGTCATTAAGGTGAATACAACAACCCAAAAACGATAACCTAAACGATGATGAAAGGTTGCAAAGTAATCAGCAGCAGCACTTGTTACACCGACTAGCGTTGTCATACTTGCTAGTAATACAATGCCACCCATTAGCCATGTACCCACAGAGCCAAATATGGCATCAACATAACGAGAAAATATTTGTCCACCGTTTGTTGCATTTAATGCAGGATCGGCAAACACAGAAACTGAATGGCTAGTGGCACCTAAATAGAATAAACATAAATAAAGTGCAGCTAAGAGTAAAACGGAAATCATGCCCGCTTTAACAGTAATTAAACCTATTTGTTTTGGTGAATTTATACCCTTGGTATATAACGCACGAGCTACAATTCCCCCAAATGCCATTGCTGAAAGCACATCCATAGTTTGGTAGCCATCAATAATGCCAGAGAAGAAACCATTAACAGCATATAAACCGGTAGGTTCTTCAATAGGAGAAAGTGGTTTGGCAACGACAGCAATACCGACAACCACTAATAAAACGAGAAGTGCGGGTGTCATAAACTTACCTATCGCACTGATCATAGTGCCTTGTTTAAGCATAAAAAACATACTTAAAATATTAAAGGTAAGTGCAAAAATAAGGTGAGTTACAGTATTTTTCTCAATAAGGCCTAAAGGTAAAAATCCCATTTCATAGGCCGTATTTGTTACACGCGGCATAGCAAAGGTGGAGCCAACGATAAGGTAAAGGGCAACCCAAAATATGACGGCAAACCATGAAGGTAAATCGACTGATAAACGTTCACCACGGCCGCGAATAGCGACGATAACTAATGTGAGAAAGGGAAGCAATACACCAGTAACAAGAAATCCTAAAGATGTACTGAACCATTGATTTCCTGATTGAAAACCAGCCATAGGTGGAAAAATAATATTGCCAGCACCAAGAAAGAGGGCGAAAACCATCATTCCAAGAACCAGCATATCTTTTGTCGAAAGCATAACGAATACTACCTGTCTGTGAAAAATATATTAATGATTTATATTTGTTATTCTACATTTAGCCTATTAACTAGGTGATTGTGTTGTAAAAATACGATTTGAATAACGAAAAGAGAATTGATAGTAACAAATTCTGAGCAAGATGTAAGAACAATGGGATATTTAATGCTAAATCGAAAGGGAATATAGAATAATAAATTACTAGTGAATAGATATAAAAGCAGTGCGATCCTCTGCTCAGGATCACAAAAGCTTTATAATTTTGTCGGCATTAGAGATAAAACACAAAAAAGATCGTGTTTAAATAAATTTATTAATTGCGATGGCAACGCCATTTTCTTCGTTAGATAATGTAACAAATTTAGCAATATTCTTAATGGAGTCAGGAGCATTTCCCATTGCTACACCTAATGCCGCATATTTAAGCATCGCGAGATCGTTTTCTTGATCACCAATACACATAATTTTTTCGGGGGTGATTTTTAAATGTTCTGCGATTTTTTGTACCGCACTCCCTTTATTCACATTGGTATTTAAAATTTCGATAAAATAAGGTGCGCTGCGAAGTATGCTGTATTGTTGGTAGATATTGGTAGGAAAATACTGGATCGCGCTATCTAATACAGTAGGCGCATCAGCAATCATAAATTTGCTAAATTGCATATCCCTTTGCATTTCATTTACTGGGCGATAATAGAGTGGTGTCCAAGATAAAAAGGCTTCTTGGCAAGTGAAATGGCTAATATGAAGGTTAGAAGTGTAGATTTTATTATCGCTCAGAACATGAAAATGGACACCGATCTCGCGTGATAAATTCTCAAAATAGAGATAATCCTCAAAATCAAGCAAATCTTCAATAATCACTTCTCCGTTATCTGCTTGATGAATTTGACTACCATTATTACTGATGCAAAAACAATCTGCCAAATCAAGGTTAAGTGCTTTTAAATAAGGATAAATACCATTAAAAGAGCGACCTGAGGCTAGAACAATATGAACACCTGCTTTTTTGGCTCGCAGAACTGCATTTTTTACTTCTGGTGTAATTTCATGTTGTTTATTGAGTAAGGTTCCATCTAAATCAATAGCAATAAGCTTAATACTCATTAGTATCCCCATATAAAAGAAAATAAAAACAGTCAAAATGACAAGTCAGAAGTGAAGCGTTTTATCATCACATAGGTGACACTCTATTTGTGTGATATAAAAGGCGTTATAGGATATATCACACAGATAGAGGGTTTATTCACAGCAAGGTGACTGTAAATGCAGTGGTTGTTTAGTTTCTAATTCAATTTCTTGGTTTTGTCTAAAATCAAAAGGCGTGATGCCATATTCTTTACGGAACATATAAGTAAAGTGCGATTGTGAACCAAACCCAAAATCAAGTGCGATATCAAAAATTGAACGCTCACTTGTACGTAATAAATAAATAGCGCCAGCCAGCCTACGTTGGCGAATATACTTTCCTAAAGAGGTTCCTGTGACTTCTTTAAAAATTTTCTGCATATGCCAAAGAGAATAGCCAGAATAAGCCGCAAGTTCTTCCAGATGAATAACGCGACCTAAATGCTCCTCAATCCATTTGCTTAACGCGCAAACCAATGCGAGATGATTATCTTGTGGCATTACAATTCCATTCTATCGATGAAGTTAAGGTAAAAAGCAAAATTAACTCCCTAATATTATACAAAAAGAGGCAAACAGAGAAATCCATATTAATGGATAGTCATCCATGATCGTTGGCAAAATGTGTAGTTGAGAAGGTATATGCACATTAAACAGTCAGATCAAATTAAAAATAATACAAACTATCTTGGTTTTGTCGAGGAAGCATTTAACTTTCTTTATGAAAACTATGCTAAATTCACAGCCAGAGATAAGTTATCGCGGATTTTATAACAACAACTCCTTACGCCGTTATCAAATTAAAGCGAATGCTTATTATTGTTACTAATCATGCTAACAAAATGTATTTAAAGGATTTTAAATTGAACGCAAAAAAAATAATTATTAGCATAATTATTGTATTAGCCATTAGCTTAGGTTTGTATCTTATAGCTTTAGATAATTTTTGCGATCAAGGAGAAGACTTTCAACAAGGTATTTGTCGATTTACCACGCTATTTCCCTCTAAACACGGTTAGTTTTTCACCTTTTCTAATTATTTTCCCTTTAACATGAAATCTATTTGTTATTCAAGTCAGAATAGTGTTTTAATGGTGGCTTAAAATAAACATAAGTGTAAACATTAGTTTACGATTTGAACTGATAGATCAATAGAAGAGGATGTATGGCGAGAGAGTCGCAACAAGCAGAACTAAAGCGCGGTTTAAAAAATCGACATATCCAGCTTATCGCGCTGGGTGGTGCCGTCGGCGCGGGTCTGTTTCTTGGAATAGCGCAAACCATTAACATGACAGGGCCATCAGTAATTTTAGGTTATGCGATAGGTGGTTTTATTGCGTTTATGATCATGCGCCAATTGGGCGAAATGGTTGCCGAAGAACCAGTTGCGGGTTCATTTAGTCACTTTGCTAATAAATACTGGAGCCCATTTGCTGGCTTTTTATCTGGCTGGAATTATTGGGTCATGTTTATTCTTGTCGGTATGGCTGAATTAACCGCCGCAGGTAAATATATTCATTATTGGTTACCTGATATTCCTGTCTGGGTTTCTGTTGCTGTCTTTTTTGTTGCCATTAATCTTATTAATCTGATCAACGTAAAAATGTATGGTGAAACCGAGTTCTGGTTTGCCATTATTAAAGTTCTCGCCATTGTGGGGATGATTTTATTTGGTAGCTATCTGCTGGCAAGTGGTAATGGTGGACCTCAAGCTTCTGTTACTAACTTATGGGAACTGGGTTTCTTTCCTCATGGCTTTACTGGATTTATGTCGGCACTTGCCATAGTGATGTTCTCTTTTGGTGGACTTGAGCTGGTAGGCATTACGGCGGCAGAAGCCGAAAATCCGAAAGTTAGCATTCCTAAAGCGACCAACCAAGTTGTGTACCGTATTTTAATTTTTTATATCGGTTCATTATTAGTATTACTATCACTTTATCCTTGGACGCAAGTTGTGAAGGGTGAAAGCCCATTTGTGCTTATCTTTCATCATTTGGATAACTTCTTAATTGCGAATATTTTAAATGCCGTGGTGTTAACCGCCGCATTATCTGTATATAACAGCGGTGTGTATTCAAATAGTCGTATGCTTTATGGTTTAGCGAAGCAAGGTAACGCGCCACGTTCATTATCACATGTCAATAAACGTGGTGTGCCAGTGATATCATTAGCATTATCTGCGGTAGCTACCTCTTTAGGTATTTTGGTTAACTATGTGTTGCCTGATCAAGCATTAGAGCTGTTAATGGCATTAGTGGTAACTACATTAGTGCTTAACTGGATCATGATTTGTTTAGCAAACTTAAAATTCCGTGCTGCAAAAATTAAAGAAGGTGTTGAACCATCATTTAAAGCGTTATGGTATCCCTATGGTAACTATATTTGTCTTGCCTTCTTATGCATGATTTTAGTGATTATTTTGTTAATGCCAAAAATTAATATCTCAGTAATTTTAATGCCATTCTGGATTGGTTTTTTATGGTTAGGTTTTAAATTGTCGAGACCAAAGAAAGAACCAGTAGCAGATGAGGCTAGGTAAGTTATTTCAGCTAAATAGATAAAATAACAATTTATAATTTAATTATCCTTCTTAGCGAAAACAAAAAACGCATCTAAAACTAGATGCGTTTTTTATTGGGTCATTGAAGGGTGAAATAAATAAAATTTATTTAAATAATATTACTGCCAACGTAGCCAAGCAAATAACACATTACCATTATTATAAGTACCCGGAACATAAGTTGCTTGTAATGAGAGATGACCATATTCAACAGAAACCATCGGTAGTGGTAATGGCATAGGAATATAATTATATTCATGGCGTGCTGTAATACTTAAAGTAAAACCCGCCCCCATTCGAAATCCATCAAGATCACCAGGTACCCACATTTTTTGAAAGCCATAACCGACTATCGGTTGTACGCGATTATTTGAGTCCATAAATGCCATTGCATACAGCGCATGCCAGTCGTTATCGCTATCATAGCGATATTTTCCCATTCCAAAGCCCCAAGGTGTTTCGTTATAGCGATCTGTTTTTTCTTTATCGTAAGTAAAGCGGTTATGCCAAGTCCAGACAGGTAAATAGTAGTTATAATCGTCACTATCCCACGTTTGAGAGACATTACGCTTAAATTTTCCCCAATAGCTTTCTTCATTATTTTGTTGCAAAGATTGATCTGTTGTTTGGGCGTTTTTTATCGTAATTGTCTGAGTGTTGGCTGGGCTATTTTCAGTAGCAAAAGCATGGGTTGTTAACGTGAGTGAAAACAACGTAGTTGCTAATGCTCTATGACGAAAATGGGGTGATGACATAATATAACTCCGAATACTACACAGCTATGATTCTGGTAATGGCAAATAGATTTTAATAATAGTGTTATTTAATTAGTGATAATTTAAGATAAGAGGTATCTGAAATTATACTTATTGAATATAATCCTAAGGTATTTTAGTGAGTTGAACAGAGAATAAATCCACTCATTGTATGGTATCGATTAATTTTCTTAAGACTAAATTCTGCGATGATATTATCACTAGCACATTGTTTTTTATGGACAAAATGTGTTGCTGATAATGTAAGTTCAGAAGTTAAATATAAGAGATTAATCATAAGAAATTTAGTTATTGGGAAGATATCAGAACATAAGATGAGCGAAATACCTATTTCTATCCCTTTTTATATAAATATTAGTCTATTTAGTATGAGTAATAATTCTTATTTATGATGTAGACAAATATTTGCGTTGGGATAATAAATTAATCGATAAAAAAGCGTTAATTTAAATCAGATAAAATAAGATGTTTGTTTATGAAGCGTTTAAGTTTTTACTGATACTTAAAAGAGTATGCCAGTGAGATATATTGATTTGTAGTGATTAACATGGGTTAAAAAAGAAATGTGAATGACTATTGCGATAAAAGCATTGATAGTAACCATTATTGTGAGTATTTTTCTTTAGAATTTGAATCAATGAGGAAGGCGATAATGAGGTAATATGAAGTCTTCAACTCTTTTTTCAATAAATTTTTTTGTATGCGCAATATTTCTAGAGTGAATTATCAATACCATATTAATATCTGCATCAAGTATAAGATAATACATTGATTTTTCTTCCTGTCACTGTGGTAGTTTTTTCTTCATTTTCCCTTCTACGTTGTTTGGTTGTCCATAAATGCATTATAAATATCTCATTTGGCAGATCATATATCGAGTGTCGTTAAAATCAGCAAAATGATTTGTTTTTTATCGGAATATATAATTATTATTTATTTAAGGGGAATATAAATAAGTTTGTATCTATTATATCGTCTTGATTTGTTTATCCTAGATAACCATAAATAAAGCGAGAGACTGTGGCTAGTATCTTTACTTTGGTCATGCGATACTCTCTATTGCCTGAATTTACAGGCTTTGGCTCGGGGCGCCTTATGGCTGAGATGAAACCCGTATAACCTGATCTGGATAATGCCAGCGTAGGGAAGTCAAGGTAACTCTGCGATGTGCTGATTAACAGAGACCGACTTTTCTGTAACTGGTAAAAGTAGGAGTTAATCAGTGAGATTTAATGCACTAACTATTGCAGGAACGGATCCTAGCGGCGGCGCAGGTATTCAAGCAGATCTAAAAACCTTTTCTGCCCTCGGTGTTTATGGCACAACAGTAATGACGGCTCTTGTCGCTCAAAATACTTGTGGTGTACATAGCGTGTATGATTTATCCCCTGACTTTGTCGGCGCACAATTAGATGCAGTTCTTTCCGATGTTAGAATAGATAGCGCAAAAATTGGCATGCTTTCTAACGCAGATATTATTGAAATTGTTTGTCAGAAACTGCATCAATATTCTATTCCTTTTGTTGTTCTTGATACTGTTATGATTGCAAAAAGTGGCGATCCACTTTTGCAACCCAATGCTGTCGAAAAGATGGTTAATAAACTTCTTCCTCTTGTTGATTTAATTACACCTAATTTACCCGAAGCCGCAGCTTTGCTAGGGTGTGATGTTGCACAAGATGAACAGACTATGAAACAGCAAGGCTATGCATTACTCGCTCAAGGCTGTAAAGCAGTGCTAATGAAGGGGGGACACTTAACAGAAAATGAGAGTCCAGATTGGTTATTTACACCAAAAGGTGAATGGCGTTTTACCTCACCGAGAATTAATACAAAAAATACCCACGGAACAGGTTGCACACTTTCAGCTGCACTCGCCGCAATACGTCCTCAAGTAAGTAATTGGGAAACTTGTGTGGAACAAGCCAAAGCTTATTTACAACAGGCATTAGAACATGCTGATAGTTTAGATGTCGGGCATGGATTTGGCCCTGTACACCATTTTTATCGCTGGTGGTAAAAATAGGTCATATAAATAAAAAAGCCACCTTTGGCGGTGGCTTTTAATTGAATAACGTTTTTACGCTATGGTTACTGATTTATTGAGATACACATCTTGTACTGCATTAATCAGTGCGACGCCGTCCTTCATTGATTTTTTAAATGCTTTACGACCTAAAATTAAGCCCATACCACCTGCACGTTTATTAATAACGGCGGTACGTACCGCATCTTCAAGGTCGTTTTTACCTGATGCACCACCCGAGTTAATTAAGCCAGCACGGCCCATATAACAGTTGGCTAATTGGTAACGTACTAAATCTATTGGGTTTTCAGTGGTAAGTTTGGTGTAAACTCGCTCATCAGTGTGACCAAAACCTATTGCTTTAAAACCACCATTATTTTCGGCCATTTTTTGCTTAACAATATCAGCACCAATGGTGGCGGCTAAATGATTGGCTTGACCCGTTAAATCAGCGCTAGCGTGATAATCTACGCCATCTTTCTTAAATGCAGGGTTACGCAAGTAAGCCCACAATACAGTAACCATACCCAGTTCATGCGCACGTTCAAATGCCATTGAAATTTCTTCAATTTGGCGACGGCTTTCTTGTGAACCAAAGTAAATAGTCGCACCAACGGCAACCGCGCCCATTTCAAATGCTTGTTCAACACTGGCGTACAGCGTTTGGTCGTATTGCGCAGGGTAGCTTAAGGTTTCGTTATGATTAAGCTTTACAAGAAAAGGAATTTTATGTGCGTAGCGGCGAGAAACAGAAGCAAGAACACCATAAGTGGAGGCAACACAGTTGCAACCTGCTTCTATCGCTAATTCAACAATATTTTTAGGATCAAAATAGAGTGGGTTAGCCGCAAATGATGCAGCAGCAGAATGCTCAACACCCTGATCCACGGGTAAAATGGATAAATAACCTGTACCTGCGAGACGCCCATGATTAAGCAATGTTTGCATTGAACGTAAGACCGTATTAGGACGGTTATTATCAATCATTACACGGTCAACAAAATCTGAACCTGGCAGGTAGAGATTATCACTTGGGATTGTTTGACAGCGGTGTTCCAATAATGAGTTAGCATCAGCACCTAACAAACTTACTATATCAGTCATTACTTACTCCAGTTCACGATTAGATGAAAGTGATTGTCATTTATATACATTAAGATAACAAGCCACATTGAGGCGGTAAGCGGCAGTGGATCGCTTCAGGTAACACAATAAATGCAAATTTATCGCCTAAAAGGGGTTCTCCATCTAAATTAAACACCATTTCATGTGTAGCACTAATGTTTACCCAACGGCTTTCAAGCTCGATAATTTTGTCGTTCTTTTTGCGATCAAATAGACTTGTTAATAAAGAAGGAAGAAGTTCATTAGCTTCAACAATGGTGATATTAAGTTTGTTGTCGTTAATTAATGCATCAGGGCAGAGCTGTTGTCCTCCACCTGCTTGTCGACCATTCCCAATACCTAAAACCAATGCTTCACCTTTCCAATGAAAATTTTCTGCCTCAATAGTGCAAGGATCTGCTTTAAGGGTATCGATACGTAATAGACCATGAAGAAAATAGGCAACTCCACCTAATGAAGATTTTAGTTTTTCCGGCGTTTCTGTGGTGATTTTGGTACCAAATCCACCTGAGGCCATATTAATAAAATAATGTGTCTTATTTACATTAATCACATCAATAGGTACAGCTCGCCCTTTAATCGCTAAATTTAGTGCATTCTCCATATCTTGTGGAATAAGTGCACTGGAGGCAAAATCATTTGCTGTACCCAATGGAATGATGCCTAAAACAGGCAGAGATGAAGGCGATAAGTGAATAAGTTCAGAGACTACGCTATTGATCGTGCCATCACCACCCGCAGCAATAACGGTTTGTGCTCGAATATCAAGGGCTTCTTGAACAAAACGTCTAATATCACTTGATTCCCATGTGACTCGAACTTGAATATTAAAACCTTCGTTACGGAGTTGATAAACAGCGTCGCGCAGTGCGGCATTACCTGAGTTTTTTCCATTAATAATCAGCAAGCTGATTTGGTTCATTAGTATCACTCCTTAAATTAAACTACTCTTTTAAAAGTAATAGATATCGAGATAATTACCATTTTTTTACAAAAAATGAATAAACGGAGAATTAAATAAGGGAGTTAATATTTAAGTGAAATGAGAAAACAAAATAGGAAGGGCTAGTGTGGATAGAAAAAGAAAAGGCAAATCCAAGGGAGATTGGATTTGCCAAGGAGGTGGTTCCTAGTCTTACTGTATTCATTCTAGTTCTTTATTTTTCGAAACAGATGATACGGTAAACAAATCATTATTGATGTGATCTGTATTTGAAATTGACCACTTTAAATCAGATTATGACGTTTTACTTCACTTCTACGGCATCAATCTTGTGAGGTTGACGCGTTGTCGTTCCCTCTAGATTGCGGATCAGCAGTGCAAAGTTTAAATCAACATCATCAGGAACAGACAAATAAACCATGTGACCATTACCGGGTGCCACATCTGTTGACTGAAGTTTTTTGTTAAATAGCTCTGCCAAGGTAAATTGGATATTCCCTGTCGGTGTCATTAATTCTAAGCTATCACCTAAAATAAATTTATTTTTAACATCGACTTCAGCTAAGCCATTAACACGCTTACCGGTGAATTCACCGACAAACTGTTGAGTGTCTGAAACAGAATAACCATATTCATAAGTTTGGTATGAATCATGGGTATGGCGACGTAAGAAACCTTCGGTATAACCGCGGTGTGCTAAGCCTTCTAATGTGGTTAGTAGCGTTGGGTCGAAAGGTTTTCCTGCAACAGCATCATCAATAGCGCGGCGGTACATTTGTGCAGTACGAGCACAATAATAGAAAGATTTGGTACGGCCTTCGATTTTTAGTGAATGCACACCCATTTGGGTGAGTTGTTCAACGTGTTCGATAGCACGTAAGTCTTTTGAATTCATGATATATGTACCGTGTTCATCTTCGAACGCTGTCATATATTCACCAGGACGTTTTGCTTCTTCGATTAAGTAAACTTTATCGGTTGGCGCGCCAACACCTAATGTAGGTTCAACATTTTTGACGGGAATAGGTTGGTATTTTTCAACGATATTACCAACATCGTCTTCTTTACCTTCTTCTACTTTGTATTCCCAGCGACAAGCATTGGTGCAAGTTCCCTGATTTGGGTCACGCTTGTTGATATAACCAGATAATAGGCAACGACCCGAATATGCCATACATAATGCACCGTGGACAAAAACCTCAAGTTCCATCTCTGGTACTTGTTTGCGGATTTCTGCAATTTCATCAATAGAAAGTTCACGAGAAAGAATGACGCGAGTTAACCCCATTTGATGCCAAAATTTAACGGTTGCCCAGTTAACGGCATTAGCTTGTACTGAAAGGTGAATATCCATTTCAGGGAAAGCTTCACGTACCATCATGATCAAACCAGGATCTGACATAATTAGTGCATCAGGGCCCATATCGATAACGGGTTTTAAATCGCGAATAAAGGTTTTTAATTTAGCGTTATGAGGTGCGATATTCACCACAACATAGAAGCGTTTACCTAATTCGTGCGCTTCTTGGATCCCTTTAGCAAGGTTCTCGTGGTTAAATTCGTTATTACGGACACGTAAGCTATAACGGGGCTGACCTGCGTAAACGGCGTCAGCGCCATAAGCAAATGCATAGCGCATATTTTTTAATGAGCCAGCGGGAGAGAGCAATTCGGGTGTAAACATGTTTAATTTCCTGGTTCTGATTTCAAGTCAGTCCTCTACACTAAAGGTAGGGGTATATCATAAAGGGGAGGATTCTAGCGCTTAACTATGGCGAGGTTCAATGTATTCCGTAAAAAAGATTATCTAAAGCGATAAGCTTGCATCTCCCAGCGATAACCTTGACCATAAATTGACCGAATAAACTCAATTTGAGCATTTAGCTGCTCAAGTTTCCGGCGTAAGTTTTTAATATGGCTATCAATGGTTCGGTCCGTGACTATTCGATAATCATCATAAAGATGATCCATTAGCTGATCACGAGAGAGTATTTTACCCGGTTGTGTTGCCAAGGCTTTGAGTAAGCGAAATTCTGCTGTAGTGAGATCTAAAATTTTATTGTTGTATTGAATTTGATAAGCCTGTTCATCAATAACCACTAACTTATCGGTTTGAATAATATCTTGAGGGCGATAATAGCGTCGCAATAAGGTTTTAACTCGGGCAACAACTTCTCTAGGGCTATAGGGTTTACAAATATAGTCATCAGCACCAATTTCTAATCCTAATAGTCGGTCAACTTCTTCTGTTTTTGCCGTCACCATAATAATGGGGATATCAGAAAATTGGCGTAGCTCTTTACATACCGTAATACCATCTTTTATCGGCAGCATTAAATCAAGTAAGACTAAGTCATAGTGTTGCTGTTTTACACATTCGCTGACTTCAGCGCCATCTGCCAACCAATGTGTTTGATAGCCAGATGCTTGCAGATAATCAATCAGCAACTGAGCCAGTTTGGGTTCATCTTCTACTATTAATACACAATAGGTTTTTTCGGTGATTGTCATCCATTTACTCAATTATCATTAGAATGTGCGGGTAATTCTACGAGAATTTTTATGCCACCTAAAGAAGAAGGCATCGCGCTAATTTTTCCATTATGAGCCTCAACAATATTTTCGCAAATTGCAAGGCCTAAACCAGAGCCGCCGCTTGCACGATTACGTGAGCTTTCAGCCCGATAAAAACGTTGAAAAACAGCCTGATATTGCGCTTCATCTAGTCCTGGTGCGCTGTCTTCCCAAGCAATAAATACACGATCATGTTCTTTGCGCGTCGTTATCTGTAATTGCCCACCAGAATAGGTATAACGCAAACTATTCTCTAATAAATTATGAAATAGCTGAATAAGCCTATCAGGATCTGCTTGTACAATGATAGGTGAAATATCGTCTAATTGAGGTAACAGGGCAATATCTTTACTCTGATAAGCATGGCGATAAGATGCTGTTGCAAGCAAAATCACGTCATTAATATCAATAAAATCTTTGCGATAAGCCAGTGAACCGCGATCAGATAACGAGAGCTGGTGTAAATCATTAACTAATTTAGTGAGGTTCGTTACTTCAAATAATAATGAATTAATCGTTTCGGTCGTGGGTTTTCTTACACCATCTTGTAGTGCTTCAAGCTCACCTTTTAAGATAGAAAGTGGTGTACGTAATTCATGTGAGATATCAGCCATATAATCACGACGAATTTGTTCATTTTTTTCTAAGGTGCTGGCGAGTTGATTAAAATCGATAGCAAGTTGACTTATTTCATCTTTATTAGTTGGAGTGACTCGAACTGCAAAATCCCCAGCCGCCAATTTATGCGTTGCATCAACGAGTCTTTTTACTGGGCGTATCATGCTACGAGACAAGATTAATGTGATTAAGAGTGCAAATAAAACCGTTGCGCCTGCAATAATCCAGCTTGTACGTAATTGTTGTTTATCAAAACTAATATCAGCCTCGTTACTGATTTTATCTGCGGCACTAACAACCACCCAACCCACAATTTCATCATGATAAGTAATAGGCTTTTTAAACGTTTCTGCTGGAAACTGATTATCGTGTCCAAATAAACGCTGCATATTTTTGTCTACGATCCAAAATTGTGTACGCCAACCCCGTGGAGCAGGGCCTTCACTACTTTGGTTAATTTGATCTATGGTACGTAATATTTGATAAAGAGAACGATCATCTCGGTTAAGAAAGCGCCAATCACCCGTTAAGGTATATTGTTCAGTTAATGCTTCAGCGAGAAGCGTTGCACGTTGTTCACTGTTTTTTTTGATATACCCGATAAAGCCTTGTTGAAAACTACCACGAATACCAATGTGCATGGCTAACACAACGACCATACAGGTTGCAAAAATAACCAGAAACAACTTGCTTCTTAATTTCATGCATTAGCCTCTTTCTTGCTGATACGTCGTTGTTGCCAGCGTTCACGAAGTCCATCAAAAAATAGATAAATAACCGGCGTGGTATATAGCGTTAGCAGTTGGCTCATCAATAAACCACCAACAATGGTAATACCTAAAGGTTGTCTTAACTCTGCGCCATCACCACTGCCGAGCATTAATGGTAAAGCGCCAAAAAGTGCTGCTAAGGTAGTCATAATAATAGGGCGAAAGCGCAGTAAACTTGCTTGAATTATGGCCTCTTTTGCTGACAATTTACCCTCGCGTTGTGCCGTAATAGCAAAATCCACCATGATGATGGCATTTTTCTTCACAATACCTATTAAGAGCATAATGCCAATAAGTGCAATTAAGCTAAAAGGAGTATCGAAGAGTCGCAATGCTAATAGCGCACCAACGCCCGCAGAAGGTAACGTTGATAAAATAGTCAGAGGGTGAATATAGCTTTCATACAGCACGCCAAGAACCAAATAAACCGTCACTATCGCTGCTAAAATAAGTATTAATTGTGATTTTATCGTTTCTTGGAAGATTTGAGCCGTACCTGCAAAGGTACCACGTACGGTATTAGGTACGCTGAGTTCGGTCATCGTACGTTCTATTGAGCTAATTGCATCAGATAAGGTGTAACCTTCAGGAATATTAAATGCAATGGTCGATGCGGCAGATAATCCTTGGTGGTTAACGCTTAATGGCGCATTAGCCGGAGACCAACTGGCAAATGCAGATAATGGAATGCGATCACCTTTATTATTAATCACATACATTTTATCTAACGCAGAAACATCTTGGGTGTATTGTTCTGAGACTTCCATTACCACTTTATATTGGTTTAAAGGGGCATAGATAGTCGAAATTTGTCGCTGACCAAACGCATTATTAAGTAGATTGTTCGCATCGCTGACGCTAATACCTAATTGCGACATGGTATCGCGATCATAAATCAGTGCCATTTCAGCGCCTTTGTCTTCTTTGTCTGAGTTAACATCAATTAGTTCAGGTAATTCACCGAGCGCTTTACGTACAATAGGTTCCCATTTACGTAATTCGCTTAAATCATCAGCTAATAAAGTAAATTGATAACTGGAATTCGCTTGTCGCCCACCTGCACGCACATCTTGCACTGGCATTAAAAATAGGTTTGCACCTGGTTCATCGGCTAATTTAGTGCGTAAACGGTTAATGACCTGATTGGCGCTATCTGTGCGTTCTGATAATGGATTAAGCGAGATAAACATAAAACCACTGTTAATGCGCCCTCCGCCTGTAAAGCCAGTGACGCTATCGACATCTTTATCTGCATTAATTTCTTGCATAAAGCGCGCCATTTTGTCTTTCATTGATTGAAATGAAATACTTTGATCAGCACGCACAAATCCCATTAAACGGCCTGTATCTTGATCAGGAAAAAAGGCTTTAGGAACGCTAATATATAAATAGACATTTAAGCCTAGGGTTGCGAGAAAAATTGCCATAACCCAGCGCCGATGGCGCAATGCAGCCTGTAGTGTGACACTGTAACCCTGCTGCAAACGAAAAAGTAGCTTACCAAACCCACGTAAATGCGCCTGTGCTTTAGGTTTTACGCCCTTAAGTAAATGAGCACACATCATGGGTGTTAAGGTTAAAGAGACAAACAATGATATAGCGATAGCGGTAGTTAAGGTGATAGCAAACTCTTTGAATAATCGACCAACTAATCCTTCCATTAGTAATAATGGAATAAATACGGCAACTAACGAGATACTCATTGAAAGCACGGTAAAACCAACTTCACCAACCCCTTTTAATGCTGCTTGTTTAGGTTTTAAACCATTTTCAATATGGCGAGAAATATTTTCTAGCACCACAATGGCATCATCGACGACAAAGCCTGTCGCAACAGTAAGTGCCATCAATGAAAGGTTATTTAAACTAAAGCCACACAAATACATAGCTGAGAAAGTACCAATTAATGAAACGGGTACTGCAACTGCGGGGATAAGTGTGGCTCTGCCAGAGCGCAAAAATAGAAACACCACTAAAATCACTAATGCAACCGCGATAGAAAGTGCGCGTTCAACTTCAGCTAATGAAGCGCGAATGGTTGGTGTTCTGTCTTGTGCGACTTTTAAATCGACACTGGCAGGAATAAGCTCGCGTAATTCAGGTAATTCAGCACGAATGCGGTTTACCGTCTCAATAATATTGGCACCCGCCTCACGACGAATAACCAGTAAAATAGCCGGTTCTCCTCCACTCATACCCGCGGCGCGTGAGTTTTGAACGGAATCTGTTACCTCGGCAATATCGCTTAAACGTACTGTCGCCTCTTGATTGTAATGAACAATTATAGGGCGATAGTCAGCGGCTTTGCTGAGCTCATCATTAGTTTGGATTTGCCAGCGACTTTTATCATCATTGACAAAACCTTGAGGGCGTCGGACATTAGCTTGACTAATCGCTTTTCTAACATCATCAAGGCTAACATTTTGATTAAAAAGCGCATCAGGATTAAGCGCAACACGTACTGCAGGTAATGATCCGCCACCGACAGAAACTTCACTTACACCTTCAATTTGTGAAATTTTCTGTGCCAGCCGAGTTGATGCTAAATCATACAGCTCACCAGTATTTTGCGTATCGGATGTCAGCGTTAAAATCATAATCGGTGCATCTGATGGATTTGATTTATAATAACGCGGACGACTTGGCATACCCGACGGCAATAGGCTTTGTGATGCGTTTAATGCGGCTTGCACATCACGAGCAGCGGTATTGATATCTTTATTTAAATCAAATACTAAAGTAATACTGGTGCTGCCTAATGAGCTGCTTGATGTCATTTCATCAATGCCCGCAATGCGCCCTAATGAGCGTTCGAGAGGGGTCGCAACAGAAGAAGCCATCGTTTCTGGAGATGCTCCCGGTAATGAGGCGTAGATATTAATCACGGGGTAATCTACCTGTGGCAACGGTGCCACAGGTAGCAGCATAAAGCCTAATACACCACAAAGAGAGATTGCTAAGCTCAATAGCGTTGTTGCTACAGGGCGCTGAATAAAGAGGGCGAAGAACTTCATGATATCGCCTCGTTATCATTTTTAGTGCGTTTATTTCGATTGAAATAAATAGATAGCTTATCAAATAGCAAATAAATAACCGGTGTTGTAAATAGGGTTAAGATCTGACTCATAATCAAACCACCAACCATACATACCCCTAATGGTTGACGTAATTCAGCACCAACACCAGTACTTAGCATTAATGGCAATGCACCTAGCAATGCAGCCATTGTGGTCATTAATATTGGGCGAAAACGCAGTAAGCATGCCTGATAGATAGCTTCGTAAGGTGCTAGGCCTTGTTCTCGTTCAGCTGCTAATGCGAAGTCTATCATCATGATGGCGTTCTTTTTCACAATACCAATGAGCAAAATAATACCGATGATCGCGATAATATCGAGCTCATTGCCGGCAGCCATTAAGGCCAATAATGCACCGACACCAGCCGTTGGTAAGGTAGAAAGGATCGTAATTGGATGAATAAAGCTTTCATACAGCACACCTAAAACGATATACATTGCTACAATAGCAGCAATAATTAACCATAATGTGCTAGAAAGCGCGCTTTCAAATGCCAGCGTCGCACCTTGGAATTGTGTGGTGATATCTTTTGGCATTGCAATTTGTTCTTCTACTTGTTTAACGGCATTGACCGCTTCTTCAAGAGAGGATTTTTCGGCAACATTAAAAGAGAATGTAGCTGCTGGGAATTGCTCTTGGTGATTAATAGAAAGCGGTGCTAGGCGCTGTTCTACTGATGCAATAGATAAGAGCGGTACCATTGCGCCATCTTTACCCGATAAATGAATGGCAGATAATGCCTGTAAACCATCACTATTACGAATATCTTGTTCTAATACCACACGATACTGATTTGCTTGAGTATAAATGGTGGAAATAAGACGCTGGCCAAAGGCGTTGTAAAGTGCATTATCAATGGCACTCATTGAAATACCCAAGCGGCTAGCTGAATCTCTATCTACCTTGATATAGGCCATCATGCCGCCATCTTGCCAATCGCTGCTAATATCCGTTAATTCAGTACGTTGTTTTAATGCCTGAGAAAGTTTTGGCACCCATTGTGCTAATTCTTCCAGTGAGGTCGCTTGCAACGTAAATTGATATTGAGTACGAGACACTTGTGTATCTATGGTTAAATCTTGTGTTGGCTGAAGATAAAGTGTCATACCTGAAATATCAGCAACTCTCTTTTGTAAACGGGGAATAATCACATCAATACGATCATCACGTTGATTTAGCGGCTTTAGCGTAATTTGTAATCGGCCTGTATTAAGCGTGGCGTTATTGCCATCAATGCCGACAAAACTGGCAATATTATCGATAGCAGGATCATCAATAAGTTTATCTACCACTTGTTGTTGTTTATCGACCATCGCTTGATAAGAGATTGATTGCGATGTTTCTATGGTACCTTGTAATAAACCATTGTCTTGTAATGGGAAAAAGCCTTTCGGTATAAACATATAAAGCAATACCGTTAAAACCAGTGTGCTCAATGCAACACCGAGGGTTATCCATTGGTGATTTAACACTCGTTTTAGCCAAACAGCATAAACGGCAATCATTTTTTCAAAGAAGCGTTCACAAGCCATTTCAAAGCGATTGTGTTTAATTTCACTTTCAGGTTTTAGTAAACGAGCGCACATCATTGGCGTTAAAGTTAAAGAGACAACCGCCGAAATGAGTATGGCCACCGCAAGGGTGATGGCGAACTCTCTAAATAAACGACCAACAATATCGCCCATAAAAAGAAGTGGGATCAGCACGGCAATTAACGAAAAAGTTAATGAAATAATGGTAAAACCGATTTCACCCGCCCCTTTTAGTGCTGCGGTAAGCGGTTTATCACCTTGTTCGAGATAGCGAGAGATATTTTCAATCACGACAATAGCGTCATCCACCACAAAGCCAGTGGCAATGGTAAGCGCCATTAAGGTCAGGTTATTCACAGAAAATCCACAAAAATACATCACGGCAAAAGTACCCACTAATGAAAGTGGAACCGCAATACTCGGGATTAGTGTAGCGACACCATTGCGTAAGAATAAGTAAATAACCATAACAACTAAGGCTATCGCTAAACCTAATTCGAACTGTACATCGCTAACCGATGCGCGAATGGTGGTGGTTCTATCGGTTAAAATTTCAACGCTAACAGATTTAGGTAGGTTAGACACTAAGTCGGGTAATAAATTGCGAATATTATCAGTAGTATCAATAACATTAACACCAGGCTGACGCTGTACATTAATAATAATTGCTTGCTCATTATTCGCCCATGCGCCTAATTGATTATTTTCAGCTGCTTGTTCAATGGTTGCGATATCAGATAAACGAATAGGTGCGCCATTTTTATAGGTGATAATCAATTGACGATAATCATCTACCGTCTTCATTTGGTCGTTAGCCGATAATGTTACAGAGCGGGTTGGGCCATCAAGGCTACCTTTTGCAGAGTTGACGTTGGCATTATTAATTGCAACACGAACTGTTTCACTATCTAACCCATAAGATGCTGCCGCTTGCGCATTAAGTTTAACTCTTACTGCCGGGCGCTGACCTCCCGCTAAAGAAACTAAACCTACACCATTTACTTGTGAAATTTTTTGCGAAATACGAGTTTCAACCATATCTTGCAATTGTGTCATCGGAAGTGCAGAGCTGGTTACGGCCAAGGTTAGGATCGGGGGATCTGCGGGGTTTACTTTGCTATAAATGGGAGGGTAAGGTAAATCTGAAGGTAGCAAATTAGTTGCTGCATTAATGGCTGCTTGCACTTCTTGTTCTGCAACATCGAGTGGCAAAGTAAGTTGGAACATTAATGTAATAACAGAAGCGCCACCTGAACTTTGTGACGACATCTGTTTTAATCCTGACATTTGGCCAAATTGACGCTCTAGTGGTGCAGTGACTGCGGATGTCATTACATCAGGGCTGGCGCCTGGATAAAGTGTAACCACTTGAATAGTAGGATAATCAACTTCTGGTAATGCTGAAACCGGCAGCATGCGATAGCCCACAATACCGGCTAATAAAATCGCAATCATAAATAACGTTGTGGCCACAGGACGTAAAATAAATAAGCGAGAAGGGCCGCCACCTGTACCGTGTGTTTTTTCGGTCATTACGCTTTCTCCGCTATAACACGGTTAGTTTCTTTACTTTTTGGTACAGTCGGAGTGACGATATCGACTTTTGCACCCTGCGTTAATCGGTCAACACCATCAGTTACTACACGCTGATTTGCCGATAAACCAGAAGCAATCACTACTTTATCTGCATTTTGCAGTGCTACTTCAACACGTAATTTGCTGACTTTATTTTCATCATCAACCGCCCAAACAAAGTGTCCTTCATTGCCCATTTGCAATGCAGCGTTAGGAATAACAACGGCTTTTTCTAATGTTTTGACATACAAGCGGATATTAACAAATTGATTTGGAAACAGCGTGTTTTCTTGCTGAGGAAAACGTGCTTTTAGTTTAATTGTGCCAGTGGTGGCATCTATTTGGTTATCAATACTAAAGAGTTTTCCTTGGGCCAACTCAAACTGATTATTGCGATCAAATGCGGTAACAGGTAAATCCGCATTAGTTTTGCGCGCTTGAATGACACGGTTTAGTTCTTGTTCTGGCAATGTAAATAGTACATCGACGGGATCCATTTGGTTGATAACAACGATAGGTGTTGATGATCCCCCAGAAATATAGTTGCCAACATCAACCTGTTTTAACCCCACTCGACCTGAAATAGGTGCTGTAATTTTGCTATAGGTTAATTGTAGTTGAGCATTGCTTATCGTGGCTTCATCGATACGAAGGCTGGCTTCAGATTGTTTAACTAACGCAATTTGGTTATCTAACTCTTGTTGTGAAACTAAATTAGTTTTCGCTAGTTTTTGATAACGAGTTAAATCAAGACGCGCATTAGCTAAGGTTGCTTGATCTTTTGCTAATTGACCTTTGGCTTGGGCTAATTGCACTTCAAAAGGTCGCGAGTCAATTTCGGCAAGTAAATCACCTTGTTTGACATGTTGGCCTTCAGTAAAGTGCAACGCCATTAATTGGCCTTCAACACGGCTTGTAACCGTCACGCTATTGGTGGCACGCACGGTGCCCAGTGCAGATAAAAATTGTGGGACATCTTCTTCAATTGAATTAGCCACTTGTACCGGTGGAAGTGGTGGGCGACGAGAACCCGATGTTCCGCGATTTGTTTGTCCTGATGTTTGTGCTTGCTCGCCTTTGGTTTCTGTTGTGACTGTTTTGGTGCTATTGAATTGCCAATAGGCGCCAGCGCCAGCAGCAATAACGATTATTGCGATAATAAGAGAAAGTCTTTTTTTAGCGTTTTTGTTTTTATTCATTGTTTTTGTGATCCCACTGGCAACGAGCTAATCAGGAATAGTGAAATTAAATTTCGGAATGGTGACATTCTACCTGTTTCTGCATGGTTAAAAATGGAGGAAATATGGAAATTAAGTCAAGGAATGTGTTTTGTTGATGTTATTTTCACCAAATGAGTAAAAATAGCGATGATAAAATTTTTTTTGTTTCTATTCAATGAATAAGCAATTACTGAAAAATGAACAATGATCAGGTTAATTAAGTGGTTTATCAGTGAATAATATAGTGTGAAATAATTTATTTATAATCAGTGGGTTATTTTGTTTGCTCTTTTTTTAATCGCATAACTATTTTGTACAATTGCACTTATATGTGATAAAACGCAATAGTTAGTTATAAAACTTAGATAATTATGCTTTCCAATGATAGAATGCCGACCTTGTTTTTCTCTGCGTTGAACTCTTTTCAAAGAATAACAATCCAGTATGAAATACACCGCGCTTTAACTCTGTCTTAAAATGAAAAGTTTTTTGTAAAAACGAGCCTAAATATAAAGGCGTAATAGAATAACTAGAGGTTTTTAGTGTCAACTGCAAACACACCTGATGATGGACAAAAACCGAGTCTGAATGCATTTAAACAGCCTCGTGCGTTTTACCTCATTTTCTCTATCGAATTATGGGAACGTTTCGGCTATTACGGTCTGCAAGGGATCATGGCCGTATATCTGGTTAAAATGCTGGGAATGGGTGAAGCGGAAGCTATCACTGTTTTTGCTGCATTTACCGCACTGGTTTATGGTTTTGTTGCTATCGGTGGATGGTTAGGGGATAAAATCCTCGGTACTAAAAGGGTTATTATCCTTGGTGCAATAGTGCTGGCAATAGGTTATGCCATGGTCGCGTTCTCTGATCATGATAAAGATGTTATCTATTGGGGATTAGCAACAATTGCTGTGGGTAATGGTTTATTTAAAGCCAATCCATCATCATTATTAGCAACCTGTTATGAGAAAAACGATCCGCAATTAGACGGTGCATTTACTATGTACTATATGTCTATTAACGTCGGTTCTTTCTTCTCAATGTTAGCAACCCCGTGGTTAGCTGCTAATTACGGTTGGGATGTGGCATTCGCACTCAGTGTAGTGGGTATGTTAATTACACTGGCAAACTTCGTTGTTTGTCGTGGTTGGATTAAAGATAAAGGCTCAAGACCTGACTTTGAACCGCTTAATTATTCAAAATTGCTGTTAACGCTGGTGGGTATTGTTGTATTAGTTGCTTTATCTACCTGGTTATTACATAACAATGAAGTTGCGAGCTGGTCTTTAGCGATTATCTCTTTAGGTATCATTCTGATTTTTGCTCGTGAAACCTTTATGATGAAAGGAGCAGCGCGTCGTAAGATGATTGTTGCTTTTTTATTAATGGTTGAAGCTGTTGTGTTCTTTGTACTTTATGACCAAATGCCAACTTCTTTAAACTTCTTTGCTATTCATAACGTTGAACATTCGCTATTGGGTATCAGTGTTGAGCCAGAGCAATTCCAATCACTAAACCCATTCTGGATTATGCTTGCAAGCCCATTATTAGCAGCTATTTATAATTTTATGGGTGATAAATTACCTATGCCTTATAAGTTCACTGTGGGGATGTTTCTCAGTGCAACTGCTTTCCTCGTTTTACCATTAGGTGCGAGTATGGCAAATGAAGCGGGTATCGTTTCTTCATGGTGGTTAGTTGCGAGTTATGGTTTCCAAAGTATTGGTGAACTGATGATCTCGGGGCTTGGATTAGCGATGGTGGCTCAGTTAGTACCACAACGCTTAATGGGCTTTATTATGGGGGCTTGGTTTTTAACCTCAGCGGCGGCAGCGATTATTGCCGGTAAAGTTGCCAGCCTAATGGCTGTACCTGAAGATGTGCAAAGTGCACATGCTTCGTTAGAAATTTATAGCAGTGTATTTTTACAAATTGGTATCGTAACAGGCATTATCTCGATACTGATGCTGATCACTGCACCTATGCTGAGTAAAATGATTCAATAGTATTTAAATCTTATTTATAAAGCATAGAAATAAAGGGTGCCAATAGGCATCCTTTTTTGTATTTTTTATTCACTCACTGTTCATTTATCACTCTTGTATTTGACACTTTACCTAACATATAATCATGAAAAAATAAGTGAGGTGAAAATGAATCATATAATACACAAGGAAACACATAAGCAGTTATCAATAGAACGTGTAACCATGCTTAAGCGAATAGCAAACTTAACAGAAGAGATAGTCAATCAATTGGTTAAGGATAAATGTTTAACAAATGCATTAAAAATGACAGATAACGAACTGACTAAATTAATGTTTGAGACCCAGCTAGAGCGCACCTGTGCAATTTCGGCAAGAGAAAAACGCAAAATCACACGTTTAAATGAAGGTGCAATTAAATTTGCAGAGCAACTAAAAGCGTTAGGTGGAACATGTCGAGCAAGTCAAGCGGCTGAAATTTTAGGTGTTAAAAGACAAACCATTAATAACCGATTAAAAGCAAATAAGTTATTGGCAGTAAAAGTTGGAGGAGAATATCGATTGCCTATATTCCAGTTTGATGGTAATCGTTTAGTCGATGGACTCGAGGAAATACTCCTATTATTAAGTGATTTTAGTTCTACGACTAAAGTTTCATTTTTAACAAGCCTGTATTTCTTTAAAGATGAGAATGATCTCAATGTGATAGATATTTTAAAAAAATATGGTCGTATGAGTGATCAAATGCAGGAAATCTGTCGGCAAGCGAAGCTTTTTGCCCAACAAGAGTCACATTAATAAAAGCTCACGTTGTTGAGCTTTTAATCATCTCCATTGAGATTAAACTTGAGGGTTTCTGTAATAATCTCAATACCTGAAATATCTTTTTCAACCCAGTTTTGAGGAAAATTCTCTTTTTTATTATCGATATATAAATCAATGGAACAGACGGAAACATCTATAAGTGGAGGTATTATTTCTTTTCGAGCCCAGAATGCTGTACATATACCAGCATAATGGCGTGAAGGATAAGAAATACCATCATAATTAAGTGCTGGGGTATTTGCTGCCCAATCAACTATTGCTTGTGTTGTACCATAATTTTTGCCCATCATTTTATCTACTGTAATGTGTAATATTCCTGATAATCTGAGCATATCGATAATTTTCACTTTTCGAGTTATTGTGAGTGTATATATCTGTGCTTTTTGCAGATCACTTAATCCAATAATAACGGCTTTATTATTTTGATAAATGCGACCTAAAGATTCAGCTATCGCAATAACAGCATAGTTAGCTGTGTAACAAACTCCTGTTCTAGCAGAAGGGTCATTATAACGACCCATTTCTAAGGGATTATTTGGTGTGAAATAATGAATACCTGATGGAGATGATTTCCATTGCCAGCGTTTTTGTTGAAGTTTTTTATAGGTTTTATAAGGAATATAACCTTGTAATTCGAGTTCATTTAACTTTTTATAAAGTGATTTATTATTTTTAGTTACCATCGATCCTCTCTATTACTGATGAAGTAAAACATCCATTTGTAATAGAGTAAAGACCCCAAATAAACTTATCAATTGTTTGATTTTAAAAATAAAAAAATCAGAATAACTGCATTTGAATACTTAGAAAAAATAATATTTAGGTATATTTATTTTTTATTAATACATAAAGGTTATAACGTAACAAAAAAATACAGCACCTATAAAGATGCTGTATTGGAAAGGGGACTATCATAATGAGTTATTTTAGTTAATGGCTTTATCAGCTTGTAATGCAACATCTTTCTCATGAGTTGAGGGTTTAACTGCCGTCCAGCCTTTATAAGCTAAAGGTAAGAATGCAACAACAATAGCTAATGCAGAAACCCCCGCAACATAATAAGCGCCTGCCATCGCGGTTTTTTCTAACCAAGCGCCCGTTAACATTGGCGTTAAACCACCAAATACGGCGTAAGCCATATTGTAAGCAAAAGACAACCCTGAAAAACGAATAGAAGGTGGAAATGCCCTTGTACTCACAATGGGTGTAGTTGCAATTGCGCCAACAAAAAAGCCCATCAAACCATAGTTAAATGCTAATTGAATACCTGACATTGTGGTATCTAAACTGCCATAGAAATAAAATGCAGTAGCAATCAATCCACCCCATGATAATGTCATGGAAATACGTGTACCCAATTTATCGCCAATCCATCCCCAGAAGATACAACCTAAGGTTAAGGTTAATGTTGCGACACAGTTAGCCTCTAAAGACGTTGTCCTATCAATTTTGTAAATACCTTCAACAATGACACTTGGTGTCATCAAAATAGTGACAACTATTGCGGTAGATAATGACCATGTTAATGCCGCCGTAATTAAACAGGCTTGTTTATGATTTTTAATAACAGAGACAACTGGCATCTCTTGTGCTAAAGCTTTTTTTGCGGCCATTTCTTTAAAGATAGGTGTTTCTTGCAAAAATCTACGCAAATAAACAGAAATCAAACCGAAAATACCCCCTAAAATAAAGGGGATACGCCATGCAAAATCGTTAACTTCTTGAACGCTATAATTACGTTGAACAATAATTGCCACTATCGAGCCTAATAAAATACCGCCAGTAATACCTGATGTTAATGTACCAACACCTAAGCCATAGCGCTGTTTTGGCGTGTGTTCGGCGATAAAGACCCATGCACCGGGCATTTCACCACCAATAGCAGCACCTTGCATAATGCGCATTAATAACAGTAATAATGGCGCCATAACGCCTATAGTTTCATAGGTCGGTAATAAGCCAATAATTAAAGTAGGCACTGCCATTAAGAAAATACTTAAGGTAAACATTCGTTTACGACCGATAATATCGCCATAGTGAGCCATAATAATGCCACCCAATGGGCGAGCAAGGTAACCTGCGGCAAAAATACCTAAGGTTTGCATCTGTGCGATAAATGCATTTTCACCAGGAAAGAACAAGTGGCTCAGTGTTTTCGTAAAGAACACGAAGATCACGAAATCATAGAACTCCAAAGTTCCCCCTAGTGAGGATAAACCCAACGTCTTATAGTCGCTGCGATTTAATGGTCGTGCCGTAGGTTGACTCAACGGCGGAGTTGATTGTGATGTCATAATAACAACCTATAATAATCATCGTGATAAAATGGTTAATAACAAAGTCACAGATAATTTTCTTTAATTAATAACGAATAAAATAGAACGAAATATAAATAATAGAGGAAAATTATTTATCGGCTATTTATACGAGAAAGAATAATATTGTGATGATGACTAAAGTTATAACAGGAAGCTCTTAATGATGTAAATAGCTAAAAATAAAATAGTGATTTTAACTGAGAACTATATCCATTACTGATTGTTTAACTGCTATATGAATAAATTGTTGTTTTTATCACTTAAATTTAAGGTTAATTTGGTTTTTTATAAAATATTCTTTAAATATATCATAGGCCTTTAAATTAAAATTTTTAAATAAGACTCAATATATATTGAATATATTAATGACAAATTGACTCTTTAATTTAATAGTTAAATAATCAGTTTTAATATTTATTATTTATTGTAAATTAGATGATAACTAGAGAATTGATAAAGCATTTATTGTATGGATGGATAATATGAGCTGTTAATTATCTTATTATTGGAATATTCAACTATATGTTAAATTTAATTTCATTGAAATTTAATGTTAATAATTTAAATAATATTGGTATTAAATTGCTTTTAATTTTATTTTTTTGAATCTATTCGTGTCTTTTTATGCACTGTGTGATTTTCAAATCTATTATTCATTAAGGAGAAATAAAATTAGAAATAAAGCGCAAAAAACTAATTATTGATTATAATTACATCAATGAGTCAATCAATATGTCGGAGGGTTTATGGTCTCAATTTCAATGAGTGCTGTTCTCTTAACCGCAATTGCTCTATTTGCAATACTTTCTATCGTCGCATTAGGTGGGAGTTTGGTGTTAAAAGGTATGCTTAATAATATTGAGCAAGGTGATAGCTATTTATTGAGAGCATCGGTAAAAAAAACCTTTATTACATCGCTAGTGGTTGCATTACTGCTAGTTTACTATTACCTCTCTACAACAGCTTAGTTCTTTGCATTATGTACTTGCCAGTGCTGTTACAAGAAAGTAATGGCACTGCATTATTAAATATATAATTTCAATTCTTGGATTTTGCTACCTCTTCTAATTTAGCAAAATTATCTTATGCTTGGCGCATATAGCAGCCATTATCTATCGCCATTGAGCCTTGATAACGTTTTACACTTAATGGCTGAACACGTTTAAGATCATCAGTGAAATCTTCAACTTACCAATATAAGACAATCTCTTTTTTTACCAAAACCTATTTGCTGATCAGCTTGTACCACTTCGATAGTAAAATTATTCAGATGCAATAAAATCAAAACCAGCTAAATACTCAGTCGTTGCTGTAGGAAAAGTTTGTTGATATTAAGCTAGACTGTCAAAAACATTAGCAACATGAATAAGGATCACGTTTGGTTTAATAATCATAATATTGAGTATTTAAGAAAGACGAAGAGCAAAGTCTTTATGATAAGAGAAATAAAAACGCCACTGACTAGGGTATCAAGTGCAGTGGCGTAATTTTGATAAGGATAGTTTTAGACTAAGAACAGTGTTGCTAAGCCTAAGAAGATAAAGAAGCCGCCAGTATCAGTAATTGCCGTGATCATAACGCTTGAGCCTATCGCGGGATCTTTACCCATTTTAATCATGGTCAATGGAATAAGTACTCCCATTATAGCGGCCATTAATAGGTTAAGTATCATCGCCATTGTCATTACAGCGCCCATGGCGGCATCACCATAGAGTAAGAAGGTGACAACACCCATGATACCCCCCCAAACAATACCGTTGATTAACGCAACGCCGAGCTCTCTTAAAATAAGGAATGAGAAACTACCAGTTTGAATTTGGTGTAAAGCTAATGCACGAACAATCATCGTGATAGTCTGGTTACCTGTATTACCACCAATACCTGCTACTATCGGCATTAAGGTTGCTAAGGCAACAAGCTGAGAAATAGTATCTTCAAAAACACCGATAACACGAGAGGCAACAAAAGCAGTACATAGGTTGATTGCAAGCCAAGTCCAACGGGTTTTTACTGCTTGTCCTACTGGGGCAAAAACGTCTTCTTCAGGGCTTAACCCCCCCATACGACGAAGATTGGTATCACTTTCTTCATGCATGTTATCAACGATATCTTCAACGGTTAGTCGCCCCATTAAAAGGCCGTTGCTATCAACAACCGCGGCTGAAATTAAGTCATAACGTTCGAACGCACCTGCCGCGTCTTCTCCTTTTTCTTCAGGCATAAAACTCACGGTGTCAGTTTTCATTACCTCTGAAACTAGTTTTTCAGGAGATTGCGTTAATATTGTAGTTAAAGGCAATTCACCAAGAAGATGATTAGCGCCGTCGATAACAAAGATTTTATCCGTTGCTTCAGGGATTGAGCCACGTTGACGTAAATAGCGTTGAACTGTTTTTAAAGAAACATTGCCGCGCACAGTCACGAATTCAAAATCCATCATCTGGCCGACGCTGTCTTTTGGATATTGAAGGACTTCTCTAATTCTATTACGCAGACTTGGTTCTAAATAGGTTAGAAGACGACGCATGGTATCGCGGGGTAAATGCTCTGCGATATAAGCTTGTTCGTCGACATGTAATGTTGCAACCGAGCGTAATAGCTCTCGGTCTGTCATATCTTTAATTAAACTGTCCCAAACGGCGACAGAAGCTTCGACTAAAACAGCACCACGCTCATTGTTATCAACTAAGTGCCATAACGCTAGACGTTCATCATAGGGTAAAGCTTCAAGAATATCTGCAATATCTGCCGCGTGTAGATCTTGTAGTAATTCTCTTACTGTAGTGATTTTCTCATGAAGTTCTTGGTGGCTCAGTCTATCATTTTCACTTGCTTCCCCAAGAACGGTTTCAACAAAGTGATCATCTTCGAGAAAGATGGTCAAAATTTGCTGACGCAGGTGAGCCACTTTTTGTGAATACGGATTGATGGCAGCCGCAGTATCATTGTTGATAGCTGGTTGAGACATGTTATTCCTTTTTAATTCTTACGAGGGAGATAACCATTTAAATATTAATTATTCCATTTGAGGATGATTATCGGTTTTCTCCGTATAAAAAATATGAATCTTGAACAATATTGTATTGGTGATGTTCATATTATCGTCACAAATCAAACCTATGTTGTTATGTGATAGTCGTTGTAAGATAAATGCAATAAAAGACGCTCAGGCTAGCGTCTTTTTCTGTATAATATCATATTGTTAAGCAGATTCCTCTTTTATATCTAGTTTCCAGCCGGGAACTGACTGCCAATGCTCTTGTTCTTTTTCTAAATCGAGTTCCATCAATGTGTTATCGGAAAGATAATTTGCAGGAAAATAAAGAGTCCAATGGTTTTCATCAGTGACTAAACGCAGAGATGCTGGTTTTGTCGTCGATTGTCGCTGATTATTAAGTAATGTTGCTAGTCTTAATATTTGCACTAAAGGGAAATATTGTTTCTTTTTATAGAGATTAAACCTTGGTAGCTCATCTAGTTTAATCCCCTTACGGTGATAACGAACCAGCGTTGTTAAAAGTAGCTGCTGTTCTTGGTTAAAGCCGGGTAAATCAGTATTAGACAAAATATAAGCAGAATGACGATGTAACCCACTTAAATTAATACTTAAGCCAACCTCATGTAACATAACCGCCCAAACTAAAATTGCTTCTAAGTCAGGTTTTGCTAATTTTGGATTTTGTTGTGCCCACTGTGCATAAAGCAACTGCATGGTTGTCAATACACGTTTAGCTTGTTCTCTATCTATATTGTAGTGTTCTGCAAGACTTTTTGCGGTACGCTGGCGAATATCTTGGTGACGAAATCGGCCTTCCATTTCATAAAGTACACCTTCGCGTAATGCACCATCAGATAAATGCAGTGCTTTTAAGCCTAATGAATCAAAAATTCCACATAAAATAGCTAAACCTGGCACAAATACATGTTTACGTTCATCAGATAAACCGGGTAGGGTGATATCTTTGAATTTTTTAAAACGCAATACTTGCTTAGTGAGCATAAGTAAGCGCTCTGGGGTGATAACACCATCTTTTTCACCAAATTCAACCAGAATTTCATGAGCTGCTTTAATAGTGCCAGAGGCACCTAAAGCGACATCCCAACCCGTCATTTTATATTGCCATGCAATCTTTTTCATTTTTCGTGCTGCTTTTTCGCGTGCTTTGCGAAATGCAGACTCACTAATTTTTTGTTCAGGAAAAAATTGACGGCTAAAACTGACACAGCCCATACGTTGGCTTTCGATTAGAATAGGTTCAAAATTTTCACCAATCACCAATTCGGTAGAACCTCCGCCGATATCAATAACGAGTTTGCGCCCTTTTTCTGATTGAGTGTGTTCAACGCCCATAAAAATAAGTCGAGCTTCTTCATGACCCGAAATAATTTCAATAGGATAGGGCATAACTTCTTTTGCGCGTTGAAGAAATTCTTTCGCGTTAGTGGCAACACGTAGTGTATGTGTACCCACAACAGTGACATTTTCAGCAGGAAATCCTTGTAACCTTTCAGCAAAAAGAGAAAGTGCAGAAAGACCACGTAACATTGCTTCTTCGCTTAATTCATTGTCATTATTAAGACCATCTGCAAGATATACACGTTGTTTTAAACGGCTTAATACTTGTAATGCACCGTTAACGACACGGGCAATAATCATATGAAAGCTATTAGAACCCAGGTCAATAGCCGCAATTTCCAACGGGCGTGGTGAAGAGTCTTCTTGTGATAAAGGCATATGATTACGCTCGTGATTCAGGTTGTTCTAACGATTTAATATATTCATAGACAGCTAATTGGGCTCGAATTTTACGTTTATTTCCACGAGGAACATAGTTATTTGTTAAGTCTTTATCAATATAACGCGCTTTTACGGTGTCATTAAATTGAATATCGAGAATATCTAGAACGCGTTGTTTTAGCTGAGGATCAAGTAACGCCACAGCAACCTCAATACGATAATCTAGATTTCGAGTCATCCAATCGGCCGATGAAAGATAAATTTTCTCATCCCCTTTGTTGGTAAAAACATAGACTCGATCATGCTCTAAAAAGCGGTCAACAATGCTAGTAACCTGAATATTCTCACTAAAGCCTTGTTGATTAGGAACTAAAGAGCACATTCCGCGCACCAATAAACGAACTTTAACCCCCGCTTCAGAGGCATCATAAAGGCGATTCACTAGCTCTTCATCGACTAAATTATTTACTTTTAGAGTAATCCCCGCCGGATGACCCGCTTGAGCACTATGAATTTCATTAGTAATTAATTGGTTAAGCAAAGTGCGTGAATTTTGAGGAGATACCATTAGGTGCTCAAAACTGACAGGGCGATAAGGATTTTCAATAAAATTAAATACCCGCCGCACTTCATTAGTAATTTCTGGGTTAGTAGTGAGTAACGAATAGTCAGTATAAAGACGGGCTGTTTTTTCGTTAAAATTTCCTGTGCCAATATGGGCATAACGCACTATTTCACCTTCTTCTAAGCGCGAGATAATAAATAATTTTGCGTGGATTTTTAAACCTGGCGCAGAGAAAATAACATGTACACCTGCTTCTGTGAGTCGTTTAGCCCAATGAATATTTGCAGCTTCATCAAAACGTGCTTGCAATTCAACCACCACACTCACACGTTTTCCATTGTGTGCAGCGTGGATCATTGAATCAATAATACGAGAGTCTTTAGCAACACGATAAATATTGATTTTTATAGAGATAACACTCGGGTCAAAAGAGGCTTGGCGGAGTAACTCCAACACATGTTCAAAGGTATGATAAGGATAATAGAGCAAGACATCGCGCTCGCGAATGGCATCAAAACCATTGCGGAAATTATCAAACCAGACATGGCGTAAGCGTGGAATTTGTTTATTTAATAAAAATTTACTTCCCTCATTTGGAAAATTAATAAAATCTTTAAAGTTATGATAACGACCACCAGCAATAACGGAGTCATTATTTGATAAACCTAATTTGCTACGCAGTAATGCAACCATTTCGTCCGGCATATCACGCTGATAAACAAAGCGCACAGGTTCCGCAGTAAGACGCTGTTTTAGTGTTGATGACATCATTTCAAGTAAACTTGATTCCATTTCCGTTGCTAAATCGTATTCTGCATCACGGGTCATTTTCATGGAATAAGCATTTAAAGAATCATAATTAAAAAAGCCTTTAAATACTTCATCAAGGCAATAACGCAAAATATTATCCAACAAAATCATCGATTTCTTTTTACTACGGCCTTGATCTGTTGGCAAAATTACAAAACGAGGCACTTTATCTGAAGGAATTTCTAACAAGGCATAATTGATATTTTGACCTTGTACAATTTCGATAGCTAAATAAGTATAATCATCTTTAAGAAACTCAACTAAATTCGTTTCAGGATTAATTAAAATAGGAGTGATATGTTTTCTTAAATTTTGTCGGAAATATTGGCGTAACCAAATTTGTTGATTAGGCGATATTTGACGTTCGTTGATTAAAAATATTTGATTTCGAGCCATTTCAAGTAGCAGATCATTATATAAAGCATCAAATTCTTGATCGGCCTTAGCTACTTTTGATTGTATTTTTTTTATGAGATGGCGGGCATGGCTAGATCCAGAGCGTGAACCTCGTTCTTCGTTGATAAGAATACGGCGTTTTACATCGGCAAAACGCACTTTATAAAACTCATCAAGATTATTTGAATAGATCCCCAGAAACCTGACTCTTTCAATTAACGGGTTTCGTTTATCAGCCGCTTCTTGTAATACGCGTTCATTAAACGCTAACCAACTGATTTCTTTGTCAATATAGAGTCGTTCCTGGGACATCTGAACTCCAACACGGGTTAAAGTAAAATCATAATATCTGAATTTTATCAGACATGCTGCTTTATTGTCGCGCCTGGTTTAACGAAGCTTTCAGGCTTGGTTTCTTTTGCTTTTTGTTCAAAATAGGGGGCTTGGAATGTGCACATTCTAATCGCAGAGCGATAGGAACCATTGACAAAAAACTCATCTATTAAATCACCTTCTTTTTTAAAGCCAAGTTTTTCATAAATATGAATCGCTTTGGCATTCTCTTTATCAACGATTAAATAGAGTTTGTATAAATTAAGTACAGAAAAAGCATAATCCATTGCGAGTTTTGCTGCACGAGCGGCATAACCATGCCCTTGGTGTGCTGGTGCGATAATAATTTGGAATTCGGCACGACGATGGACATAATCAATTTCAACAAGCTCAACTAAACCGACTTTAGTGCCTTCGCTTTCAGCAATAAAGCGTCGTTCGCTTTGGTCATGAATATGTTTTCCGTAGAGATCGCAAAGCTCGATAAAAGCTTCGTAGGGTTCTTCAAACCAGTAGCGCATAACGCTAGCATTATTATCGAGTTGATGAACAAATGGGAGGTCTTCTCGTTCAAGAGGACGTAATTTTATAGGTGGAACTTTCTTACCACCGGACATAAGCACCTCGGTGAATGCATTAAATTAAACAAAAAAAGAGTGACATAAAAAAAGCCACGCGGGCTACAGTGTAGCACAAAGTGACTTTTTACCTTAAATGAAATAGTTAGTCTAAATTATCGAAAAGCGCGACACCATCTAGAAATGATTGATTATCAACCATTTTTAACCGTTCCTGAGCTAACCAACTAATTGCTAATGGATAGATTCGATACTCTTGAGTTTGTATTCTGGCTTGTAGTGATTGCTCAGTATCATCGGGTAATACAGGAATACGAGCTTGAATAATCATTGGGCCACCATCGAGTTCTTCAGTAACAAAGTGGACGGTAACACCATGAAATGAATCTTTATTTTCCAATACTTGCCGATGAGTATGCAATCCGGGGTATTTGGGAAGCAGTGAAGGATGAATATTTAATAAGCGCTGCTGATAATGAGTGACAAAAGCTGGCGATAAAATACGCATAAAACCAGCAAGTACCACAATATCAGGCTGATAAGCATCGATTTGTTCAATCAATGCTTCATCATAAGCGACTCTACCACCAAAGTTGGCTGGGTCGATAAAATGAGCAGGAATATTAGCAAGCTTTGCGCGTTCAAGCCCATAAGCCTCGGGTTTATTGCTAAATACTGCAACAATATTACCTGCTATTTTATTGCTTCTACAGGCGTCGATAATCGCCTGTAGATTGCTACCATTTCCTGAAATTAGAACAACAATATTTTTCATTCGCACGTTTCAGTTAATATTTTTTAACTAATAACAACTTGAGCTTCATTTGCCGCCTGAGGTGCAATTTCACCAATTAACCATGCTTTTTCACCACTTTCATTCAGTAGTGCGAGTGTTTTTTCAACATCAGTTTGGTTAATTGCGATTAGCATACCCACGCCACAGTTAAAGGTGCGATACATTTCATGTGTGCTAACTTGTCCTGCATTTTGCAGCCATTGGAAAACTATTGGCCATTCCCAGCTATTACTATTAATACGCGCTTGCGTGTTTTCAGGTAGAACGCGAGGAATATTTTCCCAGAATCCACCACCTGTAATATGAGCAACAGCATGAATATCAATATTTTCAATTAATGAAAGTAGTGATTTTACATAAATGCGAGTAGGGGCTAATAAGTGATCAGCCAGTGTTTTATCACCTAATGGGGTGTTTTCAGCGGATGTATTGCTGACTTCAAGAATTTTACGGACTAATGAATAACCATTAGAGTGTGGGCCGCTTGATGCTAGCGCAATTAATGCATCACCTGTTTTTACTTTGCTACCATCAATAATTTCTGATTTTTCAACAACACCGACACAAAACCCAGCAATATCATAGTCGTTGCCATGATACATGCCTGGCATTTCTGCTGTTTCACCACCAACAAGAGAACAGCCTGATAGTTTACAACCTTGTGCAATACCAGTAACAACTCGTGCTGCGGTATCGACATCGAGTTTTCCTGTGGCATAGTAGTCAAGGAAGAATAGGGGCTCTGCGCCTTGAACGATTAAATCATTGACACACATTGCGACGAGATCAATGCCGATATCATCGTGACGATTCAAGTCCATCGCAAGGCGAAGTTTAGTACCAACGCCATCAGTACCTGAGACTAAAATGGGTTCGCGGTATTTAGTTGGGATTGCACATAATGCGCCAAAACCACCTAACCCCCCCATAACTTCAGGACGGCGAGTCTCTTTTACTACATCTTTGATACGTTCGACTAAAGCGTTACCTGCATCAATATCGACACCGGCATCTTTATAGCTGAGAGAGGATTTGTTTGTCACTTCGGGCCCTCACGGCAAGTTGCGTTAAGATAAAATGTGTGCGGATGCTATTCTAACAGGCTAAGCAATCGTTTGCGAGGATCTTCTTTTTAGATCACAATTATTCATGTTGGTGCGGTTAAAAGCTGTGCGTTTGATCAATATCAATAGAAAAACGATGGATTGTTGACAAAAAAGCGGTATAATCTCGCGATTTTTTTGTCAGGCTGCGTCGTACATTAGGAGAAATTATGAAGATCGTTGAGGTAAAACACCCACTCATTCAACATAAATTGGGGCTGATGCGAGATCATGATATAAGCACTAAGCGCTTTCGTGAACTGGCTTCAGAAGTTTCCAGTCTACTGACGTATGAAGCTACCGCCGATTTAGAAACAGAAACAGTAACAATTGAAGGTTGGTGTGGCTCGGTAGAGATAGAACAGATTAAAGGAAAAAAAATCACAGTAGTTCCTATCCTCCGTGCAGGTATCGGGATGATGGATGGAGTATTAGAAAATATTCCTAGTGCCCGAATCAGTGTTGTTGGCGTTTACCGCGATGAAGAAACATTAAAACCCGTTCCTTACTTCCAAAAATTAGCATCCAATATTGAAGAGCGTATGGCTCTTGTTGTTGACCCAATGTTAGCAACAGGCGGCTCTATGATTGCCACAATTGATTTATTAAAAAATGCTGGCTGTACTTCAATCAAAGTATTAGTACTGGTTGCTGCTCCAGAAGGAATTAAAGCATTAGAAGAAGCACATCCAGATGTTGAATTATATACTGCATCGGTTGATAGCCATCTTAATGAGCACGGGTACATTGTCCCAGGTCTTGGTGATGCTGGTGATAAGATATTTGGTACGAAATAATAATTAAGCCGACTTTGATAGTCGGCTTTTTTTTGGACTACTTATCTTTAACTAAACGATATTCAAAAATCATTTCACAACATACTAAAGAGAGGTCGTAAGCATGACTCGTCGTGCAATCGGGGTAGAAGAGCGCCCACCATTATTACAAACGATTCCGTTGAGCTTCCAACATCTGTTTGCAATGTTTGGCGCTACCGTACTTGTGCCAATTTTATTTAAAGTAAATCCGGCAACAATACTATTATTTAACGGGATCGGAACCCTGCTTTATCTCTTTATCTGTAAAGGACGCATTCCTGCTTATTTAGGTTCAAGCTTTGCGTTTATTTCTCCAGTGCTTCTTTTATTACCTTTAGGTTATGAACTTGCACTTGGGGGATTTATTGTTTGTGGGGTGTTATTTTGTCTTGTTGCTGGAATTGTGAAAATAGCAGGGCGAGGATGGATTAATGTGATGTTTCCACCTGCGGCAATGGGCGCTATCGTTGCCGTTATTGGTTTGGAATTAGCAGGAACTGCAGCTGGAATGGCGGGTTTATTACCTAGCGCAGATAATCCTGTAGATAACACAACATTGCTTATTTCAATGGTTACTCTTGGCGTAACAATTTTAGGTTCTGTTATGTTCAGGGGATTCCTTGCAATTATTCCTATTCTTATCGGTGTATTAGCGGGTTATGCGCTCTCTTTCTTTATGGGAGTTGTTGATATTACACCAATTAAAGAAGCTAATTGGTTTGCATTACCTACTTTTTATTCACCTCGGTTTGAATGGAGTGCCATCTTTATTATTCTGCCAGCTGCATTAGTGGTTATTGCAGAACACGTTGGACACCTTGTTGTGACTGCAAATATTGTGCAACGCGATTTGATGAAAAATCCTGGTTTGCATCGTTCTATGTTTGCAAACGGTTTCTCTACCATTATTTCAGGTTTCTTTGGCTCTACACCTAACACCACTTATGGTGAAAATATTGGCGTCATGGCAATAACCAAAGTCTACAGTTCTTGGGTTATTGGCGGCGCTGCAATTTTAGCTATATTACTTTCTTGTATCGGTAAATTGGCAGCGGCAATAGCTGCGGTACCTGTACCTGTGATGGGCGGGGTTTCATTACTGCTTTATGGGGTTATTGGGGCATCAGGTATTCGCGTGTTATTAGATTCTAAGGTTGATTACAATAAGCCTCAAAATTTAATATTAACTGCAATTATTCTGATTGTTGGTGTGAGTGGTGCTTCAATTCAAATTGGTGCTGCTGAATTAAAAGGTATGGCGCTAGCAACAGTAGTTGGTATTGTGTTAAGTCTGGTCTTTAAGTTAGCCAGTATTCTTCGCCCAGAAACAGAATTGGTGGATAACACCCTTGAATCTGTTAATGAGCAATCAAATAAAAAGTAATTCTAAACTATACGCATAAATATATACATTGACGCGCTAAAGCAAAAATATCGAATTTAATTAAAAGGTGGCTAATCCCCACCTTTTTTATTGGTGAATTTTAATTTTGCTGGCTTAACTCGCTAAGATTTTTACTATAAATAGTGTTTAAAACTTAGAAAAGCGCTTATTTATCCATATTGATGTTTATTTAAATAAAATAAATGAGACAATGATAGCCAGTGCTGTATGAAATGTAGTTGTTACTTGCATTTTTTGTGGTGTGTCTTCAAATGATTAACAGTATTTAAAAGGTGCGAGTGTTATTTATGGAAGAGCTGGTTAAAATTTACGACTTCATTGTATCAAAGCAGATTTTCACTACACTATTTTTAGTTGTTGTGTTATTGACGGTGTGGTTTCTTGCCAAGATGATTTTTCGCAGAATAGTAAAACGCTTACTGTTTTTATTTACTGAATTATCTGATGAAGAGACTATTGGTGATATTGCGAAAAGGAGTGCATCAATTGTTGCTGTAACATTGGTTCTTTATATCAACCAGTTGTTACCTTCTTTTTCGCCAGAAATGAATATTATTTTTGAAACAGTATGTCGCGCCTTTATCATCATAAATACGGCTTCGCTACTCAATAACGCGCTTGATATTTTTAATCTGAGACACGCTAAAAAAACCTGGCATCGTAATAACTCAATTAAAGGTTATATAGAAATTGCCAAAATTATTGTTTGGCTCATCTCGTTTATTTTGATCCTTGCTTTATTTACTGAACAATCACCGCTTATTATTATCTCCAGTTTTGGTGCTATTGCTGCTGTTTTAATGTTTGTTTTTCAGCACACTCTAATGTCTTTTGTTGCTAATATTTTGATTTCTAATGGCAAAGTATTAAAACTTTATGATTGGATAGAACTACCAAGTAGTAATATTAGTGGTGAAGTAATAGATATCGCACTACACACTATTACTGTCCGCAATTGGGATAACACTATTTCACGTATTCCAACAAAAGATTTCTTAACAGAAAAATATACTAACTGGCAGCCTATGTTTTCTTCTGGTGGGCGTCGGATTAAACGTAGTTTTTATATTGATCAATCTTCTATTTCATTTGCAACAGAAGCGCTATTTAATGAATTAAAAGACACGCCAGCTTTACGTAAAAGCATTGAAGCCATGCTTGAAGAAAAAGAAGCAGATATTGAAAATATAAATGAATGGATGGTCAGCAAAGGTGTGACTAATCTGCAGTTATTTAGAAAATATATGCTCAATTGGATAAAGATGCGCGGTGATGTCCGGGCTGATATGTATTTAGTTATAAGAACAATGCCACCAACCCCAATGGGGCTTCCTGTAGAACTATACTGCTTTACTCGAGCAACAACATGGATTGAATATGAAGAGACGCAATCAGAAATTTTTGAGTATATTAATGCGTCAGCAAAATATTTTAAGCTCGACATTTATCAGCAGCCTTCGGGAAATGATTTAACTAAATTAAGATTTAAATAACTTAGCGGATAGTAACCGAATATTAAACAGTCTATTTATGGTTATTAAATAGACTAACTAATGGATTGTTACTGGGATTTTAAATAGCTTTCTGTGCTTTTTGAATATTGGTTCTGACCTAGAGAGAATTTGTGTTAGAATCACGACGTTTATTAAACTATTCAGGTGAGGTGCTTCTGAATACGCCGTCGCAGCTATCATTACCACTATCTCTGCCCGATGATGAGACATTCGATAGCTTCTATGCAGGGGAAAATGCGTCATTAGTCGCTGCAATACGAACCGCCATCCACCAATCTCATGGCAGTTATATCTATTTCTGGTCTCGTGATGGGGGCGGAAAGAGTCATCTATTACATGCCGCTTGTGCAGAACTTTCTGCCGCAGGCGATGCCGTTGGTTATGTGCCATTAGATAAACGTGCTTATTTTGTCCCCGATGTTCTTGAAGGTATGGAACATTTATCTCTTGTTTGCATTGATAATGTGCAATGTGTTGCAGGTGATGAAGAGTGGGAACTTGCGTTATTTAATCTTTATAACCGTGTATTAGAACTTGGTCGTACATGCTTATTAATTACGGGTGACAGACCTCCTCGCCAAATAGATTTGCAACTTCCTGATTTAGCATCACGCTTAGACTGGGGGCAAATCTACCGTTTACAGCCTTTAAGTGATGAAGAAAAAATTCAAGCTTTACAACTAAGAGCTAAACTACGCGGTTTTGAATTACCTGAAGATGTTGGTCGCTTTGTCTTGAAACGTCTTGATAGAAAAATGCGTACGCTTTTTGAAATGCTTGATGAGCTTGATCACGCCTCTATTGTTGCCCAAAGAAAACTAACAATTCCTTTTGTTAAAGATATTCTGAAGCTTTAGTGTTGTCCTTATTTTGCATTATTTAAGATGTGGTAAGCTATTTTGCTAGCCACTTTTTTGTTTTTTATTGCAAAAATTTATTTATATCATCCCTTCTAAAAACTAACACTCACACCCGTGTAACGAAGAATTAATAGGCATAAAAAAACCGCTTGTTTATAAACAAGCGGTAAGAGATTACTGAAATAATTTTATTTAATTAGTTTGCTTCTACTGCTGCTTTTGTTTTCTTCTGTGGGATCAGTAAGAAAATAAGGTATAGCACAGTAATTGCTACAGTATAACCAGTGAAGATCAGCCAGAACATTTTCCAATCAACAATGCTATCGGTAGTGTATAAATCGATAACCCAACCACTTAACATCGCACCTAAATAAGTACCAAAACCATTCACTAAAGTCATAAACATGCCTTGAGCGGTTGAACGATATTGCAGTGGGATCTCTTTTTCTAAGAATAATGAACCTGAGATATTGAAGAAGTCGAATGCACAGCCATATACAATCATGGATAGTAATAAAACGATTTGGCCTAACGATGTGTAATCACCATAAGCGAAGAAACCGAAACGTAAAATCCATGCAATCATACTAAATAGCACGATAGTTTCGATTCTTACACGTTTTAATAATAGTGGTAGGAATAAGATAAAGACGACTTCTGATATCTGTGAAATGGATAAGAACACAGAAGGATAACGTGCAAAGAATGAATCGTCGGCATTAGGTGCTTGTGCAATATCTTGCAGGAATGGCACACCAAAAGTATTTGTGATTTGTAGCACTGAGCCTAATAAGGTTGCAAAAAATAAGAAAACAACCACGTTTCTCTTTTTAAATACTTGCAAAATATTTGATAGACTAAATGCGGCAACTTCTTCTTTCGCTGCATTTTTATCAGCAGCTTTTGTTGCTGGTAGGAACATCGCAAATACAGCTAAAACAATTGATGCAATTGCAGCGACAAACAATTGGTGATAGCTATTTCCTAATCCTAAGAAACTAATCACCCACATTGCAGCAATAAAGCCGACAGTCCCGTAAACGCGTATTTTAGGGAAATAATTATTAGGTTCTAAATGTTTTTGTTCTAACAGCTCAAAGATAATACTGTTTGCCATAGAAATACTTGGCATAAAGAACAATAAATGTAGCAAGGTAGCAAAAAATAAGGTTGTGACGGTTGTCATTTGTGACATTAGCACAAGTGCTAATGCTGAGAAGATATGCAAAGTAATAAAAACAAGCTTACGGTTATTTATTTTATCTGCAATAAATCCCATAACGACTGGTGCAATAAGCGAAGCAAGCCCTAGTGCACTAAAAATAAGCCCAACATCGCTACCTTTAAAATGAAGTTCACCAAACAGATATGAGGCAAACGTAACAAGCCAAGAACCCCAAATAAAAAACTGGAGGAATGAGACAAGTTTTAGTCTGAGTACGATATTCATCTATTTTCCTATTAGCCTGACAATCATCTAACATTTTTATGATGATTATTTAGTTTTATTCGCCCATATGTTGGCTATATTTTTAACCGACCCTGTTTCTATCTATACTTTATTTTAAATAAATAATTTGCTATCAAACAAAAATAGATAACAAAAAGAAAAGATAGAAATGCTTAGGATTGGGTTCACATTGCTATGTTGTAATATTGTTATAAACTATAAAGCGGTTGTTAATTTCTTTCTTGGATGATAGTGAAAATAGATAAAGGCTAAAATTTGCTACTCATTATTTTTGCTATCATATTTTCTGATGCCAATAATATGTATGAATGCAATTATGTAAAGAGACTTGAGTCACAATACAAATGAAACGTTGCATAAATTTTTTCTTATAGGCGCGATGCTATACGCAGTAATGTGATCAAGATAGCTGTTTTGCTATCTGCTTATAAACAAGTCATAAAAAAAATGAAAGTGAGATGAAATTTTTTGAAAGGAAAAGATTTATAAACTTATTTCTATTAAGGATATTAAAAAGATGAGACTAATTACACTAGTTACATTTAATTAACATGTGGTGATTAAATTAGCGATTATGTAATAAGAAAAAAATTATCGGATATTTATAGATATGAGTGTGAATAGACAAAAAGCCCCTTTTTTTACTGAAAAAAGTAGAGGCTTTTTTAGATTAATTAAAGAAATAACGCTTTCACTTGCTCGGGAGGGCGACCTAAACGTGCATTATCACCAACAACCACAATAGGACGTTCAATTAATTTAGGGTTGTCATGCATTGCTTGAATAAGTACATCTTGTGAAGATTCATCTGCCAATTTTAGCGTTTTATAAATTTCTTCTTTTGTGCGCATCAATGCTCTTGCATCATTAAAACCTAATGCCTTAAGCAGGTTTTTGATCTCTTTTACTGACGGTGTGTTATCTAAATAATGAATCACTTCAGGTGTTATTTGCATTTCTTCTAATAAATGTAAGGTTTCACGGCTTTTTGAACAGCGTGGATTATGATAAATCGTCACTTTCTTGGTCATGTTTTCCCTTATTTAAACTGACTATCTCTTTGCTGAATTTTACGTAATTGATCTATACGAGCATCAAAACGAGCTTGATCGTTACTGCCTAATTTTACCTGACGGCTAGCATCGCCAAGGTAACGAATGGCCGTTTCAAAATCGCCTCTAAGCGCTAAATCTTCTGCATAAGCGGCTAATTCATGAGCTCTATCACCTTGTTTTGCTGCATTTTCGGCGGTTAATTGCCAGCCAATAGGATCATCAGGGTTATCAAAGGTATAACGATAAAGTAGTTTGTTGGCTTCATTATATTGCTTGTTATGCATATAGGCATTGGCCAAGTTAGCAATAATAACTTTATTTGTTGGGGTTCGTTTTAAGGCATTTTGTAACCGTGCAACAGCATTGCTAGCAAGGTTTTGCTCTAAATCAATATCTGTGATGGCATCAATAAGCCAGATATTATTTGGATCTTTTTCTAACATTGGTGTGAGTATTTTTCTCGCATCATCAAATTTACGGTCACGAGAATAAATCAACACTTGTGCATAATTAGCCGCTGATTTTTCTAATTCAGTACCATTGTTAAACTGATCAAGTGCTGTTTGTAAGGCATTATCTGATGCGGGCGCATTATTAAGCATGGCTAATACGCGCATTTTGGCAAACAGAAAATCGGCCGATTGTGGCAATTGACGTTGTTTATATTGTGATGCACGGCTACGCGCATCAGATAAACGACTATCTGGTAAGGGGTGCGTCAGCAGCATTTCTGGTGGTTTAGAGCTATATCTTACTTGATCCGCCAAAATTTGCATAAAATCGGGCATTCCTTGTGGGTCAAACCCGGCACGATAAAGAGTTTGTATACCAATGCGGTCAGCTTCTTGTTCGTTCATTTGTGTAAACGTAATCATATTTTGCTGAATACCCGCCATACTCCCAGTAAAAGTAGCAAGTCCTGCGTTAGGGTTTGCCATAAAAATGAGAATAGAACCTAAAACACCAGCGAGAGCCAAAGGGGTGGTTTTTGATTGATCTTCGAGCATTCGTGCTAGATGGCGCTGTGTAACATGAGTGATTTCATGTGCCATAACAGAAGCCAGTTCGCTTTCATTTTGGCTATAGCGAAAAAGTGCGGAGTGCAGCACGATATTGCCACCAAAATAGGCAAAGGCATTTATATTTTGGTTGTTAACTAAATAAAAATGAAAAGGCGTTTTCACTGAGCTTGCATTTGAAACAAGTTTTTGCCCTAGATTATTGATGTAATTAGAAAGTAGGGGATCAAAAACTAATGGTGCACTATTCCTCAGTTGACGAGTATAGTAATCACCCATAGCGATTTCTTGATTGATACTTAGGGTTGAACCCGCCGTCGTTCCCATATCAGGTAATGAATCTTCTATATCAATCGCAGCGTGAGCAGGCACCACTGATGTTGATAGCAAAGCAGAAACAAGAAGCGCGACCAATGGTTTTTTAAGTCTGAGTTTCATACAACAGCATCCTGATGGCTATCTTAACTAAAAATTAATAATTAATGATGTATCATAGCAAAACCTAACGTAAAATCTGTCAAAAGTTCATTGCTATTGTAAACCAAAACACATAGATATATTTTACTTGTTATTATAAAGGACCTCGATTTTCATGCTGGACTTGCTTGTTCAATGGTATAAACGCCGCTTTGCTGATCCTCAGGTTATTGCCTTAGTGTTCATCTTAATTGCCGGCTTTTCAATTATCTACTTTTTCAGTGGCATACTTGCGCCATTATTAGTGGCGATTGTGCTTGCTTACTTATTAGAGTGGCCAACACATTTGCTTGAAAAATTAGGTTGTGCCCGGGTATGGGCGGTATCAATCATTCTGACACTATTTATTGGTGTTAGTGCCATTGTCATTTTGATTTTAGCGCCAACCGTTTGGCAACAAGGCATGACTCTCATTTCTGATTTACCTAATATGATAAATCGATTTAATGATTTTGCTCGTGAATTGCCTGATCGTTTTCCTGCGCTAGTTGATGCAGGCATTGTGGATATGATGGCTGAAAATTTACGTAGCAAACTGTCTACTGTGGCAGAATCGGTGCTAAAAGTTTCTCTCGCTTCATTGATTGGTATTATTACACTTTCTATTTATCTTATCCTTGTACCGTTAATGACTTTCTTTTTATTAAAAGATAAACAGCAGATGCTAAATGCAGTGCGTCGTGTTTTACCTAAAAATAGAATATTAGCAGCACAAGTATGGATAGAGGTGAATCAGCAAATTACCAATTATATTCGAGGTAAAGTAACAGAAATGGTGATCGTGGGAATATTCACCTATTTTGTCTTCGCTTTTTTCGATTTACGCTATTCTGTTTTACTGGCCGTGTTGGTAGGTGTGTCAGTGCTGGTTCCTTATGTTGGTGCGGTATTAGCGACTATTCCCGTGATTGTGATTGCGCTTTCTCAATGGGGATTAGGTTCTGATTTTTGGGCTCTATTTATTGCTTATTTAGTTGTCCAAGGATTAGACAGTAACTTGTTGGTGCCTATTTTGTTTTCTGAAGCGGTTAATATGCATCCTTTAGTCATTATTTTATCCGTTATTATTTTTGGTGGGATGTGGGGGTTCTGGGGGGTCTTTTTTGCCATCCCATTAGCAACATTAATTAAAGCAGTACTTCATGCCTTACCAGATGAAATTGCGAATGATCAACCAGATAGAAAGAAAATATAATTCAGTTGATAAGATAGTTTTAAATAAAACGAAAAACAGACAGTGAAAACTGTCTGTTTGTTTTTAAAAACAGAGCATACAAATTATGGATGTTGTGCCAGATACTCAAGCACAATTTGGTGGTGATTGCTGGTTTTAAAGTTATCGAAAACATGTTCAACAACACCATTTTTATCAATGAGAAATGAAGTACGATGAATGCCATCGTAAGTTTTCCCCATAAATTGTTTTTCACCCCAAATTCCAAACTTTTCTGCAACTTTATGATTTTCATCTGAAAGCAAAGTGAAGTTTAACATCTCTTTTTCTGCAAAACGTGAAAGCTTTTCCGATTTGTCAGTGCTAATACCTAGTACTTCGACTTTGGCTTTTTTTAGTGCATCCATCTCATCGCGCAATCCACAGGCTTGAGTAGTACAACCTGGTGTCATTGCTTTTGGATAGAAATAAACGAGCACACGTTGGCCAGCGAAATCAGACAGATTAATGATCTCTCCATCTTGATCGGGCAGACTGAATTGAGGTGCCTTCTCACCGGCTTTTAATGGGTTCATTAGGTCATTCTCCATTTTTACTGTTTCATCATCAGACTATTTACAATACTTATTGTGCCTTGAGCATGAAGTTCTGTACATAATTGATTGAACTTCTCATGAATAACAAGACCATTATCATCTAACGGATTATGTGCCGTTATTTGTATTTCTAAGCGAGCAGGGGTTCCATCATCAGAAGGATGTGTTTTAGAAATTAACTCCGCAAGATTAAAGTTATGTTGACTAAACAAATTAGTAAATCGTTCTACAATACCGGGTGCATCTTCAATATCGACTTTTGCCGCAATAGTTGAAGGATAAACTATTGGAGAGGCATTAGTTGTTCTCTTCATTACAGTCAGTAAATCCAGTTCCGCACTTTTGATGGGAAGTAACGCTTCTAACTGAGCGATAGCATTCCAACCACCAGAAAGGAGCATGATAAACGTAAATTCTTGACCGAACATAGCAAGTCGGCTGTCCTCGATATTACATCCACATTGGCTAACTAATTGAGTAATAGTATCAACGATACCAGGACGATCAGAACCTAATGCTGTAAGCACGAGAAAATGTTTATCAGGTATGGGCAAAATGAGGTTCCTTTTGACTTTCAGTTTATTCTTAACAGGTAACCACAAATTTTGATTTCTGCCAAGATCAGACGTTCACTATATTGAATTATTATCTCTCTTTAATTCATATCAAAGAATATTAGCAAATTTCATTAGAAACCTAGAGTTAAGTAGTTTTCAATAGAGGGATGAATGAGTACCATTGTGTATAAGTCTATCTCGGAGCAATAAATTATGGTGAGTAACAAATTTAATTTTACAGGCAGTATGGTGGCGCTAGTCACTCCTATGGATGCACAAGGCAATGTTGACCGGGTTAGCTTACGTAAATTGGTCGATTACCATGTTAAAGCCAATAGTGCTGCTATCGTTTCTGTTGGTACAACGGGTGAATCGGCAACACTCAGTCATGAAGAGCATGTTGATGTTGTTTTAATGACGTTAGATATGGCTGATGGCCGCATTCCTGTTATTGCCGGAACAGGGGCAAATGCAACATCAGAAGCCGTTTGGTTTACTCAGCAATTTGAAAATAAAGGTATTGCGGGTTGTTTGAGTGTGACACCTTATTATAATAAGCCATCACAAGAAGGACTTTATCAGCATTTTAAAGCGATTTCTGAAAGCACCGATTTACCACAGATATTGTATAATGTGCCGGGTCGTACTGGATGCGATTTATTGCCAGTAACAGTTGCACGTTTAGCTGAGTTGGATAATATTGTGGCAATTAAAGAAGCGACAGGGAACTTAAGTCGTGTTAGTCAAATCCAAGAGTTGGTAAATGATGATAGTTTTATTCTACTTAGTGGAGATGATGCATCATCATTAGACTTTATGCAGCTGGGTGGCCATGGCGTTATTTCGGTTACTGCTAACGTTGCTGCTGTAGAGATGGTAGAATTATGTCGATTGGCAAAAGTTGGAGAGTTTGCAAAAGCACGCGAACTTAACCGACGCCTGATGGACTTACATCATCAGTTATTTGTTGAACCTAATCCAATCCCAGCTAAGTGGGCGTGTCAACGTATTGGATTGATTGAAGACGCCACATTGCGCTTACCTATGACACCGTTGACATCATCAGGTCAGCAAATTGTTGAGAAAGCGCTGGTAACAGCGGGAATACTGTAAAACTTAGGGAATTTTAATGGCAACACTATTGCATAAATCAAAGATTATGAAAGTCGCGGGTCTGTCGCTGGTGGTTTTACTGGCAGCCTGTTCAAGCGATCAGCGCTATAAACGTCAGGTCAGTGGTGACGAGTCTTATTTAGAGACTACTGGACTAAAAAATTTAGCACTTCCTGCGGGTATGGTGTTGCCTTTGCAAAATGGGGAATATGACATTCCCGTTTCTAAAAAAAGTGAGCCTATTGGTTTAGCGCTTGATATTCGTCCGCCAACACAAGCGCTCAATTTGTTGAGTGGTTCTCGCAGTGAAAATAACGCCACAAACAGCAAGTTATTATTATCTAATGCGCCAGAAAATAGCACGCTTTATGAGCAAGTAACCGCGGTATTAAAAGATAAAGGTGTGGTCGTTACTAAAGGTGATGCAGTACAAAAAGAGATAATGACAGATTGGATTGTTTGGACACGGGCTGATGAAAACGTACCTTACCAAACACGCCAGCGTTTAGCCATTACTCAGCAAGGTAATGTTATCGTATTAACTATTACTAATGAAGGTTTACGCCAAGGCGAAAGTGACGTAACCGATGCTACTGAAGTAAAACGCTATAACACACTACTGCTTAATGAAATTGTTGATGGTTTAAACCGTATGCGTAACTTAAGTGAAAATACGGCAACTAGCAATTTGCAAGGTATTATCGATGTACAAAGCGGTAGCGATAACGTAGGTTTACCTGTAATTATTGTACGCGCACCATTTGATGTGGTTTGGGATAGACTGCCTATCGCATTAGAAAGTGTTGGTATGAAGATGGGTGACCGCACACGATCTAAAGGCTCAATTGAAGTGACTTATAAAGGTTTAAGTAGTGCAAGTTGGAGCTCTTTAGGTGTTGATAAACCTTCTGTTGAAGAAGGGGATTATAAACTACAAGTCGGCGATTTAAATAACCGTAGTAGTTTGCAATTTATCAGTGATAATGGAAAACCTTTGACTCAATCACAAAATGATCAAATGGTTGCCGCAATGAAAGCTGCGTTCAGTAAACCAGTGAAATAAAATTATTTCTTAAAGATGATAAGATAAGCCGCACAGTACTAATTGTGCGGCTTTTTATTTTTCTTAACTTATTATTTTATCAAAATAATTTAATAAGCAAGAAGGTTTTTCCTAATATAAATATATCAATAGCTATTTATTCATATTTATCAAAAAAGTCATTTTCTTTAAATGAAAAATTAATATTACAGAATTAATAATATTAATCTTAATGCAATACGGAAAAAACTGTGCAATATTACTGCGCTATTTACTTTAATAAGAATAACAAAGCATTCTCAAATCATTTAAAGGAGTATTTATGAGTGCGGGTGATATGATTATTCACTTAATATTAAGTGGGATACTTATTGTTGGTGTTTATCAGTTTTATTTTTTTACTCAACGATATACATTAAGAGAAGTGAAAGTAATTAATTCACCAATTGATGAAAAGATCCCCTTCTGGCCTTGGTGGTCATGGATCTATAGTTTTTTATATTATCCTGCAATTCTCTATCTCAACTGGATCATTCAAGACTCAAGACAATTTATCATGATTGTATTTAGTTATATTGTTTTGTTAGTTATGCAAATGTTTTTCTTTATTGTTTTTCCTGTCGCGACACCGCCACATTGGCGTACAATCAATCCAGGTAAAAAGGCATCAGAAAAATTTCTTAAGTTTGTCCAGCACTTTGATGATACTTCTAACTGTTTCCCAAGTATGCATGTTTCAGTTGCGACATTAACTGCATGTTTGGCATATGCAACATTAGGGCCATTAGTTTTTCTTTTCCCATTATTGATTGCATTATCATGTATGTTTACTAAACAACATTATTTAATTGATTTACCAGCCGGTGCATTATTAGGTTGGTTCGCCTATGAAGTATATTGTTTTATTATTTAATAAATATTAAGAATAACTTTAGGTTAGAATAATTAATTAATGATACATCAAGGATGATGTTTAGAAACTAAAGTAAATCATCACACTTATATTTCATTATATCCAGACAAATTACTTAATTTATGAGTAATGTGTCTGGATGTTTTTATTGGTATATAGGAAGGGAATAAAAATAAAATAATAAAAAAATTGATAAATTAATGTAAATGCGATGAAATAGAGTTAGTGATAAATATAAAATAACGTTTTTTTTCTTTTTTAGAGTAATTAAACTATTAATATGCTGTCTCTATTTGGCTTATGATTAATGATAAATAGAACATTTTGCTGTTAGTCGTGTTTACCAATAATAAACATCCCTTTTTTCATTAGAAAATGTATTAAGATCCTCTTTTTAACTTCCCATCTCTTACTTTCTACCATATTGCTTATGCTTTGATTTCCCTTTAGCAATGAGTCTCAATGACAGCTTAAATGAATGAGTTTTTTAGTTATCTATCCCACGTTTTAAAAGCTTTTTTGTATAATCTAGAGTAGAGTATAGGCGGTTATTTCTTGTTAAACCTATCACATCTTTGGAGTGTGTCAGATGCAAAAAAAAGCTGAGTTGTATCGTGGGAAAGCCAAAACAGTCTATACCACCGAATCTTCTGATTTCCTGATTTTAGAATTTAGAAACGATACATCAGCGTTAGATGGCCAACGTATTGAACAGTTTGATCGTAAAGGTATGGTGAATAATAAATTTAACCATTTCATTATGAACAAATTGGAAGAAGCGGGTATCCCAACGCAGATGGAACGTTTGCTTTCTGATAATGAAGTGCTGGTGAAAAAACTGGATATGGTTCCAGTTGAATGCGTTATTCGTAACCGTGCAGCCGGTTCATTAGTAAAACGTTTAGGTATTGAAGAAGGTATTGTTTTAAACCCACCTATTTTTGATCTCTTCCTGAAAGATGATGCCCGTCATGATCCGATGGTGAATGAATCTTATTGTGAAACTTTTGGTTGGGTATCTAAAGAACACCTCGCAGAAATGAAACGTCTGAGTTATAAAGCAAACGATGTCCTTAGCGAATTGTTTGATAAAGCAGGACTTATTCTTGTGGACTTCAAACTTGAGTTTGGTTTATTTAACGGAAAAGTCGTACTCGGTGATGAGTTCTCTCCTGATGGCAGTCGTTTATGGGACAAAAACACCTTAGATAAAATGGATAAAGACCGTTTCCGCCAAAGCTTAGGTGGATTAATTGAAGCATACGAAGAAGTTGCACGCCGTATTGGTGTTTCTTTAGACTAAAAACGCAATCGATTACGTCACGAAAAAAAACAATAATAAAAAAGGTCAGCTTAAAAACTGACCTTTTATTGTATGAAAAATGAAAGATTAATGCATGTTTGTGCTTGAAATATTTATTTTAAATCAAAACCTTCAAGTAATTGCTTAATTTCTTTGTTAAGAGCAAGGCTATCAAGATATTGGTTAATTAATGGTGTAGGCTGGATCAGTGCATATTTACATAGGAATATGAGAAAATAGCCAACATAAACATCAACAGCCGTTAAATTTTTGCCACAAATATAAGGTGTTGCATTTGCTAAACCTGTTTCTAAACCGTGAAATGCACGTTCAAAAGAGCCAAAACCAGATGATTTTTGTTGTTCTTCATTAAGTTCAACACCTAGTTCTTTTACAGTAAAAGCGGCTTCAATAGGACCCGCAGTAAAAAAGAACCAGCGGTAATATGCTGCGCGTTCAGGTGAGCCAAACGCAGGTACAAAACCTTTTTCAATAAACTTATCTGCTAAGTACATACAAATTGCAGCTGTCTCAGTGACGATATTATCCCCATCCACTAATGCAGGAACTTTTGCCATCGGATTAATAGCAAGATATTCTGCGCTATTCATCTGTTCACCATAAGATAATTCCACGCGTTTAAATGGAACCGCAAGCATGTTTAAAAAGAGTTCTACAGTATTACCGCGCGATATTGTATTGGTATAAAGAGTGAGTTCGCTCATGATGTTTCCTTACTATTTGTGTATTTATTAATTAGCGCTAGGTGAGATGAAATAGTAAGGCCATTGGGTGTCAATTCTTGTCAGTAGTGTTACAAAAAGTCTCTTTTTTCCATCTATCGAGCAAATAGCTTTTTGGATAAGGCAAGTTATCCGTTAATACACGGTAAGAGGCAATTCTATCTAAGCGAAAGTGGCGATAACTTTGGCGTAATTCACACCAAGCCGCTAATATTTGCGAATCTTTGAAATAACCAACAGCAATAGGCCATATTGTTCTGCTGCTCAATTGTTTGTTTACATCCTGATAATCTATATTAGCTTTTTTTTCTTCTCTTAAACTAAGGCGTAAATCTTTAGCGATCTCGTCATTAACCGTAATAAATTGGTTGGTTGGAGCAAATAACGTATTTTGATCCAGAATAACGCGATGTTGTGTAGTCACAACGGTATTAATTTTATTTACTGCTCGTATTGCCGATTCTTTGAGCTCTTGATCTGTATTGCTTTGCACCCAACGCAAACCTAATATCAGTGCTTCAAGTTCATTCACATCAAACATTAAAGGGGGGAGTAGTAAGCCTGTTTTTAATTGATAACCTAAGCCGGCTTCTCCTATTATATCGGCACCTTGATCGCGTAATGATTCAATATCGCGATAGATAGATCGTACGCTAATTTGTAATTTTGTTGCTAAAGCCTGAGCTGTAACGGGATAGCGATTTTCTTTTAAAATCTGTAATAACGTGAGTAAACGTTGAGTTCGAGTCATTAAATTTTCTACTTATTAGTAATAGTGTAGGTAACATGAGAATTCTATTCTGGTTCTTAATAAAAAAAACAGCGTGCTTGCCAACACTTATGGTGTGTTTTTTTATCGTTGTGGCTATTTTCTGATCTTCACTATTATTCTGCTCTTAAAAAATAGGAAATAGAAATAGTAAGATTTTTGTTATTATCTAAAATAGAGGCATCAATTTACACTAGCATATTTAACTAATGTATTTAATTAATGGGGAATGATTATGCGTTGGAATGATCGCCGTAGAAGCAATAATGTTGAAGATAGACGAGGGCAATCTTCTTCAGCATCAGGTGGTGGTAATCTCCCTTTGGGATTAATTACACTTTTATTGCGTACTAAATATGGTTTTGTTGTGATTATTATTTTAGTTATCGCAAGCTTTATGGGGTTTGATTTTAATTCATTAACCGGTGAAACAACTCAGCCAGCACAAGTCAATGAACAGCAAAGTGCACTTTATAATGAAGCAGCCGATTTTAGTAGTGTGGTGTTAGCGAGTACAGAAGATTTTTGGCAAGAATTATTTGCTCAAGCAGGCAAACAATATAGTGATCCTAAATTAGTGCTTTATAGTGGTAGTACAACAACACAGTGTGGAACAGGCACCAAAATTATGGGGCCATTTTATTGTCCTGCAGATAGAAAAATTTATCTTGACCTCTCCTTTTATAATGAAATGAAGAATAGTTTAGGGGGGGGTGGTGAATTTGCTCAAGGTTATGTGATTTCTCATGAGGTTGGGCATCATGTTCAGCATTTATTAGGTATCACCACACAAATGCGTGAAAAACAGCAAATGGCACGCTCAAAGGCAGAGGCTAATCGATTATCAGTGAAATTAGAGCTTCAAGCCGATTGCTTTGCTGGAATGTGGGGGCGTTTTATGGCTGGTGAAGGACGCATTGATGAAGCTGATTTATTAACGGCTATTAAAACTACTCAAGCGATAGGTGATGATAAACTACAGCAACAACAGCAAGGTTATGTGGTGCCAGATAGCTTTACTCATGGTAGTGCTGAGCAGCGTAAGGCCTGGTTTATGAAAGGATATAACAGTGGCAACATTAAATCTTGTGATACATTTGCTTCTGCTTCTTTGAACTAATAACATTCCGTTATAAATAAGAAAATGATTATTCCCATTATTAGAATAGGTTAGGAACACAAATGAGCAATGTTGATCCCTCATTATTAATTTTGTTAGTGCTTGCAGGTCTTGGCATTATTAGCCATAACATGACAGTGACATTAGCAATGATTTTTTTGTTAGTCGTTAAAATCACACCATTAAATCAATATTTTCCTATTGTTGAAAAATACGGTATGACAATAGGTATTTTAATCCTAACCATTGGTGTAATGACACCCATTGCTACTGGCCGTATTTCGGCACAAGAGGTGTTAAATTCATTTTTAAATTGGAAATCTTTATTAGCTATTGCCATAGGTATCGCGGTTTCTTGGTTGGGAGCAAGAGGGGTTTCTTTAATGAATAATCAACCGTCTACTGTCGCAGGTTTATTAGTGGGGACTGTCATTGGTGTGGCATTATTTAGAGGTGTACCTGTCGGACCATTAATTGCCGCAGGTATTCTTTCATTATTAATTGGTAAATCATAACTGTGCCATTATTAGAGTTACAACGTTACCAAGCGAATTTTGCACAAAAAGGTCAGCGGCGATTGTTGCTATTAGCCGGAGATAAGACATGGCAATTAGCACAAATCCAGCAATTACGACAAGTATGTCTTGGTGATTGGTTAATGATATCGCAAAATTATATTGATGCAATTATTCCTAACCAGGCAATTAATCTATTAGGTAACGAATATTTACATGGCATTTTTGATGCCAATGAAGAATTTAATGCCGATGCACTCGCAATGTTAACCGGGACATTAAAAGCAGGTAGCTGGTTAGTTTTATGTCTACCTAGTTTAAATTATTGGGAGCGATATATAGATGGTGATAGCCGGCGTTGGAATGACATGCAAACCGTCTTGCCAACCCCAAATTTTATGGCATGGCTAAAAGACATTACTTTAAATGATCCACAAACTATTATTTGGCAGCAATCCCAACCGTTGCAATTACCTGAACTAAATCAAAATCTACCACTTTGGACATTACCGCAAGGCCAGCCTACCAAAGAACAACAAGTCATTTTAGAAAAATTGCTAATGACGCAAAAAGGGGTATGGAGCGTAATAGCGCCAAGAGGCCGAGGCAAATCTGCACTTGCGGGAATGTTTATTGAACAATGGCAAGGTTCCGTAATTGTATGTGCACCAGCTAAAAATAGTACTAATGTATTATCTTCACACACAAATAAACCTATCTTATTTTACTCACCAGATAATCTATTAGCTTTATGTTCAAAAAATCAATGTGATAAAAGTGATTGGTTAATTATTGATGAAGCTGCGGCATTACCGATAGCGCAATTGGTTGCACTTTGCAGTTATTTTCCTCGTGTATTAATGACAACTACTGTTCAAGGGTATGAAGGAACAGGTCGAGGTTTTATGCTTAAGTTAGGTGATAGTCTACCTTTATTACAAACTCTTCAATTAGAAACACCAATTCGTTGGGCTAAGCATGACCCACTAGAACATTGGCTTAACCAGTTATTATTACTTGACGAGCCTAATTATTACCTTGATAAACAACAAGGTGAAGTCACAATTGTTCAGCAAAAAGATAACTGGAACCAAGATGTTAAGGATCTGCAAAATTTTTATCGATTACTCACTAGCGCACATTATCGTACAACTCCATTAGATTTTCGCCGATTATTAGATGGGCAAAAACAAAGCTATTGGTCGGCTTCCGTTAATCAAACTATGATTGGTGCAGTTTGGTGTATTGATGAAGGCGAATTACCCGAAACCTTGGCGCAAGAGGTATGGTTAGGGATACGTCGGCCTAGAGGCAATTTAGTTGCACAATCATTGGTGACTTATGGTTTAACCATTGAGGCTATGTGTTTAAAATCATTGCGTATTAGTCGGATTGCTGTTTTACCACCCTATCGACGTCAAAAAGTTGCAGTAAATCTTATTAAACATATCGTTAAAGATGCACAAGCAAAACATATTGATTATTTGAGCGTTAGTTTTGGTTATACAGATGCATTAGCTAAATTTTGGACACAATGTGGTTTTAATATTGTTCGTTTAGGAGTACATAAAGAGGCAAGTAGTGGTTGTTATACTGCAATGGCGATTTATCCTTTAAACAAAAAAGGTGAGCAACAACAGCAAATTGCATTGATATCATTGGCATTGCAATACCAATACATAAAAAAACAGACAGGAATAGATTTATCTATTAGCCAATGTTTTGATAATAATCTTATTCAACAAGGGCGATGGTTATTTATGGCTGGATTTGCATTTGCTTATCGCTCAGCTTTAACAGTATATGACAGCATGGCTGATTTTCTGATTGGTTATGAATTAGATTATCCACTATTAGCTGCTTATTTTATTGATAAAAAGTCGGATAAAGAGTGTGTTAAGCAATTTTTATTATCAGGTAAAAAAGCACTTATGACAGCACTACGTCAGCAGTGTGCACAGTTAATGAGTGAATATGATGTTCAATTGACTCAAGATTACCAACAATGGTTAGCTACTTATCCCCATTTTTCTTGGGCCAATCGTCCTCATCATCCCATTTATCATTGAAATCACGATGTGGTGGTAATTTTCGTTTATTTTTAAGAAATTGTTTTGGATCTATTTTATTCATATCTTTAATGGCATTAATAATAATACCTACTAAAAGGATGAGAATTACCCACCAATAGTCAGCAAACCAGTTCATATATTAGCCTTATTTTTTAGGATCTTTACTTAGAAAATATTTCTGTTTTGTTTATTATATACAACCAAAAGAGATTAATCGGAAAAATATAACGTGAAACGGATACTCTTAATTATAGCGGGTTGGTTATGTGTTGGTTTAGCAACTCTTGGTGTTATTTTGCCTGTACTTCCCACAACCCCATTTTTATTATTAGCCGCTTGGTGTTTTTCGCGTTCATCACAGCGTTTTCATTACTGGTTACTTTATCGTTCTTGGTTTGGTCCTTACTTACGTTATTGGCAAACTTATAAAGCAATGCCTAAAGGGGCTAAACCAAAAGCGATAATGATTATTTTACTTACTTTTTCACTCTCATTATGGCTAGTTTCTATGCTATGGGTAAGAGTATTATTGCTGATTATCTTAGTGTGTTTACTTATTTTTATGTGGAGGCTCCCTGTAAATGATCAACAGGAAGTCCCTTGTGATAAATAGTGTTATTCAGGCAACACAATGTAGTGCTGAAATATTTCGTCGAGGTTTGCTAATAACCACTGCTTACCACGGATATCTTCTTCTAGTAATACAGACTTTAAAATATCGGGAGTGTAAGCTAAAGATGCTTCATGAGATAATGGCCAATAACTAATATGCCAAGGCTCATAAGCGATATAGCTTTCTTTATGGATAAATGGGCGATAAAAATCATAGCTCGACATATTTTCTGTTAACCATTCACTTAATTGAGCAAAATAGCCTCCAGCTTCATATTCCCAAGGCTCTAATTGTAAAGATTGTCCCGCAGGTAGACGAAAAGGATCGTAAATATCGATTTCTGTTCCCCAGTGGTGGCGACTTGCACCGGGCAATGCAGACCATTTTAAAATAGCCTGACAACGCTTATCCTCTGATAATTGATGAATGTCTATGGGCTGACTTTGGGCATTTAACACAGGGCGAGAGCCTTCAAATTTACCGTTCCATATCGCTAATTGACGATTGAAATCACGAAATGAGCTTGCTGCCTCTAATTTAAAACCCGCTTTCGCTGCTTGCTGCTGTAACGCTAAAAAAGCTTTTGTGGCGTTAAATTGTAAGCGATGTTGGCCTGATAACGACACCAAATGATCAGTGGATCGTCCAGTTAACATTAATGGGGTTATCATAAAACGAGTTGCTCCATAATTCTCTGATAAATTCGGCTAAGTTGTTGTAAATCAGCGGCATTAACACATTCATTTACTTTGTGAATTGTCGCATTGATAGGCCCTAGCTCAACAACTTGAGCACCCATTTGTGCAATGAATCGACCATCGGAAGTGCCACCGCTGGTGGATAATTCTGGATCTAAATTTGTGTAATGCTTGACAGAATAACGAACCGCATCAAGTAGTTTACCTTTACCTGTAATAAATGGTTGACCCGATAAAGACCATTCTAAACTATAACGAAGTTGGTGTTTTTGTAATAAAGTTTCGGTACGTTGGCGTATCTCTTCATCGGTGATTGCGGTACTAAAACGGAAGTTAAATTGAATAAATAATTCACCAGGGATTACATTGTTGCTGCCAGTGCCTGCATGAATATTGGCAATTTGCATGGTGGTTGCAGGAAAAAATTTATTACCCTCATCCCAAACAGTATTTACTAATTCTTGTATAAATGGCGATGCACAATGAATGGGGTTTTCTGCGAGATGAGGGTATGCCACATGACCTTGTACACCGTGAATAATCAGATTTGCTGTTATTGAACCTCTACGGCCATTTTTTACCATATCACCTAATTGATGTTGGCTTGAAGGTTCACCAATAAGACAATAATCTAGGCGTTCACCGCGAGACATTAAAGATTGTACAACTTTCACTGTGCCATCTGCGGCTTTCGCTTCTTCATCTGATGTAATAAGAAAAGCTAAACGGCCACGATGTTCAGGATATGAACGGACAAAACGTTCAGCAGCAACAATCATTGCAGCTAGTGAACCTTTCATATCCGCGGCTCCTCGACCATAAAGCATTCCATCACGAATAGAAGGTTCAAATGGTGGATTATCCCACAAAGCAGGATCACCAGTAGGAACCACATCAGTGTGACCCGCAAATGCGAGGGTTTCACCTTCACCACCGCGACATGCCCATAAGTTTTCAGTATCACCAAAGGGCATTTTTTCAATAGTAAAGCCCAAGGGGCTAAGTCTATCGATAATTAGCTGCTGACAGCCTTGATCATCAGGGCTGATAGAAGGGCGAGCAATCAGTTGTTGTGCAAGCTCAATAACAGGACAGGACATAAAAATTAGGCTCCTGTAAAAGTGGTGTAGTCATTGGTATTAAAACCAACAAGAAAACGGTTATCAGAGGCAACAAGGATAGGGCGTTTTATCACCGCGGGTTTATCTAACATCAAAGCAATAGCCGATGTTGTGTCAGTGATTGCATTTTTTTCATCATCAGATAATTGGCGCCAAGTTGTTCCTCTTTTATTAACAAGTGTCTGCCAATCTATATTTTCTGTAAAGCTGCGTAATAATGCTTCCGTCAAACCGTCTTTGCGGTAATCATGAAAAACGTAAGGAATATGATTTTCGTCCAGCCATTTGATTGCTTTTTTGATGGTATCGCAATTTTTTATGCCGTACATAGTATATGTCAGGTTTGTAGTGGACATGAAATTTTCCTTATATGACAATGCGTAATATCGGTAATAAATAGAATGAGTGTTATACAATTCCAAAATAACAGGTTTTGCTGTAGTGAAAAATCCTATTTACATTATAAAATATATCGGATATTAACCTGTCATAGTAGTGTAGCGAATTGTGTAACGTAGAGTAATAGAAATAAAGATTTCCGTTGGTAAAAGAAAATATGAAAAGCATTTCACTGAGTCTTATATTGCTTTTACTTTCAACTTGTAGCTGGGCAAATGAAGACGAAGACAGCAAAAAAGTTGATGAGTATAAAATAGCCCTACAGGCATTTTTCAACAGTGATTATTTATTGTGTTTAGGTGAAGGAAAATGGCCCGTTTACAGCAATGAAGATGATGCCCCTTGGGTATTAGAAAGAATGCATGCATTGATGGAAGCCGGTTTAATAGAACAAACATCTAATGGTGAAGAATGGGTATTTAACCTAAGTGAAAAAGGGCGTAAAGCTTGGCAGCCTTACCAAGATTTTTGCTATGGGCACCTTTTTATTAGTCAAATTAAAGAAATAGAGCCAATAGATTCAGGGAAAAGTACAATTTATTTTTATTATGGAGTGAAGGGTATACCATCTTGGGCAAATAATTCAGAAATCCAATCCGCATTTAGTGAGCTGGACATTGTGATCAATGGTATTAACCGAGAGCTTTATCAATTAAAAATTGAAAAGCTACCTGATGAGCACTTTAAAGTAATAAGTTATCCCGTTCCAATTGAATAGGTAGTGAGTTGGTGTTTAATTTATACATCACTATTACAAATCTACCCCGGTTTTAAGCCGGGGTAGATTTATTAATGTTGATGCTTAATTAAAATAAGGCTTGCAGCTAAACGTGATGTTACCTGTAGCTTCTTTAATATATTGCGAATATGCACTTTGACAGTTTCTTCAGAAATAAATAAATTTTCAGCAATTTGTTTATTTTTCATACCACCAGAAACTTCATGAAGTACATCTAATTCTCTTTTTGTTAATGCTGATAGTGGGTCAGAATAGTTTTGTCGTAATTGAATATATTGCCAAACACGTTCACTATAAACGGGATGCCCAACCACCGCCTTACGTAAACTTAATAGCAGCATATCAATTTCACACTCTTTTAAAAGATAACCGTTTGCGCCAGCATCCAAAGCAGCATAAACATCACTGCGAGCATCTGAAACAGATAAAACCAAAACATATGATGTTAAACCTGCTCGGCGTAAAGTTCGGATAATATCAATACCAGAACGACCCTGAAGATTTAAGTCCATCATAATAAGGTCTGGATTTAACTGTTGCGCGGTAGTTATTGCTTCTTTTGCGTTGCCACTTTCGCTTACTACAACAAATTCCTTGTCTTTTTCTAACAATAGCCGTAATCCATATCTCATGACAGGGTGATCATCCACTATCATAATTGAGTAGCTAGGCATAACCCCTCTCCCTAAAAAAATAAAAATGTGCGTAATCTTTCCAAAAGTAGAAAATAAATAAAACAAATTCCAAATGAGGAATAAAAAATAGAATCAGACATCTTATTAAAACAATAAGAAAATAAAATTGACGGTTGGCAATATTACACCAATTATTGTTACGGGTAAAAAAGAAAATAACCAAAACGACTAACAAAAGTCCTAATGCTATGAATCTGAAGTAAATACAATGAGTTAAGATAATGTTTTTCTATTTTAAAATTAATAAACAAGTGAAAATAGTTATTGGTTTATAAAACAATATAAAAAAAATAATTATTTGAATTGTTAATTTAGTAACTGATAAATAATAAACAAACATTGTCTTTTTTCTGTTCGAGTTTATTACAGAGATGAAATTAAACTGAGTTAATAATATACCTATAACGAGGTATTAGATATTTATAATAAATCTTGTCTACTAATTTGAAAAAAGTGTCGATTTCGTCATGATTTAACGCATTATTACCATTATACTAACGAAGCCCTTACTCTGTTGATACAAAAGGATATGAAAATGGAAGACACATTAAAACAAAGCGCATTAGATTTTCATGAATTTCCAACTCCCGGTAAAATTACTGTTACTCCCACAAAACCACTGATAACACAACGTGATTTAGCATTAGCTTATTCGCCTGGTGTAGCAGCACCTTGTTTGGAAATTGCCGCAGATCCTTTAGCCGCTTATCGTTATACCGCTAAGGGGAATCTTGTCGGTGTTATCTCAAATGGTACTGCGGTACTTGGTTTAGGTAACATCGGTGCATTAGCCGGTAAACCCGTAATGGAAGGTAAGGGTGTTTTATTTAAGAAATTTTCTGGCGTTGATGTTTTTGATATTGAAGTCAATGAAACAGATCCTGATAAATTAATTGATATTGTTGCATCATTAGAACCAACGTTTGGTGGTATCAACTTAGAAGATATTAAAGCGCCAGAATGTTTCTATATTGAACAAAAACTGCGCGAAAGAATGAAGATCCCAGTCTTTCATGATGACCAACATGGTACCGCAATTATCTCTACTGCTGCGATCCTCAATGGGTTACGTATTGTTCGTAAAGAAATTGATAAAGTTAGGCTGGTTGTTTCAGGTGCGGGTGCGGCTTCTATTGCATGTATGAACTTATTAGTTGCCTTAGGATTAAAGCGCGAAAATATCGTAGTTTGTGACTCTAAAGGGGTTATTTACCGCGGTCGCGAAGTAAATATGGCAGAAACTAAAGCGGCTTACGCAATAGAAGATAATGGCAGCCGTACATTGGATGATGTTATCAACAACGCAGATATCTTCTTGGGTTGTTCAGGGCCTGGTGTCTTGACACAAGAAATGGTTAAGAAAATGGCACGCGACCCTCTTATTCTCGCGCTGGCAAACCCCGAACCTGAGATACTGCCACCATTAGCAAAAGCAGTTCGTTCTGACGCTATTATTTGTACAGGACGTTCTGATTATCCAAATCAGGTTAATAACGTACTTTGTTTCCCATTTATTTTCCGAGGTGCATTAGATGTAGGGGCAACGGCAATTAATGAAGAAATGAAGCTGGCTTGTGTGCATGCAATAGCTGAATTGGCACTAGCTGAGCAAAATGAAGAAGTGGCCTCTGCTTATGGTGATCAAGAGCTATCATTTGGTCCTGAATATATAATTCCAAAACCATTTGATCCTCGCTTAATCGTAAAAATAGCACCCGCTGTGGCAAAAGCAGCAATGGACTCAGGTGTTGCAACACGACCAATTAAAGATTTTGCAGCTTATATTGAACATCTCAACGAGTTTGTTTATAAAACCAACTTATTTATGAAGCCAATTTTTTCTCAAGCCAAAAAAGAGAAAAAACGCATTGTTCTTGCAGAAGGTGAAGAAAATCGCGTATTACATGCTACACAAGAGTTAGTGACATTAGGGTTAGCAACGCCAATTTTGATTGGTCGCCCTAGTGTGATTGAAATGCGGATCCAAAAATTAGGATTACACATTCAAGCAGGCAAAGACTTTGAAGTAGTGAATAACGAAAACGATCCACGTTTTAAAGAATACTGGCAAGAATATCATCAAATAATGAAGCGTCGTGGTGTTTCACAAGAACAAGCTCGTCGCGCAATGATTGGTAATCCAACGCTTATCGGTGCCATTATGGTGCGCAGAGGTGAAGCTGATGGTCTTATTTGCGGTACGGTTGGTAGTTATGCGGAACACTTTGAAGTATATAAAAATGTGTTTGGTTTACGCGAAGGAATGGAAACAGCAGGGGCAATGAATGCACTGTTATTACCAAGCGGAAACACCTTTATTACTGACACATACGTGAATGAAGATCCGACAGCAGAGCAATTAGCCGATATTACTATTATGGCAGCGGATACCATTCGTCGTTTTGGTATTGAACCAAAAGCTGCGTTAGTTTCGCGTTCAAGTTTTGGTTCTTTTGATAGCCCATCATCGATAAAACTAAGAAAAGCATTAGAAATAATTAAGCAACGTGCACCTGAATTAGAGATTGATGGTGAAATGCATGCAGATGCGGCACTCGTTGAATCTATTCGCCGCGATATTATGCCAGACAGCACATTAAAAGGTTCTGCTAATTTATTGGTGATGCCAACAATGGAAGCAGCACGTATTAGTTATAACTTATTACGTGTAACTAGTTCTAATGGCGTAACAGTCGGTCCTGTCTTGATGGGAGTGGCAAAACCTGCACATATTCTTACGCCAATAGCATCAGTTCGCCGTATCGTTAATATGGTTGCATTAGCCGTGGTTGAAGCTCAAGCGCAATCTCAGGCCTAAGGTTAATGATAAATTAATCAAACTAATTTAATTAAAGTTAGAAAAGCGCCTTGATCTTAGGCGCTTTATTTTTACACATAAAAAAATACTAAATACAAATTAATATGAGAATGATATTGATAATCATTAGTAATGATATTACCCTATTTGCTTTCTTTAATAAGTAAATATAACTAGCAAGGGTTATCATGCTTTTCTCAATAGCTAAAAAAATTCTACCATTAGTGGTGCTAATTGCTTTGCCTGCTTGTAGTTCACTAGAGAAACAAGCTAAACCAATTGTAAATACTGAAATTATTCATTCAGCTCAAATCATTAATACGCATAATGGAAAATCGATTACGGCAGAAGAGTTATTGATTGAATTAGCAAATCAATCACGCGTTATTATTGGGGAAAAGCACGATAATATTTATCATCACGATATTGAGTATTGGTTAATGACACAATTAACGCAAATACGCCCACAAGGTGCGGTATTGCTAGAAATGTTAACACCAAATCAACAATATTTAGTCGATAACGTCAAAAAGCGTTATTCAGGTTCTGAATATTTACGTGATGAACGTTTAATGGCTGCATTGAAATGGAATACAGGTTGGCCTTGGAAATGGTATGGAAATATTGTTAAGGAAGGACTAAGTGCCAACTATCCACTACTTGCCGCGAATATTGATCGAGAAGATATATCTAAAGCTTATAAAAATCCGCCTGTAATTGATGGAGTGTATTCAACAGCCCCACAAGTTCGCCAGTTAATTCAAGAAACTATTCAAACTTCACACGGCAATACGCTTGATAAAATAAACTATGAAAAAATGATGCTTATCCAACAGCTGCGAGACCGCACAATGGCTGAGCGTTTATTAGCCGCACCAACGCCGGCGCTATTAATAGCAGGATCTTTTCATGCAACAAAAGTGATGGGTGTGCCTTTACATATTGCTGATTTAGCACCGGATGAAAAAATCACAGTTGTAATAATGGCTGAAGAAGGTAGCGATATTACCTCAGTACATGCTGATTATCTTTGGATAACACCTGTCGCTTTACCTTAATTTTCTCGATATCGCCATTATGATTATATCTTCTTACGTAGACCAAATGCCAAGATTGAAGCCCTTTAACTATAAAGCGTTGGTTCTGGCCATTAGTGTTCATGCGGTTTTAGTTATTGCTTGTTTTCACTTCTATCAAGATAAAACAACGATAATACAAGAACCTGAATTAGCTGTTATGATGACACTTAGTGAAAATATTCAAGCACTTAGTGAAGAAAAACAAGTAATTGGTATTGATCAACAATTGGCTGTTGCTAGTCAAAAGAAAGTTGAGCAAGAGATGGCTGAGAAACAACCCGATATCGTAATTAATGAGAATGCCGATATTGTTATTGAAAAACCTAAAAAAATAATGCGTGTTGAACAAACGGCTACAGTAAAAACAACAACTTCCCCCACTAAGCCTTCACCAATAATTAGTGAGAATGTTTCTAGCCAATCAGCGCCTTCAAGTAGTCGTTCTGTTGCTAAACAGCAATCTGATACTGTTTCTGCAAACTATGATAGCGATTCAGATAAAAAAGCAGATGCACTAGCGCTATGGCAAGCTAAAACTAAAGGGCACTTAAACCGTTATAAAGCTTATCCTGAAGAGGCGAAAAGCAAAGGACGGATGGGAATACCGAAAGTGCGATTTGTCGTAGATCAGCAAGGATATGTGATATCAAGTGAACTTATTAATAGCAGTGGTGTTCGTTCTTTAGACAGAGAAGCGCAAAGAGTACTCAAACGGGCTCAGCCCCTTCCTATTCCCCCTGAAGAGTTATTGTTTAAGGGAGAAATTACAGTTGAAATGTCGATTGAGTTTTCTACATTGGCGCTATAACCAAGGATTGAAAAGGAAATAAGAATGTTATCAGTGACAAGAAAAACGGTGACGATGAGATTAACAGGTGCCATGATGGCGCTGTTAATAACAGCAACACCTGCAATGGCTCAAACTCAGAAGGACGCTATAACGATGCCACCAAAAGCAAATAAAATACCTCATGTTATGACTGAACATGGGGATACGCGTACAGATAATTATTATTGGTTAAGAGATGATGCACGCAAAGATCCACAAGTTTTGGATTATTTAAACGCGGAAAATGCCTATACCGAATCAGTAATGAAAGAGGGGAAAGCCCTTGAAGAAACACTTTTTACTGAAATGGTAAGTCGCATGGCTCAAAACGATGAATCTGTACCATATGATTATAATGGGTATACATATCGTACTATTTATCAAGAAGGAAAAGACTTTCCGATTTATCAACGCAAACCTATTGGTGACAAAGATAATTGGGAAGTACTAATTGATGGGAATGAGCGTGCTAAAGGCCATGAGTTTTACCAGCTTGGTGATTTAACTATTAGCCCAGATAACAAGCGCATTGCTATAGCTGAAGATAAAGAAGGTCGAAGAAATTATACCGTTGCTTATAAAAATGTTGCTGATAAAGAATGGAAAGAGAATGTATTAACTGATATCTCAGCAAACCTAGTATGGGCAAATGATAGCAATACTCTATTTTATGTTGACAAAGATCCTCAGACATTATTGCCATATCAAATCTATCGCCATCAATATGGCTCAGAGCGTGAAAAAGATGTAAAAATCTTTGAAGAGAATGATGATCGCTTTTATACATGGATGGGCAAAAGTAAGTCAAAAGATTATATCTTAGTTTCTATCGAAAGCTCTACCACATCTGAATATCGTTTAATCGATGCTAATTCACCAGAAAAACCGATGGTGATATTTTCCGTGCGTCAAGAAGGGCGTGAATACGATATTGATCACTTTAAAGGCGAATTCTATATTCGCTCAAATCATGAAAGTGAATTATTTGGTTTATATAAAACAGCAGCAATTGATAAACCTTGGCAAACCGTAATTGCACCTCAAAAAGATGTTGATCTGGAAGGTTTTGACTTATTTAACCGCTGGCTAGTGCTTGAAGAACGTCAACAAGGCTTAGTATCGTTGCGTCAAATAGATTGGCAAACGGGTGAATCAACAAAAGTAACCTTTGATGACCCGGTTTATATGGCATGGTTAGGCTTTAATCCACAAGCAGATAGTGAAGAATTGCGCTTTGGATACACATCAATGACAACACCCACTTCCACTTATCAATGGAATATGCAAACGCATCAAAAACAGTTACTCAAACAGCAAGAAGTCAAAGGTTTTGAACGTGATTTATATGAAAGCCAGCGTATTTGGGTAAAAGCGCATGATGGTGTAGAAGTACCAATTTCATTGGTTTATCGGAAAGATCTCTTTATCAATGCTAAAAATCCTATCTTAATTTATGGTTATGGTTCTTATGGTAGCAGTATTGATCCTTCATTTAGTTCACCACGCTTAAGCTTATTAGACAGAGGCTTTGTATATGCGATAGTACACGTACGCGGAGGTGGAGAATTAGGTAAACGCTGGTATAACCAAGGTAAAATGGAGCATAAAGTTAATAGCTTTACTGACTTTATTGATGCAACTAAATACTTAGTTCAAAAAGGCTATGGTGCTTCTAATCATGTTTATGCTATGGGTGGAAGTGCAGGGGGGTTATTAATGGGCGCTGTTGTTAATATGGCGCCAGAATTATACCGTGGTGTTGTTGCCCAGGTGCCTTTTGTTGATGTCGTGACGACTATGCTTGATGCTTCTATTCCACTAACAACGGGTGAATATGAAGAATGGGGTAATCCAGCAGATAAAGATGTTTATTTCCGCTTAAAATCCTACAGCCCATACGATAATGTTGTGGCTCAAGATTACCCTCATTTATTAGTAACGACAGGATTACATGATTCACAAGTTCAATATTTCGAGCCTGCTAAATGGGTTGCTAAATTACGTGAATTAAAAACAGATAATAATTTATTATTGCTGGACACAGATATGCGTGCAGGTCATGGTGGTAAGTCAGGTCGATTTAATCGCTTACGTGATACAGCCAAAGAATATGCATTTATTCTGATGCTTGAGAAACCCGAAGTATATTTTAAAGCGCAAAATATAAACTAATTGATTAAATAATTACATTATAAACTGTCTCTCATTTTAAGAGAGACAGTTTTTTGTCGATTTTTTAGAATAATAATAACTATAGATATAATAACAATAATACTATTAATAAATAATACCTTATAAAAAAGGTTATTCTAATATTATATTAAAGCAGCGTGAGCCTATTATTTAAATAAAATAAAGAATGGGTTCGTTATGAGATCTACAAGGAAAATAATTAGTACATTTATTCTATTTTCAGGTATTAATGGCATCGTTATTGCCGCTGAAGAAAATAAACCAGTTCAATTTGGTAGCTTAAAAGTTTCATCTGCACAACAAAAAGAGACCCCTGAACAGAAAGCACTAGCCAAACCAGGGGCTTATAGCGCTATTGGTGAAATTAATAATTTGCAATCAGTAGAACAGGCTCTGCGTTCAACGCCCGGAACTTACACTCAAATGGATGTAAGCCAGCCTGGGGTCAGTGTGAATATTCGTGGTCTTAGTGGTTTTGGTCGAGTTAATATGATGGTTGATGGTGTTACTCAAACATTATATAGCACTTCCCCAAGTCAATATTCTCATGGTGGGCAACCTTATAACCAGTTTAATAGTATGGTTGATCCTAACTTTATTGTTCAAATTGATATTTCTCGCGGACAGCAAGATGGTGAAAATAGTATTAATGCATTAGCGGGTAGCGCTAATTTTAAAACTATTGGAATAGAAGATATTTTATTTACAAATCATTTATGGGGAGTAAGAAGTAAAGTGGCTGGTGGTAGTAATGGGTTGGGATATAACGGCATGGTTGCGGTAGCGGGCAGACAATCCCTATTTAATGATGATGGTAGTATTGGCGCAATGTTAGCATTAAGTGGGCATAAAATTGAATCTTCTTATAAGAATGGTGCTGGATTTAATAGTGAAGAGTTTGCAACAAATAAAAATTTCAATCAAAGACCTCATTCAGAATTAACTAAAATTAATATAAAACCCAATGATTCTCATGAACTAGAGCTAAGCGGTCGTTTTTACCGTAATAAATTTAACCGTCGAGATATCGACAGTAAAGATTATTATGCAAAATATCGTTATACACCATTAAATGATTTATTTGATAGTGAGATTCTATTAAGCCGTAGCAATGCATCACAAAAGTTTGAAGGTGACTCTTTGATGAGTTTACGTAATGCTAATGCTGAAAATATCTCTAATTCACTGGTTGCGAAAAACACTAGTCGTTTTAATTATGGTGAATTAGATATGGCATTAACATTAGGTTCTAAATTAATGTCAACAGAATATAAGCGCTCTGTTATTGCACCTTCTACTGATCCTTGGCAAGCCAATAATATGGTGGAAAGTAACCCATTTGCTCCTCAAGGTAAAAATAATTTAACGAGTTTCTTTTCTCAAATGAAATTTGAGTATGATATTTATACTCTCGATCTTAATTTAAATTATGTTGATTACAATATAAAAGGACATAAACCGGCTTGTGCGGCACGTGATGCTTGTTTTCCTGAAGGCGCTATGGATTTAAATCGTCATGACAGAAATTGGGATCCGGGTGTATTAATCGCAGCACAAGTTATCCCTGAATTTCAGCCATTTGTTAGTTATGCGCATAGTATGAGGGCACCTAATCCACAAGAAATCTTTTTTGCTAATGAAGGTGGTGCTTCAATGAATCCATTTTTAAAAAGTGAAAAGGCAGATACATTTCAAATAGGTTTTAATAGCTATCGTCCTAATTTATTCATTGAAGGTGATAGTTTTTATTTAAAAGCACTTTGGTATCACACAAAAGTTAAAAATTATATTTCTAGTGATTCCTATTTAGTGTGTAAAGGAGGACGACGTTGTAAAGATGACGGTAGTTTAACAATTGAAGATTTTAATAATATAGAAAATGACGGCAATATTAATTTATATACTAATAGTATCGATCCTGTTGCTATGAGGGGTTATGAATTACAGCTTAATTATGATGCTGGTGTAGTTTATTCCACAATTTCCTATAGCAATGAACGTACAGCGCAACCAACCTCTCTTGCATCTGCATCTTTTGGTCAATCGCCAGCTTCTGAATTACCTAAATATTATGCCACTGTTGATGCGGGTGTCCGATTATTTGACGACCGATCACTAGAATTAGGAACAATAATTCAATTGACGGGTAAAACACGTAAAGCTTCACCAAATGGTGTAGATTATGATACGGGTAAAATTCCAATGGAAGAACAAGAAAATATACCAACAGTCATTGATCTATATGGTAATTATCGCGTAAATAAAAATATTTCATTGAAATTTTCAGTACAAAATGTAATGAATAAAAACTATTCTAATCCATTAGATAGAAGTAATTCAGCGCCAGATATGAGTGAACAAGGAAGTGAAAAACAAACAGCGAGAGGCAGAAGTTATCTCTTTGGTGGGGAAATTCGTTTTTAATATTTCACCATCATATTCTTAATAACAAGTTACTAAAAAACGGCATCATTAAGGTGCCGTTTTTTTATTCTAGATATTTATGTGTCATTCATCTGTTTTGCTAATTGTTTTCCGTTTTGCTCTGATTTTTTGTGTTTTTACTACTTCACTCGTTATCCAGCCATCCTCAACACGGGTTTTTAGCGCATCACCCGCTTTAACTTGCTTGGTGTTTTTCAGCACTTCTCCAGACTCTGTTTCACTAATACTGTAACCACGAGAAAGTGTTGCGAGAGGACTCACACTTTCTAAACGAGAACAACTGATTGCAAACTGTTCTCGTTGACGCGATAACTGTTGTGAAATACTTTCTCGCATACGGTAAATCAACTGTTGTTGCTGACGGAGTAATGCTTGAATTTGAGGTCTAGGCTCTTGGTAATTAAGTTGTTTTTGTAATTGAATTTGTTGATGTTGTTTGGATTGTAAAATTCGCTGAAAACTATTTACTAAACGCTGTTGTGTTGATGCCAGCAAGTTTTGCTGACGAGCAAGACGTAAATGTGGATGTTGCTGTTGTAAACGATGATGTATTTGCGTCATTGTGCGCAATTTTTTCGCTAAATAATAATCCATTGCCATTTCGAGGCGCTGTTGCTGAGATTGCAATTGACGTAATAACTCAAGTTTATTACGACTAATTAATTCAGCGGCAGCAGAGGGCGTTGGTGCTCTTAAATCAGCAACAAAATCAGCAATAGTGACATCAGTTTCATGACCGACAGCACTTACGATAGGAATTTTACTGGCAAAAATAGCACGAGCAACACGTTCATCATTAAAAGCCCAAAGATCTTCTAATGAGCCACCACCACGACCAACAATGAGTACATCACACTCTTTGCGACGATTGGCTAATTCGATAGCATGAACTATCTGCATTGGCGCTTCGGCACCTTGCACGGCTGTTGGATAAATAAGTACAGGCAGAGAAGGATCGCGACGACGAAGAATATGCAAAATATCGTGCAATGCAGCACCTGTTGATGAAGTAATAACACCAATCTGTTTTGCTGGTGTTGGGAGTGGTTTTTTATGCAGAGCATCAAATAAACCTTCAGCGCTAAGTTTTTGTTTTAATAACTCAAATTGCTGTTGCAATAAGCCATCGCCAGCGGGTTGCATACTTTCTACAATAAGTTGGTAATCGCCTCTAGGCTCATACAAGGTAATTGTGGCCCGAACTAAAACCTGTTGACCATGCTGAGGCCGAAACGTCACTTTGCTATTTTGCCCACGAAACATCGCTGCTCTAATTTGAGCTTGGTTATCTTTTAACGTGAAGTACCAATGCCCTGAAGCAGGTTGAGTAAAATTGGAAATCTCCGCACTTATCCAAATGCGTCCCATTTCCATTTCTAAAAGCTGACGAACGGTCTTATTTAGACGGCTGACAGTAAAAATATTGTTATTTACAGGTAGTGTCATGTGAGCCAGATCAAATTTTAAAACAATGACTTAATTAATCGATACTACCGAAGTTAGCAATAGGATCAATATAAATTTTGAAAAAAAGCTAGAAGCAACCGATTTCGGTGTGTATAATGCCGCGGCAATATTTTCTATTTCCTAAATGCCGCCTGGTGAGATATTGCTATGTTACGAATTAAAAAAGAAGCACTTACATTTGATGATGTTTTGTTAGTTCCTGCACACTCAACTGTCCTTCCTAATACTGCCGATTTGTCTACTCAACTGACAGAAACTATCCGCTTAAATGTGCCTATGCTCTCCGCTGCAATGGATACTGTTACTGAAGCATCTTTAGCGATAGCTTTAGCACAAGAGGGGGGTATCGGATTTATCCACAAAAATATGTCTATCGAGCGTCAAGCTGAAGAAGTGCGTCGTGTGAAAAAACATGAAAGTGGTGTTGTTACCGATCCTATCACTGTAACACCTGAAACTTCATTACGTGAAGTATATGAGATGACACAACGTAATGGCTTTGCAGGTTATCCAGTTGTAACTGAACAAAATGAGCTTGTCGGTATTATTACTGGCCGTGATGTTCGCTTTGTTACTGATTTAGATCAGCCTGTGACCGCAGTCATGACGCCAAAAGAGCGCTTAGTCACAGTAAAAGAAGGTGAAGCACGCGATGTTGTTATGCAAAAGATGCATGAGAAACGTGTTGAGAAAGCGTTAGTTGTCGATGACAGCTTCCATCTTCGTGGCATGATCACGGCTAAAGATTTCAAAAAAGCAGAACGTAAACCTAACGCTTGTAAAGATGAGCACGGACGTTTGCGTGTGGGTGCAGCCGTTGGTGCTGGTGCTGGTAATGAAGAGCGTGTTGCTGCGTTAGTCGCAGCTGGTGTTGATGTATTACTTATCGACTCATCTCATGGTCATTCAGAGGGTGTATTGCAACGTATTCGTGATACACGCGCCTTATATCCTAATTTACCTATTATTGGCGGTAACGTTGCAACTGCGCAAGGGGCTTTAGCATTAGCAGACGCTGGCGTGAGCGCAGTGAAAGTAGGTATTGGCCCAGGTTCAATTTGTACTACACGTATAGTAACTGGTGTGGGTGTACCACAAATTACGGCTATCGCAGATGCGGTTGAAGCATTGAAAGATCGTAATATTCCCGTTATTGCCGACGGCGGCATTCGCTTCTCTGGTGACATCGCTAAAGCATTAGCAGCAGGTGCCGCTTGTGTTATGGTGGGGTCAATGTTTGCTGGTACAGAAGAATCTCCGGGTGAAATTGAGCTATTCCAAGGCCGTTCATACAAATCTTATCGTGGTATGGGGTCTTTAGGCGCAATGTCGAAAGGTTCATCAGACCGTTATTTCCAAACCGATAATGCAGCAGATAAACTGGTTCCTGAAGGTATTGAAGGCCGAGTTGCTTATAAAGGGTTGGTAAAAAATATTGTTCACCAGCAAATGGGTGGCTTACGTTCATGCATGGGTTTAACTGGTTGTGCAACAATTAAAGAGCTGAATACTAAAGCTGAATTTGTTCGCATCAGTGGTGCGGGCATTCAGGAAAGCCATGTTCACGATGTAACTATCACAAAAGAATCACCTAATTATCGCTTAGGTATGTAATTTATTTCGAGAAAGGTTTGTATTATTGCAGCTAAAATATAGCATGCATAGTTACAAACCTTTCAACTTAATGACTTTATCTGTTTTGGAATTCACCACAAATGACAGCAAATATCCATAATCATCGCATTCTTATCCTTGATTTCGGTTCACAATATACACAGCTTATTGCTCGTCGTATTCGTGAAATCGGCGTTTATTGTGAACTCTGGGCATGGGATGTTACAGAAGAACAAATTCGTGAATTTAATCCTAATGGTATTATTCTGTCTGGTGGCCCTGAAAGTACTACAGAAGATAACAGCCCCCGTGCGCCAGAATATGTATTTAATGCAGGTATTCCTGTATTAGGTATTTGTTATGGTATGCAAACCATGTCTATGCAGTTAGGTGGTGCCGTTGAAGTTTCTGGTGAGCGTGAATTTGGTTATTCACAAGTTGAAATCCGTGAAACTTGCGAATTATTCCGTGGTATTCAAGATTCTGTTAATGAAAATGGCACACCACTGTTAGACGTATGGATGAGCCATGGTGATAAAGTTACCGCTATTCCATCAGATTTCGTTACAGTGGCAAGTACTGAAACTTGTCCATTTGCGATTATGGCAAATGAAGAAAAACGTTTTTATGGTGTTCAGTTCCACCCTGAAGTGACACACACACATCAAGGTTTAGAAATTTTAAAACGTTTTGTATTAGATATTTGTGGTTGTGATGCACTGTGGACATCGGCTGCGATTATCGAAGATACAGTGGCTCGTTTAAAAGAACAGATTGGCGACGATCACGTTATTTTAGCGCTTTCTGGTGGGGTGGATTCATCTGTTACTGCGCTGTTGTTAAATCGTGCAATTGGTAAGCGTTTAACTTGCGTATTTGTTGATAATGGCTTGTTGCGTTTAAATGAAGCAGAGCAAGTAATGGCAATGTTTAAAGGTAAATTTGACCTTAACATTATCCATGTTGAAGCTGAAAATCGTTTCTTAACTGCGCTGAAAGGCGAAAATGATCCAGAGAAAAAGCGTAAGATTATCGGTCATTCATTTATTGAAATTTTCGATGAAGAAGCGGTTAAGTTGCCACAAGTTAAATGGTTAGCACAAGGCACCATTTACCCAGATGTGATTGAATCAGCTGCATCAGCAACAGGCAAGGCTCATGTGATTAAATCACACCACAATGTGGGCGGCTTACCTGATGATATGAAATTGGGATTAGTTGAGCCATTAAAAGAGCTCTTTAAAGATGAAGTGCGTAAAATTGGTTTAGAGTTAGGCCTACCATACGATATGCTCTATCGTCATCCATTCCCAGGCCCTGGTTTAGGCGTGCGTGTATTGGGTGAAGTGAAGAAAGAGTATTGCGATTTATTGCGCCGTGCTGATGCTATTTTTATCGAAGAGCTACATAAAGCTGATTTGTATAATAAAGTTAGCCAAGCATTCACTGTATTCTTACCAGTACGTTCAGTGGGTGTAATGGGTGATGGTCGTAAATATGACTGGGTTGTTTCATTGCGCGCAGTCGAAACCGTAGATTTTATGACTGCACATTGGGCACACTTACCATACGATTTCCTTGGTAGAGTATCTAACCGCATAATTAATGAAGTGAGTGGTATTTCAAGAGTCGTTTATGATATCAGCGGAAAACCACCTGCAACGATAGAGTGGGAATAAAATACCGTTTATCAGCAATAGTTGATAAAGGTTAAAAAAACAAGAGCCATCAGTATGTTACTGGTGGCTTTTTTGTTTTCTATGGTTGGTAATGGTTGACAAGAACCGAAAAAAATGACGGTATAGGAGACGGTATCAAAATATAAATTATAAAATTAAGACACTGATACCGTCATAAATTTGCTGTCATTTGACGGTATCAGCATTGAGGTTATAGCATGCTGACCGATACAAAACTAAGAAGTTTAAAGCCACAAGACAAGCTTTATAAAGTGTCTGACAGAGATGGTTTATACGTTGCAGTGACAAAAAGTGGTGTTATTTCATTTAGATATGATTATCGTTTTAATGGAAGGAGAGAAACGGTTACTTTTGGTCGATACAGTGCTGACGGTATCACGCTTGCAGAAGCAAGAGCTGAATTAATTGAAGCAAAAAGGCTGCTAAACGCAGGCATATCGCCAGCTTCAAAGAAGCGTGACGGTATTGAGAGTAAAAAAATAGGGACGGTATTCAAAGACTATACCGTCAATTTCCTTAATGATGCTCAATATGCTGACTCTACAAGGGCCATGAAAGAAGCAATTATTGAAAAAGAAATCTATCCTGTATTCGGCAAACTTCAACTTGAAGAGATCACCACACCAAGGCTTAGAGCATTGTGTGAAAAGATAAAAGATAGGGGAGCAAAAGCGACCGCATTACAAGTGCGTGAGATTGTTGGCTCTGTTTTTACTTATGCCATAGATAGAGGTTATGAAATTACTAACCCAGCAGATGCAATAAAGGCTTCTTCCATAGGGACTTTTCAAGCGCGCGAAAGGGCAATGTCGCCGAAAGAAATCGGTATCTTATTTCGTGAACTAGAAAACTATAGTTGTTATCCAACCTTAAAATTGGCCGTTAAATTTGTCTTGCTGACATTAGTCAGAAAGTCTGAGTTTATTCACGCTACATGGGATGAAATAGACTTTAAAAATAGACAATGGGTGATCCCTAAAGGGCGAATGAAGGGGAGAAAAGAGCATGTTATTTATCTCTCTGACCAAGCAATGGATATCCTAACTGGTATGAAAGTTTGTGCGATGGGAAGCGATTACTTAATGCCTGGTCGATATGATATTAAAAAGCCACTTTCTAACGCTGCATTGAATAACGTGATTGATGGAACCGTAAAACGTATCAATGAAAAAGGTATTGAGTTCGAACCGGTTACTGTTCACGATTTACGACGCACTGCAAGCACGCTATTGCACGAAGCAGGTTATAACTCAGATTGGATAGAGAAATGTTTAGCACACGTTCAAAATGGCGTTAGAGCCGTTTACAACAAAGCTGAATATTCTGAACAGCGTAGGAAGATGTTACAAGAGTGGGCTGATATGGTGGATGAATGGATAAAAGAGAAAGATTAACGCTCGGTCATTCTTCGCCAAGTGTTTTATAAGCAAGTAGTGACGATAGGTAAAGCACACCAACAACAGGCCAGATTGTAGAGTAAAACAGTCTGGCCACAATATTTTTTATATTGTCGCTTTCGTGCTTAGACTCTGAAAACAGATACCCAGCAAGCCATAAGTACACGGCTAATAATGTGAGTAAAATAATCATTAGCCGTTTTTCCTTTTGTACTGAGCATGATCATCACCACACTCCTTGGAGCAGTAAGCGCTGTTCTCTGTTACAGGCTCTTCACGACACCAGATACAAAACCCTGTTAAGCTTTTTGCTGGTGGCTCTCTGTTTGCTAATGCGGTGTTGATTTGTAGAGCCGTTAAGTCATTAGCATCATCTGCGATATCAGGCATATTTATTCCTTACAAATAAAATGAGATTTGATAAGTTCGATACTGTTGTTAGGACATTGATTGCCCCATGCATCCCAACCTTGTGACATGTCACGAGCGAATAGCTCAATGCGACTTACATCACCGTACAACTGTTCAAGACGGTTTTTTACTTCCCACGGCTTTTCGCTATGCTCACCTAAACAACTAAATACGATTTGCTTAACGCTAGCACTAATGCGCTGTAATCCATTGCCTCGAGTAGCGATTAAAACATCTTCACTATTGGCTCTGGTGTAGTTACCTCCATTCATTTTTGTTTCAGCATCTAATAGTTCAAACAGGTCGTGATAATCAAATAACTCACTGTTTTGAATCGACTTATCAATTCGTTGCCATGCTAAAGGGTTAAACTTAACCCATGTAAAAGCTTTCATTGTGCGGACTTTAAAACCCCAAGCTTCGGCTAATTTAATAGCCTCGAGTACAAAATTACCGGTATACCACATGGCAAGAACTGCGTTATCAGATGCAATAGAATGAATAGGGATATGGGTTAAATTGAAGAGGGAAGTTGTTGGATAATGATTTTTAGCAGCACCGTTTGAGACTTTATTTTTGTAATCCCAAGGAGGATCACAATAGATAAGGTCGTATTTTTTCATTCGTTCCCTTTATAAAATGCTATCCAGTGTGTTTTATCGTTTTTCCCTACACGCTGTACTGCTGTTGGTTTTTGGTCTGTTAGTACTAAAATTTGTTTAACGGGTATTTGGGTTTCATTCCATTTGAACAGCAATGTTCCTCCAGGCCTAAGCACTCTAAATGCTTCACTAAACCCTTTACTTAAATCTTCTCTCCATGAGTCTTTATTTAATGCGCCGTATTTTTTAAACATCCAGCTATTTTTGCCAACTCTAATTAAATGAGGAGGATCAAATAGCACCTGATAAAATGAATTATCTTGGAAAGGAAGATTTTTAAAATCAGAAATAACATCAGGTGTTATATTTAAAATTCTTCCGTCACATAAAATATGTTCTTCTACTCTAATATCATTAAATAAAACACGGTCATCTTGTTTATCAAAATAAAACATACGAGAGCCACAACACATATCAAGTATCGGTTTCACTCTTAACCTCAAATTTAATATTTGAATCTTTATTTATCGATAATCTTAAACACGTCTTATCATGATAATAAGATAATAGATCCTCTTCTTTTTGTAGATCTATTGATGCTTCATTTCCCCAATATCTTAAATACCTAATTCGATACCAGCTATTACCAATTTTAATAACATCATTGGGATTTAATTGGTTTATTGATTTATCCATTATTAAATCCTTCTAAACTCAATAACCCACACCCACGGATTAGACGACCAACTTCCATCTCCATATATTTCCTCCCATAAAGTAGGGAATTGATCACTAGGGGTAAGAGCCTTATCGGGAGTTCCACCTCCACGCCCATACCAACAGCCTTCAGATTTTGCATCATCGTTACTGATATCATTCAATCGTTCAACACGAACATCAGTAATTTCTAATGTAATGCGTGAAGCCCAGCGAGGCATGTGAATAGATGGAGTCCAGCCAACCAATTCATCACTATCCCAAGATGCGCGATGAATACAATATTCTGACTTACGGAAACGTTCAGGTATCATGCTTAATTGCGAGTCTTTACATCCGTAAAACTCAACATCATCCCAAGTTCCATCGCGAGGAGCATCAGGCATCCATGTTTCACGAACCCAAAGGTGATCACCAGCTTTACCAAGGGGACATAAATTATATTTTGGAGCATCCAATACATGCGTAGTTGTGCCACTTCTTGTTTTGGTCGGTTTTTTTAGCCACATTCCATTATCTGGCATTACATTTTTAACGATGCGACGAGTTTGAGTTTTACGCCCATCTAAAATGGCACGCACCATTTCAGCATTAAAAATAATTCCGCGCTCTTTCATATTCATTCCACCTTATTAGCTGAAAATACTGGGTCAAACTCACGCTCAACTTCAAACGTGCCAAGATATTGGTCGTCAATCCATAACATGAATAACAACGGCCATTTATCTTCCCATCCGTCACAATCAGCGTGATAATATTCTGCACATGCTTCAATACATGAATCTAGGTCATCATCAGCACTGAAGTTATGATCATCTGGTAATTCATAGAGGTTTTCTTCACTAATTCCTGATGGGTCTTCGCCTTTACCGCCTGCTATATAAAACTGAACTATTGCCATTATTCATTCCTCTTCATTGCATCCCTGCGAGTTACACTTAATCACCATCTCCGCATCTTCAATGGTGTCGAATAGGCCAGCCTCATATCCACAATTAAGACATTGAATTATGAAACCATATGTATTTGATGGCTGATCATGAGATTGGATTATTTTTATTTCATCCCCGCAGTCGTGGCATTGATACTGTTTTCCTTTCATATCTATCTCCTGTTTGCATCCTTGCACTGAGTTCTAATTCCAATTAGAGATTTCTTCTTCGATTAAGTCGTCTATTTCGTCATTAGTGGCTTCTTCGTTGAGAAATAAACGTGCTTCGGTAATGTATTTCTCTCGGTTCTTGTCAAAGAACTCTGAAAATTCAGGCGACCATCCTTGCCAGCCCCCATTGAAGTCAACAATTGCATTATTCTCTGCCATATTTTGGATCATCATGTCAGCAGTAATCACGCCAGATTCACGACAAAATCCCTTTAAGTCGCGTTTTCTGTAATAAGGTGAAACCTTAGAATCACAAACACTCTTGAATCGTTGCTTCCATCTCTGAATGCAACGGCCGTGTAAACTTTTCATGGTTATATCCTTTGGTTAAACTGGTAGGGTGGTTAGGCGTTACTCACAAACTGACCTGCTTCATTGCGCTTACGTTCGGTGTAACACTTAGGTGTTTCTCTTGATTGAGAACGTTTTTTCAACCACTCATCAACTTCTTCCGCTTCCCAAGCCACACAGCGCACAGATAAGTACATACGCTTTGGAAAATCGCCTTTCTTCTCTAAGGTGCGAATAGTTGAGCGAGAAAGCCCTGTTTTTTTTAAAACATCAGGCATACGAATAGGGTTGATAGGTAATTTAATATTCATATTTAAACTCCTGTGGAGCGATACAGCCCCGCATTAAATAGGATTACTGGTATTCAGGGCGCATATCATCAAGGGTGATAGAGAAAGACTCGTATAACTCATCACCGAGTTTTCTTTTGCTTGATTTTAGTAGCTTGTCTACTTTTTCAAATGCTTCTGTGGCTTCAGGTGAGCCAGATTCAGGAAGTGAGTTGATAGAAGCTTCTAAGGCATTACGTGCATCAATGCGGTGGTATGCCTGTACTGCTTTGTTTTTTAATTCAGTAAACAGATTGATCCCCATTTCATTTTTTAAGTTCTCAATTTCTGCACGAATATTTTTAGCTTCTTCGACAGTTTGAGCATCATCGATAGCTAATCTAAAGCCTTGCGCATCGAACTTAGGTATAAACTCGCCTTGAGTCTCTTTTACCGGTTCAGCATTGATTGGCTGTTGCTGAGTGGTGATTTCATTAATGCTTACACGTTCTTTCGGTGGGGTGATGTCTTTAATCGGGCGATCTTCAAGTTCTTCTGGTGTATACACACCAAGAATAACTTCAGGGCAATAAAGGCGTGCCCAATATTTAACAGCGAGATAAGCTAACTGCTGTTTTGGGTTTGTTGACCAGAGAGGGGAATTGCGAGTAACAACACTAGATAGGTAAATTTTCTCTCCCCACGTAATTTCACTTTCACCGCGAAGAATTGCTCCAACACGTATCCATAAACCATGCTCATCTGCATCAGTCCAATCACGAACACGAAATGAATACTCTTTACCGTTTCGTTGTTTTGTAAGCTCTTTGCTTTTGGTTAGTTTTTCCCAACCAGTTTCACTATATTCATAATGAAAGCGACCTTGAATAGCCGTTGAGCTTGATACTAAGGCGTTTACTAATTGTGCCTCATACCCAAGAACACCATTAACGGTATAGGTTTTCTGAGCTACAACAAACGGGTTCATATCCCATTGCATCGCTTGCATAGCAATCGCTAAACAGTCTGAATCATTACCGCGCAAATGTTCGGGTACCGTAATTTTCCCTTTAGCCATTATTTTTGAAAACTCAATTAGGCTACTTAACTTATCTGGGTTGAATACTGCTAAGTTGTTACTCTGATCAATAGTGGCTACTTCTGACATAATATTTACTCCAAGCGTGCGCCTGATTGTTCAAGCGCAGTTTTATTAAGCGACTTCGTTTTGCAGTTCTTCTAATTTTCTCTGCTCAAAGTCAGTGATACCGATAGTGAGAGTAGTGGTGATAGGCGCTGGCCAATATCCTGTATCCATAGCTTCACGGATATCACGCAGTGTCTTTTTGTACTCAGCGCGACCCAGTTCAAGTAATTCAGGAGAGGCTTCAACGATAGCAACCCAGTGGTAATGCTCGTCTTTGTTAACGAATATCCAGAAGAACTGATCCAGCATTGCCACATCACAATACATAGCTGCACTGATGTGATAATCGCGATTAATGATTTCTCTGCGGATCATGGCTTCAATGGCATCTTGTTTAAATCGACCAAGTGCTACAGATTTGAGGTCAAAACCTAATCGGTTATTTTCTGTTTGAATTTCGATATCAGGACGAACACGAATTTCAAGACCAGTATCTTCATCAATGCCGTAGTAGCTCACTTCTGATACGCGGTTAGGGTGGTTTAATAAACTAGATGCTTCTTTGTGGTTCATAACAGCGTTACGCATGTTATTTGCCATTTCATAGTCAACGGTTTGAACATGAATTTTTGAATCATCACTAAGCCATTGGCTAATGATTTCATCTTCAAATACAGCATCAGGGTTCACTTCTTTAATAACCTGCATGAGGTCATCTTTTTTGACGGGTTTTCTAAGTGGCTCAGGTTTATTTGTTTCTGCCAAATATAATTCAGGATTGATGTGGTGGTATATCTGCTCAAGTAATGCATCTGTATTACCTGAGGTTTTCAATGGTGTTGGCAAAGTATCGTTATAGGCTTTGATACAGGCTTTCATTGCTGCACCTGTGAATTTTCCATCTTCAGGGATGGTTTTAAATTCATCGGGCAACTGCATGTATATCTGACCTAGCTCTTCGGCTTTTCCGCTGGTGGAAAGTTGCGGTGTCAGAGTGGCATTATGTTCTTCAATAATTGCTTTTAACTCATCTTGTGAGAGCTTCTTAGGCAACTTATTGTTGTATTCGTCAATCCATGACTTCATTGTTTCCGTTGTTGTAAAGGCACCTTCTGGAATAATTGGCTTAACACTGAATTCAGCATCAAACTTTTCAGGTTCCATTGTTAACGTGTGGAATGCGCTACCTAAGTCGAAACAACGCTTATTTTCACGCTCAATAACTTTTGTTACATGGCGTAACTCGTAATACATCAAACTAATACGGGCATCTTTTAGCATCGAACTACTGATACCGTTTGAACTGTGATACACCTCGTTAGGAATATCGGGATAACGACCAGGTTCAAAATAAGCAGGCTGGTCATTTTCTTCCTTTGGAATATCTTCTGTTTCCTTTGGTTGACCGTTTTGGTTATCATTGCTGGCATGAAAAATCACCTCTTCCTGAGGTACTTCCTTTTTTTCTACCTCAATTGAGGCGGTTTTTGGATTTATTAATGAGTTAAAGTGATTAACTCTATGACGAACGCTACGCATATCAGGGTTATCAATAAATGACATAATAGCGTTAACGATTTGTTCTTCACTGAGTTCACTACTGATATTAGGAACCAATGAAAGTGCAAGTAACGTGATATTAATAAAGTGGTCATATTGCTTAAACTCTTCTTTTTCAATATCACCGTTGATATGAGCTGTTAGCGCATCTACTTGTTCGCTATCAGTAATATCTTGGTTAAGTAAAAGAGCTTTTGCAATCAACACATTTAAGTGTTTAGTGTCTGACATTTTGTTTACCTACTAATTGTTCTGTTTGTAATGCGAGCTTTCTTACATAAGCCCACTCAATACCGGCTTTAAAATTGTCAAATGACTGTGACTCATTTTAGCCAGATAAGGTAAATACATGCTTACCGTCTTTGATATAAAAGATCATGACTAATCACCAAATTGGTTATGTCTGAGCGCATTAAAAAATCAGTCTCTTTTATCCATATTGTTAAAGAGCAAATTAACCGTATTGGTTAACTTATGTTTTTAATCATAACCATAAATTAACCATTGTCAACCATGAAAAATAAATAAATCACCAATGTGGTTATGTTTGTTTTTATCACTATGAAATTTAATGATTTATTAAGAGTAAAAAGAAGCCAAGATATGACTTCTTTTTAATGGAGAGGGTTAGTCGTGGGAGATAGGCTGGTTTTTATTAATGATAAATTCAATGAAGTTTTCAATAGCAGCTTGTTCGCTGGCGGGAAGTTTTGAATAGGCTCTTCTATCATAGTTAATAGTGCCTTTATCATTTTTAGGGATCAGTAATTCATAGGCTTGGCGACCCATTGCTTTTGCAATGGCATCAATGCTTTCAGCAGTGGCGCTGGCTTCACAATTAATAATGCGGTTAACCGTTGATTGTGCAAGCCCTGAATCGACAGAAAGCTTAACTCTTGATTTTATTCCATCGTTTAACATAAATGTTGTGATGTTATCTGAGAGTATCTTGCCAATTTCAGTCGGAATATATTCATCTTTTTCTGACTCTGCATGACCTTCTTTTAAATGGTCTACATCCATCCAATATTTACTAATTCTAGTCACATATTCAATTTTACGTGACATTGGATCGGTCAGTTCACGATGACTTTTTAAATCTTTTGGTGATAGGTAACGAGAGATCATACTTGGTGCTACACCTAACGCATCAGCCAGTAATTTTTGTTTGCCGTTATAGTAGCGTTCAATAATATAAATCAGGTTATCTTTTCTAATTTCAGCAATGCTTTTCATTTCTCCAAGTCCTTTGGTGTCTATTCTTTATACAAATTTGATTAAGTTATGGTGTATTAAACAAACAAATAACCCTTTTGGTAAAGTACCTAAACGGTTACTATTATTTATTGGTTAATCAAATTGGTGAAATTATGGAAGTTTTCGACTTTAAAAAATTTTGGAATAGCTTAACGATTAAGCAAAGAGAAGCATTTTCTCAAAGAACGGGGTATAGCCAATTGTATCTATCACATCAGCTACGCTATGCAAAACGTAAGCCTTCACTAAGTAAACTCAATAAGTTATATGATATTTGTATTGAATTCGGTGCAGATACAACCAGAGAGCAATTAATCAATTTCTTTATTCGATAACAATTCAAAGGCTGTTTATAGATAAGGATCACTTCGGTGGTCCTTAATTTTTATTGATAACCAATAAGTCTTTTTAGGTTGATCTATTTTAAAATAATGGATAATCTTATTGCTAACTAATCATAGAAAAAGAGGTGATGATGAAAATTGTGACTAGAAAGCAAGCCATTGAAAATGGTCTAAGTCGTTTCTATACGGGAAAATTATGTAGACATGGTCATGATTCTGAGCGTTTTACCAGTAATGGTGTTTGTGTTGAATGTTCCGCAATTAATTCATCCAACTACAGAAAAGAAGTCAGCCGATTATTAAAGATGGCTCGTAATAAAAATATTGCTTATGAAGACAATATCAGGGGGTGATATGGCCCGTATCAGGACTATTAAGCCAACATTTTGGACTGATGAGGATATGGCTGAAATATCTGAGTCAGCGTGTTTATTGGCGATAGGGCTATTAAATTACGCTGACGATGAAGGCTATTTCAATGCTAATCCGAAGCTAATAAAAGCGGCTGTTTTTCCAATACGTGAAACCTCCCGTAGTATTCCGGTACTACTACAGGAGCTTTCCAACTGTGGCTATATCAGCTTATTTTCTGCTCAAAATGGGAAGCACTTTGGATTAATAAATAACTTCACAAAACATCAAGTCGTAAACAAGAAAACGCCAAGTAAAATCAAAGAGATGAACCTACTACCGTATGACTACGGTAGTGATACGGTAGGACTACCTTTAGGAAAGGAAGGGAAAGGAAGTATTAAAACAACTCTCTGTAACGCGCGCGAAGGAAATTTGCCTGATGTGGATAATGCCATTTTAAATGACAGAGTTCCTGCTGGTGGTTTTAGCGTTGACGGTAAATTTGTGATGTTTGATGAATGGGAACCTGATAGCGATTTTTTACGTAAATCTGCTTTTTGGGGACATGCACTAACAGAGCCAGTTAAACCAACTGAACTTGCCGAATTTATTACGTACTGGAAAGCCGAGGGGAAAGCTAAACATCACGAACAGTGGGAAATGGCATTGGCAAAAAGTATTAAATTTCAACGCTCAAAAAATAACGAGGTGAGAAATGGGTCAAGTCAGAGCAATAAAACCAGTAACCAATTCGCTGGAAAATCAAAACCAATGCAAGAATTCTTACAGCACGTCAACGATAAATACGGACCCGATGCTGTTACCGCTTTGGTGGAAAATGATCGAGCTGTATGGGGACAAGTGGAGCAAGAAGAACGGGACGGAACCATCATTGATGTGGAAACGAGCACTGAGCGGATTGAATAGCGATCAATTTGATTTGATATTTAAATTCTGCATTGAGCGTTGTAGCAATGGTAATCCGTGGCCACCAGAGTTATCTGATGTTATTTCAATGCTTTCTGACAAGTTGGTAGACGCTAATGCTTTTGGAATTCCATTTGATGAAATGCTTAGAGATTTCAATAAATACCTATCCAGACGGTGTAATTATCATAGTGCTGAGATGTACCCATTTAGACATCCGGTACAGTATTGGATCTTCACTGACCTTAGGCAAAAGGTATACGACCTTAGGTTGACAGAAGCGGAGGTTGAGAAGCGATTAAATAAAATGATCCGTATGTGGTCTGAGCGAGTACAACGAGGAGAGGTAATACCTAAACCCACGTTAAGACTTGAAGATAAAACCAGACCGAGACCTGCATGGATGGATTTATTAGAAAATGCTGAAAAACGTAAACATAAATCGGCATGAGGTTTATTGGATATCAAAATTCTTAGCGTAATAAACACTGGTGAGTTTTATTTGTTGTAGGTATACGATTGGGTGTCTGAGTAGTGAAAGCAGCGTATAGACGATTTGAGAGCGTTTTAAGTAGGTATGAGTTTAATTAAAAACTCTGTTTTTTTATACTTGAAAACATAACCAAATTGGATGCATTAACCATAATGATTAATCTCTTAAGGGTTATCGTATATGAAATTTATGCAGGATTTAGTTGTTGAAATATTACATGACAAGAAAAAACCGTTATCAGTTAACGAAATAACCGAGATTGCCTCAGAGCTGGATGGTAAGAAAAATCGCTCAACGACCAATTATGCGTTGATCAAGTTGATTGAATGCGCCGTTGTTGAGCGCAGAGCGGTAGTCGGCATTGGTTATTTATACACTCTAGCGCCTGATTACATGGAGCGTCTACGTGATTTAGATATCAAAAAAGAAGCCTCTTTAATGACCAAGAAGCCAGTAAAACCTACGGATAAGCATGTTATCTGTCAGAAAGGCTCACTAACTTACGTCAGAAAGAGCATACCGCCATTACAGCATGGAAAGATTGCTGATATTCATAACCGTATGAACGCAATGCTGGTGGCGGTACGTGCATGAAACAGCAAATTTATTATATCAACCCTGTACCAAAACCACGTATGACACAGCGTGACGCATGGAAGAAAAGGCCCGTTGTCGTTAAGTACCACGCTTTTTGTGACGAGATGAGAGCTAACCGTTTTACGTTACCGGAAAGCGGTGCTCACCTAACGTTTGTTATTCCTATGCCTAAATCATGGAGCAAGAAGAAACGCATTGAGATGAATGGTAAACCTCACCAGCAACGTCCTGATGTCGATAATCTGATTAAAGCCGTTATGGACGCCATCTTTGATGAAGATTGCAGGGTGTGGAATATCAGCGCGTCAAAGCTTTGGGGTGAGCAGGGAAAGATAGGGGTAACGTTACCTGAAAATACAGAAAATCATGAACTTATTACCATTCGTTAAGTTCGTGACTGAGTTAATTAATCGTTGAATGAGTTTGGGAAGAAATTATGAGTCAAGATATTGATGCTATTAGGCTTATTCAACATATCAAACAATCGTGACATGTCACGCAAAGGCAAATGATGAAAATTAAAACCTCAAAACTAAAAGGATTAGCGCTTGATTGGGCGGTAGGTAAAGCCGTTGGCGTTGATGTTCGTATTTATAAAGAGTTTATTGTTGATGCTAATAACTGCGTATATAGCCCATCTAGCGACTGGTTAAAGTGTGGTGAGTTTATTGAGACTTACGCTATCGAACTTATCAATGAGATGTTGAGTAACGATTTCGGACATTATCAAATTGCATGGTCTGCTATCTGTAATTACTTACAAGATGATTATTACGATGGTGATATACCTCAAGAGGCAATTTGTCGTGCTACTGTCGCTGTGGTGTTAGGTGGTGAAGTCGATGTGGTGTTAGGTGGTGAAGTCGATGTGCCAAAGGAGTTAGTAAATGGCTAAATCACCTGCTGAACGTAAGGCACTACAACGTAAGCGCCAAAAGGAGCTTGGCGTAACAAAGATTGAATTGCTGGTGGATAATCAAGAGCTGGAGATGTTACAGCGTAATTGTGTTCTGCGTAGGCCTGGTCGTGAGCCGTATGATGTTATTGAATACTTGCAGATGCTTATTCGTAAAGATGATGCAGAGTATAAGCGACAAGCTGAGGAGCTATCTAAGCGTAAATGTGAGTGCTGTGGTGAACAGTTACCCGTTCAGCAATGTTGTTTATCTGGTGATGCTAAATGCTGGGTAACAAATGGCTGGCGTGAAATGATGTTGAGGGTAGAATGATAAAATGTTAATTAATTAGGATGGATTTAAGGAATGGAATTTTTAAATACAGTTGGAGATATTATTTCTTCATTTTTTAAAAATTTACCTCAGTACGCCGCATTGATTACTGCAAGTGTGGCAATACTGTTATTTATAAGTAAAGAACTTATTGAAAAATGTAGAAAAATAAAAGTTAATGAGAAAGAGAAAATAGCACTAAAGAAAATATTATCTACATACAATTATAGAAATAAAGTCATAATAAATCACATAATCGAATATATTGATTCATTAATTAACGGTGACGATTGCATTTGTAAATTCATAAATGACAATGAATATTACTTAAGTCGTATTGTTATCGATGGAAATGGAAAAAAGATAAGAAAAACGCAATTAGTTTTAAATATACAAAATGAGCAATATGAAAAGAGACTGTTTGATTGTATAAGAATTGATGATGAATTATTCGAATATTTATCTGATGTGTATACGAGAACTAGTCTGGATATCATTAACATCCCTCATCATATGAAGTTGCTAGGAATAGATGGTGATATATCTGATAGCGATAAGTCTTTAATTACCAATGAAAGATTACTTATTCTAAAGGGCCTGTTAACAAAAACATTAGCTGCAATAGCAACCTTAGACAAAGAGTGTAAAAAATAATCATGGTTTGATGTTTATCTTTTTGATAGCCATAATAACCAAAGAGGTGATGATTATGACTATCAAAAGACCAAGAAAGAAACCTGCACGACAGCCAACGCCTATCAACGACAAGATGGAACGTTTCTGTCAGGAATATATCAAATCCCCCGATAATCAAACTGATGCTGCAATCTCTGCTGGATATGCTTCTGGCAGTGCTTGCAAGCGCGCATCACAGCTAATGGCTGATCCCCGTATTCAAGAGCGTATCGCACAACTTATGCAACAGCGCAATAAGCGTACCAAGATGAGTGCTGACAATGTACTCAAACGCTTGGTAGATATGCTTGATGCAGATATTGCCGATATTCTCAATGAGAAAGGCGATATTAAACCAATATCAGAATGGTCTCCTATTTGGCGAAAAAGTGTTGCTGCATTCGATATCATTGATATTGACGGTGATACACGCATTAAAAAAGTGAAGTTACTGGATAAAATTAAGGTGCTTGAACTGATTGGTAAGCACGTTGATATCAATGCCTTTAGAGACAGAGTACAGGTCGATGTAAACGTATCATTGGCTGATAAGTTGGCATCTGCTCGTAAACGTGCTCAGCAAGGGGGCGTTGAGTAATGTCAGAAGCTTTACAGAAATCACCAGAAGAACAACTCATTGAAGATATCGCATCATTTACGCATGATCCATTAGGTTATGCGTATTACGCATTTCCGTGGGGTGAAGCTGGCGGAGAGCTTGAAGAATACAATGGCCCTCGTCAGTGGCAAGCCGAAGCATTAAATGAAATCGGTGAACATCTACGCAATCCAAAGACACGCCACCAGCCATTGTTACTTGCTCGTGCTTCTGGGCATGGTATCGGTAAATCGGCATTTATCTCTATGCTTATAAAATGGGGTATGGATACCTGCGAAGACTGCAAAGTTTTAGTTACTGCCAATACTGAGAAACAATTATTAACCAAAACATGGCCTGAAATTGCTAAGTGGCAACGTCTATCTCTTACCAAAGATTGGTTTACTTGCACTAAAACAGCTATCTATGCCAATGACCCTAGCCATGCCCATGCATGGCGCGCTGATGCGTCACCATGGTCAGAGAACAACACGGAGGCATTCGCAGGGCTTCACAACAAAGGCAAGCGTATTATCTTGGTGTTTGATGAAGCATCTAACATTGCGGATCTGGTATGGGAAGTTGCCGAAGGGGCGTTAACGGATGAAGGCACCGAAATCATTTGGATTGCATTCGGTAACCCAACTCGTAACACAGGGCGCTTTCGTGAGTGCTTTCGTAAGTTTAAACATCGTTGGAACACCAAGCAGATTGATAGCCGTACCGTTGAAGGTAGCAACAAAGAGCAGATTAAAAACTGGGAAGAGGACTACGGCGAAGATAGCGACTTCTTTAAAGTCCGTGTTCGTGGTGTGTTCCCGTCAGCATCAGAACTGCAATTTATTCCAACAGGCCTAACGGATGAAGCCATGAAGCGCATTGTCACACAGGCAGAAGTTGCTCATGCGCCTGTAATCATTGGTGTCGACCCCGCCTATTCTGGTATTGATGATGCGGTGATTTATCTGCGCCAAGGTTTATTTAGCAAGTGCTTGTGGGTGGGCTTTAAAACAACTGACGATGTTGTTATGGCAAAGCGTATTGCTGACTTTGAAGATCAATACAAGGCTGACGCTGTGCATATCGATTTTGGTTACGGTACCGGTATTCACTCTATTGGAACAAGTTGGGGACGCGTGTGGCGTTTAGTCAAGTTTGGTGGTGCATCAACAGATCCACAAATGCTGAACAAACGCGGTGAAATGTATAACAGCGTTAAGACATGGCTAAAAATTGGTGGGGCTATTGACGATCAAGAAACCGCAGATGATTTGTCATGTGGTGAATACAAAGTTCGTGTTATCGATAGCAAGATTGTACTAGAAGATAAAACAGAAATTAAAAAGCGTCTTGGTCGTTCACCGGGTAAAGGTGATGCGCTCGCACTGACGTTCGCCTATCCAGTCACCAAAATAGATAGAAATTACTCCTCACCTAATTCTGGCGTTAATGTCAGCAATTCAGATTACGATCCATTCGCATAAAAAAGCCCCCAGTTAAGGAGGCTCTTTAATGTGTGATTGTCTGGGTTATTCTTTGTCGCGGATAGCTTTATGTTTTTCACACTCAGCGCCATATTCACAGCATTCAGTGAACCCACCTTCAATCTCTTTATACCAGTAATGCTCACCATCGTGATTAGTGCTGTGCTTATCTGCTGCGAAACCAGCGTGCTTATCTTTTTCATCAGCAACTACAATGTTCGGAATTTTTCCTTGCTTAATTGCATCGTATAACTCGCAGATAGCATCCCAATCACGACCACCATTTGGGAAGTATTCCTGCATTACTGATATTGCTTCATCTTTTTTGTTGCTCATATTTTCACCTTTACATAGTTAAAAAAAAGCCCTCTGGAGTAGAGGGCAAACAGTCCTAAGGTAAAGCACGCTGTCGTGGTAACAATACCGAGAAAAAATGCAGTGGCATTGCATAACCAAAATGGTAGTTATAATTTTCAATATTGTCAAATAACATGTATTATTAATTTAATATGCAATATTGGTTAATTATAAAGGTGTGTCGATATGTGTAATCCATTTGGCAATACTCCAAAAATTACAACTCCTCCTGCTGTTCAGGCAGCACCTCAAGAACAAGATGCGGCAGTAACGGGTAGTCGTGATGATGAAATGCGTCGTCGCCGTGCAGCCGCAGGTCGTAAGTCTACGTTACTAACAGGTGCGCAAGGTGCGACAAGTTCAGCATCCACTAGCGGTAAAACCTTACTTGGTCAATAAGGGGTGACTATGTCAACGCCATTGAAAGAACAGCTACTGCAACAGCTTAATCAGTTGGAAACAGAGCGTAGCTCATTTGAACCGCATTGGCGTGAATTGTCAGATTTCACTCGTCCTCGTAGTACGCGCTTTACTGCATCTGATGTTAATCGAGGTGATCGCCGTAATAGTAAGATCATTGACCCTACGGCATCTTTAGCTTCATCGGTGCTTTCCAGTGGAATGATGTCGGGTATTACAAGTCCTGCTCGTCCTTGGTTTCGTTTAGCAACACCTGATCCTGATTTAATGGATTATGGCCCTGTAAAACTTTGGCTAGAAACCACAGAACAACGCATGAACGAAGTGTTCAATCGTTCTAACCTCTATCAGTCATTACCGTTGATGTATGGCGATTTAGGTACCTTTGGTACTGCTGCAATGGCAGTTGTTGAAGATAGCCAGCGTATTATCCGTACCGTTCATTTCCCTCTAGGTAGTTACTACATTGCGAATAGCCCAAGCCTGAGTGTTGATGTTTGCTATCGCAAATTTACGATGACAGTTCGCCAGTTGGTGATGGAGTTCGGGCTTGATAGCGTCAGCGATACTGTTAAATCAATGTGGAATTCAAGCCAGTACAGCCAATGGGTTGAAGTGGTTCATGCCGTATATGCAAACCTTGAACGACAAACAGGAAAGTTAGAGGCGAAGCATAAGCCTTTTAAATCCGTTTATCTTGAAGTGGCTGGCGATAACGAGAAAGTGTTACGTGAATCTGGCTATGATGAATTTCCTATTATGGCGCCACGTTGGGAAGTGAATGGTGAAGATGTTTACGGTTCATCTTGCCCTGGTATGTTAGCGTTAGGTGGTACTAAAGCGCTTCAATTAATGCAAAAACGTAAAGCGCAGATGATTGATAAGCTGACCAATCCACCTTTACAAGTACCTGCATCATTAAAAAACCAACGGGTAAATACCATACCCGGAGGCATTAACTATCTTGATGAAGCCAATCCCACTAATAAAATTCAAACGATTTTTGATGTTCAACCCGTAGCATTGAAAGCACTACTTGAAGATGTTCAAGATACCCGTCAACTGATTGATACCGCTTACTTTGTTGATTTATTCCGCATGATGCAAATGGTGAATACGCGCTCTATGCCGATTGAAGCCGTTGTTGAAATGCGTGAAGAGAAGCTATTGCAATTAGGGCCTGTTCTCCAGCGTCTTGATTCTGAGTTACTCGACAAGCTGATTAATCGCACTTTCTCAATCTTGGTAAACAAAAATTTACTTCCCGTTGCGCCTGATGAAATGCAGGGAATGGATCTAAAGGTTGAGTACATTTCTGTTATGGCTCAGGCACAGAAAGCGATTGGTGTTGGCAGTATCGAACGCTTTGCTGGCTTTGTTGGCAATCTGGCAAAAGTTAAGCCTGAAGCCCTTGATAAGCTTAATGCTGATGATGCTATTGATAATTATGCGTCTGCTATTGGTGTCTCTCCAACTATCGTTGCAACCAATGAGCAAGTACAAGCCATACGTCAACAACGACAAGCACAGCAACAACAAATGGCTCAGATGCAAATGGCGCAGTCCGCTATTGATGGTGCTAAAACGCTCAGTGATACCAATCTTGATAATGATAGTGCCTTGTCTGCTATGGCGGGTGGAGGTGCTCAATGACACATCCACTCGATGCGTATGAGGACGAGAGAATTGCTCGTACTGAATACGATATTCAACAAAAAAATAGGCAAGAGAAAGAACAACAACAGCTAAAAGAGGTTATGTCCACAGAAGCTGGGCGTGCTGTTATTTGGCGTTTGATTTCTGACTCTGGCGTATTTCGTAACTCTTTTTCTAACGATCCCTATGCAACTGCCTTTAGAGAGGGCGAGCGTAACTATGGGTTAAAAGTTTTCAATCAATTACACCAAGTTTGCCCTGAGCTTTATGCGCAAATGGCAAATGAAGCAGTTACACCAAGCGTTTAACCAAGATTTAAAGAATGGGAGAAACAGTCATGAACTTATGGCAGGAATTAATCATGCGTCGCTTGTATAACGAGCAACACAGCGAGGGAGGTGAAGGTGGTGGCGGTACTACAATGGAACCTACTCAAAAAACATCAGCAACAGATAAAAATGAACCACCAGCAAACAGTGATGATCCTAATAAAAACACTGAAAAAGAGGATGGTGGAGATCAGGGCAAGCCGATTGATAAGAAAAATGATGCCAATAAATCAGATATAGGTGCGCCTGAAAAGTATGAATTTAAAGCACAACAAGAAGGGCAAGAGCTTGATAAAGGTGCATTAGAAGTCTTTGAGCCGATTGCTCGCGAGCTGAATTTAAACAACGAACAAGCGCAAAAACTAGTTGATGTTTATGGCTCTAAAATCATGCCAGCGATTAATAAGCAACTTGCTGAAGGTTGGCAAAAACAGACAGAGCAATGGGCTGAAACTGTTAAAGCAGATAAAGAGCTTGGTTCCGCTGAATCTATCGGTGCGGCACAAAAAGCAATGGATAAGTTCGGTTCACCTGAACTGAAACAGTATTTAGAAGAGTCAGGACTAGGTAACCATCCTGAGCTTATTCGTATCTTTGCCGGTGTTGGCAAAGCAATGTCAGAGGACGGTCTTGTCGCTGGCAACAGTAACGGCAGTAAAAGTGCTGCTGATGTTTTATTTGGATAACAAAGAGGAAATAACATGCCTGCTTTAACTCTCGTTGATTGGGCTAAACGACAAGGCCCTGACAGCAAGCAAGCGAAGATCGTCGAATTGCTGAATCAGTCTAATGAAATTCTTGATGATATGGTTTTCGTTGAAGGTAACTTACCAACGGGTCACCGTACAACCGTTCGTACTGGTTTACCATCTGCAACATGGCGTTTGCTTAACTATGGTGTACCACCAAGCAAATCAACCACAGCACAGGTTACTGATGCGATTGGTATGCTTGAAACCTATTCTGAAGTTGATAAAGATCTTGCTAATTTGAACGGACAAAAGAATGAATTTCTATTGTCTGAATCAATTGCATTCTTAGAGTCAATGAATCAGCAAATGGCTGAAACAGTTATTTATGGTGATGCGACGGTTCATCCTCAGCGCTTTACGGGATTAGCTGCACGCTTTAACGATATGAAAGCAAAGAATGCAGTCAACATCATTGATGCTGGTGGTACTGGCAGTAACTTAACTTCTGTGTGGTTAGTGGTATGGGGTGAAAACACGGTTCACGGTATTTTCCCTAAAGGTTCTAAAGCAGGTTTAGAGCAAAACCATTTAGGCGAAGTTACTTTAGAAGATGAGAACAAAGGTAAATACCAAGGCTTTCGTACTCATTTCCAATGGAAAAATGGTATCTCAGTTCGTGACTGGCGTTATGTTGTCCGTATCGCCAATATTGATTTATCCAAAATTGGTAAAGATCCAGAAAAAGCGGACACACTCGATTTACCAGACTTGTTTATTCAAGCAATTGAGAAGATCCCTAACCTTTCTATGGGGCGTCCTGTTTTTTATTGTAACCAGCAAATCCGTAGCTGGATGCGTCGCCAAATTAAAAACAGCAAAAACGTCAATATTTCTATGGCAGAAGTTGCCGGTAAGAAAGTTGTTTCATTCGATGAAATTCCTGTTCGCCGTGTTGATGCCATCTTAACGACTGAAGATCAGGTGAAATAAGTTATTGCGGTGTCGTTTAACGGCTCCGCTAACTTTCATTTATTTGGAGATAGTCAAAATGATTTTAGATAAAGAAACGCTTTTTTCACTGGATCAGGCGGTTACTGCATCTGCTGTAAGTAAGCAAATTATCGACTTAACGCCAGTGCATGGCGCATTTCGTGATATCGGTATTGGTGAGCCATTAGAGCTGTTTGCACAAGTGACTGAACAGGCTAAAGCAGCAGGTGAAGCGACGGTTCAAATTAAGTTAGAAACCGCGACAGACGATAAATTCTCTGATGCTAAATCTATCTTTGAATCTGTGGCAATGCCAATTGCTGATTTAAATGCAGGTAAACGTATTGTGGCGAAGGTACCTCAAGGCGTTCTGAAGTACCTGCGCCTGCAATATGTTGTTGCAGAAGGTCCATTAACAGCGGGTAAGTTCACTGCGGGCATTAACCTAACTGTTGATGCTCATCCTATTTACGATGCTGTAACTCAATAAGGTGTGACATGTCACGATATAAGGTTTTAAAAAAATCATTTATCGCTGGGCGTCTACTTGAAATCGGTGAAGAGGTTGAGTACGACGGTATAGCTGGCGATAACTTAGCGTTAATTGGTGGCGCTGATGCTCGACTTAATACTCATAGTGTGGCTGATGGGGCTGGTGATAATACTGGTGAAGGCATAAGTAATATTGCTGTAAGCGGTTCTGGTGTGGCGATTGATTCAAGCCTAGATGCGCTTCGTGAGCAATATACCCAGCTATTTGGTAAAGCACCTCATCACAATATGGGCGCAGATAAAATGCGCACTGCAATAGATGAAAAGCGGAAAGAACTTGGGGTTTAACCCCCGATGATAAAGGGGGCGAAAGCCCCTTTTTTATTTTCTACTTGAGCCGAGAGATATCCGATGAAACTAATCAATCTAAAAACCAGCACAGAAACTTATGAAAATGCCAAAGGTGAAAAAGAAACTCGTGAAGAATATCCATACGGGCTACGTATTTCACTTGAAAACGACACAATAGAAAAGCTAGGTGTTTCTATTCCTGATGTTGGTGAAAGTATTGAGCTGTCTGCTGTTGCCAAAATACTGTCTAAATCTATTAATGAACGTGAAGGGAAGAAGTCAGTATATGTAGAGCTACAAATAACCGATCTGGCTCTAGGTGCAGGCGACACAAAATCAACGGCAGATGTTCTTTTCGATGGAGGTGAGTAATGGCCTCAGAAATTGAAATCTGCAATATTGCATTAAGTCGCATTGGTAATAGTCGTTCAATTAATAGCATGACCGAAGCCAGCAAAGAAGCCGTTCAATGCAACCTTCATTATGCGCAATGCCGTGATAGTGTGCTGGCCGATTTTCCTTGGAACTTTGCGACTAAAAAGGTGGCATTAGCCAATACAAATAATCCCCCACCTAATTGGGCGTATGCCTATCGCTATCCTAATGATTGTCTAAAAGCCATTGGTATTGTCGAACCTCATCAAAAGTACCGTAGACCAGATACAGCAATCCATTTTCATGTTGGTTCAGATGAGAATGGCACTGGTCGCTTAATTTTTACTGATCACCCTAGTGCATGGCTTGAGTATGTTGCACGTATTACTGACGTCAATATGTTTGATGCGTTATTTAAAGATGCCCTTGCATGGCGTTTAGCGGCTGAATTGGCTCGTCCATTGGCATCAAATGCGGGTATTGGTGGTGAGGCATTACAAATTTACCAAGGTGTTATTAAAAGTGCGGCCGCACATTCATTAAGTGAGTCAGCAGAGCCAACTGATTATATGGATGAATTCACACAAGCGAGGTTGTCATAATGCCATTTAGTCTTATTCAACCTAGTTTTTCAGGCGGTGAAATTGCACCAAGCCTATATGGTCGTGTTGATCTTGCGAAGTATTCAACTGCACTGCGCAAGTGCCATAACTTTATTGTTCGTCAATATGGTGGCGTTGAGAATAGACCAGGCACACGATTTATTGCTGAAACAAAGTATCAAAATAAGAAGTCTCGCCTTATTCCTTTCCAATTCAGCACCGTACAAACCTATGCGTTAGAGTTTGGTGATCGTTATATTCGCGTATTTAAAGATGGTGGTCAGGTTCTCTATGCTGATGGTGAACATAAAGGCGAAGTGTTTGAGTTAGAGACACCTTATAAAGAAGCTGATTTGTTTGATTTGAAGTATACGCAATCAGCCGATGTTATGACGATTGTTCATACTGATTATCCACCAATGGAGTTACAGCGTTACGATCATGATGATTGGAAGTTAGTCTCCGTTGAAACCAAGAACGGTCCATTTGAAGATATCAATACCGATAAGGTAATGAAAGTTTATGCCAGTGCAAGCACGGGGCAAATTACGTTAACGTCTACGCATGATATTTTTGGTACCGAGCAAATAGGTAAGCAGTTCTATTTAGAGCAACGTGATATTGATGCGGTTCCTGTATGGGAAACAGATAAAACAACCAACCTTAATGATCAACGCCGTGCTGACAGTAACTACTATCGTGCCAATAGTGGCGGTAAAACAGGAACACTAAGACCGTCTCACACGGAAGGAATGAGCTGGGATGGTTGGGGTGGTGATACAGGGATCCAGTGGGAATATCTGCATAGTGGTTTTGGTATCGTAAAAATTGAAACTGTAAGTGAAGATGGTAAAACAGCCACAGGAAAGGTGATCTCTTATATTCCATCCAATGCCGTTGGTGAAGACAACGCCAGCCATAAATGGGCGCGTGCAGTGTGGAATGATGTTGATGGTTATCCAAGCACTGTTGTTTATTATCAACAACGTTTATTCTTTGCTGGCTCTCGAGCCTACCCACAAACGATATGGGCCAGTCGTAGCGGTGACTATAAAGACTTTGGGCGCAACAATCCTATTCAAGATGATGATCGCATTATCTACACGTATGCAGGTCGTCAAGTTAATGAAATTCGCCATTTGATTGATGTAGGTTCGCTGGTGGCATTGACATCTGGCGGTGAATATCAAATCACAGGCGATCAGAACAAAGTACTTACACCTTCCAGTTTTTCAATGTCATCACAAGGTGCTAACGGTTCAAGTGATTTACCGCCAATCTCTGTTGCGAACATTGCGCTTTATATACAAGAGAAAGGTAGTGCTGTGCGTGATTTATCGTACTCCTTTGATGTTGATGGGTATCAAGGCACTGACTTAACTATGTTGGCAAATCACCTATTTCAACGTCACCGCATTGTTGATTGGTCGTTTACTACGGTTCCATATTCTATTGCATGGTGCATACGTGACGATGGGTTAATGCTGGCTTTAACCTATTTAAGAGAACAACAAGTTTTTGCATGGGCGCCACAATCGACAGAAGGGAAATTTGAGTCAACGTGTTCGATCAGTGAAGGCAATGAAGATTCAGCCTATTTTATTGTTCAGCGTACAGTAAACGGCAAACAGGTTCGGTATGTAGAGCGCTTGGCTAGCCGTTTATTTATTCGTACAGAAGATGCTTTCTTTGTGGATTCTGGCTTAAGTTATGACGGTAGAAATACTGATGATGTAAAAACAGCAACCATCACTGGCGGTTCGGGTGAGTGGAACTATCAAGAAAACTATCCATTAGTGATTTCAGGTGATCCGGTCTTTAGTGCTTCTGATATTGGTAGTGCCGTCAATATTCCTTATTTTGAAGATAATGAACACAAAGAGCTTCGCTGTAAGATTGTTCAATATGTATCTGCAAATCAAGTGGTTATTTCTGCTAATCGCAATATTCCACCAGCATTACAAAATACGCCCACTACTGAATGGAGCATTGCCCGCTATCTCTTTGCTGGCTTAAATCATCTTGAAGGTAAGACGGTTAATATTCTTTCTGACGCTAACGTTTCACCACAGGCTATTGTCACCAATGGTGCAGTGGAAATTGATACACCATCAGCCGTAGTACATATCGGACTACCTATTACCAGTGAATTAGAAACGCTTGATATCCATATCAATGGGCAAGAAACATTACTTGATAAGAAGAAACTTATTAAGGTTGCCAGCTTAATTGTAAATAGTAGTAGGGGTATTTGGGCTGGTACTGAAAAAGAACGGCTATATGAGTATCCTCAACGTCAATTCGAGTTTTACGACAATCCTGTTGATGATGCCACAGGCATTGTTGAAATTAATTTAGATGCAGATTGGAGCAAAAACGGACGTGTCTTTATTAGACAGGTTGATCCTTTACCGTTAGCGGTGCTCTCTGTTATTCCGCGTATTGATGCTGGTGGATTCTGATATGAAAAAACATCATGTACAAATTACTCCTGCCACTCATGAACATATTGTTCGTTTATTGCCACATGTAAGACAAGCTGATGTTGATGAGTTCTACGCTATGTCAATGCAAACACCTGAACAGGTATTACGGCATGGCTTATCTGTTTCTACTAAAGCTTATGCCGGCATTATTAATGATGAAGTCGTGACTATTTTTGGTGTTGCTTCTGGCTCATTACTTACTGGCTTAGGTGTCCCTTGGCTAGTGGGGACTGATTTATTAGAGCAACACCAGAAAGCCTTTCTACGGCGCTGTAAACCCATTTTAAAACAGATGTTAGGGCAATACCCAACACTGATGAATTATGTCGATGAACGTAATCATATTGCTAAGGCTTGGCTCCATTGGTTGGGGTTTCAGATTGAAGAAGCAAAGCCAGCAGGTTTACTTCAGTTACCTTTCCATCGTTTTACATTGAGGGCTAAATAATGTGTGAACCAACAACATTAGCGGCTGCAGTGATTGGTACTTCTGCATTGCAAGCATACGGACAATATACCGATGGTAAATTTCAAGCATCAGTGGCCAATCAAAACGCCAAAATTAATGAAGATGCTGCGCTTGATGCAATTAATAAAGGAAACGCTCAGGCACAAGAACAGCGTAGACGTACTCGCCAATTAGCCGGCACACAGGCGGCAACAATGTCAGCCAGTGGCATTGATTTAAGTACTGCAGGTGCTTTAGATATTTTGGGTGATACTGCTGCAATGGGTGAGCTTGATGCGTTAACTATGGTCAATAACGCTTCTCGTGAAGCGTATGGCTATCGTATGCAAGCTGAGAATGATCGCCTTAATGCAAAAATGGCAAGACGTTCAGGCAATATGGGTGCAATGACAACGTTATTAACAGCACCTATTCAAGCTTATGGCGCGTATCAGTTGGCTGGTGGTACATGGAGTCCATTCGGTGGTGGTGGCTCAGGTGCTGCGAAAGCTGGTAAGACATTTGCTAAAGCACCAAAAGGATTTTAATTATGCCAAAGGTTCCTACATACGATAATAGAACGGTTATGCCTGAGCAGTTACCAAATAATGGGTTTTCTGTTCAATCATCACCAGATGCTTTTGGCGCGGGCTTTGGTCGTGTTGGTGAGCAATATGTTGGTTTATTTGCAGAAGCAAAACAAAGAGCCAATGTTGCACTGGCGCAAGATGCCGCATTACAGCTACGACAGAAAGCCAACGAACTGATGACCGATCCACAAAATGGATTACTTTCTCAACAAGGTAAAAATGCGATTGGTAAAGCGTCTGAGTATGAGCAGTCATTTCGTGATTATGCTGGTGAAATATCATCAACATTACCTGACGATATTGTTCGACAAAGCTTTATGCAACAAGCGCAAGAAATGGGTGTTCAGTTTGCATCACAAGCGAATCGTCATGAGATGGGGCAAATCAAAGCTTATGAACAAGATCAGTTTCAATCAACGCTAACATTAAATGCAGAGTCTGCCGCATCAATGTACGGAGATAATCAGGCTTATATCTCTGCACATAAACAAGTGTTTCAGCAAATAGAAGAGTTTGGATTATCACACGGTTGGGGTGAAGAGCAGATCCTCGCCAAGAAACAAGAATTCAAAGTGGCAACTGCTCGTAAAGCGATTGAAAATCAACTCGGTGCTGATTATATGGGGTTCTTAGAACGAAATGGAGAACCTTCAAGCCTTGGTACTGTAAGTAGAGAACCAACCAATGATGCATCAAATAATAATACAAGAGGCGTTAGAAACAATAACCCCGGTAATATTCGACTATCTAGCAATAAATGGGTAGGGCAAACCGGTGATGATGGTGCATTTGCTAAGTTTGCCACACCTGAGCACGGAATTAGAGCATTAGGTAAAAATCTACTTTCTTATGCTCGACAAGGGTTTGTTACACCAGAGCAGATCATTAATCGTTGGGCGCCACCAGAAGATAATAATGATACTCAGGCATACATTGAGTATGTATCTGATTACCTCGGTGTTGCACCTAATCAGCCATTAGACTTAACGAATTTAGATACCTTAACGCATTTATCGACAGCGATAATGTATAAAGAGAATGGGCGTAACCGTGTTAATTACACTGATGAGCAGATAGCAACAGGCATACAGTCAGCACTTGGTTTTGTTGAGTTACAAGCGACATCTGAAGCACCAAAACTATTAACTGGATCTGCCGCTTTCGATGCCTTAGATGAAGCTGACCAAGCAAAATATTTACGACAAGCAGAACAGTTACGTAAGCAAAAACAAGGTGAGTTACAGCAACAATTCGGTACTCGTGTAGCTGACTCTTACGCAGCATGGGAAAGAGGACTTGATGCACCTAATGCGCCTACTCATGATGAGTTAATCTCTGCGTTTGGCTATGACAAAGGTTCTGCTATGTCTGCCGATATGCAAGAAGCTAAGCGTTATGCTGGTTTTATGTCAGCAGCTAAAGAGATGTCTCCACAAGCACAGCAGGCTTTGTTATCTCAAATCAGACCACAAACGGGCGAAGCAAACTACGAAAGCAAAATTCAACGTTGGGAGAAATTTGGTAAGTTCGTTGAAGGTAATATCAAGGAACAAGATAAGCAGTTTGCTGCTAACCGATTACAACTTTCAATACAAAATAACTTTCCGCTTGATCCTAATGATAAGAATAATCAGCAGGCAGCAGATGATTACTTTGAACAACATATTCAGCAGAGCTTTAATTTACGTGATGATAATAGCTTAAATGCCGTTGCTGAACTTACAGCAAGAACAGGGATTATCCCATCACAAGTTAAGTCTGTATTGAATATGGGGGCAACGTCTAAAGATCCTGAAGTTGTTCTTCCTATCGCGAAAATGTATGGGCAGATATTTGATAACAATCCGGCATCAGCGACTGATATTCCATCAAGCACAATGGCGTATTACTCAAAAGTATATAGTTTAAGTCGAGCTGGTATGCCTGATGAGAAAGCGGTAGAAACTGCATTTAAGACGACATTTGAACAAGATGAACGCACTAAGCAAATGATCGCTTCTCAAATCAGGGATAAAGGATATATCAAGGATAGAGATAAAGCAGCGCAATCTAATATCAATGATTTTTACCCTTGGTATAAACCATTTTCTTCACCAAGCGTTAGTAAGCCTGGTACTCAAAATGGCGCTTACTTACGTGACTATCAAACACTGTATGACGCTAACTTTGCTGAAACAGGCGGTGACGCAGAACTAGCCAAGAAAATGACCAACGCTCAAATTAAAAGAACGTGGGCGGTATCTAATATCAATGGCAGTGAAGAGGTTATGCGTTATGCACCCGAAGCCGTATACGGTATTAATGAATCAGGTGCTGGCAACTGGATCGCTGGACAATGGGAAGAAGAGAAAAAGCAATTAATGTCTAAGTCATTTGGTGGCGCTTCTTCTGGCACTGAAATCGTTATTGTCTCTGATGCAGTGACTCCCAGAGATTACAGCTACGGCATAATGATAAAACAAACCGGTAGTGATGATATCCCTATTTATCGCCCATACACGGGAGATAACGGTTTACCTATTCGCTTTAAACCAGAACAGTCATCATCACCAATGTATAAAGAGGTAATGGAAAAACGCCAGCAAAGCGTTAAGGAAGCTCAGGATAAAAGGGAACGAGAAGAAGCATTGGATAAATCGCGCTCAGAATTTGATGAACGTCGTCAAAGTATCCGTGAGCAATATAAAGAAGCTCACAATGAGCGAGTAAATAAATTCAATAATTATTTTTCTTGGGATAAAGACTGATGCCTATTTACGAACAACAACCTGATGATGTTTTATCTGCGGATATTAATGCTGTTCAGCAAACAGAACCTACTTATGGTGATAATGTTTCACCGTCTTGGTATGACCCTATTAATCCGCTTGATGATAGACGGCAAACTAAAGAATTACGTGATGCGGCGTTTCGTATCGATAACTCAGTGGGTAGCTTGATTGCTACTGCACCTTTTAATCAATTTGAAGATGTAGAAGGTTATAACCCATTTGAAGATGAATTAACGCTTTCAGGTTATGAAGACTATGCCGATGCCTTTATTCATTCAAACTCTCCTCAAGAAACCGCAGCAATAAAACAACGCATTGATCGTGAGAAGAACGACAGACAGCAATTAATGGATTCAGGCGGTGCCGGTATTGTGAGTAGCATAGCAATGGGGGTTATTGATCCAATTAATGTTGCTGCAATGATGATACCGGGTGGGGCAATAGTAAAAGGCGGTAGTGTTGGTGCAACCGCAGGTAAGTTTGCATTGGCAAATACTGCTGGTGGCGTAGCTTCTGAAATGGCATTACATAGTACCCAAGAAACACGAACATTAACTGAGAGTGCGATTAACGTTACGCTGGATGCCATGATCGGTGGAACCTTAGGTTCAGCTGCGCAATTAGTTAGAAATCGAGGTGAGTTAATTAATAAAGTTAGAAATGACATTATTGAGCCTCAACCAAGTAATAATCCACCAGCCAATCAATCTGGTGATCGAAGCATTGGTGCTGCGGAAGTTGCTAATACCACACTTGAACAAGAGACACTAAAAGGGCCCTCTTTTGTTAATAGAACAATGATGGTTAGCCCTGTTGGCCGTGTTGCTCAATCACCTTCTAAAACAGCGCGCCAAATTAACCAACAACTTACAGAAAATAACTTTACCTTTGCTAAAAATGAAGAAGGTATTGCGACATTTACCGCTGTTGAAACAAAAGTGAGAGGTTATGAAACACTTGTTTATAAGCAAGTAGAATCGACGAAAGATCACTTTAAACAGTATCGTCAATCTGGTGGCCGTGATATGAGCTATTACCAATTTAGTGAAGCTGTTGGTGACGCTATGCGCAATGGTGATACTCATGCGATACCACAAATTACAGAGGCGGCACGTTCTATTAGACCTATTGTCGAAGCAACCAAAGATAGAATGGTTGAATTAGGGATCTTACGTGAAGGTGTAAAGGTGACAACAGCACAAAGCTACTTCCCTCGTATTTATAAATTCGACAAAATTTTAAATGATCGTACTGAGTTTAAGAAAATCATTGCTGACTGGTTAGAAGAGATTAATCAAACCTCGATAAATAAAGCCAAAGGTAGTCTTGATCGTGCTGAAATTGGTATTGATAAAGCACGTAACGCTTCACCACAAGCTGAACGTTTAGGGCTTGAAATTAAAGAGGCTGAGAGTTGGTCAGGTAAAAAATCCTTGTTGATGGATGATATTAATAAATACCAAAAAATCATTAATGAAAAGAGTGCGGTAGAAGTTGAGTTAAATTCACTTTCTAATCTTGCTAAATTAAATAAAACACAAACAAGAAGACAAGCAACATTACAAAGAAAATTACAGCGTATTAATGATGCTGAGAATAAATTGCCTGCGTTACAACGTAGCGTAGATATTCTTGATAACCCTCGCAAGTTTAGAAATGAACATCGTCGTTTAACACGAACTGCGAATTCATTAACTCGTCATGACAGAATTAGACAATCGGCATTAAATCGCATGACACCTTTAGAGCGTGAAGAGTTAGATGCCGCAGCAGATGATATCGTTAATAAAATTATCGGGGCACCGTCAGGCATTGTACCCAGTGAACTGATCCCCGATGGGTTAGTTAAACGTGCTGGTTTTACAAAAGATAGAACCCTAAACATTCCTGATGAACGCATTAAAGACTATCTCGAATCAGATGTTAACTATGTAATGGAAAACTATATTCGCCAAGTCGCGCCTGAAATTGAACTCACGGCTAAATTTGGTCGTGTTGATATGGATAATCAAATCAAAGCGATTACAGAGGAATACAACCATCTTATTGCTGATGCAACCACACCTAAAGAACGTAGCCGATTAGAAGCGAGAAGAGAGGCTGATTTACGTGATATTCGTGCTATGCGTGATCGTCTATTAGGAACTTATGGCGCACCTAAAGATCCCTCTAGTTTCTTTGTTCGTGCCGGTCGTGTGGCTCGTCACGTTAACTTCTTACGTTTATTGGGTGGCATGACAATATCATCATTACCTGATATGGCTCGTCCGATTATGCAACACGGTTTACGTAGTGCGTTAAAACCATTGGGTAAGATGCTAACTGATATCGGTGCTATGCGTATTGCTAAAGCTGATTTACGTGAAATGGGTATTGGTCTTGAATATGTATTATCCAGTCGTTCTAAGGTGATTGCTGACCTTAATGATCCATATAGCAGACGTAGTTATTTAGAACGTGGGTTACAATGGTCATCACAGAAATTTGGCAACCTTACGTTGATGAATCAATACACCGATACTATGAAAATGTGGTCTGGTGTTATTACTCAATCTAAGGTACTTAGAGCGGCAAATACTTTAGATGCTGGTGGTACGCTAAGTAAACAAGAAATAAAGAAGCTGGCTCATATTGGTATCGATGAATCAATGCTAAAGCGTATAGCAGATCAGTTTAAGCGACACGGTGAAGACTTAGACGGCATGTTAACAGGACATAGCCACTTATGGGATGATCGTGTTGTGCGTGAAACTTTCCAAGCGGCAGTATTAAAAGACGTAAGAACCACGGTTATCACACCGGGCATTGGTGATACACCATTAATGATGAGCAGTGAACTAGGTAAGATAGTTATGCAGTTTAAAACCTTCTTCTTTGCTACTCACAATAGAGCGCTGGTCTCAGGCATACAATCGGGTGATGCATCATTTTATTATGGGGCATTACTTCAGGTAGCACTTGGATCCCTAGTCTATGTTCTCAAGGCCAAAATGGCAGGACGAGATATTAATACCGAACCGGCTAATTTAGTAAAAGAGGGTTTAGACTGGTCAGGAATGATGGGCTGGTTAGGTGAGCCTAACAACGTATTGGAAAACCTGAGCGGTGGTACTTATGGTATGAGTGCCATGTTTGGTGGTCCACCAGCATCACGTTATCAAAGTCGTAATGGGATTGGTGCCTTATTAGGTCCTACATTTGACCTTGGTGGTGATATTAAAAACATTACATCAGGTGTATTAAATGGTGAGTTTGATGATAGAGAAGTGCGATCTGTACGCAAACTATTACCTTTCCAAAACTTGTTTTATTTGTCACCATTATTAAATCAGGTTGAGGAGCAGATGAAGTAGAGAAAACGCCATGTGGAATAAAGATAAGTTATTAAAATTACAGAAAGATTATGATGATGCAATGCTTAATTATAATACAGCAAAATATATTCTTATTGTCTGTATTTTTGGTATGTTTATGAGTTTTCTATTTCCACATGGCGAAACCGTATTATTTGTTTTTGCGACAATAGGTTTATGTTTGTACTTTTTTCACTGCAAAGATAAGCTTAAAAAAGTAGAGCTGGTAATGGATGATGCTTGTAAAAGTCTTTTTGGTAAAAAATATAAAGAATCAAAAAGTGATTTTATTAACGAAATATATAAATAGCACCGCTTAAGCGGTGCATTGTTCTCATTTCTTTAATTCAGCTAAAATACATTCCACTAACGGTATTATATTTTTATTGCCTCTCATCTTTTGAACTATAAAGTTTCTCATTGCTATCAGTTCTACAAGCGGAGCTGATATATCATGACCATCTTCTCCCATCTTTGTTAAAAGCGCTTCAAGGTTTGATTTTGCAATTAACTTTTCAATCCCTTCATCGGTATTCACTACATCTGGATAGTTAGCTGGTGCAGGGTATTTATACTTCTTTTCCATTGCTAAAGTCCTTACTAATGAAAATAATTACGCAAGCTATAATAATGTAAATGTATTAAAATGTTCATCTAAATGGTTAATTTAATTTTCTATTTGATAACCATTATTGCAAATATGGATATATTTTGTAGTTAAACGTATCATATCCTCATCAACACCAGAGGAGATGAGCAATGACGGTATCTACTGAACTAAGCCATGAAGAGTATGTAGGTAATGGCGTAACAACGGATTTTGATTTCCGCTTCCGTATCTTTGAAAGCAAGCATTTGATTGTTGTGGTTGCTGACAGTGAGGGAAATGAAACAACATTAAAGAATGGTACTGATTACACTATTGTTGGAGCCGGTTCTTTTCATGGCGGCAAGGTGGTTTTAAATAAACCTTTAGCTCAAGGCTGGAAGATATTATTAGAACGTGATTTACCCGTTGTACAAGAAACTGACTTACGTAATCAGGGGAAATTCTTTGCAGAAGTACATGAAGATGCTTTTGATTATCTAACGATGTTAATTCAAAAAGCATTAGGTACTTTCTCGTTGAGTCTGCGTAAACCTACTTATTTATCGAACTATTACGATGCAAAAGGTAATCGTATTGCTAATTTGGCACCGCCAAAGTTAGGTACTGATAGTGCCAATAAAGACTATGTTGATAACAGTATTAAAGATATTGATAGTAAGACCTTAAGGGTAAAGGATAAGCCTATTAATGCGTTACCAAATACTGAACAACGCGCCAATAAAATTTTAGCGTTTGATGATAAAGGTCAACCAATAACAGTTTTACCTGAGAGTGGATCGGCTTCTGATGTGTTAATTGAATTAGCAAAACCCACAGGCTCCAAATTAATTGGATTTGGTCAAACAACAGTCGATGAAAAGTTAAAAGAAATCAAATCAGTAATAGATTATGGTGTGAAAGGTGATGGTAGTGATGAATCGTTAAAATTACAAGATGCAATTAATTCTGGTTCAGTTATTGTTCCTGATGGAATCAGAATTAGCGTTTCTGACATTACAATACCAAAAGGAACTATTTTTAAATTTGGTAAAAATTCAGAGTTGCACTGCATGGAAGTAGATAGCATTAAATTTGAGGCTGATAAAAAATATCTTGTAAATCCCAGTGATGTTGGTACTTCAACAGTAATAAAACTACAAGATGCTATACCTAATGACACTAAATTTATTAAAGTCTATCGTCCTTATAATCAATCACAAGCATGGTATGATCAATATTCAACCGACCCTAAAGAATTAGGCTACACTGCGGATATTTATCGTGTTGAGTCGATATCAGGTAATGACGTTACATTACGATCACAGCTTGAATTTACATTGGATAAATCTTCATTTGTTACATTAATTAATGGGAAAACAACAAAATTTTATAATGGACATATTACAAGTAAAGATAAAGGGAATTATATGTTTGCTCATTGGGGCATATCAGATGTTATTTGGTATGGAACTGAGTTTACATTCGGTAGTGGTGGAATTAGATTTAATAACTCAACTAATATTTACTGGTACTACTGTAAGTTTAATAATCCGGTGAAAGGTTATTCTATTTCACTGAATTATGGTACAACGGATTGTCTTGCTAGTAACTGTGTTTTTTATGGTGGTCTTGTATCAGATGCTCAATATGTAACATTTGCAGGTTGCCGTCGGATTAATAGTGTTAGAAACCATTATTATTTAGATAAAGATGAAACAACGTTATCTGGTTTCTATATTGGAGCTAAGTGCATTGATTGTAAATCTATTGATGACACGTTTAATAGCGGACGATATGGAGTATGCATTTATTATGGTGCGCAACATGCACAAGTGATAAGACCCTCTCTAATTAATCAGTCAGTTGCTGGTATACATGGCGAGCGAAGTCAATATTTCCATATTGAAGATCCATATATAAAGTTCTCTGCGTCGTTAGGTGTAAGCGATTTAACATGGGGTGCTATTGTTATTCGTGACTGTGATGAGTATGCAATAGATGCAGAAAAAATACCTATTTTAGCAAAAGAGAGAATGCTCAGTATTCATACAACAACTAGCCGTGGCCAAACAAAAAGTAATATTACTATTATGGTTAAAGGCACGGGTTCTGTTTCTATTAGTTCACTAATGGAAGATTCATACATCCGTATCAATACTGATTCTTATATTAGTATCTATCAAAATGAAGGTGTCATGAATCGGATTCATTTAGATAAATGCGTGGCTAAATATATTCAACTATGGCACATGTCGTACTCTATCATTTCAAAATGTCGAATTATTGGTGATGGAGCTACCACTGCAATCCAATTACAAGGTAATGAATCAAAATGGAACGAGTTTAAAGGAAATTACTTTGATAGGCATAGCAAAGGTATACAATTAGAAGCGACAAATATTGCAAAGTTCACTAATAGTATTCATGATGATAATATGTTTGTTAATGTAGAAACAAAAATAACTAACAAAGTATTATCTACTGATAGCCCTTTAGTGCCTTACACAATATCACGCATTCCGCAGATTGGATTTAAATTATATGTTACTGAACAGTACGACAGCTTCAATTTAGCTCGGTCTATACGTTATTTTAGGCATTCAGGAAAAAATTCAGGAAAAAAATCAGACTGGTTTAAAGTGACAATAGATGAAGTAATAATGTCAGATTAGATGGCATTATATTTTTATATAAGTAATTGTTAAGGCTACTAAAACTATTTAGTAGCCTTTTGATGATTTTTTATTATTTTGTTACATCATTAGCCGGTTGATCTTTCAAACTATTGAATTTAATCATTTCTTTCCAGTTAAAAACTTCAACATCATTATTGTTATTCATTTCTAATATATCAAAATATTCACTATCTTTTTTTGTTTTTATTCCTAATATATTTTCATATATATCTATGAAATTATAGGCACTTATATTTTTATTTATATTAACATGAGAGTTATCTGTTCTATTTATAATAAAAAATGGAACTTCATAATTTTGCTTAAATTTGGAACCGACAACTGGTGTTCCATCTTCTCTAATTTGAGTTCCATGATCTGAAAAGTAGACAATAGAGTAGTCTCTAGGATAATTATCAAGTGTTGATTTTATGTTTTCTATGAAGGAATCAAGCTTTGCAATAGTTGCTATATAACAATCTAAGTCCTCACTGTTACCATATTTAATTAGCGGGAATCCATGTAATCTATAACATGTTTGTGGATGAGAACCCATCATATGAATGAATATAACTTTTCTTTTTTTATTATCTTTCAATACAAGATTTAAAATATTAATTAATTCTAAATCATCTATATTCTTATCTCCATAGTCACCATCTTTTAAAAAATATGGATGTTTACTTCTTAGCGCTATTCTTGTAATTGGAGTATCATAGTAACCAGTAAATCCTTGATTTGATATCCAAAAGGTATCAAATCCAGCAGCATTCGCTAAAGTTACTACGTTGTCTTCTTCTTTTATATTTGAATGATCTACTTTAGCAAGAGTTCGTTGTAATGAATGAGATGTATTTGGTGCAGTGGATATATATCCATCAATGAAATATCCATTTGCTGATTCAAGGAACGGTGTATTTTTATGCTTAAAACCATATAATGACATAAAGTCTTTTCTTACACTTTCACCAATAATTACAATTAAATCTTTATCTTTATTTTCATCTTCATATATTTCCCATGATGGTTTTTTATTTAATGATTCTATAAAACTATCTTTATGTAAGTAATACTGTTTTATTGTTTTAGCTGTTTGTTTTGAAAATAAATAATATGGTGATGTGTAAATTAGCGGTGCTGATATTAATAATATGATAAATAGGTTTGAGTTTTTATTAAATTTGTAACAATTTATCAGGTTTAAAATTATTGATAAATAAAAAATAAAATAAATCAAAATATGTTCATATTTTATCCCAAGAATAAACTCATAAGCTTCCATTAGATTTGTTTCAAACAATGATGCTATATAACCTATATTGGGGAATCCATATATGAAACCAGTATAAAAATAAAATGATAGTATGAAAAGAGATACTGATGACAATATTATTGTCAATTTATTTTTGCTTGTTATATAAACTAATAATATTGAAATTATTAATTTCCAAGAAACTTCACTAAATCCCATGCCATAGTATGATATAACCGAAATTATTATTGATAAAGCTATTGTTATTATATTGTTTTTGTCTAAGATTCTATTTAACATTATTCATCCAGAATACAAAAAATAAAAATTATGTTTATATTTTCGCCAGCGCTTATTATTTTTTTATAAGCGTATAGCTCTACCCACTAATAATAGTAAATGCATTTTATTCATAAATTTAATATAAGGCAATGCATTAAGCAATTTAACTTATATTTAAAATGTTTTAGTTGTTATTATTACCATTGTTTATAATTTAATTTATTACTTATATTATTCTAAAAAGCATTTTTGTCTATCTTTATGGTTATGTAGTATCATGATTATTCATTAATCACTGGTACTACACTCATGCAAGAAGATGTCTACACAAAAGCTGGGATCGGCACTACTGCTTTTCTTGGTTACTTCGCAGGGCTTCCAGCAGAAGTTGTTATGGGTTCACTGTTGGGAGCCATCTTCTTTACCACTGCTGCTACTGAATATAGCTTTAAACGTAGATCGGTATTAGCTTTTCTAAGCTTCGTTTGTGGTCTTATATTCTTTAGCCCCGCAGCAACTATCTTTATTTCTGTTACTGGTCTTTTCGGTGTGAAACCGGAGCAATACGAAATCGAACATATCGATGCCGTAGGTGCTTTTGTTTCCGCTTTGCTTGTGGTTAAGTTAAGCGTAAAAGCATATGGAAGGGCTGATATACCGAAACAAGGAGGGCAACAATGAAATGCGAAACATTGCTCACTATTGTTAATGCCATCATCTGTACCGTCATATTTCTACGTGTGTTCTATTTTAAACGTGACGGCAGACAACACTGTAAAAAAGGTGGATGGTTAGCTTTCCTCATTCTTGCTTACTCTTCAAGCGTACCTATTCGCGCTTACTTCGATCCTAGTTATCACGCTGATATCTACAACATCTTTGCCAATATCCTGATCTGCACAACATTGATGGTCAGTAAAGGCAATGTCATCAAGTTTATAAAGGGGTGAATATGTCATTAGTTGATAAACAAAATACGTTTACAGGTATGGTTGCAAATCTGATCACCTTTGCTCAGCAGAAAGGATATAAATTGACGTTTGGTGAGGCTTATCGTACAGAAGAACAAGCTAAATTAAATGCAAAGAAAGGGTCCGGTATTAGCAACAGTCTTCACACTCAACGTTTAGCAGTTGATTTCAACCTATTTGATGCTAACGGCAAATACCTTACAGCCACCAGCGACTATAAAGAACTGGGTGAGTATTGGGAATCATTGGGCGGAAGTTGGGGCGGTCGTTTTAAAACTCGTCCTGACGGCAATCATTTTTCATTAGAGCACAATGGGGTTCGTTAATGAATAAAACCGTCATAGCGTTAATTGCTTTGGCTGTTTCCTTTACCGCTGGCTTTGTTGCTGGCGGTATTTATTTTGATAACCGATCAATGAATAAACAGATTGCAGGTAATCAATTAGATGAAAAGGATGTGGCCACAAATATTGAACTGCGTAAACACGCAGACAATGAGCAGCAGAATAGGTTGGAGATATATCATGACGCACAACAGCATGATACGATACGCACAGATGCTTTGCTTGATCGTGTTCTTAATCACTTTGACAGGATGCAGCTCTCAACCAGTACCACGCAAACAGAAGTTGCAAGTACCGATAACGCCAATACCTGCCGAGTTGAGAAAGCCAAAGCCAGTGAACTTTCTCGACAACTACGAGAAACACTTGAACGATATGGGCGTGAAGCTCAGCGTGCAGATGAAAATACCAGAACACTCAACCTTTGTATTTCAGAGCTGGGAGCAAAGGAAAAACTCCTCAATTCTTACCGATGAAAAAGTAGACAGATTTCATAATGACGGTATCGGTGACGGTGTTAGTGATATCTAATTTTAATATAATTAATATTTATCAGTGAGTTAAATCACTAGAATATAATTGAGTGGGAATAAAATACCTTTTATCAGCAATAGTTGATAAAGGTTAAAAAACCAATAGCCATCAGTAAGTTACTGGTGGCTTTTTTTCTAACATATGATTTTAATTGAAAAGACAATTAATAGTAGTTAACCATTAAATTTTTCAAATATTTTTTTTCTGTAATATTCCAAATACTCTTGATTCGGCGAAAAACTTTTTGGTTTGCAAAGTTTATCTCCTTTAATCAGGTCGGTAATTTTTTTCAATGATGGATCATTGTTTACTATTTCAGTAACTATAATTTTAAGCTGAGAGTCAAAAGTAATATAGCCTGCATCGAATAATTTATCGTGCATTACACAAAGAGAAATACCATTTGTGGGATCTAATCTAATATCTTTTCTGGTCGCCCATGGAATTATATGTGAACCAATCAATAATGTTTTTGTATTAATTCCGCAAACTGCACATTTGTTTCTATAATTATTTTTAACGGTATTGGAAAATACAATTTGTTTTGAACGACGGGTACTTTCACTTTTTATATCATCAACATAGTAGTTTTTAGTTTGAATATTTTGAAGTGCTTCTGTTGCAGCGTTATTATCATAATCAATTTTAATATCGTCTGTCGCTAGCTGCATTAAAGATACAAAATCTTCTTTAGCAATTTTGTTCATTCCATATTGGTTAAAAAAATTTCCCCACGATCCTTGTTGTTTTTTCTTGAAGTGCCAATTAAATTTTTCGAGTTCTTCAGGATGAATATTATTAATGAATGGATAAGGTTTAGTGATAGTTCCATTTACACTAGTTTTATCATTATTTTTTTACTAATATCTAGAGATGGAGTGATATCTTCTATTTTTCCTGCTCCAAAAAAATAAAATTTTCCTGTTTCGGAAGCTTTACCTGGACGGCGATATATAAATAAATCACCAGGTTTAACTAATCCAAATTTACTAGTTCTCTAGGAATACCTTACAAAATCTACATCATCGTGTACGGCACGACTACCTCTTGTATCCAAGATGAAAAAATTTGTATTCGGGTTATTTAACTCTGTACTATATAAATTTTTATAATTCATTTTTTAGCTTATTAATAAAAGATTAATATAGTTAACGTTACATTTATTAATAAATATTTTAACCATTTTGTATTCTTTATGTAAATAGTCGTTTTTATTGGTTCAGATAGTAAAACAATTCACATGGAAATATTTATTAAATAATGAATTATATTAAAAATAGACAAAATGAAATGAATTTTAAAATCTTGATCAAAATTAAAGTTTTAATTAATATTAACCATTTAAAAACAGATGCTTATAAAATATTTAGTATGAATTTAGTAAGTCTATATACTCATGCTTGTTTTTATTTATATTCTGTATAAATAATAAATAATAAATAATAAATAATAAATAATAAATAATAAATAATAAATAATAAATAATAAATAATAAATAAAAATAGATAGTTATTATTTAAAAATAATAACTTTACTTTTTTATCAGTTATCAGTTATCAGTTATCAGTTATCAGTTATCAGTTATCAGTTGTTAGTTATTAGTTGTTTTTTTATATGCAATTTTTAAATAAGCTCATAACACCAAACTGAAAATCTTTTCTTTATCACCTACAATTATTGATATCTCGTTAAAAAAATCAGTAAAGGAATTATAAATTTTATAAATATTACCATAACTATCAACACCTTGATAGGCATATTCTTGCATTTTATCCTCAGCATGGATGCCTGTGCGATCCCAATAATAAATGCCTTTTTGTTTACCTTGAGTAATTAAAAGATAAAAATTACCACCAGGGTCTTCACCAATTAAAAACGAATTTGAAATATGTGTAATTTCCTCTAAAAACTCGTTATTGATATGTTCTAAACAAAAATTGTCGTTTGTTATTTTTGAACCAAAGAGAACATCAAAAGCAATAAAACCATCATCAACTTTGTTACAAGGTAAATCACAATAATCAGGTGATGAGACCCTATAACCGTTGTAGTATGCTAAAAAAAGCTTGTAGTCATCGGGAAATGAGATTGAATAGGAAGACTCAAGAGCTTTAATTTCCAAGTAGCTTAACCCTGCTGTGTAAATGATAGGCATAATATATTGTTCGTTATTGAAAGATAAAAATATTCTGTACTAAGAAAATGTATATAGCATATTGAGTTAAAAGAAAATATTTATTTTTTCGTAACAAAAGAGCAATTAATAGATTGTAGAAAAACCATGATGAAAAATGCCATTTTATTCTTGTTGTATAAGCGATAATGAGTATGTTAAAAACCTAAGTTAATTAAAAAATAATAAAAATAGGAGATAAGGAAATCATGCATAATGAGATTTTAAAAAAGTTACCACAAATTGAACAAGAGTATCAGGTAAAACTACTCTATGTTGCAGAAAGTGGTAGTCGTGCTTGGGGTTTTGCATCAACAGATAGCGATTATGATGTTCGAGGTATCTTTATACAACCACGTAATGCTTATCTTTCAATAGATAAGCCTAAAGAGACATTTGAATGGATTGAAAATAGTTGGTTTGATGTTGGTGCATGGGATATTACTAAAGCGCTACATTTATTAAGAAAATCTAATTGTATCTTATTAGAATGGTTACAATCACCTATTGTTTATCAGCAATATCCCAATGTACAACAAGAGCTTTTTGAATTAGCCAAACTTTATTATCAGCCCAAAGTTATTGTACATCATTATCGAGGTATTGCGAAAACAACCGGAGAGATTACCAATAATACGATAAAACTAAAAAAGTGGTTTTATTTATTACGTTCACTTTTATCAGCATATTGGACAGTAAAAACAGGTGAAATACCACCAATGAAACTTAATAAGTTAATAAAAATCCTAACTGAAGAACAGCAGGTTAGAATTAATCAATTAGTTGAGTTTAAATCGGATAAAGACGAACATTTTACGTGGTTACCACCAGAAGATATGCAACAACTTATCAGCTTTTTATGGCAAGCAACAGATGTCAAATTTGCTAAAAGAGATGTACCTAGTAATGAAGTATTAAATAACTGGTTTAGGGATAAATTAAATGAAACTGACCATCGATGATATAAAGCCTTACCTGTTATTTGAGAGTATTTCTGGTAGCCGTTCACACAACCTTGCAACTGAAACCTCAGATACCGATATTAAAGGTGTATTCTATTTACCAAAGGATCTTTTCTATGGGTTAGATTATGTCCCACAAGTAAGTAACGAAAGCAATGATATCGTTTATTATGAATTAGGGCGCTTTGTTGAATTATTATGTGCTTCAAATCCGAATATTTTAGAGTTACTAAATTCACCAGAACAGGTTGTTATTTATAAACACCCATTAATTTCAAAACTAAAACCTGAATGGTTTTTATCTAAAGCTTGTGTACAAACTTTTGTACGTTATGCCCAAGGACAAATTAAAAAAGCACAAGGGTTAAATAAAAAGATAGTTAATCCTGTTGATAAACAATTAAAAACAATTTTAGACTTTTGCTACATTATTGAGCAAGGAAGATCAGTTCCAGTTAATGAGTGGTTAGCAATACATGATTGGCAACAAGAGCATATTGGGTTAGTTGATTTAACTCATGCTCAAGATCTTTATGCCGTTTATTATGATAAGTTAGGTCATTATCAAGGCATAATAAAAAAGGAAAAAGCAACAGATGTATTACTAAGCAGTATTCCTAAATCGGCAAAATTAGAGGCCTATCTAAGCTTTAATAAAGAAGGCTATAGTGCTTATTGTAAACAATATCATGAATATTGGCAGTGGGTAGAGTTACGCAATGAAGCCCGTTATCAACAAAATGTTGAGCATGGCCGTAGCTATGATAGTAAGAATATGATGCACACATTCAGATTGCTTTATATCGCCTTAGGTATTGCGCAAGAAGGAAACGTAAAAGTTTGGTGCGATAATCGAGATGAATTATTAAAAATAAAATCAGGAGTATTTAGTTACAAGGAATTACTTTTTCGTAGTGAAGAGCTTATTGAAAAAATTTATAAGGCTTTTGAAACAAGTAAATTACCTGAAGATATTAACTATAAAAAAGCAAAATTAGCATTAGTGAATATTAGAAAAATATTATATCAGGGATAAAAGAGAGAGAAGAATATTAAATAATTAAAATAAAATATTAAAAGGCATCTATAAAACAATTATCCCTTACGCAATGTAAGGGATAAACTGAGGTTATAAATAATTATCGTTAAATAAAAATCTGTCACTATTTATAAAACAGTAAGAGTATTTTGACGTATTATAAGTTATTGACAATATATGCAGGGTAAGCATCAGTCAATTTTAAATATCTACGTTTTTTCTCTGTAGAATTTCTAAAATCTTGCTTTAAGCAGACTTGTGTTGCATTTTTTAGCTCTAAAGGTAGGTTATCCGCTTCTGTAGGGGTAATAATGGATAAACGCACTTTCTTTTTAGACCGACTTAAATTGTAAGGTAAACCTAAAAGACGTCTTGCGACTCTGTTTGTTTTCACAACTCACTCCTTTTTTACATGTAATAGAGAGAAAGCTTAAATAGTATAGCAAAAAACAATAAGGATAAGATGTCGAGATATCTCATTAATTAGCATAAATAGCTATATACTATCTATAATAATTTAAAAACTTTAATTATGATTAAATATATTCTTCAAAAAAATAGTATGAAATAAAATTAAAGAAATTAGAATGTAACTATTAATAAAATTAAGTTGGGCTAAGTTTTTTTGTATAAATCTAGAGTTGAAAATCAGAAGTTATTTTTAATATTTTCGATAATTTACTTGTCTAAATATTTAGATGTTTCAGTTATTGATATTTACGAACGGTTATCATTTTTTATGATATTAGGGATAATTTAAATGAAAAAAGTAATTAACTTATTATTTAAAAGAATTGAGACCCCAATTAAGATAACTATCGAAACAATTTTCTATTGGTATTATAATAACGTCAGGTACATCATAGATATATAATAAGTGTATTGATAAGTGTGGGTTGCTTGGTTACTTCACTTAAAGTTACCATAAACACTTAATTATATTAACTAATTTTTTTATCTTAAAAATATATAGATTTCAAATTAAAAATTATATTGATACAAGCAGCGAGTTTTGTATTTATGCGTTGATATGCCATTTCTTTAGCAATTTTCTCATTGGGGAGAGTTAAATATACAATGATCATCGTTTAGTTCTCATCTATTCATCTATTTTTTACGAATATGATAAGTTTGATTCACTTTAAATGTTATCTAAATAAAACTTTTTAAAACTTAAAGCTATTTTTTTAATTTTTAACCAGATAAAAAAACATTTTCAAAAAAAACTTTCTCGTTATGAATTCTTTACGGCATTATTAAGAGCTTTTTACATATCGCAAAGCTCTCATGTAAAGAAAAATATGTTTTTGCCGATATTATTGGTAGTTTAATGAAATGTATCTATTTGTGTTATAAGAATTTATTTACTTAATAACATTCTTATCTTCAGTAGTATCACTAATATAAAATAAATTAATTAGTAACAACATTTATAAATAAATGTGGGGTTTAAAATGGAAAATAATTCGCTAAAAAATGCGAGTTTATTTGATAATGATCCCGTTCTCTATGCTGCATGGCTTTACTATCAGGACGGACTCAGTCAAAGTGAAGTTGCGAATATTATGGGCGTTTCTAGGGTAACTGTAGTGAAATATTTACATTTAGCCAGAGAAAAAGGGTTCGTAAATATTAGCTTAGATTCATCTGTATTTTCTACGATTGATTATGCGATCAGAATAAAAGCAAAATTTGATCTTAATAATGTGCTTATTTTACCAGATGAAGAAAAGAATAAACCGCAACAAACTTTAAATATGAATAGAGGAAGATTAGCAAAAGCAGGGGCAATGTATCTTTCTCAGTTAATTAATGATGATGATATTTTGGGCGTTGCTTGGGGAAGAACAATTTATAAGTTAGGGAATTACCTTCCACCCAAGTCATTGAAAAATATCACTGTATTACAAATGATTGGCGCAGTTGCACCGCAACCTGATTTTACAACGGCAGAAGCAGCAGCACTGATTGCAAATAAATTCTCAGGATGCAGTATTAATTTACATGTGCCAGCAGTTGTTTCTAGTGCGCGTTTAGCGATGGAATTGCAAGCAGAACCTATTATTCGTCGTAATTTTTCGGCTTTAAATCAATGTAATAAAGCATTATTTGTTGTGGGTAATACGCAAGATGATAATCCGTTAGTCACGACAGGGGTTTTAACAACGGCTGAAATGGCGCAATATCGTGATTTAGGAGCAGTAGGTGTTATCTGTGGTCGATTCTATGATGCACAAGGTAATCCGCTAGTGGCTGATGTTGATCTTCGTATCATGGGAATTAGCCTTGCGCAATTAAGACAAATACCACAGCGATTATTTTTAGCGGGAGGCATTGAGAATATTCAGGCAACAATAGGGGCAATAAAAGGAGGATATGCCACTGATATTGTTATTGATGAAGTAACCGCACTCGCACTATTAGAAATAGATAATTAATAATAAGATCCTCGTGAATACGAGGATCTGTTGATTGATTTCATCATTAGTCTTAGAAAATTAAATCGTATTACTGTTTATTTCACTAAGGCACTTTGCATAAGTTTAGTCCATAAATAAAGTAGTAAAATGATAAACCACTGACATTTTCATCTTTTTTTCTATGAGTAACTTGCCTTAATTTCTTACATCATTCATTATATAAAAAATTATATAACGAATGATTGGTTTAGAGGTTTTTATGGCACGCCGTATATTGGCTAGTTTAGGTATAGCTTTAGGATTATTTTGTCACAACACACTTGCAGCAGAATTACATCTCTATGCTGGCGCAGGATTAAAACAACCTGTAGAGCAGGTTGTTAATGTATTTGAAAAAGAAACGGGTAATAAAGTAATCATTGAGTATGGTGGCTCAGGACAAATATTAACGCGTTTTAATTTAACTAAACAAGGCGATCTATTTTTCCCTGGTTCACAAGATTATGTAGAAAAATTAGATAAAGAAGGACAAGTTGTTAATCAATATTCCATTGTTCGTCACATTCCTGTTATTGCTGTTCGCAAAGATAAAGTAGGTGATATAAAAACGATAGAAGATCTTGCTAATAGTTCTTTAAAATTGGGAATGGGTGATGCTAAAGCCATTGCTTTAGGTCAAAGTGGCGAACAACTTATTGATGCATCTGGTCAAGGTGATAAATTACGAGGAAAAGTAATTGTTCGTACCGCGACTATTAAACAATTATTGATGTATTTGTTAAACGGTGAAGTTGATGCCGCTATCATTGGTTATGCAGATGCAATGAAAAATCAAGACAAACTCGTTTTATTACCTGTTCCTGAAGGCAGCCCTGAAGAAATTGCGACATTAGCAGTATTAAAAACGTCAACAAATCCGCAAGAGGCGCAGCTATTAGCTGATTACTTTACAAGGGCAGAGGGTATCAAGGCTTTTACTGATTATGGTTTTCTCCCTATTATTTCGAAACCATAGATTTTTTTCTCACATAAATTGTGTTTTTTCGCCACCAGCTTACTGGTGGCTTTTTTCATTTATACTGCATAATAATTTTAAGGAACGCGAGTGTTTCGTTGGGCATTAATTCCTCTTTTTTTATTGTTTTTTTTGATTTTAGGATCTTTGGTCGCGTTAATTTGCCAACTCTCTTATGAACAATTGAGAGAGGTTATTTTTGATCCTGAATTTCATTTCGCAATTGGAATGTCATTAAGTACGGCATTAATGTCATTATGTTTAGCTATTTTTTTGGGGGTTCCTGCTGCGTGGGCAATGGCACGTATTTCATTTAAAGGACGACGTTTTGTTGATGTATTATTAGATTTACCTTTAGTGACACCACCATTGGTTATAGGTATAGGATTATTATTGTTGTTAGGGAATCAAGGACCTTTCACATCGATTTTTCCCCAATTAGCTCGCTCTTTATTTTCGCCGTTAGGTATTATTATTGCGCAAACTTATGTTGCTAGTGCAATTATTATGCGTAATAGCTTATCTGCATTTAAAGCAGTTGATCCCGCTTATATTCAAACGGCTCAAAATTTAGGATTAACGCCAACAAAAACATTTCTTTTAATTGAAATTCCACTTTGCTGGCCAGCGTTAATGAGTGGGAGTATTGTTGCTTTTTCTCGAGCATTAGGTGAGTTTGGTGCCACCTTAATGTTAGCAGGAGCCACTCGATTAAAAACAGAAACATTGCCTATGGCAATTTATTTAAATATTGCCAGTGGTGATTTCTCATTAGCAATAGGCTGTGCTTTGGTACTTATTGCCATAGCAATTACATTACTGTTTGCTTTGCATCGCTTACAACGTGAAAGGAAATCCTGATGTTAGAAATTAACTCACTTACAACGGGAATTTTAAATAATATTTCTTTGAATGTGATAAAAGGGGAATGCTTAGGTGTTAGTGGAACTTCAGGTAGTGGTAAAACAACATTATTAAATGCAATAGCAGGCTATACCAACTATTTTGGTGATATTATTCTTGATAATAAAAATATTAATCAGCAGCCAGTGTGGTTACGCTCTTGCCGTTATTTGAATCAACGGCTTTATCTATTTCCATTTATGACAGTAGCTCAAAATCTTTGGCTAGCACAATATGGTGCGAAACAAAAACGTAATAAAGATAGAGAGATTGAGATATTAGAACAAATGGGGATTGCTCATCTTTCTGCACGTTATCCTAATCAGATATCAGGTGGCGAACAACAAAGAGTTGCGTTGGCAAGGGCGCTTATTAGCCAACCCAAACTATTATTACTAGATGAGCCATTTTCAAGTCTGGATTGGGAAACTCGTTATCAGCTTTGGGATATCATCATCGCCTTAAAAACAAAGGAGATGACGATGATTATGGTAACTCATGAACCTCGTGAAATAGAGGCTTTAGCTGATAAAACGATTTTATTGTCAAAAGGACAAATTATTAGTTAAAACTAAAAGGCTAAAATAGACAGCTGATAGAGTATCACCACGCCATCACTGACCAGTGAATAATACGACCCATGATTTTTACTGAGTCAGTTTCTGCAGTTTCATCTGGAAATTCATCTTTGTTATAACTACGAATAATCAGTTTTCCACCAGGTTGGCGATAGAGTAGTTTTATTCTAAATAAAGCATCTTGTTCAATGGCATAGATGCCGCCATCAACAATACGTGTATTGCCTGTGTCTACAGTGACAGTTGAACCATTTGGAATAACGGGGGACATGCTATCGCCATAAACAGAAAAACAGATAACATTTTGAGATGATGCGCCATAACGACGTAATGTGCTTTTTGAAAATCTCAATTTATATCCATTATGATCTTCATTAGTACAGCAACCGTCGCCCGCGGCTAACTCAATACTTTTAAAGTAGGGAATTTCAACTTCATCAGCACTTAATGGAGTATTACTATCCCATTCACTGACTGGGTGCCATTCATTTTCAGGTGGAATTTCTGATATAGATTCATGTTCATCTTCGCCGTTTAATAGCCAAGCTAAATCGCAATTTAATGCTTTAGCTAATTCAGGTAAAAAACGAGGACGTTTAGTTTTTCCACTTTCTAATTGCTCAATGGATTGCTGGGTAGTACCCGCAAGTAGAGCAAGTTCAGATTGTGTTAAAGCTAATGCAATGCGTTTGTCTTTGGTGCGTTTCGCAATAGACATGGTGACTCCTAATACGTGTCCTTACATATTTAAGTACAAGCAGTATATCGTAAAAAGAAAACAATTTAAATTGTATTTTATAGTAATGCTAAAATTAGGATAAAATATATTACTGCGCTCGAAAAACATCATCAGCACTATTAGGTGGAGATTTTAACGGGTTTTCGTCGGTAACTTCAGGATCTCGCAGGACTTGCCCACAAAAAATATAGAGATCAGGTCTTTTCTTTTTTAAGTAATTAAGCCGAGTAGTGCATTCATCTTTAGTATAAATCGTTTCTGTAACAGGGATCGCATCACAAGAATCATGCCCACAAGGACTAACAAGTAAAACATAACCGACCAGCATGAGCTGTGAAGTAAACATAAAATGCCCTTTCATGTTTCGCCATTCAAAATCAGATGAATAGATTACCTATTCGCGATAAAAAATGCAGTTTCTATTTATCTTAAATAACATTAATGATGCAAAAAGTCGTATGTGATCACAAATTTTCTAGTGTTTATTTGTATTTTAGCTGAATGTGTTATAGATAAGTTTATAAAAAATCGAGAAATAAAGCCAGTGTAGTCGCTTAAAAAACAAATAGACTTGTTTTTAATACCTTTTAAAATAGATGAATTGTTATATTATAAATAATAATTTATGTTTTTATTTCTTTTATTATATTGCTGATTCTTTCTTACGTTTAAATAGAAGTTTTAATATTTAAAACATTAACTATTACTATTAAACTAAAATATTATTAAATAATATTTCATATGTATTAAAAATATTTATTGTTTTTAGTCTATAAAATAGATAGTGGTCGTTAAATAAACAGTAGATTTTATTGGTAAAAAGTAAGATTTCTTAATTGTTTGATTTTTAATATAATGCAAACGTATTTTTTTATTAAATTAAAAGTAATTGGATTATTTAAAATAGGAAATACTCATTTTATGATTGGTTGTTCAATGTATTCTAACGGAATTTTAGCTAAGTGATGAAAAGAAATTTTAATTTAAGTTTAAAATAAAAATAATCCATGACTGTTTCTATTCTTATCAAGTATAATTCTGTGGCAGAAAAGAAAAGCTTACTTTTCTACACTTCTACACAGAAAAATTTCAACTAGGCTATAAATAACATAATGCTATTATAAATAGTGTGTTATACAAAATCATTTGGTCAAATTATATATTTAAGGTGATGGTGAATTATGTTTAAAAAGATGATGAGTTTCTTGTTTCTAGCTGTTGCGTTAATGACGTTATCTGCATGTGGCGATAAAACAGATGAAGCAGGGCAAGCAGCAGTTGCATTTGTTGAAGCGGTTGCAGCAGGAGATGGCGATAAAGCTGTTTCATTAATGTACTTTGGTGACTTAGAAAAAGACCCTATGGCAGAGCAAATCACTGGTAAATTTAAAATGATCATTACCGAAGCAGGTAAGCAAATTAAAGAACAGGGTGGTTTAACTAAAGTTGAAGTCGTTAAAGTCGCATATTCAGAAGATAAAAATAGTGCTGTTGTCACATTAAAAACAGTACTTAAAAATGGCGAAGAAAAAACTGAAGACCAACAAATGATTAAGATTGATGGCAAATGGAAAGTTGCTGTTAAGTGATTATTCGCATATTTTTTTCTTTAGCTTTATTTTTAGCGAGCGCAAATAATGCGCTCGCTTTGCCTTATGAATTAAAAAGTGGTGATTTAGTTTTTCGTGATGGTGATGAGGTTATTAGCGATATTATTAAACAAGTAGATAACAGTGGTTTTAGTCACGTAGGAATGTTGTGGATCACTGAAGATGGTATTCAAGTAATACATTCAACACCAAGTGAACATCCTAATATAAAAGACGGTGTCACCATTGATAGTCTTGAGTTTTTTACTAGTAGAGCTAAACCTAATTCTGTTCGATTTTATCAAGTTAAAGGGGATGATGTAGCAAGAGATAAAGCGTTGCATATTGCTTTAAATCGTGTCGGTGAAAATTTTAGTATTTATCCTGAACAAGGTGTTTATTGCACAGAATTAGTCGCTGATGCATGGTTAAAAGCAGGTATTTCTATTTCAACAGGTACGAAAATATTAAATATACCTTTTATTTCAGATAGGCCGCTTATTTTCCCTGATAATCTGATTAATGCTGAAAATGTTGTTCTTTATTCAGACTGATTTTTACTAATCATGGTTCCCACCTTCTAGCACTATAAAAATTAAGAACTAAAAAGTGGGTTTTCTATTGGAATACTTAACCTTTGCCACCTTGGAAAGATGGGTAAAGCGTCATTCCACCATCAATAAAAATTGTCTGGCCTGTAATATAGGCCGATTGCTCTGATGCTAACCAAGCTGCAACATTTGCTACCACTTCAGGTTCCGCTGCGTATTTCATTGGGATCATCTCTTCCAATTCTTTACGTAGTTCATCATCTGCCATTTTTTCTTTATTAATTGGCGTATTGATTGCGCCAGGACCAATAGAATTAATTCTAATACCATGACTCGCATATTCAAGAGCGAGAGATTGTGTCAACATTCTAACGCCACCTTTGCTGGCTGCATAACTAGCAAAAGTAGGCCAAGGAATAATTTCATGAACAGAAGACATATTAATGATATTGCCTTGAATTTTATTTTCTACAAAATATCTTAGAGCAGAGCGAGCCGTAAGAAAATAGCTAGTTAAATTCACATTGATAATTTTATGCCAGTCAGCTAAATCGACAGCATGGGAGGGGGTCTGGGTTTCAATTCCGGCATTATTAATAAGAAGATCAAGTTTACCAAAATGATTTATTGCACAATAAATAAAATTATGTGCGATATCTTCATCACTAATATCACCACCAAAGATAATAGCTTTACCTAAACCTAATTTATTTAAATCATCAGCAAGAGCGTTTGCTTCTTCTTCATCAGAATGATAATTAATTACGACATTCATCCCTTCAGCGACTAATCGTGACACAACGGCAGCACCAATACCTCTTGATGATCCCGTAACGACAGCTACTTTTCCTTGAAGATCGTTGTACATATTTCCTCCGATATTCGATTAAAAAATTAAGTGAAAAGTAATATAAGTAATAAATAGAATTATTTATCTAGCACTCTATTAATCTTATGGTTAATATAGCCACTTATTTATTTTTTCACCTCTTCTTATTGTAGGTTGTTATTATGTAATACGCATTAAGGCACTGATGGAATAGTGCAGATTACAGACGAGTTTACTTGCTGAATAGCTATTTTAGTTTGGCAGGATTTCTGTTACTTAATGAGTAAAAAATAATGAACAATCAATCACAAAAATACGATAGAACGTATCACTATCCTTTTTCACCAGGCACAACGAATGATGATCGTATTAATTCGCAATGGTGGCAGGATATCTGCAATATAAAAACACTTATCCATACAGAAAAACTGGATGGAGAAAATAATTGTTTAAATCAAGCCGGGGTATTTGCTCGCTCTCATGCAACACCAACACAATCAGCATGGACGACACAACTACGCCAACGTTGGCAATTAATAAAGAATGATTTAGGGGATATCGATATCTTCGGTGAAAACCTTTATGCCATTCATTCTATTGAATATACATCTTTAGAAGAATATTTTTATGTGTTTGCGGTGCGCTGTAAAGATAAATGGCTGAGTTGGGAAGAAGTGCAATTTTATGCTGCACTGTTTGATTTTCCTACCGTTCCAGAAATTACGTTGCCCGATTGTAGCGATAAAAATAAATTTGAACAGATGATCGTTTCACAAGCAACCCAGCCAAGCTTTTTTCAGTCTCAAGATGTATCAACAAAAAAAGCGAGTCCAATGGAAGGTATTGTTACCCGAGATGCTCAATCTTTTGCATTAAATGAATTTTCTCATCGGGTGTTTAAGTATGTGAGAAAAGATCATGTTAAAACTGATGTGCATTGGAAAAAAAATTGGCAAAGAGCTCCCTTAAGTTGGGAAAAAGCACAGGAGTCTCGATGATGCTTCATAAAAAATTACATACCGAAATGTCATGGGATGAACTATGTGGCTTATATAGTGAAATAAGTGATATGGCAGGAGTCGTGCAAGATCCCATTCATCATGCTGAAGGCGATGTTGCTATTCATACTCAGCGTGTTATTGCGTCAGTAAAGTTATTGCCTGAGTACAGCTTATTATCAGAACGTGAACAACAAATTTTATGGATTGCGGCGCTGTTGCATGATGTAGAAAAACGATCTACTACACGAGAAGACGTGGGGCGAATTATTTCACCAGGTCATGCCCGTAAAGGTGAATTAACAACACGTCGCTTTCTTTATGAAAAAGTACCAGTTAATTTTATCGATAGAGAACATATTGCGGCATTAGTACGTTATCACGGATTACCTTTATGGGTAATGGATAAGCAGGATCCTAAAAAAGCATTATTATCTGCGTCATTACGCGTTGATTGTTATTTATTAGCACTATTAGCAAAAGCGGATGTATTAGGCCGAGATTGTGAAGATAAGCAAGCTCTATTCGATAAAATAGATTTGTTCTCACTTTATTGTGAAGAGCTAGAATGTTGGCGTAAACCTGCTTTTTTTCCTTCTGAACGAGCATGTTTTCATTATTTTTATACTGAAAATAGTACTGATTGTAATTATGAACCGTATCCTGAAAAAGGAAGTGAAGTCACTATACTTTGCGGACTACCAGGCATGGGAAAAGATACTTTTATTCAGCAGTATTGTGCAGATCGTCCGATAGTTAGTTTAGACGCACTACGCAGACAGCATAATATTAAGCCTGATAATCGAGATGCTAATGGTTGGATCGCTCAGTTAGCAAAAGAGCAAGCAAAGGAATATCTACGTCAGCATAAATCTTTTGTTTGGAATGCGACAAATATAACTCGACAAATGCGAGATCAGCTGATTTCACTGTTTTATCGCTATCAAGCTAAAATTACTTTGGTTTATATTGAAGTGCCTTATATACAGTGGCAAAAACAGAATAACGCAAGAGTTGAGTCAGTTCCTATAAAAGTAATGGAAAGAATGTTAACTAAGCTAGAAGTTCCATCTCCAGAGGAAGCCCATAAAGTTATTTATTGGGTTAATGGTCAATCACAAACGCTACTGTAATAGTTTAAAACCAAGTAACAAGAAAGATAAAATTAAAAAAAGGCTACTTTGTAAGTACAAAATAGCCTTTTAATTATTGGCCTACGAATATGAGAATTTTTACTTCTTAGGCTGGTGAATAATATCAAAATAAACGTTTTTATCGTCCGAATTTGGATAAATTCGATAAGTATATTCATCATTTTTAACTGTGATATTTTCGACACCACGTGTAAATAACACTTTTCCTTCAGTATCTTTCGCAGTTAATGTCCGGGTTTTACCATCTGATGATATTGCCCAATCACCTTGCATTTTTTGTTTGCCTTCAGGTGTAAACATAATAAATGTACCATTAGGATAATACTCTGCTAAACCAAAATAGTTGCTTACTTGAGCATTATCAGCTGAAACTTTGTTTCCTTTTTCATCAATAGCGTCTGTAGTCACCCAGACTTTTTCTATCATAATTTTCTCATAGTCATTTAATTCTTTTTGACTTTGAATAGCGCCTTTAGTCTGCAGTGTTGTAGTATTGGTTTGATTTTCAACTTTTACATCATTGGCAAAAAGAGAAAAACTAGCACTTAATAATGAGATTGCGATGAGTGATTTTATTTTCATTGATATATCCTTATGCAAGTTAAATTGTCATTTTTATCAAATAGCTTTGAATTTTGATTTACCTAAACTTAGCCATTAAATCGGGTAAGTACTAGAAAAGATGTATGTCAAAATGTTTCTAGTGAAAAGGATATTTGACAAAATGTAATGGTGATAAATTTCAATTATTTCACGATAACTACTATAATAGACCATTATATAGGTTGTTGTGGTTATTATATCTACCATTTAATTTATTGATGAGATAAGTCATTGCTACTGAAAGTTTATTATTGTGCTATAGATAGACTGACAATTTACAAAAGTATGCCAAAGCTTGACTTATTAGTTGGTTATATCGACAAAGAATAACCTCAAATAATTTTAGAAGTCGAGTAAAACAACGTTGAAAATAATAAAAAAGGATAAATTTTAGTCAATTCTGTTAAATTGCAGCAACATTGAATGTTATCTAGATCACAAAAATGAAATGCAAAATTTGTGTGTGTTTTATCCTTTTCTTTTGTATTACTTAACTAATGATCTCATTTTCTTTCGACGTTATCGTTTTCTTTTGGTTTTAATCATAAATCCCCCTATATTAATGATAAATTTTATTTAATAAATTTATTAAAAAGATTAATGCTTTGCTCGATTCAATAGCGCTGTCTATTATTTAAGCATGGCGACAGCTATTTAAATGATAGGAAGAAATTATTTTTCCTAAGTGATTAGGTATTAAGATATTTTTAATGAGTTAATTATATTTTTAAAAAAAATCAAAAATAAAAATGAAATATATGATATTAAATTTACTAATGATAATCCAAAGAGTAAATTTTTATTTTCATAATTTGTATTTATAAATATGAATTAAACTCATAATTTTATTTATTAAATAATCTTATCAAAACCATTGCTTATTTCTGTTTATTTTTGTTTTTTATTTTTGTATTTCTGCTTTTTTTTGCTTTTAATAAATAACATATGATTGTAATCACAATCCCATAACAACTATTAAATTAAAGTTGTTGCCATAGAGGTAACATTAAATGAAAGCAGAACGTCATAAAAAAATTATTAATTTGATCAAAGGTAATGGTGCCGTAAAAGTTTCTGTTTTAGCTAAAGAACTTAATGTTACCAAAGAAACTATTCGGTCAGATTTAAATACTCTTTCTGATAAAGGAATTATAAAAAGATGTCACGGAGGCGCTTTTATCGAATTTGAAACCTTAGATAAGGTTGCCAAGAAAGAAATTATACAATTTTTAGAATGTAATGACCAAATTGATAAAATTGATTTAGCAGGTAAAACTGCAATAAATAAGGTGTGTGTACTGGGATCATTTAATGTTGATATGATTAGTTATCTACCTAGATTGCCAGAAGCCGGGGAATCCTTATTATCCAATAAATTTATCTTCTCACCAGGAGGTAAAGGGTGTAACCAAGCTCTAGCTGCCAGTTATGCTGATGCTCAGGTGCATTTTATAACAAAAATCGGCACGGACCAGTTCAGTGATTATGCTGTGAATTTTATATCGTCATCAAGAATAAAAACATCAACGATATATCAAACAGAAAATTTTCAAACAGGAACAGCCTCTATTTTTGTATCAGAAGAGAGTGGGGAAAATATAATTTCTATTTACTCAGGTTCTAATATGGATATTTCTTCTGATGAAGTAAAAATACAGAAAGATAAAATTATTGACGCGGATATTATCTTATTACAATTGGAAACAAATATTGAGGCATTGAAAGAGATTATTTCTATAGGAAATGAAAATAATATTCCAATTATTCTTAATCCAGCGCCTTATAATAAAATTGTTCATAAATTACTTCCAATGGTGGATGTATTAACCCCCAATGAAACAGAAGCTAGTTTATTATCTGGTATCGAAGTATTGGATTTAGAATCTGCAAAAAATGCTGCAGTTTCTATTTATCAAAAAGGCGTAAATAAAGTTGTTATTACGCTGGGTAGTAAAGGTTCGTTAGCTTATGACGGATACAAGTATATTTACTCGCCGGCATACCCGGCCGTAGTAAAAAATACGGCAGGCGCTGGTGATGCTTTTAATGGTGCGCTGGCTGCCTCATTGGCAAAAGGAAAGCAGTTTTCTTATGCGTTACGCTATGCATCAGCTTTTTCATCGTTAGCTGTTGAGACGAGTAATGCTTCAGAAATGCCTGAAGATATTAATGTCATGCATCGCATCAATCAAACAACATATTCACAGATTGTTACGCAATCCCCTGAATAAATATGCTTTTGAAAGAGGAATAAAAATGAAAATTTTATTTATTGGTGAGTCATGGCACATTCATATGATTCACTCTAAAGGCTACGATAGCTTCACTTCCAGCAAATATGAAGAAGGTTCAACGTTTTTACTGAGCTGTTTAAGAGAAAAAGGCGTTGAAGTTGATTATATGCCAGCTCATACAGTGCAAATCGCATTCCCTAAAACAGCAGAAGAATTAGCTCAATATGATGTCATTGTTATCAGTGATATTGGTGCAAATACATTCCTTTTGCAAAACGATACTTTCTATAACATGAAAGTGATCCCAAATGCGTTAGGTTTAATAAAAGAGTTTGTTGTTAATGGTGGTGGCTTATTAATGATTGGTGGTTACCTGTCATTTATGGGTATTGAAGCAAAAGCAAACTATAAAAACACATTACTTGCAGAAGTTCTGCCTGTAGAAATGCTTGATGGTGATGATCGCGTTGAGGCACCAGAGGGTGTATTTGCAAGCGCTGTTAATGCAGAACACGCTTCTGTAAAAGGCTTTGCTCAATGGCCGATGTTCCTTGGTTATAACAAAGTCTCAGCTAAAGAAAATACTGAAACGGTATTAAATATTGGCGAAGATCCACTGCTGGTATTTGGTCAATTTGAGAAAGGTAAAACCGGTTGCTTTATGAGCGATTGTTCGCCGCACTGGGGTAGTAAAGAGTTTTTAGCATGGCCTCATTATGCTGATATGTGGGTCAATATTCTTAAGCAAATCGCACGTTAATCTGACTAAGAATAACAGTAATAAAAGTAGAAAAGCGCAGAGCTGCAACTCTGCGCTAATAAAAAACCGATTACTTGAAAAATAAAAAAAGAAATCACTCATAGCCCATAATCCCAAAGGAACATCTTATGAGTACAAAAAAATTATCAACACCATTTCTAATGTTAGCGACGGTATTAGCCGGTATGCTATCACCAATGCAGTCAGCGGTGAATGGTCAGCTAGGGCATGTTTTAAAAGATGGTAACGCGAGTGCAGTTATCTCTTTTGCTAGTGGTTTAGTCGTGATGTTTTTTATTATTATGTCAAAAAAACAATATCGCCAGCAATTTGCTTCTATTCCAACTTTAATTAAAACGCGCAAAATTCCATTATGGAACTGGTTTGCTGGATTATGTGGTGCAATGGTTGTGTTTTCAGAAGGTGCTTCAGCCAGCGCATTAGGAATTGCTACCTTCCAAACAGCATTAATATCCGCACTATTATTATCAGGTTTATTATGTGACCGTTTTGGTGTAGGTGTTGATGAGAAAAAATACTTTACCCCATACCGCGTTTTAGGTGCTGTATTAGCTGTTGTCGCGACTTTATTTGTAGTTTCGCCACAATGGCATTCAACATCTTTCATCTATTTAGCCATTCTTCCTTTCCTTGCAGGCTTATTAGCAGGTTGGCAGCCAGCCGGTAACTCGAAAGTTGCTGAAGCAACCGGCTCTATGATGGTTTCGATTACTTGGAACTTTATTGTTGGCTTTACTGTTTTAACCATCGCATTGATTGTACGTATGGCGTTAGGTCATATCACGGTTGAATTACCAGCAACTTGGTGGATGTATTTAGGTGGTCCATTAGGCTTAATGTCTATCGCATTAATGGCTATTTTAGTTCGTGGTTTAGGTTTATTGATGTTAGGTGTTGCATCAACAGCAGGTCAATTATTAGGTTCTGTTTTAATCGATACATTATTACCATCATTAGGTAACACGGTTTATTTGGTAACTATTATCGGTACATTATTTGCTTTAGTTGGTGCGATAGTGACGACTATTCCTGAGTTCAGATCTGCTAAGACAGTTAAAAACGTAGGAGCTTAATAATGAAAGGTTATATTCAAACGGTAACAGGTCCTGTTAAGAAAGAAGAAATGGGGCTGACATTGCCTCATGAACATCTCTTTAATGATCTTTCTGGTGTTGTGGATAAACCTTTTTATGAGTTTTCGCATGTGTTAGTTGATAAAAAAGTGAGTGCGGATATTCAGTGGGGACTTAAATACGATCCATATTGTTGTTGCGATAATATGGATAAAAAACCAATTGAAGATGTCATTTTTGAATTAAATAATTTTAAAGAATTAGGTGGACGAACGATAGTTGATGCAACAGGTTCTTCATCTATTGGCCGTGATATTAGAAAACTAAGAGAAGTTGCAGAATTAACGGGTATCAATGTTGTGGCATCTTCAGGCCTTTATATTGAAAAATTTGAAGGTCAGCGCCTTGCTGATGATATTGAAGCAATGGCAAAAATGATTGATGATGAATTAAATATTGGCATTGATGGCACTGATATTCGTGCAGGAATGATTGGTGAAATTGGCGTTTCTCCATTCTTTACTGACGGTGAGAAAAATAGTTTACGTGCTGCGGCACTTGCACAAAATAATAATCCTCATGCTTCTATGAATATTCATATGCCAGGTTGGCAGCGTCGTGGTGATGAGGTTCTAGATATTCTATTAACTGAAATGGGTTGTGATCCTGCTAAGATTTCATTAGCTCATTCAGATCCATCAGGTAAAGATATCGATTATCAATGCAAGATGTTAGATCGCGGTGTATGGCTTGAATTTGATATGATTGGATTAGATATATCGTTCCCGAAAGAGGGGGCCGCACCAAGTGTAATGGATACCGTCAATGCAGTTGCGACACTCATTGAAAGAGGTTATGGCCACCAAATTGTATTAAGTCATGATGTTTTCTTAAAACAAATGTGGGCAAAAAATGGCGGAAATGGCTGGGGTTTTGTTCCTAATGTATTCCTGTCATTATTAGCCCAGCGTGGTATCGAAAAATCAATTATCGATAAGCTTTGTGTTGAAAATCCAGCAAATTTATTAGCGTAAATTGTATTGAGTGTAAAGAGTAAAAAAGTAGGAATATCCCTTGATATTATTTTAGCGGCCCCGATTAAGGCGCCGCTTTTTTTGTATTGTCTTATTAAGATAATATGGAAACAATATGCATTAAAGGGTAGCAATTAACGTAAATGATAATTTTGGATATAGCGTAAAGAGTGTGTAGATCCATTAATGACTAAAGAGTGAGTTTGTATATAATCGGATTGCTCACAAACACCAGATAAAAAGTCGCCTGGAGTAATTGCAGTTGCTGCAAACATTACATCTTGATTACGAACTAATGTTTCTAATGGCAATTTAATATTTACGTCAGTACCCATTTTATGGCAACGAGTAATTTCATTGATTGCCATCTGTCTATTTTCTGCATTATTTCCCTTGGCGATATCTCGAGTAATTAAGCGAGCTTGCATATCACCTCCTAATGCTTTAGCAATAGCAGCACTAATCACTCCCTCAGGTGCGCCACCAATACCGTACATTACATCAATGCTATTATTTGGCATTGTGGCATATAAAGAAGCTAAAACATCACCATCAGCTAATGTAATAACGTTAATTCCTTTTAAGCGCAGATTATTAATAATCTCGTGATGACGGGGCTTATCTAAAATAGCGAGTGATAATTGATGTAATGGCTTACGCAATGTTTGAGCAATGGCATCAAGATTATATTCAAGTGAGCGATCAAGATCGATAATACCGGCAGCTTGCTTTCCTACTACGAGTTTTTCCATGTACATATCTGGGGCTTGTAAAAAACTTCCTTGATATCCTGCTGCTAAAATAGCGAGTGAATTATTTTCACCGGTTGCGACCATACGCGTGCCATCAATAGGATCTACAGCAATTTCTATTTTTTCACCTTTACCATTGCCGACTTGCTCGCCAATATAAAGCATAGGTGCTTCATCAATTTCACCTTCGCCGATAACAATTTCGCCATTAATATTTAGATTATTAAGACGTTCACGCATTGCAGCGACAGCGGCGGCATCGGCAGCGTTTTTATTTTGCTTTCCTACCCAAGGCATTGCAGCAATTGCAGCGGCTTCAGTGACAGAAGCAATAGCATTAGTTAATTCATCGTTTAGTTTCATATTATTAGTGAGTTTTAATGTATCAAGAGAAGCTTAAAAGAGGAGTACGATCATACACTTTTTTTAGAAATGGTGTGTTAGGTTTAAATCAATTGTTATTGAACTTCACTATTTCGGAATAAACTAAGATGAATCAATTAAATTTCAAGTATAACTAGAGCTAAAAGGTTTAATACGTTTGAGCTTTATGGAAAAAAAGGATTGAGGCTATGTGGGAGACGCTAACATTAATTGTTGGTATAGGTGTGATATTTGTCGTGCTATCGCTATATTGGCAATATCAATCTTATATAAATACTAATTCTCTGCTTTATAAATTAAAGGCTTTAGAGAAAACAGTACTTGAACAACAAGAAAAAATACTGAGATTTATTGCAGATGATAATAAAACTGAGAAAAAAACAGAAACTAAGTCTCAAGCAACAACTGTTGAGAATACGTTGTTATCACCTGAATTAGATAAATCAATTATAACTTCGACACCAATAAAAGATAATGCATATTCTGATAGTCATAAATCTCCTATTCATCATGATGTGCAATCTGCAAAACTAGAACAGACGATATATCCAACGTCAGTACCTATTGAGCAATTAGCCAGTAATGAATTAAAAGATGAGTTTAAAAATGAGCAGAAAGAAATTGATGATTACCAACATGCGGTAGCAGCTGTTGAGGAAAAAACATTTGATAAAGTTTCTCCAAATGAAGCAATAAAAGAGATATCTTCTCAGCCAATAGCTGAAAATAAACAAGCTGTGCCAAAAGAAGTGATAATAGCTTCTCAGAGTGCCGCCGCTAAAGAAGAGACTTCACAATATACTCCGAAAACATTAACAAGTCGTTTCTCTCGTCACTATAAAAAAGAGCAAATACTTTCTCCTCAACAACAAATGTCTCAACGCGAAGCCTCTGACGTTGAGGTTTCTCAAAATACGACAACAGTTGCGATAGAGAATATTAAAAGCACAGTTAATCTTAATCATGGGAATGGCAATAAAGCGAGTGTCAAAAAACAGCAAAAAAGTATTACTGAACTTATTTGGCAATGGGTTATTACAGGAAATCCATTAGCTAAAATAGGGATGTTATTGTTGTTCTTTGGATTATCTTATTTGCTGAAGTACAGTATTGAAAACGAGCTTATTTCTGCATCTACGCGTTTAATGATGGCGGGTGGAGGGTGCCTGACTTTATTAGGTATTGGCTGGTGGTTAAGAAAGAAAAACCTTATTTATGCCTTGATATTACAAGGTGGCGGTATCGGTGGTTTATATATTACTATCTTTGCAGCAACTAAAATTTATGACTTTATTCCTATTGGCTTTGCATTAGGGATAATGATATTTATTTGTTTAGTTAGTGTTGCGTTAGCCGTTATTCATCGAGCTATTAGTTTAGCTATTCTCGCTTCATTAGGTGGTTATTTAGCACCTGTTTTACTTTCTACAGGCAGTGGAAACTACGTTGCCTTGTTTAGCTATTATCTTATTTTATCTATTGGCATTCTTATTATTAGCCATTGGCAAGTATGGCGTTTATTAAACTTGATTGGTTTTATATTTACTTTTGGTATTGGCGTGATGTGGGCAATACCAAATTATAGTCATGCCGATTATCTGCCTTGCCAGCTTTTCCTTATTGCAAACTGGTTTATTTTTGGTGTAGCAACAGAGCTTTCAACATTAAAAAATAAGCTAAAATTAAATATTCCATTTGATGCTACTTTGTTATTTGGTACACCGCTTGTTGGTTTTATATTCCAGCATAAATTAGCTTCAGCGTGGCCATATGGTATTGCTATTGCATCATCATTATATGCATTGGCTTATTTTGCTTTAACTTGGTTTACTCTTAAGCGTTATTGTGAAGAGGGTAAATTACTTTCTATTGCGTTCTTTATGTTATCCGCAACATTTGCCACATTGGCCGTTCCGTTTGCATTCTCAGCAGAATGGACATCCATTGTTTGGTCAATTGAAGGTGTAATGATTTTGGCTTTTTCTGTACTACAACAGCAAAAAAAGCCAGCCTTTGCAGGTACAGCTTTAATCGCTATTTCGTTTGTTATATTACTCAATATGAGAATTTACCAATTTAGCGAATGGATAATGTTAATTGTGCAAGTAGTGGTTATTTTTGCTGCAGCTATACTTTGGTTCCGCGCACAATTTACCAAAATTGATAATAAAACAGTTGGTTTTACAGTTTTATTTATTGGCGCAATAAGTTGGATATATAGCGTATTACTTTTAGTTGAAAATGGTCAATATTGGTTAATACCACATGTTAATCTGCTGGCTTTTGCTTTAATTATTATTAGTTGTTGGGCAATGTTTTTTGCTGGTAAAAAGTCACAATTTTCTGAATTGGCAAGTTGTTCAGTTTTATTATGGCCAACGTCAGCACTATTAATGCTGGTTTATTTATCTAAAGCAGATCCTTTAATTGATGGATGGCTAAGTTGCATACTTTGGATCGCCATGTTTGCGAGTGGATTCTATTTGCTTAAATTGAATACACTATTACCAAATCAACGTCTTAATAAACAAATTATTCATGGTTTACATCTTGGTTTTATTGGATTGTTTTTATTAACTGAGATGCTGTGGTTAATTAGAACTTATTACTTATTGATAAGTTTACATTTTACAGCCGCTATTTTTGTCACTAGTTTATTTATTGTATTAAGCTATATATTAAGTACTAAAGTTACTTGGTCAAAACCCTATCAATATGTTTATCAGGCAATGACTATTCCTATTTTAGGTTTGCTCGTATTGCTGTTAATTATGGCAAATTTAAATAGTGGTAATACATTAGGAATGAAATTTATACCATTGCTTAATTTAATGGATGTTATGGGGATTATTGGGTTATGGATCACTTATAAATTTATCTGCCAATTAAAACAGCAGCCAAAATATGAAGAAATATTTCAAACCTATCAGCATGTTATTGCTTATTTTATACCAATTGCCGTATTCTGGTGGGCAAATGGTATTTTATTGAGGGGCTTAGTATTCGTTACTGATATTGAGTGGAATTATTATTTAATTCTTAACTCTAAGGTTATTCAGACTGTATTAGCTATTGTTTGGACTATAACTGCTTTAGTTATGATGGTGACTGCAACCCGTAAAAAATTACGCTCACAGTGGTTTGTGGGAGGAGTATTACTTGCTGTAGTTATTGCGAAGTTATTCTTAATTGACATTACGTTAGGTAGCGGTTTATTAAGAGCTCTTGCTTTTATTGGTGTTGCATTACTTATTCTACTAATTGGTTACTTTTCGCCATTACCACCGAAAAGGCAGCTTGATAATATTAATATGCAAAAATAATACTGCTATTTATATTTTATAAGCTAATATTCAATAAGTTTTTAATTTAACAGTGGCATTCATCATCATAATTGATGAGTGCTGTTGTTATTTTAAATTATATTCTTATATTATATTTATAGATATTCTTTGTTGTTATTTGTTGGTTTTTTTAAGTGCTCAAATCAGGTTATAATAAAAAAGAGTAGCTGGTTGCTGATAATTACAATATTATGCAATTCAATTAATTGACTTGGTTTTTATTAAGAGGGAATTATATTGATTAATACACTACTAATAAGTCAAGTTGAAATATTTAGCTTGGGAATAAAAACATTACTTTGTCAGATTAATAAAATTAATATTCGTAAAGTTATGACTGATGAAAAAGAGGCTTTTCGTTATTGCCGTCAGTTTTCTATTAATCTCATTATTATTTATTCAATTCCTTCTATTTCATTAATTGATACCATAAAACGTATTAAACGTTTTTCACCAACAATTAAAATTATTGTGATTGCACCTAACACAGATTCTATTTTATCAATATCACTTCTTGAGTTAGGTATTGAAGGTTTTGTGGTACTTAGTACCTCTTGCGACAATATTACGCAGGCCATCAGGCAAGTGTGTTCTGGGCAACGTTATATTAGCCAAGAGTTAGCAATGAAAATTGCCTTAACTAAATTACAAACAAATCAAAATCCATTGCATCACCTTTCTGACAGAGAATTACAAATTATGTCTATGATTATTAGAGGAAGAAAGATAGCTCAAATTGCAGATGAACTTAATCTTAATGCAAAAACAGTAAATAGCTATCGTTACCGAATGTTTAGTAAACTTAAAATCTCAGGTGATGTAGAATTAACTCATATCGCTGTACGTTATGGATTAATTCAGATAGAGAGTCATTTAGAAAGTGGAAGACAAATTTGATGCTAAAGCATTCTTAAGCCAAGTAACAGATAGACCTGGTGTTTATCGGATGTACGATGTATCAGAAACGGTGATTTATGTCGGAAAAGCAAAAGATCTTAAAAAAAGACTTTCTAGCTATTTTCGTACACAAGTCAATAGTCGCAAAACAGAAGCATTAGTGAAATGTATTGCTAATATTGATGTCACTATTACACACACTGAAACCGAAGCGCTTTTACTTGAGCATAGTTATATTCAGCGTTATCAGCCACGTTATAATGTTTTACTACGGGATGATAAATCTTATCCTTATATTTATTTAAGTGGAGATAAACATCCTAGGCTAGCCAGTTATCGAGGCGCAAAACATGCCAAGGGCGAGTATTTTGGGCCTTTTCCAAACTCTTTCGCCGTAAGAGAAACATTGGCATTAATGCAAAAGCTATTTCCTATTCGCCAGTGTGAAGACAGTGTTTATCGCAATCGCTCTCGCCCATGTTTGCAATATCAAATTGGCCGTTGCTTAGCTCCTTGCGTAAAAGGTTATGTGACGGATGAAGAGTATGCACAGCAAGTTAATTATGTCCGTTTATTTCTCTCTGGTGATGATTCGCAAGTGATTGATGGATTGGTAAAGCGAATGGAGCAAGCAAGCCAAGATTTGCGTTTTGAAGAAGCCGCGCGAATTAGAGATCAAATTCAAGCGGTTAGGCAAGTAACCGAAAAGCAATTTGTTGCTAATATTGGTGAAGATCTTGATGTGATTAGTGTGGCTTTTAATGGTGCTATAGCTTGTGTTTATGTCCTTTTTTTTCGCCAAGGCAAAGTATTAGGTAGTCGAAGCTATTTTCCTAAAGTACCCGCCAACACTACACTTGATGAAGTGGTTCAAACTTTTATTGGTCAGTTTTATTTGCAAGGTAGTGCTATTCGCACACTTCCAAGTGAAATATTGCTAGATTTTAATCTTGAAGATAAAGCAATACTTTCTGAATCTATTTCTTCTATTGCAGGGAGAAAGATTCAAATACAAACCAAGCCTCGTGGTGATAGAGCGCGGTATTTAAAACTTGCACGTACAAATGCGGCTACAGCATTAGCATCAAAACAAGTAGAACAATCAACAATTCAACAACGTTATGACGCATTAATGTCACTTCTTGGCATGAATGAGATAAAACGAATGGAATGTTTTGATATTAGTCACACTATGGGAGAACAAACTGTGGCTTCATGTGTAGTATTTGACATGAATGGCCCATTAAAATCGGAATATAGACGCTATAATATTAGTGGTATTACTCCTGGTGATGATTATGCAGCGATGAATCAGGTTCTTACCCGCCGTTATGGAAAGTCATTAGAAGAAGATAAAGTACCTGATATTATTTTTATTGATGGTGGCAAAGGGCAGTTAGCTCAAGCAATAGATGTATTTAATTCCCTTGATGTTACTTGGGATAAGTCGCATCCTAAATTGATAGGTGTGGCTAAAGGCAGTGATCGTAAAGCAGGGTTAGAAACGTTGTTCTTTGTTCCTGAAGGTGAAGGAATGGCATTACCTTCAGACTCTCCTGCATTACATTTGATTCAACATATTCGTGATGAGTCGCATCGTCACGCAATAACTGGGCACCGTCAACGTAGGGCTAAAGTAAAAAATACCAGTTCATTAGAATCTATTGAAGGTGTTGGGCCAAAACGTCGACAAATGTTATTGAAGTATATGGGGGGTTTACAAGCTTTACGTGATGCCAGCATTGAAGAAATTGCGAAAGTCCCCACAATTTCGACAGCGTTAGCAGAAAAAATTTTTAATGCGTTGAAACACTAAGTGTATTGATGCACCATACTAATAACTCTCACTTTTCTAGGTCGTGTAGAACGCTATGCAACTAAATATCCCAACTTGGCTGACTTTGTTTCGTGTTGTTTTAATCCCATTTTTTGTTTTGGTATTTTACTTGCCATTTCAAGATGCCCCTATGATATGCGCTATTATTTTTATGGTAGCGGCAGCAACAGACTGGTTCGATGGTTTTTTAGCACGCAGATTGAAACAAACGACACGATTTGGTGCTTTTCTTGACCCAGTCGCAGATAAAGTAATGGTTGCGACGGCATTAGTCCTAATAACTGAGCATTACCATTCATGGTGGATTACATTACCTGCCGCAACTATGATTGCGCGTGAAATTATTATCTCTTCATTAAGAGAATGGATGGCTGAATTAGGAAAACGTAATAGTGTTGCTGTTTCTTGGATCGGAAAAGTGAAGACTACCGCACAAATGGGGTCGTTAGTTGTGTTATTATGGCGACCGACTATTGAAGCCGAGTGGTTTGGATTTGCTTTGTTATATGTTGCAACCGTCCTTACTTTTTGGTCAATGTTTCAATATTTGAGCGCTGCGTGGTCAGATTTGCGCGAAGCTTGATCGAAATGACTGAAAATTCACCGAACAGTCAAAAAGATGCAAATATAGTGTTGACTCGATACAGGAAATCAGTAGAATGCAACGCATCGAAAGGCACAACGGTTTACAGAAATAAATAAGTAAATCAGCTAGTTCGGTAAAGCGGGAATAGCTCAGTTGGTAGAGCACAACCTTGCCAAGGTTGGGGTCGCGAGTTCGAGTCTCGTTTCCCGCTCCAATCTCTTAGAGATTGAGAAGTTGAGGCGCGTTGGCAGAGTGGTCATGCAGCGGATTGCAAATCCGTGTACCTCGGTTCGATTCCGGGACGCGCCTCCATGAAATGCCCAGGTGGTGAAATCGGTAGACACAAGGGATTTAAAATCCCTCGGCCATTAGGCTGTGCGGGTTCAAGTCCCGCCCTGGGCACCATCTTTAATGTTAAGTTAAAGTATGGTGTAAAAGAAAGACCATCAACGATGGCATTGGGAAGCAGTTAAGTCGTCCTTACCAGTAAACTTTTAGCAATAAAATTTACGGACGCACCACAGAATTTAGCCCAGGTGGTGAAATCGGTAGACACAAGGGATTTAAAATCCCTCGGCCATTAGGCTGTGCGGGTTCAAGTCCCGCCCTGGGCACCATATAAAAAGAAGCGGACCTCAATGAGGTCCGTTTTTTTGCAAATAGATTAAGATAAAGAATTACAGTGCTTTTTTACTCGAAACGCGAATAGCTAGTAAAATTTATACCGATAAGTGCTGTTTCACTCGTCGGTATAGATAAAGTCAGATCGTTACCTTAGGTAGATTTAAAAGCACGCTTCTAAAATTTCCAGTACGTCTTTATCTGTTAATTTTTTATAGCCTTTCCCAATAATTGTTGTTGATTTTGCAATTTTAGGTAGCATTTCTTTTGTGGCGCCAAGCTCTTGTAGTGATGTTACAATGCCACATTCGTTAGTGAAGTGCTCTAATGCTGCGATACCTTCAAGTGCAATTTGATCTGAGTTTTTTCCTTCCGCAGAGATGCCCCATACTTGGGTTGCAAATCGTACAAATTTCTCAATACCAAATTTATAAACCAATCGGTAATAAGGCAATGATATTGCTGCAAGCCCCATGCCATGAGCGCAATCAGTATAAGCACCTAATTGGTGTTCAATCATATGAACTTGCCAATCTTGAGTTTTTGATAATCCAGTCATTGTGTTAAGTGCTAATGTTGCATTCCACATTAGATTGCTTCTTGCTTCATAATCATTCGGTTTTTTAAGGGCAATACGCAAATTATCAATAGAAGATTTTAATAAGCCTTCTATTAAATAATCCGTTGTATTCGCGCCTTGGTCAGAAAAGTATTGTTCCATTAAATGAGACATCGTATCAAAAACGCCACTAACCATCTGATACTGAGAAACAGTAAAAGTATATTCTGGGTTTAAGATAGAGAATTTAGGAAAAACTTTAGCTGGAAATGCACGACCTACTTTATATTTGCTCTCTTCGTGAGTGATCACGGAGCCACCATTCATCTCTGAGCCTGTGCCAACCATTGTAAGAATAGAAGCTACTGGTACTATTTTGTTAGTGATTTCTTGATGTTCAACCCAATATTTTTGGAAAGGATCTTGTCCTTCACAATAGGCAGAAACAGAAACGCCTTTAGCGCAGTCAATAACAGAACCACCGCCAACAGCCAAAATCAGGCTTACATTATGCTCACGAACTAGTTTGACACCTTCCATCATTTTTTCATAAGTTGGGTTTGGCATTACACCGGATAATTCAATAACTTTTTTCCCAGCCTTTGCAAGTATTGTTATTACTTCATCATAAAGGCCGTTAGATTTTATAGCGTTACGACCATACATTAGCAGAACGGTATCACCATATTGTGTTAATTCATCATTCAAATTGGTGAGGGAGTTTTTGCCGAAATGTATGGTTGTAGGATTGTAATAAGTGAAATCGAGTTGCATGGTTATACCTCATTTCAAAAGAGAATTTTGCCTCTATAAATAGAGAGACATTTATTGTTGAGGTAAATGCTATCGTTTTAATCGACAAGAATGAATGTCTGATCTTCTCTGTCTCTTGCCTATTTTTCCAAAAATAAAAATGGCAAGAGAGGTTGTTATCGCTAAAGAGTAAAAGAATTTTATAACGAATAAGTAAATTGAGGTTTATTTATAGTGTATTTGATTTTCTCAGCATTTTTATATCTTTAGCAGGAGGAGCTCCAAATAATCGGCAGTATTCACGACTAAATTGTGATGGGCTCTCATACCCAACTCGAAAAGTGGTATTAATCGCTGCTAAATTTTCCGTTAACATTAAACGGCGAGCTTCACTTAATCGTAATTTCTTTTGAAATTGCAGGGGAGTCATCGACGTCATAGTCCGAAAATGTGTATAAAATGCCGATTTGCTCATTCCAGAACATGTTGCTAATTCGCCAATATTTAATGGCTTAATAAAATTATTTTTTAGCCACTCTATCGCTTTAGATATTTGGTGGCTATGGCTTCCTGCGGTTACCATTTGATTTAAACGTGAGCCTTGTTCTGTAAGAAGAAGTCGATAAAAAATCTCTCGTTTAATTCCTTGGGCAAGGATTTTAATACTATCAGGATCTTCGAGCAGATCCATTAAACGAATAAAGGCATTAAGTAATGGTTCTGATAATTCTCCAACGGCAATTCCTTTTTGTGCATTTTTCTGAACACTGAACGATAATTCACCATCTACAATGAGTTGCGAAATTTCTTGTAGATCTAAATCCATAATAAGGCCAAGGAAAGGTTTATTTTTACTCGCCTGTAAAATATTAGAGATAACGGGTAAATCAACAGAAGAAATTAAGAAATGGTTGGCATCATAAATAAAACTCTCTTCACCTAATATAACTCGCTTTTCACCTTGAGCAATCAAGCAAATACTCGATTGATGTGTATGACTGGTGATAGGTGTTGGTGAAGTCCAATGAGTGAGTTTTAGCCCAGGTATATCTGTCTCAAGTAAATTGGTGTTTTGAGTCCATTTTTCAATTTGTTTGGCGAGTGTTTTTGTCGCTGATGCCATTGATTCTGAGCTATTCATTTTTGCTCCATTGTCACTGCCTATTAATGCCAGTATTTGATATTTAAACTAAACTCACTTTGGTATTTTTTGTATTTGATATTAGTTGTAATAAAAGATCATCTGATTATTAGTATTAATAAGATGATCTATATTACTACTAACAAGATGCTGTTAGTTATTCAATATCAGATTGTGGTTTATTTTGAGACTTTGAATGAATGACATGTTCTCGTAATCTAATAAAACGAGTTAGTACATCTTCAACAGTAAGAAGTTCTACATTATTTTCAGGCGCTTCAAGAACTTCATTAGCAATATGCCAAGGTCCCCAAAATTCAGCTTCGCTATTACCAAACATTGCTACCGTTGGTACTCCCACTCCAACTGATATATGTAATGCACCGCCATCACTCGTTAACATTTGGTCACACAGAGACATCCCCGCCATTAATTCGCGAAGATTTTGAGTGGGTACCGGTGTAATAGGAATATCTTTACATTGTTCTAAAATAAATACTGCTTTTTCATCATCACCAGGATGCTGCTTATTATCACTACTACCAGGTGACCAAAAGAGTAAAATCTGACACTTTTCACGTTGTGTGAGTAGATGAGCTAAAGCGATAAATTTTTCTGCTTGCCAACGTTGTTGTGGCTTGCGAGAGCTGATTTGTAGTCCATAAATAGGAATATCATTAGGAATACTTATTCGTTGTCGAATAGTATCAATTTCTTCCTTTTTCACATATAACTTAAGTGGACCAGGTTTACTGTATATACCAAGAGGATGAGCTAATTGACAAAAAAGCTCAGCGATATGGCCTTTGTTTGCAGGGGTAGGTATAGGGTCAGTTACTGATGAAGGCGTGTCATCACCGATAGCAATAATACGCTTAGCACCTGATAATTTTGCCCATTGTAATGCTCTTTTAGCCCAATGATCTCTCGCAATAATAGCGATATCATAGTGTTGTCTACGCATAGCTAGAATAATTTTTAGACGACTAAAAATAAGTTTTAATGCTGATTGGCCTGATTTTTTATGATGTAACTTACTGTAAATATGAACATTTCCTACAGCAGGATTACCTTCTAAAATTGCTTGATTATAAGAATTTACGAGAAGATCGATTTTTGTATCGTATTTTTGGGCAAGGGCATCTATCAGAGGCGTTGTTAGTATTAAGTCTCCGATGTTATCTCTTTGTATTATTAATATCTTTGGCATATTCAAATCTGTTTATATTTAAAATTAGTGAAGTTTGTTGCGGTGATTGATGATAACGGCAATAAACATATGTAATAATTATGATTATAAACGATTCGATAAGTAGAGGCATCTCTATCAATAGATTTGTGTCATTTATTAGGAGATAGCTAGGTCGTGGATGTGATGTGTGCTTTTATTTTGAATCACAGGGTTAGTTTAGGTGAAATTAATTCATAGGATTAAGAGCCATACAATCATGATGGCTCTTAGAGATTAAAAAAATTTAGTAATAAACTTCGAACTGAAATGGCTTATCTACGCAACTTACCATTAATGTACAATAGATGATCACGCTGCTTTTTGAAGCCTCATGTTTTTTTAGTATTGGCTTAAATTCATTTTTTATATTATTAATCGCCGATTTTTGCCGCTCTTCATTATTTTTTCCTTTTATACTCATTACTCCAGTAAATGTAGTTTCATTGATATGTGATTTTATCCACCCCCTTACTTTAGCTATATCGTGACGTACCTTATCGGCTTTATCTCCATCGGTAGGAGCACCATATTTGGCAATAACGGAGTAAGTCAGTAAAAAACTATTCGCCATATATTTTCCTTAATGTATGTTGATATAGTAAAATGAACAAATTAGCTATAAGCCTTATTTACGGTAGATAATTATAAAGGTGTGAGAGATAAAATAAATACAACTAAGATAAAACCAGATTAACTGCAAGGAAATAGAATTTATAACAATATGAATGTAATAATTATTTGTTATTATAATAATGGAGGGTAAAGAATAGGCTGTAATATATTAATAAGTTAAAATTTAAATAAATAATATTTTCTATTTTTAGTAGAAGTGTAGGCCATATTATAATCATATAGCCTACTTATATTAATTATTTTTTGATGTGTTTTTTTTCTAACCATTTTTGCATTTGCTCAATTTCAGGCCCTTGAGCATCAATAATAGCCTGAGCTAGCTTACGCATTTCTGGATCTGTACCATATTTTAATTCAATTTTAGCCATATCAATAGCGCCAAAATGGTGAGCGATCATACCATCAGCAAAAGCGATATCTGCGTTATCTGTATTCATGCCTTTTGCCATGTCAGCATGCATTTTATTCATCGATTCATTTAGTTCTTTATGCATAGGAGAATTGCTTTGTGGCATATCCATATTCATATGCGAAGAATTAGCCATTGCGTTAAAAGAGAACGCACTCATTAAAATTATCGCAGTAGGTAAAATCTTTTTCATAACAGTTTCCTTAATTTTTATGTGGAAGTGTTATAACTTTAAAGATTACCCTAAGGGGAAGGTCAATGTTGTTTCTATAAGTTTAAAGTTCTTTACTTTTGATGACGGATCAATTTTTCAATAAAGTAATGATAACTATTCCCATTAAATGCTTTTTATTATAAGGTGTATTTATAATGCAACTTAATGATTAGCAAATGGTGGGTAGCATGAGTAATCAAACAAAAGTTAGTACAACAATAGAACAAGCAGTGCCTAAAGCAGGGCATACTTTTTTAGCAAGCTTGGGTAAAACACGTTTAAGACCTGGTGGAATAGAAGCTTCAGAGTGGTTAATTAACCAAGCCCAATTTACATCATCACACCATGTATTAGAAATTGCGTGCAATATGGCGACAACAGCTATTGAAATAGCAGGTAAATATGGTTGCCAAATTGTTGCTGTTGATATGGATGATCAGGCTTTAGCTAATGCAAAACATAATATCGATAATGCACAATTAACGCATTTGATCCAGCTAACCAAAGCCAATGCGTTTTCACTTCCTTTTCCTGATGAAACCTTTGATGTTGTTATTAATGAAGCAATGCTAACGATGTATGGTGATAAAGCAAAATCTAAATTAGTACAAGAATACTTTAGAGTATTAAAACCAGGAGGACTTTTATTAACGCATGATATTATGAAGAGCAATGATGAAGTGGATAAAAAAAACTTAGTGGGTGTTGTGCAATCAAATGTAGCCCCTATGTTTAAACAGGAATGGCACGATTTATTTATTGATGTCGGATTCTCTGTAGTAGAAATGAAATTTGGTGCTATGAGCTTGCTTTCGCCAATAGGATTGCTTCGAGACGAAGGCTTATTAACAACGGCAAAAATTATTAAAAATGGACTTAAAAATAAGTCAAATCGTACACGATTTTTATCAATGTTTAAATTTTTTAGATCAAATCGTAAAAACTTAAATTATATTGCTTGTTGTTCTAAAAAATAGTACTTACTTTTTCAAAAATTGAATTTACCTTTAAGTGGCATGTTATATAAAATATTTTAATGTGCCATTTTTATTTATATTATTAATCAAAATGTTATTTTTATCTCTGATGTTTAAGTTAAATAAACTGTATAACAGCGTAATAAAATGTAAAAAATAAAAAGAATCGTAATTCAAATTGAATCACACTTATTTTAATTATATATAACTATATAGCTAATAAGTCTTGTGGAGTAAATGATGAAAAAAATACTGATTATTGCAGGAGGAATGTTGTCGTTAACAATTATACTCGCAATCTTGGTTGCTATTCTTATAGTCACTTTTATAAAAGAGGAAGGGGCCGGAGTTTGGCAGGACAGCCGTGATATAATTCAACGTCAATCAGTGCCAATAACTCAAGTTATCTCTTCGGCTCAAAAGCACAGTGATAGTTTGGTTAATTATTATCAATCATTAGATAACTCTGAAAATTGTCAGCAATTAGCCGCTAAGTTAAGTTCGATAGAAGCTGCTCTTGCAAATGGTAGCTTAGTATTACCCAGAGCTTCTATTGCGCAAATTTTTTCTATTAAAAATCGCCTTAATGGTGTTTCTACATCCGCTAAAAATCTTTCCTGTGAGCAGGCGACTAAAGTAATTGATACATTAAGTTAGTAATCTTCTCTTTTGCTTTATTCTTTTATTCTAAACTCTCTTTTATTTACCTTAATTTCGTTTGTTTGCTGTTTTTTATAAAATATAACCAAATGAATATACTGCTATTTTTTTATAATTAAGAGGGTTATTAAGTTAAACTACTTTCTTTCAATTATTTATTAAATATCTCATTTTTATTTCCTTAAGTACTATCCAAGTTAAAAAGAAGTTATTGATAGGATTTAAAATTATTACATTGATATGCTAAAATTGATTGCTGATCCGTTTTAGCAATATAATTTCGTGAAAATTTGGCTTATTTTTTGTTTTATCAGGATAACTAAATCGTTATCTGATTAGTATTGATTAGAGATAAAGCTACTTAACTAGCCACACGAATATTTATATAAAAAAGCGTAAGTCATTTATCTCTACCACTTTTAAAAAAAGCGTTAATTAACTATGAATATCACTACATCAAATATTAATGAGGTCAGTCGTCAAACCGCGTGGATTAGGGTGATTATTTTATCATTTGCGGCTTTTGTTTTTAATACGACAGAATTTGTTCCCGTTGCATTGTTAAGTGATATTTCTGAAAGTTTTGCAATGGTACCTGCTCAAACTGGATTAATGATCACTATTTATGCTTGGGTTGTGGCTTTAATGTCACTACCACTTATGTTAGCCACGAGTAAAGTTGAACGGCGTAAGCTACTGATTATTTTATTCGCTGTTTTTATCGTTAGTCATATTTTGTCAGGGCTTGCGTGGGATTTTAAATCTCTGATTGTTGGCCGTATCGGTGTTGCTTTTTCTCATGCCGTCTTTTGGTCAATTACAGCTTCATTAGCGATTAGAGTGGCACCTCATGGTAAAAGGGCACAAGCACTAGGATTATTAGCAACAGGTACTGCATTGGCGACAGTGTTAGGTCTACCAATTGGCCGTGTTATTGGTCAATGGTTAGGATGGCGTGCAACATTTATGGGAATTGGTCTCTTGGCGTTAATTACCATGCTCGCGTTAATGCGCTATTTACCCTTATTACCTAGTGAGCATTCTGGTTCATTAAAAAGTGTTCCTGTGTTGTTAAAACGCGGACCATTAATGGGAATATTTTTGCTAACGGTTATTGCTGTAACCGCCCATTTTACCGCTTATAGCTATATAGAACCTTTTGTTGTGGATGTTGCTCATTTAGCGCCAAATTTTGCCACTTTAGTCTTATTGATTTTTGGCGGTGCAGGTATTATCGGTAGTGTTTTATTTAGTCGTTATAGTGCCAAAATGCCAACGTCATTTTTATTTTTCGCTTTGATATTATTAACCTTTTGCTTAGCTTTATTAATGATGAGTAGTCAGAATATCAATACGTTTATTATTTTGGTTATCTTTTGGGGTATCGGTTTTATGTGTATTGGTCTTGGATTACAAGTAAAAGTTATTGATTTAGCTCCCGATGCAACAGATGTCGCAATGTCCATTTATTCTGGTATTTTTAATATTGGAATAGGCGCAGGAGCCTTATTAGGTAATCAAGTTACCCTTCATGTGGGTATGACAAATATTGGTTACGCAGGAACACTATTGAGCATTATTGCGGTAATTTGGTGTGGGTTTATCTTCACTCGTTATCGTATTTCAATGGGTGGTGCACCTCGTAAGAAAAATCAAATTCATCAACATTAAATAAAAAATTATTAAGATAAAGGGCATTTATTTAAAATAAAAAGTGCCCTTTTTTATTTTTATTGGTTTAATGTCATCACTTTAGCTTGTGATAGAATTCACAAAATTGAATGTGTATAAGGTTAAGGCTAAAAAATGAATGGATTTACTTACCTAATGCTGGCAATTATATCTGAGGTTATTGCGACAACGATGCTAAAAGCATCAGATGGTTTTAGTCGTTTGTATCCATCTATTGTTGTCGTTATCGGTTATTGTTTTTCTTTTTGGGCGCTTTCTCAAGTGGTAAGAGTTATGCCGTTAGGTATTGCTTATGCAATATGGAGCGGATTAGGTATTGTATTGGTTTCAGTTGCCGCTATTTTTCTTTATCAACAAAAACTAGACTTACCTGCTATTGTTGGTATGGCATTAATTATTGCGGGTGTATTAGTGATAAATTTACTGTCTAAAAGTGCTTCCCATTAATAAAAACAAAATGAGTAAGTAGGGTATTTTTGATGCAAAAGAAATTTAAAGTTGCGTGTTATTTGATGATGTTTACAGGCTTTGCTTTTCTTGCAGGATGCAGTAGCTCAGTAGATAAACCTAATACCGCGGTACATACTATAAGTAAAAGCAGAACCATTCCAACAACAAGTATTGATATTCCATTAGATGAATCAGCTAAAGCGACTTGCGTATTCTCTGGTGGTATACCTTCTTTAAACTATGAATTACATGGTGGGCAAACACCTGTTTGCCAATTCACCAATGGTAAGCGTTGTAGCGAACAAGCCTTAATTGATGGTGTTTGTATTCCTGGTTAATGATATATTTTTATTAGTTAAATTATTGATGAATAAAAAAAGCGCCTTAGTATAAAACGAAAGGCGCTTTTTTATTTTCTATTTAATAAAAACAATCGCTATTTAGATGAGTTAATGAAATATCATCAAATTAGCATTAATCGTCTTTTGATGCTGTTACTTGGCTTATTAATACTAATAAACCGACTGCAAAATAAGCAGAAAAAATAAATAACATCCATTGTGGCATTTCTAGGGATAAAAATTGCCATTGGCTAACGGAACAATCACCCGTTGCTTGGAATACCGCGGGGAACCAATCTTGTAATGCAAACCAAGAGGGTAAAGTAACGAAAAAATCGCAGGTAGCAAAAGGAGATGGATTAAGAATAAGTTGAGTATGCTCCCAAGCTAGCGCAATACCTCGATATGCAGAGTAAATCCATAAGAATCCACCTGCGATGCGCATTAATGCAAGCTTAGGATTTGCTATACCAATAAATGCAGCAGCAACGATACCTAAGACAGCAATACGTTGGTAAACGCACATAACACAAGGCATTAATTCCATTCCGTATTGAAAATATAAAGCTGTAGCTTCAAGACCAATTGCTGTTAATGCCAGTAGTAGCCAAGAGAAGCGGCTTTGTGACCAGTGACGAAGAGACGCCAGCATAATAATATCCATTTAAATATTGAGATAGTTCTATTTTGCCTAAAACGTAATGGTAAAAAAAGATGAAACTTCTTATTTCACAAATATTTACATTGGAACCTGTTTTAATAAAAAAAATAGGGCTTTTATAAAATAAAAGCCCTATTAATGTAGTGATTATGTATATTCTTTGTTACGGGATCGCAATCAAACCCAGTTCATAAAGCCAGTGGGTTGTAGGAACCAGCCAGAATTCAACCGCGAGCAAACCTAGTAGCGTCATCACAATCGTATATGGCAGAGCCATAATAACCATTCGTCCATAAGATAAGCGAATGAGTGGTGATAAAGCCGAGGTTAATAAGAACAAGAATGCCGCTTGGCCATTAGGCGTTGCAACCGAAGGTAAATTGGTCCCAGTATTGATAGCAACGCCAATATGTTCATATTGTGTTTGGCTAATCAATCCATTTTGTAACGCGGTTAACGCTTCACTAATGTAAACCGTTCCTACAAATACGTTATCTGAAATGGCAGAAAGTAAACCATTAAACAAATAGAACAGTGATAACTGTGATGATTCAGAGGCCTGTAGAACGAATTGAATAATTGGCCCAAAGAGTTGTTGATCAATAATAACCGCAACAATAGAGAAAAAGACGGTTAATAAGGCAGTAAATGGCAGTGCCTCTTCAAACGCTTTACCTAATGCATGTTCCTCTGTAACACCACAAAATGCGGTCGCTAGAATAATTACGGATAAACCGATAATACCAACTTCAGCTAAATGTAATGCTAGCGCTACAATTAACCAAACACCAATCAGTGCTTGAATAATCAGTTGCGCTTTTTCTTGAGAAGTGCGTTTTTCACTGTTTTTCTTATCATATTCAGTGAGAACTTTACGAACTAAATCGGGTAATTCAGCGCCATAACCAAATAGTTTAAAGCGCTCAACGAAATAACAAACGGCTAAACCCGCAAAAAAGACAGGAATAGTAACGGGGGACATTCTAATAAAGAATGTCACAAAATCCCATTCTAGATGTTTTGCGATAATTAGGTTTTGTGGCTCACCAACCATTGTCATTACGCCACCTAATGCAGTACCTATCCCAGCATGCATCATTAAGCTGCGTAAGAACGCACGGAATTGTTCTAAAGTCTGTTTTTTTTCTGTGGTATCAATAAAACCATCATTATTAAGATCAGCACCAGACTGGTTTGATGCAAAATTATGATAAATAGAGTAGAACCCTAAAGAAACACTGATAACAACAGCGATGACAGTTAAGGCATCTAAGAAGGCAGATAAAAATGCACTTGCAAAGCAAAAGGCGATAGAGAGTAATCGCTTAGAGCGAATAGATAATAGCAATTTAGTAAAAGCAAAAAGCAATAATTGCTTCATAAAATAAATACCAGCAACCATAAAGACAAGTAATAAAATAACTTCAAGGTTATTGGCAATCTCATGACCAATTTGTTTTGGGCTAGTCATACCAATAATGACAGCCTCAATTGCAAGTAATCCCCCTGGTTGTAGTGGATAGCATTTTAAGGCCATGGCAAGGGTGAAGATAAATTCAATCACCAGTAGCCAGCCTGCAACAAAGGGGTCTACAAAGAAAAAGAGAAGTGGATTAATAATTAAAAAAGTAATAATAGCAAGCTTATACCAATCGGGAGAGCTACCCATAAAATTCTTTAGTAATGCCTGTCTTATACTCATATCCATTATGTTTTTTATCCTCCAAATAGAGATTTTAAGCACTAGTTTTGTGCAATCGAACCATAATACGCGTTAAGTGCTGTGAAATTAAGCGCATTTGTAATAATAAATTGATAGAACAACATCATGTTTTATGATGCCACTCACTATTTAATGATGGTTGAGCTATATCAAAATTACGCATTCTGATATTATATTTTTCATTATTAGCAGAAAAAACGCGTCGGAAGAAATAAAAATATGGTTATTAAGGCCCAAAGCCCCGCAGGTTTCGCGGAAGAATATATAGTTGAAAGCATTTGGAACAATCGTTTTCCACCCGGATCTATTCTACCAGCAGAACGCGAACTTTCCGAACTCATCGGCGTGACAAGAACGACTCTTAGAGAAGTTTTACAGCGTCTTGCTCGTGATGGTTGGTTAACTATTCAACATGGTAAGCCTACGAAAGTAAACAACTTCTGGGAAACGTCAGGACTTAATATTCTTGAAACTGTTGCTCGCCTTGATCACGATAGAGTACCGCAACTTATTGATAATTTACTTGCTGTAAGGACGAATATTTCAGCTATTTTTATTCGTACAGCATTTAAAAATAATCCTGAAAAATGTGTTGAAGTATTAACTCATGAGCTGTCAATTGAAAACAGTGCTGATGAGTTCAGTGAATTAGATTACAACATTTTTCGTGGTTTAGCTTTTGCGTCAGGAAATCCAATCTATGGCCTGATCCTAAACGGATTAAAAGGGCTTTATACTCGAGTTGGGCGCTATTATTTTTCCAATATTCAAGCTAAAGAGCTGGCATTGTCGTTTTATAAAAAACTAGCGCTGTTATGTACTCAAAAAGATGTTGAGCATGTAATGGATTGTGTTCGCCAATACGGTAAAGACAGCGGAATTATCTGGCAAAGTTTGCAATCACCCGAGCCAAGTGATTTGGCAGAAATAAAGCGTTAATTTATTTTTCTAAGTAAATAATTAGTTATAAAAACCAGCTAACATATCAGATGATTGTGCTGGTTTTTTTATTCCTTTTTGCTCAATTTACTCTCCTCTTTTTTATTGTCTCTTTTTTAGACTGTTCTTCTTATTGATTTTTTTAGCAAAAAAAACAGCAAAACAGCTCTTGTTTTGAAGTTATATATCAACTTATGCACATTTATTGGATTTTTATAAAAAAACATCTTAATGGCTAATTACATTTTATTGTATTTATTACTGATGATAAAAATTGTTAAATTTATCTCAGGAATACTTTATATTTTTATCTATTTGATTTTTAAGTAATATTAATAAGTTGAAAAATTAATTTGCTTCGCAAATGCTTATTAAATGTGATTTAACTCTAAAATTTACGTTTTTCTTACTCTAGATGATTATTCTATATTGGCTTTTTGTGTATAGAATATTATTCTTATGTTATATCAATGTAAATTATTGGAGTCTTGCCATGAAAGTGCTTATCTTAGGTGGCGGCGTTATCGGTGTAACCAGTGCGTGGTACCTTGTACAGCAAGGACACGAAGTTATTGTTATTGATAGACAAAATAGTGCTGCAGAAGAAACAAGTGCTGGCAATGCAGGACAAATTTCACCAGGCTATGCAACGCCTTGGGGAGCGCCGGGTATTCCCCTGAAAGCAGTAAAATGGATGTTTCAAAAACATGCACCTTTAGCAATTAGACCAGATGGTTCGCTTTTTCAACTGCGTTGGATGTGGCAAATGTTGCGTAATTGTGATGCTTCACATTATGTAATGAATAAAAGCCGCATGGTGAGAATTGCTGAATATAGCCGTGATTGCATTCGCCAATTACGTCAAGATACAGGCATTGAATATGAAGGGCGGCAAGGTGGGACGCTGCAACTTTTTCGTAATCAGCAACAATTTGATAATGCAGCCAATGATATCGCGGTATTAAAACAAGAAGGTGTTGCCTATGAGTTGTTAACCGCAGAACAACTTAAATTAGCTGAACCCGCTCTTGAACATGTCAGTTACAAATTAACTGGTGGTTTGCGTTTACCTAATGATGAGACAGGGGATTGTCAAATATTCACCAAAAAACTAGCTCAAATGGCACAAGATGCGGGTGTTACTTTTTTATTTAATAAACAAATTAAACATTTACTGTTTGATGGTGATAAAGTATCGGGCGTTCAATGTCATGATGGTTTGCTAACTGCCGATCACTATGTGGTTGCAATGGGATCTTATTCAACTGAACTTCTAAAAGATAAAGTCTCTATTCCGGTTTACCCCCTTAAAGGTTATTCACTGACGATGCCGATAATTGATGCTTCCAGAGCACCAATGTCCACTATTTTAGATGAAACTTATAAAATCGCAGTGACACGTTTTGATGATCGCATTCGCGTTGGTGGCATGGCTGAAGTGGTCGGTTTTAATTTAAATGTTTTAAAATCACGCTGTGAAACGCTGAAAATGGTGGTGCAAGATTTGTATGAGGGGGGTGGTGATATTGAGCAAGCCTCGTTTTGGACAGGATTAAGACCCATGACACCCGATGGTACGCCGATAGTTGGCCCTACAGCGTATCGCAATTTATCGTTAAATACGGGGCATGGCACATTGGGGTGGACAATGGCATGTGGTTCAGGACAACTGTTAGCCGATTTAATTTCAGGAAATAAACCTGCAATTGCAGCTGATGACTTATCTGTTTTCCGTTATATCGATGGTTTTAATACCAAATTGCTTCGTCCAGGGCAAAAGCTTGACGCTGCTTATTAATTGAGGAAATTCCATGTCTAGACCCGCAAAAGTCACCATTAACCTAGATGCACTGAGCCATAACCTTGCTGTTATTAAAGCAAGGGCAACAGGCAGTAAAGTTTGGTCTGTGGTAAAAGCAGATGCTTATGGACATGGTTTATCTTGTGTATGGCCAGCGCTGAGTCACACTGATGGTTTTGCATTAATTGAATTAGACAAAGCCATTATGTTAAGGGAACAAGGTTGGGTTGGCCCCATTTTATTGTTAGAAGGTTTTTTTAAGCCTGAAGATGTCTATTTACTTGAACGTTATTCTCTTACAACGACCGTGCATTCTGATTGGCAATTCGATGCTATTGAAAAAGCGCAGTTAGATAGACCTATTAATATCTATCTTAAGCTTAATAGTGGAATGAATAGACTGGGATATCGCCCCGAGCACTATCCGCAAGCATTGGCGCGTGCTAAAAACATAAATAATATTGGCTCTGTTATTCAAATGTCACATTTTGCGAATGCTGATACAGGGCTGAATATGGATGCGCAAAAAACGGTAATAAACCAAACGATGGTAAATAGTTTACCGCGTTGTTTAGCCAATTCAGCTGCAACGTTATTTAACCCAGAAACACATCAAGATTGGATCCGTCCTGGTATTATTCTTTATGGGGTATCACCTTCCGGTGTTTGGCAAGATATTGCCGATTTTGATTTACAACCTGTAATGACCTTTAATAGCGAAATATTAGCAGTACAAAATGTTAAACAGGGTGAGCAAATTGGTTATGGTAGCCGATTTACTGCAACGCGCGATATGCGAGTAGGTGTGGTCGCGTGTGGTTATGCTGATGGTTATCCAAGACATGCACCTGATGGTACTCCGATTATGGTAAATGGTCATAAAACACAATTAGTAGGGCGTATATCAATGGATATGTTAACTATTGATGTAACCGATTACCCTGATGTTGTTTACGGAAGTCAAGTAGAGCTGTGGGGGGATCAATTACCTGTCGATGAAGTCGCAACGGCCTGCGGGACTATTGGCTACGAATTATTGTGTGCAATTGCGCCAAGAGTCGCTGTTGAAGTCATGATTAATTTACCTAATTCCACTTTTTCTGATCTAAATGAAAGTTGTTGATAATCACTAAACTAGAATAGGATTAAATTTATTTTGATTTGGTGAACCTATGAGTAACGGCATTGCATTACGTGTGAAGGGCAAAGTTCAAGGGGTTGGTTTTCGTCCATTTGTTTGGCAATTAGCTCATCGCTTTGGTTTACTAGGGCAAGTGAGTAACGATAGTTTGGGTGTATTGATTCATTTAACATTATCTCCTCAAACTAAAGCTTTTATTGAAGCGCTTAACGCAGAATGCCCGCCACTTGCACGTATCGAACGTATAGAGCAAACACCTTATCATTGGGAACAACAGCCTACCGACTTTATTATTGTAAAAAGCGGTGGGGGAGAGATGGATACACAAGTCGTGCCAGATGCAACAACTTGTACGGCGTGTATTAACGAGTTATTCGATCCTGCAAATCGTCGTTTTCATTATCCTTTTATCAACTGCACCCACTGTGGGCCGCGTTTTACTATCATCAAAAAAATGCCTTATGATAGGCCCTTTACTTCAATGTCTGATTTTCCGTTTTGTCCTGAATGTAAGCACGAATATGAAGATCCTGCGGATAGACGTTTTCATGCACAGCCTAATGCATGCCCTGTTTGTGGTCCTCTTATTTGGCTCACTGATACTAAAGGGGCCAAATTAGCAATAAAAGAGTCCGCGTTAGTGCAAGCTTGTGAAGCGTTACTTGCTGGGAAAATTGTTGCAGTTAAAGGCATTGGTGGTTTTCATTTGGTTTGTGATGCGCGTAATAATGAAAGCGTTGCATTATTACGAAAACGTAAACATCGACCCGCAAAACCATTAGCAGTGATGATAACGGATATCGAGCAAATTAAAGAAGATAAACAAGATCCGAATTTTCGCTTGGCTGCAATTAAAGCATTACAAAGTACTGCTGCTCCTATTGTGCTTATTCCTAAATCGGTAGCGCCTACTTTAAGTGAATTAATTGCACCGGGATTGACGGAGATTGGTGTCATGCTTGCGGCTAATCCACTGCAACATCTTTTATCGCGTCAGACAAATATACCACTTGTTATGACATCGGGTAATGCTTCTGGACATACACCCGCGTTATCTAATGAAGATGCGTTATCTCAATTGGGGGATATTGCTGACTTATTTCTAATGCATAACAGAGATATTATACAAAGAGCTGATGATTCATTAGTCCGTATTGAAGATAAGCAGTGTGTGATGATCCGTCGATCACGCGGTTATGTTCCTGATGCGATAGCTTTACCAGAGACCTTTACATCACAACCCTCCATTTTGGCGATGGGCGGGGATCTTAAAAATGTGTTTTGCTTGTTACGACAACATCAGGCGATTATGGGGCCTCATTTAGGTGATCTAGATGATTTAAGTGTTCGACAACAGTTAATTAAGTCATTGGCACTTTTTCAGCAGATTTATCGTTTTACGCCAAAAGCTATTGCAATTGATGCTCACCCTAGCTATATCAGCCATCAATTGGGTAAGCAATTTGCTCAAGAGCAACATATCCCTGTAATTGAAGTTTCACATCATCATGCACATATTGTTTCTTGTTTGGCTGAGCATGGTCATACACACCAACAAGGTGCTGTTATCGGCATTGCGCTTGATGGTTTAGGATATGGACAAGATAATACATTGTGGGGCGGTGAATGCTTGCTGGTGGATTATCAAAAATCAGAACGCCTTGGTGGTTTACCTGCAGTTGCTATGCCTGGTGGTAATTTGGCATCGACTCAACCTTGGCGAAATTGGTTAGCGCATTTATCTGCATTTACGCCAGACTGGCAACGCAGTGCAATAACTCAGTTTATTCCACTACAAGAATTACAGTTATTAAATAAAGCGATAACACGAGGGATTAATTCACCAAAAGCATCTTCTTGTGGGCGATTATTTGATGCAGTTTCAGCATCATTGGGATTATCACCCAAGGTAATTAGTTGGGAAGGAGAGGCCGCGTGTTATTTAGAAACTGCTGCGTTACAGTGTAACGAAAATAAGTATATCGACTTAATTGAAAAATACAGTGATTTAATGCCACTGAAAAACAACGTTGTTGATTTGTCTGTTTTTTGGTCGTCATGGGAATGTTTAGAATTAAATGTAAATGAAAAAGCTTGGTTATTTCATTATTTATTAGCGGAAAGTTTAGGCAATATCGTGTTGCAGGCTGCTGATAAGCATAATATAAATACAGTTGTTCTTTCTGGCGGTGTATTTAATAATCGACTACTTAAACAGATGTTTAAGAAAAAATTAAATAATAAAAATGTATTAACATCTAGACTATTACCTATCGGCGATGGTGGCATCGCATTAGGACAAGCACTAATTGCAACTCATTTAGTTCAGAAATTAGAATAGATACAGGTAGAATATGCCATATCGTAGCTAATGCGCGTTAAAATATGGCTTTGGTTACTACTTTATTAAATACAATATGGAAAATCATCGTGAGTAAGAAGACTATTATTTCTTTAGCCATTATCGCAGGATTAAGTGCACCAACAGCATTTGCTGGTGAGTGGTCTATTGGTGGCTCAGTGTTAGCTCAAGTAACACCTTATAAGGGCGTGAAATCGAAAGATTATTTATTACCTGTTCCAATGGTTAATTATGAATCTGAGAATTTCTATTTCGCTACATTAGCCGCAGGTTACTATTTATGGAATGCACCGAAAGATAAACTTTCTGTCGATCTTCATTATTACCCACAAGCATTTAAACCGGGTGATAGTGATGATGCTCAAATGAAAAAATTAGATCGTCGCCGCGATACGTTGATGGGTGGATTTACCTATAAACACCAAGAAGATTGGGGTAGTTTAAGAGCAATTATTTCTGCCGATTTATTAGGCAAAAGTGACGGTGTTATTGCTGATGCCGCTTATTTATATCCATTTAAAGCAGGTAATTGGTCATTACAACCAGGTTTGGGTGTTGTTTGGGATAGTAAGAAACAAAATCAATATGCTTATGGTGTCAAGCACAGTGAATCTCAACGTAGTGGTTTAGCTGAATATAACCCAAGTGACAGCTGGAGACCTTATGTTGAGCTGTCTGCTAACTATAAAATGACTGATAGCTGGAATTTCTTTGCGATGGGGCGTGTTGATCATCTATCAAGTGAAGTGAAAGATAGCCCAATGGTAAATAAATCCGTTACTGCGATAGTGTGGACTGGCGTCACTTATAAATTCTAATTGCTATCAATATTGCTGTATTGCCTATATGGATAAAAGCTTCGGGTATCAACCGAAGCTTTTTTGTTTTTAATGAATCGTAATATTGATTATTTTTTATTGAATACTTGACTATATTCATATAAAAAAATCTTATTTAATTTATTTCTTATATCTATTCATCCTCCGCTTAATTTTGTATTGACTATTCGTTATCATAAGCATTATTAAACAAATAAGGATGGTGTCGTGAAACAATTGTTTTTAATTTTATTATTGGGAGGGATCCCTTTTACCGTTATATCTGAAGAAAAACTCAGAACAGGATTTGAAATGGTAAATAAAATCAAAGGCAATATATGCCAAGACTCGCGCGATAAAGAACGCTGTGAAAAACAGGTCGTAATTGCAGCAAAGTTAAGCTATATGGAAGGTATAAAAAGTAAATATTGCGCGGTGAATCGAGATACAGCAGAAATAAAAGATGATCCTAAGATTATCGAAAATTGTAAAAAAGCCAGTACTTTTATTGAAGATATGGAAAATACATTGAAATAGAGTGTCAAATAGTGATTTGATTTTGCATGTTAAAAGCTTCGGGTATCAACCGAAGCTTTTTTGTTTTTAATGAATCGTAATATTGATTATTTTTCAGCGATATTTTTACGAACACGTACAACGACAGATAAACGCCCAGGGTGAACGTTGTCGGGTTTTAATGGCTGATGAATACGTGCTGTTTCTACACAGGCCATTTTGCGATAACCTCCTGCATTCATATCTTTCATTGAACTAGCTAATTCAGCGCCAGGATTCCAGCAAACAACATCACTATGGTGATAGTGGTGAACTTCAATTGTGCGATCCCAACCATCATCATGAATAAGATTGAAATCTTCAGGCTCTGTGTAAAGCCTGTCAGTGCGTCCGTTAAAGCGAAGTGAGGCTTCATCTGTGTAAACCTCTTTATCAGCAACAGTATCGATATAGTGGCCTCCTAGGCCTGTTACTGAAACATTATCGATGTCACTAACATTAAAATAAGAGTGAAGGGCTGCGGTTGCTTCATAATCACCATAGGATTCCAACTCGACTTCACAGGTCGCACCTAATTTAAAGCGAGCGATCACTGTAAATTCATGAGGCCAATATTTTTTCGTTTGTTGGCTCTCTTTTAAGGACATGGTAATTAATACGCCATCATCTTGTTCAGAGTGGGCACTAAATTCCCAAGGCAAAATACGCGCAAAACCGTGGCTTGGTGTACCTGCTGAAGCAAACCAAGGCCAACAAATAGGAATACCACCTCGAATTGCGACACCCGGTGTAAATAAGGAATCTTCACTTAACCAAAAAACCGGATGTTCTTGCGCAGGTTGCCATGCAATAAGATGAGCCCCTTGAAGACTAATTGCAGCACGTACTTTCGGATGGGAAATAACAAGGATAGGGAGTTCGTCTAATTGCCGACGACTTAAGTAAGGTGATATCTGTTCAATAATCGGCAAAGAAAAAATTTTCTCATTCATTATCTTATAACCTTATGTCACTGACTATCTCAATACAATAAACTGACTGGGTAAAAAATAAAAGAGCCACCGAAAAGGTGGCTCTAAGAGATATCTTGACTTTCTTAAGCTCTAATTATTTAGAGATATGAGAAATCAGATCAAGAACTTTGTTTGAATAGCCCGCTTCGTTATCGTACCAAGCAACTAATTTAACAAAGTTGTCGTTCAGTGCGATACCCGCTTTAGCATCAAATACAGAGGTCAGAACTTCACCATTGAAGTCAGTAGAAACTACTGCATCTTCAGTGTAGCCCAGAACGCCTTTCAGTTCGCCTTCAGCAGCTGCTTTGATTGCGTCACAGATTTGTGCGTAAGTTGCTGGTTTTTCCAGACGTGCTGTTAAGTCAACCACAGAAACGTTAGGAGTAGGAACACGGAAAGACATACCAGTTAGTTTGCCGTTCAGCTCTGGAATTACTTTACCTACTGCTTTAGCAGCACCAGTTGAAGATGGGATGATGTTTTGAGAAGCACCACGACCACCACGCCAGTCTTTAGCAGACGGACCATCAACAGTACGTTGAGTAGCAGTTGTTGCGTGAACTGTTGTCATCAGTGCTTCAACGATACCGAAGTTGTCGTTGATAACTTTAGCTAAAGGCGCTAAGCAGTTAGTAGTACAAGATGCGTTAGAAACGATATCTTGGCCAGCGTATGACTTATGGTTTACGCCCATAACAAACATAGGAGTGTTGTCTTTTGAAGGTCCAGTCAGAACAACTTTTTTAGCGCCAGCTTGGATGTGTTTACGAGCGGTTTCGTCAGTTAAGAACAGACCAGTTGCTTCTGCAACAACGTCAGCACCGATTTCGTTCCATTTCAGATTTGCTGGATCTCTTTCTGATGTTACGCGGATGGTTTTACCATTAACAACGAGGTGGCCATCTTTTACTTCAACAGTACCGTTGAAACGACCATGAGTTGAATCGTATTTCAGCATGTATGCCATGTAGTCTGCGTCTAACAGATCGTTAATACCTACGATTTCGATATCTGAACGTTCTTGAGCAGCACGGAAAACGATGCGGCCGATACGACCAAAACCATTAATACCTACTTTGATAGTCATATGTATTCCACCAGCTTTATTAGTGAATTAAAAAGTTGCTTCTAAAGTTACCAAAACCGCGCCAATCGTCAAGCGGAATCGTGTCAATAATTGCAAAAAATCAATTAAAAAAACACTTTTTGCTTAAAGATTGGACGTTTTAGCTAAATGTTACGCTGTGTATTATCGGGAACATCGCCGATAAATGAAGTTACCTTTGCTCCGTTATGTGAAATACATCACATTTCAAAAACTAAAGATTACTAGCATTGATTTTAGACCATATTTTTCAGATTTGTTGTTAAATCTTTGTTATTATTTACTGTTGTTTTAAAAAGCTTTTTTGTGTGCATGAGGTTTTTATGTCAGATAATGAAAAGAAAGTGAATATTTCAAGTAATAACAATCACCTTGATTTATCAATGCTCAATGAAATGCAAAAATATGTTACGCAGCAACATGGCACTGAACCCCCTTTTAGTGGCAAGCTGTTACATAATCGTCAAACAGGTATTTATCACTGCTTATGTTGTTCTGCACCCTTGTTTTATTCTGAAACCAAGTTTGATGCAGGATGTGGTTGGCCAAGTTTTTATCAGCCTGTTAGTGATAATGCAATTCGCTATATTGATGATTTTTCACACAATATGAAGCGAACTGAAGTACGGTGTCAGCAATGTAATGCACACTTGGGGCATGTATTTGATGATGGCCCCGCGCCAACAGGACAACGTTATTGCATCAATTCTGCTTCGCTGGCTTTTACGAACAGTGAAACGCAAGAAGTGCAGAAAGGCTAGTGTTTAACCGTGTTCGTTAACAATGTTGAAACAAAAGAAAAAACGATTCAGCTATTAGAAAGAATATTTGACTTATGTGGAGCGATTAATGGAAGTTAATGAGCTAATTTCGATGGTAACACCTGAAATTTATCAACGTCTTTCGACCGCTGTTGAGTTGGGCAAGTGGCCAGACGGTGTCGCATTAACCGATGAGCAGAAAGCGCATTGTATGCAGATAGTTTTATTATGGCAGGCAAAAAATAATCACTCTCCTGAGCATATGACTGTCGGCACTAATGGGCAAATCACGATGAAAAGTAAACAAGAACTTAAAGCCCAATTTCAGTCTGAACGATTAGCAACATTGACGCCAATGGATGATGACTAAGCTATTTTAAAATTAAATTATCTATAAAATTAAATTAGCTATATAAGAGGTGGCAATCTATTAATTATAACGATTAATGGATTGCCATTTTTTGTATGGAAAATTAAAATTGCTAGCTTATCTATTGATATTATTAAGGTAATTTATTGAATTAATTAATTCAGCCCCTTTGTCCTGCATTTCAGCTAAAGCTTGTTTACTATCATCAGGCTGAATATTCACACCGCGACAGCCATCCGTGATAACCGACACCTGATAACCTAATAATAATGCATCTAATGCTGTAAATTTCACGCAATAGTCTGTAGCAATACCTAAAATATAGAGATGCTTAATATTCAGAGTTTGTAAAAGAGTATGTAAGCCAGTTTGGTATTCATGGTCATTATCAAAAAAGGCGCTGTAGCTGTCGATTAAACGATTTTGCCCTTTATATATAATATGATTGATAGCCTCATAATCTAACTCAGGGTGAAATTCTGCACCATGACTTTGCTGTACACAGTGTATAGGCCACCAAACTTGAGGTAATCCATTAAGCTTACCTATTTCGCCAATCACAGTACCTGAGTTCTCAGCGAAGCTTAGGTGATTGGCTGGGTGCCAATCTTTGCTAGCGATAATTGGATTTTTGGTGTGTTTAAAATAAGCGATGAGTTGATTTGCTATTTGAACAACAGCATCGCTCTCGTTGACTGCAAGTGCACCACCAGTGCAAAAATCATTTTGGATATCAACCAGTAACAATGCTGAGTTTTTCACTATCTCACCTTTAATTAATATTAATCGTTATCATCCAGTGTCATTTCACCACGAAGATTTTGCTGCATAAGATGGCAAATTTGATTATAACTATATTGCTGACTCAATAAATAATGCAACTTAGTTAATGTTGCCTCAAAAGTCATATCATAGCCACTTATTACACCCGCCTCAGCCAAGGCTTGTCCTGTTGCGTACCCTTCCATATTAACGCGCCCTGAAATACATTGAGTCAGATTAATGACTACAATGCCTCGTTCTGTGGCATTACGTAACGTTGATAGTAACGCGGGATGCGAAGGTGCATTACCTACTCCATAAGAGCGAAGAATTAATGCTTTAACGGGTTGCATAAGAATATTATTAACAATCTCATCCGAGAGCCCCGGATAAATAGTCACAACTCCAATAGGTTGCGGGGTAATACTGTGAGCAATAAATTCGCCTTTTGTTTTGGGAAATGGATTAATTTTAAATGATTTTATATTAATTCCCGCTTCTAGAAGAGGCGCGCTATTGGGTGAAGCAAATGCATTAAAGCCATCGGCGTGAGCTTTAATTGTTCTATTACCGCGATAAAGAGTGTTATTAAAAAAAAGAGCGACTTCGTTAATAGGATGATGTGCAGCTAAATACAGTGCGTTTAGCAAATTAGTTTGCCCATCAGAACGTAGTGCTTCTAATGGGATCTGAGAACCCGTAACGATAATTGGCTTGCTCAAGTTCTCAAACATAAATGAGAGTGCTGATGCAGTAAACGCCATTGTGTCTGTGCCATGAAGAATAACAAAACCATCATAATTGTTATAGTTTTCGCTAATATCATCAGCAATAGATTGCCAATCTTCCGGTGTAATATTAGAAGAGTCGATAAGCGGTAGATGCTCTTTAATCGTAAAATCAGGCATCTCTTCACGATGGAACTCAGGCATTTTAGCTAGTTGGCGTTGTAGATGTCCTGATACAGGAATATAGCCATGATCAGAATGTTGCATACCAATAGTTCCGCCAGTATAGACAACGTAGATTGATTTCTTTTGCATCAGTCCAAGTACTCTTATTAAGCTGTGAGAAATAACTGATTATAGGGAGTTTGCAGAATAAAAAAAGGAAAGGGCGCTAAAAAATAGAAAATAGAGAATAAGTAATTAATGCTTTAAATCATTGTGTTAAAAAAATATCAACAAAAATGAGTTTAAAAAGTGTAATAGCAGATAATCTGGTTAAAACGATGGATTATTAGAAGTATGCACCTGTTGTTATTAAATGGTATTCAACAGGTACATACAGAATTATACGATTACTGAATATCACCACAAGATAAGCAGTATGAATAACGATTTAGTGGATCATTCATATTGCGATAAAACTCAGTTTGCGCTTTAACTTCTTTGATAACGGGTGCGGGTAAATAAGCTTGTAGCGGATCTGGAATAATCGCTTTTGCATTGGAAGATAAACTCATTAATATTTGTTCAGATAAACTTAACTCAGGTTTCATCCAATCGATAACAGGCTCTTTAATTTTTGCCATTTTTGCAGCAGCATCAATAGCGTCATCAAAATCACCAAATTCATCAACTAAGCCTACTTTTTTTGCATCAATTCCAACCCAAACTCGGCCTTGTGCAATACGGTCAATTTGTTCTGGCGTTTTTTTACGAGATTCAGCAACTAAATTAAGGAAAGTTTTATAGCCACTTTCAATATTTAGTTGTAATAACTCAGCAAACTCTTCAGGTAACTTATTAGTGACAGATAATCCTGCTAGTGGTGAAGTACTTACGCCATCAGAATAAACACCAATAGATTCTAAGCTATTTTCAAAGGTATTAATCACGCCAAAAATACCAATAGAACCCGTTAACGTCGAAGGACTAGCAATAATCTTATTCGCAGGTGTTGAAATCCAATAACCACCTGAAGCAGCCATTCCTCCCATAGAAACAATTACATGGCGTTTTTGTTGTTTAAATGCTGCTATTTCACTGCGAATTTGCTCTGAAGCGGAAACACTACCACCAGGGCTATTTACGCGTAAAACCAGTGCTCGAATATTAGGATTTAAACGCGCTTCACGAATTTGGCTAGCAATGGTTGTACCACCAGCAGAACCGGGAATACTTTCACCATCAATAATGGCACCTTGAACAATAACAACTGCAATATTACCTTCATCATTTGATGGAATATCAGTAGTTAAATTAGCCGCGTAATCATAAATACTAATATTTTTAAATTGGTTAGTTTCGTTATTCCATTGAAATGTTTCTGTCATATCCATTTCAAATTGGCTATAAGAACTTACAGTATCAACTAATTTACGATTTAAGGCGTAAGTTGCACTATCACCATCAGCTTTGCGTAATTGTTCGATCATCTCTTTAGCGCCAGGGAAGATATCTTCGGTGGTGACACTCCGATTCTCAGCAACTTGCGTTAAATAAGTAGACCATAATGAATTAACTAAGCGTAAAGAGGCTTCTCGGGCCTCTGGTGACATATCGCTACGCATTAATGGTTCAACCGCAGATTTATAAGTACCTACACGGAAAATATGTGTGCTGACTTTTAGTTTTTCTAACAATGTTTTGTAATAAAGATTTTGAAAACCAAAGCCATAAATACCCACAGCACCTTGTGGTGTTAAATAAATTTTGTCCGCATAAGAGGCAAGATAATATTGCGGCTGGCTATAATAACCACTCACGGCATAAATAGGTTTACCCGTTTTCTTAAATTCAGTTAAGGCTTTACCGATGTAATTTAAAGAGGGTTGGTCTGCGCCCGCAAACTCATCAAGTTTTAATACCATCCCCTTAATCTTAGGGTCACTTGCTGCTTCACGAAGTGTATCAACAACTTCAAATAATGAGTTTTCTTGTAACTGGCTGCTTGATACGCCAAGAAGCTCTTTACTCATTTGTCCTAATGGATTTTGATTAGTCGTTTGATCAACAATAACACCTTTAAGATCAACCAGTAATGCTCCTTCATAATTAACCGGTTTTTGTGCTTCATTGGCAACAAGATAGATGCCTATTACAGCAAAAAAGAGGAAGAAGAAAACAATGTTTAGAATTAGCTTCCTGATAAAGTTAATGGCTTGCCAACTAAAACGGAAGATTGCACCTATTAACTCCATAATTTTACTCATATTATCTCCACATCATGTAAAGCTAAAAATTAATTCTAAACAGTCATGCTAGAATTATTTGTGAAAAGGCTGGTTAACGTAAATGGGTGGCATACAGATATTGAAGTGAACAATTGCAATAGGAATAGATATTCTGATGCTAAATAGTTTAATGCCATACAGATGAATAACAATTATTTTAGGCATTCTTCCTACGCTTTATTACTCGCTAATCGTGAATCTGAATAGCTAAATTTCACAGCAATAATCTTATGTCGTTTTATGTTTAATACTAAGCCTTTAAACGACTTGAAAGTGACAATTACGAATATTCTAATATAGGCGCTACCGAATGTCTGTCATTGATTTATAACTAGCCTATTATTGCCGCACACTATTAAGCCAATATTAATAATCTATCTTTCAGTCGATAAGTATCTTAAACGAAAAGAATAGCGTTCATTGCAAAGAATAAAAGAAATAACTTGGTCGTTCTGACAGAAAACTTATTTTAGTTGCACGAAATGTTGAACCCAGATAACGCAATGTATGGCATAAAATAAAAAAACATTCATTTTATGAGTAAAAAGCGCATTGTGATAGGAAATGAACTGTTTTTTCGTTAAAAATCCCCGCCTTCATTTGCGGATGATGGTAATATAACAGTTTGTTATACTGAGAATTGATAAGAACTGTTCATCCCTAAAAAAGTAGCAATTTGCTAAAATCAAACGCTGACAGGAGAATAAAAAATGGATGCATTAACACTGCTTTTAAATCGTCGCTCAGCTTCTAGACTCACCACTCCCGCCCCTGATAGTAAAGCACTTGATACTATTTTACAGGCGGGAATGCGGGCACCTGATCATGGCGCATTAAAACCTTGGCATTTTGTTGTTATGCAAAATGAAGGTATTGAGCGCTTTAGCCAACTGCTACATAAAGCCGCAGTCGTGAACAAACTTGGTGCTGATGTTGAAGAAAAAGCAAAAAATGCGCCTTTTCGAGCTCCTTTAATTATTGCTGTTATCGCTAAAGTGAAATCACACCCAAAAGTACCTGAATGGGAGCAAGTTGTTGCCGCTGGTTGTTGTGTTCAGGCTATGCAAATGGCGGCACTCGCTCAAGGATTTGGTGGTATTTGGCGTTCAGGCTCATGGACTCATGATGCAGTGGTAAGAAAAGGTCTTGGCTGTGGTGAGCACGATCAAATTGTAGGATTTTTATATTTAGGAACGCCGACATTAAAAGCGCCAGCAACCGTATCTCCTGCTGACTTAACTGATTTTGTGACCTATTTTTAAGAAAGGATACGTTTTATGTCTGAAGCTATTCGTCTAACACAATATAGTCATGGTGCAGGTTGTGGCTGTAAAATTTCCCCAAAAGTGCTCGAAACAATTTTGCACAGTGAACAAGCTAAATTTCATGATCCTCATTTATTGGTTGGTAATGAAACCAAAGATGATGCTGCAGTTTATGATTTAGGTAATGGCACCGGTATTATCAGTACAACCGACTTTTTTATGCCTATCGTTGATAATCCTTACGATTTTGGTCGTATTGCCGCGACAAATGCAATCAGTGATATTTTTGCCATGGGGGGAAAACCTATTATGGCGATAGCCATTTTAGGTTGGCCAATTGATAAATTGGCCCCTGAAATTGCGCGAGAAGTGATTGAAGGCGGTCGTGCTGCATGTCAAGAGGCGGGTATTTCTCTGGCTGGTGGCCACTCTATTGATGCGCCTGAACCTATTTTTGGTCTTGCGGTAACAGGTGTGGTTCCTGTTAGTAAAGTTAAGAAAAATAGCGCGGCTAAAGCAGGTTGTCAGCTGTTTTTAACTAAACCTTTAGGGATTGGTGTATTAACTACTGCTGAGAAAAAAGGATTGTTAAAACCTGAGCATCAGGGGTTAGCAACAGAAATCATGTGTCGTATGAATAAAGCAGGCGCTGATTTTTCTGATATCGAAGGCGTAACGGCAATGACTGACGTTACAGGCTTTGGATTATTAGGGCATTTAAGTGAAATTTGTGAAGGCTCTGATGTACAAGCTACTGTGCATTTCTCACAAGTTCCTAAATTGCCAGAAATTGAATCTTATATTGAACAAGGTTGTGTACCTGGAGGAACGGGACGTAACTTTGAAAGCTATGGCCATTTAATTGGTGAAATTAGCGAAATGCAACGTAAATTATTGTGTGATCCTCAAACTTCGGGTGGTTTATTATTAGCTGTATTACCAGAAGCAATTGAGCAAGTAAAAGAAGTCGCAGCACGTTTTGATATTGAGTTGACTTCTATTGGTGAGTTAACCGCGCCAGTATCAAACAGAGCGTTAATTGAAGTGATAAACTAACGTAATGAGATTATTTATTGCAGAAAAACCCAGCCTTGCTCGAGCTATTGCTGATGTGTTACCTAAACCTCATAAACGAGGTGATGGATTTATACTTTGTGGTGATAACCAGTATGTGACATGGTGTGTTGGTCACTTACTTGAGCAGGCTGAGCCGGATGCATACGACCCGCGATATGCTCGCTGGTCGTTAGATGATTTGCCGATAATTCCTGAACAATGGCAACTCAAGCCCCGAGCTGATGTCAAAAAACAGTTAGAGACAATTAAAACATTACTTAAGCAAGCTGATGAAGTTATTCATGCCGGAGACCCCGACCGTGAAGGTCAGCTATTAGTTGATGAAGTTCTTAACTACCTTAATATTAGCGCAAAGCAAAAAAAAGAAGCCCGCCGTTGTTTAATTAATGATTTAAACCCCGCTGCGGTGACGCGAGCTATTGATAAGTTACGCTACAACCATGAATTTATTCCGCTATGTGTCTCTGCTTTAGCAAGGGCTAGAGCGGATTGGCTTTATGGTATCAATATGACAAGAGCCTATACCTTATTAGGCCAAAGAAATGGTTATCAAGGTGTTTTATCCGTAGGGCGAGTTCAAACACCAGTGCTAGGATTAGTGGTTCGTCGCGATGAAGAAATAGAAAACTTTATTCCTAAGGATTTTTTTGAAGTTAAAGCGCATATCGTTACGCCAGCAGATGAACGCTTTATGGCGACTTGGCAACCAAGTGAGCATTGTGAAGCCTGGCAAGATGAAGAAGGGCGATTATTAAATCGCAAGCTTGCTGAACATGTTGTTGAAAGAATAAAAAATAAACCCGCGAATGTAACGGATTACCAAGATAAGCAAGAATCTGAAATAGCGCCATTGCCTTTTTCATTATCGGCTTTACAGATTGAGGCCGCAAAACGCTTTGGATTAAGTGCGCAACAAGTGCTTGATACATGTCAGCGTTTATATGAAACCCACAAACTTATTACTTATCCTCGTTCTGATAGTCGTTATCTCCCACAAGAACATTTTGCAGGGCGTCATTCGGTTATTAATGCCATTAGTGTGCACGATAACAGCTTATTACCGCAAGATGCATTAGATATCGATAAAAAGAATCGGTGCTGGGATGATAAAAAAGTTGATGCTCACCATGCTATTATTCCTACAGCCAAAACTGGCAATATTTCGTTAAATGAAAACGAAAAAAATATCTATTATTTAGTGGCTCGCCAATATTTAATGCAATTTATGCCTGATGCGGTGTATCGCAAATGTGTTATTGAACTTGATATCGAAAATGGTAAGTTCATTGCCAAAGCAAGATTTTTAGCACAAGCAGGTTGGCGATTATTATTAGGCAGCAAAGAACAAGATGCTGAAAATGATGGTTTACCTTTGCCTGTGGTAGTAAAAGGTGATGAATTGCTATGTGAAAAAGGTGAGATTGTTGAAAAACAAACTCAGCCGCCAAGGCCTTTTACTGATGCGACGTTGCTGTCAGCAATGACTGGGATAGCTAGGTTTGTGCAAGATAAAGATCTTAAGAAAATCCTAAGAGCAACAGATGGATTAGGAACGGAAGCAACGCGAGCAGGAATTATTGAATTACTGTTTAAGCGTGGATTCTTGCAAAAGAAAGGACGAGCAATTACGTCTACGCCTGCGGGTAGAGCACTAATTAATGTTTTGCCTGAATTGGCCACATTACCAGATATGACTGCGCATTGGGAATCGATATTAACGCAAATAAGTGAAAAGCAATTTAAATATCAAGATTTTATGTTGCCATTAAATAATACGCTTATTGAATTGATAACTCAGGCTAAGCGTCGGCCTAATATTCAGGCCTTTAGAAATTTACCTGCGCCGGCAAATTATAAAAAACGCAAATCAGCAACTAAAAAGAGAAGTGAAACGAAAAGTAGCAAGACTAACAGTGGCGTAAAAAATAAAGACGAAAAAATAGAGAGTTAATTAGTGTGTTTTAATTATCCCCTGTATTTTTCAGGGGATATAATTTCAATATATTCTTAAATCGTCATTACAGTTTAAATTCAGCCCAAACAGGGGCATGATCAGATGGTTTTTCCATTCCACGAATATCATAATCAATACCCGTTGCAATACAATTATCGGCTAAACAGCGACTTGCTAATAATAAATCGATACGTAAGCCTCTGTTATCATCAAACCCTTTAGAGCGATAATCAAACCACGAAAATTTATCTTCAGTTTCAGGATATTTTTCACGAAATGTATCGGTTAAACCCCAGACCATTAATGTCGCGAGCCATTCACGTTCTTCAGGTAAAAATGAACATTTTCCTGTTTTTAGCCAACGTTTCATATTATTTTCGCCAATACCAATATCTTTATCGGTTGGGCTAATATTTAAATCGCCCATAATCAGTACTGGAGATGTAGGTTTTAGGCTTGTCGTAAGGTAATTTTGCAGATCAGCATAGAACTTTTCTTTGGCCGGGAATTTAGTTTCATGGTCACGGCTTTCACCTTGTGGGAAATAGCCATTCATTACAGTAAGTAATCCTGCTGGTGTTTCGATATCAGCCATAATCATACGACGCTGGGCGTCATCATCGTCACCAGGAAAGCCTTTACGTACAGCAATTGGTTTTGCTTTGGTTAACAAGGCAACACCATAATGACCTTTCTGTCCATGATAAAAAACGTGATAGCCCAAAGATCCGACTGATTCTAATGGAAACATATCATCATGAACTTTTGTTTCTTGGAGTCCGATAACATCGGGTTGGTGTTTTTCTATAATAGCTTCAAGTTGGTGAGGGCGAGCACGCAGGCCATTAATATTGAAAGAGACAAATTTCATGTGAATGTTAACCATTTATAAATTGAATAATAGGATTACTTATACTAACAGGAAGCTAGAGCTAATGTAAGTAAATATGATGCCAATAACAGGACTTATCAATGATTAAATAAGAGCAATTTATAGAATATTAAATAACAAATAAAATAATGATGTGATAATTTAATAAAAACAAGCATTCATGTAACAAAAAATATTAACTGAATAAAGTAGAAACATAAACTAATCTTTGATAGAAGAATGTAAGTATTGTCATTCTTTATATATAAAGAAATGTGAAAGAATGAATATAAACTTTCAAGTAATGATCATTTTTATTAGGGGGTGAAAATAAAAAGAATAAATTAACATTCATTTTTTATAAGAATATTTTTTTAAATTAATTAATTGGATTGTTTTCTTCAATATAGCAAAGGAATGGTGAAATATGTTTTTCTCTCGTAAATTAGAAGCCTTTATGGCAGTAGTAGAAAATGGATCTTTAAGTAAAGCAGCTCGTGTGATGAATCGCACTACACCGCCTGTTGCTAAGTCTATCAAGGACTTTGAAGCAGTACTGGGTAAGCGTCTATTTAAACGTGAAAAATTTGGTATGAGCTTAACTCAGGATGGGCTAGAACTATACAATGATCTTAAATCGCTTTATTTACAGGAAAAAGAGATTACTAAAAAACATACATTAGGGGTTATTAATAATAGTATTCATGTGTATTACGATTGGGGGAAAAGTTGTTATTTAACGGAGTTATATAAAGCAGCTAATAAAAATCAATCACATATAAATATTATGAGATTTTCAAAGGAAAATTTTGATGAAATATCTGATTATGATGGTAATACATTAATATTAAGTTCAGATAAAATTATTAGTGAAAAGTTTAGTATGGTACATAAGATAGAAAATAAATATTTAGGTATCTGTTGTCGCCAAGATATGGCTTCAAAATTTGAAGGAAATATAAATAGCTTATTGAGTGATAATATTTGGTTATGTGATCCTGCTCTTTATAAAACATCAAAAATAAAAAATTTGGAGAATGAAATTGCACAAAAAACTAAAGCGGTCAGTATTAGGATGATGGATGATTTAAATTGTTGTTTGAATTTTATACAAACACACGATTCTATTTTATTAACAGATGAAAATCCGCTTAAGTATGATAATGATCAGTCACTGTGCTTTTTGGCGTTAACTCAAACAGAATTACGATACAGTTGTTACATTTATAAATCTAAATATCATTCGAGCGTACTAAATAGGTTTGTTGATTTAATTAAAAATATGCAGTAATAAGAGGTAAAACTTGGAGAAGAGATGGTGGTGGGAGAAGGATTCGAACCTTCGAAGTCTGTGACGGCAGATTTACAGTCTGCTCCCTTTGGCCGCTTGGGTATCCCACCAACATTTAATTGTGCTGCTGTCCGTGACAGCGGGCGCAATAATACCAAATACCGGAGATGTGTAAAGCGCTATTTTATCAAAAATAGATCAATCGCTGTAAAAATGTTCGCTTTGTTTAAGTTTCGTTCGCTATTGTGTTGATTTTAGGCTAAATATTTAAATAGCAAAGTAATTAAATCAGTCTTAGATAAAAATAAAAAGCGGTATAACATTATACCGCTTATCTTTATAACCTAATCAAGGTGTTTAGATTATAAAATGATGGTTCTGTTGCCATAAACAAAAACGCGCTGGGATAAAACCCAATACAGTGCATGGCTTAATACATTTTTTTCAACATCACGGCCGGCTCTCATCATATCTTCAGCAGAGAATGTGTGGTCAACATTAATGACATTCTGAGTGATGATGGGGCCTTCATCTAAGTTATCATTCACATAGTGCGCTGTTGCACCAATAATTTTCACTCCACGCTCATAAGCTTGGTGATAAGGACGAGCACCAATAAATGCAGGTAAAAAAGAATGGTGAATATTGATAATTTGATTAGGATAGTTTTGAACAAATGCGGGGGTTAAAACACGCATGTATTTTGCTAATACAACATAATCAGGTTTATATTGGTTAATTTGAGTTATCAGCTTCTCATCGTGTTGATCACGGGTTAGTCCTTCATGACTAACCAAATGAAAAGGAATACCGAATTGTTCTACGAGGTGTTTTAATGTGTCGTGATTACCAATCACTGCGGCAATTTCAACATCCAAATCACCAAACGCGCTTTTCATGAGTAAATCACCCAAACAGTGCGCTTCTTTTGTCACCATAACAACAATGCGGCGGCGACCTGATGTATTAAGTTCACGCTGAGAGCCTTGTGGTAGTGCATCGTCTAAATCAGCAAGGAATGTCTCATCATTAAAGATACCTTCAAGTTCTGTACGCATAAAAAAGCGTCCAGTGCGGTGATCGACAAATTCACTATTTTGCACGATATTTAATTGATGTTTGTAGCAAATATTCGTGATTTTTGCGATAAGTCCTTTCGCATCAGGACAAATAGTTCTTAGTATTTTCTTTTGTGTATTTTGGTGTTGCATGTACGGATAAATCCTTTAATGATGTCTGTTTGCAATTATTTGTTGTTATTGTTCACAACATTTTTTGTATTTACGTCCTGAGCCACAAGGGCATGGATCGTTTCGACCTACTTTAGGTTTTACACCATCGATATAAAACCAACTATCATCTATTTTTGTAAAACGAGAACGCTCGTGTAGATATTGTTTATCATCGGTATTTATTTCAATAAAGCAAGCCGAGAATTCGACATAAGCTTCATTGTCTTTAGGGGATCCTTGAGAGGAAATAACATTTAGCCCTAGCCATTGCGTATTTGGAAATCCTGCAATTAACTCATCGCGTAATGATTCTACACGACAAGAAGGGTGCCATGTTTTTATTAGATAATCTGCATTATGAAAGACAAAAGCACAATAACGTGAACGCATTAATGCTTGTGCCGTGGGAGCGTTTTTATTGCCGAGCAGATAAGATTCGCAGCATTCACTATAAGGTAACTGGCTATTACATGGGCATAGAATTGACAAAATAGTGTCCTAAATCACGTTTCACTTGACGAAATTACGACGAAAGAGAAAAAAGTAACCTTTGGGAATAATTAACGTCGATGTTGAACTAAACTGATACTAATAATGTAACGCTAATTACGCAGCAAGTGAAATGTTAGTTGCGGGAGCCGCCGATGAACAAGGCATTAGTGGGCAAGAAGATTTTAATAATTGATGATGAGGTTGTTTTTCGCACAATGCTGACGGAATACTTCTCACATGAAAAAGCCTGTGTTTATATGACTGATAATGGTAGTCAGGCACTCTCTTTGCTGGATGAAGGTTTAAAACCGGATCTTATTTTATGTGATATTAAAATGCCGATTATGGATGGCCCTACTTTTTTAACTCAGCTTGAACAACGTAAATGGTCTTTTCCGGTTATTGCTATTTCGTGTACTGATAATATGGCTGAAATTGATGAAATGTTGCGTTTAGGTGCTCAAGAAATATTTCTTAAGCCAGTAACAAATTTAAATAAGCTTAGGCAAAAAGTAATCGAAGTATTGTGTCCCGGCTTTTTTGAATCTGTATTAATTGAAGGCGTTCACTTAGCGCCACTTTGGAATAGTTTACGCCAAGATACTCATTATATTCAGTCGTTCGTTAAACAGATGCAGCCCCAAGTAAAGCAAGTAGTTGCCGGTTATAGCGTTAATTATCGGCAATTAAATGATGCGCAACGAATGGGTTTATTATTTGATATTGCTCCTCTCTCTAATAATCAAATTGTTTTTTATTGTGTTGATATTTCTCATGATGATGAGCATGGGTTACTTGTCGCATTACTCTTGCGAGTTGTATTTAATGATATATTAAAATCATCAGAAAAACATCGCACATTACCAAGCATGTACAATATGCTGAATAGACTCAATAAAATGCTACACGAGATAGGAGTGAAAGGGCCATTTCCTATTATGTTGGGTTATTATCATACTGAGAAAAAAAATATATTATTGGCATCTGCGGGATTACGAGCTGAAATAAAAACTGAAGATAAACGACTAGAGTTAAATAGTGGAATACCATTAGGGACATTACAAGTTTTGTATATTAATCAAATAAAAAGTGAAGGAATAAATTGGCAATGTCGTGTTTGGGATAGCAAAAATCAGATTAAGTTAATGTTTTCTCCTATTCGTGAAAGTTAAATTTAGATTAAATAAAATGGTTTATTGCGCATATATTAAACATATATGAAGAACTATCTCAATTAAGTGTGAGGGCTCTGTTTATCCACAGATATTAACTGATATACTCTGGCGATTATTTTAAAAACGGCGTCATATCATAACAGGAAATATTTATGGCGCTTAACAGTAAGCTGTAGGAGAGTGTAATGTCATCAACTGTACGTAAAGTCAGAAAAGCGGTGATCCCTGTTGCTGGATTAGGAACAAGAATGTTACCCGCAACCAAGGCTATCCCGAAAGAGATGCTGCCAGTGGTTGACAAACCCCTTATCCAATATGTTGTTAATGAATGTATTGCTGCAGGTATTAATGAAATTGTACTTGTTACTCATTCATCTAAAAATTCAATTGAAAACCACTTTGATACCAGTTTTGAACTTGAAGCTATTCTAGAAAAAAGGGTTAAACGTCAATTGTTGGAAGAAGTACAAGGGATTTGTCCTAGTCATGTAACGATAATGCAGACTCGTCAGGGAATAGCAAAAGGATTAGGCCATGCTATTTTGTGTGCCAAACCTTTAGTCGGCGATGAACCTTTCGCTGTTATCCTGCCAGATGTTATTTTAGATAGATACAGTGCTGATTTAACCAAGGTTAATTTAAAAGAGATGCTTTCTCATTTTGAACAAACCGGTGCTAGTCAAATTCTGGTAGAGCCAGTGCCAGAAGATGAAGTTTCTAATTACGGTATCGTAGATTGCATGGGTGCTACATTACAACCAGGAGATAGTAAACCTATTACTCGTGTTGTAGAAAAACCAAAGAAAGAAGAAGCACCTTCTAACTTATCTATAGTTGGGCGTTATGTGTTATCTGAAAACATTTGGCCTTTATTAGCCAAAACGGCACCGGGTGCAGGTGATGAAATTCAGCTAACAGATGCTATTGCTATGCTAATAGAGAAAGAGCCTGTAGAAGCCTATCATTTACAAGGTAAAAGCCATGATTGTGGTAATAAGTTAGGCTATATGAAAGCGTTTGTTGAATACGGTGTACAGCATGAAGAGTTTGGTGAAGACTTTGCTCAATGGATCAAATCATTGAAGATATAAGGTTTCCTGCTGTTCTAGAGATACACTCAAGCAGATAAAGTTTATCGCATCATAATTTTCGTAGATAATTGATGCGATAATTTTTTATTTTTGCTAGAACTCTGGAAAATTAACGTGCGAGCGATTAAGGTATTGACCGCATTCTCTTTGATGTGCGTTAAGCGTTATGATGTTTATGAAGATGATATTAAACATGATAACGTTGAACGTATGAAAATCATTAATCAGGTTCTTTGAGTGGTAATATGAAAATATTGGTAACAGGTGCCGCTGGTTTTATCGGCTCTCATTTAAGTCAGCGATTGGTAAATATGGGTTATCATGTCGTTGGGATAGATAATCTAAATGATTATTATGATGTTCGATTAAAAGAAGCGCGTTTAGCTAAATTGAATGCTCTTGAAAACTTTCAATTTGAGAAAGTTGACCTTGTAGATTCACAAGAAATAGCACAATTATTTGCGACATATAAATTTGATCGCGTTATTCATCTCGCCGCTCAGCCTGGTGTTCGTTATTCTATTGAGAATCCGATGGCATATATTGATGCTAATATTATCGGGCACATTAATATATTAGAAGGGTGTCGTCATAGTAAAGTTGAGCATCTTATTTACTCATCTTCCAGTTCTGTATATGGTTTAAATCAAAAGCAACCTTTTTCCACTGAAGATTCTGTTGATCATCCTGTTTCATTATATGCGGCAACTAAAAAAGCTAATGAGTTAATGTCTCATAGCTATTCACACCTTTATCAATTACCCACAACAGGATTACGTTTTTTCACTGTTTATGGTCCGTGGGGTCGCCCTGATATGGCATTATTTAAGTTTACAAAAGCGATGATCGCAGGTGAAGCTATTGATGTTTATAACGGTGGAAATATGACGCGAGATTTTACTTACGTTGATGATATTGTCGAATCAGTTGTTCGTCTTATTAATATTATTCCACAAAAAGACGATAAATGGACAGTTGAAAAAGGGGAAACATCTTCAAGTTCTGCACCTTATAAAATATATAATGTTGGGAATGGTCAGCCAACTAAGTTAATGGATTTTATTAAGGCGATAGAGAAATCATTAGGTATTAAAGCCAAATTAAATTTAATGCCAATGCAAGATGGTGATGTACTTTCTACTTGTGCAGATTGCGAAGATTTATCTAATAAAACGGGTTTTTCTCCTAATACATCTGTTGAATACGGAGTGAGTCAGTTCGTTGATTGGTATCTAAGTTATTATCATAACAAAAACTAATATACTTTTTGTTATATAAAATAAAAAGGAGCTTTAAAAGCTCCTTTTTCATTATAGATAAATATTTATAACGCATTCATCTATTCTCTATTTTCCTGACTATATCTATTAAGAAAATAACATCAGCACATATTAAAATTAAACACTTGTTTAATAGAAAATAGCCAACAATAAAATACCCTTTTAAATTTTTAAAAGGGTATTTCAAATAGAGAATTGACTTAAATTAGATAAGGAAATCGTCTAATGATTTGCCTTCTTCATCAATAGCACGTTTGATTACAGCTGGTGTACGACCTTGGCCAGTCCAAGTTTTAGTTTCACCATTTTCATCAACGTAAGAATATTTAGCAGGGCGAGCAGCGCGTTTAGCACGGCCAGTCTTATTAACTGCATTTGCTTCTAGAAGATCAGTTGGATCAATTCCAGCTTCTTCTAACATTTCACGGTATTTTTGTAATTTCTGTACGCGCTCTTCTTCAGCTGCTTTTTCTAATGAGAATTCTTCACGACGCTCATTAACGACAACTTCGAGTTTTTCCAGCATTTCTTCTAAAGTTTCTAAAGAAGTTTCTCTTGCCTGTGCGCGGAGAGTACGGATGTTATTTAATATTTTTAAAGATTCGCTCATTTTCCTGGTCTCAAATAAATGTTGTTGGCTGATGTAATACTAATAATAGATTGCTATTTAAATTTCTGCAATAGCTAAATACAAACCTAACGTAAAATTTCTTTTTTCTAAAGTAATATCTTTACAAAAAAAATATTAAAAGTTGAGGCATCTTTAGTCAATAAAGGAAATATTAGTAAGGAAATGCATCTTTTAACTGATGATAACGCTAATGTAAAAGAATAGAAAGCTTTGTTCATTTTTTTATAATAACGGACTTTTTTCTATAAATGCATTAAGACTAACTTTCATACTTTAATAAGCGTATATCAAGGATTGTTTTAATATGTTAAGTACTTATTAAGGCTATTTATTTTTTATACAAAGATTAGGGCTATCTACTATCTACATCTTTTTAAGGTATATTGAAAATACAAATAAAGGTAATAAATAGTTGTTATTGAAAATTTGCAGTTTGTTTATGTTAAACTGTCGCTCGCCATAATAAACACTATTTAGGGAGAGAGCTGATGGCTCAGCTTTACTTTTATTATTCAGCTATGAATGCTGGAAAATCAACATCTTTATTGCAATCTTCTTATAACTATAATGAACGAGGAATGCGGACACTGATTTTCACAGCAGCTATTGATACACGTTTTGCAAAGGGAAAAATCAGCTCAAGAATAGGATTAAGTGCGGATGCATTACTATTTAGCGATGATATGAATATTAGGGATGTTATTGTTACGGAGAATAACAAAGAGGCTATTCATTGTGTATTGATTGATGAATGCCAATTCTTAAGTAAGGCACACGTAGAACAGCTTTGTGAAATAACAGATAGCTATGATATTCCTGTGCTCACTTATGGCTTAAGAACTGATTTCAGAGGCGAGCTTTTCACAGGAAGTGCTTATTTATTAGCATGGGCTGATAAGCTTGTAGAACTAAAAACAGTCTGCTATTGCGGGCGAAAAGCAAATAAAGTATTGCGTTTAGATAATGAAGGGAATGTACTTTCAGATGGTGACCAAGTTGAAATTGGTGGAAATGAAAAATATGTTTCAGTATGTCGTAAACATTATACGCAAGCAACGCTAAAAGGGAGCATCGAACAAGAGTAACCTCCTTATTTCCCCTCTTTTGCTAAATAATAATGACACGAGAGGGGGATAAAAATAACTAATAAATAAAAATCTTTCTCTATCAAAGCTAAAAATAGTTTATCTATTACTTTATTTTAGTTGTTTTATTGCTTCTTTTTATATCAAGTTTATTCGGCAATAATTTCTGGGTGTAAAAAAATGTTAGCTTTTACCTAGAAATGTTTATTTGCTTGAGAAATTTCATTATCTTTAATCAAGAAAAAGATAATCAAATCGATTTATGCTGTTTGTTTTGTGATGCTGATATTGTTTTTTACAAATGATACTAATGATATACATTTGATGTATTCATATTATACATATTATTCATAGTTTAATGAAATTGGATAAAGATAACTATATACACAAATTTTTTGTTTTTTTCCCTTACATTTAATGGTGTGAAATTTTTATATCATTACTTATGTATTCGTTAAATGAATTATTTGGAATGTTCAGTTTTTAAATAAATTTACAAATGTGATAAACATATCTGCTCAAACGCCTCTATTTTTCTACTACTAAAGTGGTATTTAGTAGTAAGGATGGAACAAATAACCTTGTATATTGGTGATGATAAACTTTAAATATAGCGAGAAATTTTTTCGCTAATACATTATTGAAATGTTGTTATTGATGAGAATATGCCACAGCTTATTCCTGAAATTTTTTCGTTAAAATTATTGTTTGTTTTATTTGATTGCACATGCTCATTTTAAAAGCTCATTTTTTAGTGCTAACGCCCTTTGTCGTGGTTTCGGTGTGCTGTTGCCATAAATCAAATATTAAGCCTTATATTGCATAAATTGTGCTCTTAGCTTTATTTTTATAGATAAAATAGAGGATGAATTTGATGAAACAAGAAAGTAACCAATAAGTATGGTCATAAAATTAAGACAGCAAGTCGGTAGCTTAAAGAACTAATAACCGTTAACACATTTTTCATGTTACAGAGTATAAGGAAGTATTATAAAAATAACGGCTATCTAATTACGATGTAAAAAGAATAAAAATTGAATAGTAAATGTAAAATACGACTAGTGAGGGAAGGTAACAACTTACTGTAATCGATTCTATGGCAATTATTGTCATTATCTAGGGCAAAGCTATGGCTTACTCAATAAAGCGTTTAACATTAATTACAACGCTTTTTATCACTAGTGAATTATAGATTGGTAATTATCAATAGATAAAATGCAATTTACATACGTATAAATACTTACCATGAAACAACTATGTAAGATGTCATGCTCGAGATAACTTATTTAGATATAAAAGAAAACCCAGCCTTTCAGCTGGGTTTTTATTAATCAAAAACATGAGGGTATTCTGAACACAGAATCTTTCGATTATTTCTTATTACTTTTTTTCGTAACTTTAGCTTCTTCTTTTACTTCTACGTCTAAATGTTCGCTAAATTCACGGCCATAATAAGTATCAAGTAATAATTGTTTTAATTCAGAAATCAGCGGATAACGTGGGTTAGCGCCAGTACATTGGTCATCGAATGCATCTTCAGATAACTTATCTACTTTCGCTAAGAAATCACTTTCTTGAACACCCGCTTCACGAATAGAAGATGGAATACCTAATGAAGATTTCATCTCTTCTAACCATGCTAATAATTTTTCAATTTTAGCTGCGGTGCGATCTCCCGGTGCTGATAACTCTAAATGGTCAGCAATTTCAGCATAACGACGACGCGCTTGAGGGCGGTCATATTGGCTAAATGCAGTTTGTTTAGTTGGGTTATCATTCGCGTTATAACGAATAACGTTAGAGATAAGTAGGGCGTTTGCTAAGCCGTGTGGAATATGGAACTCAGAGCCCAATTTATGCGCCATTGAGTGACAAACCCCAAGGAATGCGTTCGCAAATGCAATACCTGCAATCGTTGCCGCATTATGAACACGCTCACGAGCAACTGGGTTTTTAGCACCTTCATGGTAGCTTGCTGGCAGATATTCTTTCAGCAATTTCAGTGCTTGCAACGCTTGTCCATCAGAATATTCATTCGCTAATACAGAAACATAAGCTTCTAATGCGTGAGTTACTGCATCTAAACCACCAAATGCACACAGTGATTTAGGCATATTCATCACCAAGTTAGCATCTACAATCGCCATATCTGGTGTTAATGCGTAGTCTGCTAATGGATATTTTTGGCCTGTTTCATCATCAGTAACAACCGCAAACGGAGTAACTTCAGAACCCGTACCCGAAGTGGTTGTGATTGCAACCATTTGTGCTTTTACACCCATTTTAGGGAATTTATAGATACGTTTACGGATATCCATAAAGCGTAATGCTAATTCTTCAAAATGAGTTTCTGGATGCTCATACATAACCCACATGATTTTAGCCGCATCCATTGGTGAACCACCACCTAATGCGATAATCACATCGGGCTTGAAGCTATGCATTTGCTCAGCACCTTTACGTACAACACTTAAGGTTGGGTCTGCTTCAACTTCAAAGAAAATTTCAGTTTCAACACCAAATTTTTTCAGTACACGAGTCACTTCATCAACATAACCATTATTAAATAAGAAACTATCGGTTACGATGAAAGCACGTTTTTTACCGTCACTTGCGATTTCTTCCAGCGCGATAGGTAAACAACCACGGCGGAAATAGATAGATTTAGGAAGTTTATGCCACAACATATTCTCTGCTCTTTTCGCCACGGTTTTAGTGTTGATAAGGTGTTTAGGCCCTACGTTTTCAGAAATGGAATTGCCACCCCATGAACCACAGCCTAGCGTCAGAGAAGGTGCAAGTTTAAAGTTATACAAGTCACCGATACCGCCTTGAGAAGCAGGGGTATTAATTAGAATACGTGAAGTCTTCATTTTGTCGCCAAAATAGGCAACATGTTCAGGTTGGTTATCTTGGTCTGTATATAAACAAGAAGTATGACCAATACCGCCCATCTCAACTAATTTTTCAGCTTTGTGTACCGCACTTTCAAATGTTTCAGCATGATACATCGCTAATAGTGGCGATAATTTTTCGTGAGCAAAAGGTTCTGCTGGCGTTGTTTCTTTCACTTCACCAATCAGAATTTTGGTATTTGCTGGTACAGTGATGCCCGCCATTTCTGCAATTTTTGTTGCCGGTTGACCTACGATAGCGGCGTTTAAGTTACCGTCTTTTAAGATGATATCTTGAACTGCTTTTAAGTCTTTACCCGTTAAAATGTAACCACCATGAGTAGAGAAGCGTTCACGAACTTGTTTATAAACGCTGTCTACCACGATAACAGATTGTTCTGACGCACAAATAACACCATTATCGAAGGTTTTAGACATGAGAATGGAAGCGACAGCACGTTTGACATCCGCAGAATCATCAATAACAACAGGTGTATTACCTGCACCTACACCAATTGCTGGTTTACCTGAGCTATAAGCCGCTTTTACCATACCAGGACCACCTGTCGCTAAGATCAGGTTTATATCGTCATGGTGCATTAATGCGTTAGAAAGAGCGACTGAAGGTTCATCGATCCAGCCAATAATATCTTTTGGTGCACCCGCTGCGATAGCTGCTTTTAATACGATTTCAGCTGCGCGGTTAGTGGCTAATTTTGCACGTGGATGTGGAGAGAAAATAATACCATTACGCGTTTTTAAGCTGATAAGCGCTTTAAAAATCGCGGTAGAAGTTGGATTGGTTGTTGGGACAATACCACAAATAATACCGATAGGTTCAGCAATGGTCATTGTGCCATAAGTTAAATCTTCAGATAAAATCCCGCAGGTTTTTTCATCTTTATAAGCATTGTAGATATACTCAGAAGCAAAGTGGTTTTTAATCACTTTATCTTCGATAATACCCATGCCAGACTCTTCAACAGCCAATTTTGCAAGAGGGATACGAGCATCAGCAGCGGCTAGTGCAGCGGCACGGAAAATGGCATCAACTTTTTCTTGCGAGAAGTTAGCAAATTCAAGCTGAGCTTTTTTTACACGAGCAACCAAATCATTGAGTTCAGTAACGTTAGTTACAGACATAAAGAGACTCCTGATAAAATGTTAAACTTTTTAAGCAAATTAGCTGTTTAAATCAACACTAATAAGAATAGCCCAGATAAGGGGTAATGTACTTATTTATGTAATAATAATTAGCCGCCCTAATTTGCTTAAAAAGCTCAGAAAAAACAATAACCAACGCAAATATATTTTCAAATTGGATTTCTTTTTCCTATTGATAACAGCTTACCATCTTTCTAATTAATTAACGTGATTTAAGTCACAAAAAACACAAGCTGACACCTTTCAGCATGGCTTTTTGTGATAATGATTATCATTTCTTTATAAAGTTGAACTATTTTTTTGTAGTAAGCTTTATTTGAATATAAAATTAAATCACTACAATGAGATCTGTTTGCCAGAGAAAATTTTAGGTAAAAACTTGTTAACTAATAGAATTAACTGGTTTATTGATTTAAAGTAACGCGCATTTTTTGTAGTTATTTTATCGTGAGTAGAATAATACGCATGTTTATTAGCCAAGAAGGGGCTTTTCATGGGGTCATTGCTGGATTTATCCGGTTATATAAAATTTTTTGTTGGTCTTTTTGCTATTGTCAACCCGGTTGGGATCTTGCCTGTCTTTATTAGTATGACAAGTTATCAAACTGATGCAGGACGTAATAAAACTAACTTGATTGCAAATGGCTCCGTTGCCATCATTTTAGTTACCTCTCTTTTAGTAGGGGACTCTATCCTGAATATTTTTGGTATTTCTATCGATTCATTTAGGATAGCAGGAGGAATGCTCATTGTTACTATCGCAATGACTATGATTAATGGGCGTTTAGGAGAAGATAAACAAAATAATCAAGAACGGAATGAATCAGCGGTGCGTAGTAGTGTTGCTGTTGTTCCTCTAGCATTACCCTTGATGGCTGGGCCCGGGGCTATTAGTTCTTGTATTGTATGGAGCTCTCGCTGGGAAGGTTTTACTAACTTTTTAGGATTAGCTGCAACCAGTATCTTTTTCGCATTCTGTTGTTGGTTACTTTTCCGCAGTGCAACATTATTAGTAAAATATTTAGGACAAACGGGCATTAACGTAGTGACTCGTATAATGGGCTTATTATTAATGTCTTTAGGTATTGAATTTATTGTTACCGGTTTACGCTCTATTTTTCCGGGATTGTTAGTCTAAACACTGTGTAGTCGCATAGTCGCATAAAAAAGAGCAGTATAAATCCCATCCATACTGCTCTTATTTTTTCTTTTATTTACTTTTCTTTAATGACTATCAAGGCGATGGATCCCTTGTGACAACGCCTCTCTATCATAATGTCGTGTTAATTCACCATTCTCCATTAATGCGGCTCTATCAGACATATGAGCAATAACATCAGCATCATGGCTTACGAGTAAATAGGTCATATTATGCTGTTTTTTTAGTTCATTAAGCAGATTGAGTATTTCTGCTTGAACAGACATATCCAACGCCGATGTTGGCTCATCCAGTAACAATAATTGCGGCTGCAATAATAAAGCCCTTGCTATTGCAACGCGTTGGCGTTGACCACCAGAAAGTTGATGTGGATAACGACTAACGATATCTGCTGGCAAACCAACTTGCTCTAATGCATGACTAATTGTTGAATGATCAAATGAAATTTGATGGATTTTTAATGGCTCTGAAAATGCGCGTTCAATACGATGTTGTGGATGCAGCGATGCATAAGGATCTTGAAACACCATTTGCACATTACGTCGTAATCTACCTTGAAAACGTTGGTGAGGCTGAATCGATTGTCCTAGTAGCGATATGTCGCCTTGCCATTGGCGCAATAGCCCAGCAATAACCCGTAAAACCGTTGATTTACCACAACCAGAGCGGCCAATAAGACTAAAAGTTTCACCTTGTTTTACTTGCAAATTAATATTATTAACAACCTGCTTAATTTGTCTTCCCTGTTCAAAGCGGACCTGTAAGTTATGAACATCAATTAGCATTATAGAGCCCCTTGAAATTAAGCGTTCTATCTAATACAGGTAACTCAGTACCATAGGTTTTTGCACTGGGTCTACATGTCCAGAGTGTACGCGTGTAGGGATGCGTTGCTTCTGGTAACGCTTTTGCGCTGAGTTCATCAACTTGCTCACCTTGATACATCACCATTACGCGTTCGCAATATTCTGATACCAGCGGTAAATCATGGCTGATTAACAACAATCCCATTTTTCGTTGTTCGCACTGTGTAATGATTAATTCAAGAATTTGGTGGCGTAACTGTGCATCTAGCGCTGAAGTCGGTTCATCAGCAATCAAAATGGTGGGATTATTAATTAGCGCGATAGCAATCATCGCTCGTTGTCCCATACCGCCGGATAATTCACCGGGATAACGATAAATATTTTGCTCAGGTAACCCCACTGCTAACAGTGTTTCGATGATTAATTGACGTCTATCTTGATGAGAGAGCGTTTGATGTAGTTTTACTGATTCATCAATTTGCTGATAGATGGTTTTTACAGGATTAAGTGCGTAACGAGGATCTTGCAATATCATTGAGATTGTTTTGCCGCGCACGTTATTCCATTGTCGAGGAGAATAATTCAGTAAATTCTCCCCCGCTAACATTAATTTATTTGCGCTAACTTTTCCCGGTTTGCGCACTAATCCCATTAGGGATCGTGCTGTCATTGATTTTCCTGAGCCAGATTCACCAACAAGGGCTAAGCGTTCTTGCCCTAATGAAAATGAAACATTATTTACCACTCTTGCGCTTGGATAATCAATACAGAGTTTGTCTACCTCAATTAAAGGAGTATTACTCATTAGCGTCTCCTAATAAATCACGTAAGCCATCACCTAACAGATTAAAAGCAAGGCTACTGATTAAAATGGCCGCGCCGGGGATTGCGGCAACCCACCATTGGTCAAAAATAACCGGCATACCTTCTGCAATCATAGCTCCCCATTCAGCCATAGGCGGGCGAGCGCCTAATCCTAGAAAACCTAATCCAGCCGCCGCAAGAATAATAACCGCAAGATTTAACGCCAGGCGTACTATTGCCGAAGGAAGGCATAGGGGTAATATGTGCCCCCAAAGTAACCGAAAGCCCTTAATTCCCATCATTTCAGCAGCGGCTAGATAATCACTATTACGCAGGTGTTGAATTTCACTGCGAGCTTGTCTGGCATAAGCCGGCCATGCCGTAAGTGCTAAAGCGAGCGCGCCATTAAGCAGACCTGGGCCAAGCATTGCGACAAAAGCAAACGCTAAAATAAGCGAGGGCATCGACATCACAACATCGGTAAAACGCATCAAAATACGTTCTGTCCAACCACCATAGTAACCAGACAAAATACCAATTAATAAACCTAATGGCAGGGTGATAAGCGCAACAAGGCCCACTAGACCTAACATAGGACGAGTACCGTAAATCACACGAGAAAGAATATCGCGACCATAGTTATCAGTGCCCAACCAATGTTGAGCATTAGGAGCCAGTAATCGCTGAGCTGCATTTTGCCAATTGGGATCTTGTGGTGCCAACCAAGGTGCAAATAATGCAATAGCACATAATAAAATCAGTAGTAATAAACCGATTAAGGCTGAAGGAGAACGCGCTATTTTAGTTAGAAATCGAGTTAACATTAGCGAAGCCTCGGATCAGTTAAACGAATAAGCATATCCGTCATATTATTAATAAAAACAAAGCAGAGCCCGATCACCAATGTTCCACCCATAATCGCAGTAGCATCGCCAGCAAATAGCGCTGTTGTGAGATATCGACCAATACCAGGCCAAGAAAATACTGTTTCTGTTAATACCGCACCTTCTAACATGCCAGTGTAAGAAAGGGCAATAATGGTCATTAATACCCCTCGGATATTAGGTAAAACATGAGTAAAAAGAATACGTAATTCACTCACACCTTTTGCTCTAGCTAAAGTGACATACTCTTTATCCATCTCATTTAGACAGGCAGATCGAGTTAATCGCGTAATAGAAGCTAATGCGAAATAGGCAAGCAAAGAAACAGGTAAAATAAGGTGTGAGATAGCATTAAAAAAAGCATCTTTATCGCCCGCAAGCAAAGTATCTATTAATGCAAATCCAGTTACGGGCTCGATAGTGAACTGATAAATATCATCTAATCGGCCGGGGCCTGCTGTCCACTGTAGTGTGGCATAAAAAATAAGTAGTAAAATAAGACCTAACCAAAATACAGGAACTGAACTGCCTAATAACGTAAAAGTACGTAAGATAAAATCGAGTGGAGTGCCGACAAAACGCGCGCACAATACACCAAATAAAATGCCTAAACTCGCCCCAATTAGCAAAGCTACTGTGGCTAATTCAAGAGTCGCTGGAAATGTGGTCAATAGATCGTCGATAACCGGTTGTCCAGTTGAGGTTGCTGTTCCTAACTGCCCCTCTAATAATGCGGCAACATAATGAAAAAATTGACTGTAAATCGGTAAATCTAACCCTAATTCGTGCTTTACCTGATTGTATGTCTCGATACTGGCGTGATCACCAACAATTTGTAGCACAGGATCAACAGGAGAAAATGACGAAAGGGTAAAGGTGATGATAAGTAACCCTAATAGGGTCAGCGTCAGTGTTAATAATCCTTGAGCAAAGGTTATCAACTGGCTTTTTAGGCGAGAAGGTAAAGCAATAGCAGTATTCATACAGCAATAGCCTAATTAAATAACAGAATAAATGACAAAAATAACCACTCGAAATATCACTATAACGAGTGGTTGAGAAAATATTATTTAGTTACTTTGTCATAATAGACCATATCTGCATTAAGACCTTGAGCGTAGCCTTTTACGTTATCACGTAAAACAATCTGGTTTTTACCTTGGTCAATAAACACATAAGGTGAGCTGCGTTGTAGTTCTTTTTGCATTTCAGTGTATAAATTCTGGCGCTTAGTTTTATCTGCTTCATTTAATGCAGCAAGCGTCTGTTTGCTTAATTCAGGGATCTGCCAGCCATTTAACCAAGCAACAGTATTGGATTGTCCATCGTTATAAGCAAAGGCACTCGCATTTGAATGCGCATCAAAATAATCTGGGATCCAAAAACGGATCGCGGCTTGATGCTGTTTAGCACGAACACGAGTATAAACTTGGCTACCCGCGGCAGGTAATAAATCAACCTGTACGCCAGCTTGAGCAAAACTTGCCTGTATAGATTGCGCTACCGTAATATAAGGCACTTTATTTTCAACATCTAAGGTAAAGCGAGCGTTTGTAATTCCGGCTTGCGCCAAAATTGCTTTTGCTTTTTCAGGATCAAAAGTAAAAGGATTATCTTCTAATGCGCCTGGTAAACCGACAGGTAAAAAACTTTGGTGGATAAAATATTGTCCACGCATTAAATCTTCAGTAATACCTTTATAATCGATAAGATAACGTGCTGCTTGCCAAAATGCGGGTTGATTTAAGACCGAATTGCCGCTTGCAGTATTAAACGCCATATAAACTTGTTCAGCTGAAGGGATATTAACAATTTGGATCCCCGCTTTACCCGCTAATGCTGCGGTTTGGTCAGTGCCTAAATCACGAGCAATATCAGCATCACCTTTTTCTATTAATAAACGTCTTGATGCCGGATCAGGCACATTTTTAATAATGATATTGGCTGTTTTAGGTGCACCCGTTGGTGAAAGTGGATTTGCTTCTAATACAATAGCTTGGCGTGGTTGATAAGCGCGCATTTTATAAGCGCCACTGCCAGCTGAATGCATTTTCAGCCAACTATTACCAAAATCATTATTTTTGATATGTGCAGCAATAAGTTTTTCATCAACGATAGAAGCTATCGGAGTAGAGAGGATATTTAATACTACATCAGGGCTAACATCTGCTGTCCAACGTACTTCAAATTCGTTATCACTGATTTTTTTAAGTTGCGAAGCAATATTATCTGCCTTCCAACCTAATACATTTAAAATAAATGCAGGTGATTTATTCATGGTAATTGCACGCTGGTAAGAGAATAAAATATCCTCAGGACGAACAGGATTACCCGAAGCAAATTTCGCCTCCGGCTTTATTTTAAACACGATAGATTTCTGTTGCGGATTTGCTTGCCAGCTTTCAACTAAAATAGGTTCATTTATTTCAGGGTTATCACGATTGGGTTGCACAATACGCTGATATAAGCTGGGTATCGTTTGAATACTCGAAAGCTCGTTACTTTCTGCGGGATCAAGACTGACAAGATCATCTAACCCTTGTACAACAATTAACGTATTTGCGGGTGTTGCTGCAAACGCAGGTGCTGAAAGTGCACCAACAACCAATAGCGACAGTAATTTTGCTTTCATAAGACACTCCCTGAGACGGTATAGCTAAAATCGTTATGCGAATAACTTCTTAGTTATTACTTTGTGAAGTCAACTTAGGTAAAACGTGATTAATTCGCAAAGTTTTAATTACGCTTATATATAACGTAAAGGTATAAGAGAACATTATTCATAATAGTTGAGGAATAATTATTAGGGGAAAAAAAGAAAGTCAGATACTACTTTAGTGGTATTTTTTTAATGGTAATTGACTATTAAGTTGTAGTAGCTGAATTGATTAAGCTGCATTTGATATCCATCAATATATCTTATGAGTAGTCTCGTATTTTAGCTTTAGATATCTTTAAATTTGAGGCGAAAATGAGCAAGAAAACACTCGCGGTTATCGGTAACGGAATGGTTGGCCATCGTTATATCGAAGAGCTAATTGATAAAGGTGGAAGTGAAGAATATCACATCGTTGTTTTTTGCGAAGAACCGCGAGTTGCTTATGATAGGGTTCATCTCTCCTCTTATTTTTCTCATCATACGGCCGAAGAACTCTCTTTAGTAAAAGAGGGATATTATGAAAAGCATCAGGTCGAAGTATTGATAGGTGAGCGTGTTATCACTATCAATCGTGAAGAGAAGCTTGTTCATACTAATACTGGGCGTTGTGTTAGCTATGATAAATTAGTCATGGCAACAGGCTCTTATCCGTGGATCCCCACCATTAAAGGCAATAACTCACCAGATTGTTTTGTTTATCGGACTATTGAAGATCTTAATGCAATTGAATCCTGTGCGCGTATCAGCCGTAAAGGTGCGGTGATCGGCGGCGGGCTATTAGGGTTAGAAGCGGCTGGCGCATTAAAAAGTTTAGGCGTTGAAACCCATGTTATTGAGTTTGCTCCTACTTTAATGGCCGAACAGTTAGATACATTAGGTGGCGAGCAACTTAAACGAAAAATAGAACGAATGGGGGTAAAAGTTCACACGGCTAAAAATACCCAAGAAATCTTATCAACGGGCACACAAGCACGTAAAACGTTACAATTTGCTGATGGCTCCTCCCTTGAAGTCGATTTTATTGTTTTCTCTACAGGTATTCGGCCGAAAGATAAACTCGCTCGCCAATGCAGTTTAGATATTGCCCCAAGAGGGGGTATCACCATAAATGATTACTGCCAGACTTCTGATCCTGACATCTATGCGATAGGTGAATGTGCTTCGTGGCACAATAAAACTTTTGGTTTAGTTGCACCCGGTTATAAGATGGCGCAAGTCGCCGTTGATCATCTGCTAGGTCATAACACAAAGTTCCAAGGTGCTGATTTAAGTGCGAAATTGAAATTATTGGGCGTTGATGTGGGGGGAATTGGTGATGCTCATGGTCGTCAAGCAGGGTGCCGCAGCTATATTTATTTAGATGAAGGTAAAGAAATTTATAAACGCCTGATTGTGAGTGAGGATAACAAATACTTATTAGGCGCTGTGTTGGTCGGTGATACAGAAGACTATGGCAACCTGTTGCAATTATCGTTAAATAGTATCGAATTACCTGATCATCCTGACACCTTAATTTTACCGGCTCATGCTGGGAGTAAGCCCGCGATAGGTGTTGATTCTCTACCGGAAAGTGCTCAAATTTGCTCTTGTTTTGATGTAACCAAAGGCGAGATTATTCAAGCTATTGAACATGGATGCCACACTGTTGCAGCCATTAAATCAGAAACGAAAGCGGGCACTGGTTGTGGTGGTTGCATACCTCTTATTACACAAGTGTTAAATGCTGAATTAGCCAAGCAAGGTATTGAAGTTAATCATCATCTTTGTGAGCATTTTCACTATTCTCGCCAAGAACTCTATCATCTTATCCGTGTTGAAGGGCTGAAAAGCTTTGATGAATTATTAGAAAAGCATGGGCAAGGTTATGGTTGCGAAGTTTGTAAACCAACAGTCGGCTCTTTGTTGGCATCTTGCTGGAATGACTATATTTTACGTGATGACCTTGTTCCCCTACAAGATACGAATGACAACTTCCTTGCCAATATGCAAAAAGATGGAACTTATTCCATTATTCCCCGTTCTCCAGGGGGCGAAATTACACCCGCCGGCATTATCGCCATTGGCCAAATTGCACAAGAATACAATCTTTACACCAAAATTACGGGCTCACAACGTATGGCCATGTTTGGTGCTCATAAACAAGATCTACCTGCGATTTGGCAAAAGCTAATTGCTGCGGGATTTGAAACGGGACATGCCTATGCCAAAGCATTACGCATGGTAAAAACCTGTGTAGGTAACAGTTGGTGCCGTTTTGGGGTTGGCGATAGTATCGGCTTAGGTGTTGCTTTAGAGCATCGCTACAAAGGTATAAGAGCGCCTCACAAAATAAAATTTGGTGTTTCAGGCTGTACTCGGGAATGTTCTGAGGCACAAGGAAAAGATGTCGGGATCATTGCCACAGATAAAGGTTGGAACCTTTATTTCGGCGGTAATGGTGGTATGAAACCTCGACATGGTGATCTATTTGCAGCTGATCTTGATGAAGAAACGCTAGTCCATTATATCGACCGCTTTCTGATGTTTTATATTCGTACAGCCGATAAATTACAACGCACTTCTGTTTGGTTAGAAAACTTAGAAGGCGGTATTGAATATTTACGAGATGTCATTATTCACGACAAATTGGGTTTAAATACACAACTCGGGAAAGAGCTAAAATCCTTACAAGAGCGGGTTGCTTGTGAATGGAAAGAAACGGTTGATTCACCTAATGCATTGAAACGTTTTGCTCACTTTATTAACAATCCAATGCCTGATCCGACTGTTCAAATGGTAAAAGAGCGTTTTCAACATCGCCCAGCGCGTTTAGATGAACGAATTGATATCAAAATGGTAACAGAGGAGGCGCAATCATGAGTCAATGGATAGCAGTTTGCCAATTAGATGATATTACACCGGGAACAGGTATTTGTGCGCTGGTGGAACAAGATCATGTAGCGATATTCCGTCCTTATCATGATGAACGACTATATGCATTAAGTAATATTGATCCCTTTGCGCATTCTAGTGTGTTATCGCGAGGATTAATTGCTGAACATGACAATGAGTTGTATATCGTCAGCCCATTAAAAAAACAGCATTTTCGTTTAACGGATGGTCATTGCCTTGAAGATGAAAACTTCTCGATCAGACAGTTTGATGTCAAAGTCGAAGGCAATATAGTCAGTGTACGCACGGGTAAATAGTCCCAACTAATAAAGAAGGGGGAACGAATATGGATTATTTTCCAATATTCTGCCAGCTAAAAGATAAACCTTGTTTATTAGTCGGTGGCGGTGAAATTGCTGAACGTAAAGCAAGATTACTGATAGATGCGGGAGCCATACTCTCAGTTGTTGCACCTAGCTTTACGCCGCAATTTATACAGTGGCAAACAGAGCAAAAACTCACTTGTATCAAGGCATCATTTAGTGTTGATTATTTACTTGGTAAATGGCTTGTAATTGCAGCAACAGACAATGAACAAGTCAATCAACAGGTTTTTCAAACTGCGAGTGAAAAACAAATCTTTTGTAATGTGGTTGATTCACCAGAGCAAGCAAGTTTCATTATGCCTTCTGTGATTGACCGTTCGCCTATTATGGTAGCGATTTCATCGGGCGGAAAAGCGCCTGTATTAGCCCGTATTTTACGAGAAAAAGTCGAACAATTATTACCTACATCATTAGGTGTTGTTGCTGATATAGCCGGAAAACTAAGATCCAAAGTTAAACAACATTTTACGTCAATAACGGCCAGACGTCATTTTTGGGAGCAATTTTTTGCCGACAAAGCATTACAAGCAGAAATAGAAGCTAAAAGAGATAACGGTATTGAGCAACGTATCAATCAGCTTTTTTCTGCCACAATACCACCTCAGGGCAGTGTGGCATTAGTGGGGGCTGGGCCGGGAGATGCGGGCTTAATGACTATCAAAGGGCTACAACAATGTCAGCAAGCAGATGTCGTGGTTTATGATAGGCTGGTTTCTGATGAAGTGATGGCATTAGTGCGTAGAGATGCGCAGCGTATTTATGTTGGTAAACAAGCGGGTTTTCATTGCGTAGCGCAAGATGAAATCAACCAAATATTGATCAACGAAGCGACAGCAGGAAAACGTGTTGTGAGATTAAAAGGGGGAGATCCTTTTATTTTCGGCCGAGGTAGCGAAGAACTAGAAGCGTTAATAGATAGCCAAATTCCTTTTTCTGTCGTACCTGGAATTACTGCAGCATCAGGGTGTACAACTTATGCGGGTATTCCTTTAACGCATCGTGATTATGCTCAAAGCGTTCGATTTATTACCGGGCATGGTAAAGGGCTTAATGACGCTCAATGGCAATGTATTGCACAGAAAAATCAAACATTAGTATTTTATATGGGACTGGCTAAAGCGGCATTTATTCAAGAAAAGCTATTAAGCCAAAATATGAGTTCAACAACACCTGTGGCTATCATTGAAAAAGGAACGTTAGCTTGTCAGAAAATGATAGCTGGACAGTTGCATCAATTGAGTGAAATGGCCAAAACAATGGAAAGCCCATCTTTAATTATTGTGGGTGATGTGGTGACTTTAAATGAAAAGCTGCAATGGTTTCAGTCAAAAAAATAAAACAGTAGCTAAGTCGTAATAAACACAATTGTTATTGTTGTTATATTAGAACACCTCAATGCTAAATATTAACATTGAGGTGTTTTTATTTAAATCAAAGAGATATTGTAGATAAAAAGGTTTAGCATCATGGTCACTTCAATTAATAGATTAAATTTTAAAAATAAATAATAAAAGTGATTCTTTATTAATCATAAAATATGTGCTGATTTGATTTGTTCTTTATTCTAAAGAGCGATTTAACTATGTTTAAAATTAATTTCATTATGAAATTTCTTACAAATGGAACATAACAAAGTTCTGCATCTAGGGTAAAAGGCGCATTTATTATATTAATTCTGTGAGCTATGTAGGTTTTCTATCTATAAAAGTTGCGCAATGTTAATTAAATGTTTATTTGTTGTTTTATCTATTTGGATAGTATTTTTTTATTTCGATAAGATAGAACATGTCGGGGCTAAATAAAGTTAAGTGAGAAGAATATTGCATTAATTGACAATTTTTACGATAAGTGTAAAAAATGGGAGTATAGCTATCTATTTTATCTGGCCATTATCTGATGTGTTCTATAAAAACGATACTTTTATGTTGCAATAGCAAGACTATCTGCGCTGTTTCAAGAGTGACCCCGCTATAAATATTAATTTATTAGGAGAGGTGCCAGTGAAAAATAACATGATTACTAAAATGACTCTTTCAGCAAGTCTTGTTTCACTTGCGTTAATGTCCTCTTTTTCTTATGCCGCAACCCCTCCTGAGGGTACAGTACTTTCTAAACAGCAGCATATTGTTATTAATAATGGCACTGAAGTTTCTTCGCTTGATCCTCATAAAGTAGAGGGTGCACCTGAAAGTAATATTATTTTAAACCTTCTTGAAGGCTTGGTTTATGTTGGCCCTAATGGTGAAAATATACCGGGTGTTGCTCAACGTTGGGAAACAGAAGATAACAAAATATGGATATTTTATTTGCGTGATGATGCTAAATGGAGTGATGGCACACCTGTTAGCGCAGAAGATTTTGTTTATAGCTGGCGTCGATTAGCCGATCCTAAAACTGGCTCTCCTTATGCAAGCTATCTAGAATATGCCTATGTTGAAAATATCGCAGATATTCTTAATGGCAAAAAAAAACCTGAAACGTTGGGAATAAAGGCAATAGATGAACATACATTACGCGTTACATTAACTCAGCCTATTCCTTATTTAGTGGATATGCTTAATCACACATCATTAAAACCAGTTAAAAAAGACATTGTAGAAAAGTATGGTGTGAATTGGACTCGTCCCGAGAATTTTGTTGGTAATGGCGCTTATTTACTCGATAACTGGGTAGTAAATGAAAAGGTGACGCTAAAACGTAACCCACTCTACTGGGATAATAAAAACACCATTATTGAACAAGCCATATTCTTGCCATTAAGCTCAGAAACCAGCGATATTAATCGTTATCGTAGCGGTGAAATACAAATTACCAATAGCGCAATTCCTCCTGTTTTATATAAAAAAATGAAACAAGAACAGCCACAAAATTTGCATATTACACCTTATTTATGCACTTTTTTTTATGAATTAAATAATAAGCGCGCTCCTTTCGATGATGTACGTGTTCGTGAAGCGGTTAAATTAAGTATTGATCGCCAAATTATTGCAGAGCAAATAATGGGGCAAGGGCAGATACCAGCTTACACTTTTACTCCCTCTTTTATTGGTAACGGTAATTTTAAAGCACCTAAATGGTCTAGTTGGACACAACAACAACGTAATGAAAGGGCGAGAGAGTTATTAAAAGAAGCCGGTTTTGATAGTCAGCATCCATTATCTTTTACGCTGCTCTACAACACATCAGACCAAAATAAACAACAAGCCATTGCTGCGGCGTCAATGTGGAAGAAAAATATTGGCGCTAATGTCACTTTACAAAATCAAGAATGGAAAACAGCATTAGAAAGTCGCAACCAAGGTAATTACCAAGTGGCAAGGGCAACATGGTGCGCCGATTACAACGAACCAACCTCATTCTTAAACTCATTTCTCTCAACAAGCAGCTTAAATACTATTTTTTATGAAAATAAAGAATATGACCAAGCATTAGAGAATGCATTACTTGCTGTCGATAATGGTGCCCGACATCAACTCTATCAACGAGCTGAAGCCTTGTTAGACAAGGACTCAGCGATAGTTCCTATTTATTATCGTGTGAGTGTTAGATTGGTTAGTCCAACCGTTGGCGGATTTACAGGCAAAGACCCCTTTGATTATACGGACTTAAAGCGCTATTTTATAACAGTTGATGACTAAAACTGATAAGTCATAAAGGTTCTATAGCAATATCTGATTTTATTTATCAAAAAGTGGTTTGCAGTTTAGATATTTAAATAAAGTACAGAATAAAAACTACTACACAAAAAATATAACGGCACAAAAATTATAATTACATCATGCGATAACGCATAGATGACAACGTAATAAAATTGAAATATTTATTGTAAAACAATAAGTTGTGTAAAACGTTCTAAAAGCACAACAGTAACATCACAGATAAGGTTGTTGAACAACCAACTCACTAACTGGGAGTATTTTATAAAATGATAAGTTTAAATAAAAAGAGTGCACTGGCGATAGCGATAGGCGCAGTTTTTGGTTTGGCTGCAATCAGTGCTAATGCGGCGGTTGTTCCTAATGGTGTAAAACTTGCTGAAAAGCAAGTGCTTGTACGTAATAACGGTTCTGAACCTCAATCACTTGACCCACATAAAATTGAAGGTGTGCCAGAGTCTGCATTAGCTCGCGATTTATTTGAAGGGATCACTATTGTCGGGCCTGATGGCGAAATTTTACCGGGCTCTGCAACAAGTTGGGAAAACAAAAATTTTACTGTTTGGACTTTTAAAATTCGTGAAGGTGCAAAATGGTCTAATGGTGAGCCCGTTACTGCACAAGATTTCGTTTATAGCTGGCAACGTTTAGCTGATCCTAATACCGCATCACCTTATGAAAGCTACCTACAATATGCACATATCGTTAATATTGATGATATTATTGCAGGCAAAAAGAAGGCCTCAGAGTTAGGTGTAAAAGCGTTAGATAACAATACATTAGAAATTACGCTATCAGAAGCGGTTCCTTACTTACCAAAATTGCTTGCTCACTCATCAATGTCGCCAGTAAACCAAAAAGTTATCGAAAAATTTGGTGAAAAATGGACGCAACCGGCTAATTTTGTCGGGAATGGTGCCTTTGCACTGAAAAATTGGACAGTTAATGAACGTATTGTATTAGAGCGCAGCCCAACGTATTGGGACAATAAAAATACCGTTATTGATAAAGTCACCTTCTTACCTATCTCTTCTGAAGTTACCGATGTAAACCGCTATCGTGCGGGTGAAATCGATATGACATATAGCAATCTGCCGATAGAGTTTTTCCAGAAACTGAAAAAAGAGATCCCCGATGAGCTGCGTGTAAGCCCTTATTTATGTACTTATTATTATGAAATTAATAATGAGAAAGCACCATTTAACGATCCTCGTGTCCGTGAAGCGCTAAAACTCTCAATGGATAGAGATATCATTACTTACAAAGTGAAAAATCAAGGTGATATCCCAGCTTATGGCTTTACACCACCATTTACTGATGGCATTAAAGAGAAAAAACCAGAATGGTTTGCTTCTTGGACACAAGAACAGCGTAATGAAAGAGCACGCCAATTGTTAGAAGAAGCGGGTTACAACAAGGCTAACCCACTGAAATTTAAATTACTCTACAACACCTCTGATTTACATAAGAAAGTAGCTATCGCTGCCTCTTCTATTTGGAAGAAAAACTTAGGTGCTGATGTCTCATTAGAAAATCAAGAGTGGAAAACATTCTTAGATACCCGTCACCAAGGGACTTATGATGTTGCGCGTGCAGGTTGGTGTGCAGATTATAACGAACCCTCTTCATTCTTAAATATGATGTTGTCTTACAGCAGTAATAATACCGTTCATTATAAAAACACAGAATTTGATGCATTGATTAAAGAGTCATTGCGTGTGAAATCTGATGATGAACGTGCTGATATTTACCAAAAAGCAGAAGGCGTATTGGATAAAGATTCAGCCATCGTTCCACTTTACTACTATGTTAACACTCGCTTAGTTAAGCCTTATGTGGGTGGCTATTCAGGTAAAGATCCATTAGATAACGTACATACTAAAGATTTGTACATTATTGCTAAGTAATCGGGCGAGACCTTGCTTATTAATTAGGTAAGGTCTTTTTATCGTCACGCCTGAATAGGTTTGTGTTATAGGAACGGGCAATGCTCAAATTTATTTTTCGTCGCTTTTTAGAAGCGATACCGACTTTATTTATTCTAATAACAATTTCGTTTTTTATGATGCGTTTAGCACCCGGCAGCCCTTTTACCGGTGAACGAAAACTGCCACCAGAAGTGATGGCAAATATTGAAGCAAAATATCACTTAAATGATCCCATTTATAAGCAATACTTCGATTATCTGATTCAGTTATCGAAAGGGGATTTAGGGCCTTCTTTTAAATATAAAGACTACAGTGTAAACACCTTAGTCGGTAAAGCATTCCCTGTTTCAGCAAAATTGGGGCTTTCGGCATTTATCTTTGCGGTAATTTTGGGTGTGGGGGCAGGCGTGATAGCCGCACTGAATCAAAATACCAAATGGGATTATACCGTTATGAGCTTTGCCATGACGGGGGTGGTAATACCGAGCTTTGTTGTCGCGCCATTGTTAGTACTTGTTTTTGCGATCACGTTACGCTGGCTACCTGCTGGTGGTTGGAATGGTGGTCAAATTCAATATATGTTACTGCCAATGATTGCGTTATCACTCTCTTATATCGCCAGTATTTCACGTATTACCCGTAGTTCAATGATAGAAATTCTACATTCAAACTTTATCAGAACGGCAAAAGCGAAAGGTTTGCCGATGAGAAGAATTGTGCTGCGTCATGCATTAAAACCTGCATTACTGCCAGTTATCTCTTATATGGGTCCTGCATTTGTTGGGATTATTACGGGTTCTATGGTAATTGAAACTATTTTCGGGCTTCCGGGTATTGGACAATTATTTGTTAATGGAGCGCTAAACCGTGACTATTCATTGGTATTAAGCTTAACCATTATCGTTGGTGCATTAACGATTTTCTTTAATGCCATTGTTGATATTTTATATGCTGTTATTGACCCGAAAATTCGTTATTAAGAGACACTGGAGCACGTTATGTTATCACTGAAGGAAAACAGCGAAGCTCTGGGAAATTTCTCTGAGCAGCTAGATATTGAAGGCCGTAGTTTATGGCAAGACGCTCGTCGTCGCTTTATGCACAATAAAGCCGCAATCACGAGCTTAGTACTACTTTTTTGTATTCTATTATTTGTGATATTTGCTCCCATGCTATCGCCTTTTGTTTACGACGATACCGATTGGGATATGATGTCGATGGCACCTGATTTTGCTTCATCGCACTATTTTGGCACTGACTCATCAGGTCGCGATTTACTTGTTCGTGTTGCTATTGGTGGTCGTATTTCATTGATGGTAGGTATCGCGGCAGCATTTGTTGCTGTTATTGTGGGCACACTCTACGGTGCAATGGCGGGTTATATTGGTGGACGTACAGACTCCATTATGATGCGTTTGCTTGAAATCTTGAATTCATTCCCATTTATGTTTTTTGTTATCTTACTTGTGACCTTCTTTGGACAAAATATCTTACTGATATTTGTCGCTATTGGTATGGTTTCTTGGTTGGATATGGCGCGTATTGTAAGGGGACAAACACTTAGCTTAAAACGTAAAGAGTTTATTGAAGCTGCGCTGGTTTGTGGGGTTTCATCACGCAATATTGTATTAAGACATATTGTTCCTAACGTATTGGGTGTTGTGGTTGTTTACGCTTCATTATTAGTGCCAAGTATGATTTTGTTTGAATCATTCTTAAGCTTTTTAGGTTTAGGAACACAAGAACCATTAAGTAGTTGGGGCGCATTATTAAGCGATGGTGCAAACTCAATGGAAGTTTCTCCTTGGTTATTACTTTTCCCTGCTGTGTTTTTAGTTATCACGTTATTTTGCTTTAACTTTATCGGTGATGGCTTACGTGACGCATTAGACCCGAAAGATCGTTAAGGAGAACAATATGACAACGACAAATAAGTCACTATTAAGTGTTAAAGATCTTTGCGTTACTTTTGGTACACCCGATGGTGATGTGACTGCAGTTAATAAACTTAATTTTGAATTAGCTGCAGGTGAAACACTGGGTATTGTGGGTGAGTCAGGTTCGGGTAAATCGCAAACCGCCTTCGCCTTAATGGGATTACTGGCTAAAAATGGCCGAACAGCAGGCAGTGCGAGCTTTAATGGTCGCGAAATCTTAAATTTACGCCAAAGTGAATTAAATAAGATGCGTGCTGAAGAGATATCAATGATATTTCAAGATCCCATGACATCACTAAACCCTTATATGAAAGTGGGTTCACAACTGATTGAAGTGCTTATGCTTCACAAAGGTATGAGCAAAAACGATGCTTATGCTGAATCAGTCAGAATGTTAGATGCAGTAAAAATGCCAGAAGCACATAAACGTATGAGTATGTATCCTCATGAATTCTCAGGAGGAATGCGCCAACGTGTGATGATTGCTATGGCACTATTATGTAAGCCTAAATTACTGATAGCCGATGAACCAACGACTGCGCTAGATGTTACTGTGCAAGCGCAAATAATGACACTGCTTAACGAACTAAAAACAGACCTCAATACTGCCATTATCATGATCACTCATGACCTTGGTGTTGTTGCGGGTATCTGCGATAAAGTTTTAGTTATGTATGCAGGGCGTACTATGGAATATGGCAGTGCTCGCAATATCTTTTACGAGCCGACGCATCCTTACTCTATTGGGTTATTACAAGCGGTTCCTCGATTAGACGGCGAAGATGATCGCTTAGCGACTATCCCTGGTAATCCACCCAACTTATTACGTTTACCTAAAGGATGTCCATTCCAACCTCGTTGCCAATATGCAGTAGAGAAATGTTTAAATAGCGAGCCACAATTAGACCAATTTGCACAAGGACGACTGCGAGCCTGCTTTAAAACGGTGGAGGAATTAGTATGACCCAGACCACATTACAAGATAGAAGAGTCATTCTTGAAGTAAATGATTTAAAAGTTTATTTCGATGTACAAGATAATAAACAGTGGTTCTGGAAACCTAAAAAAAGCCTTAAAGCCGTTGATGGTGTCACTTTGCGTTTATATGAAGGTGAAACATTAGGTGTTGTCGGTGAATCAGGTTGCGGTAAATCCACATTTGCTCGCGCTATTATTGGCCTAGTTAAAGCTTCTGGCGGTACAGTTTCTTGGCTGGGCAATGATTTGCTGGGTATGGGAAATAAACAATGGCGTGATATTCGCCAAGATATTCAAATGATTTTCCAAGATCCTCTGGCCTCATTAAATCCAAGAATGACCATTGGCGATATTATCGCAGAGCCACTTAAAACGTATCAGCCTAAAATGAAACAAACAGAAGTGGTTGAGAAAGTAAAAGCAATGATGATGCGAGTCGGATTATTGCCAAACTTAATTAACCGCTATCCTCATGAGTTCTCAGGGGGACAATGTCAGCGTATTGGTATTGCGCGCGCATTAATTTTAGAACCTAAATTGGTTATTTGTGATGAGCCTGTTTCTGCACTGGATGTTTCTATTCAAGCTCAAGTTGTTAACTTGCTTAAAGATATCCAAAAAGAGATGGGATTATCGCTAATCTTTATTGCTCATGATCTTGCCGTGGTAAAACATATTTCGGACCGCGTATTAGTTATGTATTTAGGTCATGCTGTTGAACTGGGTACTTATGATGAGGTTTATCATCATCCACTACATCCTTATACCAAAGCATTAATGTCAGCGGTGCCTATTCCAGATCCAGATAAAGAACGTAATAAGCATATTGATTTATTAGAAGGTGAATTACCGTCACCAATTAATCCACCGTCAGGATGCATCTTCCGTACACGTTGTCCGCTAGCAGATGAAGAGTGTGCTAAAACGCGGCCGCTATTAGAAGGAAGCTTCCGTCATGCGGTGTCGTGCTTAAAAGTGGATCCACTTTAACCTGCAATTAATGATATTTGATCATGAAGCCTGAATTTATTCAGGCTTTTTTTTATAAAAAATTTGTATTACTAATAAATTTAATGTTATTGACAATAAAATGTCTATCCTGCTTAAAAAACAGAGTAATATTGTTCTTATAATAAGGAATAAAGTGATAATAAGTTTTTTAATCCATCTTTTATTTTTCTTCGATTCATTTAATTATCTCTTTGAGATGAAATAGCGTTAGCTTGGCTTAAATATTGATTTTTATCAATATAACGCTTTAAAGCTAAATCATTTCTAGCAAAAAACAAAGAACATATAATATATTTACGGATACTTCCTTAAAGTAATTAATTACTGCGGAAAATTTTAATATTACAGTCAATTCTTCCTAAGGTATGTGTTGAGTTGTGAAAATTTATTAATTTGACACTTGAATTAATTAGCTGAATCGAGACCTCCTTCCAAATATTATTTCTTATTTTCTTAAATATGCGTAACAAATCAGACGTTATCACCATCTAAAAAAGATAATCAAAAAAGGATATCTCATCAACATGCTGATACAGTACGTATGAGGATATTTACGTACACTTATTAAGTGTTTTATTATTGACTAATTAATTGATTAGCTAAATTGAAATATTTGATTTTATTAATCTCATCACGTAAATTAAATAAAAAGAAATGTGAGGAAGAAAGTTTTGGAAATGAATATTTTTTCATTGGATTATGAATATATAAGTGAAAGAAAGATATTTTGTTATTCTATTGGTTATGAACTTTCTCTCTTAAGACAACGTAATTCAATGACAGGTGCTGAATTAGGACAAAAGTTAAGCATTTCCCAACAACAAATATCTCGTTATGAAAGAGGTATAAATAAGATACCTGTTGATATATTATTTTACGTTCTAAATATATTTAATATTTCAATTAATGATTTTTTTGATCGTGTTTCAAATCGTGTAGTTACATTGAAATATAAAATGAAATATGATTCAGAACATAATATCCCTTTTTTTAAAAACATTATTTAACGTGTGGTTATTGAATTAAATAAGATGGCCATTATACATCTCTAGATGATTAAATGTTATATATTAAATATATTACCCTATGATTTAATCTAATGTAAACGTTATTTTTATCATGCTTTTTATTTTTTATTTCTATGAAATATACCCTTTGAAATTAATGGGTATTTACCACCATGTCTTTAATATAAATTAAAGTATTTTTTTATTATTAAGTGTTTATCAAGTGAAGTTGTTATTTATATTTATCTGTAATATAAAAAGGAAAAATCAATGCTTAAAACAAAAATGCTAGTTAAAACAGTATTAGCTGTATCGGTTTTATCACTGAGTGGTTTTGCTTCAGCCGCTACAGTTGTTAATGGCGGTAAAGTTAATTTTACAGGTCAAATTGTTAATGCGGCTTGTGCTGTTAGTGCTAAATCCATGAATCAGACAATTAATATCGGGCAATATCGAACGGCTCAATTTGATAGTTTAGGCAAAACTGCAGGGGATACCGGTTTTTCAATTGATCTGGAAGCATGTGATACAACAGTAGCGCAAAATGCTTCTGCATCATTCTCTGGCGTTAGTGATGCTAATGATAAAACAGTATTAGCCGTTAGAAATATTACTAGTGGTGGTGCTGGCGCTGCTACTGGTGTTGGTGTTGAAATTACGGATCACACAGGTAAAGTACTTACTCCTGATGGTTCGGTTTTTTCTACTGCAAAACAATTAATTGATGGCGCTAATACTCTAGATTTTGTTGCTCGCTATAAATCAACATTAGATACTGTAACTCCGGGTCAAGCTGACGCAGATGTTACATTTAAAATGCAATACGATTAATTCTAATCTAGTTTATTTAGAAGTATGACCTTAATAGGTCATACTTCTATATCGAGGAAAATATGAAATATAGATTAATATATTTTATTATCCTATTTTTTGGTATTGCATTTAATACTTATTCTAATAATAGGAATAATTTTTTTATAGAGGATGGTGTTGTTTATTTTAGAGGAGGTATTGTTGAACCAGCATGTGTTGTTGCTCCCGAAAGCAAAAATCAAATTATTGATTTAGGCTCTTTAAGTAGTAATACATTTCATGGTGTGGGAAGCCATTCAATTAAAATTCCCTTTGTGCTTAAGCTCACGAATTGTAATAAAAATATTAGTGATAAAGTAAGTGTGCTAATTCTAGGTGATGTAAATAGCAAAGATAAACGATTATTTAATATTACAGAACAAAAAAATTCAGCTTCAGGTATCGGTATTGCATTATTTGATTCTGAAGATGAAATAATAATGCCAAATAGAATAAATAAATATAATTTCATTGAAGAGAATGAATCAAAAATAAATTTTAAAGCAAGCTATTTAGCAACAAATGATGAAGTCATTGGCGGTAAAGCAGATGCGACAGTTTGGTTTGTCTTTAATTATAATTAATTAAAAATATTATTAGAGGTTAATATGTATTTAATATATAGAAATTATATAGTCTTATTTTTTCTCTTCTTTTTTTCTGCATGTTCTTATGCCGGTGGTGTTGCATTAGCGGCTACTCGAATAATTTATCCATCGGACGCCAAGCAGACATCAATTACTATTAATAATACAGATAAAAAACTACGTTTTTTAGTGCAATCATGGATTGATGATAGTCACGATCAAAAAACAAATGAATTTATTGTTACGCCACCTCTTTTTGTGAGTAAGCCTGATAGTGAAAATACACTAAGGATTATCTATGCGGGTAAAGCATTGCCGGATGATAAAGAAAGTTTATTTTGGTTAAATACAAAATCAATACCAGAAATTGATCGTGAAGATATTAAAGATAAAAATGTACTTCAATTGGCTGTTTTATCAAGAATTAAAATATTTATTAGGCCTCAAGGGTTAACTTTTAAAACAGAAGATATTCCTAACAGTATAGGGTTTAATATGTCAGGAAAAGATCTAATAATAAAAAATCCATCACCTTATTATGTCACTTTAATTAATTTAAAAATCGGCAATGATAAGTTGAATAGTACGATGATCCCACCGATGGGTTCTATCGAGATGAAAGTGAATAATTTTAACTATAGTCAGGTTTCCTATCAAACTATTAATGATTATGGTGCAAGCACTCCAATCATAATAAAAACAATTGGGAAGTAACATTGTTAGATTAACTAATAATAAGGCTTTTCTTATGCTGAAATCTAAAACGATAATATTTAATCTTTATATTTTCTTGGGATCTTTTTATTCTGGAGTTAGCTATGCAGATAGTTTTTTTAATCCTAACTTAATATCTAGCATTGATAGCGAAGTGGCAGATTTATCACGGTTTGACAAAGGAGAAGGTCAACCTGAAGGAAAATATTCAGTAGAGATTTATATCAATAATGAATATATTGAAACAAAAAATGTTTCCTTTTATGAAAGTGATAAATCTTCTGATGAAACGGGATTATTACCTTGTTTTAATTCTAATGAATTAAAAAACTTCGGAATAAATTTAGAGAGTAATAAAGAAAGTGTAGATAACACCTGTGTTAATATTTTAAATGAAATAGATAAGTCGAATATAAAATTCGACTTTGAAAACCAAAAGTTATTTTTAAGTATTCCTCAAATAATGTTTAAAAATAACATACGAGGTTATATTCCACCAGAAAAATGGGATGATGGAATTAATGCTTTATTGCTAAACTATAATTTTACAGGACGTAATAGTAAAAACTTTAAGGATAATGTTAATAATAATAATTATTTTCTAAGTTTAAATCCGGGTATTAATATAGGTTCTTGGCGATTTAGAAATGAAAGTTCATGGACTTATGCAAGCGGAGAAAGCACTCAAAATAAATGGAGAAATATAAGAACTTATGTGCAAAAACCTATTATCCCATTAAAAGCAGAGTTGACAGTAGGTGATTCATTTTCTAATGGTACAATTTTTGATAGCTTAGGTTTTAGAGGTGCTAAGTTAGAATCAGATGACAACATGCTACCTGACAGCATGAGAGGGTTTGCGCCTACGGTTAAAGGTATTGCAAACAGTAATGCTATTGTAACCGTTAAGCAAAATGGTTTTGTTATTTATCAAATATCAGTTCCACCAGGTGCTTTTGAAATAAAAGATCTCTATGCTACTTCTAGTAGCGGTAATTTAGATATCACTATTCAAGAGAACAATGGGAAAATAACACAATTTGTGGTGCCTTATTCTAACGTGCCTATTTTGCAACGAGAAGGCCGGTTAAAATATGAATTTATTGGTGGAGAATTCAGAAGTGGTTCTGATTTTCAAGATAAACCTAATTTTGGGCAAATAAGCCTGATTTATGGCTTACCTTACAATATGACTCTTTATGGTGGTAGCCAATTCTCAAGTAATTACCAAGCTTATGCTATTGGGCTTGGTGGAAATCTCGGAAATTTAGGTGCGGTTTCAACAGATGTAATTCAAGCTAATAGTATTTTGCCTAACGAAGAACATAAAAAAGGACAATCAATTCGACTACTTTATGCTAAATCTATTAATAGCACAGGAACAAACTTTCAAATTATGGGGTATCGCTATTCAACACAAGGCTACTATACTCTAAATGAAGTTAGTTATAAAAAAATGCAAGGCTATGAAATAAAAACACCAGATGGAATAATATCAAGTGAAGATCAACTATTTGATTATTATAACTTGAATTACTCTAAAAAAGGGCGTTTCCAAGTTAATATCAATCAAAAAATTACTGATAATAGCTCCTTATATCTTTTAGGATCATACCAAAATTATTGGCGAACATCTGAAACAGAACAATTATGGCAAATTGGATATAATGGAAATGTAAAACAAGTTAATTATAATTTAAGTTTTTCTCAATCAAAATCACCCGGAATGAGTGGTGATGATAAAAATATTGCATTTAATATTTCTATTCCGATAAATGATCTTTTTAACCAGAATATGGTTAATGATTTAAAATCAAATCAAAATAGTATGTATGCAGTTTACTCGATGAATAGAAGTAATGATAACACACTAATTCAGCAAGCAGGATTAACAGGAACATTATTGGAAGATAATAATTTGAATTATAATCTTCAACAAGGCTATGCCCATAATGGCTCAGGTTATTCTGGAATGGTATATGGTAATTATAAAGGGAAATATGCCAATGTAGGAAGTGGGTATAATTATAGTAATGATTGGCATGAATTAAATTACAGTTTAAATGGCGGTGTGGTTGCCCATGCTGGCGGAGTGACATTAAGCCAACCTTTAGGTGATACCAATATTCTTATTAAAGCGAATGATGCTGATAATATTAGAGTGGAAAATGCAAATGGTATCTTAACCAATAATAAAGGTTACGCAATTTTACCCTATGCATCTACTTATAAGAATAACAGAGTTTCTTTAGATGTTAATTCATTGGGTGAAAATGTTGAAATAGAAAACTCAATTATTAATATTGTGCCTACCAAAGGGGCATTAGTTCAAGCTGATTTTAAAACAAATATCGGTTATAGAGCCATTGTGAATTTATCCAATAAAAATGGTTCAGCTATTCCATTTGGCGCAATGGTTATAGATGAAGAGCGCGCCGTCAGTGGTATTGTTGGTGATAATGGCAGTGTATTTATTTCTGGATTAGCACCAGTCGGAAGATTAAAAGCTAAATGGGGCCAAATGGAAGATCAGCAATGTTTATTTGATTATGAAATCAATGAACATGTTGTTAAAGAAAAAGGGATTTATTTTATTTCATCAACCTGCCAATCCTATAAATAGTAATTTAGTGAGTTAATTATGATTAGAACATTATTATTTACAATAATAGCTATTACTTCACAGAGTGCTTATTCTGTTTCTTGTTTAAGCGGCTGCAATACCAATGAATACTCAACATTAAGCGGGCAGTTGAGTAAAACTGAAAATAAAGCGGGTGTCACCAAAGATGCATCTGAAATTACTTTAACCAATCGAACCAGCCTTAAATGGAATGCAGGACAAGCGCAAACTTGGGCTACTTATTCTAATGGTAATATTCCTGCGGCTAATACTAATAACAATGATTGGAATTATTCAAAAATAGATGATTATATTTCTGTCGCATTAAGAGTGACTAATAGTTGTAGAACAATATATGTACCTTACAATGTACCTACATTAAGTGTTAGTTGTGGGTCGCGCACATATACAGAGGGTGAAGAAAGTGTTGTATCTACAAGAAAATATCAAACAAAAATAAGAATAGATAAGGCAATAATATCTGGAACCTATGTCAAAAATATATTTGTCGGTGAATTTGGTTTTTGCCAACCGCAAAATTGCTCATCAAAACAAGTGGTATTAACTAAGTTATTTTTAAATCTTTCTATGACTGTACCACAATCATGTGTCATTAATTCTGGTCAAGTACTTAATATTGATTTTGACAATATACCTGCATCAAGTTTTAAAGCAGCAGGGGAAAAGGCCGTAGGTGTTAATACGATATCTCGTAATTTGAATATTCAATGTGACAATATAGAAGCAAGTGCAGATTTAACTATGCGATTACAAGCAGATACAGTGGCAGGAAATGCCATAGTTTCTAATAATAAAAGTGTTGGGTTTGTAGTCGCTAATTCGACCGGTTCAGAATTAACACCAAATGATTTATCAAGTTTTATTCCTTTTAAGCTAAATGGAAATTTAGGTTCTAACGTCACAATTAATATTTATCCTGTCAGTGTTGATGGAAAAACACCGACTGAAGGCGCTGTAACATCAAGTGGCTTTTTACGCGTTGATTTTCCTTAATCGATATAGGCTCACATCATGAATGAGTTACCATATATTTACAAATTAGTACGCTATGTATTATGGGGATTTTTCCTAATAATGGGTTATTCAATATCTTTAATTCAAGGAGCAAAGGCTGACTTAGCCAATACAAATATTGTTATAAAGGCGAATATTGTTGCTAATACCTGTAGAGTGAGTCCAGACTCGATAAATCAATTTGTTGATTTAGGCGTGTGGGCGACGAAAAATTTTAAGCAAAAAGAATCTACCGAACCTGTGAAATTCACGCTGAATTTAACTGATTGTAGTGTCACCACAACAGGTGTAAAAGTGACATTTAATGGTGAGATTGATGGTCAAGATAATACATTATTTAAACTTACAGAAAATGATTCTGCGAAAAATATAGCTATTGCCATATTAGATAAAAATAAAGATAAATTGCTGCCAGGTCAAAGTAGTATTCTATATCCTGTAGGTACTAACAATAATTTAGCGCTCGATTTTTATGCTCAATATACGGCTACAGGCCAGATAGTGACTGGAGGTAGTGCAAATGGAGAGGTATTGTTTGCTTTGGAATACCTTTAAATTATAAAGGGAACACTAAGGTTCCCTTTACTTATTAAAATGCAATAAATTAATAGTGTTCAGATTAAATCCAATCTTTAGCACGAAACGCTTTTAAGGTTGCAACAAAATAGCTCATCTCTTCTGGTGTGCCTAGCGTTAAACGGCTCCAACCATAAGCAGGTGGAAATTCGCGACCAACCATAATATGGGCATCTTTCATTCTATTTTGATAAGTTTTTACATCACCTTTTACTTTATGAAAAATAAAATTGGCATGAGAAGGTGCATATTCAATTTGTAATTCATTTAAAGCATCAACTACCATTTGGCGTGAAACATCGATAGATTTGCGACTATATTCTATATAAGTGTGGTCATTTAATGATGCTAATGCGGCAACCGCGCCAGCGGTGTTGGTATTATCGATAGAAACAAAGGTATCAATACCCTCAATAACGTCAGGTGCTGCAATACCATATCCCACACGAAGACCTGCTAAAGCATAAATTTTTGAAAACGTACGTGCAACAATCAGATTTTTATGACCTTTTTGCACTAATGCAATGGCGCTAGTAAATTCAGGTGTTGATGTAAATTCAGCGTAGGCTTCATCAATAATAAAAAATACATTCTCTTTTGCTGATTTTATCCAATTAGCAAGTGGTGCTGTTGGTGTTAAAGTTGCGGTCGGATTATTAGGATTACATAAATACACCATGCTAATCCCATCAAATGCATCAGCTTTTTTCTGCATAGTTTTTAAATCAAAAGCTAATTTTTCATCGACAGGGATCTTAACGATATTTACCCCTAAAGGTGCTGCATATAATTCGGCATAATTAAAAGTTGGGTCTGGCACAATAAGCTGAACCGCTTTCTGTTCTTTTTGTCCTTTATTCGCGACATATTGCACAGCTGCTTGAATGGTCTCTGATGAACCGTTCCCTAACGTAATATGTTTATCTGATAATTGAAATGTTTTACCTAATTCGCTAATAAGTGCACTGCGTGCATCATCTGGATAACGAAACGCATTAGGTAATGCATCGATAATTGCTTGTTGAGCTTTAGGTGACATTCCTAAAGAGTTTTCATTAAAATTTAATAACAAAGGATTTTCTGCATTAAATATTTGTTTATTGCTGAGTTTTACATCGGCATAGGCGGAGTTAACGAAAGAGCTCAATGACAAGCTACCGATCACTAAGCTTGATGAAGTTAAGAATGAACGACGATTCATGTGATGTTTCCCAAGTGTATTATTTTAAATTTTATTAGTTTGTATAGATTACTAAAAAACAGTACAAAGTAAATAAATATGATAAAAAAATAATTAAATATTCACATGATTTCGTGGTTTATTTCTGATCTTTGTCGTATTAACACATTTTATCTGAGTGATTTACTAGATCCTTTGTTTCAGTTAAACAAGTCTCTATTTCTGCTGTCAGCCAAGTTTTAAATTTATCTTGTTTACTGTTGGGCTTAATTTCAGCTGGTGAAAGCAAATAGTAGCTAGAATTATCTTTAACAAAGCCATTGATTGTGGTTAGTTGCTGATTTTTAAGCTCATCCTGAACCATTAAAAAGGAGGCGATAGTTACGCCAAGACCCGCTTGTGCCGCTTGTAATGCAAGGTAAAAATGTTCATATTGGCTTTTTTCTGTGCTGGTGAGTTGTACACCTGAATAGCGAGTCCAATCAAGCCAAGCTTGTGGTCGTGATAATGTTGATAGCTGCTTAATTGAGTGGTTTTTTATCGGCAGATGGGTAACGGCTGCAATCTGTTCATCACAAATCTTAACTGCATAAATATTCTTGTTCCAATGGAAGTCATCGCGCCTAAATGCTAAATCAACACCCTCTTTATTAAAATCAATAGGCCCACCAGCGGCGACTAAATGTAATGTGATTTCAGAATATTGTGTATAAAAATTAGCAAGGCGAGGAATAAGCCATTTCATTGCTATTGTTGGCTCACAAGATACAACTAAAACATTGTCATTTAATGGTGAACGTAAATGCATAATTGTATCTTCAAGTTGCTCAAAAATAGCCGAAGTAGTCTTATATAAATAACGCCCAGCATCATTAAGATAAACTGCACGATTACGGCGTTCAAATAATGACACACCAAGTTCTTCTTCTAATAAACGTATTTGTCTACTTACTGCACTATGAGTAACGTGAAGTTGTTCTGCTGCACTTACAAAACTCCCCGTTTGTGCTGCACTATTAAAAAAACGTAGTGAGCTTAATGACGGCATTATCATAAATATAAACCTAAAATAGATGATAAAAACTAACAGATATCCTGCAAGATAAATCGCTTTTTATTTTTGGTCAAGTCAGCAAAATAGTGGTTATTAACTAAAGTAAGTAGATTTTTTTATTAAAATAAAAATCTATTTTACGTCATTTTTTATTACCAATAATTGGCTAAGAAATAACAGTAAGGAAAATAATGAGCGAGCTAATAGCGGTTGCAATGATAACGATACTGGCAGTAATTAGTCCTGGTCCTGATTTTGCTATGGTGACAAAAAATAGTTATTCCTATGGTATAAAAACAGGTTTATTGACAGCGCTTGGTATTGCGTTGGGAGTGCAAATTCATGTGTTTTACACCGTGTTGGGACTTTCATTGGTTATCGCAGATTCGCCAACTTTATTTTTAATTATTAAATTGGTGGGAGTAGGGTATTTAATTTATTTAGGTTTTAAATCGCTGACAAATAAAACACAATTAACAATAGAAAACTTGGCAGGCATGGTGCCAACTTATTTTCAGGCACTAGGTGTTGGTTTCTTAACTAATGCATTGAATCCTAAAACAATGCTTTTTGTTATTGCGCTTTATACCCAAGTTATCAATATTAGTAATCCACTTTGGCAAAATCTTACTTATGGTGTATTTATTTCATTTGCCCATTGGATATGGTTTAGCTGTGTAGCACTATTTTTCTCAACGCCGATGTTACGGGCTAAAATACTCTCACAACAAAAAATAGCAGATAGAGTTATTGGTATTTTATTAATTATTTTAGGTATCGGATTGTTATTTATTTCTGCTGATATAGGAAAATCAACACTCTAATTTTATAGCCATTTTTTAATTAACTACTGGATTAGCTTATTTGATAAGTTAACTCAGTAGATTAATACTAAATCAACAAATGATATTTTTTATAGGAAAGGGTTAATTTACGTTTTTAGCTGCTAATTTTTTATCATTTTTTATCATTTTTTATCATTAATTTATCTAAAGAAAGCCCGAATAAAAACATCAATCAAAAAAACCAACTAAATTCAACGTTAATAACGTTTTCCCTCTCTTTTATGTGATGGATGTCAACTCTTATGAATAGATTACTTCCATTAATTATTGTAAACAGATGACGAAAACGTTTGCATATTATTTTGAGGCAGATAGAATGCGGCAGATTTTTTGGCCTAGTGAAATTAAAAGGGGGTTAAAGTGTCTCAGGACAACAATTATAGTCAGGGCCCTGTGCCCATATCCGCACGAAAGGGTGGAATAGCGTTAACCTTTGTGATGTTGGGATTAACGTTTTTTTCAGCCAGTATGTGGACCGGAGGCGCTCTCGGTACGGGTCTTTCTTTTAATGATTTCTTCCTCGCAGTTCTTATTGGTAATCTTCTTCTTGGTATCTACACCGCATTTCTTGGTTTCATTGGTTCTAAAACAGGTCTTACTACTCATCTCCTCGCTCGTTACTCTTTCGGTATTAAAGGTTCTTGGCTTCCTTCTCTTTTACTCGGTGGTACTCAAGTTGGTTGGTTTGGTGTTGGCGTCGCAATGTTTGCCATTCCAGTTGGAAAAGCAACTGGCATTGATATCAATTTATTAATTGCTATCTCGGGTATCTTAATGACGGTTACCGTCTTCTTCGGAATTTCTGCACTAACTCTCCTTTCTATTGTCGCTGTTCCCGCTATCGCCATATTAGGTTGTTACTCCGTTTATTTAGCTGTACATGATATGGGCGGGTTTTCTGCATTAATGGCAATAAAACCGGTTGAAAAGCTCGATTTTAATTTAGCACTGGCAATGGTGGTGGGATCGTTTATTAGTGCTGGCACATTAACTGCAGATTTTGTACGGTTTGGACGTAATCCTAAAATTGCTGTTATTGTGGCAATTATCGCTTTCTTCTTAGGGAATACCTTAATGTTTGTTTTTGGTGCAGCAGGTGCCGCATCATTAGGTATGGCAGATATTTCAGATGTAATGATTGCTCAAGGCTTATTATTACCAGCAATAGTGGTGTTAGGATTAAATATTTGGACAACCAACGATAATGCACTTTATGCATCAGGATTAGGTTTTGCCAATATTACGGGTTTATCGAGTAAAAAACTCTCAGTAATAAATGGCATCATTGGTACATTGTGCGCATTATGGCTTTATAATAACTTTGTAGGTTGGTTAACCTTTTTATCTGCGGCAATTCCACCTGTTGGTGGGGTTATTATTGCAGATTATCTGATGAATAAAGATCGCTACAACACATTCTGTGTTGAGAAAATGCAATCGGTAAATTGGATTGCACTATTAGCTGTCGCTATTGGTATCGCTGCAGGGCATTGGTTACCAGGTATTGTGCCTGTTAATGCTGTATTAGGTGGCGCAATAAGCTATGCGGTATTAAATCCAATATTAAATCGTCGTACAGCGCAACAAGCGGAGATAAGTCATGCTGGATAAAAACATCGAACAAATTAATCATGCTCGTTTAGCTGGAAAAGAAGGCTTATGGCGCATTACGCTTAGCAATAATAAAATTGAAACGATAGAACCTCAACCAAAAGGAGACTTTCATCCTAATGCATTAGATGCTCAAGGGGGGTTAGTACACGCACCTTTTGTAGAACCACATATCCACTTAGATACAACACAAACAGCGGGTCAGCCTAATTGGAATCAATCTGGCACCCTATTTGAAGGCATCGAACGTTGGGCTGAGCGTAAAGCATTATTAACACATGACGATGTAAAACAACGCGCATGGCAAACATTACAATGGCAAATTGCCAATGGTATTCAGCATGTCAGAACACATGTTGATGTTTCTGACGCTTCATTAACGGCATTAAAAGCAATGCTAGAAGTAAAAGAAGAAATTAAACCTTGGATTGATTTGCAAATAGTCGCTTTCCCGCAAGAGGGTATTTTATCTTACCCAAATGGTGAGGCTTTATTAGAAGAAGCGCTAAAATTAGGTGCAGATGTGGTGGGGGCTATTCCTCATTTTGAATTTACGCGTGAGTATGGTGTTGAGTCATTACATAAGACATTTGCATTAGCACAAAAATATAATCGTTTAATCGATGTACACTGTGATGAAATTGATGATGAGCAATCGCGCTTTGTTGAAACTGTAGCGGCTTTAGCTCATAAAGAAAATATGGGCTCAAGAGTAACCGCCAGTCATACAACAGCAATGCACTCTTATAATGGGGCTTATACTTCACGATTATTCCGATTACTAAAAATGTCAGGTATTAACTTTGTGGCCAACCCATTAGTTAATATTCATCTGCAAGGTCGCTTTGATACTTATCCTAAACGTCGTGGTATTACTCGCGTAAAAGAGATGTTAGAGAGCAATATTAATGTCTGTTTTGGCCACGATGATGTATTTGATCCTTGGTATCCATTAGGTACTGCTAATATGCTGCAAGTACTGCATATGGGATTGCATGTTTGCCAACTAATGGGTTACGGCCAAATTGATAATGGTTTGAATTTAATTAGCCATAATAGTGCTAAGACATTGGCATTAACCGACTACGGTGTAGCAGTAGGAAATAGTGCAAACTTTATCATTTTACCCGCAGATAGTGGGTTCGATGCATTACGTCGTCAAGTACCTGTGCGTTATTCCATTCGTCAAGGTCGAGTCATTGCTCAAACACAACCAGCAAAAACAGAAATTATGTTAGATAAACCAACAATTATTTCTTATAAATAATTTTTTAATACAGTTTGATAATAACGGACAGATTAATAAACAATCTGTCCGTTATTTTAGCGAATAAATAACTAAGTCGTATATTGCTTTAAATCTACTGAATATCTTACCTACGAAATAAAATTTAAATGACTTTGCTGTGTACAAAAATAAGTCATTGCGATTTAACAGTATTCAATTAAAATAACACCTGTTAGATACTCTCCGTATTACTGCGGCTGCTATCCGTTTAATCTGAGAGGTTTTATGTCTATACAACGTTCACGAGCTTGGCGCCAATGCGTCAATCGTAAAAATAAACATCAAGAAATGGGTAGTGCGCAGTTTGCTTTTAAGCCAGAAAAAAAATGGCGCAATTTGTATACTCGATCACTAAAAATGACAAGAGCTGAACAGCTGGGAATTGAATATCCAAGAATTTCTCGCAGCCAGCGCCGTTTAAATGCGTTATTAGATATTAGTGAGTCATAATGAATATCTTATTTATTTGCAGTAAAAATCAATGGCGAAGCCCTACAGCAGAGTTATTGTTTGCAAATAGAAATGGCATTGAGACTTTGTCGGCAGGAACACGACGAGATGCAAAATGTGTGGTAGATAATGAATTACTTAAATGGGCTGATTTAGTCTTAGTGATGGAATCAAAACATTTAAATCGATTATCTGCTCAATTTCCTGGGGCAATGCGATATAAAAAAGCGCATGTGTTGGATATTCCTGATAACTATCAGTTTAACGATCCCGCACTTATCACACTGCTAGAACATAAAGTTCAAGCTTATTTACCAATGAAAGCAAGACTTACTGTTGATTAAATAAGCCATTTTATTGATAAAAAAACGCTCAGCATAATTAAATCTGGGCGTTTTTTTTATTTAACGAGCCATGCTATATACAAAAAGTAAAAGTGAATTATTTACTGTTTTTCCGAATAAGTGTCGCTAATTCAGCAAGCTCTTTATCATCTGCTCGCTCAAAATCATGAGATGAAAGATAACCGGGATATTTATCGAAGAAAATTTTCTGTTTATTTTCGATAGCAGCCCATTTTGTCATATCACCCGTTCCATGCATTGGACTAAGTTTGCTATGAACATGGTCTACACCAAAACCTTCAAAAAACATACCTGAGCGAGAAACATCAGGGAAGGTTTTATCTAAAATTTTTGCTACTTTTTTGGTGGCAATAACTAATAAGGCGAGAGCTTCATCACTTAAGTCAAAAGCATAGCTAGGGTAATGTTTTTTAGGAATAACAACAGTAAAGCCTTTGGTATTAGGGAAAATAGACAAAAATGCAAGATGGTGATCATCTTCCCAAATTTTATGGCAAGGTGCTTTACCCGCAACAATCTGACAGAAAATACAGTTATCCATATTCGCCTCATAGCAAAAAGTGAGGCTCTATATCATCAAAAATGACTGAAAAAAGAAAGTGTAATTATAGCCAGCTAAAGCGAATAGAAGCGGAGGGAGCAAAAAAGATTATGGCAATAATATCAATAGACCTTATCAACAGAAAACTGGCACTGTTATAAGGTCTATTACTTGTACTGTCAGATAAAATGCAAATATTGCCTTTTGTCTAAGGTAAATTATTAAAGTAAGTTTCTTTCTGCTAGATCAAGTGCAAAGTAAGAAAGAATTAAATCGGCACCTGCACGTTTAATTGAGCCTAAGGTTTCCATTACGACGCGATCTTCATCAATAGCGCCTGCTAATGCAGCAAATTTAATTTGTGCATATTCGCCACTAATTTGGTAAGCCGCCAAAGGCAACAATGTGCGTTCGCGTACATCGCGAATGATATCTAAATAAGCACCTGCTGGTTTTACCATTAACATATCAGCGCCTTCTTGCTCATCAATTAGTGATTCGCGGATTGCTTCACGGCGGTTCATTGGGTTCATTTGATAGGTTTTACGGTCGCCAATTAAACGAGAACCCGCTGCATCACGAAATGGACCATAAAGTGCAGAAGCAAATTTAGTGGAATAAGAAACGATGCCAGTATCAACAAAACCCGCTTTATCTAGTGCCGCACGGATAGCCGCAACTTGTCCATCCATTGCAGCAGATGGTGCAATAAAATCGGCGCCAGCTTGGGCAGCAGCAACAGCTTGAAGACCTAAATTATAAATAGTTTCGTCGTTATCAACATGTTCACCATGCAGTACACCGCAATGACCATGAGAGGTGTATTCGCAAAAACAGGTATCCGACATAACAATCATTTCAGGTACGGCATCTTTACAAATACGCGACATACGAGAGACTAGACCATCGCTTTTCCAAGCATCACTACCTGTTTCATCGAGGTGGTGTGAGACACCAAATGTCATAACAGTTTTAATACCCGCTTTTGCAATACGCTCAATTTCATAAGCAAGGCGTTTTTCAGGAATACGAACGACACCTGGCATACTTTTAATTGGCTGATAATCATCCAACCCTTCCTCAACAAAAATAGGGAGTGCTAGATCATTTTTGCTTAGGGTTGTTTCTTGAAAGAGTGCGCGCAGGTTTTCTGACTGGCGTAGTCTTCTTAAACGCTGGATGGATTGTTCGTTGCTCACAATATCTCCTTTTTATGGCCAGTTCTAATAAATATTTACGATAGTATTATAGACCTTTAAACAAGGAGATAGATACTCTGATTCGTGATAAAACAGGAATAAGCAGAAGAATGACAGTAAGAAAAATGATGTGAAACTTAATTTAAGAAAGAAAAATAAAATGGTGTTTCAGTTGTTTATTATTAAATTATAATAATAAAAAAACAAAAAAAGAGCAGGTTAATTTCCGCTCTTTGGTTTCAATAACAAACTTAAATAAAGCCTTTTTAGGCTATTATTTTTTCTGTTCGTTTAACACATCAACCATTTGAATTTTACATGCAGCAACGATTTGCGTTAAACCTGCTTGAAATTCTGCACGAGAACCAATTTCAGCTTTTGCATCACGCAGAGATTTAACAACTTCTACGGTACCTTGGGAGAAATCAGCTTCAGTTGCTTCTAATTTAGCTAAATCAAATTTCTTTGCTTTTAAAGCAGCTAATGCATCTTTTGCGATTGTCTCTGGTGAATCATTGGTGTCGTAAGCTCGAACTGAAATATCTTTAAATGTATCGCAATAGTCATCTGCCATTTTTGTTGGGTTAGCAAATGCGACAGCAGGTAATAGGAGCAGAGAGAAAAGAAGTGGTTTCATTATAAAGCCTCATGGTTTATTTTTTAGTGCATACCATTTCAGTGTAACATACAAACCCTTATCACGTTAAATCAGAATAGGTGTAAAAATAAGCTAAGATAATGCATTTAATGCTTGTCTAGCATTTATTGTTAGTCTTTATTTTAAAAACAGTGAGTGATTTTATTGATTTTTTATTAAGAGAATTAATAACGTTAAACTAAGTGATATTAATTATATTGTTATTTATAGAGCTTAATTAAGCTAATGTTTAATCAGATTTACATCAATAGACAAGATTATTTGCTGTTAAAACGTACAATAAAAAGGAAAGATAAAAACCATTAAGGATAATATAACTAACACATTAATAAATAAGATAAAAAAATCCCCTCTATAAAAATAGAGGGGTAGCTAAATGAATAAAGAATGGTTTATTTCGAGACTGAGTATATAGAAGTTTAAAACATATCTTTTGTTTATTTGTGCAGCACAAAAAGTCCAGAAAATAGAATAAAACTATGAGCAAACACTCAATTAGAAATAGAATAAAACTATTGACGATATGCAGTCTTAATTTGAGTTATTGTATTTCGGAATGTCTCTGCTTGTTTCTCATCATCAACTTCATCAATAGCACGTTGAATATTTAAAATAACGCGCCCTGCATCTGCTTGGCCTAGCGCTTTTAACATATAAGTGACTAACGTTTTTAAACAAGCAACTTCTTGGGCTAAGGTTTCGACATCAGCTTCAGTTTTAAACTTCTCGTTCATGGGGCAATTTCCTTTGTATAGTGTTTATAATTTAAGCTTCAATTACTAATAGGATAGCATTGTCTGAGGTTGGTATGAATAGCTGTAACAAAAGAGCTATTCACCGTTGTTAGTTATCTTAATAAAAGGCTCATAAAGTGATAATACTTAATACGTTAAAAATAAAGCTCAACTAATTTCTCAGTTTATTTTTGGAAGTAACGTTATACTTTTACCGGTGATGTTATTCTGCGGATTTAATTTTTTAACTATCAGATTAATAGTAATAAATTGTGTAATAAAGGAACGATAAATGAAAAAAGAGCAATTACTAAACGCGATGTCTCATTATCCAGCACTTTATCAACGCAAATCAGGAGATACTCATAAAGGATCATTTGGCACATTAGCGATTATTGGTAGCACTGAAGGAATGAGTGGTGCCATTGTATTAGCAGGTAAAAGTGCGTTAAAAGCGGGATGTGGTAAAGTTTTTCTTGGTTTTGCTCAACAAAAGTTACCTGTTCCATATATCGATAGTGCACCTGAAATTATGCTACAAACAGCGACAACATTATTAAAACAAAAAAATGTCTCGGCATGGGCTATTGGCTGTGGATTAGGATTATCGGTAGATTCAGAGCAACTTTTATCATCAGTACTTACCCAACGAAATAAAAATACACCTTATGTGTTTGATGCTGATGCCTTGGTATTAATGGCAAAAATAAAACCAATACAGCAGTTGGACTCTTATTGTGTATTAACCCCACACCCTAAAGAAGCTGCTATTTTACTTAATTGTACTATTGCAGATATACAAAATAATCGAGAACAGGCAACTATTGAAATTGTTCGTCAATATGGATGTTGGAGCATATTAAAAGGACAAGGAACAATTATTGCTTCGCCCGATGGAAAAACGATAAAAAATAGTACAGGTAATAGTGGATTATCAACAGCAGGGAGTGGAGATGTATTAACCGGAGTAATGGGGAGCTTTTTAGCACAAGGTATGTCGATGTTTGATGCCGTTTGTAGCGCGGTGTGGATCCATGGTATGGCTGCTGATATTTTAGTCGAAAAAGGTATCGGGCCTATAGGATTAACTGCTTCTGAATTAATAGATACTATTCGCACTATTCGTAATCAAATGTGGCGAATAAAAGAACAGCATAGAGATATTTTATTTTAAATGCAGATTTTTAATCGGAATTTTTACTAGTCTAATGAACGTTAATATTAAAAAGTTTCTTTATTATCAGCGTTAAGGTATTAATAATTAAAGTTGGTTTATAATTGATATTAGATTGCTTTTAGTTAATTCACTCACAGTAATCTTGGAGTTATTGCGATAGTATTAGGGCAAATGGAGAGTTGAGAGGAGTTATTATGTATAAAACAATTTTAGTACCTATCGATATTGTAGAAGAAGAGCTAACCAGCAAGGCTGTTCGACATGCACTGTATTTAGCGAAAGAAACCGGAGCTAATTTACATTTAATTCATGTTCTTCCTATCTCTTCGGCAATCATTAATGCTTATTCTCTGGGATATCCAGAAATTAAAGATAAAGCGACAGTAAAAGCTGAAAATGATATGCAAATGTTAGTGGACTCCATTGATTTACCTGCCGAAAAAGTCGCTTATACGGTAACTTTTGGCTCACCACGCGATGAAATATTAGTTACAGCAAAAGATATTAATGCAGACTTAATCGTGATCGGTTCACGCAGACCAAATATCAGTACTCATTTATTAGGTTCAACGGCAGCTGGTGTTGTTCGTTATGCTGATATTTCAGTATTAGTTGTTCGTTAATATATTCATTAATATGCTATGAGGTTTTCTCATGGCATATTTTTTGCCATTCTTACACAGTGTTATCTTATTTATAAAATATGCTGTTTATCAAGTAAACCGTCTATAGAGTGAATAAGAATGGAAAAATTCACAGAAGAACTTTTAAGGCTTGATCATTTTATTCTACGCATCTTACGCTATTATTTAATAGGGCTTATCTTCTTTTTTTTAGGATTATTGCCAGGTGTGTTGGGATTTTATTTAATTGAAGGTCATTCAATTATGGAATCTTCATTAAATGCAATATCCATGCTTAGTGGACAACCGGTAGAGCCTGCACCAGTCACACCGACTGGGCGCTTTTTCATTGCAATTTATGGCTTATTTCTTCAATGTGTATTTATTTTATCCATTGGGCTTGTCGTGACTCCGTTTATACACCGGCAACTCCATAAATGGCACCTTGAAGAAGATTAAACGAGAATGTTGTTATTTTAGGCTACAATAATAAACAGATTATAATCTAATAACGAGGAGTCACTATGTATAAAACTATACTAGTACCTGTTGATATCGCAGAAGATGAATTGACAACCAAAGCATTGCAACATGCGGTATATATTGCAAAACTTGAAGGTGCAAAATTACATTTATTCCACGCTATTCCTGATATTTCCCGTTTCTCTATTAGTTATAGCTACCATTACGATATGTTAAGTTCATTTGCTAACAAAGCAATTGAACGAGTTCAAGAACAATTAAAAGAACTGGTTGATTCTGTTGATTTACCAACAGAGCAAATTGAATATTCTGCTGCTTTTGGCTCCGCAAGAGATAAAGTATTAGAACTCGCTGAAAAAATTAACGCAGATTTAATTATTGTGGGTTCTCGTCGTCCAAGTATTTCAACGCATCTATTAGGATCTAACGCATCAGGTATTGTTGCTTATGCGAAACAATCTGTCTTAGTAGTACGCTAGTCTTTTATAAAGCCCCTAATGCTGTAGTAAGGGGCTTTTTTTGTGCTATTTTCTTGCTACTTCTACTAATCATTCGTAAATTATTTTTTAATACGATAGTTATTTAATAATGATAATTATTACTGGCGAGAGAATGTGCTTAGCTTAAAGTATTTGATATCAATTTATAGATTAGAGATAAGATAATATTATGAATAATAAACATTTTTAATTTATGAATATTACACAGTTTCCTATTGTGACAATGCAAGTTTTTTCTCAAACATTAGCGCATGCTAATAGCTAGTCTTCTGAAATGGATTTAGTTTATCGTCCTATTAATAGGAAAAACGAAAAAGAAGATATGGAGGGAATGAAAGCAGTAGAGCGCTGGTTAAAAAGGTAAATTTTTATTGAGTGAATATTGTGCTGGTATGATTATGACTGTAAACCCACAAACTGATGACAAAGTACAATTAACGCAATTATCTTCAGTCATTTTTGCAGTATATGGTACAACTGTTTTTGTCGCAGAAACACGAAATGATGTTTATGTAAAAGCAGGGGGGTTGTAAGATAATAAATCTTAATAATGCATTATATGAGGCACTTAATTTAAGATGTCTTTATTGTAGATATATTATTAACTCTCTATGCTTGCTAAAAAAGGCATTTATCTTTATCAATTTAATGTCTAATAAAAACTTGATCTACTTACAGCCTTAAATCTTTTAATTGTTCATAATAGTCCACGAAGTTTATAAAGCAGAGAGTGAGCTATACTGATAAACTTTACATAAGTATTGCTCATTTTTTATTAATACTAAGGCGTAGCATGGACAATGAAATAATGGCAGAACACTATGCCATTTCAGAAGATAAGCAGCGTGAAATTACTAAATTATGTATCCAAACAGCCTTGTTGTTATTACAACATGGGGCTGAGAGTATGTTGGTTGAACAATTATCAACCCGCTTAGGGCTTGCGTTAGGTGTCCATCAAGTAGAGAGCGCAATCTCGGCCAATGCGGTGGTGTTAACCACTATTGTGAATGGACATTGTCAAACCTCGACACGAAAAATAGTAGATCGCGGCATTAATATGCACGTAGTTACTGAGGTTCAGCATATTGTTATTCTTGTTGAACACCATCTCGCTGATATTGTTGAAGCCAGAAAACGTTTTGAACATATAAAACCGCTAAGATATCCCCGTTGGGTAATTATATTTATGGTGGCGCTCTCTTGTGGGTGTTTCTCTAAATTAAATGGCGGTAATTGGGATGGATTTTTAGTTTCTGCAATGGGGGGTGGTTTTGGAATGTTTGTTAGACAAATATTAACGCATCGCCAAATGAACCCGTTAATTAATTTCTGTATTACTGCATTTGTTGCGACTTCTGTTTCTGGTTTTCTATTAAAATTGCCATATTTTCAAACAACGGCGACTATTTCCATGGCCGCTAGTGTCTTATTATTAGTTCCCGGATTTCCTTTAATAAATGCAGTTGCTGATATGTTTAAAGGTCATGTAAATACGGGATTAGCACGTTGGGCAATGGCGACAATGTTAACCTTGGCAACTTGTCTAGGTGTAATTTTAGCGATGGCAGTATGGGAGTTAAGAGATTGGGCATAATAAATATTATCCTCACGCTTATTGAAGATATGATTTTAGCGGCCATCCCAGCTGTTGGTTTTGCGATGGTGTTTAATGTGCCATTACGAGCACTAAAATACTGCGCTGCATTAGGTGCAATAGGGCACGGTTCGCGCACATTATTAATAATGAGTGGTATGAATATCGAGTGGGCGAGTTTTTGTGCTGCAATTTTAGTTGGGTTTATTGGTATTCAATGGTCACGTTGGTGGTTAGCACATCCTAAAGTCTTTACTGTGGCCGCGGTTATTCCAATGTTCCCCGGAATAAATGCATATATCGCGATGATCTCAGTGGTTAAATTAACGCAAGTGGGATATAGCGCGGAAATTTTTGAAGCTTTAGTTACTAATTTCCTTAAAGCTTCATTTATTGTCGGTGCGCTTTCTATCGGGCTATCCTTGCCGGGATTATGGTTATATCGTAAGCGTCCGAGTGTGTAATTAGACAGCGTGTTGTAGTGAATTTAGAGTAATATCCAGCTCATTTTTATCAGAGATAATAATTTGGATCCGCAGTTTATTTTCAGACTCTAAACTAGCATGCGCTTTAACATCTTCGTTATTCGCATGCTTTTTTGTAATTTCAACTAACTCATCCATTAAATTCAGCATATTCTCATTCATTTTTTGAATCTCTCTAAATTAGTAATGGCTAAACCATAGCAAATCCCTTTTTGGTTAATGACATGAATAACGCCTTTTTCTATCATCTTTCACGCTTATTGTTTTATTTTTTGATTAATTAATTGTAATAAAAATAAAAAGAAAGGTAGTCCAAAAGTAATCAAAAAAGGTTAATATAAAGGAAAATAAAGATAGGATTATTAGTTAGTTAATAACCATTAACCTTATTTGTATTAATTAAATAGAGAGTAAGGCAGATATCACTTTGAGAAAAATAATACACCAGTTCACAATATTGTTAGGTTTGTTTTTTATTGTTCTGAGCGTGCAAGCGCAAGCGCCAGAAAATTTTTCTAAAGCAAAAGAGATAGCAAAAAAAGAGATTTATCATGATCGAAATCAACAAAAAGAAGGCACAATTTATTGTGGCTGTGATTGGGAATGGACGGGTAAGTCAGGTGGACAAGTTAATTTAGCCAGTTGTGGTTATAAAGTAAGAACACAGCAAACTAGAGCAATGCGTATTGAATGGGAACATATTGTTCCTGCTTGGGTTTTTGGGCATCAGCGCCAATGTTGGCAAAATGGTGGGCGTACTAACTGTGTAAAAACAGATCCTGTATTTAGAGTGATTGAAGCTAACTTACATAATTTAGCGCCGTCTATTGGCGAAGTTAATGGGGATCGTAGCAACTTTAGTTTTGGTCAATTATCTGGATCGGCTCCTTATCAATATGGGCAATGCCGTAGTCGGGTTGATTTTGCTTCTCGTACTTTTGAACCACGAAATGAAGTGAAAGGGCAAGTGGCAAGGGTTTATTTCTATTTGCACGACCGCTACAACCTTTCTATGTCTCGTCAGCAGCAACAACTTTTTATGGCATGGGATCGTTCTTATCCGCCTTCAGCGTGGGAAATTGAACGAGATAATCGAATCGCCAGAATTATGGGGCATCATAATCCTTTTGTTACAGGACAAGTCAAATGGCAATTAGGCCATAAAAATAGTGGGGCAGGATTAACTGTAAATAGTTCGGTACCGACAAACCGAGTCGCAACAAATACATCTCAACCTGTTTCTAGCAGTACTGCTAATAAAGGGCAGGCTCAAAATGGTGAAATTAAAGGTAATATAAATAGCAAAATTTATCATTTTTCCCACTGTTCGGGTTATAAAAATATGTCTGATAAAAATGCTGTTTATTTTGTAACGGAAAGCGAAGCAACTAAAGCTGGTTATCGATTAGCGAATAATTGTAAACAGCCTTAACAGTTAATTAATTAGATCCAACGACGAACGTGGCGACAATATTGTTGCCACGCTTGTGGAAACAATTCACTTAATAGTTTTTCTTCTTTCACTATTGTGTAGCGATCAGTAATAAAAAAGAACGCTACTGCAGCACCTAAAAATCCCCAATTACCAAAAATAAAAAATAACCCAATACTGATATCAAGAAAACCCAGATACATAGGATTTCGGCTAATTTTATAAGGGCCACTTGTTACCAATTGTTGTGGCGTGTGATTAGGATTCGGTGAGGTTTTTTGTTTGATAAAAAATGAAAGGCAATAAAAAAGCCAAATACCAGAAGTTATTACGGTTAATAAACCTAAATAGAAAAAGGATCCTGTTTTAATGGTGCCAGAATGAAGTTCAAAACCAACAAATGGAATAGCATTAAGCAATAGCCAATAAATAAAAGGTAAACGTAAAAATTTCATTATTCCTCCTTAAATAACAAAATATGTTATTTAAATGTTAACCATCTTTCGTTATTACCCACTATCTTATTGAAAAAAAATTATCTTTGTCATTATACTGTCATATAGCTTCGTTAAATTTCACTTTAACTCCATGATGGGGAATATGAATGACAGAAGCAATGAAAATAACGCGCCTTGCGTATGAAACCGGTAACAATCGATTATTAGTTGCTAATAATCTGAATTGCGACCGGTTTTTTATTTTCAATAACTTGTTTTTTATAACTAGAGTCTAAAAGGGGACTCACCTTGTGATCACATGGAATGCAGATTGATGTCTATAACTTTTTGAAGACTAACAAGGGTAAATACCACTATGAGTAGACAAAAAGCAGCAACACGTTTACGTCGAGAAAATAAACGTACATCACGCAAAGAACAGCGTAATGGTTCTTATCAAGATAACGTTACTGTGTTACCCGGATTTCAAGCTATTGATACTATTGGTATGGCGCGGGAAAAACGTGATGAAAGAGTACTTTCACCTCGAACAGAAGCGCAACGCGAATATATGAATGCCATACGGCATCAACATCTTGTATTTGCAACAGGAGAAGCAGGATGTGGAAAAACGTTTCTTAGTGCAGCAATGGCAGCAGATGCGCTTATTAATAAAGAAATAGAGCGTATTATTGTCACTCGACCTGTATTACAAGCTGATGAAGATTTGGGATTTTTACCCGGCGATATTGCCGAAAAATTCGCACCTTATTTTCGACCTGTCTACGATGTGTTAGTTAAGCGTTTAGGCGCATCATTTTTACAATACTGTTTACGTCCTGAAATTGGCAAAGTAGAAATAGCGCCATTTGCTTATATGCGGGGGCGTACTTTTGAAAATGCATTTGTTATTTTAGATGAAGCGCAAAATGTGACTATTAATCAAATGAAGTTGTTTCTTACTCGAATGGGAGAAAATGTCACAGTTGTAGTTAATGGCGATATTACACAGTGCGATTTATCGACAAATGTTGCTTCTGGTTTAGCTGATGCACTAACGCGTTTTGAGGCAAATAATCGAGTTGGTGTAATCCGATTTACAGAAAAAGACTGTGTCCGTTCAACCTTATGTCAGCATGTATTAGCGGCTTACCACAATTAATTTTTTAATAAAAAAGATAAATTAGGTTCATCTGCACTAAATAAAAAGGCTGTATATTGTCGAGGGAAACAATATACAGCCTGTACAACCAACTCAATATGCTTAATTAGCTTACATCTTCGTTATCCATAACATGATGGCGCTCAGCATGATAACCTTCTTCGTTATAACCAAAACGCCAGTAAGGGATAGCGTAAATTTGGCTACGATCATAACCTTTATCGCGGCGAATATGACGTCTTAAAGCACGAATAATCTTGTCTTCACCAGCAATCCAAAATGCCACATCTTCTTGTGGTAACTGCCATGAAATAAATTCGTCGATTAAATTTTGCGTCTGTTCTTCAACAGAACCCATTAACCAAATTATTTCTAAATTTTTAGGTGCTTGAATTACTTGGCGATCAGATTCATTATCTACCCGAATAATGACTTTACCTTGTATATCAGGTGCCATTGTTTCAATTAATGCTATTAATGCCGGTAATGAGCTAGGGTCGGCAGCCATATAGTAATGAGATGCAGGTGCTAATAAAGGGTCTGGCCCACCTGGGTTGGTAATACCAATATAGTCACCTACTTTTGCATTCATCGCAAAATTAATGGCGGGACCTGCATCGTCATGCACTGCAAATTCGATATCAATCTCTTTTTGTTCAGGACGAATTGCACGAACACTATAAGTACGCACAATGGCTCTTGGCTCATTCTCTGGCCAAGCAGGCCCTTTTTCTGAGAATGTAGGCATTGTTGGTTTGATTTGACCATCTACAGGTAAGAATATTTTTAAATGTGCACCACCCGTGTTATCAGGATAGGTATCTAGATCATCACTAGTAAAAGTTATCGAGCGCATACCCGGAGTAATATCAGTAATACATTTTACTTGAACTAAGCGCGGTGGGGCTGGACGATAAATGTTTTTCTCTTGAGTTGTTTCTTTATTACTCACTTTCTTTTACCTGACTCATTTAGTTGAATTATTTATCGTAGATATTATCATTTTTAATTAATAATGATAGTCATTATCAATAGTAACTGTGATTTTGATCGTGAAAAAATAGGCAAAACAACACAAAAAATCAAAGAATAGAATGCACTATAACATGCTGATTTTATTTTGATTTAACTATCTATTTAGGTGAGTGATAGTGAATAACTATTATAAGATACTTTCAATTTATAACGATTAAAACATTTTAAATATGTTTTATTTATCTGTTTTTTTATAAATAAAATTTTAAATTATTTATAATTATTTTAATTTAATGATTATTTTTAAAATAAAAACTAATTATTAATAGATTAATAATGATAATCACATAAGAATATAATAAAGATATAAAAATATATTTTAATCTTATCGTAAATAAAAAAATTAAAACATTAATATATTAAATAGTTCTATATTGACCAATTAATTTGACTTAAGTCACGCTCGCAAAAAAATAATTAAAATAACTGGCAAGCTTATTTTTGTGTATCTAATATAAAAATGACTAGAGTTCTCTTTAGTCACCTTTAGTTAATGATGGCAATAATAAAAGCTTATTCTTGCTAATTGAATGCTAATCTATTCTCGGAGTTAAATATGTTTAAAAATAAACTCCCACTGTCATTATTATCAGTGGCTATTTTATCGGCGTCAGCTTTTGCTACAACTAATAGCGCGGGTGGTATTATTTCTTTCTCTGGTGCTATTAGTGATACGACATGTACTATTAATGGAGGCAATAGTGCGGATTTTTCTATTCTATTAGATCCAATTACGGTGACAGATGCAGGAACAACTGCAAGTACAGTGATTACAAAGAATCAAAAGGAGTTTGCATTAACATTCTCTGACTGTGCTCCAGCTTCAACACCAAGTGGTAGCAATTTAAAAATACATTTCTCTTCTGCAAATAATATTTCTACAAACGGATTATATTTAATTAATGATACTGTTAATGAGAATGATCCTTTGGTGGCTAAAAACGTAGGCTTTAGTTTATCTACAACAGCAGCTCCAACGGTTGCTATTCCTTTAAATGCGACATTTGATACAGGTATTAAAGGTGATAAAACAGCACCTGATTCAGATACCTTACGTTTAATTGCAAGCTATTATAAAACAAATGCGACAGCGGCTAAAACAGGTCCTGTACATTCTAATGTTATCTATACAGTCTCATATTTATAATATTTAAAGCCAGACTCATTTGAGTCTGGCTTTTTAGGACTATAATGATGAAAAAATTAATCTCATTTATAATACTCTTTTTTTCCTCAATAAGTGTCTATGCGAATGTTATTATTAACGGTACTCGGATTATCTATAATGAAGGTACAGAAAGCATTAATATTCAACTAACGAATAATGGAAATTTAGCTTCTCTTATTCAAAGTTGGATAGATAATGGTGATGTTGACTCAACGCCAGAAAATGCCATATCCCCTTTTTATTTATATCCACCAATAGTAAAAATTGCAGGAAAACAAGGTCAACTACTAAAAATTAAAATATCAAATGAGCAATTACCAAATAATACTGAACAGGTTTATTATTTAAATGTATTAGATATTCCAGAAAATGCAGAGGCAATGAATGGAAAAAGCTATCTGCAATTAGTAATGAAAACAAGAATAAAAATTTTTTATCGCCCTAAAGCATTAACAGATGATCCAGCCTTGGTTAATGAAAAAATAACTTATCAATTAATAGGTAATAAAGTTTTAGTCAAAAATAACTCACAATATCATTTTACAATAGCTTCTATTTCAACAGAGGGAACTCCTCGTATAACCCTTACTGAGGCTGAAATGATACCTCCGTTATCTTCGCGTGAGTTACCATTAATTAATAAACTAAAAAATAATTCAGTTGTTGTTATTTATGTTGATGATTTTGGTGTTTATAAATCACAGAATATTAAACTCTAATTGAGATAACATCGTGAAAAATAAAAAGTATCTCTCAATTCTTATTTTTATAGGAATGCAAAACTACACACAAAATCTGTATGCAGAGGGATTTGATACGTCTTTATTAGTAGGAAAATCAAAGCATGGAGATATATCCAGATTTTATATAGAAGATAAAGTGCCTGAAGGAAAGCAATTGGTTGATATATATGTTAATCAAGTGTGGAAAGGTCAGTTTGAAATTAATATTAGTGGAGAAAAACCTAATATTAGCCTTGGCGCTAAGGATGTAAATAAATTAGGCCTGAATCTTTCTTTAGAAGCTAAACAGCAAATAGATAAAGATGAACCCATTTTAGTTGATAACTTAGCTAAAGGTGTTAGTGCAAAATTAGATATTAATAATTTAAGATTAGATGTTATAGCACCTCAAATTTCGGTTAAACAATCAGAAGTCGGTTATGTGGATGCAAGTTATTGGCAACAAGGAATATCTGCATTAATCCTAGCATATAATATAAATTACTATAATTACAAAGAAAAAAATGGCAATAAGAGTAATAATGAAAATTTTTTTGCAAATATAAACTCGGGTATTAATTTGGGTTCATGGCAGTTTCGTGATGAATCTAACTATTCTTATTATTCACATGGAAAGCATCAGTGGAAAAATAATACTCGATATATTTATAAAGCATTAAGTGAAATAACGGCAGGGCTAACAATTGGTGATTTTTATACACCAGCCGCACTTTTTAATAGTATTTCATTTCGAGGTATTTCTCTTTCAACTGAAATGGGGATGTTACCCAATTCAAGCCAAGGGTTTGCCCCTATTATTAGAGGGGTTGCACAAACAAATGCTTTAGTTAGTGTTTATCAAAATGAAAACTTAGTTTTTCAAGAGAATGTTCCACCTGGTGAATTTTCATTTAGAGATATTCAGCCTACCGCTGGTGGTGGAGATCTTCTAGTCGTAATTCAAGAAGCAGACGGACGAAGGGAGTCATTCACTGTACCATTTTCTGCTGTGCCCGATATGCTAAAAGAAGGGGTTTATCGCTATAATGTGATGATGGGTGAATCTAGAATTAATAATACCGATTATCGGCCTAAATTTGCGCAAGGTGAAATTCATTATGGTGTAAATAATCTGGTTACTGTATATGCAGGAGGTATTGTTAGTGAAGATTATTATTCTGCATTAATTGGTAGTGGTTGGAATTTTAAATTTGGTGCGATATCTGCTGATATAACGCATGCAAGTGCAGATTTGCAAAGTGGAAAAAAGACTGGGCAAAGCTTTCGCCTTGCTTATAGTAAATATATGGATGCAACACTAACCAATTTAACGTTAGCTGCTTATCGATACTCTACCAGTAATTATTACAGTTTTGTAGATTCAATATACTCTCATGATAATTATCAAGCTTGGAAAGATTATCAAAATGAGATTGCTAAACAGCAAGATAATAATAATACAGTTTCAGATTTAGATTTAACAACATTTGATGCGCTGAGAGGTTCTAGAGCAAAAAACACCTTTACGATAAATTTAAATCAATATTTGGGTGGTCAGCGAGGCGCTATTTTTCTTTCAGGAACACATCGTAATTATTGGAATACGCAGGGTAATAACCGAGAATACCAATTAGGCTATTCAAATAACTATAAAGATATTGCTTACAATTTTTCGGTATCAAAATTAAGAAATTATGATAACGAAGACGAAACTCGTTATTATCTAAATGTCAGTGTGCCGATTTCATTTTTTGATAAAAGAGCCAATATTAATACTTCTATTTATGCTGCTGATTCACGTTATCAGCAATCTACATTAAGTTTGAGTGGCACAGCCGGTAAAGATGATTTGATGAATTATACTTTAACGACTTCTAATCAAACAGGCGGAAATAATTTAGTCGGTGCAAACGTTAGTTATCGTCATCCTTATAGTACATTATCGGCATCTTATACTGAAGCAAATGATTATCGCCAAGGTGGATTAGGTACCAGAGGCACTATTGTTGCTATTCCTAATCATATTGTTTTTTCAGGTGATACAGGAAAAACTTACACTATTATTGATGCGCCTATGGCGAATAATATGATGGTGAATGGGAATAAAGCTACGTTAACTAATAATCAAGGTGTTGTGTTAGTGGCAAACACTATTCCTTATCGTACTAATACTTATACGCTAACCAATACTGAAAAGCCGTCTAATGCTGAAATGGTAGGGAATATAACGCACGTAACACCTTATTTAGGTGCTGTTAATTATCTCACTATTGCGACCGATCAACGGCAAACTTTTATTATCAAAGCTTCTTTAGAAAATAATGAGAGCCTGCCTTTTGGTACAGAGGTTTTAAATAATAAAAAACAAAGTATTGGATATGTAGGGCAATCGGGCGTGCTTTATTTAAAGAGCGACACATTGCCATCTTCTGTATATGTAAAATTAAATTTAGCAGGAAAAAAAGAGTGCGTAATTAATAATTTAATAAATACGATGGATGTAAATCGTAATATCTGTCGATAAAGGAAAGTATCATGAAATCATCTACCTTTATGTTTTTACTCTTATTAGGAACAATAAGTCAACAAGCCATGGCAAATTGCAAGCCAGATAGTACCATAACTGCACCTAATATTAATTTTGACTTATCAACTGATTTAAATAGCACTTCAACAACGGCAACAAGAACAAGTAGAACAATATTTCCAGGGACATTTAAATGCACGGCAAGGGGATTGTTTCCTAATACAGTAGGTATTGCTTCCCCCTTTGCAGATAATCGGGTTGGAACAATAGGGTTTAATGGTGGAAAGCAATTTGTATCTATTACGCTGACATATTTGGAAAAGGATAGAGTGACCGACATTACAGCAGGGACACATCCTGCATCTGATTTGGATACTAATTTCACCTTAAAATTTACCTTAGTTAATAGCAAACCTTCTTCTAATTATACTGAGGTGAGTGGAAATACAGCGGTTGTAACACCGGTTATTTTAGCCTCTGATGCTTCTAGTTTAGGGATTATACAATGGTTAATTAACATTGTTGTGAAGTTGGTACAATTTTTATTAACTTGGCAATGGCCTGTTGATCAGAATGATATATTTTTGCAGCCGATGCAGATTACCTATAATCCTGTAATGACAACTTGTAATTTTTCTAATGCGGGATTAACTGTCGCATTACCATTAGTCAGTATTAAAGATGCTAAAACTGTAGATAAAGCGGGTTATACACCTTTTACATTAAATTTTACTTGCCAAGATTTCTTAAGCGGTTCAAAAGCATCTCGCGATATTAGTATGTTTTTATCTAGTCAAAATTTATTAGCTAATGATAAGTCAGTATTAACTAATACAAGGGTGCAAGGCGCAAGTGGCGTCGGATTTCGTGTAGTAAAAAGTGATAACACAACTAGTCCACTTATTTTTTCTGATAGTGTAAGTACTCAAGGAAGTGCAACAAGTATATTTAGTGTTATAAAAGGAAATACTATCTCACCTACATTCTCGATAAATATGGCAGCCTATTATTATCCTTATAATATTAATGCAGTAACGCAAGGAAAAATAGAAAGTACTGCAACTGTTGTGATGTCATATAACTAGAGAAGAAAAAATGAAAAGCATAATACGTACTTATTTTATTTTAATGCTTATTTTTTTCACCCATTTAACTTATGCAAGTGTTGTGCTTGAACGTACTCGTTTAATATTTTCATCAGATAATCCGATAGTTTCATTACAAGTTTTTAATCATAGTGAGCAACCGACACTCATTCAGAGTTGGATTGATGAAGGCAATATTGAATCGACGCCAGAAACAACCTCTGCGCCTTTTTTGGTTATTCCGCCTATTGCGAAAATAACAGCCAATGACGGACTACAGATAAAAATAAAGCAATTTGAAAATCAACTCCCCCAAGATAGAGAATCTATTTTTTATTTAAATGTATTAGATATTGCACCAAAATCATCGAATAAATTGAATCAAAATACATTACAGTTAGCGTTACAAACTAGAATTAAGCTTTTCTATCGACCAATCCAAATTGATATAAAGCCTGATGAAATTGTTGATGACATAAAAATAAATCAGCAAGGAATAAATTTAGAAATAAGCAACCCAAGTGCCTATTTTTTTACTATATCAAAAATATACGCTGAAGATAAAGAAGATAAACCATTTGTAGGTACAACAATGATAGCGCCTTTTTCTAAACAACAAATTCAATATCAAGGCGCGATTACACCTAACCAGCTAGTGACAATTATTTATATTGATGATGATGGTAATTATTTACAAAGTAAGAAAAATATTAATTAATATGATATTTTTTATGTAAAAGAAAAGGGCTGAAAATAACTCAGCCCTTGATTTTTATTATTATATTGCTGTGTGTATCTATTGCCTACTTCACTTTCATTCCGGCTGCTGTCATTAAAAATCGAAAGAGAGAAGAAACCGCAAACAAGGCAATTACACTACAAAACCAAATGGTAATAAGCCATCCCCATTTTTTAAGTAATGAGGGTTTGCTTTCTGTTGCTGGATCAGTGATAGCCTTCTTCATGAGTTTTTCCTCTAAATACGTAGTAACTCCAGAATGTGTAAACAAGAATAATTGGAATAATAAATAGTGCGCCCACTAGCATAAAACCTTGGCTTTCTGGCGGTGCAGATGCGTCGACAAAACTGATTGCCGGTGGAATAATATTTGGCCAAATGCTAATGCCTAATCCAGCAAAGCCTAAGAAAATAATCGCTAATGCACCAAAGAAAGGCAGGTAATGTCCCTTTCTTTTTACTGAGCGAATAATTAGCCATGCACTATATAAAACCAGTAATGGCACAGGTAAAAAGAAGAAAATATTAGGTAAAGAGAACCAACGTTCAGCAATAGCGGGTTGAGCTAATGGTGTCCATGCACTGACAATGACAACAATCGCAAGCATTACTAAGGTTAATGGTTTGGCAACTTTATATAAACTTTGTTGTAAGTGACCTTCGGTTTTCATAATCAACCAGCCACAACCCAATAATGAGTAGGCAATAACTAAACCAAGACCGCAAAAGAGAGGGAATGGTGTTAGCCAATCAAGGTAGCTGCCCGCGAAAGTACGATTAACCACGGGTAACCCTTGAACAACACTACCGACAACAATACCTTGTGTGAATGTTGCTAATACTGATCCGACAATAAAGGCTTTATCCCAAAAAGATTGGTGGTTATCATCCGCTTTAAAGCGGAATTCAAACGCAACCCCTCGGAATATCAGTGCAACAAGCATTAACGTTAAAGGCATTGCAAGTGCATCGAGGATCACGGAATAAGCCAGAGGAAAGGCACCAAAAAGTGCAGCGCCACCAAGTACTAACCATGTTTCGTTGCCGTCCCAAACTGGAGCAACAGTATTCATCATTAAATCACGATCTTGTCTATCTTTTATAAAAGGATAGAGCATACCAATACCGAGATCGAAGCCATCCATAACGATGTACATCAGTGTACTAAATACGATTATGATGAACCAAATGACTGGTAAATCAATTCCCATTTTGAACCTCCGGTGTACCTTTACGGATCAGTTTTAACATATAGGCATATCCGATACCGAACACAGAACTATAGACAACAAAGAAGATCAGCAAACTAATGCTCATATGCATTTCACCATGAGCTGAAACCGCATCTCGTGTTCGTTGTATGCCATAAACAACCCAAGGCTGACGGCCAACTTCTGTGGTAAACCAGCCAGCAAGGATAGCGATAAGACCCGATGGCGCCATTAAAAATGTTAAGCGTAAGAAAGCTTTTGATTGATATAGTTTATTTCTATAACGCAACCATGTTCCCCAAACGCCCACTAAAATCATTAACATGCCAAGACCAACCATAATGCGGAATGACCAGAAAACAATAAGTGAATTGGGTCTATCTTCTTTAGGGAACTCTTTAAGTGCGGGTACTTGTTTATCTAAACTATGCGTTAAGATAAGACTGCCAAGATAAGGAATTTCTAACGCATATTTTGTCTTTTCAGCATCCATATCAGGCATACCAAAAAGAATAAGAGGTGTTGCTTCGCCAGGTTTATTTTCCCAATGCCCTTCAATTGCAGCTATTTTTGCTGGTTGGTGTTTTAAGGTATTTAAACCATGCACATCACCAATTAATGCTTGAATAGGCGCAAGAATAAGGATCATCCATAAAGACATCGAAAGCATTTTTTTCATTGCCGATGAGGTATTACCTTTAAGCAGATGCCAAGCTGCAGAAGCCGCAATAAAGAAGGCAGAAGCAAGAAAAGCAGCAACACCCATATGTGCAAGGCGATAGGGAAATGAAGGGTTAAAAATGACAGCAAGCCAGTCAGTTGGAACAACTTGGTTATTAATGATTTCAAATCCTTGTGGTGTTTGCATCCAGCTGTTTGATGCCAAGATCCAGAATGTGGACATCAATGTACCTAGCGCAACCATACAAGTGGTAAAAAAGTGGAGTTTTTCACCGACTTTATGCCAACCAAATAACATAACGCCTAAAAATCCCGCTTCTAAGAAGAAGGCGGTAAGGACTTCATAAGTCAGTAACGGGCCCGTTATGGAGCCTGCAAAATCCGAAAATAAGCTCCAGTTTGTACCAAACTGATAAGCCATAACCAGACCTGATACAACGCCCATAGCAAAGTTAACAGCAAATATTTTTGACCAAAAATGGAATAGCGCTAAATAGTCCTTATTGCGGGTTTTTAACCATAAACCTTCCAATACCGCTAAAAAGCTAGCAAGTCCGATAGTAATAGCAGGGAAGATAATATGAAAAGAAACTGTAAACGCAAATTGGATACGCGCCAAATCAAAGGCACTTAACCCAAGCATAAAAAACCTCGTTATTAATATGTAAATTGCAGGTAAATCGTGTGGATTAGTAGACCATATGAAAGTAGACTATAATAGTGACAATAAGTTTAAAAATGACTATAACAGTTTTGAGGTAAACAGTTTTATATGACTCGATATGAACAGCTTGCAGCGCAAATTCGTCAACAGATTGAAGATAATATCTGGCAATCAGGCGACCGTTTACCTTCATTGCGAGATACGGTTAAACAATCCGGCTTAAGTTTAATGACGGTTTTACAATCGTATCAATTATTAGAAAGTCAGGGATGGATAACTGCTCGGCCACAATCCGGTTATTATGTTGCACATCGTAATACACGTTTTGGTCAGGTAACCGCCAGTAAAGGGCTGCATATGAGCGAAAATGTTGAAATAAGTACCTCTATTTTCAATGTGCTCCAAGCCTGTAAAGATCCTGATATTATTCCTTTTGGTTCGGCATTTCCTGATCCTAGTCTTTTTATTCAACCAAAATTAAGTAGCGCATTAGCGGCAGCAGCAAGGCATTTAGCACCTCAAAGCTCAGTAATTAACTTACCACCGGGTAATGAAAAGTTACGGCGTAACATTGCTCAACGCTATGCTTTACAAGGAATTCATGTCTCACCTGATGAGATTGTAATCACAGCAGGTGCAATGGAATCGCTGAGTTTTAGCTTGCAAGCCGTGACAGAACCGGGTGATTGGGTTGTGATTGAATCACCCGCTTTTTATGGTGCATTACAAGCGATAGAACGTTTACGCTTGAAAGCTATTGCTATTAAAACAGATCCCGTAACTGGTATCTGCTTAGATGAGCTGGAGAAAGTTGTTGAGAAATACGATATCAAAGCATGTTGGTTAATGAGTCACTGTCAAAATCCATTAGGTGGAACTATGCCTGATGAAAATAAAATTAAGCTGGTAGATATTTTAGCGAAAAATCAAATCACTTTAATTGAAGATGATGTGTATGGCGAACTGTATAACAGTCCAAAAGCACCGATGCCTGTAAAAGGTTTTGATAAATCGAATAGCGTATTGCATTGTGCTTCGTTTTCTAAATGTTTAGCACCAGGTTTTCGGGTGGGCTGGGTTGCAGCAGGTAAACACGCAACAAAAATTCAGCAATTGCAGATGATGAGTACAGTATCGGCAAGTATGCCAACACAACAAGCTATTGCTGATTATCTTTCCCAGGGCGGTTATGATACACACCTTCGTCGTTTAAGATTATTGCTAGAACAAAGACGTTATCGTATGTTGCAAGCAATACAAACGCATCTTCCTGATGATGTAAAAGTTAATATTCCTATTGGTGGCTATTTTTTATGGGTTGAATTTGAATCAGAGTTTGATGCGAATAAACTTTATCATTTCGCCTTAGAACGAGGGGTGAGTATTGCACCGGGTTCTATGTTTTCAACCAGTTGCCAATTTAATCATGCCTTTCGTTTAAACTCTTCGTTTCAATGGAATAATCGTACAGAACGTGGAATGGAAATTATTGGTGAAGGATGCCGCAAACTACGCCGAAAATAGCGTAGAAATAGCCGATGTTGGCGCACATTTTTAAAAGTTATTTATTGATTTATGAACGGTAATCTCCAATGATTGATCCTTGACCTCACTATCAGACTAATTAGCCAGATATTGTAGGAGGAGACAATGAAATTACGTTGTTTTGATCAACAAGAGTTACCGTTTATTTCATGGAGTAATCAACGAGGAACAACACAAGAAATTGTTTGTTGGCCGGTTAATAATGATTTTTCATGGCGCGCATGTTTAACATCGATTGATGATAATAGTTCACTAGGCCAATTCCCAGATATAGAACGGCAAATGGTATTGTTAGAAGGTAAGGGTGTTAATTTAAATAGTCCTGGTTTTTTTAATCACTCTGTGACGACCTCTTATCAACCTTTCGATTTTTCAGGTGATATACATGTACGCTCTGAATTAATCGAAGGGGCGGTTAAATGTTTAAATATTATGGTGCGTCGAACCTGTTGGAAAGCAGAAACAACGTTAGTGACACAACCCTTAATTTTGCCGAGCTCTCATGCTGGTTTAATTTATGTAATAGAGGGACAATGGACATTAACAGGTGCTACTTGCCAACATATTTCCAAAGGACAAGGTGCTTGGTGGCTACCTGATATTCGGGAAGGAGAAATTAGCCCATTAACCGCAAACAGCCAACTATTATGGGCGGATATTCGACCACTGAAATAGTCAATTAATAAAATAGTCAACATCAGTGGTCAAATAAGGTGAAATACTTTTTGTATGTATATTGATGCTAATTTAAGGCGAGATTGACAGCTGCACAGGTGAGTAATCCACCAGCAATGCCATCATTATAGCGACGACGTTTATCAGACAAGCCACCTTTTAAGCCTATATAAGCAAAAACTGAACCTAAAATACCGTAAATTACCAAGCAAGTAGTAATAAATATTGTTGATAACAGTATAGATTGCAGAGCTATATCATTATGACTATCAATAAAGTTTGGTAAAATAGCTAAATAGACTAGCAATCCTTTAGGATTAAGAAAACTGGTTAAAAAACCTTTACGAAAAATATGAGAGGTTTTATTTGCAGAAATGACTAAATTACCTTTTTTACATGCAGATAACAGCATTTTAATAGCAAGATAGGCGATATAAGCAACACCTATCCATTTAAGTAAGTTAAATAAAATAGGTGATGCAGCAACGATAGTGGCAAGACCTAATGCACTGAAAAGGGCATGAGTAAGATACCCACTAATTACGCCAGCATTGGCTATCCATGCGGTTCTCATTCCACTGGCAAGACCTTGTGATGAGATAAATAAAATATCAGGCCCTGGAGTACAAATAAGTGGCAATACTGTCAGAGCAAATAATAATAAAGTGTTAAATTCCATCTTTTTCACCTGATATAAATATGTTGGGTTGAACATTGTTTTTGCTGTGAAATTTAGCTGAAAAATTATATGATGTTTTCGAAAAAATCGGGTTGCTTTGTTGCTAACAAAAATAATTAATTGGCAATAAAATTCCATAAATAGAGCTAAGGTTAATCTTTGATGTCAATAAAATTGGATAAGATAGATAAACATATTTTGCAGGTGCTTCAGCGCGACGGCAAAATCCAGAACATTGAATTAGCAAAAGAAGTTGGACTTTCACCATCCCCGTGTTTAAGACGTGTGCGCTTACTAGAAGAATCTGGCGTTATTACTCGTTATGTTGCGGTTTTAGATGGTAGTAAAATTGATGCTGGGTTGTCTTTATTTGCACGTATCTGGTTTAGAGCACAAGATGCTGAAACCATTGAAGAGTTTGTAAAAGCAATAAAAGTATTACCAGAAGTGGTTGAATGTCATTTAATGGCGGGTGAATGTGATGCACTGATCCGCATCGTGACAAAAGATTTAGCGACTTATCGTCGTTTTCATGCCGATTATTTAACACAAATCCCAAGTATCCAAAGCATAAAAACAGAAGTACCAATGGAAACCGTTAAAGTTAGTTTTGCTCTGCCGCTTTAAGTTTTTTATAAAAATTTAGATGTAAGTAAATTTAAACAATCACACAACATTACTTTTCAATATAAAAGCCTCTTAGTTCTTAATAAGAGGCTTTTTAATATGATGGATTAATTAAATTATCTAATTTTATTGAATCGATATATTTCAGGCATATAAAGATATATGCAAATAAATAAAGATGCCCTTATATAATAGAGATTAAATGTTGGTGCGAATCAACAGGCTATTATTGTTATAAAAATATTAATTAATACTTAAACTTAATTTTGTTTAATAAACGGTTTTGTTACAATTTCAGTGGCTTTAACAATGATATCTTTACGTGGTTTTGCATTTTTTTCTTGCTGGGTAAAATAAATGACTAATATAAGTGGTGCCTGATTTTCACGCCAAATTACAGCAATATCATTGGTGGTGCCATAATCACCGCTTCCTGTTTTATCACCTACAATCCACTGTTTTGGTAAACCGGCTTTTATGCTGTTATCACCCGTTGTATTGCCTTTTAACCAAGTTATTAATTGATTACGTTGATATTGACCTAGCGCATCACCCAAAGTTAGCGTCTGAAGACTTGTCGCCATCGCTAATGGCGATGTTGTATCTCGAGGATCACCATGTATTGCCGTATTTAATTCTGGCTCAGAACGATCAAGGCGATAAGTTATATCATTAATCGAACGAGCAAATTGAGTGACTTTTTCTGGGCCACCTAAATGCGCTAAGATTTTATTCATTGCTGTATTATCACTATATTGCAATGTTGCAGCGCTGAGTTGGGCTAATGTCATTCCTGTCGTTAAATGCTTTTCAACTATTGGGCTATAAGCGACTAAATCTGATTGTTTTATGCTGATATTCTTATCTAATAAATCTGCTTTTTGCTCGCTTTCTTTTAATAATGCCGCTACTGCCATTACTTTGCTGGTACTTGCCATAGCAAAGCGTTCATTACCACGATAAATTATTTGTGAATTATCTGTAGTATTAATTAAAGCAACACCTAAACGACCTTGACTACTTTTTTCAAGTGCCGCTAATTGTTGTTCGATAGCACTATTATCTTGCGCCCATAAAGTTGATGAAGCTAAAAGTGATATTAATGAAACTGCTATCATTGCGGAACGACGAAAATATTTTTTAAACATAGTCATAAAAGCCTAGATTAATTTAATAAAGGAAATCTCAATGTAGATAATGGGTTATAACTAAATTAAGAGTTATAATTATCACTGTAGCGCAATATCCTATTAAATCACTTTATTGACAATCGATAATAAATCACCTTAGCCTAGAGAAAATCTATTGGCTAAGAATATTATGCGCACACATCTTCCTCTTAATGCATTAAGAGCATTTGAAGCATCAGCAAGACATCTTAATTTTACCAAAGCTGCGTTAGAGCTGTATGTCACTCAAGGCGCTGTCAGTCAGCAAGTTAGAATGCTCGAGAACCGTTTAAGTGTAGTACTTTTTAGACGATTACCTCGTGGATTGGAAATGACGGATGATGCCCAAATTTTATTTTCAGTATTAACCAATGCATTTAGTGATATCGAGCGCGCTTTTAAACAATTTGAACGCGGTGAATATCGTGAAGTAGTCTCAATTGCGGCGGTTGGTACATTTGCAGTAGGGTGGTTATTACCTAAATTAGCAGAATTTAAACAGCAACACCCTGCAATTGAAATAAGTTTAAGAACCAATAACAACATTGTTAATTTAGCAACCGAAGGACTTGATTTTGCGATTAGATTTGGTGAGGGTTTATGGCCATTAACGCATAATAAGGTGTTATTTTCAGCACCATTAACGGTATTATGTTCACCAGAAACAGCAAAACGTTTACATCATCCCAATGATTTAATTAATGAAAATCTATATCGTTCTTATCGAGAGGATGAGTGGGAAAAATGGTGCTATGCTGCCAATATTTCAACATTCAAAGTTTCTGGCTCAATATTTGATTCTTCGCGATTAATGGTTGAAACAGCTATTTATGAGGGTGGTATTGCATTAGCGCCAGCAAAAATGTTTTCACGTGAAATCGCAAGTGGTCAATTAGTTCAGCCTTTTCCCATTGAGATTGAAATAGGAAAATATTGGTTAACGTATTTAAAATCTAAACCAGTTACGACTTCAATGGAGATATTTCAGCAGTGGTTAATGGATGAGGCGTTAAAAGAGTGCGGTAATTAATTTACTAAAAGCACTGAATAAATAAAATACAGTGCTTTTTATTTTATTCACAAATAAAAACAGATAATTATTATAATAAAAAGTGTTCTCTTACTATTTCTCTACCAATTTCAATAGAAGCGGTTGCTGCCGGTGAAGGCGCATTGCACACGTGTAATGAACGCTTTCCTTTTACAAAATGAAAATCATCTACGAGCTTTCCATCTTGTGTGAGTGCTTGAGCACGAACACCAGCAGGGCCGGGATGAATATCTGCTTCACGTAAATCAGGAATTAGTTTTTGTGCGTTTTGAGTAAAAAGTTTGCGAGAATAAGAACGGCGTAATTCAGCCATTCCTTCACCAAAATAATTTCCGGCTATTTTCCAAAAACCTTTATAAGTTAATACCTCAGCCAAATCTTTTAAGTTGATATCGCTCTTTTTATAACCTTCACGTTTAAAGGCGAGTACAGCATTAGGGCCTACATCGCGATGCCCGTTATACATACGAGTAAAATGCACGCCTAAAAAAGGAAAATCAGGGTTAGGAACAGGGTAAATTAAGTGATTCACTAAGTAGTTTTTATTATTATTAAGCATGAAATATTCACCACGAAAAGGGACTATTTTCATTCCGGTATTGTATCCTGCCATTTTTGCAATACGGTCACTAAATAATCCAGCGCAATTAATTAGCCATTTACCTGTAAATTGATTATTTGATGTAGTCACTGAAACAACATCATCAGTTTCATTGATAGCAGTAACAGCTTGATTAAACGCGAATTCACCATTGCGTGATTGGATGATTTCTACATGCTTGGCGGCAATTTCAGGGTAATTTACAATACCAGCATCTGGTACTAATAAAGCGGCAATGCCATTCACATAAGGTTCTCTGGCTTTGAGTTCGCTTTGTGTCATTTTTATTACTTCAAGCCCATTTTCAATACCGCGCTGATAAATCTTTTCTAATGCTTGTAACTCACTTTCATTAGTTGCAACAATGACTTTACCACAACGATCATAATAAAGATTATGCTGTTGGCAAAATGCATAAGTAGTGATATTACCTTGTTTGGCAAGTTTCGCTTTTAAGCTACCAGGTGTGTAATAAATACCTGAATGAACAACATTACTGTTATGGCCACTTTGATGAATAGCAGGGCCAGATTCTTTATCAATCACCAGTAATTTAAGTTCGGGCTGACTCTCTTGAAGTGCACTTGCAACCCCTAATCCGACTAATCCTGCACCGATGATAATAACGTCATAAGTCATAATATTATCCATTTTGCTAAATATATTGTTAACGTTTCTCTTGCTGTAAACGATTTAATTTGCCACGTACATTGGTTAAATGAAGGCGCATTTTATGACTGGTTTCATCACCATCTTGTTGACGTATTGCCTCAACTATCGCTTCATGTTCAGCGATAACACGTTCAGTTTCTGCCTCTCGTCCTTTATTTTGGCTTAATGAATACATTAGCACTCCAAGATAAAGTTCATGCATATTATCTAAAATACGAACAAAAAATGGGTTATGAGAAGCCACCATTATGGTGCGATGAAACTGATAATCTTCTTTATGGCCAATATTTTTATTTTGTGTTGTGGCTAAAATAAATGCTTGATGCGCATTTTCAATAGCCACTAGTTCCTCTGGTGTTCGGCGCAAAGCGGCAATTGCAGCCGCTTCATGTTCAATGACCTCACGCATTTCAAGCAACGCATCGATTTCTTGAGGACAAGCTACTTCCATTACTATCGGTTCGTATTTACTCAGTATTGAATGGTCGATAACTCTTCTACCTCCACCTTGACGTGAGGTAATAATGCCACTCGCTTCTAATACACCTAATGCTTCTCTGATTGGAACCCGACTAACACCAAAGGCATCAGCGAGAACATTTTCAGAAGGTAATTTTTCACCAATAGGATAAGTACCGTCCGAAATACTTTGCTTTATTTGGTCAAGGATCTGATGTGACGCTTTTTGGCGTGAGATCTTTTGTATCATCTAGTTTTCTCCGGGAATATGCCCCATATTATTTAATTGCTTTTTAGACCGCAGAATATGGAATGCACCAGTAAGTATAATTAAGCCGATCCCCATTAGGTCAGTATAAAGGCCCGGTTTGATCATCAAAATAGCCGCACCAGCAAATGCAATGCGTTCAAACCATGTTGTTTTCACCATCCAAAAATTAGCGGTAGCAATACTTAATGCATAAATTCCTATTAATGCAGTAATAATCATTAATCCAATAGAGAATATACCTAAGTTATCGCCTTGCATTAATAATGCAGGGTTATAAACAAGAATGAACGGAATAATAAAGCCGGGTAGTGCTAAACGAACAGCATCCCATGACGTTTGCATTGGATCTGCTCTTGCTATACTCGCGGCAGTATAACTGGCTAATGCTACTGGTGGTGTAATATTAGAAAGAGCACCAAACCAAAATACAAAGAAATGCGCGGCTAAAGGTAATACACCCGCTTTAATCAATATAGGTGACACTGTAACGGCAACAACAATATATAATGCAGTTGAAGGCAAACCCATACTTAATACAATACACACCAACATAACGACTAATAAGATCATCCATAATGTATTGTCAGTCATCGAGACAATATTAAAGGCTAATGTGGCGCCAATACCTGTCATGGTAACAACACAAATAATGACACCAATGGCAGCACAAGCGATGGTAACTTGTACAGAGCCTCTTGCGGCTTCAGCTAAGGCATCAGCGACTTTGCTTAATGTCATTCGAACAGTTTTATCCGGCGTAATCCAACTGGCGACAATAATGGTTAATATGCCTAAAAATCCTGCATAAATTGGCGTTTTTCCGACAAGTAATGTGCCAATAACAATCACCAGGGGTAATAGTAATAAACCACGGGCTTTTAATACGGCTTTAACTCGAGGAATATTTTCTTTACTTAATCCTTTTAATCCTTGTTTTTTGGCTTCAATATCTATTGCCATAATTAATGCGGCGTAATAAAGCAGTGCTGGAATAATGGCGGCAATAACAATAGTGGTATAAGAAATACCCAAAAAGCCCGCCATAATAAAGGCCGCTGCACCCATAATTGGCGGCATTATCATTCCACCCGTTGAGGCAGTTGCTTCTACTGCGCCAGCAAAACGTGGCGTTAATCCGATGCTTTTCATTAAAGGAATGGTGAATGTTCCCGTTGTTGCTACGTTAGCAACAGCACTACCACTTAATGAACCCGTTAATGCAGATGAAATAACCGCAACTTGTGCAGGACCTCCACGACGGCGACCTGCAATGGCTAATGCTAAATCATTAAATAGTGCTGTAGCCCCGCTGACACTTAAAAATGATCCAAATAAAATAAATACCACAATAGCGGTTGATGCTGTTGATAGGGTAATACCAAATATGCCTTCACTGGTCATAAATAAGCGGTATAACAATCTTTCTACTGAAAATCCCGCATGACCAAAAATCCCCATAAAATACTGACCAAATAGGGCGTAAATAATAGCGAAAGTTGCAAGGCCAGGAATAAAGTAACCTGTAGTACGACGGGCGGCTTCAAAAAGGACAATAATACCAAGTATCGCCATTACATAATCAGTCGTATTAGGAATACTTTTTCTGACTACATGTAAATCAACGTAATTAAGGAAAAAATAACCATAACTAATTAATGTTAAGGCAATAAAAAGATAATCCCAGAGATTAAACTTAGGTGTTGAAAAACGCTTAGAAAACGGGAAAAGAATAAATCCTAGAATTAAGATCCCACTAAGAAAAATAGTATTACGATAAAACTCTTGTGTATTTGATAACGCATTAGAGTAAATAGCATACAGCGAAATTAAAATGGCAAGGGTTGTAGTAATTTTAAGGTAAATACCTGCAAGCTGACGACTACCAGAGCCGGCTTCTTTATCTAGTGCAGGGGGTTCTACCGGAGTTAAATGGTCATTATTTATTGTCATAACTCACTCCTGTTATTTATTATTAATCTGCATTTGGGCTTCTGGAGGAATAAGATAATCGGGGATCTCTAACCCAATTTCTTTGTAATAACGATAAGCACCAAGATGGAGTGGCACAGAAACACCTTTTAATGCATTCTCTGTGGTGATGTATTTCGCAGCACTATGTACTTGATGAACCTCTGGTAGGTTTTCAAACATGGTTTTGGTGAGTTCATAAATTAACTCATCATCCATTGCGGTGGTGGTCATCAAAATATTAGGTTGAGCAATAGTGTCTACTTTTTCAGTTTGGCGAGGATAGGTATCCGCGGGTATTTCAAAGCGAAACCAGGAGTTGGCAATATTATTGATATCGTCTAATTGCTTGTCGGTGACTTCAAGTAATTTTGCACTTACACCACTTGCATACATATCTGTTACCGCAGAAGCAGGAACACCCGCAGGTAACGCACCACCATCAAGGCGACCATCACGCATAGCTGAAACGGTATCTCCATAACCAAGATATTCAGGTGTGATATCTTTTTTGGTTAAATTGACACCTTGTAAAATAATTATCGTAGATTGTTCTGTACCACTGGCTTGTGGGCCAACAGAAAAGCTGGTTGAGCGAATATCCTCTAATGTGCCAGTTTTCACTTTATTATCCATCAAAACAAAGTGCTCTACGTTAGGCCATAACATTGAAATAGAACGCAGATTTTTTTCTGGTTTACCTTCAAAATTACGCACGCCATCGTAAGCTTCTACTGCTAATAAGCTTTGTAAAATGGAAAGCTGAGCTTCATTTTTCTGCATTAGATAGATATTTTCTATCGATCCTGCAGAGGATTGCCCTGTAACTTGCACGCCTCTATCTTTTAAATGTGTACTCCAAACATTGGCCAAACCGACCCCCATTGGATAATACGTTCCTCCTGTTGATGCAGTTGCTACAGAGAGAAATTGTTTATTCGCATTCTCTTTTTTGCCGATCACTGCTAATGAAATAACAGCAATAACAGCAACAAGACCAATGGCGAGCTTTGTTTTTTTTATTCTCATGATGTTGTTGTTCCTGTACATAAAAATGCAGGTGAATGTTTCACACTAACTTGTATACAACATGACAACTTCAATAGGTAAATAAAGGTTAGAAAATTGTGAACTAACTTGATTAATTTAAAACAAAAAGATAACAAACTGTGATCATCTTTGTGATTATGTAAAATTTAATCATATTTATGGTGTTAACTAGGGAAGACGACAGAAAATATCGATAAGAAAATAAGCAGTGAGAAAAAACACTAAAAGTAAGGTAAAAATCCGAGGAATTAGACAAATAAGTCATAAAAAGACTAATTAAGATGAATAATAAGAAAAATAGTTAAGAAATATGAAAATAGATAAGCTAATCATGTTAAGTGAACAGCTAAAATATGCGTGTGGGATAATGGAAAAGTGGTAGCAAAAGAAAAAGTCGCTGAATAGTAATGGGTTGAGTCGTCAGCTTGTTATAACGTGATGTTAAGCACTCCAGTTGCAATTAAAACAAAAAGTGCAGACCAAACTAATGCAGATATTGCGCTGGTTATATAAATACCATAGGCGGGTAGTTTTAATAACCCTGCGCTAAACGGCGTTAAATAACGCAATACTGCAAGAAAGCGTGAAATAAAAATAATGCAATAGGTTTTGCTTTTTAATAATTGCTGTAGACGATTAATTTTCGATTGATAACGAGATACTCTTTTTTCAAGGCGAGGAAAACGATAAATAAAGCGGCCAAGTTTATAGCTCATAATAGAGCCTAATAAAGCGCCACAACCAGCTGCAAGCCAAAGAAAAATAGGTGAATAAGTGGGTAAATAAAGACTAAATATTAATAACAACATAAGTGATGCTGGTGGTAAAAAGGAAGAAATACCTATCGTCGATTTACCGGCTGTTAATAAAGTAATAGAGACAAATAACGTTATTGGAGATAAATGATTTAATGAATCAATAATGAAATTAAATATCTCCATTTTTATTTTCTCCAGTTATTCTTAATCTATATAAATAATATTTATGTTCACTGAGTTTTAATTTTTCAATGAAATTTGTTTTTTGCACCATATGCTAACAAAACTTAGAGATATAAAGCAATTATTTCAATAACAGCTATGCTAAATAAGTATGATTTCAGATATTTTTTAATTTTTTATTAATATATAGGGGAATTGTTTAAATGGTAAATAAGATCCTTGGCTATGCTGCTAAATCACCATCAGCTCCTTTAGCCCCTTATCAATTTGAAGTGCGTTCGTTACGTGAAGATGATGTCGCTATTGATATTCTTTATTGTGGCGTTTGCCATTCAGATTTACACCAAGCACGTAATGATTGGAATGCAAGTATCTATCCTATAGTACCAGGGCATGAAATTATTGGTCATGTAACCGCGGTAGGAAATAAAGTAAATAAATTTAAAGTAGGTGATTTAGTTGGTGTTGGATGCATGGTGGATTCTTGTCGCCATTGTTCTGCGTGCCAACAAGGATTAGAACAATATTGTGAAGAGGGATTCACCTTTACTTATAATAGCCATGATCGTCATGATAATCGAGTAACTTATGGTGGGTATGCGCAAGCTATTTTATGTGCTGAAGATTTTGTACTTCATGTTCCTAATAATTTAGCACCTGAAGGTGTTGCGCCTTTATTATGTGCAGGAATTACGACATGGTCGCCATTGCGCCAATGGGGAGTCACTAAGGGGAGTAAAGTTGCCATTATTGGGTTGGGTGGTTTGGGGCATATGGCGTTAAAATTTGCCCATGCACTCGGTGCTGAAGTGACATTATTTACACGTTCAATTGATAAAGAAGCTGATGCGCGTCGTTTAGGTGCACATCATGTTGTATTATCTACCGACAAAGCACAAATGGATGCTGTAAAAAATGAGTTTGAAGTCATTATTGATACAGTACCTTACTCCCATGATATTAACCCTTATTTACCAACATTAATGATTGATGGCACATTAGTTTTTGTTGGTTTAATTGGTGATATTGAGCCAACAATTAATACGAGTGCTATGATATTTGGGCGCAGAGCTGTTGCAGGATCTTGCATTGGTGGAATAGCAGAAACCCAAGAGATGCTGGACTTTTGTGGTAAACATAGTATTACGGCAGATATAGAGTTAATTGATATTAAAAATATTAATCAAGCATTTGAGAGAATGATAAAGAGTGATGTGAAATATCGCTTTGTTATTGATATGAAAACGCTACCTAAAAATTAAAGTAAATTTTAAATATTATATTCTGAGATGTAAATTTTAGAACAATTTAGCCGTAAGCTAAATTACGGCTAATGTTTTAATTAATAGTAATTAAATTTTAATATTTAATAATTTATTATCTCAATCATTTATTATAATGCAGATTTTCTAGCAATTAACATTTTAGCCCATTGTGTTGGGTTGTTTTTAATAGGTAAACCTAATCTCTTACTTAACGAATAAAGTGTTGGTGCTGGTAATACAGAGGGTGGCTGAAGTGTTGGATTAATTAATACTTGTTCTGGTACACCATCAGCAATTAATTGACCCGCAGATAAATGAATAATACGGCGGAAATGTCGAGCAGAAAAATCAAGATCGTGGCTAATTGCCAGCACTGATGTACCTTGTTTTTTTTGTATATTCAGCCAATATTCAAATTTTTTTAACCAGTAAGCGTCAAAATCACGTGTTGGTTCATCTAATAATAATAACTGAGGAGAAACGATACTTAAGCTGGCGACGGCAACCATTCGACGTTGGCCTGCATGTAAATCGAGAGGATGAATATTAGCCACATCTGCTAATCCACAAAGTTCAAGTGTTTCGTTTAATAGATGTTCTTTTTCTACTTTAGGAATTTTACGTTGTTTTAAGCCAAAAAGAATTTCATCTTTTACTGTGCTATGAAAAATTTGACGTTCAGGCTCTTGAAATAACACACCAATCTGACAAGCACGTTGAGCTGCTTTAATATGAGATAAGTTTTGTCCGTTTAATTGAACGGTGCCTTGCTCAGGTTTTAATAACCCAGCGGCTAGGCGTAATAATGTAGATTTTCCTGCTCCATTATCGCCAACTAATGTTACCCATTCACCTTTATTTAGTGTTAAAGATAGTTGTGATATACAAGGTGGCTCATCTTCACTCCAACGATAAGTAATTTTATCAAGCTGTAGCATAAGACTCCTTAAATGCTTTAAGTAATGCTTGGTCATTATCAACAATGGGCTGTTTCCAATGACCTTGTTCAACCAACCAAGCAAATGCTTGCCACGCATCAGGTGCATTAACTGTTGAAATAGCCATAGGAAAAACTTGCTGCAATAAGCCCTGAGATTTTACTTTTCCGGCTTCTAATAATAAAAAGTGATCACTTAAGCTAATTGCTGGAAGTAGATTGCGTTCAAATACAATTACGCTGCAATTATATTCTTTAGCATAACGCTTAATTTGTTGCTGCAATTGCTGTGTAGCATTAGATGTTAAACGACTAAAGGCTTCATCTAATAATAAAAGCTGGGGATGCATAGCAAGTGCACTAGCAATAACGACACGTTGAGCTTCTCCACCTGATAGTGTGGCAGGGTGACGAAAGCGTAGTTTTTCACATTGTGTTATTGCTAACGCTTCCTTTATACGAAACCTAATTTCATTGGCACTTAACCCTATATTTTCAGGGCCAAAAGCCACTTCTTGTTCAACAGTAAAAGCACAGCCAGAGAGTTGTAATTGCGGGGATTGTTGTACTAATTGACGTCCAGGGGCTAAAGAAACTAATCGGCTTTTGTCTAAACCAATTTCTTGCACAATACCTGAACCTTGAATTGTGCCGCTAAGTAAATCAGGAAACCAGCCAGCGATGAGTTGAGCTAGTAGACTTTTTCCGCTGCCATTGCCGCCTAATACGACTAACCATTCACCTTGATAAAGTTGAAGGTCAATAGGTCCTATAATTGGCCGTTCTTCATTTTTAGGTGTAAAGCTGAGTTGCTGTAAATTTACCACCATAACCAAATCCCCCCTTCAATAAGGATTATTAATAAAATGGCATAACGAAGAACTACTTGAAGTGAGCTATCAGTAGGTGGTGATAGCGTGGTTCTTTTAGCAATAATCCGAAATCCTCGCATATCTAATGCTGCGCCACGAATAGCTAATTCACTTAGGGTATGACTTATTAAAGGAAAAATAACAGCAGGTAAAGCGCTTAAACGCTGATAAAAGTTACCATCAAGGGGAACACCTCTTGCTAATTGTGCTTCTTTTATATTTTGCAGTTGCTGATTTAATTGTTCTACAAGTAATAATGGTCCAGCTAAGAGATAAGAAAAGCTAACAGGTAAACGGCTCGCAAAAAGCGCTTTTATAAATTGTTCAGTAGTTGTGTATTGTAGCCATAATTGTGCGGCGCTTATTATGGCTAATAATCTTAACCAAAGCGCAGTAGCAGCATGTTGGTTACTGGTATTTAAAGGCGCATTGGTTATCCAATGGGCAAGCCATCCACTGTGAACTAGCCATAATCCGATAGCCATTGGGATCATTAACCATGCGATAAAGCGCCACCGCCAGCGTGACGCTTTCCAGATTAATACGCTAATAAAAACGCCATTGCTGATAAGTAGCAATGGCAAATCTAAAGGTAGATAAATAACACTCGCACTAAGCCAAAACCAGAGTGCAAGTGAGGTAAACGGGTGCATTGTCAACTAACCTTTGCCATCGATGGAAAATTACGTTGTGCTCGTTGTGGTAATCGACGTACTAAAATCCATGCAATAATGGCGGATAATATTTTATCGGCAAGATTAGCGCCCAACACAGTAATAGCAACAGATTCAACTAATCCTTCGCCAACAGCATGGAAATAAGCAACAAAGAAATCAGCACCACTTCCGGTTGTACCGGCGAATAAATAAGTACGAATTGGCACAGCGACCAACATTAAAGCCAAAGTGATAAGGATCCCAGAGCCAATAACGCGAGTAAGAGAGCGGAAACCACCAACACGAGCCAGTAAACCTGCACTTAATCCGATCATCATGGCAACAGGAGCAAAAGCAGCTGCTATAGGACCACTAATTAATCCCCACAATAGATTTGTCAATAAGCCAGTAAATAAAGCAACCCAAGGGCCACCTAATAATGCACAAATTAATGTGCCAATAGAATCTAGAAAAATGGGGAGTTTAAGCATCGAGGTAATTTGACCACCGATCATATTAATTGCGATAGAGACCACAATAAGAACTAGAGTACGACTCGATATAAGGGGAGTTGTAGACATAATTAAAAAACCTTTGTAAAAGAGTAGTTATTATTGGTTTTATTACAGATGCGTAAATATATTCTCTTATCTGCGGGATTTTATTTACGCGGCGTGATGACTAACTCTTCATAACCAGAGTGTTTACAAGGTTGACGGCTAAAAGTCACTTGCTCTAACTCACCAATAACGAGCTCTAGCGTTGTGCGCACTGTACAACCTGGCATCATATGTCCACCACACATTAATCCATTTTCATCTGAAACCGCTAAATGAAGATGTTCACTTGAGGCATCTAATGTGCCAATGAGTGAAACAATTTCAAACTTACCTGTAATATAACGATTTTCTTCACGACCTGCGAAACGTAATACCACATCTGTTAAACTCCCCACACAACCCGCAATAAATGCCGATTTCAGATTTTGTTCTTTAATAATCTGTCGTAATGCCATAATCACATCCTCATTAGGGAGAAGGCGAAGAGCAATAAATCGAGCATGAGAAGAAAGTGATGAGGTGTGAGACATGATGATTATCCTAATCTGAAAGTCTATATTTAATTTATTATAGTTATTGTAAGCACTAAAATGACTGTGTCAGATAAGATAAAACTTAGTTTATTTGTATTATCTACTTTCATTTTTATGCACAAAACTCGCATAACGTATTATTAATAAAAAAATGAAAGAAGAAATAACGAATAACCTTTTATTAATAATGAAGTTGCTTTGTATCAAAACAAGAAGGTATGAAGAAAAACAAAAAGGGCAAAGGATGAGTGGAAAATGCTCACCCTTATTTTTTAAATACGGCGGTAAGATAACTAAATAATTATATTATAATTGATGTGTTCCATTAATTTTGCATTATCCCGATAATCGACAGGAATAGCGAGAACAGCGGGTCCCTCAACAGCCATTGCTTCATGTAAAACGGTACGTAACTGAGACGCACATGCTACATCAAAGCCTTTAGCGCCAAATGATTCAGCATAGTGTTTGAAATCAATGGCACCAAATTTCACGCCCGAATAACGTCCATATTTTTCCTGCTCTTGCATCTCAACCATATTATAAGCGTTATCCACCCAGATTATATGCAAGATATTGGTGTTTAGACGAACAGCCGTTTCTAATTCCATAGACGATTGCATAAAGCCACCATCACCAGAAACTGAAATAATCTTATCCGATGGGCGAACAAAAGAGGCACCAATTCCCCAAGGTAGGGCAACCCCCATTGTTTGCTGACCATTAGAAATCAGCATTTGTCTTGCTCTAAAGCTATAAAGATAACGTGCAAGCCAAATATGGAAACTTCCCATATCGATGCAGAGCGTTACATCATTATTAATAATATCCTGCATTTCATGAATAATGGTTAAAGGGTGAATAGGGCTACCTTGTCTAAAATAACTATTCTGTTGCAGTGTTTCTCTTTGTTGGCGAATTTTTTCTAAAACCTGACGAGTGTTATTTGAGAGTGTAATTTGAGATGTGGATTGTTTAGCGAAACGCTGAGTTAAATTATCGAGGGTTAACTTAATATTGCCTATCAATTCTAAATCAGGACAGTAAGCTAAATCTATTTCAGCCGGAATTTCATCAATATGAATAATATTGGCGTTGTGGTGATTCCACAATGAAGGCTCGTATTCAATAGGGCTATAACCTAACGTAATGACTAAATCTGCATGGGAAAGTAGTTCATCTCCCGGTTGGTTATTAAATAAGCCAATTCGCCCTGCAAATAAAGAGAAATGGCGATGAGCAATAGCACCTGCTGATTGATAAGTTTCCACAATTGGAAGGGGGCAAATATCAAGTAGTGATTGTAATGCTAGCGCATTATCAGGAAAACTTGCCTGTAAACCTAATAAAATAACAGGACTTTTTGCCGTTAATAATAATCTAACTGCTTCATTTATCGCATCATTATTAGCGCTACCTATATTAGATTTAGATTTTGGTACTAATATTGGGCTATCAACGGCATTGTTTAAAATATCCATTGGAAACGTTAAGAATGCAGAGCCGGGTCTTCCTGATTCTGCATGGCGAAACGCATTGACCATGGTTTCAGAAATAGATTTTGCAGAATCAATTTCTGCACAAAATTTTGTAATTGGATTAAACATGGTAACCGTATCCATGCTTTGATGAACCAGTTTTAATCTATCAGCCGATTTTACTGAACCCCCTAATGCAACTAATGGATCACCTTCGGAAGTTGCCGTTGCAATGCCTGTTGCCAGATTAGAACATCCCGGTCCTGAGGTTGCAATTGCAACGCCTGCCTTACCTGTTAAACGCCCAACGGCAGCAGCCATAAAGGCAGCATTAGCTTCATGACGAACAACCACGGTTTCAATACTGGAATCAACAAGCGAATCGAATACACGATCAATTTTTGCACCCGGAATACCAAACACCTGTTTAATGCCATGTCGTTCTAATTGTTTGACGACTAAATCTGCACCACATTTCCAATTATGAGTGTTCATATAACCTTCTTTTATTTTGCAAGTGAATAAAATACGAGCTGGTAATAAAACTAAGGGGGTTCTAGATTAATTTTCGGCTTGCTTTATTGCCTGATGCAGATTATCTGGCATTAAGTTCGCTTGGAGGAAAGTTGAATGACTAGGTAAATCAATGGTAAAGCGGGAAATTACACCTATTTTTAAAGTGCCATATTTTAAATAGTAATCAAGAACATGGCCGCCACCTTGGCGTTGTTGATTAATATAATGTTCATGAAATCCAGCAACATTTATACCTTGCGTAAATTGTGGTGAGCGAAAGCCAGCAATAATACCGATTTCATTGTGAAAGGTGAAAATAGGTTGATTTTTTATCGCCTCTAACATAGGAGAGTAAGGAGGTTCTTGGCGAGGAACAGTACGTGTTTTAACTAATTCAAATTCGCCTTCAATTTTAATTGCGCAAAAAAGATTATCGGAAGGAACATATTGATTGATGGTATTATGTATTTCTTGCTGTGAGGCACCATAAGAAAACGAATGTTCAATATCAGAATTAAAAAAGGTCATCACAGCAAAAGGGGATTTTTGAGAATATAATGCTCTACGGGCACTACCATCAGAACGCAATTGGAAAACGTTGTTATCAAAAGCAACTAATTCACCATCAAGTTGATCAAAGGTGCCTAAACCAAAATCACCTTGTTTTAATAAATCAGCAATAGTCACATCACTATCATAAACGCCGGCAATTAAACTGCTCATTAATGAATTTTGATAAATGGTACATTCAGGATGATTATTAATATAATTATTTAGATTGGTTATTATTTCTTGGCTACATTGACAACTACTGTTTTTATTATTGGCTATATCGCTATTATCTCGCATATTATGGTTTAAATTATCATTCATAATGAAACTGCTCCTTATTGGATAAAAATGGTCATTAATTGACTATCAATTTAATTATTAGTCCCGTTGATAAAAAATTCAAATGTTTTTATTGTTATTAAAATATTGATGATAATTCCTCATTTTTTAGATTTGTATAGTTACTATTTTATAAAGTTATTTGAATGTTTTTTTTAAAATCATTAGGATGGTGGTTGCTTTATTAAAGTAGTACTTATAAATAGTTTTTATAGTGGGTTTAAATACATAATTAATTAATTATATAGGCGACCATTATGAATATAGTATTTACATATCTAAAGGCTCATTTGGCTAAGGATACTACAGCCGCTGTTGATCTGGCAGATTATAATCCTTCTGTTAATAACTTAGTTTTTGCAAGAAAGATATTGAATCTTAAATTAACAAACACTGAAATGAAATTAAAGAAATGTTCTGGTAAAGATTTAACTGAACAGAATAAATTTAATAAATATACTTTATTGTCCAATAAATTAAAAGAAATTAAGAAAGAAAAATCGTGTGAGCTAAATAGTAGATTAAATATTAATGAAAAACGTTATTTATTTAAGAGAATTAGAGATTTTAAATATATCAATGATCCTAGGAATAAAGATCTCAGTAATAAATTTTTAATGAGAGGGTATTTTAAAAATAGAGATCTTAGAATGTTTTACTTTAAAAATGCAAATGAAAATATTAAGAGCGTTGCGGAGGAAAGAGTGAACTTCTCAGGTTCTAATCTTATGGGGGTTGATTTAAGTAGTGCACGCCTGGAGGGTTCAGAGTTTATAAATAGTAATTTGAGTGAAACTAAAATCAATATAAATAAAGCTGATTTCACAAATGCTAATCTTGATAATGCAACCATAGATAGTCATCCTTCATTTAGGAGTAAGATGACAATCGCTGAAGATATAGATGAAAGTTTTAGTGGAAATACGATATTCCATACTATCAAAACTATAGATGATAGATATAATAAAATAAAAATAAAACTTATGAAAAATATAAAAGAAGAAATAGAATGTGAAATAAATAAAAAAAGTGAATGTAAGATTGATATTGACTCATTTCCTTTGGATTCAATAGTTAATAATATTACATCTAAAAAGTATTATATGGAAGATAAGGAACTTAATAAATTTGCTAAATTTTTATTAGACTCTAATAATGTAAAAGAAAAAGAAAAAATATTTAGCAAGAGGCTTTCTCCTGAGTGTTTATCTTTTTGTTTGGATCTATTTTTAGATTATCCTAAAAAAGAACAAATGAATAATTTTATGATTAAGGATAATAAGGCTTTTATTAAATTAATTGCAATCTCTGTTTATCATGATGACTCAAGCATTAAAGAAAAAGCAAGAATGTTATATAATAAATACTTCCACTCAGATGAAGTTCAATCTTATATTAATAAAACAGTTTTCGATAATGATAGACCTGTTCTCAATTGGGATGAGAAGGATAAATTTAATTACATTCTTATTAATGATGATAAAGCCATGGTGATTAATCATAAGAATTTGACAACGATGTTATTTACTGGCGATATAGAATCTGAGATGCCTTGGTTAAATTTTTCTCTTTATATAGATAATAAAAAGAAAAGTGTAAATGAATCTGAATGTCACAGTATATTCAATAACGATTTTACGATATTTAAAGATAGTTATAATAGATTTATCAACAAACATAGAATTGATAAAATTTTATCTTTATATAATTTAGGTGATTATTATAATCGATTTTTCTTCACTTCTATGGGAGAACCTATGATATATGAAGAGAGAATATATAAGAATAGAAATGATGTAAACTTAGTCCCAATTTTTAACGAATTATTAATTATTCCAACTAAAGACAATGAAGAAACTTCACTAAAAGATGAACACTATCAAAAAATCTGTAAGCACTTTGAATTGACATCATTGAGTAATGAAGAAAAATCTCGATATTTATTGAGTCTTGTTGATATATTTATTTACTATTCTTTCAATTTTGTACCTGGTTCAGTAGAGGAGTCACGAAAAATATTAAAATTATATGCTTATGCATTAATGAATAAAGCAAGAGAATTAAATCCAAATTTAATAACAAATAAAAATCAATTAGATGAGTGGACTTCGCTATTATTAGATAAAAAGTATTTAGATACATATTCCACTACTGAACAATCATTATTTTCAGATATTAACAAGTATGGAAAAGAACATTTCGGTGATGCTTTCAGTAGTATAATACCGTTACATTGGAATTGATTATTTAAAGTAAAACAATAAAAAACCCCAAAAATTGGTCTTCAACTTTTGGGTTTTAATTTAAGAAAATGTAGCTTTTGTAATCAAGAGACTTTATACGTTAAACAAGAAGTTCATCACATCGCCATCTTGAACAATATATTCTTTACCTTCGGCACGCATTTTTCCGGCCTCTTTTGCGCCTTGCTCACCGCCATAAGTGATAAAATCATTATAAGCAATAGTTTGAGCGCGGATAAAGCCTTTTTCAAAGTCAGTGTGGATTTTACCTGCGGCTTGTGGCGCTGTTGCACCCACAGGAATTGTCCATGCACGGACTTCTTTTACGCCAGCCGTGAAGTAGGTTTGTAAGTTTAGTAATGAATAACCTGCGCGAATAACACGGTTTAAACCCGGCTCTTCGATACCTAAATCTTGCATAAACTCTTCACGTTCAGCATCTTCTAACTCAGCAATATCGGCTTCGATAGCGGCACAAACAGGAACAACCACAGAGCCTTCTGCTTGTGCAATTTTGCGAACGGTTTCAAGGTAAGGGTTATTTTCAAAACCATCTTCATTAACGTTTGCAATATACATGGTTGGTTTTAAGGTTAAGAAGCTTAAGTGGCGGATAGTTGCTTTTTCTTCTTCGCTTAAATCAAGCGCGCGTAACATGCCTGCGTTTTCTAAATGTGGTAAACATTTTTCTAACACTTCAACTTCTGCTTTAGCAATTTTATCGCCACCTTTAGCTTTTTTCTGGTTACGATGAATTGCACGTTCACAGGTATCTAAATCAGAAAGCGCTAATTCGGTATTGATAGTGTCAATATCTTCTGCAGGATCAACTTTACCTGCAACGTGAATAATATTGTCATTTTCAAAACAACGAACCACATGACCTATTGCTTCAGTTTCACGAATATTAGTCAGAAATTGGTTACCTAAACCTTCACCTTTAGAGGCACCTTTCACTAAACCTGCAATATCAACGAATTCCATCGTTGTTGGTAAAATACGCTGAGGCTTTACAATCTCGGCCAGTTTATCGAGGCGAGGATCAGGCATTGGTACAACACCTGTGTTTGGTTCAATAGTACAGAATGGGAAGTTGGCTGCCTCAATACCTGCCTTAGTTAAGGCATTAAACAGTGTAGATTTCCCTACGTTAGGCAGACCGACGATACCACATTTAAATCCCATAAACGTTCACCTTGTCACAAAAAAACGACAGGGAGGAGAGTCCCTGTTGTGCTGTTAAAAAAAATTTGGCGCCATTATAGAACAAATCCCTGTTTGATTAAATCATCAGGGATTAATTGCGCGAAAGAGGGCAAAAACGATTTCACCCATTGGATATTTATGGCTATTAAAACCAATATTAATAATTAGGCTTTAAAGCTATGCAACCGATTTATGGCTTTTTCGAAACCATCTCGCATTAAGATATCTGTGCAAGAAAGTGCTTCATCAATTGCATCGTCAATTAATTTTTGTTCACTCATTGGCGGTTTCCCTAATACAAAGCCAACGACTTTATTTTTATCGCCGGGATGGCCAATACCAATACGTAAACGATAGAAATTAGGGTTATTACTAAATTTACTTTGGATATCTTTCAAGCCATTATGGCCACCGTTACCGCCACCTAATTTCATTTTCACAACGCCAGGAGGTAAGTCGAGTTCATCGTGAGCCACTAAAATTTCATTCAGCTCAATACGATAGAAATTCGCCATTGCCTGTACCGCTTTACCGCTAAGATTCATAAATGTTGTAGGTACTAATAAGCGAACATCTTCACCAGCTAAATTAATACGCGCAGTATAACCAAAAAATTTACTCTCTTCTTTTAGAGATTGCTGATGACGTTGAGCCAATAAATCTACATACCAAGCACCCGCATTATGACGAGTCTGGGCATAATCTGCACCGGGGTTTGCTAACCCGACGATAAGTTTAATTTTACTCACAATAGCCTTTCACTGTTATCGTCTTAAAAGAAAGGACATAGTTTACCTGTCTAAGACCCGAAGCACAAAATAGATTGCAGAGATTGTTTTTAGTTAAAACACGCAAAGGAATATTTATCATTTAATGTAGCAAAAAGAGCTAAAAAAGGAAAAATAGCGCCGTAGACGATTTTTTAGAGCAAGAAAACACATTTTTTGCAAAGAATTGTCAGCATTTTTCAGGACATGTGATCACTTCGACAATAACTTTGTGATATTTATGGCTATAATAACTGCAAAGAAAAAGAGGTTATCCTTTCTGTATTTTGGTGTTGAATCGTCTGACGACGCGCTTGGAGGTGCAACATGAAATATAAACATGCATTTGCAGTTGGTAATTTATGTATGGCTATCGGGATGGTTGTTATGCTCGGTAGTCTTGGTTATACGCTAATTAGCCATATTTTTCCGTTAGGTCTTCCAGAGTTTTTATCTGATATTTCTTTAATGGGAATTTTTATTGGTGCATTGGTGTGGTTAGCTGGTGCACGTATTGGTGGCAGAGAAACAATAGCAGAAAGATATTGGTGGTTACGTAATCATGATGAACGTTATCGTCGCCATGATAACCATCGTTATCCATAGTAAATTTCAATTTTTATCAGAAGCAATTAGTTATTATAAAAATTGAGTTTAAATAATTACAGATAATGAGTTAATGGTTTTTCATTCTTGATTATCTTAAGTAAATTATAATGATACATGCCTATAAACCCGTTTTTTCTGTAACGGGTTTTTTATTGCCTAAATTTTACACCATCTCTTTATTTTTCTTTTGTTAGGATGTAAAAAACCCGCCATAACACAATGTAATACAAAGGTTATAACGGGTTTAGTTATCTCATACTACGATGAGTTTTTAACAAATTAATGTTCAAACATCGCAGAGATTGATTCTTCATTGCTGATGCGGCGAATTGCTTCTGCCAGCATGCCTGAAAGAGTCAATGAACGGACTTTATTTAATGCTTTGATTTCTGCTGACAGTGGAATTGTATCGCAGACAACCACTTCATCAATAACAGAGCTTTTGATGTTTTCAACAGCATTACCAGAGAAAATAGGGTGAGTTGCGTAAGCAAATACGCGTTTAGCACCACGTTCTTTCAGAGCTTCTGCCGCTTTGCACAATGTACCACCAGTGTCAATCATGTCATCAACTAGGATACAGTCGCGATTAGCAACGTCACCAATAATATGCATAACTTGAGAAACGTTAGCACGAGGGCGACGTTTATCAATGATAGCCATATCAGTGTCATTCAGAAGTTTAGCGATAGCACGTGCGCGAACAACACCGCCAATATCTGGAGAAACAACAATAGGGTTGTCCAAATCTTTTTGAAGCATATCTTCTAAAAGGATTGGGCTGCCGAAGACATTATCAACCGGTACATCAAAGAACCCTTGGATTTGTTCTGCGTGTAAGTCGCAAGTTAAAACACGGTCTACGCCTACACTAGATAAGAAATCCGCAACAACTTTTGCCGTGATAGGAACACGGGCTGAACGAACACGGCGATCCTGACGGGCATAACCGAAGTAAGGAATAACCGCAGTGATACGACCAGCGGAAGCTCGACGTAATGCGTCAACCATGACCACTAATTCCATTAAGTTATCATTAGTTGGTGCACAAGTTGATTGAATGATAAATACATCACCACCACGTACGTTTTCGTTGATTTGCACACTGACTTCACCGTCGCTAAAACGACCTACAGCAGCGTCTCCTAAGCTAGTGTAGAGTCGGTTGGCAACACGTTGAGCCAGTTCCGGGGTTGCGTTACCAGCAAAAAGCTTCATATCGGGCACGAGAAAAACCTCAGGCTTGCGTCCAGAGAGAGATATTGTTGACCTGTAAAGAACGTGTTTATGGACATAGCGTTTTTAAACATCATATTACGGGTGCAATAACACAGGTATCCTTGAGCGGAATAAATGCACAGGAGAAATGTTAACGCCTTGCGCTACAAATCCATGCACCCACTCAGGGGCGTTAATTAACACTTCACTAGCGGCAACTTGTGATTCGAACTCGCCGAACACACAGGCACCTGTCCCAGTTAAGCGTGACGGAGCATATTCTAACAGCCACGAAAGCAGATATTCAACCTTACGAAAACGTTTTCTTGCAATCATTTCACAGTCATTTTCAAACGGAGCCTGTAATAATGCGCCAAGAGAGCGGATAGGAGAGTTACGTTTTAATTCTGGATCTGTGAAGATTGTCGGAGTTGAAATCGAAATTCCGGGGTGTGCGACTAAATACCATTGCTCTTTTGGTGAAGCAGGGGTCAAAATTTCACCAACACCTTCTGCAAAAGCAGCGTGGCCTTTTACAAAAACGGGGACATCAGCACCTAAGGTTACGCCTAAATTGGCTAATGTTTCATCGCTTAATCCTGCTTGCCAATGCCAATTAAGTGCAATTAGTGTGGTTGCGGCATTAGAAGAACCGCCACCTAACCCACCACCCATTGGTAATTTCTTGTCGATGCTGATATCAGCACCTTGATATTGCAATGCAATATTATGTTTTTGGCAATAATTACGTAACAAAAGTGCTGCTTTGATGATTAAGTTATCTTCATCTTTAACCCCTTCAACAGGAGTTAAAATATTTAACTGTGCATCTTTGCGTGGCGTAAATGTGAGCGTATCGCCATAATCAAGAAACTGAAAAAGCGTTTGTAGATTATGGTAACCGTCGGCTCGTCGCCCTGTAATGTAAAGAAAAAGGTTTAATTTAGCAGGAGAAGGCCAGCTGAGTGTCATTGCTGTATATCCCAGTTATCCATTTTTAATTTAATAAGGCGGTCACCTTGGCGTAATTCAAGGCGTTGTGGCAGATTCGGTATGATATTTGAATCGTAGGCTTGATAAGTGATAATCCAATCGCCCTCGGGTGCAGGCCATGTCACTGATTTTAAAAGGTGATGAGCATCTAGCTCAAAAATAGTTGCATCACCCGGCAAGCCAATTAGCCAAGCTCGTAGGTTTTTCAGTGGAATAACCATGCCTGTTAGCTGATAAATCATTTCGACAGGATCATCGCTATAATATTTTTTGCCTTTGTTATCGGTGACTTCAATAACACTGGGCATCACATTTAAATCTAGTTCTGTAGTGCCTAACGGATTAGTTAATAACAAGCGATAACGATCTTCATCTCGGTCTTGCCAATAAAAACGGGCATAAACTTTATGGCTTTGCTCAATGTAGGCAAAAGCACCTCGAGTTTCATATTGTGAAATCTTTTTTAAGGCTTGTTGGCGCTCTTGCCATTGAGCATCATTATTAGAGCCTGAACCCTGAGTATTAATTTGATTAAGGTTACAGGCACTCAGCAACAGCACCGTTAACGGAAGAAGGCGCAATAATTTGGTTGGAGAAAAGCGTGAGCGCATAGCTGAGATATTCCTTAAATTCGTTATCAGTTAAAAAAAAGAGTATCATAAACCCCATGATATAACGATATTTCATTAAATTGTGTATAGAAATCTCGTATCAAACAAGTAAGCTCTTTTATTGGATGTATTCATCAAGTAGAATGGCGGCAATGAAAAGTCCATACTAAATGCGCTGTTTTAGGTTTGCACTAAGTCAGGTCGCGGGGCGGTATTTATTCATAACTCGATATAGTTGATATGACGTTATTAGCACTAGGTATTAATCATAAAACAGCCCCCGTTGCTTTGCGTGAGAAAGTCTCTTTTTCTCCCGATACTATGGGTGATGCCTTAAATAATCTCCTACAGCAACCCGCTGTCAGGGGTGGGGTTGTGCTGTCTACCTGTAACCGTACTGAGCTCTATCTTAGTATGGAAGACAAAGAAAATAGTCATGAACAGCTTATTCATTGGCTGTGTCAATATCACCAAATAGAGCCAAATGAATTACAAAGTAGTGTTTATTGGCATCAAGATAATCAAGCAGTTAGCCACCTAATGCGCGTTGCTAGTGGTTTAGACTCTCTTGTACTGGGTGAACCGCAAATATTAGGTCAAGTTAAAAAAGCTTTTGCAGATTCTCAAAATTATCACTCGCTCTCTTCAGAGCTGGAACGACTTTTCCAGAAATCTTTTTCAGTTGCGAAAAGAGTGAGAACGGAGACTCAAATTGGTGCAAATGCGGTATCTGTTGCTTTTGCTGCTTGTACTTTAGCGCGTCAAATTTTTGAATCACTCTCTTCTTTAACTATTTTACTTGTTGGTGCGGGTGAAACTATTGAGTTAGTTGCTCGCCATTTACGCGAGCATCAAGTTAAGAATATTGTCATTGCTAACCGAACTAAAGAGCGTGCACAGCGTTTAGCAAATGAAGTTGATGCAGAAGTAATTACATTAACGGAAATCGATGAACGCCTTGCTCAAGCTGATATTGTGATCAGTTCTACGGCAAGCCCTTTACCTATTATTGGTAAGGGAATGGTTGAACGCGCACTAAAAAAACGTCGAAACCAGCCTATGTTGCTGATTGATATTGCAGTTCCTCGTGATATCGAGCAAGATGTCGAAAAACTTAACAACGTTTATCTTTATAGTGTTGATGATTTAGAAGCCATTATTCAGCATAACCGTGAACAACGCCAAGCCGCAGCTGTTCAAGCAGAACACATTGTTCAGCAAGAGAGCGGTCAGTTTATGGATTGGTTAAGGGCTCAGGGTGCGGTTGGTGTGATAAGAGAATATCGTGATAGTGCTGAAGTATTGCGAGCAGAAATGACCGAAAAAGCCATCAGTCTCATTCAAAATGGTGCTGATGCAGAAAAAGTGATCCAGCAACTTTCTCATCAGTTAATGAATCGTCTTATCCATACACCAACAAAATCTCTTCAACAGGCTGCCAGTGATGGTGATATTGAACGCCTGAATCTATTACGTGAAAGTTTGGGTATTACCCATAATTAACTTTGTCTAACAGGATCTTAATCTACGAATGAAGCCTTCTATTGTCGCTAAGTTGGAAGCTCTACAAGAGCGTTATGAAGAAATTCAGGCACTTCTGTCAGAAGCCGATGTTATTGCCTCTCAGGATCGTTTTCGTGCGCTTTCAAAAGAATATTCTCAATTAACCGATGTCACGGCTTGTTTCAGCCAATGGCGTAGTGTTCAAGATGATATTGAAACGGCTCAAATGATGCTTGATGATCCTGAAATGAAGGAGATGGCACAAGAAGAGCTCAAAGAAGCACAGGCTTTAAATGATGACTTAGAAAATCAATTGCAATTACTGCTATTGCCTAAAGATCCTGATGATGAGTTTAACTGTTTCCTTGAAATTCGTGCCGGAACCGGTGGCGATGAAGCCGCATTGTTTGCTGGTGATTTGTTCCGTATGTATAGCCGCTATGCAGAATCTCGCCGCTGGCGTATTGAAGTCATGAATGCTAACGAAGGCGAACATGGTGGTTACAAAGAAGTGATCGCTAAAGTGATTGGTGATGGCGCTTATGGCGTATTAAAATTTGAATCTGGTGGGCATCGTGTTCAACGTGTGCCAGAGACAGAATCTCAAGGTCGTATTCATACCTCAGCTTGTACTGTTGCTGTATTAGCTGAAGTGCCAGAGGCAGAATTACCTGATATCAGCCCAAGTGATTTGCGTATCGATACTTTCCGTTCATCAGGTGCGGGTGGTCAGCACGTTAACACCACCGATTCCGCTATCCGTATTACGCATATTCCTACGGGGATTGTGGTGGAATGTCAGGATGAGCGTTCACAGCATAAAAATAAAGCCAAAGCGATGTCGGTGTTAGGTGCGCGTATTCGTGCTGCTGAAATGCAAAAACGTCATGAAGCAGAAGCTTCGGAGCGTCGTAATCTATTAGGTTCAGGTGATCGTTCGGACCGCATCAGGACATATAACTTCCCACAAGGTCGTGTTACTGATCACCGAATCAACTTAACATTTTATCGCTTAGATGAAGTAATGGAAGGTAAGTTAGACCCACTTATTCAACCTATCGTTACTGAATATCAAGCAGATCAGCTTTCTGCACTTTCTGAGTTAAATTAATGAATTATGAACAATGGCTGCAACAAGCAGCCTTGCAATTAATTGAAAGTGACAGCCCAAAGCGCGATGCCGAAATACTTCTTGGGCACGTAACAAAACGTGCTCGTACTTATTTAATTGCTTTTAATGAAACGCAATTATCAGAAATAGAATTAGAACAACTGGCACAATTATTGGCGCGCCGAATTATGGGCGAGCCAATTGCTTATTTGGTTGGTGAACGAGAATTTTGGTCATTGCCGTTAAAAGTCTCTCCTGCAACGTTAATACCTCGCCCTGATACAGAATGCCTGGTTGAAAAAGCGCTAGAAAAGCTTATATCAACCCCTGCAAAGATCCTTGATTTAGGTACCGGAACAGGCGCTATTGCGTTAGCTATCGCTTCAGAACGTCCTGATAGCCATATTATTGGTGTGGATCTTCAGCCAGAAGCCGTGGCATTAGCTCAAGAGAACGCTAAAAATTTAGCGCTGAACAACACAGAATTTATGGAAAGTTGCTGGTTTAGTTCACTCTCAGGTCACCAATTTGATATGATAATTAGTAATCCTCCTTACATTGATGAATGTGATGAGCATATTTATCAAGGCGATGTCCGTTTTGAGCCATTAACGGCGTTGGTGGCGGGTAAAAATGGCTTTGCTGATATTGAAACAATCATCACAACTGCAGATCGGTTTTTAACTGATAAAGGCTGGGTATTAATAGAACACGGCTGGCAGCAAGGTGAGGGTGTACGCAAAATTTTTGCTGATAAGGGTTACTGCTGTGTGGAAACTTTCCGTGACTATGGCGGTAATGAGCGAGTGACAGTAGGTCGTTGGAATTATGATAGAAACCATAGCTGATTACGAATTTAATAAAGCCCCTTTGGTAAAAGGGATGATCCTTATCTCTCAGGCTATTCGGCCTGATTTCCCTACTCATTCAGTTAGCTATCAATTAGCTCAGTTAGTGGAACAGGCAGAAGCTGAAATTCCTCGAAACACAAGTGTGCGAGAACAAATTGAAGCGCTATTAACACTATTTTATAAACAGTGGCATTTTAGTGGTGCGAGTGGAAAATATTGCCTATCAGATACCTTATGGTTGGATAAAGTATTATCTACACATATTGGTTCTCCTGTTTCATTAGGTTCAATTTTAATTTATATCGCACAGGCGTTAAATCTGCCATTAGCTCCGGTTATTTTTCCTACACAATTAATTATTAGAATAGATATTCCCAACGAAAAGGCTATATTTTTAAATCCAATTAATGGTGAATATTTATCTCAACATACATTAGAAGTATGGTTGAAAGGAAATATAGGAAATAACTCGATACTTATTGATGCTGATTTAGAAGAATCAGAATATAGCTCAATAATACGAAAGCTATTAGACACATTAAAAGTTTCGTTGATGGAAGAAAAAAATATGGAACAAGCATTAAAAGCGAGTGAAACGGTTTTAATGTTTGACCCAGAAGATCCTTATGAAATACGTGATCGCGGATTAATTTATGCTCAATTAGAATGTAATCATGTGGCGCTTTCTGATTTAAATTACTTTGTTGAGCAATGCCCTGAAGATCCAATTTCAGAAATGATTAAAATCCAAATTCATTCGATAGAACAAAATCCTGTTGTTCTACATTAAAATTTAAAAACGTACTTAATTAAAACAGTACATTACAAACAGTATAGGTATAAATATGCAACATAAAGTGGTGAATATTGGTGATATCAAGGTAGCAAACGACCTACCATTTGTGCTTTTTGGTGGCATGAATGTATTGGAATCGCGCGATTTAGCCATGCGTATTTGTGAGCATTACGTCACTGTTACCCAAAAATTGAATATTCCTTATGTATTCAAAGCCTCTTTTGATAAAGCAAACCGTTCTTCTATCCACTCTTATCGTGGGCCTGGTTTAGAAGAAGGAATGAAGATTTTCCAAGAATTAAAAGAAACTTTTGGCGTTAAAATTATCACTGATGTTCATGAGGCTTCACAAGCTCAGCCTGTATCTGAAGTGGTTGATGTTATCCAATTACCGGCCTTCTTAGCGCGTCAAACAGACTTAGTTGAAGCAATGGCTAAAACAGGTGCGGTGATTAATGTGAAAAAACCACAGTTTGTCAGCCCAGGCCAAATGGGTAATATCGTTGATAAATTTATAGAAGGCGGTAACGACAAAGTTATTCTATGTGATCGCGGAAGTAACTTTGGTTATGACAATCTTGTTGTCGATATGCTTGGTTTCCATGTCATGATGCAAGCTTCTCAAGGTGCCCCAGTTATCTTTGACGTAACACATTCACTGCAATGCCGTGATCCATTTGGTGCTGCTTCTGGTGGACGTCGTGCTCAAGTTGCGGAATTAGCACGTGCAGGTATGGCAGTTGGCTTAGCCGGATTATTCCTTGAAGCGCATCCAGATCCAGACAACGCTCGTTGCGATGGTCCTTCAGCGCTTCCATTAGCTAAACTAGAGCCATTCTTAGCACAAATTAAAGCCATTGACGATGTGGTAAAAAACTTTCCTGAGTTAGATACCAGCAAATAATTGTTATGCAACTGCATACTGTTGTGAATATGTTCGGCGCTGATCTACAGCGCCGTTATCACGAAAAAATTCATAAAATCAACCTACACGGCGGTTTTAGCTGTCCTAATCGTGATGGTACATTAGGGCGAGGGGGTTGTACGTTTTGTAATGTCTCCTCATTTGCTGATGAACAAACGCAATATCACTCCATTGAAGAACAAGTCGCTGAACAAGCCAAAAATATTAATCGCGCCCGCCGTTATCTTGCCTATTTTCAAGCCTATACCAGCACTTATGCCGAAGTAGAATATTTGCGTACTTTGTATGAAACCGCATTATTACAAGCGAATATGGTTGGTTTATGTGTCGGCACTCGACCTGATTGTGTGCCTGTTAGTGTATTAGATTTGCTACAAAGCTATCAAGATCAAGGTTATGAAGTGTGGTTAGAATTGGGTTTACAAACGGCACATAATAAAACGTTAAAACATATTAATCGCGGTCATAATTTTCAATGCTATCAAGCAACAACACGAGAAGCACGGCGACGGGGTTTAAAAGTGTGTACGCATCTTATTGTGGGACTGCCTCGTGAAGATCATCAGCTAAATATGCAAACGCTACAGCATGTTATTGAATCCGGTGTTGATGGGCTTAAATTACATCCTTTACATATTGTTGAAGGAAGTACGATAGCGAAAGCTTGGAAAGCAGGGCGTATAACGCCATTAACCCAAGAACAATATGTTTATACTGCTGGTGAAATGATCCGTCATACACCTCCAGACATTATTTATCACCGAGTTTGTGCCAGTGCGAGAAAACCTACGTTATTAGCACCAGAATGGTGTGAAAATCACTGGTTAGGAATGAATGCACTTTATCAATATTTATTAGAGAATGGGGCTCAGGGAAGTGGAATAAATAAGCCGTTTATTCGTTATATTGATAATATTATAAAAGAATAAGTTTATAAAAATAGGATAACTTTTCTTTTATAAGTAGATTTATATTTAAATTAAACAGGAGTTATAAACTTTATTATAACCTTTTTGAATTATAGGATGTATAAACATATTTATTGCTCTAGCGTTAATAATAGAAGAGATTGTCTAAGCAAAAATAGATGGTTTTTATTATATATATATTTATTTTTAAAATAACGTTAATAATAAACTTAACCTATAATCATTTAATTAAATAGAGATTAAAGGCTAAGTTTATTATTGTTTAAATGGAATGCTTAATGAATCAGCTCCATATCATCTAATGCTTTCTGTAGTGAAGGATAAAAATTAAGCGCGCCTTCAATCGGGGCAACTCTGGCTCTTGCTAATGTTTTTAATGGCTGGAATGGAATATCGCAAACAATGACATGAGTATCTTTCTTTACATCATTAATAAAATGTTGGAAAGCATGTAAACCACCGGCATCAAGTACAGGTACTGCATCCCACTGCATAATTACTGTTTTATAACCTTTACTACGTTCACGTAATTCATTAAAAATACGTTCAGCAGCGGCAAAGAATAATGGGCCATTAACACGTACGACTAATAACTGTTTATCATCATCAGTATAAGAGGACTCTGTTATTTTCGTCATATTAGCAATACGGCGCATAAATAATAACGAAGCCAGTACTATACCAATAGTAATCGCAATCACCATATCAAACAGTACAGTAAGTGATAAGCATAAGACTAATACGATAATATCGTCTTTTGGGGCATGACGAATAAGGTCAATAACTTTACGAGCTTCACTCATATTCCATGCAACAATTAATAGTAATGCAGACATTGCTGCTAATGGTAAATAAGAGAGGAAGGGGGCGAGAACTAATAACGTTAATAAAACTAATAACGAGTGAACAATAGCAGAAACAGGTGATGTTGCACCTGCGCGCACATTAGCCGCAGAACGGGCAATTGCAGCTGTTGCTGTAATACCACCAAAGAATGGTGCAACAATATTACCCACACCTTGACCAACAAGTTCATCATTAGAGTGATGTTTTTTACCTGTCATACCATCAAGAACAACTGCACATAATAACGATTCTATAGCGCCTAGCATTGCCATTGAAAATGCGGCTGGCAACAATGCAGAAACGGTGCTCCAATTCAGTGCTAAAGATCCACCGGTACTCGGTAAATTCCAAGGCAGAACGAACTGAGGCAATATAGGAGGAATACCTTGTCCGGTTGTGCCATTAGGCAGCATATAACTAAATTGTGAGCCAATAGTTGCAACATCATGCCCCAGTAAATTAACAATTCCCATCACCGCGGTACCAGCAATTAAAGCGGGTAAGTGGCCGGGTAAGCGTAAATTTAATTTAGGCCAATAGATAAGAACCAAAAGAGTTGTAAGTCCAATTAAGGTATCACCGATATGAATAGTCGGTAATGCAGCACCTAATGCAATAACTTTATCAATGTAGGTTTCTGGCACATGTGTCAGTTCAAGGCCGAAAAAATCTTTTATTTGCATTGTTGCAATGGTGATAGCTATCCCAGACGTGAACCCTAAGGTTACAGAAACAGGAATGTACTCGATTAGCTTACCAAAGCGAGCTAACCCCATAACCACTAAAATAACACCAGACATTAATGTGGCAATTAACAAGCCACTTAAGCCAAATTGCTGTGATACGGGATAAAGAATAACAACAAACGCAGCGGTGGGACCTGAAACACTGTAGCGAGAGCCACCAGACACTGCGATAACAATACCGGCAATAGCTGCGGTATAAAGACCGTATTGCGGAGGAACACCGCTACCAATAGCTAATGCCATAGCTAGAGGTATCGCGATAATACCTACGGTGATCCCTGCAATAATATCTTTTAATAAACGTGCAAAAGAATACGGTTCTTTCACACATGCATCAATAAATGCACTAAAAGGGCGAACCCGGTTAACTTTATGAGTTTTCATTTAGGATCAAACCAAAATAAGAAGTCAGATGCCGAATAATGGCGATAAGGAAAAGAGAGGATATCGCTTTTATTCGCTGATAATAATGTGATATATCAAATTATTAATGTATATCTTAAGGCTTAAAGAAATAAAAATCAATTAAACTAATAAGTTAAGCTAAAATGGTAACATTATGTTTCTGATTGTATTTATTCTGTTGCCTCATTGAAAATGAAGGTTGAATTTTATTTTAAAACTATAAAAATAGTTTTATTTTAGATTAAATGTCATTAATAAAGAAAATCAAATAAAAAACATCAAAAATTGATAATAACTGTATGAGTAAAAATAAATTATAATCAATAAAATTAATAAAAAATAGCTATTGAAAATAGTAAAAATAATATATTTAAACGATTAAGAAAAATAAAAAAATATTATTCCTTATACTAAGGCCTATACTAATAGGTAAAGAAATTAATATTTTAAACTATTTTTAAGCCTAAAAAAGGTAATGTAGAAATCAATGTAATGTAAAAATATAAAAGATAGCCTAAGTAGGAAAATTGAGCAAACAAGCAACTTAGCGAGGGCTATGTTAGTCTATTTTAAACATAAAAAAATAGAGCCTAACTGAAAGCTAGGCTCTATCTTAGAAGATGGCGGTGAGAGAGGGATTCGAACCCTCGATACGTTGCCGTATACACACTTTCCAGGCGTGCTCCTTCAGCCTCTCGGACATCTCACCGTTTTTTGTTGAGTATGTTATTGAACATAGCTTTTATTGAACACAGATATATCACATCTCAACGGGGCGCTACTATAGGGAAAAGGAGCATAAGCGTCAACAGCTAAATGTATTTTTTTCTTAACTTTTCCATCAAGCAGCCAAATAAAAAACAATATGAGCAAATGCTAAACAAATTATGCAGTAATCAAATTTGCAGTGTTGATTTAATGGTTCATATTTTCGTTAACTGGTTAACATTCTCAACATTTTTATTAACAACTTTTTCAAAGAGACTTGAAATTAACCTCTAACCCTCGCACCCTATAATAAAAATGCTGGAGGAAGGCAAAATGAATATTATTTATTATCATCCTTTTTTTGACGCAGATACATGGATAAACGGTATGAAGGCGCGTTTACCTGATGCCAACATTAGAGCTTGGAAACCGGGAGACGACAAACCCGCTGATTATGCTATGGTCTGGCTTCCTCCTTATGAGATGCTAGCGGGTCGTAATCATCTAAAAGGTATTTTTGCTTTAGGTGCTGGGGTTGATGCTATTTTAAAACAAGAACAGCAAAAACCTGGCACATTGCCTGCGGGTGTACCGGTTATGCGTTTAGAAGACACCGGAATGGGACTTCAAATGCAAGAATATGCTATTGCTAAGGTAATGTATTATTTTCGTCGCATGGATGATTATAAACGTCAGCAATCGCAACGGCTTTGGAAACAACTTCCATCTCATAGTTACGATAATTTTGTTATTGGAGTACTTGGTGCTGGGGCGTTAGGTAGCAGCGTTGCAACAAAGCTTGCGCAATTAGGTTTTAAAGTGCGTTGTTGGAGCCGTAGTGCCAAGCAAATTGAGAATGTAGACAGTTTTCATGGTAAAGAGCAACTCAATGACTTTTTAATCGAGTGTAATTTACTGATTAACTTATTACCTTATACACCAGAAACTCATGGTATTCTTAATTTCTCACTCTTTGAGCAACTGAAACCTTCTTCTTATTTAATAAACCTTGCTCGAGGTGCTCATTTAGTTGATCAAGATTTATTAGAAGCAATAGATCAAGGATACATTGCTGACGCAACCCTTGATGTTTTTGCTCAAGAGCCGTTAGCAGGAATGCATCCATTCTGGACTCATCCCCGCATTTCTATTACACCGCATATCGCGGCTTTTACCTTACCTAATATGGCAATGGACACGATTAAAGAGAATATTGAACGTATTGAAAAAGGTGAAATCCCATTCGGTGTTGTTGATATGAAAAGTGGTTATTGAGTCGAATAATTAATACTTTTATTTTGATAAGAGACGATAATGTTAAAACTATCGTCCCTTTTTTTATTATTACTTTCAAATAACATCACTTTTTCTTCTTTTTATATAATGTAATAAAATTCTGGTTATAAATAGATATCTATTGCAGTTTATCTTATTGATGATACTCCCATTATTTTAATGTAATTGGAGTGAGCGATGAGTAATAGTGTAAAAATAGATCATCCAAGTAAATTAATTTCTTCAACTATCTATAAGGATATAAAATTCAAAGAGAAAGGGCAGATACTTAATGTAGATAATAGTAATAATTCATATGCTAATAATATTAGTGGTAATGAAAAAGAGAAAAAACATTTTAGCCTAAATAAGGCTAATAATTATGTTTACTTGGGTTCAACTAATACTTCTTTGCTAAATAACATGGGTATTACTCTTGAAGAAGATGGCTCTTTATTATTAATTAAAGGAAGGAGTTATGATTTATTCGCAGGTTTATACCATAAATATTTAAAGGGTGGATTTAAATATGAGGGGTTTAATATAGTATCAAAAAATAGAGAAAGTATAAAATTCAAGGAGATTTATGTAGATCTTGATGGTTTTTTAATTGGTAGGCAAAGAGATAACAATTCAGCATCTGAAAAAGATATTTTTTATAAGATTAATTTTAAAAAAATTGAAAAGGAATATGATTTAGAAAGCTTGAAACAAGAAAATATCAATAGCAATTTTCTTGTTGAATATGAAGAATATATTCCTAAGGAAAATGAAAAGCATGACTTATCAAGTGTTAATAATATTGTTGAAAAAAAAGAAAAAAATATTTTAAAAATAAATAGAGAAGGAATGAGAATTGAGATAAAGCTAAAAGACAACCAACTTTTTGCTAAAGGTTTACCTACTATATTAGAATCAAAATGGGATGAAGTTGATAGTGAAGTAAAAGAATATAAAATTAAATTACCGTTAAAAGGAAAAGATAAAATATTGGCGATAAAACCGGTTTTAAATAAAATTCAGTTGGTTGTTGATAAAGGAAATAAGATAAAAATTTACTATTTAGATCCTTTAAATATATTCTCAATTAAAGACTATCAATATGAAGTAACAAGATTAACGCAAGAGCCACCATTATCATTTTATTCAATGGTAGGTGAGAATAATTTTAAAAACTATCATTCTGGGCAGCCATTTTCGACTCAGACTATAGGAAATTTTAGTAGTCGACACATTCCTTTTTTTTCATCGCTTATAGATAACTCAAGGGTTTATATTGATAAGGCGAAACAACAATATGCTTTAAAAAAATATAATGCCATGATGCTGAATATTGCTAAAAGTGTTGACCCAGGATTTAGAGGTTTATTTTCTAATATAAAACAATTAGTTAACTCTTCAGTATCACCTTATAAAAATAAAAACATAGCACTTGATGGAGTGAAAAAAAACATAACCAAAAGTTATGCTGTATTAAATAAAGTGGTTAAGGGTATTAATAATGGAAAAACTCAAGGTGAGGTTATCTATTCTGTTGTTAAAGAATTAAAAGAAAAAGAGAGTATAACTATTAATCATTATAATGACATGCGAGCATTTTTTGGTATTAATGCATTTAATTTACCAAAGAATATTGGTGTTAATGCCTTTTTATTAGCGAGTTATGCAAAAACACATTCGTGTACACTTTCAAAAGCTGAAGAAGTTAAAGAAGAAACTAAGGAACCTGAAGTAATATTTTCATTTGTTAATAAAAATAATACGGATGTATCTGCGGGACTATCTGCTGGTGTTGGTGCATATAATCAAAGGTGGGGAAATGATAGTATTAATTACGGTGTTATTACCCCTGCAATGGCAAGTGTGATCCTTAATATCAATCATGAAAAACAATCTAATTTTTCATTCAAAATTGCATTAAATGATGTTGTTGAGTGTATTGATAAAGGATTAAATATTACCAAGGATAGATTGGAATACCATTCAACACTTAAAGAAAATAGAAATATTAATGCATCACTGGGTGTTGAATTAAGAAGTGAAGCAAGTTTTGATGTTGGTGTTAGTGTAGGTTCAAATACAGAGGTAACAATACCAAGGAATGCAATAGGGGCGAATTTTATCGCCAATATTTTAAAACTAAATATAAATATCAATAAATTTCTTGACTATGGACAATTAGAGTCAGACGAGTCTAAAAGAGAAGTTAGTCTTAAATTACTTGATTTTAGTTTTGAATTATACCGAGATTTAAAGTTCACACCTTCATCGACAAGCTCTACAAATGAAATACAATGGTATCCATTAACCACAGTAAAAAACTTTGAATTAATGATTCAAAAAAAAATAAATGCACTTTTAGGTTTTTCATTATTTAATAGTGAAGAACTAAAGAGTAAAGAAGAAATTGAAAAGAGTAATAGTAATCGTAAAGGAATATATAAACGTATTTTAAAAATCAATAAATTATTTGATAGTTATCCTAACCAGCATGAAGTATCAAAAAGTATCGATAAATTAGATAAAGTATATTTAAATTTGTTATCTGGGAAAGAGTTTAAAAATAAATTGGTATTAAACAAGAAAGAGAGAAAGGATGACTATCAAACTAAAAATACTAAAGATAATGCAAATATAATCAATGAAAATCCAGAAATACAACAGTTTTTATCTGATTTAAAAGAAAGAAAAGAAACATTGTCATCTCAAACAAAAAGTAATATGAATGAAAAGTTTAAACCTTATGTAGTTTCAAAGTACCGATTGAATGAAAAAAGTAAAAAACTCTATAGTGATGCTAAAGATAAGTTAAATAAGTTAAATGATTTAATTAATGAAATAAAGAGTAATAAAGAAGTTAAGCTTGATGAAATTAAAGAGAAGTTAGATCAATTATATATTGAATGTACTCAGGAACTAAAAGAAGTTGAATATAATCTTGATTCTATTGATGTGATGTCAATAAGTGAATTAGCTGATAAAGAAAAATCGTTGCCGATGGTTTTTGTACGATTAGGAAGCCAAAAGTCAATTATTCACCATCAAGTCAAAGGAGAGATTAAATTTGAATATGACTCAAATGGTAGTCAGTTGAATAAGATATTAACTGAGTATTATTTCTAGATAAATCATTCGTATTGCTTATGTTTTTTGATAGCATAATGATAAATTTTTTTCATAAAAATCATTTTTTATTCTTTTTTCGTATTTGTATTGAAAGGTAAATTTTGTTTTTTCTTATCATTATTGATTTTAATAGAGTTTATCTCTAATAAATTGATATTATCAAAAAGATAAATTTATTAAATTGTAATTTTACTAAGCTTGGTGCTATAAAGTAGTTCCCCATGTTAATCAGACAATATGACTAATGAATATAGCAAATCTTCTTGAGCAAATTGCAGAGAAAGGATGGTGTGTCTGGGATGATTTCCTCACACCTGAAGCTGTTCAACAACTTAAAGCTTGTTTTGGCGAAAATGCCCAACAAGCACGTATAGGTCGTAATGAAAATTTATTATCAGAAACAACGATACGCAGTGATAAAATTAGTTGGCTAGAACCCACAATGGGTGAGCCTGTACAGCATTATTTAATGCAGATGGAAAGTATTCAGCGAGCTGTTAATCGAGAATTTTTTTTAGGGTTATTTGAATATGAAGCGCATTTTGCTTGTTATGAAAAGGGCGCTTTTTATAAAAAACATCTTGATGCATTTAAAGAAAATGCTAGCCGTCGATTAACAACAGTACTTTATCTTAATGATGAATGGACAGAGCAAGATGGTGGTGAATTAAAAATTTACGATCTTGATGATAATGAACTTGCAACCGTTGCACCTAAAGGTGGGCGATTAGTTGTTTTTCTATCAGAACAGTTTCCTCATGAAGTATTACCAACAAATAAAGAGCGAATAAGTATTGCTGGTTGGTTTAGAGTAAACGGTGTACGAGATAATTTTTTAGATATCGCTAGCTAGTTAATGAGTAAAATAATTGCTGTTTGAAAAGATAGCATGGGATTAGGCGCGTTTCTTATTTTAAGTATTAGACTTAAAACTAAGAGCGCGCTTTTTCTGTTTTTATGTCGATGAAATAGAAAAAAGTTGATTTTCCTATTGTTCAACGCACAATAGCATCAAAATTTACTGAATAGAAAAATGATGATGAATGAGTTTTCAATGGTATGCCGTTTATTAGGCACTATATTTCAACGTGAACCCGCAGATCCTATTTTATCGCCTATTATTGCGATGATTGGTGACGGGAAACTGAGTGCACTTTGGCCTCTTGAACAAGATGAATTATTTAATACTTTAAAAAATAGCGTAAAAGACTTGGCGCTGGTAAAGACGGATTATCAAACTCTTTTTGGTGGTGAAACGCCCGCAGTCTCTATGTATGCTCATGATTATGGGGATATAAAAGAAGAAGATATCCGCCAATTTTTGGTCGCAAGAGGTATGCCTGTTACTGAAAGTGCAACTGATAGCTTTGGTGCATTATTATTAGCCGCTTCATGGCTTGAAGATAATTCTGCGCAAGATGAAGTATTAGCTCAAACGCTGTTATTTGATGAATACTTACTTCCTTGGGCTGGTGCATTTTTGGGCAAAGTAGAAGCTCATGCGACGAGTGGTTTTTATCGAACAATTGCCGTAATTACACGCGGTGCATTATCTGCCTTGCATGAAGAGCTGTTAGATGATGAAACTAATGATGTAGAAGAAGAGTAATATCATTTTATTATAGAAGACATTGTTTTAAACGTATAAAAAAGGCAAACCATTCCGCTTGCCTTTTTATTAACTTCGATAAAAATTTTTAATCGAGCTATGTCACTTTTATAGTTGGATGATAAATTTTCCCGGCTTAACTTCAATGCCTTTTGCTAATTTAAATGCAGCTGCTTCAGCACTGTTTTTTTCAGGGTTTAATACGTAAACAGGTTGATTATCAAAATAAGTGGCTATCGAGCTATCAAGATAAGGTTTTAATGCAATAACAACGGCTTCCATTTTTTCTGGTGAAACCTTATAACTCTCAATACTCATTGATTTAATATAAATAGCGCCTTGTTCTGGCTGATAAACAGGTTGGCCACTTAAGACTAAATTAACTGTTGCTCCTGTTTTACCAAAAAGAGAATCAATTTTAAGTTCGGCTTTACCTGAAAGGCTTATTTTCCCTGGTTCAGTACGAGCTATTTGAATAGAAAGTTCACCTAATTTGATATCAGCAGAAATAACCCCATCTTCGCCAATATGTTTTTGAAGACCGGTTTTTGTCGTGAGATAGTCATTAATTAGCTTCTCACTGACATCAAATTGTTTTAGTTGATCACAGCCTACAACCAAGCTCGTTAATGCCAATGTTGCAGCCAGAAGAATTGCTCTCATATAAACTCCTTAATCATTGATAAAAGAAAGTTTACCTGAACTCTAAGGAGTAAGCATGGCTGTTTCGACTTTTTTACGATTAAATTGGCGGTGCAGGGCGTAAAGGGTGATAAATCCTGTGATACCTAATAAAAACCAAGGTAACTCAGGCATATCGAATTGTTTCCCTAAGTCGTACATCCATCCACCTCCTGTATAACCAATTGCACCACCAAAGGCTAATCCTAAGCGACTAAATCCCATATAGCTGCCTCTTGCTCTAGGATCAGCTAAAGAAGCGCTTAAGGTTTCACGAGCAGGTTCGGCAGTAATGGTGCCAAGATAAAATAGGCCTATAATTAGGAAGATACCTTGTAATGAGTGGATCATACCAACTGGGAACATGCTGATGCTCATTAAAAAGAGCCCCGCCATTAAGCGTTGTTCTAATCTAAAACGTTTTTCACTCCAACGCGCAATCGGGTATAGCAAAGTTAATGAAAGTAATGCTTCAATGGCATACATCCATTTTACCGCTGTAGGTGAGCCGGCAATATCATTAACAATGATAGGGAACATCAACATTACTTGTACAGATAAAATAAAATAACCCGTTAGCGTGAGAACATAAGTTACAAAGCGTTTATCAACCATTACACGCTTTAGCCCTTCTTTAATAGGCGTACGTGTTGTAGAAATACGATAAGCAGGTAACAGCCAAGCATTAAAAATAGCAGCAATAACGAAAACGCCAGCACCAACCCAGCAAACTAAATGAAAATCATAAAGCAGTAACCAGCTACCAATTAGTGCGCCAATAACGGCACCTGCGCTATCTTGCATTAAAAGTAGTGAATAAAAACGGCCTCGTTCATAAGGGCGCGTTAGTTTAATAACAAGCGCTGTACGAGGCGGATCAAATAATGTGCCACCTAATGCAGATAAAATGCAAGATAGCCAAAGTATCCACGGTTGGTCCGCCATTGCCATTAGCGCAAATCCTAATGCTCGTAATAGCATACCTGTAATGATCATGGGTTTGGCACCAAAACGGTCTGCGATAGCGCCGCCAAAAATACCTAGCCCTTGTTGTACCAGTTGGCGTAGACCTAATGCAAAGCCAACGATAACACCAGCCCAACCCAGCTGTTCAACAAAGCGAATAGAAATAAGTGGAAAAACGACGAAAAAACCTAAGACGACTAACATATTGTCGACTAGCAGAAAGTATTTACCCAAGGTACGGGCTTGTGTTACCAGCGCCATTACTCACCATGATAAGCAAATGATTTAAATAAAATAGGGGGGATAATAAAGTCATTTATTATTGTCTATTCTGTATCTTATCGTCAGTAATTCATAGCAGATTAAAGATGATATTTTTTTATTGAGGTTAATGGCAGAATAAGTAGTATTGCTTCAGATTAGCCTCATTTTTATCAAGGACAATAGTACTGTAATGTTTGGTTATCGTAGTGGGATACCTAAAATTCGTTTTGAAACGAAAAGAATGATAATTCGGCTTGCTTATGAGCGAGATGCCGAAAGGTTGGCAAATTACTATACTTTAAACCGTCGTTTTTTAATTCCCTGGGAACCTTTAAGAGATAAATCTCATTATTTGCCTTCAGGGTGGGAATATCGATTGCAATATATGAGTGAATTGCATCGTCAAGAAAGTGCTTTCCATTTTCTTTTGCTTACACCTTCAGAAAATGAAATTATTGGTGTCGCAAATTACAGCAATGTGATGAGAGGCGCTTTTAATGCCTGTTTCTTGGGATATTCAGTTGGAGAGAAATGGCAAGGACAAGGATATATGTCTGAAGCATTGCAAGAGACACTACGTTATATGCAGCGTCAGCAGGGTATGCATCGCATCATGGCTAATTATATGCCCCATAATTTACGCAGCGGAAATTTACTGGCAAAACATGGTTTTGAGCGAGAAGGTTATGCAAAAAATTACCTGCAAATAAATCAAGAGTGGCGAGATCATGTATTAACGGCATTAACGACACGAAATTTTTCTTTGCGTAAATAAGTGCTGTTTTAAATTCTGAATATTGTTTTATTGATATGTAATTAACATTATATAATAACAATATTCAGAGCTTTTGACTCATATAGTACCACTGCTTTATATTAAAAACAGATTGCGTAATTAATGATGACTCTTTCTTTTTAATATTGAAGCCACTCTTTTTATAAAGATGAATAGCACCCGTATGTTTTGTATCCACATACAGTGATAAATAATTTTTTTTCAGATTATTTTTACTGTATTGGATAATCCATTTAAGGATTAAAAAGGCAAGACCTTTTCCTTGGTAAGCTGGCGAAACAACAATATGAGATAAATAAGCTTCTTGCTTGTTAGGTTCATAATTAAACAATGAAAAGAAAATCTGCTGCTTTATATAATTTATTATTCCGTATTCCCAGTGTTTGCTAATAGGTGTTTTAGTAAATTCAGATGTTTTAAAGTGGGACTCTTTAATTGCAAGGCAAAAAGTTGCCACAATAGCATTAGCATCAGTTACCACAAATTGCACTTGATTGGGTTTACGAGCCTGTTCATTCCAAATAGCTTCTAGTTGATGTTGTTGATTAGGAATAGTGCTATCAATATGAAAAGCGTGTAATTTATGGCTAAAAGCAAGCGTAAATAACTGAATAATTTCAGCCGTATCCTTTTGAGTTGTGGCTCTAAGCATATAGTGTTCGTTAAGTGATTGCATGATATCTTGACTTAATAATAGTATGTCTAACTTTAATTTAGACTGATTGGTCTATAATTTTATTAGACTATGTAGTCTAATAAAAAATGTCTAGAGATTTTTATCGTTATGAGTAAAGCAATAACTGAAAAACAGAAAACAAAAATGAGGCATATTGTTGATGCTGCAATACGCTGTTTTGCCGTCAAAGGTTTTCATTCCACATCAACAGCTGAAATATGCCGAGAGGCAAATATGAGCCCGGGGAATGTGTTCCATTATTTCCCCACTAAAAATGCGATAATTGAAGCGATAGCATTAGAAGATGCTGGAGTCTTTGATGATATGTTTTGTCGTTATGAGAAGCTGGAAGATAGTATTCAGGCAATTATTGGTTTGATGTTAGAAATTATCGAGCTATATAACCATACAGAATATGCCCGTATTAGTATTGAAATTTTTGCTGAAGCTTCGCGTAATGCTACCATTCATCAAATATTTATTGAGAATGAACAAAAGAATAAACAGCGCTTAATCAGCATCATTGAAAAAGGTATAAGAAAAGGGCAAATAGACTTTTTACTTAAACCAGAAAAAATCGCCACTTGGTTATTGGTGATCGCAGACGGCTCTATGGGGCGTAATGTAGTGGATCCTCAATTTAATGAAGTAGATTATCGAAGCATGTTAGAGATGATGCTAAGAAAAATGCTAACTAAATAGCGTCTGTATTAATAAAAAGATCAATAAAGTCAGTCTATTCTTAGCATATTGATGATTGATTTTTCTGCGTTAGAGACGGACTATAGTCCCTTTCTTTTTCCTCACACAACAAAAACTAGAATGACTTATGAATTTACTTAAATCACTGGCCGCAGTGAGTTCAATGACGATGTTTTCACGGGTGCTGGGTTTTATTCGTGATGCTATTATTGCGCGCATTTTTGGTGCGGGGATGGCAACAGATGCCTTCTTTGTTGCTTTTAAACTTCCTAATCTATTGCGAAGAATTTTTGCTGAAGGGGCATTCTCACAGGCGTTTGTGCCTATTTTAGCTGAATATAAAAATCAACAAGGTGAAGAGGCAACACGTACTTTTATTGCCTATGTCTCTGGTATGCTGACATTGATCCTTGCTGTTGTTACTGTCATTGGTATTGTTGCTGCACCTTGGGTTATTTATATTACAGCGCCGGGCTTTGCAGACTCACCAGATAAATTTCAGCTAACAACAGATTTACTACAAGTCACATTCCCTTATATTTTGCTTATTTCTTTGGCTTCATTAACGGGTTCAATTCTAAATACATGGAACCGTTTTTCTGTTCCTGCTTTTGCACCGACTTTATTGAACGTCAGTATGATCTTTTTTGCCTTAGTGGTTGCACCTTACTGTAACCCTCCCATTATGGCATTAGCATGGGCAGTGGTTGCTGGTGGTGTATTACAATTGGTTTATCAATTACCGCATTTGAAAAAAATCGGTATGTTGGTGTTGCCACGTATCTCTTTTAGAAATAGTGGTGTGTGGCGAGTCATGAAATTAATGGGGCCTGCTATTTTAGGGGTTTCGGTAAGCCAAATTTCCCTTATTATTAATACCATTTTCGCCTCATTTCTGGTCTCCGGCTCAGTATCTTGGATGTATTATGCAGACCGTTTGATGGAGTTACCAACAGGTGTATTAGGGGTGGCGTTAGGGACGATTTTATTACCCTCACTATCAAAAAGCTTTACAAGTGGGAATACACAAGAATATAGAAAGCTAATGGATTGGGGCTTAAGACTGTGCTTTTTATTAGCCTTACCTTGTACTATTGGTTTGGCCGTATTATCAGGCCCTTTAACAGCATCATTATTTCAATATGGTAATTTTAACGCGCATGATGCGTTAATGACTCAACAAGCTTTAATGGCTTATTGTGTTGGCTTAATGGGGCTTATTATCGTAAAAATCTTAGCTCCTGGTTTTTATTCTCGCCAAGACATTAAAACACCAGTCAAAATAGCTATCGCAACTTTAATACTGACTCAGTTAATGAATTTGGCATTTATTGGTAGCTTAAAACATGTTGGATTAGCATTATCTATAGGTATTGCGGCATGTTTTAATGCGGGAATGCTATTTTGGCAAATTCGTAAACAAGATATCTATCAGCCATTAGCGGGTTGGCCTGTTTTCTTATTAAAGCTTGCTATTGCGCTAGCCGTAATGGGCGCAGTATTAGTCGGTATGCTTTGGATAATGCCTAGCTGGGATGTAGGAAGTATGTTGATGCGCATTCTACGTTTATTACTGGTTGTCGTGGTGGGTGCGGGGAGTTACTTTGTTGCTTTGTATGTCTTAGGTTTTAGGCCACGTCATTTTTCGTTACGAGCTTTGTAACAAATAAATTTTACTCCTCGTTTTTTTCATAAAGGCGAGGAGTCTTCAGTTAACAAAACCTTTTTGTAAAAAACCTTCCGTTTTAGAGCCTTTTTCTATTTTTAGAAAATTTATAATGATACCTAGCTCACACTTTTGGTAATCTATCTCGCTAATTTCCACTGTCTTATACAGAGAAAAATACAGCCAAATATCGAAATGATTTTTTTCTTACTATTTTTTTATTAAATTTATTTTCTAATTATTAGCTAATTTCCACAGCTTTTCGGCATTAAAAAGTATTTTTATGTTGTTATATATTAATTATATTTAATATTAAGCGGCGTGTATATCATTAGACAATTTGTTGATTGAAAGAACCATTCTACATAAAGTAAAAGAATAGACACTATATTCTAAGGACTTACGGTTTGACGAATTATCTTTTTTTAGATAAACTCTCTTACGTCTTCTACGTTTATAAATTGACACATCTGTTAAATATTTCTTACTTAATGATGAAATATTACGAATATTTCAAAAAATTGCAGTACATATTAAAATATTTAGATTCTTTGATTTAAGACATATTATTATTTCTCTAATCAGGTAGATTAACCGTGACTGTAAAGTTATTTGCTTGTTATCGTTCAGTACTACTGAAAGTAATCATATCTATTTTGTCTGCGCTTCAAATAGGTAAACACGATTGCTGGGGATAAACAGTAAACGGTGAGTTGTGTAAATAATGAAAATTAATGCTGAAGGTGTTATCAATAATTAATTGAAAATACTTAAATATCAGTGTGTAATATTATTGTTGCTTTCATTTATCTCGCATTTGTTTTCTGTTTTTCCCTCCCTTTTCTAATTCCTTTCATATTTATTATTCTTTTATTAATAGCTCAATAACTCAAATATTTCTTCATTAATTCGCTATACTAAGAATAGTTACAAAGGCTTATGGTATTTTATCTTTTATTCTGGAGACTATTAAATAACCAATAAGTGTTTTTTAGTAACAATAAAAATAAGAATGTTTAAGGAGCTACTATGAAAAAAGCAATTATCCTTTCTGTATCATTAGCAACATTATTTCTTGCTGGCTGTACTGCTGACGGAAAAATTAAAACCTCAAAACTTACTCCAGTAAACTGTGTCGGTGTTTTTAATAAAACTAATGAGAGAGTAAGCTTTACTGCAAAAGATGTCGACCAACGCTTATATAGTCCAGATAAACCTATTGATAGTGTAGATGGTTGGATTGAACAGAAAGATATTACAGATTTGCTGTGCCAAGACGTTATTAGTGCTAATGAAGATTAATCGCTGAGTAGCATTGGAAATTAGACTGTGTAAATTGTTTTAAGTGTAAATTGCTTTAAATAGTTTAATTCGCTATATGAATAAGATATAACAAATAAATAAAAACCGATGGTGTATACCATCGGTTTTTTTGTCTGCATAAATTATGGTTGAATATGTGTGTTACATTCTATCAACGGTTTCAATGCCCAGAGTGTCTAGACCTTGTTTTAAGGTTCTTGCTGTTAAGCGAGCGAGTTTAAGACGGCTTTGGCGCACATTTTCATCTTCGGCAGATAAGATAGGGCAGTTTTCGTAAAAACCGGAGAATGCCTGTGCTAAATCATAAAGGTAAGCACACATAACATGTGGTGTACCTTCACGTGCAACTTGCATAATGGTTTCTTCAAATTGAACTAAACGAATAGCGAGTTGTTTTTCATGCTGTTCAATGAGATTAATTGGCTGAGTCAGTGTGCTTTCATCTATATCAGCACGTTTAAAGATAGATGCAACGCGAGTATACGCATATTGCATATAAGGCGCTGTATTACCTTCAAAGCTTAACATTAGATCCCAGTCAAAAATGTAGTCCGTTGTACGGTTTTTTGATAAATCTGCATATTTTACAGCACCTATACCAACAACGCGGGCTACGTTATTTAACTCTTCGTCATCCATATCAGGATTTTTTTCACGAATTAAGATTTGAGCTCTTTCATAAGCTTCATCAAGTAAATCCGTTAAACGAACAGTACCGCCTGAACGAGTTTTAAATGGTCGACCATCTTTACCTAACATCATGCCAAACATATGGTGTTCAAGTGACATAGATTCAGGGATGTAACCTGCTTTGCGTACGATAGTCCAAGCTTGCATTAAATGTTGATGCTGACGAGAGTCGATATAATAAAGGGAGCGATCTGCGTGTAGCACTTCGTGACGATATTTAGCACAGGCGATATCGGTTGTGGTGTAGAGGTAACCACCATCTTTTTTCTGAACGATAACACCCATTGGTTCGCCATCCTTGTTTTTAAATTCATCAAGGAAAACAACAGTTGCACCTTCGCTCTCAACAGCAAGGCCTTTTGCTTTTAGATCAGCAACAATACCCGGTAACATCGGGTTATAAAGACTCTCACCCATAATGTCATCTTCTGTTAATGTGACATTAAGACGTTGATATGTTTCTTGATTTTGTTGCATGGTGATATCAACAAGTTTGCGCCACATAGCACGACAATATTCATCACCACTTTGTAGTTTTACTACATAGCTACGGGCACGTTCTGCGAATACTTCATCTTCGTCATAGCATTTTTTAGCTTCACGATAAAACTCTTCAAGATCGGCTAATGCCATATCTGCGGCATTTTCATTTTGTTTTTTCTCTAAAAACGCAATGAGCATCCCAAATTGTGTTCCCCAATCACCTAAGTGATTAGCGCGGATAATATTATGACCTAAATAAGATAATGTGCGCGCACTTGCATCCCCAATAATAGTTGAACGCAAATGACCGACGTGCATTTGCTTAGCAACGTTAGGAGAGGAATAGTCAATAACGATAGTTTCAGGTTTAACCTTGGTGATATTAAGGTGTTCATCAACTAATGCATTCTCTGCCTGTTGCGCAATCCAATCAGGCGATAAAAAGATGTTGATAAAACCAGGGCCTGCAATCTCAACTTTATTTGCAATACCTGTAAGATCAAGCTGTTCCAGAATTTTTTCTGCGAGTTGTCGGGGTGGGATCCCCATTTTTTTTGCTGCTCCCATGACACCATTCGCCTGATAGTCACCAAATTGTACTTTTGCTGACTGACGGACAAGTGGTTCGCTATCAGCGGGAGCGCCAGCAGCGCACATTGCCACACTGATTTTTTCTGAAAGAAAAGCCTGAATATTCACCGGGTTACCTTAAATTAATGAGAAAATAAAACCTGACAAAAAAACGGCGACAGGTTTTTATAGAAAATTAGATTTAGCCTTGGATTTATAACATATTCTGGCTAGAACATGCTACTATCTGCGCCTTATCTTTAAGGGTTTTTCTCTGCTTTTTCATTAAGGTTACTCAAAATGGCGTTATTTTCTTCAATTCCACAATTAAAAGATTTATTTAATGAACTTCCATTATTTGAAGAAAAAATGATTCAATTGGCGAACACACTCAATATTGACTTGAGTTGTTATCCTACGGATCATATTTCGTTACGTTGTCACGAGTTAGTGTTGGCAGAACAATGGCGAGAGGGATTAAACCAGTGTGGAACCTGTATTTCTGCTAATGAGATTAATGGACGTCCTATCTATTTATTTAAATTAGATATCCCATTAATAGTATTAAATCAGCCAGTATTTATTGTGGAATTACCTTTCCCAACACATAAAACGTATTTATATCAAGGTTGGGAACATATAGAACAAGTAATTTCTATAAAACCAGATTTATTAATTAATACGGTACGGTCTTTATTACCAAATCCTTTACCTGAAACATTAAAATTAAAAATTAGTGAACCGAAAGGTGATAAAGAGCGTCTACCTAATCCAACAGTAGCTGTGACTAATGGACAGGTTACGTTGAAGTATCATCCTTATTCGTTACAAAAAATCGTAGAAAGTGAGTGTTGAGCGACATATTCAGAAAATAGTTTGTATGTGTCAGCACAAAACTCTGATGGTGGAATTGAATGAATAACGATATTCGACAACTATTGTTCTTAATCGCTAAGAAATGATATTTATTTTCTGATTGCTTTCTTCATAAAGGATAGAGAGGGATGATATGACAAAGTTGGAGATTTGTTGTTTTGGTGCGGAATGCGCTCTAGTAGCAGAACGAGCGGGTGCTGACAGAATTGAATTATGTACAAGTCCATCTGAAGGTGGTGTCACACCAAGTTACGGAATGTTAAGACAAGTCAGAGATTTAGTTCGTATTCCTGTTCATCCTATTATCCGTCCACGTGGTGGTGATTTTTGTTATGGACAAGCCGATTTTGCTGCCATGAAAAATGATATCAGCCTTATTCGAGATATGGGATTTTCTGGAGCAGTAGTGGGTATCTTAAATGAAGAAGGACATATTGATCTACCTAAAATGGCGATATTGATGGAACTTGCAGGGCCATTAGCAATTACTTTTCATCGTGCTTTTGATATGTGTATTAATCCGTTATTAGCACTGGAACAACTGACGCAATTAGGTGTGTCACGTATTTTAACTTCAGGACAACAAGCAAACGCAGAATTAGGCTTACCACTTTTGCGTACTTTAAATGAAAAAACACAAGGTCCTATCATTATGGCGGGTGCCGGTGTTCGTTTAAGTAATATGCAAAAATTCTTAGAGGTGGGATTAAAAGAAATTCATAGTTCGGCAGGTAAAGTTGCACCTTCTACTATGAATTATCGCAAAGCTGGCGTAACGATGAGCTCAGATAGTGAAGTTGATGAATTTACACATTATTGTGTTGATGAAGATACTGTTGAAGCGATGAAAGATATTATGAGTATTCATTCAGCAATGGTTTCTTAAATAAATACGTCATTTTATAAAAATAGCGTAGTGATCATATTTTTTTAATTTATTCCTAATGATAGGAATAACTAAAAGTTGTTATGAATATATTTCTGTAGATTCAAGCCGTGCCATTATTGGCGCGGCTATTTTTATTTTAAATCGCTAAGTTAAATAAAATAATAATATGTCAGTTACTGCTAGCTACAATTAATTCGTAAATTATTTAATCAATATCTTCTAATAATAATGTATGGGTAATAACACATTGCTCAACGAATGTATTGTCATGTGACACCAATAATAATGTGCCTTGATATTGTGCTAATAAATTCTCTAATAACTGCTTAGATTCTATATCAAGATGATTATCTGGTTCATCTAGTAGTAAAACGGCAGGTGGTGTTGGGCTATGCGTTAATGCGAGTAAAGTTGCTTTTAATTGCTCACCACCACTAAGTTTTTCAAGTGGCAGCATTGATTTATCTCCTCGAATTCTTAACATACCAAGACGGGTTCGCCATTGTTCAATAGAAATTTCAGATTGATAATTATGCAGAGCTTGTGAAACAGGTATCGTTTTATCAAGTAAAGCAAGGTTTTGATCCAAATAACAAAAATCTTTATTCAAGCGATATTCACCCGATAATGGTGATATGGCGTCAATTAAACATTTTAATAATGTCGATTTGCCACATCCATTTTTACCTTTAATATGCCAGTGTTCTCCGCTATAGGCTGAAAATGAGATAGGTTTTTGATAACCAAAAGGTAAACAGAGATCTGAAACAAAAACATGCAAGCGTTGACCACTGCATTGGTAATTTAGCGTTATTTTTTGCTGATGAATATGCGCTTTTTCTTCTTCTAATGTTTGGCGTTGAGATTGCATATCATCCATTATACGCTGATGACGCTTAGCAACGGCAGATAAGCGTTGTTCAGCACGATTTTTTTGCATATCAAGTAATAGCAAACATTGTGATCCACTTTGTCTAATCGATTCGCCTTGTTGACGCCTTTGAGCTGTTTTTTGTTGAGTTACTTGTTGTTGACGTTTTTCACTTTTAATTTGGCTAGTAATTCGCTCGGTTGCAGCCTCTAAAGAGGCTGTTTCAGCGCTTTTTTGTGTCTCATAAAGTGTATAGTTGCCACCATATTCAGCCAGTCCTTTATCAGTTAATTCGAATATAGCGTCCATATGAGATAAAAATTGACGGTTATGACTAATAATTAATGAACCTGATTTATGTTGCGCGAGTTGCTTAACCAGCCATTGCTGTCCTTCAATATCAAGGTGATTATCGGGCTCATCTAATAAAAGAAAGCTATTTTTATGTAACAACGCACGACAAAGCGCTAAGCGGGTTTGTTCTCCACCACTTAAATGAGCAATAGATGTATCCATTGAAATAGGTAACTGAGCTGAATGAAGTAAGCTTTTCCATATCACAGGCAGCTGCCATTTTCCATCAAGTAATTCGATATCTTGCATTGAAGCAATACCCGCATCTACACGTTGAAAAGCGTGGTACAGAGGATTTATTCCTAATGCTTCAGCGATAGTATTACCGGTTAGTCGTGTTAATTGATCTACGTGAATAAAGGGTATGTTCCAGCTTATATTCCCTGATGTTGGTGTTATTTTTTGTGCTAATAATCTTAATAGTACTGATTTACCTTTTCCGTTATGTCCAATTAATGCGTTTTGCTGACAAGTCAGTGAACGGCTCAATGGTGGAAATAGTAGAGTTTGATTAAATTCGATAGTTAGCTGTGAAAAATGACAAGCTATAGTCATAAATATACCTCCTAAGAGAGATAGGTGGCAGACAGCCGAGATCTTTTGTAGCAAAGAGGCGCGATATAAACCATTGTCTGCCAGTAACAGAAAATAAATACTCAAAAGTATTTTGAAATAATTTTCTGGCAGAATTTAGTTCATCGTAGGGAAATGCCTTTTAAAATAGGAAATTAAATAAAAAGTGAAATAAGATTAATACCTGAGCATTATAAACATGAGCTAAGCAGAACAACAATAGAGATATTTAGCATTCTGTGCGCTATTACTTAGTTTTTATTTGGTAATTTATATTTTTTCAATTTTAAACGTAATTTTTTATAAATCATTTTTATTTGAATTGTCGCCATACAAATAAAAGGAATACCATAGAACAATGTACCGTAAGCCATGCCAATATGAGGAACGTTAAAATAATCACTGTGCTGTGGGATCAAATAGAGATAGTTGATTTCATTTAAATATTTGGGGGTTAAACCACCATAAGGGACTAGGAATTGAAGAATAAGCACAGAAAATAGACTAAACATAAAGTTAATAACTAATAATGCGCTATAAAGTAAATTTTTTCCGAACTCTTCTTGAGTTTTTACCTGATACCCTCCAATAATGCGATTGGCGATAATCACGGCATAAAGCCAAATAATTAGATTTTCTTCTCCCATAATCATGCTGTTAATAATTAAGGCAAATATTCCATAGATAGGAATTAACGCAAAAACAAATTTAGTGCGAGAAAATGCCGCCATAAATACGCCTGAGTGCACTAAAATAAACTCAAATAAAAAAAGAACAGTAAGGTTATAAATTGTTTGTACAGAAAAATGCTCTGGAAACCACCATACGGTAATAATAAAAGCGATATATAAAAATTGAGTAGCATAATCAAATAATGAAAAGAAGATTTTTATTACATGTTGTAATGGCGTTAATGCAAAAGGCGTGGCTGAATTACTTTCAACAAATGAAGATAGTTCAATAAGCTGCTTATTTGCTTGTTTTTCTTTTAGTTGTTTATGTTTTGACAATAAAGATTGTTGTTTTTGTTGCGTTACTTTTTTTTGTGTAACCTGCTTGCTCTTATTTATATTTGCCATTGTTTATTTACAATCATTATTAACGGTATGATTTTTTAACCCAAGTAAAATCTAAAATAATAAGCTTATATTATGTAGAAAAGGGATATGCAAAAAATTGATATCCCTTTAGATTTTAGAAAATAGTGATGTTAAATTTTGCTTATGGCTTAGTGGCAATTAATATTGCACGTTTTGGTGCGGGATAACCTTCAACCGTTTTACTATGGTCATTAGGCTCTAGAAAAGCTTCTAATGAATCCGTTACCATCCATTCTGTTTTGCGTTGCTCATCCAATGATGTGATATTCTCATCAACAATACGAACATCTTTAAAACCACATTTTTCTAGCCAAACTTTTAGCATTTTTGCTGATGGAATAAAATATACATTACGCATTTGTGCATAACGTTCACCAGGAATTAAGCATTGGAATTCATTACCATCAATTACCAAGCTTTCTAATACTAATTCACCACCAGAAACTAATTGGTGTTTTAATTGCCATAGATGATCAAGTGGTGAACGGCGGTGATAAAGTACACCCATAGAAAATACGGTATCAAACGCATTTAGCTCTGGCATCTGTTCTATTCCAACAGGAATAAGATGGGCACGTTGATCATTACCTAATAATTTTCTTACTGCTTCAAATTGGCATAAGAATAACTGAGTAGGGTCAATGCCAACCACCATGTCTGCGCCTTCGCCTAACATGCGCCACATGTGATAGCCACTGCCGCAACCCACATCTAACACTAAACGACCTTCAAGCGGTGAAAGGTGTGGTAAAACGCGATCCCATTTCCAATCTGAACGCCATTCTGTATCTATATTCACGCCATACAGTGAAAAAGGGCCTTTGCGCCAAGGCATCAGGGATTTTAAAATATTATTTAATCCAAGTTGCTCACCTGCGCTGAGTGCAGGCGTTTTCGTGGCGATAACACCCTTTTTTAAATCACATTCAGTTGGTGTTATTTCGGGTAAGTTTTCTAGCATTCTTTCCCATGAAGCAAAATGTCCATGTAATGCGTGCGAACGCCATTCTGAAAGCTGTGCTGGTAATGTGTCTAACCAATGAAATAAACGTTCATCTTGAGCAATACGTTGATAAAACGAGCTGAAGTTAATCATTATTTATCGTCCTTAATTGCTAATAATGAGCCGAAATTAAAACATTGAAACCAAACTTCAGCATGAGGAAACCCTGCGTTATGTAAGCGAGCTTTATGTGTTTCAACGGGATCAGTTAGCATCACATTTTCTAACATACTGCGTTTTTGGCTAATTTCTAATTCACTGTATCCGTTAGCACGTTTGAAATCGTGGTGCATATTAAAGAGTAATTCACCAATTTGAGTATCTTCAAAACTGAATTTTTCAGAAAGTACTAACACACCGCCGGGATTCAAACCTTGGTAAATTCGGTTGAGTAATTGTTGGCGATGGTTTGGTGCTAAAAATTGCAGTGTAAAATTAAGCACAACCATTGAGGCGTTTTTAATTTCAATATCAAGAATATCACCTTCAATAATTTCAACAGGCGTATCCGCTTTATAGGCATCGATATGACGCTGACAACGTTCTACCATTGCGGGAGAATTATCAACGCCGATAATTTTGCATCCTGCCGCATTAATATTTCGGCGCATAGAAAGTGTTGCTGCCCCCAGCGAACAGCCTAAGTCATACACTTGGCTATTTGGTGTGACAAAGCGACCAGCCAGCATGCCTATCATCGAAATAATATTTGAATAGCCTGGCACAGAGCGCTTTATCATATCTGGAAATACTTCAGCGACTTTTTCATCAAAATGCCAATCACCAAGATTGGCAATAGGTGCGGCAAATAAGCTGTCTTGTTGTGGTGATTTTTGATTAGACATAACTAAAATAAGTTTAAGGAATAAAAGAAGTGAGCATTCTACCAGAAGCGACGGTGCTCACAAAGTTGCATTATTCAGAAAGAAATTAGAAAAAATAGATAAACCTTTTCGATACCTTGCCGTTATTAATCACAACAGCAAGGATGTCGGTATTGATCAAGGATGATCATGTTATTCCAGCGAGGACTTAATAATAGAAGGAAAAGATTTGGATCCAAGGAAGGAAATAAATATTAGCAATGATCATCAGTAGCATAGACAAAAAAGTTGCAGCCATTCCAGAGCGGCGCCAACGAAGTTCGCGATGTTTTAAACCATAGGCATGTAGGATGCGGCCTGTGATTAAAATAGAGCCACAGATGTGTACCATCCATACAAATGCGCCATTCATTTCCATGACAAGTAATAAAATCATGGAAATGGGGATGTATTCTACCGCGTTACCATGAACACGGATGGCTGTTTGTAATTCATAAAAGCCACCGTCACCATAAGCTACCCGATATTGAGTTCTGAGTTTTACGACATTTAGGGACAATTTAATCAATAATAGTGCGCCCAATACGATATAAAGCGAGCTAACCATCTTTTCTCCATTGCCAAAACCAAAAAACGGCGAATTTAATGATAAACCTCAAAGCGACTTCTGTCGCTATAAATAATTATTATTAATAAATTGTTTAGGGATTAGCAAATCCTTGAAAAGATGTATCATATAAACTAGGTCTATACTCTTATCGCCGGGAAGAATTTTCGTTATAATGTCTGCCTTTTTTTTGACACTACTCGAAAAAGACTATTGCCAAAATTTCCGCAGCAGAAAGCACAACAAGCTGAGTAAAAGGATATTGTATGCGTACTAATTATTGTGGGCAGTTGAATAGCGCCCATGTGGGCCAAAAAGTGACTCTTTGTGGTTGGGTTAATCGTCGTCGTGATTTAGGTGGATTAATTTTCATCGATATGCGAGATCGCGAAGGTATTGTTCAAGTTTTCTTTGACCCAGAGCAGAAAGAGGCATTTTCTCAGGCTTCAGAGCTGCGTAATGAATTTTGTATTCAAGTCACAGGAACAGTACGTGCTCGCCCAGATAGCCAAGTAAATAAAAACATGGCCACTGGGGAAATTGAATTAGCAGCAGAGTCGCTGTCTATTTTTAATCGTTCTGAAGCTTTACCGTTAGATAGCAACCAAACAAACACAGAAGAACGTCGTTTAACTTACCGTTATTTAGATTTGCGTCGCCCTGAAATGTCAGGTCGCTTGAAAACACGCGCAAAAATTACCAGTTTTGTGCGTCGCTTTATGGATGGCGAAGGTTTTCTAGATGTTGAAACCCCAATGCTGACAAAAGCAACCCCAGAAGGGGCTCGTGACTATTTAGTACCAAGTCGTGTTCATAAAGGTAAATTCTACGCACTGCCACAATCACCACAGCTTTTCAAACAGCTGCTAATGATGTCTGGTATTGATCGTTATTATCAAATCGTTAAATGCTTCCGTGATGAAGACTTACGTGCTGACCGCCAACCTGAATTTACTCAAATCGACGTTGAAACATCATTTATGAGCGCAGATCAAGTGCGTGAAGTGATGGAACGTATGATCCACGCATTGTGGTTAGATATTTTAAACGTAGACTTAGGCACCTTCCCAGTAATGACCTTTGCTGAAGCAATGCGTCGTTATGGTTCTGATAAACCTGATTTGCGTAACCCAATGGAACTGAAAGATATCGCTGACTTAGTCAAAGATGTTGAATTCAGTGTCTTCGCTCAAGCGGCTAACGACGAAAAATCTCGTGTTATCGCATTGCGTGTGCCAGGTGGTGCGGCATTAACTCGTAAAAACATCGATGAATATACGCAATTCGTTGGCATTTATGGTGCTAAAGGTCTTGCGTGGATGAAAGTTAATGAAAGCGCGAAAGGCATCGAAGGCGTACAAAGCCCAATTGCAAAATTCTTAACAAATGATGTCGTTAATGCAATTTTAGCTACAACAGGCGCAACTGATGGTGACCTGATTTTCTTTGGTGCTGGCCGTCAAGGAACCATGAGCGATGCAATGGGTGCATTACGTCTGAAAGTTGGGCGTGATCTTGAATTAACTGATCTGAAAGCATGGAAACCACTGTGGGTCATCGACTTCCCTATGTTTGAAGAAGATGAAGAAACGGGCAGTTTAAGTGCGATGCACCATCCGTTTACTTCGCCTAAAGATTTAACCCCCGCTGAGCTTACTGCACATCCTGTTGGTGCGGTTGCAAATGCTTATGATATGGTTATCAACGGTTATGAAGTGGGTGGCGGTTCTGTTCGTATTCACCGCAATGAGATGCAACAAGCAGTATTTAGCATCTTAGGTATTAGCCCTGATGAGCAACAAGAAAAATTCGGTTTCTTATTAGATGCGCTTAAATTTGGTACGCCACCACACGCTGGTTTAGCATTTGGTTTAGACCGTTTAGTGATGTTAATTACGGGAACAGATAATATTCGTGATGTTATCGCATTCCCTAAAACAACCGCTGCGGCTTGCTTAATGACTAATGCACCAAGTTTTGCTAATGATGATGCATTAAAAGAATTAGCCATTCAGGTGACTCAAAAAGAAAGCGAAGACAAAGAGTAAATCATGAAATATAAGCGCCCGATATCTGTTTTAGTAGTGATTTATGCAAAAGAGACTAAACGGGTGCTTATGCTGAAGCGTCGAGATGATCCAGATTTCTGGCAATCAGTGACAGGTAGCTTGGAAGAGGATGAAACGCCTTTACAAACTGCATTACGTGAAGTGCGCGAAGAAGTTGGAATTGATATCATAAAAGAAAATCTTGAGCTGGTGGATTGCCATCGTACGATTATTTATGAGATTTTTGCACATTTTCGCCATCGTTATGCGCCTGAGATCACTCATGGCCAGGAACATTGGTTTGTGTTAGCACTTCCCTCTGAACGGGAAATTGAACTGACTGAACACACGCAATATCTTTGGTTAGATGCGCCACTGGCAGCTGACTTAACAAAGTCAGCCGGTAATCAGCAAGCGATACGAGAATTTGTTATTTAATTATTAGACCACGTTTGGAGAAATTTTCATGGCAGGTCATAGTAAATGGGCCAACACTAAACACCGTAAAGCAGCGCAAGATGCAAAACGCGGTAAAATTTTCACTAAAATCATCCGTGAGTTGGTAACAGCTGCGCGTTTAGGCGGTGCAGACCCAGCAACTAACCCACGTTTGCGTGCAGCAGTTGATAAAGCGTTATCCAACAACATGACTCGCGATACATTAAATCGCGCCATTGCTCGCGGTGCGGGTAATGATGAAAACGATAATATGGAAACTATTATCTATGAAGGTTATGGTCCTGCGGGTACTGCTGTTATGGTTGAATGCTTAAGTGACAATCGTAACCGCACTGTTTCTGATGTTCGCCATGCATTTACCAAGACTGGTGGTAATTTAGGAACAGATGGTTCGGTATCTTACTTATTCACCAAAAAAGGTGTTATTTCTTATGCACCAGGTGTTGATGAAGATGCAGTAATGGAAGCAGCATTAGAAGCGGGTGCTGATGATGTTGAAACTTATGATGATGGTGCTATTGATGTTTACACTACACCAGAATCATTTGGTGAAGTGAAAGATGCTATGGATGCCGCGGGCTTTGTTGCCGAGTCAGCTGAAGTTTCAATGATCCCTTCTACAAAAGCTGAATTAGATATCGAAACCGCGCCAAAATTATTACGTCTGATTGACATGTTAGAAGACAGTGATGATGTGCAAGAAGTTTATCACAACGGTGATATTTCTGATGAAGTAGCTAAATTATTGGAAGATATTCTGTAATTTAACCAATAAATTTTGCAAATAACAGCAAGTAAATTGCGCTGTTGTTGAAAGTGCGAAGAGAAGAGCAGAGCAACATGTCTTGCTCTTTTCTCTCGCCATTGTCCATATCGGCCACAGGAATAGATATGGCTATCATTTTAGGTATCGATCCTGGCTCTCGGATCACAGGATATGGCGTTATTCGTCAGCAAGGACGGCAACTTATCTATTTAGGAAGTGGGTGTATTCGCACACAGGTTCCTGATCTTCCCAATCGACTGAAACGTATTTATGCGGGTGTGAGCGAGATAATTACGCAATTTTCACCCGATGTATTTGCTGTCGAGCAAGTTTTTATGGCGAAGAATGCCGATTCTGCGCTGAAGTTAGGGCAAGCTCGTGGTGTCGCAATATTAGCCGCTGTTAATAATGATTTACCTGTATTTGAATATGCGGCGCGGCAAGTGAAACAAAGTGTGGTAGGAACAGGGGCTGCGGATAAAAGCCAAGTGCAACATATGGTGCGATCAATATTAAAATTATCTGCTGCACCTCAAGCTGATGCTGCTGATGCGTTAGCAATAGCTATTACACACTGCCATTTTAACCAAAACTTACTGCGTGTTGGTGATCCTCGATTAGTCTTAACTCGTGGACGCTTAAGATAAGCAATAGCTGAGATAAATGTTTTTGGTTTTACACAGGCTGGATATACGTCCAGCTTTTTTTATGTTATAAACTTGGCGTAATTAATTTTGCGGAGGTGCTAGCGTGATAGGTCGTATCAGAGGAATTGTTCTTGAAAAACAGCCACCCGTTGTGCTGATAGAAGCGGGTAATGGGGTTGGTTATGAAATTAATATGCCGATGACCTGTTTTTATGAATTACCTGATATCGATCAGGAAGCCATTATTTATACACAATTTATTGTGCGTGAAGATGCTCAACTCCTTTATGGGTTTAATCAAAAACAAGAACGTGCATTATTTCGTGAATTAATCAAAGTTAATGGCGTTGGTCCTAAACTCGCCTTGGCGATTTTATCTGGCATGTCTGCTCGCCAATTTGTCACTGCAATTGAAAATGAATCTATCTCTTCACTGGTGAAATTACCTGGTGTTGGTAAAAAAACAGCGGAACGTTTAGTGGTTGAAATGAAAGACCGCTTTAAAGGCCTTAATGGCGATTTATTTGACCAAACAAGTGATATTGAATTACCAGCGAGTCGTTCGCCTAAAGCACCAACGGCAGCTGATATTGAATCAGAAGCATCAGCTGCACTGATAGCATTAGGTTATAAACCACAAGAAGCAGCTAAAATGATTAGTCGAGTCGCAACTCCGGGAGCTGATAGCGAAACCCTGATTAAAGAAGCATTACGCGCGGCTATTTAGGAGTAACACATTGTGATTGAAGCAGATCGCCTGATTTCAGCAGATATTCAACAACCTGAAGAAGAAATAATTGATAGGGCGATCCGCCCTAAGTCTCTTGCCGAATATGTGGGGCAGCCACAAGTTCGTGAACAAATGGAGATTTTTATTCAGGCAGCTAAATTGCGTAATGATGCTCTTGATCATCTGCTTATCTTTGGCCCTCCTGGTTTAGGAAAAACCACATTAGCAAATATTATTGCCAATGAAATGGGCGTTAATTTACGCACTACATCTGGGCCTGTATTAGAAAAAGCAGGTGATTTAGCAGCAATGCTCACCAACCTTGAGCCTCATGATGTGTTGTTTATTGACGAAATTCATCGTCTATCACCAGTGGTTGAAGAAATTCTCTATCCTGCAATGGAAGACTATCAACTCGATATCATGATTGGCGAAGGGCCAGCGGCTCGTTCTATTAAAATTGATTTACCTCCTTTTACCTTAGTTGGTGCCACAACGCGTGCAGGCTCTTTAACTTCGCCATTGCGTGATCGTTTTGGCATTGTGCAACGTCTTGAATTTTATAATGTTGATGACCTGCAGCATATTGTCTCTCGTAGTGCCCATTTTATGGGGCTTGAAATGACTAGTGAAGGCGCTCGGCAAATAGCGATGCGTTCACGAGGCACACCTCGTATTACCAATAGATTATTACGTCGAGTAAGAGACTTTGCCCAAGTTAAAGGCAATGGTGAAATTGACGAAGAAACTGCATCTAAAGCACTTGATATGCTGAATGTTGATGCCGCAGGTTTTGATTATTTAGACCGTAAGCTGTTGTTTGCGATAATTGATAAATTTATGGGTGGCCCTGTTGGGCTTGATAACCTTGCAGCGGCAATAGGTGAAGAGCGAGAAACTATTGAAGATGTATTAGAGCCTTATTTAATACAGCAAGGTTTTATACAGCGCACGCCAAGAGGGCGCGTTGCAACTAATCATGCTTATCGCCACTTTAATCGCATTATGGAATAACCCTAATATTTATTTCAGTATGTGTTGGTCTTATTAAAGAGGTGATTTAAATGATAGAGCTTACGCGCGGTGACCTTTTAAAAGCCAATACAGAAGCTATTGTTAATGCAGTTAATTGTGTTGGTGTGATGGGGCGAGGTATTGCCTTACAATTTAAAAAGAAATGGCCTGACAATTTTAAGGCCTATGCATTAGCATGTAAAAATAAAGAATTACAACCTGGCAACATGTTTATTTATGAAATAGGACAAGCTGGACATCCTCGTTTTATTGTGAATTTTCCAACAAAACGACACTGGAGAGAAGCAAGTCGTATTGAAGATATCGAAACAGGATTAATCGCACTTGTTGATGAAATAAAACAGCACAATATTAAATCTATTGCCATCCCGCCTTTAGGTGCTGGTTTGGGTGGCTTAGCGTGGTCTGTTGTTTATGAAAAAATAAAAAATGCCATGGAACCTTTAATAGATGTACATATTTTAATTTATACCCCTATTGATGAATCGGAATTGCTAAATAAATAATCGCTACTGATTTTGTATTAATAAAAGTCTTAATAAGAAGAACACTAAAAATAAACCCCAATAACAAGTGATTTGCTATTGGGGTTTATTTTATTGAGTATTAACTCGTATTATTGTTTTGAAGGTGCAAATAAACTTAAAATAAATAAGCTACTTGCCGCTAATACAACTGATGGGCCTGCTGGTGTATCGTAGAAAGCCGAGAAGGTTAAACCACCGGTAATCGCTAGCATTCCAACACCCACAGCGATAATTGCCATTTGTTCTGGTGAGCGAGCAAAACGACGCGCTGTCGCAGCGGGAATAATAAGCAATGAAGTGATAATTAAAGCCCCCACAAATTTCATTGCTAATCCGATAGTTAATGCGGTGATCATCATCAGTTTTAAACGTTCACGTTGAATATTAACGCCATCAACATAAGCCATATCTTGATTAATCGTCATCGAAAGCAAAGGACGCCATGAGCGAATAATCACAAACAACACAATTACTACCCCAATAAAAATACTGATAACGTCTTGATAGTTTACTGATAACAGATCACCAAATAGATACGCCATTAAATCTACACGCACATTTGACATTAAACTAACGACAACAAGCCCTAAAGAAAGCGCACTATGAGCCATAATGCCTAATAAGGTATCAACAGAAAGCTGCGGTTTTAATTCTAACCAAACCAATAAAATAGCTAAGAGAAGGGTAACGATAATCACGGCATAAAATGGCTCAATATTAAATAACAAGCCAAAAGCCACACCTAATAAAGAAGCATGTGCTAGTGTATCGCCAAAGTAAGACATTCGACGCCAAACAACAAAAGACCCCAAAGGACCTGCTGCCATTGCTAAGAGCATACCGGCAATCCAGCCCGGTAATAGCAACTCAATCATGACGGCACTCCTTATTGTGTTGATGATGGTGACGATAAATACCTAATTGCTCAGCACCTCGGCTGCCAAACATGGCAATAAATTCAGGATGTGATGAAACAACATCAGGAGCGCCAGAGCAGCAAATATGCCCATTGAGGCAAAGTACTTCGTCTGTTTTTGCCATGACTAAATGCAAATCATGAGACACCATTAAGATTGCACAGCCAAGTTCATTGCGAAGCTGATTAATTAAATCATATAGGGCAAGTTGCCCATTAACATCAACGCCTTGAGTGGGTTCATCTAACACTAACAGCTGTGGCTGATTAAGAAGTGCTCTTGCAAGTAATACTCGCTGAGATTCGCCCCCTGATAATTTTTGCATTGGTTGATTAATCAGTTTTGCTGCGTTAACCCGTTCTAATGCAGGTAGAATATCTTTATCGTGAACACCTGGTTTTAAGGTCATAAAACGTTTTACCGTTAATGGCATTGTCGGGTCGAGATAAAGTTTTTGTGGTACATAGCCAATACGTAATGTGCGCTGGCGTATAATTTCGCCAGAAGAGGGATTTAGTAATCCTAACACTAAACGAATAACGGTTGATTTTCCGGCACCATTAGGGCCGAGCAAGGTGAGAATACGGCCTTCTTTTAAATCAAAAGAGATATCTTTTAATATTTCTCTTTCACCAAAAGAAACACAAACCGATTTTAAACGAATCAAGTCAGACATAAAATTAGCACTTGCAGAATCATTGAAACGTTATAATATAACATTTCCAATGATGATTCACGGGATTTCTCTCTATGTTACATAAAAACAACAAATTTGCGCATCGTTTTTTATTGAAATCATTTCTAGCGACAGCGATCATAACAACATTCAGTGCTTCAGTTCAGGCTGATGTGGTAGCTTCGATTAGACCAATAGGATTTATCGCAGCTGCGATTGCTGATGGAGTAACACCAACGCAAGTATTATTGCCAGATGGTGCATCTCCACATGATTACGCACTAAAACCGTCTGATTTGAAAAAAATCACTTCCGCAGACCTAATGGTATGGGTTGGTCCTGATATGGAAGTGTTTTTAGATAGACCATTAAATAGACTTAGTGACAATCATAAGCTTGCTTTAGCAGAAACTAACGAAATAAAGTCACTTTTCTTGAAAGATGATGATGACAATGTGCATAAACATGAGGAAAATCACGAACATCATTCTCATGGTGGTTATAATATGCACATATGGTTATCACCAGAAATTGCGTTGTCGTCTGCAAAACAGATCCATCAACGGTTAATTACGCTGTATCCAGACAAGAAAGAACTTTTGGACGTAAACCTTGGTAAATTCAGCGAACAACTCAAGCAAACTGATAAAAATATTGCTAATATTCTGTCGCCCGTGAGAAATGAGGGTTATTTTGTCTTTCATGATGCTTATGGCTATTTCGAAAAACATTATAATTTAAAGCCGTTAGGTCATTTTACGATTAATCCTGAAATACAGCCGGGCGCTCAGAAATTACATCAAATACGAACACAATTGGTTGAGCAAAAAGCATCATGTATTTTTGCTGAGCCACAATTTAGGCCGACAGTGATAGAAACAGTGGCGAAAGGCACTGGGGTTAAAATGGGTGTATTAGATCCCCTTGGAAGTGGAATTACTCTAAATCAAGAGAGTTACACAACATTCCTTACCCAACTAGCTAACCAATATGCGAGCTGCCTAAATGAGACAAAATAAGGAATTGAGAAGGTGCAGCAGAAGACGAAATCCATTGCACAGGTATATTTAAATTTACCACTACCCCATAAAATAATGCTTGGCTCGTTAACTGCAGCAACATTGGTCGTTGCAATATGGCGGCCAATAGTGCTTCAAACGGAACAAAGCAGAGAAGTTCCTATCAGTATTCAAGCACCTTTAGTGGTGCAAAATGAAAATACTGATGACATTATTACAGACAGTAGTGATCAACTTACCGATGAAGGACTTGTAGGTGCAGAAGATGGCACAGATACCAGCACTGCGGTAGCGCAAGTACCTCACACCTATATTGTTTCTAGCGGCGACTCTCTAAGTACCATTCTGACCCAGTTTGGTATTGATTCTGCTGATATTGCGACGATATCAAACCAAAATAAAGATTTAAGAAATCTGAAAATAGGGCAACCTATTAGCTGGAAACTTGATGATGATGGTTTGTTACAAGAGTTAAGCTGGGGTGTCTCTCGTCGTGAAACACGCGTTTATACCCGCACAGAAACGGGGTTCCAAGAAACAAAAGAATTCCAAAAAGGTGAGTGGAAAAACAGCGTAACATCAGGTGTTATCCGTGGTAGTTTCTCGACCAGTGCCACAAATGCAGGATTGACCAATTCAGAAGCACGGGCTGTTACTAAAGCGCTGCAATGGCAGTTAGATTTTAGAAAGTTGCAAAGTGGTGATCAATTCTCAGCTCTATTTTCTCGTGAAGTGTTAGATGGCCGTACTGAACAAAGTGAACTAATTGGCGTGCGTTTACGTAGTGCGGGTAAAGATTACTATGCATTTTTAGCGCAAGACGGACGTTTTTATGATAGTCAAGCTGGTGGGTTAGAACGCGGTTTTATGCGATTCCCAACGATTAAGCAATTTAGAGTCTCCTCACAGTTTAATCCACGTCGTGTTAACCCTGTTACAGGTCGTGTTGCACCACATAAAGGTGTTGATTTTGCTATGCCAGTAGGGACACCGGTTCTTGCTACGGGTGATGGTGAAGTTATTGTCGCAAAATACAGTGGCGCAGCGGGTAACTTTATCGCTATTCGTCATGGTAGCCAATACACCACGCGCTATATGCACTTACGTCAATTGCTGGTTAAACCAGGCCAACGTGTTAAACGCGGTGACCGCATTGCATTATCGGGTAATACAGGACGTTCCACAGGGCCTCATTTGCACTATGAGCTGTGGATAAACCAACAAGCAGTAAATCCATTAACGGCTAAATTACCACGTGCCGATGGTTTAACGGGCAAAGAAAAACAAGAATATCTGGCTAAAGTAAAAGAGATAATGCCTCAGTTAACGCTAGATAATTGACTGTAAACACTAATTTAAAGACATAAAAGCGGATGATTGATATCATCCGTTTTTGTTTTATCGATTTTTACGCCTATTAGGGGTGTCAGTTCAGAGAGTTATCTGATGAATAAAGAAAAAGATACCGATAGTAAAGCAGGTTATGTGCCTACTTTTCACCGTGCTTATTTGCATCCTCGCCATTGGGGAACATGGTTTGGCGCGGGAGTATTAAGTGCATTGGCATATATGCCAGTAAAATGGCGCGATCCATTTCTTGCTTCTATTGGTCGTTTTGTTGGGCGTAAAGCGAAAAGTGCAAGACGTCGTGCAGATATCAATTTGAGGTACTGTTTTCCTCTGTGGGATAAAACACAACGTGAAGTTGTGTTAGATAAGATGTTTGAAACCGCACCACAATCATTTGTTATGCTTGCTGAGCTATGTTTAAGAGGGCCAGAGCGAATATTACAACGCACATCTTGGGAAGGGATAGGCGTCATTGAGCGCTTAAAACAAGAAGGACGCAATGTGATTTTTATGGTACCTCATGGCTGGGCTGTGGATATTCCGGCGATGTTATTAGCTGCTAATGGGCAAAAAATGGCTGCAATGTTTCATCACCAAAAAGATCCTGTTGCTGACTATTTATGGAACAAAGCGCGCCACCATTTTGATGGACGACTACATTCTCGCGAGGCAGGAATTAAACCGTTTATTTCAACCGTTCGACAGGGTTTTTGGGGATATTATTTACCCGATCAAGATCACGGTGCTGAACATAGTCAATTTGTTGACTTTTTTGGTACTTATAAAGCGACCTTGCCCGCCATTGGGCGCTTAATGAAAGTATGCCGCGCAGCTATCGTGCCGTTGTTTCCGGTCTATTGCCATAAAACGCATCAATTAAAAATAATCATTCGTGAACCAATGGATGATATTGATGGGCAGGATGATTTGTATATAGCCCGTCGAATGAATGAAGAACTAGAAGCATTAGTTTCACCGACGCCAGAACAATACACGTGGATCTTAAAATTATTGAAAACACGTAAAGAAGGCGAAATAGAGCCTTATTCACGTCACGATTTTAAAGATTAAAATCGACATTGAGATTTTTATTAGGTAATAAAAAATGGGCTTCCAATTGGAGGCCCATTTTATTTAATCAGATCTATCGAGAAATTTATTCAACTTCAAGAATACGACAGGTATTTGTGCTACCTATGGTACCCATTTGGTCACCTTGAGTAACTAACACTAAGTCACCAGAAACTAAGAAACCTTTATCACGTAAACGAGCAATGGCTTCGTTAGCAGCGGCAATACCATCAGTATGAGTGCTGCAATAAACGGGTGTGACTCCACGGTAAAGTGCAGTTTGGTTAAGGGTTTTCTCATGACGAGACATTGAGAAAATCGGTAGGCCTGTGCTAATGCGTGACATCATACGCGCTGTACGACCTGATTCTGTCATTGCGATAATCGCATTAACACCTTTCATATGGTTAGCAGCGTACATTGTTGACATCGCAATAGCTTCTTCAGCAGTATCAAACACCATATCTAAACGATGCTTAGAGACATTTGCGGCTGGCATTTTTTCGGCGCCTAAACAGACCTGAGCCATTGCAGCAACTGTCTCTGCTGGATATTGTCCTGCTGCTGTTTCTGCCGACAACATTACAGCATCAGTACCATCTAATACAGCATTGGCCACATCCATTACTTCTGCACGTGTCGGCATTGGATTGGTAATCATCGACTCCATCATTTGTGTTGCTGTTATCACAACACGATTAAGCTGACGAGCACGACGAATTAATTTTTTCTGAACACCCACGAGTTCTGGGTCACCAATTTCAACACCAAGATCACCACGAGCAACCATAACAACATCAGATGCAAGGATGATTTCATCAATAATTTCATCGTTGGCAACGGCTTCTGCACGTTCAACTTTAGAAACAATTTGGCACTCACAACCCGCATCGCGGGCTAAGCGGCGAGCAAGATTAAGATCTTCACCCGTTCTTGGAAAAGAAACTGCAAGATAATCAACGCCAATTTTGGCAGCAGTAATAATATCTTGTTTATCTTTTTCAGTTAATGCGTCAGCGGAAAGTCCGCCTCCGAGTTTATTAATTCCTTTATTATTCGATAAAGGGCCACCGACAGTCACTTCTGTAAATACTTTTAACCCATCTACTTTAAGTACTTTTAGTTGAACACGGCCATCATCAAGCAGCAAAATGTCGCCCGGAACTACATCAGCAGGCAAACCTTTATAATCAATGCCGACTTTAGTTTGATCCCCTTCGCCTTTTTCTAAATTGGCATCTAATAGGAATTTATCACCAACATTCAGGAAAACTTTTCCGTCTTTAAATGTAGAAACACGGATTTTAGGACCTTGTAAATCCCCAAGAATAGCAACATGGCGACCAAGTCTTGCAGCAATTTCGCGAGTACGATTCGCTCGAGCGAGGTGATCTTCTGCAGAACCATGAGAGAAATTTAATCGAACAACGTTTGCACCAGCAGTAATGATTTTTTCTAGGTTATTATCACGATCTGTTGCTGGGCCTAAGGTGGTAACAATTTTTGTTCTTCTGAGCCGTCTGGACATGTAATACTCCGTTGACCTTGAACGAAAGGTGTTGGCTATCAGATAAAATAGAAATAAATATTATTTTATCCAATATGTTAAGTGAAACGCTTCAAGCTAATTGTAACATACTTGGCTGTTTTCATCATATGCGAGAGTTAGCTCGCAGATATGCTACCATTTTTCAAAAACTTATCTAGTCAGACGCACGATAGGAAGTGTGACAATTCTAACAGAACCATTAAAAATGGTTACTTATCAAATCGTGAATCACGTAATGCTTCTTTGACACGCTTCAAGTTATCTCTGAATTTTGGTCCTCGACGTAAAATAAAACCCGTTGCCAGAACATCGATAACAGTAAGCTGTGCAAGGCGAGAAATCATTGGCATGTAGATATCAGTATCTTCAGGCACATCAAGCAAGATAGGTAAGGTGGCTTCGTTCGCTAAAAGAGACCCCGGTGTCGTAATTGCAATAACTGCGGCATCGTTTTCACGCGCAATTTTTGCCACCCCAACTAAATTTTTAGTTCTTCCTGTATGCGATATCACAACAACTACATCGCCATCACTACTATTTATACAACTCATACGTTGCATAATAATATCGTCGAAGTAGGTCACAGGAATATTAAAGCGAGAAAATTTATTCATCGCATCATGTGCTACTGCAGCAGATGCACCCAAACCAAAGAAAGAGATTTTTTTAGCCTGAGTTAAAATATCGACAGCTCGATTTATTGCCGCGATATCAATATTGTTTTTTACATTTTCTAACCCCGCCATTGCTGATTCAAATATCTTATTTGTATAAGAAGAGACTGTATCAGAATCATCAATATTACGGTTTACATAAGGTGTGCCGTTGGCAATACTCTGAGCCAAAAGTAGTTTAAAATCAGGAAATCCTTTTGTTGCCATACGACGGCAAAAGCGGTTAACCGTAGGTTCACTGACATCAGCAGTTTTAGCCATTAGAGCAATACTTGAATGGATCACAGTTTGTGGCGTCGTTAGCACAACTTCGGCGACTTTTTTTTCTGATTTGCTCAAGATGTCCAGATTAGACTGAACCCTTTCCAATATATTCATTAAATATACAGATCCTTGGCTTTGCCAATTTCAATAAAAGGAGAAATCTATAACGGTTTTATGAAAATATACTACGCATAGAACAAGGCTTGCAGTGTTAACAACGCGTAAGTAGGGCTTTTTTCGTTAAAGTATGAGCTGTGTCTAACTTTCAGTGCTGAAAAATAGAAACAAAATCGTAATAAACTTACAAGAATAGCGAAGTAATGAGATAGAAAACGATGCATTAGCAAAAACATCATTATAGGTTAAAGAGTAAAATGCGTATGTGTATTTACTGAATACATCCAAAAGAGTACATTAAGACAAAATTCTGTAACAAAATTACAAAATCTCATCATGAGGAGACGTACTATGGCAGCGATATCGACTGCTCAGGCCTGTGATCTGGTTATCTTCGGTACGAAAGGGGATCTGGCACGCCGTAAGCTTATTCCATCATTATATCAATTAGAAAAGGCGGGATATATTCACACTGATACTCGTATTATTGGTGTGGGTCGTGCAGATTGGGATGTTGAGGCATATAAAAATGTTGCCCATGAAGCTTTAAAAACCTTTTTAAAAGAAGATATTAATCCTGAAATTTGGCAACGTTTAAGTGATCGTCTCGATTTTTGTAATCTTGATGTCAATGAAACCGACCATTTCATTGAGTTATCAAAACACCTAAAACAAGACAAATTACCTGCTATCTACTATTTTGCAATGCCACCAAGTACCTTTAGTGCGATGTGTCAGGGATTAGGACATGCAAAATTAAATAAAGAACCTAATCGTGTCGTGATGGAAAAACCATTAGGGACTGATTTGGCTTCTTCAGTTTCTATCAATGATAGCGTGGCGAAATATTTTAAAGAGAGTCAAATTTATCGTATCGACCATTATCTTGGTAAAGAAACGGTTTTAAACTTATTAGCACTGCGTTTTGCAAACTCCCTGTTTATTAATAACTGGGATAACAGAACTATTGATCACGTACAAATTACGGTAGCTGAAGAAGTCGGTATTGAAGGGCGTTGGGGCTATTTTGATCAAGCGGGACAAATGCGTGATATGGTGCAAAACCATCTTTTACAAATTCTAACGATGATTGCAATGGCACCGCCTGCTGATTTAACCGCAGATAGCATTCGCCAAGAGAAAGTAAAAGTTCTGCGTTCGTTACGTCGTATTGATAACACCAATATTCGCGAAAAAACAGTTCGTGGGCAATATACGGGTGGCTTTGTACAAGGTAAAAAAGTCCCCGGCTATCTTGAAGAAGACGGCGCAAATAAAACCAGTAATACTGAAACCTTTGTTTCAATTCGTGTTGATATTGATAACTGGCGTTGGGCTGGGGTTCCTTTCTATTTAAGAACAGGTAAACGTCTACCGAGTAAATGTTCAGAAGTTGTGGTTTATTTTAAAAAACCAGCACTAAATATTTTTAGTGAAACTTATCAGGAATTGCCTCAAAACAAACTGACTATTCGTTTGCAGCCTGATGAAGGTATTGATATTGAAGTGCTGAATAAAGCGCCAGGACTCGATCATAAGCACCGATTACAAACCACAAAACTAGATTTAAGTTTCTCTGAAACCTTTAATCAAACACATCTTGCTGATGCTTATGAACGTTTGTTACTCGAAGCAATGCGAGGTATTCAAGCATTGTTTGTGCGTCGTGACGAGGTTGAAGAAGCGTGGAAATGGGTTGACTCAATTATTAATGCATGGGAATGCGATAATGAACTACCTAAGCCTTATCAAGCTGGCACATGGGGCCCAGTTGCTTCCGTTGCTATGATCACGCGAGATGGTCGTTCTTGGAATGAAATTGAATAATCAATAAGTGTATTTATTCATTTTTAATCGTTACGCATACCCAGCTAATGCTGGGTATTTTTTATTATTTGTTTAAGCATAATTACAACGCTTTCGATGAATAAAACCCATAATGAATCGCAAAAGTGTTGATTAATTATTCATAACGGTATCGGCTAGAAACTAAAACTTAAATAAAACCAACTAATTAAGTTAAAAAATTTCTCTGAAAGTCGTTGCTTTAAATAATTCGGCATGATAGAAATATCATGTAACATTTAACCATCTTATATGAGGGTTCGGAGTATATCGTGCGGATGGTCTGTGCGATGAAAGAATAAATAATCATGACTAGCGCCAAAAGCGTCAAAGTTAAACGTTCTACCTATAAGTTATTCCTTTCTGCTATTTTATCCAGCGAACACTACTGGTGTGGCGCATTATAGAAATCTCTCATCTTAATTCCTGACGCTATCAGGAAATGACGTTGCCTTAACGTTCGGCACTATTGCCGCCAGAAAGACTATCTACATGTTCTCTATCTTCTGCGCAAGAAACGTTTCGGCGTATTTCAAATGTGTATGAGAGATGAAAAATGATTTATTGGATATTTTTAGCTTTAGCTATTATTTGTGAAGTGATCGGTACTTTATCAATGAAGTACGCCAGTGTGAGCGGTGGTTACACAGGTATGATCGTTATGTGGCTAATGATTGCCACTTCCTATATCTTTTTAGCCATTGCAGTTAAAAAAGTGGCATTGGGTGTTGCATACGCCTTATGGGAAGGTATTGGAATTGTCATTATTACTGCATTTAGTGTTGTATGGTTTGGTGAATCATTATCACCATTAAAATTAGGTGGGCTTGCAATGCTAATTGCGGGGATCACTCTTATCAAATCCGGTACTAAGAAATCAGCTGTTGCTAAGAAAACAACAGACTCGGTGAAAAGTATTGCTGGAAAAGCCAAGCATGTTGCCAGTGCTGTAAAAGGAGCTAATAAGCCTATTTCTGTGAAGAATATCAAGGAGGCTTAATATGTTAGCTCAATTTGAATGGTGGCATGGTGCCTTTCTTCTTCTTGCTGTAGTGCTTGAAATTATTGCCAATATATTCCTGAAAATGTCGAATGGTTTTAGTCGATTAGGATTAGGAATAACATCACTTATTTGTGTACTCGGTGCTTTTAGCGCACTTGCAATGGCAGTAAAAGGTATCGAGCTTTCTGTGGCTTATGCACTTTGGGGCGCATTCGGTATTATTGCAACTATAGCTGCTGGCTGGATCTTATTTAATCAACGACTCAATTATAAAGGATGGGGCGGAATTATATTATTACTGGTTGGTATGGTGATGATTAAGTTTGCTTGACGCTAATTAACCTAATAACTCGTAGTAAATAAGAAAATAATGTTTATTGCACCACAGCAAAAGTAAAAAATTAAAAGGCTGAGTTCAAAATGAATTCAGCCTTTTTGTTTAACGTTTATAGCAAATAGCCATATCGGAGAGACTTATGGAAATGAACATCTTTCAGATTATTATGTTGAATTAACTAACAAAATAAATGTAAAAAATAAAAATTAGCACCTGCAAAATAGGGGGCTAATCTAGACTTAGTTACAGTGCTGCAATAATTTTAATTTCTACTTTATATTCAGGGATCATTAATTGGGCTTGAACAGTACAGCGTACAGGTGCGCTACCTTTAGCAACCCATGCATCCCACGCTTTGTTCATTCCTGCAAAATCAGCTTTATCGGCTAAAAAAATAGTGGCATCAAGAATTTTGGTTTTATCGGAACCAACGCGTTGTAATAACATATCAATGGCCGCTAATGTATCTGCAGTTTGTTCAATAATATCACCCGATAAATTTTCAGGGACACTGGTGTAATAAAGCGTGTCGTTATGAATAACAGCTTCAGACCAGCGATCTTCTGGGTCGATACGTTTAATTGTCATTATTGCTTCTCCTTTGTATGAACTGCGTGGGTGGCACTTTTTGTTATCCACTGGCATAATTTACGTCTTATTTTATAAAAAGAGTATGCCTGTGTCAGACGATTTTGCAGAAAACGGGATTTTAACCCGAACCGTTCCAGGATTTCATCCCCGTGAAGCACAGAGACAAATGGCTCAATCAGTAACAACAATTATTGATAACCAAGGCGTACTTATTGCTGAAGCGGGAACGGGAACAGGAAAAACTTATGCTTATCTTGTTCCTGCGTTGCGCTCAGGTAAAAAAACTATCATATCAACGGGGTCTAAGGCACTACAAGATCAACTCTATAGTCGCGATTTACCCACAATTACTGAAGCTATCGAATACCAAGGCGTTACAGCCTTATTAAAAGGTCGCTCTAACTACTTGTGTTTAGAGCGGCTTGATCAGCAAATGCTAAGTGGGGGTGATCTCGAAGCTGAAGTGTTATCGGATGTGATGCATATTCGTCATTGGTCAACGCAAACTGAAGATGGTGATATCAGCCATTGCCATTTAGTCGCTGAAGATAGTCGAGTGTGGCCATTAGTGACAAGTACTAATGATAATTGCTTAGGAAGTGATTGCCCACGATATAAAGAGTGTTATGTTTCTAGTGCGCGTAAAAAAGCGATGGATGCTGATATTGTGGTGGTGAATCATCACCTTTTTATGGCGGATACAGTAGTGAAAGACACCGGATTCGGTGAGCTTATTCCAGAAGCTGAAATTATGATTTTTGATGAGGCTCATCAAATTCCTGATATCGCTAGCCATTATTTTGGTCAGCAACTGACTAGCCGACAGCTTTTTGATCTGGCAAGAGATATGACAATTGCATATCGCACTGAAGTCCGTGATCAAGTTCAATTGCAAAAAAGTGCAGATAGATTAACACAAATGGTAATGGATTTTCGTTTAGCGTTAGGCGAAGCAGGGTATCGAGGCAACTTACGTGAACTTTTGCAAGGAGCCGAAACGAAAAGATTTCTTACCTTGTTAGATGATGCATTAGAATTAAGTTATGACGTTATCAAACTCTCTTTAGGACGAAGCCAGTTACTTGATAGCGCATTTGAGCGCGCTACGATTTATCGTAATAGGCTAAAACGCTTAATTGATACCTCTATCCCCGGTTATAGCTACTGGTTTGAAAGTTATGGTCGTCATTTTCTTTTAGCCGTCACACCGCTTTCTGTCGCTGATAAATTTCGTGAGTTAATTAAATCTCATAAAAGTAGCTGGATTTTTACTTCGGCTACGCTTTCTGTCGATGAAAAAATGTCTTATTACACCGATAGACTGGGTTTAGAAAATGCCACGACATTAATTTTAACTAGTCCTTTTGATTATCAAAATCAGACGTTGCTTTGTGTACCTCGTTATCTGCCGCCGCTCAATCAGCCAAATACTGCAAAACGCTTAGCTGCAATGCTCTCGCCTGTGATTTTAAAAAACCAAGGCCGTTGTTTCTTTCTTTGTACCTCTCATGCCATGATGCGCGGGTTAGCGCAAGAGTTTAAAGCAAGTTTACCACTACCTGTTTTAATGCAAGGGGAGATGGGGAAAACGCAACTGTTACAGAAATTTGTTTCATCAGGAAATGCTCTCTTAGTGGCTACCCAAAGTTTTTGGGAAGGTGTTGATGTTCGTGGTGATACATTATCTTGCGTGATAATAGACAAGTTACCCTTTACTGCGCCTGATGACCCATTGTTAAGAGCTCGTATTGAAGACTGTGAATTGCGCGGTGGTGATGCTTTTCGTGATGTGCAAATTCCGGATGCGGTTATCAGCTTAAAACAAGGTGTGGGACGACTTATTCGTGATGTGAATGATTATGGCGCGATTATTATTTGTGATGACAGATTGGTATCTCGCCCTTATGGCGAAGTATTCTTAAGCAGTTTACCTCCATCACCAAGAACGCGGTCGCTACAAAAGACAGTCGATTTTTTGCAACATCGAACGCAACATAATGAAACTAAATAAATATCGGGATCATAATAGTTATCGCACATAATGTGTGTTTATTCTGTTTAACACTATTATGATACAATTCTCTCTCTTTTAATTATCGAATTTGCCGGAGTTATGGCGTGTCACTGCGAATTTTAGCAATTGATACTGCAACAGAATCATGTTCTGTTGCAGTCTGGAACGAAGGTGTTGTTGCTTCACGTTTTGAGATTTCACCTCGTGAACATACACAAAAAATTTTACCAATGGTAAAAAGTGCACTGGAAGAAGCGGGTTTAACATTACAAAATTTAGACGCTCTGGCATTTGGTCAGGGGCCAGGCAGTTTTACCGGAGTACGAATTGGTATTGGCGTTGCACAAGGTATCGCACTTGGTGCTGAACTACCGATGATTGGTGTTTCTTCTCTTGCAACAATGGCTGAAGGTGTTTTTAGAACAACTGGCAAAAAACAAGTGCTGGTGGCTATTGATGCTCGAATGGGGGAGATTTATTGCGCTCAATATCACCGTAATGAAGAAGGTAAATGGCAGGGTGAAGAAACTGAAGCGGTTATGAAACCAGAACAGTTTCTTGAAAGTGTGGCTCATATCGAAGGTGAATGGGCTATTGCTGGTACTGGTTGGCAAGCTTACCCTGAGATGCAAAAAACGTTATCTCAACACATAATAGAAACAGAAATTACATTACCTGCGGCGCAAGATATGTTGCCTTTAGCGGTTTATCGCTGGCAAGAAGGTAAAGCGACCAAAGTAGAGGATGCAGAGCCTGTTTACTTACGCAATGAAGTGACATGGAAGAAACTACCAGGGCGTGAATAGCTTGTAATCAGTCTCTATTAGAAATGGTAGAGTACGACTATAATAATATTAGAGAGTCATGCTTATTATCACTTGTACGAGGTGGTTTATGAAAAGACAATTAAACTACCGTTTAGTCAACAAAGCGCTATTTTTATCGGGTGCTTTGTTGCTAACCGGATGCGTCTCTATACCTGAATCTATTCAAGGCACAACAGCAGAACCTGTAACAAATTTAAATGTCGTGCTCGTGGCACCTGAACTATACATAGGCCAAGAAGGACGTTTTGGTGGAAGAGTGATAAATGTTAAAAATTTAACCTCATCTACCCAGCTTGAAATAGCAGTAATGCCTTTATCTAAATATGATGCAGCACCTGAGTTGCAACAGCCATCTATTGGTCGTCTTTATGCTAATGTACTGCATTTTCTTGATCCCGTAGATTATGAAAACCAATACGTTACCGTTGTTGGCACTATTAAAGGTGTAGAAAAAGGTAAAGTGGGCGAGGCGACTTATCCATTTTTAAAAATGGATGTAACGGGTATTAAACGTTGGACATTAACACAGCAAGTGATAATGCCGCCTCCAACAATGTCATGGGGGTATGGCTATTATGGCGATGCACCATTCTGGGGATATCACTATGGATATGGTGGTTACCCAACAGGGCCAGGACAAGTTGTTACTGTTTTAGAATAAAATACTAGATTTTAACACAATGATAGCATGATATTTTTATTCCATTTGTGCGAAACGGTGTATAATCGGGGGCTATGATTTATTAGGTAACTATCTAATAGAGTTATTAAAGTTAAATAAAAGAGAGGGCGGTCTTGACCGCCTTCTTTTTTATCAGCTTAGAAAAATAAATATTTAGTGACACACTTCGCATCTTTACAACAGAAAATTGTTTGTGCTGGTAGGATGAGTTAATACTTTGTTAAAAATAAACATAATATTAACCAAGAAGTGCGATTAATCAGGAGTACTACTTTGGAAAAAGTCTGGCTTAAACGTTATCCGGCAGATGTACCGGCTGAGATTGACCCGGACCGTTTTGCATCCCTAGCTGAGATGCTTGAAAACGCTGTCGCAAATTTCGCAGATCAACCCGCCTTTATTAATATGGGCGAGGTCATGACTTACCGCAAACTTGAAGAACGCAGCCGTGCTTTTGCGGCTTATTTGCAAAATGGCCTAGGTTTAAAAAAAGGTGATCGAGTCGCCTTAATGATGCCTAATTTATTACAGTATCCCATTGCACTTTTCGGTATTCTCCGCGCGGGTATGGTGGTGGTTAATGTCAATCCCCTTTACACACCCAGAGAACTCGAACATCAGCTCAATGATAGTGGTGCAAGTGCCATTATTATTGTTTCTAACTTTGCTCATACGCTGGAAAAAATCGTTTTTAATACTAACGTTAAGCACGTTATTTTAACTCGAATGGGTGATCAACTTTCACGTCCCAAAGCGACTTTAGTTGATTTCGTTGTTAAATATATTAAACGGTTAGTGCCTAAATATAACTTACCTGATGCCATTTCATTTCGTAGAGCAATGCATTTTGGTTATAGAATGCAATATATCAAACCTGAAATTACAGGTGGCGATCTTGCATTCTTACAGTACACCGGTGGCACAACAGGTATTGCTAAAGGCGCAATGTTAACGCATCGCAATATGTTAGCAAACCTAGAACAAGCTAAAGCGGCTTATGTACCTGCTATGAATATCGGCAAAGAGTTAGTCGTTACTGCCTTGCCGCTTTATCACGTTTTTGCATTAACAGTAAACTGCTTATTATTTTTGGAAATTGGTGGTAAAAATTTACTCATTACCAATCCAAGAGATGTTAAAGGTACGATTAAAGAATTAGGGCGTTACCCTGTCACGGCAATTACTGGGGTAAATACGTTATTTAATGCATGGTTGCAAAATCCAGAATTTCATCAGCTTGATTTTTCTAAACTTAACCTTTCTGTTGGTGGCGGAATGCCAGTTCAAAGTAGTGTTGCTAAAGAATGGGAAGCGCTAACAGGTAAACACTTATTAGAAGGTTATGGATTAACGGAATGCTCACCATTAGTGACTGGAAATCCTTATAACCTGAAAAAATACAGCGGTAGTATTGGGTTACCAGTTCCTTCAACAGATGTAAAATTTATGGACGATGAAGGTAATGAGGTAGATCGCACTGTCGGCGGCGAAATGTGGGTACGTGGTCCACAAGTCATGAAAGGTTATTGGAATCGACCTGATGCGACTGAAGAAGTCATGCATGATGGTTGGGTTGCCACGGGCGATATCGCAACAATGGATGATGAAGGTTTTATTCGTATTATCGACCGTAAAAAAGATATGATTTTAGTTTCAGGCTTTAATGTATATCCAAATGAGGTGGAAGAGGTTGTTGCTTCACATCCTAAAGTATTAGAATCTGCCGCAATTGGTGTGCCAAGTAAAAATTCAGGTGAAGCAGTTAAAATATTTGTGGTAAAAAAAGATCCATCGTTAACAGAAGATGAGCTAAAAACGCATTGCCGCCGCTATTTAACAGGTTATAAAGTACCTAAAATAATTGAGTTTCGTGATGAGTTACCAAAATCGAATGTTGGTAAAATTTTACGCAGAGAACTAAGAAATGAAGAAAAACAGTTGAAAACTCCAACTGAATCTTGATACAACACAACACAACCTTAGATAAATTCGCCGGTTTATACCGGCGTTTTCGTCATTAAATAAAAAGTCTTTAGACATAAAAAACAAGAGAAACCTGTTTTGAATTATCAATTGATTACGACAGACACTGCATTAGATATCGCATGCCAGGCTGCTTCCACCGTTTCACAAATCGCCTTAGATACAGAGTTTGTCCGCATACGCACATATTACCCACATCTGGGGCTTATCCAGATGTATGATGGTAATCAGATCTCTCTTATTGATCCTCTTGCTATTACGCAGTGGGCGCCTTTTGTTGAACTATTAAATAATCCAGATATCGTTAAGTATCTTCATGCTGGTAGTGAAGATCTTGAAGTGTTCTCTCATCAATTTGGTTGTGTGCCAACACCCATGATTGATACTCAAGTTGTAGCGGCTTTTCTTGGGCACCCAATATCTTGTGGTTTTGCAACGTTAGTCGAAAAATACGAAAATGTAGCATTAGATAAAAGTGAATCTCGTACAGACTGGTTAGCGCGTCCGTTAACAGAAAGGCAGTGCCAATATGCCAGTGCAGATGTGTTTTATCTGTTACCTTTGGCTGAAAAACTGGTAGCAGAAGCGCAAGAAGCGGATTATCTCGATGCTATTCGTGATGAATGCGAAATGATTGCAGAACGCCGTCAAGAAATAGCACAACCTGAATTTGCTTATCGTGATATTGGAAATGCTTGGCAATTAAGAGGTCAACACCTTGCTTGTTTACAGATGTTAGCGCAATGGCGATTAAATCAAGCAAGATCACGTGATTTGGCTTTAAACTTTGTTGTAAGAGAAGAGCACTTATGGTCTGTCGCTCGTTATTTGCCTTCGTCATTAGCCGAATTAGATGCTTTATCGCTTTCAGGACAAGAAATTCGTTGTCATGGACGCCGATTACTTGATTTTGTGGTTAAAGCCAAAAACATTAACGATGAGGATTGCCCTGAACCCGTTCATAATTTAATTGAACAGCCTAATTACAAAAAAGCGTTTAAAGAAATTAAAGCGGTTATTCAAAAGGTGAGTGAAGGAAAGCGTTATAATCCTGAATTATTAGCATCTAGAAGACAAATAAATCAGTTGCTAAATATTCATTGGAAAATAAAAGAAGGCGAACCAGAGCTGTTTTCTCGTTGGCGGAAGGCATTACTAGAAGAACCCATTACGGAAATTTTAGCGCAATACCCTTAATAGAGATTTTATTAGAGGATTGCTACACGTAAGTGTAATAAATCGCGATAATAGGTAGAGAGAGTTTCTTATATTGATATCTTATTTTGTCCTAAAGATATCGATATATAGAGCTCTTATTTTTTGCCTATTTTGGGCATGAAAAAAAACGCCTATAAAATATAGGTGGTAATTTCCAGTGTAATAAATAGAAAAAGATTAATAGCTGTTTATTGCAATGTTACTCCCTTACTTATCGCCAATGATTAAAATAGCAATGAGATATGACGCTATTTGACCATTCGGATATATAGTTTCCCTATATAATTAAACACAGAGCCAATCAAATTAATTATAGTTCATGGCTGGCTCTGTGAATAATGGCTTATAGAGAGTGTTAAATGTAATTACTTTGTTGGCTCTTCATTTTCAGGCAAAGTGACATTCAGCTCTAAGACAGAGATATCATCGCCTTTTTGCTCAAATTGAACTGAAAGCATCTCTGGGTCTATCTGCACATATTTGCAGATAACACCTAATAAATCTCTTTTCATATCAGGTAAATAAGCTGGCTCGCTATCACCACGGCGGCGTTCTGCGACAATAATTTGCAGACGTTCCTTGGCAATATTGGCTGTCGACTTCTTACGCGACAAGAAAAAATCTAGTAAAGCCATCTTTTACCCCCCAAAAAGGCGTTTCAGAAAGCCTTTTTTCTCTTCTTCAATAAAACGGAATGGATGTTCTTCACCTAACAAACGATTTACGGTATCTGAGTAAGCTTTACCTGCATCAGATTCATGATCTAAAATTACAGGCTCGCCTTGGTTAGATGAACGTAAAACGGATTGATCTTCTGGAATAACACCCAGTAGCGGAATGCATAAAATTTCAAGGACATCTTCCATACTTAGCATATCACCCCGGCTGACTCGGCCTGGATTATAACGCGTTAATAGAAGATGCTCTTTAATTGGATCTTGGCCACGTTCTGCCCTACGTGACTTAGATGCTAGAATGCCCAAAATACGGTCTGAGTCGCGCACAGAGGAGACTTCTGGGTTAGTTGTGATAACAGCTTCATCTGCGAAGTAAAGTGCCATTAGCGCGCCACTTTCAATACCCGCCGGTGAATCACAAATAATAAAATCAAATCCCATTTCATCGAGTTCATCTAACACTTGCTCTACCCCTTCACGGGTAAGAGCATCTTTATCTCTTGTTTGTGAAGCTGGCAGAATAAACAGGTTTTCAGTGCGTTTATCTTTAATCAAGGCTTGATTTAAAGATGCATCACCCTGAATAACATTAACAAAGTCATAAACAACTCTACGTTCACAACCCATGATAAGGTCTAAGTTACGTAGCCCTATATCAAAGTCGATAACAACCGTTTTATGACCTTTTTGAGCGAGGCCGGTAGAAATGGCCGCGCTGGAAGTTGTTTTACCAACCCCACCTTTACCTGACGTAACAACAATAATGCGTGCCATGGAGTGATTCCTTGTCGATGCTCTAAATTAAGTTCTCGATAGTTAATTCATTCTCTTGCAAACTTAGTTGGACAGATTTTCCAACAAAATCAGCAGGAATTTGGTCGCTTAGCCAATATTGACCAGCAATAGAAACAAGTTCTGCAGATAAATGCGTACAAAAAATTTGGCTTTCTTTATCACCAGATGCACCAGCAAGTACGCGCCCACGTAATACGCCGTAGATATGGACATTGCCATCCGCAATTAATTCAGCGCCGGCACTGACATTGCTAATAACAACTAAATCACTATTTTGAGCATAAATGCGTTGGCCAGAACGCACTGGTGTATGGATGATTTTTGTTTTCTGACGTACCTGAATTGGTACATCATCCGTTTTATCGTTATTTACCTGAGTTGTTGGTTTGGTTATTTTACCCTCATTTAAGATAGGTAACTGTGCGGCAATTATCGCTTCTTTCTGTTGAGCGTCTGAACTGCCACTAATTCCCACAACGCGTAAGCCAGCATCTTCTACAATTCGCCTCAGTTTTTTAAAATCAATATTTTGATCTGCTAATGCAGAAACATTAATAACCACAGGGGCGTTTTTCAGAAATTGAGGCGCTTGTGCGATTTTTTCTGAAATAGCCTGACGAATAACCTTCGGTGTTCCATCATTTAAATGAAGTACCGAAAGGGTAAAATTACTGCCTTTTAACTCAATGGGCGTGTTTGACATCTATCTGACTCAGTAAATTTTTTATAATCTGGCACAAAAAACCAGAGACGATATTACGAAAGTATATAAGCATGTTATATTTACTAAAATATTCAGGCAAGTCGCTTATTTTAATAATTAGAGTTTAATGAAAATGATTTGTGCAATTTACCGTAGTACCAAGCGTGATCAAACTTATTTATACATCGAAAAAAAAGATGATTTCTCTCGAATTCCAGATGAATTATTACAAAGTTTTGGCGAACCTCAATTCGCAATGCTGCTGAATCTCGCGGATAGACAGCGTTTAGCACATGCGGACATTGAAAAAGTCAAACGGGCGTTAATTGATCAAGGATTTTATCTTCAAGTACCACCACCTGTCGAAAGCATGTTAAATGCTTATTTAGATGAATTGAAAAAATCAGAAAAAACTGAATAAATCATCGAGATAAAAGGAGCCTCAATGTTCAAATATTCGCTCATTGGCATAATTGTTTCTGGTTTTGTGCTATCTGCGTGTGCAGATAGCCAACAAAAGCAAGTGGAAAAAAGTGTGATAACAAGTGAAACAACTCCACTTGGAACACCCGCGCCACTTCGATGGAAACAAATCAATGTTAGTTCACTTGAACAAACATTTCCTAAAGATTCGCGTACACCGGCACAATTTCCTGCTTATGTTGAGGCGTTAAAATTAAAAGCAGCTCAATTAGGTTATAAAGCAGAAACGATAGATTTTGCATTTGCAGAAGTTCATTTTATTGAACGTGTGGTGAAATCAGACCGTAATCAGCCAGAAAAAAAAATAACGCTAGATGTTTATCTTCCCCGTATTGTGACGAATGGTCGCATTAATGAGGGGGCTAAATTATATCAGGCGAATCAAGAAGCCTTAAATCGTATCAGTAATAAATATGGTGTGCCTGCAAACTATATAGTTGCATTATGGGGACTCGAAAGCGGTTTTGGTAAAGTGCAGGGCAAAGAAGATGTTATTTCTGCATTAGCAACCTTGGCATTTGAAGGTCGTCGAGAAGAACTATTTAGCCGCCAACTAATGGCAGCACTTGAAATAATTGAAGGTGGTCATTTACCTGAAGGGCAACGCTTAAAAGGTTCATGGGCTGGGGCTATGGGGCAAACTCAGTTTATGCCTTCATCTTTCCTTACCTATGCGGCGGATGGCGATAATAATGTCACCATTGATATTTGGAATAGCCGTGAAGACGCATTTGCTTCAGCCGCGAATTATCTGGCAACAGAAGGTTGGAAAAATGGACTTCCATGGGGTGAACAGGTTACTTTAGCGATAGATTTTAACCAGCAACTCGAAGGCATTAAAGCTGAGCAGCAAAAAACGGTAGCACAATGGAAAGCGTTAGGCGTTCAATTGCCTGCTAATAGTCAGCTAACAGATAATATGCCTGTTTGGTTAATCATTCCTGATGATGATATGCACAGAAGCTATTTAGTGACACAAAACTTCCGTACTATTATGCATTGGAATAGTTCTTACTTTTTTGCACTTAGCATAGTCACAATGGCTGATGGCGTTGCTAATAAAATAAATTCACTACCTACTAAATAATAATCGGCTCTATAGTGAAATAAAACACAGCAAATTACCTATAAGGAAAATATTATGTATCAACACAGAGATTGGGAAGGTGCGTTGCTTGATTTTCCAGTCAATAAAGTGATTTGTGTAGGAAGTAACTATGCAAACCATATTAAAGAAATGGGTTCAGTACGTTCTGAAGAACCTGTTATTTTTATCAAGCCCGAAACCGCAATGTGTGATATTCGTCAACCTATTGCTATTCCAAAAGAGATGGGGGCTGTTCATCATGAAATCGAACTCGCCGTATTAATTGGACAGCCGCTTAAACAAGCCAATGAAGATCGTGTTGATCGTGCTATTGCGGGTTTCGGTATCGGTTTAGATCTTACTTTGCGTGATCTGCAAACCAAATTAAAAAAAGCAGGACAACCTTGGGAAAAAAGTAAAGCATTTGATGGTTCGGCACCATTATCCGGTTTTATTCCCGTAAACTCATTTGGTGATCCACAAAATGCAGATTTAACGTTACGTGTTAATGACGAAATTCGTCAGCAGGGCAACAGTCGTGATATGCTAACCCCTGTTTTACCCCTTATCAGTTATATGTCTCGCTTTTTTACCCTGCGTCCTGGTGATGTTATTTTAACGGGAACACCTGAAGGTGTTGGTCCATTAGAATCAGGCGATATGTTGGTATTAAGTATTAATGAGCATCAGCTGACAACGCGGGTTATTTAATTCGTTTTGATGAGCAATAAGGTAATAACGTAGAGATGACACAGGCTTTTTGGCAGACTAAAACTTTAGATGAAATGAGTGATGATGAGTGGGAATCACTGTGTGACGGATGTGGACAATGTTGTTTACACAAGTTAATGGATGACGATACTGATGAAATTTATTTCACTAACGTGGCTTGTAATCAGTTAAATATTAAAACCTGCCAATGCAGTAACTATGAAGATCGTTTTCGTTATGAGCCAGATTGTATCAAGCTTACTCGGCATAATTTACCTACCTTTGAATGGTTGCCAATGACTTGTGCTTACCGTTTATTAGCAGAAGGCAAAGCTTTAGCAAGCTGGCATCCATTAATTGCGGGTAATAAAGCAAAAATGCACCAAAGTAATATCTCAGTAAGATATATTGCTGTGCCAGAAACTGAAGTAGAAGATTGGGAAGATCATATTCTTAATCGACCTAAAGGTCGCGGTTAAATAAAAACCTATATTGATAGCCAATAAATAAAAAAAGAAGCTGAAGCTTCTTTTTTTATTTAGTTGAGTACAAGTCAAAGTCAGTATTATTGGTTATTTAACACAATTAACTGATGACGTTGATTGAAAAATTTCTTATAGGTTAAATAGCAGGCAATAATTGTTGAAAGGCTTGCGGTTGCCATCAACATAAAAGTAACCATAATTTGATATTTAACTGCCTGTAAAGGGTCGATACCAGCAAAAATAAGCCCTGACATCATGCCTGGTAAGCTGACAATACCCACTGTTTTTGCTGCATCTACAGTCGGAATAAGAGATGATTTAATACTATCTCGAATAATGCTCATTGAGGCTAATTTAGGTGTTGCGCCTAAACTTAGCATCTCTTGTATTTGTTGTTGTTGATTCTGAAAACGTTGACCCAAATTATTATAACAAAGACCCGTTGCTATCATAGCATTACCCGCGATCATACCGGTAATGGGTATAATTTGAATTGGCGTAAATGCAATTGAACCTGTTAATAATAAAATAGTTAACGTTAATAGTGCACCTGTTGTAATGGCGGTGAAAGAAATAATAAAAATATCTTTTACATATTTACTGCGTTTTTTCGCATTATGTGCTGCGTTATAACAGATAAACAACACCATTAAAAATGTCAGAATAAAATGGTCAACATGAAAAATATAAGTAAGGACATAACCTACAATCAGCAATTGGATAATTGCTCTGGCGGTGCTCCAGATAATGTCTTTTTCTAAAGAAAGCTTCTCTTTATGACTAATAAAAATAGCAACTAGCACAAGTAAGAGAGAAAAAATAAGGGATTCATTACTTATCGTATGTTCGTTCATAATAGTATGTTCGCTCATAACAAAATGATTACTCATAAAAATGCATTAATTCACAATTAAAAATTTTTTTCAAAAGAGTGAGATTAAGTACCAGAATGTGAAGGTAAGTGAATAACATCATCAGCATGTTTTATTTCATTCTGATCATGAGTCACCCATAAAACGGCAAGTTTTTGCTCTTTTACATATGTGTGAATAGTGTCGTTTACCTTCGCTTTATTATCTTCATCTAAAGCGCTAGTTATTTCGTCTAATAATAAGATTTTAGGTATAAATTGTAGATTTCTTATTAATGAAATACGTTGGCGCTCACCGCCTGATAGTTCATTAATGCTTTTTTTTACCATGGAACTTGGTAAACCAAAATAATCTAGATCAGCGATGATCTTCTTTTCATCAACGGCGAGCTTTCGTAAGAAATAAGGAAATTGCAAATTATCATAAACAGTACTGCCAAATAGCATGGGTGTTTGGGTACAGTAAGAGACTTGTTGGCGATATGATTCTGGCAACATCGTTAAATAATCTTTGTTTTCAAAAAATAGCGTACCATTCGTTGGTGATAACAGTGATGAAATAATCTTTAGTAGGGTGCTTTTTCCACAACCAGAAGGACCCGTGATAAGCTTAAATTCAGCTGGTTGCAGCGAAAAATTAATATTATCAAGAATAGTTTTGTTATCTATTTGATAGCCGATTTTATCAAGACGTAAAAGCGAATTATTACTTTCCATTCTTATCCTAAACCTAGAAGAGAGAATATTATCATTATACACAAATGACGCTTTAGCATATCTGAGCTATATCAGTCATTGGATAATTATACTTACCTTAAAGAGTAGGTGTCTTGAAAAAATTGGCAAGTGCAGAGTGTCAAAGCATTTTTCGAACAATAAAATAAAAAGCATTGTTATTAAAAAACGAAACAATACTTTTTATGATGAATATGAAGATCAGTTATGTTTTAGTACTATTTTTATTGTTTGGCATACCACTGTTTCATCATATTAATAATTTCATCAGTATGACGTAAGCCATCTTTTCCATAAAAACCATGATCTAACTGTTTATAACTCATAAATTGAATATTAGATTGCTGGATATTGCGGCTTAATTGATCAAATGCATCAACATCTACATTAATATCGTTTAGTGTTTGAACAATTAAAACGGGAGTGTGATTATTTTTTTGCATGACTGCTTGTAAATCGATAGATAAAAATTGGTGCCACCATAATTTACCATGCTCACTGATTATTTGGTCATTATCTAGCTCATTGTTTTTAGCGCTAATGGCAAATTGCTGAAAACCTTCTGTCGCCTCTTTAACGTATTCTGACGGTGTTGTATGACGAATATTATAAATAACATCATCGATAAAAAAGCGCCCACCACCATTTAATGCTATACCAGCTTTAATGTCGTTACGTCGGTCAATAATGAGGTGAACCATTATTGCACCTTCGCTGCCGCCAACTAACACTAGGTTAGGATAATATGGAGATAATTTATCTAGTACTGCTGAATAGTCATTAGTACGTTGTGTAGGATTGTCTTTTAACATGTATTCTAAAGGGCAATCTTTACGTTCGTCGTAATTTTTAAGATAGGGCAACTGTGCTGTAATACCATATTTTTCTACCATCAAAATATCGCTATCAGGTAGCCATTGACCAAAAGTTTCCTGAATAAACGTATTATTTTTAATACTATTACAATCTGAGCCTTGCAGAAGAACTAACAAGGTTTTATTGTTTTCGCCGCGTTTATCAATGTAATAGTGGATGTCACTTCCATCTTCACGTGTTAATTGATGTGTGGAAATATCTGCGTAACTTATAATAGGCTGTATAAATAGCGCTGAAAATAATAATAGCGATGAAATACGCATAGTTACCTTATTTAGTAGAAAGTCACAGGATAGTAAAATAGGGGATTAGATGGACTAAAATTAAAAATAGCCTGAGTAAATCAGGCTATTGAAACCAAGTATTAATGTATAGGTACATAGTAGTCAATTTCTAATGTTTTAGGTAATTTCGTTAAATCAATATCCGTTTCTATACAAATATAATTTTCAATATCAGCGCCTAGGCGGCGACATAAACCTAAAGCAGGTAATGTATAAAAATAGATTTTCATCGCAAATTGCTTATATTCTTCTAGCGTTCCTTTAAACTGGAATCTGACATAACGACCTGCTGGAATACGTTTTTTTCTAAATCCACCTGTTTTTGTAAAATGGGTTAAGTCACGTAAACCAATTTCATAATCAATTTGGATCTTATTTTTACGCTCAGTATTTGGTTGATAAGAAATAAGTACGGTACTTTCAGTAAAGTTTTTATCGGTATACAGTAAAAAATCATTCCAGAATTGATGACGGATCTCTTCGTGTAACTTGCCAATATCTTCAATGGAGCAAAAATATTGATATTGCATTACATAAACATCGCTTTCTGGTAAATCCATTATTTTGGGGATCGGTAAATCAGTAACCGCAAAGTTTATTGGTGGCTGAAAATTATCACCACATAAGATATCTATTCTACGATATTCAGTTGGAGTTACGCCAAATATTGCTTTAAATCGGCGAGTGAAAGATTGCTGAGAATCGAACTGATAACGTAATGCGATAGTTAGCACTGGTAGTTTAGTTAAACGTAATTCAGTTGCTGCTTTGGTAAGACGTCGCCCGCGAATATAAGATGCAAGGGTTAATCCTGTGGCTTGTTTAAAAACACGCTGTAAATGCCATTTTGTATAGCCGGATTTAATTGCAACATCGTCAAGTAACAACGGTTTTTCCAGATTCACCTCAATCCAGAGAAGTAATTCCTTGATAATTTCTATATTAAATGAGGATAAAGAATTGGAAGGGATAAGCCCATTGTACTGAGATGACATGATAATTTCCTGAAAAATATTTTGTACAGTTTACACAAAACTGATACCCATATATTATTACATACTTATGGTATGTTTTAAGGGTTTTATCATGGAAATAAAATCGCGGCAACAAGAGAATTCAGAACAAACACGCACCGCTTTAATCGAAGCAGCTCAATATTTATTTGTAAATCAAGGCTATTACGATGTTTCCATTGATGAAATATCACGTTATGCAAGAGTAACTAAAGGTGCATTTTATCATCATTTCAGTAATAAAAAGGCGCTATTAAAAGAGTGCTATCTTTTACAGGTTGAGTGCGCTGTTGAAAAATTAACAAAAATTCCTGTTAATGAAGATAAATGGGTTGAGCTAGAAGAAATTTTTTCACTTTGTGTCGATCATATCTATCAGCATAAAAATGAGCTGATCCCTTTACAAGATATTATTTCAGTACTGGGTTGGAAAGAGTGGGATGAAATAGATGCAAATATTCTTATTCCTCGAATTCAATCTTGTGTTAATGCTCTTTTTGAACGAAAGGAAATTGACACTTATTCACCCGCCATTGTTGTTAATCTTATTTATGGTTTTGTTACACATATTTCTATTAACTTAAAAAATGAAGCGACATTACCAGAAGATGCATGTAACGATTTTAAAGCTATATTTGCAGATTTCTTGGCTGGAATAAAGCAAGCATCAAATCGAGTAAAACAAGAAAACAAGCTTAAATAGCAGAATATGAAATGGCTATAACATTTTAATAAGTAAAACAAAAGGTAATAACAGATGGAGTTAAATAATATAAAAAGCCATTTTACTGCTACTGGTATTGTATTTAATAAAAAAGGGCAATTTTTATTTCACTTTCACCCTAAAATAGCGTGCTGGTTACCACCTGGTGGGCATATTGAAGAAAATGAAGAACCACAAGATGCGGCTTTAAGAGAAATAGAAGAAGAAACAGGGTTGCAATGTGAATGTCTTAGTTATCAGCCTGAATTAGCGCTTAATTTGGTGAACAAAGATGTTGTTGAGCTTATTAAACCTCTGGCTATTTTAAAAGAGCCCATTAATGATAAAAAAGAAGGATTTCACTATCATATTGATATGATTTATCTCTGCCGCCCATTACTGCATAGTAAATTAACCAATAATTCTTTTCATTGGCTGACTTTGGCTGAACTTAAAACAAAAGAAACCCCTGAAAATGTGATAAGACTTATTGAACTGACAGAAAAATTATTAAAACAAAAATTTATTAAGCTTTCTTAATAAATAAGAATAAAATTGAATTAATAATAGAATAAGGTGGTTATAAGAAACCACCTTATTTTTTTGGAAATTAATAATAAACTTCATTTGATTTTAAATGACTACTATGATTAATATAATTAACCTAATTAGGTGTTTATACCTATTCGTATATTAAATTTAAATTGAATAAGAAAAGAACTAAAACTAAAAAATAATTAATGACTTATCTTTTTATGAGTAAAATCATGGGCATAGCAGGATATTGTATAGCTAATTTTTTGCTTGGAAGTTAAATGAAGTGTTTATTTCATAAATAAAAAATATATTTCACTGCACCCTAAAGTTTTTTGTAAAAATTACCGACATTATAGATATGGGCAGTATTCAAACTGTCTCTATATTCTAATGAATGACTTTTAATCTTATTTTATTTACACCAGGGAATACTCTTTTTGTATTATAGGGTATTCCAATATCTTACAAATGTGCAGAAAAAAAACACCTGTATATTTTGATGGAATATGACCATGTTTAAGAACATCAGTATAGAAAAGACCGTAAAGGTCATGCTGGCCATTTTATTCACACTTATTATGAGCATCATTTATTTTAGTTATGATGCATCCACTCGATCTTATAATAACTTTGTTTCATCAAGCAATTTAAGCCAGCAAATGTTGCTTATGGGTAAAGCGCGTTATCAAATGGCTGTTATCCGAGCTAATATTAATGGTCTTGATGGACAGTTAAGAGTTAATGAAAAACCCTCGGCAAAATATTTTCATCAAACCGCCGAGTATATTGAAGTCACTCGTGAAGAAATTCATCGCTGGGCTGATGCCGAAAAACTCACAGTAGAAGGGCGTGAGTTAACAGATGAAATGACAAAACGATTTGATGAACTGCTTGATATTTTTAGTGGTGCGCTTGATAAATTGCGTAAAGGTGAATTAAGTACCCATTCCGCTAGTGCTAAAATGGATGAACTTAATGATATTACGATGACTTATTACGCATTAGCTAATAGCATTGAAAATAATTATATCGAGATTGCGAAAACATCACAGCAGCGCCTTATGATTATGGCAACTATAGCGGGTGTTATCGTTATTATCTTATTTATCTTTATATTACGTTGGTTCTCACATAGTTTTATTGGCAATATTAGGATCTTAATTAATATCTTCAGTAAAATGAGCCAAGGTGATCTCAGTATGAGAGTTGATAATCATGGTACCAATGAATTTGGACAATTATTCAATGAAATGAATAAGATGAAAAACTCATTGAGTCATATGATTTCATCAGTTAAAAATGCAGTTAACACAATTAGTGTTAGTGCGAGTGAGATAGCAACAGGAAATACCGACCTTTCTTCACGAACTGAAGAACAAGCGAGTGCATTACAAGAAACTGTTGCAAGTATGGAACAGATTAAAACAACGGTTGAGAAAAATGCAGATAACTCACGTGAAGCAAGCAAACTAGCATTAACCGCGACAAGTTCAGCACAAAATGGCGAAACGGTGATGGATAGTGTGGTAGAAACAATGTCTTCTATTTCTGAAAGTGCGAAGAAAATTTCAGATATTAATGACATTATTAATAGTATCGCTAACCAAACCAATATTTTGTCATTGAATGCCGCAGTAGAAGCAGCAAGAGCGGGTGAACAAGGGCGAGGATTTACGGTTGTTGCTGCTGAAGTGCGTAATCTAGCAAGTCGAAGTGCTGATGCGGCAAAAGAGATAAATGAATTAATTACTCATTCTGTTAATAAAGTTCAAGTAGGCTCACAGCAAGTCGCTCAAGCCGGTCGCTCTATGACTGAGATTGTAACAACAATTACACAGGTGAATGATTTTATGCAGCAAATTGCCCTTGCTTCTAATGAGCAGAGCATGGGAATTAACCAAATAGCAATGGCAGTGAGCGAAATGGATACAGTCACACAACAAAATGCGGCATTAGTTGAGGAATCTGCAGCTATTACTGCGAATATGGATGACGAAGCACATCAACTTGCCGACTTAGTCGCACAATTTAAAGTAGAAGAAGATAATCAAGACACCTATACCCGTGGTGTTATTGAGTCGATATCTACTGAAAAAGATAAAAAATAAAAGTTGTTATTTGTTAGTAATACAATAAAAAAATCCCCTTTCAAAGTAAGTAATGCTAAATGAAAGGGGATTTTTTATTTTTTGAAGATATATCTTATACAAATAGCATAGTTTTAATCTTAACTAGCTGTTTATTAAGCTTTTATTTGATTAATACATTCAACGCCGTTAACAACTTCTTTAATATTATGTAAGGTTGTTTCACTAATACTGATCAAGGCTTCTTCAGTTAAAAATGCCTGATGGCCTGTAAATAATACATTATGACAAGAAGAAAGGCGGCGGAAGATATCATCTTGAATAACGTCGTTTGATTTATCTTCAAAAAAGAGATCACGTTCATTTTCATAAACATCCATACCTAATGCACCTATTTTACCTTGTTTTAATGCATTAATTGCAGCCGCAGAATCTATTAAAGCACCGCGACTGGTATTGATGATCATCACACCATCTTTCATTTGTGAAAAAGCTGACTCATTAAGCAAGTGATGATTATCTGCAGTTAATGGACAGTGCAAAGAAATAACATGAGAATTAGCATACAGTGTTGCTAAATCAACATACTCGGCACCTAAATCTAATACGGCTTGATTTGGATAAGGATCAAAGGCAAGTAATTTCATGCCAAATCCTTTTAAAATACGTAGCGTCGCTAAACCTATTTTACCTGTGCCAATAATACCTGCGGTACGGTTATGCATATTAAAACCCGTTAATCCTTCTAACGAGAAATTAGCATCACGAGTGCGTTGGTAAGCGCGGTGAATACGACGATTTAAAGAGAGCATCATGCCCACTGCGTGCTCAGCTATTGCTTCAGGAGAATAAGCAGGAACACGTACAACAGTTATTCCTAATTCTGCTGCAGCTTGAAGATCTACATTATTAAATCCAGCACAACGTAATGCAAGAATACGAATATTTAAACTGGCAAGCTCTTGTAAAACAGGGCGGCTTGCATCATCGTTGACGAAAATACACACAGCATCAGCACCAATGGCATTTTTTGCTGTCTGTTCAGTTAAATTAAAATCAAAATATTCGATATCATAGTGATATCCATTATGCTGATTAACCCATTCCATGTGTTTCTGATCATAATGTTTAGTACTATAAGAAACGATTTTCATCTAGTCTTCTCTACTTTGATTAAATTTTTATTCTGAGGCTGGAAAATCAAGAATTATCCATCCTCAATATGAAAGAAATTAATACTATTATTATAAACGATTTTAACGAGATAAGTGGATGATTCTGGTTTGTTTAAAAGGAATACGATGTGTTGTTAAAAAAAACAATCAAATGGACAGGTACCATACTACTTGGTGCAGCTATAATTAGCACTACGTTATGGGTAACGATTCCCCATTGGTTGCCTGTTGTTGCAAAATCTTATTTACCAGAAGGGATATCCCTTACGCTAACCCAGCCTAAATTACAACAAATAGGCCTTTCAATTGATAATATTTCATTAAAAAGTGAAAGTTGCATATTAGCCAATATTGATGGCTTTGCTTTTCAATATAAAAAACAGCAAACAGACTCTTTTCAATTTAGTAGCCACAATTTGATGCTTGATGAGCAGTGTTTTTCTCAATTATCAGCAATAGAAAAAGAGAAAACGGCACAAGCTCCTCTTGAATTACAAACGTTATTAGCATCTATTCCAGCACTTTCTATTAATATTCAAAGTGTATTATTGAAAGGCTATGATGATTATCAAGGCTCGTTAAATTTAACAAGTGAAAAGAATGGGCGCTCAATCATTTATCAAGGTGATAAAGCTGAAATCCGCCTGTTTATTCGTGATAACCAATGGCTAGATATCCAACACTTTAAAGTAAATTTACCTGATGATAATTATATTGAACTTGCGGCTGAAATAGAATTACCTCTCGATATTGCTTCATTACCTGAAAATGGCTCAATTAACGCCACTCTATTAACCTCTCATTATACAAATCCGCTTGTTTTTGTCGGAGAGTGGAAAGGAAATGAGGGTACATTATCGTTAGCAGAGCAAGGTGGTGGACAAGCATTAATGCTGCTTCCTTGGCATGTCGATGCTAAGAATATTACTATTAAAAAAGGGCGTTGGGAGTGGTTTGGATTAGATCAACCATTACGTGGAGGTGTTGATATTAATCTAGCTCAGTGGCGAGAAGGTTTAGCTAATTTACGATTAACTGCACGACTGAATATGATGACAGAAGGGCGAGCAGGAAAAGGTAATTTAGTTATCTCTATACCAGAAACGCCAATTGACTTATTAGATGCACAAATCCCTATTCAGATAACCGGTGTTGTAAATAAAGAATTAATGCAAGCCAATGCACAATTACCAGTAAAAATAACAGGAATGTTGAGTGATCCAACGATTGAGTTTCTATCAGGCTCTTTATTACGGTTTAAAGGGCCTTTAACTGAAACATTAACTATCAAAGATGCAAGGTTGCCTCTGGCGGGCACAACATTTTCATCTCAAGGATTTAATGGCCGTTTAAATGCCATTGTAGTGGCTCAAGATTCAATTTGGGGTGATTATCGTATTCACTTTGATGGTAAAGCGGAACATTTCTTGCCTGATAATGGAAATTGGCAATGGCGTTATTGGGGAGAGGGTGATCTATTACCATTAAAAGCCCGTTGGGATATTGCGGGTACAGGTTATTGGCGGGACAAGACTGTCAGTTTTGAAACTTTAAACACTGGTTTTGATGTTTTAAAATATCAAAACACCACAATGACTGCGCCAAGGTTAACATTATTAAGTCCATTTCGTTGGTTACGGGATGATAAGAAACCAGCTTTTGATGGGAAATTAAAATTAACAAGCCAACGTGTTTCTTTTCCTTCTGGTGGTTTTTTAGATAAAACAGATTTTATTGCAACAGTTAATGGTGAGTCACCTTTTAATTTTAATCTAAAAGGTGAAATAAGCGCTAAACCCAATATCGGACCAATTGCAATAAATACACGTTGGGATGGGGCGCGATTAAGAGGTCAAATGCGTTGGCCTTCACAAGCAATTAATGCATTTCAATCTTTATTACCTGCAGAATTAGGTATTACGCTAGATAAAGGTGAATTTTATACTCAAGCTGGCTTCTCTATTGCACCAGAGCAAGGATTAGTTGCTGGTGGACATTTAGTTGTAAAACAAGGTGGAATGTGGCTAAAAGATGGTGTGTTAGAAGGATTAGATTTTATTCTGCCTTGGCGTTTACAGGGTGATGAATGGCAATTAGGTGTTAAGCAGCCAGTTCAACTTAGAATTAAACGAATTAATAATTTATTTGAAGTGACTGATATTACCGCTGACCTTCAGGGATTTTATCCAGCAACAGAAACAAAGCCGTTAGTCTTGTCTAACGTAAAACTGGCGATGTTAGAAGGCACTCTTTCAATGAAAAAGTTAGCTATCCCACAACAGGAAGAGGCAATTATTTCATTAGATAATATTGAGCTTAGTCATTTATTTACTTTATTAAAAGTGACCCAACTTGCAGCATCAGGCAAAGTAAGTGGTGAATTCCCATTTTATATAAATAATAATCAATGGATTATTAAAAATGGTTGGTTAGCCAACTCGTCTTATTTAACCTTGAGGCTTGATAAGGATTTTGTTGATTCAATAGATGACAGCAACATGTCGGCAGGTGTTGCTATTGCATGGTTGCGTTATTTAGAAATAAGTCGTTCTTGGACGAGAGTCAATTTAAGTAATTTAGGTGAGTTGATTTTAGAAGCAGAAATACAAGGAACCAATCCATTAGAAGATAAGCGACGACAAGTGAATTTAAATTATCATCACGAAGAAAATGTCTTTCAATTATGGCGAAGTTTACGTTTTGGATCGCAATTGGAAGAGTGGTTAGAGAAAAGCCTATCAGATTTAGGGAGTGAGTCAGAGTGAAACCATTATTTTTAAAAAAACTATTTTTATTAACGATCTTAATGATGGGAATATCGGCGTTAACAGGATGTATTCGACTAGAAGTCGCAACACCAGATAAACCTATTAATATTAATATGAATGTTAAAATTGAACATGAAATTAATGTCAAAATAGATCGACAAGTTGAAGATTTATTAAAAGATAACAGCGCAATTTTTTAAAGGATAAAAAATGAATTATAAACGATATCTACTAAGTGCTGTGTTAATGTTTTTATTTTGGAGTACTGGCGTTATAGCGCTTACTCTTGATGAAGCGAGATCACAAGGGCTGGTAGGCGAAACCTTTAAAGGCTATATAGAGCTTGTTCAACCTAATAACAAACAAGCACAAGTTCTTGTTGATGAAATTAATCAAGCAAGAAAAGCAAAATATGCTGAGATAGCAAAAACGAACCAAGTTGCACCTGAATCTGTTGCAAGGCTAGCAGGGGAGAAATTAGTTGCTAGAGCAAGTGAAGGGGAGTATGTAAAGGGAATTAATGGGTTATGGGTTAAAAAATAACTTATTCTAAATTTTTTTATTTTTTTATTTTTTGAAGCAGAACGTTATTTTTATTAACGCTCTGCTTTATTAGTTATATTTCGACAATTTCTTCACCAATCATTAAATTAAAAATAATGTTAGACTGTATTTTTCCAGGTTTGGGAGGGAGGTTATCTGTTTTGACATAATTTATAGCAAAATAAAACTCAGCATCACCATCAGTAATATTGGTAATAAATGTATTTTCACTGTTTAAATTAATAGCTCTTTCGTCATCATCGTAAAATAATTGAAATGTAACATTCTGACTGGCAGAGTTATCTAAAATATTATTTTTTAAATAACCCGTATTGGGATCAATTGAACGTGGATCTATTGTAAGCTTAATATCACCATTCTTAATTGAGCAGTCTAGCACTTCTAATATGATTGTGATGGTAGCATGTGTGGCTAATGCACCAGCTTGTTGAGAGGCAAAGTCATTAATACTAATAGTATTGTTATTAGCATTAATATATATATCAACCATACAATTTAGTGGCAGAATATCATCACCTCGTTGCTGCGCAGATGAAGAAAAAGAGATTAAAGAAATAAGTAATGTTATAAAAATATTTATTTTTTTCATAATTTATTACCTGTAATTAATTTAATTAAACTTATTGACAAACAATGTCTTTTTTAATTAACGTATCAACTTTCATTTCATTGCTAATATCATAATTAAACTGACACTGTTGATGTTGTTCATCACCCCATTTTACTTTTATCCATCCAACTTCAGATAAACCCGAAAAAAATATTCGATTATTATCAGAGACAAAGCTTTGTGCAATCATATTATTTTGGCTATCGAATGCAGTTGTTGTTGCAAAAAAAGGAATTTCTGAGGTAGATTGAAATAAAACTTTTTTATTTATTTTTAATGGGAATGTGATCTTGGAAATTGCACCTAATGTAGGTACGATTGATTTTGTATAATGAGTTGCTTCACTATATTTAGGTAATGTCGATGACTGCAATGTGATTTTATTTATTTTATAAGGCGAAATATTAGGTAGTATTAAATAACCAAAATTATCTGTTTTAAATTTAGTAGAATAATCTGTTTTTATACCAGAAAATCCTTGTGTATCTACTAGAACGAAAGTTTTTCCTAAGTATGGAGATAATGTAACACCTCCATTATGGATTAAAAATGCACCACTTACACCAAAATTTAAATGATAAAATTGATTATTTGATGAATGTGAACCACTTATTCTATAAGATTGATAATTTCCTTTGTATTGCATATTTGCCGAATAATTATGACTTTTATTTTTAGGTGAAAACTTATTTCTATAACCTATTGAATAATTAAATTCTGAATGTGGTGAAAATGAGCCGCCAAAACGAGTATTATTCGAATAGTGGTTGTTGTTATAACTAAATTGATTATTTATCCAATGGTAAGTATTTCTATGATTAAATAAGGGTAGTTGAAAATAAAATGAAAAGTGATTGTCATTATTTTTTTTATTATATTTATATTTAATTGAATAATTTATATTTTTAATATAAGAAGAAAAGGTTGTATCGATGATGTGGCTATTCTTATCAGTTAAGTAAGAGAAGTAATAGTAACTTAAAGATAAATGACCAACATTTATAAATGGTTGAGAAATAGAGAGTGTATATTTTTTTTCAGGAGCATTTTTTAATAGTTTATTTTCATGAGGTTTATTATATTTATAATATAACGAAGATAGTGTTAAACTTGTTTTTGTTGAAGTAAAAATTTTATTATAACGGATTCGATATTTTATATGACTATTATCTAAATAACTGACATCTGCTGCCAATCCACCTAATTCACCTAAACTAAAAATTAGGCCAGCTAAATAAGTGTGATGTTCTGTTTTTTTTCTAAATGCCGCATAAGAAGTAATTTTTTGATTAATACCATAAGCAAACTCACCAAGAAAATAAGGATGTTGGCTATCTTTTTTTTTGTAATAAGATTGCTGACTATAACCTGCAACTAAATTGTATTGATAATGATTAGTATTTAATTGATTAGGCATCATAGTAAAATAGTGAGTTGATTTTTTTATACGGCCATCAGCTTCTTTTATTTCGAGAGTTAGCTCAGAACTTCCTGTCGTAGGTAAGGCATTCAATACAAAAGGACCTGGAGGAACAGATGTTTCGTAGATAATTCTATCTTGTTGTTTAACACTTACTAAAGCGTATGTTTCTGCAATACCTTCAATAATAGGTTTATTCGCATAAAGAGAATGACTGGAAAGTAAATTATTAGAAATTAACTGTACTCCCATAATATTTTCACTAGCCAATAGACGGTTAGTGGGCGTAAATTTACCACCATAAATAAGTGAAGAAAGTGAATCTAATTGCTGATAAGCATAAAGTGTCTTTATTTTAATTTGGTTATTGTGGCCATTATAGATATATTTACTATTGTTGCGAATACGGACATAACCTAAGTTAATACCTGAGTTAAAATTGATTTCATGTATAATATTTCTGTTTTTTTGATATGAGCCAAAATAGTCATAATGGCTAAATAAAGCATTAATGCCATTGTCCCACAGCGATTTATTAGGTAAGTTAATTCTATTATTTGTTATTCCTTTTTGTGGAATGGTTAAATAAAGGGATTTGGTTGAAAATATATAATTAAATGAAATTCCAATTTCATTTAATGATAATAGCTCTGTTGAATTGCTTTGGATATTATAAAAGTCAGTATTAATATCTAAATTGATTAAATCTTCAATAGATAATTTAGGCGTAAGCTTGCCATCAACATTATCAAAGATAATGTTTTTAGTGAATTTTTTCTGATTATTGACAAATAGTGTTGTCGGATATGTGCCCGCTAGTTGTTGATTTTCAATTAATTGAGCAATAAGTTTAGCATCGATATTAGGTAAACTATATAGATAAAATGATGAATCATTATCAGCATATATATTGTAACAATAAAACATACTAAAAAATGAAATGGTAATACTATTAAGCTTAGCAATTTTACTCTTCATTAATAACCTCTTTAGATGGCATCTCAATAACATTTTCAAACTCATTTCTGATACTATAATTAATTATTGAAGAAGAGCTTAATTTAACTTTTGTATTATATTTTTTAAAAGGAGAAATAGTTTTGCTGTTCTCAATAAAATTAATATTATTATTTTTCACTGAAGTTAGTGTTATATAATAAGGTGTTGGGTTTTTAATAATAAGATAACCATTTTTGTTTTTTGAAAAAACAATATCACTGTAATTTTTTTCTTTATTACTTAATTTACTTGGTCTATAAAAAAGATTGTAAATCATATTTAATGAAACATGTAATAAGTTTTCTTTTTCTTCTTTATTTTTAATGATAGGAACTGATTTTATATTTATTTTATAAAGTGATTCTTTTTCTTTAATATTGATATCATCAATTTTAATTATATCTAAAAAAAAAGTTTCATTAGCACCAAGTTTGAAAAGAGGAGGGGATATAATAAAAGGTGCTGGGTCTTTGTTATCAATATTTGATTGTGTGACTACACTTTGAATAAAATATTCTTTATCTGAAGTGTTTTTTATTTCTATTCTTTCATTTTTAGTGTTTTCAATATAAATGAATTTATTATTATTTAGTTGAATTCCAGAAAAACTAAAAAAAGGGAAAAGTAAAAAAGTTAAACCAGTGACTAAGAGACTATGTTTATTCATGATTTTTTTCTTTAATTAAAATCACAAAGCCTAGAAACGACCTTGTGATTTGTACAAATATAATATAGCTGATAAGATAATATTTTATTATCTATTTTTACTCACTAAATAATATCACCATCTGATACCATAATAGATAGCGGTAATACTACTGCTACATTCCCTGGAGTTACCGCGTCTCCTTCGGGTTTAATATAATTTACAGGAATGCTTAAACTTGCGTCATTAGTGTCTGGAGAAATAACAAAATTATATGATACGTTCTCCGTGAGGTTTACTACCGCTCCTAAGTTATTAAGTACAGCCACTCCAACATTGCTACCCTCAAGATCTATATTTGTCATAGTCTCAGATCCTACTGTAGCGGTAATCCGGCCGTTTATTAGTCCTACTGAACAGTCTGTTAAATTAATTGAAACATTAGCACTGTCTTTGTTTGAAATACGACTTATGTCATCAAAGTCACTCACTTTAATGGTACCAAGTCGGACATTCTCAGTTATATTAACTAAGCAAGAGGAAGCATCCGCATCTACCCGCCCAGTGATAGTAATATTCTGTTGATGAGCTATTTGCGAGCCTACTCTTACATCTACAGCCATAGCCAAATTTGATACAGTGAGAGTAGATAAAATAACTAGTGAGATTAGCGATTTTTTCATTTTTAAATTCCATTTAAGTTTAAATTAAAAAATGCTCTAAATATTCAATTATCATAAGAGCCAAAAAATAATAAAAACAATACTAAACTATTACAATGAAATTTATGGTTATTATAAATATAATATGGATGAATGGATTATAAAAATTTGTTACCATAAATGTAAAGTAAATAACTTGAAGTTTTATTTCTATTTATTTTGGATAATTGGATTAAAATATTGTTAATATATTATCTTTATGGTTTTAATTGTTTGTTTTTTTAAATTAACTTATCTTTATTTTATTTGGTTCGTTTTTAAGTTATTTTTATATATAACATTAATGTAAGGTTGTTTTACATTTATTTTAATATAATAAAGGAGCTACTATAGCAGTGTTTTATTAATTGGTGAGAATGTTAGTCTAATTTAATTAATAATATGTTGTTAGCGAATAAGGATATCAATTTATTTTTCAGCTTGTTGCTCAGCTTGTTGAGCATGATCTTCACCATAAACGATATCTTCGGCTAAAATAAATTGGATATTCTTAATGCTAATAAAACTTAAAAGTTGGCTTAAAAATGATAAAACTAAATTAGAGGGGTGATCTTTATAAATAATATCACGGTCTGTGAGTACAATGACTTATTTATTTTCAATTAATCTAATAGCCTTGTCTCATTATGGCTAAAGGTTTTACCTGTGCGCACGATAAAATCAATGTCGTATTTTTAACTATTATAGATATTGAAAAATTATACATCGGGGCTGTAATAATAATCACATCATGTGTGTTAAACCCCACTATCAATTTTTCAGATAATACGCTTGCCATTTTTGTTCATTAGAAAGTATTGATGTATCTTTACCAGATACAAATATTGCGGCTTGATTAAATATTGGGACAGGATTTTTAACAAGTTCACGTATTGTAAATAGGTCATTAGGATTAATTACTTGCCAATTTTCAATAAGATAATCGGCCATTTTATTGCTATAAGATCCGTTATCTAAAACGCTTGATTTCAGCATAAGGATCTTTTTCATTTATATCTCTTTGTTTTATTTTTTTTAATGTAATTAAATATTATGTCAATAATTATATTTATCTGATAACAATATCTTATCTAAAGGTAAAAATATCACATCACGATCCTTTGACGGATCTATTCAAAATTCGGAGTATCACTTAATAAGCACAAGATAAGCACAAGAAATTTAATGAAGCCTTTATGTGCTGATAGGGTGTTGTGATATCATATAGCTAATAAATTAGACATAAAATGAGCTATAAAAGGACAATAAAAAGGTGACATTATCATCTGCCTCGCTCTATCAAGAAATAGAGCAATTATCGTTGCGTGATCAGCAGCGATTAAGAAAACGTCTACGTGGCGTTGCTAAAATTAATAATGAAGAGTCAAAACAAGCTGTATTAAATGCAATTAAGCAAGAGATTATCTTAGCACAACAATTAATTAGCTGCCGCAGAACTAACTGCCCTGAAATTACATATCCTGAAAATTTACCTGTTAGTCAGAAAAAAAAGGCTATATATGATGCAATAAGAGATAACCAAGTGGTTATTATTGCTGGGGAAACAGGGTCAGGTAAAACAACACAGATCCCTAAAATCTGCCTTGAATTAGGGCGAGGAATAAAAGGTTATATTGGGCATACTCAGCCTAGGCGTCTAGCTGCGCGTTCTGTTGCGGAACGTATTGCTCATGAATTAAAAAGTACATTAGGAGAATCTGTAGGTTATAAAGTTCGGTTTAGTGATCATGTGGGTGATAATACATTAGTAAAATTGATGACTGATGGGATTTTATTAGCAGAACTACAACAAGATAAACTGTTGTTACAATATGACACGATTATTATCGATGAAGCACACGAACGTAGTTTAAATATTGATTTTATTTTGGGGTATTTAAAACAATTATTACCTAAACGTCCTGATCTAAAAATTATTATTACCTCAGCAACTATTGATCCTGAGCGATTTTCTAAGCACTTTAATCAAGCTCCTATAATAGAAGTATCAGGGAGAACTTATCCGGTTGAAGTGAGATATCGTCCTATTGGTGGTGATGAACTTGATAGTGACAAAGATATGACGGATGGCATCGTCGATGCTATCAATGAACTGGGTAACGAAAGTGCGGGCGATATTCTCATTTTTATGAGTGGTGAGCGCGAAATTAGAGATACTGCTGATGCGCTTAATAAATTACAACTTCGCCATACTGAGGTGTTGCCATTATTTGCTCGACTTTCTAATAGTGAGCAAAACCGTATTTTTCACTCACATAGTGGTAGACGTATCATATTGGCGACTAACGTTGCTGAAACATCGTTAACTGTGCCTGGTATTAAATATGTAATAGATACGGGTTATGCGCGTATTAGCCGTTATAGCTATCGAACTAAAGTCCAACGATTGCCAATAGAACCCATTTCTCAAGCTTCAGCTAATCAACGAAAAGGTCGTTGTGGCCGTGTATCTGACGGTATTTGTATTCGCCTTTATTCAGAAGATGATTTTATTTCTCGCAGTGAATTTACTGATCCTGAAATATTAAGAACCAACCTTGCTTCTGTTATTTTGCAAATGACATCAATAGGTTTGGGAGATATTAGCGCATTTCCATTTGTGCAAGCACCAGATAAACGAAATGTACAAGATGGTGTTCGTTTATTAGAAGAACTAGGTGCTTTACAAAATGAAACGGATAGCCAGGGGGCGTATCATTTAACCCCTATGGGGAAACAACTTGCACAACTTCCTATTGATCCTCGTTTAGCGAGAATGGTACTTGAAGCACGAAAATATGGTGCTGTTAAAGAATTGATGGTAATTACATCTGCGCTTTCTATTCAAGATCCACGGGAAAGACCGATGGATAAGCAACAGGCCTCAGATGAAAAACATCGTCGTTTTCAGGACAAAGATTCGGATTTCCTCTCTTTTTTAAATATGTGGGATTACTTAAAAACTCAACAAAAAGAGCTGAGCCAATCGCAGTTTCGCAAACTTTGTAAGCACGAGTTTTTAAACTTTATGCGTGTACGAGAGTGGCAAGATGTTTATACCCAATTACGTCAAGTAGTTAAAGAATTAGGATTCCCAGTTAATAGCGAACCTGCTGATTTTAGAAGTGTTCATGTTGCACTATTAAGTGGTTTATTATCTCACGTTGGTCAAAAAGATGCTGAAAAGCAAGAGTTTACGGGGGCGAGAAATGCACGTTTTTCTATTTATCCCGGCTCAGGGTTATTTAAAAAACCACCAAAATGGACAATGGTGGCAGAACTGGTAGAAACTTCACGTTTATGGGGACGAATAGCTGCTCGTATCGACCCAGAGTGGATTGAACCTATTGCTGAACACTTAGTAAAACATCACTACAGTGAACCTCATTGGTCAAAAGCACAAGGTGCGGTGATGGCTAATGAAAAAGTGACATTATATGGTTTACCTATTGTTGCTTCTCGATCTGTAAATTACAGCCAAATTGATCCGCTATTATGCCGTGAACTTTTTATTCGACATGCTTTAGTTGAAGGGGATTGGCAAACTCGTCATGCTTTCTTTCGTGATAATTTGAAATTACGTACTGAAGTGGAAGAACTAGAACATAAATCTCGCCGTCGCGATATTTTAGTCGATGACGAGACTATGTTTACTTTTTATGACCAACGTATTCCTCAAGATATTGTTTCCTCGCGCCATTTCGATAAGTGGTGGAAAGAAGTTCAAAAAGCATCACCAGATTTGCTAAATTTTGAAAAAAGTATGCTTATCAAAGATGATGCCAAAAGAGTTAGTGCATTAGATTATCCAAATTATTGGCAACAAGATAATTTAAAATTACGATTAAGCTATCAATTTGAACCGGGTACTGCGGCGGATGGTGTAACAGTACATATTCCATTAGCAATATTAAATCAGGTTAAAGAAGAGGGATTTGATTGGCAAATTCCGGGTATTAGACATGAATTAATTGTGGCATTAATTAAATCATTACCTAAACCAATACGTCGTAATTTTGTGCCAGCACCTAATTATGCATCTGCATTTCTAGAGCGAGTACCAAAGCCAGAGGATCAATTGCTTGATCGGCTTGAAAAAGAGTTGCGCCGGATGACCGGGGTAACAGTTGATAGAGATAGTTGGCAACTTGATCAAGTTGCAGATCATCTAAAAATAACATTTCGGGTTATCGATGATAAAAATAAGACACTTGCTGAAAGTAAAGATCTTAATGCATTAAAGGAAAGCTTAAAGGAAAAAGTGCAAAAAACATTATCTGCTGTAGCTGATGATGGTATTGAACAACGAGATTTGCATATTTGGAGCTTTGGTGATTTACCACAACGCTATGAACAAAAACGAGGTGGTTATTCGGTTAAAGCATATCCAGCATTAGTTGATGAAAAAAATAGTGTTGGTATTAAGCTTTTTGAAACGGAATCTGAGCAACAAACTTCAATGTGGGAGGGGGTGAGACGATTATTATTATTAAATATTCCATCACCTATCAAATATCTTCATGAGAAATTACCCAATAAAGCTAAATTGGGTCTTTACTTTAATCCTTATGGTAAAGTATTAGATCTTATTGATGATTGCATTGCATGTGGTGTTGATAAACTTATGGCATCTTATGGTGGTTTGATTTGGCAAGGATCTGAATATCAAAAACTGCAAGATTATGTAAGAGCTGAATTAAACGATACTGTTGTTGAAATAGCTAAGCAAGTTGAAGCTATTTTGACTCAAGTATTCGCAATTAATAAACGATTAAAAGGGCGTGTTGATATTAGTGTTGCTTTTGCATTATCAGATATCAAGGCTCAACTTAGTCAGTTAGTTTTTCCTGGGTTTGTAACGTCACATGGTTGGAAACGACTTGCTGATATTCCACGTTATTTAAGTGCTATTGAAAAACGTATGGAAAAATTAGCTATAGATCCTAATCGTGATAGGGCACAAATGAGCCGAGTTGAAAATGTGATCCAACAGTGGCAGCAATGGCTAGGAAAATTAACCGAAAAGCAAAAGCAGCAAGATGATGTACAAAATATTCGTTGGATGATTGAAGAGTTAAGGGTGAGTTTATTTGCTCAACAAATAGGAACTCCTTTTCCAATTTCAGATAAACGTATTTTACAAGCAATTGAGCAAATAAGTTTTAATTAGTTTATAAATTGTAGTTACAAAAATAAAAATGGCCCATAAAAATTGTCTAAATTATGAGCCATTTTTTTACTGATAATTTAAATAAACATTTAACACTTTATTATTTAAACTAGTAGCAAACATATTATTTTTATTTAATATAAAATAACCTATTTCATTGTTATTTATTGATAAAGGATAAATTATTCCATTTTCTATTATTTTTATCATTTTTTTATTATAATTGAATAAAGATGGACATTTGAAAACTTCCAATATAATGTCTGATTTATATAGATGTGAAATAGTAAGGTTATATTCACAACTTGATTCATAAACATAATTGGCATATGAGCGTGGTAAAGATTGAAAAATACATAAACTAATAAAAGTAAGCACATGAATTTTCATATTATACCTTAATTATATTCTAAAGTAACATTTGCAAGAGAGTGTACTTTACCAGCTAATATTTTTTTATTTATCTTTATATAACCAACGGAGAAATTAAAAATATATTTAGATGTGGGTGTTCTGATGCTATTTATTATTTTTGAACCAAGAATATAATTTTTATTATTGTGCTTTATTAATAATCCAGTACCAGAAGATTCTTTGTTTAATAAAAGAGCTAAAATACTTTTACTCTCTGTTTTATATATTTCTGGACTGTCTATTTTCAATGTTATTTGTGTTTTATTTTTACAATCAACATCAATAGAAAAATTCTTTTCATTAATAGTTGTATAATAGTTCAAACGGTCTTTATCTACTGGCTCTAAATGAATGCTTGGTTCATTAATACTTAATTTACAATTAGCTACCCTGGGTAAGTCAATAAGTAATTGCGTATTATTGTATTTTTTACCATCTAAATATGCACTTATAGTAATAGGTGAGATAAAATTAAAGGATTTTAACGAGAGGTCTAACTCGCCGATTTTGACTAAATGAAGGTGAATACCATTCCAGCTTTCTTGACAATATCGAAAATCATAGCCATTTTTAACTTTTTGATAATTACAGTTATTGATATATGTTTTTTTTACGGTAATAATATTTTTATTTAGAGAGAAAATATCTCCATTACTAATTAATTTAAATCCTATTCCTGGGATCCCAGATTCAAAAATATTATCTTTATAATATTTTGCTGATATGAACCATTTTAGTTCAATGTTTTTTTTGCAATGAACAATTGTTAAACTTTCTGGTGCATAACGAAAATATGACTCGGACATGGTTTCATCAATATTCGCATCTAAATTAATATCTTGAGAATTAATTCTGAATAAGCTAGAAGAAATAAACTCACTATCATTTGAATTTTCATAAACACAGTTTTGACTATATGGCTTATCTACTGCATTAACGTAATAGCAGTTTAATAGTAAAAAAAGCAAAAATAATAGATGGCTAATTTTCATTCGTTATTCCTCCTTGTTACAATTTACTCTTTTAAAGTAAATATCGCTTTTTAATTCAGTTTGATTCAATTGATAATTGAAATAGCATTGTTTTTCTTTTCCTTTCCCCCATACCACTTTAACTCTTCCTGCAGGTGGCAAGTTAGACATATATAATTCATTATTTTCACTAATATAGAATATTTCAGATAAATAATCATTAGCTTCTTCTATATAGGCAGTAGCACCAAATGGAATATTTTCATTAAAATTAAATAACGCTTTTTCACCTGTTTTTACATTAATAAATTTAGAAAGAATAGCACCTTTAGTTGGTGTAAGGTGATATTTATAATTATTAATATTATATTTATTGTCTAATGATTTATCATCAATATAAAATGTATTTTTATTATATTCACTTAAACTTTGGATGATTAAATAGCCTCGTGAGTCTGATTCTGTAGTAGGTTGTCCGATATTCTTTATTTTTTTTCCACCATTAAAATTAACAATGGCAAAACTATTACTTAAACTTTGAGATAATGTAAGTCCGTTGTTATGAATGACCATTCCACCACTTAATCCATAACCTAATTGATGATTATTTTTATTAACTTTAGTATTTAATTTTAATTTAGCAATTCTACTTAAGTAGTTTGTATTTATTGATGTGTCGATTACTCCTTTATTATTTTTTGAAAGATTAACATTATAGCTTAATCTATTATTTTTTAGAACATGACCATTAATCGATAGATTATGCTCAAAACCTTTCTCTTTACTATTATATAAACTGCGTATCGTTAGCCAATGAGCTGAGTTTTGATCAAGAGGGTAATTGAGTAAAATAGAAAATTTATTGTTTTTATTATAATTATGGCTTTCACTACGATCATATTCAAATGAATAAGATAGGTTGTGATAATTTGATGTTCCACTAATAAAAAAACGATTTTCTTTTTTATTATAGTCAGAGTAATTAATAGTGCTATATCCACTTTGTAATGATAATTTATTATTTATCGGCTGAGAAAAATAAAATTCCACTTCATGTTTTTTGTTCCTAAGATGTGTATTTTTTCTCTTTTTCTCTAGATTATAAAAAGATGAATTAAAAAATAAACTTGTGTTTGTATAAATTAAATTTGTTTGATATTTAATATTATATTGTATAGACCTTTGTTTTTCTTGATCTTTTTTGTAGCTGGTATCAAGTGAAATAATACCAAATGAGTTTAGACCTATTGCAGTTCCTAATAACATATTGATATTATTCTTTTTTGTTTCTAATCCTCCCAAAGCAGTAAGTTGATTATTAATGCCATATGATAAAGTAGTTTGCGTTAGGAATTCTTTTTCCTTATTATAAATGTTGTTTTTTTTATCTATAACACCCAAAGAAAAATAGTAATTCCATTGATTTGGCCGTAATAAAGAAGTGGAAGAAAAATTCCAGATTTTAATTTTTCGAATTTTTCCATTTTCTTCTTTAATGGTGAGTATTAGCTCTCCATCAGAACCAATAGATGGAATATTATCAAGAATAAAAGGGCCTGAAGGTACAGAGGTTTGGTAAATAATTATCCCATCCTTCTCAATTGTTATATCAGAATAAGTATAAGCAATTTCTTTTATAATGGGAGAATAACCAATTAAAGATGACGGTTGCATAGATATATCGCTATTTAACTGTATACCAATTAATCTATAAGTATTTAAGTTTGGTGAATATGTAAAAAAATCACCTAATTTAAATATCGAATTTATTTCTTTAAGCGTTTTATAGGCATATTGTTGATTCATGGAAATTTTTTTATTTCTATTTTCATAACTTAAATATTGCCGAAAGCGCCATGCATATATATTAACACCATTATGGAGGATTAAATTATGTACATACTCTTCTGAGAAGTTGGATTTTTTGTTTTTATAGTAATGACCTTGATAATCATACTTAGAAAAAAAAGCATTGATGCCTTCATCCCACTCATCTCTGGAACTATTTAAATTATTACTTAAAGCAATAAAAGGTACTTTAAAATGAATTTCTTGTTTATTAAGATCTATATTTATTCTAAAAATGTCTTTTAAGATTTCATGTTCAATAATGTCATTCTTATCTTTAATTGCTAATTCTTTATAGTAATTAGTATTTATTCCCCATTCCTGTAACTCTAAAACTGTAATGATGGGATATAATTTACTATTTTCACTTTTGAAATTTATACTATGTTCACTCTTTTTTATATTGTTTATATAGATTGTGGTTTTATAGTTCCCCTCAAGAAAGTTTTCGTTAATAAGTAGAGATACATCGATATCCCCATTGAAATTTTCTATAGCTTGTAAATAGTGAGCATCTGCTTTTGTATATGATGAAAAAAACAGAAAAAGTGTAATTAATGGTAATTTTTTCATAATGTAAAATTACTTATTATCGATAGCAGTTACATTAACTTCATTTCCAAAATCATTAATATAACTCCAATTTAAAATATTAGTCTTAAAATCTACAATGCCAATATTTAACTCACTAAAAGGTTCTATCATAAATGAGATATCTTTCTTATTATTGGAGGTGAAAATACTAAGAATAGTAAAATGATAAACTGATTTGTTTTTTATAACTAATTCTTTTTGACTATTTATACAAAAAAATACTTTCTTTGTTGCTTCATCAATAGATTCTGGCAGCCCCGTAGGGCGGTAAAATAATTTAAACACTGATTTCAAAGATATATGCAAACTATTATTATCAGATTCTTTTAACGGTATTGCTTTACTATTTAAATAGAAAATACTTTCACGATTATTTTCTATTATAGGTTCTATTTTAGTTAATTTTAAAACTGAATCTTGAGAACCTTTTAATTTAAATAAAGGCGGGGTGATGATAAATGGTGTTTTTTTATTATTTTCTTTTGTTATCCAACTTTGAATTAAATAATTTTCTTGAATATTTTTATTTTTAACACTTATGGTTATATGATTGTCTGATTCATTGTAAATAAAACGTGTTCCACTATAAATGACATTTGCATATGTCAGAAAAGAAGAACACAGAATTATTGTAAATAAAATATATTGGTTATATTTTTTCATTTTATAATCCTGTGTTTTATTATAATTATTTATAAATAATATTAAAATTTGCTATAGCTGCAACTTTACCTGATGTTGGATTTAAACCAGTAGCAGCATAGTTTGCATAAAATTTATATGTTGTAGTACCATTTTCTATAGTGCTAACTATTTTTCTACTTTCATCTAATATAATAGCACCTTTTCCTTTGGCGTTATTATTATGAATACTAATACCAACATTATTAGCGGCTGAAGATGTATTATCTGTATTCATCAATATGTTTTTTTGTGGTGATAAATTATTACTGGTTATTGTTAACTCAGTAGTTTTATTTGAGGGGCCGCAATCTTTTAGTACAATCTCAAATTCTTTTCCTTTTGTATTTTCAGTCGCTAAATTATTATATTTAGGTAAATCTGATTTATTAATTGGAGGTAATGAAATGGTAAGATTACTCTTTTCTAAATTACAAGATGTAGAATTGATAGAACCATAAAAATTAATGGTACCAGATGCATTGCTAGCCATTACATTCATATTTGAAGAAAGTAGTAATATTGTAGATGCGATAGTTATGTGCAACTTAGTTTGCATTTTAATTTCCTTTATAATTTTTACAGGTGTGCTTTTAAGATAAATTAACTTGATTTAGTTCTATTCCATTTGGATGAGGCGAGATAATACAATTCATTGTAATTATATAAAAGTCAGAATTAATGCTTGTCATTGATTGTATTTTTAGTTATATGTGTCGAAATCGAATTGCTTTTTAGTTTAAATTTCTTTCGTTTATAATAATTTAAGTTCTATTTGCTAAAATATAAGAAAGTAACACAGCAAAAATGGCCTTTATATTAAAATAGTAATTCATCTTTTTTAGTTACAACATACTAATTGCTTTAACTATTTATACTTAAACTTCAGTGAATAAAAAAATAGCTTAACAGCATAAAAATATTGGTTTTTTCATATATAGCGGATATGCTATTTTGATAGAAGATAGAAGATAGAAGATAGAAGATAGAAGCCCCTATATTTCTCAGGGGCTAAGATTAATATTAAGCAATAGCTAGATAGCCAAGGGCTGGTATAGCACCAAACAATACCAGTCCTAGCATAATTTTTTCACTAGTATGTAATGGCTGTTTGTTTTTATATTGCTTACGGGTATATAAAAACATCAAAATACCAGGTGCGTAGAGAACAACAGACAGTAGTAAATTAATTACACCTGAAGCATAAAGTAACCATAACCCATATAAACTAGCTGGAATAGCGATAAGTAGTAAGGCTCTACTGCTACGAGCGATAGCGACTTTAAATAAAAATGCACCGACAAGAAAATAGGGTACTAGTATCATCTCAGATGCGATAGTTAATAACGTATTATAATTGCTACCAGTTAACCAAATGATAACTAGTGAGAGCTGTACAGCACAGTTGGTAAACCATAGCGAAGATGATGGAGCATCATTTTTATTTTGCTTGCTTAATTGTTTTGGAAAAGAATGATGTAAAGATGCAATATAAGGTACTTCAGCGGCCATTATCGTCCAACTTAAATAAGCACCACATACAGATAAAATAAGACCTGCTGCAATAATAATTTCACCTATGCTACCGACCAATTTAACTAATAGCGGAGCCATTGATGGGTTTTTCATCATCGCTAATTCTGGTTGGCTAACTAGCCCTTGAGATAATAAGGTGACAAGAATATAAATAATTAGCGCTACAACAACAGCAAGCACGGTTGCTAAACCGACATCTCGTCTATTTTTAGCTCTTGCAGATACTACTACCGCACCTTCGATACCAATAAATACCCATAAGGTAATTAACATGGTATTTTTTACTTGATCCCAAACGGGTACTCCCATATTTATGCCTTTAAAATCTAGCGTAAATATATCCATATTAAAAGCAAGTAGGGCAATAATGATAAATAGTCCTAAGGGGAGTAATTTTGCCATTGTTGCCATTAAATTAATGCTTGCTGCCGTTTGTACGCCTCTTAGCACTAAAAAGTGAACAATCCACAATAATATCGATTCACCGATTAATGCATAGAATGTATTTCCATCACCAAAAATGATGTTATCAGGTGTATCAGTAAAAAAACTGAACGCAGCAAAGACAATGACAAGATATGAAACGTTCGCGACCACAGCGCAAACCCAATAACCCCATGCAGAACAAAAACCAATAAATTCACCAAATCCCTCTTTCGCATAAGTGAATATGCCACCATCAAGATCAGGTCTAAGGCGCGAAAGTAGTAAAAGAGAAGTTGCGAGAAAGAGGATACCAATTCCGGTGATCACCCAGCCAATTATAAGCGCTGCAGGGCTAGCGACTTGCGCCATATTCTGAGGCAAACTGAATACGCCAGCACCAACCATCGAACTTAATACCAATGCAGTTAGTGACATTAAGCCAAGTTTTTTATTCAAAGATAATTTCCTGCGTGATTAAAATTGTAAACAAATAGCGTATTTTGTTGTTTTTAGCTTAATAAACAGAATAAATATGAATATATAAATTTTAGACAAAGGTAAAAACACTAAAAAACAGCGAGATTTTACGGAGAGTTGACTTTGTTGTCTATGCATAAAATCATAAAATTTATGCATTTTTATTAGTTGGGTGTGTTGGCTCAAATTTAGAATAAAAAAAACCTTGCATAAGCAAGGTTTTTTAATTGATACGCTGTGATGTTTTATTTAAACAAGTCAGCTGTAATGGTAACCGTACCACCATCACTCTGCCATTCATTCGTGATATGGTAGAATTTAGCACCTTTCTCAGCTGCACGTTTTGCAACTTGATAAGAAATTTCTGGTGAGTTAACAAAGTAGCCACTAAAAGTAATAGTATCAAATGGATCCATTAATGCTGCGGATGCTTTGTTAATTTCTTGAATCGCTGTGCCATCAGGTAAAGTTACAGTGTAACGACCGCCCATCGACGTTTGTGTTTCGGTAAATGTACCTACACTTCTGTCATAGTCGGTATTAGAATCCAACCCTGGTTTTTCAACTTTATTTGCAGCTTCACCGCCTTCAGCCATAAGAGCACGGCCTGCATCTGAGTCAAAGGGAACGATTGCTTCTGGAGCTTGAATAGCACGTTTAGGCGCATCTTTTTTATAGATATAAGCAGTAACTTCTTGGTTGCCACCATCATTTGTCGATACATTACGTACGATAAAGAATGATGCAGCACCTTTGCTTGCCGCTTTTTTCGCTATGGCATCGTTAATATCAGGAGTCGTTGGGTAATAACCTCTAATAGAAACGGTATCAAAAGGTTGCAGCATAATTGCTTCTGTTTTCGGTAGTTCTGTTACACCATGAAATACGCGATAGGTATCATCATCTGCTTTAGGCGCATCTTTTCGATACAAATCAGCAGTAACACTCATGTTACCACTGTCACTGACATCATCTAGGCCTTGAATATAAAAGCTATCAGCACCGATTTTATCGGCACGACGAGAAACTGCGTCAGCGGCTTCATAAATCGCGTTAAAACGACCGATAACTGTAATTCGTTCAAATGGTTTTAATTCTGCTGCCTGTTCTGGTGTCAATTCCTGTGCAGCCTGCGCAACAGTGATACTCGTTAAAGACAACATCGCTGCTGCGATGACTGAGGTTTTCAGCTTCATACAAAATCCTTCCGCCTTGCGCAATTAATATTGGTCATGTGCTGAACATAGTGATCTATCACATAGAGTGCAATTATTACATGTAATAATAGCATTTGTCGCATTATTTTATTTAGTGACTAACCACTTGGTCAAATGACCAGTATATGTTACCAGATATTTATCTGAAAATAGTGAATAATTCATTAATATGCCTTTTCGACTAAAATGATCTAATTAAGTTCAATTTTAGCTTTACACAGATATAGATTATTGGTTTTATTTTCAGTAGGTTATTAGAGCTCTTATTAATAGTATGCAAATGACTATTTTTAACACTACTTTTGCATATTTATGATATTAATAGAGAAATTTTAACAAATTTTGGATGGATAAGAAGGGAAAATTATGCGAATTGGTATACCCAAAGAGCGACTTTCTAATGAAACAAGGGTTGCAGCAACACCAGCTACTGTTACTCAACTCATAAAATTAGGATTTACGGTCGCTATTGAAAATGGAGCTGGAATTGCATCTAGCTTTGAAGATAAAGCGTATCAAGAAGCAGGAGCTGATGTTGTTAATCATCAAGATATTTGGCAATCCGATATTATTTTGAAGGTTAATGCTCCACTTGATGATGAAATCACTTTATTGAAAGAAGGCTGCACACTTGTCAGTTTCATTTGGCCTGCACAAAATGCGGCTTTGCTCGAAAAACTGACAGAAAAAAATATCAACGTTATGGCGATGGATAGCGTACCTCGTATCTCTCGTGCACAATCATTAGATGCTTTAAGCTCAATGGCAAACATTGCAGGTTATCGTGCTGTTGTTGAAGCGGCTCATGAATTTGGTCGATTTTTCACAGGACAAATTACAGCTGCCGGTAAAGTACCACCAGCAAAAGTAATGGTTATTGGTGCCGGTGTTGCAGGACTTGCTGCTATTGGTGCAGCAGGCAGCCTTGGGGCTATTGTGCGAGCCTTTGATACACGTCCTGAAGTAAAAGAACAAGTGCAAAGTATGGGGGCTGAGTTTCTTGAGCTGGATTTTAAAGAAGAAGCAGGCAGTGGTGATGGCTATGCCAAAGTCATGTCAAAAGCATTTATTGATGCAGAAATGGCATTGTTTGCTGAACAAGCAAAAGACGTTGATATCATTATTACAACAGCACTTATTCCAGGAAAACCAGCTCCTCGTTTAATCACGAAAGAAATGGTTGATTCAATGCGCCCAGGAAGTGTCATCGTTGACTTAGCTGCTCAAAATGGCGGCAACTGTGAATACACAGTACCGAATAAAGTTTTCACTACAGAACATGGTGTGAAAATTATTGGTTATACAGATTTAGCCGCACGTTTGCCTGCACAATCTTCTCAGCTTTATGGTACTAATTTAGTTAACTTGTTGAAATTATTGTGTAAAGAAAAAGATGGTAACATCAATATTGATTTTGATGATGTTGTGATCCGTGGTGTTACCGTTATTCGAGCCGGAGAAATTACATGGCCGGCGCCACCAATTCAGGTTTCAGCGCAGCCCAAAGTTACCCCTGCTGCTAAACCACAAGAAAAATCAGTGGCAAAACCGGTTTCTCCTTGGAAAAAATACGGTTTATTAGCTATCGCGTTTTTATTATTTGCATGGCTTGCTAATGTTGCACCAAAAGAATTTTTATCTCACTTTACGGTGTTCGCGCTATCTTGTGTGGTAGGTTATTACGTTGTTTGGAATGTAAGTCATTCATTACATACACCATTAATGTCAGTAACTAATGCAATTTCAGGCATCATTGTTGTTGGCGCATTATTACAAATTGGTAGTGGTGGTTGGGTAAGTTTATTTTCATTTGTCGCTATTTTAATAGCGAGCATTAATATTTTTGGTGGGTTCACCGTTACTCAACGTATGTTGAAAATGTTCCGTAAAGGATAAGGGAGGCAATTATGTCCAGCGGAGTTGTTACAGCGGCATATATTGTCGCCGCAATATTATTTATTTTTAGTCTTGCTGGTTTATCAAAGCATGAAACCTCTAAACAAGGGAATTACTTTGGTATTGCAGGGATGGCAATTGCGTTATTTGCCACTATATTTGGGCCTTATGCGGGCAATGTTGGCTGGATCATTATTGCAATGGTAATTGGTGCCGTTATTGGTATTCGCCTAGCAAAAAAAGTCGAAATGACTCAAATGCCAGAACTTGTTGCTATTTTGCATAGTTTTGTTGGTTTAGCTGCTGTTTTAGTCGGTTTTAATAGCTATCTAGATCACAATACAGCTATGGAACCCGTGATGGTTAACATCCATCTGACCGAAGTATTTCTAGGTATTTTCATTGGTGCAGTAACATTTACAGGTTCAATTGTTGCTTATGGTAAATTAAGTGGAAAGATGTCATCTAAGCCGATGATGTTACCTAATCGTCATAAATTAAACTTAGCAGCATTAGTGGTCTCTTTTTTATTAATGGTTTGGTTTGTAAAAACAGACAGTGTAGGTTTACAAGTTTTCCTTATTATCGTAATGACATTAATCGCATTAGCATTTGGTTGGCACTTAGTGGCATCCATTGGCGGTGCTGATATGCCCGTTGTGGTTTCGATGCTGAACTCCTATTCAGGATGGGCAGCCGCGGCGGCTGGTTTTATGCTAAGTAATGATCTGCTGATTGTCACGGGAGCTTTAGTGGGTTCTTCAGGTGCAATTCTTTCTTATATTATGTGTAAAGCGATGAACCGTTCATTTTTCAGCGTAATTGCAGGTGGATTTGGTACGGATGGTTCTGCCTCTGCTGAAGAAAGTGAAATGGGTGAATACCGTGAAACAACGGCTGAAGAAGTTGCTGATATGCTGAAAAACTCGACTTCAGTTATTATCACCCCAGGCTATGGACTTGCTGTTGCTCAAGCACAATATCCAGTGCACGATATTACAGAAAAACTACGTCAACGTGGAATTAAAGTTCGCTTTGGTATTCATCCAGTCGCAGGGCGTTTACCAGGACATATGAATGTGTTGTTAGCTGAAGCCAAGGTACCTTATGACGTAGTATTAGAAATGGATGAAATCAATGATGATTTTACCGACACTGATACTGTATTAGTTATTGGTGCTAATGATACCGTTAACCCAGCAGCTCAAGATGATCCAAATAGCCCAATTGCAGGAATGCCTGTATTGGAAGTGTGGAAAGCACAGAATGTTATCGTATTTAAACGTTCAATGAATACGGGGTACGCAGGTGTACAAAATCCGCTATTCTTTAAAGAAAATACACAAATGCTATTTGGTGATGCAAAAGCTAGTGTTGATGCAATATTAAAAGCACTGTAATACACAACAAATCACAACCATGTAATACAAGCATGTAAAATAAAAAACGCCCAATAGGGCGTTTTTTATTGGTTAGATTAAACGATTATTGCTTAATCGTGATCTTTATCAACTGTGATAGGGCAATTAAAACCATCTGGCTTAATTGCTAGCAAATCACATTTTATATGATCGATCAGCTGTTCTGCTGTGTTACCTAAAAACGCGGCCGAAAGTCCTGTTCTTCCTAAGATACCTAAAACAACAATACCCGCATTAAGCTCTTCACACATATGAGGTATCACTTGCTCGGGTAATCCTTCCTTAACATAGGTTTTTTCTTCCGGAATAGAAAACTTCTGGCGAAGTTCTTTCATCGCAATAAGATGTTGGCCTCGTAATGCATTGTTATAAAGATTAGGATCAAAATCGGGTAACTCAATAGCAATATTGATAGGGGCGACGGGATAAGCACTTAATAAACGCACATCAGGATCTTTCTGTATGCGATGAGATAAATCGTTAGTTAACTCAATTAATTTTAAATTAAGTGCATCGTGATAAGACTCTTCGTTAGATAAATTAGCTGCAACAACGATAGAACCGTATTCTGGCCACTCTTTATCTTTTACCATCCAAACTGGGCAAGGGCATTTTCTTAATAGTTGCCAATCGAGCGGTGTAAAAATAAGCGAACCTAATTTATCGTGCTGATGAGCCATCTTCAGTAATAAATCATGCTCATGAGCAATAACTTCTTCGATAATAGCTTCATAGGGACGATTATGCCAAATGACTTTGATATCAATTTCGATACCCGCTTCAAGGTAATAGCGTGCTTGCTGTTTTATCCAAGCCGCTTTTTGGCTAATAACACCTTTGCGCATTGCATTGCGTTCATCAGGAGATAAAAGGGTGGTCATATCATACGAGAGATCGTAAACCGGTAGAAAAGCTTTTATCCGCCCACCATTACGCTGAACGATATAGACCGCACGACGAAGTGCAGGTTGGTCATCTTGGTTAGGATCAATGACAACGAGAAGGTTTTGATATTTTTCCATTGTAATATCCTCTTTAGGGCTGGATTTATCCATCTACTTTTTAAAGATAACCCAAGAAGATAAAATGCAATAGTACAAAATAGAAAACGGGTCACAAATTTGTGTGACCCGTTATAAAAATGAAATATGTTAAATGAAAATTAGACTTCTGTAGAAGAAGGAAGCTTACCAGCCAACTCACTCAACAGCGTATTATCTTCAATGGTAATATATTTACCTTTCACGCTTAGCATTCCACTTTTTTGGAAACGACCTAGCAACCGACTAATAGTTTCAACAGTAAGACCTAAGTAGTTACCGATATCACCACGAGTCATCGTCAAACGAAACTCACGAGGTGAGAAACCACGCTGAGCAAAACGGCGAGAGAGATTATAAATAAATGCGGCCAGACGTTCCTCTGCATTCTTTTTCGATAACAGTAAGATCATCTCTTGGTCGCCCTTAATTTCACCACTCATTAAGCGCATCATTTGTTGACGAAGGTTTGGCATTTTGCCTGACAAATCATCTAACGTCTCGTATGGAATTTCACAAACCATTGAGGTCTCAAGTGCTTGCGCGAAACTTGGATGCTCTGTATTAATAATGGCATCAAATCCAACCAAGTCACCAGCCAGATGAAAACCCGTAATTTGCTCGTCGCCTTCTTCCGTTATAGTGTAACTTTTAATCGTACCAGAACGGATGGCATAAAGTGATTTCAGCTCGTCACCGGCTTTAAACAAAGTTTGACCTTTTTGGATGGGCTTTTTACGCTCGATAATATTATCGAGTTGATCAAGCTCATGCTCGTTTAAAGTAAACGGGATGCAGAGCTGGCTAATACTGCAATCTTGACAATGGATTGCACAACCGCCAGATTGGATTCGGCGAACGACGCGTTTTTCTGGGATCATAAGCTTGCTCATTACAAATAAAAATATTGATATGCGTCAATTTTAACACATACTGCTGTATTTAGTAAGGGGAATAATGGTACGCATAGAAATAATTCTGAATGTAACAAATCATGTATATTGATAAAAACAATGTTTTGTTTGGAGGCTGATTTAGAACAATTTGCGCTAACCCTATACTGAGTTGGTATATTATTCGATTTTTTAGGTAAGTCATAGCGGTATTGCTAAATTATCCCCGCCAAAAAGCAAAAATCAAGGTAGGCTCCAAAAAATTCTATCTTTATATTGACATTTCATTTACCTCTTTACCTTAAATTAGTGTTTTTTCTACAGTTCCTTTTATTTTATTAACAATCTTTAAGTGAGCTTAACTAGATGTATTTTTGATACAACTTAATACTAACTAGAGTTAGTTTTTCGTTATAAAAGCGTAGTTATACTGAGAATAAATCGCAATGACTGAAATATTCAATTACCTATTTAGTGGTATTGATATGTATCAATAAGGGTAAACCACCATATCCTATTATTTTCACTGACAAAAGTCGTTATGTGAGAATTATATGTTTATAAAAAAACAGAACAAAATCAACAAAGTGAAGGCGTTATAAATTTAACTCTCCGTCATTTTGTACAAGCTAGCGCAGCGTTATCAAGTTGCATGTAAAGATAAACATAATTTAGAAGCCGGTCGCCGTTTTCGCCTACACACTAACAATTTCTTGTAACCATTGTGACGACCCAGTATGTGTGAAGAATTGCCCAACAACAGCAATGCAGAATAAAAGATTTAAGAGAGAAGTATGGCTATTTAAGCCAAGTTCAAGGATTACTCAATGTCACAATAACTAATCCGAATTTAGTTATCAAACCACATACGGGGACGATAAAAAAGGAGGAAATCAAGCATGAGTGAATGGCCACTAGTTACTTTTACTTTGTTTGTTCAAAGCTCTGTTGGTGTCATTATTCTAACTGCACTTTACTTTTGCTGCCATTTATCTAGGTGCTTTATGTCTTTATACCTTATTGGTATTAATTAAAGGGCATATAAATAAAATCATTCTGGCTGTAATTGGTATATTGGGCATCATTGATATCTTCTGCATGGCATCTCTTTATTACCACACATCAATGCTGACATGGATGCATGCTAATACATACTTTATGTTTATTGGTGCACTATTTTCAACCGGTGCTGCAATTACTTTCCCTCACATGCCTATCATTGCGTATAATGAAACATTCGGATTAAGAATATCTGCATGGATATTGTTTATTCTCAGTATTGTTATGATTGGATATAGTTTGTGGAAATATCGCGCAGCTGTATTTACGTCAGGTTCACATCTGTTTTTAGCCGGTTGTGGTGTAACAATTATTGGTGAGATGCTTAATCGGTTTGCATTTCTTATAGTTAAGTAACGGAGTAGTAATGTATGAGGCGTTTTATTAAGGTGGATCTTCCCCCTGAACCTGTAATTAATGATAAATGTGTCAGGAAACGCCTCAAACAAAGCTTATGTGATAGCTGTTTAAGAAGTTGCCCTGTGGGTGCTATTACATTTGGTCATTTAAATGTTGAAATAGATAATGAGCTTTGTTTTCAATGTGGTAACTGTTTATTTACTTGCCCCGTTGATGCAATAGAAAATATCACCCCCCATGAAAGAACTTACCAAGATAACTTGTTAGTCGTTAGTCATGATGAGCCTCTCGCAAGCGTCGAAGAATTATTAGTTTGGCATCGCCAATTTCAAATTCGCGGTATGAAAATTACCGAACCTTTAGTCGACAAATGGCTTTCAGTTTTGGCTAAATTAAATTTACAACTTAAAACATTACAAGAACCTATTTGGCAGTTAGTTATTACTGAACCAATGGATGTGGATAGTGGGCGGCGCTTTATGCTTTTTCGTCAAAAACTTGATGAAAAGCCACTGAATAAAAACCATGTAAAAACAGGGTTAAATGCAAGAAAGCAGCTTTATCCTGAAGATAGTTGGTTTCAAATTAAGCTTGATAAAGAGAGTTGTATCCTTTGTTCTGCTTGTGCCAAGGTATGTGATGAAAATGCAATTGAACTTGAAAATAATGTTTTTACATTAGATGAGAAACGCTGCACAGGTTGTATGAATTGCCAAATTGTTTGTTTTCCTAAATCAATAATGATCGATGAACAAGCCGCAAAAAATAGTGAACCAATGCGTTATCATTATTATGATGCTCATTGTGAAAAATGCCGTTTAGCATTTCTAGCATGGGAACCTGAATCAAAACTATGCCCAATATGCACTCAGCATAAAAAACAGGGATGGTTATAATTTTCCATTCGTGCGCTAATATTTTACTTGTCAGTTTGATAAAACTATTATCGATTATATTGATAATAGTTTTTATTTAGTGGTTAAAACATCATTAAACTCTGATGACGAGTAAAATAGATAAGGGAAAACTAATGACTCAAAATCACTCCTTACCCAAAGAAATGGTCGAAATTGCGATAATTGAACCGGGTGGTATTGATAAACTGCAAGCACAAGTCGCTCCATTACCATTATTAGCACCTCACTACATGTTAGTTAAAGTAGGGGCTGCTGGTGTAAATCGGCCCGATATATTCCAACGACAAGGCAGTTATCCTCCACCAGCAGATGCATCTCCTATCCCTGGATTAGAAATAGCGGGAGAAATTGTTGCTTTGGGAGAAGGATGCTCTCAGTGGAAATTAGGTGATCGTGTTTGCGCATTAGTCGCGGGAGGGGGATATGCGCAATATTGCCTTGTACATGAAGATATCGCACTACCATCAATGAACATGAGTGATATTGAAGCTGCCGCATTGCCTGAAAATTTATTTACAGTATGGGCAAATCTTTTTCAATTAGGTAAATTGAAAAAAGGTGAGTCTGTTCTTATACATGGTGGTACATCAGGTATTGGCTCTATCGCTATTATGCTTGCCCATGCAATAGGTGCAAAAGTATTTACAACAGTTGGATCGGCAGATAAAGAAGCTGTGGCATTAAAGTTAGGTGCTGATTATGTTATCAATTATAAATTAAAAGATTTTGCTCATGAAATTCCTAACTTAACGGAAGGGAAAGGTGTTGATGTTGTCCTTGATATCATTGGTGGCGATTACGTTGAGAAAAACTACCAAGTCGCAGCTAAATTCGGCAGAATAATACAAGTTGGCATGATGAAAGGGATGCCTAAAAATTTAAATATGATGCCAATGATGATTAAACGCTTAATTCATACTGGTTCAACAATGCGTTCTCGAACAGTAGAAGAAAAAGTCGAAATAGCGCAAGAATTAAAGCAACAAGTCTGGCCATTGATTACTAGTGGTAAAATAAAACCTATTATTAATGCCATTTACCCTTTAGACGAGGTAGGAAAAGCACATCAATTAATGGAGTCGGGTGACTTAATTGGTAAGGTCATGCTCGAACTCTCTTGATATAACATAAATAGATGATATCAGACTTATAAAAAATAATTTGTTATAAGCAGGGCGACAATATTTAAGTCGTTGATCACGATTATTCTGAAAAAACACACATCTAATCTATTGTGTGTTTTTTTGTATCGAAATAAAAGCTAATGACTCTTAGTAAAAAAAATCCTCTTTATAAGAATAAAATAAATAATTATTACTTTGGAATAGATATTAGTCGATAAAAACAGTTGTATATTTAAATTAAGTTAGAGCTAAGTATTGACCACAGTGAAAATAAAATAATTTTTATAAAAATATAACTTAAATCAAAATTGATAATGAAATAGTGTAATTAACGAATAAAATTGATTGGTTTGTCATAAGATAGTGAAAATGTAATCATAGAATCTTAAAATCTTATCTGATATCAATAAAATAAAGAAGATTATTACTCATCATGTAGTATATCATTTAAAAAGATATATATTAATTATGCTAAATAAGCACAATTTTCATTAGAATTAATAACAAAAATTTATATATAGGTGCGATGATGGCAAACAATAAAGAAATCTGTCTGAGTGCTACAGAACGTGTATATCATTCTAGAGCGACCGATACTCTCGTATGTTATCATCGAGAGATGACAAAAATATTAATGGATAGTGAATATCTTTTTTCTAAAGCCCAAAAAGCAAAAATAAATAGTAGCGATAACATTGAACACAAAACAAAAAATAACGCTTTGGAAAAAAGAATAGTTGATAATGCTTATGACAATATTCTTACTACATTAAAACAGCAAATATTTAATAACCAACCCAATATAGAACCTTATTTTTCGCATCATAATTCACAAGTGATGCAGTTGGCAAAATTAGGGTATCTTAGCGCATTAGCATATAGCTCAGATAATGTATTTAACAATCACTCGCCGCTACAAAAACAACAAGAAAAAGAAATTACGAGTGATCTTTTCCAATTAATTGGATTTGATGCAGATAAAGCTTTTGGTCATATCACCACAAGTCATATTCTTGCATGTTACGAAATACTTTGGGCGTTACGAAATTTAAAAACATTGCCGATGGCAATTGCAAGACATCCAAAATCACGAGATTTAGTCGCAGATAAAAAAGCATTTGAATTATTTAATATGTCTGTAGGTGATATTTTATCGATAGGTGAAAAATTGTATGAACGAGGTATTTTTGATGATGTGAGTCACCTCACTTGCCGAGGTACAGGTATGACTCGAACAATGCATTTAGGTAAATTACTTGTTCCTATTTCTCGGTTTGAATTTTGGAAAAAAGCAATGGATATCTTAGGGTTAGGTTATGATAATCTAATTGCATTACCTATAGACGAAACATTTAGAACAGATACAAACAAAACGAAAGAAATAATTTTACGACTGATTGAACAGGGAGAGCCGATTCTTGGCGTGATAGGCGTTTTAGGGTCGCCCACTTACGGTAGTATAGATATGTTAAAACCACTGTTTGAATTACGCGAAGAGTGCAGTCGGAAATTTAATAGTTCATTCTATATTCATATTGATGCGTCGCAACTTGGTTATATGAGAAGTTTATTTCTTGATAAAAATAATAGAATAATTCCTTATGAAATATTGAGTAAAAAACTAAAAAAAGAAGTTCCTGAACTCGAATTACAGCCGGATGTTTATGATAGTTTTACTTATTTATCATTAGCTGATTCGGTTTCATTTGAGCCTTTCCAAGCAGGATTCTCACCATATCCTACTGGGATCGTTTGTATTAAAGATGCACGTATGAGCCGTTTTTTAGCAAATCCACCCAAAGTTTGCCCTGAACAAGCAGATGCCGCCTATGAAATAGATGGAATTCAATCCGCACCAGCTGTTGCATCAATTTGGAGTATTCATCAACTTTATTCATTTAATTCTTTAGGTTTTGGTCTACATGCACAAACATTGTGGGCAGCCAGAGTAAAACTTGAACAAGTATTAAATAAGGCAAAGGAAATAAAAAGAAATGGTAAGTCTTATATCATTAAGCCATTACTGACTTCTGATTTTAATAAACTTAGCTTCGCGATAGTTATCAAAGGTAATCGTTCTTTAGATGTACAGAATAATCTAAATAAGGCTATCTATGAAAATTTGATTTTACAAAGTAATCATAAACAAGATTTAAATTTACTCACACTTTGTGCTCGTAATAGTGATGATATCCCTGCCAAACTTTGTCATGACTGCGATTTAGATAAAAGTGAATGGCAAGAGGTTAAACATTTAAACCTACTTCAATTAACCATGAAAGATGCTGAAAAATGCGGAGATCAACAAATCGAAGAAGGGTATCAATATATTAAACAGGTTATCTTATCTGCATTAAAAAACAGTTTATAAAGAGTAATATTTTATTGATATTATGTTGCTCAAACAAAAGGTGGATGGAAAATCCACTTTTTTGTTATGCATTATTTATCAAAAACACATTAGTGACAGTGTCGCTTATATTCACTGCAAATTCCACAATCCTTTTATTCCTACATTTTTTCTTAATTTTTAATTTCGATAGCGCTATCTCTATAGATATTTACGTTTTTATCTAATTTTAGTGAGATTTTCATCGTCAGTTCACTTGTATAGCACAGAACACTAAGTTAGATAATGAGAATCATTCATAATAATTACCATTATTTAAAATATATAATCATAAATAAATCAACTCGTTAAATTGAGTTATAATTTATACCCCAAAATAGATATATCTAAAACTTGATCATTTAGATATATCGGATTATATTGCTATACATAATTTCGATATATCTAAAACAATGAGGGAATATTTATGATGATTCGAGCATTAAACTCACTTTACCAACAACATGCTGATGATGGCGAACATGGTGGTTATGGTAAAGGTCGTTGTGGTGGAAAGGGTAAACATAATAAACACCATGAAGGTCACGGCGAATGTTGCCATGGTGAGCACGGTGAACACGGTAGACACCATGAAGGTCACGGCGAATGTTGCCATGGTGAGCGCGGTGAACACGGTAGACACCATGAAGGTCGCGGTGAATGTTGCCATGGTGAGCGCGGTGAACACGGTAGACACCATGAAGGTCGCGGTGAATGTTGCCATGGTGAGCGCGGTGAACATGATAAACAACATGGCCGTGGTGGTTGTGGTAGTCGAGGTAAAGGCCAAGGCCGTCAGTTAAAACGTATGTTTGATCATGGTGATTTACGTGTTTTATTACTTAGCATGATTGCGAATAAACCTAGTCATGGTTATGAAATAATTCGTGGTATCGATGAAGCATCCTCAGGTTTATATGTACCAAGCCCAGGTGTTATTTACCCAACATTAACATTGCTCGAAGAGCAGGATCTCGTTGTGGCAAACATTGCTGAAAAAGGCCGTAAAAATTACAGCATTACACCTGAAGGAAGTGCTTTTTTAGCTGAACATCAGCAAATTGCACAGAATATTCAAACTAAACTTGCCTACGCAAGAGATTTATCTCAAAACGCAGGTGGAGTATCTGAAGAAATTGAATCTGCTGTTGGTAAATTAAAAGCCGTACTGCGCCATAAATTGGTATTAAAAGAGCTCTCTGTTGAAAAAGCAGAACGTATCGCATCTATTCTTAATGATGCGGTGGAAAAAATTGAATCTATTAATGAGGCCTTGATCTCTGAGGAAAGGGAAGATGAATAAAACGGAAACTCAACCGCAAGGTAGAAGAAAAAATAGTGATATAGAAAGAGAGGATTTAGAAAATAATCCTGCTGTAAAAGAACAAATTTGTCCTAAAATGCCAGTATCTTATTTTCGCCGAGCATTACGTAAACCCGGTAGAATATAATGATAGATAGACGGAGGTTATAATCTCATGACCTCTGTCAATTTTTAATCTTTGCTGTAACAACCCCGCCTCAACAATCTAGCATCTAGTTAAAAATAGTGACTAAAACGAGTTGTTCAATTGCAAAAGCCAATTATCACTTCATCTTCCACTACATATAAATATCTGTGCTAACTTCTCTTAGTCAAATACATATTCATCACTTTAAGATGTATGAACATGTAATTTATCCTCAGTTATTGAACTCACATCAAAAAAAATAAAATTGGTTATGGAAATGTTCCATATTAACGACTATTTTATACAAATCATTTCTATAACTAATAAAAATAGAAAACACAAACCAGAACTAAACTCAGAAGAAGCATTAAAAACAGAACACCTTTAAATAGGGCTTGTTAAGAAGCACTTAAGCGAGAATAAGTGTACTTATTTAATTTGAATAACAAGCTTTATGTGGCGTAACCATTTTTTAACTGCTTAATGAAGAGAGTAAGATGTGAATAACTATCTGATACTAAGGTGAAAAGTACAGAAGAGAAAATCATAATAATAATTCCATCAATTAAAGCAATAGGTCACTCAATTGAGTGCTCTGAGTTTCGTTATGCCAATTTAAGTCCACTTTGCTGATTTTAGGAATATTTGAATGAAAATGAAGTCATTATCGCTAGCTATTGGTTTTGCCTTAACAATACCGCTGTCTGCGTATGCTCAAACAGATATGAGTGCAATTGAAGCAAGATTAAATGCACTTGAGCAACGAGCGGCCAATGCTGAAGCAAGAACGGCTGTTGCTGAAAAAAAAGCGGCTCACCTTGAACAACTTATTATGTCTGGTACAGGTTCAGGTAAATTGATTCAGTTAGAAAATAATTCATCAAACAATATGGAGCAGAGGATCGCTGTATTAGAACAGCAATCTGAAGATACTCAAGCGAAAGCAACACAAACCCAAACAAGGCTGGATGAATTAGGGCAACAACAAGTATCGACATCTTCGAATAAAGAAAACCAAGGTCTTTTTTCTACCAATACAGATTGGGGAAATCTTAAATTATATGGAGACGTTGAATATAATATCGACGCTGCAAGTAAAAAAGGTCAGTTAACATCAATGCGCTCAATGCCAGGAAACCAAAAAGAATTTTCTGATAGTGAAAAATGGAGCCTTAATGGACGCATATTAATTGGTGTTGATGGTGAGCGAGAATTACAAAATGGCAATTATGCTGGATTTAGTGCTCAACCAATGGCTGATATGACCGGAAAAATGAATCTTGATGATGCTGTATTTTATTTTGGTCAACGCGATAAATGGCAATATAAAATTGGGCGTTATGAAGCTTATGATATGTTCCCGTTAAACCAAGATACCTTTGTTGAATATTCAGGTAATACCGCCAATGATTTATATGGTGATGGTTTCGGTTATATATATATGATGAAAGAAGGGCGAGGCCGTAGTAGTGACGGCGGTAGCATGATGGTAAATACTCAATACGATAATTGGTATTTTGAGCTTAATGCGCTAGTTGAAGATGGTACTTCTGTATTTAAAGATAGTGAGTATCACGGGCGCAAACTTGATAATCGTAAGAATGTTATTTATATGCGCCCAGTGGTGGCATGGCAAAAAGATAATTTTACTATTGCCGCGGCTGTAGATGGTAACGTTATCACTAATGCTTATGGTTATGAAGATGCGGATGGTAATTTTCAAGACCAATCACGCCGTACTGGCTATGGTCTTACTTTAAAGTGGGACACTCTTTCAGAAGATCCAATTAATGGAATTGTGGCTAATTTAAGTACAGCCTATCTTGATGCCAAAAATGAGAATGATTTCTCTATTGGAGGAAACGTTTTATGGCAAAAATTCCAACTAGGTTATATTTATGCGCATAACGATATCAAAGCTTATGATAAAAAAGTAATAGGCAGCAATGATAGTTATCTCACAATTAACCCTGGAAAATATAACATCAATACTGTTTTTGCCTCTTATGAACTTCCTAATATTTTAGGCATGGATAATTTTAAAACTTACTTAGGTGCTTATTATTCCCACATTGATGGCAAAGATGACATTAATGTAGAGAGTGGCGATAAAGATCGCTATGGTGCAAGAGTTCGTTTTAAATATTTCTTTTAATTCTTATACCATTATTAATACCGGTCTACTGTGTAGATCGGTACTTTTTTTTCATAATTTCATCCCATATTGCCCAAGTTGTGATAATCCTCGAAATTTTGAGTCGCAGTAAGATAGATGACTGATTTTTCAGATGCTAATGTTTTTATTCTTGTCATAATATTGCAAATCAGCGTAACCAATAATAAAGAATAATGTAGCAATATATTATCATTGACTGAGTAATAAATTATGCTTCTATGCACGCACACCAACTTACTAACACTATTACTACTAACAACAGTTTTACTGCCAATAACCTCTTTTGCTAATGATCTTTCAATTCTGCCACAAAAAGATCGTGTCGAATATTTCACTCAAGCACAACAAACAGGCATAACAGGATTAGCCATAAAAACAAAGCCAGTATTAGCTCGGCTTGCTCAAGAAGGTGAAGTTATTACCACTGTTATTAAAGGTGAAGGGGTTGAAACTATTTCTGCACCAGCGAAACAAGGTGACTGGGTTGTACAAAATATTTGCCCAGAAACGGGTAATGAAGAAATTTTAGTAAGAAAAGAGAAGTTTGCTCAACGTTACAATGCCGTTGAACAGAGCGAGGCAAAGATAAATTCTAACACGAATCAATATCAGCCATTTATCCCTAAAGGTGTTGAAATGAATTATTTTATTGTTCCTGACTCAACACCTGCTTTTGTTATGAAAGCGCCTTGGGGAGAGCTACAACGTTTTCAATCAGGTGATGCGGTTGTTCAATCCACTACTGATAGCCAAGATATTTATCGTATTCAAAAATCCGCGTTTGAGTGTACATATACAATTATTAAAAAAGCAAAATAAAATCAATAGATTATATTTTTTATTGCTGTAATTAATTTATAACATTGGTCAAGATAATTACTTGAGTTTATCAGCGCAATGAATAAATTATCTTTTATGATTGATATGCGTTATCAGCTACATATTGTTAACTTATCTCTATCAATTTCTTCAACTCATTAGGCAAAACCTATTGATACGATAGCGGGAATGTATTAGCTATTACCAAATGGAATAGGTACATTAGGTCCATACCAAACAGGAGGAAATACAATGTCTTTAATCAATACCCCAATCAAACCATTCAAAAACATGGCATTTAAAGACGGTCAATTCGTAGAAGTGACTGAAAAGGACGTCGAAGGCAAATGGAGCATTTTCTTCTTCTATCCAGCAGATTTTACCTTTGTTTGTCCAACTGAGTTAGGTGATTTAGCTGACCATTATGATGAATTTCAAAAAATGGGTGTAGAAATATTTTCTGTTTCTACAGACACTCATTTTACTCATAAAGCATGGCATAGCAGCTCAGAAACTATTGGCAAAATCAAATATGGCATGATTGGCGATCCAACAGGTGCATTAACTCGTAACTTCGAAAACATGCGTGAAAACGAAGGTCTTGCAGACCGTGGTACTTTTGTTGTTGACCCACAAGGTATTATTCAAGCAATTGAAATCACTGCTGAAGGTATTGGTCGTGATGCATCAGATTTGCTGCGTAAAGTTAAAGCGGCTCAATATGTAGCTAGCCACCCAGGCGAAGTTTGCCCAGCTAAATGGAAAGAAGGTGATGCAACTTTAGCTCCATCACTGGATTTAGTTGGTAAAATCTAAAAAAGAATTAAGCCACTAAAAAAGTTGTTTATCGGGTGTTTCGGCACCCGATTTTATTGAGGGTGCAAAAATGTTAGATAATAATTTAAAAGCTCAACTGAAAGCTTATTTAGAACGATTAACCCAGCCAGTTGAGTTAGTAGCAACATTAGATGACAGCAAACATTCTGTTGAAATTCAATCTCTATTAAAAGAGATTGAAATATTATCCGATAAAGTGACTTATCGTGAAGACAATAGCGCCAATGTGCGTAAACCATCTTTTCTTATCACCAATCCAGGGAAAGAAACAGGTGTTCGTTTTGCAGGTTCGCCACTAGGGCATGAATTTACATCATTAGTCTTAGCATTACTGCAAACAGGTGGTCATCCATCTAAAGAAGCACAAGATTTACTTGAACAAATTCGTCAGTTAGACGGTGAGTTTCATTTCGAAACCTATTATTCGCTCTCTTGTCATAACTGCCCAGATGTTGTTCAGGCATTAAACTTAATGGCGATTTTAAATCCGAAAATCACACACACTGCGATTGACGGAGGCATGTTCCAAAATGAAATTCAGGAACGTAATGTGATGGGCGTTCCTGCTGTATTCTTAAATGGTAATGAGTTTGGTCAGGGTCGTATGACACTCGCTGATATCGTTAATAAAGTAGATAGTAATGCAGAAAAACGTGCTGCTGAGGCTTTAAATAAGAAAGATGTTTTTGATGTTCTTATTGTCGGTAGTGGTCCAGCAGGTGCATCAGCAGCAGTTTATTCAGCACGTAAAGGCTTAAATACGGGCCTTATCGGTGAGCGTTTTGGTGGGCAAGTTCTTGATACTGTTGATATTGAAAACTATATTTCTGTACCCAAAACAGAAGGTGCTAAACTTGCAGGTGCATTAAAAGCGCATGTTGACGATTATCAAGTCGATGTAATTGATAGCCAAACTGTTAGTCGTTTGATCCCGGGGGTTTTAGAAGGTGATTTACACCAAATTGAAACTGCATCGGGTGCGACATTAAAAACACGTAGCTTAATTATTGCAACAGGTGCTCGTTGGAGAAACATGAATGTTCCCGGCGAAAATGAGTATCGTACTCGTGGTGTAACTTATTGCCCACACTGCGATGGTCCATTATTTAAAGGCAAAAGAGTTGCTGTTATTGGTGGTGGTAACTCAGGTGTTGAAGCCGCTATCGATTTAGCTGGCTTAGTAGAGCATGTCACTGTATTAGAATTTGCGCCAGAAATGAGAGCAGATGCCGTATTACAGAAAAAACTGCGTAGCTTAAGTAATGTTGAAATCATTTTAAATGCACAAACAACAGAAGTGTATGGTGATGGTACTAAATTAACAGGACTTAAATATAAAGATCGCACTAATGATTCTATGCATGATATCGCTTTAGCGGGTATTTTCGTTCAAATTGGCTTATTACCTAATACACAGTGGCTAGAAGGCACTGTTGAGCGTAATAAAATGGGCGAAATTATTGTTGATGCTCGTGGTGAAACGAATATTAAAGGTGTATTTGCAGCGGGTGACTGTACAACCGTTCCTTACAAGCAAATCATTATCGCAGCAGGAGAAGGTGCTAAAGCCTCACTCAGCGCCTTTGATTACTTAATTCGCACCACTGCAAAATAAGCAAATCTAAAATAATCAATATGTTATACAGAAAGGCGTCTTTTTTAAGATGCCTTTTTTTGTACATAAAATCATCAAAAAGGGCTAAAAAGTGCTCCTAAGCATTCAAGTGTGGACAATATGTGGACACTCTAAACCAGTAATTCTGTACACCCTTTCAATGGGTTATATTGAATCGCATCTTGTAAGAAGTCTGGAGCAAAGTGTGCATAGGTCAACGTTTGTTGCAAATTAGAGTGTCCTAAGATGCGTTGTAACGTAATAATACTTCCGCCGTTCATCATAAAATGCGTGGCGAACGTATGACGTAATGCGTGCGTTGCCTGACCTAATGCCATACTCGGTTTCACTTTTTTAATTGCTCTACGAAACATATCATAAGACGTTTCAGTAAAGAGCAATCCTGATTTCTTTGTACAAATCATGTCTGCAACAGCTTGAGAAATTGGTACAATTCTTGGCTTATTGGTTTTGGTGTACGTAAATCTCACCTTATTTTGGATCACATGTTCACGTTTTAGTTTGAGCGCTTCACCCCAACGGGCGCCAGTACTTAAACAGAGAACGGCAACTTTTAGGTTGTCACCTTTCAATAATGCTAATAATTGCTGAATTTCCTCATCTGTTAGATATGACATTTCTGTTGTTTGCTGTTTTAATCGTGATATTCCTTGAACGGGATGTTTGCTTAAAAAGAAATCCGTTTTTTTAAGAGCGGTAAACATGCCACTGAGTGCGGATATATCTCTATTTATCGTTGAGGCCTTTACGCCAGAGGCCAGTCTAAGCTCACGATAGAGTACCAATTGCTTATCGGTTAATTGGCAAACAGGGGGATTATTCAGTGATTCAGCAATACGTCTCACCCTTAGATGTGTCATTCTTCCATAAGGTGTATTTTTGCCGAACACTTCCCACCAAATATCAATTAAATCGCTAAGAGGGCGAATATCGGTTGATGTTTCTACCCAATCTTTTGTTTGCTGATTAGCCAGTGAATAACGTTCAAATAAAATTGCTTCTTGCTTCTTTTCAAAGCGTCGTCTGATCCGTTTTCCGTGACGGCCAGCCGGTCTAATGTCCACTTCATATTGACCATTTTCGAGTTTCTTAATTGTCATAAGAAAGCCCTCCAATGGAACAAATACTTTGCGAATCAATAAATTCACAAAATGCTTGATGTATTGTTATCCAATTTTCTTTTCTGAGTGGGATGATTGCATGTTGTCTTGCCCACTGTGTGCGAGAGCTGGTGCGATTTGCCCAGCATCGGGATTCACTTCATCAAACATAAACCAGTCTCGATACTTTCTAAATTGTAGATGTTTGAAGAACTTCATTGCAGATTCTAAAGACATTTTAGCTTTTCCACTTTCATAACCATGATAAGTAACATAATTAATACCAACTAAATCTGCCGCTTGTTTAACATTTAGTCTTTCTGATTCACGTATGAGCTTTAGTTTTTCATTATCGTACATTGAATTATCCTATTTTTTTGTCTGGGTTTATTTCTTCCATTCTATCGTGTGCCAGTGCCGGCGCGATTTGCCCAGCATCAGGATTCACTTCATCGAACATAAACCAGTCTCGATATTTCCTGAAGATTTGGCGGAAAAGATTTTCACACCTGATTCAAACGTCATTTTCGATTTGTCACTTTCATAACCGTGGTAGGTTGCATAATTTAGCCCAACCAAATCAGCGAGTTCCTTTTTTGTCATCTGTTCGGAGTTACGCATTAATCGTAATTTCTCACCTTGTGATCTTGACATTATGTGGAGTTCTCCATATTGCATTGAGTGTTAGATGTTTCCTTGCAATAAAGCAAAGAGTCCCAAAGCGCCTGATATAAGGAGGGTAGCAGTTGTCATAAGAAAGCCCTCCAATGGAACAAATGCTTTGCGAATCAATAAATTCGCAAAATGCTTGATGTATTGTTATCCAATTTTCTTTTCTGAGTGGGATGATTGCGTGTTGTCTTGCCCACTGTGTGCGAGAGCTGGTGCGATTTGCCCAGCATCGGGATTCACTTCATCGAACATAAACCAATCTCGATACTTTCTGAATCGTGGATGTTTAAATAATTTCATGCCAGCTTCCATAGGCATTTTAGCTTTTCCTGTTTCATACCCATGATAGGAATAGTAGTTTAATCCAACTAAATCAGCGACTTCCTTTACTTTTAGTCTTTCTGACTCACGAATTAATTTTAATTTCTCGCCTTGATCTATTGACATTTATTGGAAGATCTCCAATTATAAAACCAGATATTACACTCTTTTGCAATAAAGCAAAGAGTCCCAAAGCGCTATAAAGCGCCCGATATAAGAGGGTAGCAGATGAGAGAGAAAATCGTAAGTCTGTCAGATGGTGTGACTGAGGAAAAATTTGCTGAATTAATTGGTAAGCCGGCAAGTGCAGTTGCAGATATGCGCAAAGCAGGAAAATTACCCATTATTCAAATGAAAAGACCGGGTTCAAGTAGAGCCGAAAACTATGTTTATCTGCCTGCATGGAATCACGGTTTAAAGATGGCTTATGAATCTTTGCCAAAAGAGATGCGTGACGGTTGGTTAGTGTGGTTAGGGCTGAAATCATGATACGACAAATAACTGAGCATAGTTTTCTGTATCGTGGCTTTACGATTATTAAGTTACCAAGAAAAGCAGTAACACCGATAACTCGTTATCACGTTTGGTTAGATGATCAGTCATTCGGTAAGTTTGATGCAATGGCAGAAGCAACTAACTATATCGACTTATTAAAAGGTGACATTCAATGAACCAATTAATTAAGCAAAGAAATAAATATAAATTAAGCAGTGAATCTTTTACTAATAAAAGTAAAAAGTATTCAAAAGCTGATAAAGCAACACTGGTTTTATGTGCCATTGTTATTGTTTCGTTTCTTGTGAAAGTTTCTATTTAGATGTTGTTATGAATGCCACGGAGCTTATTCAAGCAAGAGAGCAACTACAAGGCAATGATGATTTTTATCAGTCTAAAGTTGTAAAGCACTATCGCAATGATGGTCTTTCATTTGATGAGCGCGTCAGTGGTATGAATAAAACAGCAGAAGTTAGGGCTGATTTATTAAGTAAGTTAAATAAAAATAGTGATGATATTTTGATTGGTGAGTTTCTTGATTATTTAAGAAATGAAAATAACCGTATATATCAGATGATTTATTACCTTGCTGAGATAGAAAAAGAAAAGAACGGGATAGATTATTTATTATTAAAGAAGAAAGACAAAATAAAAATAATTAATGGACTTCATCAAATAAAAGTATTGAGCGCATTAATCCCAAATAAATTAGTAATGCCTATTTAATTACACCTAAAAAATAAATGACATTTATTTGTCAGGACTTTTTATATCTGATTATCAGAGGTCTGATTATGTCTAAAGAAAGTGATGTAACCGATTTAATTAATGCCGTTCGAGAAGATGAAAGAAAATCTCGGGCGGTTCTTTTTTCTGCCCGTTTACGCAAATTAGCATCAAAAGCACTAAGTGAACGAATGGAGCCCTCACAAGTATTTCAATTATTAGAAGGTGAAGCCGAGTCTATCGAACATCAAGCACAGGAATGGAATTATGTCTAAAGAAATCGATTTAGCCTGCGAACAATCACAGTTATTGCTTGATAAACAAATAAAAGCAGTAACGGGGCGTTACGTCGGTGTATCAGCGTTTGAATTTGAAGATTGCGGTCGTGAAATACCCGAAAAGCGTCGTATTGCAGTAATGGGATGTATCTGCTGTGCGGATTGTCAGACGGTGTATGAATTGAAATCTAAGCATTATCGGAGTGTGTGAAATGGAGAATAAAACCATTCTGAAATGGGCTGGCTCAAAAGCTCGTATCATGGATAAATTAATCCCGCATTTGCCAAAAACAAAGCGCTTAGTTGAACCGTTTGCGGGTTCTTGTGCTGTTATGATGAATACGGAATATAACGAATATTTAATTGCAGATGCCAACCAGGATTTAATCAACGTATATGAAATCATAGCAATACAATATCTAGAAGACACGGCTAATAATCCTGCGCAAAGATATTTTTTATCTGAACTCGGTCGGATATTCGAAAATGGGAATAATAAAGAAACATATTACGAATACAGACAAAATTTTAATGAGAGTAATAAAGCAAAGCTAAATGCAGCATATTCATTTATTTATCTAAATCGTCATTGCTTTAATGGGTTATGCCGATATAACGAAAAAGGTGAATTTAACGTACCATTTGGAAAATATAAAAATGTTTATTTTCCAGAAAAAGAAATTTATCAATTTGCTGAAAAAGCCACTAATGCCATTATCGCCTGTTTAGAATGGCAAGATACTTTATCACTCGTTGACTTTGAGGATGGTGTTTATTGTGATCCTCCATATATGGGTGATGAGAAATGTTTTACTAAATATCATCACACTGATTTTACTCACGCTCATCAAATTGAATTAGCTCAAGCGTTAAAGGCATTAAACCAATCGCAAGGTAACCCGATTACCGTCTCTAATTCAATTCACGCCAAAGAGCTGTATGCCGACCTCGGTTTTATTATTCACGAGATTGATGCGCCTCGTTCTATTTCTGCAAATGGAAATCGCCAATCAGCAAAAGAAATTATCGCCGTATTGCCGGAGCTGTGCTGATGGAACAGGGCTATGTTGATATTCAAGATCCAAAAAATGGGGTGCATATTACTGGCACCCGTTTTGCTATCGTTTATTGGAAAAAACAATTTGGGTTAATTGAAGTAACCTTTATTGATGGTCGTGTGCGCCGTGAAGTGATTGCGTGGTATGACTCTGCGGTAAATGTGACGGCTGGCGTTGTTGGCGCACATGTGAGTCGTGTTATTTGTGCAGAAATTCAGTCTATCTCTGAATTGATAGAGATAATGACTCACGTTGCTAAACTGTGCGAAACAGCCATTGAAATTATTGATCCGAAGCGTTTAGGCGGTGTGCTGTAATGGCTAGCCGTCCGATTGATTTTTCTCAGCCTCCTGTTTCCTATCCTGCTGATATGCAATGGACATATTGGTGGAATGGGAAACAGCACGAACCGGTTGTTTATGAAAGACCGCTTACCCGTGAGCAATTGGCTCAGGGGCAAGCGATTTTATTCGATATTGAAAAGCTGCCTCGTTTTCTTAAATCCCGCTTATTTAAATACATCGAACATCTTAGAAAAGAGAAAACACCTAAAGAAGTTCATAACTGGCTGGTGTTTAAGTTTCATAAAAGTGTCTATCAGCGTTTGCAAGCTGTTAATGCGCGTTATGGTTTAGCGAAAGATAAGCGTCAATTCTTGTTAGATAGAGATTTTGATCAAGCCATGTTCTTTAATCGCTTGCCCGATGCGCATGACAAAATATTGCGTCATATGGCGAAGTCATTCGCGAATGCGTGTGACAACTTATTCGATGAATTAGCTGATCAGGCAATTGCTGAAAACAACGGTGATCGTGAGGTTTTACTTAACCTAAAAGTGATTAACCCTATTTACCAACAATTAGGACAGTTAATTACCTATTTGCATGTAACGCCGTTGTTTTGGGGGAAGGCTCAAAAAGGGAAATTAACACCCGAAGATGCACTATCAGGATTGAGTCGGTTAACGAATGAAGATTGGTGGTTTAAAAAGTTAAAAGCTCATCGTCAGCGTTGGCGTGAGTCTTTGCATATTGCTTTTGGTGATGTGAATTCAGATAAGACGCCTTACGCCAGTAAAAATGCAGTACGTGAAGTCAGAGCGCAACGTTTAGCAAATATGAATTATCTTGAAATGATGGATATTCAAGACGTTGAATCGGGTGATCGCTTTGATTTAATGGAAAAAGTATTAGCAAGTATCGCTAACCCTAAAATTCGCCGTATGGAATTAATGGCGCAAGCCGCAGGCATTCAAAAAGTTGCAGAAGAAAGGGGCGATATTGGTTTATTTATCACCTTAACCACACCTTCAAAATACCATCCCACCAAGCAAATTAACGTTTCTAAAGATGAGAAAAAGAAAAAAGTTCTCATTAACGAGAAATGGAATAACAGCGCATACACTCCGAAAGACGGTCAACGTTATTTAGTGAAAGTTTGGGCGAAAATTCGCACCGCTTTTAAAGATAACGATATTAACGTTTACGGGATTAGAGTTGTTGAGCCACATCATGATGCAACACCACATTGGCACATGATGATGTTTCTGGATAAATCTCAACGTGCATCAGCGATTGAGATCATGCGTAAGTACGCCCTTGAAGAAGATGGTGAAGAACGGGGCGCAAAGAAACACCGTTTTGAAGCAAAGCATTTAAATAAAGGCGGTGCTACGGGTTATCTCGCGAAATACATTTCAAAAAATATCGATGGTTATGCGTTAGAGGGTGAAGTTGATGACGAGTCGGGAGAGTTATTAACCGAAGTTGCATCAGCCGTTACCGCGTGGGCATCAACTTGGCGTATTCCTCAATTTCACATGTTTGGCTTACCGTCTAAAGGCGTATGGCGTGAGTGTCGCCGTGTCCGAGGTGTAAGTATCGCTGATAAGTTGGGTGATATAGCGGAAAAAGTAAGAGCGTCTGCCGATGCGGGGGATTTCGCTGCTTATATCGAGCACCAAGGGGGTCCTAACGTTAAGCGTAACCTACAAACGTTATTAGTCGCTCGTACTGTTGCCGATGAGCCGAACTCTTATGATGAAGAAGTGATGCGCGTTATTGGGCTATGTTCACCATTGAAAAGCGGGGATTTAGTAAAAACGCGTGAGCGTCAGTATCGTTTAGTCCGTAAATCTAAGCAGGATATTGAGGCAATTGAGCATAAGCGTAAGTCAGAAACGGGTCGTGTTTTGACTTTAAAAAGCGCGATCAGCGCGCCTCGGAGTCCTGTCAATAACTGTGGATCGGGCAGTTCACCTGATATTAAAAACCCACACGATAGGGGCTTAAAATCGCCCGTATGGGGGATTTCTGAGCCTGATGTTTTTGACCTACGTTCACAATATAGCGATTGGGAAAAATCATTTGGCGAGGTTTTAGTGCATAAAAAGGGTCAGCGAATAATTTCAACGGTGTCATTAAGTGAAAATCAGGCACGTTTGATACCTGAATTCAAAGCCTTTGCCGAAAAAATGGGGTTGGATTTACCACCAGACACAATGTGGTCAATGGTGATGAACGGTATGCGTCTTAATTATGGCGATGAAGTGATTTGGTTTGATGGTAGTAGGGTGCAGATTTCATCAAAGAAATAACAAATAACCATTTGAATTTTATAAAAATAATTAACGGTATCTTTAACTAGTTACCGTTAATTTTAGAATAAATACTTATATTTCAGCATAAGTTTTTAATAATGAATTGAAAAGTAGATCCGTTACATCTCTCTCATGTTTAGTTTCTATAGTTACTAATCCTGTTCGAGATATTTTAACTTTTCCTGAGTAGTTAGGATGTAGCATTGAAATATGAACTTTATCAATTCTGGGAGGTTTTTCATTATTGAATGATTTTTCGTAGTATTTTCGTAAATCTTTACTGCTTGAAATTTGCATTCTAGCTAAGGCATGTTCATCAACTTTTATTTGTGATAATTCTAGTTGAACTAGTTCTAAAGGAGTTATTTTTGATATTGAATTAACCCAGAGTAGAGGGTCAATATTCATATCGTCTAAACTAACACCTAAACCTAAAGCTTTTACCATATTTATAGCGAATGGTTTTAATGTTCTAGGTGGGTTAATTATAGCTATTATTGGTAATGCCTTTTCCGTGATATAAAATTCTACGATTCTATATTCAATACGTTCAAATGTTGTAGCCTCTCCATATAAAACAGGTATAACCTCTTCAGAAATTATTTTCTCAACAAATCTGCCTGTTACCTCATTATCTCTAACTTTATCAAATATAAATCCTTTTCCTTTAATATCAGTATAAGTTAATGATTTCATTTTTTGAACTATTTCTGTTATTGATAAGGAAACATTAAGAAACATCCACTTTATTTTCTTCATTTTCGCCTCCTTCAGATTTGGGGTTTAACTTTTTATATGCTTTTTCTGCAGAATCTTCGATTAATTTACCAATGCTTTTCTTTTCGATTTCTTTTGCACTTCTAGTTGTTACATTTAATTTACCTTTACTAAAGTTATTTATACCTTTTATATTATAAGCAAAGTCTGTACATAATTCTGAATTCTTAAAAAAAGCTTCTAGAATTATTCTATCTCCATTACTTGATGATGGAATACTAGCCCATGAAACTTTACTTATATAATAACCTTTCTTATGAAGATCAGAAAATATTGATGATGAGTTGACGGATTCTCCTTTTAAAACAGCTTTTTTAACATATCCAGTATCAATAGCTTCATCATCATCATTTTCAAAATCGTGATTGCTAAGCCGATTAACCTCTATATTATTAACATCTTCAACATCATACCCTTCAATACCATGCATTAGGTCATGAAAAAATTGACTGCGTAAATGAGGACTTGTTACTGAACGTAATTCTATTTCAAATCTTGATATTTCTTCATTTTTTATTGTAGCAAGTTGAGTTTCTATTAATTTTGCGAGTTCTTTTGCTTTCTCATTTTGAGGCATCCTTATGTCAACTTCATCCTTATTTATAGAAAAATCTAATTTAACACTTTTTTTATCAATTTGTCTGAGTGCGGTTCTAGATAAATCAATGTCATCATAATGTAATTCAACAGAAAGCCCCCCATCTTTTTTTGTTGTTATTTGAAATACTTCAGATTTTGTTTTTGGATAGCTTTTTTTAATTGTCTCTATAGCTTCTTTTATTTCTTTTTGATCAGTTGTTGTGGATAGAGATATTTTAGTTGAACTTTCTTTTGGGTCATAGGTCTGAATTCTATTTTTTATTTCTTGTAGATCAATAAATCCGTGAGGTAATTTACACACCTCTTCGATTAAAATCTCTTTATCTAATCTATCTGAAATAATAATTCCTTTTCTTAATAAAATATCTTGTAACATAGAAATTGTTATGCGTTTATGATGAAGCGCATCATAAATATTTTTTTCGGTAGCGTAATATAAAGTATTAGTGGAATTCATTATCTAATCCCCATTCCAATTTCTTCTAGGTTAAAATTAACAATAGTTGTTTCGCACATTTCCATGTTGATTTTTTTAAAGAAACGTTCTTGTTCACCTAGTAACCAGCAAGAACTATATTTCTTTTTAGCATTAATGAAATTTTGAGGTGCTTCAATGTGAGGATGAGCATGGACTAATCTGATATCTATCTTTTTATTTTCTGTTAGAATTTGAAAGTTTGATAGCATATCAAAAAAATATACGAACTCATCAACGCTACTTCCTTCTTGGTTATAGTATATAACATAGCCTTCTTCACGAATTTCTTCACCATAACTAAATGATTCATATTTTATGATAAGATATGATGAAGTCAGAGCTTCAATAGTAGCTGGAGTTGATTTATTTAAGGGGTGCTTTAATCGAGTTAGTGACATATCAGGGTAATAAAAATAATATTTATCAGGGTGTGGTAATTTACCTTCACCTGATAAATATTTAATATCAAAAGCAATATTTATCAAATCAAAAATTTTAAATGGATCAAGTAAATATATTTTCTGTCCTATAGGTAATGTTAATTTGGAAATATCAACATTTTTCATTATTGAATTATAAAAGTCAGCATCATATAATTGATCATGATTATAAAGAAATAATAATCCTCTAACATTAAAACCTAATGAGTCATCTTCCAGATATTTTTTTCGCCATTCTTCATTTGAATTAGCACATTCTACTGCTAAAGATAATGAAATTAAAGCAGACTCTACACCACCTTTTTTAATTGAATTTTTACTATAGCTTTTTAAGTCGGTATTTAAATATACAACTTCTTCTTCATATGGGTTTGTATAATAAAAAACAACATCACTTGGGTGAGTTTCTTTTTCATGGGCTTTAGTTTCACAAGGCCAGTTCATGTCCTCGCGAAGTGCTCTTTTCCATTTGAATACAGTGAATATTTTTTGAGTTATTAGATTAGCTACACGTTGGATTGCTGCTGTTTCTCCGCCAGCCATACAGACTCCTTAATGGTTGATTGTTTTTAAGAATAAATGATAACAAAAATTTATTAATTATTAATCTTATAAATTGAACTTCTATCTATTCTTAGATGTATATCTATTTTTTGCATGTGATTGCATAGAATTGCATAAGAAAAAACCTTTAATAAGATATCACGTATCATCCTAGTAAATAGTGCTTGAGAGGCCTATATATCTGCACAAAAACCGACACATTTAGTGCGCGGGCGTGGCGGGGTCACGATTGCGTTTTGAGGGGGTTAAAAACATTATTCCTCGCAAATTTCCGGAGCGTAGAGCGATTAAAACAAGAAAAAGATATCTGATGCCAAATAAATTACATGCGCTTAAAATGGATTGTAGGAGCATTGAATACGGGTTTAAAAGGGTGAAAATTAGGCGGATTCGCCTTATCAGGGGGTGAAGGGTATAATAGAATTGGGTCACTATTATTATTAGTCAGACCGATACTTATACCTTACAGGTAAAAAAATACCGCCAGTGTCGGCGGTATTGTTCTTTGTGCGGTGAGGTTACTCATCATCTAATGTGTACTTATCAAACTTAATCACTTCTTCACCTAGCCAATCATTAATCTGTAATATCTTGCTTTGCAGTGGCGCCAACTCATTACGAAAGAAAACCTTTGCCGCTTTTTCTACGTCACCAAAGCCCCCAGTATTTTGTGGAATGATCCCCATCATTTGAGGCGGTACGCGGTGAGCCGCTAACATATCGTCACGGCTGACATTCTTGATATTAAGAAATTCATCTTTTGCCGCAATCTCACTTAGTGGAATAACTTGTACCCCGTCTTTCTTGCCGTTCGGAGCATTGATAAGTAAATTACGAAAATTGCCGGGGCCTTTGGAATTTTTCATTGCATCACGAATTTTATCAATATCACTTGGCGTTTGTGAGGCATCACTAATGTATAAAATAAATCCGGCATGGCTACCATTACGATAATACTTAAGGCGGAATAGGGTAGCAGCTTCATTAAGTAACACTGACATGGTGGACGCCAGATATTCTGGTAACCCGTATAACTCTTGATTTAAATCGGGTTCGTATAACTGAAACACGCTACCGAGTTTAAACTCATAAGGCTGTGAGTCATAGCCATAACGCACAAACCAATAACTATCATCAGCAACACCACGGCGAGTATATTTTGCTAACGTTGGTGTGAGTTTTAATAAATTACCTGCCATATTATTACGTCGTTCAAGATAGGCATTGCCAAAGGTTAAAAAGTCGAGCGCAAACCGGCTAAAGTCTAACTTAGAGAGAAAACGGTTAGGCTGGAACGTACTCACTAAGATATTACGTTTGACATAAATCGCACTGCTATGATGAGTCGCCGCACGAAACAGTTTTGATAACCCATCAAAGCTAATCGGTGGCTCATACCAATTATCAATTTGCGCACACTCCAGATAATCAAAAATTTCTCGTTTATCTAACACCGGAACGGGATCACCAAAGGTAAAAGCTTCCATGCTGTTATTGGCGGTTGCCGTTTGTTGTGCTTTAAAACTTTTTTTATTTTTACGGCTCATCAATAAATCTCCACAATATTATTACTGTTCTCGGTGGTGCCAGTTAAGGGTTCGTTGAAGAGGGCGTGCATTGTTGCCCATGCAAGGTCAGCATGTCCGCTTTCTTCACTGCGTGAGGCTTCATAAGTAGGGCGGTTACCGCTTCCGGTGGTCGTACGGCGAATGGAAGTAAAAGACTGAATGATATCAACGTACTGCGCATCGAACTCTAAGCGTCCGTGACTAATCACGTCATAAGCTTTAATGACTAAAGCATTTTTGACATTCGGGTTATAAATAAACTCACGCGCAGCAGGAAAAAACTGGATGACATTTTGATAAACACCATGACCTAAGCCCGTGGTATCAATGCCCATATATTCCACATAGAAACGTTCGGTGATTTTTTTAATGGCGTCAGCTTGTGCGCGAAAATCCATGCCTCGCCATTGATGGCGTTCTAATATGCGGAATTTTCCTCCTGGTACTTTCGGCGGAGCGATAACCACACAACCGGCACTATCACCATTTTCACCGCCTTTGCTGGGGTCGTAACCTACCCAAACCGGATCATATCCATAAGGGCGTAGCGCTAATGGTTGAATGTCATCCCACACCTCCCAACTGTCCACCATGCAATTTTGCATCATGTTAAAGTTGAATAGGGATTCGATATCATCCATAAAGTGACACATTAACAGGTTGTTATATTCGTCTGGGCTATACTCTTTTTTGAGTTGCTCTAAATCGAATAAATCACAACCGCCTCGTAGTGCATCTTCAATATTGACGATTTGTCGCCATTGCCCATCCTCACATAAACGCCCATTGACTAACGCTTCATGTGAGATATCAATATCAACTCTGTCTTCTTTTTTGCGTCCACGGTTATATAGCTTGCCCGACCAAAACGGGTACGCTTCATGGCTCATGGTTGACGGTGTTGAAAAGTAGGTTTGTCGCCAATGTTTTTGTATGGCCATGCCCGAAGTGACTTTACGTAACTCCTGAAATTTAGGGATCCAAAAGGTTTCATCAAGATATAAATTGCCGTGATAACTTTGTGCTGTGCGGGCGTTAGTGCCGAGGAAATAGAGCGTTGCACCGTTACTTAACATCAGTGGGTCGCCTTTTAATTCAACATCAACCTCTAATGCCATTTTGATAATGTATTCACGGAACATATAGGCTTGTGCTTTACTGGCAGATAAGAAAACTTGATTACGTCCTGTGGTCAGTGCGTCAATAAAGGCTTCTCGCGCAAAGTAGAGTGTTGCGCCGATTTGACGGGACTTTAAAATATTGCGAATGCGATGATGACCGGCGCGATACCACACCTTTTGATATTCAAATAACTTATCACGAAAGATATCTTCCAGTTTTTCAATTTGTTCTTCTGAAAAGAAGTTTTTCTCTGGTTGACGGCGCTCGCCTTTATTGCGGTTGGCAATCTTAGGGTTAAGGTCAGTTTCATTACCGCCGTTTTGATATTTTCTGATCCGTGCCATGCGTTCAAGTTGACGCCCTAATAAGTCAATTTCTTTAAAATCTTTGCCTTCTTTGCTCTCTTTTAAAATCAGATGGCAATAACGCGCTTCAACAGTTAATTCTGCGCGTTCGGTTGGATTAATTTCATCCCAATTATCACGGCGTTTCCAACTGTGAATAGTGGACGCCTTTTCGCCTAGCGATCCCGCTATGCGAGCAATGCGGTAACCTGAAAAATACAGGTGCATTGCTTTTTTTCGGTTATCAATAGTCGTTGTAATAGCCATTGCACAATCACTATTTCTTGCTTAAGTTATGGCGAGTCTATCAACCGTCTGGAACGGATCCGCTGGCTTCCCTTTGTGCCATTTCTCAAACAAGCCTTATCCATTGTTTAACGCCCCTTTTAACCGACAACATACAGACCAACGAATAAACGGCAGTCTGGAGTAGTGCATGTCGAAGAAATCAAAACCGGTTCGTCTTTGTGTTGAAGGGGCGACAACGGACGGGCGTCGAGTTGACCGCGAATGGTTAACCCAAATTGCGAAAAACTTTGATCCCGCGGTTTATGGTGCGCGAGTGAATATCGATCACTATAACTATTCATGGGCACCACGCTTTGGTGATGTGGAATTGGTGTATACCGAGGAAATCAAAAAAGGAACACTAGCGGGTAAATTGGCATTATACGGCGTGATCAGTCCAACACCGGAATTAGTAGAACTCAATAAAAAACGTCAAAAAGTTTATACCTCTGTTGAAATCAACCCGAGTTTTTCAGATACCGGTGAAGCCTATCTGGTCGGTCTTGCAGTGACCGATAACCCTGCGAGTTTAGGCACTGAAATGTTGCAATTTAGTGCCAATGCACAAAGTAGCCCACTTTCAGAACGCAAACAAAGCAAAGATAACGTCTTTACTGCCGCAGAAGAAACGCATCTCGAATTTACTGACGAAAAGCCTGAAAACGATAAGCCGGGTCTTTTTAGCGTCATTAAAGAAATGTTTTCTAAAAAGCAACACAGTGATGATGCGAGATTTACCGATGTGCATCAGGCGGTAGAGCTGTGCGCCAAAGAAGTGCAAACCCTTTCAGCAGAAATTACCGCATTAAAAAACGCAGACCAAAGCGAAGCGGTAAAAGCACTTACGCAACAACTCACGGAATTAAAAGCCCAATTTGAAAATACAGACGCCTCGTTCTCGCATCGTCCGCCGGCAACGGGTGGCGAAAATAACGGTGAAGTGCTGACGGATTGCTAAGGTAGTGAACAAACCATGAAAAAAGAAACTCGTTTTAAATTTAATGCATATATGACGCAATTAGGGACAATTTATGGTGTCACGGCACAAGAGTTTAGCGATACCAAAGTACCAATTGAACCGTCTGCTGCTCAAAAATTAGAAACTACGATCCAGCTATCGGCGGAATTTTTAACGCACATTAATATTGTGCCGGTTGATGAGCAAGTCGGTGAAGCCATTGGTTTAGGTATCGGTTCGACTATCGCGGGAACCACTGACACAACAACAAAAGACCGTGAAACAAGCGATCCGATTAAGCTGACAAAAAATAGCTACCATTGCCAGAAAACCAATTACGACACCCACCTTGAATATTCGAAAATTGATATGTGGGCGAAGTTTGCCGACTTTCAAACCCGTATCCGCGATGCGATTATCCGCCGTCAGGCATTAGACCGCATTATGATTGGTTTTAATGGTACGCACCGTGCAGATAACTCTGATCGTACAAAATATCCCTTACTGCAAGATGTGAATTCAGGTTGGTTACAAAAAGTGCGAGAGCGTGCGCCAGAGCATGTGATGGGCAGTATTACGCAAAACGGTAAAACAACAGCCAAACCGGTTTATGTTGGTAAAGGGCGCGCGTATCAAAATTTCGATTCGTTAGTTCAAGACACCATTGATAAGGCAATTGATCCTGAATATCAGGACGATACTGGGCTTGTTGTGATTTGTGGGCGTAAATTATTAGCAGATAAATATTTTCCACTGGTCAATAAAGACCAAAATAACAGTGAAAAACTGGCGGCAGATACCATTATTAGCCAGAAACGTATCGGCGGTTTACCGGCTGTACGTGCGCCATTCTTCCCTGAAAATGCCTTTTTTATTACTCGTCTTGATAACTTGTCGATTTATTTCCTTGCGGATTCTCGTCGTCGCCAAGTGCTGGATAATGCAAAACGTGATCGCATCGAAAACTACGAGTCAGTGAATGAAGATTTCGTAGTTGAAGATTTTCGTGGTGTGGCATTAGTTGAAAATATCGTTTGCGAAAATGCCGAAGAAACACCACCCGAAACCACAGACATTATCGCCTCTGAAAATGACATCGTTACAGTCGATAAAGCGGTGACGAAAGAGACTCTGGTTGAATAAACGCTTACTGAAAATAAAAAGGCGAAATAATGTTATCTCCGTGGGAAAAACACCGCATGAGCCTAAATGCGCAACAGTCCACCCAATTGGGTGGGCATGTTAGTCGCAACACGAAAGGCTATCACATGATGCTGTTACGTCTTGCGACAGATAAAAAAGAACTAAAACATTTTCAGTCACGCGAACGCAAAGAAGCTTATAAACGCCATATATTAGCCAATTATCAGCCGTGGGTTGATGGGGCGTTGTCCGGTGGTAGCGGTGTGCAAGATGATGTCTTAATGACGATTTTGCTTTGGAAAATTGATGCAGGTGATTATGAGGGTGCGTTAGATATTGCCGTTTATGCATTAGCTAACCGTTTAGTGATCCCCGGTGTTAACCGCACCACGGGCACGGTGATTGCCGAAGAAATTGCCGATTCGGCAATGCGAGCGTATGCCGTGAAATCACCGGTATCTTTAGCAACGTTAGAGCGTACACGCGCCTTGACCGATGATGAAGATATGCCCGATGAAGTAAGAGCAAAACTCTACAAAATCTTAGGGTTAGTGCTACGCGATAATAATCGACCACAAGAAAGCTACTGCGTATTAAGTCGAGCCTTAGAGTTAAATATTAATGTCGGGATAAAAACCGAATTAAAACAACTCGATAAAGTGCTAAAAGCCCAGCGTGACGCTGAAAAAGCATTGTGACACCACGTCAGGGCGGCACGGAAAAAGCCACTCGCTTTCTTTCGTCCACCGCCCACCTATTTTAAGGTTTTCTTATGGATTATGTTTCTGCTAACCCTGTGCCACAAAAAGACGAAACCATTAAAAATAATGGTTTTTTCCCTGATATTCAAACTCGTGATTTTCAATTGCAAACTCGCGTCGATGGTACGGTGACACCGGAGCGACTAAAAAGCACGTTACTGAACGCCATAATTGAAGTGAATCGCGAGTTGTATCAGTGGCGCATTGGTCAATCTGTGAAAACATTAAAAGACGTGCCCGCAGAACAGATTAACGGTGAAAGTGAACTGATGATTTTATATCAGCGTGCGGTGTTCTGTTTTGCAAAAGCCAGTTTAATCGAACGTTATCGCGATATTGATACCACCGCACAAGGTAATAAAAAAGCCGACACCATGACACCGGTGATTGATGAAGTGTGGCGTGATGGTCAATGGGCTTTACAACGAATCAAAGGGGAAACCCATAACACGGTGGCGCTTATCTAATGCGGATTTACACCCAACAAGGGGATACCGTCGATGATATTTGTTGGCGTTACTTTGGTCAGTCATCCGGCATGATTGAGCAAGTGTTAGAGGTAAATCCGGGGCTGGTTGAATTAGGGGCAATATTACCCACCGGCACCGCGATTGAGTTACCTGATGCACCCCAACAACACAGCACCACACCGATTTTACAACTTTGGGATTAACCCCTTTAAGGGGAAAGGTATGAAGAAGATGCCCTATAAAGATCCAAATAATATGAATTGGCTGACAGCGTTATTAGTTAGCTTAATGGCGCTCTTTGGCAGTATCGCCAGTTATGCCAACAAGGTATTAAAAGGGGAACCGTTCCGCTTTGGCATTTTAATTGCACAAATTATTGTTTCCATGTTTGCGGGTATGTTTGTCCTGTTGGGTGCCAGTTATTTTCAATGGCAAATAGAGATAGCGGGTAGCTTTGCTGGCATGGCTGGCTGGTCGGGTGCTGCATTGGTGAGTGCATTAGAAAAACAATTCTTAAGGAAGGCATCAGGTGAGTAAATTTATCTTCAGTCAGCGCAGTAAAAATAACCTTATTGGCGTTAACCTGTTATTAGTGAAAATTGCTCATCGTGCATTAGAAATCTCTACGGCGGATTTTGCAGTAATAGAAGGTGTTCGCACACTTGAAAAGCAACAAGAAAACGTTAAAAAGGGCGTTTCAAAAACAGTAAACAGCCGTCATTTAACAGGCGATGCCATTGATATTTTACCCTCTGCCATTAAACCGGGGATGGAATGGCAACCGCATTTTTTTGAGCCAGTCTTAATGGCATTTAAACAAGCCGCAGATGAAGAAGGGCTGATATTACGTTTTGGTAAAAACTGGAAGCGTGATCCGACTTTATCCGTTGAAACCGGCTTTCCTGATTACCCTCATATCGAGATCCCATGATGAAAAGGAACGTACTGTTTATCATTGTCGCGGGCGTGATGGGCTTGCTACTGATATTTAAGTTTGATGCCTTGCTCACTGAGAATAGCCAGCTTAAGGGTGACAATCTCGCTCTTAAGCGAAATGTTATCAGTCATCAAGACGCTATTGAACGCTATCAGAAAGAACTTACTCGCTTATCAGAACTGGATAAAAAACACACAAAGGCGCTAACCGATGCAAAAAATGATATTAACCAGCTTAATGATGAGTTGCGCAATAATACTAAACGGGTGTACATCAAAGCCGATTGCCCCAACCCCGATAATCGTACCGCCGCCACCGCCGGCATGGGTGATGCACCCCCCGCACGACTTACCGAAACAGCTCAACAAGATTATTTACGTCTCCTCGAAATGATGGCAGAAAATAGGGCACAAACGGAATATTTGATTGATTATACAAACCGATTATTACAATACATCAATAAGTTAAACTATGAAAAAGCCTGCAAGCCTACGTGATACCTTAATTAATAAAGTGAGCTATTTAGGGGATAACCCCGATAGGCTCTACACCTTTATTGACGGTGGGGCGATTGTGGCAACCGGTGCCCGCAGTCAATCTTATGAGTATCAATACAATCTCAATATTATTATTGATGATTATCCCGGTGACCAAGATGTGTTAATGGCGGTGATCATTGGTTGGATTGAACAACACCAGCCTGATATTTTTCTCAATCCCGATAAACGGCAAAGTCATTTTACCTTTGATGCCTTTATTGATAGCAACCAGACCGCCAGTATTAGCATTGATTTAAAGCTGACTGAGCGTGTCCTTGTCAATGTGCAAGCGGATAAACTCATTGTTGGTGCCATTGAAGAGCCGGCTGATCCGTTTGAAAGTTGGGAGAGCGTAGCTCATGAACGCCAATGATTTCAGCCCATTAACCCAAGCATTAGCCGCTATGTTGGCAAAAGCGTCACCCAATGCCCGTAAAAAATTGGCCCGTGAAATTGCCCGTGATTTACGCAAAAGCAATTTACAACGTATTCGCGCGCAAAAAAATCCCGATGGAACGGCATTCACCAAACGCAAGGCCTCAACGGTTACCGTTCTACGAGGAATGAAATTTGTCTGGAAAGGGCAACCGCGCAGTTTAAAAAATTGGCGATTACGTAAAACGAAAAAGGGCGAGGTGATCACCGGCTATGATTTAGAAAAGAGAGCTGAACGTAGTTTTTATAAGCGCGATATTCTGCGTTTTATTGAAGTAAAAAAAGACAAAATCAGCACCGCAAAACCCAATAAACAGACTCGCATGTTTAAGCGTCTAGCCACCGCCCGTTATTTGCGCATGTCGGCTAATGATAAAGGTGTCTCCCTCTCTTTTGCCCCTCAAGTTGCGGGCATTGCTGCGGTGCATCATTACGGTTTAAAAGAGCGTGTGCGGGGTAAGTCATTAGAAATTCAATACCCTGAAAGAAAGCTATTAGGCTTTTCACCGGCAGATATTAAACATATCGAAAATCAATTACTGACATTCCTTTCCCGTTAATTGTCCTGTCTTTGAAACAATTCCAATCTCGTGAGTTTTTTTATTTCCCGTTGCACATTGCGAGTATGAATATCGCAGAGCTTATCCGAAAAATACAAAACTTGATCCGCACTGGCGTTGTGATTGATGTCAGTGCGGAAAAAGGGTGTCGAGTTAAAACGGGCGACAATGAAACTGACTGGCGCCCGTGGCTTACTGCGCGTTCCGGTAACTCGCGTTCATGGTGGGCGCCGAGTATCGGCGAACAAGTGTTATTGCTGTCAATCGGTGGCGATTTAACTACCTCGTTTGTGTTGCCGGCAATATTTAGTGACGATTTTTCAGAACCGTCAACCTCATTAACCGCCCATCGTCATGAGTATAAAGACGGTGCAGTAATTGAATATGAACCCGCAACCGGGGCGTTAATAGTCACGGGAATTAAAACTGCCGAGATTGAAGCCAGCGAGTCGGTCACGGTCACATCACCCGACATTACGTGTGTCGCAGAAAGCAAAATTACCTTAGATACCCCTACCGTTATTTGTACCAACAACTTAACCACGGGATCACTGACGGTACAAAAAGGCGGCACGATGACTGGCGATATTACCCATGTTGGCGGAAAAATGTCCTCTAATGGCGTGGTGGTTTCAGCCCATACCCACGGTGGTGTGCGTACGGGTGATGATAATACGGGGCAACCGCAATGAACTATCTTGGCATGAACAGCCAAACTGGTGAACGTATTACCGATATTGAGCACGTTCGCCAGTCGGTGAGAGATATTTTTAACACACCCATTGGTAGCCGATTGATACGGCGTGAATATGGCAGTTTGCTTGCCGATTTAATTGACGGCCCTGTTAACGCCAAGATGCGACTGCAATTAATGTCGGCGTGTTACACCGCGGTTTATCGTTGGGAGCCACGTATTGTGATGACCGCCATTGATATTCATAGCCAACACGAACAGGTGATTGTCGATATCACCGGCTATTACGCCCACAACCAACAACCGATTAATTTCTCTCTACCGGTGACATAACATGCCAGCGATTAACTTAAGCCAATTAACACCGCCTAATGTGATTGAGTCGTTAGATGCAGAACAACTCTTACGCGAACGCAAAACGGCGTTGATTGCTGCGATGCCAGTACATTTACTTAATGCGGTTGCTAACACGTTATCGTTAGAGTCTGAACCACTGACCAAGCTGTTAGAAGAAAACGTCTATCGTGAGTTGTTATTACGCCAACGAATTAATGAGTCTGCGCGTGCAGTGATGGTGGCGTATGCGAGAGGGGCAGATTTAGATCAGTTAGCCGCGAATTATAATTTATCGCGTTTAGTGTTACGCCCAGCAAATAACAAAACTATTCCGCCCTCTCCGGCGATTTTAGAATCTGATGATGATTTGCGTTTACGCATTCCCGCCGCTTTTGAGGGGTTAAGCGTTGCGGGGCCTGTGGGCAGTTATGAATTTCATGCCCGTAGTGCCGATGGTCGGGTGTCCGATGTGTCCGCGATCAGTCCAACACCGGCAAATGTCACTATTTCCGTGTTATCTCGTGAGGGTGACGGCACTGCATCGGAAGAATTGCTGCGCATTGTTGAACATGCGTTAAACGATGAAGATGTACGACCGGTTGCTGACCGAATCAAAGTGCAATCCGCCCAAATTATTCCCTATCAAATTGATGCGACGTTATTTCTTTTTCCGGGGCCTGAGTCAGAGCCGATACGTAAAGAAGCTAATCGACGTCTGACGCAATACATCACAGAGCAACACCGCTTAGGGCGTGGTATTCGCTTGTCGGCGATTTATGCCGCTTTGCATGTCGAAGGGGTACAACGTGTGGAATTAAAGCAACCCACCAAAGATGTGGTATTGGATAAAACTCAAGCTTCTTATTGCACCCAAAGTACCTTAACCATTGGTGGTTCGGATGAATAGCTTGTTACCGTCAGGCAGTAGCCCATTAGAAAAGGCGGCTGCTATTGCTTGCCAATCCTTGCAAACCTTACCCGTGCCATTGCGCCAATTATGGAACGCCAGCACATGCCCGGTTGAGTTATTGCCGTACCTTGCATGGGCTTGGTCAGTGGATCGATGGGATGAAAACTGGCCTGGATCCGTTAAGCGTCAAGTGGTGCGTGATTCGATGTTTATTCATCGACACAAGGGCACCATTGGTGCATTGAAGCGTGTCGGTGAGCCGTTAGGTTACATCATCAAAGTCACGGAGTGGTGGCAAACCGACGATCCGCCGGGCACATTTCGCCTTGATGTGGGTGTGCCAGAAAGCGGTATTACCCAAGAAATTTATGACGAATTAGAGCGTTTGATTGCCGATGCACGCCCCGTTAGTCGGCACTTATTAGGGTTATCCATCAACCTTGATTCACAAGGTGAGTTTTATCTTTCTGCCGCCACCTTTAGCGGTGATGAGTTAACGGTTTACCCGTATTTTGCCGAAGAAATTACCGTGTCTGGTGCGCCATTAACGGCGGTCGGAGTACACATTATTGATAAAGTTGAGGTCGCACATGAGCGCTAAATTTTTTGCCTTATTAACGACGATTGGTGCCAATAAACTGGCAAAAACCACGGCATTAGGCACCACCTTAAAAATTACCCAAATGGCGGTGGGTGACGGTGGAGGAACGTTGCCGACACCTGATACACAACAAACTAAACTCGTGGGTGAAAAACGTCGTGCGGGATTAAATACCTTATTTGTTGATCCAAAAAATGACGGACAGATTATTGCTGAGCAGGTTATACCTGAAAATGAGGGCGGTTACTGGATACGTGAGATTGGTTTATTTGATGATGAAGGTAGTTTAATTGCTGTAGGTAATTGCCCTGAAACCTATAAGCCCCAATTACAAGAGGGAAGCGGGCGAACGCAGACTATTCGAATGATTTTAACCGTTAGTCATACCAGATCCGTTGAGTTAAAGGTTGACCCCTCGGTGATATTGGCGACCCGTGAATTTGTGAATAATACGATTGAAACCGCATCAAAACAGATATTGGCAGAAGTGGGTGAAAATTATGTCACCAAAAACGAATTAGGTGCCGGTTTAAAGCGGGCACAGACCTTAGCGCATTTCGCTAACACCCGCGTACCTAACACTCGCAAAGTAAATAATAAGCCACTGATTGAGGATATTACGTTAACGGCAGGGGATGTGGGCGCGGCAACACTCGCACAAGTTAATGACATCAATATCGTAGCAAACGACGGAGTCCGTAAAGCTAATGCAGCACAGATAACGGCTAATGATGCGAAGAGCAAAGCCAATACCGCACAAACTACAGCAAACAATGCGAATACCAATGCTAATAGTCGAGTGCCTAACACTCGTAAAGTGAACAATAAGCCACTGATTGAGGATATTACGTTAACGGCAGGGGATGTGGGCGCGGCAACACTCGCACAAGTTAATGACATCAATATCGTAGCAAACGACGGAGTCCGTAAAGCTAATGCAGCACAGATAACGGCTAATGATGCGAAGAGCAAAGCCAATACCGCACAAACTACAGCAAACAATGCGAATACCAATGCTAATAGTCGAGTGCCTAACACTCGCAAAGTAAATGGTAAGGTGTTAAGTGCTGATATTGTATTGAATACAACAGATATTGGTGCTTACTCTACAAGCCAATCTGATGATAAATTTCAATTAAAAAATATGGCTAATAAGAGAGATAGAGGTTGGTGGAAATGTAGCCATACAGGGATTATTTTTCAATGGGGGAAATGGCATAACCCTTATAAAAGCAATGATATTGGTGGTGATAATAACATTCCTATTGCAAAAAATATTACAGAAACTTTTACTATCTCGTTTCCTAATATATGTACGATTATTATTCCAACCATCACAAATAGTGATACGAGAAAGAATATAAATAGTCCCAAAATAACCGTACACAGTTTTTCAAAAACACAATTTATATTTCAAGTGGATGAATTCTGGTCTGCTATTCAAGATTCTTTTATTTATTGGTTTGCGGTGGGGTATTGATATGTATTATTACAGTGCAAAAGAGAATGCTTTTTATCCAGAGGCGCTTAAACAAGATTATATAAATGCAAATACTTTTCCTGATGATGCTGTCATTGTTGATGATAAAGTTTGGTTAATATTTGAGATAAACCAGCCACCTATAGGAATGGTGCGAGTAGCAGGAAAAGATGGCCTTCCTCAATGGAATAAACATCCACTATTATCTCCCATTGAGCTAGTTAAACAGGCACAATATGAGCGCACATTACGTTTAAATGAAGTGAGTAAATATACACAGAATTGGCAAACCCAATTAATGTTAGGAATAATATCAGAAAATGATAAAGATAAATTATTAAAATGGATGAAATATGCACAATTGCTGCAAGCAATGGAAATAACAACAATAATAGATTTACATTGGCCAGCTAAGCCAGAATAGCCTTTGTATCACGTCTCAAACAACCTCATTTTCGTGCAATTTGCCCACTAATTTTTCATGCTATACGGACACAGTTATAGGAGTCCGTGAGTATGGCACAAGAATATCATCACGGTGTGCGCACCATTGAAATTAACGAAGGCACTCGACCCATTCGCACTATCAGCACCGCTATTGTTGGCGTGGTTTGCACTGCTGAGGATGCGGACGAAAAAACCTTCCCACTAAACAAACCCGTTTTACTGACCGATATTTTGCAATCTATCGGTAAGGCCGGAAAAACGGGTACCTTAGCCAGCACCTTAAAAGCGATTTCCGATCAAGCTAAACCCATCATCATTGTTGTGCGCGTAAAGCAAGGTGATAGTGAAGCGAAAACCACCACCAATATCATTGGTACTATAACCGCAGAAGGGATAAAAACAGGATTACAAGCACTGCTGGCATCACAAGCCAAGCATGGTATTAAACCCCGTATTATCGGTGTGCCCGGTTGCGATACGTTAGCTGTTGCCAAAGAAATTTCCGTGATTTGTCAAAAACTCCGTGCCTTTGGTTATGTTTCTGCTTACGGCTGTAAAAATATCAGTGAAGCGATTAAATACCGTGCCAACTTTGGTCAGCGTGAATTGATGGTCATTTTCCCAGATTTCACGTCATGGGATAGCACCACCAACAGTGAGTCAACCGCTTACGCCACAGCGCGTGCGCTAGGTTTACGTGCCAAGTTAGACAATGATATTGGTTGGCATAAAACGCTATCCAATATCACCGTTAACGGTGTGACGGGCATTTCTAAAGATATCTATTGGGATTTACAAGACCCCGCTACTGATGCCGGTTTACTGAATGAAAAAGGCGTGACGACACTTATTCGCCGTGATGGTTTTCGTTTTTGGGGTTCGCGTACCTGTTCGAATGACCCATTGTTTGCCTTTGAATCTTATACCCGAACTGCGCAAGTCCTTGCTGATACGATGGCAGAAGGGCAAATGTGGGCGATTGATAAGCCGTTAACACCGTCTTTGGCGCGGGATATCGTTGAAACCATCAACGCGAAATTACGTTCACTGGTCAGTCAGGGCTATTTGTTAGGCGGTGAATGTTGGTATGACCCGACATCAAATAGCAAAGAAGAACTTAAAGACGGCAAGCTCACACTGGATTATGACTATACACCCGTACCACCAATGGAAAATCTAATGTTACGTCAGCGTATTACCGATAAATACCTGATGGATTTCGGTAACAAAATTAAGGGGTAAATCATGGCGTTACCACGCAAGCTAAAGAATTTTAATTTATTTATGAATGGCACCAATTATGTGGGCGTTACTGAAGAACTCATGTTACCCAAAATCACCCGCAAGTTAGAAGCCTATCGCGGGGGCGGTATGAATGGTTCGGTACAAATTGATATGGGGCTTGATGACGGCGCGTTAGACAGTGAATTTACCCTCGGTGGTGCTGATATTGACGTTTACCGCCAATGGGGTGCATCGACCATTGATGCCGCACAACTGCGTTTTTGTGGTGCTTATCAGCGTGATGATACTGGCGAAGTGCTCGCCGTTGAGGTGGTTCTGCGCGGTCGTTATAGCGAAATTGACGGCGGTAACTGGAAATCGGGCGATAACACACAAACCAAAGTTACGGTAAAACCTACTTACTACAAGTTAGTGATGGACGGCCAAGAAATCATTGAGATTGATATTGTCAATATGGTGGAAAAAGTGGACGGTAAAGACTTATTGCAAGCACAGCGTGACGCGCTGGGGCTTTAATTAAATGCGGAAAAAGAACAATGGAAAAGCAAATCGAAGAACAAAACCAAGAGCAAATTGAATGGGTTGTTGTTAATGGCGACCAAGCCACGGTGACCTTAGAACAACCAATTATGCGCGGTGAAACGAAAATTGAAAAAGTGACGGTGCTTAAACCCAATTCGGGGGCATTACGTGGTGTGCGATTACAGCCCTTAATGGATATGGACGTAGACAGCATGATGCAGGTACTACCGCGCATTACTATGCCAACGTTAACCAAAAACGATGTGCTGTCTTTAGCCGCAGGCGACTTGGTAAACCTAAGTGTGCAGGTGGTCAATTTTTTATTACCGAAGTCGGTTATGTCCGATTCCCTAGCGAATTAACCACCGATGAACTGGCGGCAGATATTGCCGTCATTTTTCATTGGTCACCGGCAGACACCGGCAAAATGAGCCTTTCAGAATTATTGTCATGGCGCTATCAAGCGGCGAAACGTAGCGGACAACAGGATGAGTAATAACTTAACATTACAAGTTGTACTGAGTGCAGTTGATAAATTAACCGCACCGTTTCGCAGTGCGCAAGAAAGTAATAAACGATTGGCATCGGCAGTGCGCCAGTCGCGTGACTCGTTAAAAACTCTTAATCAGCAAGCCTCACAAATTGACGGCTTTCGCAAAATTAAACAGCAGTTAACCTCTACACAGCAAGCGTACCAATCCGCCACACAACGTGTTGCCACCCTCGCCAAAGAAATTGCCAACAGTGAAAATCCGACAAAAAAACAGTTAGAGGCATTTAAAAAAGCGCAACGGGAAGCGGGGCAACTCAAAACCAAGTATGAGCAATTACAGCAGTCGGCACAGCGACAGCGCTCGGCACTACAAGCGAATGGCATTTCCACTAACCAGCTTGGTCAAGCACAACGGCGACTTAATGGTGATATTGAGCGCACCACGCAACAGCTCCGCCGGCAAGAAAACCAGTTAAGGCGCAGTGCCGAACAAGAACGGCGTATGGCGGCGGCTAAATCGCAATATCAAAAGACGCTTGATGCGCGAAATAAAATGGCGGGTGCCGGTGCGACAATGACGGCAACTGGTGCGGGTATGTTGTATTCCGCGAAACAAACCTTAATGCCGGGGTATGAATTTAATGTAGGGATGTCAAAGGTGCAGGCATTAACGCGCCTCGATAAAAACTCTGATGAATTTAAGATGTTGCGTGAACAAGCGCGAGAGCTAGGCGCAACCACGGCATTTACGGCTAACCAAGTAGCGCAAGGTCAGGCATTCTATGCAATGGCGGGTTTTAAGCCTGAGCAAATTAAAAATGCTATGCCCGGAACGCTGGCAATGTCATTGGCGGGTGATATTGATTTAGGTACCACGGCAGATATCGGCTCCAATATTTTAACCGGTTTTAAACTCGACTCGGATCAAATGGGGCGAGTGAGTGATGTGTTAGTCGGCGCTTTTACTCGTTCAAACACCAGTTTGACCATGCTCGGCGACACCATGAAATACGTTGCACCGGTTGCGTCAGGGTTAGGCGTTGATTTAGAAACCGCAGCCGCCGCAACGGGCAAGCTGGGTGATGCCGGTATTCAAGGCTCAATGGCGGGTACTTCATTACGCGCTATTTTAGGTCGTCTTGCCCAACCGCCGAAAATGGCCGCTAAAGCATTAGAAGAACTCGGCATTAAAACCCGCGATGCAAAAGGAAACTTACGTGATTTCCCTGAATTATTAGCCGAGTTGGATAAGAAAACCGCCAATATGGGTAATGCGCAACGGGCGGGATTCTTTAAGCATATTGCTGGTGAAGAAGCTTTTTCCGCGTTATCGGTACTGGCAGAACAAGCGGGCAAAGGGGAGTTGCAAAACCTTGTGGCCGATTTAAAGAAAGCTAAAGGTGAAGCTCAAAAAGTCGCGGGCACCATGACGGACAACTTAAGCGGGAATATGAAAAACCTGCAATCTGCATGGGAAGATTTAGGTATTCAGATTTTTGACGGTATTGATAGCCCGTTGCGTCAGATATCACAAAGTATCACCCGTGTGATTTCTAAAGTCGGTGTATGGATGAAAGAAAACCCTGAATTGGCTAAGACGCTGACGATAATCGGTTTAGCGATAGCGGGCATTATTACCACGCTCGGTATTCTCTCGTTATCCATTGCTGCAATGTTAGGGCCATTGGCTGCCGCAAAATTAAGTCTATCAATTTTAGGCATTAAAGGCGGTGGTGCGTTAACACTGTTATTAAAACCAATAAAATTATTAGGCAGTGCATTTTTATGGTTGGGTAAAGTCATGTTAGCTAACCCTATTTTATTGGCTATTGCTGCTATTGCTGCTATTGCCGGCGCGTTTTATCTGATTTATAAAAACTGGGATAAGATTGAGCCGTATGTCACTAAAGTGTGGGAGTCTGTTAAACAGCGTACCGCTATTGTATGGCAGGCGTTAAAAGATACGATTAATAGTGCATGGGAAGCCATTAAATATATCTTCTTTAACTGGACGATACCGGGCTTAATTGCAAAACATTGGGATAGTCTTGTCGGCTATACCAAAACCGCGTGGGCATCGGTTAAATCTGTGATTTCGGGAATATGGGAAGGCATTAAAACCTTTTTTATGACACAAACGTTACCCGGAATTATTTATAGCAATTGGGATCAAATCGTTAAGTACACCCAAGAAAAATGGGAATTTCTTAAAACAACGATATCCACTAAATGGGATGAAATTGTCGAAGATACTAAGGCACTACCAGCTAAATTTTTGCAGTTTGGTAGTGACCTGATTGATTCCATTATTCAGGGAATAAAAAACAAATGGACGGGCTTTAAAAATAGCATTGGTGGGTTAGCAATAGCAGCGAAAGAAGCGCTGATACCTGACTTTATGAAAAGTGATGATCCTAAAGTGCAGTCTGCGTTAGATCCTTACAATAGCAATTTTGCCGGTATGTATGATTCAGGGGGTTATATCCCACGTGGTCAATTTGGTATTGCCGGCGAAAATGGCCCTGAAATTGTCGAAGGCCCTGCAAATATCACCAGTCGTAAACATACCGCCATGTTAACGACTGCCGCATTATCGCTAGGCAGTGCCTTTTCATTACAGGCACAAAATGCGCCATTGCACCCGCATAGTTTACCGATTGAAAACTATCGCACGGCACCAGCTAATGTGAATATTCAACAACAGCGTTATCAAGGCGCGCCGGCACATTATGAAATTAATATTTATCCTCAACCAAACCAATCCGCGCAAGATATTGCACAGCTTGTTATTGCGGAAATTGAACGTCGTGAGCGTAACAAGCAAGCACGATTAAATAGCCGTTATCAAGACAATTATTCAGACAACGAGGTGTGGTAATGATGGCAGCACTTGGGGTATTTGTGTTTGAGTTACGCACCGTACCTTATCAATCGCTACAAAAACAACAAGCATGGCGACATGGTTTTACTCAACGTGTCGCACGCCGACCAGCACAACAATTTATTGGCCCTGATACCGATGTGATTACGTTATCGGGTGCGCTTTATCCCTCATTAACCGGCGGTAAAGTTTCATTGTTAGCGTTGGAGTTAATGGCAGATAGTGGTAAAGCATGGTCGTTTATTGATGGTACAGGCACCATTCACGGTATGTTTGTGATCACCGATTTACAACGGACTCACACCGAATTTTTCCAAGATGGTGCTGCCAGAAAAATTGATTTCTCGCTGACATTAAAACGGGTGGATGATTCCATCAGTCAGATGTTGGGAGATTTAAGCGACCAATTAGGCATGATGGCGAACGGTGCCGGTGAAGCCATTAAAGGGGGTTTATCATAATGTTACCAGAAATGATCACCGGTAAAAGTAGCACGCCGGCTTTTGTGTTAATTGCCGGTGATGAAGATATCAGCGCCAAAATTCAGGGGCGATTAATTTCGCTTTCATTAACGGACAATCGGGGCTTTGAAGCTGACAGTCTTGATATTGAGCTAGATGATTCTGACGGCGCATTAATGATGCCAAAACGGGGTGAAGTATTGACCTTGCATCTTGGTTGGCAGGGTGAAAACCTTATTCATAAAGGCTCGTTTACGGTCGATGAGATAGAGCATTCAGGTGTACCGGATAAAATGACATTGCGCGCTCGTAGTGCCGATTTTAGGGCAACGCTGAATGTCCGCCGTGAAATGTCTTACCATCAAAAAACATTAGGCGATATCGTTAGAACCATTGCAGGGCGCAATAATGTCACGGCGGTGGTTGATCCTGGTCTTGATATGGTAAAAATTGAACATATCGACCAGACCAATGAATCAGACGGCAGTTTTTTAACCCGCTTAGGGCAATTGAACGGTGCCACCGCCTGTGTTAAAAACGGGAGTTTGCTGTTTATGGTGCAAGGGGGCAATACCACCGCCAGTGGTCAAGCATTACCGCTAGTACAAATTATCCGCAGTGTGGGAGATGGGCATCGCTTTTCATTGGTGGATAGAGGCGCTTACACCGGTGTGACCGCCAATTATTTAAATACCCGTAAACCGCAAGAGAAAGCACAGTCACAAATTCGCCGTAGAAAACCGACCACCGATAAACCGAAAAAAGAAGAAGAAAAACAAGGGGAGTATCTTGTTGGTGAAGAAAGTAATGTAATGGTGTTATCTCACACTTACGCAAGTAAAACCAATGCCGAACGTGCCGCTAAAGCCGCGTGGGAAAAAATACAGCGAGGCGTTGCCTCTTTTAGTATTACCCTTGCGAAAGGGCGTGCAGATCTCTTTCCTGAATTGCCGGTACAAGTGAGCGGGTTTAAGCCTGAGATTGATGAAGCCTATTGGACGTTGGTCACCGTAAGTCATTCACTGAATAATAGCGGGTTTACCACCTCGTTAGAATTAGAAGTTAAAAGCAGTGAGATAGATATGGATAAGGAATAGTGCCTGTGTATAATTACAGGTAATTTCCACATCATAAAGAGGTAACCCGTTTATGATGATTTGTCCTGTTTGTGGTCATGCCGCCCATACTCGTAGTAGTCAGCAAATATCTTCCGATACCAAAGAACGTTATAACCAGTGCCAGAATATCAATTGTGGCGCGACGTTCGTCAGCCATGAAACCGTAACGCGGTTTATTTCAAAGCCTCAATTGATTGAGACAGTTGTACCACATGGAGAGCAAACCATGTTGAATTTATGATATTCGTTAAGAATTATTATTGCCAACGTTTATAACGTATTACGTTTTTAAATATAAATACTATAAATGAAGTAAACCTCAAAAGGTTACATTTTATATATTGAAAATGATATATATAAAATGTAACCTTTTATTTTTAATAATATATATTGGAAGTAAAATGTTTAACGCGACAAATCTTTTAAAATCTAAAAAAAACTATTTTATTTTAGTTGGTAAAAATGGTAGTGGGAAAAGTAGAATGTTGAATCAGTTGGCAGAAGAACAGCATGATTTAGGATATAATACTGTGGCTGTATCAAATACATTATTTGATAAGTTTCATCTACATCCAACAAGTCTTACTTACGATTATATCGGCAGTAAGTTAGGTAGAAATTATCCAGAACAAGCTATAAAAAAAACTTTTTCTACTAATAGTATAGATAAAATAAAACGTGTTTTTTCTGTTTTAGATCATATAGGTTATAATCCAGAAATTGGAATAAAAATAAATTTTAGAAAAAAATTTAAAGAATCAATGAGATATTCTAGTTATTTAGGTAATATTAATGAAAATATTCCTGATGAATTAGGTAGAGCAATTGAAAAGGCAATGCATCAGACTGGTTATGGCCATAATGCTGTTATTCGATTAACTCCTTATGACAATGTGTTTGATGAAGGAGGCTTTAGTTTTTATTTGATTTTACTTAAGTACGAAAAAATATTAAAAAGAGCTAATATAATATCAGGTATAGAAATTTATTTAAATAAAGGAAATAAATTATTCCCTTTGAGTCAAGCAAGCTCTGGAGAATTATCTTTTATTGCTTTACTTGTTCATATTACATTTTGTGTATGTAATAACTCTTTTATTTTTATTGATGAACCTGAGAATAGTTTGCATCCAGAATGGCAAAGAAATTATTTTAATTTTTTAAAGGGTGCCATTGGATATAATCAATGTAAAGTTGTAGTAGCAACGCATTCTCCTCTTATAATAACTTCAGTTTCAGACGATAATCAATTTGAGGTTTATAAAAGTGAAATAAATGGTTTTAAGAAAGTTGATTACTTTAGCGATAATGCTGAAGAATTGTATATTGATTACTTTGATACATTAACACCTAAAAATAGAGAATTATCTAATCGATGTGTTGATATTATAGATCAACTAGATATTGGGAAAATAACATTAGGGTCTGCAAAAAAAAATATATCAAACTTTATAGATATGACAAATAATTCAGCTCAAAAAGAATTTCTTAAGGGAGTAAATATATTGCTTGAAAAAGTTAATAATAAGAAAGGAATAGCTAATGAGTGATATTTCATTTACTGGTGAAGAAATAGAATTAATGAAAAATGCTATCGCAAAAGGGCATCAATTTTGGGGATCTGAATCTCTAAAAGATCTAAAAAGAAAAATTAAAAATTATTTAAGACAACATCAAGTGGAATGTTGTTGCTATTGCTCTAGAAGTACAGATGATGAATTTAATATGGTACTCGATATAGAGCATATTATACCAAAATCTAAAATAGTATCTGAAATGTTTGAAATGAGGAATTTAGCTGTATCTTGTAAAAGATGTAATATGAGAATTAAAAAAGAAGATATTTCATTTATTAATGAAGATTTTGAGTCTTTTAAAAATAACATTAGTTATTATCAATCAGAAAAATATAAATTTATTCATCCGAACCTTGATGGATGGGATGATCATCTGATTTACCTGGTGCAGCAACAAAATAGAAAAAAAATAGTTTATTATCAGGTTGTTGGTGGTAGTAGCAAAGGTGAATATACAAAAAACTATTTTGAATTAAGTAAGATACAGGTAAATACATTTGATGAAACTCAAGGGACTACTGGCAGAAAAGAACCTTGTGACGTCAATATTGCTAAAGAATTTTCTCAATTAGTGGCTTTGGTGTTGGATGAATAATAAATTTTATCAAAGTCAAAAGTCTCTCTTTTGAAGTAACCCCCAATAATTGGGGGTTACTTTACCTTGTAATAACTTAACGCTAGTTGCTACCAAAATTAGTATTTATTCATTTACTATTAATTCATTAAAGAATTTATCAAAGCCTTTCTTACCGCTATCGTCATAACGTAATTCATTAAACTGTTTTGTAAATGAACAATTTTCATCAATTAAGTCATTCAATGAATTTATTGGAATATATTTCTGAGTAATTTTTAACGCTTGATCTTTAGTGAGTGTAGTTGTGTATTCAGGGCTATCTTTAAGTTTTTGGTGATTATCATTATTAATTAGGTAAGACACTACCGTCACATCATTATTATTTGTATTGATAAATGTACGTAATACTCCATAAATAAGAGCGCGCTTTGCTAAATTATCTTTTACATCGGTTGGATCATTATCGTAAGCAGTTGCTGATAATCGAATTTTTAGAGGCGATTCACTGATGATTTCAAACGCATTAGTATCAGAAGGATAGTCTCCAAAATCTTCCATCATGCTTGTGACGGTAGGATAAATAGCATTTTTATTACTGCATACAAAAGAATAGATTATTTTTTCTTTAGTTTCGGTGATTTGATTGTCAGGAATACCGGGCGAAAAATTAACAATTCCAATGATTGATAAAACAAAGGTAACGAGAAAAGCAATAAATGATTGTTTGCGGCCTTTTAACTTGATAATACTAGGTTTTATCATGCCTAGAGTTATACAGATAACAGATATTAAAAATAAAAAAATTGATACAATAAATAGAAATTCCATGTTTTTTCCTTTCTGACGATAAACAGAATAACCTTAAGAATTTCTAATGATGAGGCACAAAATGTGGTAAGTAAAGCCTCTCTTGCAAGAGGCTCTCTGAAATGTGGTCAACATGTGGACATTGACGCTGATTAAATCCTTTTATATCAGTCTATTAAAGCTATTTAAAACGCCTCACTCAGCGCCTTTGATTATTTAATTCGCACCACTGCAAAATAAGCAAATCTAAAATAATCAATATGTTATACAGAAAGGCGTCTTTTTTAAGATGCCTTTTTTTGTACATAAAATGAGTGATTCATAAATCTAATTCAGCAAAAAGTTATACTCATCGTTATAAAACACTCTGTGTTATCATCCTTTCTGGTCGTTAATCATAGAGATGTTTAAATGGATATAAATAAAAAAAGTTACCTGCAAATCGCTCGCGTAGTGGTGTTTTCGCTTTTATGCTCAAGCGCATTTTCTGCAAATGCTAAAATAGAAGTGCGTGATGAAACTTTGTTTGAAGCGCATCAGCGCTTTAAAACTAATATTGTGAACGATAGTTTTGATAATATTGATCCACCTTGGGAAGCGCCACCAGAAATATTTAATATTATTAAATACCCGGCAAAGCAAGGGGATATGTTTGCATATCTAACACCTCCACCAGAAAATAAAAGCATTAAATTGCCTGCTGTTATCTGGTTAAATGGCGGTTATGGTGGAATAGGTGGTGATGATTATTTCTGGCAACCCAAACCTGCTGATAATGACCAAACGGGTGCAACTTTCCGTGATCCAAATATGGTATTAATGATACCTTCATTCCGTGGAGAAAATACTAATCCCGGCCGTTATGAAATGTTTTATGGTGAAATTGAAGATTTAGAATCAGCAAGAGAATATCTAGCTTCTCTTGAGTATATTGACCCTAAACGTATCTACGTTGTAGGGCACAGTACTGGCGGAACCCGTGCATTATTGGCAAGTGAATATAGTGATAAATTTAGAGCCGTCTTTTCATTAGGTGGAATACCTGATCTTGAATTACGAGCAGCAGGAAACATGATTGTTGAATTACCATTTGACGAGAATAATAAAGAAGAATTTAATGTCCGCTCAGTATATCGTTATATTAAATCTATAAAAAGCCCAACCTTTTATTTTGAAGGCCGTGGTTATTTTTGGGATGAATTTAATGAAATTCGAGAAGTTGCGATGGTGAATGATATTCCATTAAAAATATACAATATCAAATACGGCGATCACTTTAATATCATTGTTCCTGTATCTAAACTAATTAAAGAGAAAATTTTACTAGATACCGATACTACTAAAGAGAGTAGTATTCAATTCAGTAATGCTGATATTAAATGGATAAATAAACAAGTTAGATAAATTAACTATAGTATTTTCTAATGGGAATTTCTGTAAATCATACAGAAGTTCTTATATTACAATAAAACCACTCTTTTATTTAAGCGACAAAAGAGTGGTTTAAGTAAGATTTATATATGATTATCTTAATTAATTTCTACAAAATTAACCTGCAAATCCATCACACAACGCTTGCAATGTGTTAATCATTCTTCCCATATGGAAACCATCACAAGTCGCATGATGTACTTGTACTGATAATGGTAATAAAATCTTACCATCAACTTGGTAAGATTTCCCCATGGTAAAAATAGGGGGATAATAATCCTTAACATTGGCGATATTAAGGTTAAAACCATCAAAACTTATCCAAGGTATCATTGATATACAAAAATGATTTTCAGGATGATGAGGTTTGGCTGATAAAGCTAAATTATCTTTGTAATACTGATAATCTTGCTCGTATCGTTGTAAAAACGTCATCCAATCTTCACTATATTCACTCCAAATTTCAGAAAAAGTTTCTGTTTCTTGGTGAAAAAGAGTATAAGCAGGATTTATTTGATCCCATATAATCAGCTCATCATCTTTTATTGCCATTCTCGATTCAGGATAGCTATTGACTGTTTTAGCTATCAAGAAAATTAATGTGGGATACAGCTTAAGATTTTTATTAGTTAATATTGTTTTTAATAATGTAATGTCTAGCTTAGTTGTTAAACTAAAGCCACATTGCAAGTTATGACGATAATGAAGGAAATGTTCCTTTCTATTCCATTGTTCTAAATCTACTTTTGTATAATTCATTTAATAAGCCCTTCTTGTTAATTTAAAGTTTTTTAACGAAGAAGGGCATCTCTGGTTGTTTGAATAGGCATCACATAATCCTTATTTTTATTGAAAGCTTGTTAAGTTTAATACAATTTACTTTTATCTCATATGATTGAAATAGCATTATAGAGTAATATGATAAAATAGACTTAATAAATCATGAAGTGACTTATGCTATCAACTAAATTATCGTATCAATGGAAGCAAAAAAAACGAGCAAGGTTATCATTTTTAGGTGCAGAATTAGTTTGGTCAGTTTTATTAGGTGTTATTCAAACACTGCTTTATCAAGGATATATTGTACTTTATCCAGAAGATGCAGGTCTTGCCCTTCAAAGTACGTTTTATTACCAATTTTCGTTTAGCCTATTTGGATTAATGGAAACAATGTTTATTATTATCCAAATCTACATATTTACACTTATTTTATCCCAGAGAATAAGAGATATCGGAATAAAATATCCAGTAGCCATTTCGTTTGTTTTTACTGCCGCTTCATTATTATTAATGCCATATACGCTAATTTATTCACCCAATATTATGATGTTGCTCTCTTTCATTATACTAATTGGTTATCTTGTTGCTTTACTTGCACCTTCTGCGCATAAAGTGGATATTGATACCTATAAAGATCTAAAAGAGAAAGAACGTAACAATAAAATTGTGAATTAAAGTAAACATAATTAGAATATAACAATAAAGAGAGCACCAAAAAGATGCTCTCTTTTGTGAAACAGATTAAGGTAAGGCATTAATTTATTACGATAAAATATCAATAGTGCCTTTTTGACCATCTATTCTTACTGTTTGTCCATTCTTTAATATATTCAATATATTACGGACCCCCATAACAGCAGGTAAACCTAATTCCCGAGCAGTTACTGCCCCATGTGATAATGGGCCACCACTTTCTGTAATAATGCCTGAAGCGCGATAGAAAAGTGCAGTCCATGCTGGGTTTGTGGTTCTTGCTACTAAAATAGCGTTTTGCGGAAATTCTGCAAAATTCTCAGGACCATGAACCAAATAGACTTTACCTTCAATAATTCCAGCACTGCCCGCTAATCCTTTTAATAGATGTTCATTAGCAGTATCGACGACATCATCGTTTTTTTCACCATAAACCCATTGTGGTGTCGTTGCTTGAGCTTTTAAATAACCCGTTTTATTTTGATAAATATGCGAACGTAATGCATTCCAATTTGTTAATTCATCAGTATTTATTGCGTTAGCAAGAGGTTGCTCATTAGCAAAATAGATATCCATTGGGTCATCCAAAATACTACGAATAACTAATCGTTCTCCTAATGCTTTTAATCCTCTACGCATTGGCAAAGCAAGACGTGTGGTTTGATAATGCTCTAAATCATCTAATGCAGTATAAACGCGTGCGAGTCGAATAATCTCTTGTAAGAAAAAACGTAACTCTTCTGGAGCATCAGAAATAATAGCAAACTCAGTTTCTGATTGTAGAATTTTTTTGCTAAGTGGATCTTCTGTTCGTTTATCATCAGCTAAGTCAGCCATTGCTTTAATTTGTATTAAAACAATATGCGGTGCATCTAACCAAGTAGGATGATATGCATCAAAATCTAATTCTCGATGTCCGTGATTAGTGAGGAATAGAGTAAATTGCTGATAAAAACAAGGATCAATAGCAGCAAGTTCTTTCATTATAGAACTAGGTTCTATTTTCTCTAATGCGTTAAGTAATACTGAATGCTGACGTACATAACGAGAAAGAGCCCAAAGTTCGGCATTAACTTGTCCTGTTTTAGTGTCAGACATTGCAATTAAATTATCGAATGCATTATGCGCGTACTTTTCTTCTTTAAAGAAAAGTTTTAATAATGCCATCAAAGCAGAGTAAAGTGAGCGCTGAGTTAATGATATCGCGATATTAGGTAAGAAATAGTCAGATCCTAATTTATTAATACGTTGTATATAGTCCCATAACTGCAATAAATTTTTATCTTCTAATGGTTCATTCATTAACGCACCAATAGAGATTAAATATTTATCTAAATCGCGCATCCATGTTATTGGTAATTCTTGCACCCAACTAAATTTTTGAGCAATTTCAGGTAACGATTTTAATAGAGTAGGTAAATCATTCATCATTGAAGTAGGTAGGCGATTGCTATATAAAGAAACCGCATTCTGGTTACCATAAATATAATAGTCCTGTACTCCAAACCACTTACCATTAAAAGAAGGTAACCCCATAAGATTAAGGCTAAAGTTTAATGATGAATGAAATCCTGCTTCACACATATCCCATGTTAATGGGGTTATTGGATTAGGAAAACGTTCTGCTGATTCTTCTCTTGTCCAAATAGGTGCAATTTGAGTTACATTACGAGATTGTAAGAGCCAGAGTTTCCCATGATGAAATGCCCATTCAATATCTTGCGGAAAATCAAAATATTTCTCAGCTAAAATTGCTAACTCAGCAACTTGTTTGCATTGTTCGTCGTTTAATGATGCTGTATTTTTTCTTTCGTTATCAATGGGTAATATTTTAGTCCCATTTTCCACCATCACAATAGCATTTGTTTTTTCAGCAATAGTTTGCTGTTTTAAGGTTAAAGAATCTCTGTCGATAAGGTACTCATCGATAGGCTCTTCACCTGCAACAACTGTTTCACCAAGGCCAAAAGCAGCATTAATTAATACTGTTGAAAGTGAGCCTTGAACAGGATCTATAGAGAATGCGACACCCGCTGCTTCATTTTTTTGAACATCAACCATTCTTTGTAAAACAACAGCCATAGAGGCTTGTGAATGAGATAAATTTAAATGTTGGCGATAAAGCATTACATGAGTGTGCCACAGTGAGGCATAACATTGGCGAATAGCGTCAAGCAACATAGGTAATGTTTTAACACCTAAAAGCGTATCATGTTGTCCTGCAAAAGCGGCTCCTGGCATATCTTCTAAAGTACCGGAGGATCTGACTGCTAAAGGCGTATTATTTAAATCTAACTCATCAAGCATTAAACCTAATGCATAGGTTAAATTTTCAGGTAAAGTGGCTTGCAAGATAACTTGTCGAATTTGATGACTTATTATTTTAATATCTTGATCTTGTGTTGATAAGAGATCATTAATTTTTGGCAGTAATGGCGAAATAAATAATTGATATGCTTGGCAAGATAAAATCAAACCATCAGGAACAGGTAGCGATTGAATTGTCTTGGCTAAACTAGCTCCTTTTCCACCGCTTATTTGTACATCAGTAGCAGTAGGATCGTTAATCTTATAAATGAGTTCCATAAATGACCTTATTATTTTTACACGTAAAATAAAGTACAAACAGCGCTAGTAATGCACCACAAATAACATCAATACCATAATGATAATGTAGGTAAACCGTAGCTAAGATAAGTCCCATAGCGATAGGAAATAAACAATAAGCTATTTTTCGATAACCAGAAAAATAGCAAAAACCAACGATGTAAATTGTTATTCCGGTATGTAATGAAGGAAATACATCCATTCCGGTAATACCTTTATCAACTAACTTTGTTAAAAATAGCGTCATTGCTCCTGTGTGAACGGGGTAGGTAAAATCCATAGGGAAAGCGGTATAGGGCCCTGCTGCAGGTATTGAAAAATACCCAATAAAACCCCAAAAATACATTAACATTAAGCCAAAAAAATAATTGTTTGTATGTGTTGGCTGACGGATAAAAAAGAAAAATAATGCACTACCTATAATTAAAAAATAGAAACTAAAATAGCAAAATGCGAGCAATTCACTTAATAATCCTGATTGTATAGAAATAGACCACTCTGGTAGGCTTTTACCAAACCATAAGAATTTATCCAATTTATATAAAATAGAATCAAAATTTTCTTGATATAAACCGCATCGAATAGATTTAAAAAGCGGAAATATTGACCAACAAGCTATTAATTGCAGTAAGCCAAACCAATAAAATCGAGGAGGTGATGCGAGATTTCGGTTTTTATATCCAATATAAATGAGTAAAAGCCAGAAAAATAAACCGGAAATAATAGCGGGTAACATATCTACCGCATTAAGCAACCAGCTAGCATAAGTACCCAATGACCAAATGATAAATAATTGGATAGAAAATAACTGATTAAATATTTTTTTTGTTTTAGGTACTAACATATTTGTGAACCTTTAGTTCTTATGATCTTCAGTCCTATTAATGCACTAATAAGGCTTACACTGATAAATAATGGTGAGAAAAATAATAAGATAAAAAGTATAGGTAACCAAATAATAGCAGCTAAACTTCCTCCTATAATTTTAAAAAAACTTACTGTATTACGAGCATCAGCAAAACGAGAAGCAATAAGAGCACTAAATAATATCGGAAAAAGAACAAACATAAAACAAAAAGAAATATAACGCCAAGTTTTTATAGAATGAGGAATATTATTCTCTATATTTTTATTTGAGTCCTTATATTTAATTAGATTATTTTGATAATCAATAAACGACTCAGCAAAAGAATCTCCCTTGATTTTTCTATTATAAGCATAATTTGATGTTTTTTTGAATAAGTCAATATCAGGGCAATTAACAGAAATATTATTTAAAGCAAGAGATATATCCTGATGGATATTTTGTTCCCACTCTCTTGATGTTAAATCGCCTTGTTGAGGAATAATAATATTATCGCCTATATACAATTCGACTTCAGAGCTAAATTTATCTGGAGCAAGATAAAACAGCCCTACTGGAACAATATCAAAAACGATGCCTTCATCGAGTAGCGATCTAATTATTCGTGCAGCACCTCGTTGATAAGGCAGGGGTTTGTAACCCCATTCACTGCTACCTTCAGGAAATAATAATAAATCACCGCCGGCTTTGATATGTTCTACTGCCGCCTCTGAAGGGCTAGAAAATGCATTTGAATTAATACCAAAACGAGCCCTATCTTTTTTTCTAACAACAGGAATTCCTGTAAAAAATGCTCTCATTAACCGACTATTTAGTAACTGTATTGAAGCAAGAGCTTGTGCTTTAGGAAATTCTTTTAATACTATATAAGCGTCAAAAGCACTGTTCCGATGACTACAGATTATCAATTTAGGATGTATATCTTTTGATGATTTTCTATTATGGTAAATAGGATTAACGTTAGAAAAATAAATTTCTCTAATACTTTTTGAGACCACCTGATAATAAATAGGAAGTGGTGAGCCCGCAACAAACTGAGGTGTATTTATTGTTGAAGGTAATATTTTAGTAGGCATGGAATTTCCTTATTTTATTCCTTCTACAGAAACATATCATGTCATCTAAAAAATTCACACAGATTTATTGCAAGAAGAAATGGCAATGAAGTAAACGATGAGTTATATAAATTATGCTAATTAACTTTTAACGCTTAATTCTAATGATGAGGTGGAAATGGAAAAAACTCAACTTAGATTGGCAGAACCGCAGGAGGCTAAACGATTATGGTATCTACGAAATCAAGCACTGAGGTTTGGCTGTGAGAATGTGTATTCGCCGACTATTTTAGCAGCTTGGACTCCTGATGAAATGCCAGAAGGTTATCGAAAAGCGATTATTGAAAATCCATTTTATGTTATTGACTATGAAAAACATCATATTCCTGTCGCATCAGGTTTTTTGGATCTTAAAACAGGTTTTGCTGAAGCCATTTTTACATTACCTGAATATATGGGAAAAGGTTTTGCTAGTTTGATCCTGAAACAACTTAAATCAGAAGCGAAAAAAAGAGGGCAATTACAATTATTATTGGATTCCACACCTAACGCAGTGCTTTTTTATTTAAGACAAGGTTTTAATGTGTTGGAAGAACGTGAGTATTATTCAAGTTTGACTAAAACAAATTTACACTGCTATAGAATGTTTATTGATCTAAATACGGAATTGATAGATTAACGTTTAAATTAATCATAAAAAGACTGTTTGTTTCTAATACTATTGATATATAAAAAGCTGTTCTTAAAGTGCGATAACCTATTTATTTTCTTGATTTTTTGAGTTGGCTTTTATATTTTTGATCAAAAATAGTAATTTCTTTGTTGTTGCTATATTGTAAAAAAATAGAACATTTTTAGAGTGATAAAAATTATGCAAAACGTGTTATTAACGTTATGGCCATTATTTGCATTAATTGCGCTAGGAGCAATCTTAAGAAGAAATAAAATATTTGAGCCTGCATTTTGGGTTGGGACTGAAAAACTCAATTACTTTTTACTATTCCCTGCGTTACTGATAAATAGTTTGGCAAAAGCACCTTTGAGCGATCCCCAATTATTTCATCTTGCTGGTGCGATTTTTTCTGTTGTGATAACTATCACTATTTTATGTGTAATAATTAAAAAAATTACAGGATGGAATGCGGGTCGATTTGGCGTCATTGTTCAAGGCAATATTAGGTTTAACACTTATTTAGGATTAGCCATTGTTGCCGATCTATTTGGTACATCTGGCTTAAGTATCGCAGCACTAATACTAGCAATACTTGTTCCACTATCTAATGTTACTTCTGTACTATGTTTAACAGCAGGACAAAATGTAACTTTACGTCAGCTAATTTTACCCATTATAAAAAATCCACTGATTATTTCTTGTGTTATAGGGATTATTATTAATTTATCAGGTATTGGTTTACCTTTGGGCTCAGATCAATTTCTCAAATTATTAGCGGCGACAAGTTTACCTTTAGGGTTGATTTGTATTGGGGCTGCACTGCATATATCAACACTAAAAGCAGAGAGTAAGATGATCTGCATTAATACCATCAGTCGTTTAACTATTGTACCTATTATTGCATATGCAATTGCGAGCGTATTAGAGCTATCATCATCAGTCACTGTATTAATGGTTATTTTCTTTTCTATTCCAACAGCACCTACCTCTTACATTTTAACAAGACAACTTGGTGGTGATTCTGAGCTAATGGCAGGGACTATTACTGCTCAGACCATATTTTCTGCAATTACTCTGCCTATTGTTTTAGGTTTGTTATCAGGGAGATTTTTTGAAACATTTATTTAAATAACATATTCTTTGGATTGGATTGATCATAATTTAGTGGTGTTTTTTTATATAAAAAAATCATGTTATTTATTATCTTTATTTTTCATTTATTTTAAATGGAAATAAAAATTAATATGAAAATATCAAATGCAAGCATTAGCCAGAAAAAAATAAATAAATTAGCAAATAACTCGCCATCTAATGTAATGAGTATTTGGGAGAAAATAAAAGATTGGTTTGGACTCAGTCAGGAAAAAAAAGTATTAACTTTAATTTATAATATTTATTTTAACCAAGAAGCAACAATTTTAGAAAAAAGTAGAGATTTCTTTAGTCTAAAGAAACTTGCTGGAGAACAGTATAAAAATAATTTTAAACATATAGTAGATGGGAATGATATGCAATATTCCATTGATTTTAAAGATGGGGCTATTCGATTTCGCAGTGATATCACACCATTTATTGAAAATATAAAGAATGAACTTAATTTTGATTTACAAAATGAGAGTAATAAATTTTTAGAAATATTTATTAATGATTATTATGATAAAAAAAATTATGACGCAGAAGATTATAAGAAAAAAGTTATTTCATTTAGAACGGCTCTGATGAAACTCATCAATAAAAAGAAATATTATCCCAACGAAAAGAAATTTTCTCTTGATATCTTTGAGCAAAAAAAATCATTTAATGATAAATATAACTATTTGAAAGAAAACAGCAAAAAATATTCAGTTAGCATTAATAAAGATAAATTAATAGAGAAGCTATATAATCCATTGAGTTTGGATAAGCAAATAGAGCTTAGAAAACAGGTAGAGGTCGACATTCCAAGATGTGATCTAAAATACGATAATGAAAATATAACTGATATTAATTCATTAGAAAGTAAGTTAGCTTTACCTAATGGAAAAGATATTTTTCTCATTTTTGAGTTGATTCATCAAGGTATTTTTCCAATAATAAAAGATTCTTTTGATAAATATGAACCTATTGCTTCAATGTATTCAGCCTTTACAGGAAAGACATCTATTGATATAAAAAATAATGAAGGTGTATATGCTATAACTATTAACAATAAAAAAGAAATTAAAGAATCTGATATTGAAAAATTGATTCAATTATCAGATTTTATTTTAAATGATTTTGATTATGATTCTATGAAATTATATATTGATAGTTTTATCGATGATCCTATAACAAAGAAAAAGGTAGATGCAGCATTAGAGCAATATAAAAATACAATCATGGAAAGAACAGAAGATAGTATTGGTGATAAATTTAATTATGAAAAAAATAGATTTCTTCTGCTAGAGGAAGAGATAAATGTAAAATTTGAATTTAATCCTTCTCAAGATAAGGGATTAACTATTTCTACTGACGAAAGTAAAGTTGAATATAGTTTATTAAAATCTTGATTGGGATAAGCAGAGCTTCTTGCTATGATGTAAACAAATTAATAATAAGCAAGAGGCTCTTTTATGTCACATCCTCACAACCCTGAAATTAATAAAATAATCAGTAAGTTAAAACAACAATATCAAAATGCTGTAGAAGCATTACGCAATGCAATTATTGATTATGCGCAAGATGGAAAATTGCCGGATATAAAACAAAGAGCCGAAGGATTATTTTCTTATCCTCAATTAACCGTTTATTGGTATGGTGAAACAAAAACAGAGGATAAAACAAGAGCCTATGGTCGACTACCTCAATCAGGTACTTATTCAACTACTATTACTAACCCAAGTTTATTTGAAAATTATTTAGCAGAACAACTGCAATTAATTGCAGATGCTTATCATGCAACATTTGAAGTTAGTGCATCAAAGCAAGAAATTCCGTATCCATTTGTTATTGATGGAACGGGTATTGGCTTTGATAGATTAATGAGCGCCTCTCTAGCTAAATATTTTCCAACAACAGATCTCTCCAAAATTGGCGATGAGATAACAGATGGCTTAATTTGTGATAGAGAAGTATTACCTCTTTCTCATTTTGATGCGTTACGAACCGATTTCTCTCTTGCTCGTTTAAAACATTACACTGGCACACCACCTGAAGATGTTCAACCCTATATTTTATTTACTAATTATAATCGTTATGTTGATGAATTCGTTCGTTGGGCAAGTGAACAAGTAGCGGATGAAAATAGTCCATATTGTGCACTTTCTTGTGCTGGCTTTCAGCAAATTACGGCAGAAACAGTTGATCCTGAAAAATTTATTTCTGACTTAACGTGGAAGAAATATCAGATGCCGGCCTATCATTTAATTGCTAAAGAAGGCCCCGGAATAACATTAGTTAATATCGGTGTAGGGCCTTCTAATGCAAAAACAATTTGCGATCACTTGGCGGTATTACGCCCGCATGTTTGGTTAATGATTGGTCATTGTGGTGGGTTACGAGAAAGCCAATTAATTGGTGATTATGTATTAGCTCATGCCTATTTACGTGATGATCATATTTTGGATGCTGTATTACCGCCAGATATTCCTATTCCTAATATTGCTGAAGTTCAACGTGCTTTATATGATGCAACTAAAATGATCAGCGGAAAGCCGGGGCATGAAATAAAACAGAGATTAAGAACAGGGACAGTTGTTACAACAGATGATCGAAATTGGGAATTGCGTTTTTCTGCATCAGCAAGGCGGTTTAATTTAAGTAGGGCTGTTGCAGTTGATATGGAAAGTGCAACAATAGCGGCACAAGGTTACCGTTTTCGCGTTCCTTATGGCACTTTATTATGTGTATCAGATAAACCATTGCATGGTGAAATTAAATTGCCTGGTCAAGCGAACCATTTTTATGAAGGTGCAGTATCTGAACATTTACAAATTGGCATACAGGCTATTGAATTATTAAAAGAAGAAGAAGATCGTTTACATTCTCGTAAATTAAGAACATTTAACGAACCGCCATTTAGATAGTTACATATAAAAGAACAAGAACATAAAAACACCCAATCTAACAATATAATTGGGTGTTTTTTTATGCTATTAATCTGAAGCTAATCAGCAGTAGACAGGACGTTTATTAAATAAATTAGAAACGCAAATGACGTGCAGCTTTTCTTAAACGATCATTACCACGTCTATCATAACGCTGAGTAGTCATTATGCTTGCATGCCCCATTGCATCTTTTACGGTGACAATATCTTCACCATTATCTAGCATCGCAGATGCAAAAGTTCGGCGTAAATCATGAGGGGCAAATTTATCAATTCCACTTTCTTGCTGACGAGTTTCTAAAATAAAATAGATAGCTTGGTCGGTAATTCTTTCATCAGTAACATCATCAAATCGACGAATTCGTGTGAATAAGGGGCCATTTTGATCGCCTCTAATTTCATCAGTCCAAAGTTGAACTCTATCCCAAGTATCGTCAGGCATATAAGAAATTCGTTCTTTATTACCTTTTCCTCGAACAATAAATGCTTGATCGCGAAATTGAATATGTTCGTAATTAAGTGCCACAATTTCTGAACGACGTAATCCACACCCTAATAACACACTTAATATTGCAGCATCTCTTAATCCTTTAGATGAATTATCTTTTTCACAACAGCGAAATAAAGTACGAATTTCTTGGCTTGTTAATGCTCGACCTTTTGGTAATCGACTACCTCGAACAGATTTAACCTGTCGAATATGTTGATAACTTTCCGTATCTATTTGTTTCATTGTCCAAGCTTCTAAAGCAACACCTTTTAAAGCAGCAAGATAAGTATTGATTGTTGCTGGTGCTTTATTGGCATCCGATAACATATCAATAATTGCTTGAATATGATGACGGCGAAGGGCACCCCATTGGCAATTTTTTAATGAAGAAAATCCGATCATCCGAGCAACTATAGTCAAAAATGATCCCATTGTCTGACGACTACGTTTTGAACCTAAACTCATTAAATAAGCCAATGCCGGATTATTTTGAGCCGGTGATGTAAAAGTTGCATTTAGATCTAATAGCGACTGTTTTTCTAAATGTACTAGCGATGTTTCAGGGGTGTTTTCTTGATCGCTGTGGTGATTTTCCACTGTAATTTCCTTATTAAATCAACATAACCATGATGAATATTCTAACAGATCTAAATATTAAAAAGTCTACTTTTTCAAAGGATCATTTTAATAAGTAGAATGGATCTAGTCTATTTTTAGAGCAGGTAGAGTGTTATTTGTACTGCTATAGTTCAGATAATAAACAGGGTAAGTTAATCTAAAATAGAATGATCTAAATGAATGGGAAAATTAGTAAAGAAAAGGTCGATGAATAGACTAAGACAAGGACTTTAAAATAGATAATGTACCCTAAGATTTTAATCGTAATTTTTAAAATAGCATACGTAAGTTAAAAATTAGGGTACAAAAAATTATTAATCTTTGTAGATTGCTACTATTGGTTTTCCATCATTACCAACAGTACCTCGATACATTCCTTCAGAATTAAAGGACATGGTGTAGTTTCCTGATTTATCTAAAACAATAACACCACCACTTCCATCAATAGCTTTAACTTCATCTAATGCATTTTTTGCAGCTTGTTCTAATGGAAGTTTTTGATATTTTACTTGGGCGGCAATATTAAATGCAGTTAATGTTCTAATAAACATTTCACCCGATCCTGTTGCTGATACGGCAACAGTTTCATTATCTGCATAATTTCCTGCTCCAATAATAGGGGAATCACCAACGCGTCCATAACGTTTATTTGTCATTCCACCGGTTGAAGTTCCCGCGGCTAAATTACCTTGTTTATCTAATGCAACTGCACCAACGGTGCCATATTTATAATCGTACATCATAGGGTCAATAAAAAGTGCAGCAGTTTTACCGTCATGATCTAAAACCACAGTTTCTTTTTCTATCGCTTTTTGTAATTGTTGCCAACGATGCTCAGTTTTAAAATATGAAGGATCAACAATAGCAAGACCTTGTTCTTTAGCAAAAAGATCTGCTCCCGTAGAAACCATTAATACATGAGGACTTTTATCCATTACAGCTATTGCTGCATTAATAGGATTTTTTACTGTAGTAACACCAGCTACAGCTCCTGCTTTACGCGTTTTGCCATCCATAATTGAAGCATCAAGTTCATTTCGGCCATCGTGGGTAAAAACTGCACCTTTACCCGCATTAAAAAGAGGCGAATCTTCCATAATATTTATAGATTTTTGTACTGCTTCAATACTTGTACCGCCACTATTTAGTACGGCATATCCTGCATTTAATGCTTCAGTCAGCTTTTGTTTATATTCTTTTTCTTGTTCTGGAGTGATGGTATCTTTAGTTATTGTTCCGGCACCACCGTGAATAACTAAACGGATAGGGGGTTCGGTATTGGCTAAAACAGATGAGGCAAAAAGAGTACAGAGAGTGATGGTTGCGAGCTTATACTTAATACTATTCATATAAACCTTCTTATTTTTATTGAAATTAATTTTGTTTTTTATATTACTAGCCATCGATATTGTTATAGGGTAATTATTAACTACAATAATTAATATATAAAAAATTTACTTCACATGTGGTCTGATCACTAATTATTTTCTTACTGATAAATATTAAACATATCTTTTTTGTAAAAAATAAAATTAAATTAAAAAATATTTCTAGAATGTTATTTTAAATGTTGATTTTATATTGAAATATATTATTAATTAAAATTATTTATTTTATTGCTAATTAAATTTAATAAGGTTTTTTTTAAAAAATAATGGGCTGATATTAGGGGTTGATAAACTTTCCACTCAATCTATATATTAAATATATAAATCATTAAGTTAGATGTTTATATTTTTATGGTATCCATGAGTGATTATTTCCTTGGGTTCTAAATGTAATATACCTTCTGTGTCATATACAAATTGTGTGTTTTCTCGAATAATCAAAAATAGATAACGATTATGTGATAAAAGCGCTACATTAATTTGACTTAACGCTCTATGATGAATGTAATATATTTTATAATTCATATGGTTATCTTTTATTTTTTGCATTGGATAAATTAGCTTTATTAATATAAATGAACTATTTTTAACGTAGATAAAAAACAAATTATAATTTTTCTTGCGTTGTTTAACTATTTTTTTACATACAGTAATACACACAAAATATTGATGTAATTTATGGCAAAAGGAAGGTTAAATAATTTATATGAAAAATCAAAAAAAGAATCGATTTTTTGTTTACAGTATTGGGCTTATTGCAATAGCAGCGGCGGGCATTTTCTGGTGGGTATCTCAAACACCGGCACTTCCCGAAGGCTTTGCTCAAAGTAATGGGAGAATAGAAGCAACCGAAATAGATATTTCAACGAAAAGCCCGGGACGTATTGACTCTATACTCGTGCAAGAAGGAGATTTTGTTAAAGCTGGCGAGATATTAGCTAATATGGATACCCGAACATTAAAAGAACAACTTCATGAGGTTCAAGCTCAATTAAATCAAGCCAAAAGTAGTGTTGTCACTGCTGAATCTGCACTCTCTCAACGTCAAAGTGAACAACTTGCCGCTCAAGCGGTTGTTCGGCAACGAATTGCCGAATTAGATGCTGCACAAAAAAGACTTAACCGTTCTCGTGCGTTAGTAAAAACTAATGCCATTTCTATTCAACAACTTGATGATGATATAGCAAGAACAGAAGGCGCAAGAGCTGCCGTTGAAGCTGCTAAAGCGCAGGTAACAGCGGCTATTGCTGCGATTGATTCTGCAAAAGCGGGCATTATTCAAGCAAAAACCAAGGTAGATGCTGCAACTGCCAGTGAACGCCGAATTCTTGCTGAACTGGATGACAGTGTATTAAAAGCCCCACGTAATGGCCGAGTTCAATATCGTGTTGCAGAACCTGGCGAAGTTTTAGGTGCTGGCGGCCGCGTCTTAAATATGGTTGATCTTAGTGATGTTTATATGACCTTTTTCTTACCTACCGAAGCCGCAGGTAAAGCTGCTTTAGGAAGTGAAGTTCATATTATTTTGGATGCTGCACCACATATCGTTATTCCAGCCAATACAACTTATGTTGCTAGCGTTGCACAATTTACGCCAAAAACGGTTGAAACAGATAACGAAAGATTAAAACTGATGTTTCGTGTTAGAGCTCGTATCGCTCCAGAATTACTAGAAAAACATTTGGAATACGTGAAAACAGGTTTACCCGGTCGTGCTTATATTCGTTTAGATAACAACCAAAATTGGCCAGCTGAATTAGAGGTGAAATTACCACAATGAGTCAAACGATGAGAACGGAAAGTCATTCTCATATCATTGAACTGACTCATGTATCCCAACATTATGGTGATACTTTGGCTCTTGATGATGTGACATTGGCAATTCCCGCTGGAAAAATGGTGGGATTAATAGGGCCTGATGGTGTCGGAAAATCGAGTTTAATTTCACTTATTTCAGGAGCAAGAGAAATTCAAGAAGGACAAGTTATTGTTCTTCAAGGTGATATGCATGATGCTGATCACCGAAGAGCGGTATGCCCTCGTATTGCTTATATGCCCCAGGGATTGGGTAAAAACCTGTATCACACACTTTCTGTATTTGAAAATGTTGATTTTTTTGGTCGACTTTTTGGGCAATCAAAACAAGAGCGTGCAGAACGTATAAATGACTTACTTGAAAGTACAGGATTGGCCCCGTTTCGTGATAGACCTGCAGGTAAACTTTCAGGTGGCATGAAGCAAAAATTAGGGCTTTGTTGTGCACTTATTCACGATCCTGAATTACTTATTCTTGATGAACCTACTACTGGGGTAGATCCATTATCAAGAGCTCAGTTTTGGGAGTTAATTAATCGTATTCGAAAACGTCAAAAAAATATGAGTGTGTTAGTTGCAACGGCTTATATGGAAGAAGCTGAACGTTTCGATTGGTTAGTGGCGATGGATGCGGGAAAAATTTTAGCAACAGGTCATGCTGACGAATTAAAAAAACAGACTAATACTGATGAATTAGAAGCTGCATTCATTGAACTTTTGCCGGAAGAAAAACGCAAAAACCACCAAAAAGTGATTATTCCTCCACGAGATAAAAGTGATGACGACATCATTGCAATAGAAGCGCAAGATTTAACAATGCGCTTTGGTCAATTTGTCGCTGTTGATCATGTAAGTTTTCGTATTCCTAAAGGTGAGATTTTCGGATTCTTAGGCTCTAATGGTTGTGGTAAATCGACCACAATGAAAATGTTAACCGGGTTATTAGAAGCAAGCGAAGGGCGCGCATGGTTATTTGGTCAAGAAGTGGATCCTAAAGATATTGAAACACGAAAACGTGTTGGTTATATGTCGCAAGCTTTCTCACTTTATAGTGAGTTAACTGTTAAACAAAATCTTGAATTACATGCCAAACTTTTCCATCTCCCAGAAGAAGAGATATCCCAACGAATCAAAGAGATGAGTGAGCGATTTAATCTCACTGAAGTTGAAGATATGATGCCAGATGGCTTGCCATTAGGTATCCGTCAGCGGTTATCACTTGCTGTCGCGGTTATTCACCAACCTGAAATGCTGATATTAGATGAACCGACGTCGGGAGTTGACCCTATAGCTCGTGATATGTTTTGGAACTTGATGGTTGATCTTTCTAGACGTGACGGTGTCACTATTTTTATATCAACTCACTTTATGAATGAAGCAGCGCGCTGTGACCGAATGTCATTGATGCATGCGGGTAAAGTATTGGTTACAGATACGCCGAGTAATTTAGTTAAAAATAGTCAATTTGATACATTAGAGGAAGTTTTTATTGATTACCTTAAAAAGGCTTCTGGTGAACAAGAAAATCCTGATCTTGAAGATAAAGAGCTGCAACTTCCTGCATCTAGTATCGAAAGTACAGAACAAGCATTAAAACAGCGATTTAGTTTACGTCGATTATTTAGTTACAGTATTCGTGAAGGGATGGAATTACGTCGAGATCCAGTACGTTTGACGTTAGCACTTTTAGGTACAGTTATTCTTATGTTTATTATGGGATACGGTATCAGTATGGATGTCGAAAATCTCCGTTTCGGTATTATGGATAGAGACCAAACAGGCTTAAGCCAAGCATATAGTCAGAATTTATCTGGTTCACGTTACTTTATTGAGAAAGCACCTATTACTGATTATGACCAACTTGAACGCCGCTTACGTAGTGGCGATATTACGGTTGCCGTTGAAATTCCACCTAATTTTGCTCGCGATGTTGCCAAAGGGCATACGGTAAAAATTGGAGTTTGGATTGATGGCGCTATGCCAAACCGCGCTGAAACAGTCCGCGGATATATTCAAGCAATGCATTTAACATGGATGCTTGATATGGCGATGCGTCAACCAACAAATATGGTAGATAAACTAGCCCCCATTGATATTGAAACTCGCTATCGTTATAACCCTGATGTGAAAAGTTTACCTGCGATTGTGCCGGCCGTTATTCCTCTGCTATTAATGATGATACCCGCAATGTTAAGTGCATTGAGTGTAGTACGTGAAAAAGAGTTAGGTTCAATCATTAATCTGTATGTGACCCCAATAACCAAAACGGAATTTTTATTAGGAAAACAATTACCTTATATTTTATTAGGTATGTTTAACTTCTTTATGCTGTGCATACTCTCTGTTTTTATTTTTGGTGTGAGCTTTAAAGGAAGTTTATTAACTCTCACTTTAGGTGCATTACTCTATATCACTATTGCAACAGGTATGGGGTTATTAATTTCATGCTTTATGAAAAGCCAAATTGCAGCTATTTTTGGGACATCAATTATGACCTTAATACCCGCAACGCAATTTTCGGGTATGATTGATCCCGTTTCATCTCTTGAAGGTATTGGCAAATGGATAGGGCATATTTATCCAACCTCTCACTTTTTAACCATTACCAGAGGTACGTTCTCTAAAGGATTAAATCTCTTTGATTTGCCTTGGTCTTTTATTCCTTTATTAATCACAATCCCCATTGTTATTGGGCTGAGTGTCTTTTTCTTGAAAAAGCAGGAGGCTTAAATGTGGCGCACTATTCAAAATGTATTTAATCTTGGAATAAAAGAGTTACGAAGTCTTTCACGAGATAAGGCGATGCTAGCTCTGATTGTGTTTGCTTTTACCGTCTCAATTTATTCATCGGCAACTGTAACTCCAGGATCTTTACATCATGCTCCTATAGCAGTTGCTGATCAGGATAAATCACAGTTATCTGCACGCATTGTTAATAGTTTTTATATGCCGTACTTCTTACCACCAGCAGATATTACGCCAGATCAAATCGATGGTTTTCTAGATAGAGGAACTTATACTTTTGCTCTAGATATTCCACCTAATTTTCAGCGCGATTTACTTGCAGGCCGTAAGCCAGAAATACAGGTTAATATTGATGCAACACGTATGAGCCAAGCATTTTTAGGGAATAGCTATATCCAAAGTATTGTAATGGGTGAAGCAAAAACCTTTTTAGCAAAAAATAGATCAAATGATCCACTTCCTGTTGATTTAGAAGTCAGAATGAGTTTTAACCCCAATCTTACACAGTCTTGGTTTGGTTCAGTTATGGCAATTATCAATAATATCACGATGTTATCGATAGTTTTAACCGGCGCAGCGTTAATTAGGGAACGAGAGCATGGCACTATTGAACATTTATTAGTGATGCCTGTGACTCCCTTTGAAATAATGCTTTCTAAAATTTGGTCGATGGGACTTGTGGTTTTATTAGCTTCAGCTATGTCTTTGGTTTTAGTCGTAAAATCGCTATTGAATGTGCCTATTGAAGGGTCGGTTTTATTGTTTATGTGTGGTGTCGCATTAAGCTTATTTGCGACCACTTCTATTGGGATTTTTTTAGGTACCATGGCACGTTCGATGCCGCAATTTGGCTTGTTAATGATCATGGTTTTACTCCCCTTAATCATGTTATCAGGGGGAATGACATCACGAGAAAGTATGCCTCAGTTCGTACAAAATGTAATGGAAGCAATGCCAACGACACATTTTGTCACTTTAGCTCAGGCAATTTTATATCGAGGTGCTGATTTCTCTATTGTTTGGCCACAATTTATTATATTAATTGTTATTGGCTCTGTATTTTTCAGCTTAGCATTATTGCGATTTAGAAAAACAATCTCAGCTATGGCATAAAACGATAACCGATCCCCGTTTCTGTTATTAGGTGAGTAGGACATGTGGGGTCGGTTTCAAGTTTTTGACGTAAATGCCCCATATATATACGTAAATAGTGACTATGTTCAACAAAGTTAGGTCCCCAAACGTGAAGCATTAAATGGCGTTGAGTTAATACTTTTCCGCTGTTATTAACTAATTCACTTAATAAACGAAATTCTGTTGGTGTTAAGTGAATGGCTTCTTTTTTACGAGTCACCGTCCTATTAACCCAATCAATAGTAATATCGCCAAAAGAAAACTGAGTATTTTCGTTTTCTTGTTTGATTGTTCGACGTAATGATGCCCGCACCCTAGCTAATAATTCACTAATGCCAAAGGGTTTAGTCAGGTAATCATCTGCACCTGCATCCAAGGCTTTAACTTTGTCTTGTTCTGAATCTCTAGCAGAAAGCACAATAATTGGCGTTGCACTCCATTGACGAAAATCTTGAATAAAGTGGATCCCATCTTTATCGGGTAATCCAAGATCAAGAATAACTAAATCTGGTTTTCTTGATGCAGCTTCCATTAATCCCCGCTGGCATTCTGATGCTTCATAAACACGAAAATCTTCGTTCTCTAGAGCGAGCCGAACAAAACGTAAAATTTCTTTTTCATCTTCAATAATCAATATGTTATAAGGCGTCACGGGTTTGCTTCAATCTCATCAATATTAGGAAGTGATTTTAAAGGTAAAACAAAGTGAAAGCTTGCTCCACCTTTTTCATTGTTTTCTGCCCAAATAGAACCTTCATGTAAACGAATTATGGCACTACAAATTGCTAATCCCAAACCAACTCCTGGAATAGCAGATTCTTTCACTGCTCGAGAGAATTTATTAAAGATGATTTGCAACTGTTCTGTAGGAATGCCATTGCCTTCATCCCAAATTTCCACATGAATTTGTTGTTTCTCAATCGTGGCTTTTAATCCCAATCTTGTGTTGAATTCAGTATATTTAACCGCATTCTCTAGTAAGTTTGTAATGACTCGTTCAATTAAATTGCTGTCACAATAGAGCAATAAATCAGCTGAAATATCAATTTTCAAAGGATGTTTGTCGAGCAAATAAGAAAGAGAACGTACCGCACTACCTACGATTTCTTGCAATGAATTCCATTGTAAATTCACTTGAATTCCACCAGATTGAATTCGTGCCATATCTAACAGATTATTAACTAATCGAGATGTAGTAAGGATTTGTTGGCGTATTTGATTAACTTGTTCTGTATGTGCTGAACCTTCAGCACTTAAGTCGAGTAGTAAAATTTCGGATTGGCCAAATAATACTGTTAATGGTGTTTTTAAATCGTGTGAAAGTGCTGCTAAAAGTGCATTTCGCAGCTGCTCACGCTCTATATTAATGCGTGATTGTTCCGCTGTTTTTGCTTGTTGTAGTCGTTCAAGGGCATTAGCAATAAGACCATTAAAAGTCTGCAATAGCTGTTGTTGTTCAGGAATAAGTAATTGACGAAGGTTATTCGGTTCAATGGCCAAAATAGCCAATACTTGTTGCGATGCGGTAATTGGGTGTAATTGATAAGGAACACTTGGTAGTGTATCCGTGCCCGCACCCGCAATTTGATCTTTATCGCAACACCAGCGAGCTATAGCTTCATCAATAGGCAAATGTGCCATACCTTCAGCTTGAAATGGAACCAGTGCATCAGTTTCATTTTTAGTAAGAAGACAAACTTTGGCATCAAAAGCACTAGATAAAAAGTGATAACTTGTGCGTACCACTTCAGGCAAAGTGACTGCTCGGCTTAATTCTCGGGTCATTTCAAATAAATGTCGGGTACGTTGCTCTCGATAACGTGCAACACGCGTTTGATAACGCATTCCGGCAGTTAAATTACCAACCACTAACCCCACAATTAGCATGACAGTAAATGTGATCAAATACTGCATATCTAAAACGGCCAGCGAAAAATGAGGCTGCACAAAGAATAGATCAAAACTAATAACGTTGATTAAAGCTGCAAAAATAGAAGGGCGACGACCAAAAAATAATGCAATTAAAACCACACCTAATAAATAGAGAGTAACTAAATTGGCCTTATCTAATGCCAATAAAAAAGTGCGTGAAAATAGGGTTATCGCTAAACATAGGGCAATAGCGGTGAGATAACCTTTTAGATCTTGCCGCCATCTATCATTTTGTAATTGTGGAGTTTTAGTATGATAACGTAAATCTTCATCTGTTAACGCCACACTAATAATATGCAAATCGGGGGCATACCGAGCCAATCTTTCAGCAAATCTCATGCGTATCCAACGTTTGAGCCATTGCCATTTTTGATATGAACGCTGCCCAATAATGACTTTACCTAAGTTATGTTCTCTGGCGTAACGAATTACGGCTTTTTCAGCTTGATTATCTGAAAGGATCGCAGTTCTGGCGCCAAGATGCTGAGCTAATTTAAGTGAATGTAAAATAGCGCGACGTTTATTTTCACCTATTTGATGTAGTTTGGGCGTTTCTACATAAATTGCATGCCATTGACAACCAAATGCAGCAGCATAACGCGCCGCGGTACGCACTAGTTTATCATTCCCACCATGTGCACCAAGGCATACCATTAAACTATCTGTGGTATGCCAAACAGGAGCAGAACCTTGGCTATCACGAAATTCTTTTACTTGTGTATCAACGCGATCTGCCATTCGACGCAATGCTAATTCACGCAGAGCAATCAAATTACCCTTGCGAAAAAAATGCTCAATAGCACGTTCTGCTTGTCCGGTAAGATAGACTTTTCCTTCATGTAACCGTTGTTGTAAATCATCGGGTGGTAAATCCACCATCACGACTTCATCAGCTTGGTCAAAAATATAATCAGGAATTGTTTCTTGAACACGAATACCTGTAATACTGCCTACAATATCATTAAGACTTTCAATATGTTGAACATTAATTGTCGCTAAAACATCAATACCAGCTTCTAATAACTCTTCAACATCTTGCCATCGCTTAGGGTGCCGACATTTGTGAGGATTACTAAATGCGAGCTCATCCATTAAAATCACAGCGGGATGCCGCGCTAAAGCGCTGTCTAAATCGAATGCGGTGAGTTTTCTACCGCGATGGTGAATACGCAGAAATGGCAATATCGGCAGTCCATCTAATAGGGCTGCCGTTTCTTGGCGCTGATGCGTTTCAACCACACCTGCAAGTACATCAATACCTTGCTGATGTAAACGTTGTGCCTCTTGCAACATAGCGTAAGTTTTACCAACACCCGCACAAGCACCGAAGAATATTTTTAACCGCCCACGAGTTGACGTTTTTGTCAGAGCAAGCAAATCATCAGGATCAGGGCGTTGCCATTGTTGTTTATTTTCCATTTTATAGCCCACTCATTGGCTTTTGTTTTTCAAGCATTAACTTATCAAGCGCTTGATTCAATGTGAATACATTAACTACTGGCTCTCCCATAAATGAAATAAACGGTGAAATAGTATTGTCTTTAATTAGCTGGTTAATTTCATTCCTAGTCAGGTTTCTTTGATGAGCAATAGTATCAGCCTGATAATAAGCCGCTTGTATTGAAATATGAGGATCAAGCCCACTCGCTGATGCAGTAACTAAATCGACAGGAACAGCTTGATGATTATTAACTGTTTTTTGCCATATTTGCACTCTTTGTGTTACTGCATTTAATAATAATGGATTCGATGGTGCGAACTGACTAGCACCCGATGCCATACTGTTATAAGGCAATTCTGCTGTCATTGATGGGCGACCTTGGAAATAATCAGTACCATAGAATTGCTGACCAATTAATGTCGAGCCAATAAGCTTATCATCTTGATAAATCAATGAACCATTAGATTGCCACGGGAAAAATAAGTTGGCTAATCCAGTAACTAATAAAGGATAGGCTAATCCAGTGATAAGTGTGAGTAATAACATCATCACCAGTGATGAACGAAATAAATGCATATTCAACCCCTTAAAATCCAATAAAAGCTAACAACATATCGATAATTTTAATGCCAACAAAAGGCACTAGTAGCCCACTTAATCCATATAAAGTAAGGTTACGACGCAATAATGAATGCGCTGAAACGGGGCGATAAGGCACACCTTTTAATGCTAATGGGATAAGAAACACGATAATTAACGCATTAAAAATGACCGCGGATAGCATTGCTGATGCAGGTGAGTGTAAATTCATCACATTTAGCATATTTAACTGAGGATAAGTCACCGCAAATGCGGCTGGAATAATGGCAAAATATTTTGCTATATCATTGGAAATACTAAATGTTGTGAGTGCACCTCGTGTCATCAACATCTGTTTACCAATATGGACAACTTCAATTAATTTGGTTGGATTAGAGTCTAAATCAACCATATTGCCGGCTTCTTTTGCCGCTTGAGTACCTGAGTTCATTGCAACAGCAACATCCGCTTGTGCTAATGCTGGCGCATCGTTAGTACCATCGCCAGTCATGGCAACTAGGCGGCCTTCTGATTGATATTGGCGAATTAATGCAAGTTTTGCCTCGGGTGTTGCCTCGGCTAAAAAATCATCTACTCCAGATTCAGCAGCTATCGCCGCCGCCGTAAGATGATTATCGCCTGTGATCATTACGGTTTTTATTCCCATTTGACGCAGTTGGGCAAAACGCTCTTTAATACCACCTTTAACGATGTCTTTTAATTCAACAACACCAAGAATTTTTTGATTTTCAACCACAACCAATGGCGTACCACCGGTTCTAGCAACTTGTTCAACAATCGTGGTCACTTCATCAGGAAAGCGGCTATGGCTTACTTCAACGTAGCGACGAATAGCATCAACAGAACCTTTACGAATAAGACGTTCGCCAAGATTAACGCCACTCATTCGGGTCATGGCTGAAAAGGGAACAAAAGAAGCGCCAAGAGCAGTTAAGTCTCGTTCACGTAAATTAAATCGCTGTTTAGCTAGAATAACAATACTACGACCTTCAGGTGTTTCATCAGCCAATGAACTTAATTGTGCAGCATCTGCCAGTTGTTGTTCTGTAATACCAGAAAGAGGAATAAAACGAGAAGCTTGACGGTTGCCTAATGTAATAGTGCCTGTTTTATCAAGTAACAAAACATCAACGTCACCCGCAGCTTCAACAGCACGTCCGCTAGTTGCAATCACATTAGCATCTAACATGCGGCTCATACCGGCTACGCCAATAGAAGAGAGCAATCCACCTATAGTTGTTGGAATTAAACAAACTAATAAGGCAATTAGTGTTACAACAGAGATAACTTCACCACTGTTTTGATATTCCACTGCAAAAACACTAAATGGATACAGTGTGGTACAGGCTAATAAGAAAATAAGCGTTAAAGCAGTGAGTAAAATAGTTAATGCAACTTCATTAGGTGTTTTTCTACGTTTTGCGCCTTCGACCATACCAATCATTCGGTCAAGAAATGAATTACCGGCTTCAGCAGTACAGCGAATAATAAGCCAATCAGATAAAACACGAGTACCGCCAGTCACGGAAGAAAAATCACCACCAGATTCACGAATAACAGGTGCAGACTCGCCAGTAATTGCGCTTTCATCTACAGAGGCACCCCCTTCAATGACCTCGCCATCACAAGGAATAATTTCACCCGCTTTAACTAAAACAATGTTGTCTTTATGTAATGACAGTGAATCAATGATTTCTTGAGTCGCATTAATATCAGCACTTTGTAAACGTACTGCTTTTGATGACTGCTTAGCGCTTCTTAAGCTCGCTGCCTGAGCTTTACTGCGACTCTCAGCTAAGGATTCAGCAAAATTAGCAAACAATAAAGTTATCCATAACCACAATGTAATATGAAAAGTAAATCGACTATCACCTTGGTTATTACTAGGGAAATATCCCAACAGCGACGCTAGCCAAAACAAGGTGGTTAATATTGCACCAATATAAACAATAAACATAACGGGGTTACGCCATTGGGCTTTTGGTGTACATTTTTTTACTGCATCAGCGAAAGCAGATATCATCATTTCGCGGTCAAAAATCTGTGTCTTTTTCACGATATGTCTCCTTATTTCGCCCAAAATGATTGTAAATGTTCAGCAATAGGGCCTAGTGCTAACGCAGGAACAAAAGTAAGTGCACCAATCATTAAAACAGTGAGGATCAGTAATACAATAAACAGCGGAGATGTTGTTGAGAGCGTGGCTAAACTTTCAGGTTGGCGTTTTTTAGCGGCTAGGCTACCAGCAATGGCAAGAACAGGGATCATCACACCAAAACGACCTATTAACATCGCAAACCCAAGTAACAAATTATAAAAAACTGAGTTTGCATTTAAGCCAGCAAAAGCACTGCCATTATTATTTGCCGCAGAAGTTAGCGCATAAAGCACTTCGCTAAAGCCATGAGCGCCTGGATTTAAAATTGCTTCGCGACCTACGTCAGTAAATAGAGCAAGCGCGGTACCGGTTAATATGACAGCAGGTGAAATTAAAATCGCGACAGCCACCCATTTCATTTCAGCCACACCAATTTTTTTGCCTAAATATTCTGGTGCACGACCTACCATTAAGCCCGCAATAAATACAGCCAATAATACGTAGAGGATCATACCGTAAAAGCCAGAACCTACGCCGCCAAAAACCACTTCGCCCGTTTGCATCAACCACATAGGTACTAATCCTCCTAGTGCGGTTAATGAGTCGTGCATGGCGTTAACCGCACCACAAGACGCAGCAGTTGTGACCGCAACAAAGAGCGCGCTACCAATAATGCCAAAACGACTCTCTTTGCCTTCCATATTGAAGGTGCTATCAGCCCCCGCAAGTGTGAACTCGGGATTTCCTTGCCATTCGGCATATAAAATGACGCTAACTGCAACAATAAAAATTAATGACATCCCCCAAAGCAGTGTATAGCCCTGGCGTTGTGCGCCACTTAAGCGACCAAAAGCAAAACACAATGCGGTAGGTAATAAAAATATTGCGAGTATTTGTAGAAAATTACTGAGTGATGTTGGGTTTTCATAAGGATGTGCAGAGTTAGCAGCGAAATAACCACCACCGTTAGTTCCTAATAGTTTAATCGCTTCTTGTGAGGCGACAGGTCCCATTGGTAACCATTGTTGCTGTCCATCAAGACCGCTACTGAGTAATGCGGGATGAAAATTCTGTATCACTCCTTGGCTAACAAATAGTAATGACCAAACAATTGCCAAAGGAAATAGAACATAGAGCGTAATACGTCCTATATCAATCCATGCATTGCCTAATAAGGTGCAAGATGATTGGGTTAATGCCCGAATAAGAACAAAGGCCACCGTAATACCCGTGGTTGCAGAAAGGAAGTTTTGCACCGCTAGTCCCATCATCTGACTTAAATAACTCACAGCAGTTTCGCCGCTATATGCTTGCCAGTTAGTATTTGTCACAAAACTTATTGTCGTATTTAATGCTAAATCCCAATTCATATTAGGAACAGATTGAGGATTTAAAGGTAAATAACCTTGGTTTATCAATATAATAAATAGAAGCACAGCACCCATTAAATTAAATATAAGTAGGGCGAGCATGTAGTGATACCAACTCATGGATTGAATAGTTTTACCTGCTGTTTTAAACCCACAGCAGCGCCAAATAACTTGCTCTGTTTGTGTTATCCAATAAGGTAAGTCGCCTTCAATTAATCGAGCAAGATAATTACCTATAAGTTTTCCCATGATTAACAATGTAATCAGAAAAACAGCAATATATATCAACGCCGTTGTTTCCATTTTTAAAATGCCTCTGCATGAAATAACACATAAATAAGATAAGCAGTGAGCAAGGTAACTAACGCCACAGCACCGAATATCAACATCAGAATGTTCCTTGTACTATTTTGATTCAATGAGCGTACTTAAGGAGCTGTAAAGATGTTGATAAAAGAGAGATGAGCGGTGTAAAAAAAGTATAAAAATGGCGTTAAATAAAACAAAAAAACCAGCCATTAGGCTGGTCTAAAAATAAACTTACAGGCTATTTTAGCAAAATAGTTGTTTCTGAGCTGGTGTTACATTTAAAACAGATTGCCAATTTTTTAGCGTTAATGTTGCCAGCGTTGCTAATCCTTCATAATAAGGAAATGCACCTTGTAATGACAACTTCTCTAAATAACGATAAGCCCAAGGTAATAAATGCTCAGCTAATAGCTCATTTAATTTTTCAGGGCGAGTTTCAGCAATCCACGCAACCATCATAACCACTAAACCAAAATGATCTTCAGGTTCATTTTGGGTCAGGGCGATATCAATGCCGTTTTCTAACATCCATTCGCGTAAATCTAAGGTGGAATTACCAAATAACACATTTTCATTATCTAAATAAACAGAACCCCAAGGTGGTGCGGGTAATGCATAGGGGCCGATAAATAAACGCTGATAAGCTTGTGCTAATGTTTCATCATTTAACGTGGTTTGCTCAAGTAATTTAGCAATACCTTGTTTCTCTTTATCGTTACCATAAGGCCATTCTACAATCCAATTACCACTAGAAAGTAGTTCAACAATGTCATTGTTTTCAGTCGGAGGGTAATAAAAAGCGGCACCAAGAATGCGTGCTGTCAGAGAAATATCTGTAATAATTTGTTGTTCCATAATATTTTTATAATCCGCTCAAAGTTATTACTTTTACTATAGGCGATTTCTTATCTGAAGATAATGACCAAGATTAAAAAAGCGCAGAGCTGTAAAAAAGAAAACCGCCACAATAGTTAAAAAGCCAGTGCTCAAAACTATTATAGCGGTTTTACTAATAGAGTAATGTGCTATTAGCCAACAACAGCCATGCCGACTGTCATGTGTAAACCATAGAATACGCCACGGCCGATAAACTCGCCGGTAAATACTAAAATAAAGCCCAATGTCATAATAGCAACAGAAGGATTATTTTTGCGTAGTAATGGCGTTATCCAGCAACCTAAACCGAGCACTAAAGCAATAAGTTTTAGCCCCATTAAGAAACCATAATCAGGCACTAAATCAACCGCTTTTTGTACTGAGGTTTGAATTGAACCTAATTCAAAGCCTTGAGATATTGCCACTACCGCACTAATCACTACAGCAATAACGCTGAGTAATGGCAAAGAACTCACGCAATTTAAGTTAAAACCAGCAATTCGCATTAACAATGCAGCAAGAATTGGCCCGCCAATAAATGCAGTAAGGATAAAGTTGAACGTGGTGTAACTATTGTTCCAAGTTGGCACGGTATCAATTTGGTAAACACGAGAGATAGCAATGATAAATAACACAGCTAATACCATTACTAATACAAGCCATAATTTACCCAATGCTGCTGGCATTTTATTTAATACAGCAAATAACCAATAAAGCCCACCAAGTGCAAAAAAGGTTGCTCCACTAGCAATCTCATTACTTAGTGATGATTGTCCAAACCGAATAAATGAATTAAAAGCACGCAAAGGAGAACCCATATGCATCATTGAGAGTAAAAAACCAATGCCCATTAATACCCAAAGGCCAAACATGCTGTAATGGACTTTACGATTAAGTTCGGCCGGTAATTTACCCGAGAGGATAGCTAGACCCATAATGATAAAGGCACCCGCAACACTTTGACCAATAACCGTAAAAAACATTAGTGGCCATTCATGTAATCCCATTCCCATCTTAAACCTCCTCTGGGTTTGCCAGGTGGCCTGATGTATCTCCCACAGGGCGGCTATTGGCATTTAATTTAAGTACAATATTTGGATGAGTATATTTAGCCGCAGGCAGTGGTGCAATTTCAGCTAAGTCACCATATTTAGCGCGCAGTTCTTCTATCGGTGCCATATCGAGTGCACGTAGTGGACAAGAATCGACACAAATCGGTTTTTTCCCTTCAGCAACACGCTCATAGCAGCCGTCACATTTGGTCATATGACCTTTTACTTCATCAAACTGAGGAGCACCATAAGGGCACGCCATATGACAATAACGACACCCAATACAAATTTCTTCATTAACAACGACAAAGCCATCTTCACGTTTATGCATCGCACCACTTGGGCATACTTTTGCACAAGCAGGATCATCACAGTGGTTACAAGAGATAGATAAGTAATAGGCGAAAACATTTTGTGTATATACGCCATCTTGCTCAGTCCAATCACCACCCGCATATTCATAAATACGGCGAAAATTCACTTCAGGAGATAAATTTTTAAAATCTTTGCACGCGAGTTCGCAGGTTTTGCAGCCGGTACAACGACTTGAATCGATATAAAAACCATATTGCGTTGACATAACCAGACTCCTTACGCCTTGACGACTTCAACAAGATTACTGTGAGAAGGATTACCCTTAGCAAGTGGAGAAGGGCGTTGGGTCGTTAACACGTTAATGCTACCTGCGTGGTCAATACGATTGCTATCTGGGTTGTACCATGCACCTTCACTTAATCCGACAACACCTGGCAGAATACGAGGCGTTACTTTGGCATTAATTCGCACCTCGCCACGACCGTTATAAATACGTACTAAATCACCCTGTTTAATACCGCGTTTTGATGCATCAACGGGGTTTATCCAAATTTCCTGTGGACATGCGGCTTTTAATACATCAACGTTGCCATAAGTGGAGTGAGTACGTGATTTATAGTGGAACCCCGTCATTTGTAATGGGTATTTTTCCATTGCCGGATCGCCATAACTTTCAAATCCAGCAGAATAGACTGGCAGCGGATCGATAACATCATCAGCAGCTAATTCCCATGTCGCTTTAATTTCAGCAAGTTGAGAGGAATAAATCTCAATTTTACCTGATGGCGTTGTCAGTGGGTTGTTTGCAGGATCTTCACGGAATTTGCGATAAGCGACATGGTGACCTTCTGGGTCACGTTTTTTGAAAATACCCTGAGCACGAAATTCTTCAAAGGTAGGTAACTCTGGCAGCGCTTGACGAGATTGCTCATAAAGATGGCGTAACCACTCTTCTTGAGTTCGGTTTTCAGTGAATTTCTCACCAACGCCCATACGCTTAGCAATTTCACTCGTCATTTCATAAATATTGCGACTTTCAAAACGCGGTTTAATCGCTTGATCGGCAAAAATAACATAAGCCATATTACCCGCTGATGCATCCATACAGAAATCCATCTGCTCTGAAGCGGTACAATCCGGTAACAGAATATCTGCATATTTGGCGGATGCGGTCATATGGTTATCGATCACCACAATCATTTCGCATTTTTTATCGTCTTGCAAAATATCATGAGTACGATTGATTTCAGAATGTTGATTAACTAAACAGTTGCCGGCATAGTTCCAAACCATTTTAATCGGTACATCAAGTTTATCTTTTCCACGTACACCATCACGCGTTGCCGTCATTTCAGAACCACGTAAAATAGCATCCGTCCACATAAACATCGAAATACTTGTGGTTACTGGATTTGTGAATGTAGGCATTCTAACAAAAGGAATACTATATGAGCCTTCGCGAGCCCCGGTATTACCGCCGTTAATACCAACGTTACCGGTTAAAATCGATAACATTGCAATAGCACGAGAGGCTAATTCACCATTAGAACGGCGTTGAGGCCCCCAACCTTGAGTAATATAAGCCGGTTTGGCACTGGCAATTTCACGCGCTAATTTCACAATACGAGAGGCTGGAATACCCGTGATTTGCGCTGCCCATTCTGGCGTTTTTGGTTGACCATCAATCCCATCGCCTAAAATATAAGCTTTATAGTGACCATTTTTAGGCGCACCTTCTGGCATTGTTGTTTCATCATAACCAACACAGTATTTATCTAAGAATGGCTTGTCTACTAAGTCTTCTTTGATCATCACATAGGCGAGGGCATTAACCAACGCGGCATCAGTACCAGGACGAATAGGGATCCACTCATCTTCGCGGCCTGCACCTGTATCGGTATAACGTGGGTCAATAATAATCATGCGAGCATCCGACTTTTCACGGGCTTGCTCAACATAATAAGTGACACCACCGCCACTCATTCGTGTTTCGCCGGGGTTATTACCAAACATCACGACTAATTTAGAGTTTTCAATATCTGAAGGGCTATTGCCATCAGCCCAGCCGCCATAAGTATAATTCAGTCCAGCGGCAATTTGTGCAGTACTGTAGTCACCATAATGGTTTAAGTAACCACCACAGCAATTCATTAAACGAGCAATGAGTGTTGCACCCGGTGGCCAAGATTTTGTCATGGTGCCACCTAAGGTACCAGTACCATAATTTAGGTAGATAGATTCATTACCATAATCTTTAATAAGGCGCTTCATGGTGTCAGAAATAGTATCAAAAGCTTCATCCCATGAGATGCGCTCAAATTTACCTTCACCACGTTTACCAACACGTTTCATTGGATAACGTAAACGGTCTGGATTATATACTCTGCGGCGCATAGAACGGCCACGTAAACAGGCTCTGACTTGGTGTAATTCATCGTAAATATCGTTACCCGTATTATCTGTTTCAACGTATTTAATTTCACCATCAACAACATGCATACGTAACGGACAACGACTACCACAGTTTACGGTACATGCACTCCATACCACTTTTTTATTACTGACTGATGTTTCGGCTCCCTGTTCTGCCGCGATAGCTTGACTGAAGGGGAGTGACAACCCACCCGCAGTTGCGACTAATCCACCTGCTGCACCCGCTTTGACAAAGCCGCGACGAGATAAAGGGGTGGAAAGTAACGCCATCTCTTTGATGTTTTTCATACATTACTCACTTGATTATTTATATTTTTAAGAAGGAATAGAAGATAAAACGGCTTATAGATAAATAGTTATTGTTATTCTTGTTAAAAAATAAGCGACTTAACGTAGGTGATAAAACCCAACTGTTAATGTGGATACTACTTGTATATAAAAAGCGGTAGTTGTTTTACATCAAAGAAAAGTGATTTATTACAAGCGTTACCACTTTTTTAATTAACCCTAAGTTTTTGTATTATTTATATTTAATCAAATGATTTATTTGGTTATATATAAAAATATATAACGATTAGTAATGTATCTTTATATTGAGAGCAAGAATAAGTACGATAAGTAACTATCTATTATTCTTAGTTTTTATTCTTCCATTTGATATTTTTATCAATAATTACAATTTACTTTTTTAAACTATAATTATTTAACAAACTTTTAATTCCACCTAGCTAAACAAGTATAATTATGTTTAGCTAGGTGGTAATTTATCATGGTTATTATATTTAACAAATGAACATTTCATCATCTATTTTGTCGCTTAGATCACAAAAACACCCCGTTTATTAGTATTTGTATTGCTATCTTTAATAGGTTTTTATTTAATCAAGTTATTAGCTAAACCGGTTTAGTTTTTATTTAATAAATACGCTAAATTGGTTTGCAAACAAAAATAAGACTGACCGAGGTTATTATGAATATTGAAAATGTGGCTCGCCAACTTGTACCTTTACTAGGAGGTGCTGAAAATATCGCCAGTGCTGCACATTGTGCAACACGTTTAAGGTTGGTGCTTGTTGATGATTCTAAAGCTGATAAAGAGGCAATTAATAAACTAGAGGGAGTAAAAGGCTGCTTTAGCAATGCAGGGCAAATTCAGATAATTTTTGGTACTGGGTTGGTTAATAAGGTTCATGCGGCATTTATTGCTGCTGCTGGTATTGGTGAGTCAACTAAATCTGAAGCTGCTAATATCGCTGCAAAAAAATTAAACCCTTTTCAGCGTATTGCAAGGTTACTCTCTAATATCTTTGTGCCTATTATTCCTGCCATTGTTGCTTCTGGTTTACTTATGGGATTACTTGGTTTAATGAAAAGTAATCAATGGGTAAGTTCAGATAATGCTCTCTATATCATGTTAGATATGTGTAGTTCTGCGGCATTTATTATTTTACCTATTCTGATTGGTTTTACTGCCGCAAAAGAGTTTGGCGGAAACCCTTACCTTGGAGCCACTTTGGGGGGGATCTTAACTCATCCCGCATTAACCAACGCATGGGGTGTTGCAGCGGGTTTTAATACTATGGACTTTTTTGGTTTAGAAGTTGCCATGATTGGTTATCAAGGCACCGTATTCCCTGTATTACTCGCAGTTTGGTTTATGAGTGTGCTAGAAAAACAATTACGTAAAGTTGTTCCTAATGCCTTAGATTTAATTATTACCCCATTTTTAACCGTCATTATTTCAGGTTTTGTTGCTTTATTAATTATCGGGCCTGTTGGTCGTTTATTAGGTGATGGTATTTCATTTGTACTTAGCACCTTAATAACAGAAGCAGGTTGGTTAGCTGGAATTGTATTTGGTGGTTTGTATTCAGTTATTGTTATTACAGGTATTCATCATAGCTTCCATGCTGTAGAAGCAGGGCTATTAGGTAATCCAAATATCGGCGTTAACTTTTTATTGCCAATATGGGCGATGTCAAATATTGCTCAAGGCGGTGCTTGTTTAGCGGTTTGGTTTAAAACTAAAGATCCCAAAATTAAAGCTATCACAATACCTTCGGGTTTCTCCGCGATGTTAGGCATCACTGAAGCCGCGATTTTTGGTATTAATCTACGTTATGGTAAACCTTTTATTGCTGCGCTTATTGGTGGTGCTGCTGGTGGTGCGTGGGTTGTAGCTTCCCATGTTTATATGACCGCAGTAGGATTAACTGCAATTCCAGGTATTGCTATTGTGCAAGCAGGTTCAATAATTAACTATGTGATTGGTTTAACTATTGCATTTGCAACAGCATTTATCGTTTCACTGTTACTTAAATATAAAGTGGAGTCTGCATAAATGAAAAATAATAAAGGGTTATCCGCTATTTTACAGGCGGTAATGAGCCATAGTGTAATGGCGGTAAAAGATAAATATTATCCACGTTGGCATTTAGCACCCATTACTGGGTTATTAAACGATCCCAATGGATTTAGTTTTGATGGTAAATATTACCATCTTTTTTACCAGTGGAACCCTTTATCTTGTGAACACCGCAATAAATGTTGGGGCCATTGGCGTTCTAAAGATTTAATAACTTGGCAGCATCAACCCATCGCATTAATGCCCGATGAAGTTTACGATAAAGACGGTTGTTATTCAGGTAGTGCTGCAATGAATAACGGTAAATTGACGCTGTGCTATACAGGAAATATAAAATTTAGTCATGGCGGGCGCAGTGCATGGCAATGTTTAGCTGTTGAAAATGAACAGGGTGGTTTTGATAAATTAGGGCCAGTATTAGGACTTCCTGAAGGTTATAGCGGACATGTTCGTGATCCGAAAATTTGGCAATATCAAAATCGTTGGTATATGGTTCTAGGTGCTCAAACCTTAGATAATCAAGGAAAAGTATTATTATATACCGCACCTGATCTTTATCAGTGGCAGTTATTAGGTGAGTTAGCTGGGAGTCATTTAGGGGGATTAGGTGATGCTGGCTATATGTGGGAATGTCCCGACCTTTTTGAACTTAATGGTGCTTTTATATTACTCACATGCCCACAAGGAATTAAACCAGAGGAAAAAGATTTTTTAAATACGCATTCAAGTGCTTATCTTATTGGTCATTTTGATTACAACACTCATCAATTTTCTCATGGTGAATTAATTGAATTGGATGCAGGGTTTGAATTTTATGCTCCTCAAACTACGCTGGCGGCGGATGGAAGACGAATAATGTTTGGTTGGATGGGTGTTCCTGATGGAGAGGAAATGTATCAACCCACGATCATTAATGGTTGGATCCATCAAATGACATGTCCTCGTGAACTTGAAATAAAGCAAGGAAAATTGTACCAGCAGCCGATAAAAGAGTTACAACAATTAAGAAATAAACAACAGCATTGGCATGGGATTGCAGATAATGCACCAGAGTTACACGATTTTTCAGTAGAATTAGATATTCAACTCAGTGGTGGTCTCTCTATTTATTTTTCCGATACGCTAGAACTGATTATTGAGAAAAACCAAGCCATATTAAAGCGGCGTAGTTTTAAAAATGCTCAATGGCATTCGCGTTATTGGCAATATCCTGTAACACAGCTTCAGATATTATGTGATAGCTCTAGCGTTGAAATATTTTTCAACAATGGAATAGGTGTGATGAGCAGTCGTTTTTTTGCATCAGAAAAACAGCAAATTAAATTTTCTGGGAAAGAGAAAATTACACTAACTTACTGGCGATTAAACGATGCCTTGGTAAAATAAGCGAGCTTAAATATCGCACCCTGAAGGTTGTTGAGTACAAAATAAAGTGAAAAAACAAAAACGGATCACCATTACTGATATTGCAAAACTTGCTGGCGTTTCTAAAACGACGGCCAGTTTGGTACTTAATGGACGAGGCAAAGAGATGCGTGTGGCAGATGAAACCATCCTACGCATCACATCTATTGCACAGCAATATCAATACCAACCTAATATTCATGCTCGTTCCTTACGTGATAATCGTAGTTATGCATTAGGATTAGTTATTCCAGATATAACTAACTATGGATTTGCCTCAGTTGCCTACGAATTAGAAGTATTGTGTCGCGAAGCAGGTATTCAATTATTAATATCTTGTACTGATGAAAATGCAGCACAAGAAACATTAGCAATAGAACATCTTCTTTCACGACAAATTGATGGACTGATTGTTGCCTCATGCTTGCAATCAGATTTTGAATATCAGCGTTTAAGTCAGCAAATTCCTGTGGTGTTATTCGACCGTTACTTTGAAGGCACAACACTACCTTTTGTTGCAACTGATGCCATAACAGCAACACAACAACTTATTGCTGATATAACATCCATTGATCAACCCAGCTTATTAGATGAATTCTATTTTTTAGGTGGGCAATCCACACTTTCGCCAACAAAAGACCGTCTATTAGGTTTTACACAAGGGTTAACACAAGCTGGTGTTAACCTAAAACCAGAGTGGATCATTCATGGTCATTATCATCCCAGTTCAGGATATGAAATGTTTGGCTCTCTTTGTGCCAGATTAGGACGCCCACCCAAATTTGTATTTACCTCCGCTTGTGGCTTGCTAGAAGGTGTATTACGTTATTTAAGTCAAAATAAAATTTTACAACAGTCCGTATATCTCGCAGGTTTTGATGATCACTACCTTTATGATTCATTATCTGTGCCAATAGATACTATTGCTCAAAATAACCCTGCATTAGCATCACATTGTTTTCGACTGATTATGGCGTTGATTAATCATAATGATTTAGAAACACACCAAATATTTATTCCTGCTGAAATTCGTAAAAGACATTAATAAATGAGCAATAATTAATTTAACTCATTGGCTTAAAATAAAATTTTAAGCCTTTCTATTTTGGATCAGCCTCAAAAAATGATTAATATGCCCAGTAAAAACAGCATAAATATAAACCATTTTTATTTCCCTGAGTAAAAGACACAAAAAAGTAACATTATGTAATCGCATTTAGCTTAACTTTCTGATAATGATTATCTAGATAATTTCAGACAGGAAGGCAGGGAAATGGAACAGATAGACAATAAAAAAGAAAATAATAAAGAAAACAGCGTTAATAGTGTTTTTTGGTTGGGCGCTTTACATGCATTACCATTGTGTCTTGCAGTTGTACCCTGGGGAATATTAGCGGGATCAATGGCTGTTGATGCAGGTCTAACATTTGCACAAAGTGTTGGAATGTCTGCAATTATATTTGCAGGCGCTGCTCAGTTAGTAACATTAGGATTAATCACTTCTGGCGCAGGCATTTTAACTATTATTATTTCGGTTTTTTTCATCACGGCACAGCATTTACTTTACGGTTTAACCTTACGGCCACATGTTGCTCATTTAAAATGGTATCAACGTATCAGTATTGGTTTTTTATTAACTGATGAACTGTTTGCTGTATCTATGCAGCAAAAAACAAAACTAACACCCGCTTATATGATTGGTGTTGGACTCTGTTTTTATATCGTATGGGTGGGTGTCAGTATTATTGGCATTTTTATGGCAAGCCAAGTCTCTAATTTAGCAAGTTATCATCTGGACTTTTCAATTGTGGCAACTTTGCTAGCTATCGTTATTCCGTTAATTAAGACATTTAGCACCTTAATTGGGGTAATTGTTTCATTTAGTCTTTCTATTCTTTTTAGTTGGTTAAATATAGAAGGCGGTGTGGTTATTGGTGGGCTTGCAGGAATGTTTATTGCTGTTTGTGTAGCAAGAGTAAGAGGAGAGTAAAAATGACATGGACATTACTGTTAATTTTAGCACTGATTATTTTCCTTTTACGTTATTTCTTTCTTGAACCAGCAGTACCAGTAAGATTACCCGCAGTTATCAGACAAGCTTTAGGTTATTCTGCACCATGTTTATTAACCGCTATTTGTGCACCTATTGTATTACTGGAAAAAGGGCAGTTTAAAGGAGTATGGGATAATCCTTATCTTTGGGGAACGCTATTATGTATTGTACTAGCGCTAAAAATACGCAATACCTTAATTATTGTTTTATTAACCTTAGCCGGATTTTATCTATTAAATTATCTATTTAATTAAATAGTGACTTGTTAGCTAATCTAGTTAGCTCGTGAAATAAATAAAAGCAGCATTAGCATAAAACTGATGCTGCTTTATTGTTTTTCCGTTAAAACTATTAAGACAGAAGATGTCCATATTGTGCTAAATCGACATTACCACCACTAATAATAATGCCAATTTTTTTCCCTGTTAATTTATCATCAAGCTGGCGAGCCGCGGCTAAACTTAAGCATCCCGTTGGCTCAACAACTATTTTCATACGTTGAGCATAAAATTGCATCGCGGATATTAACTCTTCATCAGTTGCAGTTAAAATATCATCAACATCTTTTTTAATAATATCAAAAGTATAATTACCTAAATGCTGTGTTTGTGCTCCATCAGCAATTGTTTTAGGTGTATCAATATAAACAATTTCACCTTTACGAAATGATTGTTGGCCATCATTTCCAGCCTGTGGTTCTACCCCAAATATTTGACAGTTTGGTGAAAGTGCACGAGCTGATAATGTTGAACCAGAAAGTAGCCCCCCACCTCCCAGTGGTACAAATAACATATCTAATTTACCCACTTCTTCTATCAGCTCTTTTGTTGCAGTACCTTGCCCAGCAATAATATGAGGGTGATCATAAGGTGGAATTAATGTTAGTTTTTCCTTTTGTGCCAGTTGGCGACCGATTTCTTCGCGATCTTCTGTATAGCGGTTATAAGTAATAACGCGTCCACCATAACCTTTTGTGGCAGCCATTTTCGCTTTAGGTGCGTCTTCCGGCATGATAATAGTTGCAGGAATACCTAATAATTTAGCAGATAACGCAATGGCTTGAGCATGATTGCCAGAAGAAAAAGTCACTACGCCATTTTTACGTTGTTGTTCACTAAACTGCGATAACGCATTCATTGCACCACGAAATTTAAAAGCGCCCATACGTTGAAAATTCTCACATTTAAAATAAAACTGAGCACCTGTTATTTCATTTATTGTACGAGAGGTGAATACTGGCGTTTTATTAATATAAGGTAATATGCGCTGGTGAGCGTTTATTACATCTTGGTAAACAGGGGCTGATAATTTATTCATACACAAGGCTCCTTAATCACTATTGCTTCAATTTCAATCTTACTACCGAAATGCAGCTCTTTAACACCAGCCACTAAGCGAGCGGGCTTATGTGATCCTATCCATTGTGCATATAATGTATTTACAATTGGCCATTCGTTAATATCAGTAACATAAACTTTGACCTGAGCAATATCGGTCTTTTGTGCATTTATTCCGATCAGACAAGCATTCAGATTTTCTAGTACCTGAGTAATCTGCTTTTCTATTTTTTCATGTGCTAATGGTTTTCCATCGTTATTGATAGGAAGTAACCCCGAAATAAAAGACATATGATTAGCAGTAACTACATGAGAATAATGCCCACCAGGTGATGATAGGGCTTCAATATTTTGTTGTATAAGGTGAGAGGTCATTTTCTTATCCTACTTTATTTAAGATAGGTAAAGCATACACTCAATTATACATAATGTCTAATATTAGAATTATAATACAATTAATGCTTTTTTATTTAATTATCAGATTTAGGAGAAATAATATTTTCACTTCGTTTACTTATTGCTTTTAACACTAAATTTTGTATCTTTTGATGTAACTCGTTAAAGAAGGCTAAGGGAGTTTCATTATCACAAAGTAGAATTCCGTAGATATTTTTTGCTATTTCATAGTACAAGTCTCCTTTTATTCTTGATAGTTTTAAATTATTATTTTCACCAGCATTTATCTCTGACAATATGCTTTTAAAGTTAATATTTGATTCTTTTTTTAAATCTTCATCAATTTTTAGTGAATTTATTTTATCTGTAATAACATTATCAAAAGAAAGAGATTGAACAATAGAGGTTTGGGTACATTTACTATCTAACTTTATATTATATATTTTTTATTTCTTCAAATATGTCTATTCTTTCATCATGAGTCAGACTCTTCTCTTTAGTTAGGGGAAGTTTATCAATCTCTCTATTAATAAAGGCAGAATGTAGTGTGATTTTTTCTTCTACTTTCCAATCTTTTACCATTTTATCTATATCTATAGCATTATTATTTTTAATGGTATTTGGGCTTAATTTTACAGTAGCAAGTAACATCATTACAGCTAATCTTTGAGTAGCATCCTGAATATTAATTTCTACTGATTTATTTTCATAATTTAATGTCATTAATGTATTTTTCATACTCCTAATTTTTTCCAATAACTCCTGATAGCTAGAAACGCGTTCAACATTAAATGATGTTAATTTATTTGATACTTTATTTGAAACTAGATTAAGTCTCATTTAATTACCCTAATGTATAAGCCTAAATTAACATTAATTATTAATTTAATTTGAAAACACTTCTTTAAGAAATTAATCTAATACTGTTTTCTATATCCAATAAAAAGAATGAACTTTGTAAGAACTCAACTAGGTATAAAAATAAAAAGGGTGCTAAAAAGCACCTCTTAGTGATGGATAATTAAAGTATCAAGTTAATAAGAGCGACGAGTAATCTTCCATGCAGTATAAATTGCAACTAATGGAGCTAATGCAAGGAATAAAAATAAAGCAGATGCAGAAGATGAAAGCCCCTCAGCCGTATCGCTATTAAAGCCATTTAAATTAACAATCATCCCAGCAAAGGCGGAACCTAGCGCGGTAGCAAATAATTGTACTGTGGTAATTGATGCACCAGCAATGTCTTTATCTTCTTCACCAGCAGCTTGCAATATACGTGTGAGTAAATGTGGCCAACCAAAACCGATACCATAACCAATAAAAAATAAGCCAAATAGAATAATAGTGAGCATCATTGTATTATCTGTTTGCAGTATTGGATTAGGAATTGCCCATGCTAATACCAGTAAACCAATAAAAACAATAATAGGGCCACTAAGGATACTAAAGCGCATTTTAGCCCCTTGCCAACTTGCACTCATAACTTCAGCAACAGTCCAACCTAATGCCATTAATGCGCTCATATAACCGGAAGCTAAAGGTGTTTGACCATGTAAACTTTGCAAATAATAAGGAACAAAAACTTCACAAGTCATACCTATCGCAAGTAATGAGATAGTGATATATAGCAATGCGTGTAACGAAAATCCTTTAAAAGTATTGGCTGGTAATAAGCGAACAGATAAGTGTTTTTCAAAAAATATAAGCACAGCAATTAAAGCCAAAACGGCCACAATACTGAGTAAATTAATAGTAAGAGACGATGAAAGACTTCCTGATGAAATAAGTAACACTGCGATAGTTAAAATAATTAATTGTAGATAAGGTAATGGCTTCTTCGTATTTTTTCGCGAAGTTTCTTTATTTTTAGGCAAGATAAACCATAAATAAATACCATAAAAAATCATCACTGGTAACATAATACCAAAGGCATAACGCCAAGCATCTAGCTGAGCAAAAATACCACCAACAGCTGGGCCAATAAGCGTTGCAACACCCCACATTCCTGAAATTAATGCCATTGCTCTAGGCCAAAGTGCCTGATCATATACAATATTTACCATAGCATAAGCAAGGGCAAATAAAATACCACCACCAAGCCCTTGAACAAATCGGCCTATTAGCATCGTTTCCATTACTGGAGCGATAGCACATAACAAACTACCAATAAAAAACAGCAGCGTTGCAATTAAATAAGCACTTCTAGCACCGAGTGAACTTAATAATCTAGCTGATAGAACTGAACCAATAATAGATGCCGCAACAAACAGCGTTGTATTCCATGCATATAAACTGATACCACCAATATCATTAACCACTGAAGGTAAGATCGTTGTTGCCATTAAAATATTAACAGCATGGATAATCACACCAAAAGAGAGTGCAAACGAGATAGCGCCATTTCGCCCAGAAAAAAGATCGCGCCATTGGCTATTGTTATTAGGGATCATGACAAAAATATCCTTCTTATTATTGCTATTCCGACATAGCTTCGTTAAATTAACAAGATAAAACTTGGATTAATAAATACTGAGCCAGCTAATATGTCAAGAAAAAACTTGGAAAATAATTATCCCGCACAACGCACTGTCGGAGATAAAATATTATTTCTGATTAAAAAACATGGGCCTATGCAAGCTAATGAGGTTGGTCAGCGACTAGGTACTAGCAGCGAAGCTGCAAGACAACAATTTGTAAAATTAGCGAATTTAGGATTTGTTGAAGCGATTACAGAGCCAAGAGGTGTTGGTCGTCCTATTCAATATTGGCATTTGACTGAATTAGGACAAAAACAATTTCCTGATACTCACGCAGAATTAACAGCACAAATTTTATTAACCATTCGTGAAGAGCTGGGTGAAAGCGCAATAGAAAAAGTGATCCTTGCTAGAAAAAAACAGAGTTATGAACGTTATATGAGTGCAATAAAAGAGGCTGATGAACTAACAGAACGCCTTGATATTTTAGCGAATATTCGTAGCCAAGAAGGTTATATGGCACATTGGAAGCAAGTTAAAGATAACGAATTTCTTTTTATAGAAGATCACTGTCCAATTTGTGCAGCTGCAAAAGTGTGTCAGGGATTTTGTAATGCAGAACAAACACTTTTCTCTGAAACGTTAGGTGTTGAATTCGAACGAGTTGAATATATTCTTGAGGGCGCAAGACGCTGCGCTTATCGTATTGTTATTTAACCACAATGCAAAATTAGTACAACAGAACCACGTAAAATGTGGTTCTGTTGTTTTTCACCCAACATTATTTAAGTGAAATCGCAGTTGCTTTCCATATTCTTTGCATATATTCCGTTACAGCTCTATCAGCAGAGAAGTAACCCATTTGACAGATATTAAGTGCAGACTTTCTTAGCCATGCATTTTCATCATGATAAAGTGCATCGGCTTTATCTTGTGTATCGACATAACTACGATAGTCAGCTAATACTTGGTAGTGATCACCAAACTCAATCAAACTATTAAATATCGATTTGTACTTATCAGGATCATTGTTATTAAAAAAGCCGTTTGCGATTTGATTAAGTACTGTATGCAATTCAATATCTTCATCATAATAGCGACGAGGTGAGTAACGTTGTCTTAGCTCTGCGACTTCTTGGGCGTTATTACCAAAGATAAACATGTTATCAAAACCAACATGCTCACCAATTTCGATATTTGCACCATCCAGAGTACCTATGGTAAGTGCACCATTAAGGGCAAATTTCATATTACCTGTACCTGAGGCTTCAGTACCAGCTAGCGAAATTTGCTCTGATAAATCAGCCGCTGGGATTATTTTTTGCGCTAAGCTAACACCATAATTAGGAATAAAAATAACTTTTAATTTATCTTTAATACGCTCATCATTATTAATAATAGAGGCAATATCGTTGATAAGACTAATGATTTTTTTCGCATTATAGTAAGCTGATGCCGCTTTACCACCAAAAATAAAAACGCGAGGTACCCAGTTTTTTTCTGGATTTTGTAAAATACGGTTATAACGCGTAATAATACCAAGTACATTGAGTAATTGACGCTTATATTCATGAATGCGTTTAATTTGTACATCAAATAACGCATCAGGATTAATAGTGATGCCCATCTTTTGCTGGATCAGTTTCGCCAAATTCTGTTTATTAATACGTTTGGCATCTTTTAATTGGTGTAAGAATTTAGTCTCTTTAACTAGTGGCATTAATTCACCCAATTGTTCTAAATTAGTCCGCCAACCTTCACCAATATAACTATCAATAACATTGGAAAGAGGAGGGTTCGCTAATGCCAACCAACGACGAGGTGTAATACCGTTAGTAATATTGCAGAATTTCTTAGGATATATCATAGCGAAATCCGTGAAAAGTGACTGCACCATTAATTGGCTATGTAATTCAGAAACACCATTAACTTGATGACAAATAATCACTGCTAGCCACGCCATGCGAATATTTCGCCCATTATCTTCATCAATAATAGAAACCCGGCGTAATAAATCGTTATCATCAGGAAATTGCGTTTTAACTTGTTTTAAAAACTTGTCATTAAGTTGGAAAATGATTTGTAAATGACGAGGAAGTGCGCGGCCAATCATCTCAACAGGCCAAGTCTCAAGCGCTTCACCCATTAACGTATGATTAGTGTATGAGAATATACAAATAGTTTGTTCCCATGCATCATCCCAACTCATTGCGTGGTTATCAATCAGCTGACGCATTAATTCAGGAATAGCTAGAACTGGGTGTGTATCATTCAGGTGAATGGCTATCGACTCTTTTAAGTTATCAAAGCGATTATGCAGATGATAATGGCGCTGCAAAATATCTTGAACTGATGCGCTAACTAAAAAATATTCCTGCTGTAAGCGCAGCATTTTGCCAGACAAGGTAGAATCATCAGGATAAAGGATTCGTGATATATTTTCAGAGCGATCTTTCGCTTCAGTCGCTTCCAAATATTCACCTTTATTAAACTTACCCAAGTTAAGCGCGTTGTTGGCTTTTGCCGACCATAAACGAATGGTATCTGTTGCTTGAGTATTATATCCAGGAACTATGGAATCATAAGGTTGAGCAACAACATTCAGAGTATCAATCCAAAGACTTTTATCGTTTTCTTGTTGCAAACGACCACCAAAATTAACTTGAAACTGGGCTTCGTGGCGAGGAAATTCCCAAGGATTACCATTTTCCAGCCAGTTATCTGCTATTTCGTGTTGTTCACCATTGATGATTTTTTGACGAAACATTCCGTATTCATAACGAATACCATATCCCATAACGGGATAACCTAAAGTGGCACAAGAATCGAGAAAACAAGCAGCAAGACGACCTAAACCGCCATTCCCTAACCCCGGGTCGGGTTCAAGATCGATTTGTGACCCTAAATCAAGCCCTAACTCAAGTAGCGCTTGTTTTACTTCTTGATAAACCCCTAAAGAGAGCATGGCATTTGTTAAGAAACGCCCCATCAAAAACTCCATAGAAATATAATAAACTTGTTTAATTTTCGGTGAGATTTCTGCTTTAGTCGATTTTAACCAACGTTCGACTAATCGGTCTCTAATGGCATAAGAAGTCGCATTTAACCAATCAGATTCGGTGGCATATTCAGGAAATGTGCCAACAATAAACATAAGTTTATAGACAATAGATCGTTTAAGGGAGGCAATATCTTTATCTGGTGATAAATAATCGAATTCACATAAATTTTTCATTATAAGTCTCTTTACTACTTTTTATTCAAATAGACATCGTATCTATAATCGCTGATACAGTGCCGCATAAGTGTTTGCAGCCGTTTCCCAACTAAATATAGTTTGGCTCATTGCGTCTTGTTGCACTTGTTTCCACTGTTTTGGCATTGACCATAAAGTGAAGGTACGCTCAATTGCAGAGCGTAAGTCGTCTAATGTCGTTTCATAAAAAACAAACCCCGTTGCTTGATGTCGTGCCAGATTTTCTAATGAGCAATCATGTACGGTGTCAGCTAAACCACCAGTATGTCTTACTAAGGGTAAGGCTCCGTATTTCAAAGCATATAATTGAGTTAAACCGCAGGGCTCAAAGCGACTTGGCACCATAATGACATCAGCACCAGCAATAACTTGATGAGAGAAACTTTCATCATAACCAATATGAATAGCTACGTTTTGTGGGTATTGTTGTTGAGCATTTAAGAATGCGGTTTCAAGATCATTATCACCCGTGCCAAGCAACACAAATTGGCCACCTTGTTCAACAATATCAACAAGGGTCGCTAATACTAAATCAAGACCTTTTTGAGAGGTTAAGCGACTAACAACAGCAAAAAGAGGTGCGTCGTTATTGATAGGTAAACCACATTTTTTTTGGAGAACTGACTTATTTTCACTGCGTTTATCGAGTGATTTCACACCATAACGATGCTCAATCAGCGTATCTATGACTGGATCCCAAATCGCCTCGTTGATACCATTTAAAATGCCACTAAGGCGCTGCTCATCATTACGTTGCTTTAATAAACCCTCTAAACCATTACCAAATTCATAGGTGGTTATCTCTTTAGCATAAGTTGGGCTAACCGTTGTAATGTGATCCGCATAAAACAGACCCGCTTTTAAAAATGAAATTTGCCCGTAATATTCCAATCCATTGATAGAAAAACAGTCGTCTGGCAACTCAAGTTGATGAAGATGATGGGGGGAGAATTCGCCTTTATAAGCAAGATTATGCACAGTAAATACAGATTTTGCTGCGTAATGTTTTACTGCTAAATAAGCACATGCAAGCCCTGCGTGCCAATCGTGGGCATGAACAATCTCAGCTCGCCATAAAGGATCAAGTCCCGCAGAGAGCTCACTGGCAACCCAACCTAGCAGGGCAAAACGAAAAACATTATCATTATAGGCGAGTTGGTGCTTGTCGTGATAAGGGCTACCTGCACGCTGATAAAGATAAGGAGCATCAATAAGGTAAAGATCAACACCTTGGTATTGCCCATAAAGTAAGGAAATATTTCCAGCAAAAGTATTAATATTAATGACTAATTTTAAGTCGGCAATATTATCTTTAATTGCAGGAAATGCAGGTATTACAACCCGTGCATCTAAACCTATTCGTTTTTGTGCTAAAGGAAGAGAACCCATAACATCAGCCAATCCTCCTGTTTTTAGCAGTGGAAATAATTCAGAGCAGCAGTGGAGAACATTCACGAAAAAGCCTCCTCATTTTGCGGTTTTTGCTTGTTTTCTATTTCATTGGATATTGTGCTGTTAGGTGTTGCGTTGTCAGGTGATGTGTTGTAACGCGTTGTTTTATCTTGTTTTTCAGATTCTTTTTGAGCCAATTGTTCAAGCATTTCTCGAGTAACTAATACAATACCTTCTTCAGTACGATAAAAACGTGCCGCATCTTCTTGTGCATTCATTCCAATCACAGTACCTTCAGGGATAGTACAACTACGCTCAATAATGCAGCGTTTTAAATAACAATGGTGGCTAACGGTTACGTCTGGCAAAATTACAGAATCTTCAATATGACAAAAAGATCCCACTCGTACTAATGGGAATAAGACAGCAGAATAAAGTGTTGACCCGTTGATAATACAGCCATCAGCAATCAATGAGTTCATCATTTGACCATGTTCGTTATGATTATCTTGTACAAATTTTGCGGGTGGTAATGGCGTCATAAAAGTACGAATTGGCCAATCTTTCGCATATATATCAAGCGCAGGCGTCACAGAAGCTAAATCTAAGTTTGCAGACCAATAAGCTTCAATGGTTCCTACATCACGCCAATAAGGCGGTACTGATGGATCTGAACTCACACAAGAAAGTTCAAAAGGGTGAGCTAATACATCACCACGTGCCGTAATTTTGGGAATGATATCTTGGCCAAAATCATGATGAGAATTAGGATCAAGACTATCTTCTTCTAATAAATCAAATAGATATTCTCTATCAACCACATAAATACCCATACTGGCTAAAGCATGTTCGGGATCACCAGGAATACAAGGAGGATTTGATGGTTTCTCTAAAAAGTTGAGTACTTTACGGTTTTCATCAACATCCATAATTCCAAATTGGAATGCATCTTTTTTAAGTACAGGAATACAAGCAACGGTAAATTTTGATTTATTTTCAAAATGATCAAGTAATAAACGCGCATAGTTCATTTTATAAATATGATCACCGGCTAAAATCACCACATATTTAGCATTATAACTACGAAGAATATCGAGATTTTGATAAATAGCGTCTGCTGTGCCCATATACCAATGTTCAGTATTTTTACGCTGTTGAGCCGGTAATAAATCCACAAATTCATTCATATCTTCATTAAAAAATGACCAGCCACGTTGTATATGCTGAACCAATGAATGCGATTGATATTGTGTAATTACACCAATACGACGGATGCCAGAATTGAGGCAGTTTGATAATGTAAAATCGATAATACGAAACTTCCCACCAAAAAAGACTGCCGGTTTTGCTCGTTTTGCTGTTAACGCTTTTAAGCGTGTACCACGACCTCCCGCTAAAATGAGTGCAATTGCATCCTTAGGAAGTTGTTGTGCCAACATCAATTTTTGGCCTTGTTCTGTTGTCATCATAGTTATAGCACTCCAATCAAATTACTCAGTCTGGGAGGAAATCGTTGGTAACTTCTCAGCGCAAGGCTGAGGATAAAAAACGCGACTTCGCCAGAGCGTGATACTGCTAGGTTGTATTTCACATTGCTGTTTTTGTGTTGGATAACACCGCGGCCAATTTGCGGTATCTAGCAAACAAGACCATTGACCTTGAGGTAAAGAAAAAAGGGCACTATTTCGTAATGGATTAATCATCAAAATCCATTGCTGAGCTAAAACAATTTGTAATGGAGAAGGTGGGAGTTGTTGCCAATCTTCATTGCTAATTGGCTCACCATGTTGGTTTAACCAAATAATATTTTGGCTATTACTTTCCCACCACTCTAGAGATTGCAATGGGATAATTTGGCGGCGTAATTCAATAAGGTGACTAATATAATCTGTTAGGTTATAAGGTGGTTGAAACCATTTTATCCAACTAACTTTATTATCTTGGCAATAAGCATTGTTATTACCGTACTGTGTATTACCTAATTCATCGCCCGCTAATAAGTGAGGTGTACCTCTAGAGAGCAGTAATGTGGCAAATAAGTTTCTTATTGCATGTAATCTGAGGTGTTCTATTTTATCGTTAACAATCAAACCTTCCTCACCAAAATTCACACTGTAATTGGTGTTATGCCCATCTAGATTTGATTCACCGTTTTCTTCATTATGTTTATTTTGATAACTAACCAAGTCGCGTAATGTAAAACCATCATGGCTAGTCAGCATATTAATGCTGGAATATGGCGGCCTACCATGTTTATGATATAGCTTGGCTGAGCCAGTAATAATGTCGGCAAATGTAGCAATAGAGACATCTCGCCATAACCAAAAACGACGAACAACATCACGATAAGTATCATTCCACTCAGTAAATGGAACAGGAAAATTACCGACTTGATAACCATCAGAACCCAAATCCCAAGGTTCTGCGATAAGCTTAATACGAGAAAGTAGCGGATCTTGACGTATGGCTGTTAATAACGGTGAATGCACATCAAAATAAGGTACTCTGCCAAGACTCGTTGCTAAATCAAATCGAAAACCATCAACATGATATTCGGTTACCCAATAACGTAAACAGTCCATAACCCACTGAACAGTTTCGGGACGATTTAAATTAAGTGTGTTTCCACATCCAGTCCAATTTTGTGCTTTATTCTCATCGTTTAACCAATAATAAGCCTGATTATCAATGCCACGTTGTGCAACAATATAACCTTCAGTTTGATCACTTAATTCTGCCGTATGGTTAAATACCACATCTAAAATAACTTCAATATTAGCTTTATGTAGGCGCTTTATGGCTTCTCTAAATTCATCCATAATATTGCGACCCGTGTTTGAATAATATTGTGTCGCTAAAGCAAAAGGTGCTAATACGTTATAGCCCCAATAGTTTTTTAATCCAATATTATTAAGATGAGGCTCAGTTAAGTGATATTGAACGGGTAATAGCTCCAGAGCGGTGATACCCAATTTTTGCAAATGGGATATAAAAGCAGGGTGTCCTAATGCAGCGTAAGTACCTGCAATGTCATTAGGAATATCTGGATGAAGTTTCGTCAGTCCTTTTACGTTTCCTTCATAAATAATAGTTTCTGACCATGGTGTATTTAAACGCTGATAGGTTTCTTTCTCTTTATAAGAATGACAAAAACAGCCACTATCATCTGTAATAATACCTTTGGGCATCATTGCGCTATTATCATGCTCTAACACATTAAAAACAGAGGAAGTAAAGGGTAGCGTATTATCAATAAGTTCTGTAACTTGTTTGGCATAAGGATCTAGCAATAGCTGTTGTGGTTGATAAAACAATCCATGTTCGGGATCCCACTTGCCCTCTACACGATAACCATAGTGTAAACCAGGCCCTGCACCGGGTAAGTAACCGTGCCAGATATGGCCCGTTTTACCGGGTAGTTGATAGCGGATCTCTTTGCCTGCTTTATCAAATAAGCAAAGTGTTACTTGAGTGGCATTTTCACTAAATAATGTGAAATTGACACCATAGCCATCATAATGGCTCCCCATAGGAAAAGGACGACCATAATCTAATGACATATTAATCCTTTACTGTTAAATAAAGTGTAGCAAGTGGCGGTAAAGTCAGTGTCAAAGAGTTAGGCTTGCCATTGAATACCTCTGCGATTGTATTTATTTCACCTAAATTTCCAACATTGCTTCCATTATAAAATTCAGAATCACTGTTTAGGATTTCCTGATAAGCACCAGCACGATAAACACCAACAACATAGTTATGATGCACAACTGGCGTAAAATTGCAGATAACGACGACTTCATTACCTTGTTTATCACGACGACAGAAAGCAAAAACGGAGTTGTCTTGATCATCAACGGTTAACCATTCAAAACCGTTTCGATCAAAATCACATTCATAAAGTGGGGTATGAGATTGGTAACAATCATTTAGATCACGAACTAAATGCTGCATACCTTTATGGGGACTTTCAGGATTTTCTAATAGATGCCAATCTAAGCTACTGTCATGGTTCCATTCACGCCATTGTGCAAATTCACATCCCATAAAAAGCAATTTTTTACCCGGAAATGCCCACATAAAGGCAAGATAAGTACGTAAATTAGCGAATTTTTGCCAATCATCACCGACCATTCGGCCGATTAGTGAGCCTTTACCATGAACGAACTCATCGTGAGACAAAGGGAGGACAAAATTTTCGTTATAGGCATAGAGCATACCAAAGGTCATTTGATTATGATGGAATTTCCGATAGATAGGATCGAGCTGCATATAAGACAAAGTGTCATGCATCCATCCCATATTCCATTTGTAATTAAAACCTAGCCCGTCATCATCAGGAGGCAGTGTTACACCAGGAAAATCGGTAGACTCTTCAGCTATGGTTATTGTACCTGAGCAATTTGTACCCAATAATTTATTGGTATGGCGAATAAAATCGATAGCTTCTAAATTTTCACGGCCACCATGTTTATTGGGGATCCATTCACCTTCTTTGCGGCTATAGTCGCGATAAAGCATTGAAGCTACGGCATCAACTCGGAAACCATCTATTGCAAAGTGTTCATGCCAATAAAGCAAATTACCCGAAAGATAATTCATTACTTCATTACGACCATAATTATAAATTAAGGTATTCCAATCTGGGTGAAAACCTTCTCGTCTATCTGCATATTCATACAGAGCAGTGCCATCAAAACAGCGTAAGCCGTAGTCATCTTCAGGAAAATGACCGGGAACCCAATCTAAAATCACACTAATGCCCGCTTGATGCGCTGTTTCAATAAAATCACGAAAATCCATTGGCGAACCAAAACGGCGAGTGGGCGAATATAACCCTAATGGTTGATATCCCCATGAACCATCAAAAGGATGTTCGTTAATGGGTAATAATTCGATATGTGTAAAACCCATATCTTTAACATAAGGAATTAATTGTTCTGCCAGTTCGCGGTAACTTAACCAACTTTGATCATCAACATGGCGACGCCAAGAACCTAAATGCACCTCATAAATAGAAATAGCAGCATTACGCTGATTCGCGTGTTGGCGCGATAACGGCATAGATTGAATGGGAGGTAAGGTATTAATAACAGAGGCAGTTTCAGGACGAACTTGCGTTTCAAACGCATAAGGGTCAGCTTTAAGATGACGCTGCCCATTGGTATCTAAAATGGCATATTTATAGCGCTCACCAAGCTGTGCTTGCGGGAGAAAAAGCTCCCAAATACCACTTTCACGGCGTAAACGCATAGGAAAACGACGTTCATCCCAAAAAGAGAAATCTCCCACAACACTGACACTTTGTGCATTAGGTGCCCATACGGCAAAAGAGATACCACTAATATCTCCTAATGTAACGGGGTGTGCACCTAAGCATTGATAAGGACGAGAATGATGACCTTGAGTTAAAAACCAGATATCCATTTCTTGAAGCAACACGCCAAATCGATATGGGTCTTCAATAATGTCTTGGTCATTTTGCCAAGTAACAGCTAAACAGTAAGTAAAACTGCGCTTACGTCTAGGAATAACACCAGAATAAAAACCAGCAGGGTGCTTTTGTTCTAATATAGCAACCTTACGGCCATTTTTTTTATCGATAACACTTACAGCGGTTGCATCGGGTAAAAATACACGGACTTCTAACCCAGTAGATGTTTCATGCATGCCAAGTAGAGCAAAAGGATCAGACTCAAACCCATTAATCAGTTTTTCTATTGCTTTCTTCGTCACGGCTACAGACATCTCATCGTCCTTAGTTGCCAGCAAAATAAATTAGTAAACTTTATTAGTTGATATCAGCATAGAACGTGGATTTAAGTTAAACAATAAGTGTTTATAACTGATTATATAAAAATTGAATAATAAACATACGTGAAATAGCGTGCATTTATATTGTAATTAATTGTATTTATTTGGTTTTAAATCTAATGACAGGTAAATTCTTCGAATAATTAAAACAGCACGATTAGCTTTTTTAATCGCGAGAATAACGCATGAAGCATTAGTTAATTTTAATTAAATAAATAAAATAAGCGTTAGTCTATATACTAAAAAAGTTAGAGAAAGTATATTTCATTACAGATTTTTGGCTTATTTCATTAGTAAAATTAACTTTTCTGTATTGTTAACCATTGTTCAAAATCAATATGTGTTTTTGTTTTTTGAACACCAAGAGGCGTTAACGCATAGTAGCAAATAGGGGCAATTTGAATTTCAGGAAATAAGATCTTTAATCGGCTATCACTAATATCATTTGATAAAATAGAAAGTGGGCCAATTCCAATACCTAATCCATCTAAGATTGCCTGCAAAGAAATATGAAAATGGTCAAATCGATAATGACGAAAAAACTGCTCATTTGTGTTGAGTTTTGCCTTAGTTAGCCATTGTTGCCAGTGCCCAGGCCGAGTTAATGTATCAATAACAGGGCAGTTAAAAACATCCCTCAATTCAGTGACGTTGTAACGTTTTAATAGTTTTTCAGAGGCCACAAGGCAATGAACATCATTAAGAAAAGCAATAGATGAATATTCCTGTTGTTGAGGATGTGGACGAATAATCAAATCATCATGACTAATTAAATGAAATCGCTCACTATTTGCTGATGCTATTTGGATATTCGCATTAGGATATTGCTGATAAAAATCCTCCATTCGAGGAATTAACCATTTAAGACACAACGTTGTAGGCACACTAATATTAAGAATATCGTTTTTACCTCCGTTACCATAACGAAAACCAATATCATTTAATTTATCAAAAACATCACTTAACTCTTGCGCCAGTGTTAATGCATAAGGTGTAGGAACTCTCCGTAAGCCTTGTTTATAAAATAGAGATACTCCAAACCATTTTTCTATCACCTGAATATGTCGACTAATTGCCCCATGAGTGACACACAATGTTTGAGCTGCTTCAGTAAAACTTTGACTATGACAAGCAACAAGAAAAGCTCGCAGTGAAGGCAGGGGGGGGAAATTTTTCATCATAATATTCTCATTATCGCTTTCTTATTAAAAGTCACAGTATTGTGACATTTTATCACAGGCAAAAATAAAGAAGATAGGTATGATACTTTTCTTTAACTTATTGAACTTAAAGGATGATAATGAGCTTTATTGCTGTGATTTTATTAGCAGTATTTTCTGGGGTAATTAGTGGTGTTGTGGGAACGGGCTCATCTATTTTACTTATTCCAGCACTAACTTATGTATTTGGTGCTAAAGAGGCTGTCCCTATTATGGCGTTAGCTTCTGTTATGGGAAATTTATCACGTATTTACTTATGGCGTCATAGTATTCGCTTAAAACCATTATTTTATTATCTATTACCTGGTGTTCCTGCCGTGATCCTTGGCGCAAATACATTATGGTTACTGCCTGAAAAGTGGATTAATATTGGAATGGGGTTATTTTTTATTTTTATGATCCCAATTATTCATTTATTACGCCGTCATCAAATTAAAATGAAAACCTACCAAGTTATTATTTCAGGTGCTGTTGTTGGCTATTTAACGGGGGTTGTGTTCTCAACAGGCCCACTTACAATACCTATATTTTCGGCATATGGATTAACGTTAGGCCCATTACTTGCTACAGAGGCTGCTGCTTCTTTTATTATTTACCTTACAAAAGCACTGACATTTAGCCAGTTAGGTGCCGTTGATAGTTTTATTTTAATTAGCGGTGTATTAGTCGGCGGTGGATTAACATTAGGAAATTTTTTAGGTAAAAAGCTTGTACTAAAACTTACGCCAAAACTATTTCAATGGTTACTTGATAGTATGTTAATTTTTGCGAGTGGTTCTCTATTAATCAATGGTTTATTTTCATAATTAAGCAATCAACGCATTATTGCGTTGATACTGATGATTAAATCTATTTTTGCCATTATTTATCTTATTGTTCAGATAGAAAGGGCGAAATTAACATTAGTGATATATCAGCTAAAGGAATAAGTGAATCTACCGATGCTCCAGCTCTTGCTCTTAACGAAATTGAGTGCAAGAGTGCAACAATACCTAATGCAATAGAGTGAACATCTACAGTTTCTTTTAATTCTCCCATTTCGCGGGCATCTTTTAAGACATCAATAACTTGCTGTGTTTGCGCATTAATAACATCATTAAGCATCGATTGAATTGCAGGATCTGCGATTTCAGTCACTGCGGTTGAAAGCACCATACATCCTGTTAATCCCTCACTATCAGTATAAAAACGAATAGCTGACAAAAGATAACGCTGTATTCGCACTGCAATAGTATCTTCTGGAGAATGCTTTTCTAGTTCATGATAATAACGTGTCGCTGCAATATGATTAAAACGCTCAATAGCTTTTGTATAAAGTGCGGCCTTATTGCCAAATGCTGAATATAAACTGGGTTTATTCATTTGCGTTTCAATAACCAAATCATCCATTGATGTGGCTGTAAATCCTTTTCTCCAAAATAATGCCATAATTTTATCAAGTGCAGCATCACTATCATAACGACGAGGGCGACCTTTCTTTTGCATTTTGTACCATCTAGTAAGAAATGTATTTACTCAGTATAGAACAAATGTCATTATTTTACTAACCAGTACAAAATAGGGAGAAAGAAATGAATAAGCATGAAATGATTTATGGAAAAAATATGGCTTCAATTATTGAGCTTGTTGAAGAGGGGCGGAAACAACAACTTAACCCATTAAAGATAGGTATTTTTATTTGCCCTGGTTTTATGCCTATGGATATTAATGGCGCACAATCTGTATTTACCATTGCCAGTGCTGAGATCTACTTTATTTGGAAAAAGAAAGAGTTAGTCGAAGGTTATATTGGTTGGCCAACAATGCCAACAATGACCTTTGATGAATGTCCTGAAGATCTCGATGTCTTAGTTGTGGGAATGGTGCCTCCAGAAATCGTTGAAGATACTGAAACTTTGGCTTTTTTTGCCAATATTGGTCGTAAAGCGCGCTATGTTATTGGTACATGTTATGGTTCTTTAGTACTAGGAGCTGCGGGTTTATTAAATGGTAAAAAAGCAACCAGTAACACAAATGTGGTACCTATGCTGCCTGATGTTGGTGCAACGGCTGTTGCGGGGAGTGATGTCGTTATTGATGGAAATATTTATACATCAGGGCCAGCCACCGGGTCATTTGACGCTTCTTTATTGGTATTAGAGCAGCTATTAGGAACTCCTTTTGCGCAATTAACAGAGCTGGCAATTGAGTATGATCCAAGACCTCCTTTTGGTACTGGCTCACCAACACTGGCAGGGCCAGAGATGACAGCAATAGCGCAAACACTGACAGCGAAATTGAATCAACAATTTCACCAATCAGCCCGCAATGGATTCAAAAAAACAAGGTTAACTGAAAATAATTAAGCTAGGATGCTATCTTTAGCTGTTTTATGCATTTAATCTTTGGAGTCATTATGACTGAATACGAAAAAATGGTATCAGGCCATCTTTATCACGCAAATAAAGAAGAAAAACTGCAACTAATAAGAACAAAAGCGCGCGAAATTATTTATGATTTTAATCTCACTCGTCCTTCTGAAGATGCGAAAAGAATTAATTATTTAAAACAGCTATTAGGAAAAACAGGAAAAAATTTTTATATTGAACCACCATTTCATTGTGATTACGGTGAATTAATCGAAATTGGTGAGAATTTTTATTCTAATTTCAATTTGACTATTTTAGATTGTGCACCAGTAAAAATTGGCAGCAATGTGATGTTTGCTCCGAATGTAAGTCTTTTAACTGCAACCCATCCTATCGATCCTGAAATACGCAGCAGTGAGCTTGAATATGCACTTCCCATTACTATTGGTAATCATGTTTGGTTAGGAGCAGGATGTATCGTTTTACCTGGTGTTACTATTGGGGATAACTGTGTTATTGGTGCAGGAAGTGTAGTAACTAAATCTATTCCAGCCAATTTCGTTGCTGCTGGTAATCCCTGTCGCGTTCTTCGACAGATTGGAGAAAAAGATAAAGCTGATGCTCAACAACGAAACTATAGGTAATTTTTCACATAAATAAAATATCAGTAACTTATTATTTAGGCTCAACAATATCCAATAAACATATCTAGTTGAGCCTAAGAATATTATTACTCTTTAATAAAACTCAAATAATTAAAGAGTGGTTTAAACCCAAATTTTCGATACAACTCTAAACCATCAGCTGATGCATCTAAAAAGCAGCGCTCAACACCTTGCTCACGACAAAACTCTAAAACATGTGTAATTAAGTGCGTTGCATAGCCGTTTCCTTGGTAATTAATATCTGTTCCAATATCATCAAAACGTGCTAGGTTTTCATGCAAAGTTAACGTTAATGAAGAAACGGGAGCACCATCTACTAATAATGCGTAGTGAAAAATATTGGCGCCATTATCTAATGCTTTTTGATGATAACGAATATATTCAGTAATAATTGTATCTTCATCACCATTATCACTCACGGGAAATGCTGTTTTTAATGGATGAGCCCATTGTTCTAAATTATGGTTAGTTAAAATAATGTCGCATGGACTATTTTTATAGTTAGGGTACGTCGCTTCTGATAGCGTTAAATACATCGCTGTAGTCATTCCGTCGCCACTATAACCTGCATTTTTAATCATAGTGTCAAAATCAGGTAATAGAGATTCTGGAAAAACTAAAATATGTCCTTTTTTCTGAGAGGAAAATAGGGTACTAGCTTGTTGAAATGCGCTTTCTGTTGCACCTTGGCGAAGGTAAATAAAATTAAAAATAGGTGCATCCATTGGGGTCATAAAGCAGTGAGTGTGATCACCAATACGAATATTATTTTCGCAAATTTCAGACCAAAAGGCTTTTTCTATAATTTTAAATTCTTTATACAGTTGTGCATCCATAATGGTTCTCTAGATAAATCGCGATAAGCGATAAGGGGTAAGCATAGGGTTCGCTTTTTGGTGTATCAGTTCTTGTGCAACTAATTCACACAATAAAGGTGACAGTGTCACGGCTGCATGCATAGTAACAATATATAGTCCCTGAAAGGGAGACACAGGACCAACAATTGGCATTTCATCTTTGGGCATAGGCCGTTCACCAACTGAGACTTGTGTAATCGTTAGTTTACCGATATCTGTAAAATTATCATAAAAAGTCTCTTTCGCACGTTGCGCAATGTGCTCAGGGTGATGTTCATCACTATTATCAATGTAATCTTCTGCTGCAATAATCTCATTTTGAGCCAAATGACGTAACTCCATTTCTGGCGTAGAAATAATACAGGGTAAAAATACATTATTAGCAGTATAGGTTGTTTTTAATAAAATACTTGGTGATGCATATAGAGGTAAATCAATCTGTTGTGCAGATAATAGCGGTAAAGCGCCAGTACCAGCAGTTAAAATAACATAATCACCATATAAATCGCCTTGGGCTGTTTTAACACCAATAATTTGGTTGCCTTTACGTAAAAGTGCAATGACTTCATTATTCTCACTATATTTAACTCCCATATTTTGAGCTTGTTGAAGTAATATTTTGATTACATGTAAAGGATCTACTGCACCTTCATTCATCGCAAATGCTGCTAATTCGGGTGGATTACTAAGCTGAGGTACTTTTTTAATAAGTTGTTTTTTAGTTAGAGGTTGAACATTAAAACCGGCTTGATTATGAGTTTTAATAAATTGCTCAGTTTCACTTTCAGAAGACATCCAACTTATTGCTCCAGACCAATCTATATTGAGTAGACCTTGAGTTTGTTTATCAAGCTCTCGCCAGCTGTTAATTGAATCCGCACGTAATTGTTGATAAGCATCAGGACGTCCATAAGAAACATTTAGCCAAGCAAAAGAGGCACTCGTAGCACCAGAGCCAGCCGTAGATTTATCAAGTAAGATAACCTGCATATTACTCATTTTTGCTAAGTACCATGCCTGCATTACACCGACAATACCTGCACCAACAATAATAATTTTCTTTTGAAAATGCAGTTGTTGTGCTTTGTTTGGTCTCATTTCAATTTCTCTAGTAACAAAGGTTATAAACCCTACATACAATAGTAAAAACGATACAGACTAATCTTTTTAACAAAAAGGATCTTGTTTATTCTATCACTATTCGTGCTAATCAATCATTGCAGATAACAATAAAATTATATTTTTCAATTACTTATAAAATAAAAGCCATCTAATAACACATGATAAATCAGAAATAAAAAAACAATAGCTTAATACTCTATAACATAAAACAAACAATAGGATATTATTGCTATATTATACTTAAAATATAGTTTTTATAACTAACTTTTAAAAAAATATCAGATTATTAGCCTTTAAAAAAGATAATAACAGCACCGTACTATAACAATGGTTAAGCTTAGATTATTACTCTTAATTTGAATGTAGCAATAGACTATACAACTGCCTTTTAGTTTGATTATTAGAATATAAATCTTATTTATATTTATAATAAAGATTATTGTTTTACAAATTTATTAACGTCGATATGATAGCTCACATATCCAGCATGTCATTTTAATTTAAAAAGGCGTCATATGTTAGAAAATATCGGTATTTCAAATATTTGGACATACCTTTTAGGCGTTATTTTTATCACGTTAGTCCCTGGACCTAACTCGATTTTCGTCCTAACTTCCAGTGCGAAGCATGGCGTAAAAGGGGGGTATAAAGCCGCTCTTGGTGTTTTTACGGGTGATGCATTATTAATCTTTTTGGCATTTTTGGGGGTTGCTTCATTAGTCAAGACTTCACCCGTCTTCTTTATTATTATTAAATATGCAGGTGCTCTTTACTTAACTTATTTAGGATTAAAAACCCTATATGCAACGTTTCAAAAGAAAAAAGAGACAGCAGAAGAGGTCTCAGTAGAAGCAATAAAAGCAAAAGATGGTTTATATGTTAAAGCTCTATTTTTAAGTATGCTTAATCCTAAAATGATTATTTTTTATGTGTCATTTTTTATTCAATTTATTGATCCTAAATACGAAAATGCGGGTATTCCATTTTTTGTATTAGGCGTAATTTTAGAAACTTGTAGTATGCTGTATTTATCTATACTTATCTTTGGTGGTGTCGCAATTACTAATAAAGTTAAGCATAACAAACGACTAGCTTCATTATCTAACAGTTGTATTGGCGCCGTATTCTTACTTTTTGGCGCTAAATTAGCTTTAACAGCTTAATGCGACAATTTAGATATCAGGTCACTGCTTAATTAAGTAGTGACCTTTTTTGCTTTCTATATACACTTATATTTATTTTATAACCACTTCTAATATAACGTTATAAGTATCTGTTTTAATAATTTTATTAATTTTTAAATCTGCTTGATCTAATAAATTATTAAATTCATCAACTGTTCTCTCTCCTGACTCAGGGAAAGCACTCATACAAAGAATATCCATATACTTCGCAGTGTCTGGTATGTTTTTCTTGAAGATAACAGGTTCTATAATAAGAACTTTAGAGTCAGGCTTCATTGCTTTTCTAAAATTTTTAAAGAAAGTAACGGCACTGTTATCATCCCAATCATGAATGATGTATTTAATTAAATAAATATCTGATTCAGGGTAGTCACCAAATAGATCTCCTTCAATTAATTTCCATCGGCTATCATCACCTAATTCTGTTAATCGAGTTCTTTCTAATACATGTTTACGATCAAATAACTGTCCTTTTAATGTTGGGTTAACTCTCAATACTTCTAATAATAAACCACCTAATCCGCCGGCAATATCTGTAACGACTTTATTTTTAGGAAAATCATAATGTTTTACTATAAAATAATTTTCTATTTTTGAAAGCGAATTCATACCTACCTGAAAATCATGATCTTCTCTCACATTATCTTGCCAATATTCATAGAAAGACATGCCATATAAATTTTCAAAAGCAGGATTTCCTTGAACAGATTCAACAACATCTCCTACAGGGCGCCAAAACGTTTCATTCGTTAACATTAATATAGAGTCACGCAATGTATATTCATGATCACTTAGTAAAAAATGTCCCGCCGGTGCAAGTGAATACGTTAACCCCTCTGATTCATAAAAAATATTTTCAGAAGCTAATATTCTTAATATCCTATTTAATGCCAATGGTAATGAATTTGTTTCTTTGGCTAATTCATTTACACTTTTTGGACCATCTTTAAGTAAATCTGCAATTTTTAATTTTGCAGCTGCTCTTAATGCTGCTGGAATAGCAAATAGCATTGTCTTTTTTATTAAATCTATAGCAGCAGCTTTATTTTTTAAATCAAAGGTATTATTATTCATGTTATAAAATCCTAAGGTTATTAAATTAAAAATGTTAATTTATACATTAAATATAAATTAATTAAATTATAGATGGTTATTTTGTTTGCATGAGTTTATTTTTAATTTCCGTAGAGTCATTAGTGATATAATAAATTAATTTATAATTATCGAGTAAAACATAAAAGATATATTTTTTATAAATATTATTTTTTAGTTATAGTTTTATTTATTACTAATTAAATTTTTATTATTGCTTTAAAATCAAAAGTATTTCTCAAATTAGTCTCTTAATCCTTAATAACAACTATGGCAAAATTGCATCACTTTACAGGATATTACCTTTAAGAAATGAATAACATATTGTTATTTAAGCAATAAAATAACCAAAGGATATTTATGCGACTCAATTTTCCCTTAATTGCTCTTGCAATGGGTGCTTTTGCTATAGGTGCAACAGAGTTTTCACCAATGGGAATGTTACCTCTTATTGCTCAAGGGCTAGACATTTCAATACCAACAGCAGGTATTGCAGTTATAGCATATGCAACGGGTGTTATGATTGGTGCACCAATTATGACTTTACTACTTAACCGATATTCGGTTCGTAAAGCACTAACTATATTAATGGGGTTATTTACGCTAGGTAATATACTTTCAGGATTATCTCCTGATTTTATATCGTTATTATTATCTAGGATTATTACTAGCTTAAATCACGGTGCTTTTTTTGGTATCGGTGCAGTAGTCGCAGCAAGTGTGGTTTTACCTCACCAAAGAGCTAGTGCTGTTGCTGCAATGTTTATGGGATTAACATTAGCAAATATTGTTGGTGTGCCTCTAATGACATGGTTAGGGCAAACAATAGGATGGCGGGGGGCTTTTTTAGCTATTGCCACACTAGGTGTTATTACTATTGCTGCACTACTATTTAGCTTGCCAACAATAGCCAGTAGAAAAGAAACCAATATACGTAACGAATTAAAAGCACTCACCAAAACGCCGGTGTTATTAGCACTTTTAACAACCGTATTGGGTGCAAGTGCTATGTTTACGCTATATACCTATATTGCGCCCATTCTAATTAATATTACTGATCTAGCACCTGAACGTATTATTTTTATGTTAGTTCTTATTGGGATAGGATTTACGTTAGGTAATTATTGGGGCGGAAAAGCAGCAGATAAATCATTAAATAAAGCACTTATCTCTCTTTTCCTATTACTAATTATTAGCATGATGGTTTATCCATTAGTTACAAAAACAGAAATTGGTGCTGGTATTGCTTTAGTTATATGGGGATTTGCTGCATTTGGTTTAGTCCCACCAATTCAAACAAAAGTAATGTTACTTTCTAAAGATGCGCCTGCACTTGCATCTTCAGTCAACATTGGTGCTTTTAACCTTGGTAATGCAATAGGTGCAGCGGCTGGCGGAGTGGTATTACAAATGGGTTTAGGCTACTCAATGGTACCGATTGCTGGCGGAATTATTGCGCTATTAGGATTATTATTAGTGTTATGGCAATGTCGCCGAGAATGTCACTAGTTAGGGTTAATGGTACATAATACAAAACTAAATAGCCTAACATTTATGTTAAGGCTATTTAGTTATAAAAAATTACCTTATTAGCAAGAAATGGAGTGCTATAAAACCCTATTGTCAGCCTATACTGAGTACAATCCGTTATCTTAATTGAGATGCTACATGTATTTTTGTTATGGTGAAAAAGAGATAAATACGCTAAAGCGGCGAGATAAACGCTTCGCTGGATTAATAGAGCGAATAGGTGAAGTTAAACGTCCACTCACACCTGATTTATTTACTGCATTAGTTAAAAATATCATTGAGCAGCAAATTTCCGTTTCAGCTGCCATAACCGTAAATCAACGACTATTAGATTTATGTTTGGGAGAATATACACCTGAACGCATCATCCAATTATCTGTAATTGATATTCAGCAATGTGGCATGACAATGCGAAAAGCGGGGTATATTTTAGGTATTGCTGAAAGCGTGCTAACAAGGCAATTAAATTTACACCAAATACCAACGTTAACAGATAAAGAAATTATACATACATTAACCCAATTAAAAGGAGTTGGTGTTTGGACAGCTGAAATGATGTTAATTTCTTCATTAAATCGACCTGATATTTTAAGTTGGGGCGACTTAGCTATTCAGCGTGGAATTATGCGTCTTTATCGCCACAAAACACTAGATAGAACACGCTTTGAGCGTTACCGCAAACGCTATTCACCTTATGGTTCTACAGCATCACTTTATTTATGGGCTCTATCTAAAGAGCCTGAATAAATGAGCAATAATCGGAGTGTACGACCTATTTTTTACGTTAATAATGTATCTGACATCCTAATTTGAGTTTTAATTCGAGAGAAAAGCGATGATGGAAGATAAACATAATCAACTTATTGAACAAGCTTGCCGCTTTATTGAAAAAAATAACGGTGATGTTTCATTGGCTCGCATTGCTGAGCATATTATGGTGAGTCCGTATCATTTTCATCGTTTATTTAAATCTATTATAGGAATAACACCAAAATCTTATGCTAATGCTTATCGCCAACAGTTAATAAAAAAAGCGTTATCTGAAAATTCACGAATTACAGATGCTATTTATCAATCAGGTTTTAATGCCAATAGCCGTTTTTATGAGAATGCTTCAGCAATATTAGGTATGACACCAACCGATTGGCGTACTGGTGGTGAAAATATTGTCATTTTTTTTGCCATAGGTATTTGCTCCTTAGGAAATATTCTTGTCGCTCAAAGCGAAAAGGGAATTTGCGCGATAACTTTAGGTGACGATGCTGATAATTTACTTGTCGATTTACAAAAGCAATTTCCCCACGCTGAGCTTATTGGAGCCAACAAAGAATTTGAACAAATCGTAGCTCAAGTTATTGGTTTTATAGAGTTTCCCTTACGGCCATTATCTTTACCATTAGATATTCAAGGAACAATTTTTCAGCAAAAAGTATGGAAAGCATTAATGGAAATTCCTTTTGGTTACACGGTTACTTACCAAGATATTGCGAATAAAATTGGTTCTCCAAAAGCTTATCGAGCAGTCGCTAATGCATGTGGCGCAAATAAATTGGCCGTTGCTATCCCTTGTCATCGAGTTGTAAGACAAAATGGTGAGCTATCGGGTTATCGCTGGGGAATTGAGCGCAAAGCAAAGTTGTTGCAAAATGAGCAAAAATTAATAAGTAAATGACGCTATCTTAAAAAACGGTGTTAATTCAACACAATCCCTCAATAATAAAAATTCTCATGGTAAGATAATTATTAAATTATAATTTCTTTGTGAGTCAATATATGTTTACTGTTCCAACTGAAATCACGTTCTTTGAACGTTTAATACCTTCTATTCTTTCAGAAAACAAAGTCATTACTATTCGAGATGAGAGTGAAAGCCATTATATACCAGGCTCTGAAGTTGAATTATTTGCTAATGAGCATCGGACTCACTATGGAAAATTAAAAATTTTATCCGTTTCTAAACTGCAATATAGTGATATAAATGAGTATCATGCACAGCAAGAGGGCATGGAATTATCGGTATTAAAAACACTAATTAAAGAAATTTATCCCACTACTGACTCATTATATTTAATTGAATACCGATTAATAAAATAGTGCTCTTTAAACCATAAAAGAAGGGAGCCTATCAGCTCCCTTAAGTTAACCAAGCGTATTTAATTCAGATTGAGAAATTGCTTTAATTGCTTAATTTCGCTTTCCCATTGTACTTGTAAAGCAGGTTTTTGATGGCTTACTTTGCGAGCACGATCTGCTGTCAGTTTTTCTTCAAGTTCAATTAATTGTATTAATTTTTCATCTTCATCATGATTAACAGATTGATTTTCTAGCTGAATATTAACAACATCGCTAGCACTTGCATCTAGCTTTTCTTGTTGCGAAATAAGCTGATAAATTATTTCTATATCATGATGTTCAGTTAAAATACCGTTATGAATATACCAAAACCGATTACAGCTATTTTCAATAAGTGCTCTATCATGGCTTACTAATAATATACCGCCAGAAAATTGACGAATTTGTTCTGCCAGTGCCTGTTTTCCATCCATATCAAGATGGTTAGTTGGTTCATCGAGCATTAATAACGAGTATTTAGCCAAACTTAACCCAATAAATAATAGCCGAGCACGTTCGCCACCACTTAAAGAACTCACAATTTGGCTATGACGAGAATAAGAAAACCCCGCACTAATAAGTGCCATTTTTCTTTGCTCATCTGTCAATGCAACAAAAGGTTTCAGGGCATCAATAAGAGTATCACTATCAATAAGTTGAGCCATTCTTTGGTCGTAATATCCCAATTCAACACGAGGATGAAGCCTAATAGTACTTTCGCCATCCGTTTTAATGGTTTTCATCGCCCAAATCATTCTTAATAGTGATGATTTTCCCGTTCCATTAGCGCCAATAATTGCAACTCGATCACCACTTTTAATACGTTGATATTCAACGTTATATAACATAGGCGCATTATTAGCAGGGGTAACAGACAACTGGTTTAATTCACAAAGCCTATCTGCTCGTAATGAAATACCAGAAAGTTGTAGAACCCATTGATTACCTTCGGTTATATCAACTTGATCGTCTTTTAAACGAATAATCTGTTTTTCCATTTGTTTAGCTTTACGGGATAAGTTTTCATTATCATAAACATGCCCCCAGGTTGCTAATTGCTTAGCACTTTGCGCAATACGATCAATTTCATTTTGTTGAGCTTCACGCCGATGTTGCGCACTAATATCTTGTTCTTCTTGTGCTTGTCGCGCTTGAGAACAGGGCAGACGAAATAATGACAGCATTTTATTTCGAATAATCCATGTGCAATTTGTAACCTGATCTAACAATGTATTATCGTGTGAAACCAAAATAAAACTACCACGCCAATTTTTAAGAAATGACTCTAACCATAAAATGGTTGGAAGATCGAGATGGTTGCTCGGTTCATCTAATAGCAATAAATCAGGATCAATAATTAACGCTCTGGCTAATAATAAACGAGTGTGTTGACCTCCACTTAATTGTGATATTAATAACGTTTTTTCATGTTCTTTAAAACCCATTTCAGTTAATAGCAAATCGGCTCGCCAACCTTCAGATAATCTGTATTCTTCAGGTAATTTATGAAGGGTCGCATCCATTAAAGTTACTGACTGTAACTCATTAGGTAAATGTTGCTCTATATAAGCCATAACGGTTTTATTCGCGATGGAAATAGTACCTTCACTAGGAGATAGTTGATTTGATAGCAGTTTTAATAACGTACTTTTTCCACAACCGTTATAGCCAATTAGACCTATTTTCTCACCTTTAGTCAGAGCGAGTGAAATATTATTTAGCAATAAACCGTGGTTATTATGAAAAGACAGATTTTGTGTAGATAATAATGTGCTCATAGCTTACTCATTTTTAGGCGCAAAAACGCCTGGGCATTATCAAGCGATAACCCTGTAAGCTGAGGATAGGTAATAATTAACGTCGCTCAGGCAGGTTAACGCAGTAAAAAACTGTGAGAGCCTGAGCTATTACGATTACCAAAGAAGTGTGAATATTCGATTAGATCACACAACAACATAATTAGCCTCCTTATTTAAATTAATGGGTTGATAGGTAGGCTCATTCTAGCAAAATGATTTTCGTTTTTACAATATATCTTTTGTACAAAATAGTGTCATTTGGTGTGGATATTTAGAATTTATAAAGCAAGATGAAAATAATCGGTCTATAGAAAAATCCCTACCGTTTATTGCTTATTGCGATTTTATGATTAAGCGAAAAGCTAGCTTGAAAATGATTTTTTCAGGACAAACTCGAATGTGTTCCAACTTTTTTTAATTGGATTAGTTCTTTAATTTTTTTATCAATCTCTTCAATTTTAAATTGAACTATATTTCTATCAATTTCAGGTATTTTCTGATGTTCACTGGGTTATGTTATTTCATTTAATGAAAAATAAGCTTGCTGAGTTAAAGATATTCATGCTAATCGAGTGAGGAACTCTGGATGATATACTCGCTTTAACTCTTTACGACCAATACCTTTTTTTTATAATAACGGATTGCAGATGAGGCTAGACCGGTTGATTGGGATACTTCCGTAATATCCATTTTGGTAAGCTATTTTTTTTCTATTTTTGTGCTCATCCCATATTCGATAGCATTGTTGCCCATGTAAGGCTATTGCAAAGTAAAATAGTGATTTTTTAACGCGCTAAATCATAGAATTTCATCATTTTATCGTAATTTTTCGCAGATAAGAACTATCTGCCTACATTGGGCGTTTTGAACATGATATATTGCTATCTATTCGCTATAGCTGTCCTATAAAAGGTTAGAAAATGAGTAAATTAAGAGTCGCTATTATTTTTGGTGGAAAATCCACTGAACATCAAGTTTCACTTCAGTCAGCAAAAAATATTATTAACGAATTAGATAGAACGAAATTTGACCTCTGTTTAATCGGCATTAATGAACAAGGCCAGTGGCATGAATATTCAGAGACTGATTATTTATTAAATAGCGATAATCCTAAAACCATCTCATTAAGTAAACCACTGCGTGCTGTTGCAATTATTCCTGGTAGTACAAAAAACCAATTTATTGCCCTTGAAGATGGCAAAGCATTACCTCAAATTGATGTTGTTTTTCCAATTGTCCACGGCGCTTACGGTGAAGATGGTACATTACAAGGCTTATTACACATGATTGATATGCCTTATGTTGGACCAAATATCATTAGCTCTGCTGCTTGCATGGATAAAGATGTTACTAAACGTCTACTAGATGGCGCTGGGTTAGCGGTTGCTCCGTTCATTACTGTGATGAAACATCAAATTAATGAGATTTCTTACAACGAAACCGTGCGCCAATTAGGTCTTCCTCTTTTTATTAAACCAGCAAATCTAGGTTCTTCTGTAGGTATTAGTAAGGTAAATAACGAAGCAGAATTTAATGCAGCACTGACTATGGCATTTGAATATGATTTAAAGGTTATTGTTGAAAGTGCCATTGTAGGCCGTGAAATTGAATGTGCTGTTTTAGGAAATGAAACCCCTGAAGTTAGTCCTTGTGGAGAAATCGTATTAAACGACGCATTTTATGCCTATAACACAAAATATATTGATGATGATGGAGCTAAAGTTATTGTGCCTGCAGTAATCAATGACGATGTCAGTTTAAATATTCGTCAAACCGCACTGAAGGCTTATCGTGTATTAAATTGTTTAGGTATGGCGCGTGTTGATGTGTTTTTAACTCAAGATAATCGTGTAGTCATTAATGAAATTAATACACTACCTGGCTTTACCAATATCAGTATGTATCCGAAATTATGGCAAAGTGCTGGTCTAGAATATAAATCGCTTATTACTAAGCTGATTGAGTTTGCACTTGATTACCATAAAAAAACATCAGTATTAAAAACAAAATGTGAGCTTTAATTAACAAAACATATTTAAAATCCTCGCCTAAAATAGGGCGAGGATTATATTAATTTATACATTAAGCATATTTTCGTGATCCTGCGACACAAAAAATAACTGCTATCGTCACTAATAACATAATAATATTTACTGATTCATTAAGTAATGTTGCTGCCAGTGCTAAGCCAAAAAAGGGTTGTAATAATTGAAGCTGACCAACGGCTGCAATCCCACCTTGAGAAAGACCTTTGTACCAAAAAATAAAACCTATTAGCATACTAAAAAGCGAAACATAACCTAATCCTACCCATGCTGAAGTTCCGATAACACTTAATGAGACTGGCATCAGAATAAAAGTAAGAATAAACATAATGGGTAATGAAAAAATTAATGCCCAACAAATAACTTGCCAACCGCCAAGTGATCTCGTTAATGTCGCGCCTTCTGCATAACCTAATCCACAAACAATTACAGAGGCTATCATCAATATATTAGCGCTAATAGATGATGTACCACCTTGAGATATCGCATATCCCATTACTAATAAACTACCAATAATAGAAAATAGCCAGAAAATAGGGCGCGGTTTTTCACCACCGCGTATTACCGCAAATATGGCGGTTGAAAGCGGTAATAACGCTAAAAAAACTAAAGAATGTGCAGATGTCATTTCCTGTAGCGCAATTGCTGTTAATAAGGGGAAACCAACAACAACACCTAAAGAGACTACGGTTAATGATATCCATTGTCGTAGTGTAGGTAGTGTTTCTTTATAAAGTAATAACATGCCAAAAGATAATAGCCCAGCAATTGTTGCTCTTGCGGCTGTAAGAAAAAGAGGATCAAACTCAAGTACCGCCGCTTTTGTGGCAGGTAGTGAACCACTAAAAATTAGCATACCAATAAAACCATTTATCCATCCTCTTTTTCGTTCATTTTGACTAACTTGCTGCATAAGTGATCCATTTTTTATTATGATTAATATTTAATAAAAGCAAAGAGTTATATTTTTCTATGCTTAGGATTATATGTAGTTTATCTACATGTAAACGTGTAACTTGCTGTGCTTTATATTATGGAGCACAATCATGACAATCAAATAATTGTCATGGATACAATTTCTATGGTTCAACCACGCTATAAATTATTAGTTGATAAATTTGCTGAAGATATTCGGGATGGAAGACTATTACCGGGTACTCGCTTACCAACACATAGAAAATTAGCTGCAGAGCATAAAATGTCGCTAGCTACTGCAAGTCGAGTTTATTCTGAACTAGAAAATATGGGGCTAATTAGTGGAGAAACCGGAAGAGGGACATTTGTTAGAGAATTATCGTTGCCAGCAAATTATGGCATAGAAAATCCGGCTGCCGCCGATATGTTAGATTTAAACTTTAATTATCCATCATTACCTGTTCAAGCAGAACTTCTCCGTAGTGAATTAAAGCGACTTTCAACTTCTGGTGAAATAGAATCTCTTTTACGTTATCAACCTCATGGCGGTAAAACACATGAGAAAATAATTATTTCTAACTATTTAAATAAACGAAATATTACAGTAAAACCTGAAAATATAGTTATTACGAGTGGTGCTCAGCAAGCTATTGCACTCACTTTGCTCGGTTTATTAAAACCCGGGGATGTTATTGCTGTTGATGCATTAAGTTATCCCGGATTTAAACTTGCTGCATTAGCCCATCATTTAGAAATAGTAGCAATACCTATCACACCAACAGGAACTGATTTTGCAAAACTGGAAATATTATGTAAACAGAGGGCAATTAGGGCATTATATTGTATGCCGACGCTACATAATCCGATGGGGTGGGTTTTAACTTTAGCCCAACGCCATCAGTTAATTAATTTGGCACGAAAATATCATTTTCTTTTAATTGAAGATGCAACTTACTCTTTTCTAGTTAAAAAATCACCACCAGCAATTGTCACGCTAGCACCTGATATTACTTGTTATATTTCTGGATTTTCTAAAAATGTAGCATCTGGATTACGTGTCGGATTTATAGTCACCCCCCCCAAAAAAACTTTATTAATAGAACGCGCAATGAGAGTAACCACTTGGAATACTCCGGCCTTAATGACATCTATTGTTTGCCATTGGATACAGGAAGGAACAGTTGATAAATTAGAAACGTTATTGCGTAAAGATGCTCAACTACGACAAAAAATGGTTGATGATATTTTTAAGGAAATGATAATAATTCGTCATCCTTCCTCTTATTTTTTATGGATCCCATTACCTGATAAAACAAGAGCCGATCAAATAGTTGCTGCACTACGTCGTTTGCATATTTCGGTTGCAACAGCAGAACCTTATGCAACTACACCTTATATTCCTCATGCTATTCGTATTGCATTAGCGTCTATTGATCTCAATTTATTGCATGATGCATTGACAAAAATTCGTGATGTTATTGAATATCATATAGACCTATAGAGCGTCATTATTCAAACTGCAGAGAAAAGGGAAATAATACAATGGAAACCCGACTCAAATGTGCACTAATTTATGATTTTGATGGAACGCTAGCTAAAGGAGATTGTGCACAACATGGTGTCATGCCTAGCTTAGGTATTCAATCACCTGAAGAAATAGGCTTATTTTGGCAAGAAGTAAAAAAACGAGCCAAAGAAAATGATGGCGATGAAATTTTATCTTACCTTGGTGTATTAGCTGAAAAAGCAAATATCTTAGGTTCAGAACAATTAAGTAAAGAAAATCTGAGAAAACACGGACAATCTATTCCTCTGTTTAAGGGCGTCAAAGAATGGTTTGAACGGATTAATGAATATGGCCAACAGCATGGTTTAGACATTAAACATTATATTATTTCAAGCGGATTGACTGAAATGATAAAGGGTTCAGCTATTGGACAACAGTTTGAGCAAATTTATGCTTGTAAATATTACTATTCGGCTAATGGCAAAACAGCATTATGGCCAGTATTAGCCATTAATTACACCACAAAAACTCAATTTCTTTTTAGGATAAATAAAGGCATTGGCAATGCTTGGGATAATGAAGCAGTAAATGAATTTATCGAATTAGAAGAACGAGATATTCCTTTTGAACGAATGATCTATTTTGGTGATGGCGATACAGATATTCCATCAATGAAAATGATCCGCTATCAAGGCGGTTTTTCACTTGCTGTATTTGATATAGATAAGTGGAAAGAACCAAAAACACAAAATAAAGTGCAAAAATTAATTGCAGAAGAACGGGCCAATTATGTACTTCCAGCAGATTTTTCAGAAAAAAGCCAATTAGATGTCACAGTTAAAGGACTATTAAAACTATTTGAACGAAAAAATAGAGTAAATACGAAATAGGATATTAATTTCATTTAAATAACCCCAAAGTAAGATTATTTTTTAAAACCAACTTAAGTTAGTTGGTTTTTTGATTAATTTATATTAAAAACATATTTATTATAAATAAAGATTCAAAATAATCACTGTAACTAAATTAATTCAACTAAAAGTGATAGAGGAAAATAGCTTATTTAAGGTCGATCTTCATCGAATTGTTACTCAAAAAAATCGCTACAATCTTAAATAATTTACTTTAAGGTGAAAGTAAATATTATTCAGTCATATTTTAGTTAATAGATGGGTGGTATAATGAAAAAACTTATTTTATTAAGCGCAATATCTGGTGGTATATTATTTTGGTCTATACATATACAAGCAGATAATTTTGATTGTCGTAATGCGGCAACTCAAATAGAAATAAATCAATGTGTTCAACTCGATTTTCAGCAGCAAGATGATGAACTTAATCGCATTTATCAGCAATACCATGAAAAACTCGATAACATTCGTAAAGAACAACTAAAACAGGCTCAAGTTGTATGGATAAATTTCCGCAATCTCTCTTGCCAGTATGAAGCCGACTATTATCAAGGCGGTAGTTTAGCACCAATGGTATACAGCAGTTGTTTAAAAGATAAAACTAAAGAACGTATTAGCGATCTTAAAAACTACATTGCTTTATATTAATTTTATTCTAAATTAAATTAAAATTTTTTTGATATGTTCTTTTTTGTAATAAATAAAAACCTATTTTTAGATAATAATTTATTTATTAAATAAAATAGTTTTGTATTATTTTGAAACATAAATCCCCTTGACTAATCATTGCTACAAAGTAGTCTGATGCGCAGATCACAAATAAAGAAGAAATCAATACAATGAATAAGATAAAGAGGCTTGGGGTAGGGTTATTTTTTACATTAATACCATTTTCAGCAATGTCTTTTGATATTGGTCTGAAATATGGTGTTAATCTTATCGATTTTGATGGGGACGGTATTGAAGACATAGTGATTAAGTCTAGAAGAGCCTTAAATAGCACCACAACTGTAGATATGGTCACGGTTTATATAAAAGGTAATGACGACAGAACTTATATCGTTCCCTCAATCTACGCTAATGCGTCAAGCCTGTATGATAGCTATATAAAAGATACTAATATAAAAATCTCTGATTTCAAATTTATTGAGAAGAAAGGCTACGTTATTCTGTTAAGTTTAGAAAAAATTGGTAACAATTTGTTAAACCCTGCACCTATTCGATTTTCTAGCTACAGAATAGCAGAACAAAAAAACAATAATGAAGAGCTGTATAGGTGGAAATTCTCATCTCACTGTGTTACAGAGGTAGATTATCTTAGTGTAGATGAAGCATTTTCTGACAGCTGTTTTAATAAAATAATTAACGAATAAAATATATAAAAAAAGTCAACCACTCCAATTATGATTAGTTTATTTTCTCCTTATAAAACAATACATTATAAATGTATTGTTAATATTCCTTTTTTTATGTGCATAGACTACTTGTATCATTTCTAGTTCCTTGTTATTAATCTATTACTAAGATATTTCTTATGTTGGAATATTTGCTGATAAATTCGTTTTTATCGTGGCCTGTTTAAAGAGGGAGATATGAAGGAAATTATTACGGGTTTACTTCTAGCCTCAATAACGCTATTTACCGTATCTTGTTCTCAAGAAGATGAGAATAAAGTAAAAGTGGCAATTAATACTGGACCCGATCAAGTAATTTGGGAAGAAGTCATCCGGTTAGCAAAGTTAACTGAAGGATTAGATGTTGAAGTTATTGCTTTTAACGATTATGAGCTTCCCAATAAAGCATTAGCAAATAAAGAAGTAGATGCAAATGCGTTTCAATCAATTCCTTATCTTCAAACTCAAATGAAAGAGCATAATTATAAATTTCATATTGCCAGCAAAACCTTTATATTCCCGCTTGCAGCATACTCCAAAAAAATAAGTGACATTAATGAATTAGAGATTGGCGGTCATGTGGCTATTTCAAATGAAGCAAGTATGAGAGGCAGAGCGCTATTATTATTAGCAGAAAATCAACTCATCACGTTAAAAGAAGGTGTTGGATTTTCACCTACAATTGAAGATATTGTTTATAATCCTAAAGAGCTCTTTTTTGTCGAATTTGATACACCGAAACTAACAGATGCACTGAACGACCCAACAATTAGCGTTGCTTTTATTAATAACAATTTTTCTTCGCAAATGGGATTATTAGCAACACGTGATGGTTTGATTTTAGAAAATAAAACTTCACCTTATGTAAATATTATTGTCACTCGTGAAGATAATAAAAATGATGAAAAAATCAAAAGACTCATTAATGTTATTCAATCACGACAAATCGAATTAAAAGTAAAAGAAATGTATAAAGGCGATGCTGTTAGAGCTTGGTGACACTATGTTTTATATGCTTTTCTGTATCTAATCGAAGGTAAATTGATATGTATTAATCTATTTGCCTTTTAAGCTATTTGCTTTAAAACCAACCATAACTCCCGCTGGTGATAAATATTTTTATTAGTGAAAGTTACTGCTTTTGAGATACAGCTAAGTAGCTAAATTTCGATAAAAATAATTTTTACGATATTAAACCTCAATTACGTAAACAGTGATAGCAAGTTTATATAACTGCTAGTTTTTACTCTTTATAAAACAATCTAACAACGTGAATTTTTTTCAGTATGATAGTGCATCCTTTACTAACTAGAAGAAAGAAAAATGGCTAATTCTCAATTAGAAAAACAATATATTGGATCGCATAAATTATCACCAGAAACATTAATGATGAGTTACGGTTATGATCCACTACTATCAGAAGGTTCAGTAAAACCGCCTGTATTTTTAACCTCAACATTTATTTTTAAAAGTGCAGAAGAAGGTAAAGCCTTTTTTGATACGGTGAGTGGAAGAAAACCTTTACCTGAAGGTGAAAAAGCTGGATTAGTTTATTCTCGTTTTAATCAGCCAAATAGTGAGATTGTAGAAGATAGACTCGCTCTTTATGAGAACACAGAATCATGTGTACTGTTTTCATCAGGAATGTCGGCAATAACAACGACATTAATGGCACTAACTCAACCTGGTGATGTCATTTTGCATTCTCAACCGCTTTATGGTGGAACAGAAACATTAATTGCCAAAACACTCGCTAAGTTTGGTATTCAAGCAACACCTTTTACTGATGGTTTAAATATTGACCTTATTCAAGAGCAAGCTAAAAAGGCGAGCCAGAAAGGGCGTGTAGCCGTTATTTTTGCAGAAACACCAGCAAACCCAACCAACTCATTAGTTGATATTACTGCGTTAAAATTAGTTGCAGATAATCTTGAACAAGTTCAAGGCTATCGTCCTCTTATTGTTTGTGATAACACCTTATTAGGACCTGTGTATCAACGTCCTATTGAACAAGGCGCGGATATCTCTGTTTACTCGTTAACAAAGTATGTCGGTGGACACTCAGATTTAGTCGCAGGTGCGGCAATGGGATCTCGCCAACTAATTAATCAAATTCGCCTATTAAGAGGTGCCATTGGTACTCAACTCGACCCACATTCATGCTGGATGCTAGGTCGCTCTTTAGAAACTTTGCAAATACGCATGGAAAAGGCAAATCAAAATGCTTTATTAGTTGCACAATTTCTTCGTGACCACAAAAAAGTAGCGGCCATTCACTATTTACCTTTCGCTGATAAAGCTTCAGCTGAAGCAAAAGTATTTGCTAAACAGTGTACTGGTGCTGGATCAACATTTTCATTTGATATTCAAGGTGGAGAAACTGAAGCTTTCCGTTTCCTTAATGCAATGAAAATTTTTAAACTTGCAGTTAGTCTTGGAGGGACAGAATCATTGGCGTGCCACCCTGGTTCAACAACACATTCAGGTGTACCTATCGAGTTGCGCCATAATATTGGTATTCAAGAGACGACAATTCGTTTATCAATTGGTATTGAAAATCCTCAAGATTTAATTGCAGACTTAGCTCAAGCTTTAGATGTTGCTTAATTTTCAGCCTATTATAGGCGAATAAAAAACACCAGAACACTAAGTTTTCTGGTGTTTTTTTCTTTACTGCTGTTATAAGTGTTTTTGTATTTCTATCCATTCATCTCGAGTAAGACAACTGATATTCTCTGTTTTAACTTCATTTAAAAATTCAACATATTGCTTTTCAATTATATGACGATGTTTAAACCCGCATTTTTCTTGGACTTTTTTAGATTTTTCATTATCTGCAAAATAGCCACACCATAAGTTATCTAATTCTAAATTTTCAAAGGCATAGTGATTTATTTCTTTCACCGCTTCAGGTATTAAACCTTTTCCCCAATAAGGTACGCCAATCCAATAAGAAACTTCAGCATCGTTATCACCAATAGAAAAATTACTATCTTTTGCAAACGATAAACCAATTAAACCTATTGCAAGATCATCATCTTTTAGTGTCACTGCATAAACTTCATCGCGCATAAAAATAGTGCGAATTATTTCGGTACTTTCTTCAACATTTTTATGGGCTGGCCATCCAGCAATAGGGCCTATACGTTCATCTTTTGCATATTCATATAAGCTTTCTGCATCTGATTCTTGCCACGGACGTAATACTAATCTTTTTGTTTTTAATACTTTCATTTTAATAACTTACCAAATTATAAAATAAACAGTTTATTGTTTATTTTGCTGATTTAAGATAAGGGCTATTCTAAATAGTAGTAATAAAAATTTGAATGGTAAAAAGCAGACTATTTTGGTACTTTTGACAACTAAATGAGATATTAATTTTATTCGTCAAAAATACCAACTCATTATTTATGAATAAACCTAATACTGATAATCATTTTATTTTAAATAAGTACATTTATGTTAAGCCAAACGTTATTAAAACTAAATGCAGCAGCATCATCAAATAAATCACCACATCTTATTGTGGGTGAAAGTAATATGCTTAATGAAATAGGCTATCCACTACCATTATCTTATATTGTGTTAATGGTGTGTTTAGAAGGGCAAGGTATCATTAATATAGGTTTTCAACACTACGCGATTAAGCCTAATGATATTTTGATATTAGGCGATGACACAATAAGTATTCTGTTAAAACGAACAGCTAAATTTCGTCTTTTTTACTGTTTTATTGATAAATCTTTTGCCTCAGAAATTGCTTATTCACTTTCTAGTACTTTGTTTGCATTTCTCCATGAACATCCTATCTGCACCCCTAAAGCAGAACAAGTTGAAGCGTTAAAATATTGGATAGCACAAACAAAATATATACAAAAGAATTATCCTGAACACCAGAAATTAATGCTACGAAATCACTTACAAAATCTCTTTTTTGCGATAACTGAATCTATTCCGACTCATTTTTCTATTGCTAAAAAAGAGTATTCCCGCAAAGAACGTCTTTGTTGGCAATTTTGGGAATTGATTGGAACATATTGCCACCAGCATCGCGATGTGGCTTTTTATGCAGATTATCTTAGTATTACTCCGTTTTATCTTTCGCAGATAACAAAACAGTTTTTTAATGATACGCCTAAGATATTGATTAATCGTCAAGTTATTCTTGAAATAAAGGCTCTGTTAACTCATACTGCGTTATCAGTAAATGAGATCTCATTAAAACTTAGTTTTGATGATCCCTCTTATTTATGTCGATATTTTAAACGAGAAACAGGTAACTCTTTATCAGGTTATCGTCGGCAATATCAAAGACAATAATGTACTAGGTTGTCTTTATTGTTTTCTTTTTATCACTTTAAATTTAACTAATAGGAGGGAAAATTTTGAGAAAATACCACCATACAGACCGAGGAAAATATATTTTTTGAGGTTAATTTTTAATTTTTATTAAGAAATTACTATGATTTATTTTACTTCCGACACCCATTTTTGCCACTCTAATATTCTCAACCTTTGTCATCGTCCTTTTAATAGCATCAGTCATATGAACGACTCATTAATCCATAATTGGAATGCTTATGTAACGGATCACGATGAGATTTATATTCTTGGAGACTTTCTTTATCGTGGAACAGGTAAAGATGCTAACCGTATTTTGCATAGGTTAAATGGTAAAAAATATCTTATTCGAGGAAACCACGATAAATTTCTTGAAGACCCTGATTTTGATGCCTCAGCATTTAAGTGGGTTAAAGATTACTATGAGCTTGATTATCAAAAACGTAAAATAGTCATGTTTCATTATCCAATTTTAGAATGGCCAGGTTTCTTTCGTGATGCAATTCATTTATATGGTCATGTTCATAATTCAGGCAAAGATCCATCTCAGCGTAAACGTTTAGAAATATTAGGACAAAATGCAATTAACGTTGGTGTTGATGTGAATGATTTTTTCCCGATAAGTATTAATACAGTACTAAAGCGTGTATCTAAATAAAAATATATTCAAATGAATATTTAATACTTTGTTAAGTAACATTAAATTATCTAGTCGATGACGTTGACCGAAGTCATCAAATAGTGAATAAGTAATAGGTGTACCACAAATATGATAAATCCTTGTTGTTGATTTCTGCTAATTTCAGAACCATAAGAAAAAAGATCAACGACAAAGGTAATTATTGTGAGTAATAAATTACACCCTAATATCACAACAGATGCGAATCAAGCAGTGGCTTCTATTGCTTATCGTTTAAATGAAGTTATTGCTATTTATCCAATCACCCCAAGTTCAACAATGGCGGAATATGCAGATCGCTGGGCGGTTAATAATCAACCAAATATTTGGGGTGATATTCCGCGCTTAATGGAAATGCAATCTGAAGGTGGGGCGATAGCGACAGTTCATGGCGCATTACAAACGGGTGCATTAGCTACCACATTTACCTCTTCTCAGGGATTATTATTGATGATCCCATCACTTTACAAAATAGCAGGGGAACTAACACCATTTGTACTGCATGTTGCTGCTCGTACTGTTGCGACGCATGCACTATCTATTTTTGGTGATCATTCTGATGTTATGGCAATCAGGCAAACAGGTTGTGCATTACTTTGTGCTAATAGTGTGCAAGAAGCGCAAGACTTTGCAGTTATTGCACAAATAGCCACCTTAAATAGCCGAATTCCTTTTGTTCACTTTTTTGATGGATTTCGCACTTCTCATGAAATGAATAAAATTATTTCTGTCACTGATAATGAATTAAAACAACTAATTCCATATCAAGCAATAAGCGCCCATCGCAAACGAGCATTATCACCAGAAGCGCCTGTGATCAGAGGAACTTCTGCAAATCCAGATACTTATTTCCAAGCCAGAGAAGCTTCAAACCCTTGGTACGATCAAGGTTACCATCACGTTGAAGAAGCAATGGCTTTATTTGCTGAAGTAACAGGGCGCTCTTATCAACCCTTTGAATATTATGGTGATCTTAAAGCTACTCGCATTATTGTATTAATGGGATCGGCCGCTGGGCCTTGTAAAGAAGTGATTGATATGCTCAATACACGAGGTGAAAAGCTTGGTCTGCTTTGTGTTCATCTTTATCGTCCTTTTTCAGCTCAGCATTTTATTGATGCTATTCCTACTACTGTTGAATCTATTGCTGTGCTAGATAGAACCAAAGAACCGGGTGCTCAGGCAGAGCCTCTTTATCTTGATGTAATAACCTCATTAACAGAGGCTTATCAGCAAGGTGAGCGAGAAACTTTACCGCTAACTATTTCTGGTCGTTATGGATTATCGTCAAAAGAATTTGATCCTGATTGCGTTATGGCGGTATTTAAAGAACTACAACAAATAAAACCTAAACGTCGTTTTACTGTAGGAATTTATGATGATGTAACAGGTTTATCCCTTATGCCTGTAGAGGCTAATTTGCCTAATCGTCATCAACTTAGTGCTCTATTTTATGGTTTAGGTAGCGATGGTTCTGTTTCTGCTACTAAGAATAATATTAATATTATTGGTAATAATACATCTCTTTATGCTCAAGGATATTTTGTTTATGACTCGAAAAAAGCAGGCGGATTAACTGTTTCTCATTTAAGAGTTAGCCAACAGCCGATTCATTCAACTTATTTAATTAAACAAGCTGATTTTATTGGATGCCATCAATGGCAATTTATCGATAAATATCAAGTAGTAGAAAAATTAAAAGTAGGGGGGATATTACTGCTAAACACCCCTTATTCAGCAGAGTTGATTTGGGCTAAGTTACCGCAAGAAGTGCAAGCACTACTAATAGAAAAGCAAGCTCGTTTATATACGATAAATGCTTACAAAATTGCGCGAGAATGCCAATTAGGTGCACGTATTAATACCGTAATGCAAACTGCATTTTTCCATTTAACTGCACTTTTCCCTAAAGACGATATTAACCAATATTTAACTAAGACAATTACTCAAAGTTATCAAAATAAAGGTGAAACGCTAGTTAATGCAAACTTAGCCGCGGTTGCACAGACATTATCTGCATTACAGGCTGTACCTTTAGGGGCTATTTTATCTGAAAGCCCGTATAAATCGCCAATTGTCGCTGATAATGCACCTAATTTCGTCAAAAGCGTCACTGCAATGATGATAGCTGGATTAGGTGATAATTTACCTGTTTCTGCATTTCCGCCTGACGGCACATGGCCAACAGGAACAACACAATGGGAAAAACGCAATATTGCTGAATTTATTCCGGTGTGGAAACCCTCACTCTGCACACAGTGTAATTATTGCGTTGCAGCATGCCCCCATGCAGCTATTCGTGCGAAAGTAGCCAAACCAGAACAACTGGAAATGCGGCCTGCCACATTAGAAAAGCTCCCCGTAAAATCGCGTGAAATGCGAGGATTAGAGTATGTTTTACAGGTTGCTCCTGAAGATTGCACAGGTTGCAACTTATGCTATGAAGTTTGCCCTGCTAAAGACAGGCAGGATCCGTCAATCAGAGCTATTAATATGATTGAAAAGCTGAATGTATTAGAGGCTGAAAAACAAAACTTTGCTTTCTTTGAACAGTTACCTGATTTGCATCCTTCTGAATTAGAAAAAATTGATATAAGAACCTCACAACTTATCACGCCACTATTTGAATATTCTGGTGCATGCTCTGGCTGCGGAGAAACCGCTTATATCAAACTATTAACTCAACTCTATGGTGACCAATTATTAATTGCTAATGCAACAGGGTGCTCGTCTATTTATGGCGGTAATTTACCTACTACGCCATATACCACAAATAGTGAAGGCAGAGGGCCAGCTTGGGCTAATTCATTATTTGAAGATAATGCCGAGTTTGGGCTTGGTTTTAGATTGACTCTGACTCAACATCAAAAACGTGTTGAGCGGCTATTAAATAGATTTGCAACAGAAATACCTGAAGCGCTTTATCAAACACTGACGAATACCACCAGCAGTAATCAAGATAAACGCCATGCTGTAAATGAGTTATCACTATTATTAGGTAAAAGCAGTGATCCTCAAGCCAGAGAATTACTAACAGATGCTCATTACTTAATGAAAAAATCAGTGTGGATGGTCGGCGGAGATGGCTGGGCTTACGATATTGGTTTCGGCGGTTTAGATCATGTACTTAGCAGCGGCGAAAATATCAATGTACTGGTATTAGATACACAATGCTACTCAAATACAGGAGGGCAACAATCGAAAGCTACTCCAATGGGGGCGATAACTAAATTTGGTGAAGATGGAAAGAATAAAGCTCGCAAAGATTTAGGTATTACGATGATGATGTATGGCAATATTTATGTTGCACAAATAGCCATTGGTGCTCAAATGAATCAAACAATTAAAGCGATTCAAGAAGCGGAGGCATATCCAGGGCCTTCATTAATTATTGCTTATAGCCCTTGCGAAGAGCATGGTTATGATTTGGCATTTAGTTATGAGCAAATGAAACAGCTTACTGCTTCTGGTTTCTGGCCACTATATCGCTTTGACCCACGTCGAGAACAAGAGGGGAAAACACCGCTAATATTAGATTCTCGCGCACCCAATCAAACTATTTCTGCGGTGCTAAATCAAGAGCAACGTTTTAGCCGTTTATTTAAAATCTATCCTGATAAAGCAACGACACTTATTTCTCAAACTCAAAAAAATATTGAAAAGAAATATGCTTTATTAAATTTACTGGCTGAAAAAACAGCACAGGTAGAATAAGTACAAATCCTATTTATCCTAATAATAAAAGACACCCAATAGGGTGTCTTTTATGTTGCCTCTATTTTGCCTTACAAAACAATTGCCGTTCTTTTGCTTGCATTCATTCCTTGTATCATACAAAACCAAGCTAATGCAGCAACCCCCATTAAAATAGCAAATAAAGATGTCGGCGGTAGTGAGGTTAAAATATATCCACTCGCTAATGGGTTAAGTGCAGCACCTAACCAACCTAATGATTGAGCAGAAAAATAACTTGCTTTCATTCCTAAAGGCGCAATGTTATCAATCATCATATATTCGCCAGGTGCGTAAATTAATTCGCCAAAAGTGAACACTGCAATAGCGAGCGCCCAAAAAAACAAATTATCACCCGCCAACATAAAGCCACCCAGTCCTAACATAAAAAAGAGGGTACCTAATGTCATTAATTTACGTAGCCTATCTGCGGTAACGTGTTTACCAACAATATATTGTAGAGAAACCACAATGGCCGCATTAACGGGTAACACGACAGCAATAACGGTTTCTGCTAATTTTGCATCGTAAACCACTAAGATATATTGTGAAATACAAGATGCAAAAGATCCAAAAGTTAATGTGCCAAAAAAAGTAGAGAGCACAAACCAACTTAATGCTCTATCTTTTAACATTATTTTTGGATCCCATTTAACGCTATTTTCTTCCCCACTATTGGTGGCTTTAGAGCGCTGAACAAAAAGTTGAATCACAAAAAGAGGAACAGTGGCTGAAATTGCCGCTAACCAAAAAGGAAGTTGAGTACCATACATTAATAACAGGGTACCGATAGGTGGTCCTACCGTCCATCCCATATTAATAAAGGTATAATTTAATGAAAATATTTTTGGTTTAGCAGAAATCGAAAGTGTTTCAGCAAAATAAGCTTTTAACACGGTTGAAAAAACCAAATAAGAGCAGTTAATTACAGAAAAGAATATAACTACCAAAACGGTGCTATTAACCATCGGAATAGCAGCAAATCCGATAATAAAAATAGCGATAGCAATTAGCATGTAAAGTTTTTTTTCAAACTTATCCGCTAACATACCGAAACCAAGACTAAAAAAGATCCCTGTTGTCAATGCTATTGACATAGCAATACCAATATCATCAACTGCCATTTGGTATTGCCGCGATAAGTAAATTGCCATAAACGGCAATGTTGCACCTCTTCCTATAGTGAGAAGAAGTGATGAAAACAGCAATGCAGTTGTGGAGAGTGTTTTTTTCGAGAGCATATTATCTTTATTTTAATTATTTGAATTGTTTAATTATATTTAATATTTTTGTGCTTTTTAAACGACTGAAAAATAGTCATATCTAACTGTGTATTAATACATGAGTTATTGATGACTGTATAGTTTAAAAAATATGAAAAAGCTCTTTTTGGCATCGTATTTTTTGCAGTTTTTCTTACCAAGAATTTATTATCCCATTTTTGATAACAGTGTTTATCAGATTTAAAACTATCCTCTATTAACCATTTTTTTTAGACTGAGACGATTATTTATTGTTTGTTATTGCTATATAAAGCATGAGGTTTGTTATGTCTTATATTCATCTTGGATTTGAAAAGCCAATTGTAGAACTAGACGAAAAGATTGATGCGTTACTTACATTTAAACAGTCTCAAGACGAACCTACAGGGATTAATTTAGATGAAGAGATTTCTCGTTTACGACAAAAAAGCCTCTCATTAACACGTTCTATTTTTGCTGATTTAGGCGCTTGGGAAATTGTGCAATTAGCTCGCCATCCGATGCGACCTTATACATTAGATTATATCAACGCTATTTTTACTGATTTTCAGGAACTAGCGGGTGACAGAGCTTATGCCGATGATAAAGCTATTGTTGCTGGATTAGCGCGTTTGGATAACATGCCCGTTATGATTATTAGTCAACAAAAAGGCCGCGATACCAAAGAAAAAGTTCGCCGCAATTTTGGTATGCCATCACCCGAAGGGTATCGTAAATCACTGCGCCTAATGAAGATGGCGGAACGTTTTCATTTACCTGTTATTATTTTTATTGATTCGGCGGGTGCTTATCCTGGTGTTGGTGCTGAAGAACGAGGACAAGCAGAAGCTATTGCACGAAATATCTTAGAAATGTCACGCTTAAAAACGCCTGTTATTTGTACTATTACCGGAGAAGGCTGTTCTGGTGGCGCATTAGCTATTGGTGTTGGTGATCGTGTTAATATGTTGCAATACAGCACTTACGCTGCAATATCGCCAGAAGGTTGCGCCTCTATTTTATGGAAAAATTCTGATAAAGCCCCATTAGCGGCAGAGGCGATGGGAATGACAGCACCTAAATTACTATCATTAGGAATTATTGACGCTATAATTCCTGAACCTTTAGGGGGCGCACATCGTGAATATCAACAAGCCGCAGAGTTTCTCAAGCAACAACTTCTTATTGATTTGGCTCAGTTAAAATCATTATCAATTGATGAATTGCTAGAGGATCGTTATCAAAAATTAATGTCCTACGGTTACTGTTAATTCTTTACGGTTAAATAAAAATGGATGTTACACTGCCTATATCAAACAACAAAAATATGATAGGCAGTGATAACGTTATGCAGATTGACCTTAATTTATTACGTATATTCTTAGCTGTTGCAGAACAAGGGCAATTTGTGGGCGCAGCACGCCAACTATCAATTCCTACCTCTAATATTAGTCGTGCAATAAAACAACTTGAACAGCAACTTAGTTGCAAATTAATCGATAGAACGACTCGACAAATGCGGTTAACAGAGCAAGGAAAAACGCTCTATCAACAAGGAAAAAAAACACTCACCGAACTTGATAGTACGGTCTGCCAAATTACTAGTCATGGCCCATTAACAGGAACTTTTCGTCTAACTATTCCTAGCGAATATGGCAGCGAACTACTTGCTGATATTTTAGCGAATTTTGCTGCACTTCATCCTAAGCTTATTATTCAATGTGATACTCAGCTGATGCCTCGTAATGTTATTAACGATGATATCGACTTACTATTAACTTTTCATCGCGGTAATTTATCTGATAGCAGCTATCATTCTCGTGTAATAAAAACATGGCGTAGTGTTGTTGTGGCATCAGATAAATTATTAACTAAAACAGGAACACCAACAGAAATAGAGCAACTGAGTCAATTACCTTGTATTTCAAGTTTAAGTGCACTTGAAGGACAACCTTGGATATTTATTGATAAAAATAAACAGCCAATAAAAATAAATATTAACAGTCGTTATCGCGTCAATAGCGCTATTTTAGCTAAATCGGGTGTATTACAAGGATTAGGTTTTGCAATATTAGCTGAACATTGTTGTATTGATGCAATAAAAGCAGGAAAATTGCGGGCAATTAATTTTCCTCAACAACCCGCCTCGATAGATCTATTGGCCATTTATGCTAGTCGTAGTTCACTTTCACGTAATATTGAAGCATTTCTTGATTATTTATCTGAACATTTATAATTATAACCTCTAGATTTAATTATTCAGTAATTTGCTGATGAACTGTTTTATTACTTACCTTTGATGGGTAAAGCACCACTAATAAGGTAAGAAAACAAGAAATACCCGCAGTTGCAATTGCATAAGCAAAGCCAGAATTAAAGGCTTCAGGTAATAGCGTTAATAAAGAAGCATCTAAACCATCACCAATATTTTCAGTGATCAAACCAACAATTTCAATATAACTTACTGATATTCCTAATAGCTGACTTTGAGTAACCATATAATTGATAGCTTGTTGCACCATTAATGTACCTAATAGCGCAATTCCCATTGTCATACCGGTTTGTCTTAATGCATTCATTGTTGCTGATGCCATTCCCGAGCGAGAAGGTTCAACACTCTTCATAACTAAAGCACCAATAGCAGGGGTAGATAGTCCCATTCCAGCGCCAAGAATAAATAAATAACTTCCTGTTATTCCATAATGACTATCTGTATGCAATGTGGCTAATAAACAGGATGAAACAGCAATAAATAAGAAGCCACAAACCATCAATTTTCTAACAGAAAAATAAGCAGAAAAACGGCCAAAAGACATAGAGAACAGTGCCATTGCAATAAACTCAGGCGCCATTCTCCAGCCAGTTTCTAATGCGCTCCATCCTTGTGCTTTTTGCAAAAAGAAAGCAATAAAAAACACATTACTATAAGTGGCAAACCCTAATGTAAAAGAAGAAAAATTATATTGAAAGAAAGCGCGATCTTTAAATAAACCTAATGGCAATAGTGGCCTAGCAACACATTTTTCTATTACCACAAAAAGAACAAGAAAAATAACACCAGAAAACAATGTTGATAACGTTTTTATATGTATCCAACCCACAGAACCCGCTTCAATTAGGCCGTAAGTTAGTAAACCTAATCCTAACATACTGGTTATTTGTCCAAATGGGTCAAGAGCAACATTATCCGGATCTGCACTTTCTTTTAATCCATACCACCCAAGCAATACAGTAATAATACCAATGGGAATATTAATAAGAAATATGCTCGGCCAACCACTAGTATGAACTAAAACACCACCTAAAATGGGGCCAATAATTAATGATAACGCACTAACTGACGACCAAATGCCAATAATACGAATACGCTCAATATCAATAGGAAAAGCATGAGTAATTAATGATAGGGCGCCCGGAATAAGCGCAGCGGCAGCCACGCCTTGAATAATACGTCCTAAAATTAATACAGTATGCTGTTGTGCAAAGGCGCAAATAAGCGAACCTAATGTAAAAATAATAACGCCCCATAGCCATATTCTCTTTCGACCAAATCGGTCGCTTAATGGGCCAGAAGAGAGAATACAAGCAGATAAACAAAGAGCATAAGCATCTACAATCCATTGTAAGGTTGACATATCAGCATGAATATCATTTTGAATTGTAGGTAATGCAACATTCACAATACTGATATCCAGCGTTGCCATAAAAGTCCCTAAACAAATAGCGCTAATTAGCGACAATCGCTTTAAATAATTCATAAATTTACTGCCTAGGTTGCTAAATAATATCTTTATCATAATACTCGACCGACCGTCGGTCAATAGTTATTGATAATGAGTTTCATTTATCACCATTGAGACTAAACTCAATATAGAGTAACCTTTGCAGGCGACTTGAAGGGGATAAGCAATGTCATTAAAAGAGCAACTAACAGATAAACCAAGAACTAAGCCAGCGGAAATTCGCTTAGAAGAATTAATGAATGCAGCAGAAGCTCTTTTTCTTGAAAAAGGATTTGATGCAACAACGGTTAGCGATATCGTAAAAAAAGCAGGTGTTGCTAAAGGGACTTATTATCACTATTTTGCCGCTAAAACCGATGTTCTAGAGGCGTTAAGAGCCCGTTATATGGATTGGTATCTTGATAAAGTCGCTGATGCAATAGCAAAATGTGAACCTCATGATTATCATTCTAAATTAAAACAGTGGTGTGAAAATAGCGTTATTGCTTATGTAGAAAAGCGTGAACTACACGATATGTTATTTCACCAAGCGTTTCATCAAAGCGGCAATATTCATGAAAATAGGGCGATGCAACAATTGCAGGCTATTTTAGTTGATGGAACAAAAAATAAAATATGGCAAGTACTGCAACTCGAATTAACCAGTACACTGATTTATCATGGCATGCACGCGGCGGTTGATAATTTAGAAGCAAGCACTGAATATACACCCGACACATTAGGTGAAATGCTTTATCAGCAATTTACTCAGTTATTAAATTAATTAGTGCATGCCTAAATTATCAGGGTAATTACAATAAGTTTTTATTTAAAATTACCCTGATATAATTAGTGTCTTTGTTGCTGTTTAAAATAAGAAAAACCAATGCCTATCAATGCAAACAGAATACATAGTATTGCGCCAATAAGTGTAATAAATAGGCTATAACCATCAACAAAATAACCACCTAAATAGGCACCTACTGCTATTGCTAGATTAAAAATAGCAATATAAGCAGAAATGGATCACACCGTTAATTTACCATCAATTTGTGCAGTTTATCCTTCAAAGCGTCATTTATCGCCTAAAGTACGATACTTCCTTGATTTTATTGAGGAGCAATGGCAGAGGGACGTGATATGGCGCATTACTCAGTATTAGGGAAATATAAAACAAATAATAACAAGGAGCTGTAAAACACCTTGTTATTTAGCATTGAGGTTTATTTAATATTAAAGTTAAGCACGTAAACTATTTAGCAGTATATCGAGTGTTAATTGTGCTTTTCTTAATTGCTCATCACCGTCATGACTATTTGCTATCCACAGTGCCGCTGCTTCTAAACTACCATAAATAAATAACGCTAAGGTTTCAGGATCAACATCTTTTAGAGTTTTATTATCTATAAGTTGTTTGATCATTGCACTCATCGAGATAATACAACTTTGAGATGGCTCTGATACTTTATCACTTAAAATTGCCCGAGCATCTCGCATAATAATACGCTGAATTTCGGGTTCAAGTGCCATTGCTAAATAAGTATGACAACGCTGTGAAAACGCAAGCCAAAGATCAGTCGTATTATCTGATATTGCTTGTAAACGCGCATCCATCTCAGCATCAATTTGTGCAACAACAGCGGATAATAAACCTTTTTTATCACCAAAGTGATGATATAACGCTCCACGGGTTAAACCCGCTTGAGCAGTTAAATCATCCATAGATGCATCAGTATAACCTTGATAACAAAAAACTTTTCTTGCTGTCTCTAACAATAACAATCTCGTTTCTTCCATTTCAGCGCGAGTACGTCTTGCCATTTTTCCTCCAATAATATCTTACATACGAACTGCTTGTATATTTACATTCATTTCGTATGTATATATGATTTATACATACGCAGTGTATGTATTATCTTAATCTGTTGTCTAAATGGCAAGGATAAAAATGAGGAAGTGTATGATAAAGACTTATAAAAAGCTGTTTAGTCATCAGGGAACAGTTTTATTTACCCTAGCGGGATTAGTTGCACGTTTGCCATTACCAATGATGGGTATTGGTATCATTATGATGATTTCACAAACTCAAGAAAGTTATGCTTTAGCAGGGGCGATTTCTGCCTGTTTTGTTTTCACTTACGCCATATTATCACCACAAATTTCTCGATTAGTGGATAGTTATGGGCAGGGTAATGTTTTACCTATTTTCTCATTAATCAGTGTGTTAGGTACGGGGCTAATGCTATTTATCTCTTGGTTACAGTGGCATATAAGCCTATTTTTTGTTGCTGCAGTATTAATGGGTTTTATGCCCTGTATTTCAGCGATGATAAGAGCAAGATGGACAGCAATTTATAAAAAGAATATTCAATTACAAACCGCTTATTCATTAGAAACAGTATTAGATGAAGTTACCTTTATTATAGGGCCGCCTATCGCGGTCGCCCTAAGTGTGGCATTTTTTCCTCAAGCAGGAATATTGATTGCAACAATTCTGCTTTCTATTGGTGTGTTTTTGTTGTCGATACAAAGAAAGAGCGAGCCCACAGTTGAAAAGAACATGGATATCATATCATCAGAGAAAAACAAATCAGTTATCCATTATCCTTTAGTAAAAATCCTAGCATTAATTATGGTATTTATGGGCATTATTGTCGGCACTATCGATATATTTAGTGTTGCTTTTGCTGATTTACAAGGGAACCCCGCAACAGCAAGTATAGTACTCTCAGCTTATGCTGTAAGCTCTTGTATTTCAGGGCTTGTTTTTGGTGCAGTAAAATTATCAAGCTCTTTACCTCGTTTATTATTCGTCGGCGGTATCGCCACTTTTATTACTACATTACCTTTAGCCATTATTGCTTCTGTATATAGCTTAAGTGGAGTGGTATTTATTTCTGGAATATTCTTTGCACCTATGATAATTGTGACAATGTCACTTATTGAAAAAGCGGTACCTGAAAAACAGTTAACAGAAGGGATGACATGGTTATTAGCGGGGTTAAATATTGGTGTTGCTATAGGTGCAGCATTAACTGGACAAGTTGTTGATTATTTTGGAACTAACTCTGGTTCATGGGTTGCAATCAGTGCCAGTATGCTAGTAATGTTGACCGCATTTATAGGTTATAGAAGAGCCAATTCAGTTAAAAATATATCTACTTGATACGCTGATATATTTACAAATTAGCCCCATTAATGCGAATAATTAATTTATTGGGGCTATTTATTAATAACCTAAAGCTCAATCCAAGCGATACGCCCCCCCACAGATGTACTACGATGATTTGCTGCATGGCTAAGGCAAAGTGTACGCATTCCAGCACATTGCTGTGAATACCAAGCACCGCCTCGCATTAATGCTCTTTTTCCATAATTACGAAGATAAACTTGATCGTTATCTTGCTGACTAATTGCTGGATATAATCCTAATATTTTAAAAATATCAGCAACAATACAATTACTTTGTAATGATATGGCATTGAATTCGCCATCCATTAATCCCGCAGGATAGCTATTATCTTTCGGATCACCGTTATAGTGTTTTATTGACGTTGATAAAATAGGAAGCCCTGCATTACCATCACAATATGCAGAAGGCGAATCATATTTCGCACTATTTTGATTTTTTATTGGTAATGTATTTCCGGTTAATAAATCTAACGAGTACCACTTTTCTTTAATTGTCGAGTTACCACAAAATACCGCATTATTATCTTTAATTATTTGAATTTCACCAGCATCTAATTGCATTCCACTTTGCCATTCCCACAAGTTGCCACATAAATCGCTAATACCAAATTCACTATTATCGTGATACCAATTTTCCCATTGTGGCGCTGTTATTGTTGTCGGATCACCCGTTGTAAAATCAGTATCACCAGCAGGTTTATTATCCACACGCACGGTCTCTTGGTGTGGATGTAAAAAACTGCGTCCATAGTCAGTATTGCCATCTTCTGTCATTTTATGATGACGACACCAAAGCATTAGCGCGGCCCATTCTGCGTGAGTGCTTAAATGAAAACTTTTTCCTGTTTGTTGTGAACGTCGCTGAAACGTAGGTAAATCAAATAAAGTTGCTGGTTTTTGGTCTGGTAAGCTTAATAATTCATCTTGATGAATTGATGCTGGATAACACGCATAAAAGAAAGCATCTTTTATTTCATCATTAACAATAAAAGCAGGATGAACTGTATCACCAAGATTATCTGATACCTCATTTAAATTAAATCGAGGTACGACATACATATAATTTGGCTGTCCTTTAGCGGAATATAAAATAGTACGTTTACCCGATGATTGTGTTTCAACTTTAATACGCAGAGGGTCGGGTGAATAGATATCAAACATAATTATTCCTTTTCTTGAGGCAGTAATGTCACCCAATAGCCTTCTTGCCATTTAACAGGGAGAAATTGGTCATAATAGTCATAAAAAATAGTATCGACATTGAGATGAGAGAATTGTTTAGGGTGCAACCATTTCGCCATTTGTAAAACGGCAATAAAACCAAATGGACTATCATAAAAAGTGTGCCAAATAGCATAAACTTGCCGCGTTTTAACAGCACCGAGTGTTTTATAAGCAAGACGCTGCATTAATCTCTCAAGCTGTAATTTAGCTTGTTGCAAATTAGCGCCAGGACCTAAATTAACCCAATCGCCAGTTGGGTTGTAGCTACTCCAATCAGCACCAGTTAAAAATATTTTGTCAGGTTTTGAATAAATAACCGTTTCTTGGTTTAATAAACCGTAGGTACTTGTTATATATTCAGATCCTAGATTTTTACCACCGGCAACTTGTAACATTTGTCCCATGCTGCCATTGCCATAAGAGAGACAACATTCGGGGGTGAAACCCGCAGCACGTTCAAATAAAATATTTGGTCTAACAAAAGGCGTTTGATGTAAACGCTGTTCTACTTGGGCTAACTGTTGCTGGCGAAATAAGTTCATTGCTTGGCTACGTTGTGTATTCCCTAGTAAATTTCCCATAATCTCTGTACTGATTGGTGTGTTGTTAAGTGGGTCGATACTTAAATCAAACACTATCACCAGAATATTGGCTTTTGTGAGCACATCTAAAACACCATTAACGCTAATTGCTCGATAAGTACCTATTGCCACAATAATGACATCTGGCTTTAACGAAATGAGTTTTTCACTATTAAAATGTCCACTCGACATAGCGCTAAATTCAGGTAGCGACAGTAATTGAGGAAATGCTTGAGTATATTGGCGATACAAACTTAAATCAGCGGTACGAAATGCAGAGGGCATAGCAATAAGACGCTCATCAAAAGCGCCTGTTGTATTAATAGTGGCTACGGCGGCATAAAGCAAAAACAGTCCGCTATCTGCAATATAAATTTTATTTAAATTACTGGGTAATGTGACTTCTCGTTTTAAAATATCAACAATGGTTTTCTGTTTTTGTTTAGCATAAACAGGAAATGGGCTGGCTAATAATAATGAGAATGCACTGGCACCTTTTAGTAATGAACGTCGATAATTATTCATGTTCATATCCTAAAAATAGTAATTTAATACACCAAGCACCACTCGATCAGTACCAACGCTGCAATAAGTAGAGCTAGTACAACTGGCAACATAGGATTTATTGGTTAAATTACTTACCGTTAATCCTAATTCTAATCCTTGTAATTCACTATTAATTGCAGCTAATTGATAACGGAAACTGACATCAGCTAACCATACTGCGGGTACTTTAAACGTATTGGTATTGTCACCATAAGTAGAGCCTAAATAACGCACACCAGCACCTAACAACGCGCCATTAAAATAAGGCTGACGAAAACGGTAATCTATCCATGCAGATCCTGTATGAGCAGGTACTTGAACAGGATGTTTATTTAATGTCGTTGGATCACTGGTTGAAGTAACAATATTGTGCGTATAAGCATAATTCAGCATCATATTAACTTGTGGTGTTAATACTAATTTGCTTTCAAACTCCACACCACGCGAGCGAATTTCACCTGATTGTTGATAATAATCTGGATTTCTAGGGTTATGAGTGGTTACGTTTTCTTGGGTTAATTCATAAACAGCAACACTCACTAAGTGAGCAGCTTGTGGATCTTGATATTTAACACCTACTTCATACTGTCTTGATTTCATTGGAATAAATGCTTTTCCATCAGCATCTGTACCTAGAACCGGATCAAAACTATCAGATGTGCTTATCCAAGGTGAAAAACCATTATTAAATTGATAACTTAGTCCAACACGATGGCTCCAGGCTGTGTTATGGCTGGTTTGTATCGTACCTGAAATTTGATTATGTGTGTCTAAATCAGCGCTATCGTAACGGCCACTGAGTAATAAATTCCATTGTTGCCAACGTAGGTGGTCTTGTAAATAGTAGCCATATCGATCAAATTGTTGTTTTGTAGATGTGCGTGCAACGGGATAAGGCGTGAAATCCGGCTTGTGGTTATCTGCCCAAGGGTCAATACTCACCGTTTGAGAACCCCACCAATCTTTAGTCATATAACCATGTTGATAATCAAATCCAGCCATTAACCTATGGTCAATATCCCACGTAGCGACCTTACCAATTAACTGATTATCTGTTACCCATGTTTCTGATTTGCTTGGTGCTTCTTGATATACCGCAGTCAAGAAACGATCACCAGGTAGAAAGCCGCGGGTATAGTCACGACTAATTTCAGTATCTACCTTCATAAAGCGAGTATTTTGCTTAAATTGCCACTGCGGATTAAGTTGGTATTCAAGTAATGAAGTGACAGATTGTTGTTTTCGATGAGAATTATCATGGCTTTGATTATTATAATTTCGATTAGGATCAACCTTACCATTGGGATTGGGCAGTAATCCTAATGCTTGAGCAGGCAGTGTATTGTAATAGCCCAGACGTGGCTCTTTCTGATATTGACCTAATAGCGTCCAATTAAGTGAATCATTAGGTTTCCATGTTATTGCTGGTGCAATAAGAAAACGCGTTTGCCGAGAAGAGGGCATTTGCGATCCTTGTTCAAGGGCCAAACCTGAAACACGATATAGCCAAGTTTCATCATCATTTAAGGCAGATGTAGTATCAAATTTGACGCTATGATTTTTATTATTTCCAGCTTGTAACTGAATTTGGTGCTGAGTTTCGGCTGAAGGGCGACGTGATATCATATTAATCACACCGCCAGCACCGCCTTGACCATATAGAGCAGAAGAGGGGCCATGCACTGCTTCTAAACTTTGTAGGCTCCAACTATCAATTTGCGGAGCCCAAATGCCGCTATTTCCCAGCATTCTTAGACCATCAAGATAATAATCTGCATCAAAACCACGCATTTTGGAATAATCAATACCACTACCAAAAGCACCAAACTTTTCACTCACAATACCAGAGCTATAACGCAACGCCTGACTAATAGATTCAGAAGGTAAATTATCAAGTTGAGCGCGATTAACGACAGAAACCATTTGTGGTGTTTCTAATAAACTGGCATCACTTTTAGTCGCTGTTGTCTGCTTCTTAGCGATATAACCGGTAGGTAATGACTCATTTTCATTACCGCTATCCGCAGTTACCACAATTTTTTCCGTAGTTTCTGCATAAACAGGAGATAGCGAAGTTAATGTAAATAATGTAGGAATAACAATAGAGTAGTAGTTACGTCCACTTTTAAATTGCTTGTTTTGACAATGATTATTTTCAGGTAATAGCAACATGATAATTCCATCGAAAATGAAAAATTGATAATGACTGACTCAGAGTCGGTAACATACAACAATGACCGACTGCCAGTCAATATAAATAATAATCATTTTCATTTAAGATGATGATGGAGTATACGTTTTTAATACTATAATCAGAAAAATAAGCAATATTTTATATTACACAATTTATTATTAAAAATTATGATGCGATAAATGAAAAATTATTACCTGATACTCCTTGACGATAAGAATAAATAAAGAAATAAAAAATAATCCAAAAATAGAAATATCAGAAAGTTACAACTAAATACAAATGTAAAATTAATTTATGCAAATAAAAAAGGCTTAGTAAATTTTACCAAGCCTTTTTTTATATTCTCTATTTGAAATAAATAGGGTGATTAAGCCTCAACACCTTTTTTCGCTAAGAACTCATCATAAGTTCCTTGGAAATTAGTCACTTTTTCTGGTGTGATCTCAATAATACGATTTGCAAGTGAACTGACAAATTCACGGTCATGAGAAACGAAAACTAATGTGCCTTGATACAGCTCTAATGCCATATTTAATGACTCAATTGATTCCATATCTAAGTGGTTAGTAGGCTCATCCATAATTAAGATATTTGGTTTTTGCATCATTAACTTACCAAATAACATTCTACCTTTTTCACCGCCGGATAATACTTGGACTGATTTTTTAAGATCATCTTGAGAAAATAGTAAACGACCTAACACACTACGAACAGATTGTTCGTCGTCTTCTGGCTTCATCCATAAACTCATCCAATCAAATACAGTCATATCAACTTCAAAATCAGTAGCATGATCCTGAGCGTAATAACCAATATTTGAATTTTCAGACCATTTTAAACGACCAGTATCTGGCGTTAATTCACCAACTAAGGTTTTAATTAATGTTGATTTACCAACACCGTTATTACCTAAAATAGCAACTTTTTCGCCCACTTCCAGCATCATATTGACGTTTTTAAACAGCGGGGCGTTGTCATCATAGCCTTTAGAGATGTTTTCCACTTCAAGCGCATTACGGAATAACTTTTTCTCTTGGTCAAAACGAATAAATGGGTTTTGACGACTAGACGCTTTAACTTCAGCTAATTGGATTTTTTCAATTTGTTTAGCACGAGAGGTCGCCTGACGCGATTTCGATGCATTAGCACTAAAACGGCTAACAAAAGATTGTAACTCGTTAATTTGTGCTTTTTTCTTGGCGTTATCAGCTAATAAACGCTCACGCGCTTGAGTCGCTGCAAACATATATTCATCATAATTACCTGGATGAACTGCTAATGCACCGTAATCAAGATCAGCCATATGCGTACACACCATATTTAGAAAGTGACGGTCATGGGAAATAATGATCATGGTACTGTTACGTTCATTCAATGTTTGCTCAAGCCAACGAATGGTATCAATATCCAAGTTGTTCGTTGGTTCGTCGAGTAACAGAATATCTGGATCAGCAAACAAGGCTTGAGCCAAAAGTACACGCAATTTCCAACCCGGTGCGACTTCACTCATCGGGCCGTTATGTTGTTCTAGCGGGATGCCAACATTTAACAGTAACTCACCAGCACGAGATTCAACTGTATATCCGTCCATTTCGCCGAATTTAACTTCAAGATCAGCGACACGTAAACCATCTTCTTCACTCATTTCAGGTAAGTTATAGATGCGCTCGCGCTCTTGTTTAACTTCCCACAGTTCAGTGTGTCCCATAATCACAGTATCAAGCACTGTAAATTCTTCATAAGCAAATTGGTCTTGTTTTAATTTACCAAGGCGCTCATTAGGATCGAGAAATACGTTGCCGCTACTTGGGACTAAATCGCCACCAAGAATTTTCATAAAAGTTGATTTGCCGCTGCCGTTAGCACCGATTAAACCATAGCGGTTTCCGCCACCAAATTTGACAGAAATGTTTTCAAACAGTGGCTTAGAGCCAAACTGCATAGTGATATTATTGCTGATTAACAAGACGAATACTCATTATTAGTGAATGACAAAAGGTAATGGGGCGGCATTATGCCACAAGTTGCCCCCATTAAGACAGCAAAGTGATAAATGACTTACTAAGAAATTATTTGCGGGATAAAAATATATCATAAAATGAATAACTAAAATAAATCACAATAAGAAAAAGAGATAACTCAAATAAGCTATCTCTTTTCTATATTATTAGTGTGATATTAGTATTCTACAATATTATTTTTTAACCGGAACTAAGCCTGGTTCAACGACAGAATAGACTTGATCATCTAATAATTCAGCATCTAATAGTTTGGCAACTAGTCGAGCGACATCACGACGATTCACCAAGCCATGTATTTCTTCATATTGATAAAGCTGCGCTTTTCCTGTTTCTTCCCCATTGAGTAATCCACCAGGGCGCACTATCGCATAATCGAAACGGCTCGTTTGCAACCACACTTCAGCAAGCGACTTTTCTCTTACCGCTTGGCCAAATGCTGCTTTGGCGCGATCTGATAATGCAGTCCAGCTATCTCCACATCCTAATGAAGACACCATTAACATTCGGCTAAATCCCATTAACTCTGCAGTATCAATGACTGTTCTATGGGCTAAGTAATCATTTTCGCCACCCATAGTTGAAATAATATCCGCATCATTACCTGCAAGTCTTAGTACTTGTTGAACCGCATTAATATCTGTGGCATCACCAATAACGGTTTTGATGCCTTTTTCAGTTAACCGTTTTGCAGCTGCTGCATGACGAACTAAAGCGACAATAGGGCGTTGCTGTTCAATTCCGATATCAGCAATATGTGAGCCAACACCTTGACCACCAGCACCAAAAATAACCCATGTTTTCACGTTATTTTATTCCTCGTTTAATTGTTTTGCTAACTGGCGAAAAGCGGATAATTGCTCAGGTAAAAGTTGTCTATGTTCATCACGCCCTAAAAAAATCTTAAACATAGCAGCCCCGGTTTGATTAAAAAACAGAATCGAAGCGGTATCCATCCCCATAAATTTACGTTCAACCATTGCAATATATTGACAATTTTCGGCTTTAATATGCCCAGTCATGCCTTTTTTGCCACGCAAATTAAAATAGCCATGACGATGAAAACCACTTGGTAATTCACCACTAAACTCGAGTATAACGTCTTGTGTATGTACTAACGTTGTTACATTTCCCCACCGCATAACATTATCCCATACTGTATCGAATTGTGTGCCATTCATCACTGAGCGTAAGGGTAAATGTCTCACAACCTCTAATAAGCTGGTATTAAATTGTGTGGCAATAGTTTCTAGGGTTCCATCAGGTTCAGTAATTAAAAATTGTTGTAATTCTGTATTCATGGTTATTATTCCCATTTTTTATTTAGTCGGTTTATATAATAATTAAAGCGTTACCACACACTATCGAGGGGTGTTTAATTGCAAAATAAGTTGTTGTAATGAAGTCAATAAATTACTTGCCCAAAACCGACCTTCGTTGGTGAGTTTCATACAAAGAAAATCGTCTTCAACAAGACCCGCTTGATACCATTGACTTAATAAAGGAGAGAGCAGCGTAGCCTGTGGACTAAGTCTTGCTAAATCAACGCGACCAGATTCAATACCTGCTTGTAATTCATGACGCCAACGAAAACCGCTATCTGTGGTTTTGCTCATCATCATCAATGGTTTTTGGTTATCTGAAATTTTCTGGTAATAACTATCTAATGAGCGATCTATCATCCATGAATAACCGTTAACGGAGCCCCCCGCACCAGAGCCAAATGCAAGACAATCTGCGCCTTGTTTAATTAATAAATTATATAGATTGCGCTCGCGGGTTGTTCTTGCCCAATGGCTATTACTTATTTGGCGCCAACCAACGTTTTCCATAAAATCGCAACCTTGCAGATAAAGATCTCGGCGTTGTGTTGGCGATGGTACAGTGATGCGTTGATTTTCTACTGCTTTACCCAATGGCGTATTAGGTAATAAATTGAGCGCATAAAGATCAACACCATCTAAACCAATATCGTTAGCTATTTCTAAATCTTCGGCCCAATTTGTTGCATCTTGATTTGGTAAACCAAATAACAAATCACATACAACAGCAGCTTTATCTCGTTGGCATAATCCTTTCATAAACTTAATAGCTTCAGTACCTGTTGAAGTACGAGCCATACGTTTACGAATTTTACTATTAAAAGTTTGAATACCAATAGAAAATCGATTAGCACCTGCATCTAAGCAAGCATCGATACGATTATCGTCAAAGTTTAATACGCGACCTTCTATTGTAATTTCACAATCAGGCGCTAAAGGAAGCGATTGACGCAAATGAGTGATAACGCGAAAAAGATCTTTGGCAGATAAAGCAGAAGGGGTACCACCACCAAAGTAAACAGCATGTATCGGTGCTGATTGATAAAGTAAGCTGTCTGCTTCAGCTGATATCTCACGTAATAATGCGTCAGTATAGCGCGCACAAGCCTCTTCATAATAATTATTCTGATAAAAACCACAAAAAGTACAATGAGTTGCACAAAAAGGAATATGAATATAAAGCAGTCTTTTACACGCTGGCGTTTTGCTATTTAATAATGCTTGCCAAGTTGTTTGCTGATCTTCTTTCGCGATGGGTGCAGATCCTCTCCACGGCATTGTTGCATGGCGATCACGAAAAGGTGAATCGCCATCAAGCGCAAAGTGAGGCGTAAAATCAATCTCAGAAGATGAAATTATTGATTGTGTAACTACATTTGCTTTCATTAAATCATTCCTGCCTTACTTTGCATTATTTGCATTATTATCTGAGGCTGTTGGATAAAACTGCTGATGCAATAATTCAACCGCATCCACAATACGTGGACCCATTCCTAAAATAAGTGATTGATCAATTTCGATAATACGTTGGTTTTTCCATGCTTGAGTCATCGAAACACCCGGCACAGAAGCTAATCCATTTGCGGCACGTAAATTCCCAGTGTGATTTTCTTGGCTTTGTGTCGTGATAACAATGATTTCAGGATCAGCAGCAATGATTGCCTCGGCACTATAAATGCGATAGTTCTCATGCATTGCAATATTATTACCACCAGCTAACGTCAAAATAGCATCGGCAACACTGGTTTTACCGGCAACTTGTGGAATACCGCCACCGGGTGAGAGAAAAAACATCACTTTAACGGGGCGTTTCACTTGTTTATTCCTTTCAGCGACTACAGCTAAACGCGCTTGTAAAGAGGCGATTAACGCCTCTGCTTCAGTCTGCTTATCAAGAGAATGGGCTAAAGTCCGAATATTTTCGAGCATTAGCTCAAATGTGGCGGGTGTACGAGGTAGTGAAATAACATTAACCTTATGCTGTGCTAATTGGCGTAATACCATTTTTGGTTCAGCATCTTCCCATGTAACAAAGGTAGTAGGGCGCAATGACAAAATACCCTCGGTACTAAGTTGTTTCCAGTAACCAATATGAGGTAGAGATTTAGTGTGCTCTGGGTAAGAGGTTGTTTCATCAACACCAACAACTTTATCACCTGCATTCATAGCGTAAATTAGTTCGGTAATAGAACCACCCGCAATAACCCAACGCTCATTTTTTTCATTGTCTTTTGCCATTAAATTAAATGGTAAAAAACACAAGATACAGGTCATTAATATTTTTTTCATGATCAAAATACCCACGTCAGACCAACTGCAGCATTTATACCTGCTTCAGGAATAGATTCATGAGCCGTTTGATAACGTTTATTTAGAATATTATTTAAATCAAAGTTAATACGGTATTGATCCTTTTCACCGAACTCACTGCTTAAAGCGAGGTTAACTGTCGCCCAACCAGCATATTGTTGTTTATTATCGCCATTACTTTCATCTTTAGCATGTGTTGCTGCTCTTAAATATAAATCTGACATTAAATTCATATTTTCAAACATTAATAAATGCTTAGCACCCACTCGCGTGGTTACCGCAGGCTCACCCGTATTCCATGTTTTTAGATTAGGATTAATATATTGGCGACGCATAATATTAGCGGAAATATAAGGAGTAACAGACCATCCTTGATATTGCGCCATTATTTCCATGCCGTAGGTTTTTGCTCGATTAATATTGTCGTAATAAAAGTAATCAGCTCGGCCAGTTTTACTATTACCTTCGCAAATACTTTCACCAGCACAAGCAATAGAGGTGATATAATTTTTAGCCTCTGAATAATAAAGTGCACTATCGATATACCAATTATTACCTTTATAACGAGCACCCAATTCCACGTTATTAGAGTGTTCTGCATCAAGGTCACGATTACCATAAGTTACCGCTCCGCCAGCTGTAGTATTCATAAATTGCTGAACAAGTGTTGGAAAAACATAACCTTGAGCAAATGCGAGTCGTAATTCAGTATCTTGAAAACCGGAGTAACGCAGGCTCGATGACACAATAAATGCATTATCTCTTACAGTATCAGCAGCTAATATCTTATTGCTTGTTCCTGTTTTACTGTGATGTACCGTTTCATCGCCATCTTGTAACTCTGATTTCAGCCAATATTGTCTAGCTCCCAGTGTCCATGACCAGTTATCCGCCATTTTCCAATCGTTTTGAGCAAAAAGAGAACCATTAGTTTGTTTGCTACGATTATGTAATAACGACTGTTTGTCATAATTAACTGCCGGAGGAAATCCCGTCATGCTATTTGATGATGTATGACCCACGGATGTTTGTTTGACTTTATCTTGCTGATATTGCGCGCCAAGGATCAGTTCATTATTCGCAGGCAAAGTAAAATTAGCCTGAATAGTAACACCATAAGTATTTTGCGTATCTTCAGACTGAGTGCGATTTTTTACTGTTAAATTGCCAATCATTGGGCTACCCGTTGGAGTAACAACGCCGACGCGATTTTCAAATTGACGCTCAATTTTTTGTGTATAAGCATCAATATGAAGTTTTTTGAAATAATCGGCCTCGACATTATAATCATAGAATAAACCGATTTTTTCACGCTCAAGTTTTGGTATTTTTACGCTAAACTCTTGATATTGTCCTTCATCAGCATAATAAGATTGTGTGCTTAACTCATAGCGATCAAGCGACAAAACAAACTTGTGTTTATCTAATCGATAGCCTAACCATGCACCTTGGCCATTATTTCTAAAATGTGTATTAGGTAAACGACCATCTGGTGTATCACGATCACCGTGATCAGCATAACTTCCATTTAAGCGATATTCAAAATCACCCACAGAACCAGAAAGTAATGCTGACTCACGCCATCCCATTGTTGCCGAATCATAAACAACTTTAACATTACCGCCGAAAGGCTTATCACCCCCTTTCTGCGTAATTAAATTTACCACACCACCAATAGCTTGCGATCCATAAAGTACAGAATAGGGGCCTTTAACAACTTCGATGCGCTCTAATGCAGATTCATCAATCAAAATACCTGCACCATAATTTTGTCCACCTCGCTGATAAGTCACTTCTTGCCCATCAACTAATAACAAAACACGAGAGGAAGACTCGCCCCGAATACGAATTTGCTTACGTCCAGCAAGGCTATTATCTGTAACATCAATTCCGGGGATATCACGTAACTGATCGGCAATAGAAGATGAAGTGGAATTAATTAAACTTTCTTTATCAATAACTTGAATAGTTGCAGGGCTACTCCATAAAGAAGCCTCATTACGCGTAGTTGTAACAACCATCGTTTCTTCTTTATTAGAAGCGTTAGAAGTAGAAGAGGCGGAGTTAGCCATTACATATGGAGATAGAGCAAGAGTGAGTGTAGATAACACGAAGCAAGATTTAATTTGAGTACACATTATTGCGAATCCTAATGAGATCAATAATTATTATCATTCGCTTTATAATTTAACTTTTATCATTCATCAACCAGTAAATAGCAAATAGAATACATCTTTGATGTAGATCAAGATAAAAATGTGATCTTATACAGAATAGATGATTAAACAGACAGAAATGGCACAAAAAGGAGGGTTTTTAGTCAAAAATAGAATATTGATAAATAAGAACAATTAAGCACTTGTTATTCTTACTTTTCACTTAAATAGTCATATTCAATAAATTTAAATAAAGAAAAGAACCGATAAGAAGGCGAGGACAGTTAATAATAAGCTGATATTATCGACTATTCTAAAGAGGTCAGAAAAACTTTAAGTAATTGATTCAATGTTTGTTGCTCTTGAGTAGATAACCCTTCGACTAAACGTTTTTGGTTTTTTACATGGGCCTCAATAACTCGATTAATTAATTCAAGTCCTTCAGGCGTTAAGGAAACTAAAAAACTACGTCCATCTTCAGGATTTACTTTACGAATTACCCATCCTGCTTTTTCTAGCTGGTCAATACGATTTGTCATCGTGCCAGATGTCACCATTAAAGTAGATAACATTTCACCAGGGGATAAGGTATAAGGTTCTCCTGCTCGACGTAATGTAGCCAGCACATCAAAACTAGAGGTATTTAGACCAAATTGGCTAAATACTTTCTCCATTTCACGAGAAAGATGCAGGGTGATATTCCCTAACCGACCAATTAATCCCATCGGACTAATATCAAGATCAGGTCTTTCACGCTGCCATTGTTGTGTAATTTTATCGATTCTATCCATGCATTCATCATGGCAATAATTTATCTTGACGTCAAGCTACTATCAACTTATCTTGACCTCAAGATAAATCACCGTAATTAAATTACCAGAGCAAATATATGAATCGATATACCATTCTTTTTCTTACTGCTTTAGCCCCCATTGTGTGGGGCAGTACTTATATTGTTACCACTGAAATGTTGCCCGCTAATGTACCAATGACTCTAGCTGCATTACGTGCATTACCTGCCGGAATTTTATTATTAATTATAATGAGACAACTTCCTCAAGGTATTTGGTGGTTACGAGTTGCCATTTTAGGTATTTTAAATTTCTCCCTATTTTGGTGGTTACTGTTTATTTCTGCTTATCGCTTACCCGGTGGTGTTGCGGCAACTGTTGGTGCAGTACAACCGCTCATTGTATTATTTTTATCACGCTGGTTATTACAAAACCGTTTATCGTGGCTTTCGGTATCGGCTGCATTAAGTGGAATTTTTGGCGTTGCAATATTATTACTCACACCAAATGCAGCACTTGATCCTCTCGGAATTATTGCAGGTTTATGTGGCGCATTATCAATGGCGGCGGGTACTGTATTAAGCCGACGTTGGCAGCCATCTGTCAGCCCCCTTACTTTCACAGCATGGCAGTTAACAGCAGGGGGATTAATTTTACTGCCTTTTGCATTATGGTTTGAGCCCACATTACCCCCATTAACAGCTATTAATCTGCTTGGATTAGCTTATTTAACCCTTATTGGTGGCGCTATTACTTATATTCTTTGGTTTAGAGGCTTAGCCTTATTAGGCCCAAGTTCGGTGGCTTCATTAGGATTTTTAAGCCCATTAAGTGCTGTTATTTTAGGTTGGGCACTATTAGATCAACAATTAAGTACGTTACAACTCTTTGGTATGACGGTGATATTGGCTAGCATTTGGGTTAGCCAACAATCAGAAAAACGTGCTTTAGCAAAGCTAAAATAACTTATTCTTCATTAAGGTATTAATATGTTATTTTAAAAAGCATCAAAACATAGTGTTAAATAAAGAATAATCAAGAGAGAGTTATTATGCCTATATGGGTAGATGCTGATGCTTGTCCTAAAGTAATAAAAGAAGTGTTATATCGTGCAGCAGATAGAGAAAAAATGATTGTCACTTTTGTGGCTAACCAGCGATTAACCATACCAGCATCGCCTTTTTTACGTACATTACAAGTTCCTGCCGGATTTGATGTTGCTGATAATGAAATTGTACGTAGAGCTGAAAGTGGCGATTTAATTATTACTGCAGATATTCCATTAGCCGCTGAAGTAATAGAAAAGGGAGCTGTCGCACTTAACCCTCGAGGTGAACGCTATACTGAAGCGACCATACGTGAGCGTTTAAATATCCGAGATTTTATGGACACAATGCGAGCCAGTGGTATTCAAACCGGCGGCCCAGCAAGTTTAAATCAACGTGATCGCCAGCTATTTGCGAATGAATTAGATAAATGGCTTTTACAGCAAAGAAACAAAGCTAAGTAAATTTACTGTATATATTATCTGCAATAAAAACGGGCCTATTTATCATTGCCCGTTTTCTTTAGGATAAACTGTAAATTATAGCTATTTTATAACATGTTACACATAACGTTTGCTACCTGAGCTACTTGGTTTTTTCCCTTTAAACACATGAGGGCCGTCCATCGTTAATTTAAGCTCATTATCTATACGAGTTAACCAAGGTGTCGCTTCACTGCCTGCTCGAGAGGTAACACCCGATGGTTTTAATGTAATGCTATCTTGATCAATTTCAATAATACCAATCACATAGGTATAAATCATATTATTGAAAAAGCCTTTTTTATATTCACAAGAACATTCAACAATTTGATTGCCATATTCCATTCTCATGGTAGGTTTCAATGACGCCACAGAAACACAACCGTTGCTAACAGCAGAATAAACACTGCATACTAATGCCACTTTACCGCCCATCAATTGTGATATTTCCGGATTAATTTCAACGGTTTCACAACCAGGTTGATCTCGACTAACACTAACAACATCACCTGTATGAAAGACAAAGGGATCGACATTAAAAGCACCGATTTTATCTGGCGCTTGAATGATAGACATTTGCCCATTTGGACGCAAAATACCCACACGTAGGTCTAAATCATCATTATCCTTACCATCTCCATTATCTATCCATGTTGCGCTCACTAAAATACGCTTAGGTGCATCACTACCTTTTAGTAAGGACACTTTATGGCTACTATCAGGTTTAGTCAGTTTCACCACACTTTTTTGAATATTTACAGGATTTACTGGTGGTGTAACAACTGGGACGGGCTCTTCAACGTCAATACCATAAAGATTACATAATCCAATAAGTCCCGAAGCAAATCCTTGCCATACTGCACGCACTTTATTTTGCCCATTTCTAATATAAAGCTCTAAAACAACAATTCCTGTTTCTTGTGAAAACTGACTTGGCGCTAACTCAATTATTTCATTATTTATCAATACTTGAGCTTTTAATTGTTGAACAGCAGAAAAACCACCGGCATTGCCATCCTGAGTTAGGGTTATCGCTATTTTAGTAACATGCGCGGGTAAGCAAGAGAAATCAAAATCAATACTATGAATAACAGTTGAGCCTTGTGTTACAGGAGAAATAAAAGAAGCTGCTCCCGAAATATGATGAGGGGCATTAAAGAACACCATATCTTCATCATTTACAACTTTACCTGATTCTGTCACTAAAAATGCAGTCAGATTAATATCAAGATTATCGCCTACCGCATGTGAAACTTTAACTTGTCCTTTGTTTATACTAAGAGACGTATTCTCACCCGGTTGTAATGTTTTACTCATGTAACCACTCCTTGATTGTGAAGACTAACTGCAAGAAATTAATGTGATATATATAATAATAACTTTAATTAATTATTTATTCGGTGATCTCTTTCACTTTCATTTGATATCAAAAATAGATGAATTTATTTATACTCTTTGAAAAATTCATCCATCAAGACAAGAGGTAATCATGTCGTTTTCTAAATCTATGCTTGCGTTGGCTGTTATGGCCGTCTCTTTTTCTAGTTATGCTGCTAAACAGGCTGATTTGATGATAGTCGATGGTACCGTTCTAACTATGAATAAACAAAATGAAATCATAGAACAAGGCACTGTCGTCGTAAAAGAAAATAAAATTGTCGCGGTGGGTGGCCCTGAACTGGCTAAAGAATATCAAGCAAATAAAGTATTAGATGTTGATGGTGATATTGTTATGCCGGGCCTTATTAATACTCATACTCATGGTTCGATGACCGTATTTCGTTCATTAGCAGATGATGTACCAGATAGACTTCATCGTTATATATTTCCACTAGAAAATAAGATGGTTTCTCGTGAAATGGTTCGTGTAGGTGCTAATTTAGCCAATATTGAAATGGTGAAAGGCGGTGTAACCACTTATGTTGATATGTATTATTTTGAAGATGAAGTTGCAAAAACGGTAGATAAAATGGGGAATCGAGCAGTATTAGGCGAATCCGTCATTAATTTCCCTGTTGCTGATGCACAAACGCCAGAAGAAGGTATTCAGTACGCGGTAAACTTTATTAAAGAATATAAAAATCATCCGCGAATTACGCCTGCTTTTGCTCCTCATGCTCCTTATACTAATACTACTGAGAACTTACAGAAAATTGCTAAGTTATCTATTGAACTCGACGTTCCTGTTATGATCCATTTAGCAGAAACAGACCGCGAACAAGAAGAAATTGCTAAACGTACTGGTGGTAAAAGCCCTGTACAATATATGGCTGATATTGGCGCATTAAATAATAAAGTGATTGCCGCTCATGCCATTATGGTTGATGAAAAAGATATCGATTTACTAAAAAAATATGATGTTGGTGTAGCACATAATATCAGCGCAAACACCAAATCAGCAAAAGGCGTAGCACCAGTAGTTACAATGTTAGAAAAGGGCGTTCGTGTTGGTTTAGGTACAGATGGTCCAATGTCGAGTAATACATTAACCACCATGAACGAACTGAATTTAGTTGGCAAAATTCATAAATTAGAAAATAAAGATCGTGCTGCAATGCCACCATTAACCGTTGTTGAACTTGCAACAATGGGGTCGGCAAAAGTACTGCATATGGAAGATAAATTAGGCTCATTAGAGCCTGGTAAATTAGCTGATATTATTGTTGTCGATACTAAATCACCAAATATGGTACCAATGTATAGTCCTTATGCAGCACTAGTCTACGGTGCTAATGGCAGTAATGTTCGCCATACAATTGTTGATGGTACAGTATTAATGCAAGATCGTAATTTACTCACTGTTGACGAAAATGCCATTATTAAAGAAGCTCAAGCATTTTCTGATAAAGTACGTAAAACTGTTATTGAAAGCGGTGAAATCGTTAAATAAAATCGCATTAGATTTAAATCTAAAAACTAAACGGATGTATTGGTAAATACTTTACATCCGTTTTTTATCACAAAAAATTTCTTTGTAAAAATAAAAACGTCACACTTAAGTAATACACCGTATTAAATAGTAAATATTTTAGCTGTTACCCGATAAATACTTTAATTATTTAATCCACTTCAATTAATACAGAACTCACTATTTTATTTCAGATAAACACTTAAACCTAATTTGTATTATTATCAATAAATTACACAAAGAAAAAAATACTATTTATATTTAAGTTTATTCTGTTATCTAGTTAACGAAAGATGAAATATTATTTAGCAAGACATTTAATGGCATTTTTAAACTGACAATAACTAACACTCTCATCAACTATGGATGGAATATCAGCGATGATTAAGACAAATAAATTAACTCAGTCACTTTTCTTACTTTCTTTTGTAGCGGCATCTAATGCTATCGCCAATGAACAAAGTATTGTTTATCAAGATGTAAAACTTAACCAAGCTACCGTATTTTTACGTGGTGCTGAAATTGAAAATAGCGTAACACTGAATCTAGTAGCAGGGCAAAGTGAAGTGGTGTTGTCCAATATAGCCAACAATATCGATCAGCGTAGTCTTGCAATTAATCTTGATAATAACGATATTATTATCAATTCCGTAAACGTTAAAAAAATTCCTATTGCACCCGTTTACCCCGCATTTATTACTGCATTAATGGAACAACAAAAAGAAATTAACAAGAAAATTGAAGAGCTTAATATCGATATCAATGTTGGTGATGAACAGCTGGCATTATTAAAGGACAAAAATTTTTTTGGTGAACAAAATACACTCTCATTAGAGCAATCCGCTCAAAAGCTTGATTTTATTCGCCAAAAAATGGCGACGACTTTAAATCAACAACGACTTAATCGTGATGAAATCGCCAAGTTGACCGAAAAATATGAAGAACTAAATAGACAAATTGAAATTAATGCACCTATTGTTGCTCAAGAAAAAACACAAATTGTTATTTCTTTAGGAGCGACAAAAAATGTAACCAGTAAATTGCGTATTTCCTATATTACACCTGATGCTGGTTGGTCACCAACTTATGATATTCGTAGCCAAGGTTTAGATAAACCAATTACTCTAACTTATAAAGCTGATCTAATTCAAAATACAGGGATCAATTGGGATAAAGTTAAATTAGTTCTTACCTCAACCAACCCATCGGGTAATATTGCATCACCAACACTAACACCTTGGTACTTATCACTTTATAACGATAACGCAAAATTTAGAAATAAAAGCATGGCAGCACCGGCACCAATGATGGCGGAAATGAGTTCTGATGCTATTGCAGTTGAAGGAAAAATGAATAAAGGCGTCGCTCAATATGTAATGACAAATAATAATGGTATTAATGTCAACCATGCTATCGAATTACCTTATACGATTAAAAATAGCACTCAGCCAAATTCATTAGTTATTAATCAAAAAGATATCACGGCAAATTACCAATATTTAGCGACACCTAAACTAGCTGAAGAAGTTTATTTACAAGCCAGAGTTAAAGAATGGGAAACATTAAATTTACTTAGTGGTAGTGCCAATGTCTATTATATGAATAATTTTGTTGGTAACACTTATATTAATACTGAAGAGTTAAAAGAACAGCTAGAGATCCCATTAGGTATTGATAAAAACATTCAAATTAGTCGTATAAATAGCGAAAAAACCAGAAAAGAACCTATTTTTATTGGTACAAGTATTGAGCTAAAAGAAAGTTACCAGATCAAGATAAGAAATATGTACAATAATCCAATAAAATTAATAGTATATGATCAACTACCACTAAGCCAAGAAAATAGTATTAATGTAACTGATGCGGTATATAAAGAGGGTGTTCTTAACAAAGAGACTGGCGAAATAAAATGGAATCTCGAGTTACAGCCTAAAAAAGAGAAAACATTACTATTAAATTACACGCTTTCTTATCCTAAAAATAAATATATTAATGGCCTATAACCTATTTTTGCTTTATCACTTAGAACATTAATGATTATTTAAAAGGTGCAGAAATGCACCTTTTAAATTCAAGTTTTTTCAAAACATCATCAGTAAACATAGCTGATTTAATCTGACTGTTTTACAATTTTATTAACACTATTCTTAATAGTTTCTCTTAACCATAAAATTTTTGCATTATGTGAATGTCGCTTATGCCACAATTGTATAAAAGGTAAATCCAGTTGCTTAGATATAGCGGTAGGTAGAGGAATTGGAAGAGTAATTAAGTCAGGTAATACTTTTCGGATATAATGTAAACAATATCCTGGAGCGCAGGTAATTAATGAATGTCCTGATTGCGCCACCATAAATAAAGATTGTTCAAAAGAAGTGTAAGTCACAACAATATTTCGTAAACGTCCATGTTCACTTAGCACATCATCCAGTGCCCAATGACTTCTTTTATCATATTCAGTACTAACATGTGGGTAACGCAAAAAAGTATCTAAATCCCATGATCCTTTTAATAATGGATGATTTTTATGTACATAAACTAATGGGGTATCAGAAAATAACACTTCATAATCAATTACATCAGGTAATAAATCGAGTAATTCCTTTGAACGTGGATAATACTCTCGACCGACCAAACCAATATCAACATCGCCATCAATAATGCCAGCAAGTGAATTATATTCCCAATTTCTAATTTGAAGTGTTGATTCGGGGTAATAGCTTAATATTTGCTGAGGAAACTGCGGCAGCATAACTTGATGTAAAGGCGATTCCATAACTAAATGGAATCTAACACCGTGGGGAATATCAATATTACTTTTACCCGTAATATGGTGGCTAATATTAATAAAATCAGATAAAGATCCTTCAATACTTAATGTCAGTGGGGTTGGTATTAATCCCTGAGGACTACGCAAAAATAACGGGTCATCAAACCAAGCTCTTAATTTAGCTAATGCTTTACTCACCGCAGATGGTGAAATGGATAACCATTTAGCAGTAAGCGTAACACTTCTTTCTTGTAAAAGAATTTGTAGGATCACCAATAAATTTAAATCCATTTTGTGCAAGGGTTTATGCATTAGAAACAACCTCTTGAGATTGATTTAACGAGCTAAAGAAGCGCAACAAAGTAAATCCAATAACACTACTTGCTAGTAAAATAATAATTAGCATTGTAACTGCAGGAATTCCTATCCATCCCATAATCCAAATATATAAAGAAGCAAAACTTAACTGAGCAATAGCTAACACTGAACTTGCTAATCCAGCACGTTGGCTAAAAGGAGAAAGCGCTTGGCTCATTATAATACCAAATAACAGAGCAAACCCAGCACCACACAAAGCAAAAGCGATAAAGAACCAGTAATTCTCTTGCACTAATCCTAATAATAAAAAGAGAGCGGCACAGAAAAAAATCATTAATCCGGTATACAGAATTGTGGAATAACTAAATTTAGATAATATCTTTGGCATTAAAAATGACGTTGTCATACTCACAAGAGAAAGTAACGTCATCACCGTAGAATATTGGCCTGTTGTGTAGTTCATTTGCTGCATAATAACAATAGGTGAGATATTAACATAAGTCAGGATCACACCCATTCCTAAACAAGAAATAAGTAGGCGACTCAGAAATAAAGGATTTAATAAAGATTCATTTACTGAACTCATTTTCACTAAATCAGGAGTAAATTTTTTATTTGGATCTATTTTCTGTTTCGTTTCTTTTATACCAAAAAGACAAAATACAAAGTTAATCAGGGCATAGCCCGCCATAAAAAAGAACATTGTTGGCCATTCAAAACGCAGTAAAATTAAATAACCTAAAACAGGTGCTAAAACAGGAACAATGCACGTTATCCCATTTAGCATTGAGAGTATTTTTGCTCTTTGTTGTTCTATTAATGTGTCTCTCAATATGGAGAAAGTGACAACGTAACAAAACCCAGCGCCAATACCTTGAAAAAAACGAGCTATTAAAAAGCTATTTTCTGTTATCGAAAACCCAGACTGTAATGATGCCAGCATAAATACTACTGTTCCCAAAAGGGCAATAGGTTTGCGACCGAAGTGATCGGAGCACCAGCCAGCAATTAACATTGTTGACGCCATACCTATAAGATAAATAGAAAAAGCCATATGCAAAGTTGCTTCTGTTGCTTGTAAATCCCGAGCAATAGCCGTTAATCCAGTTAAATGCAGATCAACACCTAATGGATAAATTAGTACGATACAGAAGCTAAAAATAATATATTTCATCATAAAAAATAGCTCATTATTAAAGATTAAGCGCTATTTTAAAGGGATATATAGATGAAACCTAATGACAAAAAAAGAAATACAATTTTCCATTTTGGAAAAAAGAGATAACTAAATAGTAAAAAACTATTGCTCTTTTTTAGGAATAAAACTCAAAATAGGGTTATATTTTTCTAAGCCAAAAGCTAAAACTGTGTGTTGATAACATCAGCAATAATACGCTATTGATGACTATTATCTCACCGCAGAGAACTCAGATAAAACCTAGCTAATTTGCTGATAAAGTGACACCAAACTAACCCCTTAAATTTTAATTAGAGATACTCCTATGCCTTGGACGTTTTCACACCCAGCTATTGTTTTTCCATTGAAACAATCTCGAATAGGAAAAAATCTCAATTTACCTGCTTTAATTGTAGGAAGTACTTCACCTGATTTACTTTATTCTTTTGGCTTATATCAAGCATCAGCAACAGCTCACCATCTTTTAGGTTGGTTTTATACTGCATTACCATTGTGTTTGCTGATTTTTATCTTAAATTATTTATTACGATATCCATTAAAATGTGTATCACCGATCCCATTAAATAATCCCATGCAATTTACTCTAGGAGATCTAGGGATCTTTCTATTATCTCTATATATTGGCGCATTGACTCATATTGTATGGGATTCATTTACACATGAAACAGGTACCGCTGTAAGGCTTTTATCGGTATTGCAAACACATATTTGGCAGGGAATGACGAATGGGCAAGAACTGGCTATTTATAAAATACTCCAGCATCTTGGTTCTGTATTAGGCTTGCTCTATTTATGTTGGAAATATATCCAATATCAGCGAAAACAAGATCTACAAAGCAAAAAAGAAAATCGGATTAAGCTTTATCGTTTAATGGGTATAGGGGGAATTTCAGGATTATGCGCATTACCTTTAGCATTAAAATTTTCAGATAAAGGATATGGGATAAATATTAATCGTTTTATATTTCTTGAGCTTTCTCTCTCTGTGCCTTTTTTCTTTGGCATGATAATAATTGTAGGGATTTTGTTATGTCGTCATAACAAAGATTAAAATAAGAACTGCACCTTAAATAGGTGCAGCACATTGCGCTTGTGGACATTAATTTTATCGATTAGTAACAGATACCTTAGTTATTAATAATGGAAAATAATAAAGAAATTACTTATTTTCTAACCACTGCATCACTTCTTCATACGTTCCACGATAAATAATTTTGTCTTCTTTTTTACTTAATTGATAACGATACATAGGATCATAATATTCATTAAGTAATGGTATTAACCAAGCAAAGTGGACTTCAGTATTACCACTTGCTCTCTGTTCTATCAAGGCATTATCTAATAATTGCGTTAGTTCTGCCGCACGTTGAGAACCTAATCGACGACGAATAGCAAATAAACCATGATGTAAATATTCGCTATAAGCTTCCCAACCTTTAGCTTCGCCATAAGCAGCCAAGAAATCATGCGTCATTCGATCAAAATACTCTTCTTTTAATCGTTCAATGCGTCGTTCAAAGGGATCTTCAACAATAACTAATGACGCATTTGCCATCTGAACACGTAAACTTTCAGGCAATCCATTAGCACCAATAGCACGGCCTTCATCTTCTAACACCCAACGGTTATTTTGCTGAGATTTTTTAAGCATTTCAACGGCAAGATGGTTTTCAAACGTTGCCTGGGGAAACTGCTCTTGTAAAGTTCGGCCAAAGGATGACCCTCGGTGGTGTGCAAATCCTTCTAAATCAATACCTTCAGATAAGGCTCTAACTAATGTTGTCTTACCATTACCAGTACAACCACCAATGAGCACAATAGGGCGTTGTACTAATTCATTAGTTATCTCAATAGCGGCTTGCCTTAACGTTTTATATCCACCTTCTATCAATGGAAAATCAATACCTATGTCTTTTAGCCATTTTTGAACTATATGAGAACGCATTCCTCCACGCGCACAACAAATATACCCATTAGGAAAACGCTCACATGCTGCTTTCCATGCCGCTAATCGATTAGCTCGAATATCACCATTAACTAATTGATGACCTAATTCTACTGCCTTTTGTGAACCATGTTGTTTATAACAAGTCCCTACGGCAGCTCGTTCTTCATCGTTCATTAACGGTAGATTAATCGCTGCTGGCATTGAGCCTTGATTAAATTCGATGGGTGCACGTACATCTATAATGGGTGTTTCGCTAGCAAGAATGTTTCGGATATTTTGAGCTGTAGAGGCTAATTCCATAATAAAAACTGTGGTATCTAATCAGACTAAAGGATTGGTTACTATACTCTTAATAGGTCGCGATGACACGAAATGTTCACGTTAATGAGAACATTAGGTATGTTGTTTTAATACTCATATGTCTATTTTTCAGTGATATTACTCTATCGAAATTAAATCCTAATCTAAAAGAAATATAAGGAACAGTTTATGTAAAAATATTTATTCCTCTAATTTTATGCTATTTTTTTAAGATTGCTCAACTAATTACACACAGTAAATAAAAAGCGCTATAGTATTTAAAGCGAATAATAAATTTTATCATAAAGTGATGGGTGCATTATCTTGAACTTAATTAGAAAACATTATCGTGTTATCAGCTTAAGCATGATAACGCTACTATTAACGGGTTGTTCTCAAAGCCATTCTCCTTTTATTGCTATGTTAGGAGCTTATTTCCCCTATTGGATGTTATGCACCTTTATTGGCTTATTAGGGGCTTTTGGTATACGAGTACTTCTTATCTATTGTGGAATTGATGATAAATTACCGCTACCTTTGTTATTTTATTTTGCGATATTGTTATCAATTTCTTTAACTATCTCTTTACTTTATTTTGCTCATTAAATTATGAATAAAAAAATCAAAAAGAACCTGGCACGCATTATCACCGTTATTATTTTTGTGATTACGCTACTTTTATTGTGGAAAAGCCTCCAATTATCCGCACTAAATCCGCTAAGTGAAGATGCTATCATTGATGCAAATAAAATTAATATATCATCCACTGTTCCTGGGCGTATTAGCTCAATTTATGTAAAAGAAAATAGCCATATTAATAAAGGTGATCTTCTTTTTACCATTGAGCCAACGATGTATGCACTAAGGGTCGAACAAGCGAAAGAACAATTGCTTATCGCAGAGGCTGCACTCAGCAATAAACAGCGGGTTATTATAGCTGAAACCTCAAATTCAGAAGTAGCTGAGGCTCAAATAAAACGTGCACAAGTAAATTTATCACTTGCAACACAATCACTTAATCGATTAGAGCCTTTATTAGCAAAAGGTTTTGTTACTGCACAACAAGTTGATGATGCCAGAACATTAAAACACGATGCACAAGTCAGTTTAAAGCAAGCACAGAAACAAAATACGGCCTCAGAAGCATTAATAAATAACACTGATTCAGAAGAGGCTCTCGTAAAATCATTAAAAATTTCATTAGAAATGGCTGAATGGGAGTTGAGTAATACAGAGGTCAGAGCACCAAGTAATGGTTATATTGCTGGATTGACTTTATCACCAGGTGAGTTTGTTATTTCAGGACAATCTATATTTACATTAATTGATACTGATACTTGGTTTGCGAGCGCTTATTTTAAAGAAACAGATTTAAATAACATTCAGGTTGGCAGCTGTGTTGTTATTTACTCCATGATTGATAATAAACGTCCAATTAAAGGGAGAGTAGAGGGAATTAGCCGTGGCGTTATGTCTACCGACCTTATTAATGTCCCACGAGATTTACCTTATGTTCCTAAGTCTTTAAATTGGGTGCGTGTTGAACAGCGTTTTCCAGTTAAGGTAGTTATTACTGAACCGCAAGAAGACCTTATGCGTGTTGGTGCAACAGCAACTGTAAATATTATATCTAAAGATGATGATTGCTAAATCTTCACTAATAGCTAAGCAAATAAAAAAAGATTTGCTTCCATTTGATTATCGCTTTGCGACTACTTGGCGTATAGCATTACTTTGCGCCTTAATGGCCGTCATCGCGATGATTTATGAAATTCCGGAGTCTGCAATCAGCTGTTATTTAATTATATATTTAATAAAAGCTGATGCCGTACAAAATATCTTACTCTCTCTTGGTGTCATTATTTTATGTTCTATTGTCGTCTGTGTTGTGTTTTTTCTTTTTAACCTCACAATTCAAAATATAATTTTACGTTTTTTCTTTATGGCTTTATTCTCAGCCATATTTATGTATTTAGCATCTGCCAGTAGTCTTGGTGATATAGGTAATCTAGTTGCTCTTGTTATCGCATTTTTAATGACTTTAATAGAAGACGTTCCATTTGGTGATGCAGCTACAAGAGGGTTGTTATATGCATTATTAATGGCTGTATCACCAATGTTATTAGTCATTTTATTTAATTTTTTCTTAGGCATTAGTCCTAATACATTACTCTTAAATAAAATTTCCACTCGATTTTTAACCGCTAGTGATTTCTTTTTGGGTAAGAAAGCAAACCAATTTGAAAAAAGTGAAATACTGAGTACACAAACAGAATGTAAACGTTACTTAATGTTTATTAAAATATTTCATTTAAAAGGAAAAGAAGATATTAAATGGCTTGAAAATATGATTGATAATTCGTATCAAATATTAATCATGTCATTAAGCCTAGCGGATAACACGCCAGCATCAATTCGTATTCTTTTATCTAAAAGAAGTACATATATTGCTAATTGTTTTACTCATCATCAATTAGAAAAAATAGAGCAAACAACTAATATATCTGCCTTAACATCCAAAAATAGCCTCTATTTACTAAATAAATTTGATGAGATACTTGTTGAAAAAAGAACGATAAAACCGGAAAAGAAAGAAAATAATTTTTTTGTGAAAGATGCGTTTACAAATCCTAATCATAAATACTTTGCTATTAAAACAACGTTAGCGGCTATTTTATGCTATATATTTTATGATTATTTTAAGTGGCAGGGTATTCATACTGCGATGATCACTTGTTATGTTGTCGCGTTAACCACTGTAGGGGAAACAGTTCACAAACTGACATTACGGATTATTGGTTGTTTAATCGGTGCGGTAATTGGTATGGTTTCGCTACTGTATATTATCCCTAATCTATCTGATATTTTTCAGCTAATGATATTAATCTTTTTCTGTATATTACCCGCAGCTTGGATTGCAGCAGGCAATGAGCGGATCTCTTATGCTGGCGTTCAAATTGGTTTAGCATTTTTGCTTACCGTATTACATGGATTTAAACCAAGTTTTGATATGGATGTTGTTTCAGATAGAATATTGGGTATCTTACTAGGCAATATTGTGATGTATATTATTTTCACTCGAGTATGGCCAACAAGTATTGTTAATACAATATATAAACAGCTTACTACTGTTTTAGATAATTATACTGATTTGAAATTTTCATCTAATAAAAATGAAATGTTAAATTTAGTTTCATCTATCAATGAAACAATCTCAAAATTAAAAGACAATATTAATTTATTTCTTTTTGAAAAAGAAAATAATGAAAAAAATAAAGAATTAATTCTGTTTTTTGAAGAAGCATTAAGTAAGATTTCTTATATAAGTCGCCATGATTATTCGCAAAGGTTTTTCTTTAATGATAAAAACGACATCGAAGATTTAGATGTAAATTTAAAGAGAGAGTCAAAAGATAATTTTAAAGCATCTATTTTAAATGAAGAGATGAAGATGTTATCTACTGATGAAAGAGAACTTGTATTTAAAAATTTAATAAGAGAAAAGTAATGATGATAAAATCAGTGATTAATAATAAAAAGCAGATACTGTCCTCTTTATTAAGCCTATTACTTGTTGGCTGTATTGATACAAGTGATTCATTTAAATACTATTCTCAACAATCGATGCCGTATGATAATGCAAAATATATGTCCTCTTCTGCTGAACAATTCTTAGACAAAAATACATCATTAAAAGCGAATTACGGGTTAGCTGACCTTATTGATCTTGGGCAACAAAATAATCCTGAAACACGTATCGCATGGGAGTTAGCCAAAAAATCGGCAACAGATATCGGTATGGTGGAGAGTACCTATTTACCTGTTATCACTGCAAGCGCATTAGGAGGATATCAAAGAGGAAAAATAAACCTACCTGAAAATCCTATTATTGATGATGTAAAAACAACAAACAGTGCTTTTATTCCTGCGCTTACCTTTAGATGGCTGATTTTCGATTTTGGTAAACGTTCAGCATTAGTAGATGCAGCAAAGCATGCTTCTTTAGCAACAAATCTTAATTTTAATCTAATGCATCAAAAAATTATTCACGATGTTTCCGTTGCTTATTTTAACTATGGTGCAGCAAAGAAAAAAATAGATATTACATCTCAATCACTACAAAGAAGTAAGGATATTTTGAATGCGATTGAGCAAAAACGAGCTAGGGGATTAGCAACTGTACTGGATGTAGCATTAGCCAAACAACAAGTTGCACAAGTTGAATTACAAAATGTCTTAGCAAAGGGACATGAAAAAGATCAATATCAGATATTGTTATCAACTGTTGGTATATCGCCATTTCAAAAGTTCAATATAGACTATAGTGACGAATATGTGTTACCTGATGATATTTCACCATTAACTCACGATATGATTAAAAAAGCGCTATCACAACGTCCCGATATTTTAGCGCATTATGAATTAACACAAGCCGCGGTTAAAACAGCTCGCTCAGTAGAATCTGATTATTTTCCTAAAATTTACCTAGCAGGGGGTATTGCAGGGGGAACCGGTAGTTTGGATGTACAAGGTTTACCGGATATTAATCAACATACGTCATCATCGAATATTCTTATTGGTGTTAGCATCCCATTATATGAAGGGGGAATGCGACAATCACGTATGAAAAATGCACAATCAGATATTGTATTAGCACAAGAGAATCTACGTAAAAGCCAAGATATCGCGATAAGAGAAATTACCATTAGTGAAAATACATTAAAATCTGCGCTGGAAGCGAATAAAGCGTCTAAAAACTTAATGGATACAACACAATTAAGTTACACCGCAAGTGTTGATTTCTATAATAATGGATTAGGGACAGTGACAGAGATTAATACTGCAGAAATTGCTTTATTAAATGCTCAAATAGCGAATATAGATTCTTATACTAGTTCATTAATTGCTGCGGTTGATTTAGCATTTTCATTAGGTGAAATTGATAATAGTTTACCTAATACAACATCTCATTAATTCTTTGTGTAACACTGCGTGCAATTTGCTACGTTATCGTATTAGAGGCATTTTTAACAAAATAGTTTTTTACCTCTAATACGATGATAAAAAAATGTTATTTCTTCACATTAATCTTTTCAAAAACAGGTTTACTTGAATTGTTAAATTGCGCAAGAGAGTATTCAGCATAGTTGATATCGTTATAGCCTCTTACCTGCATCACACCATTAGTTAAATCCGATAGACTGGTCCAAACGGTATATTCCGTTTGAAGCTCTTTGCTAGTACTTTGGCTCTCTCCCATAACATCTGCTGTTATATTTTTGGTTCTATCAAAACGATTCATAATATGTGCGAGTGTATTCATCGCTTCTTGTGTGGAATCTGCTTTAGGTGCATATGTTGAGAAATAAACAGCACGAACAAAACGTCCTACAGAAGTATCTGATGAAGGTAAACTCGATACTGCAATACCACTATCAGGTTGTATAACTTTTATATTTCCTAAAACTGCTGATGATCTGTCAATATTGGTTAATTGACTAAAATTATTCAGATTGGTTAAATGCCAAGGAAAATCAGGCCCATTTGTCATTGCGCGAGTTGGATTTTGATATACATGTAATTGACCATTTAAAGCCTCAACAACAATACTACCGCCATTTTTATCATGAAACGCATAATGGAAAGGAGATTTTAAATTACCAAAATTTGTTAATACAGGAGCCCAAAAATAGCCGGACTCAACCGCTTTTTGCACTTCTTCAACAGTCGAGAAATTAGCTAATGCCCATTCACCAATAGAGATAACAGGAATAGATTTATCGTAATTTTTAGGTTCAATAGGGGATAATTCTGCTTCTGTTATCATATTGGCGCTAAATGATAGTCCTGCACTATTAAGACCTTGTAGTAAATTATGGTCACCACCATCAAAATAGATATCTGTAGTAATCGCTAATATGTCATATTTAGCACTATAACTTAGACCTTTCTCACCATTAGGGGCTAATTTTGTGAATTGTGTATTTTGTGGATAATAAGAAACCCATGACGGTAGCTCAGATGACAATTCTAATGTTCTGCCTTGATAAACATTATTTTTTTTATCTGTTATAGCTAAACTAGAGCAGGCTTCGCTTGTTAAAGAAACAGCAAGTAACGAGGGGAGTAAACAACTTAATATTTTATTAAACTTCATTATCATATTCCTTAATTTAACAATCTCCTTATAATTTAGTTTAAAAATCTGAGACTACAAGTTACTGAGTAATAATTAATAAATAATTTTTAAATTTCGAGGTTTTTGTGATATTTGAAATAATTAGAACGGTTTTACACTACAGCCTACATTTTTTAGTGCCCATATTGTTTGGTTATTTATTTTGGCGCAAAAACTGGAAGGTAGCTTCGATATTAATGATATCAACAATGGTAATCGATGCTGACCACCTGTTAGCAACCCCTATTTTTGATCCTAATCGCTGTAGTGTTGGGTTTCATCCTTTGCATACAATCTGGGCTGCGATAGTTTATTTTGCGTTACTATTTATTCCTTCATGGAAATTTAAAGCGATTGCAATAGGGTGTTTATTTCATTTGTTTACTGATTCGTTGGATTGCTATTTGGGAGGGTTAACACAAAATACACTAACAACACTGAGTTGTGACAAACCAATCCATAAGTATTTACCATCCGATTTTTTTATTTAACTCGATGATTTTTGCAGGGAATAGCCCCTGCAATTATTTTTGGTTTTATTTGTTTTTCGTAAACCTGATCCATACAGTCGTAATAATTAGCAATATACCCACAATTTATTCATTTTATGTCCTCACTTATTGAGTCAATAGCATAATTTTATACGCTTTTCCTTTAGGGTCGAAAGTAAATAGAGCATAAATGTGCTTACCGTATTTTTATTGCTTTCTTAAAATATTTTAAGCAAAAAATCTTGGTAATTGTTTGAAGCATGGGGTAGAGTTTTCAGTCTTTTTTTTCATACTAAGTCTAGCTGGGGAGGCTGAATGTTTATTGGCTTTGATTACGGAACGTCAAATTGTTCTGTTGCGATAATGAAAGAGGGAAAGCCAACCCTTTTGCCTTTAGAAGGTGATGATTTTTATATTCCATCAACACTTTGTGCGCCTACCCGTGAATCTGTTTCTGAGCACTTATTTCGCCATTTAAATATCAAACCTTCAAGTGAGATAGGTGAGCAATTACTGCGAAAATCAATCGCTTTTAATCGAGATGAAGATATTGAGTTAGTTCCTGAAGATGTTTTGTTCGGACAGTCTGCACTTAGTTTATATCTTCGTGATCCTCGTGATGTTTATTACGTTAAATCGCCTAAGTCCTTTTTAGGTGCTTCAGGCCTGCATGATATTCAAATTAGTTTTTTCGAAGATTTAGTTTGCGCTATGATGGCAAATATTAAACACCAAGCTGAAAAAAGTACGCAAGAAACGATTACTGATACCGTTATTGGTAAACCTATTAACTTTAATGGGCTAGGTGGAGAGGCTTCAAATAAACAAGCTGAAAATATTCTTATTCGTGCAGCTAAACGTGCTGGTTTTAAGAATGTTATGTTTGAATTTGAACCTGTCGCTGCGGGATTGGAATACGAAGCCTCATTAGAAAAAGACCAAACTGTATTGGTTGTAGATATTGGTGGTGGTACAACAGATTGTTCGTTAATTCAAATGGGGCCGAGTTATCGAGGCAAAACAGATCGTTCAAATACATTACTTGCTCATAGTGGGCAGCGTGTTGGCGGTAATGACCTTGATATTTATCTCGCATTTAAACAATTAATGCCTCATTTTGGCATGACCGGTTCAATGTTATCTGGCATTCAATTGCCACTGATGCATTTTTGGGATCCTATTGCGATAAATAACGTTGAAGCACAAAAAAACTTCTATTCTCGTCAGAATTTGGCTGTATTAAACCAATTAAAACGCGATGCTCAAGAGCCAGAAAAAATAACTCGTTTAATTGAAGTTTATAATGAAACCTTGGGTTATAGCCTAGTTCGGCGCGCTGAAGAAGCTAAAATTGCGTTATCAGATTCTCCTGACTATATAGCAAATATTAAATTACTCAGTGAAACGCTTGAAGTTAATATTGAGCATCAGCAAATGATCGATGCGATAGAATCACCAAAAAGCAAAATGATTGAGTTAGTCAATAATGCTGTTCAGCAAGGGGGGATAAAACCTGATGTCATTTTTATGACCGGAGGTTCAGCGCGTTCACCTGTATTATGCCAAGCAATACAGCAGCAATTACCTAATATCCCGATAGTTAAAGGAAATGATTTTGGTTCTGTAACTGCGGGCCTTGCTCGTTGGGGTGATATTTGCTTTAAATGAGTAACTTTAAATAAGCAGTTTAAAATAATTGGTTTTATCAATATATTAAGGCGTCTATTGTATTCAATACTATATTGAGTGTGTATAGGCGCTTTTTATTTTAGATATAAAACGACACAACATATAAAAATTTTATACAACAGGAGTACACATGTACCGCTTTCAAAATGACTATAACGAAATTGCACATCCTGCGGTCATGAAGGTGATCACCGATATGGTGGGACAACGCTATGATGGCTATGGTATGGATAAACTATGTCATCAAGCTGCTGAATTAATAAAACAACGCATACAAAAAGCTGATGCTGATATTCATTTTTTTAATGGCGGTACTATTACCAATTTAACAGCGATATCGCATTTCTTACGCCCTCATCAGGCGGTTATATCAGTAAGCACGGGGCATATTGCTACCCATGAAACTGGGGCAATCGAGGCTACAGGGCATAAAGTCATTACCACTTTTTCTGCCGATGGTAAATTAACCCCCGACCTTCTTAAACCAATCATTGCTGAACATAATGATGAGCATTGGGTGCAGCCCAAGCTGGTTTATATTACCAATGCAACAGAAATCGGTACTGTGTATCGCAAGGCCGAAATTCAAGCTTTACGCCAATTTTGTGATGAATATAATTTATGGCTATATCTTGATGGAGCTCGTTTAGCTGGTGGATTGATGTCATCAGAAAGTGATCTCACCATTGAGGATATCGCCGCACTTACCGATGCGTTTTATATTGGTGGAACAAAAATTGGTGCCATGTCTGCTGAAGCATTAGTTATCAATAATCCAGCATTAAAATCGGACTTTCGGTTTAGCTTGAAACAAAAAGGGGGATTACAAGCAAAAGGTTGGTTATTAGGTGCTCAATTTTATGCGTTATTTAATGATGACCTCTATTTTAAGCTAGGCAAACATATTAATGAGATGGCAACTCAGCTAGCTGGTTTTTTCATTGAGCAAGGGTTTGACTTCTTAGCACCACCTGAATCTAACCAAGTGTTTGTTATTTTACCAAATGCTATTGCTGATAAACTTACTCAGCAATTTGTTTTTCATCGCGTTTTATTAGAAGATCCTAATTTAAGTTGTTTACGTCTTTGTACTTCATGGGCAACAACACAAGAAGATATTGATAGCTTTAAAACGACATTTCTTCAATTAATTTAGTCGGTTAAATCTATTTATCTTTAATGAATTATGCATTACGTTATTCATCTCGTAGTGCATAAGATTATTGTTAAATAATGAGTTAGTAAAAATACTAACTTCAGTACCTTAAATTAAAAAATTTAATTATTGTTAGCTATTTCAATGATGTTATATTATCTACTCATAACTCAACATAAGTAGGGTAATTTAATGAAAAAACTGACAATGCAAGAAATGACTGATGCCCAACAGATGAGAGTGAAAACCAGGATAGGACAAGAAAGAAAGAAATTAGGTCGTGAATTAACTAACTCAGAAATGAATAAAGTCAAAGACGCCATTATTACCGAAATCTCCCTCGAAGTTGAAAAAGCCACCAAGAAAGTACGCGCCCAAAAGAAAAAAGATAAACTTGTTCCAAGTGATGAAACCTATAGCTGGTCTTCTAACAACCATAGCCGTGGATACCGCTAACCTATTTATTTGCCCTGAAACTTTTCGGGGCTAGGTTTTATTTTTAGTTTATTTTTGTGTTGTTGATTGTTTGAATTATTAATAAAGCAATTAAACTCTACTAGCACTGATTGGCATAAATCAGCGCGTTGATGCTCATGAGTTAATCCCCAAAAACACCTTTTTCATTAGGATTATTATAAGGTGTCCGTTCACCAGAAAGGTAAAGTAAAAATAATAGCGACGTGCTCGCTAGGGGGTGCTCTATTTCTTCAAACATCGCACCCACATTATCAATACCTGTTAATTGACAAACCCAATCAAGACAAGATGCTGCACTTAACATTACTGACATTAAATGCCACGTATTAGGTAGCGCATGGCAAAAACTATGCACAGCATTATCAGTGTTATGTGGAAATTTTTCACTAACAACAAAATAACCCACTGAAAGAGAATATGCTTTTCGCCAATTGGTCACATTAGAAAAATACCCTGGTATTGTTTATAACGGAATAGATATTACGCAAGAGAACTGGCAACACGCACAAAATGTTTATCTAATTGAATACAAACTCTGCCACCACAAACAGGTATTATTACAGTAACGGACGCAAGAGCCCGTCATTTACTACAAGTTTGCGACAATTTAAATATTAATGTGCCAAAAGAGATCAGCATTATTGGTATTGATGATGAAGATATGACGCGCTATTTATCACGAATTGCACTTTCATTGGTTGTACAAGGCTCAAGACAAATGGGATATTTAGCGGCAAAGCTTTTACACCAGTCTTTAGAAGCGCAACAAATAGATAAACGACAAAGAATATTAGTTCCCCCAGTTAAAATTGTAGAACGTCGTTCAATAAATTTTCACTCTTTTAACGATCCCACGGCTATTCAAGCCATCCTCTATATCTATTACAATGCCTGCAAAAGCATAAAAACAGAACAGGTATTAGAAACTGTGAATATGTCACGTTCTAATTTAGAGCAACGTTTTAAAAAAGAGGTGAGTAAAACGATTCATACGGTTATTGATGAAGAAAAACTCAAGCGGGCTTAAAATTTATTAACGACAACCACGCTAGCAATACAAGAGATCTCTGTAATGTGTGATTATCCTTCTTTGCAATATTTTTACTCTATTTTTAAAAAAGAATTTGGTATCACATCAAAGGAATATAGAGATAAATAAAAAATACAGTGTTCAGAAAAACAGTTTATAACTCTCCTAACGTCTAGCTAAAAGCCAATCAAAAAATTGCTCTGCTTTTTTATTGGCTGTGATCTAAAATCGAAATTGAGTAAAATCACAGATAATATATTTAACGTTATATATGTTTTGACGCATGTGTTTTTCAAGTGTACCTTATATAGTAAGGTAATAAAGGAGCAAAGGACTAAAAATGGAACCACTACAACTGTATAAACTATTAAGTGATCAAACAAGACTAAATATTGTTTTACTATTAAAAGCTTCTGGCGAGCTTTGTGTTTGTGATATTTATACTGCGTTAAATTTATCTCAACCTAAAACATCTCGTCATCTTGCTATGTTACGTGGTTCAGGATTATTACTCGATTCTAAACAGGGTAAATGGGTTCATTATCGACTTTCTCCAACATTGTTGCCTTGGGTAAAAAATATTATTGAACTAACTTATGCGATAGAAAAAAGCAGAGTATCTCTTTTACTAAAAGCGATAGAAAACAAAGATTCGATGTACAGTTGCTCCAATTAAATTTTTAACTAAACATATATGATTTTACATATATAACAAATGAGTCAAGTATCTAAATACACCTTTTAATCGAGATTTATTATGCTTATTGCAGCATCTATTTTTATTCTCACTATTACTTTTGTTATTTGGCAACCTAAAGGATTAGGAATTGGCTGGAGCGCTACACTAGGAGCGATACTAGCGCTTAGTTGTGGGGTAATTAGTTTTCAAGATATTCCCATTGTGTGGAATATTGTTTGGAATGCAACTGCTACCTTTGTTGCCGTTATTATTATTAGTTTACTTCTTGATGAAAGTGGGTTTTTTAAATGGGCCGCGCTACATGTTGCCAAATGGGGTAAAGGAAAAGGGCGATTACTATTTAGTTATATAATCTTACTAGGCGCGGTGGTTGCAGCTTTATTTGCTAATGATGGTGCTGCATTAATTTTAACGCCTATCGTTATTGCGATGTTATTAGCGCTTGGTTTTAGTAAAGGCACCACACTGGCTTTTGTTATGGCTGCTGGGTTTATTGCTGATACCGCTAGTTTGCCGCTTATTGTTTCTAATTTGGTGAATATTGTTTCTGCTGATTTTTTCCATATTGGCTTCAGCGAATACGCCTCAATTATGATACCTGTTGATATTGCGGCTATTATGGCTACGTTAATTATGTTGCATTGGTTTTTCAGTAAAGATATTCCTAAAAGTTATGATGTGTTAAAACTCGCTACGCCAATTTCAGCCATTAAAGATAACACCACCTTTAAAGCCGGTTGGTTTGTATTATTGCTTTTATTGGTGGGTTTCTTTGTTTTAGAACCGCTAGGTGTTCCCATTAGTGCGATAGCTGCTTTGGGCGCATTAGTACTGTATATTATTGCCGCCAAAGGGAAGGTCATCAACACCACCAAAGTATTAAAAGGTGCACCGTGGCAAATTGTTATTTTTTCTTTAGGTATGTATTTAGTGGTTTATGGCTTAAGAAATGCAGGTCTAACGCATTACCTGTCAGAAATTCTTAATATCCTAGCTGATAATGGACTTTGGATTGCCACATTAGGAACAGGTTTCATCACTGCATTTTTATCTTCAATGATGAACAATATGCCAACTGTGTTAATTGGTGCTTTATCGATAGAAGAGAGTAATGCGACGGGGTTGATCCAACAAGCTATGATTTATGCCAATGTGATTGGCGCTGATTTAGGTCCTAAAATTACACCAATTGGCAGTTTAGCGACGTTATTATGGCTACATGTTTTATCACAAAAGAATATGACTATTACATGGGGCTACTATTTTAAAACTGGCATTATTATGACTATTCCTGTTTTAACCGTCACATTAATCGCATTAGCACTGCGTTTGTCTTTTTAAATTAATGGTAATAACGATATGACAAACATAACTATTTATCATAATCCAAACTGTGGCACATCGCGTAATACTTTAGAGATGATACGAAATAGTGGTATAGAACCCACAATTGTTTATTACTTAGAAACACCGCCTACAAAATCAGAATTGATAAAATTAATTACAGAGATGAAAGTCACAGTGCGCTTTCTTTTACGTAAAAATGTTGAACCTTATGAACAATTAAAACTAGAAGACCCGACATTAACCGATGAACAATTAATTAGTGCAATGTTAAAGCATCCTATTTTAATTAATCGTCCTATTGTGGTAACTCCGTTAGGTACCAAATTATGTCGTCCTTCTGAAACAGTAATAGATATTCTGCCCAATAAACAGCAAGGAAGTTTTACTAAAGAAGAGGGTGAAAAGGTTATTGATAATATGGGTAATAGGCTGAAATAAGTCAAATAGGGGGAAATATCCCCCTAAGTATTAGGTCGGTTATTTAAATCATGTAGTTGGTTATTGGCTTTTTATAGCATTAATAATGTCAATAATATCTAATCAACATTTGTCGTATCTGTTGCACAGACTCGTAATCGATGACCATCTGGATCAAGTGCCACAAAAGTATAGCCAAAGTCTAATTGCTTAGGTGGCATCTCTATTTCTACCTTTAGCCCACACCACTGTTGATAAATTTTATTTACTTTATCGTAGGTTATATCAGACATACAAATTTCAAAACCACCAAATTGAGCTTGGGGCTTAGGGTCGATGCCGGTTTTAGATTGAATACCTAAAATAAAATCTGAAGATAACGCAAAAACAGAAAATTCACGATAACGTTCTAATGGTGCCGATTTTAAAATTTTCGCGTAAAAATCTGTACTTTTATCAACATCTTTAGCATAAATAATAATACTGTTTGGCTTAAACATACTCACTCCTTAAGATTTGCATTTATTCTTATCTTAATGCATTAGAGTGACAGAAATTGTCAGCATCAATATTAACACTTATTTCCCTCGGCTATTTGCCCAAGGATCACTATCGGGGTGATCGATAACCTCAATAACCTCATCAATATCGTCTTCTAGTGAATCAAGATATAACGCTTCAACTTCTGCGCGTGCCCACGGCGTTCTGCGAAGAAATTTTAAACTTGATTTCACACTTGGATCATTTTTAAAACAGTTGATATTAATCAGCTTACTTAATTTAGCCCAACCGTGTTTAGCCACTAAGGCATTAACCTGCATTTCAAGCGTCACGCCATGTAATGGATCTTTAGAAACATGTCCTGTCATTATTTTTTCCATCATGAAATAGAAGTAAAAGAAGCGATGCAGGTTACAAGAAAGCAGCGGCCGAGGCAATAAAATGCATATAGCCCACCTAATCAAAGTACAGATTACCTTAATAAGGAGGGCTAATATCAATAACACTTATTTATCTAGAGAAGGATCTATTGAGTGAGAAAATGCAGAAAAATAATGAGTTACTTTTTTCTTACTAATAATCTTATCTAGTTGTTGCTGTAACTGCTTGTCATCTAGAGTCGCTCTATCGTGTTGGCGGCGATGCTCTACCCACGAAGACACCATAAACGTTTCAATAAATCCCTCATGGATCTCTGAAGAGGTAAATAATCCCCAAGAATAGCCACCATCTCTTAAGCGAATAATTTTTAATTGGTTCATTAACGCTAAAAATTGCGTACGATGTTCTATTTCCACATGATAACGAATTGAAACTAACACGGGGTCTTTATCGCCAGTTGTTTCAATTAATTCATCCGCAAGAGAAAAATGATCAGAGTGTTGTAAATTGAGGTTGTCATGTTCAAGCTTAACTCTTAATACACATAACCAAACTAAAATGATACCGACAGTGGCAGAAAATAACGCAATAGTGACGGATGTGTGTGATGCAATTTGCCCCCAAACTAAAGATCCTAATGCCATAGAGCCAGAAAATACGGTTAAATAGAGTGCTAACCCTCTTGCTCTAACCCAATTAGGTAGTGCGGTTTGGGCGGATACCATTAATGTTGATAAAGTAACTATCCAACTGAATCCGGCTAAAAGACTAGAAAAAATTGCTAAGTATTTTGACGTCGCGCTGGCAAAAATAAATAACACCAGAGCCGTACCTATTGTGCCAAAGGCAATAAGTGCATTTGTGCTGAATTTCTCACGCAGTGTCGATAAACTAAATGCGCCACAAACTGCACCAATACCAATGCTGGTGGTTAATAAACCATATAATGTAGCATCACCTTGAAGCGAAACCCGAGCAACCAAAGGCAACATTGCCCAGTACGCACTAGCAAAAACAAAAAAGCTTGCTGCACGAATGATCGTTTTAATCAAAGCCGGACTATAACGGGCATAACGCAGACCAGAGATCATTGCAGCAATAACCGATTCTGCTGGCAGTTTATCATCCGTTTTTTTCTCGCCATTCCACCACCAAACAGCGAAAATAATGGCAATAAAGCTTAATGCATTGAGTAAAAAAGGCAGATATAAACCTACTTGAGAGATTAATATGCCCGCCAATGCAGGTCCTATCGCTCGACTGATGTTAATTCCCATACTGTTTAAGGCAATACCCGCTTTTAATTCATTTGGCGCAACAATGCTTGGCACTATAGCTTGCCATGCAGGTCCTAAAAAAGCCGCACCAGAGCCAAGCACAAAAGTAATGAGTAATAACCAGCCAATACTAATTACATTGAAATAAACTAACACGGCTAATAATGCGGCAGCCATAAGCATTAAAATATTAACGATAATAAGTAGTTTTCTTTTATCAAAAATATCAGCGATAGCACCCGCGGGAAGTGCGAGCAAGAACACAGGTAGAGTGGTCATTGCTTGAATGGCAGCGATCATTACAGGATCAGGACTTAAATTAGTCATTAGCCAGCCAGCACCAACATCGTTCATCCAAGTACCAATATTAGAAAATAGTGTCGCCATCCATAACATAAAAAATACACGATTGCGTAAGGGCGACCATGCTGAAGTTCGCTGCGTTGCCATAGTGATACTTCTCTCTGTTTAGCTGACCAGCAATATTATTGCTGGCCATAATAAGTAAGGGATAAAAACATTAGAATGCAAAGCAAGAGCAACCTACAGCGCCCCAAAAAGCATTATCATCTGAAATAGGAATACCCGATTTACGTGCAATATCGTGCTGGTGTCCATGAACATGACAAGCACCACAGCATTGATGCAATTGATTTAATACTGCACTTTGAGTTTCTTGCTGTAGATATGAGTAGTGACCTGGCACTTTGGTAACCGGCGACCAATCAGGTAACACAGGAATAGAAGGTGGTGCTAACGGTGCAAATGTGTCGTTTGCATAAACAATTTTGCCATTAACAACAGTCAGCAGTGATTCAATTGCTTTAATTTCTGCTTCTGGTACCGCAAAATAATTAGCAGAAAGGGCGACAAAATCAGCAAGTTGGCCTTGTTTAATTTGTCCTTTTTTGCCTTGCTCATTAGAGAACCACGAGCTTCCCATCGTCCAGAGCATTAATGCAGTATCTCTATCTAAACGATTATTAGCATCATACATTTGCATACCACCCACAGTACGACCTGAAACTAACCAATAAAGCGCTGTCCACGGGTTATAACTTGCAACACGAGTGGCATCTGTACCTAAACCAACGGGTACATTAGCATTGAGCATTTTGGCTATAGGTGGGGTATGTTTAACCGCTTCAGCTCCATAGCGCTGAGAAAAATATTCCCCCTGAAACGCCATGCGATGCTGAATCGCTAATCCACCGCCTAACGCTTTTACCCGTTCAATATTCTTCTCACTGATAGTTTCTGCATGATCAAAAAACCAATGTAATCCATCAAAAGGAATATCTTTATTCACTTTTTCAAATACATCTAACATGCGACTAATGGATTCGTTGTAAGTGGCATGTAAACGAAATGGCCAACGGTGTTCAACTAAATGGCGGATCACCTTTTCTAGTTCAGCGTCCATATTTTCAGGTAGGTCGGGTCTTGGCTGTAAAAAGTCTTCAAAATCAGCCGCTGAGAAAACTAACATTTCACCCGCACCATTATGGCGATAAAAATCGCTGCCTTCCCCTGGAGATACCATCGATGTCCATTGCTGAAAGTCTTCAAACTCTTGTTTTGGTCGTTGAGTAAATAAATTATAAGCGATACGAATAGTAAGCTGTTCATGTCTTGCTAATTCAGCAATGACTTCATAATCTTCAGGATAGTTTTGAAATCCACCGCCAGCGTCTATTGCACTAGTAACACCAAGGCGATTGAGTTCTCGCATAAATTGACGAGTGGAGTTTACTTGGTAATCAAGAGGTAACGTTGGGCCTTTAGCTAAGGCAGAATAAAGTAACATTGCGTTAGGTTTAGCAATTAATAATCCCGTTGGGTGACCATTCGTGTCACGTTGAATTTCACCACCTGGGGGATTAGGGGTATCTTTGGTATAACCAATAGCCCGTAATGCGGCTTTATTGAGTAACGCACTATCATATAAGTGGAGCACAAATACAGGGGTATCAGGAGAAACCGCATTAATCTCATCTAAGGTTGGCATCCGTCTTTCAGCAAATTGGAATTCACTCCAACCACCAACAACACGTACCCATTGAGGTGAGGGGGTCACTTGTGCTTGTGCTTTTAGCATCTCAAGGGCAATAGAGAGAGAAGGTACGCCTTCCCAGCGCAATTCAAGATTGTAATTTAATCCACCACGAATAAGGTGAAGGTGTGAGTCATTTAATCCCGGAATAATAACGTGATTTTTAAGGTCGATTATTTTTGTTTCATCATTTTTAAACTGCATGGCTTCATCATTTGAGCCAACAAAAAGAAATTTACCTTTTGCGATAGCAACAGCTTCAACGATAGGATCCTCTCTATCAAGCGTGTGAATATCACCATTGATAAATATTTCTGACGCGAAAGATTTATTCATGATTTTTGATTTCCTATTGTAGAGGAATTACCCCTTTCTTAAATGAAAAGGAGATAAATCACTAGAATATAAACAATATAGATAATGATTTTTAAGCGTAACTAATTAATAATTAAACCAATAATTTTACTGATATTTATTTCAATAGATTAATTAAAATTGTAGCGTAACTTTGTATCATTACCATTTAAAACATTTGTTTTAAGAACTCAAAAAAAATGAACAACTTAAATCGGCCATTTGAATGACCAATCTAACATGTTGATTTAATATTACTTTTATAAATTCAGATAACTAATTATGAATAATAAATACCGCTAGATGTACATATGAAAAATAAAGATATCACGATACTTAAATATATCTTTTATTTTAAATAAAAAATAATTTATCCCGCATGACTAGTCATATAATAAATTTTCCATTTATTATCACCAATATGTCTTAATGTAATTCTAAGATCTGAGGCTCCTTTAAATTCTAAATTGACATCTTTCATTTCTATTTCAGAACCATTAAACCAACGACGTAGCCGATTACCGTTTGTTTGATTTGGAAAATTATAAGCAAAGGTATAATTAGAGCCTCTTATTTCTCTGAATACTTTTTCTTTAAACGCTTCTAATGTTTTTCCTGTATACATATTCTTTTGTGTTAGTTCAAATGCTTGCTCAAACTGTTTGTTGTTAATGTTATTAAGAAAATCAGTTGCAATTTGGCGTTGATAGGAAAAAGAATAGGGTAACTTAAGCCAATAAAATGACCCAAAAGCTAAAATAATTAATAGAAGTAATAAAGATAAGAGCGTCTGTTTATGTGTTTTTTTCATGATGTTGAGAATTAGGTTTCATAATAATATAGTTAAATTATTTTAGACTAAAACACAGAAATTTTAATCTGTATTAATAATAGTCAGATATAAAAAGATTTAAGCTTTAATTTTAAAGATGAAATTGTTTTTTTCTTCCAAGGTGATAACGACTTTCTATGCATCAAAAATAATTTACCAATAGCTAATTCATCGTTAAGCTGTAATTCATAAACTCTTGTCTTTTCTGGTAAAACATCTAGCCACGGTTTTGGCACTATAGCAATATAAGGCGCCGCAGTAATTGCAGGGATCACCTGCGAATAATCATGACATTTAAATCCAATACTTCGATTTAAACCTCTTCTACGTAATTGCCTATCTATTTCATTGTCATCTTGCCCCCAGGGTAAACAATAAACATGCTGATAAGCAACTAGCTGCTCAAGACTTATTTGATTAACGCCTTTAAAGTTTGCACGTAATGGTTCACCATAAATGACGACCAATCTTGCACATCCTACATCATCAAAACGCAATGAAGACACTGGGTTTTGATAATCACCAACAGCCAAAACTAAATCGACACTTCCATCAAGTACTTCCTCTCTCCATGAACGTCGTTGAAAGGGTATGCACTCTAGCGAAAAATTCAGTTGTGAAGATAAACTCGCTAACGTTGAAGTAATCACGCTCGTTAATGCTGGTGGAATAACTATCTTGAATTCTTTTACTTCCTCATTGGCATCTTTAAATAAATCATCATTTAACGAAATAAATAACGGTACCAACCGCGTTTTTAATGCTAAAGCAAAAGGTGTTGGCACTTGGCAATTATTCTCTCTTTTAAAAAGCGGATCATTTAAAGCGACACGAAGCCGGCTTAATGCGTGACTTACCGCAGAAGAAGATATACCAAGTTTTAGTGCTGCATCTCGGGTTGATCCCGTTTGAAGAAGGGCATACAAAACTTTAAGGAGATTAAAATCAAATTGAGCAATATTCATTTTAGTTGCTTACTAATGAGCAGAATTCATTTTCTTTATACTAAAATCAGCTTTCAATTACAAATGATTAACGGAAAAGATGAAAAAACTAACACTATTAGCATTGGGAATGATGTTTGCGCCTATCGCTGTGGAAGCTTTAAATCCAGCGCAACCATTATCAAAGGCACCACCCATGAATATATTTCAAGAATGGGCAAAACCTATTGATCCGTTTGAAATCGCGCCACAAGTTTGGTATGTCGGTACAAAAAATCTGACATCTATTTTATTAACAACAGATCATGGCCATATTCTAATTGATGCAGGGCTTAATGAAAGCGCATTGCAAATAAAGAAAAATATCGAAACCATTGGTTTTGATGTGAAAGATATAAAATATATTTTAAATAGCCACGCCAGATTAGATCAAGCGGGAGGAATTGCATTACTAAAAGAGCTTAGTGGTGCAAAAGTTGTATCAAATAAAATAAATGCTCAACAATTAAAATTAGGCGGCGCTGAAGATTTTGCATTAGGTGATGCACTATTATTTCCACCAGTTGATACTGATATAGAATTATTAGATAACGAGTCGTTTGTAGTGGGTAATATTGTTATTACCGCGTTATTCACGCCAGGTCATTTACCAGGAAGTACATCATGGAAAATAACATTAAAGAATGATGATGTATTGATTTATGCGGATAGCTTAGCTACACCTGATTATTTTTTAAAAAACAATCTAAATTACCCTGAAATAGTTGAGGATTTAAAATATAGTCAAAATGTTTTAGCTAATCAAAAGGTTGATATATTTATTGCTAGCAAAGGTGATAGGTTTAACCTTGTGAATAAATTGAACAAACTAAACAATGGAGATAAATTTGCCTTTTATGACAGCGAAGGATTAAAAGAATATATTGAAAAATCAAAATTATCTTTAATAAAACAGTTGGAAGAATAGCGCTAAATATTATTTATTAATATTACCTAATTACTTTTTATTTTTATTTTTATTTTTATTAACCACTATTTATATTTCATTATTTCTGCATAGGAACATTATGTCATTTAAACATATTGCAGCTACGCTGCCTCTTATTATTTCATCGCCATTAATGGCTGGTGATATTCAATTTGGATTGGGTCTAGGAATGGCCTCGGCTTATGAGGGTTCTAATAAATATATTGTCACTCCTGATGTTATAGCACAATATACAGCAACGACAGAGAGTTATGGTGTTTTTAGCATAGGAACCCAAGGTGCTAAGTGGCAATATAATCTCTTTGACAACCTCAATTTCGGAATAATTGGCAGTTATATGCAAGGAAGAAAAGAGGAAATAGGTTTTGCAGGTAATAAAAATAAAGATTTAAAAGGCATGGGAGACTTAAAAGGCGCAGCAGCAGCTGGGATTGAGTTAAATTATGTAATAAATAAAAACATTGTTTATATTAACTCTCTCACTGCACTCGGAAATAGAGAATATGGTGATATTAATGTTGATAATGCAACACGAATTGAGTTTGGTATAAATTCACATTTTGACTTAAATAATGATTGGTCAATTGATTCAAATATCTCAACGCGTTATGTAAATAAAAATTATAACCAAGCTTATTTTGGTGTTAGTCATCAGCAATCTTTAGATACTGAATTTACAGAGTTTATTCCTAAGGCAGGTTTTAAAGATGTGGGCGCTTTATTTGCTATTAACTATAAAATAAATAACGATTTTTATTTAAACTTCAAAAATGGAGGTTACTATTTATTAGGTGATGCCGCCAATAGCAGTATTACGCAACAAAAATATGGCCTAATAACTATTATCGGCTTGTCTTATTCATTTTAATTTAAGTGTATACAATGAAATTTTTTAAGATATTTACTGTTATTTTAGCCGTATTAATATTATCCGGCTGTGTTGCTGGTCCTGGTTGGTATAAAGAGGGGGTGCCTTATGATGACTCTCAAAATACATTAGCAAAATGTAAGTTTGATATTGGAATTGCAAAAGTAAATTCTAACGAAAAAACCGAGCTTATTGCTGAATGTATGAAGTCTCAAGGTTATAGATATAAAAACTATTCACATAGCTATTAAACCCTCGCTATATTATAAAAAACAAACTGTTTATTCATAGCCGCATAATTTATCAATATTAGAAAATAGGTTTATTGCTATTTAATACATTAAACCTATTTTATTCTTTTATTTCAGCAAGTTTTTCACTATCCAATATCGTTATTGATTTGTTCTTTAGCGTAATAATATTTATGGAAACTAAATAGGTTAATGCTCGATTTAATTGCCTAGTTGAAACACCTAACATAGCAGAAAGGGCATCTCTTTTTTCTAAGTGAAAAGATAATCCATTTTGCTGTGTTTTAAAGAGTAGATATCGACGTAGTTTAAATTCAACGCAATAGTGTGACTGAGAATGCAATATTGATGAATGATAAAGTTTTTTACTCAGCTGGCGACAAATAAACGTTAGAAACTCAGTGTTATGTAATGCTTTTTGTTGCACGATATTAAGTGGTAAGGTTAATAAATAGCAGGGTGTTATTGCTTGTACTGCACCGAAGTTTACTTGCTGATTATCTAAAAATAACTCTAAATCACCAATAACAGAAAATGCCTCTTCAAATGAAAATATAATGCGGTTGCCGTTTATTTCATATCGCTCAACTTGTAATTTTCCTTCAACCAGACAATATAAATGAGTCATCTGACTATTTTGAGTGAGTAAATATTCTCCTGCATTAATTTTCATTAATCTTAATGAAAATAAGAGATCATCAGAAAAACACAAATCTAGCTCGTGCTTTCTTATAAAATTATTTCGTGTTTTTTTCTCACTGATTATTTCCATGCCGTTGCTCTATGCCCAATTATCTTAGATTAAATATTACCGATAATACCATTTTGATAATAGGGCATATGTCCTTTTTCTAGTCTGTTTACCTTGGTAGAGTAATCTAAATTTCATCTTAGAGAAGAATATAATGAAACACTTACTTAATGATGTTGAAGCCTTTAATCCCACTATATTGCCTAAAGTTGAACTACATGTACATTTAGATACTTCTTTGAGCTATTTTTATGTTAAACAGATTTATCCTGATATGGATTTGGCTGAATTTAATCGCACCTTTGTCGCTACTGAACAATGTTTTGATTTAGGTGATTTTTTAAGTAAGATCACACCACAAATTGATATTTTACAAACTAAAACAGCAATAACATTAGCTGTTAATGATCTTTTCCATCAAATTAAAGCTGATAACGTTATTTATGCTGAATTAAGATTTGCACCTTTATTACACACAAAAAACGGCTTAACAGCAAAAGAGGTCGTTGAAATTGTTATTAATGCAATGAACGCATCTGCTCAAAAACAAGGAATTCAAGCAAGATTGATTCTTTGTACGCTTCGCCATTTTAATAAAGCACAAAGTATGCAAACAGCTAAATTAGTGGTCGATTATCAATATAAAGGTGTTGTTGCTCTTGATTTAGCCGCAGACGAAGCACGCTTTTCATTAGTAAATCATATTGCCGCTTTTGATTATGTAAAAAAAGCAGGTAGCAACCTTATTGCTCATGCAGGAGAAGCGAAAGGCGCTGAAAGCGTAAATGAAACATTAGATAAACTGCAAGTAACACGTATTGGTCATGGTGTAAGAAGTATTGAAGATATGACCGTTATTGAAAAACTTAAAAATAATAATATTTTATTAGAGGTTTGTCCTAGCTGTAATATTATCTGCAATGTATACAATACGATAGAACAACATTCTGTCGATAAATTAAAAAAGCAGGGTGTTAAATTAAATATTAATACTGATGCTAGAACTGTAGCAAATACAACATTAAATAAAGAGTATCAGCTACTACATGATGTTTTTGGTTGGAATAAAGAGGACTTCCAACAATGTAATATAGACGCAATTGAAGCAAGTTTTATTTCTAAAGAGTTAAAAATTAGCTTAATCAGCAAGATCCGTAATGAAAAGTAGCTGAAGTGAAATAGATATTAAAAACGATACAGCTTGATAAATTAGCCCATATCGTTATTGATATAATAAGATTATTGCTGCTCTTTAGTTTCATCTTTTAAAAGGTTAATAATAGTTTCTCTTAACCAGTTTAATGCGCTGTCATTATCACTGCGCTGATGCCATATCATTTGAAATTCTAAGGCTGGAATATCAAAAGGAGGTTTAAAAATAGAAAAATTTTCAATCATATCTTTAGGGATCGCTTTTTGCGCTATTGTAAGAATAAGATTAGTCTTCTCTAATAATTGAGGGGCTATCTGCCAATAAGGTACTGTAATAGCGATACGGCGCTGTTGATTAATTAATTGAAGGTGATGATCAATTTCATTGGCATCGAAAGGTTTCATACTAACTAATATATGAGGGTATGAAAGCCAATCAGTTAAGCTAATCGTTAATTTAGGATAAACCGATTTATCCATAACACTGACTAACTTATCCGTAAATATCGACTGAGAGCGCAGTGTATAATCTAATGAGTTAAATACTCCAAATGCGAGGTCTAAACTTCCTTCATGTAATTTACTTTGCATTTCTTCTCGACTGCAATGCCATATTTTAATATCCACATCTGGTGCATATGTACATAAATAATGAATTAATTTTATGGAAATAAGAGCCGCACCATAATCTGACATCGCAATATTAAATCGTCGCTGGCAATGAATAGGCTTAAAATCTTGCTGCTCAATAATGCCATCTAGCTGTATTAATGCTTGAGCTAATGGCTGATATAATGATTCGGCCTTGCTTGTTAATTGATATTGACCATTATGACGAATAAGAAGGGGGTCTTGAAACAATTCTCTAAGATGATTTAAGGAGTGGCTAACCGCTGGCTGACTTTTATGTAGTAGCTCCGCAGCTCTGCTAACATGACGTTCTCTTAACAAAAAGAACAAAGTAACCATTTGATTTAAATCTAATTTTCTTAAGTTATTCACGCTACGAATACCACCTTATAAAATTGTTCATTTCCCAATGTTGAGACCGCTCACTAATATGATGCTAAATCATTATTGATAAAACATTAATCGTGAGGTTTTTATGTCAACTCTTTCATTATCAGGGATTTTACTCGCAATATTTGCACTACTTGCAGGTGCAGTTGTTCCAATTCAAGCCGCAAGCAATGCTATCTTAGCACGCCAATTAGGCCATCCATTATGGGCAAGTGCAATATCATTATTAGTCAGCATTATGGTTTTAATTCCGTTACTATTTATTTTTAAAGTACCAAGACCTAATTTTAGTGTAGAGATTTTTAGTCAACCAATATGGATCTGGTTTGGTGGTATTGCTGGTATGCTTTACCTTACTTCTGCATTAATTTTAGTCCCTAAAATCGGCAGTACGACCTTTTTTGTTATGGTTATTGCGGGGCAATTGATTATTTCAGCGCTTATAGAGCAATTCGGTTGGTTTGGTATGAACCAAAGCTCAATTCCATTAAGCAAGATTTTTGGTATTGGGTTAGTTATTTTAGGTGTTTTATGCGTCCAATTTTCAAGAAAATAATATTTAAAAAAAATATATTGGTAAATATATAACTCAAGAATATTCACATAATATTATTATCAATTATTGCTTTGCAATCAGTTGGCTAATATTGATGGACTAGAACCCCTTAGTATTTCTATTATTTAATTTATACAGATGCAATTAAAAAATATATTTTAGCTGCATCTATTTTTTTGTTCCTTACAATACGACCAACCGGTAGGTAGCGATATAAAAAAGAGGGTAAAATGGGAATTTGAAAAATTAACTCGTGCCTCAATGCTTGAATTTTCACTGTATGGCTATAATGGCTCATCGGGTTAGTTATTATCTTAGGAGTTATAGTTCATACAGCAATAGGAATAACGCTACTTATTGCAACGAATATTGACAATATATCACTGATAACATTTGGTACATTATTGGCAATAGGCGTAGGAGCATTAGGATTAATATTTGGTAATTTAACAGCATTAACAATGGCAAGTGTTAAATCTCAATCGGGTATTGCATCTTTCACTTATGGGAATGCTGCAATATTTAAATTCGACCACTTCAGGCTATTTTATTAATTTAATTCCTAGCATTACCTATCAATTACCTTTTGTATTCTTCTTATGTAGGTTACCTTCTATGTCATCTTTAGGTATAGCATTATTTAAGATTAAAAAAGTAGTTATAAGATAATCATTAAAAAACAGTACAAATAAATATTTATAATATCAATTTTATAGCAGCTTTGGCTTTTGACTACAAATTTAGCAGCCTAATATCATAATTACTGATAAAGTGTTTATTATAGGGTTATAAGGTGTAGAGTCATGGAGAATTATAAATGACAAAGTTAAATTTAGAAATAACACATGAATCTACATTAGAATCAGAAATAGCCACTATTGGAGCGGCTATTTCTGATGGTTCTAGAGTTAAAATACTATGTGCTTTAATGGATGGAAGGGCATGGACAGCGACTGAACTGAGTGTTGCAGCAGAAGTATCTGCATCAACCACAAGTAGTCATTTAACTAAATTAGTGAACAGTCAATTAATTACCGTAATTTCACAAGGAAAGTATCGTTATTTTCGACTTGCTAATGAAAGAGTTGCCAGTGTTATTGAAAGCATTATGGGATTATCTGTGAGTAATATCTCAAAAGCCAAAATCACAACACCATTAAATATTAGAAAATCGAGAACCTGTTATAACCATTTAGCCGGTGAAATTGCTGTTAGTATTTATGATTCACTTTGCCAAAAAAAATGGATCACAGAAAATGGATTAGAAATTACAACGTTGGGTTTAGAAGAGTTTAAAAAGATGGGCATCAATTTTGAATTCAATAACTCAAGAAAAATTTGCTGTCCATGTTTAGATTGGAGTGAACGCCGTTTTCATTTAGGTGGACAAGTTGGAGTGCTTTTTTTTATGCACGCTGAAAAACAAAGTTGGCTTATAAGGCATCCTGGTCATAGAGAGATTACGATTAGCGCAAAAGGGCATAAGATATTTGCCAAGTATTTCGATATCGTGTAGTTAACTGGATTAACAACATCTTTATTAGTCATCCATATACGCAATTTAACATAATATACATTATACGAATATTGATATCTAGATACGGATAATCAATGAAATCTCTGTTTTTGGCTGGTTGATTATGTTGGTTTATTTCAATTATTATCTTCTAAGATAAATACTATTATATAAGTTTACTCTCCATATTCAGTATCGATGCTACTAATCTTGTCTCTTGCTCTACAATTTAACTATTTGTTTTGCTTTTAAGTTCTCATTTTTTATCTTCTGTTAGTTATCTACTTCTAGTAAAAATTTTTTATGATAGTATAGAAAAATTAATCAATTTGGTGAGCGGTTTTGGCCACTCTATTTTAGTAAAATACTATCGGAGAATATTTATGGAGTCAGCAAATAATAACATTAGCAATTCAGTCTACAAGTTTTCATGGGTAGCATATATTCGACCAATCATTGTGCTGTTGATAATATTATTAATTGGCTTTGGGTTCTCGCAGTCAAACATAACCATATTATCAATAGCTGGCTACATTATTATTATTGCTGGAATAATTAATTTCATATGTAACATTCTATTTTTAAAAACATTTTACTTCTGGATTGATGATACAGGCGTCTGGGTGTTCAGAGGTATATTTCCTTGGACAAAAGGAAAATCAGGGACAACTTGGAGAGACGTATCAGATGCGATTTATTTCACTGGATTTATAAGCTGGTCAACTAAATCTTATAAAATAAGAGTCGGACATCGATTCACCAAAACTAGTGAACTCATCATTCCTCATTTAAAAAATGGAGATCTCGCTGTTATAGCGATAAATGAAACTGTTCAGTCTAAATTTAGAGATTAGTGTAATCTTTCTAATCTATGCCAGCTTCGCTATTCAGGTAAACCTAAGTTTTACCGAAATGGAGAAGCTTTTTATTATACGTTTTTTCTTTGTGTTATTGATACATAATTTTAATCCATTTTGAAATAATATAGACTATAACTATTCTAAAATAACTATTCTAAAATAACTATTCTAAAATAACTTATTAAAATAAAAAGTTATTTATACTTTCAAAAAGTATCATAAATGGTTAGGATATTTTTCATAACCATAGTGAACTATCCCTTAAGATAATAGTAATTAAAGATATATCTTTATGTATAAAAATAATTAAAAATAGCTAGATTACATGTTTTTTATTTGATTAAAATAAAAAGAATAATATAATTTAACAATCTTCCTATTATTAAATAAGCAATTTCAATTAAAGAAAAATAAATAGTGTTATCATTTTAAATTATTATATGGCAAGGAAAAGTAGAAATGAAAAATAATATGATCTCGTTTACTGCAGCATTATGTTGGCTAAGTTTTTGGCTCGGTTCTATCCTTGTGGGAGCATCTTGGCTATTTGCAAAATTACAAGATAAAGTGTTTTTAAATGGCTGGGATAAAGGAATATTGGAAATAACATCACCGGATAGTACTGTCGCCCTCATGCTATCTATAGGTGTAATGATGGTGGCTTTAGGACTGATATATGTACCTTTATATTACTCAGCGGTATTCGTCGGAAATACAATCGCTATTCTAAGTAGAAAGCCGATTCGAATTTAGTTTTTCTGCTCTTTTTTTAATTTACAGATAATTATTCTGCTAACAGCTCTTTATTTAAGGTATAAATAAAGAGCTAAGTATTATTTGAAAATATTAATTTATATCTTGTACTTTAAAAATACGAACATAAATATTAGATTATTTATTCAACATAATTAATTTATTCAATATTAGATGTATTTGAAAGATGTCTCCCCTTTCCTTTTTAAAAATATGGATATTATGGGTGTTGTGTCTTGTTATTGCCTTTCTTAGGATGAACATCGTGAAAGCCTAAAGTTCGATAATTATGTTTAGGCTTTTTTAATTAATTGAGATTTTATCACTCTATTTCTACAGTTGTTTTCTGAACGAAAAACAGCTGTTTTATACCTTTAAAAACCCATATCAATGATCCCAAAATAAGCAATATGATCATTAGATTTGCAAAGAAAAATAATGAAATTGATAGCATTTTCACAAATATACTTTCTGATGCTATGCTGATATTTAATGAGGATTTAGTCAGTGCAGAAACCCCAAAAGAAAAGCTCCAAAAAGAAAGTGAAAATGGTTGTTTAAAAAACCAAGGTACCAAGCGCAGCATAAACAAAAGTTGCAACAGTCCATAGCCTAATAACATTTTGGCAAAAAAATCGATATGGTTATTATTGATAGCTAAATAAGCACTGCAGGCAACAAATGCAGGCGCTAATTGAATTCCAAATGATAAACGTAATTTTTCATCCATCAAGCCATCACTTCTTATTCTTTTTAATATTGCAGGTTCTAAACTTAACCAAGAAAACACACCTGCACCAAAAAAGAGGATCCCCAAATCATTGAAACCAAATACTCCACATGCCATAGCACAGATGAAGTTATTAGCGACTGTAGGTAAATATAAAACGGGTGTTGTGGCTGCTTTAGGATATTCACCTTTCCACTGATAGCCAACTAACCAGCAGGCATAGAATAACTGTGCAATAGCCCCTACACTAAAAAGGATTAATGGCATAACAGAAAAATATGGATTTAATCCTATCGCAACTAAAACGGTCGTAGCAGGCAATAAACTAAAAAATCCGCCGGCGACAGGATGTTTTACCTCATCAATAATACTTTGTTTATTGCCGATGAATTTAATAATAAAAAACAATACTAAAACAAGCCAAATAGCACAACCAGTGCCAATAAACCCTTCGCCAATATAAGAAGGATAGCCATACTCTTGAGCTGCATATCGCCAAGCCATGCCTGTTCCAATCATACCCAACACAACACCAAAATAACCTGAGGTAAATTGTGCCGAAAGGGATTTTATTTTATTTATTAAGATCATATTGCTATTTTCACCCTAATTATGATTATAAAAATCAGTTACTAGACAAATCAATATCAAATAATAATACAATTTATCAAATTTATTTTGATAAAGCGCATTTAAAATATATGTTTAGTATTGTCATTTTAAGATTCTTTCACCCTTTGCTTCCCGATTATTCTGATGCCAGTAATAATACGATAGATATATCGTTATATTGTCCTTTGTTTTGGAGTTTATAAAAATGAATATCATGGCAAAAAAGTTGAGTTCACTTATCGTCGTTTTTGTAGTTCTTTTCTCTATAACTGGTTGCTCTAATATGAGCAAACGTGATCGTAATACAGCAATTGGTGCTGGTGCAGGCGCAGTGGGTGGCGCTATTTTAACTGACGGTAGCGCTTTAGGTACTATCGGTGGTGGTGTATTAGGTGGTGTTATCGGTCATCAAGTCGGTAAAAAATAACCCTATTTTCCATTTTTCTTGTGCTATGCTGGGTTTATATCACTATAAGCCCAGCATCGAACTATAAAATTAGGTAGAAACTATATAATTCATTTAGTGATTCACAATCCGTATTGTTGCAACATTACTCTTATGTTACTTCTGCTTTCTTTTATCGCCAACAATTGCTATCGTCGCGATAAGTTATCTCTTTATTATGATGATATTTTTACGCAGTAAATCTAGAGTTCATAAATATCAACTAAAAAACATATTTGTTTCCCAGTTAAAAACAGATCAATATCTTAATATTGAAGATAAAAATATTTTTCATTAGTAAAGAACCCTATTTTTAGACTGATTTATTGCAAAGCTTTTTTTTCAACTTGACTCTTTTTATCGATACCTTTCTACTTTCATTATTATAACGATTGAGGGTAATTAAATGATTATATTTATTACAGGTGCTTCTGCTGGTTTTGGTGAAGCTATCGCTCGACACTTTATTAGTCATGGTCATAAAGTCATTGGTACTGCGCGTCGTCTTGAAAAATTACAACATTTGCATAAAGAGCTTGGCGAGCAATTTTATCCTTTACAACTCGATGTTACTGATAAAAAAGCTGTGGCTGAAATCTATTCACATCTACCGGAAAAATGGCAATCTATAGATGTATTAGTTAATAACGCGGGTTTAGCGTTAGGCTTAAATACTGCTGATAAAGCCAGTCTTGATGATTGGGATACCATGATCGATACTAATAATAAAGGTCTAGTTCATGTCACTCGCGCAATTTTGCCTTTAATGGTAGAGAAAAACCAAGGTCACATTATTAATATTAGTTCAACCGCTGCATCTTGGCCTTATATGGGGGGAAATGTTTATGGTGCAACAAAGGCTTTTGTTAAACAATTTAGCTTAGGATTGCGCGCAGATCTTCAGGGCAAGAAAGTTCGTGTAACTGATATTGAGCCAGGCCTTGTGGGCGGTACAGAATTTTCATTAGTTCGCTTTAAAGGTGATGCCAATAAAGTTGAGCAAACTTATTCTGGTGCAAACGCATTAACACCAGAAGATATCGCAGAAGCCGTTTATTGGACGGCTACATTACCCGCTCATGTTAATATTAATACATTAGAAATGATGCCAGTAAGCCAGTCTTTTGCTGGATTAAGTGTTCATCGGCAAAACTAAGCGCACTGAAAATTCATTTTCTGTTAAGAAATCAGATATAATTATTAGTATAGAATAGTCATTGACACTGTAGCCGCATTTATTTTTAGAGGATATCAATCATGATAAGTATTTTTACCAAGAAAAAAGTAACTGGGACTTTATTGTTCCTCTCTTTATTCTTTGGTTTATCAGTGTCTTCTTTTTCTTCTGTTGCCTCAACAAATGTCACCATCAATGGCAATGGCTATGAAAACTCTTTAGATAAAGAGCAAGCGAGACAATTAAAAGAAGATTGGGATCAAAAACGAGACCTTCGTTCTCAAGTTAATGAGCGTGAAAAAATCGAATTTAATAAGCTAGATAAAGCAATTGATGAACGTGATGCATGTTTGAAAAGTGCCAATATCTATGCATATTGGGAATCAGAGACAAGACGCTGCTTAGATAGCAATACAGGCCGTCCAGTTAACCCATAAACTAAATCTGCGAAACAATGATGTTTTGCAATAAAACAAGGAGTGATTAATATGAAAAAATATCTATTTGCTGCCATGGTATCAATGTTTGCATTCGCACCATTAGCTGCTAATGCAGGTTGTGATGAAGTTGTTGATGCCATCCAACAAAAAATTGTAAACAATGGTGTACCTGCTGCTAACTTTACATTAGTTGTAGTAGAAAATGACCAAGTTGCACAGACTGAAGGTAAAGTCGTAGGTACTTGTGAAAATGACTCTAAAAAGATCATTTACACTCGTCATTAATCATTAAGATTTTTATGACTATATAAAATAACAAAGGGCGCAAATTTTCTTGCGCCCTTTTCAATAATTAAACCTATAGCGAACCTATTGATTCTAAATCTATTAATGCTTTCTGTGCATTGAAATTACAATTTGCTGTCATTTTATATAAGTTATATAAGCTAAAAAATAAAAACACCCAATGTGTTTCTTCATTAGGCGTTTAAAACGTAGCGAGTTATCGTAAAGTTCAGAGGAACAATTTACGCATACCTACCCAACTACTTATTTATAAATTCTTTATATCTAGTAATATGCTATTCAATATTATTGAATTTAGTCTTATCTATTAATTTAAGCTGGTTGAGCAATTTCTAGCTGACTTAAATCAAGATAACAAGAAAGGTCTCTTTCTTCAGGACGTAACAAATAAGGGATTTCACCAATTAGCGGCGCTTGAATATGCTGTGATAATCTTTCAACAATTTTCGCATAATAAGGTAACCCTGGGTTAATTCTATTAGCAACCCAACCAACTAATTTTAAGCCATCGTTTGCAATAGATTGTGCCGTTAAAATTGAGTGGTTAACACAACCAGGTTGAATACCAACAACCAATATAACAGGTATTTGCTCTTTAACGACCCATTCAGAATAAAAAGTTGTATCATCAAGCAAATAGCGCCAACCACCATTGCCTTCAATAACAACACATTCTGCTTTTTGGCTTAATTTATTTAATTCATTCGAAATCTGATTAAAATCAATTTCATTTTTACTTAAATAACAGTTCTCTAGCAAAATAGGATTAATTTCGTCGTAGCGAACTTCAACTGGTGAAGAGTTATGAATAATCTGTGCATCACGATTACGCTCGCCCTCTACCGTTTCATGTGATTCGGTTGCGATAGGTTTAAAACCCACTGCTGTTGACCCGCTGCGATTTAATGATTGAAGAAGTGCTCGGGTTACAACAGTTTTACCTACGTTGGTATCTGTCCCCGTAACAAACAAACGTGTTAACATATAATTTACTTCCGTTATGACAGATAAAATCAGGTTCACAAAAAATGACAGAGATTAGAGTTTAGGGTAACACCGTTTCTTGTGGCTTGAGATAGCTCAATTTTTTGGTTAATTGCTATAAAATAGAGAATTCAGTCATGATCAATTGTCATATTTACGGATATAAAACATTTTTCTTACGTTCTATTATGCTTATTTTATCCTTGCATTAATTCAATTAACAAAGAACCGTTATATAAAGCTTCTTTCACTAATGCAGCTGCAGGTAGCGTACCTTTATTACGAAGCTCAGTTTCTTCAATAATTAATGTCTGTGCATAACGAGGTAATACGTGATTTTGAATATTACGAAGAAGTAAGGGAAAGAATACTGACTTAGCTCGGCAAAGTGGCGAACCAATTAATATTTTATGAGGATTAAAGGTATTTACCATAACAGCAAGAATAAAACCTAAGCGATCAGCAACTAAGTTAATAATCTCTATTGCTTGTGTATCACCCACTAAAATAGCATCGCACAACGATTCAACAGTGATAGGATAACGGTTTAACAGCGAGTCTGGATTTTTTGTCGCTAAAAATTGCGCCTTTTTCAGCAAATAAGGAAGGGCTATTTCAGTTTCTAAACACCCTTTTGCACCGCAATAACAGCTATTTTGAGAGTCGATAACTTTTGTGTGGCCAATTTCTACTGCACTGTGACTATTAGAATGTAGCGTTCTTCCGCTGGTGATCACCCCAGCACCAACGATATCATCGATAACGATTTGTAAAACATCAGTTGTTTTTTTAGCTGCACCATAAAGTGATTCAGCCATTGTCCATGCGGTTACATTATGCTGTAAAAAAACAGAAACACCTGTTTTTTTATGGATTTGTTCAGCGAGAGGAATATCTTTAACACAATAATAAGGTGAACTATGAATAATACCGCTTATTGGATCAACAATTGCATTCATAGTGATACTAATTGCTGTTAAACGCTCAACATATGATTGATAACGTTCAAAAAATTCATCTATTGCACTTAAAAAATGATGTAGGAAATCTTCACTGTAACTTTTAGGAAAATCAAAGGTATCCTCAACGACTAAATGACTATCTAATTCGCGTAAGCTAAATAACAAATTACCGTCATTGATACGAATACAGAGAAAATGCCACCCGTTGCTCTCTAGTTTTAATCCAACAGCGGGCCTACCACGAAAACCTAGGCCAGAAAATTCTGTTTCATGAATAAGATGTGCTTCCACTAATTCCCGGGTAATTTTAGTAATACTTGCAGGTGCGAGCTCAGCTTTTTTAGAAAGGGAAATCCGAGAAATTGGACCATGCTCATCAATTAACCGGAAGACAGCGCCCAGATTAAATTGTTTTACGTGATCAATATGGCTAGGTTGGTTCCCCATTATATGTCATCCTTAATAGAAGCCTTAATTAATTCACAGCTCCAAATAAATCTTTTTATCGATTATGTCGCTAACTTGTGATTGTTGTACAATACTACATAAAAATCGGATCCTAAAACACAGGTGGATCAAGATTTTTGATAATCAAAGATATTTTTCAATAATAATTGTGTCAATCTATTTGCGGCAGCAGGAATTGTTCTTTGTTTATGAGAGACTAACCAAACCTCAGAAAATGCCTGAGAATTTGCAAAACGCAAGTAATGCACACCATCAACTTTCATCCGTGTAAATGATTCAGTTACAATTGATATTCCTAATCCTGCGGCAACTAATCCAAGAATAGTCATTGCTTCCCCAGCCTCTTGAGCTATTGTTGGTGTGATCCCCGATAAACTAAGTAGTTGAATTATTTCATCATAAAGCGCAGTACCGACATCACGTTCAAAAAAGACAAAGGGATATTGGCCAATATCATGAATATTCACGCCCGTTTCTTTATAAGCCAATAGAGGATGGCCTTCATACACAGCCAAAATAAAAGGTTCGCGAAACAATAGCTGGTGGTATAAGGTATCTGGCAACACCGTATTTCGCATAATACCTAAATCAATACGACCTGTGACCAACGGTGGAATTTGTTGTTTTGTATTCATTTGATGCATATGAATACCAACTTCAGGATAGTTTTCTCTAAATTGACGTAAACTTAATGTCACTAAATGCATAAACGGAGTAGTCGAAGTGAATCCTATCGAAATTTCCCCCAACTCACCTTTTTCCATTCGTGATGCTCGCATTGCGGCAGCATTAACTTGCGCTAAGACTTGATAAGACTCCTTTAAAAACATTTGTCCTGCGGGCGTTAAAGAAACTGAACGATTTGTTCTTTCAAGCAATCTCGCGCCAATTTCATTTTCAAGCGCTTGTATTTGTTGACTTAAAGGTGGCTGGGAAATATTTAATCGTTCAGCAGCCTTACCAAAATGTAGTTCTTCAGCTACAGCAATAAAATAACGCAAATGCCTAAGTTCAATATTCACAATCCCTCATCACACAATCAATGATACTTTAAAAGTATTATTCTTAATGATTAATATATTAGACAAAAAAATCAAATATTTCTAACATTGATACAAATCAAATTTAACTAATGGACGCTAAATTAATATGGATACTCAAGAAATAGGTAGAAAAAGCATAAAGCTAGATACCGATATACCACTAAATGCATTGAAAAAGTCCTCTCTCTCTGTTAATCCTAAACATTATATTCAGCGAGATGATGCACTTTATATAAAAGTGACGGTGTCATTTTTTATGGTGGGTCTAGCGACATTTGCCTTGCTCTATTTTGTTCAACCTATTTTGCCTGTGTTATCTGATGAATTTTCAATAAGCCCAGCAACAAGTAGCCTTGCCCTTTCATTATCCACTGCATTAATGGCATGTGGGCTATTAATTACAGGGCCTTTATCTGATGCTTTTGGTCGTAAAAATGTCATGGTGATCGCGCTTTTTTGTGCTGCATTTTTTACTTTATTAAGTGCCACCATGAATAGCTGGACAGGTATTTTGATCAGTCGTGCACTAGTTGGTCTTTCCTTAAGTGGCGTTGCTGCGGTAGCAATGACATATTTAAGTGAAGAAATTCATCCTGCTTATTTAGCGCTATCAATGGGTTTATATATTAGCGGTAATTCAATTGGTGGAATGAGCGGTCGGGTAATAACAGGAGTACTAAGTGATTATTATTCTTGGCGTTTATCTGTTGTTATTTTAGGAATTTTTGCCCTGTTAGCTGCAATTATATTTTGGAGAATATTACCGGCATCGCAGCATTTTAGGCCTTCAACATTAAAACCACGTAACTTACTTATCACCACTAAATTACATTTTAGAGATAAAGGTTTGCCTTTACTGTTTATTGAAGGCGGGTTATTAATGGGCGGTTTTGTCACTTTATTTAACTATATTGGTTATCGTTTATTAGATGCGCCTTATTCCTTAAGCCAAACTACTGTTGGTTTGATTTCTCTGGTTTATCTTAGTGGTACTTATAGTGCTTCTAAAGCTGGATTATTAACAACCAAATATGGTTTAGGCAAAGTGTTTATTGCCGGCATTACCATGATGTTAGTTGGAATACTTATTACATTAGTAGAATCATTACCTATCATTTTTATTGGGATGCTTATTCTTACCACAGGTTTTTTTGCTGCACATGCAGTCGCTAGTAGCTGGGTTGGACGTCGAGCTAAAAGAGGACGAGCTCAAGCATCATCGTTATATTTATTTACTTATTATGCAGGCTCTAGTTTAGCGGGCACTTTAGGTGGCGTATTTTGGGTTAACTTTGGTTGGCTTGGTGTAGGATTATTTATTGCATTTTTAATGTCAGCTGCACTATTAATTGCATTTCATCTGGATAAAGTGGCCCAATGATTCATCTAAAAGATAAATAGCGACTGATAATAGAATTGTTAATTTGCATTACTATTTTTAAATAGTAGACCATGTTCATATCTATAAGAATAACCGACATGCCTATTATCAAATTTTTTATCGCACGGCTCTCCTTTTGGTTTACTTATTTTTATCTAGTTTTAGAAGAAAACTGTCATTATCGAAACTGGGGCGTGACAAATGTATAGTAAAAAACGCTCACGCCAATAATTTGATGATAAAACAAACCAAAATAGAACTAAAAACAACCAAACAAGTAGAACCATAAGAAACATGATGAGAAAAATGCCCTTTTTACCTTATACTGTGTTTATATACAGTAATCGGCTTTTATTGCAATTTATCCCCTACTAAGCAATGTACTTAACTCTGTGGTTAATGTAATATTTAGAATTAAGACTAATTGTATGTTGTAACTAATAAAGGTAAGAATAATGAGTAAGTATGATTTGATAGCACAATTTAATCACTGTTTTAAACAATTGGAAAATGAGATAAATATTTTAAATCAACATCTTAAAACACTTACTTTATTACCTTCTGCTGTTTTCGAATTACCCGATGTGAGCAAAGATGAAGAACATGATGAAATCACGCAAATAACAGTATCTCCCTCTTATAATGAACAAGCACTTGAATTAGCCTTAAAAGTAATTGCGAATTTATTTATTTACGATAATGCCCCACATATTAGCAGCAAACGAGCAGTTCGTTTACCTGGCGCTCTTTGTTTTAGCACCAGTAATAGGGAATTTAAAGCGGTCGATGCCGTGGTTAAGCGTATTAATACACTTAAAAAGCAGTTGTCTTTAATTGTGACAAAAGAGTCTGGTATTTCTAAGGAAGAACGATTTGATTTTGTTCATAATCAATTAAAAGGATTAATTACATTAAATGCCTATCGTACCCTCACCCTACTTTCTGATCCTGATACTGTTCGTTTTGGTTGGGCAAATAAGAATATTATTAAGAATTTAACCCGCAATGAAATACTCGCTCAATTAGAAAAAAGTCGTGAAGCCAATCGCGCTGTTCCACCTTATACTAGCGAGCAATGGGCTGAACGACTTGATAAAGAGATTATTACTCTTTCTCAGCTGCCCGAAACTGCAAAATTAAAAATAAAACGACCAGTAAAAGTGCAACCTATTGCTAGAGTTTGGTATTCAGAAATTCAAAAGCAGGTTCAATATGCCTGTCCTCTACCTTTATTGGTATTTTACATCGATAAAGAGCAAGATTTTAAACCCGTTATTGGTGAGCTTTCTGATTACGATGTAGATAACATTCAAATCCGTCATCGCCCTAAAGCAAAAAGTTTAGAACTTATTATTCCGAGGATGCATTTATATCTTGAAAAATAGAGAGCCAATAGGCTCTTTCTATTTTGGTACTTATTGATATTATTATTTTACAATTAGCTTAATTGAACTGCCTTTAATAATAAGCAATAAATACTCGTGTAAATGAGTAAAATGGCTATCATCAATTTCTAAATTGATTGAAATTTTAATATCAGTCGTTAATAAAAAAATGACTTTTTCTCGACTTAATGTAATTTGCTTTATCGCATTAATTGTTTCGATATCAGATAAATGAGTCATAAACCCAATAGAATTATCAATATCTTCATCTTCTTCATCAAACCTTGAAAGAATTATAAAATGTTCAGGAGATACCGGGTCATCCCCTATTCCAATAATAGTGACATCGTCTTCAATGTAACAATTAACTTCCGTTGCCGTAAAAATAATGTCTTCATTCATATTTATTTATCCTAATATGATCTAAAAATCCCGCCATATTGACGGGATTGAGCATTTGAGCATTCATAGTTAACAAGAGGCTTTGCGCTCTTATTATTTCATGCTACCAACCATATCTTCTGGACGTACCCAGCTATCAAACTCTTCAGCAGTTAGGTAGTTCAGTTTCAATGCAGCTTCTTTCAGCGTTAAGCCTTCTTTATGCGCTTTTTTCGCAATTTCGGCGGCTTTATCGTAACCAATATGCGTATTTAGCGCAGTGACTAACATTAATGATTCATGCAGTAATTTATTGATACGTTCGCGGTTTGGTTCAATACCAATAGCACAGTGTTCATTAAAACTACGCATACCATCAGCAAGTAAACGAACTGATTGTAAGAAGTTATCAATAATCATTGGGCGATAAACGTTCAGTTCAAAGTTACCTGATGCACCACCAATATTGATTGCAACATCATTCCCCATGACTTGGGCACAAAGCATAGTTAATGCTTCACACTGAGTCGGGTTAACTTTACCTGGCATAATTGAACTACCTGGTTCGTTTTCTGGAATAGCGATTTCACCAATACCACAACGAGGGCCAGATGCTAACCAACGTACATCATTAGCAATCTTCATTAGCGAAGAGGCTAAGCCTTTTAATGCACCATGAGCATGAACTAATGCATCACACGTTGCTAATGCTTCAAATTTATTAGGTGCAGTCACAAATGGCTGACCTGATAATTCTGCGATACGTTTAGCAACACGAACAGCATACTCAGGATGTGTATTTAATCCTGTACCTACTGCTGTGCCGCCAAGCGCCAGTTCACAGACATGAGGAACAGAATTATCAATATGTTTAATGCTATTTTCTAGCATCATAGCCCAGCCAGAAATCTCCTGACCTAAAGTTAATGGCGTCGCATCTTGCAGGTGAGTACGGCCAATTTTAACAATATCGTGGAAAGCTTCTGCTTTCTCTTTGAATACTTTCAGCAGTGATTTTAGTTCAGGCAGCAAATCCTGACGTAATGCAATAACAGCAGCGACATGCATGGCTGTTGGGAACACATCATTCGAACTCTGACTTTTATTAACATCATCATTCGGATGGATTTTGCGTTCCATGCCACGGATACCACCAAGTATCTCACTACCACGGTTAGCTAACACTTCATTCATATTCATGTTTGATTGAGTGCCAGAACCGGTCTGCCAGATTGCTAAGGGGAATTCAGTTGGATGCTTACCAGCAAGAACTTCATCTGCGGCGACAATAATTGCATCAGCACGTTCTTTTGGTAATAAGCCTAAATCCATATTAACACCCGCCGCCGCCTTTTTAGTTAAAGCAAGCGCGTGGATAAGTGCAACAGGCATTTTTTCTACTGAAATACGGAAGTGTTCGAGAGAACGCTGCGTTTGTGCTCCCCATAACTGGTCAGCTGGTACTTCGATTTGCCCCATTGAGTCTTTTTCAATGCGAGTGGCTGCCATTTCAATCTCCTTAAGTACACAGAATAATTGATTAATCCCGAATCACTTTATAGTAAATAACTCGGATACAGTTATCATGCCATATATAGAATAATAAATATGAGAGCTAAAGCGAGCTTATGAAATTTATAACAGAATGAAATCTGTTGATTTTTTTGATGAAATACGATTAGCGTACTTATTTCATCTTTCACGTTTTACTCTTTTCGCTATCTTATTTATACCCACACTAATTATATGTTTATATTAAACTGAAGAAATAGCAACCCATCACAATTAAATATCGTTTAAATCTGAAACTGATAAAATCAAGTGTATTTAACTAATATCTTATATTGATTAATGTCCATAATCATTTCGCTTTAAACTCATTACGTTAGCAAGTAACTAAGTAAGTTCTGATTGCGATTTTATTCCACTAAATCTATATTTACAGTTAATATAGATGGCGATGTATATATGCAGATTATCTATATCCAAATTTAGTAATATTTATCACCAATTTATCGGGTTGTTTAAGGGTTACAAAACAGCTTTTATAACGTACATCGCCAGATGTACATTGAGGATGGACTAGAATTATGAAGAAATCGCTTGTCGCTGTTGGTGTCATTGTTGCACTTGGTGTTGTTTGGACCGGTGCATCTTGGTACATGGGCAGCAAAATTGAGAGCCGCTTACAACAAGAAACAGAACGCGCAAATGTTCAGTTGGCTCAACTAGCTAAAGAAAACCAACTAGGCATTGATGTTAAATTAGAAGTTCGTGATTACAAAAAAGGGGTTTTTTCTTCTAATGCGAACTTAGCTGTTGTTATTACAAAAATTTCAGATCCAGATTCAGACCAAGCATCAGACAACAAACCTGAAGAAATCCTGATGGCGACTGATATCGCTCATGGCCCATTCCCTCTTTCTGATCTGGCAAAATTTAACTTAGCACCAAAATTAGCAGCAGTAGATAGTACTCTGGTTAATAACGAAACTACCAAAGAGCTATTTAAACTGACTAAAGATAAATCTATTGTTGGCTCCCATACCTCTTTAGGTTTTGATGGTTCTGCATCAGGTGAAGTAACAATCAGTGCTATCGATTTTGCTGAAGATAAAGACAAAGTTAAAACGACGCCAATTACTATCGCGTTCTCTTCTGATAAAGATGCAACTAAAATTGCAACCTCGATCAAAAGCGATGAAATGATTATAACCAACCGTGATACTGAAGTTTTTACCATTAAAAATATCAATGGTACGATTTCAGGAACTAAAGTTAACAATGACCAATATCTGTTTAACGAGCAATCACTAAAACTTGCTGAAATCTCACATGTTAGTGATGATAAAGCGTCTAATTTCTCGCTAAAAGATATGTCTATCACGACAAAAAGTGATATCAAAGATAAACTGTTCTATGCCTCTCAATCTTATGATTTTAAATCACTCACTATCGGTGGCTTAGAATTTGGTGCAGGTAAACTTGCTTACTCTATTGATAAAGCAAATACAGATGCCATGTTGTTATTAACTAAAGCTTATAACAACTCATTGTTACCTTGGAATAAATACAACTACGACAGTTCAGATATGATTGAACAAGCTGTTCGTGATGTATTAGAAAAAGGTTTAGTTTTCCGTATTGACGATGCTTCTTTAACTAATACTAAAGGCACAACTAAGCTTAATTTTGCCATTGATCTTAATGCCTTTAGCATCAAAGATTTAGATAGCGTAAAAGACCCAGCTGAACTGTTTAATAAACTGTTTAAAAACATCAAATTAAACGTTGATTTATCAATGCCAATGTTAACTGAGTTCCGTAACACAACTCAGTATCTGGATGCGGCTCGTTATCAAGAAACGGCACTGACTGATGCTGATAAAGCAGAAATTCAGAAAGAAACGACTGCGGATATTGAGAAAATCAAAACTGAGTTACAACAAAACATCAATCAGATGTCTCAAGATGAAAAAAATGCATTACCTCTGATGTTGCTTTCTAAAGATGGTAACGCATTAAATCTAAGCCTCGATTATGCAGCTGATAAATTTACCATGAATGGTAAATCTTATAGCTTCAATGAGTTTATGGAAGTGACTCAAGCGCCTCAGATGTTAGGTCTGATTGGTATGCTAATTGGTGCGGGTTCTTCTTATGGTGATTATGATGAATCAGATTATTCAGAATACCCAGAAGCAGAATCTGAAGAAATGACTGAAGATCCAGCCATTCTTGAAGAAGAAGAAATTGTTATTCCTGAGCAACCTGCACAAGCTCAATAATTTTATTTCTTATCAGTTAGTTTGAACTAAAAAAACACCCCATCAGAAAATAATATGATGGGGTGTTTTAATATTCACACCAACGACTTAATTACATCAACACCCACTACAGTCTTTTTTGTGCCCTGCATCATCATTACAACAAGAATCTATTGTTTTATTAATAATTTCAGCAAGTTTATTTACTGTCGATATAATTGCAGGGAGTTGTTCACAAACATAACTACAATTTGGATGCTCTGTGTCAGGATCAGGTAGAACAGGTGGCAGCAAGCTATCACAGAAAATCTCTTGTAAAACTAATACAAAATTGGCAATCCCGGTGGTGTAAATATAAGAACGCCCTCCAGTCTGTGTCGCTAACCGAACGTATTCTTTGGTTATATTGTCTTTTGCTGCCATAGATGGAAAACGGTCAATATTTGTAGGACTATCATCCGGCGTACCTTGATAGGTATGCACCTTAATACCTTCCGTTCTTGCTACTAAAATCGCTTCATTATTTTTAGTGATCGCTGCTTTAGTTAAAACGCCCCCACCGCCTTCCATTCCTTCATCACCTAAAACAAAAATAGCGCGACGAGCACCATCACGCCAATCAAAGAATTTACTGACATCAATAACCGCGCGACATAAATCTTCTTTATTACCCGCGTGATCGCGCCCATCAGCTTCTTTAAATGGCTTTCTCGCCTGTAGTTCACTGGCATCAATACCTTGTGCAATTAAATAATCACTTACCGACTGATCAAATTTAGTACCATCCCAAGTACCTTCAATACCAAGGAATGTAACTCGAAGGCTTGATGGACAAAGTCCTAATGCCTTTTGAATAGCCGCATCAATTTGATTACTTAAATCTGTTGATTCATCAGACATTGAGCCACTAGTATCAATCACAACCACTAAATCTAACGCAATAGAACCATTCCCCGTCACAACTTGGGAGCCATACGTTGTATTTGTTGATGTAGGAGGAATAATTGATGTTTCTGGCAATTTAGCCGTAGATTTACTTGTTATATCATCATTTTTTTCAATTTCATTATCTGAAGTATTATTCATAATAATCCTTTATTTTGTTTAATTAACTATAGATAGTTATTCTTTATAAATAATTAAAATAATTTAAAAAATTTAATGCGCGGATATTATTAATTATTTTTCATTAAATTTAATCCACAATTAATAAAAGAGTTTTTCTTTTTTATATTTAACTATAAATAATTATCTTATTTAGAACCCTGTTTAAAATAAATAACTCATCAAAAATAAAAAATATTATTTATATATTAATAAACAGCTATATTATTTCCAACTTCCCTTCTATCAAACAAACTGATAGCTTACATCAAAAAAAATGATAAATTTATTTATTAGTAAATATTCTGATGTTTCAATTAGATTGATAATAAACGTCAGTTATATTGAAAAATGCAGCCAATAAATAAACCAAAAAATAAATTTAATGATATCTATTTGATAAATATTAATAAAAATAATTAAATTTAGTATTAAAAATAGACAATATTAATTGTATTGATGGTGAATAATATAAAAATAGCTCATAATAATGAGCAACTATTTATTATTACCTCAATTAAAAGAAAATCACTTAAAACGATAGATTTTCATTATTATTATTAAAAAGGAAAATAACGCGTGATTGACACACAGTTGCCTTTAACCGATTTACACCGTCATTTAGATGGAAATATTCGTCCACAAACTATTTTAGATTTAGCGCAACAACATAATATTGCGCTGCCTGCTTATGAATTAGAAGCGTTGCGCCCTCATGTGCAAATTACTAAAAATGAGCCAAGCCTAGTCAGTTTTTTACAGAAACTTGATTGGGGTGTGGCTGTATTAGCTGATTTAGATGCCTGTCAGCGTGTAGCTTATGAAAATGTGGTTGATGTTGTTAATGCGGGAATCGACTACGCAGAATTACGTTTCTCGCCTTATTATATGGCAATGAAACATCAATTACCTGTTGAAGGTGTAGTAGAGGCAATAATTGACGGTGTTCAAAGTGCCTTACAAACTCACAATGTGGATGTTCGTTTAATTGGTATTTTAAGCCGTACTTTTGGTGAAGGTGCTTGCCAACAAGAACTTAGCGGATTACTACAACATCAAGATAAAATTACAGCGCTTGATTTAGCGGGCGATGAACTAGGCTTTCCAGGACACTTATTTTTACCTCATTTTAATCGTGCCCGTGATACTGGTTGGAATATTACTGTTCATGCCGGTGAAGCCGCGGGTGCTGAAAGTATTTGGCATGCAATTAAAGAGCTAGGTGCAACACGTATTGGCCATGGGGTTAAAGCAATTGAGGATCCTCGTTTAATGGATTATTTAGCCGAGCACCAAATTGGAATTGAATCTTGCTTAACCTCAAATATTCAAACCAGTACGATTAGTTCACTGGCAGAACATCCATTAAAAACCTTTTTAGCTCATGGCATTTTGGCGTCATTGAACACAGATGATCCCGCCGTTGAAGGTATTGAATTAAAACACGAATATAACGTTGCAGCACCAGCAGCTGGTTTAACACCAGCGCAAATTCGTCAAACGCAAATTAACGGATTAAAAATGGCGTTTATTAGCCAAGCTGAACGTGAAGCGTTAATTAAAAAAGCAAGTTTGCGTTAATATTTTAAATTAAAAATACTCGCTAAATAAATTCAAACCACTTGTCTAACCGGTGGTTTTTTATTTCTATTTAATAATAAATGGAAAATTTTATCGTTCTTAAGCTAAAATAAAATCTTAATATCTTTTTTAGTTAGGGAATTGATATGTGGAACATTCATCCTACTCGCGGTCAATATCAATTATTATCACAATATTTATCACCGTTAGAAGCCGCAATTGAAGTCGGATTTCTTCAATCAGAAGGAATAGATGCCATTCTGTTAGATGAAAACATTATTTGGAATAATCAAATGTATGCCCAAGCAATGGGTGGTGTAAAATTACTGGTTAATCAAGAAAATTTTTCAATAGCTCAAACTATGCTAAATGAACTTCAGCAAGGAAAACATGCGATTAATGAACAACGAGAACTCTCTACAAGTCATTTAGATACTATTGTAAAAAACAATAAAGAAGATTACTTGAATATGTTTTTTGTTTTTTTAATTTTTTTTGTATTTGGTTTAGCTATTCCGTTTAAATCACAATAGAAGCCTTTATCGAATATACAAGATAAATAAAGTAATCACTTATTTATCATATAAAAAAGCACCGACTTATTTTTAAATCGATGCTCAATAATGAATGTGTCTAATAACAAATATATTGTTTATTATACAGCCACCAGCATAAACCTATTTATTTTCTATTTTTTTGCCTTGATTCGCATAACGCTGGGCTAATACCGCACAAACCATTAATTGAATTTGATGGAATAACATTAATGGTAATAACATAATACCCACTGTTGCCGCAGGAAATAATACATTCGCCATCGGCACACCATTGGCAAGACTTTTTTTAGAGCCGCAGAAAACAATCGTTATTTCATCGGCTTTATTAAAACCAAGCAATCGCGCACTATAAATATTAATCACAATAACTATCGCCAATAGTACACAGCTCACAACCGTAATAGTTAATAGCGACCAACCGTCTATTTTATGCCAAATACCTTCAACAACCGCCTCACTAAATGCCACATAAACCACGAGTAAAATAGAGGAACGATCTGTTCGATTTACTAATTTTTTATGTTTATCGACCCAACGTCCAATTAAAGGGCGAGACAAATGCCCGATAATAAACGGTACCATTAATTGCAGTAAAATAGATTGAATTGCACCCGCAGTATCAAAGTCTTCAGCAGAACCTTGAGTCTGCATTAAAAAACCCACCAGAATGGGTGATAGAAACACACCTAGAATACTTGAAGCTGATGCACTACAAATTGCGGCTGCAACATTACCACCAGCAACAGAAGTAAAAGCTATCGCAGATTGAACCGTTGCAGGCAGTGCACAAAGATATAAAAAACCCATATAAACAGTTGGTGACATCCATTCAGGTACAATGACTTGTAATCCTAATCCCAAGATCGGAAACAGAATAAAAGTACTCGTAAAGACAGTAAGATGTAATCGCCAATGACCTAACCCCGCCAATATTGCTTCTCGAGAAAGCTTGGCACCATGCAAGAAAAACAGCAGCGCTATCGCCCCTGTGGTGAGATATTGAAAAATCACTTTGATATCGCCTTGTGCTGGTAATAGCGTTGCCAGTGTTACCACACAAATCATTATCATTAGAAAAGGATCAAGTTTTAGTTTTTGCCACCAAGACATTAGATTTTGCGCTCCTTTTTACTTATAGCGTAATAGTTTGTTTTAAACGATTAGAAATTTCACCCGCTTCAATCAGGCGCATAATTGCTGTTGCTTGTGCTGGCGTAACCGGATTTTCTTCACCTAATGTAATAGCACGATAAATTTGATCGTAATAAGCAGAATAATGACCAGCAAGTGTAGGAATTGTCGTTGTCGCTAATTCACCTGACTCACCCAATGTAGTGAGTTCACCATCATTAGGATCCATTCCCCAATTATACATTTCTGTAGGTAGGTGGCCGGTTTTTAGCGCATCTTCTTGGGTATCAAGGCCATATTTCACATAACTCCCTTTTGTACCATGAACGGCAAAAATAGGCGTTTGAGCAGCAACAAGCATGGAGGCATGAAGAACAACTTTCAGATTGTCATAGTCTAATAGTGCATGAAAGTAGTCTGCATTTTTAGCATTAGGACGTAATTGAGCAATATCTGCGGTAATCGCTTTAGGTTCACCAAATAAACAAATAGCTTGATCTAAAAGATGAGGGGCTAAGTCATACCAAAGCCCGCCACCAATACCGGCATCTTCTCGCCAACGTTGACGAACAGTGGGTCGAAAGCGATCAAAATGAGCTTCGTAAGCAGTAACATCCCCTAATACTTTATCCGCTAAAAGTTTTTTAACCGTTAAAAATCCTGAATCCCAACGACGATTATGAAAAACAGATAAAAGCTTTCTTGCTTCGGTGGCTTGTTGAGTTAGCTTTTCAGCTTCTCCAAGCGTTAATGTAAAAGGTTTATCGACAACAACATGCTTACCTTTTGCTAATGCCTGAGAAGCAAGTGAATAGTGCGTATCATTAGGTGTTGGAATAACAATCAGGTCTAACGAAGGATCATCAAGTAATGCCTGCGAATTGGCATATACCGTCATATCAGGAAAATCTTGTTTAACTTTATTTTCATCAGAACTTGAAATTGCACTAAGATGCAAACCTTCTGTGGTTGTTATTAATGGCGCATGAAAGGTTTTACTTGCATAGCCATAACCGATGATCCCAACATTAAGTTTATCTGCCATTACCCCATCCTATTTTTTATTTTGTATTGCTTCTTCTGTTAACTAAAAATCACTTTACCTTTTACAGCTAAATAAATAATAACAAAGTTTGTGATAATATCGCGTTTAGTTGCTTGTACCCAAATAGAGATATTTAATTAATGAAATTAAAACCTAAGTTAAATTCTGATTATAGTCCGTCATCAAGAGCGCCTATCACTGGATGGTTACTTGCGCCCTTGGCTTATATGCTCTTATCGATTATAGGCTCAGGGTTGATGTCTGTACTGTATGTGATGAAATATTTTTCAGACTTTTCGATTCTCCACCAGCTTCCTATCCACTTAATGTCTAGCTGGTATCTTTCTGCTTTAACGACTTGGGTGATGTTTGCCTTTACCCTTTATTTAATTAGGCAATTTTTTTATCGCGCAAAGAATTTCCCTCGCTTATTTATTATCTGGTTGATGATAAATCTGCTGCTCGCAATTAAAAGTTTTGGTTTTGCGCCTGTTGATGATCAACTTGCCGTAAAATCGCTTTTATGGTCTGTGGCATCGACGGTCTGTTTTGTTCCTTACATTAAGTACTCCAAGCGTGTTCGTGAGACTTTCACACAAGATCGATAACTTCATACATTTCAGCTTGATATTATACTCGCCCGTTTAGCCTCTTTATTTTATGAGGCTTTTTCTCCATTTTTAACAATTTTGGCATAGCAATGACTGATTACTTGCTTCTATTCGTTGGCACCGTATTGGTAAACAACTTTGTACTGGTCAAATTCCTTGGTTTATGCCCATTTATGGGTGTATCAAAAAAATTAGAAACCGCCATAGGAATGGGATTTGCAACAACCTTTGTTATGACATTGGCCTCGATTAGCTCCTGGCTAATGGATAACTTTATTTTAGTCCCGTTAGACTTACTCTATTTACGCACACTCAGTTTTATTCTAGTGATTGCTGTTGTTGTACAGTTCACTGAAATGGTTGTTAGAAAAACCAGCCCAACGTTATATCGCCTATTGGGGATTTTCTTACCTTTAATTACGACAAACTGCGCTGTATTAGGGGTTGCCTTACTCAATATCAATCAAGCGCACACCTTTATGCAATCGGCAGTTTATGGTTTTGGTGCAGCGGTGGGTTTCTCATTAGTCATGGTATTATTTGCTGCTATTCGAGAAAGACTTGCTGTTGCCAATATTCCTGCACCGTTTAAGGGATCATCTATTGGTTTAATTACTGCTGGTTTAATGTCTCTCGCCTTTATGGGTTTTAGTGGTTTGGTGAAACTGTAATGAACTCTTTATGGATAGCAATTGGTATACTTGGTGCACTAGGCCTTATCTTTGGTCTTATTTTGGGATATTCCGCTCGTCGTTTTAAAGTGGAAGAAGATCCTATTGTTGAACGTATCGATGCCATTTTACCACAAAGCCAATGTGGGCAATGTGGACACCCGGGGTGTCGCCCTTATGCTGATGCAGTAGCTAACAATGGTGAAATGATTAATCGTTGTGCGCCGGGCGGCGAGCAAGTGATGTTAAAAATAGCCGAACTCATGGGCGTCGATCCTCAGCCACTTGATGGCGATGAAGAAGCATTAAATCCAATTAGAAAAGTTGCGCTGATTGATGAAGACAATTGCATAGGATGCACTAAGTGTATTCAGGCTTGCCCTGTCGATGCCATTGTTGGAGCCACACGCGCCATGCACACGGTGATTGAAGATTTATGTACAGGATGTGATTTATGCATACCGCCATGTCCTACCGACTGCATAACGTTAGTTCCAGTAAAAGTCACAACATCAAACTGGAAATGGGATTTAAACACTATTCCGGTTAAAAATATTCCTGTAGAACCAGAAGAAACACCCGAAGATGAACCGTCGTTAAAGACGGAGGATAATGCTCATGTTTAATCTCTTTTCACTATTTAAAAAAGATAAAATCTGGGATTTTAAAGGCGGTATTCATCCTCCTGAAATGAAATTGCAATCAAGCCGCACACCTATGCGCGTAGCACAGCTTCCTGATGAAGTGATTATTCCTATTCATCAGCATTTAGGTGTTCCGGGACAAGTTTGCGTTAATATTGGTGATCACGTATTAAAAGGCCAACCTTTGACTAAAGGTGTTGGTAGAACCTTACCTGTCCATGCTTCTATTTCTGGCACTATTACGGCTATTGAACCCTTTCCTAGTACACACCCTTCTGGCTTACCTGAAATTGCGGTAAGAATAAAATCTGATGGTAAAGATGAGTGGCGTGAAAAATTACCAATAGCTAATTACCACTCACAAAGTAGAGAAGCATTATTAAATCGCATTCATGACGCAGGTATTGCAGGATTAGGTGGTGCAGGTTTTCCTACGGCATCAAAACTCAAGGGAGCTGGTGATTTAGTTAAAACCTTAATTGTTAATGCGGCTGAATGTGAACCTTATATCACCGCAGATGATCGTTTAATGCAAGAACATGCCGATGAGGTGATTACGGGTTGTCAGGTATTAATTCACTTACTTTCACCTGACGAAGTGTTAATTGGTATTGAAGATAACAAACCTGAAGCTATTGAGGCCTTAAAACAAGCATTAAACGCAGTACCTGATGAAAAGCGTATCTTTATTCGAATTATTCCAACCAAATACCCATCGGGTGGCGCTAAACAGCTCACCAAAATATTAACCGGTAAAGAAGTACCTTCTGGTGGACGTTCATCAGATATTGGTGTGTTAATGCAAAACGTGGGTACGGTTGTCGCAATAAAACGCGCCATAATTGATGATGAACCATTAATTGAACGCGTTGTTACCATAACCGGTAACGGAACCAAAACACCGGGTAATTTTTGGGTACGATTAGGTACACCTATTCATAATGTTTTAAAACAAGCTGGCTTTGTAGCGGGTTCAGAACAAATGGTCATTATGGGGGGGCCTTTAATGGGTTTCACCCTACCAGACTTAAATGCTCCAGTAGTAAAAATCACCAACTGTTTATTAATTCCTTCAGTTGATGAGATGGATACAGATAATCTTGAGGAAGCCTGTATTCGTTGTGGTCATTGTGTTGATGCTTGCCCTAGTGGCTTATTACCACAACAGCTTTACTGGTTTAGTCAAGGTAAAGAGCATGAAAAAGCAGAACAACACAATCTATTTGATTGTATTGAATGTGGTGCTTGTGCTTATGTCTGCCCAAGTAATATTCCGTTAGTGCAATATTATCGCCAAGAAAAAGCTGAAATTCGTGAAATTGCGGCTGAAGCAAAACGAGCTAGCGAAGCTAAACAACGTTTTGAAGCGAAAAAAGTGCGGATGGAGCGAGAAAAACTTGAACGTGAAGCTCGCCATCAACGTGCAGCAGTTAAACTTGATGATAAAGAACAGAGCGAAATTCAATCAGCGCTGTCTCGTGTAAAAGAAAAACAGAGCATTGGTAAAATTATCGCGGTGAAGGCTGGCGAATTACCTGATAACGCAGCCGCTATTGCAGCACGTAAAAAACGTAAAGAAGAAGCAAGGGCTCGACAAGCAGCTAAAGTAGCTGAACAAGAAATACTTTCATCATCGGCAGATAACAATGTCGCAGCGGAAGAAATCGACCCGCGCAAAGCTGCTGTCGCCGCTGCACTTGCCCGTGTTAAAGCTAAAAAAGCCGCACAGCAAGCTGAAACTGCAACAACCGTAGAAGAAACGACAGCAGCAAGCGTTAACGATGCAGTGGAAGAAATCGACCCGCGTAAAGCTGCTGTCGCGGCTGCATTAGCCCGTGTTAAAGCTAAAAAAGCCGCACAGCAAGCTGAAACTGCGACAACCGTAGAAGAAACGACAGCAGCAAGCGATAACCCTGCGACGGAAGAAATCGACCCGCGCAAAGCTGCTGTCGCCGCTGCACTTGCCCGTGTTAAAGCTAAAAAAGCCGCACAGCAAGCTGAAACTGCGACAACCGTAGAAGAAACGACAGCAGCAAGCGATAACCCTGCGACGGAAGAAATCGACCCGCGTAAAGCCGCTGTCGCTGCTGCACTTGCCCGTGTTAAAGCTAAAAAAGCTGCACAGCAAGCTGAAGTTGAACTAAAAAATAGTGGATCACCTGCACAAAGCCCTGATGCTGAAATCGATCCGCGTAAAGCGGCCGTTGCCGCCGCCATTGCGAGAGTCAAAGCAAAAAAAGCTCAACAACTCAGTGCTAAAGAAGAAGTCACCTCGGATTAATAACAAATGAAATTCAGACCAATACAAAATAACAGTAGTAAGCTAAAAATTGCGAGCTCACCTTTTACGCATAATCAGCAATCCACCAGCCAAGTGATGCTGTGGGTTGCCCTCGCTGCGTTACCAGGTATCTTTAGCCAAATCTATTTCTTTGGTTTAGGCACAATCTACCAAATTGTGTTAGCAATCATTGTGGCACTAGTAGCAGAGAGCCTTTGTGTATGGCTAAAAAAAGAAGATCCTCGCACTTATCTTAAAGATAACTCGGCCTTACTTACTGGCGTGCTATTAGCAATTAGTATTCCTCCATTAGCACCTTGGTGGATCATCGTATTAGGAACTTTCTTCGCCATCGTTATTGCTAAGCACATCTATGGCGGATTAGGGCAAAATCCGTTTAATCCTGCAATGGTAGGTTATGTTGTATTGCTTATTTCATTCCCTGTACAAATGACTTTATGGATGCCCCCAATAGAACTACAAGCTGTCTCTTATAATATGATGGATAGCTTAAGTCTCTTTTTTAGTGGCCATACATCATCAGGTTTAACACTAGAAGATTTAAGACGTTCAGTAGATGGCATTACACAAGCAACTCCTCTCGACAGTTTTAAAACTGGCTTATTAACACATTCTATTGATGAAGTATTAGCAACGCCTATTTTACAGGGTGAATTCGCAGGTATTGGTTGGCAGTGGGTTAACATCGCCTATTTAGTAGGAGGAATTATCCTACTTTATAAACGTATTATTAGTTGGCATATTCCAGTAGCAATGTTAGCAATATTAGCGCTGTGTTCTGTTATTAGTTGGGGAATTGACCCTACTCGTTATTCTCAACCACTATTACAGCTTTTCTCTGGCGCAACGATGCTTGGCGCATTTTTTATTGCTACAGATCCAGTTAGCGCATCAACCACACCAAAAGGTCGTTTAATTTATGGTGCTATCATTGGCTTATTAATTTGGGTTATTCGTGTTTATGGTGGATATCCTGACGCGGTGGCATTCTCAGTGCTATTGGCCAACATCGCAGTACCTTTAATTGATAGCTATACCCGCCCCCGTGTTTACGGGCATTAATGCCAAGGAGAAAATGATGATCGATATACTAAAACGTCATGGGTTAACATTAGCTATCTTTGCGGCTTGTACAACCGGACTAACCGCTGTTGTTTATCATTTAACCGCGGATACTATTGCCGAACAAGCCGCCTTAGAAAAACAGAAATTGCTCGATCAGGTTATCCCTCAATCTATTTATAATAATAATCTTTCTAACGATTGCTATATTTTAACCAATAAAGCATTAGGCAATGATAAACCTCATAAACTTTATGTGGCACGTTTAGATGGCAAACCTGTAGCTGCAGCCCTAGAATCAACCGCACCTGATGGTTATTCCGGTGCTATCGAGTTATTAGTTGGCGCTGATTTTCAAGGTAAAGTACTTGGTGTTCGCGTAACAACCCATAATGAAACTCCAGGGTTAGGCGATAAAATAGAGACTCGTATTTCCGATTGGATCAACTCGCTGAGTAATAGATTCATTTCTGGTGAAAGCGATCCTCGCTGGGCCGTTAAAAAAGATGGTGGAGATTTTGATCAATTTACAGGTGCAACGATCACCCCTCGTGCTGTAGTTAATGCATCAAAACGTACAGCATGGTTAATGCAATCATTACCTGAACAAATAGCAACACTGCCCGTTTGTGAGGAACAATAGAATGAATTCAATTAAAGAGCTATTTTCACAAGGGTTATGGAAAAATAACTCTGCATTAGTGCAATTGCTTGGTCTTTGCCCTTTACTGGCGGTTTCATCTACTGCGACAAATGCTTTAGGACTCGGTTTAGCCACAACATTGGTATTGGTATGTACCAATGTGGCTGTTTCTAGTTTACGTCGTTGGGTTCCTTCTGAAATTCGTATCCCAATTTATGTTATGATCATTGCGTCTGTTGTTAGCGCCGTACAATTGCTTATCAATGCTTATGCTTATGGTTTATATCAATCTTTAGGGATCTTTATTCCTCTAATTGTTACTAACTGTATTGTTATTGGCCGAGCTGAAGCCTTTGCTGCTAAAAATGAAGTATTTCCTTCCGCAATTGATGGTTTAGCGATGGGATTAGGCGCAACAGCTGCACTGTTTGTATTAGGTGCATTACGTGAAATTTTAGGTAACGGCACACTTTTCGATGGAGCGGATTTACTCTTAGGTGAATGGGCACAAGTGTTAAGAATTGAGATAATTCATTTAGACTCGCCTTTCTTACTTGCTATTTTACCACCAGGTGCATTTATTGGTTTGGGCTTTATGTTAGCCGCCAAATACCTGATTGATGAAAAACAGAAAAAACGTTCATCAGCTGCAACTAAAATCTACCAAAAAGAACAAGGTTGTGGCAGCCATATCGTTAAAAATTAATTTGTGAGCACAATGAATCAAGTAAAACGTATTGAAATTCTAACTCGGTTGCGTAATGACAATCCACACCCTACGACAGAGCTAAAATTTGACTCTCCGTTTGAGTTGTTAATCGCCGTGTTATTATCAGCACAAGCGACAGATGTGAGCGTAAATAAGGCAACGGCAAAGCTCTATCCTGTTGCTAATACACCTCAAGCCATCCTGAATTTAGGTGTTGACGAGGTAAAAAAATACATTAAAACCATCGGCTTATTTAATACCAAAGCAGAAAATGTGATTAAAACCTGTCAGATTTTGGTAGATAAACACCATAGTGAAGTGCCAGAAGACAGAGATGCATTAGAAGCATTACCAGGAGTAGGAAGAAAAACGGCTAATGTGGTTCTTAATACCGCATTTGGTTGGCCAACCATTGCCGTTGATACTCACATTTTTCGAGTCTGTAACCGCACAGGCTTTGCGCCCGGTAAAAACGTTAATGAAGTTGAGCAAAAACTACTAAAAGTTGTTCCTGAAGAATTTAAAGTAGATTGCCATCATTGGTTTATCCTTCATGGTCGTTATACCTGCATTGCACGAAAACCACGGTGTGGCTCTTGTATTATTGAAGATCTCTGCGAATTTAAAGAAAAAACGGATCCAGAGTAATATTTTACTGTTTTTCTGATGCATACTACTTGCGTCACTACGCACAATCGAATAAAACTATTGCCCACTTTTATTATTAAAACTGCCGACTTTCCGGAAAAATATGTTTCAAGACAATCCGCTGCTTGCACAGCTAAAACAGCAACTCCATGCCCAAACACCGCGCGTGGAAGGCCTTGTAAAGGGAACAGATAAAGGCTTTGGCTTCCTTGAAGTTGATGGTCAGAAAAGCTATTTTATCCCACCTCCTCAAATGAAAAAGGTTATGCACGGCGACCGTGTTCTTGCTGCCGTTCATACCAATAATAATAAAGAATCTGTCGAGCCAGAAGAACTTGTAGAACCTTTTTTAACACGTTTTGTCGGACGCGTTCAGAAAAAAGAAGGTGATAACCGTCTGTGGATCATCCCAGACCATCCTTTATTAAAAGACGCTATTCCTAGCCGTCCAATTCAAGGTTTAGATCATACTTTTGCTGATCAAGACTGGGCTGTGGCTGAAATGCGCCGTCACCCACTTAAGGGCGGCAAAAATTTTCAAGCTGAATTAACCCACTTTATTACAGATAAAGATGACCATTTTGCCCCTTGGTGGGTAACATTAATGCGTCATCAATTAGAGCGTGATGCGCCAGAAATGGGCGAAGAAGCATTAACCCTACACGATGTTCAACCTCGTGAAGATTTAACGGCCCTCTCTTTTGTTACTATTGATAGTGCATCAACCGAAGATATGGATGATGCGCTTTATATCCGCAAAGAAGACAATGGCCAGCTGACACTGTTTATCGCGATTGCTGATCCTACCGCTTATATTCTACCAAATAGTGAATTAGACAAAATCGCAGCACAACGCGCTTTAACTAACTATTTGCCAGGCTTTAATATACCGATGTTGCCACGTGAGTTATCCGATAACATCTGTTCATTACGTCCAAATGAAAAACGCCCTGCACTAGTTTGCCAAGTGTCTATTGCGCAAGATGGCGCATTGCTTGAGGATATTAATTTTTATTCAGCTTGGGTAGAGTCTAAATCGAAACTGGTTTATGACAATATATCTAACTGGTTAGAAGGCGAAGCCACTGATTGGCAGCCAGAAAATGAAGTTGTTCATCAGCAAGTGATGCTATTAAAAGAGATGTGTGAAAAACGTCACCAATGGCGTGAAACACATGCGTTAGTCTTTAAAGAGCGTCCAGATTACCGTTTTATTCTTGATGAAGGCGGTAATGTATTAGATATCGTAGCGGATAAACGCCGTATTGCGAATCGCATTGTGGAAGAAGCGATGATCACTGCGAATATCTGCGCGGCTAAAGTGTTAGAAAAAGAACTCGGCTTTGGTGTTTATAATGTTCATACTGGGTTTGATCCACTCTATATTGACCAAGTTGTTCAAACATTAAAAGACAATGGTGTAGAAACCACATCAGAAAGTTTATTAACCTTAAATGGTTTTTGTCAGTTGCGTCGCGAACTCGATAATCAACCAAATCAGTTTCTTGATAGCCGCATTCGTCGTTACCAAAACTTTGCAGAAATCAAAACAGAGCCCGGTCCTCACTTTGGTTTAGGCCTTGACGCTTATGCCACTTGGACATCGCCTATTCGTAAATACAGTGATATTTTAAATCACCGTTTACTCAAGGCAATAATTAGTAAAGGTGCCGCAGAAAAACCGCAAGAAGAAGCTTGTATCCGTATTGCTGAACGTCGTCGTGCAAACCGCATGGCTGAACGTGATGTAGGTGATTGGTTATACGCGCGTTTCTTAAAACCTTTTGCTGGTACTGACACGCCATTTAATGCAGAAATTATCGATATCACCCGTGGTGGTATTCGCGTTCGCTTAGTTGAAAATGGTGCAGTTGCCTTTATTCCTGCGCCATTCTTACACTCAGTACGCGATGAAATTCAGTGCAGCCAAGAAACGGGCACAGTGATTGTTAAAGGAGAAGCAGCTTATAAACTCAATGATATCATTCCGGTACGCATTGAAGACGTTAAGCTTGAAACCCGAAATATCGTTGCTCGCCCTATTTAATCGGTAATAAAACAAGATACAATAAAGCTGATGATTCATCTGAGTCATCAGCTTTTTTTATAGATACATATCAATATGTTAAAAGCATTGAGTTTAAAGGAAATATTTTATGGTTAGCAAAATAATTAAGGCAATGCACACCATAAATTTAGTTGAATATAAATGGAATACCAACAATGAAAGACAAAGTACAAATTAGCCGTTTCTTAAGCTATATCTTACGCCATTCCCCTGAAAGTATTGGTTTATCACTCAATAAACAAGGATGGGGTGAAATCTCAACATTAATTCAGTTAGCACAGAAGCAAGGTACACAGTTAACACGCAAATTAATTGAAGATGTGGTAGAAACCAATGACAAAAAGCGGTTTGCTATCTCAGAAGATGGGCAATTTATTCGTGCGGTTCAAGGTCACTCGTTAAAAGCCACCGTTGATTATCAACCTATTAAACCCCTTAAAGCGCTTTATCACGGCACAGCAAGTCGTTTTATAGAGAGTATTTTTGACAAAGGTTTAATGCCTAATGGTCGCCAATATGTGCACCTTTCTGAAGACTATCAGACAGCGGTAAATGTCGGTCATCGACACGGAAAACCAGTGGTATTAACAGTAAATAGTCAGCAAATGTTTGAAGATGGGATCGAATTTTATCAAGCGGATAATGGTGTATGGTTAACATCATCTGTGCCTGTGAAATACCTAAAAATTAATAAAATACAATAAAATTATACTTTTTAATCACAAAAGTATGGAGGCTAAAATGAGTAAATTAATTTCATATTGGAAAGCACCTCATATTGCTTATCATAATAAAGAAAGAGGCTTTTATGTTATTTATGGTAAATATAATCATTTAAATAGAGAAAAAAAATCGAATAAATGCATAGGGTTATATTGGGATAATTTTCCTAAAGTAAATGATGTTTTAGCACCTATGGTGGTTCCAGCGGATATTGGAAAATCGATCCTCGCGGGCTTACTACAAGATGCCGCCAATAAAAAAGAGGGAGTAGTGCTACAAAATATTTTAGATGCGATAGATTATTTTAAGCCCGATAATAATAGAGATAGTGATGTAGAATAAGTTATGAAATTCAAAAAGGTGACATTGTCACCTGCATATTATTATTTTTCTCTTAGTAGAGCGTGTTATTGATTTTTACAGATTAATCAGGATACCCTGTAATGGTTATTTTTGTTCCCGCCTTATTTTCTTCAAACAGAAAATCAGTGCTTCCACCAGAAAACTGCTGTTCAATCACTAAACGGCGTGGGCTCTCCCATTTATACACCACAGAAATACTTCCATCAGCATACTCTTTTTCTCGATTAACGTTCAGTTTTAACGTTTTTTCTAGGTATTCTTCATCATGTTCATTGATATACTTTTTATAAGCATCAAGAAGACTCATTCCTTGATAAACACAATAGGTTCGCGCCCCATTTTCATAAATTTCGTCCATCGTTTGTTTTGGTGATGAACAGTATTTATTTTCTGTCGCCAGCATATCTGTTTTATTTTCAGCCAAAAGTGCCGAAGAATATAGCATCGCAAATATCATCAAATACGTTTTCATAAAACACCTTTTAAAAAGAATAATCTATCTAATGATAATAAAAATGCGCCAATTTTTATTAAAAATCAGCGCACTAGTATTTAATTGGATTGCGAGTGAATAATTTTATCAGCCACCAGCAAGTTTAACTTTCATTCCTTTGGCTTCTAATAGCGATTTAATTAAATCTCGCTTATCGCCTTGAATTTCTATCATGCCATCTTTAACACTACCACCACAACCACATTTCTTTTTTAATTCTGCAGCCAATTTGGTCAGTTCAGCATCCTCTAAATCGATACCTGAAACCACGCAAACTCCTTTGCCTTTGCGTCCACTGGTTTGACGCTGAATACGGACAATACCATCGCCAGCAGGACGTTCTGGTTTTTGTTCTTCTTCTTTAATTCGTCCTGTATCCGTGGAATAAACCAGACGGGAGTTATTATCCATGTTGAACTCCTTTTATTGCTGTATTTATTTGACGCAATGTTTCTAATGGATTTTCACTACGAGTGATTGGTCGTCCTATCACCATGTAATCAACACCAGCAATAATAGCTTGTTCTGGTGTCATAACTCTGCGCTGATCACCGACATCACTGCCTGTAGGTCGAATTCCGGGGGTCACTAATAAGAAATCATCACCACATACCTGTTTAAATCGAGTTGCTTCATGGGCTGAACACACAACACCATCAAGGCCACACTCTTTTGTTAGTAGCGCTAAACGCTCTGCTTGTTGTGCTGGCGTTAGTGTAATACCTAATTCAGTGAGATCAGATTGATCCATACTGGTAAGCACCGTCACTGCAGTTAATAACGGCGCATCGTTACCAAAAGATACAAGGCTGTCTTTTGCTGCACGCATCATGCGGCTACCACCACTAGCATGAACGTTAACCATCCACACACCGAGATCAGCGGCAGCGGCTACAGCTCGAGCAACTGTATTTGGAATATCATGAAATTTTAAATCTAAAAAAATTTCAAATCCTTGCTTTTGTAACTGGGTAACAAATTGAGGACCAAAACGGGTAAACATCTCTTTGCCTATTTTTAGACGACAAGATGAAGGGTCGATACGTTGAGTAAAATCCAACGCACTTTTCTGGTCTTCATAGTCTAATGCCACAATAACGGGCGCGCAGGTGAATTCGGGCGATTTTTTATCACAGTGATATGACATTTTAGGGCCTTTATTTATAAAGAGACTATTTTAGTGAAAGTGACATTGTCACTGACCATCTAAGCCACGAATTGGCTTAACGGTATCCCACGAACGGCAGGATGGACAATGCCAATATAATGCATGAGAGGTAAAACCACATTTATGGCAACGATAATCAGGCTTAGTACGTATTTGTTCACCCACCATATAACGCAACAAAATCAGGCTCTCTTTTGCTCGGCCTTCTTCTGCTTCAGATAAGTGATAACGCATTAAACGATAGAAAAGCCGCATAGTAGGATGGCGTTCTAATTGACGATTAATATAAAGCTGTGCCGCTTCGATGCCTTCTCTGGCTTCAATAATATCAGCAAGGTAAAGCTCTGCAATTGCGCCACAATTGCTTTCGACACATTGACGTAAATAACTTTCCCAACGTGGATCATTATTATTTTGGGTTTGAAAACATTCAAATAGCATTGGTAGCGTTTCGCTTACCATCTCTTTGTCTTGTTCAATAACTCTCATCAATACATCGATAGCTTTTTGTTTTTCATCGCGGGCAATATAAATACGACCATACATAATAGAGACTCGCGCACAAAGTGGGTCTGTTTGCCCTGCTTTTTGCAAAAAACTCAATGCGCTATCCAGATTATCGCTACTCATTTCTTGCAAAGCTAATTCACAATAAAAATGTGAAATTTGCTCTTTTAATTCATGTTGACCAAGTTTAACCAGCTTCTCGGCTGTTTCTATCGCTTTACCCCAATCACTCGTAAGTTGATAGATAGCCAATAGTGATTGTAATGCACTTTGGCGAAAATCTTGTTCATCAATAAGTTGTTGAAACATATTTTCAGCACGATCATACACACCCGCAGCAACATAATCGCGACCAAGTTGCTGAACCGCTAACAGGCGTTGTTCAAAAGATAATGCGGCGCTTTCCATTAAGGATTGGTGGATACGAATGGCACGTTCGACTTCGCCTCGAGAGCGAAAAAGATTACCTAACGTAAGGTGAGCTTCAAAAGCAGAGCTGTCTTCTTTAAGCATCTCAAGAAAGAGATCGACCGCTTTGTCTTGTTGATCAGAAAGTAAGAAGTTAACACCTGCCACGTATTCTCGTGATAAGCGGTCGGCATTCTGCTGTTTATCCTGCTGGGCACCGCGGCGTCCCATATACCAGCCGTAAGCCGCAGCGACAGGTAATAACAGAAACAGCAATTCTAGCATCAGCTATCGTCCTTATTTCGCAGCAGAAGCAACAGTTGGACGATGTTCTTGGCTTTCTTGTTTAGTTTGGCTACTTTCAAGACGTTTAATCTTACGTTTTGCTCTTACTAAAGACAGACGTACTCGTAAATAGAAAAGACCACTGACAACCCAACCGAGTACAAAACCAACACCAAACAGCGTTGCCAACAAGGTAGAAATACGATATTCACCTTGTGCAATAAGATAATTAAAAGTAACTACCTGATCATTATTCGAGCCTAAAGTCATGGCAATGACTACAACGGCAAAAACAAGAATAACCAAAATAAAAAGTAGGACTTTTTTCACATTATTTCCTTTTTTATTCGCTTTTCTTTAGAGGACAGATAAAGGTAGCATTTTCACCACTCACAAAGAAAGCCATTTCTTAGAATCATCTGATTTTCGTATATTTTTTCATATAAATAGCGAAAAATAAATTCTGTATCTTAAAAATACGGTTTATCGTCAGGATTTGAGTAATAAACGCGACTCAATCAACTTAAATGCTATCCAAACAAGCACAGCACTAATAAGAATACCGACAATAACATCAGATGCCCAGTGCATTCCCAATACAATACGCCCAACAGTGACATCCATTCCCCATAATAACCCGAATGATGCTAAAAAATAATGACGGCGCAACATAAAAAAGGCAAAAACAAATAAAGCGAGTGTAGCAGCAAACAAACTGTGCCCTGAAGGAAATGCATATCCTGTTTCTGCTCGCCAATGTTTTAATTGCCATGCAGGAATAACTGCCGAGTTAGCTAATCCTTTATGTAATAGTTGCTCTCTTTCAGGTCTTGATACTTGATAAAAATACTCTGTAGAAATATGCAAATTTTCACTTACCCAAACCACATAAGGTCGTGGCTCTTTTACCGTATTTTTTACCGCAACTTTAATTAATTGCCCTATCGCTAATGTTGCTAATACAATCAGCGCCAACTGAACAAATGCTTTTTTAGGGAGCTTCAAGATAAAAAATAGCAATATAAAACAGATAACCAGCGTTAAAGCGCCCCAAGGTTTCGCCGCGCTATCAGCGAACCATAGCGTTGTAATACCGCCAATAGGATGATCTGTTGGTTGCCAATGCCAGCCAATAGATAATAGCACCACGGGTGGCAACAACATCACAATACTACCCAATAAGATCAAAAAAGTTATTTGCTTATTCAATCGATTAATCCTTTTAAATTGCCATTGTTTGCGAATCTATAAATTAAACTCAATTACCATAAACGATGTTTATTAATAAATAAATCATTATGCAAAAAGGCGCAAAATCTGATAATTTATAAAGGTGTGTATTTATAAGTGTATGTGTAGATTTTTCCTTGTTTATTTAACATGGAAATATTTCAGTGTTTTATTTCTCTTCGTTCATCCCACTAAAACATATAGTATGAATGAGAGTATCACCTGAAATTAAGAGTCAAAAAATAATGAAATTAAAACGTATCGCAGAAGCAAAACTACCAACACCATTTGGTGAGTTTTTAATGGTTGGTTTTGAAGAAATCGCAACTGGAAAAGATCATGTCGCCTTAATTTATGGCGATATCTCAGGCTCAGAGCCTGTTTTATCCCGTATTCATTCTGAATGTTTAACGGGAGATGCCCTCTTTAGCCTACGCTGTGATTGCGGTTTTCAATTAGAAGCTGCACTTTCTCAAATCAGCAAAACGGGTCGTGGTGTATTACTGTATCACCGTCAAGAAGGCAGAAATATTGGGCTGCTGAATAAAATTCGTGCTTATGCACTACAAGATAAAGGCTTAGACACCGTTGAAGCAAATCTTGAATTAGGCTTTAAAGCTGATGAACGTGATTTTACTCTATGTGCTGATATGTATAATCTTTTAGGTGTACACGCGGTTCGGTTATTAACCAATAACCCGAAGAAAATTGAAATTATGAAGGCTGCGGGTATCAATGTTATTGAGCGTGTGCCATTAATTGTTGGACGTAATCCGAGTAATGCACATTACCTTGATACAAAAGCAGATAAAATGGGTCATCTATTATTTAAAAAAGCACAGTGATTCATAATTAAATTTCTTCATTCCGGGTAGCAATTACCCGGATCCTTATTCTGACCCTCATTCTTTATTTCCCTATTAAATCATCACCTCAGCTTGTTTTATCTTATTTATTATCCTATTTTTTATTATTAAATTATATCATGTGCCTTTTTATCATATGCCATTTCATTGACTATCTATCTGATTTTCAGCTATTTTTTAAATAAATAAATTATCGATTTAGGAATACATTATGCCAATGCAATTTTCAGGTAGGCTTTTCGGTGCACTTTTATTAGTGGGCACATTATTAACAGGTTGTGATGACAGCAATAACAACACTTATTCAATCAAAGTTGGTGTAATTAATGGTGCTGAGCAAGATGTCGCTGAAATAGCAAAACAAGTTGCTAAAGAAAAGTACGGTTTAGATGTAGAACTCGTTGGCTTTAGTGGCTCTTTATTACCTAACGATCCCACTGAACATCGTGAATTAGATGCTAATGTTTTTCAACATCGCCCTTTTTTAGCTCAAGATAATCAATCTAGAGGTTATAACTTAGTTGCTGTAGGCAATACCTTTGTATTTCCAATGGCGGGTTATTCGACAAAAATCAAACACCCTTCTGAATTAAAACCAGGAGATACTATTGCAGTTCCTAACGATCCGACAAATTTAGGTCGTGCTTTACTATTGTTACAAAAAGAAAAGTTAAAAAGTTAGTAACATTAAAAGAAGACAGCGGTTTATTACCTACAGCGCTCGATATTACTGCAAATCCTCTTAACCTAAAAATTATGGAATTAGAAGGTGCACAATTACCACGCGTATTAAACGATCCTAAAGTAACTGTAGCGGTAATTAGTACTACCTATATTCAACAAATTAACTTATCACCAACCAAAGACAGTATTTTTATAGAGGATAAAAACTCACCCTATACCAATATTATTGTGGCAAGAGAAGACAACAAAGGCGCTGATAATGTGCGTGATTTTATAAAAGCTTACCAATCACCTGAAGTCGCAACCGCCGCAGAGACTATCTTTAATGGGGGGGCTATTCAAGGCTGGTAATATTTTAATAATATGATTGGTCACTTATTATTAATATGTGACCAAATCATTTACCTAGAGCACCAGAATACATTCGTCTTATTATAAATAAAGTAATGTCATTATGTATCTTTGATTAAAGTATCATAATATATTTATTCATAGTTTATCTTTGTTATATTAATTTATAATAATATTTTTAAATTAATATAAATTAACCACCTTAGATTTTTTTATAAGATAATTAAGATAAAAAATCATTGTAGAGTTTAATTTCATAAAAATAGTTACCACTTATAGATATATACTCTTTTTATTTTCAATTGATTTTCAACTTACAACATTAGCATAATAACAAACAGCTTATAATTTAATAGAAATAAAAATCAGTAAGTTAATTTCACTTCATTATCTAACATGAAAATTAATTTATTATTTTCATCTGTCTTAACTGAAATATTAGCACCATTACCATATTGATCGCGAATAACACAATCCATTTTTTCCTCTTTTTTACTAGAAGAAAATGGAACTCCAAATTGTATACTATAAGTCCAAAAACATAATCCTGATCTTTCGTGATTTTCTGATATTACTGGGATTGGTAATGTATTATTAAAATGAAAATTTTTTGTATAATAATCAGAAAAACGGTAAGAAATAGATTGATCCGTTGATGTACTTATTGATTGATAATTACCATTATGAACATAATAAAATTCTTTATTTTCTTCACATTCTGCGAATGTTGTTATTTCTCCTCCACTACCATTAAATGCAAGGTAATACTTAGACAGTGTTCCACCTGGTATCGATACATTTTTCTCTACCACTGGGTATAATAACGGATCGATATCCATATCCTCTTTTGTAAAAACTCGTGTTGGTAAAACCGTTAATGTTACAACACTCTGGCGATCTCGGTTAAAATCACTTCTAAAGGCGGTTGTATATTCTTTACCATTTATATTACATTGCGCACAGAGTTTGAAAGGATCCATAATTTTATCAACAGAAACATACCATACACATTCTGAAAGATTTCTTTGAACAAAAATATTTTCACTTTCAGGATAAACATAACCTTTTGACTCTCTAGAAATATGTATATCTTGATTTAACGGCTTATTACTATCATCAACAATACGAATATTTTTATACATTTCCTCTTCTGATATTTTAAAATGTTTAGATTCTTTATCTAACACAAATAAAGAAACGCCGATAGGAACTTGATGCTTACCATTGACATAAAGATTTGATTCTTGATATATATAATTAATATAAAATGTAAATTGTATTACTTTATTAATATCTTTCCAACCACCTGTATAATATTGGATTTGTTCATCACCTGATACAACTGTATCCCCTTCAACAATAGCATCATTTGAAACAATTACATTACCTTCAATTTTTGCATTACCCCGAATAATAGCGTTACCTTTAACAATAGCGTTTTGTGTAACTACAGCAGAATCATATATTGAGGCATTATCAGATACTTTAGCATTACCTGAAATGATCGCATTATCATAAATTTTAGCATTATTTGATACTATTGCATTTTCTGTCACTCTCGCATTACCAAATACCATAACATCATCATAAATAAAACAACCATCTTCCCGACTTAAATTACTTTCACTTTCAATCCATCCTCCTGGACTACCAGTATAAACTCTTTTTATTTTAAACAAAGTAATTCCATTATATACTTTGGATTCATTAGTAATAATATATTTTTTCATAATATACCTTTTTATTTATTTTAAATTAAGGTTAAAAAATATTACAAATAAAAAACAATTACAATAATATAAAAAAATAAATAAATCAGATAGAATTAAATAAAAAAGAAATATATTAATTTAAAATAGAAAGGCAGTATTTAAAAATTAAACACTGCCTTTTATAAAAAACCAAATATTCTATATCTGTTATTAGAATATTATTTATAACATATTTCTAATAACATAATGCAATATACCACCATGTTGGAAATAAGCTAATTCAGTTTGGGTATCAATGCGACAACGTGCCATTATAGTTTCATTACGGTTATCAGCAAAAGTGATATTAACTGCAACATTTTGTCCTGGCGTTAAATTATTAAGACCCGTTATCTCAATCTTCTCATTACCTTTTAAACCTAATGTTTTACGCGTCACGCCATTTGGAAACTCTAATGGTAAAACACCCATACCAATTAAGTTAGAGCGGTGAATACGTTCAAAAGAACCCGCAATAACCACACGCACACCTAATAAACGTGTTCCTTTGGCTGCCCAATCACGACTAGAGCCAGAACCATATTCATTACCCGCTATAATCGCCAGCGGTGTTGCATCTTGCTGATAACGCATCGCTGCATCATAAATGGCTAATGTTTCACCTGTTGGAATATAACGCGTAAATCCACCTTCTACTTCAGGCACCATTTCATTACGAATACGGATATTGGCAAATGTGCCTCGCATCATCACTTCGTGGTTTCCCCGTCTTGAACCATAAGAGTTAAAATCTTTAGGTTCTACTCCATGTTCACGTAAATAGCGTCCTGCTGGGCTGTCTGCTTTAATATTTCCTGCGGGGGAAATATGGTCTGTAGTAACTGAATCACCTAAAATCGCGAGAATATTAGCTTGATGGATATCTTTAATAGGAATAGGCGTTTTAGTCATCCCTTCAAAGAAAGGAGGATGGCGAATATAAGTAGAATCTGGCTGCCAATTATAAACTGGCGTATTTTGTGTTTTCAGTGATTGCCAAGTTTCATCACCATCAAACACTGCCGAATACTCTTTATGGAACATTTCCGTTTTAACTTTTTCAACAGCGTCAGCTATTGCTTTACTATCAGGCCAAATATCTTTTAAATAAACCGGATTACCTTGTTTATCTTCCCCTAATGGCTCTTCAGTTAAGTCAATATTCATATTGCCTGACAATGCATATGCGACAACCAATGGTGGAGAGGCAAGCCAGTTGGTTTTTACTAACGGATGAATTCGTCCTTCAAAGTTACGGTTTCCTGACAACACGGCACCAATGGTTAAATCATTTTCTTTAATTGCCGTTTCAATAGGTGCAAGTAACGGCCCTGAATTACCTATACAAGTGGTACAGCCATACCCCACCAGATTAAAACCTAGCATATCAAGATAAGGGGTTAATCCTGCTAGTTTTAAATAATCTGTGACAACTTTAGAACCTGGCGCTAATGATGATTTGACCCAAGGTTTACGCTGTAAGCCTTTTTCTACTGCATTTTTAGCCAGTAAGCCTGCCGCCATTAAAACATTAGGATTAGACGTATTGGTACATGATGTAATTGCTGCGATAACAACAGCACCATCAGATAACTCAAAAGTGGGTTGTGAATCGATTTTAACTTGAGGAAACTGAGTAAGCGGTTTCTTATTGGTTTCAAGCTCAACGGCCGCTTTAAACGCTTTAGGTACATTAGGAAGATTAACACGATCTTGGGGACGCTTAGGTCCTGCAAGACTTGCTTCAACCGTTGCCATATCTAATGATAAGGTTGAGGTAAATATTGGTTCATCACCTACATTTCGCCATAAACCTTGCTCTTTGCTATATGCTTCAACCAAAGCAATTTCATCTTCTTCGCGCCCTGTGAGACGCAGATAATCCAACGTAATATTGTCGATAGGAAAAAAGCCACACGTTGCGCCGTATTCTGGTGACATATTGGCGATAGTTGCGCGATCCGCCAAGGGTAAAGAGGCTAATCCATCACCATAAAACTCAACAAATTTACCCACAACACCATGAGCTCTCAGCATTTGAGTCACTGTTAAGACTAAATCAGTTGCTGTGATCCCTTCTCGTAATTTACCAGTTAATTTAAACCCAACAACATCAGGGATAAGCATTGAAATAGGCTGACCTAACATCGCGGCTTCGGCTTCAATACCACCAACACCCCAACCTAATACACCTAAGCCATTTATCATCGTGGTATGTGAATCTGTACCCACTAGCGTGTCTGGGTAAGCAATATTACGACCATTTTGCTGTTCATGCCAAATCGCTTTACCAAGATATTCAAGGTTTACCTGATGACAAATACCCGTTCCTGGTGGCACAACCCGAAAACGTTGAAACGATTGCTGCCCCCAACGTAAAAAGAGATAACGCTCATAGTTACGTTCCATCTCTATTTCTACGTTGTCTGCAAATGCATTTTTTGTTGCGTATTCATCTACCATTACCGAGTGGTCAATCACTAAATCAACGGGGGATAACGGATTAACCTTCTCAACCTGACCACCCAGTGATTTGACGGCTTCACGCATTGCGGCTAAATCTACAACCGCGGGAACGCCCGTAAAATCCTGCATTAAGACCCTTGCTGGTCGATATGCAATTTCACGATCTGCGTGAGCTTTTTCCTGCCATGTAACTAATGCCTTGATGTCATCTTCAACGACCGTATCGTCATCAAGATAACGGACTAAGTTTTCTAATAACACCTTTAGAGATTTAGGAAGGCGTGTGATGTCTCCTAATTGGCGAGCAACTTCAGAAAGACGGTAATACTCGTATTGATGAGTGCCAACTAAAAGCGTAGAAAGGCTCTCTTTTTTTAAGTGTAACGACATAGCTCCTCCTTCTTATTTTTATACTGACAGCAATCTAAACCATCAAAATAGGTAAGGTTATCTATTAAACATACCATATAAAGGGGTATTTCGCTTAAAGATCACACAATTTGTTAAGGTGATGTTATCGCCATTATGTCGCTAATAAAACTTAATCTCTTTTTTTAAAGCTGATTAGGATTAAATGGCTAGGTTAATAGCCAAGAAAAGGATAATAAAATATGAATAACCACCACCCTGAATTACTGAAAAAAATCATAATGGCTGAAAGTTATTTTGCAGATCCCATCACACCACCTTTTCCACAATCCGTTGCAATTAACTCATTACATACACAAAATTTAAAAGATACCGAAGGGTTAGTGCAATTTATTATTGCATCACCAAAAACGTTTAATCAGACAGAATTAGCACGCATGACACAATTAAAAGATATTCAAATCGCACTTATTTCAATTATGGCTAATCATCTTCATGCGTTAAAAAAACATGATGAGCAAGCGTATTATCACCCTGAACACTGGTTAGAAACGTTAAACCATTTACCGCTTTTAGGTAGAAATAAAATAGAGACAAAAAAATTAAATAAACAAACCTTCGATTTTTCTGTTGCTCAGGCTTTTGTCCAAATATTACTGGGAGCCGCAATTAATGCAGCGTCACCCTCATTAAATGAATTTATCGAATTTTTACGTAAGCAAGGACAACAAATAGAGATTGGATTACGACACTCTTTTGATAGTTATAAAACCATTACCATTGCAGGTGTGACTGAAATATTAAATCATAATAATCATCTTATTTTTGTACCAAAGCTAAAAATTGTTAGTCTGCATTTTTCAACACAATCAGCAAAAATGTTATTAGCTAGCTGTACAGGGCGAAAATTCACCTTATCTTTGGAATACACCACTATTACGTCGGTGTTTGATGCAGCGGCTCTTGACGATCCACTTATTAACCAACGTTTTTATGCTTTCTTGCAGAAATATCGTCAGCTTAGTATTGAAAAGTCAGATGCCTTTTTTAGTGGGGATTTTTATCTAAAATAAAATTATTTTTGAACTTTTAACAACGCTTGAAGGCGGGAAATCCCCGCCCTTCAGTATTAAACTTTTTCAATATCAAACCAGAGGTAGCTCAATATCTTTAAATAACTCATCAATTTCTTCATGAGTACGTAATGCCACCGCTTGCTCTACCAAATTTCGGGTAAGATGAGGTGCAAAACGCCACATAAAATCGTACATATAACCACGTAAAAAACCACTACGACGAAACGCAATTTTAGTCGTGCTATAACTAAATTTATCACGCATATCAATAGCAACCAAATCGCTATCAAGTACAGGGTCAAATGCCATACTGGCAATAACACCAATACCTAAATGCAACCTCACATAAGTTTTAATGACATCGGCATCTGTCGCAGTAAAGACAATTTTAGGTTTCAAACCTACTTTACCAAATGCATCATCAAGATCAGAACGCCCAGTAAACCCATGGGTATAGGTGACAATATCATAGCAAGCTAGCTCTTTAAGAGTCACCTCTCGTTTTTGCGCTAATGGATGATCTTTAGAAACCACGACAATACGGTTCCAACGATAGCAAGGTAGCATAACTAAATCGTTATAAAGATGCAGTGACTCTGTCGCTATCGCAAAATCACTTTTTCCTCTACAGACATCTTCTGCAATTTGCGTTGGAGACCCCTGATTCATATGCAAAGAAACATCTGGATAACGCTCAATAAAACCTTTAATTACTGGAGGTAATACATAACGTGCTTGTGTATGTGTTGTCGCAATAGAAAGCGAACCACGATCAGGATAAGTATGTTCACCGGCGGCAGATCGAATAGCTTCTGTTTTAGATAATATTTCACGAGATAGTCTTACAATCTCTTCACCTGCGGGTGTCACATGCGTTAAATGCTTACCACTACGAGAAAAAATTTGTATACCTAGCTCATCTTCTAGCATACGGATTTGCTTACTGATCCCCGGTTGTGAGGTATACAAACGTTCAGCCGTGGTTGAAACGTTTAAATCGTTATTTACAACTTCAACGATATAACGCAACTGTTGTAATTTCATAGAGACGCTATCCCTTTAACAAAAAACGTATTATTCTGTTATTCCATTTATATTGATATAACTAAAAAGAATAATAAAGATGTAATATATAACCACTATATCACTTATTTCATTTCGGTCTAACGTAATTGATAAGGTTATTTATCCTTGGTTATATTAAATAGTTATAAGCTATAAGAATATGTACAAAAATAAAGCCGACCGAAGCCAGCTTTAAAATTAGGTTAATTTGTTGTCAAGAAGGCTATTTAATTACACCACACGCCATTCTAGCACCGCCGCCGCCTAATACTTCAGGGTGATCAGAATAGTTATCACCCCCCATATGGATCATAAGTGCTTTATCTTTTATCTGTTCCAATTTAGTGAGTCTTGGCGCTAATACAGCATAATCAGCCACACCTTTATCACTCACAACCAAACCAGGTAAATCACCCAAGTGTCCATCTTTATTATAAGGACCTAAATGCGTGTCTTTATTTTCTGGATCTAAATGACCACCCGCTTTTAACGCAGGAACAGGTTTACCCTCTTTCATATCGGGCTCACATGAGCCGTTAGCATGAACATGAAAACCATGAATGCCAGGTGCTAATCCATTAATTTTAGGCGTAAATAGCAAGCCATAATCTGTTTCAGTGATAGTAACAACACCGATATCATTTCCTTCTCCCGTAAGTAATGCTTCTTTTAACGTAACATCTAATGTGGCTGCACTTGCTGCTATTGAGGTAAATAAAAAACCTGATAATAACCAAGGTGTCAGTTTCATAGTATCTCCATTTTATAATTAGCAATTTAAACTATCGATTAAACAAAAATTTACTGTTAATACTATTTTAATCTACCTTAACTAGCATAACTGTAGATGCAAAAAAAGCGACTAACTCACGCTAGTCGCTTTTTCATTTATCGAGATATGTCAACGTTATTTGGTTTTTTCAACCCATTTGCCATCTACATAAAATGCAGACCAGCCAGTTGCTTTGCCATCTTTTTCTGAAGAAACATATTGCTGCTTTGTCTTACGACTAAAACGTACAATGGTCGGATTCCCCTCAGGATCAGCCACAGGGGCATCTGCTAAATAACGCAGTTTTTCTGCCAATCTATCTTTAAAACGAACCAACTCTTCAACTTTAGGTGCCCGTGTTTCTCGCGATTTCGGGAACGTATTCGCCGCTAAGAAAACACCTGCTGCACCATCTCTTAAGACAAAATAGGCATCTGACTTTTCACACGGTAATTCAGGAAGTGGTACGGGATCTTCCTTCGGTGGAGCAATTTCACCACTTTTTAATATTTTACGTGTGTTTTTACATTCATCATTGGTACAACCCATGTACTTACCAAAACGCCCCATTTTCAGGTGCATTTCAGAACCACATTTATCACACTCAATAACTGGGCCTTCATAACCTTTTAAGCGGAATTCCCCTTCTTCTACTTCGTAACCATCACATGCTGGGTTATTACCACAAACATGTAATTTACGGTGCGTATCGATAAGGTAGCTATCCATTGCAGTACCACATTTCGGACAACGACGGCGTGCTCGTAATGCGTTTGTTTCTGCATCATCCCCTTCAAGAATATTCAGTAACTCATCTTCAGGGATAAGGTTAATGGTTTGCTTACAACGTTCTTTAGGTGGTAATGCGTAACCTGAGCACCCTAAAAATACACCTGTTGTTGCCGTTCTAATTCCCATATGACGAGAACATGTTGGGCACTCAATAGAAGTGATAATCATTGGGTTTGGTCGCATACCGCCTTCTTCAGGATCTTTCTCTGCAACTTCTAATTGCTGACTAAAGTCTTTAAAGAACGCGTCTAATACCGCTTTCCAATCTTCTTCGTTATTTGCAACATGGTCGAGATGATCTTCCATTTGCGCAGTAAAATCGTAATTCATTAAATCGCTGAAGTTTTCTTCTAAACGATCTGTAACAATTTCACCCATTTTTTCTGCATAAAAACGGCGATTTTCTACTTTTACATAACCACGATCTTGAATAGTAGAGATAATCGATGCATAGGTTGAAGGACGACCAATGCCACGTTTTTCTAATTCTTTAACTAACGTTGCTTCACTAAAACGCGCTGGTGGTTTAGTAAAGTGCTGACTTGGCTCTAATTCAGATAATGATAATGTTGCACCTACATCAACAGCAGGTAAGGTTTTATCTTCATCTTTACTGCGCATAGCCGGCATAACTTTAGTCCAACCAGCAAAACGTAAAGTACGTCCTTTAGCACGTAATTTATAATCACCTGATTGCACAGTTAACGTTGTTGAATCATATTTTGCCGGTGTCATTTGACATGCGACAAATTGATTCCAAATCAGTTGATATAAACGCTGAGCATCGTTATCCATATCTTTTAACGATTCAGACGTTACGCTGATATCAGAAGGACGAATAGCTTCGTGCGCTTCTTGTGAATTCTCTTTGCTTGAATAAACATTTGGCTCTTTAGGCAAATATTTACTGCCAAATTTTTCACCAATATAATCACGCGCCATTTGAATTGCATCCTGACTTAAATTTGTCGAGTCAGTACGCATATAGGTTATATAACCGGCTTCATAAAGGCGTTGTGCTAACATCATGGTTTTCTTCACACCAAAGCTTAAACGCGTACTTGCGGCTTGTTGGAGTGTTGATGTAATTAATGGTGCACTTGGCTTGCTTGATGTTGGTTTGTCTTCACGATCTTTTACAACAAAAGCGGCATTTTTCAATGCATCAACAGCAACCTGAGTATCAGTCGCTGAAACTGGGTTAAAAGGCTTATCGTTGTAATGCGTAACTTCCATACGCAACATTTGCTCATCAGGTGTAAGCAAAGAAGCATGTAATTGCCAATATTCTTCAGGAACAAAGGCTTTAATTTCACGCTCACGCTCAACTAATAAGCGAACAGCCACAGACTGCACGCGACCCGCAGATAAACCACGCGCCACTTTTTTCCAAAGCAAAGGAGAAACCATATAGCCAACCACGCGATCCATAAAACGGCGTGCTTGTTGCGCATTAACGCGATCTATATTTAATTCACCCGGCGTTTGGAACGCCTGTGTAATTGCATTTTTGGTGATTTCGTTAAAAACCACACGACTAAATCTATCATCATCACCGCCGATAACTTCGCGCAAATGCCACGCGATAGCTTCTCCTTCGCGGTCAAGATCCGTCGCGAGATAGATGTGATCGGCTTTTTCAGCCAATGATTGAAGCTCAGCAACCACTTTTTCTTTGCCGGGTAGAATTTGATAATTCGCATCCCAGCCATTATAGGGATCAACTCCCATGCGGCTAACTAAGGCTGATTTCTCATCCTTTTTTACTTTTTTTACTTTTACGCCTTTCGTGGCGGATGAGTTTTCGCTCTTCTGGCTGCCAGATCCACTCTTTGGCAAATCACGAATGTGACCTACGCTGGACTTAACCACGTAGTCATTGCCAAGATATTTATTGATCGTTTTGGCTTTAGCCGGGGACTCCACGATAACAAGAGCTTTACCCATAATTACCTTTACCTAATTAAACTTTGTCATGACGGCATCATTCAATGCCATCAACTCAGAAAACTTTTAGAAATCTCTTTTTTATATTGCGTTAGTTTTGCAATATATCAACCTGTTTTTATTCAAAGCTTTTGTTTAAACGCAAAACTCGTTAAATTTTTTGAGGTATTTTAAACACCTCACCACTTTTTTCAGGTAACAGGTAAGACACTGTTTGCTACATATAGAGTAGCTGAGTTTTAAAAAAGCCACACTCTACCTGATAAAAAGTGAGGCGCAACAAATTATTTTTCTAAGGAGCACAAATTATGTCAAAACAAACTACACCGATCACAACAGAGATGCTACTTGAAAAAGCGAATAAAATCATACGTGAACATGAAGATTATTTACAAGGAATGCGTGCTGATTCTGTTGAGCAAAAGGGTAATGTCCTCGTATTTAAAGGTGAGTTTTTTTTAGATGAGCAAGGCTTACCTACAGCCAAAAGCACAGCTGCATTTAATATGTTCAAACATTTAGCACATCTATTATCAGACAAATACCATTTAGAGTAAGGTATTTTTTAAAATTTAACTTTGCCCTGACCATTACAGTTAAAATAGTGAGTAAAATTACGTCATTTAATTATTTTTATATCGGAATACATACACATCAAATAATGAATTGTTTTTATGCATTCATTATTTGAATAATAAAAGACGGAGCTACACTAGAGAGTTTAATATTTATATGATGAAATTCATGAAGAATTGATACTGTTGCTAAGATCACTATAGTGATTGTTTTGGTAAAGAGCACCTTACGATACTGGAGAAGATAACACTTTCCAGTATCGTAAAATCACGACTTAGACAAATTTGATATAATTATTACACCAATGGTTTTTGGCCACGTTGTAACCAACGCATCATCAGTTTATCTACGCTTTCCATTGCACCACCCGTAACGCGCTCAACCATGCGTTTTTTGGTTACATATTGAACAGAAAACACTTCATAATCATTGATGCGGTTAATTAACCAGTCGTCACTCACACCAACTTCATCAATTAAACCTCGGTTTAATGCTTCTGAGCCATACCAATATTCGCCCGTTGCGACGCTATCAATATCTAATGCTGGGCGATATTTGTGCACAAAGGCTTTAAACAATAAATGTGTTTCATTTAAATCTTGTTTAAATTTCTCACGCCCTTCATCGGTATTTTCACCCATTAAGGTTAGTGTACGTTTGTACTCACCTGCAGTATGCAATTCTACATCAATATCATTTTTCTTTAGTAAGCGATGGATGTTAGGAATTTGTGCTACTACACCGATAGAACCAATAATTGAAAATGGTGCTGCAACAATGTTATCCGCAACACATGCCATCATATAACCGCCACTTGCAGCGACTTTATCAACAACAGCCGTAAGTTTAATACCTTTATCTTTTAAACGCGTTAATTGAGCAGCCGCTAAACCGTAACCATGTACCATGCCACCTGGACTTTCAAGGCGCAATAACACCTCATCACCCGTTTGAGCAACAGATAAAATAGCACTGATCTCTTCACGTAATGCGCCAACTTCATGGGCATCCATACTGCCATTAAAATCTACTACATATAAACACGGTTTTATAACACCTTTCTTACCTTCTTTGGCGTCATTTTTACTCTGTTTATTCTCTTTTTTCTGCTGTTTTTTAAATGCTTTAGACCAAACTTTTAACTCAGCATCATCCATTCTCGCTTGTTGCATGATCCGCTGTTTTTCTTGGTAAGCTTCGCCAATATCCGTCACCTTTAAAGTGCCTTTACGATTTTGCTTTTTATTACCAATAATGACAAAAAACAATACAATAGCGATGATAGCCACAACCACCGTGACAATTTCGGCTAAAAATAGCCCATATTGCAAAATATACTCCACAAAGACCTCTTTTTAAGGTTAATCAAACTAATTGAGATATATGTGCCCTAGTTTAACGAAATTCTGCTTTAGCGCCACCTGCTAAAGAAAAATTCTGTTAAATAGCGCAGTGAGTTAAGAATAAAAGAAGCGGTAACTGGTCGTTAAGCGAATAAGACGTTACAATTTATTTACTTTCCACCAAACAGGATCTCACTATGTTGCAATATCAACCTACTCATGCCGTATTGAAAGATAAAATTATTCTTATTACTGGGGCGGGTGATGGTATCGGTAAAGAAGCCGCACTTACTTATGCGCGTTATGGTGCGACATTAATCTTGTTAGGTCGTACTTTATCTAAACTTGAAGATGTACAACAACAAATTATCGTATCTGGTGGACAAAAACCGATGTTGTACCCTCTCGATTTACTTGCCGCCACCGAACAAGATTATCAACAGGTTGCTAAAACCATTGCTAAACAATTTCATCATCTCGATGGTGTCTTACAAAATGCGGGTTTATTAGGCGTCGTAGAACCTATCGTTAATCAGCCTAGTTCGCTTTGGCATGATGTGATGCAAGTCAACGTTAATGCGACATTTATGCTGACCAAAGAACTCATTCCACTAATGCTAAAAGCGCCTCATGCTAGCTTAATTTTGACGAGCTCGAGTGTCGGGCGCCAAGGCCGTTATGGCTGGGGGGCTTATTCTGTATCTAAATTCGCCACAGAAGGCTTTATGCAAGTATTAAACGAAGAGTATATAGATAGTACTCTACGTATTAATTGCATTAATCCTGGTGGCACACGTACTGGCATGCGAGCCAGTGCATTTCCTGATGAAAATGCACAAAAACTAAAAACGCCTAAAGACATCATGCCGTTATATCTTTATCTGATGAGTGATGACAGTCTCAATGTGCGTGGACAATCTTTAGATGCACAACCAGGTAGAAAAGCAGGCCCAGCAGAATAATCCATCAAATACCCCATATTGAGGTAACACAAATGAGCGATGCACAACACCAACAACGCCAACAACGTTTAAAAGAAAAAGTAGATACCAGAATTGAACAAGCTCAACGCGAGCAAGGCATCTTTATGATTTTCACAGGAAATGGCAAAGGAAAAACAACAGCTGCAATGGGTACCGCGACGCGTGCAGTTGGACATCAAAAAAAGGTTGGTGTTGTGCAGTTTATTAAAGGAACTTGGGAAAATGGAGAGCGCAATCTTTTAGAACAAGCAGGCGTTCCTTTTTATGTAATGGAAACAGGATTTACATGGGAAACTCAAGATAAAACGGCAGATACACATGCCTGTTTAAACACATGGCAATATGCACTTAAGCTGCTTAATTCTTCAGAATATGATTTAGTTATTTTGGATGAAATCACTTACATGATAACGCTTAATTATTTACCACTTGAGGATGTTATCAAAGCAATAACATCTCGCCCCGCACATCAAAATATTATTATTACAGGCAGAGGTTGCCATAGAAGTTTAATTGAATTAGCAGATACAGTGACAGAAATGCGTCCAGTTAAACACGCATTTGATAGCGGTATTAAAGCACAAAAAGGAATAGATTGGTGACCTTATTCTACCCTATTTATATTATCAGAAAATGAATAATTATTTATATTAGTGCTGGTTCACTTAAAATGCCAGCACCAAATATTCTTCCAGTTTCTTGCATAAATTGAAAGTAAGCATCTTTATCATCGAATATATCATTTTGGATTTGTTGACTATAAATCATTGCCATTATCATAATATGCAAATGGTATTCATTATAAAAACCTTGTCTTTCATTCGCATCTCTTGATGCTAAATAAAGATCAATAATTTCATAAATAGCGCCCGCCTCCTCAATTAATTTTTCGTTATTAAAATCAATATTATTAAGTCTTGGGATAAAGTCATTTGTTCGAGTATTTTCTTTATTTATCCAACTATATTGATCACTCTCCGACTCTTTTAAAAGATCGTGCTCTGAATAAAAATGAATACCATATGGATATCTTGCTAAAAATTCATGGAACTCATCTTGTGAAAAACACTTAGTTAAAACATTCCCTATTCCGGTATTCTTCCAATCGGGTAAATAAGTAGGTATAGGTTCATTTAACGGCACATCACAACGGAAAACATTATTATCAATAAATAATGCATCTGAACTATTAATTGCACCACTAACCAGTCGTCCATCTACCCATACAGGGCGTTTGTCTAAATAAAAACGTTGGCTGTTTTCTTTTGATGCAAATACAGAAGTAAAGCTATAGTAAATATCCCTAGCGGGATTAATTATTCCGCCATGATTTCCAGGGTAAATCATAAAAGTATTTTTCTTTCCATTAGCTTCCACTAATATATGTTTACCATTCTCTAATTTTATCTTTTTAATTTCACCATAATTAATCAGAAAATGAGTATTATCAATTTTAAATTCCAATGGGACTGTGCTGTTATTACTAATATAAAACACACCTGATTGTGCTATTGCGGTTGGATTAATTGGATCATCACAACCCACGGTAAGAGAAATTGCACATAACACTGTTGTTAAATATAAATAACGATACATATTATCGCGCATACCTTATCGTAATCGTAAAATATAATTATAATATCAACACAATAATTTTTATTGTCTTGATATAAACATAATAGTTTTATTTATAATAAAAAGAAAGTCATCAAAAAAAGAAGCCCTCATAAAATACGAGAGCTTCTCTATTAATAATGAAATTTTAAATTAAAAAAATAAATAATTATTCGTTTAATTATTTTTTATTTCCTGCTGATTGACGACGGCTTGATACTCTTTTGGCTGGCGATGTTGATGTACGAGCTGATACTTTTGTATGACGTTTAACTGCTCGACGAATTTGATTTGCCTTAATTCGACGTTGATCTTTCTCTACCGCTACTTTAGTAACCGTTTCATCATTTAATTCAACCAACTGACGCAAGTAGTTAATTTGCTCAAGTCCTAATTCAACCCAACCACCGCGAGGCAAGCCTTTAGGTAAATCGATATCACCATAACGGACACGAATAAGACGGCTAACCTGAACGCCTACTGCTTCCCACATACGACGAACTTCGCGGTTACGACCTTCTGTTAGAGAAACGTTGTACCATTGGTTAATTCCTTCACCACCGCGATAGGAAACAGAACGGAATGAGGCTGGACCATCTTCTAATTGCACGCTTCGAGTCAATTGACGAATTTTTGCATCATCAATTTCACCAAAAACACGTACAGCATATTCACGTTCAACTTCACGGCTTGGATGCATTAAACGGTTAGCTAACTCACCATCTGTAGTAAACAGTAATAAACCACTAGTATTTACATCTAAACGACCTACCGCAATCCAACGAGCATGATTTAAACGCGGAAGACGTTGAAAAACCGTTGGGCGTCCCTGAGGATCGCTACGGGTACATAACTCGCCTTCTGGTTTGTAATAAGCCAAAACACGACAAACATCTTTTTGTGCTTCGCGAATGCTTAAAATACGACCATCTAAACGAATTTTAGCAGTTGTAGTAACATCGATACGATCACCGAGAGTAGCTTTTACGCCATCAATGCTGATACGACCTTCTTGCAGATAGCCTTCTATTTCACGGCGTGAGCCATGACCCGAACGAGCTAGAATTTTTTGTAATTTTTCGGTACGTTGCGATTTATCGCTCATGAAACAACCTCATGTGTCGCCTTCACAGGCGTCATAAAATAAAATTAATTTTTTAAAATCAATCAAGTAAAAACAACCCTTGTTTACAATATCTTTTAACAACATATTATTTAACAAACAAAGGTTTATGATTCAAGGTGAACACTGTTGATAACAAAGCTAAATACCAACAGCGCTAACAAAAATAGTGCCAACAAAAACCACTTTTAACTACCTAAACGCGCTTATCTAGGGTTAATGGCTATAACCAACTTAAAGGCATATATCGTGACTTTTGTCGCAACGTATAAATTTAACACAAGCAGCCGTTAGCTTCACGTTTTATATCTTTATTACGCGATAAAAGCTGTCCACCAGAAGAATGCTTACTTGTTATTTAATACTTATTGAAAAGGTGTGATATCACCCGTTCCTTCTCGCACAATAACAGGGCTATCTTCGGTTAAATCAATCACAGTGGTAGGTTTTTGCCCTAAATAACCACCGTGGATCACCATATCAACCTGTTTACTGAGTAAATCGTTGATCTCTTCAGGATCAGACTCAGCAAAATCATTGCCTGGTAAAATCAGGCTAGTTGACATTAATGGCTCACCTATTGCTTCTAATAATGCTAATGCAATAGGGTTAGACGGAACACGTAAACCTATTGTTTTACGTTTCTCATTCATTAAACGCTTAGGTACATCTTTGGTCGCTTTTAAAATAAAAGTGTAATTTCCCGGAGTGTTATTTTTAATTAACCGAAAAACTACATTATCCACATAGGCATAAGTTGCTATCTCAGATAAATCACGACACATTAAAGTAAAATTGTGATTTTTATCTAATTGACGAATACGACAAATTCTCGTCATTGCATCTTTGTTATCTAAACAACAGCCAATGGCATAACCAGAATCTGTTGGATAAATCACCACACCGCCTTTGCGTAAAATATCAGCACTTTGTTCAATTAAACGAGCCTGCGGATTATCAGGGTGAATATAAAAAAGTTGGCTCATACATCCCTCAACGACTTTCTGATGTTACTCCTGCCATAACGTCCAAACAGGTTCGACGCCACCGGGTAACCATAAATTACGTCCTAATTCTATCCACGAACAAGGACGATGAAAATCAGAACCTAACGATGCTTTTAACTCAAAAGATTGCGCTAATGCACCGTGTTGTTCTCGTTCTTGTGGTGGCTGTTGACATTGTGCCACTTCGATAGCATCGCCACCTTGTTGTTTAAAATAAAGCGTTAAACGCTTTAACCACTTAGAGGATAGACCATATCGACCTGGGTGTGCTAACACAGCAACACCACCAGCGGCATGGATTGCCGTGACAGCGTCATCAATAGAGCACCATTGTGGTGGAACATAGCCTGTTTTACCCTTAGCTAAGTAACGTTTAAATACTTTATTAACAGAGTCTACGTGCCCTGCATTAACTAAAAAGCGAGCAAAATGTCCTCTTGTCACTTGTCCGCCTTGTGCTAACGCTTTTGCACCTTCCCAAGCATTTGGAATGCCCGCTTTTGCCAAACGCTCACCTATCATTTTAGCGCGTTCTTCTCGGCATTGGCTTTGTGAGGCAAGGCAACTTTTTATCACATCATGCCCAATATCAATATTAAGCCCCACAATATGGATTTCTATATTCTCCCACAAAGTCGATATTTCGACACCTGATATCAGGGTCAGAGGAAGATTTTTTTCTGTGATATAGCGAGTTGCGGGTTCAATTGCCGCCGTTGTATCGTGATCGGTTATTGCTAACACATTAATCTGACGCTCTACTGCTCTTTCAACTAACTCTTCAGGTGAAAGCTCGCCATCTGATGCGGTAGTGTGGCTGTGTAAATCATAAATCACTCGTAAATCAGATAGCCGTTCTGTCATTGGTTCTCCTTTTATAACCGCTAACAATACAATAATTTTTAAAGAGTATGCCACAAAGTACTTGACGAACCCAATTAGATCTAGTTTACTAGTACACAACACGAGCTAGTTCGTTAATTGCTACTTATGATTATCTTTAAGGAGATCTTATGAACACCTATCAACATTTTATCGCTCTTTGGTGGCGCAATCCTATGTTATGGGCGGTTTGATCTCCGGCTTAGCGCCAGTGATATCAAAAACCCGCCTAGGCGGGTTTTTTTATGCGCCAAAACAAGTACGGCAAGCCACAAATAAAGACAATCAAAATAGAGCGATACAATGAATACATCACACAAATTCTCATTTAAAACCAAGGCAGTATCTTTACCTTATCACAGCGAGCCTGCCTTGATTTTCAATACATTATGTGAAAATCGCGGACACACATTATTATTAGAATCAGCTCAAATAGAAACTAAAGCCAACTTAAAAAGTTTATTAATTGTTGATAGTGCATTACGCATTAGCGCATTAAAAAATCAGGTCACTATCGACGCGTTAACGGTTAACGGCCAAGCCCTATTACCAGGCATAAAAATCGCACTAAAAGAACAAGCAACGCTGATATCAGAAACAGTACAGCAGTGTGTGTTTACTTTTTCAGCTACACAACAAAATATTGATGAAGAGAGCAAACTTAAATCCGCCAGCGTATTTGATGCTCTGCGTTTCTTTTTAAGTAATTCCAACGCTAATGATGCCCAGTTTATCTTTGTTGGTGGCTTATTTGCCTATGATTTAGTCTGTGGTTTTGAACCTATTGTAGATTTAGATAGTGCTTTTTCTTGCCCTGATTACTGTTTTTATTTAGCAGAACAATTAATTGTTATCGACCATCAACATCGCGATAGCCAGTTAGTTTCAATTTCATTTACTGACGATAAAACTGAAAACCAGCGTATTCAAGTGCGTCAACAACAATTAATTGAGCAGACAAAACAACCGTTAAAACAGCTGGATCGCCGCCGATTAACAGCCGAAGAAGCCGTGGTACGCGGCAATATGAATGATGATGGCTATGGCGATATTGTTGAAGCAATGAAAACCTATATTCGTCGCGGCGATATTTTCCAAGTTGTGCCTTCTCGCCGCTTTCAAGTGGCTTGCCCCTCACCACTTGCTGCTTACCAAGTATTAAAGGCGAAAAACCCAAGCCCTTATCTATTTTATATGCAAGATCCACTGTTCACCGTTTTTGGTGCTTCACCTGAAAGTGCATTGAAATATCAAGCAGCAGATCGCCAAATTGAAATCTATCCAATTGCCGGTACTCGACCAAGAGGACGCAATGCGGACGGCTCTATCAATCAGGATTTAGATAGTCGTATTGAATTAGAAATGCGTACAGATACCAAAGAACTTTCAGAACACTTAATGCTGGTTGATCTCGCTCGCAATGATTTAGCGCGAATTTGCCAAGCAGGTAGTCGTTATGTTGCTGAATTAACTAAAGTGGATCGCTACGCTTTTGTTATGCATTTAGTCTCTCGCGTTGTCGGAAAATTGCGAAATGACTTAGATATTTTTCATGCTTATCAAGCTTGCATGAATATGGGAACACTTTCAGGTGCGCCTAAAGTCAGTGCGATGCAATTAATTGCACGCTATGAAAATACCAAACGTGGTAGTTACGGTGGTGCTATTGGCTATTTTACTGGTGCTGGAGATTTTGATACTTGCATAGTTATTCGCTCTGCTTATGTCGAAAATAATATTGCCACTATTCAAGTTGGTGCCGGAATTGTGCTTGATTCAGATCCAAAAATGGAAGCTGAAGAGACAAGAAACAAATCACAAGCCGTTATTAATGCCATTTTACAAGCACACACTGTCACGACAGCACAAGGAGCTTACTAATGGCGACTATTCTACTCCTCGATAATATCGATTCGTTCACATACAACTTAGTCGATCAATTGCGCAGTAATAATCATCAAGTGGTTATTTATCGCAATAATATGAGTGCCGATTTTATTGAACAAAAACTCAATGAATTAACTCATCCTATTTTATTGCTGTCACCCGGACCAGGGGCTCCCTCACAAGCAGGTTGTATGCCTGAATTATTGCAACGAGTACTAGGTACTTTACCTGTTATTGGCATCTGTTTAGGTCATCAAGCCATTATTGAAGCTTATGGTGGCAAAGTTTCTTCTTGTGGCGAGATCTTACATGGTAAAGCGACATTAGCTCAGCACGATGACAATGCTATGTTTGAAAACTTACCTAACCCACTACCTGTAGCCCGTTATCATTCGCTTTCTGGCGAACAAGTGCCTGAAGAACTAATTATAAATGCGTGGTGCGATAACACCGTTATGGCGGTGCGTCACCGTCAACATAAAACCTGTGGTTTTCAGTTTCATCCTGAATCAATTTTAACCACGAAAGGCGCACAACTATTAGAACAAACTATCGCATGGGCTCAGACGCCTAAAGGAGACGCATAAAATGGAAACTATCTTCAATAAATTATTTAGCGCACAACAATTAACGCTAGAAGAAAGCCAAACTCTTTTTAGCGCAATTATTCGTGGTGAATTAACTGAATCACAATTAGCGGCAGTATTAATTAGTATGAAAATGCGTGGAGAACATCCACAAGAAATAGCGGGTGCCGCTCGTGCTTTACTTGATAATGCACTGCCTTTCCCTCGTCCTGATTATACCTTTTGCGATATTGTTGGTACCGGTGGTGATGGTGCAAACAGTATTAATATTTCAACAGCAAGTGCTTTTGTTGCTGCTGAAGTAGGTATTAAAGTCGCAAAACATGGCAATCGCAGTGTATCTAGCCGTTCTGGTTCTTCTGATCTATTAGCTGCCTTTGGCATTGCATTAGATAACAGCGCCGCTGATGCTCGTCGATTACTTGATGATGTTAACGTCTGTTTTTTATTTGCCCCCCAATATCATAGCGGTTTTCGCTTTGCGGCATCTGTTCGTCAACAACTTAAAACGCGCACACTTTTTAATGTGTTAGGACCGTTGATTAACCCAGCTCGCCCACCATTAGCATTGATTGGAGTATATAGCCCAGATTTGTTACTCCCTATTGCTGATACCCTTAAAGTATTAGGTTATGAGCGTGCAGCCGTTGTTCATAGTGGCGGTATGGATGAAGTTTCATTACATGCACCAACACAAGTTGCTGAGCTTCATAATGGTGAAATCATCCGTTATGAATTAACACCAAGTGATTTTGGCCTACGCCCTTGTGCAATGTCTGATCTTGAAGGCGGAGAACCTGAAGTAAATCGTCAATTACTGACTGATTTACTGCAAGGACAAGGTAAACGAGCGCACACCGAATCTGTTGCAGCCAATGTGGCGTTATTAATGCGTTTACATGGTCAGGAAGATCTAAAAATAAATACCGAAATTGCCATGCATACTATTTACAGTGGCAAAGCCATCAATCGTGTAAACGCACTAGCGGCAAGAGGATAAACTCATGACTGTATTAAATGCCATTGTTAAAGATAAAGCTGAGTTTCTGGTTGCTCGCAAAGCGGCTCAACCACTATCAGAATTTCAGCACCAAATAACACCATCAACACGTTCGTTTTATCAGGCATTAACGCAGCCTCAAACGGTATTTATTCTAGAATGCAAAAAAGCATCACCCTCAAAAGGATTGATTCGGGCCGATTTTGATCCAGCAACAATTGCTAAAATTTATCAGCCTTATGCAGCTGCTATTTCAGTTTTAACTGATGAAAAGTATTTCCAAGGAAGTTTTGATTATCTACAACAAGTGAGTAATGCTGTACATCAACCTGTTTTGTGCAAAGATTTTATTGTTGACGAATATCAAATCTATTTAGCACGTTTTTATCAAGCTGACGCTATTTTATTAATGTTATCAGTGCTAAATGATAATGAATATCGTGCACTTTCAGCTGTTGCTCATCAATTAAATATGGGCGTATTAACGGAAGTCAGTACAGAAGAAGAGCGTCAGCGTGCAATTAATCTTAATGCCAAAGTCATTGGTATTAATAATCGCGATTTACGTGATCTTTCTATTGATTTAGCTCGTACTCAACAGCTTAGCCAAGGTTTACCGCAAGACGCCATTATTATCAGCGAATCAGGCATTCATACCCACCAGCAAGTTAAAGCACTCAGCCAATTTGCGAATGGTTTTTTAGTCGGTAGCGCATTAATGTCGCAAGAAAATATCGACCAAGCAGTAAGAGCACTTATATTGGGAAAGCATAAAGTGTGCGGCTTAACTCGTACACAAGATATTAAAACGGCATATCTTGTGGGTGCTTATTATGCAGGGCTTATTTTTGCAGAAAAATCACCACGCAAGGTGACATTGTCACAAGCAAAAGAATTAATCACACAAGCCCCGATGAGTTACGTTGGTGTATTTCAAAATCAACCTCTTGAACTTATTTGTGATTATGCAGAAAAACTTAGTTTATCGGCAATTCAACTACATGGCCAAGAAGACAGCCAATTTATTAAACAGTTACGCCAAAAGCTTTCCCCTAACTGTGAAATTTGGCAGGCGATAAATATGGCGAAACAAGATGACATTCAGCCAATAGCTCTCGCTGATAAATATATTCTTGATAATGGTGCTGGTGGCACAGGAAAAACCTTTAATTGGCAACATATTCCGAAAACCTTACGTGAAAAAGCATTACTAGCAGGGGGTCTTAACAGTGAAAACTGTTTAAGTGCAATTAAAACAGGTTGTATCGGACTTGATTTTAACTCTGGAGTGGAGTCTGCACCGGGTATAAAAGATGCCCAACTTCTTGCTCAAGTATTTAATCAATTACATCAAGATAACTTGTCACAAAGATAAAATTTTAAACAGGATGACAGCATAATGAGAAAACTTAATCCCTACTTTGGCGAATTTGGCGGCCAATATGTACCTGAAATCTTAATGCCAGCACTGGATCAACTCGAGCAAGCATTTATTGATGCCCAAAGCGATCCTTCATTTCAGCAAGAATTCCAAGATTTACTAAAAAACTACGCGGGTAGACCAACAGCATTAACACTTTGCCGCAATCTTACTGAAGGTACTCGTACCCGTTTATATTTAAAACGTGAAGACCTATTACATGGTGGTGCACATAAAACTAACCAAGTGTTAGGCCAGGCATTGTTAGCAAAACGAATGGGCAAAACAGAAATTATTGCTGAGACAGGCGCAGGTCAACATGGTGTAGCAACAGCGTTAGCTTGTGCACTGCTAAATATGAAATGCCGTATTTATATGGGAGCAAAAGATGTTGAGCGCCAATCACCTAACGTTTTTCGTATGCGTTTAATGGGTGCTGAAGTGATCCCTGTTCACAGTGGATCTTCTACCTTAAAAGACGCTTGTAATGAGGCCTTACGTGACTGGTCTGGCTGTTACGACCGCGCTCACTATCTATTAGGTACAGCGGCAGGCCCACATCCTTATCCGACCATTGTACGTGAATTCCAGCGAATGATTGGCGATGAAGCTAAAGCGCAAATTTTAGATCGCGAAGGCCGTTTACCTGATGCGGTTATTGCCTGTATTGGTGGAGGCTCAAATGCTATTGGATTATTTGCCTCATTTATTCCTGAAAGCTCAGTGCAACTTATTGGTGTCGAACCCGCAGGTAAAGGCATTGAAACAGGTGAACATGGTGCACCATTGAAACACGGCAAACTTGGCATCTATTTCGGTATGAAATCACCGATTATGCAAACAGATGAAGGTCAAATTGAAGAATCTTACTCTATTTCAGCGGGGCTCGACTTTCCATCTGTGGGGCCACAACATGCACATTTAAATAGCATTGGTCGCGCCGATTATGTTTCTGTTACTGATGATGAAGCTATCGATGCTTTTAAAGCACTTTCTCGTCGTGAGGGAATTATTCCAGCATTAGAATCATCACATGCCCTTGCTTATGCTTTGAAATTAATTGCACAAAATCCGAATAAAGAACAATTACTCATTGTGAACTTATCAGGCCGTGGCGATAAAGATATTTTTACTGTAAATGATATTTTAGCAGCGCGAGGAGAAATCTAATGAACCGTTATCAATTGTGCTTTAATACGCTGAAAGAAAAAAACCAAGGTGCATTTGTTCCCTTTGTAACATTAGGTGATCCAACCCCAGCGCTTTCATTACAAATTATTGATGCTTTAATTGCTGGTGGCGCTGACGCCCTAGAAATTGGTATTCCATTTTCTGACCCCCTAGCTGATGGGCCAACAATCCAAGGCGCTAATTTACGCGCATTAAATGCCGATGTTACACCCACTACTTGCTTTGCATTATTAGCTCAGGTTCGTGAAAAATATCCTAATATTCCTATTGGGTTATTAGTCTATGCTAATTTAGTATTCAGTAATGGCATTGATAATTTTTATACTAAATGCCAGCAAGCGGGTGTAGATTCGGTTTTAATCGGTGATGTACCACTACGTGAATCGCAAGAATTTCGTGAAGCTGCACAACGCGCTAATATTGCGCCTATATTTATCTGCCCACCTAACGCCGATGATGAGTTATTAAAAGAGTTAGCAACATCAGGTAAAGCTTATACCTACCTGCTTTCTCGAGCTGGTGTAACAGGTACAGATAAACGTGCAGTGTCACCATTAGCACATTTAACAGAAAAACTAACCAGCTATAATGCACCACCTGCATTACAAGGCTTTGGTATTTCTGAGCCCAAACAAGTTAAAGAAGCATTATCCAATGGCGCTGCTGGCGCTATTTCAGGCTCTGCGGTGGTACAAATTATTGAGAAAAACCTTAATCAGCCAGATGTGATGCTAAAAAACCTAATCCAATTTGTAAAAGAGATGAAGGCAGCAACACTCACAGCATAATCACTCAATAGCTTTATACAAAAAATCCGCTTTAGCAGAAGAAATTTTCTTTTTCTGAGCGGATTATTCTCAATTATTATTCTAGTTATTTATCGAATCCCCTCTTTTATTCTGATAACAACTTATTGATCTATTGTGATATTGCTACATCTCATTTTCCTAAACAAAGAAATATTATTTTTAGTAAATATTTGGCAATATTCTATTTTTTGCACATACTTGAAACAGAGCTTTATCTTTACATCTCTTAAATAACCAATCACATCGTAACAATAGGGAGTTGAATAATGACATTATGGGCGAAAATTTCTGCTGTGTTTGCAGCAATGGTTATGGCACTAGCTTTATCTGCATGTTCACCTACACCAACCTCTGAAGGTACTGGTGGATACTTTGATGATTCAGTAATCACTACTAAAGTAAAAACTGCACTTATTGGTGAAAAAAAGCTGAACTCGACACAAATTAGTGTTGAAACTTTTAAGGGGAAAGTACAACTCAGTGGTTTTGTTTCTTCTCAAGCAGATGCAAATAAAGCCATAGAAACCACACGTAACGTGTCAGGTGTTAAAGGCGTAATTAACTCTATGGTTATTCGCTAGTCTTTCTTTTTTCCTTTTTTTCTTTATTTTTCACTAAGACCACTTCGGTGGTCTTTTTTATTTCTCTCTATAACCTCTCCTATTCATTTCAATTCTTGATTCTGGTAACAAGTCAATTTCTGCAAAAAAACTGATTTTGCTAAAAGTAAGTATTTTTTATTTCAAGTTAAAAAGAGTATATAAAAAGATCAATAGATAAATTAATCTAATCATTTATCGAATAAAAAAACATCATCTTACTTATAAGAATATATATTCGGATGCTAGGCCTCTATTTCTATTTTTGTTACTTGGCTTAACGCTTGTTTTTCTTTTTATGATAGTTAATTTATCAACAGCAAATAAAGATGCATATTAAATACATCTAATTGAATGTAGTATTTACAACTATTAACTAGCAATTTTAATAAAGTTTATGCCGCAATTTACTCCTCTAATAAATTGACAAGCAATAAGATTCATTTTAAATGCAACTTAATTAAAGTTGAGAAATAATATTCGCATATAATAGATAGCTTATCTTTATAAGACTTATACATTTCTTTATTAATATTAATAGGTGTATTAAATGTAAAAAAGTCATTTTCTAATTTATCTTTTTAGACTTTTTTTAGCAAATTAAGATATAAAAAAGCGGAGATAATCTCCGCCTTTTCATTATTTGATATTCTTTTAAAATACGAATAATTAGAAGCGGTAACCCACACCAAACATAAATACAAATGGGTCAATACGAGTGCTGATTGATTGTCTATCTTCACCTGCTTTGAATTTAACGTCAGTTTCGATATTCATCCACCAAACTGAAGCATTCAGCATCCAGTTTTTATCCAGGTTATAATCTAAGCCTGCTTGTGCTGCAAAGCCCCATGAATCCTTAAGATCCAAGTCAGAAAGACCAGCGGCTTTACCTGCTGAATTGAATTTTTCATCAAAGAAGGTAGTAAAGTTTAGACCCGCACCTAAATAAGGGCGTAATTTATCTTGTGAATCACCAAAATAATATTGTGCCATCAATGTTGGTGGCAAATGTTTAATAGTAGCAATTTCACCAAAGTTTGTTAATGAAACTTTGTGTTCAAAAGGCGTTGCTGCTAATAACTCAACACCGATATTATCGGTAATCATATACCCGAAAGTTAAACCTAATTGCGTATTATTATTTGCTTCAAAGTGTCCAATATTTAATACATTATCAGAACCTGCATTAGGACGAACTGTTGCAGTACCAGCACGGAATAAAAAATCCCCTGCTTGGTGAGCAAAAGAAATAGAAGGCGCAAGAGTTGCAGCTGCTAAAATAAGCGCAGAAAGTTTTTTCATTATTTAACCCATTCCTGTAATAAGTAAAATCTCCGCTAAAATATAACCATTAATAGCAAATTATGATCTAATGCTGATCACAACTTTGGAATTATTTTTGCAGAAAGTGTTATTTCGGTATTTATTATTTATGAAGCCAATTATTTATAATTGATCCACATCAAATTACACACTAATACAATTTTTTCTTATAAATTAATTTATTTTTCATGCTAATTTTTGAATAGAAAATATCCTACAAAGAGATTTGAATAAATAAAGTTATTAATGTGTTAATTTTATGTTTTATTTAGGTAATGGATATTACCTTATAGGAAGTAAGTCGTTTTATCTTTGCATTGTACTAACAAGATAAAATATCCCTTTTTGCTGAATGAAAAGGTACAATAGCGCAAATTGACTTAGTCTATCTTTATAGGAGCCGTTTTCATGCCTACCACGGCAAGCACAATCTACCGAGACAGTCTTAACTTTTATAAGAATGAACTGCGTAGCCTTGTCACACTTTCCGCCTTTCTTGCGGCTATTTTAGCGGTAATAACTTCATTAGTGGGGCCAAACACCCAGGAATACCAATTAATGATTGATTTTATTGCTGACTTTCAAAAAACAAAATTAGCCAGTGCTTCACCCGCTGAATTAGAAGCAATGAGTAACAGTGTTGTAGGTGTTGCTAAAAAAGTACTGGTTTTATACTCATTTGAAACACTACTGCAAAGTATATTAGTTCTTACGCTGCTTATTTTTGTAATGGGGCTATCTTCAGGACATAACCCAACGATTGGCCAATCTTTTAGCTCTGGCTTACCTCGTTTACCTAAAATGTTTTTATTAATTGTGCTTTGCTCAATTCTTATTAGCGCTGGTTTTATGGTAATGATTATACCCGGTATTATTCTGCTAATTGGTTTTGCTATGGCGCCTGTAATTTTAATCCGTCAAAATAGCCTCGGTAATGCAATTCGCTTAGGGTGGAAAATAGGCTTTAGTGAATCTAGATTGCTTATCCCCGCGTTAGGAATTTGGATACTGCTGCAATTTGGTATTGGTTTTTTAACCAACATTACCATGCAACTGCCTGATTTTGTGCATAACTTCCTATATTATCTTTTGAAAAATATGGCTTCTGCTTGGGTCATTATTTATCTTTTCCGTTTATTTATGTTAGTTAACGACAAATACACGGCCAAAACACATTAAAAAAATATCCCGTGATAGGTATTTACTTATCACGGGATTATTTTTCTCATTTTTTCACAACAACATCACATATCTTATTCAGTTGCCTTTTTAGGCTCCAACTGATTATCTAGTTTTGTATCTTTTGCTAATAAAACATCTTCTGTTGTTATGTTAGAAGTAGCTACTTTTTCTATATTCGTTTGTTGTTGCTGTGCTTGTAGTTCTTCTTTTTGTTTTTCTTTAATTTGTAAGCGACTTTGATAAAGTCGAATAACAAAATAGAGATCGGGCGCAATAATTAAATCATCTTCATTAGAAGACATTTTATTTCGTTCCAGCCAACGATTTAATTCTGTTCTTCGCCCTGCTAAAACTAATTTAACGCCTTTTATTTTAAGCTCTCGGATTAGTTCATCTATCGCAGCAAAAACGCTTACATCGTCATAGGTGAAGCTTACCGCGGCATCAACAGCAAGCCATGCAGGCCGCTTTGGTGCATTATCAACTAATTGTAATACTCGTTTTTTAAAATAAGCCACATTAAAATAAGTAAGAGGCGAATTAAAACGATACATCATCAAACCCTCTATTGGCTCAATGTCGTTATCTTTATTCATTGAATGAACCATACCTTGTTCATCAACGCCTAATAATTGATCACTAGGGCGAAATACAATCCGCAGAAATTGCAATAACCCAAGTAAAACGGCAAAACCAATACCGTTAATTAGCCCTGCTAATAACACAGCCAATAAAGTAAACGATGCCAAAGTAAATGCTTGACGATTACGTTTACGATAAGACCAAATATGACGAATACTCAGCAATGACCACGAAGAAACAATTAACACCACACCTAATGATGATAGTGGAATATAAGCAAGAAAATCGGTCATAAATAACAACACGAATAAAATAACCAGCGCCGCAATAATTGAAACTAATTGTGTTTTTCCACCAACAGAATCATTAACCGCAGTACGACTACTCGCCGCACTTACAGCAAATCCTTGCGAAAGTGCCGCCGCAATATTAGCGATACCTAACGCCTTAAGTTCTTGGTCTGCATCAACTTCATAACCATTTTTACTGGCAAAACTTCTTGCTGTCATCATAAAACTAACAAAACTAATAACCGCAAGGTTGATAGAAGGTACCATCAATTCACGCAATAAACCGGGGTGAAAACTACTCATTGAAACAACCGGCAAAAACATATCTATTTGCCCAGCATCTTTATTAACAATAGCAATACCGTAATCAACTAAATCAAACTGCCAACTTAAATAAGTCATTACAACCATAGCAATCAACGGAGCCGGCCATCGACTACGAAAATGCCGTATCCCCAATAGTAAAACTAACGTTATGGTTGACATTAATAGTGTTGGCCAATGTGCATCCATTAACCTAAATGGCACTTCAATAAGTTTTTCAATTAAATATTCAGGAGAAGTATCAAAACCAAATACTTTACTAATTTGACCCACCATAATGGTGATAGCAACACCATTTAAAAGGCCTTGCAAAATAGGTCGAGAGAGAAAATCGGTAAACGCACCTAAACGAAAATGACTGGCGAGAATACACCAAAAACCTGTCATTGCGGTCATTATAATCGCAAGTTGCCAGCGTGTATTTTCATCTCCTGCAGATAACGGAATAACGACTGCTGCAATAACAGCGCAGGTTGCGGCATCAGGCCCTGTAATTAATTGTCGTGATGTACCGAAGAACGCATAAATAATCATGGGTAAAATACAAGCATACAGCCCAACAATAGCATTGATACCCAATAGCTCGGTATAAGCAATAGCCACAGGTAAAGCAACTGCAGCAACCGAAAGCCCTGCTTTAAGATCATAACCAAAATAAGCACGCTTATAATTAAACAGTAAGCCTAACCCAGGCATCCATTTTATTATTCTTTTTCCGTTCATTGATTTCCTCTTATCAGAAATACTTTTTATGCATTCATCAAGGAATATCGCTAAGATTGATGAATGCTTGAATCATATACTAGAGTGATATTTAAATCTTCTATCATTAATTAAGCTTGATTGTTGGTTTTCCATAAGTGAAATTATATTTATTTTTCATTTAGTTATTTGTACTAGAAATGACTATTATTACGCAAATTAGCGCAATAACATTAAAGATATGCAATTGTTTACCCATTTCATGTCACTTTGCATTAGAATAGCCTTGTTTATGAATTCAATTACCATAGGTTCCTATCAGTTATGAAAAACGGCTGGCTTAAGCAACTACTTGATTTTGCTCCACTCTTAGTGTTTTTTGTGTTTTATAAATGGCAAGATATATTCTATGCCTCTGGCGCATTAATTGTAGCGACATGGATTTCAGTCGTTCTGACATGGCTTATTTTTCGCAAAGTTGAAAAAGCGCCACTCATTACTGCCGTCGTTGTGACTATTTTTGGTTCATTAACTATTGCCTTTCATTCTGCTGATTTTATTAAATGGAAAGTGACCGCTATTTATGCCATTTTTGCGGCTGTATTAGTCGGAATGCAACTCTTTACACCAAAAACATTAATAGAAAGAATGTTAGGTAAAGAATTAAAAATGCCAGCGGCAAACTGGAAAAAACTGAATATTGCGTGGGTTATTTTCTTTGTTGCCTGTGCCCTAGGTAATATTTATGTGGCATTCTCACTTTCTTTAGAAACTTGGGTTAACTTTAAAGTCTTCGGCTTAAGTATTTTAACCTTTATATTTACTATCGCGAGTGTGGTTTATATCTGGAATAATCGTTTACCAGAGCCAGAAGAAGAATCAGAACATAGTGCAGAACAAAACTTATCAGACGAGAAATCAGCTCAAGCAGCCAAATCTCTTCATCATGATACAGATGTAAAATCTAAATAATACACAACTCATTATTGGGAGATCTTATTAAGATCTCCTTGGTTTTAACACTTATAGATATCATTTCCCATGACTGAACAACAATCTCTTCCTAATGGCGAACTTGTTTTACGTACCCTTGCCATGCCTGCAGATACTAATGCCAATGGTGATATTTTTGGTGGCTGGTTAATGTCTCAAATGGACATTGGTGGCGCTATTTTGGCAAAAGAAATTGCATTAGGTCGCGTCGTTACTGTTAGTGTAACAGGCATTACCTTTCTAAAACCCGTTGCTGTCGGTGATGTGGTGTGTTGTTATGCGCGTTGCTTAAAAACGGGCAACTCTTCTATTACTGTCAATATTGAAGTATGGGTAAAAAAAGTAGCTACAGAACCTGTAGGTCAGCGCTATCGTGCAACAGAAGCGGTTTTTACTTATGTAGCAGTAGATGAAAATAACGCAGCTCGTCGTTTACCTGAAGGCAAAGCTCAGTTTACGCTAACAAGTACGATGGAATAAGTTTTAAGCTATTTTGGTGAGCGGTTCCAATTCGTTGATTATAAAAACTAAAAAAGGCACTGTAAAAAGTGCCTTTTATTTATATAAATACTGCTATATAAATACTGCGCGTTAACTAACGAGCATTATATTCAGTCTTAACCACTTGTTGATATGCCTTCTATTTTGAAATCAATAGTCATCACTTTTCCTTTATAAGCAATTTTTTCATAGCGCCACTGACGCATCGCTTTTTTGATTTCTCTTTCAAACACATTTTTAGGATCAGCAGAAAGTATTTCTACATTTTCTACTCGCCCATCGGCATCAACATCAAAACGTACCTTAACTGAACCTTCTATGCCTACCGCTTTTGCTCGTTGAGGATATACAGGTAGACCTTGTCTAACAACATTAGGCTCTTTACCTTCTCCACTACTTACCGTTGCAACAGGTTTATCTTCACCTTTATCGCTTGGCTTAGCGGTTGGATTCAGATTTTTTTGATCATTTCCTTTGTTCAATACCAATTGTGGGCGTTCAACAGGTGGCTTAGGTTTTTCCACTGGTTTTGGTTTTGGCTTAGGTTTTGGTTCTGGTTTTTTCTCTATTGGCTTTTCAATAATAGGTTTTACATCAGGGATTGGTTCTGGCTCAGGTTCTGGTTCAACCACGGGCTCTGGCTCCGGTGGCGTAACTTCTTCAACCACAGGTTCAGGCTCACCAGCTGGCTCCTCTGCTGCAAATGCCAACATTTGTATGGATATCGGTTCCGGTTTTGCCGGTTCTTCTTCCACAACATATAAAACGGCAGCCGCAACTAATGAGGCATGCAAACATAGTGATATGAATACCCAAAGCTTCCAACGCATAACTGATCTTATTTCACCTAAAGAAAAAATAATACCTGTAGTTTAAATGCAAATAGCAATCATATTCAATAACGTTTATCAAAATGATTGATATAAACAGCTAAAAAAGGAAGTTATTAGCTCCACTCGGTGAGTTGCACAAACAAAAGAGCTCTATGTTTTTTAGAAGTATCAAGCTTACGTAGCTGATAAATACGCAAATTTCGACGCGACTGCCCTTCTAACCAACGACGACGCTTACGTATTGCTTGTCTCATCATTCGCCAACGTGCAACTTCGTTCCTGCTATGTCTCATGCTATCAACACCTATTTTTTCAAATAAGTGATGTATTATAGGACGTTCATTTTGTGATCCAAGTGGGTAATTGTTTTTTGATCTAAATTTATTCGTTCTTTGCGCATTTCTCACAAAGAAAAAATGAATAAAGAGTTATATCGTTTCACTAATTTGATACTTATCTCTTAAGAAAGAGATTTGACAGTAACAATAATCCTGATTTAATAGCTACGTTCGATAAATTACAGCGATAATAAACTGTTTTTTTATTACATTGCCTCTAGCCTGTCCATGTGGTTTTTTTCAACGGAAAATAGCTCTACTATGACAACATTTTATACTGTATTAAGCTGGCTAACATTTTTCTTTTATTGGCTACTCATTGCAGGGATCACCTTTCGTGTCCTAATGCGTAGACGCCCTGTCGCCTCAACAATGGCTTGGCTACTTATTATTTATATTCTGCCTTTAGTGGGTGTTATCGCCTATTTTGCTTTTGGTGAATTACATCTTGGAAAGCGTCGAGTTGAACATGCCAGACAAATGTGGCCATCAGTGGTTGCTTGGCTTGAAGACTTAAAAAAATGTAAACATATTTTTGCCAAACACCATAGTGATGTTGCATCCCCTCTTTTTCAATTAACGGCAAAACGTCAAGGAATTGAAGGCGTAAAAGGCAATAAAATACAACTTCTTACTACCTGTGAAGACTCGTTAAATGCCATTACACGAGATATTGATAATGCCCGTGATAATATTGAAATGGTATTTTATATTTGGCAACCTGGCGGATTAGTCGAAGAAGTGACGGATGCTTTAATTCGCGCGGCTAAACGCGGGGTAAAATGTCGTGTTATGGTCGACTCCGCAGGAAGTTGGAATTTTTTTCGTACTAAAGGCCCTGAAAAAATGCGCGCTGCAGGTATTGAATTTATTGAATCCCTTCACGTTAATTTATTCCGTTTCTTTTTACGCCGAATGGATTTACGCCAACACCGTAAGATTGTCCTTATCGACAACTATATTTCCTACACAGGAAGTATGAATATGGTTGACCCTCGCTACTTTAAACAAGACGCAGGAGTGGGTCAGTGGATTGATATTATGGTGAGAATGGAAGGTCCTGTTTCTACCACCTTAGGCATTATTTATGCTTTTGATTGGGAAATGGAGACTGGTGAACGCCATTTACCGCCGCCACCAGACAACAATATCATGCCTTTCGAAAGTGAAAGTGGCCACACCACACAAGTTATTGCTTCTGGCCCTGGTTTTCCTGATGAGTTAATTCAACAATCATTAATTACCGCTATTTACTCATCAAGAAAAGAGCTTGTACTAACTACGCCTTATTTTGTACCAAGTGATGATCTTGCCCATGCAATCTCAACAGCAGCAATGCGTGGCGTTGATGTCACAATTATTGTCCCTCGAAGTAATGATTCATTTCTCGTCCGCTGGGCTAGCCGAGCATTTTTTGCTGAAATGCTTGAAGCAGGCGTAAAGATATTTATGTTTGAAGACGGGTTGCTACACACAAAAAGTGTAATGGTAGATGGTCAGCTAAGTATGGTCGGTTCGGTTAATCTTGATATGCGTAGCTTATGGCTCAACTTTGAAATCACTGTAGTTATTGACGATGAAGGTTTTGGTAGCGATTTAAGTATCGTACAATATGACTACATCGCTCGATCTACTGAATTAACACTTGATGAGTGGGAAAAGCGTCCATTCTTTAACCGTGTATTAGAGCGTATATGTTATTTCTTCAGCCCATTGTTATAATTAGAAATGTTATAATCAGCAAAACGACAAAAAATAGCAGATAAGTTTGGTTAAAATAGCAAAATACGCTATAAACAACGCGATAATTATTGAAAAAATAAACAGGCACTACCAATGAATGAACCAACATTAATCAGTGAAGATGAAGCCCTCGAACAAGCTTACGATCTATTTTTAGCACAAGCGGCTGATAATTTAGAAGTTGCAGACCAGCTCCTTTTTAACTTGCAATTTGAAGAAAGAGGCGCTGCTGAAGTGGTTCCATTGGGTAATGACTGGCAGTTTATTGTTGGCCTGCCAATAACGCCAGCACGCTTTAGTGAAGTTATTATTGGCCTTGCACCAAATGACGATGCTGATATTGATGATATTTTTGGTCGAGTTTTAATTAGCCGCGATCCGCTACAACCCATGTTTCATATTATCTGGAAATCATAATTTCCATTTTCTACTCTCGCCAGCTCAAATTTGAGCTGGCGATTTTTATTTTATGCAGCAAGTCTTACCTTTATTTTAATTAATACTCACCGCCATTCACTGTCATCTTTTACGCTTTATATCATTACTGACGTAAACTTACCGCAATACGATTAAAAGCATTCATTAAGCCAATAGCAATAGTTAAATCACTCATTTCGGCATCGGTAAAATATGCTTTAACTTGCTGGTAAATAGTGTCATCCGTATTTGCTGCCGAAATATGAGTAACAGCTTCGGTCCACATTAATGCTGCGCGTTCTCTCGCTGAAAATCGTTCGCTAACGTGCCATCCATTAAGTGCATCTAATTTGTTTTGAGCAAAATTGTGTTCACGTAATGAAGTACTGTGCATTTCAAGACAAGATTAACAATAAAAATAAATATTTTATATAAATCAACTAAATAAAGAAATAAATTAAAATATAAAAAACATTATGAACACAATTATGTACACAAAAAACATGCACAATGATGATTGTGCGCTAGTATCAATGAACACACATAAATAAAATTTATACATCTGTGAATAAAAATACTGGTTTTATAAACACAAGCTATATCTGTAACCAGAACAAGAATAACTGTGTATCTTGTTTTTATGATGGCTCAAGAGAAGTCTTGTAAAGATTTTTTAGTTATTCGGCTATCTTCGTACAAGGTTGGAGTTTTCGCTCTCAGAAAACAACAAAGGGCACAGATGCCCTTTGTTCATTATTAATACTTTATGGGTTGCCAATGGTTACTATAAATGCTGTATATCCATCCGCAGAGTCTTCTTTGATGCTATCAATCGCTAATTGATTATTCTCTGCTAATTTATTTTCTTTAAATAGTTTTGTTTTTCCAGACCAAGAAGCTTCACCATCAGGTCGAAAACCTGGGTTAAACCAATGCCCGCCATCAACTCCCAATACCCATAATTTCTGTTTTGTCGCTTCCTGACAAACTTCGACGGCTGCTTTAGGAGATAACTTCATTGAAGCGTTACCTTTTAACTTAAAGAAATCAGCACCGTTATTATATAAAATGCCATGATTAAATAGTTTCTTTTCCATTATTTTTTATTCCATCTTATTCTTGAATCATCAATCCAATCAGGATCTGTTTTATCACTAACTTGTGTAATTTCACCAGTACGGTCATTAACGACTACATACTTACCAGGCTGACCATACACCGTGGCAGGATCATTACGTCCTAATCCATCATCTGTATTTTTGGGTTTGCGCTTATCAAATGAATCACCACTCGCTCCTTGTGCTACAGTATTTTTAATATCCTGATCTGTCCAGCCCCGCTCTCCCATCTGCCCTTTAATTTTACCTTCGATTTTAATCTCTGGCATTTTTCCTTTTACCTTAGCTTCCTCTTCTTTCACTTTATTCTCACCAGCTTTTTTCTCACCCTCTGCTTTTTTTCGCGATTCGAGAATGGGAGCTAGTTTTTTCTTTTCATTTTCTATTTGGGAGTTTACTTCAAGTAATCTAATTGCCAATCTCTCATGTAAAGCGGAATATAATATAACTTGAATACCGTTTATGGTTCCATTTTTAAAAGCTGAATTAACAACCTCTCCCAAATAAGCTTTTGTACCATTTTTTAAAAGAAGAGATAAAAAAACTTTATTATCAATCTTTATATCGATGTTATTTAATATTCCTTGTTGCTCCTTAGATTTAGGATAAACAAGAGGATTTTTAACAGGATCTGCTAATGCCAAGCCTTCTGGAGTAGCTTTGAGTTTATTAATAACAGCGGCTTGAGCCTGATAGTGTTTATCAATATTAGCTAATCTTTTCTTTGCTTCTTCAAGCTCTAATAATGCAGCCTCTAACGGATGAAGTGTTGACCATTCAGCCCATTCTGTTTCTACTATTTGCTTTTCATTATTGACATCAATAACGTCAATAATAGAGACATAAAGAGCTTCATGCTTACCGCCAAAATCAACAATTGCATGATGGGTCTTTAATTTAGATGAAGGAATATAGTATCCAGCATTAGGCTTAGAGTTGATGACTACCTGTTTATTTTTATCTGCTTTGTTTTCAGAAACGCTAATACGCACCGGCTTTGCGCCTGCAATAATAGGGGCTGTATAAATGTTAGGTGTGCTTGTTGCTGTTGCCTTTACAATTGGGATACTAATAGCCTGACCTGTTGATACAATGGTTCGCTGCTTTCTAGTATTTTTATCTAAAGCAGACATAACCTGTGTATGTATGCTTAAGGATGTTTTTTTACCAATATCACTAATTTGATTAGTAACAATATCAGCAGGCATCGTTGTAACTTTACGTACTTTGTTTCTATCAAAAATATCTCTATCCAAAATGCCATAGTTCTTTAACAATGCCATTTCAGCTTGAGTAGACATGATGTTACTACTTGGCCACAATCCTTCGACTGCAATCCCAACACCTGTGATCCTAGCAAGCTTTGGCGCAACCGACATTGCTTCAACTGCGCTAGCTCTTAGTGCCGTTAGTGATTTAGAAAAAAATGCTTAACGTTTGCAGAAGCAAATGGACTTGTTGTAAAGCTAAGAACGCCTTGATAGGTAAGAAAACTTAATGCAGGAATAGCCGCTGATGCCATTGCCAATTTTTCAGGGTATTTCCCTAGATCAAAATCTGAAATGTCTTGAACTTCTCTTACTCGCTCATTCTTATCTCGATCTTCACTGTCGTTATCGGTGTGATTTGAGCTATCATCTTCATCATAATCATAATAATCATGGCTACTAACACCATCAGTTATCTCAATACGAACATCTCGATCTTCATTATCACTCATATAAATTCCTTTTTATATTTAATAGCACACAATCACTGTATACAAATACAGTATATTCAATAGTAATCGTAAAACAATCATCTTATTTCGGCTATATTCGGAATGATCATTATTAATTTTTAACTCTTCCTTGAGCTAAATAAATTCAATTAGTTATCAATTTCTGGTGTGCTATTGGTGTCCTGATTTTCTTTCTCTTCTTTTTGTCTGCGTTCCTCTTCCATCTCATGCATTCTCACGTTATAGATTGAATGCTTGAAGGTATTCCAGCAAGTGATTTTGTTGTTAACCCACTAACACCACCACAAGCAAAATCTCTATTCCTACACCGCTTTAATGAGCTTTATAAGGTGGAATGAAATGACTAATAACCACCAGCATTAACTAATACTGTATACGAACAGTGTGGAGAGAAAATATATTTTATGGAAAAAATAATGTTATCCCTATAAAAATTAATTATTCAGTGAGTTACAAAGAGCAATTACAAAGTAAAGAATCGGCTAAAAAATCCAACCCTACTTTTATCGGAACGAAAGAGCTAGCTAAAAGGATCGGAATAAAACCACACACATTGCGTGTATGGGTTAGTGAAGGGAAACAAGCTAAAGAAGGCTTCCCAAAAACCAGTCACCAGTTGCAAGAACTACAATTTAGGATGAAAGATATTATTGACTGGGAGAATGGTAAACGATTTTAGTTAGTTTATCCCACCACGTCTCATAAGCTTCACGTTGCTCTTCTAAGTAGGTGTGCTTGTCGTACACCTGCCATATCCCTGTGGTAATTTATGCCCTAACATAATTTCAGCGACATGAGGTTGTGTTAACTCAGAAATACCTGTTCTCATTGTCTTACGTAAATCGTGAATTGACCAAGTGGTATAATCATCAAAATGCCGAGCCATTTTTCTATTTAGAGTATTAATTATTTCACAATGCCCAGTTCGTTCAAGCCGCTCTCCTGATTTTTTCGAAAATAAATATTTCTTAGAATAACTAAACTCAAATGCCTCTAATATTAGTTTTTTGGCTTGAGGTATTATCGGTCTTATAATTGGTTTTCCTGTTTTTGATCCGGTCTTATGCTTACTTGAAGGGATAAGCCAAATATTTTTATCAAAGTTAAAGTCTGTAATTTCAGCACCAAATAGCTCACCAATACAAGAGCCGAAAAGTAACGATAATTTAACTAAATTGTGGCATTTTTTACTCCATAATAAATATCAATGAACAAATTCTGTATATAAATACAGTAAAGATGCTATTCTATTCGCTTTGTTTTCGTTATCAATTTTGTGGTATTAAAAAATGATTAAACTCAACTTACTTAACCCAGTGTTATAAAACAAAAAAAAGCGCCTAGATGCGCTTTTATACTAAATAAGAAGAGGGAGATTATTCAAAGCAGTGTGATGAATGTGCGATAGTAAAAAACATCATGCCTTCTTTTGTTAATTCCGCTTCTTGCCTTTTAGCGGGAGAAGTCACCATTTTATCTATTTCAGTTGAAGAAAATTTCTTATCGGCTTCATTATAAAAACAAATACATTGCTCTTTTGTTACTTTGCTATAAACATTTAATGCATCCATGCAATATGCAATTACTTTATCCTCTTGCGATTCTGAACATGCGGTAATAAAAAATAAAGATAAGATAACTGCAAATTTTTTTATCATCGTAGTCCACCTTAATTTTAGAGTTATTCTTAGCGTGGAAGAAAACACCTAACCATTTACTTTCACAATTTATTTTGACTAACTAAAATTATTTCATTAAATAGGTATAATTATTACGACATAAATCAAATTATATTGTGAGATTAATTCCCTATCGCTATTTTTAGTATTTATACTTAGATTTATTTAGTTTTAAATGTAGCAATGGATATGGATTACTCTGCCCATCAACAGCAGAACATCCTATTTCATTAAATCCCAGATGATTATAAAAGCCAATAGCTTGTGAATTTTGTTCATTAACATCTAATTTATCAATGTTTAATTTTTCAACAGCAAAATTTAATAAAAACTTTCCACATCCATGCCCCCTTGCATCAGTAGAAATAAATAACATTTCTAACTTATTTTCAACGGTACTCATACGTCATAAATAATTTTATTTCTATCAATAGCAACATACAAATTAAGCATTGGTAAATATTGAGAAAAAATATCTATTTTTAATGACTGAATAATTTCTTCTGTTAAAAAATGGTGCTTTGCTCTAACCGATGATCCTCAAACAAAAATTATTTCATCATAGAGTAAAGTATCTGCTTTAATAATTGTTAACATAATAGCATCTTAAAAATCATTATCATAAATTGAGTTTAAAATCAGTCAGCAATATAAACTGTAAAAGACCATTAACTAACTGGATTTTACTTTATCGAGCTTAACGCTTTTTACCACTTAAAACTTACACAAAATTAAAAGGCCATTTTAGATGGCCTTTTAAAATAATATTGTATGATATATAGTAAAGGCTATTAAAAACGGTAACCCACACCTAATACCCAAGTGCCAAATTTAGCCTTATCTAATTTAGAATATTCATATGAAGCATCAATCGCAATATTAGGTAAAGGGTTTACCTGTAAACCTAATCCGTATGCCATTGAAGTTTTATCATAATCTCTTTTATTGCTAAAATAGTTATCTTTTTGGTTAGCATGACCAAAACCGATTAAACCATAAGCACTAAGATAATCATTAAAACGATAATTGGGGCCGGCAGTTAATGAGTAATAATTCACTTCTGTAGAACCTACTTTTCCCCAATAGCCATAATAGTTATAAGTAATTTTAGTATAAGTTAATGAGCCTATAACTCCCCAGCAATCATTTAATTCATAGTTATATTTAAAGTTAATGCCTTTTAGCTCATCATCTATTTTTTTACCATCTAATTTTACAGAACTTTGGGCATAGCCAACTGAAAAAGTATTATCTAATGCAGCTTGCGCACCAAAAGATATTGTAGATATAGCTAATACGGTAGCCGAAATTAATAAATTACACTTCATCTTTATTCTCATATAATAAACAAAAAAATGAACACATAGAAGACAACTAAAATAAATCTTTAGCTGTAAGTTCTTCCTGTCACTCAATAATACTTTGATTAAATAATACGATAACAAACCATAATGATAAAGATTTACTTATTAATATTGATGCAATAGGACAACTGTTCTAATCAAAAATAAACTTACATTATATTTACCTATTATTAATGAAATATTAAGGCATTAAGAATTAAAAAATAAAGTAAAATACACTTTAGTTAATGTAATTATTTTTATTGTTGAATTTTAGCTTTCCTATTTCTACCCTCTCATATTGTAATAATATTAGCCTCTAAAGTAGTCACTAATCCAACAATTGAATATCTAAATATTTTAATAAATCCAAAGCTTCAAATTTTGAAAATTTAGCTTTTGCTATTTTATTTTGCCGAATATCAATATCAAATGAGTGTGAATCACTAAAATCGACAGATTCTAAATTAGTTTTCATAAACAAACTATTTGTTAAATCAGAGCAAATTATAACCGATTTTTGTAATTCAGCATGTCTAAAATCAACATCATGTAAGCGGCAATCTTCAAAAATAGATTCATGAAGTTTTAATTCAAAAAAATTACAGCCACTGAGAATACTCTTTTTAAAACTAAGTTGAGAATAAAAATCGAAGCGTGGCCAATAAGCTTTTGTCCAATCAATACCCACAAGTTTGCATCCCACAAATTCAACATTAGAAAAGCGAGTATTTTTTATTTCCATTAAACTTAAATTACATTGGTCAAACAAACAGTTAATAAACTTACAGTAAGTTAAATTTACTGATGAAAGATCACAATTATTAAATTCACATTTCTCAAATATAATTTCTTTAAATGCAAGATCCGCAATATCTAACTTATCAAAGATTACATCCAGATATTCTTGCCCACTTTCTACTTTCTCCAAATTTTTCATTTTTGACCCTTTGAATTAATAGTCTTTATTGAAAATAATAATGATAACCACTTTATTAAAATTTCTAAATTTTTCACGTCTTGCTTGCTAACTGCATTTTTAGCCAAAAAGCTTGCTGACATAAGTTAAAAAATTCTTTTCTATGTGGTGAAATCTGCTGATTATTTAGCTCAATGACTTCCCACGTTATCCAATGTTCTGGGCACTGCGCATCATTATCATAGTGCTCTGTTTCTATCTCTTCTACACACTTAAGAATAACACCATCATTAAACAACCAAGTTTGAGTTAATGTTATAACTTCTTTTAGCTCATCTTGTTGTTTAATTTTTGTTAAGTTACAGTGGTTATCATCCCTATTAATAATATGAAATATATAGTTTGCTAACATAAACTCTTTTACCTAAAACCTAGCACACATATTGTGTACTATCATGTTCTGTTTAACGCACTGTCCATGAATATAAATTTAGGTTCTGCTTTTATATATTGGTTAATCATAGGCACCAATCGACGAAAATGTTCACTATTACAATGAATATCTAATGCTGCATGGTCTGGCCACTCTTCAATAAAAATAAAATGCCCAGGGTCTTTTTCATCAACATACAAATCATAACTAATACACAAAGGCTCTTTTTTTGTTGCTTCAACAAGCTCCTGATAAAGTGGTAACACAATATCAATAGCTTCTGTTTGAATAAAATCTTCTGCAATAACTTTTAGCATGGCATTTCCTTTTGTAAAAACTGAAAAAAAAGCACTGTATAAATCCCCATAAATATAATTCACTTGCCCTATCATACCCACCCTATTTACCTTAAAACATACATGTTTATTGATATAAAACATCACATTCTTTTAATAATTTGTAACAGTCTGGTTTTTCTTGATTTTATTGGGTTAACTTGAAATTTTACTCAATATTTTTCACGATAAGGTAGCCCATTAATATTTTCTACTAAAAACATTGAATATTTCCAAGGAAAGCGCTTAAACGATAACTAATTATCCTGATTATCTAAGAAAATATACGTTTAAATTAACCAGTCTATTTTTATATAATATAAAAATAAATCGAGTTATCTCATTACGTAAAAATGACTATTAGTTTGGAGGTTACACGTGTGGCTTGAGCAATTTGGAGTACTTAATATTTGGACATATCTTGCTGGTATGTTTTTTATTATTATTGTTCCTGGTCCAAATTCACTTTATGTTCTTAAAACTAGTGCATCACGAGGTGTTACAGCTGGTTATAGAGCCGCATTTGGCGTCTTTATTGGTGATGCTATTTTAATCTTTTTAGCCTTTATTGGTGTTGCATCAGTCATACAAGCATCTCCTCTCCTTTTTACTATTGTCCGTTTTCTTGGTGCATTTTATTTGCTCTATCTTGGAGTTAAAATAATTTACGCTAACTTTTTCTCACAAAAAAAGAATTCTGTTGAAGCAATAAATTTACAGGAACATGTATTTAGAAAAGCGCTTACTCTTAGCTTAACTAATCCAAAAGCGATTCTATTTTATATTTCTTTTTTCGTGCAATTTATTGATTTTAACTATGCACATACTGGGTTATCTTATTTAATTCTCGCCTCAATGCTTGAAGCATTTAGTTTTATCTATCTTTCATTTTTAATATTTGGTGGTGTTGCACTTGCTCGATTTTTTGGCTCGCGTAAAAGCATTGCTCGAGTGGGGAATGGAATTATTGGATTGTTCTTTATGGGATTTGCAACAAAACTTGCAATACTCACCTCTTAAAGAATAATATCTCTGCCTAAGGTGAGATGATTTTCACTAATATCTATTTAACTCACCTAAGTTTGATTAATATTATTAATCCATCTCAACAACCGCTATATCATATTAGATACAACCAAAAAATAGGTAATGAGATGAATAGTTTAATTGTAATTGATTCTCAAAAGTGTATTGGCTGTAAGACTTGTGAAATAGCATGTTCTGTTAGCCATACATCAGAAAAAAACGGTAGTGATTTTCTTGATAAAAAAAACTTTCACCCAAGAATACGCATCATTCGTTTAATGAATCATTTCACCGCATCTATTTGTCATCAATGTGATGATGCGCCTTGTGCCGAAGCATGCCAAACAAAAGCTTTAGTATTTGGAGAAAATTCTGTAGAGACTCATCCTGAAAATTGTATTGGTTGTCGAGCATGTCTGTTAGCTTGTCCCTTTGGTGCTATAGAGCTAATGAAAAAAACTCAGTCACCTAAGCAATTTTTTTTAGAACTAAAACAGCAATTTCATATGGATATTATAAAATGTGATTTATGTAAACACAGAGACAAAGGCCCAGCGTGTGTTGAATTTTGTCCTCAAGATGCGCTAACTTGTGTTTCTGATATCACATTATCGAAAATCACAGAGCAACGTAGAAGAGATTCTGTATTGAGAGAAAATAGTCCCACTAATGGGCATTATTTTTAAAAATATTTTATAGCCTCATGAAGTTTATGAGGCTATAAAATAAGTTATATTTCCAATTAAATTCTTCCCATTTTACTTATCTGTATCGAAATTACCCTACCATCTGCTATCATTGGCGGCTTATCAATTTCCTTGCCATAAATAACGAGTATTTTTTACTTATGAGTTTGTTTATATCTGCATTAAATCTCATTAGTCTTTAACTTCACTTAAAACGATTTAGATACTTGTTTAAATAAGTATTCGCAGAATAAATAAGGTTAAAAAATAAATATTTATCAGCAAGTTACAGAATAACCAGCAACGATATAGAACCGTAAAAATGAGCATTCCAAAAGAGCAGTATAATTTCAACAAATTACAAAAACGCCTACGCCGTGATGTTGGGCAAGCTATCGCTGACTTTAATATGATTGAAGATGGCGACAGAATTATGGTTTGCCTTTCTGGCGGTAAAGACAGCTATACATTACTGTCTATCTTAATGAATCTACAGAAAAGTGCCCCTATTGATTTTTCACTAATTGCCGTCAACTTAGATCAAAAACAACCTGGTTTTCCTGAACATATTTTACCTGAGTACTTAAACGAACTTGGAGTTGAATATAAGATTGTTGAAGAAAATACTTATGGGATTGTGAAAGATATTATTCCTGAAGGCAAAACTACCTGTTCTTTATGCTCTCGTTTACGCCGTGGTATTTTATATCGTACAGCTACCGAAGTAGGTGCAACTAAAATTGCTTTGGGTCATCATCGCGACGATATTTTAGAAACTATGTTTTTAAACATGTTCTACGGTGGAAAACTTAAAGGTATGCCACCAAAATTAATGAGTGATGATGGTAAGCATATTGTTATTCGCCCTCTGGCCTATGCTCGTGAAAAAGATATTGAGCGCTTTGCTCAAGCAAAATCATTCCCTATTATTCCGTGTAATCTTTGTGGTTCACAGCCAAACTTACAGCGTCAAGTTATTAAAGAAATGCTGAGAGATTGGGATAAACGCTACCCTGGTCGTATTGAAACCATGTTTAGAGCCACTCAAAACATTGTTCCATCACATTTGTGTGATACTCAATTATTTGATTTTGCTAATCTGAAACATGGTGATGAAGTTATTAATGGTGGAGATTTAGCCTTTGATAAAGATGAAATCCCATCAACACCATTAATTTCACCAGAAGAAGATGAACGACCTAGTTTCAGTCAAGATAGATTAGATATTATTGAAGTTAAATAAATCATGTGCAATCCCTAGAAACGATATTTCCTTTTCTGGGGATTTTTATGAAACAAAATCGTGTAGGTAACGCATAGATACAAAAAAAAACCGATGTCATTAGACACCGGTATAATAATGGTCAATTATTCTGTATTAAGAACTCAATATGAGAAAAACTACAATTATGGAGCACAACGTTCATCGCTCAACGTTGTATTCACCTGCGAGAGTTATAGTGCCAGATGTTCCACTTTAAAAAATTGATATATCTCAAACAGAGTTAGAGAATTCTTTTTTAAATCCATTTAGTTACGATTAATTTGCCGATTATTTACAACCATCTACTGCGTTTTAACCACCAGGTAACAATAATAATTAAAAATAATAGCGATAAGCAAAAGATAGTGAACCCATAAGGAAATTCATTTCCTGGTATTCCGCCTAAATTCACACCAAATAATCCAGTCAGAAAAGTTGTAGGTAAAAAGAGCATAGCCATTAGCGACATGGTATAAGTGCGTCGATTCATAGCATCAGCCATCATTGATGTAATCTCATCAGCAATAACTGCCGTACGCGAAATGCTACTATCCAAGTCTTCTAAACGGCGAGAAAGTCGCTCTGATATTTCTAACATCGTCACTCTATCGCTATCACTCATCCAAGGAAGCTTTTCTATAGATAATCGTGAAAAAACATCTCTCTGCGGTGCCATATAACGGCGCAATACAATAAGTTGTTTACGCAATAATGCCAGTTCCCCTCGTGCCGGAATTTGCTGATCGAGGATCATATCTTCTAATTCAATTAATTGGTCATGAAGTGTTTCTACAAATTCACCGATTTCATCAGTTACAGCATCCGCCATCGTTATAAGCCAATCACCACTATTTTCTGGACCATCACCCAACTCTAAAGTGTGAATAACAGAGTCAACTGAATTTACTCTACGATGTCGGCTAGAGATAATAACTTGACTATTAATATAAATTCTAAACGCCACAAGCTCATCTGGGCGATCATTAAGATTATTATTAATTGTTTGTAAATTAATAATAATACCTTCGCCAACACGCTGTGCTTTTGGTCTAACGTTTTCTGCCAGTAACACATCTTTTGCAATAGGTGGTAATAAAGTTGTTTCTTCTATCCACTGCGCACTTTGTGATTTACGATAATCTAAATGAATCCAAAAAGGTTGCTCGCTACTCGCTATCGAGTCTGATGTTATTTCTTTGATACTACCATTACCACTGAGTTGAGCTGCATAAATAGCATCAGAATTTTGGATAACAGAATTATTAATTGTATTCATTTAGTATCCTCCTTAAATATCACACTTAACATAATATTTTAGTTTTGCTGTTAGTTGAGTGGTACTTATTAGCATATATTGCCTTTATATTATTATCTTTCAATATTTTATTTCATGCTATTTTGTTGTTTTTGTCTGTTTTAACGTTTTCTTTGTCTAAAAGAACAACAAATTTACATTATATTTTCTACTTTAGGATTTTTACACTAAAAATTATGTTGATAGTTCCATTATGCTATTACTTTCAATATATATCTAAAAATATGTTATTTTATGCATAGAAGCTATAGAAACTACCTAGTTTTAAATGTAATTTCTAAGCAAGATATAAATTACACTCTATAATTAGTATGTCGTACCTAAAAATAAGGTCATTAACATGAAAAAATTTCTCGCTATTCCTTTATTTTTACTTCTAGCCGGATGTGATAACGCAACTACGACAGAACCAGTGGCCACCCTAGATACCGAATCAACCAAAACCTTTCTTGTTGACTCTCAACTTTATGATTGTGTTGGTGTTGCACCAATGAAGTGTATGAAAATAAAAGAGCTTCCTTCTGGTGAATGGTCTCTTTTTTATCAAAACATTGAAGGTTTTGAATTTAAGAATGGTACTGAATATACGCTAAAAGTAAAAGTAACAGATATTCCTAATCCTCCAGCCGATGCATCAAGCGTAAAATATACCTTAATTGAAGTGCTAGATAAAAAATAAACATTTAATAATGGCGAACTATATAGCCAATCATTATTTTAAATGACTCAAATAGATTATTTAAATCCGTTAAATAATCTATTTATTATAAATTTATCACCTAATTTTTCAACTTCAATAATTACATATCTATTTAATTATTTTTTTATTTCTTTTGAAGAGTAAGCTTGCTAATTTATTTTAGGAGTGATTCTAATTAATTAATATTGAGTTTATTTTTTAACTCACTAAAAATAGAGTTATCTTAAACAACCAGATACTCAACAATGAATATATCGAAAAAATTAATTACTGTATTTTTCTGCTTTGGCTTATTATTTTCTTCTTCTTTATATGCCCATAATGGTGCTCATACATTCTACGGCGGCTATATTTTCAGCAAAATCACAGGTCATTCAGCTCATGGCACACAGCTAAGCTATCGTTATGAGTCAGACAACACTTGGGGTTTATTAACATCGCTACTATATATAAATTCAAATCATAAAGAGAACTTTATTGATGGCCGGTTTTCCAATACTTCAAAAGCTAAAACAAAAAATACTGCAGTAGCAATATTAATTGGTCCTACTTATCGAATTAACTCTTCATTCTCCGTTTTCGTACAAATGGGGCCAGTAAAACTGAACCATAAAGAGAATAAAGATCACCCCACTATTAATGCAAACGACACCCACACCATAAGTACATCTAATTATATTGCTCAAGGCGGAATTGATTACAATCCGATCCAGAATTTATCAATCAATATGGGGTACATCTATTCAAATGCGACGGTTAACAAGCGCCGCCTTGAATTAAGTGGTGTACAACTATCCTTAGGCTATAGATTTTAATTTTGTTGATGACCTGTAACAGTTATTAACAAAAAAAATAATAATTGATTATTTATTTATTTGTAAATGAAGGTATTCAGAAAAAAATAACATTAATATTGGTTATTATTAATGACATAGATCCATAAGAAAAAAAGGATACAATATTAAAATTTAAACTCACTGCACAATTAGTCAAAACATTAATATAAAAATATATTAACATTACCTCTGCAATGTTTATTCCTTTTGAGTCTCCTTCTGTTTTTATAACAGAGGGATTTTTTTATCATAAAAATCTTTGTAACAACAGTAACAGTTAGAAACAATAAAAAACGTGCAAATCAAATGTTTTAAATATAAATTATAACTAGATAATAAGTTACCTCTGTTTTATTTTGCTACCCCCCTTTTTATAAGGGGTTCTTTTTATATATTGTTTATTTTGAATTAATTATTAACTTCATAAATATTATATTTAGCTATTAGTTATGCCTATTCAAAAAATAAAAAAGCACCTAACAAAAAAGTTAAGCGCTTTAATTTAATATTAGTGTTTTAAAATATATAGCGAATGGCTATATGCAACATCCTCAGGATTTTCAATGGGATAGCCTTTCAACCAAGGCTTAATTAATCTTCCATTCGTATATTGATAAATAGGTGCAATAGGTGCATCTTCCGCAATTATCTGTTCTGCTCGATTATAAAGACGATTTCTTTCATTATCATCAATAGTCATTCCAGATAATGCTAATATCTCGTCATATTGCTGACTTTGATATTTAGGAATATTGCCAGCATGTTTAGAACCCAGTAAAGTTAAAAATGTAGATGGCTCATTATAATCACCAACCCAAGAAGCTCTGATCACATCAAAATCACCTGAATTTCTACTATCTATATAGGTTTTCCACTCTTGATTACGCAATTCAACTTTTACACCTAATTTTTTCTTCCACATCGATGCAACTGCAATGGCAATTTTTTGATGATTTTCAGAGTTATTATATAAAAGTGACAATTTTAATGGACGATGAGGTCCATATCCCGCAGCAGATAACAATATTTTGGCCTGCCCATCTAATTCATCCTGATTATATTCATCATAGAGCGTTGGCTCTGGTGTAAAATTAGCTGTAACATCAGGAGTAAAGCGATTAGCAGGTTTTTCACCCGTCCCTAGTACTTTTTCGGTAATAATTTTTCTATCTATTGCCATTGCTAATGCTTTACGTACACGAATATCACTTGTCGGCCCAGATTGTGTATTAAATGCGTAATAATATGTACCTAGCTGTTCAGGTATGTAAACTTGATCTGGGATATCTTTCATTAATTTATGATATAAATTTTTAGGAAAAGACTCTGTAATATCAATATCACCAGCTAAATAACGTTTTGTAGCCTGCGATTCATGATTTATCGGCACAAATGTCACTTTAGTTAAAACAGTATTTTTATGATCCCAATAATAACGATTCGGAGTTAATACTATTTTCTCATTAACTACGCGGTCATTTAAAATAAAAGCACCATTTCCCACCAAATTTCCGACTTTTATCCATTCAACACCATATTTTTCTATCGTATGGCGAGGAACTGGATATAACGAGAAATTGGTTGTTAAACTTGGGAAATAAGAGATAGGCCGTTCTAAGGTAATTTTTAATGTTTGCTCATCAAGAGCTTCTACTCCCAATGATGTTGGTTTTAATTTCCCATCAATAATTTTTTGGGCATTTTCTATCGCAGCTAAAGATGCATACCATGCAAAAGGTGAAAGATTTTTAGGATCAACTAATCTTTGCCAGCTGTATACAAAATCCGATGCCGTTACTTTTTCACCATTAGACCATTTTGCGTTGTCGCGCAAAGTAAAAATCCAGACACGATTATCTTCCGTTCGCCATGATTGCGCGACACCAGGAATAGGACGTCCATACTCATCTTCTATCGTCAAACCTTCAAATAAATCTCGCTGGATCTGAGCTTCAGTTAAACCAACTGCATTTATAGGATCTAACGAAGCAGGTTCATCTTTTAAATGACGAACAACCTCTTGTTTTTTATCCAGTATTACGCCTTCGGGGATCACAGCAGCATAAGCTGGCGACATAAATAACCCTTGAGCAATTAGTGTGTAGGAAATGACGAATGTTTTGCGCATGTCTGTTTCGTCCTGTAGTCTATGTGAAAGTGAACAGAACAATTATAAGAGCCTGATAAAAAGGCACAATCACTGTTTTCAATTATTTTATAAAAATCAGCTTTTTTCACTGCAGCCCTGTTTTTTAACTGTAGCGACATTAAGTAGTGATAAAATTTAATTATGGTCAAGCGATAACAATGTTATCGTAAATATGAGTATTAATAATCATTAGTTTAAAAACTAATAAAGGAGAACGACAATGGCACATCAAGTTACTTTACAAGGAAATGCAGTTACTTTAGCAGGAAGTTTCCCAACCATTGGTCAAACAGCCCCTGATTTTTCTTTAGTTGGTAAAGATCTGAATGATGTTTCTTTAGCGCAATTTGCTGGAAAACGTAAAGTTTTAAATATCTTTCCTAGCGTAGATACTGGTGTTTGTGCGGCAAGTGTTCGCCAATTTAATAAAGTTGCCAATGAGTTAAATAATACTGTTGTATTATGTATTTCAGCTGACCTGCCTTTTGCCCAAGCTCGTTTTTGTGGTGCTGAAGGTTTAGATAACGTAGTAACTTTATCTACTCTACGTGGGGCCCAATTTAAAGAAGATTATGGTGTTGCAATTGCATCAGGTCCTTTAGCTGGCTTAACTAGCCGAGCTGTTATCGTCTTAGATGAAAATAACAAAGTTATTTATACGCAACTTGTCGATGAAATCACAACTGAACCAAATTATGATGATGCACTTAATGCATTAAAATAAGCAATTATTAATGTATTCATGTTGTAAAAATAAACGGGCTATGCCCGTTTATTTTTTATCATCACGATAAAGTTCGTAGCGAAAACTATAATTAATTCTCGCTTTTATCACTTTTTTTATTCGTTAAGTTGTATTCTCTTAATTTATTTGCAATCGCCGTATGAGAAATACCTAAACGTTTGGCTAATTTACGCGTACTCGGATAATCACGATATAATCGCGTTAATATTGAAGCTTCAAATCGTTTAGTCATTTCATCTAGTGAACCTTCTAGCAATTCTTCATCAAACAGAGCATCTACAATGTGTTCTGGCAAAGAGATATCTTGCTGACGCAAAGTATCTCCCACTAGTTGGGCCATAGCTTGGTAGATAGTATTACGTAATTGACGTACATTACCTGGCCAAGAATATTGCGTTAAATAAGCAGAAAGGTCTGATGAAAGTGCAGGTTTGGTAACTTTTTGTTCTTGACAATATTGAGCTACAAAATGAGTAGCAAGAGGCATAATATCAGCTTTTCTTTCTCTTAAAGGCGGTAATTTTAAGGTTAAAACATTAAGCCTATAATAAAGATCTTCTCTAAATAGCCCCTTTTGCATTAATTCCCATAAATTTTTCTGCGTTGCACAGATAATACGTACATCAACTTTGACTTCCTGCTCTTCACCTACTCGACGAAATGTCCCATCATTTAAAAAACGCAATAATTTGATTTGCATCTGTGGTGACATCTCACCAATTTCATCGAGTAAAACAGTACCTCCATCGGCTTGTTCAAAAAATCCTTTTTTTCCTTCAGTTGCATTAGGATAAGCACCTGCGGCATAACCAAAAAGTTCACTTTCAACAACATCATCAGGCATTGATGCGCAATTAAGCCCAAGAAAAGATAATCTAGCGCGATCACTTAACAAGTGACAAGCTTTCGCAAATATATCTTTTCCTGTTCCCGTATCACCAACTAATAGCAATGGATCATCCATTCTAGCCATTTTACGAGCACGTTCAACAATCTGCTTCATTTGTTGGCTAACAGCGATTATTTGGGCAAAACCACTATCATCATTCGCAATTAATTTAGGATGTTCATTATGCTGCATTCCATGATATTTCAGCAATATAAGCGCACCAACACAGTGGTGAAATTGATTATCATCCGTTAATTTAATAGGCACAATTTCCATATCATATTTTCGTTTTTTTAGACTGATAGGAATAACTTGAGCATGGGGATCTTTTTGATCCAACCAACGATGGATATTAAAATTAGGAATTAATTGATTAAAAGACTTTTCACTATCGTCATCGCTAGCTAAATCGAAGAGTTGACGAGTTGCTGGATTTAATAATTTAATTTGCCCTTTCACATTTATAGAAAAAACGGGAACAGGTACCGATTCTAATAAAGTCCACATTGCACGGTGTTCTTGCTCTGATGGCATAAATGCAACGGTGCGGACATCAATAACACCATTAATTCTTCTTATTTCTGCCATTAAAGGCTGGAATATATTGAAATCGATTTGTGAAAAATTCAGGTAAATTAAGCCGATAGGGAATATTTCAATTCCACGTAAATCAATATTTTTTAATACGAGCAGATCTAATAATTCACGGGTTAACCCGATGCGATCTTCACAAGTGACTTCTAAACGCATTTTAAACCTTCTTAACACAGAGTGACCCTGAACTAATTCTAGATATTATACATAAATATCAACGAAATAAAGGGGATTGTCAGCAAAGGTTGACACTACTAGCATTTATTTTTACACGAATGAATTTCTTTTTTGACTGTTAAAAGCCTATCGTTTATACTTTGATGCCTCTAAATAAAGCAAACCAAGATGGTTTTATTACCTTTTTTAATTCAAAATCAATAAGATGTTCAATACCATGCATAAGTGGCTTTAATTCTCTTCTTATAACTTGTTTTATCACTTTACAGCCATTTTCAAAGCAAAAAAGTAAATACTCTAATGCATAAATTGCACTTTTTTTCTTGTTGCTTTCAGTTAAGTAGCCAAAAAGCTGCGATACTTCTTTAAACTGGTTTTGTGCTATTGCTTTTTGCTGCTGTTGCTTTTTTATTTCATCAATAGTTTCGTTAAGAATAGGAATAAGAGTACTTAATTGTTTATCGAGGTTAACTAAATTAACTGATGAACGAACATAAAGTTGACGGCGCTGCTTTGAAAGTTTTTTTATAACTGATATTTGCATTTCTTTCATTTTTTAACCTCAATATATTTATATAGATTATTTAATATCATTGTTTTTTATATAAAAAATTTGCTTATACCTTTATTTAACGATAACAAGAATTATATAAAACATGAAAATTTAGCAATAGACTTTGGCGGCTTATTTAGCCACTTCTATTACATTTTTAACAAATGTTAGTTAAAGCAGAAGTAACTTTTAATGCAGCATATAATACTAAAGCTAATACTCATTTCTATCAAAAAAGAAATATTACTGTTTTATTATTAATTAATAGTGATGTTAAATAAATTTCACTTAGAGCGCAAGCATCGCACAACTAATGTTTCTTTCTTTTGAACCATAACGCAAGAAGCTTATGTAGAAAACACTAACTAATTAAATAATACGCACTACGATAATAACTCGATGTTAATATAATTCATCATTTAAAATTCATTTTTAGAATTAAATTTTATAAAAACAACATTACTTTATATAGATATATTTTACACCTTAAAAAACCATAAATAAAAACCATAACCCGCCATATTTAATTAGCGAGTTTTGATTTAAAAATAAATTTATTTAAATAATAATTTATTCTTTTTTCTTATTTCCTAGCGTATTTTTCAGCTGCCCGATAAGTTCTTTTCTAAAATCACCTAGCTTAGGTTTATTATTATCAATCCACGGCAATGGACGGCAAAGTTCCATCGTTTTAATACCTAAGCGTGCCGTTAATAGCCCTGCACCAATACCTTGCGCAGCTCTTGTTGATAATCTTGCAGCTAAATCTTGAGACAACCAGTCCATGCCAACTTCTGTTACCAACTCTGTTGCTCCGGCAAAAGCAATATTGACTAAAACAAGACGAAATAACCTTAAGCGACTGTAATAACCTAATTCGATACCATATATTTCAGCGATACGATTAATTAACCGAATATTACGCCAACCAATAAACGCCATATCAACCATTGCTAACGGACTAACTGCAATCATAAGCGTTGACTCTGCCGCTGAACGGCTAATCTCAGCTCTTGCCTGTTTATCTAAGATAGGTTGAACTAATTGACTATAGAGTTCTAAAACCTCTCTATCATTATGAGTATCATGCAGCGCACTTTGCCAACGAATAAATGCTGGGTGCTGAGGATCCACTCCAGCTTGTTTAGCTAAATTTTCACAAAATGGCCGTCCATTGCCCATTGCATGACTATAAAGTAATTCTTTTGCTTTATCTCTTTCATCTGCTCGTTGGCGTAAACGATAAATACGGAACCATTCAGTAATAACCGAACCAATTCCAGCGACAACAATTAAACCACCAGCACTAGCAGCGCCTAAAGCAATCCAATCAGAATTTAGCCAAGATTCATAAATCCATTGTCCAGCTTGAGCTACAACACTCACACCTAGAATAGTTGTTGCGACAGTTAATAGTCGTTTCCACACACTTTTTCTCGGTTTTAAAACAGATTGAATTTCGCCTTCTATACGCCCTTCATTTTCTTCTTGCTCTAATTGTGGATTAAAAGGAAGAAATTGCGCTTCATTATTAAAACCAACACCCTTTTTTAAGGTAATTTCTTCATTTTGAAGCGTAGACTCTTTAAAATCGATGCGTGATTTTAATGGCTCATTCATTTTAATTTATCTCCTAACAAAAACTCCATCGCACTATCCATTCTTATATGTGGAACAGCGCTATCTCTTGAAATTTTTTGTGGCCTAAAAGACTCAAAATTAAAACCTTGCTGCTGCCAAAATTCTTTTTCAGGAAGGCGCTTAGGAACTTCTCCAGGGAAATAAACCAAAGGCTGATTATCACTTAATCGAAAACCTTTTAGAGCTGGAATTTTTTCACCATGATGAGAAACAATTCCGCTTTCTGTTGCCGCAATAGATGCAAGTCCCATACAATCAATACTAATTCCTTCAAAAATTGCATTTTGCTTTGCATCTTGAATAAGCTGCTGTAATAACAAAACTAAATTTTCATGTTGGTCTACTGTAATATGATCTGCTTTAGTTGCTGCAAATAAAAGCTTATCAATACACGGTGAAAAAAGACGTCTTAATAAAGTACGCTTACCATAATGAAAACTACGCATTAATTGTGTTAACGCTTGGCGCATATCATTAAATACATCAGCCCCTTGGTTTAAGGGTTGTAAACAATCAACTAAAACAATTTGTCTATCAAATCCTTGAAAATGGTCACGATAAAAGCCTTTAACAACATGTTGTCCATAATATTCATAGCGTTGTTTTAGCGTGCCAATATTTGTGCGCTTATCCGCATTTTTTAATTTAATAATGTCATGTTGATGCAAATCGGGCCAGGGGAAAAATTGTAAAACAGGCGCGCCTGCTAATTCACCAGGTAAAACGAAACGCCCAGGTTGAATAAAGTGTAAACCTTCTTTTTTGCAAGCTAATAAATATTCCGTATAAGCCGCTGCAATATCCGCCAATAAAGTTTCATCGACAGGAGCAAAGGGGTCGCATTTTTTAATTAGTGATTGCCATTGTTGCTCTGGTGATGTTCGTTGGCGATTAATCTTATTCATTTGTTCAGACCATTCAAAATAGTCTTGTTCAAGCATAGGTAAATCTAATAACCATTCACCAGGATAATCTACTATTTCAAGATAGAGCGATGATGTCTCTTTTATAAAACGACTAAGTGATTCTTTAGAGCGATAGCGAAGCTGTAATCGAATTTCACTCACGCCTTTTGTCGGTGTAGGCCAGCTCGGTGGTGTATGATAAAGAGAATCCATTCCTTCATCATAAGTAAATCGTGGAATATTTAAATTATGTTGTGGTATACGTTTTACACCTAATAACTGCTTATTACGAGCTGCAGAAAATAGCGGTAAACGAGCCCCACTATGTACATTTATAAGTTGATTAACCAATGAGGTAATAAATGCAGTCTTACCGCTACGGCTCAATCCAGTAACAGCTAAGCGAAGATGTCTATCCACTCCTCGATTAATAAATGCAGTTAATTCATTTTGTATGCGTTTCATGTTTCTCCCAAGACACGTGACGCGATAGCTTATTTAACCCCTTTGTAATAACAGGTTCAGCTATCAACAGAACCAACCAACGTAACGGTTTACTACTTATACGCTTTAATATTCCGCCAGTTATTGCCGCTGGTCCTAATAAAGTGAATAACATAAAACCAAATTTTAACCCTTTTTGGATAAAATTGGTGAGATTATTTTTTTTAACTGTGATTACTGAATGGGTGCTATTCACACAATCCTCCTGATTAAACAGTTTTATCTCTAGATATTAAATTATTAAAAAATAAATGCCTGTTTAAAAAAAGACGCTCCAATAAAGGAGCGTTATTCAGATTAAGTGGCAAGAGTATTATAAATCTCGAAAACGTTTATTTAATTGATACGATGAGGAAGTAATATAACGTTCCATTTGTTGTAAACGTTTTTCTCCTCGCGTTAATTGGTTATCAACGCCAGTTAAGATCTCTTTTAAACTTTCTTGCTGTTGTTGATTTTGATTGTAATTATCAGGTGCAGGCTCCATAAAGAAACTAAGCACTAAATAAGCCACAATGGTTAAACCAAAAAAACCAGCGAACAGAGCAATAACTGCAATAACCCTAACCAATAAAACAGGAATATTAAAATAATGGGCTAGCCCTGCACATACACCACGGATCATACCTTCTTGTGGCAAGCGATACAGTTGTTGCTGTTGCATCGTCATTATGATTGCCTCCAGTTAGGATGTTCTGCATCTAATATTTGTTCTAGCGTCTTAATGCGTTCCTGCATTTGTTGAGCTTGATCCACCAGCGCGCTCAGTCGCTGCATTTCTTGTTGGGTTAACTGAACACTACCTCCTCCCTTTCTGCTGCTGTAGTGTAACCATAGCCAGATAGGTAGAATAAATAAAATAAAGATAGTCAGTGGTATTCCCAGAAATATATAGCCCATTACATATCCTTTATAAGGTAGTTATTACACTTGCTGTTACTCTTTGTTGGTATTGATTTTAGCTTTTAATGCCGCTAATTGCGCGCTAATTTCATCATCAGCTTTTAATTCAGCAAACTGTTGGTCTAAGGATTTTTCTTTACCCAAGCCATAACTTTGCGCTTCACCTTCCATATGATCAATACGGCGTTCAAATTGCTCAAAACGCGCCATTGCTGCATCCATTTTACCACTGTCCAATTGACGACGTACTTGGCGCGAAGAATTAGCAGCTTGATGGCGAACCACTAGTGATTGTTGTTTAGCTCGAGTTTCTGTCAGTTTATTTTCCAATTCACGAATTTCACCTTTTAGTCGTTCTAAGGTTTCATCAATAATAATTAACTCATGTTTTAATGTGTCATTGACTGATGCAATACGCTGTTTTTCAATTAATGCTGCGCGAGCTAAATCTTCTTTATCTTTAACTAAAGCCAGTTCAGCTTTATCTTGCCAGTCTTGAATTTGCTTTTCAGTTTGTTCGATACGTCGTTCTAAACCTTTCTTTTCAGCCAAGGTACGCGCTGAAGTAGTACGAATTTCTACCAGCATATCTTCCATTTCTTGGATCATTAAGCGGATCATTTTTTCTGGATCTTCCGCTTTATCTAATAAAGAAGCGATGTTGGCGTTAATAATATCGGCAAAACGTGAAAATATACCCATGATGTCATCCTTAATAGCTATGCTAGATAGTAACATTTAATTGTTTCGTTAAATGGCGTCAATCTTAATAACGCCCTGCTTATTCTTGTTATAACTAATACAATTTGCGTGCCAACTTTTATAATCAACTTAATGTATTGATAAATAATGAATTAATTAAATTAGCCTAATATTCACACAATTGATAACATGGTGATAAATACCTTTATATGGTGAATTTAACCAATGAATACGAATCTAGAGACAATTATTGGTGTAGATAGTCAATTTATTGATGTGTTAGAACAAACCTCTGCACTTGCTCAACTTAAAAAACCTGTCTTAATTATTGGTGAACGTGGCACAGGTAAAGAACTAATTGCTCATCGGCTGCATTACCTCGCCCCTTGGTGGCAAGGCCCTTTTATTTCAATTAACTGTTCTGCACTAAATGATAATTTGCTTGACTCTGAACTTTTTGGCCATGAAGCAGGCGCTTTTACTGGTGCTAAAAATCGCCATCAAGGACGTTTTGAACGAGCAGATGGCGGTTCACTCTTTCTTGATGAATTAGCAACAGCACCAATGCTTGTGCAAGAAAAATTACTTAGAGTTATTGAATATGGCCACTTAGAGCGTGTGGGGGTAGCCAATCGCTTCATGTTGATGTTAGGTTAATCTGTGCTACTAATGCTGATTTACCTGCAATGGCTGAAGAAGGTAAGTTTAGAGCAGATTTACTCGATAGGCTGGCTTTTGATGTTATCCGAATTCCTCCATTAAGAGAACGTCGAGGCGATATTATGTTGTTGGCTGAAAATTTTGCTATCGCAATGTGTCAAGAATTAAGCTTGCCATTTTTCCCTGGCTTTAGTGAAAAAGCAATCCAAGCTCTGTTAAATTACGCTTGGCCGGGCAATATTCGTGAATTAAAAAATGTAGTTGAACGTTCTGTTTATCGTCATGGAGAAAGTGATAAGGAGCTGGATAATATTATTATTGATCCCTTTGCTCGCACGCAAATAGCGCCATCGCCTGACACAATAAAATTATCACCAACACTACCCACTTTACCATCTTTACCATCTTTACCATCTTTACCATCTTTACCATCTTTACCATTAGATTTACGACAATGGCAAAATGATACAGAAAAAGCACTAGTAGATATTGCGCTAAAAGAAGCACAGTATAATCAGAAAGCTACAGCAGAAAAGCTGTCTTTAAGCTATGATCAATTACGAGGTCTGATTAAAAAACATCAATTAGTTGATTAAATAGTAAAAAAATATTTTTTAGAAGAACAATATGATAGGCAAAAAAAAAGCCAGCACCCGAGCTGGCTAGTAAAAAAATACTGGAAGCAATGTGAGCAATGTCGTTCCTTCAGCAGAAAACCTCTTTACCGCTGAAGGACAATACGGATGATAATCCTTATCATTAGCATTTGTAAAGCTTTTTATTGAGAATTTTTCTCAATTTGTTTTTCGACAATTTGGGGATAGAAAGTTTTTTAAGTTACAATAGCAAAATCGTTTCTATAAAAGACATTATTTATGCGCCCTATTTTACTTGTTAGTACTATGCTAATCGCCTCTTTATGCATAACTTTTACAGCTAATGCAGCCCCTATGACGCAAGTGATATCGGTAGAACAAGAACCTGCTCAAATTCATCAAAATGGTTTTGTTTACTGCATAGATGGCAGTGTAAATACATTTAATCCTCAATTATCAAGTAGTGGATTAATTATTGATCCCCTCGCTGCACAGCTTTACGACCGCTTATTAGATGTCGATCCTTATACTTATCGACTGATTCCTGAACTAGCAGCTCGATGGGAAGCTCTTGATAACGGCGCAACTTACCGCTTTTATTTACGTAAAAATGTCTCTTTTCAACAAACACAGTGGTTTAAACCAACACGAAAATTAACGGCTGATGATGTGATTTTTAGTTTTGAACGCATGTTTGATACTACAAATCCTTTTTATCAAGTGAATGGCGGTAAGTACCCCTATTTTGATAGTTTGAGTTTTGCCAATAATATTCAGTCAATTAAAAAATTAGGCCAATATACAGTTGAATTTAGTCTAAAAGAGCCTGATGCTTCTTTTTTATGGCATTTAGCAACTCATTACGCGCCGATTCTTTCTGCTGAATACGCAAAAAACCTTGTTGATTTAGGAACCCAGTCACAACTTGATTGGAAACCCGTGGGTACTGGGCCATTTTTACTTGATGAATATCAAGCCGGTCAATTTGTGCGACTTTTTAGGAATGATAACTACTGGAAAGGCAAACCTAAAATGCAGCAAATTGTGATTGATATGGGCGCAGGAGGCACAGGACGTATCTCTAAATTATTAACGGGCGAATGTGATGTTTTAGCTTATCCAGCCGCTAGCCAGCTAAAAGTTTTACGCGATGACCCTCGGCTAAGATTAACATTACGCTCTGGGATGAATATCGCCTATTTAGCATTTAACACCAGCAAACCACCACTAAATGATTTAAAAGTCCGCCAAGCTATTGCTTATGCTATTAATAATGAACGATTAATGGAATCAATTTATTATGGCACCGCAGAAACCGCAGCTTCGGTACTTCCTCGCGCTTCTTGGGCCTATGATAATCGCGCTAAAATTACAGAATATAATCCTGAAAAATCTAAACAAATTCTTAAAGAGTTAGGTCTTGAAGATCTAAAATTAAATCTTTGGGTACCAAGTACATCGCAATCTTACAACCCTAGTCCATTAAAAATGGCAGAGTTGATACAAGCTGATTTAGCACAAGTCGGTATTAAAATGAATATTCGTCCTATTGAGGGGCGTTATCAAGAAACAACGATGATGGATAGAACTCATGATATGACATTATCAGGTTGGTCGACTGATAGTAATGACCCAGATAGTTTTTTCCGCCCACTATTTAGTTGTGCTGCGATAAGTTCACAAACTAATTTAAGCCATTGGTGTTCACCTGATTTTGATGAAATATTAAAAAAAGCGCTTTATAGTCAACAGTTAGCGTCTCGTATGGACTATTATCATCAAGCACAAGATATCTTAGCTCAAGAATTACCCGTTTTACCTTTAGCAAACTCTTTACGTATGCAAGCTTATCGTTATGATATTAAAGGACTTGTATTAAGTACATTTGGTAATGCTTCTTTTGCGGGTGTTTATCGAGAAGCTGAAATTGATGAGTACTATCGCAGCAAAGAGGCGACGAACAATCCATGATTATCTATTCGATACGTCGATTACTTTTACTCATTGTGACGCTGTTTTTACTGTCACTCGTCAGCTTTAGCTTAAGCTATTACACGCCTAATGGCCCATTGAGTGGTGCATCTCTTGCTGATGCTTATATTTTTTACACTCACAACATGATCCATTTTGATTTTGGAATATCGTCCATTAATGGCGAACCCATTCGAGCTCAACTGATTGAAGCGCTTCCTGCCACGATGGAACTTTGCACCCTTGCCTTTATTTTTGGGCTATTGATTGGCATTCCTGCAGGTATTATTGCTGGTGTTTGGCGTAATAAATCTGCCGACATTTTGATTAGTAACTTTGCTTTATTAGGTTTTTCTGTCCCTGTTTTCGGGCTAGCTCTATTATTAACGCTCTTTTTCTCATTAAAATTGGGCTGGCTTCCTGTATCTGGGCGTATTGATTTGTTATATAACCTGCAAACCGTGACAGGTATTGCACTTGTTGATGCATGGTTATCTGATTCACCTTATCGTCAACAAATGATAATCAACGTATTACAGCATTTGGTTTTACCCGTCACAACATTAGCCATTGCACCAACTACAGAAGTCATTAGATTAATGCGAAATAGTACGGAAGAAATCATGGCTGAAAACTATGTAAAAGCCGCCGCAACGCGAGGTCTCTCGCGTTTTACAATTATTCGGCGTCATATCCTTCATAATGCTTTACCGCCAATCATCCCTAAATTAGGCTTACAGTTCTCAACTATGTTAACTCTTACCATGGTAACAGAAATTGTTTTTAACTGGCCGGGACTTGGTCGTTGGTTAGTCACAGCGATCCGCCAACAGGACTATTCTGCGATTTCAGCGGGTGTAATGTTAATAGGTTCAATGGTTATTATTGTTAACGTGCTATCAGATATCGTGGGTGCGATGAGTAATCCAATGAAACATAAGGTGGGATATGCCTTTAGATAGCCAATTTTATAAAGAGAAAAAAACGCCATCTCCTGCGCACGTAATTTGGCAATGCTTTTCTAAAGATGTTATTGCTATGGTTGGATTCTATGGCGTTATCTTCTTATTAGTATTAAGCATCGTTGGCCCTTATATTGCGCCTCATGCGCTTGATCAGCAATTTTTTGGACATCAGTTAACACCGCCTTCATGGTATCAAAACGGGAATGTTTCCTACTTCTTTGGTACAGATGACTTAGGCAGAGACGTTTTTAGCCGGATCTTAATTGGTGCGAGCTTAACCTTTGGTGGTGCGTTTATTGTTACATTTGCAGCCACATTAATGGGATTAATTATTGGTTGTTTAGCAGGAATGACCCACGGGTTAAAATCTGCTGTGTTGAACCATATTTTAGATACATTATTATCTATTCCATCATTATTGTTGGCTATCATTGTTGTGGCATTTGTAGGAACCAGCTTAGAACATGCCATGATAGCAATCTGGTTAGCATTGTTACCACGCTTAGTCCGCATGATTTACTCTGCTGTAAATGATGAACTAAACAAAGAGTACGTTATTGCAGCGCGGCTTGATGGTGCTTCTAATACCTCTATTTTATGGTATACAGTGCTTCCTAACATTACGCCCGTTTTAGTATCAGAACTAACCCGAGCTTTCTCGATAGCTATTCTTGATATTACCGCTTTGGGTTTTCTTAATTTAGGTGCCCAATTACCCTCTCCTGAATGGGGCGCAATGTTAGGAGATTCACTAGAGTTAATTTATGTGGCTCCTTGGACAGTGTTAATTCCTGGCGCGACTATTATGATAAGTGTTTTACTCGTTAATCTATTAGGTGATGGTTTACAGCGTGCAATCAATGAAGGAGTCGAATAATGCCATTATTAGATATCCGCAATTTAACCATTGAATTTATGACACCTGATGGTCCAGTAAAAGCCGTTGATCGCGTATCTATCACGTTAAATGAGGGCGAAGTAAGAGGTTTAGTCGGCGAATCCGGATCTGGCAAAAGCTTAATTGCTAAAGCCATTTGTGGTGTGACCAAAGACAATATTAATGTAACTGCTGACCGTTTTCGTTTTAATGATATTGATTTACTAAAACTATCACCAAGAGCCCGCCGCCGAGTTATTGGTCATAATGTGTCGATGATATTTCAAGAGCCGCAATCTTGTCTTGATCCTGCGACAAAAATTGAACAACAGTTAATTCAAGCTATTCCAGGTTGGACATTTAAAGGTCATTGGTGGCAGCGATTTCATTGGCGTAAGCGTCGCGCTATTGAATTATTGCATCGAGTTGGTATTAAAGATCATAAAGATATTATGCGTAGTTATCCCTATGAACTCACCGAGGGCGAGTGTCAAAAAGTGATGATCGCTATTGCTATTGCAAACCAACCGCGATTATTAATCGCAGATGAACCAACTAATGCTATGGAACCGGCGACACAGACACAAATATTTCGCTTATTAACACGCCTTAATCAAAACAATAATATGACCATTCTTTTGATTAGCCATGACTTACAATGGATGAGCAAGTTGGCGAATAAAATTACAGTGATGTATTGTGGTCAAACGGTCGAAACCGCGGTACCAGATGAACTATTAATTACGCCTTATCATCCATATACACAAGCACTTGTCCGTTCTATTCCTGACTTTACTAACTCTCTCATCCATAAGAGTCGGTTAAATACATTACCTGGTGCAATTCCTTCGTTAGAACATTTGCCGGTTGGTTGTCGGTTAGGGCCTCGCTGCCCTTATGCACAACGTCAATGTATTGAGGCACCGCGTTTGCGTTTATTTAAAAATCACTCTGTAGCCTGTCATTTTCCATTAAATGTGGAGCCGACAGATGTTCGATAAATTGCTCGAAGTTAAAAACTTATCAAAAACATTTCGCTATCGTACGGGGCTTTTTCGTCGTCAGCAGCATGTTGCAGTAAAGCCCGTCAGTTTTACTCTTGAACCTAAACAAACATTGGCCATTATTGGTGCTAATGGTTCTGGGAAATCAACATTGGCAAGAATGCTTTCGGGCGTTACAGAGCCAACTGAGGGTGAAATTTTTATTAATGGGCATCAACTCAGTTTTGGCGATTATTCTTATCGTAGTCAGCGAATTCGGATGATATTTCAAGATCCCACAAACTCATTGAATCCCCGTCAGCGTATTGGCCAAACCCTTGATATTCCTTTGCGCCTTAATACTGATTTAAGTGCGATAGAACGAGAAAAACGAATTTATCAAACATTACGTCAAGTAGGACTGTTACCTGAACATGCGAATTATTACCCTCATATGTTTGCATCAGGACAACGCCAACGAATAGCTTTAGCTCGTGCATTAATTTTACAACCACAAGTTATTATTGCTGATGAAGCAATAGCGTCTCTTGATATGTCTTTGCGTTCTCAAATCATTAACTTAATGTTAGAACTGCAAGAAACTCATGATATTGCTTATATTTATGTTACGCAAAACTTAGGTATGACTAAACATATCAGTGATAAAATTATAGTTATGGATAACGGCGAAGTTGTTGAACGAGGCAATACCGCTGAAGTGCTTGCATCACCTTTACATGAAGTAACGCGCCGTCTTGTTGCAAGTCATTTTGGTGAAGCCTTGTCAGCAGAAGCTTGGCGCCAAGATTTGGCTTAAGGGCGAAATAATATCGAAATACTTATATTGCACATTATTTCGCCCTTTTCCCTTAACTCCTCGGAGGTGCTAGGGAAATTAAACAATTTTACAAATGTCGTGGTAGAATCAGCCACGTTTATTAACAATAAGCGTGATAACCTAACAGATAAATAAAATTCTGAATGATGTTATTATCGCGATTTACGAAAAAAAACAAGGATACAGCTATGGGCTTTATGACCGGCAAACGCATTCTTATTACTGGTGTTGCTAGTAAATTATCAATTGCTTATGGTATTGCCAAAGCTATGCATGACCAAGGTGCTGAACTTGCATTCACCTATCAAAATGAAAAACTCAAACCTCGTGTTGAAGAATTTGCAGCATCATTAGATTCTAGCATTGTATTAGAGTGTGATGTCGCACAAGACGACAGTATCACTGCAATGTATGCAGAACTTGCTAAAGTTTGGCCTAAATACGACGGTTTTGTTCACTCTATCGGTTTCGCACCAGCAGACCAATTAGACGGTGACTATGTTAATGCTGTCACTCGTGAAGGCTTTAAAATCGCTCACGATATCAGTGCATACAGCTTCGTTGCAATGGCAAAAGCAAGCCGCGAAATGTTAAACCCTAACTCTGCGCTGTTAACCCTAACCTATTTAGGTGCTGAACGTGCAATTCCTAACTATAACGTTATGGGTCTGGCTAAAGCCTCTTTAGAAGCTAACGTTCGTTATATGGCAAATGCAATGGGTCCTGAAGGTATTCGTGTTAACGGTATCTCTGCCGGCCCTATTCGTACATTAGCGGCGTCAGGTATTAAAGACTTCCGTAAAATGCTAAGCCATTGTGAATCTGTAACACCACTTCGTCGCACAGTAACGACTGAAGATGTAGGTAATACAGCAGCATTCCTGTGCTCTGATTTATCAGGTGGTATTACAGGTGAAATTATTCATGTTGATGGTGGCTTTAGCATCGCAGCAATGAATGAATTAGAACTGAAATAATTTTCATTCTTTAAAAAGAGAACCTCATTTTCGAGGTTTTCTTTTTCTCATCTTGCCAAATTGTCAGTTACTTTCACACCACATTGTTTTTTCGCTGTTATTTCATAGCAATATTTACTTATTAATCATTTTGTTAGTTTTCTTCATTATAGATAATTTCCTCTTTTATTTATAAACATCTTCCTATAGTCTTTTCACTGATTAAACAATAATGCCGTATATTAAACAGTGGATGTAATGTATGAAGAAATTTAGTTTCCTTTTTTATATTTTTTCTCTTATTGGTGCAGGAATTATTATCATTGCATTATTTGTAATTAAATCCGAATTAAAGTTAATTACAAATGGTATAGAAACAACAGGTCTTGTTATTGATATCAGCATTGACCGTTCTTCTGATAATAAAGAAACTTACTTCCCTATTATTCAATTTAATACTGAAAAAAATGTAGAAACTACTTTTCGTTCCACTACAGGCAGTAGCAGTTATCGCAATAGTATTGGTAATGAGGTTCCTGTTATTTATCTTCCTAATAATCCTCAGAAAGCATCAATTAATAGTTTTTTTAGCTTATACGGCCCGGGGCTAATCTTAACTATTTTTGGTTTAATTTTTACTTCGATAGGACTTATACCTCTTGTTATAATAAGAAGAAAAAACAATAAAAACAAACGATTAAAAAGAGAAGGAACACCGTTAACGGTTAAAATCACTGATATTATTCTTAATCAGTATGTTCATATTAATCGTCAATCACCTTATCAAATCGTTGCCGATCATCACGATAAATTGAATAACCGAATTACTCGATATAAAAGTGACTATATTTTCTTTGATCCCTCTCCTTATATTAATTCAGATCTCATTACTATTTATATAGATAAAAATAATCCTAAAAAATATTATCTTGATATCTCTTTCCTGCCAACATTAGAAGATTAGTTTTAGATATCTCCCGGTATAATTGTCATTATCTAAATCGGGGGAGTATTATTATTTCTATAAATTTTATCAATTAACATCACTGTTCACAGATTTACAAAAAGCTTTTTTTATTAACCTATTTTGAATTTGCTAATTTTTCAGAACCCCCTATCATCTTAACTTAGTGATGATATTATTTTATATCCGCATCATTATTGCCATCTCATTGATAGGGAGTCGTTCAATATGAAATTGTACTATGCACCAGGCAGTTGCTCACTTTCCCCTCATATCGTTTTACGTGAAACAGGTTTAGATTTTTCTATTGAGCGTATTGATTTACGAGCAAAAAAAACCGAATCAGGTAAAGATTTTCTGAGTATTAACCCTAAAGGGCAAGTCCCAGTACTTCAATTAGATAATGGTGATGTTCTTACTGAAGGTGTTGCTATTGTGCAATACCTTGCTGATTTAAAACCTGACAGAAACTTAATTTCCCCACCAAAAACGTTAGAGCGCTATCACCAAATTGAGTGGTTAAACTTTCTTGCCAGTGAAGTGCATAAAGGCTATGGCCCTCTATTTTCACCAGATACACCAGAAAGTTATGTACCGATAGTGAAAGAAAAACTGAAAGGCAAATTCCGTTATGTTGATGAAGTATTAACAAAGCATAATTTTATTTGTGGTAACAACTTTACCGTTGCTGATGCTTATTTATTTACACTTAGCCAATGGGCGCCACATGTTGGTTTAGATATTACCGATTTAACCCATCTACAAGATTATTTAAAACGAATTGCACAACGTCCTAATGTCCATAGTGCACTCGTTACTGAGGGGTTAATTAAAGAATAAAACTTGGTGCTATATTTAAGCAATATAGCCAATATAACCATAATTACGTTATTAGCATAAAAAAACGGAAGCACTACGCTTCCGTTTCTCATTGGTTAATCAATCTAATTGTGTTGCACAGAACTTATGAGTTGGATGCACCATTTGATCTTGAGCAGCAACTAATTGCAGTTCGTATTCATTCATTTCTTTCGTTTTTAACATCACTTCATAAACTGCGGCGGCAACGTGTTCTAAAGCCGTTGATAGCTCTACACCTTTTAATAAATCCACCAGCATTAATCCGCTTGTTAAATCCCCGACACCCACGGGTTGGCGCTCACCGAAATCCACTAATGGGCGACTAACATGCCAACTATGTTCTGCTGTGACTAATAGCATTTCAAAACGGTCATGACGATAACCAGCACGCGATAAGTGTTTAACTAATACGACTTTAGGGCCCTGTTGACAAAGCTCACGAGCCGCTTTTACACATTCATCAACATTATGAAGTGCTTTACCACCCGCGAGCGTTTCTAACTCTAGTAAATTAGGCGCAATAATATCGCTAATAGGTAATGCTTCTTCGCATAATACTCCAGAGACTTCAGGTGGCACAATGCAGCCTTTTTCAGGATGTCCCATCACAGGATCACAGAAGTACCATGCATTTGGATTGGCTTGTTTTACTTTTTTAACGATATCAACAATACGTAAACCTTGTTCTGCTGAACCTAAATAGCCACTCAATACAGCATCGCATTGCGCAAGTTTACCAATAGCGGCGATACCATCCACAATGTCAGTGATGTGTGAGGCTGACATTACGCAACCTGTCCATTTTTCTGGGTACTGTGTGTGATTAGAGAATTGAACGGTATTTAAAGGCCAAACATTAACACCCATACGGCGCATTGGAAATTCAGCAGCACTGTTACCCGCGTGACCAAAAACAACATGAGATTGAATAGAAAGTATATTTTTCATGACATAAACCGATTATTGTGAATACACACAACACCCAAGCTCTATCATCATAGGCGAGGTATATTTATTTATTTTTATCAAGAAAAAGGGCAACACATCGGCTGCCCTTGACTGTCAGTTACTTCCAAATGACAAGGCAATAGTGTTTTTTGCCACGACGTAAAATAGAGTAACGACCAAATAAGAAATCTTTTTCTTCAAAAACGTACTCAGGATTATCTTGCTTATCGCCATTAATCGCGACAGCGTTAGAGCCAATCATTGTACGTGCCTGACCACGTGAAGGTACTAACTCTGCATTTACCAACGCTTGTTGTAAATCGCTACCTTTTTCTAACTCAATAGTAGGCATACCATCTTGCGCTAATTGTTCTAGGTCAGCTTGAGTTAAGTCTGCAATTGCACCAGAGAATAAACTGTCTGTGATACGTTGCGCAGCAATTAAACCTTCTTCACCATGAACTAAGCGAGTAACAAGTTCTGCTAAAACACGTTGTGCACGAGGTGCTTGTCCACTATTTTTATCTTCTTCTTCAAGTGCATTAATTTCATCAATGCTCATAAAAGTAAAGAATTTTAAAAAGCGATAAACATCAGCATCAGCCGTATTGATCCAGAATTGGTAGAATTTGTACGGACTCGTTTTCTTAGGATCTAACCAAACCGCACCACCTTCTGTTTTACCGAATTTTGTACCATCAGATTTGGTAATTAATGGAACTGTCATACCAAATACTTGTTTCTGATTGAAACGACGGGTTAAATCGATACCTGAAGTGATGTTACCCCACTGATCAGAACCACCAATTTGTAATTCAACACCTACATGCTTATTTAATGATGCGAAGTCATAAGCTTGTAATAGGTTATAGGCGAATTCAGTAAAGGAGATACCAACATCATCACGGTTTAAACGTTGTTTTACCGCTTCTTTGTTGATCATTTGGTTCACAGAGAAGTGTTTACCGATATCACGCAAGAAAGTTAGCACATCCATTTGACCAAACCAGTCATAGTTGTTTGCTAATTCCGCACTGTTTTCACCACTGTCGAAATCTAAGAAAGGTGATACTTGTCGACGAATTTTTTCTACCCATTCGTGAACAGTATCTTGGGTATTCAGTTTGCGCTCGGTGGCTTTAAAACTAGGATCACCAATGAGACCCGTTGCACCACCCACCAACGCCACAGGCTTATGCCCGGCTAGTTGGAATCGTTTTAAACACAGCAAAGGAACCAAATGCCCCAAGTGCAGGCTATCAGCGGTAGGATCAAAGCCACAATAGAGAGCGATAGGACCTTGCTCCAAACGCTCTACTAAAGCTGCCTCATCCGTGACCTGAGCGATTAGCCCACGCTCCTGCAATTGTGTGATTAGGTTCTTGCTAGACATCAATGACTCCATCGGTTTATTATTTTTTGTCTATTTAAAATATAAGTAAAACATAAGTGGTATAGCATAAAGCGCTACCACGCTAAGTACCAGTAGAAAAAGCCTTTTTGAGATAAAATTTATCAACGCGCAATTAAGGCGCTAATCGCTCTATATCCCATCCTTCTGGTGATTTTTGGTAGATAAAACGATCATGTAAACGGTTTTCTCTTCCTTGCCAAAATTCAACAGAATCAAACGTTACACGATATCCACCCCAGAAACTTGGTAATGGCACTTCACCATTTTGAAATTTCTGTTTTAATTCCATAAACTTGCTTTCTAATACGCCTCTCGCAGAAATACGCGATGACTGCGCCGATGCCCAAGCTGCAATTTGACTATCTTTAGGGCGACTATGAAAATATTTAATGACTTCAAACGAAGAGAGTCTTTCTGCTTTACCCAAAAAGCACACTTGTCTTTCTAACGGATACCAAGGAAATAATAGACTTACTTTTTGGTTATGTTCTAAATGGCTCGCTTTGCGGCTACCTAAGTTGGTGTAGAACACTAACCCTTTCTCATCGAAGTGTTTTAACAGCACAATACGCTGATAGGGCTGCCCCGTTTCATCAACCGTCGCCACACACATTGCGGTAGGATCACTAAGTCTTGCTTCACAGGCTTGTTTTAGCCATTTTTCAAACAAAACCAGAGGCTCTTCTGTTAACTCATGACGTCGTAATCCACCATTCATATATTCACGGCGAAGGTCAGCAACATCAATAAAATCAAGTTCAGTCATTTTTCACTCTCTCTTTTGAGAAACTGCATTCAGCATATCACGCTTAACGGGGATTTGTAGGGTAAATCGCCCCTAAAACAGTTTCTCTTGATGCCCCTGTTACAGAAGGTAAATTTCCTGATTCATTAGCAATAGTGCGTGCTGCAAGCCACCCAAATGCAAGGGCTTCCATATCATCACCACTTAGGCCATATTTATCTGTTGGAGCTACTTCAGTGCCCGGTAATAATGCTGCTAGTCGTTGCATTATCTGTCCATTACGCGCACCACCACCACAAACAAGAAGACGCTCACATCCCCCATTCAATTGAACTTGTTGAACAATGCTTATTGCAGTTAATTCGACTAGGGTCGCCTGCACATCTTCAGGAAAAACATTAGGTACTCGCGCTAAATAATAATTTAACCATTGTGTATTAAAATATTCTCGCCCTGTACTTTTTGGTGCAGAACGAGAAAAATAAGGATCAGCCAGCATCTCTTTAAGTAATGTTTTATTTACTGTCCCTGTCGCTGCCCATAGCCCGTTCTCATCATAAGGTGTTTGATTATGGATCCAGTTCCAACTATCCAATAGTATATTGCCAGGTCCTGTGTCGTAACCTTTAACGGCCACACCAGGTAATAGCAGTGAAATATTCGCAATACCGCCAATATTTAAAATAATACGTTTTTCAATAGGATGACCAAGTACTGCGAAATGAAAAGCGGGCACAAGTGGTGCACCTTGTCCACCATAAGCCATATCTCGACGACGGAAATCACCTACGGTTGTTATGCCAGTTAATGCAGCAATTCGATTGTTATCACCAATTTGCATTGTAAAGGGTATTGGGCTTTCAGGCTCATGCCAGACGGTTTGCCCATGACAACCTATCGCAGTAATATCACTGGCACTTAATTTTGCTTTTGACAATAATCCAATGATGGCTTGGGCATAAAGTTCACCCAATTGTGCATCGAGTTCCCCTAGTTCATGCAATGTGACGGGTTGCCCTTGGCATATAGAAAGAATACGCTGACGCAAGTTTTGTGGATAAGGAAGAAAATAATTAGCTTGTTGTGCTACAAATTTATTGCTTATTGCAGCCAGTACAACATCAACACCATCTAAACTTGTGCCTGACATCACGCCGATGTACCGTCCCGCCCTCATATTCTTTTCCTTATAATCAAGATGATGCAATAATTTAACATATAATGTTATATTTTCTTTTTTCAGAAATCTCTTCTGGGTTTACTATCTAGCTTTACTATATAGTAAGACATATATGATTAAAATCAGTCTCGCTATACATAAAATACAAGCTATAACTTATACTAAACAATATTGGTATTATCTGGGTTTTTTCTCGGATTTTTATTAGGAGTAACTATGTTTAAGCATTTACTTATTGGTCTGTTTACTGTTACCGCTCTTGCTGGTTGTGTGAATACCAATTCATTATCTGGTGATACATACAGTGCAAGTCAAGCGAAACAAGCTCAGAGTGTGACTTATGGTACTATTGTCTCAGTTCGTTCTGTGAATATTCAAGCAGGCAGTGATGAAAACCTATTAGGCGCAGTAGGCGGAGCTGTTTTAGGTGGACTATTAGGTAACACTATCGGTGGTGGTAGTGGACGTAATCTTGCAACTGCCGCGGGTGCAATCGCTGGTGGTATGGCAGGACAACAAGCTCAAGGCGCATTGAATACAACTAAAGGTATTCAGCTTGAAGTTCGTTTAGACAGTGGTAAAACCGTTGCAGTGGTACAAAAAGCTGATAATACAGTTTATCGCCAAGGCCAACGTGTTGCTGTTATTGGTAGTGGCAATAACTTAACTGTTTCACCTCGTTAAACTTAATAAAAAATAGGCAACTTTTTATCGTTGCCTATTTTTTCTAGAATATTTAATTTATATCTACTAGATATTCCATCAATCACAGAAAAATAATATAACTATCTTAATAATGACTTTTCACATAATCACTTATAACAAGAAATTATTAATATAAATTACATCAAAAATATTTATGTGGCATACTTTGCCCCATTCATTCTTAGATGACATATATTTAATTAAAAATAATTAGTCGTGTAGTCTATTTATATTTTTCTCTAATCTTTGAACCAAAATAACTAACGTTTCAATTTCCTCTTGTTGAATGCCACCTAATATTTCTTGGCGTGTTTTTTCGATAACAGTATAAACCTCTTTAATAAAAGGTTCTGATTCTGCGGTCAATTTAATTCTTTTTGCTCTACGATCATTTGCACAAGTGTGTCGGCAAATCAATTTTTTTTCTTCCAGCTGATCTAAAGTTCTTACTAAAGAAGGCTGTTCAATTCCTATTGCTTTAGCCAATTGTATTTGTGACTGCTCTGGAGGTAATTGACTAATGTTATACAGCGTTACCCAATGTGTTTGAGTCAGTTTTAATGGCTTGAGACGATGATCAATCAATGCACGCCATAATCGGACTAAACGCGCTAAATCTGCTCCTAATGTTGATTCCACTTATCCCTCCTTAAATTAGCATACTGAGTCAGAATTTTATAAAATTTCAGATAATACTTTTAAAATAACTTTTCTTAACTTATCTATTCTCTTTAGTATTTGCATTATTACAATTAAGTTTTCAATCCTATATATTATATTGGGTAATTATTTCATTAGATTTAATTAAGCATTCTTCTTTTTCTAAAATTAAATTTTATAAAGAATAACCTCGTTATAAAAACTAATCTATATTTTTTTACATAATTGTTATTATAATTTCATTCAATATCAAAGAGGATGATAAACTCTTTAAAATTCACGAGATTATAACCAATTATAATTAAAATAATTTCAAATAATATTATTATTATTAAAACAAATAGAATATCAGAAATTAATTAAACCCAACGAGTAACAAGGATGTTTCATACTCTATATTATTATTTTAAATTTTAAAAAAAATAATAGAACTAAAAAAGATCTAATTGCTGATTTTCACTTTCTGTCTCTTTTATTATTTTTTGTACACTTCTTAAATAACGTTGACGGCACAGACGTAGTACATTTCTTTTATCTTGTTGATTCATAGTTGCCCAATTAAAACGCTCCTGTCTATTACGATAACAGCCAATACAGTACCCTTGTATATTCATTTCACAATGACCAATACATGGATTAGGAATATCAAAAAATTCTAATTGCTGTTGCATTTGATTTTTCCTCCTAATTGTTTGTTACTATAGAGTATAGTTAATAGAGATATTATCTGCTTTGATAGTGAGTTTACTGATAGCGAAGTAGTAAAATTGAATTTTATGGCTTGAAAGCGTTATAGTACTGCGCCATCAGTTTATCTGTAGGGTTAATCATTAAACAAACACGAGAGGTTTATATGCGAGTACTTCATACCATGATTCGTGTAGGCGACTTACAACGCTCTATCGATTTTTACACTAAGGTTCTGGGTATGCAACTTCTACGCACCAGCGAAAATGAGGAATATAAATACTCGTTAGCCTTTGTTGGTTACGGTGATGAAAGCAGCGGCGCGGTGATTGAATTAACCTATAACTGGGGAGTCAATAACTACGAAATGGGTACTGCTTTTGGTCACATTGCACTTGGTGTTGATGATGTTGCAGCAACGTGTAATGCGATTCGCCAAGCTGGTGGTAATGTCACCCGTGATGCAGGACCTGTAAAAGGTGGTACCACCATTATTGCTTTTGTTGAAGACCCAGATGGGTATAAAATCGAATTAATCGAAAATAAAAATGCCAGTCGCGCACTTGGTCACTAATTTTTATTTTAACCAGAAAGGCAGTAAATCTGTCTTTTTGGTTTCTGCTTATTGTTAATTTCCGATATTCACTTTTATCGGATAAGTATAATTTAATGCCTGATAAAAATAACCCAAATGAATTGTGTAACCGTTTTCGTGGTTACTACCCTGTTGTTATCGATGTTGAAACCGGTGGATTTAATGCAAAAACTGACGGTTTACTTGAGATAGCAGCGATTACATTAAAAATGGATGAACAGGGTTGGTTAAAACCAGATAACACCCTACATTTTCACGTTGAACCTTTTGAAGGCGCTAATTTAGAACCTTCAGCCTTAGAATTTACAGGCATTGACCCAACAAACCCGCTTCGTGGTGCAGTGAGTGAATATGAAGCGTTGCACGCTATTTTTAAAATGGTGCGCAAAGGCATGAAAGATGCCGATTGTAATCGTGCTATTATTGTCGCACACAATGCTAATTTTGATCATAGCTTTGTCATGGCGGCAGCTGAGCGAGCAAGTTTAAAACGTAATCCATTTCATCCTTTTGCAACTTTTGATACTGCTGCATTGAGTGGATTAGTATTAGGGCAGACTATTTTAGCTAAGGCCTGTTTAACTGCAGGAATTCCGTTTGATAGTAAACTCGCTCATGGTGCGTTATACGATACTAACCGTACCTCACTGTTATTTTGTGAATTAGTCAATCGCTGGAAAAAATTAGGTGGTTGGCCTTTACCGCCCCAAAACTAATTAAATTTTAAATCAATGGCGTTGAAGTCATGGTTAAACGAAAAAGCCAGTTTCAGATTTATAGATACTGAAACTGGCTTTTATTTTATCTGTTGGTTTAATTTATTGTAAAATTAAATCAATTACTCTGCTTCTTCATCGCGATATTTATCAGCGGTTTCTTTTAATAACTTCTGTAATTCGCCACGCTGATACATTTCTAAAATGATGTCACATCCGCCGACTAATTCACCATCTACCCATAATTGAGGGAAAGTTGGCCAATGTGCATATTTTGGTAATTCTGCACGAATGTCTGGATTTTGCAGGATATCAACATAAGCAAAACGCTCACCACATGCAGAAAGTGCCTGAACAGCTTGTGCAGAAAAACCACAACTTGGTAATTTTGGTGAACCTTTCATATATAAAATAATTGGGTTTTCTTTAATCTGGCGTTCAATTTTTTCAATAGTCGTCATTTATTACGTCCTTACAACCTTTTATATTCAATATGTTTTATATTGGTGAAAACATGAAAGAAGAATACCACTTTATATTAGAAAGCTCTATATAAGTTTAATACTGATTAAAATCATAAGATTAGAATGAAAGATGTACTAGACAAATGACTCATATTCCGTTAGAACATGGCAATTAAATCAGCATATTAGTTATTTTTTTGTGCGTATTTTGTTTGCTCTTTCTTGCCAAATGAATCGCTATAATTTTTGATTTATATTTTTTCTACAGCGGATAAAAATGAAATTGTATTTTTCATTTGGATAAGAAATTCATCTTTTTGATAAATACCTAGCTCAATATGCTTCATAAAAAAACATAAGCTCCTTAACCAATTTAGGCTCTATTTTTATAAGCCTAGAGAGATGTTCACCCAGTAAGTCAGGCCAATCTCCCCCTTCTTGCGCTCTCAATATATTAGTAGATCGAATAAGTTTCTTAGACGCCTCTTTTGATAACTTTAAAAAGGTTTTTAAGTCGTTAGTTTGTTCAATTCTTAGAAGATAATCAGAAAGTACCGTCAAGTAGTCACCATTTACGGCATAGGCAACCGCTCGTGAAGGTTTAAACAAGGAAAACTGTAAAGAGAGATCTTCGCCATAAATATAACGACAATGATGTTTTAACCAATAGCCCCAACTAGTTATATTTTCTCGTAGTAGCACCTCTGATTTAGAGGCAATGTCAAAATCAACTTTAGGTACAATTGGATAAAGCTCAATAGCTTGTTGCGCTATATTGGCCATATTTAATTTATCTATGTCATCAATGTCTTTATCTAAAATAACACAAAGATCGAGGTCTGATTTTGGCTGCTTAGCAGCACCTGTTGCCACACTTCCATAAACAAAAATACTGCAAATGTGACTTTCATAAAGTGTTAATAACCGAGATTGAACAAACACTAAGAGTGCCTGATACTCTTTCTGTATTGGCTTTATTACTAACACAGAAATATATCCATTTTTATCAACCGTCATTTCTTCCTCTTAATTATTTATCGGTAAAATTAACCCTATTTAATATAACCCCTTTATTTCGACAATATGTAAGCTTATATTTTGTTATGATTATGGATAAAAGATATTTAGCTGTTATTTCAGCAAGTTTTTGTTAAAATAATTAGCAAAATAGCAACAAATTAGTGATTCATTTGCCTCATTTTATCAATTCAGATGATTTTGATGGAATGATTTTAGGCACAAAACCCGAAATAGATAGTATAAAGGAGTACGCAATGTCTTTCGAATTACCAAAATTACCTTATGCGTTAGATGCTCTTGAGCCACATATCTCTAAAGAAACTTTAGAATATCACTATGGCAAACATCACCAAACTTATGTAACCAACCTGAACAATCTGGTTAAAGGTACTGATTTAGAAGCTAAATCTCTAGAAGAGATTATTAAATCAACTGATGGTGGTATTTTCAATAACGCCGCTCAAGTTTGGAACCATACTTTCTACTGGAACTGTTTAGCTCCAAATGCAGGTGGCGCGCCAACAGGCAAAATTGCTGATGCTATCAACAAAGCATTTGGCTCGTTTGAAGAGTTCAAAAAACAATTTAACGATGCCGCGGCTAAAAACTTCGGTGCAGGTTGGACATGGCTAGTGAAAAAAGCAGATGGCTCAATCGCTATTGTTAATACTTCTAATGCTGCAACACCCATTTCTGGCAATGACAAACCACTATTAACAGTTGACGTATGGGAACACGCTTACTATATCGATTACCGTAATGCGCGTGTAAAATACTTAGAAGAGTTCTGGGCACTGGTTAACTGGTCATTTGTTGAAGCTAACTTTGCTTAATTTATCTTAACCACTAAAGATCAATTATTGGTGTTTGGTGGCAAAATAACAAAGGGCCTTAGGCCCTTTGTTATTTACAGATATCCGATTAGTTATAATTAAAATTAACCTGATATTATATAAAACAGTGATTAAAACAGCATTGTAGAAAATAAAACAATCATGACGAGTGCTGCAACTGCTGTACTCAAACCAAATTTCAGATCCGTATCCATTTATTCTCCCTCAAAATGATTATAATACACGTTATTAACCATAACATTGTCATGGCTAATTATTATCACATATCACAATTTGCTAATATAGCGACTAGTGCACAATTTATAACATTGATTAATACTTCCACTTTTGAGCTAGATCATACAAAATTCATAGCTAACAGCTAAATTATTGCCAGTATTCGCCCTATGTATGACTATACTGGCAGCAGAACCACAAAATTAGATTAAAAGAGACCAATGAAGGTCAGGAGTTTTTCACACCATGGCAACAATAAAAGACGTGGCAAAACGCGCAGGAGTGTCAACCACGACTGTTTCTCATGTTATCAACAAAACACGTTTTGTTGCTGAGAACACCCGAGCAGCAGTTTGGGCCGCTATTAAAGAATTAAATTATTCGCCTAGTGCTGTTGCGCGTAGTTTAAAAGTCAATCACACCAAATCAATTGGCTTGTTAGCCACGTCCAGTGAAGCTCCTTACTTTGCTGAAGTGATTGAAGCTGTTGAAAATAGCTGTTATAGCAAAGGTTATACACTGATATTATGTAACTCACATAATAATCTAGATAAGCAAAAAGCTTATTTAGCGATGCTAGCGCAAAAACGCGTCGATGGATTATTAGTTATGTGCTCTGAATATCCCGATCACCTTCTCTCTCTATTAGAAGGCTATCGTAATATTCCAATGGTAGTGATGGATTGGGGAAAAGCTCGGGGTGATTTTACTGATACCATCATTGATAACGCATTTCATGGTGGATATATTGCAGGCCGCTACTTAATTGAGCGTGGTCATCGCGATATCGGTATTATTCCTGGCCCATTAGAGCGTAATACTGGTGGTGGACGTCTTCAGGGATTTTTAAAAGCAATGGAAGAAGCTAAAATCATTGTAAAAGATGGATGGATTGTACAAGGTGATTTTGAACCAGAGTCTGGTTACAAAGCCATGTATCAAATGCTAAATCAAAAACATCGCCCTACCGCTGTGTTCTGTGGTGGAGATGTCATGGCAATGGGTGCTATTTGTGCAGCCGATGAATTAGGTCTGCGTGTACCATTTGATATTTCTATTGTTGGTTACGATAACATTCGTAATGCTCGCTATTTTACCCCTGCATTAACAACCGTTCATCAGCCCAAAGAACGCTTAGGTCAAATGGCATTATCTATGCTGCTTGACCGGATCGTTAACAAAAGAGAAGACGCACAAACTATCGAAGTTCATCCACGGTTAGTTGAGCGCCGCTCTGTTGCTGATGGCCCATTCATCGATTACCGCCGTTAATTAAACGGTATCTCGACTGACTTAACGAAGCCATTCCGCATTTAGGGTTTGGCTATCACCAAGATAATCTAATAACCAAGACAAAGCGGGTGACTCACTTTTATCGACCCAAGTGAGGCAACAAGGACTATCGGGTAATGGCTGTGCCAATTTAAGCACAGCTAGCTTTCCTTTAGCGATTAATGGCTCAGCTCTATGCAAGGGCACCATACCAACACATAATCCTGCAAGTAAGCACTCCAATCCCATATCCCACGTAGGGACAACCATTCTACGCTGATTATTTAACGCCCAAGTATCACGCTTTGGCAAACTACGCGAGGTATCTTCTAAACAAAGGCTCGAATAAGGGCGCATTTCATCGTCGGTTAGCGGATGTTCTGCTTTAGCCAATGGGTGGTCAATATGACAAACACAGCGCCAAGGCATAAATCCCATATCTTTAAAGCTATATCGTTCACCAATTGGCGATGCTCTGGTGGCGCCAATAGCTAGGTCAACACGCCCATTAACCAATGAGTCCCACACCCCATTAAAAACTTCAGGATAGACATAAAGTTCGATATCGGGGAAATGTCGATAAAAATCAAGAATAAGTTGTTGTGTTCTTTCCGGTTTTACGATGCAATCTACTGCTATACTAAATTGTCCGCGCCAACCATTAGAGACTTGCTGACACATATGTCGAGTGTCATTCATTTTTTTGATAACAGAGCGGGCTTCTTTGATGAAAATCTTACCCGCATCCGTTAATTCGACATCACGATGGCGGCGTTCAAACAGAGGCACAGCAAGCCATTCCTCTAATTGTCGAACAGTATAACTAACAGCGGAGGGTACTCTGTGTAACTCTTGAGCAGCCGAACTAAAACTTCCTGTTCGAGCGACAGCATCAACAACTTCTAGAGAGTATTCTGACCACATAAAGTTTATTCCTTTGAAAATTTTTCACAGCATTAACCAAATATTCCCGTTTCACAAGTAAAATAGGTCTTAGTTACAATATATAAAATGTTCTACATCACATAACATAGAAAATTAAAATGAATTTAAATACATCCACACAAACAAAAACACCTGCGCGCTTTATGGTCTACCTTGCTGGCCTAAGCATGTTGGGTTATTTAGCTATTGATATGTACCTGCCTGCATTCGGTATGATGCAACGGGAACTATCAATCAGCGAAGGCGCGATCAGTAATAGTTTAAGTATTTTTTTATTCGGTTTTGCTATTGCGCAATTACTTTGGGGACCTCTTTCTGACAAAATTGGTCGTAAGCCTGTTCTGTTAATCGGTTTAAGTCTTTTCTCTTTCGGTTGCCTTGGTATGCTTTGGGTTGATAGTGCAACCAGCTTACTCGCAATGCGTTTTTTACAAGCCTTTGGTGTTTGTTCTGCTGCTGTAATTTGGCAAGCATTAGTTATTGACCGCTTTGATGAATCTCGTTCACAACATGTTTTTGCTTTAATTATGCCACTGGTTGCTTTATCACCAGCATTAGCCCCTCTTATTGGCGCATGGTTTTTACAACATGGTGGCTGGCGTATGATTTTTATTTTATTAATGGCGGTAACTATCGTTCTAATGCTACCAACCTTAATGCTGAAAAATATTAAACAAAAACCTGTTACAGAGAATGGCTCAGCTCAAGCTTCAGCCTCTTTTATGACATTACTAAAATCACCTATCTACAGCGGTAACGTTTTAATTTATGCCTCTTGTAGCGCCGGTTTCTTTGCTTGGTTAGCGGGTTCTCCTATCATTTTAGAAAAAATGGGCTATTCCCCTCAAGATATTGGCTTAAGTTATATTCCACAAACTATCGCCTTTATGGTTGGTGGCTATGGCTGTCGTATCTTACTGTCTAAAATGACTGGCAAATCACTGCTACCATTATTGTTAATAGGTTATGCCGTTAGTATGACCGCACTATTTTTAGTTGCGAAGTTAACTCAACCAACGTTAACCACTATTTTAATTCCATTTTGTATTATGGCCGCAATGAATGGCGCTTCTTATCCAATAGCGGTATCTAATGCGTTATCTGCTTATCCTGAGATCAGTGGTAAAGCGGCAGCGTTACAAAATGCGCTTCAATTAGGGCTTTGTAGTTTAGCAAGCTTTATTGTTTCAGCCTTTATTAGCCACCAGCCTTTGATTAACACCACCGCAATTATGGCGTTAACCGCTGTCCCAATGGCAGTCGGCTACTTTATTCAACGCAATAAATCCGTTAGCAAACACACAATTCAAACAGCTGAATAACGCTCTTTACATTTTTAAGATAATTCTCAAAAAAGGTCATTTTTATAAAATGACCTTTTTCTTTTCTAGAGAAAAATATTCTACGTCCCTATACTTAACAAACGCCAATTATAGCGTTTTGTTCAATTTTCTTTCGGATTTTGAGGTGCATTAACGGATCATTGCCTGATTATGTCAGATTAGTTATTTTATTAATCCTATTCATACAACACTTTTTGAATAAGATCCCATTTAACACAGCAAATCTGCACACATCCTTTCTTTGATTCATAACTCAAGACCCGCTTAGTTTACGCCGGAGAGTATATGAGTACATCTTGTGTAGAAGAAGGCCGAAAGACCTCCAATAATTCTTACCAACGAATAGCAACCGAGCTGCTTTCTCAAGCAGATATTCGTATTAATGGTTCAGAACCTTATGATATTCAGGTTCACAACAAAAATTTTTATAAAAGAGTATTACAACAAGGCTCATTAGGTCTCGGTGAAAGCTATATGGATGGCTGGTGGGATTGTGAACGGCTCGATATATTCTTTCATAAGGTTTTACGTGCAGGACTTGAAAACAAACTCCCGCAAAATATTCACGACATCCTAAAAATAGCTGTCGCTCGTCTCTTTAATCTGCAAACACAGAAAAGATCATGGATGGTAGGCAAAGAGCATTATGACCTTGGTAATGATCTTTTTACTGCAATGCTAGATCCTAATATGCAATATTCTTGTGGCTATTGGAAAAATGCAGATTCATTAGAATTAGCTCAAGAGCACAAGTTAAATTTAATATGCCGGAAACTGGCTCTTCAACCAGGAATGACATTATTAGATATTGGTTGTGGCTGGGGCGGGCTTGCCGCATATGCTGCAAAACACTTTGGCGTTTCAGTTACAGGTGTCACAATTTCTGTGGAGCAACAAAAATTAGCTCAACAACGTTGCCAAGGACTGGATGTCGATATTATTTTAGAAGACTATCGTGATTTATATAAACAATTTGATCGCATTGTATCAGTAGGAATGTTTGAACATGTCGGTCCTAAGAATTACGCGACTTATTTCGATGTTGTACGCCGTAATTTAAAAGAAGATGGTTTATTTTTACTGCATACCATCGGTTCTAATCGCGATAAAGTAAATGTTGATAGTTGGATCAGTAAATACATATTTCCAAATGGTTGCCTTCCTTCTATTCAAAAAATCGCACAAGCTATGGATAATAAATTTGTTATGGAGGATTGGCATAACTTTGGTGCCGATTATGATAAAACGTTAATGGCATGGTATCAGCGTTTTCTTGCTTGTTGGCCTGATATTGAATCTAACTACACGCCTCGATTTAAACGTATGTTTAGTTATTATCTAAATGCCTGTGCCGGTGCTTTTCGTGCTAGGGATATTCAATTGTGGCAAATAATGTTAAGTCCTAAAGGTAAAATAGGTGGATTACATACGCCACGTTAAATTTTAACTGTCATAAAAAGTAAAAAGCCAGTCTCTTTAAGAGCTGGCTTTTTATCTTCTATTTGATTAGGAATAATTGGCGATAAACAAATTAAACATAAACAATATAGTCAGGGTTTTATTTTTCTTCGTTCTCAACCTGTTGTTCAACTAGTAATTCTTGTTGCTGTGCTTGTTGTTGCAACATAAAACGCTCAACCGTATCCACAATGGCTTGTGTTTGTGGATCTAACTCAATATTGACTTTATCACCGAGGCGTTTACGACCTAATGTCGTTCTATCTTTTGTTTCAGGGATTAAGTGAACACAAAAACGATTATTGACCACATCACCAACGGTTAAACTAATACCATCAATACCAATAAAGCCTTTATGCAAAATATACTTCATCAGTTCTTTATCAAAGATGCGAAACCAAATTTGTAGGTTATTTTCTGAGGTAATAATTTTTGCAACTTCTGCTGTAGTTACAATATGGCCCGACATAACATGCCCGCCAATTTCATCACCGTATTTTGCAGCTCGTTCAATATTAACTTCAGAACCTACGTTTAATTCACCGAGATTAGTTAAACGTAATGTCTCTTTAACTAAATCAAAGCTAACTTGATTACCTTCAATTTTAGTTGCTGTTAAACAACAGCCATTATTAGCAACAGAAGCGCCTGTTTCTAAGTTTTGGACTAACGCTTCTGGTAATTCAATGATATGAGTACGGAAATCACCTTTATCTTCAATGGAAATAACCCGCCCTTTTCCCTGAACAATACCTGTAAACATCTCACATCTCCTTGATTCTACAAACTGGTTTACCCTAATTAGGTTGATGCTGTTTAGGATAACATAGCTATTATTAATACAAAGGAACAATTACCGCTTTTATTCCTGACCAATTATTGCCGTTAAATATAACGTAAAAGCAGGTAAAAAATTATCAAATTTCTGTGTTTAAAAAACGTCACATCTTTCATTGATAATTAAACTTTTATCATTAGAATAAGCGCTCTTGAGGATCATTTTACGTCATTTTAACAATAGGGCGTTCATTCTCCCCCTTCCGTTTTCTTATAATTAATAAAGGTGTATGCGTGCAAAAGTACGTAAAAGAAGCGCGTAGCTTACTTGCTCTTGGTATCCCAGTTATCATCGCTCAATTTTCCCAAACCGCAATGGGTGTTGTCGATACAGTAATGGCGGGTGCTGTTAACGCCACAGAAATGTCTGCGGTTGCTGTCGGTACGTCAATTTGGTTACCAACCATCCTTTTAGGCCAGGGCATATTAATGGCACTGACGCCAATTGTGGCCCAATTAAATGGCTCAGGACAACGAAAGCTGATTGCTAATCGTACCCAGCAAGGTTTTTGGCTAGCCACATTCTTATCGATAATGGTTATTGCAATTCTTTATAATTCCCGGTTTATTATTGAAGCTCAAGAAGATATTGACCCTGAATTAGCAGAAAAAGCTATCGGATTTATTCACGCTATTATGTGGGGTGCGCCGGGCTGCCTTTATTATCAAGTCTTGCGAAGTCAGTGTGAGGGATTATCCAAAACTAAACCAGGCATGATTATCGGCTTTGTCGGATTACTGATTAATATCCCGGTTAACTATGCCTTTATTTATGGTAAATTTGGCGCGCCACAATTAGGGGGAATTGGTTGTGGTGTAGCGACAGCCTCTGTTTTTTGGGCGATGTTCTTAATGATGCGCTATTATGTACGTCGAGCACCAACACAACGCGACGTTCTTCCTAAACAACGCTTTGTTGCCCCCGACCTTCATACGCTAAAACGTATTACTTTCTTAGGGCTGCCGGTTGGATTAGCACTCTTTTTTGAAGTCACTCTATTTGCTGTTGTGGCGCTATTAGTTTCGCCTCTAGGGGTTACCGCAGTAGCGAGTCACCAAATCGCATTAAACTTTAGCTCACTGATGTTTATGTTTCCATTATCATTAGGTATTGCTGCTACTATTCGCGTTGGCCATAACCTTGGACAACGTTCAACTGAGCAAGCACGCATCTCGGCTATTACTGGTTTAGCTGTGGGTTTAATGTTGGCAACTTGTACGGCTATTTTCTCCATCCTATTTAGAGAAAAAATTGCCTTAATGTATAACGATGATATTGAAGTTGTTACACTTGCTTCACACCTAATGTTATTTGCAGCACTTTATCAGTTATCAGATTCAGTGCAGGTAATAGGCTCTGGTGTACTACGTGGCTATAAAGATACACGTTCTATCTTTTTTATTACGTTTACTGCCTATTGGATTATTGGTCTACCTTCGGGTTATTTATTAGGTCGTACTAATTATATAGTTGAGGCGATGGGCCCCGCAGGTTTCTGGATTGGCTTTATTCTTGGTTTAACTGCATCGGCAATTATGATGGGAAGTCGTATTTGGTGGATCCAACGTCAACCTGATGAAGTTGTGTTACATCGTTCTGAACGCTAAGTATTAGACTCTATCTGGGTAAAGGAATGACACAAATATCAACAAATAGCTTTAAATACGAGCAGTTGAATATAAATTTGTGTTTTTCCTCTTGCCAGAATCAAATCATCTCGCTAATATTCGTCCCCGTTGTCACCCAGAATAAACAATGCGTCCATAGCTCAGTTGGTTAGAGCACCACCTTGACATGGTGGGGGTCGGTGGTTCGAGTCCACTTGGACGCACCATTTAATCTGAACAACATCACAATACAGTGCGTCCATAGCTCAGTTGGTTAGAGCACCACCTTGACATGGTGGGGGTCGGTGGTTCGAGTCCACTTGGACGCACCATTTCTATTGTCTACTTTCTTATTTTTACTCTTCTTACCTTCCCTACAAAATATTTCATTTTGCTTGCAATATTTTATTGCGCAACAAAATGCTTAAAAAACAAGCAGTCAACACCGTATTTTGATCACATCGCTTAAATTTATCTTTTTTCCATTTTATTCATAGAAATTAACCTCTATAATACGAAACATAATTTTGTTGAAAGGTTTCAGCGCATTGATTTACGGGCACCTTTAGAAAAAAGAATAAATGAACCGTGATAGACTATAATGTATGATATCTGCAAAACCTCGATGCAAATTAGTAACAAGAATTTTATGATGTTGCTGATTCATTAACATGTTGCGCAACTAACCTAACTAGCGTTTTGTTGCTATATGTATAGTTAATTAATAAACAGCGGCATTACTCCCTATTCATCCATTACAATAAACCATTAAATAGACTGCCATGAAAAAGACAAAAATTGTATGCACCATCGGGCCAAAAACCGAATCTGAAGAAAAACTGAATCAATTACTGGACGCAGGCATGAACGTTATGCGTCTTAACTTCTCTCACGGTGACTATGAAGAGCATGGCAACCGTATCAAAAACCTTCGTAATATTTGTGCTAAAACAGGCAAAAAAGCAGCCATTTTATTAGACACTAAAGGTCCAGAAATCCGTACCATCAAATTAGAAGGTGGTAATGATGTAAGTCTAGTTGCAGGTCAAACTTTTACTTTCACAACTGACAAATCTGTTGTTGGTAATAAAGATCGTGTCGCTGTAACTTATGAAGGCTTTGCAAAAGATTTAGCTGTCGGCAACACAGTATTAGTTGACGATGGTCTTATCGGCATGAAAGTAACTGCAGTTACTGCTACTGAAGTTGTTTGTGAAGTATTAAACAACGGTGACTTAGGCGAAAACAAAGGTGTTAACTTACCCGGTGTTTCTATCGGCCTACCTGCATTAGCAGAAAAAGATAAACAAGACCTTATCTTTGGTTGTGAGCAAGGCGTTGACTTTGTTGCGGCTTCATTTATTCGTAAACGTTCTGATGTTGAAGAAATGCGTGCGCACTTAAAAGCACACGGCGGCGAAAACATCATGATTATATCAAAAATTGAGAACCAAGAAGGTCTTAATAACTTTGATGAAATCTTAGAAGCTTCTGACGGTATCATGGTTGCTCGTGGTGACTTAGGTGTTGAGATCCCTGTAGAAGAAGTTATCTTCGCACAAAAAATGATGATCGAAAAATGTAACGCAGCGCGTAAAGTGGTTATCACTGCAACGCAAATGTTAGATTCAATGATCAAAAACCCACGCCCTACTCGCGCAGAAGCGGGTGACGTTGCAAATGCTATCTTAGATGGTACAGATGCCGTTATGCTGTCAGGCGAAAGTGCAAAAGGTAAATACCCAGTAGAAGCTGTAACTATTATGGCGACTATCTGTGAACGTACTGACCGTATTATGAAATCACGCCTTGACCTTAGCCAAGTTGGCGCAAAACTGCGTGTCACTGAAGCAGTATGTCGTGGCGCAGTAGAAATGGCTGATAACTTAGATTCACCACTAATTGTTGTTGCGACTTATGGTGGTAAATCAGCGCGTTCTATTCGTAAGTACTTCCCAACTGCACCAATCTTAGCATTAACTAATAACGAAGAAACAGCTCGCCAATTACTGTTAGTTAAGGGTGTAACAACTCAATTAGTAAAAGAAATCGCATCTACTGATGATTTCTACCGTATTGGTAAAGAAGCTGCATTAGCTAGCGGTTTAGCTCATGCTGGTGATCGCGTTGTTATGGTAACAGGCGCACTGGTTGATAGCGGAACGACAAATACTTCTTCTGTCCACGTTCTGTAATTTTATTTAACGTTTAAATTATCTCAACGCCACTCTTGCAGTGGCGTTTTTATTTATTCCATGCTTCATCTTTTTCTCTCTACCTGCTTATTTTTTTCTCATATAACGTTTATTTCTTCTATTCTTTTTAATGAGTCTTTTTATTAATACACGCTAAAGAAGGATATAAAATGTCAAACGACAACATAAATGGAAATGTGTTTGCTTGTACCACACTTGCTATTACTGATAAAAAAAACCGAGTTTATCATGGCAGAACAATGGAGTTTTCAGCAGATAAACCTGCATCAATATTTGCATATTATCCTACAGGACATACATTCCAGCAGAATGCCCCTGATGGAACTCCTGGCTTAAAATATACTGTAAAATACCCTTTTATGGCGATCACTGCGCCAATTAATCTTGCAGGTACAAAAGATGTACTGGAAGGTGTGAATTCTGAGGGACTCTCTTTTAGCTTAAATATGTTACCTGATTCAAAACTTGATGATATTAATCCTCAGGATTACGCTAATTCAGTGCCTATTGCCGCTATTGGCGAATGGGCTTTAGCTCAATATGCAACGGTCGCGGAATTAAAACAGGCTCTTCCTCAAACCATTTTTTGGTCACAAAAACTGTTACTGTTACGTAATTTACCAAGCCCTTTCCATTACGCTTTTTATGACACCACCGGTGCTTGTATTGTAGTTGAAGTTTCTGAGGGTAAATTACATATTTATGATAACCCGACCTATTGCATGACAAATGGCCCATTATTTCCGTGGCATTTAACTAATTTAAATAATTACACCCATCTTTCTAATATTAATATTTCTACCAATACACTAGGCAATATCAAGATTAAACAACCTGACAGTGGCATTGCTTTAGTGACATTACCAAGTTCTGATACTTCTGTAGATAGATTTATTCGTGCTGTTTACTACACAACTTATTACCACAAAGTCTCTGATCCTGATAAACAATTAGTTGAATTAGCACATATTATGAACCGATTTGATCGTCCTAAAAATTCGACTATTGACCCACTATTAGGTCATGACACACTGCAAGCTCTTCATACTAGTGAGTTTTCAGTTTGGACAACATTGACTGATTTAAAAAGAGGGATCATGTTCTTTAGAGGATATAACAATTTAAATTTTCAAAAGTTCACACTTGAATCGTTTAAGAATGAAGCAGAGGCAATTTTTGTTAAAGTAAATTTAGAAGGTGTTTTATAAACATAATTTTGATAAAAATGAAAAACTACAGATAAAATGTTTTTCTATCAGACTTTTATGAATAAAATTCTTTTGTGAAACAACACGCATTTTTTGTACTGAATATTTGCGTTTTAGGTGCTATTTTTCCTATTGTTCAAATACTGAGTAAGTAGTTAGTTATAAATAAATCCGGCACTTTTTTATAACTGTGCCATACTTATTAATGGCTTCATATAAAAATGCTACTTGTTCCTTTAAACAAACTAATAATAGAGGTTGTTACCATGAAAGCGAAACTAGTACTGGGTGCGGTAATTGTGGCTTCGAGCTTATTAGCAGGTTGCTCCAGCAACAATGCTCAATTAGATCAAATCTCTTCTGATGTAAGCCGTTTAAATACACAAGTTCAGCAGTTAAGCGGTGATGTACAGTCTGCTCGTGCTGAAGCTAAATCAGCTTACGACGAAGCCGCTCGTGCGAATCAGCGTTTAGATAACCAAGTTACTACTTATAAAAAGTAATTTGACTCACCTGTAAGCTGAAAAGTTTTAGGTAAGCATTAATAGCAAAGCCCTGACGTAATGTTAGGGCTTTGGTTTTTTATCGGATAAACTGTCTTAAATTAGAGCAAGTATACGTTCCTTTATTATGACGTTCTCTCCAAAATGTGAGTTATATATTATGTTTTGATTTACTTGATCACATATCTTACGAAATGTTGTCTTAATTGTATCAGCATCTTGTTGTTGAGCCTTCGTCAGTACAAAATATTCTTTATCATTTAGTTCTCTTAGCGCTTTTTCTAAACTATTAAATAATTCTGTAACCGACTTTGAATATTTTGTATAAGATATTCTTGAGCTAACTATCTCCCGTAAGATGTTTATTTCAATTAATTCATATCCTCTATTTCCCTCTTTGGGAATTGTACGTTGAAGAAGCTCTTCACACATTATTCTAATATTTTTACTTTTTAACTTTTCATCCCCCAATAAAAACGCTTTACAGCTATTTTCAATCTTAGACAACTTATTCGACAATGAACTCGAATTATCATCCGTCCCAATAGCCGCATTGTGGTTTATATTTTCCTGATAGCAACTGAAAACCTTCATTAAATATCCTGATTGTTAATAAAAACGTTTTTATAGTAAAATATTTTTAGTTTTCATGATTTTATAAAGAAATCCTTTGGTATTTTTAGTTTTTTTATATCATATGAAATGCCACTAAATAAAAATAGATGCTTAAAAAAGCATCTATTTTTATTATTTATTACACTTGTTAAAAACTTAATAAGCAGTTACATCTACAGGTAATCCTGAACGCCGAATAATTTCTGCATCCGCTTTATTTTTGTCTACTTTACCGCTCTCATACCATTGATTAAATTGCTTAGTAAACGTTAATGGCATTGTTTGTGGATCATCATCTTCATTGCGAGATAATGGCTGATGAACTTCAATAAATTGTCTGCCATCTGCAGTTTCAGTGAATTTAATCGGCTTGTTAATGATTTGAACACGGCTCCCTTTAGGAATGACGTTAAATAATGTTTCAATATCCTCTGGGCGTAAACGAATGCAGCCTGAACTCACTCTTAAACCAATTCCAAAATCTGCATTCGTACCATGAATAAGATATTCACCTCGACTATGTGCCAATCTTAAGGCGTAAGCACCCATTGGGTTTTCAGGACCCGCGGGTACAACGGTAGGTAAGGTTATCCCTTTCGCCGCATAGTTTTTACGAATATTCGCAGTGGGTGTCCATGTTGGATCTTTAATTAACTGAGAAACAGAAGTCACCATTTCAGGTGTTTCACGACCTAATTGACCAATCCCAATGGGATAGACATCAACGGTTGTACCTTCTTTGGGATAGTAATAGAGACGTAGTTCTGCAAGATTAATCACAATACCTTTATGTAGCGTATCAGGTAAAATCATTTGTAATGGAATTTTAAGTGTTTTACCCGCGTCAGGTAAGAGAGGATCAACACCTGGATTGGCTTCCATCATATTGAGCAATCCGACCTTATATTGCGCTGCAATAACCTCTAATGAACGATTATCATTAGGCACTGTATATAATACGTTCTCACCAATTAAACGCTCACCATCAGCAGGTAACAGGTATTCATTTGCATAAGATAAGTGGCTGCTCATCCCTAACAGCGCTACACCCAATAGGGTTAACCATTTATTCATCATTGATCCCGTATATTAGAAATAAAGTAAACTGGCTATCATGATAATAAGATTATAGTACTTTATTCTTATTATATATTAAGCCAGTTTAGAATATTACCACGAGATTAGATAACATTTACGCTACAGTGTAATCCGAAAATCGTTTAATGAGCGTCGTAACCATAGCATGTAAGCCTTGTGTACGAGATGGCGTTAAATGACTTTCAAGTTCGAGCGATGCAAAATAGTGTTTTACATCTGTTGCTAATGCTTGCTCTATTGTTTTACCTTGAAATAAGATAATCACCAACGCCACCAGCCCTTTCACAATACCTGCGTCACTATCACCTACAAGTACCAGCTGCTTTTGCTCGTTTAATTCAACAGCTATCCAAACTTGGCTTTGGCAACCTTCAATAAAATTTGCACTGGTACGTTGTTCATCTGTTAATGGTGCAAGGCGTTCACCTAATTCCATCATATAAAGATAGCGCTGCTCCCAGTCCTGACAACGAGAAAAATTGCGCAGTAATTTTGTTTCATCGGGTAAGTTGGCAACTGCCATAAATAGCCTCTTTCTTTTTTATTCTTTAGCCTAATAACATCTCAACACGTAACAGTGCGTTCACTAATGTATCAATATCTTCTTTACTATTATACAAACCTAATGAAGCACGGCACATCGCTGGCACTTGATAGAAATCCATAATTGGCATCGCACAATGATGTCCAGTGCGAATAGCAATGCCATAATTATCAAGAAAAGTACCTACATCATACGCATGATGTTTACCTAAATTAAACGCTATTACACCTTGACGGTTTTCATTGCCATAAAGTACTAACGATTTTACTTTTTTCAATTGCTCTTGGGCATATTGCATAAGGTTGTTTTCATGCTCTGCAATAGCGTTCATTCCCAGCTTGGTGAGATAATTTAATGCTGCACCTAACCCTATCATACCAATAATATTGGGGGTTCCTGCCTCAAAGCGCCAAGGTGCATCAGCATAAGTAATATCACCATTAAGATGTACACGCTTAATCATTGCACCACCCCCTTCCCAAGGTGGTAACTCATCAAGAATCGCTTTTTTGCCGTATAACAACCCCATACCAGTAGGACCATAAAGCTTATGACCACTACAAACAAAAAAATCACAATCAATTTGTGAGACATTAATCAGCTGATGCATTGCACTTTGTGCACCATCAACCAAAATATGTAACTCACCACCTTGTTGAGCCGAATATTGACGAGCATCACGAATAATATCTGCAACAGGATTTACTGTACCTAATACATTAGACTGATGAGTAATACTAAGTAACTTAGTACGCTCATCAATTAGTTCGGGCAACTTAGTTAAATCTAATTGACCATTTTCCAACATTGGAATAATGCGAATATCAAAACCATATTGTTTCGATAACATAAACCAAGGCACGATATTAGCGTGGTGCTCCATTTCAGTAATGATGATATTGTCGCCATCATTAAGAAAGCGTTGGCTATATGTGTTAGCGACTAAGTTAATGCCTTCGGTTGTTCCTTTAACGAAAACTATCTCTTCTTCGCTATTAGCACCTAAAAAATCAGCAGCTTGTTTACGCACATTCTCAACTAATGTCGTCGCTTCTGCACTTAACGTATGAATGCCGCGATGAACCGCGGCATATTGTGTTAACGCAAAATTTGTCTCATGCTCTATTACACAAATAGGTTTTTGAGCACTGGCTGCACTGTCGAGGTAAACCAATGGATTACCTCTTACTTGCTGTGACAAAATAGGAAAGTCACTACGTGCTTTTTCAATAAATTGCGTCATAATTACGGTTATACCTCAGACAAACGCTGATTAATTCTATCTAATACATGCGCTTTAATTATGCTATTTTCTAACGATTCAGTTAGTTCAGCGGCAAAAGCATGAATAATCATCTTACGTGCTGCACTCAATGAGATACCACGAGAGCGTAAATAAAATAGCTGCTCATCATCAATACGACCCACTGTTGCACCATGACTACATTTTACGTCATCAGCATAAATTTCGAGTTGTGGCTTGGTATCGACCTGTGCTTTTTCGCCTAATAGCAAGTTATTGTTGGTCATTTGACCATCCGTTTTTAACGCTTTAGGCGTAACCGTGATCATGCCATTAAACACCGCTTTACCTGCATCCATTGCAATAGTTTTATGCAGTTGACGACTTTGGCAATTTTTCTCATTATGCATCAACCATGTTCTTGTATCAGCAATCTCACCCGCTTTAGGCAATACCACACTGTTCATCGAAAGCTCGGTATTTTCACCTTTTAACGCTGAACTGGTGTGATGTCGGGTGAGTTTACTTCCCAATAAGAAAGCATAACTATCAACCCTGGCATCTCGACCAACCACCAGATCATTATGAGCAAAGTGCTGGCTGACTGCATTTTCAAAACTCAATTTAATATGATTAAACGAAGTATTATCACCAATATTTGCTGTTAATCTTGCACCTGTAAAATGGCGATTGTCGTCATTATCACTAATATAGTGCTCAATCACCTGCATTTGTGCATTAGCCCCAATTTCAAAATGGAAACGATAATTGGCACTATTTACTTCACCGATATCATTACCTTGAGTAATATTAAGAATATACAGCGGTTTGTCGGCAATAACCCCTGACTTTAGGGTGATTAGTAGCGGATGTGGCGCCAAACTCTCAACTAAGTGTAAAAACACTTCACCGTTTATCGCTGCGGGTAACTCACTTTGGCTATCTAATAACGTAATCTGATAAGGGCCAAAATCTTTAGTGCTCTCTGTTGGTGAAAAAGTACCATTCACCATAACAATACGATAGCAATCTAACGGTAACGCTTGCTTAGCCACAATATTTTGTACATCAAAGGGCGGCAATAATTGATATTGCTGATTTAACGTTTCATCAAGAGGCGTGTAGTGCCAATCTTCATGACGATAAAGAGGAAAACCCACATTTTCGACTTGTAACCAATGATTACGTGAATGAAAATTATCCTCACCTTTGCGTTGGTGATATAAGTCAGCAAACATTTTCAGTGCCTGTTGGTTGCGCTGTTCTATTTGGCACTGTTTTTCACGCTTTTCATTGAGGGTCAATAAGCCAGCCATAACCTTGTTCCTCCAATTTTTGCGCCAATGAAAAATCACCTGATTTAATGATTTTCCCCTGATATAGCACATGCACAAAATCAGGTTTGATATAATCCAAAATACGCTGATAGTGTGTTACAACGATAAAGGCACGTTTGCCATCACGTAGGCTATTTACGCCATTAGAGACAATTTTTAGCGCATCAATATCAAGCCCTGAATCTGTTTCATCTAAAATGCATAATTCAGGCTCTAACGCTGCCATTTGCAAAATATCGTTACGCTTTTTCTCGCCGCCAGAAAAACCAACGTTAACAGAACGCGTTAACAAATCTTGTGGCATATCAAGTAGCGCAATTTTATCTTCAATAAAATCTTCAAAATCAAAACGATCTAATGGCGCTAAACCACGATATTCTCTTACAGCATTAACAGAGGATTGTAAAAAAAACTGATTGCTTACACCGGGGATTTCAACTGGATATTGAAATGCCATAAAAATGCCTTCGCCCGCCCGCTCTTCTGGCTCTAGCGCTAATAGATCTTTGCCTTTAAAGGTAATAGTACCATCATCAACTTCATATTCATCACGACCAGCAAGTGTTGCTGATAATGTACTTTTACCTGAGCCATTAGGACCCATAATTGCATGTACTTCGCCGGCTTTAATCTGCAAATCTAATCCTTTTAGGATCTCATTGCCTTCAACGCTGACATGTAAATTTTTGATATCTAACATAATATATGCCTTCGGTATTGATACACCCAGAAATGCGTTAATACTTAACCTACGCTGTGCTCTAAGCTGATTGCTAATAATTTTTGTGCTTCTACAGCAAATTCCAGCGGCAATTCTGAGAATACGTCTTTACAAAATCCATTCACAATCATTGAGATTGCATCATCTTCACTTAAACCACGCTGACGACAATAAAATAGTTGGTCTTCACCAATACGTGACGTTGTCGCTTCGTGTTCAAGCTGTGCTGAGTTATTCATCACTTCTACATAAGGGAAAGTATGCGCACCACATTGTGTTCCAATTAACATAGAGTCACATTGTGTGAAGTTACGTGCATTTTTCGCAGAAGGAAGCACTTTGACTAACCCGCGATAACTGTTTTGGCTTTTACCCGCAGAAATACCTTTAGAGATAATAGTTGATTTGGTATTTTTGCCGATATGGATCATTTTCGTTCCCGTATCTGCTTGTTGGCTACCATTGGTTAACGCAACAGAGAAAAATTCAGCAGTCGAATTATCCCCTTTTAAGATCACACTTGGATATTTCCATGTAATAGCCGAACCAGTTTCAGATTGTGTCCATGACATTTTGGCGTTTTCGCCTTCACAAATAGCACGTTTGGTGACGAAGTTAAGAATACCACCTTCGCTATCACCGCCTGAGAACCAGTTTTGTACGGTGGAATATTTTACTTCTGCATCTTTATGAATAATAACTTCTACAACAGCTGCATGTAATTGATAAGTATCACGTACCGGGGCTGAACAACCTTCGATATAACTGACATAACTACCTTCATCAGCCACTAAAATCGTACGCTCAAACTGACCTGTTTGTGCCGAATTAATACGAAAATAAGTGGATAATTCCATCGGGCAACGCACGCCTTTTGGAATATAAACAAAGGTGCCATCAGAGGCGACAGCTGCGTTTAATGCCGCAAAATAGTTATCGTGACTAGACACTACGGTGCCAAGGTATTGGCGAACTAAATCAGGATATTCTTGAATGGCTTCACTAAACGAACAGAAAATAATACCGTGTTCAGCTAATTCTTCACGATAAGTAGTAGAAACAGAAACGGAGTCAAAAATAGCATCAACAGCAACCGCTTGCCCTTCTCTTACTGGCACCCCAAGCTGATTAAATGCATCTTCGACTTCTTTGGTAAGGTAATCTTGAGCCGCTTGCTTATCACTTGTGACAGCTTCATTAGAGCCACCCGCACAGCTACCATTAGCACAACATGAGCTACACGATGGGGCTGAATAATAGCTATAATCCTGATAATTCAAAGAAGGATAATCCGCTTTAAGCCAATGAGGCTCTTCCATTTCTAACCAATGGCGATAAGCATCAAGCCGGAATTCAAGCATCCACTCAGGTTCATTTCTTTTTGCCGATATTGCACGTACAACGGCTTCGTTTAGCCCTTTCTCAAGGGTATCTGTCGATATATCGGTATAAAAACCTTCTTTATATTGATGTGAGCTCAGCCAGTCCTGAACTTCATCACCTATTTCAACATTGCTCTGAGACATAATCTGACTTCACTATGTTATACCCCGAAGCTCTCACCACATCCGCAGACATTTTGAGCTTTAGGATTATTAAATTTAAACATCTGATTGAGTCCTTCACGGACATAATCGACAACCAAACCATCAATAAATGGCATTGCTTTTAGTGAAACAAATAGTTTTGCACCATTGTGTTCATAAACAATGTCATCTTCAGTTGGGCCTGCGGCTAATTCAATAACATAGCCATACCCTGTACAACCAGAGGGTTTGATACTTAAGGAAAGTCCCTGACTATCAGGGTTTTTCTCTACTAAATGACAAATATGTTTTGCGGCATTATCCGTTAGCACAATACCTTGCCATGTTGTGTCGTTAAGAGAAAAAGTTTCAACATTGTTTGTCATTACTGACCTCATTTCAAAAGGAGAATAATATCTTTCCCAACTCTAATGGTAATGATAACCCTTATCACTTCAACCATGTTTTTTGAAAGGATATTACAGATATGTTTATTTTTTGTTCTATTTTTGAGTTTAACCAGTTAAAGATAATAACTAACCATTTGTAATATATCACTTTAATGTTTTTCATCACAAAAATAAAACTTTGAATTATCTTTTTATTTCGCACAATACGCATAAAAGTTGCAATATAAATACACTTTATATGTTTATTACTGAAATGTAGAGAAAAAAGCATAAAAAGAGGTACTAAAAAATAGTTTTAGTTTTCTTTCTATGCCTCCTATTTGATGGATAAGATATCATCACCTTTGTGATTATCTCTTATTGGATTGTGTGCTGTTTTAACTTATTCTTCGATAGTAATCGAATTAACATATTCACTTGTGCATTCAAGAAGTTGACGATGTTTTTCACGATTTGATTGGCTGTTTACATCACCGATAAATTGCAACTGCCATACACGGTTTGTTTTTGTATCAGCAACTAATATACCCTCATAACTAACATTTTCCTGCGCCATTTTCCCTTCAAAAAAAACATGGCGGCCTTGAAAACCTGAAATATCTAATGGTTTTATTGATGTAAATATTTCTTTCATCCCATCTAATAACGCGATGTTATCAACTATTCCTTGAGCACCTGAATCAATATCGTAAGTCATTATTTCGTTCATTTTAAAATAAGCCAGACGAACTTCGGTCAAATTGCAAATAGGCTCTGATTTATAAACCAACATTTCTGTTGTTACATCCTGAACATAGTCAGGTAATAATTGAAAATAGTGTTCGGTGTCTTTTTTATTCATTGAAAATGAAGTTGGATAATGAATATTAAATCCTGATATTCCTTGAACAGGATAATCAGCGATTTTTTTACTCGTGCTGATTGTAGAGTTATTATCACAAGCACTCAGTAATAAACTGGTCATTAATACTATTACTGTTTTAAATCTTGAAATAGTTAACATTATTATTTTCTTAAATTTCCATAGTGGAGATAACATGAAGGTAATGATTATCATTAAAAATAAATTTTAAATAAAGAATAATTTCCTCTCTTAAATTTATTTTTTACTAATAAAAAACGCACAAAGATAACTATATTCTTTGTGCGTTAATAAATAATATTTTTAAGCAATAACCGATGTCGTCAATCTTGAGATACAAACTTGACGATTTTCATCATCAAATATTTCTATTGACCAAACTTGATGAGAGCGACCTAAATGAATAGGTTTACAAACCCCCCTAACGTTACCTTCTCTAGCAGAACGAATATGGTTAGCATTAATTTCTAAACCCACAATTTTCTGTTCCCCTTGCGTGCACAGATAACCAGCAACAGACCCCAAGGTTTCAGCTAAAACCACCGAAGCACCACCATGCAATAAACCTAATGGCTGCTTAGTACGATGATCAACAGGCATAGTCCCTTCAAGATAATCATCACCAAGATAGGTTAATTCAATGCCAAGATGACTCATCATATTGTTCTGACCAATTTGATTGAGCTGCTCTAACGTTACTTCTCGTTTCCATATCATGGCATAATCTCCAAAAGTGCCTGTAAAGGATGTTTTAACGTAATATTATCAATACGTTTTACCTGACTCCGACAAGAGTAACCTGTGCTTAAGCAATGTGTTGTGGGCAATGTTTTTAGCGCTATTCCCCATGAAAGCTGATAAATTCCCAGCGAGCTTTCATAGTTATTTAGCTCATGTCCATAAGTTCCCGCCATTCCACAACAACCAGTACTCACAAACTCAAGTTGCTGCCCATAACGTTGGAAAATTATCTGCCATTGTTTCATGCTTTGGGGCAATGCGGTGACTTCTGTACAGTGGCCAAAAAGATACCATTTTTCAGCGTCATTTCGCACTTCAATTGGCTCACTAACTAATTTACTTAACCATTCATGCACCAATTGAACATTAAAGTCTCCTCGTGCATCATCACCCAATATTTCACGGTATTCATCGCGATAACAGAGTACTAATGCAGGATCAACACCAACCATTGGAATACCTAACTTCGCAACGCGATTGAGCATAGTCGCGGTCTTTTGTGCTGTTTTACTAAACTGCTGTAAAAAACCTTTAATATGCTGTGCTTTACCATTAGGCGAAAACGGCAGTAATACAGGTTTAAAACCAATTTTTTCAATCAATTTAATAAAATCAGCAACAACTTTAGCCTCGTAATAGCTGGTAAAAGGATCTTGCACCACCAGCACATGGTGACTACGTTGCTTATCTGATAAACGTTCTAAATCTTCTAACGTCATATCTAAAGCATTATGACCCGCTAATTGCTGTTTCAATGTTGGTGTTGAAAGTAACGGTAAATCTACCATACCTATAGTATGTTTACTGATTTTTTGCACTAAAGGCTGTTTCATAAAAAAGTTAAAAAATGCGGGTGCTTTTGCCATTAGTGGCGTGGTTAATTCAACATTAGCCACAATATGATCTTTTAATGGGCGCAAATAGCGCTGATGATACAGCTCAGTAAACTTAGAACGAAATGCTGGAACATCGATTTTAATCGGACATTGCGTAGAACAAGCTTTACATGCCAAACAACCATTCATTGCTGATTTAACTTCATGTGAAAAGTCATATTCACCGCGTTTGGCTTTCCATGTATTGCGGGTTTTCTCAATTAAACCACGCAAACTCGGTTTATTGTTTACCAGACTTGATTCTAACTGTTTAGGGCTAACACCTTGCTCAGTTAATAAACGCAACCATTCTCTTACTAATGCAGCACGACCTTTAGGTGAATGGATGCGTTGCCCGCTAATTTTCATCGATGGGCACATTGGACTTTTAGCATCAAAATTAAAGCACAAACCATTACCATTACACTCTAAAGCACCACGAAAATCTTGGCGTACGGATAATGGAATAGTGCGATCAAAAGTACCTCGTTTAATCGTATCAACTTGTTTCATTGGCTCATCAATATCCAATGGCGGACAAATTTTACCCGGATTAAGTCGATTTCGAGGATCGAACACCGTTTTTATTTGACGAAGTTCGTGATACAGCGTTTTACCAAAAAATTCTGGACTGTATTGCGCCCTAAAGCCTTTTCCGTGCTCACCCCATAGTAATCCGCCATATTTTGCTGTTAAAGCAACGATATCATCGGAAATCGATTTCATTAACAACTCTTGTTGCGGATCGCACATATCTAACGCCGGACGAACATGCAACACCCCCGCATCAACATGACCAAACATGCCATAATTAAGCTGGTGGCTATCAAGTAATGCTCTAAATTCCGTTATATAGTCAGCTAAATGTTCTGGTGGTACACAGGTGTCTTCAACAAAAGGAATTGGTTTTGCTTGCCCTTTTGCATTTCCTAGTAAACCCACAGCTTTTTTTCGCATACCATAAATACGATGGATTTCATCTAAGTTATCGCAAATTTGATAACCTATTACACCGCCTTGCTGGTTATTCATTAATGTATCTAAACGCTGACAAAGCGAGGTTATCTGCGAGGCGATTAACACTTCATCATCACCTGCGAACTCAACAATATTAAGCCCTTGCATATCTTTATTTGGTACATCAGTAATTAATTCTTTTACTGAATGCCAAACGATATCTTCTCGTGCCAGGTTTAAAACTTTAGAGTCTACGGTTTCGACTGAAAGCGCATTAGCTTTCACTAGAAATGGCGCATTACGCAGTGCTGAATCAAACGAATCGTATTTTACATTCACTAAACTGCGTTGTTTAGGAATAGGTGTTATATCAAGCGTTGCTTCGGTAATAAAAGCTAACGTACCTTCTGAACCGGTTAAAATGCGAGTTAAATCAAAACGTTTCATGTTATCACTAAAAACATGACGTAAATCATAGCCCGTTAAAAAACGGTTTAGCTTAGGAAATTTATCTAAAATAAGCTTTCTCTGCTCTTTACAACGAGATAACACGGTGCGATAAACATGGCCTATTACAGAGCTTTCTTTGGCAATAGTCTCCGCTAATTCGGTATCCATTGCCCGAGTTTCAAGTAGCTCTCCACCTAATAAAACAGCTCTAACACCTAAAACATGATCTGAGGTTTTACCATACACCATAGAACCTTGTCCTGAGGCATCCGTATTAATCATTCCGCCAAGAGTTGCACGATTACTTGTCGAAAGCTCTGGTGCAAAAAAGAAGCCGTAAGGTTTTAAAAAAAGATTTAACTCATCTTTTATCACCCCCGCTTCTACTTTGACCCAACGCTCTTGTGGATTAATTTCAATAATACGCTTCATATGGCGAGATAAATCCACCACAATACCGTCAGTTAATGCCTGCCCATTAGTGCCAGTACCACCGCCTCTTGGTGTAAGAGAGAGTGAATGAAAACGAGGTTCATCGACTAAACGCGCTATAATGGTAACATCGGCCGTAGAACGAGGAAAAATGACTGCCTGCGGTAATAGCTGATAAATACTATTATCTGTTGCCATAGTGAGTCTATCTGCATAAGAGCTAGAGATATCACCAGTGAATCCGTTTTGTCGGAGTATTTTTAAAAATTCAGTTGTGAGTTCGCTTACTTGCGGTGCTTGCGATATACGTGGGATCATTTGTTATAGCTCTTTAATCTAATTGTCCACATTGCTTAATATAAAATCATCTCAAGGTATGCCCAAAAATACATATGCTTTTTTGTACTTTCAGACCGATACCTGTTCACCTTATCATACAATTCTGGCAAATTGCGTAGTGATATAAACAACATGATATTTGCCATGTTTATTCATCTGCTTTTAGCATTTTTATTCGTGTAGGGATTTAAAATCATGGAAAAAACGCAGTTCCATACAGATATACCCAAAGTTTTATTCACCGTTCTTTTTATATCTTTCTTTATTATCGCTAGCTTTTGGATCTTGAATCCATTTATTGTTGGCTTTATTTGGGCAGGAATGATCGTTGTTGCCACATGGCCGTTACTGATTATTTTAGAGAAAAAAGTAAAATATCGTTGGTTATCGACCATGATAATGATGATCCTTATCTTACTTATTTTCGTCATTCCTATCGTATTACTCATTAGTAGTGTGATTGATAACAGCGCACCGCTTATTGAACTCGCTAAATCTCCATCAGAAATTCAACCGCCTCAATTACTTTGGCTAAATGATATTCCGATGATTGGCGATACGCTTTATAACACTTGGCATTCTATTTTGGTTTCTGGGGGTAATGCTCTCATTGCTAAAATACAGCCTTATGTTGGCCAAGCCGCTAACTGGTTTTTTGCACAAGCATTAAATATCGGCCGTTTTGCACTTCACTTAGCCATTATGTTGCTGTTTTCTGGTTTGCTCTTTTTACAAGGTGAAAACGTTGTAAGTTGGTTACGTCATTTTGCAGTGCGTCTAGCAGGACAACGTGGTGATGCTGCCATTGTATTAGCGTCTTTGTCTATTCGTGCAGTAGCACTCGGCGTGGTATTAACAGCGTTAATTCAGGCGATTGTAGGTGGAATTGGTCTTGCGGTAGCTGGCGTGCCTTATGCAACCGTATTAACCGTTATTATGTTTATTTGCTGCTTAGCGCAAATTGGCCCGTTATTGGTGCTTGTTCCTTCTGTGTTGTGGTTATTCTGGACTGGCGATACAACATGGGGAATAGTCATGGTTATTTGGGGCGGTACTGTTGCCACTATGGATGGTGTATTACGACCTTACCTAATAAAAATGGGAGCAGATTTACCAATGGTACTTATTCTTACTGGCGTTATTGGTGGAATTTTAACTTTAGGTATGATTGGTTTATTTATTGGTCCAGTTGTTCTTGCGGTGGGTCATAGTTTATTAAATGGATGGATTAACGAAGTACCAAAACCTAATCCTGATTTATCAGAAACAGTAGAGTTTATGAATAAAAACTTTATTGCAAAAGATTAAGATAATAATAGTGTATGTAAGGGTTGATACTTACATACACTATATATAATAGGTTAAACTTTAATAAAGATTATCAATTTAAGAGTAATTTATTTATTAATACTTACATTTTGAAACATTTTTTATTTTTTTAAACCTGTTTGTTACCAGCAGGTTATATTCAATTTTAAATATACTAATAATCTTTTTATTGAGATAATTCTTAGAGCATAATTAACGCATTTCTCTTAATATAAATATCAACGAAACGAATGTTTTACTGAATTAATGATTTTGCTTATTATATTAATAGATTAAAAAGCAAGATTAAAGAATATAAAATATTGCTGTGTGTAGTCTTTGCCTGTCAGCCCATGATAGGCTTTTTTTTTGCCTACGATTTATTATTGTATAAAAAAAGCTCACATTATTATGTGAGCTTTTTATTATGAGTAAATCTATTAATTTTCTTGCGCTAATTTCACCCAAGTTTTAATTACAGTATCTGGATTCAGAGACAAGCTATCAATTCCCTCTTCCATTAACCATTGGGCAAAATCTTCATGATCAGAAGGTCCTTGACCACAAATACCCACATATTTGCCATTACGCTTAGCAGATTGAATTGCCATTGATAATAATGCTTTTACCGCATCATTACGTTCATCAAACAATGAAGAGACAACACCAGAATCGCGGTCAAGGCCAAGCGTCAGCTGAGTCATATCATTAGAACCAATAGAGAAGCCATCAAAATGCGCTAAGAACTGATCGGCTAATAAAGCATTTGATGGAATTTCACACATCATAATCACTTTTAAGCCATTCTCGCCGCGTTTCAAGCCATTAGCTGCTAATTCGTCAATTACCTCTTCAGCTTGGCGTACAGTGCGCACAAATGGGATCATCACTTCAACGTTATCTAATCCCATATCATTACGTACGCGTTTTACTGCTTCACACTCTAAAGCAAAACAACTGCGGAAATCATCAGAAACATAACGTCCAGCACCACGGAAGCCTAACATTGGGTTCTCTTCATCTGGCTCATAACGATCTCCACCGACTAAGTTGGCGTATTCGTTAGATTTAAAATCAGATAGGCGAACAATAACGCGCTTAGGCCAGAATGCGGCTGCCAGTGTGGCAATCCCTTCCGTTAATTTACTAATGTAATACTCAACAGGAGATTCATAACCCGCTATCATTTGATTGATTTCAGCTTTTAGGGCTTCTGTTTGATCGTCGTATTCCAATAACGCACGAGGATGTACACCAATCATACGATTGATAATAAATTCTAAACGAGCAAGGCCAACACCATCGTTTGGTAACCCAGCGAAATCGAATGCACGATCAGGATTACCCACGTTCATCATGATTTTCAGGTCTAAATCAGGCATGTTATCGATTGCGGAGCTCTGAATAGAAAAATCCAGTTTGCCATCGTAAACAAATCCCGTATCACCTTCAGCACAAGAAACAGTAACCACTTGCCCTTCTGTAATACATTCTGTTGCATCACCACAACCAACAACCGCAGGAATACCCAATTCACGCGCAATAATTGCCGCATGACAAGTTCTACCGCCGCGATTAGTGACAATTGCAGCGGCTTTTTTCATGATAGGTTCCCAATCTGGGTCTGTCATGTCGGTCACTAGCACATCACCGGCTTCAATTCTGTCCATTTCATTCAAGTTATGAATGACTTTTACTGTACCACTACCAATGCGGTGACCAATTGCACGACCTTCAACAATAACTGGTGCGCTTTCATTGAGCTGATAACGTTCCATTACTTGTTGGTTAGAACGCACGGTTTCTGGACGAGCTTGCACAATGTATAAACGACCATTGTGTCCATCTTTTGCCCACTCAATATCCATCGGGCGCCCATAATGACGTTCAATTAATACAGCTTGTTTAGCAAGCTCTTGAATTTCATCATCGGTCAAAGAGAAACGATTGCGTAATGATTCTGGCACATCTTCAATACGGACTTGTTTACCATGCTCAATGCTGTCTGCGTAAACCATACGAATTTTTTTCGAACCGAGATTACGACGAACAATAGATGGACGCCCTTTCTCTAAGGTTGGTTTATGTACATAAAACTCATCAGGGTTAACTGCGCCCTGAACAACCATTTCACCTAAACCATAAGCTGATGTGATAAAGACAACTTGATCAAAACCTGATTCAGTATCAATAGTAAACATGACACCAGAAGAGGATAAATCAGAACGCACCATACGTTGAACACCGGCAGAAAGAGCAACGCCGCGATGATCATAACCTTGGTGAACACGATAGGATATTGCGCGATCATTAAATAATGAGGCAAATACGTGTTTGATGGCGATTAAAATAGCATCAATACCTTGAACGTTTAAAAACGTCTCTTGTTGACCCGCAAAAGAAGCGTCTGGCATATCTTCTGCTGTTGCAGATGAACGCACCGCAAATGAAGCGGCTAATTCACCTTCACTTAAGGTTTGATAAGCATCACGAATATCTTTTTCAAACTGAGGAGTAAAAGGAGTATCAATAACCCACTGACGAATTTGATTACCCGCTTGCGCCAGTTGGTTAACATCATCAACATCAACCGTATCAAGCAATTCATAAATACGTTGATTGATGCCACTCTGTTCCAGAAAATCATTAAACGCTTGCGCTGTGGTAGCAAACCCATTAGGAACCGATACACCCAGTTCTGCTAGATTTGTGATCATTTCACCGAGGGAAGCATTTTTCCCACCAACTCGATCAACGTCATTCATACCCAATTGGTTATACCAAAGTACATTGCACGGGGTGAGGCTATTGCTGGACATTGAGAACAATCCTTTTTTAAACAATTATGAGAGAGAGAAAAAAAAAGAAAAACCCGCTGCCAAAACGACAACATAAATAAGCGTAACACAATGTTATAGGGAATATGGAAAGGTGAATCGATCAACCAGAAAACTTTATTTTTTTATCCTTTATAATCATTAAAAATGTTATAGATAATGTTGTCTGATTTGCTAATTCAGCTAAAAAAAGGTGAGAGTTATGATATTAAGCTTGAATTCCATTAATTGCGATAATAATGAACCTATTGATAGAACAGTCTTTTTTATCTCTGATGGCACAGCCATAACAGCCGAAGTTTTAGGACATGCCGTACTCTCTCAATTTCCATTAAAAATGAAAAGTTATACATTACCTTTTGTATCGACTATAGAAAGAGCTGAAGAAATAAAACAGAAGATCTCTGAAATTTATAAAAAGAGCGGAGCTAAACCTCTGGTGTTTTATTCTATTATTAGCCCAGAAGTAAAACAAATAATAAATAACAGCGAAGGCTTTTGCCAAGATATAGTTCAATCTCTTGTATCACCACTTGAAAAAGAAATAGGGATCCAGGCTTTACCTAAATTAAATAAAACCCACGGTTTAACCGAAAAAAATCTCAGTAAATATGATGCGCGTATTGCAGCCATTGAATACACTTTATCTCATGATGATGGCATCTCTTTACGAAACCTAGATCAAGCACAAGTTATTTTAATTGGTGTTTCGCGCTGTGGCAAAACACCCACCAGCTTATATTTAGCAATGCAATTTGGCATTCAAGCTGCCAACTACCCTTTTACAGCTGATGATATGGACTTCTTAAAATTACCCGCTGAATTAAAAGAGTATCAACATAAATTATTTGGCTTAACTATTGCACCAGAGCGTTTAGCCGCCATTCGTAGTGAACGCCGAGAAAATAGCCGTTATGCGTCAATTCGCCAATGTCGAATTGAGTTAGCTGAAGTTGAAGCTTTATTTAGAAAAAATAACATTCCATATCTCAACACAACAAACTACTCTGTTGAAGAAATTTCGACCAAGGTAATAGATTCTATGGGATTAGCTAGAAGAATGTTCTAGTGTCAAACCGCATTTTTTATTAGCAGTTCACTGATAACCTTGTTGAAATTGGCTGAGTTTCGTTTATTGTGATCTTAATCACTGGGTAGCTGTACCCTGTATTTTTATTGAGATGAATTATGTTAAAAACAGACGAACTACGGACAAAGGCTTTAGACAGTCTGGTGACGCCGGAAACTTTATCTAAAGAGTTCCCGATCTCTGAAGAGATTATCAACAATATTACGTCTGCCCGTAAACGAATTGAAGCTATTCTCACTGGTGAAGATAAACGACTTTTAGTGATTATTGGTCCATGTTCTATTCATGATCCTAAAGCCGCCAAAGAATATGCAACAAAGCTTTATCAGCAAAAAGAACGTTTTCATGACCGCTTAGAAATCGTCATGAGAACCTATTTTGAAAAACCACGTACCGTAATTGGTTGGAAAGGTCTAATTTCAGATCCTTATCTTGATCACTCTTGTAATGTAAACGAAGGTATTCGTATTGCTCGTAAGTTGCTAATTGAAATCAATGCACTTGGGCTACCAACAGCAACCGAATTTCTTGATATGGTAACGGGTCAATATATTGCTGATTTAATCAGCTGGGGTGCTATTGGTGCAAGAACCACAGAAAGCCAGGTTCATCGTGAAATGGCATCAGCACTTTCTTGCCCTGTCGGATTTAAAAATGGCACAGATGGTAATACACGTATCGCGATAGATGCTATTCGAGCAGCAAGGGTTGGCCACACATTTTTATCACCAGATAAAAATGGGCGAATGACTATTTATCAAACCAGCGGCAATCCATATGGTCATATCATTATGCGTGGGGGTAAAAAACCTAACTATCATGCTAGTGATATTGCTGATGCTGTTGATGCACTAAAACAACTTGATCTACCCGAGCATTTAATCGTCGATTTCAGTCATGGCAACTGTGAAAAAATTCATCGTCGTCAGCTTGAAGTAGCGCGTAACATTGGTCAACAAATCATCGATGGTTCTCAAGCAATTGTGGGTGTAATGGCAGAAAGTTTTTTACAAGAAGGCTCACAAAAAGTCTCTCATGACAAGCCGTTGGTGTATGGTCAATCCATTACAGATCCATGCTTAAGTTGGGATGATACTGAACAATTATTAGCACTACTTGCTCAAGCTGTTGATAGCCGTTTTAAATAACCATAAACAGTATTTATTATTATCACACTTATTATTTGAAGGAGAGCTTAGCTCTCCTTTTGTTTTACAACATCCCATCAAATAAGCAAAACTGCTTTAATTTTCATCTGATATAACTTAGCTACTCGCAATATGACTTAAATTTACCTATTTAAGTTAAAAAAAGCTTGTCTAAACACATTTGTTAACGATAATGATTATCATAATAATAACCCTTATCATCCTTAACTACCTGATGAATAAAAAAACAGATAATTTAACGAACTCTTTATTAAAACGTGAAGATTGTTCTTCAATAATTCAATCTATCAATAGCTTTGAATTATTGGGTGAAAATGGTGTGGTTTATATTCAACACAGCGGAGAGTTATATCAACTACGCCAAACCAAAGCAGGAAAATTAATCCTGACAAAATAGTTTTTAACAATAACTTGCAAGCCACCTAATCTTTTAGGCAGCCAGCTAAAGAACTCCATATACAAGGAATTTTTATGGATATTTATAGTATGTGCATGCTGAAAAAACATTTCAAATTTACAGGGATAGCAACAGCGTTTTGTCTGTTATATACCCCTATTACCTTTGCACACATTACACAGCTTAAAAATAGTGACAAGGACACTCTCACTGTTATTAGCTCAACACAAGACAAAAATCACGAATTTCATTCAACAATTGATACCATCTCAGCTAAAGCTCAAACCGCCTCTACAACGGGTGAAATGCTAAAAGAAGTTGCAGGTGTAACGTTATCAGGTACTGGTGTAACAAATGGCGCCAATCTTCTTATACGTGGCTATGATCAAAAAGGCGTAAAAATAATAGTTGATGGTATTCAGCAACCTCTTGAAAATACAATGAACAATTTGGGAGGGGTCTTTATCGACCCTGCCCTTATACGGCGCGTTAAAGTTAAACATGGTTCATCCGCCGTATTAGATGGCGAAGGCGCAATGGGGGGAGTAGTGTCATTTCAAACTATCGATCCTCGTTCACTACTTACTCAAGATAAAAATCTCAGTGCTAAATTATTTACTTCTGTTTCATCTGCCGATAAACACTTTACTTATGGCGGTATTATTGCTGCTAGACATGATATTGCAGAAGGTTTAATCGCTTATAGTCAACGCCAACGTGGGCCTATTCGTCTTGCTGATGGCGAAAAAATGGCTAATCACGAACACGTTAAAAACGTTTTTGCTAAAACCTATTTATATCCAACAGAAAACCAAACTTTTATTTTTTCTGCTCGTTATTACGATAATCATGGTGAACAGCGTGAAGTATTACATCGAATGGGGGGTTATGGTAAAAATGACAGTAACCAAGTCATTCGTCACACACAGCAAAAAAATTACGCCATTACTCATCATTACGCACCAGAAACAAATTCATGGTTAGATCTCACAACGCATCTTTATTATTCTCAGTTTGATATAAACCAACTATTCTTAACCGATACCTCATTAACAGAAAACCAATTAAAAAATAATGAGATGGGAAAGATGGGTGTTGATGAAAATCGTACGCAAATGACTTATGGTTTGAAATTAGAAAACCAAGCTTATGCTGATTATCTAAATATCATCAAGCATTCATTTATTGTTGGTACTGAAACTTACCAACAGAAAATGACATCCAATGAAAAAGCAAAAAACTTTCCTTTAGCCCAAATGAATTATGCTGCAGGTTGGTTGCAAAATACACTTAGCACACCGTTACTTCCTCTTTCGTTAACGGCAGGTATTCGCTATCACTATTACCAAAATAATCCTCATGAAGAACTCAATTCATTTTTTAATAAATTTGAATCGGATCAACTAATTGCATCAAAACATAAAGCAAGCTATCAAGGAACATCAGAAAACGTAAAAGTAACTTTTTCACCAACAGATTGGTTGCAACTTTATACCTCATATTCAACCGCTTTCCGAGCACCGACTCTTAGTGAAATGTTTAATGATTCTCTACATTTTAAAATGCGAATGGGCTTTTTTGGTACAACATCAGCACACTGGGTACCTAATCCTAATTTAAAACCTGAAAAAAATAGGACTTGGGAATATGGCGGTCAACTTGTATTTCAAGAGTTACTCACTAAACAAGATAAGTTATCTATAAATGCCGCTTATTTTGATACGGACTCAAAAGACTACATCACTTATGGCCCTTGGCATGAAAAATCGCTAGCAGGAATGCTTAACTTACAAGCTTTCAATATCCCTAAAGCATTAATTGATGGTATTGATATTAGCTTACGTTATACACACCCTTATTTTTCAATGGGTTTAAACTATAACCGAACTAAAACCCTAGAGTTAACGACACACGAAACTATCTCGCCAGTTCGCCCTGAAATACTTACCACCTTTATTTCTATTCCCGTTATCAAAACACCATTTACATTAACTTGGTCAGGACAATTTGCGAGTGCGACAGACAATAAAGGAACTCATAAAGGTCGCGCACCGCATGTAAAAGGAAAAACAACAAACCGAATGCAAGAGCTTATTCAACAATATCCAGGTTATGGCATTCACGATTTTTCAATCAGTTATCTATCGCAAAAAAATAAAAATATCCAAGCTGCTTTGGTACTCGCTAACGCCTTTAATTATGAGTATTTCTCAGCGATGGGTGTGCCAAAAGAAGGACGAAATATAAAAATGTCCGTCAGTTATCACTGGTAGAAAAAGAGCAATGATTTACATAACAAAGGGCTGCTTAGCAGCCCATTAAAATCTACGGAGATCCATCTGCATGTCTCAATCACCGCGTTTTATCAAGTTCAGTTTGCTTGCATTAGCGATTTCATCTAGTTATGCAACCGCGCAAGAAACACAGCAAACGAATACAGAGAAAAAAACAGAAGTCCTTACGGTTTATGCGACAGGTAATGAAAGAGATAGCTTCTCACTTCCAATGATGTCTACGGTAATTAAAAATAATACCGCATTATCAGAAACAGCAGGCAGCGCTACAGAATTGCTTCGCCATTTACCAGGCATTTCTATCTCTGGTGCAGGACGTACTAATGGAGAAACTATTAGTATGCGTGGATATGATAAAAATGGCATTTTGACGCTGGTAGATGGTATACGCCAAGGAACTGATACAGGACATATAGACAGTATTTTTATTGACCCATTACTTATTAAACAAGTTGAAGTGATTAGAGGCCCTTCTGCTTTATTATATGGCAGTGGTGCATTAGGTGGCGTTATAGCTTATGACACAGTTAATGCAAGTGACTTATTATCACAAAAGGAACGTGGTGGTGTTCGAGTTATTGGTTTAGGTAATACAGCTCAGCATAGCCAAGGTTTTGGTGTTACTGCTTTTGGCCGCCAAGATAATTTAGATGGACTTATCGCTTTTTCGGCTCGCGATAAAGGTGATATTCGTTATGGCGGTGGCTATCGTGCTCAAAACGATGAAACAGTGTTTAATCTTTTATCAAAAGGTCGTTGGCTTATTGATAATGAAAACTCATTGAGTGGGCAATTACGCTATTACCATAACGATACTAATCAACCTAAAAATCCTCAAATCGCAAGTAACGCCTCTATGGCTAATGTACAAACTGATCGAACAACAACTCAAAAAGATGGGCAAATTACCTATCAATATAATCCTGCAAATTCACCTTGGCTAAATGTGAAAACGCAGGCTTATTACAATGAAATTGATATTAATGCAAAAACAACACAAAACGGACTCGAGGGTCGTCAACAAAAGACTTATGGCATAAAACTAGAAAATCGCTCAAATCTTGGATTACATAGTTTTGCTGCTCATAGTTTTACTTATGGTAGTGAAATTTACAAACAAAAACAGGATCCTAGCCAAAATACAGAAAGTTTCCCTCAAGCAGATATTCGTTTTATGTCTGGTTGGCTGCAAGATGAAATGACACTACGTGATCTACCTGTTTCATTAATAATTGGTACACGTTTTGACAAATATAAAAGCCAAAATGATCGTTATGATGATATCAGCGCCAATAAATGGTCATCAAAAGGCGCTATCAGCGTTACGCCAACAGATTGGCTAATGCTTTACTCGTCTTATTCACAAGCTTTTCGCGCCCCGACTTTGGGTGAAATGTATAACGACTCAAAACATTTTGATGCACCCTTCTCTGGTGCACCCACTAACTATTGGCGACCAAATCCTAATTTAAAGCCCGAAACCAATTCAACAACTGAATATGGATTCGGTTTTCAATTCGACGACTTATTATCTAATAATGATAATCTGAAAATTAAAATCGCCCATTTCAATACACGAGCAAAAGATTATATTGATGCAGATGTCGCGATATTTCAGGGATATACACAATCTGCAAATATTTCAAGAGCAACTATTTGGGGGTGGGATGTTTCTATGAATTATGAGTCGCACTACTTTAATTGGGACTTAGCCTATAACCATACAAAAGGGAAAGATAATGCAACAAATGCATCTATCATCTCAGTTGAACCAGATACTTTAACAAGCCGTTTTGATATACCTGTACCAAGCTCACACATTTCTGCCGGTTGGTTAAGCCAATTTACCAAACATACAGATTTTACGAAAACAAACCGTTTTAATCGGCCAGCCAATAATCAACAAGCAGGTTATGCGGTTCACGATTTTTATCTTCGATATGAAGGTGATGCCTCTCTTAAAGGACTAACAACATCGATAGTACTTAGTAATACTTTTGATAAAACTTACTACTCTTCTGCTGGTATTCCCCAAGAAGGTCGTAACGCAAAAGTACTAATGAGTTATCAGTTTTAATTATTACTAAAATAAACAATATAATAGGAGTTTCTGTGAATACATCTCTTTATGAGAGCTACCTGCAAGCAAAAGCGGATAAAAAAGCACCTTATGCTCGTGATTTAGCCGCTTATTTAAATGTTAGTGAAGCACAACTAACTCATGCTCGTGTTGGTCATGATGCAAAACGTCTACGCAATGATGTACGTGATCTTCTAACCGCATTAGGTAAAGTCGGTGAAGTAAAAGCCATTACTCGCAACGATATCGCCGTTCATGAGCATCTTGGTGAATATACCAATGCACGTTTTAATGATCACGCAGGATTGATCCTCAACCCTCGTGAACTTGATTTACGTTTCTTTTTCTCTTACTGGAAAAGTATTTTTTCATTAACTGAAGAAACTGCCAAAGGCCCTCGCCATAGTATTCAGTTTTTTGATATGCATGGTGATGCATTACATAAAGTCTACGTCACTGATAATACCAATATGGATGAGTGGGAAGCGCTTATTCAAATGTTTTTATTAGAAGAAAACCCAGTCTTAGATATCACCCCTGTGGAACCTTTTACTGATACTTCTGTAAATGACGAACTCGCTCAACAACTTGAGCAACAATGGCGTTCAATGACAGATGTACATCAATTTTTCAAATTATTAAAAGAACACAATCTCAGCCGACAACAAGCCTTTAAAGCCGTTAGCGATGATTTAGCATACCAAGTAGACAATAGTGCACTAAAAATATTACTAGAACAGGCCAAAGAAGCCCAAAATGAAATTATGATCTTTGTTGGTAGCCGTGGTTGTGTGCAAATTTTTACGGGTACGATAGACCGCTTAGTACCCCATCAGTTTGAAAATAGTGATCAAGTCTGGATTAACGTATTTAATCCTGCATTTACATTACATGTTATCGAAAGCAAAATTGCAGAAAGCTGGATCACTCGTAAACCAACCCAAGATGGTTTTGTTACTAGCTTAGAGATCTTTGATAACAAAGGTCAGCAAATTGCTCAACTTTATGGACAACGTACGGAAGGAACCGCTGAGCAACAACAATGGCGTGAACAAGTTAATACTCTCGCCAAAATTGTGTAATCGGAGAATAAACTAATGAAAAAATGGCTTCTATTCACCCTGTGTTTACTCACTACCGTTACAACATCTGCGGCTGAACGTATCGTAACTATTGGTGGTGATATTACAGAAATTGTTTTTGCACTGGGTGCTGGCGAACAAGTTATTGCCCGCGATAGCACAAGCTTAGTACCTGAAAGTGTTAAAGCACTTCCTGATGTTGGCTATATGCGTATGTTAAGCCCTGAAGGTATTCTTTCTGTAAAACCAACCCTGATTATTACCAGTGAGTTAGCTCGTCCATCACTCGCTTTACGTCGTATTAAAGCAGCTGGTGTACCCGTAAAAACGATAACAGGGATACACAGTTTAGAAGCCATTAACCAAAAAATAGAAACTATTTCTGACTTACTCAATAAACCAGAAGAAGGTAATCAATTAAAACAAAAGATTAATCAAGCTATAGCCAAAATTCCAACAACACCAATAGACAAAAAAGTGATTTATATTATGAGTCATGGTGGTGTTGTTCCAATGGCTGCTGGGCAAAATACCGCAGCTGATACCATAATTACACTAGTGGGAGGGAAAAATGCCATGCAAGGTTTTACTAGCTATCGTCCTCTCTCTCAAGAAGGTGTGATTGCTAGCCAACCCGATATTTTATTAGTCACCACCGAAGGGCTTAAAACCATTGGTGGAATAGATAAATTGTGGGAATTACCTGGCATAAAATACACACCAGCAGGTAAAAATAAACACTACGTGGTTGTTAATGATATGGGACTACTGGGCTTTACACTTTCTACACCAGAAGTAATGCATCAAATTCGTCAAGTATTGGAGCAATAATGGTTCATTTTCGCTCTCCGTGGATAGGTATTCTTGCTTTATTGCTATTACTTACCGTGGTTACCTTAATTTCTGTCAATAGTGGTGCCTTAGCGCTCTCATTTAATACACTTTGGCATAAGTCTCTTGATGATATGGAATGGCAAATCTGGCTAGATATTCGCTTACCTCGTGTCTTATTAGCTATTCTTGTCGGTGGCGCATTAGCTATTTCTGGCGCAATAATGCAAGGTTTATTTAGAAATTCACTTGCCGATCCGGGTCTTCTTGGTATTAGCAGTGGCGCCGCTTTAATGGTCGCTATCGTTATTATTTTGCCATTTTCTTTTTCTCCCGCATTCTCTTTTTATAGCCATATTATTGCTGCATTTATTGGTGGCCTAATTGTCGCTATGATTATTTTTTCTCTTCATCAATTAAGTGATGGAAATTTAGCTCGATTATTATTGGCTGGGATCGCGATAAATGCGCTCTGTATGTCTTTTATTGGTGTATTAAGTTATATCAGTACCGATCAACAACTTCGCCAATTTTCATTATGGATGATGGGATCTCTTAGCCAGATTGATTGGAAAACACTCTCTATAGCCACTCTAGTGATCATTCCTGTTAGTATTTTAGCCTGTTGGCAAAGTCATAAACTAAACTTACTCCAATTGGGTGATGAAGAAGCACATTATTTAGGATTAAATGTAAGAAGAACTAAGTTTATTCTTTTGCTGCTAAGCGCCATTCTTATTGGCTGTGCTGTCGCACTAAGTGGAGTAATTGGTTTTATTGGATTAGTTGTACCGCACCTTATACGTATGAGAATAGGCAGTAATCATGTTTGGCTACTTCCAGCCACTATTTTAGGTGGAGCAACACTTTTACTTGCTGCTGATACTTTATCAAGAACATTAGTTTCTCCTGCTGAAATACCTGTTGGATTAATTACAGGATTAATCGGAGGTCCCTATTTCCTTTGGCTTATCTTAAGACAACCAGCAGGACGAATGTAATGAAACCATTAGAAAAAATGCCACTACTTTATGGAAAAAGCCTAACCTATCAAATTGGTAATAAAACAATTATTAATGATGTTTCGTTATCACTTGATAGTGGTGAATTAGTTGCCATCATTGGGCCTAATGGCGCTGGTAAATCCTCCTTATTACGTTTATTAACGGGATATACTTCACCAACGCAAGGCGAATGCTATTTTAAAGGCAAAACATACACACAGTGGAATAGCCGAGCATTAGCACAAAATCGTGCTGTAATGCGCCAAAATAGCCAACTCTCATTTTCATTTTCTGTCGAAGAGGTTGTCGCTATGGGAAGAACGCCTCATGGACAACAAAATAAGCAGATCGCTGTAGAAACAGCTCTGCTACAAACAGATTGTTTAAAATTTAAAAATCGAGATTATCGCCAACTATCAGGAGGTGAACAGCAACGTGTACAGCTTGCTAGAGTACTTGCACAGTTATGGCATCCTTCTCCTCAAAAGGCCGTATTATTTCTTGATGAGCCAACATCTGCGTTAGATCTCTACCACCAGCAACATAGCTTACGATTATTAAAACAACTGGCAAAAACTCAAAATTTAATGGTGTGCTGTGTACTTCACGACCTTAATTTAGCGTCACTTTATGCCGATAGGATCTTATTATTACATCAAGGTAAACTTGCTTGTGAAGGAACACCTGCTGAAGTATTAACTGCTGATAATATTCAAAGTTGGTATGGTGCTGATGTAAATGTTGGTATTCACCCTGAATTATCACATCCCCAAGTTTTTTTGTGTCCCTAATACCATAGAAGCAATAAAACGTTAATACTCTAAACCATTACTTACAACTCACCTTAAGTAATGGTTTTTTTATATAATAAGTACATATTTAATTAAGTTTTTCACCGTAAGTAACTCTACGCTAATTGATTAAAATAATTAAACTATATATTTATACCTGCAATTAAGTAAATTGACTTTTAAATACACCTTAATCAATGATTAGCTTATGATTTAAACATTATAATATAACAATATCATAATTTATAACCATAACAGCACATTAAACCTGAAAATAATTTAATAAATTCAATAAAATAAAAGTCGATAAAATTAATATTATTTATCAAAACGGCTCACTAATTATCTTTATTAGACTATTTATTGTTTTTCCCTATCGCTGTGATAATGATTATCAATAACGAAAAGCACTTTTTGCCTACCAGTTATTCTCTCCATGCTTAAAATAGGTTATAAATAACATACGTTACTATTCTATTAATTGGGCACTGTGTCCCCACCTTATTTGTGGGAGGTTTTATGGCTGAAAATGTCGTTAATGATATTCTTAAATGGCTGGAAACGCAGTTACAGCGAAACGAAGGCATAAAAATTGATACGATTGCAAATAAAAGTGGTTACTCTAAGTGGCACTTGCAACGTATTTTTAAAGATTTTAAAGGTTGTACTTTAGGCGAATATGTTCGTAAACGTCGTTTATTAGAAGCGGCTAAATCATTACAAGAAAAAGAGATGCCTATTTTAGATATCGCTTTAATGTATGGCTTTAGTTCTCAAGCAACATTTACTCGTATCTTTAAAAAGCATTTTAATACTACGCCAGCTAAGTTTAGAGAAAATGGTCAAATGCCTGATACTCATTGCTTTATGTCATGTCAGGATCACTAAAACTATTTTGTCACCCGCTACTGTCGCATAAAAAAACCAGCGTTTGTGCTAATACAAAAACTGGTTTTTTATCTGATTTAACTATCATTGGTTTTAGGCAATTGCACTTATTAACCACTGTTTAAGCTCATCTAACTCAATACTGTTTTGTGGAAACTCCACCTTCAGTTGCTCAATAAGCTCTTTTAGTGAACCTGTCGAATAGCGTTGCCCTACTAACATTTCAGAAAGTACTTCTAAAGGTGCAGGATCTAAACTATCTGTAAAGATCTGACTTTTAATAATATTGCCACGTTCAATATCAAAATGAAGCTCAACACCACCCCATTTAAAACGATTATCAAGTAAATGAGAAAATGCGGGCGCTTGCCCAAAGTTCCATTCCCAACTACTTTGTTTCGCAAATGTCTCAGAAAATCCAGGTAAATCAGGTAATTTTTGTGGCGAGATGATTTCTGCATCCACTGTTTCACCATAATATTCAAAAAAACTTTCAGTAATTGTTTTACAAAGTAGCTCGTGCGTTATCTCAGGCTTTAATTCAATAATATTTGTTACTCTGGAGCGCACAGAAGTAATGCCTTTAGCTTGAAGCTTTTTAGGATCTGGATTGAGATAATTTGCTAAGCGCGATAAATCCGCATTAATCAATAATGTACCGTGATGAAAACCACGATCTTTAGTTTCTTTATAAGCAGAGCCTGATATTTTTCGCTCACTATCATTATGAGAAACGACTAAATCATTGCGCCCTGAAGCTATCGCATTAACTCCTGCTTTTGCTAGCCCATCAAGAATGATTTGTGTTGAAATAGTTTTATTATATTCCGGCTTACCGGCCATAAAGGTAAAACACGTATTTCCCAAGTCATGAAAAACCGCACCACCACCACTTGAACGACGCGCTAATTTCACACCATCGCCTTCCATCTTACGTGTATTGCACTCTTTCCAAGGGTTTTGAGCGCGACCAATAACCACAGTATTATCATTACGCCAAAGAAATAAAACTCGTTGTTCTGCGGGCATTTGTCTAAAAATACACTCTTCAACGGCAAGGTTAAACCAAGGATCGTAAGAATCAGAAATTAGCAGTCGCAATTTGCCTGACATAAGGAGTACCTAATAAGAAGAAAATAAGGTATAAGATACCATAACACTCATAGAGTTAGCGTCTCAATGGCACAAAATTACAAACGACGAGCCTGCCAGAAAGTCTTTTTCCAATAAACGTTGTCAAGCGATGAGCGGACCACCCCTTTACTTGTTGATGCGTGGATAAAGGTATTATCAGTATCATAAATACCAACATGAAGCCCATTCTCACCCCCACCTGTTTTAAAGAAAACTAAATCACCTGGCATCAAATCATTTTTATTAATTTGTGTACCGTATTTAGTTTGATCAATCGTCATACGTGGAAGCTGAATATCAAAACGATCACTATAAGTTTTATAAACAAAGCCAGAGCAATCAATTCCTGAAGGACTCATTCCACCATACCGATAAGGTGTGCCATACCATTGTTCTAATTGCGACTTTAATTGAACAATAACCATAATAGGATCAGAAAGCTGTGTTTTTAATGGTGGAGCTGGAGGCATGCGTTTAGAAGGGCTAGAGGAACAACCAGCCAAAAGGATAATACAGAGTAAGAAAGGATAAAAAACTGACTTTCTCATTGCATTCACCATAATAATCGCAGTAGGCTTTAAAATTTATCTGTTTTTACAAACAAAAACAAGCTATTGAAGATAGAAGTATAATAACTCACTAGCTAATAGCACAATAACTCACAATGAGAGATATTATTCATAAATAGCGTGAAAATATTTAGGGGGATTTTGTGGTTTCTTTTGTTTTTTGACTAATCAACCAAACGCCAATCATAATAAACACAATACCTAACGTTTTTGTTAATGACGGTGTTTCTTGAAACCAAGGCAATGCAACTGCGAGAATATAAACAAACACATAGCTTAAACTAATGAGTGGATACGCTTTATTTAAAGGTATTGTTCGTAATGTGAATAACCAACACACCATTGATAATACATATCCCACAAGGCCAGCAAATACGATACTTAAAGATCCAACATTTGCCCATAACCATGAAAAATCAAACCACTGCTTTTCCAACTGTAATTCTGGTAGTCTCGACATTCCTATTTTTAATAGTAATTGAGCTGCTGTTACTAATAGCGCACTAGCAATAGCCCATAGATACCCCTTCATGGCTGCGTACTCATCAACACGATACCCAACATAATTGAAGCAATTCCTATCCAATGCTTAGTATTCACTGGTTCTTTATAAATAAACTGCCCTATTAGGGTAACAACAATAAAGTTAATACTTAGCATCGGATAAGCAATACTCAGTGGCAAAATTTGTAATAATCGCAGCCAGAACAACATACCAAAGCCTAACATTGCTATCGCAACAATAAGCCAGAAAATCGTTTTTCTGGCTTTTATGGTTGAGTTACTTTGCCAACTTACAACAGCTTGTTTTTGACAGACTTGTCCAATACAAGTTAACAAACTAACAATTAGCAATAAAACAAATGACATCACTCTCGTTTCTCATAAGTTAATATTGCTATTCTCTGGTTTGTTACCAACTCTTCAGGTCTTGGGAATTTCGCTAATGTTTTAGGATCTTTAAATGTTACAACAACAGAAACATTACCTTCTTTTCTTGCCGTTTCTAACCATTGAGCAAAATTATCTGGTTTAATCAGACGATGTTGCGAATCAGGGTACTTAACACCATAGGTTAATTCACCAGTTCTTTCATATAGATAAATATCACTACGTTGTAATTCCCATGCTAAACCAGCACCAACACCCACACTGCTGCTTACAACATATTGGCTAGATTTTAGTGTATTAATATTTTGGCGAATAAATTCTTGCGGTAATTTACCATCTACGCTGCTATTAGGAATCGCTTGTCCAATACATAAACTGACGCCTAATGAGCAAGATGCCGCCCACAACCAATGTTTACCATTAAGAGTTGAACATAAATACCCAATAATGCCCCATAAAGAGAAAGCCACTATTGCTAATACCCATTTAGACCACTCATAAGGCATATAAATAGGTTTAGAAGATATTAATTGAATCACCAAAATAGCAATAACGACAGCAACACCAATAAAGATATTAATATAGCCATTGACTCTCAGCGCTTTCATTCTGAACTTTCTCGCGCAATCAACACCATATTTTGCCATTAACATCGCAAGGGGTGCCATAAAAGGCAACATGTACGTTGGTAACTTACCCTTTGCAATACTAAAAAATAGGAATGGAACAACAAACCAACAGAGTAAAAAGAATAACTCAGGACGCTTACGTTTTTTCTTCCATGCGCTAATAAGTGCACCTGGTAACAACCCAAGCCAAGGAATAACACCTAATATGACCACTGGTATATAGTACCAAATTGGTGCTTTGTGTTGAGCATCGTCGCCAGAAAAACGCTGAATGTGCTCAACCCAGAAGAAATAATTCCAATAATCAGGTTCAGCCTTAGCTATTGCCAAAACCCACGGCAAACTAATTAATGCAGCACCTAATACTGCAAGTAGGCCATACAAAAGCATTTGCACAAAGCGCCGTTGGTAAAGCGTAATAGGAACCATAACGATAACTGGTATGGCTAATGCCAAAAAGCCTTTAGTCATAAAGGCCATACCACAAGCTAAACCAAGGGTTATCCACGCCAGTATTCGTGTTTTAACTGTAGTTGCTTTCAATGCCCAAAAACAACAAACCATACTTGCTGTTACCCAAAGGGCAAGCATAGGATCAAGTACGCTATATGTACCAACACTAAACACAAGGAACATTGATAAATAAATTAAACTAGAAACAAAGGCAACTTGGCGATTACGCCACATCATTCTAGCTAATAAATAAACAAGTAATGTGCTTAAAAGAATAGAGATAACGGAACCAAAGCGCACAGCAAAATTAGTATGACCAAAAATAACTTGGCTAATATTATTGATCCAATATCCTGCAACAGGCTTTTCAAAATAGCGAATATCCAGCATATGGGGAACAATCCAGTTCCCGCTCACCACCATTTCGCGGCTAATTTCCGCGTAACGAGTTTCATCTGGCTGCCATAATAACCGGCTGTTCAATGGAAATAAGTAGGTAAGAACAAAAAAAAGAGCCAAGAGGATGGCCCCGATTTTACTCGCCCGGTTATTCAACATAGTTTTGTTAGACCTCTTGTTGGCACCCTAACCAGCCTTCTCGACCCGGAAAGTCAGATCGAACAACTTTGCCTATCGGAAGCGTTTCTTTATCTTTCGGTAATAAATCGCTTAGTGGGCAGAATTCGATGCCTTCATTTGCAATCATTGCCAGTAACTGCTCGAATTGAGCTGCTTTTGACATTCCTTCAACTTCAGTATGGATAGTATAAACAGGTATTCCTTTATCTTTTTTGATTTCATCAATAATAAATTGATTAAAATCCTCATCCTTTACCTTTGTACCAACCACTTCATCATAAGTAGGTAATGTTACTGGAATTTGCGCCGTACCGATAGAACCATTTGCTAAAATAGGTCTAAAAGGATGCGTTCCTCGACAATCACTATTGTAATCGAATTGAAAGTTTTCTTTAACTGTTAATACACGCTCATCTGCTCGCCATCCAGCAACAGCCGAACATTTAACAGGACCTTCAAGTGCTTTTTCTAGTGCTTCGACACCTAAATGAACTTGTTGCGTTAATTCTTCCGTCGTCCAACGCCCTACTTTTGCTTGCCAACCTTGATGATCCCACGAGTGCAAACCTACTTCATGACCTGCATCTTGGGTTTGTTTCATCAAATACCCTAAATTTTGAGCAATTTTTTACCTGGCCACGCTGTTCCTGCCAGCAAAATATCAAGTCCATATAACGACGCAGCATTTGACCTTAGCATTTTCCACAGAAATTTCGGTCGCAAAAGGCGCCATAAATGGCGCCCCATATTGTCTGGACCGACACTGAAGAAAAAGCTGGCCTGAATGTTATGTCTGGCAAATACTTCCAGCAACTGCGGAATACCTTCTTTAGTTCCTCGATAAGTATCCACATCGACTCTCAAGCCAACTTTCTTCATTATTTGTTACCTAACTCTTCAACTGCGCCACGTAAGAAGAAATCTAATGTTTCTTCAACTGTTTGACGTGTTTCTATCGTTGGTTTCCAATCCAATAAACGTTCTGCATTTTTAATGCTTGGCTTACGGTGTTCAACATCTTGGTAGCCTTTACCATAATAGCTGCTACTTTCGATTTTCTTAAAGCCAGCAAATGGAGGGAAATGCCCACGTAACTCATGTTTTTCAAAGCAATCTAACAGCATTTCTGCTAATTCACGAATACTTGCTTCGTTAATTGGATTACCAATATTAATAATTTGGCCATCACATTTATTATCACGGTTCTCAATGATGCGGAATAAAGCTTCGATACCATCATTAATATCTGTGAAACAACGTTTTTGTTCACCGCCATCAACCAATTTAATTGGTGAGCCTTCAACTAAGTTCAAAATTAGCTGAGTAATTGCGCGCGAACTACCAATGCGAGCAGAGTTTAAATTATCAAGGCGCGGCCCCATCCAGTTAAATGGACGGAATAAAGTAAATTTCAGACCTTCCTTTGCACCATATGCCCAAATAACGCGGTCTAACAGTTGTTTAGAAACTGAGTAAATCCAACGCTGTTTATTGATTGGGCCAACAATTAAGCGAGAATTATCTTCATCGAATTCTTTGTCATCACACATTCCGTAAACTTCTGAAGTGGATGGGAAAATAATACGTTTATTATATTTAACGCAATAACGTACAATTTTTAAGTTTTCTTCAAAGTCTAATTCAAATACACGTAATGGATTACGGGTATATTCAATTGGTGTAGCTATCGCAACTAAAGGCAGAATAACGTCACATTTTTTAATGTGATATTCAATCCATTCTGTATGGATGCTTACATCGCCTTCAATAAAGTGGAAACGTGGGTTACCAATAAAACGTTCGATAGCAGAAGAGCCGATATCCATACCATAGATATCATAATTATCATCTTTTAACAGGCGCTCAGTTAAATGGTTACCGATAAAACCATTTACACCTAAAATCAGAACACGTTTGCGACGTTTAACTTGTGCTGTTGCTTTTGGCCCAACACGTACATCGGTAACGATACCCATTTCAGAAGCTAAACGGCTACCTTGAACATATAAACCATTCTCGCTTTGCCCCGTCACAACTTCTATCGCACCGTTAGCACAAGCAATCACTAAAGGTTCAGTAGAAATAACCGTACCTGGGCGTTTACCTTGATTATCATTAATAGGACGTGAACGCCAAATGGTCATTTTACGCTCACCTAAAAAGGTGAATGCGCCAGGGTAAGGTTCTGTTACAGCACGAACTAAATTATGAACAGTTTTAGCATCTGCATTCCAGTCAATTAACCCATCTTCTGCGCTACGGCGACCGAAATAGGTTGCTTGGTTTTCATCTTGCTTAGTTGTTGAATAATCACCTGAAGAAATATGTGGTAAAACACTCAACATTAGTTTTTCAGCTGCTTCTTTAACTTTTTCGTGCAAAATAAGAGATGTATCGTTTTCACCAATAGTCACTGTTTCTTGAGCAACAATGTCACCTGCATCTGCTTTTGCTGTCATTTTATGCAGAGTAACACCCGTTTGCGTTTCGCCATTAACAATAGCCCAGTTAATTGGTGCGCGACCACGATATTTTGGTAATAAAGACCCATGTAAATTGAACGCACCTTTAGGTGCTAGATTCAGGATCTCTTCACTTAGCATATGACGATAATAGAAAGAGAAAATGACATCAGGCTTCATTTCACGAATACGCTCAATCCACAAAGGGTGATTGACATTTTCTGGCGCAAATACAGTCAAGCCCATCTCAGCACTCACACGAGCAACTGATGAGAAGAAATGATTTTCGTTAGGATCGTCAGTATGAGTAAATACAGCTTGAATATCGAAACCTGCTTTTTCAAGTGCTTTTAAACCGACACAGCCAATATCATGATAGGCAAATACGATTGCTTTCATTAGTCTTCTTCCTGATTTTCGTTGGTTTGTTTAACACCAACCACTTTTTGGATAAAATACCGAGGACGCGCTCTTACATCATTATAAATTCGGCCTATATATTCACCTAATAGACCCATTGCAACGAACTGCGCACCGATAAACATGAATAAGATAGCGAAGAGTGTAAACACACCTTCAGCAGCCCACATCGCACCGAAAATAAGTCGTAGTACAATTAGAAGTACGGCGAGTAAAAATCCAGCGACAGCAATCACACTTCCTACGACACTTAATAAGCGCAATGGTGCGGTTGTTAGGCAAGTTAATAAGTCATACATCAAATTAATGAGTTTTAAAAAGCTGTACTTTGAATCACCATATTCGCGCTCAGCATGACCCACTTCAATTTCAATAGTACGACGAGCGAAAGTATTCGCTAAAATAGGAATAAATGTACTGCGTTCGTGACACTGTAACATTGCTTCAACAATGTGACGACGATAGGCTCTTAACATACAGCCGTAGTCACCCATTGAACGCCCCGTTGCCTTGGTTATCATGGCATTGATCATTTTAGAGGCTGTTTTACGAAACCATGAATCTTGGCGATTACGACGGCGAGTTCCAACAACATCATAGCCTTCTTCAGCTGTAGCAACTAAACGTGGGATCTCTTCTGGCGGATTTTGCAAATCCGCATCTAATGTAATAACTAAGTCACCTTTAGCTTGATTAAAGCCCGCCATAATAGCGGAGTGTTGACCGTAATTACGGTTTAAAATAATAGCAATAACATGGTTATCTTCAATTTCAGCGGCTTCCACCAGCATTTTTGCAGAATTATCACTACTACCATCATCAACAAGGATCAATTCGTACTCTTGGGTAAGTTGCTTACAACTCTTAATTGTGCGTTCTAAAAGAACAGGCAGACTTTCTTCTTCGTTATAAACAGGAATAACAACTGAAACTTTATTGATTTTATCAAATGTTGACACTAGATGTGCTCCGAAAGGATTTCATTGATCGCATCTGTAACGCGAATAACATCTTCATTACTCATATCAGGGAACAATGGCAACGAGCATAACGTCGCAGAGTTCCACTCCGATTGAGGAAGGGATAAGGAAGGATAACGCTCACGATAATATTTTTGAGTATGAGCAGCACGGAAATGTAGCCCTGTACCAATATCTTTTTGCTTAAGTTTTTCCATAAAAGTATCGCGATCAATCCCACACACTTTTTTATCAACTCGAACCATAAAGAGATGATTAGCATGTAAATGTGGGTATTGTGGAATATTTAGCATTGATAATGGTGAGTTTTTTAATTTTTCGCGATACAGCTCGACTAATTCTGCACGCTTTGCATTCATTTCATCGAGTCGGTTTAATTGAACGACAGCTATCGCAGCATGAATATCAGACAAGTTATATTTATAGCCGGGTTCAACAACTTCAGCCTGTGGTTTGCGGCCTTGAATTTGTCTATCAAAGGCATCAACCGCTAAACCGTGGAATTTTAAGCAACGCACTCTATTAGCTAATTCATCATTATCGGTGACAACAAGTCCACCTTCGGCACAAGTCACGTTTTTAATTGCATGAAAAGAAAAAATAGAGGTTCCTTTTTCTCCAATCCATTCATTCTTATAACGTGTCCCTATTGCGTGTGCAGCATCTTCAATAAGAGGAATACCTGCCTCTTCAGCAACAGCTCTTAGGGCCTCAAGATCACAAGGAGCACCTGCATAATGAACAGGAATAATCGCTTTAGTTTTTGATGTTATTGCTTTTTTAATGTCGTCAGCGCTTACCATTAATGTGTCGCGATCAACATCAACCATTACAGGCTCAGCACCGAGTAAAGTAATAATATTAATCGTTGAAACCCATGTTTGCGACGGAGTAATAACTTCATCACCAGGGCCAATTCCCATAGCCATCAAAACAACATGCATTCCCGCTGTCGCAGAACAAATTGCGATAGCATGTTTGCTACCAAATTTCTTACAGAAGTCTTGTTCAAGCTGATGGTTTTGAGGGCCAGTAGTGATCCAACCTGAACGCAGAACACCTTCAACGGCTTTGATCTCTTCATCCCCGATAGCTGGACGGGAGAATGGAAGAAAATGACTCATAAAAATGTAGCCTAGTTAATGAATGAATAAAAAACAATTATATACAAATTGTAGTTTCTCAGCATTAGTTCTTATTAAAAAGTCTTAAAGAAAGCTTAATAATTTCCGCTGAGTATGTTTTAGATATGCTATTAAGTTAAATAACCTGCCAATCGACCTTATTTGTTATATTCTGACATTTGATTTCAGTATTAAAAGTAGTAGATAGCAAGTTTTCATCTAATAGTATCTCTGTTGTACCTGAACCGATTAAAATACCCTCAGAAATTAGCCATACTTTGCTCGCTTTTAAATAACTGAGTCTTAAATCATGAGTGCTCATCATTATAGAACCGCCTAATTGGCAAAATTTATCTAGCCACTTATCTAATATTGTTAATTGCACGATATCTAAATTATTCATGGGCTCATCAAGTAACATTAGTTTTCCTTTCAAATCGTCACCAGCCCATAGTTGTATAAATACCGCAACAATTCTCACGCGTTGCCATTCACCACCAGATAAATGCTGAATATTTTTTGACAATAACTTATCTATTTGAAAATCATGAAATAATATATTCAGCTGTTTACTATTCATTTCTGATAATTGATGAAATAACGAAAGATAGTGGAAAACAGGCATAAATGGTAAAGCTTCCGATTGTTGTATAACAAAGCCTTGTATTCTAGAAAGATCATAATATTTATAATGTCTTATTGAGGTTTCGTTTAGAAATACGTCCCCACTAAATGAAAGTTCTGCTGCAAGTACATTTAATAAACTACTTTTTCCTGCACCATTAGCACCAATAAGATGAATTCTTTCGCCAAAATCAACACTTGCTGTAATCTGTTTTAGTCTATTTGGTACGCTAATTTTATCTATTTTGAGCAGTGTCATTAGGTTAACGCCCCATTTTCTTTGTCGCTAATAACCAAATAAACAGAGGTGCACCAATAGTAGCTGTAACAACGCCAATAGGAACTTCTGCACCATTTAGTATCAGCCGGGATAAAAGATCCGCTAAAACCAATAATCCGCCCCCTGTAATTGCACATGCTGGCAATAACGTTTTGTAATGAGTAATGCCACATAATCTTAATAAATGTGGAACAATTAACCCTACAAAGCTTATAGCACCGGCTAACGCCACACTTAACCCAACAAGTAACCCAACAGCTAAAATAAATCTATTGCGCCATTGTTGAACTGAAATACCTAACTGTTTTGCTCTGAAAGTTCCTAAAGAAAGGTAGTTCAGCATATCGGCTTGCCAAAATAAAAGTAAAATGATGGGAAGTAATGCCCAAAATAATAGCTGATGACGCCAATCAATTCCGCTAAAACTGCCCATCAACCAGTACATAAGCTGTCTTAAGTCTAAAGCAGAGCTGAAATAGACAAGCCATGTCATTATCGCACTAGCCATTACACCCAACGCCACTCCAATTAATAATAACTGTGCATTGGAAAGTTTTTTAATTTGTGTAAAAAACATCAATAAAAGAGTGATACCTAGAGCACCTAATATCGCAGCACTACTTATTAACAAATAGGTTGTTCCTATTTGTAAAGTAATTAATAATACGACACAAACACCCGCCCCACTACTTACACCTAATAATCCCGGCTCTGCTAATGGATTTTCAAATAATGCCTGCATAACTGCACCAGCAATAGCTAAACTTGCACCAACAATAATTACGGCCAGTATTCTAGGAAGCCGGATCTGCCAAACAAATAATTTAGCCTCGGCGGAAAACCATTGATTAGGAAACAACCACAACTCTCCAGCAGAGAGCGAAAAAACAACCAGAAGAGATACGACTATCGTCATAAAAAATAATTTTTTATTATCGCTTTTTTGCTGCTTCTTTTTAAGTTGATAAAGAAGGTTATCTTTTTCATTAGTCATAATAGTTATAGTTTCATATCTGTTTTTATTTCCCTTAACTTTATCTATTTTCGCTTTTATTTTTCATACCCAAGATAGGTTAATAATTTGACTAATTATAGTATTTATAAAAGATAAAGTAGTATGAAAGAAATCTGAATGTAAAAAGAATCATCAAAATAAGAATGTTTTGATTTGTTGAATAATAATGAGTGTGTAGTGACCAATCTATTGCACGTCAAAAAAACTGTTTATACTATTTATAAATAAAGCAAAATATTTTTATTACGTTAATAACATCACAAAATAATAAATCACCTTGTAAAAATCATAAGTAAAAAAAAACGACCTTCAAAGAAGGCCGTTTTGGGTGCTCTAAATATTACTCTTTCGGTGTCGCGCTCTCAACCCGGCTCTTTAATTTTTGTCCAGGGCGGAAAGTTACAACACGGCGAGCTGTGATAGGAATATCTTCCCCTGTTTTCGGGTTACGACCAGGGCGCTGATTTTTATCACGCAGGTCAAAGTTTCCGAATCCAGACAGCTTCACCTGTTCTCCATTTTCCAGAGAACGACGCACTTCCTCAAAAAAGGCTTCTACAAGGTCTTTTGCATCGCGTTTGCTAACACCAAGTTTTTCAAACAGATTTTCTGCCATTTCAGCTTTTGTAAGCGCCATAGGTCTAGTCCCTCAAGGATGCTTGGAATCGCTGTTTCAATGCTGCTACACAGGTATTGACTGTTGCAGCAATCTCATCTTCTTCCAGAGTATGCTCGATATCCTGCAAGATTAAGCTAATAGCGAGGCTTTTATAACCCTCTGCTACTCCTTTACCACAATACACATCAAATAAGTTTATGCCAACTATTTGATTTCCGCCAACTTTCTTACATTCGGCTAAAATATCCTCTGCAGCTACATCATTCGGAACAACTACAGCAATATCTCTACGATTTGAAGGGAAACGTGAAACAGCTTTTGCTTGCGGTAAATTGCGGTTTGCAATAGCGTCCCAACGTACTTCAAATACAACCGTGCGGCCGTTTAAATCAAGTTTACGTTCAAGCTCTGGATGAACAACACCAATACAGCCAATATATTCATTTCTCAGATAAATCCCAGCACTTTGTCCCGGATGAAGGGCTGGATGCTCGGCTGATTTAAATGTAATTTCATCTAACTGGCCTGTCAATTCCAGAATCGATTCAATATTACCTTTCAAATCAAAGAAATCAACAGTTTGCTTATCTAAAGACCAATGTTCTTCATAACGGTTGCCCGCAATCACACCAGCAAGCATAAGTTCCTGACGTATTCCATATTCTGCTTGATTATCAGGAACAAAACGCAGACCTGCTTCAAATAACCTAACTCTGGTTTGTTGTCGATTCTGATTGTAAACCACAGTCGTTAATAATCCTGTCAATAATGATAATCTCATTGCAGACATATCTGATGATATTGGATTAGGTAAAATTAACGCTTCTTCGTTAGGATGCAATAAACTTTGTACCTTAGGATCAACAAAGCTATAAGTAATCGCTTCTTGAAATCCATTATCTACCAGCATCGTTTTTACACGTTTTAATGGCAAGTTCGCTTCACGATGATTGGTCATAATTAAATCAGCGCGCAGTGGTACATCAGGAATATTGTTATAACCATAAATACGGGCAACTTCTTCAATCAAATCTTCTTCGATTTGCACATCAAAGCGCCATGTTGGCACAGTTGCTAACCAACCATCATTCTCGACAGTAACACCAAAACCTAATCGAGTTAATGAATCGAGAACTTGTGCACCATCAATTTTATGACCTAATAAGCGGTCTAGTTTTGCACGAGTTAATTTAACTGGAGCAATGTTGGGTAAAAATTCTTTATTTGTGACATCAATCACTTTACCAACTTCACCACCACACACTTCTAATAAAAGTTTAGTCGCGCGTTCTATTGCTTTATATTGAAGCGCTGAATCAACGCCACGCTCATAACGATGAGATGCATCGGTATGTAAGCCATAACGGCGGGCGCGCCCCGTGATTGATAATGGAGAGAAGAATGCACACTCTAAGAAGACATTCTTGGTTTCCTCATTCACACCTGAAGATTCACCACCAAAAATACCCGCCATTCCTAAAGCTTGTTTTTCATCAGCAATAACTAATACATCGTCTTTTAATGTAATTTCATTGCCATCAAGTAAAGTCAGTTTCTCACCATCTTTACCCATACGGACAACAACAGCACCCTCAACACGATCAAGATCAAACGCATGTAGAGGCTGCCCCATTTCCAATAAAATCAGATTGGTAATATCAACAATTGGATCAATAGAACGGATCCCACCACGGCGCAGTTTTTCTTGCATCCATAAAGGTGTTTTGGCCTTCACATTTATATTAGTGAAAACACGCCCTAAATAACGAGGACATGCTTGTGGCGCTTCAACTCGGACAGGGAATGTTGCCGCAGAGGTCGCTTCTACTGGTGCCATATCTGGCACTTGACACTCCATTTTATTGACTACTGCGATATCACGAGCTACACCCATAATACTTAAGCAATCAGCACGGTTAGGTGTAATGCTAATTTCAATTGCATTATCATTAAGTTTTAAGTATTCACGAATATCAATACCAATAGGCGCATCAGCAGGCAATTCAATAATACCATCATGGCTTTCTGAAATAGCTAATTCAGAAAATGAACACAACATGCCTTCTGATGATTCGCCACGTAATTTGGCTGCCTTAATTTTGAAATCGCCAGGTAATACAGCGCCAACAGTTGCGACAGCAACTTTTAAACCTAAACGGCAATTAGGTGCACCACAAACGATATCTAATAATCTATCACCGCCTACGTTGACTTTTGTCACCCGCAGTTTATCAGCATTAGGATGTTGTCCACATTCAACAACTTCCCCCACATAAACACCGTGAAAATCACCGGCAACTTTTTCTACGCCATCAACTTCTAAACCCGCCATCGTCAGCTGTTCAGAAAGTTCTTCGCTAGTAATCGCTGGGTTTACCCACTCACGTAACCAAAGTTCACTGAATTTCATGAGATAATCCCACCTTATTTAAACTGTTTGAGGAAACGAAGATCATTTTCGAAGAATGAACGCAAATCAGTTACACCGTAACGTAACATTGTTAGGCGCTCCATACCCATACCGAACGCAAAACCTGAGTATACTTCAGGATCAATACCAACATTACGCAATACATTTGGGTGCACCATACCGCAGCCTAATACTTCCAGCCATTTACCATTTTTACCCATAACATCAACCTCTGCAGAAGGCTCTGTGAATGGGAAATAAGAAGGACGGAAGCGAATTTCCATATCTTCTTCAAAGAAGTTTTTTAGAAAATCGTGCAATGTGCCTTTTAAGTTGGTAAAGCTAATATCTTTATCAACAATCAGGCCTTCAGTTTGGTGGAACATTGGGGTATGCGTTTGGTCGTAATCATTACGATATACGCGACCAGGTGCAATAATACGGATAGGTGGTTGTTTGTCTTGCATGGTACGAATTTGCACACCTGAAGTTTGCGTACGTAACAAACGTTTGGCATCAAACCAGAATGTATCATGGTCTGCTCTTGCTGGATGATGAGCAGGGATATTTAACGCATCAAAGTTATGATAATCATCTTCAATTTCAGGGCCATTCTCAACAGAAAAGCCTAATTCGCCAAAGAAAGTTTCAATACGTTCAATAGTACGAGTGACTGGGTGAAGGCCACCATTTTCAATGCGACGACCAGGCAAAGAGACATCAATTTTCTCAGCAGATAGACGTTCATTTAATATTGCTGATTCCATCTGTTCTTTACGAGCATTCAGCGCTTGCTGAACCTCTTGTTTAGCCTGATTAATGACAGCCCCTGCAGCTGGACGATCTTCAGCGGGTAAGTCGCGCAGCGTGGACATCTGAAGCGTTAAATGACCTTTTTTCCCCAAGTATTCAACACGAACCGAATCCAGCGCAGCAACATCCTGTGCCTCTTCGATAGCTGCTTTAGCTTGAGCAACGAGTTCAGCGAGATGTGGCATCGTTTCCTCTTCCTTTGACCTGATGAGGTCTATTAGTTGTTATCAATGATGACGATTAAAAAATTGCCTTTTTGATTTCTCTCTCAAGATGAGAGTTGAAAACAAAAAAGCCTCCATATTGGAGGCTTCAGGCGCTACTTTTCGTTTCTTTTCTTACGCGCAAAAGCCCCCTAAATTAGGCGCTAAAGTAAAAAAAGAAGCGGAAAAAAGCGAAACTTAACATTTTTTGTATCTCGTTGAGTATTAACTTATTGAATTTCTAACATTAAGCCATAAATTCAAACAAAATAAAAGAGGGAGAAAACTCCCTCTTCTACTTACTGACTAATTAAGCCAGAGCACCTTTCGCTTTTTCAACAAGTGCAGCAAATGCTACTTTGTCGAATACAGCGATGTCAGCCAGAATCTTACGGTCGATTTCAATGGATGCTTTTTTCAGACCATTGATGAAACGGCTATAAGACATACCGTTCTGACGAGCTGCTGCGTTGATACGCGCAATCCACAGTTGACGGAACTGACGTTTTTTCTGACGACGGTCACGGTACGCATATTGACCAGCTTTGATAACAGCCTGAAAAGCAACACGATATACACGTGAACGTGCACCGTAATAACCTTTAGCTTGCTTTAAAATCTTTTTGTGACGAGCACGGGCGACAACGCCACGTTTAGCACGAGCCATATTAATCTCCTAATGTCTTGAATTCTGTTAAAAAATGATACTTATGCGTATGGTAAGCAAGCTACGACCAGGCCTAAATCTCCTTTAGAGACCATGCCTTTTGGACGTAAATGACGTTTACGCTTAGTTGATTTTTTAGTCAGAATGTGACGGAGGTTAGCATGTTTGCGCTTAAAGCCACCACCTGCAGTTTTTTTAAAGCGTTTAGCTGCACCGCGTACTGTTTTAATCTTTGGCATTTCTATAATCCACTTCGCATTGTTAATAACATAAAATAATTAGGCGAATAACTACCAACTCCGAAGAGTTGGCGCTATTACTTGAGTTGCCCGATTATTTCTTCTTCGGTGCGAGCACCATGATCATCTGACGACCTTCAATCTTATTAGGGAAAGATTCAACAGTTGCCAGTTCATCCAAATCCTGACGGATGCGGTTAAGCACTTCCATACCGATTTGTTGGTGCGCCATTTCACGACCACGAAAACGTAGTGTTACTTTAGCTTTATCGCCATCTTCAAGAAAACGAATCAGGTTGCGTAGTTTGACCTGATAGTCGCCTTCATCTGTACCAGGACGGAATTTAACTTCCTTGACCTGAATAACTTTTTGTTTCTTTTTCTGTTCTTTGAGAGTCTTACTTTTCTCATAGAGGAATTTGCCGTAGTCCATAATACGACAAACCGGCGGCTCGGCATTAGGACTAATTTCTACTAAATCAGCACCTGCTTCCTCGGCTTTCTCAAGAGCCTCTTTCAGACTAACAACACCAATCTGTTCGCCATCTAAACCTGTTAAACGAACTTCATGAGCGCGAATCTCACTGTTGATACGATTCTGACGCGTTGATTGAATTCTTTTTCCGCCTTTAATACCTTATTCCTCCAACTGATGAAGACTTCTGCTTCTAATTTCTTGCAGAAGCTTTTCTTTAAATTCGTTAACGTCGACACTGCCAAGGTCTTTTCCTCGGCGAGTACGAACCGCTACTTTGCCTGATTCGACTTCTTTATCACCGCAAACAAGCATGTACGGAACACGACGTAAAGTATGTTCACGAATTTTAAAGCCAATCTTCTCATTTCTCAAGTCTGCTTTTGCACGAATTCCGGCATCTTGCAATTCTTTGACGAGTTTTTGTACATAATCAGCCTGTCCATCCGTGATATTCATCACGACAACCTGCTGTGGTGCTAACCAAGTCGGGAAGAACCCTGCGTATTCTTCTGTCAGAATACCAATAAAACGTTCTAACGAACCTAATACCGCTCGGTGAAGCATTACAGGTACTTTACGCTCATTATTTTCAGCAACGTAAGATGCATTTAACCGACCTGGGAGTGAGAAGTCCAGCTGTACTGTACCACACTGCCACGCACGATCTAAACAGTCGTAAAGTGTAAATTCAATTTTAGGGCCATAAAACGCCCCTTCGCCTGGCTGATATTCAAATTCAATATTATTATCAGTCAGCGCTTTTGCTAAGTCTGCTTCTGCGATATCCCATAAAGCATCTTCACCGATGCGTTTTTCTGGGCGAGTTGACAGCTTAACAACGATTTTTTCAAATCCGAAAGTAGAATATACATCATAAATCAATTTGATGCAGTCATTTACTTCACTTAATATTTGTTCTTCTGTACAGAAGATGTGTGCATCGTCTTGTGTAAAGCCACGAACACGCATTAAACCGTGCAATGCACCTGATGGTTCATTACGATGACAACTACCAAATTCAGCCATACGTAATGGTAAATCACGGTAAGAACGCAGACCTTGTTTAAATATTTGTACATGGCCCGGGCAGTTCATTGGTTTGATGCAATATTCACGATTTTCTGAAGACGTTGTAAACATATGTTCTTTGTAGTTTTCCCAGTGACCTGTTTTTTCCCAAAGAACGCGATCCATCATAAATGGACCTTTTACTTCCTGATAATCATATTCTTTTAATTTACAACGCACAAATGTTTCTAACTCACGGAAAATTGTCCAGCCATCATTATGCCAGAATGCCATACCCGGCGCTTCTTCTTGCATATGATACAAATCAAGCTGTTTACCAATTTTACGGTGGTCGCGTTTTGCTGCTTCTTCCAAACGTTGTAAATAGGCTTTTAACTGTTTCTTATCAGCCCAAGCGGTACCATAAATGCGCTGTAGCATTTTGTTATCGCTATTACCACGCCAGTATGCGCCAGAAATTTTCTGTAATTTAAAATCATGACAGAAACGCATGTTTGGTACATGAGGACCACGGCACATATCAACATATTCTTGGTGATGATAAAGTCCTGGCTGCGAGTCTTGACTGATGTTTTCGTCAAGAATAGCCACTTTATAATCTTCGCCTCGCGCAACAAAAGTGTCACGGGCTTCGCGCCAGCTTACGCGTTTTTTAATAACGTCATAATCTGTTTTCGCCAACTCTAGCATACGTTTTTCTAGAGTTTCTAAGTCTTCCTGCGTCAAAGAGCGGTCTAAATCGACGTCATAGTAGAAGCCGTTTTCGATAACAGGACCAATCGCCATTTTGGTTTGAGGCCAAAGTTGTTTAATTGCATGTCCCAATAAGTGGGCACAAGAGTGACGAATAATCTCAAGACCTTCATCATCTTTGGCGGTAATAATTGCTAGATTGGCATCGTTTTCGATTAATTCACAGGCATCCACCAGCTCACCATTAATACGACCTGCAATACAGGCTTTTGCGAGACCGGGGCCGATATCTGCAGCAACATCCATGACAGATACTGCATTTTCAAATTGACGTTGGCTTCCATCAGGAAGAGTAATAATTGGCATTTAAAATCCTTAATTACAGTGGTGACCCATACGCAAGATCACTTGCAAGCTTTTTATTTTATAAATTTTCAGTACGTTACGATAACTTCTCACTTTACCTCGCGAGGTATGTACACAATTACGCATCTCTATTTACCAAGTAAATACCCATAGCATAACCGAGCCTTATCGCAACTCAGCGTGAATATTATCACAGACTATAAGGATTTATACATTTATCTGTCTACATTTATTTAAGTGATACAAAGTAAAGATATAGCCGAGTACTTTATAACATTTAAAGCTCTTTTTTATCTCTTTAGCACCTTAAGCTGTGTTTTTATACAGTAAAAATTTCTTGATAACTTATAAAAAAGAGCCCCCTGGAAAACACATAAAAATAGGTTTATCAGCAAGAATGAAACAAAAAAAGATTTAGTTTCAACAGTCTTTGAAGATCCCCATTCCTGTGTAATTACAGACTCCCTCTTATTCTAAGGAAAATTAAGTTATTAATTAGTTGCATCTAAAAAATCCAAGAGTGACAAAAAATTTCAAAAAAGAATGAGTAATTTTGCAATCTATTATTGATTTTATTATTGTATTAAGCGGAAACCGTGGCTTTAAAACAATTTTCACTGAGGCGGTTCAGTTTAAAAATAAAGGTATATAGTGTGTTTTATCTCAAACCTCGCCCTCGAAAACTTGTTTATGCAATCACTTTTGAATCTATTGCTATTTTATTAAGTGCCTTGTTGCTAGCAATTCTTAGCCAAAGTCAATCTCACGATTCACTACCCGTTGCCATTGCCGTCTCTGTTATTGCACTTATTTGGAATTACTTTTTCAATTCATTATTTGAGTTTGTGGAATTTAAGCTAAAAATTCAAAAACGAAGTGTACTCACACGTCTTATACATGCTGTTAGTTTTGAATTAGGATTATTTCTCTTCACAATTCCACTCTATATGTGGTGGTACCATGTAGATTTTATAAAAGCGATGAGGATGGAATTAACTATTTTAGTGTTCTTTTTTATCTATACCTATATGTTTACATTAATATTTGATAAGTTGTTTCCACGAATATATACAACAAGCTAAATACTTTTTAGCCTACCTTAAAGATTAAATTGCTATAATTTTATTATAACTATTAACGTTATAACCCACGATATTCATTAGGACTTTTACTAAAATACTGTCGGAACGCCTGGCTAAATGCAGAATGAGATTCATACCCCACAGCTAAAGCTATATTCTCAATATTACAAGGCGTGTGCCTTAATAATTCTGCTGCTTTAATTAATCGTTTTTGCGTCACATACTGCATCACTGATACATCTAATTCAGATTTCATTCTTCGTTGCAACGTACTCACTGAAATATTAAATGTGATAGCAATATCTTTTGTAGTTAATGGCATATGCAATTTATTTTCTAACCATAAATCTAGATGATCTTGCCAACTTTTTTGGGGCTTCATTTGAGCTAATAATAAACGTGTTATTGTTGGATATTGCTCTGGTGCTTGAGGATATTGGCGTAACCAGTCTAATAATCCAATGGCTGCGGGAGATAAACTAAACTGCCCACCTTTTTCACTAAATTGCCATTGTGATGTAGTAGGAAGCTCTAATATAAGATTTTTATTATCAATACAGCCAGAAAAGGCATGATTTACAGTAGGTGGAATAATAAGACACTGCTGATGTAAGATCAGAAAATCTTCTCGATTAAAATTTACTTCCATCGAGCCAGATAAACCAAAAATGATCTGCCAAATATTATCGTGCTGATGTGACACTGTCTCTTGTGTATAACATCGAAAATGTAATTCAGGCAATAGCAAAAAGACGCTCCTACATATCAATCTTGCGACTTAGCTTATACTATAGCAAATCTTAGCCAATAATCGCTATATAAGAGCAAATACAAATAATAGTTAGGCTAACCGAGAGCCATTAGGTAATGGCAAATTAAACTCGGCCAGTACAATAGCACCCGATGCATCAGGTGCGCCGGTAATTAACACCTCAGACTTTATGCCTGCAATACGTTTAACTGGGAAATTACAGACACATAAAATACGACGACCAATTAACTCTTCTGGTGCATAGTTTACTGTAATTTGAGCACTAGAGCGCTTTATACCAAGTTCACCTAAATCAACATCCATTACATATGCTGGCTTATTCGCTTTTTTATTTATCTCAGCACTAATAATTGTACCAACACGCATTTCAACTCGTAAAAAATCATCCCATTCGATTGTATCTGACATTTTCGCTACCAAATTGTTAAATTTATGGGTACAGATTATCATGCATCTCTGTTATTTATCTGTATCCAAACAGTCATAATCTGTTGCTAAAAATGCACGCTAGTTTTGCTCCGTAATTTTTATTTTTTATACAGAATATTTCTATCTAATCCCTAAATAGCAATATCAATTCATAAAATTGTTATGTATAAAAAGTATTCTCAGTTCAATAAAAATTGAATTTACAACAGCAAAGAGAATACATAATGAAAAAAATGACTGATTGGACAATATTAGAAGGAAAATTGGTTCGTTTAGTACCCTTAAACATGGAGCACTACTCAAAATTACTTGAGCTAATTGAAAAAGATAAACCCGATGAGCTTTGGTATACCACAGTGCCATCAGTCACAACATTAAAACAAGATATTGGACATAAAATTCAGTTACAAGAACAAGGATTAATGCTGCCATTTACAATTATTTCTAAAGCAGATAATAGTGTGATAGGAATAACGACATTTATGAATGTAGATAACCAGACTCCCCGCTTAGAAATTGGATCTACATGGTATGCAAAAAAAGTTCAAAGAACAGGTATTAATACTGAGGCTAAATATCTATTACTCACTTATGCTTTTGAATATTTACAATGTATTGCTGTTGAATTTCGTACTCATATATTAAATCAAACAAGCCGAAAAGCGATAGAGCGCTTAGGTGCAAAGCTTGATGGAATATTACGTAATCATCGATTAACGACAGGGGGGCAACGCAGAGATACCTGTGTATACAGTGTTACAGATTATGATTGGCCTGCAGTTAAAATACACCTGGAGTGGCTAATGAATAAATATAAATAAATACAAAGATTATTATCATCAAAGTAACTTTTATTGCCTTTGATTTGTTATAATTATCATTCCTTAATTATCTATTATTGGGAGCTTTTATATTCCATGCACTCTGTTTACCAGTTTTTTCAAGCTATTGGCCTTGGTCTTATTTTACTTCTTCCTTTAACCAATCCATTAACAACAGTTGCTCTTTGGCTTGGTCTTTCAGGAAGTATGACCAAAGAACAGCGTAATCAGCAATCGTTAATGGCATGTGTTTATATTTTCATTATTATGACCATTGCATTCTACGCTGGTCGAGTAATAATGACTACTTTTGGGATTTCTATTCCAGGTCTACGTATTGCTGGCGGAATGATTGTTGCTTTTATTGGCTTTAGTATGTTATTTCCAAATACGCCGAATGTTGATGACCCTATAGATGATGATAAAAATCCTCATAGAAACCCACAAGCACCAAATATTGCTTTTGTGCCCTTAGCAATGCCAAGTACAGCAGGACCTGGTACTATCGCAATGATCATCAGTACTGCCGCATCAATTCCTTCGCGTACAGATCTTGCACACTGGGTATTATATGTCGCCCCTATCACCACTTTCTTTTTAATTAGCTTACTCGTTTGGTTATCACTAAGAGGCTCTACAAAGATCATGAAATACCTTGGTCATAGTGGTATCGATGCTATTTCTCGCGTTATGGGATTTCTATTAATTTGTATGGGTGTTCAATTTGTAATTAATGGCGTTTTAGAAATCATTGCTGATCTGCCTACTTTATTACAACAAGTTCAATCTACAGCTAATTTGCCAGAATAATTATCTGTAGAGTGATACGCTGCTTTAACTTTCGCTAAATAGCGAGGTGCTTGAGCTGCTGGGTGATTTTTTTCTACATAACGATAAAAATCATCCGCACTCATAGCATTAATCTTAGCTATTGCGTTGTCTCTATTATTATCAAATGTTCTTAGTAACGCCCCAGCACCATTCACATAAGCAAGGATCGTTGCATAATAAAGCGTTTCTGGGTTATTAATACCTGAAAGATGACGCTCTCGCAGTAATTGAATATAAGCCGTACCCAAATCAATATTAGTCGCAGGGTCTTTTAACTGAGCTGTTGTTGGCTGACCTGATTTACCTCTATTTTGATAAATATCTCTTCCTGCTGTTGATGCTTTAATTTGCATTAATCCAACAGCATTCGATTTACTAATCACTTCAGGTCTAAAGTTTGATTCAACTTGTATAATAGCTTTAATTAATGTTTCATCAACATCATAGCGGGCAGAGGCTTGCTGAATATGTGAATCAAACGGTGTTGCTTTCCATTGAGCCGTAGAAATAGACGCATTATTTACCCGGTTTTCAATGGGTTTTGCCTTTAAAAATCGTGTTGAGCTATTTTGAACGGACTGTTTATTATCACTAGCACAGCCAGCCAAAAGTAAAATACACAGAGAAAATACGATTTTTCTTTTCACGCTTTATCCTTTCCATAAATAATGATATGAAAAACACCTTCACATTAAATATCAATAAATTACAAGTTGCGGGTTTTATTTTCACATATCAACACAGGCTAGAATATGACAAACCATAACAAATAAATCAATATGAACGCGCATTCACATTCCCACTCTGCTATATGCCCTCAAATATTCTAGGGGCACATTTCTATTACTTTTATTTTTTCTTATAGATAGAGAATGCTCTAGCATTTCTATACAAACAAAAATGCATCGAATATTAGGAATATTTTTACAATATGCTTAAATAGTTTTATCTCATTAGATTCAGATAATTTTATTGCTCACAATTCTTCGTCATAAAAAATTCACAAAAATACGAGTTTTATGGTTATTTAATGCCATATTTTTTTGAGTAACAAAATCTGGCTCTCTCCAATTAGGGCCTTTAATTGCTAGCCCCTTATTATCTTTAGCTAATTTACCTTCCTGTAAAAGCTTACCCATTGTTTTTATAAGTATAGCTTTTTCAACAACTTCAAATTTATATCTCACATAACATCGATCAATACTTGGATATGACGTTTTTGGACCAAAATATAAAAGTACATCCTCTACACTTTCATTTTGATAAATACTTTTTAAATCGATCATTATCTTATCTCCTGAGGTTCTGTTCATTAATATGATAATTTCACCATTGCGAGATTACTTAGGTATTTTTCATAACTCGCTAATATTGAAGGATTAATAAGCCAAGTAAAATAGCTTATTAATTTGTCGTTTCAATGATTTAAATAGCCTTTTACACAAATAGTTACGATCTATTGTTAATTTTTGCGACAAAAGACGACAATTCACTTAACATTTATTGAAATACATGATGTTATCTTACTTCATGCTGTTATCGGATGAATATTTTCATACAGAGATAACTTGACTTTCTTGAAATGATATTGATAATCATTATCAATTGAGAAATTCCACTGCAATGATAAGGCAATAATAATATGGATATATTCCGCTCCGTTAATAAATTTTCACTTACGGCTGTATGTCTCTTAGCATCCGTTTTTTTACTTACACCTGCACAAGCAAAAGATAAGCTTAAAGTTGTCACTACATTTACGATAATTCAAGATATTGCTCAAAATGTAGCTGGTGATGCTGCAATTGTTGAGTCTATTACCAAACCTGGTGCGGAAATTCATGATTACCAACCAACACCCAAAGATATTGTAAAAGCACAAAAAGCTGATCTTATTTTATGGAATGGTTTAAATCTTGAACGTTGGTTTGAACGCTTTTTTAATGAATTGCGTAATGTACCCGCTGTTGTTGTAACCGAAGGCATTACACCAATGGCTATCCGTGAAGGAGCTTACAAAAACAACCCAAATCCACACGCTTGGATGTCGCCAAATAATGCATTAATTTATATTGAGAATATACGTAAAGCATTAGTTGAACATGACCCTGAAAATGCCGAAATCTATAATCAAAATGCGGCACGTTATGCCGAACAAATAAAACAACTTGATGCTCCATTAAGAGAAAGATTATCCCGTATCCCACAAGAAGATCGTTGGTTAGTCACCAGTGAAGGAGCCTTTAGTTATTTAGCTAATGATTATGGTTTTAAAGAAATCTATTTATGGCCAATCAATGCGGAAGAACAAGGTACACCACAACAAGTTAAATATGTTATTGATACTGTCAGAAAACATAATATTCCCGTTGTTTTCAGTGAAAGTACTATTTCAGATAAGCCGGCAAAACAAGTGAGTAAAGAAACTGGAGCAAAATACGGTGGTATTCTTTATGTCGATTCCCTTTCTGCCGAAGGTGGTGATGTTCCTACTTATATCGATTTACTGAATATCACGGTCGATACAATTGCTAAAGGATTTGGACAATGAATCAAAAAAAAACTAATCCAACCCTGACTGTTGATAATGCAACAGTAACCTATAACAACGGACATACTGCAATTTTTGATGCGAGCTTTTCTATCACTGGTGGCACAATTTGTGCCCTAGTGGGTATTAACGGAAGTGGTAAATCAACACTTTTTAAAACCATTATGGGATTAGTTAAACCCTCTAAAGGAAAAGTGACACTAAACGATAGCCCTATACAACAAGCGTTAAAACAAAACATGATCGCTTATGTTCCACAAACTGAAGAAGTAGACTGGAATTTTCCAGTGCTCGTTTCAGATGTCGTTATGATGGGACGTTACGGGAAAATGGGCTTTTTTCGCATTCCGTCAAAACATGACCATGACGTTGTTGAAGCTTCATTAGAACGAGTTGGGTTATCAGGTTTAGGTCATCGTCAAATTGGTGAGCTTTCTGGTGGCCAGAAAAAACGTGTTTTCTTAGCTCGAGCAATGGCACAAGAAGGCACCGTTTTACTTTTAGATGAGCCCTTTACAGGTGTTGATGTTAAAACAGAAAACGCCATTATTGAGCTATTACGTAATTTACGTGAAGAAGGCCATTTAGTGTTGGTTTCAACCCATAATTTAGGTAGCGTACCTGAGTTTTGCGATCACGTTATTCTTATTAATAGAACAGTACTTGATAGCGGACCAACAGAGACTACATTTACACAAAAAAATCTGGAACATGCCTTCGGTGGTGTGTTGCGTCATATCAGCTTATCAGGGCCTGATTTGCATGACGATGATGATCCGCGTTCTCTTACCGTCATTACTGATGATGAACGCGCTGCCGTTTTCTATGGACATAAAGAAAAACATACGCCAGCACATCAAAGTCAGCGCAAGCAAGGAGATTAGCCATGCTAGAATTACTCCTACAGCCATTCGAATATAACTATATGGTGAAAGCCATTTGGGTAAGTGCCTTAGTTGGCGCTGTTTGTGCCTTTCTTTCATCGTATCTTATTTTAAAAGGCTGGTCGTTAATGGGAGATGCCCTTTCCCATTCTGTTGTTCCTGGTGTTGCAGGTGCCTATATTCTAGGTTTGCCTTATGCTGTTGGTGCTTTTTTTACTGGTTTACTGGCTGCCTTATCCATGACATTTATTCGCCATATCACACGATTACGTGAAGACGCGGTGATCGGGTTTATTTTTTCTACTTTTTTTGCCTTTGGTCTGTTGCTGGTTTCACTCAATCCGACGTCAGTCAACGTTCAGACCATTATACTCGGAAATATTTTAGGTATCGCAGATGAAGATGTATGGCAAGTTGCCATTATCACAGGTGTCTCATTTTTAGTTCTATTTTGTATTTGGAAAGATTTATTAGTGGTTTTCTTTGATGAAGTTCATGCTCGTTCTATTGGATTATCACCATTAAAATTAAAAATAATCTTCTTTACCTTATTAAGTGCTTGTACCGTTGCTGCACTTCAAACTGTTGGTGCCATTCTTGTTATTGCAATGGTTGTTACACCTGGTGCTACCGCTTATTTACTAACAGACCAATTTAAACGACTGGCAATAATTGCAATATGTATTGGCACATTTACCAGTGCTTTTGGTGCCTATATTAGCTATTTCTTTAATGGCGCAACGGGTGGTGTTATTGTAACGATGCAAACAGCCCTCTTTTTATTAGCCTTTTTATTTGCACCTAAACACGGCATGTTGGCTGCACGCCGTCGTGCTCGTCAAAGTTCACAAGCGCTGATCTCTCAATCTAATCAGAGCAATGAGGTGCAATAATGAACGAATTAGTCGAATTTTTTATCGAGCCTTTTCAATACCCATTTATGCAACGAGCAATAATTGCAGCCATTGTTATCGGTATCGCTTGTGCTATTTTATCTTGCTATATGGTGTTAAAAGGCTGGTCGTTAATGGGAGATGCTATTTCTCACGCCGTTCTTCCCGGAGTGGTATTGGCTTATGTAACGGCTATCCCATTAATTGTGGGCGCATTTCTTTCTGGATTATTTTGCTCATTCGCGACCGGATATTTAAAAGAGCATAGCCGAATTAAAGAAGATACTGTAATGGGTATTGTATTTTCAGGAATGTTTGCAGTTGGTTTAGTTATTTTTGCCAGTGTCGATACCGATCAACATTTAATGCATATTCTGTTTGGTAATATTTTAGGAATTACGCCTGATGTTTTAATTCAAATTGGTGTTATTTGCTTAATTACCATTACTATTATGATCGCGAAACAAAAAGATTTTATGCTTTACTGTTTCGATCCTAATCAAGCAAGAATTATTGGCTTACCTGTAACACTATTGCATTATGGCTTACTGTCTATTTTAGCCCTTACTATCGTTGCATCGATGCAAGCAGTAGGGATTATTCTAGTTGTTGCAATGCTTATTTCTCCAGGAATTACGGCTTATTTATTAACACGCAGTTTTTCACGGATGATTATGCTAGCTGTTAGTTTTTCTGTTGCATCCAGTATTATTGGTACTTTTATCAGTTTTCATATTAATGGTGCAACAGGCCCGTCTATTGTGCTAACGCAAGCTATATTCTTTATTATTGCGTTATTGTGTAATCAAATTAAGCTAGCAAAAATAAAACGGCAAACAAAACCCGCTAATGCCTGATAAAATTCTTTATCTATTAAAAAACGGGATAATCATCCCGTTTTTTAGCTTTATACTTTATTGGTTTAATTAAAGTGTTATTGTCATAGTATAAAACATCGCTCGTTACTATTTGGGTCTACTAAGTAAACAACTTTGCGAGGTGTAATCTATGTGGCAGAATGTCGGCCGTTTACTGGAATCAAATTTAGGATTTTCAGCAAAGATAACTGAAAAAATTCACCTTTCTAGTGGAGATATTCACCATACATGGAAAATTTTTTATGGTAATACTCCCGTTTTTGTTAAATCTAACTTACGTGAATTTCTGCCTAATTTTAAAAATGAAGCAGAGCAACTTGAAATGCTGGCAAAAAGCCAAACCATCCGCACTCCTCGCATTTTAGGCATAGGTAACAGTAAAGATGCCAGTTTCTTACTGCTTGAATATCTACCCGTTCAACCTTTTACCGCTCATAGTGCATACTGTTTTGGTCAACAACTGGCTCGTTTACACCAATGGGAAGATCAACCCAGTTATGGGTTTGATTTTGATACTCAAATAGATACAACACCTCAAATTAATAGCTGGGAAAAACGTTGGAATCATTTTTATTCTGAAAAGCGTATAGGCTTTCAATTACAACTGGCATCAGAAAAAGGCATGATTTTTGGTGATATAGATGAAATTATTCAAGTTGTTAATCATCGCCTTGCTGATCACAATCCACAACCGTCGTTACTTCATGGAAATCTATGGCCCAAAAACTGCGCTGCGATTGATCAATCTGAAGGCACCGTGTTTGATCCTGCCTGTTATTGGGGAGATCGTGAATGTGATATTGCAATGCTTCCTCTTTGTACTCAGGTACCTGGAAATATTTTCGATGGTTATCAAAGTATCTGGCCGTTATCTGATAAATTTTTATTACGTCAGCCAATTTATCAGCTTTATTTCTTCCTCAATCGTTGTAACCTATTTGGCGGTAATGAAAATTATATTGAAGCCAGAAAAATCATTGATGATTTGTTAGCTTAAAAGCATTTTCCTTAAAAAATATAACCTCGCTAATTAACCGTATGCGAGGTTTATTTTTCCATCTGGTTATTAAAATATGGGCATTCCTAACCCAAAAAACGATATTTTTCTACCGCAATAAAACAACAACGTGTTACCAACCTAGGAATTTCAGTAAAAAATAACCTATCGCGATAACAATAATAGGTGAAAGATAAAGCACCATAATTTGTGTAAATATCGTATGCCGAGGCAGTTTAATGTTCTGTTGTAATTCCTCTGCGGTTACACCACTTTTCATCGCCCGCTCAAGAATAAGTTGATCTTGTATATTTTCTTTTAAATACTTTACTTGTCGGTACATCCTGATCCCTGAAGCACTGAATGCCAATCCAACAAACATTAAAGCAAAAATAACAAAAAAAGTGATATTCGCTGAGCTAAAACCCATTTGTGTATCAGGAATTGGCGAGTTATGCCAAAAAAAATTAAGAAATGGCGTATTAAATTGCACCATTTCTGCTAATACACGAAAAAAATCATTAATAACCGCATTAACACCTTCACCAGTAGCACGCGGCATCGCGGCTAATCCAATCAAAGATATCGCGGTAGAAATAAAAGCAGGAATAAAAATAAGCCAACCAAAAACTCGTTTTAAAATGGCATATAACCCTGCATATTGATAACTCATCACACCCTCACTAGTAGAATTGGTCAATATTTATCTATTTATCGTAGTCTAATTAACGGCTAATAACGCAATAAATTAATAGTACCTATTCTTACTATTTATTTTCAAAAATAAATAAGAAACTGATTAAAAAGATTTTCCTAGTAACTATTGATACAATCACGTTTCATCAACATAGACCTTATTTTGGAGAGTAACATGTCTTTTAAATTCCCTATTGAAGCTGCTATTTTTGATATGGATGGTTTATTAATCGACTCTGAACCATTTTGGCAGCAAGCTGAACATGAGGTCTTTGCTGAGTTAGGTGTCGATTTAACGTTAGCACAACACATGCCCGATATGGTGGGCTTAAGAATAAACGAAGTTATTGATATATGGTATAAAGCATCACCATGGCAAGGTGTTTCAAAACAAGAAGCAAAACAAAAAATGGTTTCTCGTGTTGTTCAATTAATTGAAGAAACAAAACCACTTTTGCCCGGCGTTGAGCATGCATTATCTCTTTGTAAATCATCAGGGTTAAAAATTGCATTAGCGTCAGCATCACCTGACTTTATGCTTGAACGAGTCCTTGAATTATTTAATATTCGCCATTACTTTTCGGCTGTTATCTCTGCTGATGCATTACCACATAGCAAACCACATCCTGAAGTTTATCTAAATGCAGCTAAAGCACTTAATCTTGATCCTATTCACTGTGTGTCATTAGAAGATTCACGTAATGGTATGATTGCATGTAAAGGAGCAAGAATGCGCTCTATCGTTGTTCCTGCAAAGCAGCAATTTAATGAAAAGTGGTGGGGTTTAGCTGATGCGAAAATAGCATCACTCAATGACCTTACTAAAGCTGATCTATTAGGCTAACTTTTCAAATATAGAAAGGGATCTCTAGCGATAGCGTTCCCTTTTATCTCTGATTTTTTTATGCCAATTTTTTTACATTCAGTTCTTTATCCTAAATTTGATCACTTTTGAATCAATCAAATAAAATATTGCTGTTATTGCTTAATAATTAAGACAATTTTTATCTTTTATGTCTGTTAGTTGTTGTCGAAACCTTTTATACTTAATCACTGTATAAATGAACAGCAAACGAACAGAAATGGAATGACAGCTGAAGGACACTTACTTTTTTCTGTTGCTACACTGGTATTAGCTCAGAAACTTGAAATTACTCCCGTTCTCGCTCATGGTGATTGGTTTCACATGATCCCTGCTGTCTTATTGGGCTCGCTATTACCTGATTTAGATCACCCTGGTTCTATTCTTGGCCGATTATTGCGTATTATTTCAATTCCACTTTCAAAGCTTTGTGGCCACCGAGGTTTTACACATAGCTTGTTAGCCTTTTGTGGTTTAGCCATTTTATGGGAAATACAGATTTCTCCTCGCTTGAATATTTCGGCAGATGTTTTTCATGCACTATTACTTGGCTATTTAAGTCATTTAATTGCCGATATGCTTACTCCAGCAGGTGTTCCTTTTTTATGGCCGCTGAAAATACGTTTTGCACTGCCTATTTTAGGAAAGAAAAACAGTAAAAAAGGTGAGCGATTTATTTCTGTGCTTATCCTTGTGGGCGCTCTTTTTTTACCGCCACATTTCACTATTAGTCTGCCTTCACAAGTCAATAACTGGTTACAGATATACCACGACAAGCGCACGTTATTTTAACATCCCCTGACAAAACCCTACGTTTATCTATCTATTTATAATTACTTACATCTTTTTATGCCCAGTTTTCTTGTCTTTATAACCAAATGGCTATATAAAATAATAATTAATTATAAAAAGTTATTAACAATCCTGTTACCATATAGCGAATTGATGCCGTTATATCCTTTCTTATATTCTAAGAACTCATATCGCATACAATCGCTGAAATCATATAAATAAATAGAAATCTCGTTGGAGAGTTAAGATGAATTTTCCGTTAATCATTAACGTACTTGTCTTTGTGGTGCTATTACTCATCTTGGCTAAATTAAGCCAACGTCAGTGGAGCCTATCAAAGAAAGTTATCGTTGGCTTAGTCTTCGGGGTGGCATTTGGATTAGCACTACACGCATTCTATGACTCACATGATCCTATCATTAAAGAATCTATTCTTTGGTTCAATATCGTGGGTAATGGCTATGTTCAACTATTACAAATGATCATTATGCCATTAGTTTTTGCTTCTATTCTTAGTGCTGTGTCGCGCTTACACCAAGCATCATCACTAGGAAAAATTAGTGGATTAACTATAGGTACACTCTTATTCACTACTGCAATCTCAGCATTAATTGGTATTGTTATTGCCAATTTATTCGGTTTATCTGCTGAAGGCTTAATTCAAGGTGAACAAGAAGCTAAGCGCTTAATTGCCATTGAACAAAACTATATTGGCAAAGTCTCTGATTTAACAGTACCACAGCTGATTTTATCTTTTATCCCTAAAAATCCATTTGCTGATTTAACTGGCGCAAGCTCAACATCAATTATTAGTGTTGTTATTTTCGCTGTTTTCTTAGGCATGGCTGCAATAAAACTATTAAAAGATGACCAACCTCGTGGCGAAAAAGTTTTAGCTGCAATTGATTGCTTACAAGTATGGATAATGAAGCTAGTTCGCATCGTTATGGCATTAACACCTTATGGTGTAATGGCACTGATGACTAAGGTTGTTGCGAGCTCCAATATGCATGACATTATCCAGTTAGGTAGCTTCGTTGTTGCCTCTTATGTCGCCATTGCTCTTATGTTTATTGTTCACGGCTTGCTCGTTGGATTAACGGGTTTGAGCCCAATTAAGTTCTTTAAAAAAGCGGGTCCGTTATTAGCCTTTGCTTTCACTAGCCGCTCTAGTGCAGCAAGTATTCCGCTAAATATCGAAACTCAAACTCGACGCATCGGTATTCCTGAGTCAATCGCCAGCTTCTCATCATCATTTGGGGCAACTATTGGTCAAAATGGTTGTGCGGGTATTTATCCTGCGATGTTAGCAGTGATGGTAGCACCAACAGTAGGTATTAACCCATTTGATCCTCTATGGATTGCAACTTTAGTTGGTATTGTCACTATCAGTTCAGCAGGTGTTGCAGGTGTCGGTGGTGGTGCTACATTTGCAGCGCTTATCGTATTACCAGCAATGGGTTTACCTGTCACCTTAGTTGCGCTACTGATTTCGGTTGAACCATTAATTGATATGGGACGTACTGCATTAAATGTAAGTGGCTCTATGACTGCAGGTACAATTACCAGCCAGATTATGGGGCAAACCAATAAAGACGTTTTCAATCAGGAAGAAGAAGCTGAATTAAGCATTAAATAATGCATTAGCTCCTTATTGTAATAAAAAGATAAAAGCCAGTTTATAAAATGAACTGGCTTTTTTTTGCATTTAAATTAACTTAATACATAGGGTTACATTGATACAAAACAATTCGCACTCTCACTAATTATAATAGGTCTCTATCTGTGCAAAAAATTATGCGGGTTTTACGGAAATTATATAAATATGAGAACAGCCAATATGATGCTCAACGTGCTGTATCTACTTATGACATCAGTACATTGTCAGAAAAGGAACAGAACACTTTATCCGAATTTAATTGGCAGCCAAATAATATTGCGTCTTTTCATGATCACGCAGATATCATCACTAAATTGCACAGTTTAAAAAACGATCCAACATTAATATTTCAACGCTGTCTAGATGCTTTTGTCGCTGGTGTTGGAGGAAGTTATCCTCGGGGACGATCTGTATTGGGTGCCTATCATAAATTACAAACATTACCCTTACATGATTATTTAGAAAAACCACAATATGCCTGTTGTTGGATCTGTAGCGATTACAATAAACCTCAATATATTAATGATAGCTATTTCCAGTATTGTTTATATTATGGCAATTCCTATACAGGCAACACTCTATATGCTTACTTAAACCTGAAACACCTGCTAACAACAGTACCTGTTATACCAACAGATAATGATAAAAAGGTATTCAACCAATTACTAGATTTACTGCGTATAGCACCAGAAGACGAAACACCAGGCCGTTTTGAAAAACGTTTAAACGATGCCAAAATTATTTCTGGAGATCGATATACTAAACGCGGCATATTACAGTCTCTAGCATTAATTGGCGTGATACCAAATCAGTTTATTTCGTTATCGCTTGATAAATGGAATAACTTTGGTGATATCACCATAATGGAACAACAATTAAAAAATACAAAAGGCCGTTCTGATATGGAAATGCCTTGGGCCGGCTGGAACGGTGCGCTTAAACTTAACGAAGAGAAAGTAATAACATATTTTGGAAATTACCTATAATTAATATTGAAACTTGTACATTAATCATTACCCACAATTTAAAATAAAAAACACCAGACAATAACTGCTCTGGTGTTTTTTCTTTAGAGGCTAAATTTATTAGTCTCTATTTTTTCATTTTACAATCCTACTACTTCAGATACTCACCGCTACGTAATGCTTCGATGCGTTTATCTAGTGGTGGATGTGAAAGAAATAATTCGCTAAATGATTTATTACGGCCATTGATGCAAAATGCCATCATGCTGCTCTCTTCTTGTGGCTCATAGCTGGTTTTTAAACGTTGCAATGCTGCAATCATTTTTTCACGGCCAACAAGTTTTGCTGAGCCAGCATCAGCATGGAACTCACGGTAACGAGAAAACCACATTGTGATGATACTTGCTAAAATACCGAAGACAATCTCCAGAACCATTGATACCCCCATATAAACCCAAGGGTTACCATTGCTACTTTCACTCTCGTCATCGTTAGAGATAAAGTTAGCAACAAATTGCGCAATGATCCGAGAAATAAAAATAACGAAAGTATTCACTACACCTTGCAGCAAAGTCATCGTTATCATATCACCATTAGCGACATGGCTAATTTCGTGAGCAATAACTGCTTCGGCTTCATCGCGGCTCATGCTAGCAAGTAAACCCGTACTTACGGCTACCAGCGACGCATCTCGGCGAGCACCTGTTGCAAACGCATTAATATCCGGTGCATCATAAATCGCAACCTGAGGCATTTTGATACCCACTTGCTCAGACTGACGTTTCACGGTGTTTAATAACCAACGTTCAACTTCAGAAGTCGGATTTTCAATAACTTGACCGCCAACTGAACGTAATGCCATCCATTTTGACATCAGCAGCGAAATAAATGCACCACCAAAACCAAACAAGCCCGCCATGATCATTAAACCTTGAACACTGCGACCTTGAATTCCAGTTAAAGATAAGATAATCCCAAAAACAAACATAACGGCTAAGTTTGTTAAAAGGAATAATGCAATTCTCATCATGTTGATACTGTTCCTATTTTATCTAATTGTCACATTACAAATTACCCTATAAATAAGGCTTTTTTTAATTTTATCAAGTCTTTTAACTTATTTATGACTAAAAATATTATAACTTTACATTTTCATAAAAAAAACCAGTAATTGGTGGCCTAATTATAGGGAAACATTTCAAACTTAAGCTCGAAGTGTAACTAAAATAAATATTATTTAATTTTTGATTCAAGTATATGTTATTCATAACGCTGATGAATTATATTAAAATATTATATCAATGCATCATTACCAAACAGGTATGATTTGAGGACAAGCAAGTTCTCATTGCTGTTCAACCGCTTGTTTTATTTGCTGAGGTGCCTAACTTACCCACAATTTATTGCGCAATAGATAATGCAACTTTTTTGTGTTATTAAGCTCAAGAGATTAATTCAAGAAGATTTCTGGTAACATCGTTTAATACTTTGATAATTGACTCGTCATAAAAAGACCGTTATCAACTAGCATTGTGAATATTATGACTTCCTATCATCTAATTTATCTGTATATTTTTGTGCACAACTTACAAATAATGCAAGTCATGCACTTGATACAAACAATAAAACGAACTGACGCTATAAACTACATTTTGAAACGATATGTCGTTGTCATAGAACCTGATAATGAGTGTGCACGTTGTGAGTGACCATCATAAAGTTTCGGTGTGGAGTAATCATTTTCTTGCTGGTGATGCCAACCAATACCACCACTTAAAGAAATAGAAAGGTTAGTTGTCGGTTTCCAATAACTAAATAAACCAAACTGACCTTGCTTTAATCTCTCACCTGAATAGCTAAATTCACTGTAGTTAGTACGCGCACCAACAGAAAACGCTTTATTAACTCTATACTCTGCTTCTAATGCCCCCATAACTTCACCATCGCGCACATAGTCAATATCTGCATAAGCTGGTGAATTAAAACGCCCACGGGTATTACCAATTGGGTTACGTGCAAATTGGCCAACACCATTTGCTTTTTCAGCATCGGTATAAGTCACACCTGAACGTAGTGTCCACGGTGATTCTGGAATACGCCATTCCATAGTACCTGCAAAGTGCCATGCATCATTATCAAAGTTACGTTTACCTGCATTGGCATTACTTAATGTACGTTTTCCATCACTACCATAATCGTGATAATAAACAACACCACCAATAGTAACGTCTGAAGTTAATTTATATTTTGTTTCTAAACCTTGTTGACGGAATAGATCATCCGCCTGACCGTAGAAATAAAATACTTTTAGCGGTTTGGAGTTGTAATTAATACCACCAGTAATGACATGATCAACATTGTGTCTAACGCCATTTCCATCACTGAAATACATTCTGTCGGTATTTGGGCTATCACGACGCATCACTTTACCATCAAGATACAGTAAGTCTAAGCTCCAATCACCCATTGTAGTTGTAGTAGCATAGCCGTTATAACTGTTTAATGAGAGGCGCTGTGAGTTAGAAAAAATACCAGTATTTTTCAGAGTAAACCAACCTGCTTTACCGTTAATTAAAACAGGATCTAAATCTAATTTAATTTTTGCGAAGCGTTGACCAATTTTGTTATAGCCTTTTGCTTCACCATCATCATTAAATAATATTGCACGGGAGGCGAAGTCTTTACTTGCCCCTAATTTGATAGCACCGTAATAGGAAGCATCAAAACCAATAATGTCACCAAAATAACCTGATTTGAAATCTACTTGGAAGTTTTGCCCCCATGCATTAGCAACTTGCTTTTTGTAGCGTTGCGCTTCTTTATCAAAACGGTTTTCTGTCTTGAGATATTTCCACATATTAATTGTAGAAAGCTCAAGTTCAGAATCAGAAATAAATGAGTTTTCTTTGATTGTGTTTTCCCAAGTTCCTGCATTTGCAGCACTTACGGCTAGAAAACAAGGAGAAAACATAAGCAATACTATTCTTTTTACTTTCATTTTAATTCGGCCTGGTTAATAAATATTTGAATTAATTTATATTGGCTTATATTCAGCGAGCTCAATAAAGCACCATTTTTATATTTAGCTAAAAAGTAACCTTTACTTAAATCTTTAGTTACATCAATCTCAAACAATAAAATCATTATTTGGGCATAAAAAAACCAATGCGACTATCTCGTCACATTTATATTTACTTATTTTTTCGCAATAGATATTTTTTAAGCAAATTGTAGATTACTTGCTATTTATTCATTATTTCTTACGAGGAAAAGCTAATCCTAGAAATATAATATCTTAGCTATTACATACTGCTTTGATAATACATTTTTAGAATCATCGAATAAAAAATATTCATTATCTAGGTTAGTTTTTTAGTTGTTGCGATGGCCTGTCAAAGTGTTACAAATTTTCATAATCTGTATGCTATAGTAATTTTATGTCAATTTAAGCGATCATTGTCACAACATATTACACTTATTACAATAAGGAAATCTTAAAATGTGACTTACAACACAATAAAGGCTAGTTGATTTTTTATTTTGTTTATCAGATAAACCTAATTTGTTCCTCACCACTTGAAGAATTCATCAGCGAAGAAATCAACTTAGTCTCTTTTTTATATCTCACAAAACTTAGCCTGAATATCAGCCAATATTTATACTCGTGTTTATTTATTATTTTAATATTGGTATTAAATCTTTAGTTTCATTTAATTATCAAATATAACAATGTTCCTCACTTATTACATATTGATGCGATTATGATGCACAGTCAGATATATACCTTAAGCGCTAATAAATAACTCCATCCATTCCAATATTTATAGTATATTCAACTGAAAATACACAGTTAGTTATCTTATTTCAAATTCATATAGGTTTTCAATATAAGAAAAGTATTTAAATCAATATTTTGAAAGTGGATTTTTAAATTTAATTCAAAATATATTTCGGGTTAAAAATTAAGTTTTATAACATTGAATTTAACTGTCTCAATATTATAAAAATAACGATGTGTATGAATAATTATTGTTCTTCCTGATGACTTAACATTGTGGATAGCTAAAATCTATTAAGAAATAATGTAACAGCTATATATCGAGAAGATATACCTACATTCTTAAGATTACTCACCTAATAAATATGGATTACCAATAATAATTTTTATACCTCAATTGCATTTGGATATAAAAAAACCCCCAGTAATTGGTTATCCAACTATTGGGGGTTACTTCAAGTACTCATTATTATTAAGTACTTGTTTTTATGACTAAATAATTTAATTTAATAGCTTTTTAGGCTTTATCATTTGAGAGAGATCTACCGCTATTTTAGCTGTTTCATCTAAATAAGGATCTGGGCCTTCATAATCCTTAGGCAGATCATCAAGCGATTTAAGTAGTGGCTTACCTTCTTCTTTAAAACGCTCATTAAGGCGATTTAACTTGGTATCCTCTAGCTCTTTGTTTTCTTTCTCTCTTTCTGCAAAGTTAAGAACAACATATTTATCTTCGTTCTTCGCCTTAGCTTCGTTGTAACGCTTGATATCATCAAAGATATAAGAGAACTCTCTGTCACCCGCAATACGCTTAGCGTGTTGTTCTGTTAGCGAGGCTAAAGATGATTTTATCTTTTCTGAATAATCAGATAACTGATAGCTTGCAGGAGAAATACTATCCCACGGCATTGCATTATCCTCAAAGCTTTCACCCATTTCCGAACTATCAAAACTTGGCAGCAATAGATCAGGTGTCACCCCTTTAAGTTGAGTACTACCACCATTAATTCGATAGAATTTTTGAATAGTATATTGTACTGAACCTAAACCAGGCCAATCAGGGCTTAACATTTGATCGTAAACACGAGTTAATGGGCGATATTGTTGAACCGTACCTTTACCAAAGGTTTGTTCACCCACAATTAATGCACGACCATAATCTTGCATTGCAGCTGCAAAAATTTCAGAAGCGGAAGCACTAAAGCGGTTAACGATAACCACCAGCGGCCCTTTATAATAAACAACATCGTCACGGTCGAAATCTTGGCGTACTCGGCCATTGTTATCTCGCACTTGTACGACAGGACCACTAGGAATAAATAATCCAGAAAGTGAGATTGCCTCTGTTAACGCACCACCACCATTGCCACGTAAATCAATAACTAATGATGAAACATTATCTTTAGCCACTTTTTGTAATTGCGTTTTTACATCATTGGTTAATCCAACATAAAAACTAGGAATATCCAAAATAGCAACTTTTTCACCATTAATGACTTTTTCAGTCAATTTAACTGCTCTATCTTCTAAACGGATTTGCTCTCTCACTAAGGTGATCGTTCTTGGTTTAGCACCTTTTTCATCAGAGATGACTTCCAGTTTAACTTGGCTACCTTTTGGTCCTTTGATTAACGCGACAATATCATCAAGACGCCAGCCAACAACATCGACCATCGGTTTATTACTTTGTCCAACAGCAATAATTTTATCACCTACTTTCAGCTCTTTACTTTTCGCTGCGGGACCACCAGTAACCATTGAATTGATCATTGGGTAGTCATCATCCATCTGCAATACAGCACCGATCCCTTCTAATGAGAGGCTCATTTCAGAGTCAAAGGCTTCTGTATTTCTTGGTGACAAATAACTGGTGTGAGGATCTATTTCACGGGCAAATGCTGTCATGATAAGCTGAAAAACGTCTTCACTTTGGCTTTGTGTCTGGCGACGCATCGCTGCTTTATAACGTTTAGTCAGGGTTTCTTTGATTTCACTGTCACTTTTACCTGACAGTTTCAACGTTAACCAATCATATTTTACTTTTGCATCCCAAAGCTTATCTAGTTCATCTTGGGTTTGAGGCCAAGGCGCTTTGGTTCTGTCTAACTCAAATTTATCTTGTCCAACTAAATCTATTGGCTTATCTAAACGATTTAAAGCATATTGAAAACGTTCAAAGCGTCTTTTTTGAGCAAGATTGAACAAGTTAAATAACGGCTCAAGCTCGCCCGATTTTAAATATTCCCCTACTTTAGCTTTATCTTTATCAAATTGGGCAATATCTGACGCTAATAACACGTTATGGCTATAATCTAATAGATTAAGATAACGATTAAAAATCTTTTCTGAAAAGCTCGCATCAAGCGAGAACTGCCGATAGTGAGAACGTTCAAAACGAGAAGTGACTCGTTCGCTCACAGTAGAGTGTTGTGGCTCTTGTTTTAGCATCGGTAACTGATCTATCGTTGCTATTGCAGGGATGGCTGGTTTCTCAGCCATCACAACAGAAGTGCTTGTTAAAGTTAATCCGATAACAAAAGCCACATTTAAAAGTTTGTTCATGCTCTGGTTGGCCTCCGTATCAGAACTTTAAATGTTCCGTGCGTACATTCATTGCCAAACCGTTAGGCAATTGTACACGTACACCCTCTTTCGCTATCTCTAGCACTGTCGCATCCATCACGCTGCTGCCGACGTTAACTTTCAGCGCCTGACCCACAGTAAGTACTGAGGTATCCTTCACTGGTATTAACTTTTCGATATTTTCACGTGGTGCCTTGCGAGGCGCTGTAGAAGCTTGCCTTTGAGGGCGGGGCTGCCGTTTTTCACCTTCTTTAGGTGGCTGACGACGAGGATTTGGCTTTTTCGCTGCCGGACGCTTACTGGTCTCCTTATCACCTTCAGCTTCGCGTTTTTTAGCGCGTTGCTCTGCTCGTTGAGCTTGAACGCGAGCTTTCGCTTCTGCTAATTGTGTACGAGCATGTTCTATATGCTCTGCTTCCAGTTCGCCGCAGTCATTACCGTCTAAATCGACACGTTTTGCACCTTCTTTAACACCATAAAGGTAGCGCCAACTTGACGTATATAAGCGTAATGCCGAACGTAATTGTGTCTTACTCAGTGAAGTCTCATCTTTTAGATGCTCAACGAGATCTTGAAAAATGCCGACTTTCAAAGGGCGAGCTTCACCCTCAGCGATAAAACACTTAGGGAAACGTTCCGCTAAAAAAGCGATGATATCTTTACTACTGTTCAACTTAGGTTGATTTTCCATGAAATTTCCTGATTACAACGGTTTTGCCAACCAGCGCAGGCATGAACAAGCGACATTATAATAGTGTTGCCAACAATTTCTATGGCAAACGCCTGTTAACTTACACAAAATTCACAATATTTTGCTGTATGACAAGTTTTTAAGTGCTCACAGAGCACGCCACACAAGGCTTTAAGCCCATTTTCATCTTTTTTATCAAAACGATCAAAAATAGGGCTATCAATATCGAGAACGCCGATAATTTGTCCATTTACCTCTAAAGGCAGAACAATTTCAGACTGACTTGCACTGTCACATGCAATATGTCCACTAAATTGATGTACGTCACCCACTCTCAAAATTTTGTTTTCTGAGTATGCACTACCACATACTCCTTTTCCAAAACCAATTCTTACACAAGCGATTTTACCTTGAAAGGGGCCAAGAACTAATGAATCACCATCATTAAGATAAAACCCAACCCAATTTATCGAGTCTAATTTCTCGTAAAGAAGCGCGCTGGTATTAGCAAGTGATGCGATGAGATCATTTTCACCAGACAACAAGGCTGACAAATTATCAGTGAGTTCCTGATAAAAAAGCGATTTTGGCATCATTAAACCTTATTTGCATAACTAAAATGGATAACATAACTCGTAATTTAGCCTATTTCACTCTGAGGTTGAATACACTGTTTTTAAGAATCGAGCAAAAAAACGATAAAATGCGCTTAAGACTCACAAAAAAAATCAGACACTTATTATTGTAAAATAAAAAGCGTAAATATAATAAAAATGATAAGTTGTGAAGCTGTGAGTATAGATACTTTTTTTTAGCTTAATCAAACGATAAGTCTGAATAAATACAATATAGGCGATTTAATGAGCACCCTATCCAAAATGGAGACAAAATCTATTCGCTGTCAGGAATGTGATAACTTAGTCACACTTCCGCTTGCGCTTAAACGCGGCGAAGACGCATATTGTCCACAGTGCCAAGCAAAACTTGCCTCTTATCGTGATTGGTCACTGACGCGGCTATTAATTTTATCAATAACGATGCTAATACTTGCATCAATCGCATTCACACAACCTCTAATCAAAATTCATCTATTAGGCACAATGATCTCTGCAAATGTGCTTGATGGTATACGTTTAATGTCAGAACAAGGTGATCCACTTACTGCGGCAATGGTCGCATTTTGCGCGGTTGCTGCTCCTCTTAGTCTCCCTATTGCTATTTTGTACCTTCATCTGGGTGCACGATTACGCTTTAATCTTCGCCCTGTTCTCTTAATGTTGGGCAAATTAAAAGAGTGGGTTATGTTAGATGTCTATCTAATCGGTTTAGGTGTGGCGACAATTAAACTTGGTGATTACTCCACGGTTTACCTTGGCGATGGCCTAATCGCATTTATTGCCTTGATGTTGTTAAGCCTACTAATGCTCATTAACATCAATATGGATCAATTATGGCAGCAGTTTTATCCCCAAAAAGAAGTAAAAAATAGTCCTGCAACCTGTCATGCCTGTCATTACTATTTTAAAACGATGCCATCCTCACATTGTCCGCGCTGCAAATCATGCTATTCAGCGCGCCAACCTATGAGCTTACAAAAAACATGGGCTGCGTTAATTGCAGCAATGATTTTACTGTTACCCGCCAATCTATTGCCAATATCTATTTTTTATCTTAATGGCCAACGTAACGAAGATACTATTTTTTCTGGTGTTATTGCTTTAGTTAATTCTGGCAATACTCCAATAGCAATTATCGTCTTTATCGCCAGTGTATTTGTGCCATTTTTTAAGATTATTATCTTGCTAGTTTTGCTTCTCACTATTCAATTTAACGCTAAAATTCACCCTTTACTTAGAATGAAGTTGTATCGCTTCGTTTCTTGGATTGGGCGCTGGTCAATGCTAGATCTATTTGTCATTGGTTTGATGATGTCATTAATTAATCGTGATCAACTTATGACATTCACAATGGGCCCTGCGGCTTTTTATTTTGGTACTGCTGTTATTCTGACTATCCTTGCCGTTGAATGGTTGGATAGCCGTTTATTATGGGATACTTATGCAACACGAAGAAAACGATGCTCAGGAAGCACAAGCCGAGATACGCCGCAAGCGTAAAATTTCGACTTTTTGGTTACTCCCTGTTATCGCCATTTTTATTGCGAGCTGGTTGCTTTTTCAGCACTGGCAAGATAAAGGCGTACAAATTACAATTGATTTCCAATCTGCCTCAGGAATAGTCTCAGGCAGAACACCTATTCGCTACCAAGGTGTTGATGTTGGTATTGTTAAGGATGTGACATTAAGTGATGATTTGCGCCGTGTCATTGTCACCGCTAATGTGCGCAAAGACGTTGCGACAGCCTTGAGAAAAAATACTCAATTTTGGTTAGTAACACCAAAAGCAAGCCTGTCTGGTGTTTCTGGTTTAGATGCCCTTGTTGGAGGTAACTACATTAGCATGCTACCAGGTGATGGCGAAAAACAGCTCACATTTGTTGCCCAAGAAGTACGCCCTCAAGCTAATATTGATAAAAACCAACAATTGATTACCTTAACGGCCGATAACTTAGGATCGTTAAATGTAGATTCTCAAGTTTATTATCGTAAAGTGCCTGTAGGTAAAGTTTATAGCTATGCCATTCGTCCCGATAACCAAGGTATTTTTATTGAATTAAGTATCGATAAGCAATACTCGCATCTTATTCGACAAGATAGTCACTTTTGGAATGTGTCAGGTTTTCAAGGAAGCTTTGATCTCAAAAGTGGTGTATCTGTTAAAATGGAAAGCATTTCCGCTTTGGTGAATGGCGCCATTGCTTTTGACTCTCCCGAAAATAGCCCGCCAGTACAAGAAAATCAGCAATTTGTATTGCAGTCAGCGACTTCTATTGATGCAGGAAAGGCGCTTTATGGCGAAGATGGTTTAATTCTTTCATTAACCAGTGAAGAAAGCTGGGGTGTTGATGCAGGACAGCCTATTCTCTTTAGAGGCATAACCATAGGTCAAATAATTCAGCGCAATATAAGTGATGATGGTGTTATTTTTGATGCCATTATAGCCCCCGAATATAAACACTATATTTATCAAAATAGTAAATTTGTTGCTAATAGTCGTATCAATGTCAATATGGGCTTAAATGGCATTGATATTCAAGGTGCAACACCACAAGAATGGCTTGAAGGCGGTATACATTTAATTCAAGGTGATAAAGGCAAACCTATCGAACAATATCGTCTATACCGTAATGATTTTTATGCTAAAGCAAGTATTGATGGTAATGAATTGCCCGTTACATTAACGTTAAAAGCCTCTAGCCTACCGGGTATCCAAAAAGGCTCTGTAGTGCTTTATCACCAATTTCAAATCGGCGAAATTACTGATGTCCGACCTTTAATAAATGAGTTTGATATTGATGTTTATATCTCTAAACAATATCGCCATCTTCTTACTGAAAAAAGTGTTTTTTGGACTGAAGGTGCAGCAAAAGTCTCATTAAATGGTGGCGGACTTACTGTTGAAGCAACACCATTGAATAGAGCCCTTAAGGGTGCCATCAGCTTTGATAACTTTGAAAATATTAATAATAATGCTTCACGTTATAAGCTTTATCCTTCAGAAACCAGTGCCCGTGCAATTGGTGCTCAAATCACGTTAAAAACCTATGATGCAAGCAAGCTTTCAGAAGGAATGCCTATTCGCTATTTGGGTATTGATATCGGACAAGTTGAATCATTGGCTCTTTCTTTTGATAGAAAAGCAGTGAACGTTTCTGCCGTTCTCTACCCTGATTACGTAAAAGCATTTGCTCGTTCTGGTAGTCGTTTTGCTGTTGTTACACCCGAACTAACAGCATCAGGGTTAGATAATTTAGACTCTCTTATTCAGCCTTATATTAAAGCAGAACCTGGTAATGGCGGCGTTTATCGACAGTTTGAATTACAAGCTGCTAATATTACAGACTCTCGTTACCTTGATGGTTTAAATTTAGTACTTAACGCTACAGAGGCCGGTTCAGTGCAAATTGGCACACCTATCTATTATCGAGGACTTGAAGTTGGTGCAGTAACTGGATTAGAACTAGGAAATATGTCTGATAGAGTATTAATTCATATTAGAATTAGTAAAAAATATCAATATCTTGTTAGAAATAATACCGAATTTTGGCTCTCTTCAGGTTATAACTTCTCCTTTGGGCTTACTGGTGGCGTTATTCGTAGTGGTACATTTAAACAATTTATACGCGGTGGAATTACATTTGCAACACCGCCATCTACACCATTACAAGCAAAAGCTAAACAGGAACAGAATTTCATTTTAAATGCAAAAGAACCTAAAGAGTGGGATGAATGGGGAACTGCAATACCCAAACCATAAAAATTAGGTAACTCAGGCTTATTTCAACCAATTTATTTAAAGCGGATCACAAAAAATGATCCGCTTTTTTTATTTGCAAAAAATATTTTGGAAATGAATTCCATTTATACTATGCTTAAAGCTGTTTGGTCAAAAAGCGTTCTTTATCGCTTTAGCCTTTAACCATATAAACAAAGCACAATACAAACCACCTGCCTCGGAGCATGACAATGAATAAAACAACTTTAAAAATTGCTTCTTATGAAATAGAAGACGTTACCTTAAAACACTCTGGTGATAATCAGCTAACTTATATCCATATTCCATGTGATTATGATAAAGAATTTTGTATGCAACTAGATGGATGGGATGAGAATACAAGCATTCCTGCTCAACTGAAGGATAAAAACATACTACTTTATCGCCATGCTTATGATAAGCAAAGCCATCACTGGATCTTAAAAGTAGCGTAATATGATGTTAAAACAGATAAAAAAAGCCAGGTAAATCATTTACCTGGCTTAGGGAAAAGGCTCATTACGAGCCGTGCGCTAAAAAGGACATAAAGGTTTACTACATAAAACTCGGTGTTGAACCTGACTTTTATTTATCTCACTATCTACTGTTAAATATTAGTAGACAATATGTAAAGATCCAGTAAACCAATAACGCACGCGCCCTTTTCTATCTATATTTTCTGCATGATAAATTTTAATCAATAAAATCAATGAAATAAGTAGATAAATTTCTTTTTTAAAATATCAAACAATTGATTAATTTTTATCACAAAGCGATTTAAAAGCACTTTGTATCGCTTCTACTGACTTTTTCTTTTCAGGATCATTAGGATCAGCAAGTAAAATCACATCTATTAGTTGAGCATTTACTTTGCCGTTTTTCATCTGTGTCATTGCAATATCATTTAATGGATATTGTACTAATGTCGCAGGATTAATCACAAACCAAGCTCCATCAGCGCGACAATTAAGCATCACTTCTTCACGAGTAAAAGGCCACTCATCTCCAAATTGAAGTTTGCTAACTGTTGAGAGCGATGCAGAAAAAGCTTGGAAAGAGAACACCATTAACATACCCGCGAGTAAAAAACGTCTCATATTTATATCTCGTTTTACAGATTAGATTTTTACGATTATATAACAATCTATACTGGTGAGTTAATCGCAAAGATAGCAACAGTAAAAATAACCACGGTGCCTAGCAATAGTTCAAACCAACTATTAATCAGTAACCACTGAAAATTATTTTTTCGTCTAATATGAGGAACCAAAACATAACGGTTAATCATAGCGAGGCCTAACATCACACCAACAAATGCAATTTTAAGCCACAACATGCTTTGATATTCAGAAGAAAGTTGTGTGATAGGCCAGCCAGGGATCAACATAATCGCACTAATAACACCACTAACGATAACGAGAAAAACCGCAATATGACCAAATAAAGAAAATTTCTTCATTGTCGCAATAATTGGTTTGATCATTCCATCAGCCAGTTCATCTTTATTTCGTAAAAACTGCAAGCAAACAACAAAAGGCCACAAGCCACCAAACCAATATGCAGCGCTAATTAAATGAACGATTTGGTTAACTTTATAAATAATTGCTTCTGTGCCTGTAAACATAGCACTGTGCCCTATCAATGCATGAAAAGTAAGCATCAATGTTGCAATAATAAGTAAACCAATATTTCGAATATAACGCTGGTGAATAAATAACATTAATAGCGCTAGCGTAGATAAAACCAGTTGCCATTGCCACACTTGGCCAAATGTGGTGTTTAATACCGCTTTCCATATATTAAAAGACCACGCGTCATCCCAGCCATCGCCCATAATACCTGATAGCACCACCAACCATAAAAAAGTTGTAATAAACAGAGTGATAGTGCTGATAGCTAATGCAGGACGCAAGCGAACTTGAATAAGCGGGATAAATTTATCTCTTGCGAGAATGGCAGCCGAGAAGCTCAGTCCAAAAACAAACATGACTGCCACAAAATGAGAAAAGCGGCATAAAATATAAACGTCTTCAGGTGTCATTATTTTACACTAAATTGATAAGAACCTTTTGTTTTGTGCCCATCGACAGAAACCACATTCCAATCTACTGAATAATCACCCGCAGCTAATTCACCTTCTAAAGGTAATAACAACTTTGTATTATTAACAGGATCTAAACTCAATTTTCCGACTGTGATCTCTTTACCATTAGCATGGGTTACTTTCACTTTACTAAAATCAAGTTCAATACCCTCTGAAAAATCAAGAGTGATCACTTTTGGTGCTTGTGCTTGTTCTATCGCGGCACCTTCAGCTGGAAGTTGTGATTTTAAATGTGCATGAGCTAATGCTTGCTGGCATGACATACCTAAAAATAAAACAGCGATGGCGGATAATTTGCCCCATGATGTTTTAAGTGTATTTAATGACATAATAACCTCTTAAATTACAGGTGATTTTTTTATTTATGGAAATATTTTATAGTAAATTTATCTCAAGATCTTCGCTTCTTACTCATTGAAATAAAAGGTTGTGAACTAACACTCAAAATATAGGTTATTTAGAGCAGGAACTGTCTCAAATATCACTCATTTTTACATTTCGAAAAAATTTAATACCCTTTTTGACAGACTAAACAGTTCAATACACACTCAAACTGTTATAAATGTGAAATAATTTACTGTTCAAATAATAATCATAAAAAGCATTGCAGGCGAAAATAGATATCCTAATTATTACAATAATAAAAATATAAGAGAGAACATAAATTAGAGGAAAAAATCATTTCATTTTAGATTTAAGTATAAAAAAACGCCCTGTTATACAATAACAGAGCGCCAAGTAACTTTACTGTCTAGTAAGAATAAAGCTAACTAAAAGCGTTACCCTCTTTCATTATTAATAATTAAATATGAGCAGAAGTTGATAAAGCGTTTAAATCTTTATCTAACAAGAACAGCGCTTTTCCGCTTTCTCCTACCATTGCTAATTTATCAATAATAGATTTGAATAATTTTTCTTCTTCGTGTTGTTCAGAAACATACCACTGTAAGAAATTAAATGTTGAGTAATCTTGAGTTGTCATTGCTAAATGCGCTAATTTATTAATTTCAGCAGTAATATACTGCTCATGCTCATATGTTTTAGCAAACAAATCAGACAAAGATAAGAACTCCGATGGAGGAGCATCAATAGCGCCAAGTAGAGGTAAAGCACCTGTATCGCTTAAATAATCAAATAAGCGCTGCATATGTTCCATTTCTTCGCGGGAATGTGCTTTTAAAAATTTAGCTGCACCATCAAATCCTTTATCGTCGCACCAAGCACTCATTTGCAGATAAAGATTTGCCGAATAAAACTCAAGGTTCAGCTGCTCATTCAGTTTATTAATCATATCTTGATGTAACATATTTTACTTCCCTAACAATAAAAATTAACATTATGAATATTATGCACACTTAAAAATAAAAATATAGCAGTTTTAAAGATACTTTTATTTATTTCCTTAAAATTACAAACGTAATAAAAATAAAAACCAATCTCATTTGTAACAGAGCTATTTTTATAAACTCGCATAATGAAATTGATTCTCATTTATAAAAAATGCATTATATTCATAGACATAAATTTATCTTATTATAAATAGATATATTTATAATTTATAAAGAATAAGTTTTTAAAAAATCGCCAAATTTAAACAATAAACATTATATAATTGCATTTTAATTTTAATTTAACGTTCTATCTCTAATACACACTAAAAATAAATAGAATTCTTAAAAAATAATACTCCAGATATTATATAAAAATAAAAGCGATAAGCGTTCTTTTATAGTGCCACTCATTTTTAAGAGTAGCCGTTCCCAGTTTCACTATGTTTCATATAAAAAATACAAACATCTCAAAAAATAAAAATATTTCTTTTTTTTCCACTATTTTGCTATTTGGCTGATAAGATTAAAAGGTAACTATCGTTTTTACGAGCAGCAAATTAACGATAATGCCCTAATCAAAATAAAGGTTAATTAGGAGCCACCATGCCAAAAACAGTACTAGTACCCGTTGATTTTACAGAACTTGGTTTATTAGACAAAGTCACCTCTCATTTAAAAGCGTTGGCCGTTGCTGATAAACTTAATATTCACTTCTTATCTGTTATTCCTAGCTATGAGTCCTTTGTCGGATTTGCATTCCCTGGTCAAGATAGACTTACAAGTGATAAACAGCGCATCGAAATTGCATTATCAACATTAAAAGAAAGTTTATCGCATATCGATATACCAAATAGCACCACTCAGTTTTATGTCTCTATTGGTAATCCTCGTGATAAAATTTTAGAAACGGCAAAAAAAATCCAAACTGATCTTATTGTCATTGGCTCACGTAATCCTGGTATGAAAACATACTTACTCGGTTCTACAGCCTCTTCAGTAGTAAGCTATGCAGAATCTTCTGTACTAGTTGTTCGATAACCCAACCTTATTTGTATTGATATAAGAAATCTGGCATCTAGAAAAACCAGATTTCTTATCTTTTTGTCTGTCTGATGCTTATAAAGTAAAATTTTCTTTTATAATTCTCACTTTATGAAACGATTTAAAATCGAATATTTTAGCAATAAGATTATTATGAAAGAATGAACATAAACTTTATCCGCTTATATATATTATACTAAAGCCTATATTAATAACTTCTTAAGAAATTTATATTGTTTGCTATGTGAATTTATGTAAAAATACTTTTCTTTACATTTAAACAAGAACTTTTTATATATTTAAAAGGAATTATCATGAATAAAGAATATTCTGCAAAATGGGAAGAGCGTTTTGCGTTTATCGAACAATATGGTTCGCCTAAATCACCTGAATACAAAGCTGCTTATAAAGGATTAGCCTTTGGCAAACGTATTCTTATTGGGATGAACATCTGGGCATTCTTCTTTGGTTTTATTTATTTCCTAATCCTCGGTTTATGGCGTAAAGCATTGACTTTATTAGCAGTAAACATTGCTATTATTATTGTTATTAGCATTATTGTTGATGCATTATCTATCAATCCTTCATTTATGAATGCAGTCAGTATTGCATTAAACTTCTTGTGGGCAGCAACCGCTAACTATGCTTACTACTTGAAAGAAAAGAAAAATGATCAAGGTTGGAATCCATTTGCTGGCATTTTCTGATTTCAAATAAAAAGGGGCTAAGCCCCTTTTTATTTATCTAAATTTCTCACATCAAATGTGAGTATTTACTTTAATTAATAATACTTTCTTATCTATTTTAATAAAACCATTCAAAAAATAAGTAGCAGCACCTAATCTCGAATATACTCCACATTCTCTTTATTCTTATTTATTATAAACAAGAAAATTAGAAACTAATTTTTACACTTTAGTTTCTATTTAAAGTTATAACTTATCTTTCAATGAAATATGTGATTAAATTAAAGAATTATTATTTATTTTTCTATTTAGATACTTTAGTATTTACTCTATTTATTAATTATATACTCACTTTACTTTTAAAAAGGAAACATTAAATGTCTGAACATTTCCAAGGTAAATTTGAAGCTGAACTAAAATATCACCTAAAAAATCCACTTCAATTTGCTACAGCACTAAAAAATGCTGGTGCAACTGTGTTTACCCAAGATAATCAAGAAACAGACTGGTATATGGAACATCATAGAATTGCTTCCTCCGCTTCTACAATAAGCTTATGTGTACGAAAAATGTCTCCATCAGGAATAAACCTACTTATTGTAAAAGGACCAGATTCATCACAATGTGAAGCCGTACGTATTGAGGATGCTGAAAAAACAGTTTCTATGTTTAAAACTCTCGGTTATTACTGTTATTTAAACTACACCAAATCAAGACAGATCTATTTTTTAAACGAGTTTCATCTCACCATCGATAAAATAGATGAACTGGGTTCTTATGCTGAGTTTGCTATTATGACTGATGATCAGACTAAACTCCCCTTCTATACTGCTCAACTACAGAAATTAGCAGCTAAATTTGGCTTTAATGAAACAATGCGAGAAAGTAAAAATTATAAAACACTTATGCTTGAGCTACACCAATAATCATAAAACTTACCAACAGGATTATTGTATAAAGAAGATCAATTTCTATCAACATTAAGAGAGTAGAAAGCATATTTATAAAAGTTTTTCTATCTATACGCACTTTTTAAAAGTGCTATAAAAACTCACTTTCTCAGTTAATTCCCTTATAACCCTATTTTTATTATAAAAGTAAATGGTTCTATTATTTTATAGCTTAATCATTTCACTTAATTGAAACTTGTCACGAAATTAAAAGCCGCCATTTAGATTAAAACCGATTAAATATATTAACATAACCTAACTATTTGTATTTCTTAATAAAATTAAAAGGCAAATTTAAATATTTCATTCTAAAAAATAATATGAGACAAAAGCTACATTTATATGAGCTAACTAAGATAATTCTTTAAATTTCTACTTATTGTTACTTTTCCTTATACTAAAAATGCCATTTACACCTAAAAGTAAAGATATTTTTTGAATACCTCTTATATTAACGTAATGTTTTTATTAGAATAAATAAAAAAAACATACTAATAGGAGGTTTTATGCTTGAAAATCACCTTAATATATTTATTAGGGCAACTTTTATTGAGAATATGGCACTTAGTTTTTTTCTAGGAATGTGTACTTTTCTTGCTGTATCTAAAGAAGTAAAAACCTCATTAAAACTAGGTTTGACCGTAACAGCATTACTTATTATTGCTACACCAATCAATAACTTAATTTATCATTTTATATTAAAGAAAGATGTCATTGTTGAAGGTATTGATCTTGGTTTTTTAAGATATATTACCTTTATTGGTGTTTTAGCTGCATTAGTTCAAATACTAGAAATGTTTTTAGATAAATTTATTCCTTCGCTTTACCATTCATTAGGAATTTTTTTACCTTTATTGACTATTCATTGTGCTATCTTTGGTGCCACCATATTTATGGTAGAACGGGATTATACGTTTACAGAGTCGATTACTTATGGTGCAGGCTGTGGTATTGGTTGGTTATTAGCTATTGTCGCTTTATCCGGCTTACGAGAAAGAATGAAGTATTCTGATATCCCTAGAGGGTTAAGAGGCCTAGGTATTACGTTTGTGACTGTTGGCTTAATGTCACTTGGATTCATGTCATTTTCTGGTATTTCTCTTTAAAAATAATTATTTTTTAGCTTTATTTCAATAATATTTTTCTAGTCAGAAATAAAATCTGTTATCTCTACGAATAATAAATGCAAAAATAAACGGAAGATTTATCTCTTCCGTTTTAAATTTTGCTTAATGCTAACTTCACTAATATTGATTTAAACACCATATAATCCAATATTGTAATTTTCACCAATCACAGTAGTTATCTATCTACAATAAATTTAAAATAATCTAACTTTTCAAATAAAAACAAATTAATATACTACACTCTAATTTATTTATACTTTTTAATTTCACATCACAATACTCCCTCACCATAAAAAGCTGATTTATTTTTATAAAAACATTTATTTACATAATAATAATAACAATTAAACAATTTACTTTTTATTTATCAATACGTTAATTTACCTTGAAATTTAATATTATTTTTTAACGTTTAATTAAATTCAATCAATAGACAAAGAAAAATAAAATCATTTTAAATCAATTACTTATTTCAATATTTAATCTATTCATAAATTTAATCAATATGAACAAGAAATAACCATAAAGAATATTTATAAAATGCCGATACTATTTTTAGTATTTAACTATTTTCAAAAGGATCTGTGGCGTTAAATCAAAGAACGGAGCAAAAAATTGCACTAATTCATTTCTCTTTTCTTTGCTTCACCCCTTATTACAGGAAGTAAAAATAAAACTCAAAAATCAATAAATTACACAGTTATATTTTTATCATAAAAGGAAATAACTATTTATGTTTAAGATCTTCAAACAACGTTATTTGCCAAGCATTTCTCTGAATGTATCTAGTTTAAAAACAACAACCTTAGTTTGGCTAATAACAGGTTCTCTTATTTTATTATTCTCTTTAGCTTGCTTATTATTCCTTTCGTCAGTAAATGATTACAAAAGAAATTTAAACAAACTAAATAGTATCTATGACGAACAATCTATTTTAAACAACACATGGGAAAGTTTACTTCAAACACGCAATACTTTAAATAGAGCCAGCTCTCGTCACTTATTAATTATTAACAAAATGGCTACAGCAAACACCGATATTTCATCACTTTTTCAACAAACAAAAGAGAAACTGGTCCAAGTAGAAAATAATTGGAATATATTTAAAAATAAGCAACACCAAGTAGAAAATGAAGAATACTTGACACAATTAGAAAATAAGTATGTTGAACTTCATACGGCTTTAATTGAATTTCTCGGTTTCTTAGAACAAGGAAAGACATATGAATACCTAAATCAGCCAACTCAAACATATCAAGATAATTTTGAAAAAGAATATAATGCTTATCATCAACAATTACAGAACCATTACACAACAGCCTTAAATGAAGGCGAGTTACTCTATGATAAGATTATTTATAGCCTTATCGTTATTTCAGTTCTGATTATAATTTTTTCATTTTTAGTACAAATTACCTTGAGAAAATACTTTATTTCTCCACTAAATAAAATTATGCATAGCATAGAAGACATTAGTAATGGAGAATTAACCTCATCTCTGACAACTAAAGGACTTTTTGAAATTAATAATCTCACTTTTCATATTGAAAAAATGAAAGAGCAAATAAAAAAAATAATCAATAATATCAACCAGAGTGCTAATAGCATAAATTCAGAATTAAATGATATTACAGTAATGAACAATAATCTTGCTATTCGTGTAGAACAGCAATCAGCCGCGGTATTAGAAACCTCAGCGGGAATAAGACAATTAAGTGTGACCGCTAAACAACATTCAGAAAATACACATACTTCTTGCGAATTAGTAATGAAGGCTGATTCCATGATCAACCAAAGTAATGAGATGCTTGCAAATGTGGTTGAGAATATGAATGAAGTTGTCACCTTTTCAGAGCAAATCAATGATATAACAACAACTATTGATAATATCGCCTTTCAAACAAACTTATTAGCGCTAAATGCTGCTGTTGAAGCAGCTAGAGTGGGAGAATATGGCAGAGGCTTTGCTGTTGTAGCTAAAGAAGTAAGAGAGCTATCGAACAGCTGTAATTTGGCTTCAAAAGAAATAAAAACATTAGTAGCCAATTCTAGCAAAAAAATTAATCAATGTTTTCAGCTTGCTGCAGATGCAAACGATAACATGGTCGATATATCAAAACACACAGCGAATGTTAATGAAATGATTCATGATATATCAATATCAACCGATGAACAAAGTAATGGCATAGCGCAAATAGAAGATGCTATTAATCAGCTAGACCAAACAACACAAGCTAACTCCGTAATGACAAGAGATTTGGTTAATTCATTGGACTTACTTCAAACACAATCCAATAGATTAAAAAACGAACTCACTATATTTCATCAATGATAATAAACTAAACACAATCTGATTTATTTTAAACTCACTCTTCTTTACTGTTATGGATTAAAGTAAGAATTGAAATAAATAAGAAGCTATCATTATAATTTGATAGCTTTTTATTTTAAAAATGAGTGATGATTAAAAATCTTTAAATTCGGGGATCTCTTTTTTACCGTGAGATTGCAAAAAGTCGAGAACTTTTCTAGGTGTTGTATTTAATATACTCTCTTCTGGAAAATCAATTTGCGCTAATATATTTAATACTTGATCAAAATTACCCAGTGATGATGCAATATGAGAATCTGAACCAAGCGCTATTAATCCGCCTGCATCACGTACCGCTTTTGCAATTTCAATACAATTTTTTTCACTGCCAACTCGCGAATGTATAAATGATGAGTTATTCATTTCTAATGCAACATTGCTAGATGCAGCTGCTTTTGCCACTTCCATAATATCTATAGGATATTTAGGATTTCCAGGGTGGGTTATCATCTGAACAGCGCCACTAGTTATAGTTGCAATTAACGCTTTGGTGTTATCAACCAATCCTAAAGATGCCATAACAGGATCATGGAAACCGGCTAAAACAATATCCAGTTTTTTACTCATTTTCTCACTGCAATCTATTTCACCTTTAACATTTTTAATGTTCGCTTCTATCCCATATAAAATACCAACACCATCGATAATTCTTGGGATCACTGGTAAATTAGAAAAATGCCATTCGTGAGGAGCATCAGCCATATCAGGGCCATGATCAGTAATAGCAAATAGCTTTATTCCCTTCTTTTTAGCTTGTTGGAAATATTCATTCACCGTACTATAAGCATGTGTGCTAGCAATGGTATGCGCATGTAAATCAACTGGATACATAATAACCCCTTTCTAAAAAACTTAATAATAACTTATAAGATAGCCTTTTTCTTAACCAGATAACACTTGTTTAAAATTATTACAGCCGTTATTTGTTCTTTTTTACCTAATACTTAAATTACATTGATAATCAAACAATGGGATAAAATAGAGAAGTAAGGATAAAACTGTCAAAGTATGCTTTAATCATAAACATAATATTTATCATCAATAAGATAATTTATGCTCAATAACTATTCAAAAACAAAAGGCGACTTATGTTTAAATATCCAGCAGTAGCAAGTTTTGATGAAGAAAGTGAAACTTATGAAATTACCTATCGTGATTTTGAGAATATACACGCGGTGGCCTATACAAAAGACGATGTCGAACTTGAAGCTTCGGATATTTTGCATGTTGGTCTTGAAGAGTTTATTTCTGCAAAAATGCCCATACCTGAACCATCAAAAGCTGAGCCTGGTGATTTTATTGTTTACTTACCACTTTTAAGCTGTTTAAAAATTGCACTACACAATGCCATTTTAGAAACTAATACAAAAAAATCAGATTTAGCAAGAAAAATGAATTTAACAAGTGCTCAAATTGAACGCTTAATTGATATTAACCAAACGTCAAAAGCAGATAGTTTAGAACAAGCACTTTATTTACTCGGCTATGGTATTTCTTTATCTGTTAATAAAGAAAAATAATATTTTTAAGTACTTTTATGCTAATAATTAAAAGTAGCTCTAATAAATATTAAAGCTACTTATTTTATTTCTTGATCTCACTTTTATAGTAATAAAAATTAATTTTATTAAGGCTAAAGTTTTTTATTAGCTAAGAATTTTGCATGATTAGTATAAATTGCAATAATATCTTCTTTTCGTCCAACTAAACCAGCAACTTGATTCACCATATCAAGATGATCCTCAGGATAATCATCTTTAATCAATTTACCTAATCGCATACTTTTACGACTAACTAAACCATCATTTTCTTTTTCAGTAAAAAAGGCACTAAGTACTCTCATTGGTGCATGAGTAAGATCCCGTAGATTATCTTTTTCATTTATAATTCTCCCCTGAATATAGCTACCAAATGAATAATAATGAACACCATTTACAACCTCCTGACCTTCCCCGCCCCATTTCTTAGGTAATCCTTGTGGATATTTTTTATTAAATTCACTGACACTTTCAGTGGTTAATGCTTCTAATGCCGCAATTGCATCTTGCGGATTTCCTTTATTACCTGAAAACACAGAAATAATAACGCCAATCGCTTTCATTACAGCATCTGCAATATATTCGGGAACACTGTCTTTTCTAACAATACGTCGCACCAAATCCGCAATTTCTGAGCCATGGTTTACACCATTCACCGAGGTTACAGAGGCTATTTTATTCGAATGCATAGCGGCGACATAGCGACAAGCTAACGGCCCTTGACTATGACCAATTAAATTCACTTTTTTTGCCTTAGTCTCTTTAAGAGTTTTTTGAACAAATTCCCAAAGTTGTTCTCCGCGAATTTCATTAGAATTAAATGCTGATAGTGATGCAGTAAATACTTGATACCCCTCTTTTTTCAATGCATCTGCGATACCATAAAAATAGGGATAACCGACAATATCATCAAAACCAGATAAGCCATGAACTAAAATAATAGGGTATTGTGTTGACATAATTTCCACTCCTTGGATTTAACATAAATTATTTATATTACTAAACTTCCTGTTAGTAACAACTAACAACAATTTATATCGAATGAAATTACAAAAAATAATAGATCTCTTTTTCATTCAATGTTTACTATTAGCAATGCTAGACTATCCTATAATTTAAGATCGTAAAGCATTATTTAAAATTTATTTTTAGTTAAATTTAATTTGACTCATAATTAACATACCTTCTACAACCCCTTCTGCTTTCTTAAGTTTTTTTCCAATATAGGTATCTGAACACTGATGAGCTTTTGCTAACTGAATAAATGTTTTACCGAAAATATAATAATTAATCAGTAACTCATAATCTTCTTTATTATTTTTCAATAAATTACTCATAATTTCAGTTACTAATAGAACTTGTTCTTCACTAGAATTAGCTCTCGACTTTATACGCTCAGGAATAATATATTTATATTTTTCAATATCACATTGAATTTTTTCATTATTACTTACCATCCAAGAACCCCATTGCTGCAGTATTTTTGATACCTTTTCCATTTTACATCCTTGTTTTTTAATTTATTAAAAATAAATTACATCCTAGTAATTAAGGTAATACATTTATTTAGCACTAGATAAATAGTATAGTCATAACAACTATACTAATATTTACATTTATTACAATAGTATATATTTTTAAGTTATATCTACAGGTTAAAAATATGAGGATAAATAAAGAAATAAAAATAAGTAGAAAAATAGAAGAGTAGTAAATGAATCAAAGAGATAAAAAATAATACTTCCAGCCATTTAAACTAAAAAAATATTTTTCAGTCTTAAACTTTTATTAACTAAATAGCTGGAAATGACTTATATATAATACATTACTGTAGCGTTTCATTAGGACGTAAAGTTAAAACTTCATATCCAGTCGAAGTAACTAAAATTGTATGTTCTGATTGTGCTGACAATTTTTTATCTCTTGTAACGACTGTCCAGCCATCTTTTTTAGTTTTAATTTTTGAGCCCCCTTGGTTAATCATCGGCTCAATAGTAAAAGTCATTCCTTCTTTTAATACTACGCCCTGCCCACGAATACCATAATGTAATACTTGTGGAGCCTCGTGCATTTCTCGTCCAATACCATGACCACAATATTCTCTTACAACACTATATCCATGACTTTGTGCAAAACTTTGAATCGCATGCCCAATATCCCCCAATGTAGCGCCTGGCTTAACTTGCTTAATACCTTCCCACATTGCCTGATAAGTTGTTTTTACTAGCTTACGAGCGATAGGCGATGCCTCTGGCATAATATACATTTTGCTTGAGTCGGCAATAAAACCATTTTTTTCCAACGTTATATCAACATTAATAATATCTTTATTCTTTAAACGCTCATCTGCTTTAGGAACACCGTGGCAAACGACTTCATTAATAGAAGTATTTAACACATATTCATAGCCATATTGCCCTTTACTTGCCGGCCTAGAACCCAGTTCATTAATAATGAAATCTTCAACTTTATCATTAATTTCTAACGTCGAAATACCCGGCATAATAAAGTCATCAAGCATAATAAAAACTTGGGCCAGTAATCGACCAGATTCTCGCATTAATTCAATTTCATCATTATTTTTGATGGTAATCTTATCCATTATTTTCCCTTTCTATCTTTGTTCTTGTTTTGTCACTTCTTTTTCTAACATTTCATTAATGATCATTGGAAATGTTTTCTCTGGATTCAATTCTGCTTGGATGCCAATTTTTATCCAAAATTCAGCCTGTGCATTAACAGAGCGTGACATAACATTACTTGTTTTACGTAAATATTCATGTAATTCATCAGAGATTTTTACAATACCCACCATAACCTCTATATACAAATCGTAACGAAACATATATCTAATATAATAAAGTTAAATGATCTTACTTTCAATTCCTATTCAACACTCAACTATCTGCAATAATTTAAGCTATATCTTAGTACCGCAGTTTAGACGTTCAAATAAATAGCAAAAAGTAACACAAAAAAACTATAATTAGTTGATTATTATCTTAAAAGCTCATAATTATGATCATCATAAAGTACATTATTAATTGAGTAATTTTCTTTAGTAATATCTTTAAAAGTAAAGCCACTTTTCTTTAAAACTTGCTCAGAGGCTAAATTTCCCGCAGTAACCACAGCAATAAATCGTGTAATTAACTTAAATCTTTCATCCACTAACATGCTCATTAGCGCTTTTGTTGCCAATCCTTGCCCCGCATATTGTGGTTCTATAATAAACCCGACCTCTGCAGTTATACCTTGTTCTTCAGCTTGAGACTCAACTATCTTAAGTCCGATTAATCCCATTTGGGATTTTTTTTCATTACGAATTACCATACAAAGCCAATGAGTGGAATGGATATTCCATATTGGCAGGCGCGATTCAAATGCCTCTTTAATTTGTTCTTCAGTCATTACTCCAGAAATATATTTCATTACATTCTGTGAAATATATAAATTATGAAAAAATAGCCAGTCATTAGCTGTTATATGCTCAAAAGTAAAATTTTTCTTTTTCACCTTATCTCCAACCTATTTATCTTTATGTGGATTTATGTTTTTTAATAGTAAATATCTTATGCTTTCGTTTATTATTTTTTTATTTGAATAGCAAACTGAATGACATGACATTTTCCAGTATGAAATTCACCTTCATGACGTTCAACTTCACCAACGAAGAAATGATAAAAACTGTCTTTACCAAAGTTATTTAAAAAATCATAAATATCATACAACATATCAAAAGAACGAGGGCCACCAGTGCTATAATTTAACTGTTCTTTAGAATAAACCTCACCAATAAACCACCCTCCATTTTTTAATGATCCTCTTATTCCTAATAATGTTTTCTGCCTTAATTCCGATGGAAAATGACCAAAAACACAGAAAATATTTTGGAAAGTACTCTCTTGCCACATAACATCATTTAAATCTAAGCATTGGGTTAATATCTTGATATTTTCTTTTTGTGCTCTATCTTTTGCCTTTTGCAAACCAACAGAAGAGTAATCCCACAGTTCTATTGAAAAGGGCTGATTTTCTCGATTTGCTTTGTGTGCGAGAAATAGTGCATTACGCCCTTCTCCTTCAGCAATCGCTAATGAATGGCCTTTAAATTCTATTTTTTCAGCAATAAATTGAATAAAAACATTGGGTTCATATCCATAAACAAATTCATATTCTTGATATCTATTATTCCAATTCTCGCTCATGCATAACCTCATCATAAAGAAAATAAAAATTATATGAAATAACGAAGCACCAATTATTTTCAATCGACACTTTTTAGTATTGCTATACTTACTCTTTCCGACAAAAAAACTGACTTAAATTAAATTTATTCTTAATTTTATTTTTAAGATTAAGATGAACATATCCTCAGAATAAACTGAAAGACAATTGAATTAATAATCGTTAACTTAATACCTAGTTTATATCCGAGTTTTATCTCATCACCTGTCTTTTGAGCTAATAAAATTAACAATTAAGGAAAATCAATGAAGTTATTTAAAATTATAGCCTCGTTCTCATTGATGAGCGTGCTTATTTCCACATCAGGTTGTACAACGATTGAAAAAAAATATCCAGTAAGTACTGATATATCATCAGAACAAACAACAAATAAAGCACTTTCAACCAAGTGGGGTGAAAGTATTCAATCTGAAGTACAAAAAGTAGATGCAATTCGTTTATCCCAACAACCTTATGAAATAGCAGCTATTCATTATCAAAGTGGAAAATCATCAAATAACTCACAAAAAATAAAATGGGCTAACTTAGATCCTATTAATTTGAGCATTCTGGCTGAAGACAAAAAAATAATACCTTTATATCAGATTAAAAATAACCAATACACTTTATATGGAAAAGAAAATGAACGGTATATTATTTACTTAAATAATATTAACAAGCAGAAAAGCTATGAAGTTGTTGTTACAGTTGATGGTTTAGATGTAATCAGTGGTAAATCAGCTTCTTATCAAAATAGAGGTTATTTATTAAGACCTGGAGACGATCTATTTATTGAAGGCTTTAGAAAAAATGAGCAACAAGTAGCTGTCTTTCGCTTTGGACTGGCAGATGAAGGCTATGTAAACTTTAATACTGAAGGTGATAAAAAAAATATTGGCATAATATATGTTTCTGTTTTTGAAGTAAAAGAAAGCACTACTGAAGAAATACAAAAATGTATCTATAGCCAAAAACGTTTTCTTGATGATAATAGCTATGCACCCGAACCTTGCATTCCATAATACTAGCAGCTGATTTTCCCAATATAAATAGCATAGTAATAAGTATTAACATGCTATTTGTATTGGTTCTTCATATAGATTATTAATTTTATTAATGATATTCTTATAGCTCTTCCTTAATTAGATACTCTTAATACTTTTCCTACATACTCATATTTATTATCCTGTTCCTTTTAAATTAACTCACCTAAGAATAATGGATCACTATACTAAAAAACAACATCATATAATTTTAACTAGTGGACCTGGTTCAGGGAAAAGCTCACTAATTAATGAATTAAAAAATAGAAATTATTCTTGCTTTATCGAAGCGGGTCGAGCAATTATTCAAGATCAATGTCATATCGTAGGAAATACATTACCTTGGGTTGCCCCGAATACATTTGCTGAATTAATACTAAATTAGAAACTTTATTCATGACATGAGGCCATATCAACACCAGATTATCATTTTATGATTATGGTATACCTGATATTTCGGGTTATCTACAATTATGTTATTTTCCTATTTTTAAACACCTTGATAAAGCAATCAGTATATTTAGATACTCAATTACTGTATTTATTACACCCCCTTAGCATGTTATATATAAGCAAGATAAAAAAATAATATTTTTATTAATCATAAAAAGATATATTATCTAATAGTAGATATATATAAAATATAATTATAGCTTAATTAAAATACTTAATAAAAATATAGAAGGAAGAGTTAATTTAATTATTAACAAGCTTAATTAAAATTATTGCTGATTTTATCTATATTACTGACTATTAAAAATAGCTATAAAAATAGAATAAAAAATGAAACATAAATAAATGCCAGTAAGAAACAAGAAAAATAATTATTTCATAAAAACACTCTAACAACAAAAGAATTAATATTGTTTTGTTAAAAAAAGTCAAATAAATTTCAAAACAAAAACGTTATAAATAGTGATGTGGTAAAAAACATAAGCAATACCCATCACTTAAAATTTAATTTTTGGATTTAATATATATAAGCGATACGTTTTTATACGTTTTTATATAGCAATTTTATTTAATATTGAAAAATAGCTCCATAAAATTTATCATATAAAAACAACCATTATAATAACATGGTTATTTTTATATATATTTCTAAATATAAAGGCTATATTTTTCAAATTTACTTTTAAATATTAAATTATCTTTTTTCTATAAAATTATTTAACAAGAGAATTTAAGTATACTTCTGTTTTACAATGACTAAATTCTATTTTATTAGTATTTGAAATAAATAATGGAATACCCTCTCCTAATACCACAGGTATTTTAGTTATTATAAGCTCGTCGACTTTATCTTCAGCGAAAAAGCCTTGAACAGTTTTTCCCACATCAATATAAATTCGCTTATAACCTAGTGTATTAAGAGTGTTTTTAATCTCTCCAGCAGTACCTGCCATCAGTGTCACATTAGCAGGTAAAGAAAGTGGTAATTCTTGCATCGTATTACTTAAAACAAATACGGGTTGTATATATGGCCACTCTATATCAAAACTAAGTATTGTTTCAAACGTTGTTCTTCCCATAACTATCGCATCAATATCGCTTAAAAATTCAGAAAAACCAAAATCTGAATTTTCAGGATTATCAATATTTATAAGCCAATCGATATTTCCTTGCTTATCCGCAATAAATCCATCTAAACTTGTTGCAATATATACGACTATGTCCATATTTTTTCCAAATAATTTTAGTATTCAATAAAATAATTTATTATTTAAAGTATTTTGTGAGGTAATGAGAAGAGAAAAATGAGAAAAATTAATTTTTTAAATTACTAATTTATTAATTATAAAATTAATATTGCTGCACTTATAAATATATTACACAAAAATATTATATAAATATATCTTTGATATATTTACAGTTCTATTGAGGTTTTTATAATTACAGCAGATATTATTTTAATTTTTATAATGCTAATCATTATGTTTAAATAGGTAAATATCTGATACAAAAAAGCCATCTAATTTTAAATGATGGCTTAACACCATTAAAAGTTTCATTTTAATCAATGGCTATTCATCTTCTGGTGGATTTTTAAGGACTTGATGAATTTCCTCTTTTAGTCGTAATTTTTGTTTTTTTAACTCGACAACTTCATTGCCATAACCACGTCTATCAGAATGTTCGAGCCTTACTATTTTGTGGTCGAGCTGATTATGCTTATCAAAAAGTGCACGAAAATCAGGATTTGTTTGGCGGAGTTTTGAAATTAAATCTCGGTATTCTGGAAACATAGGCATTTACCTTTCGTAATAAATTATAAATTACCAACCTTCTATTCAAGTTTCACCTAAACTCGTTAACATGTCATTTTTTTATGTCAAAAATAAGACGAATATCAATTAAAATTTTAGTCATTATATTTTATGCTATCTTTACATTTAGTTATTTTTATTTATCAAACCAAATATCTTCATAACCGTTTCTATCAATAATAAATTGACTTCCCGCTGGTAAGTAAAGATAGTTAACGACTTCTGGTAACTCATCATATAAATGTTTTGTGTGTATAACTTGATAAAAATCATCTGCTTTAGAATATTTGCCACAATAAAAAAACCAGCTTATATCTCCATTCTTTGGTAACTCAATACGAGTTCCATAAATAGGACTATCATTTAATGTATTCAATGCTATAGCCACTTTTTCTTCAGGCTCTAAAGGTGATACTCCATAATTTTTACATATTTCAATTTGCATATTATTTGGTTGTTTTTTATGAGTATTATATTGCATTATTATTTATCTTTAGTTTTTCTTGATAGTAAAACATTATAAATTAATTCGGTATGGTCTACAGATTAAATAATAGCTACTAATACAAACATTATTAGTCCTAAATTGATGTGCTAGTTATTTTTATAGCAAAATGCTAAATATATACCTTGAAATTTATTATTGTTTAAAAAGACAGCGTTTTTGGCCAGACAGGACAAAAATTTAGATTATTTACATTTCTTTGCTATAAAAAAGCATTTATTGTTAACTATATAAATGAAAATTAGCTACATTTATAGAGGTCTCTAATAGTTTTTTATACCCATCTATTTGAGCCGCTAAGCCCAATGCCGCCACATTGGGCTTTCTTATTTTTACTAATGATCTATTTTTCAATGACATTTTAAAGTTAACACATCTATTATTGATTGGTTTTTGGTTACGTATAATTTATTTGAAGATACTAATTTATTCTCTTTTACTATTAACACAATAAAAGATATCTCTCTCATTCCAGCGTTATATCCCATACCTATACATGCTGCTGCAATAACTTTTTGAACAAAATTTTCATTAGTTCATCATTTTTTACCTACGTCTAGTACCTTGGATCTATCCTTACCTGTATTGGTAAAATATATCGAGAATATATTATTCTAATATGAGGATCATACAATTCTATTCTTCAACATAACCACAATAATGATTTTTATTTTTTTCAAAAAAATTTATTATGAAAAATTCAGTCCAATCAGCGTTAATCATATTCTCTTTAACTATTTATTTACTTAAATAAGTATATTTTAAATTAAACTTCTAGTTGATGTACTATATGAGGTTGTAATAGTAATAATTGTTATCAAAATATTTTTTATTTTCTCTTTATTCATTTCAAATCATCTAAATAAAAAATAAATAATGGAATTAAGTACTTATTTTATCTCATAATGGATAGTTTAACTTTATAGGATTTTTTAATAAGGTTATTTATAATGATAACTCATCTAATAACAATAAATAAATTGAAGATAATATTAAATATATATTTTTTTTGTTTAGTAATAATTTGGTTATTTAATGCTATTTTTACTTAGAACAAATGATTTTCAAAACTGTTATCAATTATCAGTGACATAGCATTTAGATTTTTTAAATTATTATATACTTAAGCAGTATTAGAATTCACTTTATACTAGATAACAAAAAACCCCACTATTAGCGAGGTTTTATATATTCAACTATTTAATGCTTAACTTATTTGCGCTGTCATCACACTTTTGCAAAAAATACATTTTGCGCCATGTGGATTATTCACTGAAACATCAAATTGTGATGTTCTATATTGTGAACTGCTACAACAAGGACATTTAAAATAGAAATAAATAATTATGGTGTCTTTAGAGTGCTACCACATTACCAGCAGAAGGACCTTTCATTCCGTTCTCGATGGTAAATGAAACTTGTTGGCCTTCAGCTAAAGATTTGAAACTATCACTTTGGATTGCAGAGAAATGTACGAATACATCTTTGCTGCCATCTGCTGGAGTAATAAAACCAAAACCTTTACCATCATCGAACCATTTTACTGAACCTGTCATTGTATTAGACATAGGATTTCCTTTAATTTATTAGATTTGCCATAGGGCATATGCGGTTTGTTTTTTATTTTTACTTATGGGCATCAATTATAAGGAATTCGCAATGAAGAGGTATCGAGGATAGCGCTAAATGGTGAACAACTTTAAACTTACTAACATAAATAGGCCTGTACTTCCAAACCAGTAGCATTATTAAGCCATAGATAAATTCAGATAGCAAATATTATTTTGCAATGAATCTTTTTTATTCTTGCTATAGTTTGATCTGTATACTCACTTCATCAGCAATATCATACTCGTTCTATTCATTTTTCAGCCTTAGTTTTTATCTATTTTTCCACAAGTTCTGCGATTATCATTGATGATGGTATTAATAATAAAGCCACTTTTTTATTATTTTTAAAATAAAAAATAACAAAAAAAGCCTTATTTAACATGAAATATAAATTTATATCTAAATTTTAATAGCGTCTAGTGCCATATAAAAATAATAATTTATCTTCACTCTGATATCTATTATTGTGTAGTTAGTTCATCTACAAATATTCTGATGATTTAATAGCGCTATCAACAGGTGTACTATTATTTAATAATTAATGTCCACTACTTGCATTTATCCAATATTGCCTGAAGTAATATCATTGTTCTCCAGATATCATCCTGTGTATCTCCGTCCCACTCAGGTACCGTTGCAAGTTCAGATTTACACTCCTTCAATAGAATGTACGCATCAGCTATTTCATCTCTACCGCAATTATGAGCTATACGATATATCGACTCTTCAGATACATTACTGTAATAATTGTCAGCCCCACGTTCTCTTATAATAAGTCGTTGTAGTTTTCTCATAATTATGTTTCATTCTGTTTTTTATTAAGTTTCACGATCTTAAAAGATCTAATGAGAACATACAATATTAAACTCAACTAAAAAGAGATGATAGGATATTACACTTTCATCCTTATAAAAAATAAAATTTTTTATAAGATATCTTTATATCTCGAAAAATAATAAATTTTATATATCAATGGCTATTTCTTTTCATAACAGAAGCTATACCTCATATGATTTAGGTTAATTAATATTTCTTAGTGGTATAAAAAAATGAAAAAAGACCACCTAAGTGATCTTTGAAATAATTTGTTCAGAATAACCAAACATGCAAACTACTTTGCATGTTTAGAGAGTTATTTTTTGTAAACAAATTTATTATAAACCATAACGTAATCTCAATAATTGAGGATAAGGATGAAAATATTTCTGCTTATCCAAATAGCTGTCAGGATACTCTGATAAATAATGATTTATAAGAGTTAAAGGAGCCAATAGAGGTTGTATTCCTTGACGATATTCCAAAATTAAGTTACTTAGTGCCTGTCTTTGGTTCGATGTTAAGTAACGTTTAAAATATCCCTGAATGTGCATAAGAACATTAGTATGATTACGCCGTGTCGCTTGGTGCTGTAATAATTTCATAAATCTATTTCGATACTCATCAAAAAAGGATTCAAATGAATTCCAGTCTTTATTAGTAGCAACAAAACGACCTAAATCTCGATAAAGAGGTTGTGAATGCGCTAATAACAGCAGCTTATATCGAGTATGAAAATCTATTAACGCCCCCCGATTGAATGAATTTAATTTCAATTCATTTAACTCATTAAGTGCAAATACTCGTATAATAAAGTTCTCTCTTATATGAGGATCATTCAATCGACCATCCTCTTCTATTGGTAACCAAGGCATTATTTGTTTTATATTTTCGGTAAAAATACCAGTGCCTGATTTTCGATTACCATTTCCTACTGCATCATATACACGAACACGCTCTAACCCGCAACTTGGAGATTTTGCACAAACAATATACCCACACAACGACTTAAGTTTGTTTAAATACTCGACAGAATATTGATTCATTTTTTCTGTCAAATCCCCCTCACTTCCATTGCTAAACTTTAACCTAATATCTCCTGAATTCGATTTAACTAACCGTAATGCAGGCCTTGGGGTAGTTAAACCAATGGCTAATTCTGGGCAAGTTTGTTGATATTCGAAATAATGGGATAACTCATCGACAGCAAGATGAAAACGTTTATGGCCACCATCAAATCTAACACTACTACCTAATAAACACGCACTAATTCCTACAGATATTTTTTTAGCAGAAATATTATTTTTAATACTCACAGTATCTGAATTAATCATTCTTACGACCTCATATGAACGCACTCACACAACAAACTTTATATGGTCATCTTTAAATTCATCTTAGTAAGAATATGCTTACTTTACTACTTTTATAAAAAACTTAGAGCATAACTACATTAAAAATAAGAAAAATCACATTAGAAATTTAGATAAATAAAAAAAGATCACCTAAGCGATCTTTAAAATAAGTAACTAATATAGCTAAACCAGGGTTTTCTGCTTTATTCAAAACTTATAACAGATTAAGATTGAATATTCTTATTTAGTGTGTATATCTATTCAGCATCTTTTTCTTTGGTTAAACAATAACGTAAGTTTTGTCTAATGGCTTCAATAGACCAAATCCAAAATGCTGTCCCCACGAACTCGGAAATTAGCGCTTGATAACCAGCGATCCAAAGCCAACTAGATAATCCTAATAAAGGTACAACTAAACCATGAGCAAAAACAGAAACGCCTATACCAAAGCAAATACCATGCAATAATTTAACCTTTGGTAAATATTCGGCAATAACACAATATATTATTGCTATCACTATTGAAAATAATATATGAACACCATTCCCAGCCCAATTAATACTATATCCCATCCAATGATAGGTCATAGTATCTATATTTAAACCCAGTTTTTCGAGTAAAACTACAGGCGGAGGTGTTGTTTCAAGTGTTCTTGGCGGAATTAAATCTTCAAAACCAGATTTAACCAAAGCTGAAAAAATACCTGCTATAACACCAACATATATTGCGATGCTAATATGTCTAGAACTTTTTTTCGTCAACTTAAACAAATCTATCATTATATGCTCACACTCTATAAATTGAATTTTATAAGTATAGTATAAATAAAAATATCTGTTTATAATTTTAATTAAATATTATAGATTTCATCATAAACAATAGTTTTTGTTTTAAATATAAACATTTAGTAAGAGTGACATATCTTTTTTTATTTATTTTTATGAAAGTAAATATAGAGTAAACACTCTATGTTTACCATCTATTTCTAGCCGCATATCTATTCATTGGTTACTAATCCTCTTTAATTTCATCGATATAATATTTATATTTTATTACTCTAGATCTTAAATAAAAGTTAACGCTATTATTATTTAACTTGCACTACTTAATTTTATAGCCATAAATAATGGAAGATTATCAACTAAAGATGTTTAATAATTATTGGAAACTATGATGTAAAGTTATTTATAACAGAGCCCAAGCATCTTCAAATACCTTCTCTGAATACGGTTGATATCCTAGCTCCACACTAACAATTGCAGTTGCTAATGCAATAGCAACTGGTTTGGATGAAGTATTTATAGGCTCATTAATTCCTACGCCAAGATCTTTAGCAACACGGTTAATATAATCAACCGTATTATTTTCTTTTGGCGGTGCATATCGGTTGATAATCGACGCCACTGTATTAAGCTTGTATTTTTTTTGATATGTTTGCAGCAATTTGTAGATAGCACTAATACCATATTGAGGTGATATGAATTGGCAAAAGTCTTTATCTGTTTGCTGAGGCGATAACCCTTGCCATTGCGTACCATGACGGATATTGCCCGGATTGTTATTACGCTCACCTCTTGCTGGTCTAGTCATTTTACATTTCCACTTTATCTTTGATAATTTTGCTCAAGTCATCAACGCCAAAGTAACCCATAAAAATACTGGCAAGATAGACGAACTTATGATTAAGACTTAGTAAAGTTAAAAGATCTTTTACAAATCACGCATACAATGTGCACGTAACAACACCGTCAATTAATGTGTTCTTCCATTTTTACTTTTACTTTATATGCTGACATAACTCCTAGCACATCAATATTTTTTCATTATGTATTAGATGATTTTCTTATCCTCACAATTCACAATGTAGAAGACCTTACAAAAACAATTAAGGCTAAATCTAATGTGTAGCCTTAATCTCATTCATACTATCTAACTAAATTATTTTTATTTTATTATTTGTCATTTTCTTCTTCAGACAGTTCATATTCAATAGCAATGGTTAGAAGTCCGCTTGATAGATCCAGTTTTTCTATTTTAACATTTTGCCGAAATAAAATTGCAACGTAAATTGCCCTTGGAATATTCCTCGGTGGAGCCATTTATCATTATCTTCTTCTAATTTTTCTTTTTTCCTTGTAATGAAACAATTAAGTCATTTTCTTGATATCTAGGCACACTCATCATCGGTTCATAATGATTATCATCAGTCTGTTTCCGGTTATAAGTCTGAATTGGTGATAAAATAGATTTACTCCCTGTTAATGGACTAAACAAATGATCTGAACAATATGATTTGAAAGTAAGTTGTCAGATAATGTTGAGAATAATGAAAAGGGTTTAATAGATGGGAAGCCTAATAATCGCTCTTAATTAATTCTAATAATTTGATGTATAACGCGGGCAAATTTCACTTACATTACAGCCACATACCCTATTTGTTTAGCATTAGGTTTTGCATTAAGATATACAACAAAAAACTTCTGGAGCATTGGGTTATTTATAAATACTCAAGTAAAATAGAGAGCAATAGCTCTATATCATTTATTTTCAATACTCCTAAACCTTATATATCTAGCTTAATATTTGATAAAATTATAGTGATAAAAAATTAAAATTTTTATCTTATTATATTAATTTTCAAATACTGTTCTCATTGTTAACTTACCCAACTAAGATCTCATCAATCAAGGCACTAACGGTAATAATGTCTCTCAACATCGGTGTAGCCCTGTCTGCGTTCAGAATTAAAATACCCCATGAGACTATCAATAAGACGAAATAAGAGTAATAGTAGCTGCGTTTGATTTATCGTTATCCTTAATATACCGTAAGAGTTAATATCAATTATTGAAGAAGTTCGTTTAATAAGGATTTTACCATACTCTTTTTATAAAGATTTATTTTAAATTAGAGGATCAATACGATACAATAAGTTAATTTTATATAGGGCATAGGTATGAAAAAAGAAATTAAAGCACCTTCAAGTGTAAAAAACAATGACCAACCATACTGGCCCTCTTTGAAGCTTATATTAAGTTCTCTTATTGTTTTTAATTTTTACTTAAATTTAGTCGATAAAAATAAGTTTTCGCTCCTTATTAATATTTTCGACCTAACCTTAATACCTATGTTTGTATTCATAGTTGCATTTTCAACCAAGAATATAACATGGGAAACATTAAGATATAACTTACTTCCCTCTATCATAATTTATTTTACGTTTCAAACAGTTGATATGATCCCTCTTTATTATTCAGGTGAGTTTAATTTAAAATATTATTTTTTCTCGCCTCAAAGTGGTGTATGGTTTTTTTTAGCAATTCCCATATGGCAAGCTTTCTTTTTAGTATTATCAAAAAATATAAAATCTAACAACATCATTTTATTTTTACTATTAATTATATCTTTGATTTCTGCTTATTTAACAAAAAAACATTTACTCATCTTTTCAAGTTTTTTTTCTATTATTTTATATTTTCCTTTTTTTATAATAGCTTATTTTATTAATGATGAAAAAATTTCATTACTTAGAAAAAAATCTATTTCTATAATTTTATGCATGACTATCTTAGCTATCACTTTACATTTTTATCAAAATAATATTAATGATTTTGTTATTAATATTACCAAAATCAACTTAAAGTTCTCTTTATTCATTACTTACACTCTAAATTTTATAGTAAGTATTATTTTAGGCTCTAGCATTATTTACTTTTCTTTATCAACTAATAAATATGCAAAAATATCAAACAATGCTATAGGAATTTATTTAATCCACCCTATTATTTGCTTTGTTTTTTTACAAGTTTTAGCTTATTTCTGTATAGAGTTAAATTTATTACTAATAATAATATTAACATTATTTACAATTAGCATTTCCCTATTGTTAACATTAAATTCAACTATTCACTGGTTTATTGAACCCGTTTTAAGAACTAATAAATTAAAGCAATAAAATATATAAATAAAATAACTAACCTTTTATTTATTTTTATAATCATTTTAGAAATAACAATAAAAAATAGTAGCGAATAAATGCGTGTTAATTCTTTATCAAAGAAACTATTTTAGTACAATCCTATGGATTAGGTTTATATTAGCCAAAATACTAACTATATGATGCGACTCTCCGTTTTTAAAACCCTCAGTTTTATTACTAAAAACCCTAGTGTTTGTGAAATATCTCTGAAAAAATATCTATATTATTTAGCAATATAGTTCTATGCTATTATATGCTATCTATTTATTAAAATATGAAAATGGCTAAAAATACTATGGATATATAATTTCATAAAGAAATAAAGAAATAAAGAAATAAAGAAATACTTCAATATCTCACTCCCTCATATTATTATTTAATAAATAATCTAAATACGTCAATTACTATAACCCATACTACTTTTTACTAAATCATCTAGATTACAAAATTGTAATATGATTGTAAGGTCACTTAATAGCTATTTAAGATAATATAGTCCCACTTAAATCACAAAAGGACATTTATATGAAAAAGAATATTCTATTTTTATTACTGTCGTCTTTAATGATGTCTCCCACTCTTTCAATGGCAGCCAGTAACTTACTCAGTGTTCATATACTTAATCAACAAACAGGAAAACCAACCCCTAATGTTGAAGTTACATTAGAAAAAAAACAGTCAAATAATTGGGTATTACTGAACTCAGAAAAAACTGACAATGATGGTAGAATTAAAGCTATCTGGCCAGATAACTCAGTTCCTCCTTCTGCTGGTGACTATAGAGTAGTGTTTAAAACTGGAGATTATTTTAAAACACAAGGAAAAGAAAGCTTTTTCCCTGAAATTCCCGTTGAATTCCATATAGATAATGTTAATGAACACTACCATATTCCATTGCTTTTAAGCCAATATGGTTACTCTACTTATCGCGGTAGTTAATTTTTAAATTAATATATTTAAATCCAACGCCAATGATAACAATTGGCGTTTATTATTATTTTATTCTACAGCGGTTTATTTATTACTTTTCCTCTCAGTGTCTTAATTTAATTATAGCGTATTTTTTTCATAAGTGAACTTTAATAAATAATTGACATTTTACAGCAAGAAAATAAGTAATTTCTTTATGAATATTTTGTGCAATATTTGAAATAGAACAGCGTCAATACTTGATGAAACCAACCTGATTATATAATCAATCAGTATTTAGTGCTCAGTGGTATCCTGATTTTCTTTTTTCCCGCTTTTTTCACTGCTTTCATCCTCGTATTCTCGCGTTATAGATTAATGACTCAGGCATTTTTACTTAAACTGAAATAAAAATTAGTAGAAACACTGATAACTTTTTCATTTTAAAAATCTTTATTTTATTAAACATCTTAGAAAAATATGAAATTAATATTAACACAAAAGAAAGACACTACTTAATTGCTATGTATTATGCTTTAGTTAATAGAATATGAGTTATCACTCCAGCTCGTTACCCTTATTGCTCTACTTGTGACAATAGTATACAAATTTATATTTCTTGTTAAACATCCATAATTACTTCTCTTATACGAAAAAGGCCACCAAAGTGACCTTTATAAGAACGCCAATTGATTTTCAATAATAGCTCACGAGCTATTAACCTTCTTTACAATTACTTAATACAGGGGTGTCATTATCTCCAACTAAATCGGCTTTATCGCCTTTAGTATAAAGCTTATATGTATAGTTTTTATTCATCGCCTCATAATTTGCGCCAGAAGCCATTTTCATAATTTTCATTGGGATCATTTCGTCCATTTGATTAATGATTGCATAACTATCCTTTGCTGTATTTATATAAATAACTTCCATTATTTGATTATTTTCACATGCATAAGATACTTTCGTTATCTCATCGCTATTATCCGCCATAACAAAACCAGAGGATAAAAGACTAACAGCAAAAGTAATACTTTTTAATAATAGATTCATATAATCTCCTACATACTATTTGATACAAATTCTAATACATCACTAATCAATCTATAATAATTAACTCAACCATATATTGCCTTCCATAAGATTTATCTAATTGTAAAAAATTATCACTAATAAATTGAGTAATAAGGAAATTATTTTTAAGCGATCCCTTAATTTCTGTTATAAACACCAATTACACCTAAATATGTTGTTAGCATAATTAAAGAACATTCATTATTAATAAATTTATTGTTATAGATAAAACCTTAGGAAAATATTCTTCAGATGATATATTGAAAATAATCACAAGGCTACACATTGATATTACGTATTAGCTTGTTGTAGGTGATCATGAATAAACTGCTTTGCTTTCTCTCGCAAATAAGACCTCTTTATTGTGTATTTTTACGTCAATAGTGTTCTATCGCCACCAATAGTGAGTCATAAGTATCATTAATTTTTTACGAGTCGATTTGATATTATTTTTACTTGCGGGAGAAAGTCTATTGCTGATAAATAGTATAGGCTAAACTGTAATTTATTAATCTCTTTTGATACTACCGGATTATTTTAATTAAAGCTCTCGATTCACAGCGCTTGTGTAAATGGTATAAGTCGATGTTGGTTCTGTCGTCAACATAGGCCAAAAAGCGACTAAAGTAACCCTATTTAATTTAGGGTTGAACTGTTAATGAGAATGATTATTATTAATGTCGTATCAAATTTAACAGATCTGATACAAATTAGTACGACATAATTTACATTACGTCTTGCGTTTATTTTATATGCCAATATGGCTCCTAACGTGTCGGCATTTTTTTATTGTGTTAGGTGATCTTTTCATACTAGTAATTTAGCTATATCCATTTAAAATTGACCAAACATAATTATGGCTCAAGACTAAATCCAATTTGACGATCCGCTCTGTTACAAAGTGAATGTTACTAAGCCACACAGCATAATAAGAGAGGGAATAAATCCATCTTATAACAGTTAATTATAATTTTTCTCTAATTAATTTGATGAAAAATCCAGAAGTACAAATAAAAGCCTAACACTTACCCTAGTGACTTTTTATATGTATCATTGTTAAGCCACATTTGCTCTTCGTTGATGCCAGCCTGCTGATGATAAAATGTTTAGTTTTTGTACTAAACTCACTCAGCTAACATCATGGTATTTTAATCAACGGGAGGCAGGTTAAAAGCCACCTGTTTGTTGTTTTTTCGTTTAAGTTTACAAGCTAAGCCCCACACAATTTCAGATCTGCCATGCAATCAGAAAAAGGAACGACTTCCCACGCCTTATGATCCGATAGTAACGTACTGCGTGACAATGTCGATGTCGACGGGTTCTGATTTAAGGATTTTGATATGACAACCTTTCATCAACTTACAGCTACAACTCTTGACGGCCAACTTGTCTCTATGGCCGACTACGCTGGTAAGGTGGTTCTAGTAGTTAATACAGCCAGTCATTGTGGCTTTACACCACAATACAGTAGCCTTGAAGCACTCTACAAAAAATACGCCTCTCAGGGTTTTGTGGTGCTTGGTTTCCCATGCAACCAGTTCGGTAAACAAGAACCTGGCGACGCCGACGAAATAGCACGAATTTGTCACATTAACTACGGTGTGAGTTTCCCAATGTTCGAAAAAGTAGAAGTCAACGGAACCACCGCACACCCAGTGTTTCGTTATTTGAAAAATGAGCTGCCTGGCCTGCTGGGTGGACGGATCAAGTGGAATTTCACTAAGTTTCTGATCGGGCGCAACGGTGAACCGCTCAAGCGCTTTGCGCCGCCCACTGCCCCAGAAAAAATGGAAGCAGCAATCGTTGCAGCACTTGAAATTTAAGTACTCTGTCATTAGAACCCTGCCAATCCAAGTCTGGGTTAATATAATTTAGGATCCCTGACAAAAAAATTAAGGCCACACATTATGCGTAGCCTTAATCTTATTCATGTTATCTAACTCAATTATCTTTTATCTTTATTTTCTATCGCTATTGTTTGCCGTTTTTCTTCTTCCGGTAATTCATACTCAATAGCAATAGTCAGAAGTCCACTTGATAAATCGGCTTTTTCTATTTTAACATTTTTACCGAGGTCAAATTGCAATGTAAATTGTCCTTGAGATATGCCTCGGTGGATCCATTTATCATTGTCTTCTTCTGATTTTTCTTCTTTTTTCCCTTCAATCAATAAACGGCTTCCTTTTAATGAAACTGTTAAGTCATTTTCTTGATATCCAGGCACACTTACTGTCAGTTCATAATGATTATCATCAATCTGTTTCAGGTTATAGGTCTGTATAGGTGATGCTATTGGCTTACTGCCTGTTAACTGGCTAAACAAGCGATCTATCTGATCAAAACGATTTGAAACTAAGTTGTCAGATAATGTTGGGAATAATGAAAAAGGTTTAATGTTAGGCATATAACTCCTCCTTCAGTATTTATTAAATTATGGGCGGTATCTTATTTACCCAAAATATAAATATGAACGAGCAAGTATTTTTCAAGCCCTAAAATCTAAATTTTTTATCTTTAACCAATATGAGATTATAGATAACAAAAAACCCCGCCAAAGCGAGGTTTTATATATTCAACTATTTAATGCTTAACTTATTTGAGCTGACATCACACTTTTGCAAAATATACATCTTGCGCCGTGTGGATTGTTCACGGAGACATCAAATTGTGATGTTCTATATTGTGAACCGCTACAACAAGGGCATTTAAAATAGAGGCGAATAGTAATAGCGCCTTTAGAGAGCCACCACATTGCCAGCAGAAGGACCTTTCATACCATTTTCCATGGTGAATGAAACTTGTTGGCCTTCAGCTAATGTTTTGAAGCTATCACTTTGGATTGCAGAGAAATGTACGAATACATCTTTGCTACCATCAGCTGGAGTAATAAAACCAAAACCTTTACCTTCATCGAACCATTTTACTGTACCAGTCATTGTATTAGACATAGAATTTCCTTTAATTTATTTAATTTGCCATAAGGCATATGCGGTTTGTTTTGTATTTTTACTTATGGGAATTAATTAGAAGGAATTCGCAATGAAGTGGTATCGAGGATAACGCTAAACGGGAACAACTTTAAACTTACTAACATAAATAGGCCTGTACTTCCAAACCAGTGACGCTATTAAGCCATAGAAAAATTCAGATAGCAAACTTTATTTTGCAGATAGTCTTTTACTATGTTGAAATTAAAAGAGCATAAAATGAAAAAAGATAACCTAATCAATCTTCAAAATGAGTTATTCAAAATAATCAAACATGCGGAATTCAACTTAAGAAATTAGGTGTGTATCAAGGCTAAATTAAGATGGCCTCCTTTTTAACAAAGTTGAAATATCCTTATATATGTAACATCAAAAATGACATTTAAAATAATTTTCTCGTCTATATGCAACAGAACATTTTTGGTCTGATGATTGACTGATAAAAATAGAAGTTGATCGTTAAATAAAATGATTAAAGTTCAATATCGCTCTGACTGCTACAATCAAAAATAGCTAACAAAAGTTAGCTATTTTTATGACATGACCAATGAGATAACACTATAAAAAAATTAAAATAAATATCTAACACCCAATACGAGTTCTTGTGATTTAAGGTGTGCTTTCATTTGCTCGTCTTGTAAACCTCGAGCATTAGAAAACTGATTCATTCCACTCTCAATTTTACCTAAATCTACATAACGATAGCCTAAGTCAAAATTAAGTTTATCGATAGGCTCGTAACTTACACCAGCACCAAGAGAATATACCAAGTTTGTATCTGTATTACTTGCATATTGGCGTGAAGTATTCCCTTGCCATCCCGATGATTTTACTTTTGCTATACCAATACCAATCGTTCCATAAATAGAAATCCTCTGGTAAATTTCATAGTCACGATAAGCATTTAACATTAATCGTTGAGACTCTGTTTTATGATGATTAAAACTAGTAGGAAAAGTCGTTGAACCGCTAGTGTATTCTGCTTTTTTATTAAAAGTATATTCAGCTTCAGTGCGCCAGCCATTACCGAATTGATAACCAGCAGCTATAGAACCATTATAAAAATCATCTTTCTCATCACCGGATACAAATTGACCAATGCCTGGTCTGCTACTTGTATCCATACTATCTGCTTTCTGCCATACTTTAGAGAGCCTTGCTGCACCATAGTAACCTTCATTACTGGTTGATGCTAAAGCACTTCCTGTCGTGCAACCAAAAACCAATCCTACAACCAACAGTTGTAATTTACTCATGTTATAGTTCCTTTGTGTTAGTATTTTCGAGCGAAATTATCGCAAGATATAAATATAAGTAAATACTAGTTATTTGAATGATACATTCAGTATATTTGACTTAAGTCGATTATTGATTAAGTAGAAGTATAGTTTTTTAGATAAGATTGACTTGCTATAAATGATATTAATAAATAATTGCTTGACTGATCCAACAGATGGTCATAAATAAATTTGAACATGTCTTATATCGTTATTATTAAATGATATATAAAGAAAATTACTTTTATACATTGAGGCTTACTATCCGAGGTTTCTCAAATAATTAATCAGAGACTTAACTTTCTAAAACTCAATAAATACTCCATATTTACGACATTTTCTTAGTCGTGATCAATTTAGAGGTAGAGATTTAAATAAGTGAGATAGTGAAATAAAATCAATGATGAAACGATAGAAAAAAGAAAACGCAGCTAAATTAGCGAAGTTAATATAGACATAAAGCGTTACACAGAATTGACCTTTATCACACTAACTCTGCCCGTCATTTAAAACAAGGGGGAGGAAAGGAGGCTCATGGGATGTATACTCAAACAAGCTGCTCCTTGCGTCATTCCAAGCCTGAATGATTTCCTCCGAACAATGCATCTTCCTTAATGTGTTTATAATGTGATCATATACCCTTATTCATTCAAACCGCAGGTTGCGCTCAGCCTACAGCTTGAATTACGTTGGGTATATATACCGGATTAAAATATCAACTAAGTAAGGTAACTATTGTATTTTGAATAAATAACTTTTTTAAGATTTTTAGTATTCGAAGACATATTGAGAATAACGCAACATGCAGAAATTGAGAGGGAAATGCTAAGTTTTATCGGTGCCGGTTAAATAACTGGCACCAGGGAAATTAACGCCAGCGTTCTGTCGCCCAGGCGACCTGCTGTTGTGCGTCGTGGAAAGTCCAGGCCACGAAGCGACTGATTTTTTGCCCCTGCGCCATTTCAATGGTACGGACTTCGGCCGCACCCACCAGCTTCAACGCGTGATAAATCGAAGGCAAGGTAGTGTTTTTAGAAATCAACGAGGTGAACCACAGGCAGTTTTGCGCCAGGTTAACGCTCTCCTCTACCATTTTACGCACAAAGGCTTCTTCACCGCCTTCACACCATAGCTCTTTATTTTTACCGCCAAAGTTCTGTACCGGCGTGTCGGCTACCTCGCCTTTACCCAGCTTGTGTAGTTTGCGGCGGGTGCTGGCTTGCGCTTCCTGTTCAGAGCTGTGGAACGGTGGATTACACAGTGTGGCATCAAATTTCTCCGCCACGCCGATGATGCCGTTCAAAATAAATTCGGGTTGTTTTTGTAAACGCAGGCGCACGCCGTTTCTCAGTGTCGGATTCATCTCCACGATCATTTTGGCCGAATTGAGCGATATCGGATTAATCTCCGAACCGGTAAAACGCCAGCCGTATTCACGCAGGCCAATAATCGGATAAATACAGTTGGCGCCAACACCCACATCAAGGATCGCCACGCCTTTACCGCGTGGGAACTCACCGCCGTTGCTGGTCGCCAGTAGGTCGGCCAGATGGTGTAAATAGTCGGCACGCCCAGGGATCGGTGGGCACAGATAATCGGCGGGAATGTCCCAGTGTTCGATGCCATAAAAATGTTGCAACAACGCACGGTTGAGCATTTTAACCGCCGCAGGATCGGCAAAATCTACCGAGATGTCGCCCCAGGCGTTCGGCTTGACGAACGGCTCCAGTGCAGGGCAACTGGCGATCAGCGCCGGGAAATCATAGCGTGAACGATGACGGTTACGCGGGTGCAAGCCGCTTTTCTGCTGCAGGAAGGTTTTCTTTTTTTCCACCGTGAAGGGCTCTCTTAAAGGTATTTCTGACGCGTACGATACCATATACCCTATAGCTTTCAAGTTGCAGCTAACAGCTCGAGATGAAACCGTATTAAGCCTGCATTCAGAGTTTATGCCGGAATGCCCTGCTCTTTATATCCAACGTAATTCAAGATGCAGGAAGGCGGCAAGGGAAGATAGACAGGGAACATACACCAGTATGTGACCCGGTTGGCTGAGTGCGGCCAACGAGCCTGCCCACATGTAAAATTCAAATGGCTGTTTTGAGCGAGGAGCGGACACTCTGTTAATGCCTTATATAATAACTGTAGCAGCATTTACTATTTTCCCAGAGTGGGCACTCTCGGTTAAAACCCCATTTTTAATTACATCGTTAGTATAATACACTGCCGAACCTGATTTTTTTAACATATCTATTACTCCAGTGTTAGGATGAGTATCTTTAGCTTTGCCAAATTTTCCATTGTTATGAGAGATAATAGCCACGCTTGGTGAAATTTTAGATAAAATGCTTTTGCTTAAGTTTTTTATACTTCCATGATGAGGGACTTTTAAAATATCTGATTTTAAACAACAATTTTTTTTGATTAAGCGATTAAAAACAGAGCGATCTGCATCACCAGTCATTAAATATACCAACCCTGAAATTTTTTCATGATATTTAAATACCACACTGATTTTATTTGCATCAAACTCGAGAAATCTCTTAATTGCTTTTTCTATTGTGACATTACCATTGCGTGTTAATTGTTTTATCATGCTAACTGCTATTGTTACGAAAATTCTTCCAGAATATCCTTCAGGATAGGTTATATTGTTAAACGGAGTGTCCTGATTGATAATGTCATTCACACTTGTTCCATTTTGTTCTAAAAATAATTCAACCTCTTGCAGTGAAAATTCAAAGTTGTTTTTTTTGCTAAAAATATCATTCGGATCCAACGGTGGATTCAATACTTCCATATGTCTACACCCTCCAAATGTAGAACCTTCATACAATAACTCAACACGCTGGAATGCTGTTGGTATTTTAACAAACTGACCTCTCAATAATTTTTTCAATATTTTATATATTTATGGAAAGTAAGCAGGGATATAAAGTGTATCTACAATAAAGTTATTGTTATTGAACTTCCCGCATATATGGTCATCGTGGGAATGTGTTATAAGAAGGTCTATTACTGGCGAATTAATAGGACATGTGAAACTTGACGGTCCCAAGTCAATATAAAGTGGCTTTCCTGAATTAAAAACGCAACAGTCACTTTCAAGCTTTATAGCATCACCTTGTCCGCAATTAAATACAGTTAACATATTTCCTCTTATTTGAAAAGTCTAGCGTGAGATGTTTGAAAAAATCATAGACTGCATATAGTTAATTATCATACGTCAATTTCAGCTTCTGGCACAAAACCGACTACCAACGAATATATCCTTTTTTAGCGATCTCTCGTACTCAATAACTAAACTAACCATCTAAACTCTTCCTATCACCCACCATATTCCCTCACATCAATATAAAAATACTGCTTTCCTAGTGAGGTTGTTGACATCTGCCCGGCTACAATCATGGAATGAGGAATAATACGATTACCTCGCCCACAAAGAGTTACCCTAATTGTTTTTCCTCCCATTGAATCCATCATACCAATATGCCCAATTGTTGTGATTAATACCGCACAAGGGAAACCGACATCCACACCATTCCAATTATTTCCTGTGGTTGCCTTGCTAAATAACGCATTATTGAAAAAAGCTTGTCCATTTTGAATAACAAAAGGCATCACCACTTTACCGTTTAATGACGATATCACCGCAAAGTTTTGGGCATTGACCAAAAATTGACTATTTCCTTGTGCATTAAACCCTAAGTCAATGCCCGTAATGACTTTATTCCCTTTGCTATCTTGTTGAACTTTCATTGTCCATGATGCCGAAATTTTGCCATTTATGTCTGTGACCACTTTCGAAGTTTGTTCGGTTTTGGCTGAACTTGAACCCACTTGGCTTTCTAGGCGAGTGACTTGTTGGGCGGTCGAGGTAACTATGTCCGACCTTCAATGGCAATGGTGTCTCGTAATTGAAGAATATCGGCGTAGATATCACATAGCCGTTCTAATACCAGTGTATCAGCCACGGTTAAAACGCCCATTTCATCGAATAGTAAGGTTAATTTTGCCCACGCCATTTTCCCCCAATCCGTTAAATGTTCGGGTGGGCTTGGAATTTCACGTTTAGGTTGAGGTTCTTTATCGTTGAGTTTTCGTTTTCCCGGATTACCGGTGACCACCTTCAAGTGGGTCGGTTTCGGGCGTCTTCCTGCCATCGGAACCTCCCAGAAAAAAACTTTTCATTTCGCGGTTGTGCACACAAATGAGGGCGCTAGGTAATCAGGGCGAAAGTGTTTGAACTTTTACCCCGCTCCCCCTTGTATTTCATGGTGTTATTGATGCCAATGAGAATTGGGATCGAGTGGAATGCCATCCGCATTACAGCCAATGACTTTGCCACTCTTTTCGATACGTTGTTTGGTTGAGTTATGATGCAGTTCGCATAAGCTTTGGAAGTTATTTTTATCCCAGAACAAGGCTTGGGCTTTTGCGATACGCTCTTTATTGCCTGATTCAAGTGCTTCTTTAAGGCGATGTGGAGTAATGTGGTCAACTACTGTGGCAGCAGTAATACGCCCTTGCTCTTTGCACATGACACAGAGCGGATGTTCATTGAGAAACGCTAATCGCACCTTTGCCCAGCGACCACCATAGACATTGCGCTTTTTCATGGTTTATTCCATTACAAATTTTCCCCAATAAAAAAGCCACCAGCGGTTAACTGATGGCTACTCATAATTTCAATATGTTATTAGTTAACCGTTATTTTGCTTTTAGTTGCAATATCTTCAACTACATTCGTTAGCGCAACTATCCCAGCTTGATAGTCAGAATTAATAATATCTCTGATTTTCTTTTCAGATATATTAACCCTATCCCTGTATTCGGGAATCGCATCAACCAAGCGATTTAGTTCATCTATTTTATCATCACTCATTTAATTACCCGTCGTTGTTGTTCAGTTTCCATATTACATTCTTGTCTAAGCTGCACGCCTTAATTACCGACATCAACTCAATGTTGTATTCAGTGATATCACACTACTCTTTAGAGGATGTTCCTGATTTATCATGTTCGGTGAGAAACTATTTTAGTATTTCACCCAATCTGGTTTAGTCATCGTGTTTATCTCATATAGTTAAATGTTTATTATTGAAAATTCTAATATATTTAATATAGTGATTTACTACACTTATACAATCAGAGGTTTTAATGCGGGTTTTTATTGCTTGTATTGCTTTTATTGGGGTAATTATTTTTGGGTATATTGTTTGGTCTACTCCTAAATTGATCTTTATAGCAGGATTGATTGGTAGCATCGTAGCTTTTCTTACTGCTGTAGCAAATATAAACTCATCAAAAACTTCAGATAAAAACACTATAAATCAATCCATAGGTAAAAACTCTTCAGGCATACAGGTTGGTGGAAATCTGACTATAGGTACTGATAAAAAGGATAAAGAATGAGTATTATCGACAAATCAGGGCAACATGTAGGTGATAATTCATCTGCAATTCAAGTCGCAGGTAATGCTACTATTGGAAACTCAACTTCTGAAGTAATAGAAATATGTAAACTCGTTGTTATGGACAAGTTTTCTACATTACGTGAAGATGCAATGAACGTTGCTATGCAAAGAGCACAGGAGTTTGCTGTAAATATCACTGAACGGTTAACCTCTGAATTAGATGGTAGGATTGAAAAAAAATTAAAAGAACCTGATCTACAATTTGCTATTAGTGAAGCAACAACTATAGTCGCTAAAAAAGGGGATAAAACTAAATCTGAACTATTACAAGAGATTATTGTATCTAAGATACATAATGAAAATGAAGACATTGATTTGTTACTAGATCATGCACTGGAAATCACAAAACGACTAACTACTTCAGAAATAAAATTACTTGCTTTCATTTACTACCTTAGACGCATAACTGTATCCATGGGTAACATGCCTGTTCAAAACATAATTAATGATTACAAAAATAATATTATACATCCAACCGTGACACTAGAAGAGTGTTATTCTCTATCAAGACAAAGACTTCAAATAGACTATCCTTTATTAAAAAAAATCATCGTTGAACTGTCAAACATCACTCCAATTAATCTTAGCCACTTAGAAATTAAAGGATGTCTCTACAATGGTAAGAGCTACAAACAGAATATTCTAGATATTATTTCAACTTCCTCTGATCTAACAATTGACTCAGATGAGTTACTTTTTACAACGTTTCCTGATTTTAAAAAAATTATTAATGCATTTGGCATCAATTCATCATCTCAGTTGGATGAAATAATTCCAAATGAATTAGGAAATATTATTGCTAAAAACTTTATAAATGCACAAGGGGGGTTAAATTAATATAAACACTCTGCTTCAATATAGCTCTGCAACCCTTTAATCATCTGCTCTGACTCTGCAATTCGCTCTCTGAGTAACCAATAATTTCTGATAGCGGTGTCAGTAGGTCGGGCGGTGGTTGCAAAAGCCAAGCTGGTGGCGGGAGTGGTTTTGCTTTTTGGGCACTCGCTTTGATGTACACCCGCTCAGGATAACGCTCACTAATATCACGCAAGCGACTAATTTCATTCTTGGCATTCGCTAACTCCTGCGTATATTGAATATCCAGTTGGTTTAATCGCATTATGCGTGCTTGATAATCAGTATTAATAGATTTCTGTTCTTCGAGTGCAATCGTTAGTTCTTTGTTTGTTTCTACTAACAGATTAATTCTGTTAGCTTGCCAATTAATCACCCAATAGCCACCCACAATAATGCCTACCATCGCGATGACGGCATAGAGTTTCCCGTATTTCATGATTAGTACCGATAATGTGAGAGTGCAATCTGACAACGTTTTTCTAAACTAACTTGGTCTTTAGTACATGAGTTATCAATCAAGAGATAAATGCCACCAGCGACTGTAATGAGTAATGCAAGAATAAAGCTGATAATGATGATTAAAGGTTTCCATGACATAGTGCTGACTCCGCCTCTCGACGACTGACAAGCCCTCGCCAAACCTTTCCTCCTGCATAAACCCAACATTTCATTTCTTCACAGGCACCCGCTCTATCACCCGCATTTAATTTCTTGAGTAATGTTGAGCGAGCAAATGCGGTTGTACCCACATTAAAAACAAAGGAATATAAAGCGGCTTTGGTGTGGTCATCGAGTGGCACTTTGATTAATGCATCGACTTGCTGTTGTGTCTTAATAAAATCATTTTGTAATAACGCATCACATTCTTGTTGTGTGTATCTCTTACCTTGAATAATGTCTTTGCCTGTGTGTCCATAACAAACCGTCAAAACACCTGCCACATCACGATAAGGTTCATAACGCACACCTTCAAAATGGGCTATTACTACTAACGAGATCGCTGTAGCTCCTGCTGTTGTTATCGCCGCTATTTTCTGTTTGAGAGACATTAAATATCCTTTGGCGCTTTCACCATTAATTCAGCAAGCCTTTTTAACGTTTCGGTCGGGTTTTGCGGGTCAACATGACGAACAAGCTCTTCAAATAATTGAGTGCGTTTTCGTTGCTCTCGACGAGTCATAAAATAAGTAGCTAAACCTAAAACCATGCTAAACGCCATCCCGATAACAAATCCCCATTCATATAATGAGAGACTGGCAAAAAAGGCCGTTAAGCCTGCTGTTCCATAAGTTACATTGGTTAATTTTTCCATACGCATAGTCACCCCCAGAGGAGTGTCCGTTGATGATTAGTGTGAGAGAGTTAAAAGTGAAACGATAAAAATTAGGCGGGTATTGATACTTTAAGCGCCTTTAATAAACTTTCAGGCAACTGCTCTTCAAGTGACGCATTAGAAACAATCACAAGACCATACATAGATATCCATGTATTCGTTTGTTGTAAGTGTCCTTGAATAAATTGCTTCGCTTTCTCTAACAAATAAATACAGCTCTCTTCTGTGTTTTTACGCCAATAAGATTCAATTGCCACCAGCAATGGGTCACCGGCATCATTAATCTCTTGTGTACCGATTCGATATTGCTTTTTACCTGCGGGAGAAGTTGTGCAAATTAATTGTGTCAGTTGTTGAGTTTCACCATCAGCCGTATGGATATTCGCCGTTAAAATGACGGAGGTATTCTTTTCACTATCTGTTTCTGAAGCATAGTGAAGACTAAACTGTAATTCATTTATCTCTTTTGACATAACATTTACCGATTTATTTTAGTTAATAAGGTGCCGACTCACAGCTCTTGTGTGAACGGTATAAGTGGGTGTTGATTCTGTGGTCGGCGTAGATGGAAAGGCTATGGAAAGGATTTTTTTCTCATCGTTAATGACACAGTTACTTTACCTATCGCGTCATTATGAAAAAACCAACATCTTAGTACTGATTGTTTTAATGGCCGCATAACTTTGACCAACAACCTATTTATGCAATCGATGCATCACCAGATTAAACCTGCTTCACACTAAGGAGGAAATGCCATGGCAAAGAACATACATCCTCACTATGATAAAGAAATATTTCACTTAAGAAGGACACTCAATTGAAAGGTTCACAATGGAATAAATGGGATTTACATATCCACAGTCCGATGACATGGCTGGCCAACAATTATACTCCTGACGATATTGAGGGCTATGTGCGTACACTCGGAAAGCAGCAGTTATCCCTTATTGCGGTGACTAACTATTTTTACTTCAGACAGAATGAACTAGAAATTATCCGTGATCAGATATCCAAACAGGGTCTCAATATCACTGTTTTCGGGAATATTGAATTTAGGATTGACCAGCAAAACAAGAATAACGAATGGATAAATATTCATGTCTTATTTTCAGATAAACTGAGCACAGAACGTATTAATGAAACTTTATCACGTTTACCACTTAAATTGACGGATGGTGGCCAGAAAATTATTTACTGCTGCGAGCGAAGCGTGAAAGAAAGTGGTCATGGTGTAAACACCATTATGGTCGATTTCAACCAGCTTCTTAAGCATCTTAACGCCACTCTTCGGCCTTTTCAAGATTACCTTATTGCTATCTGCCCAAACGGTTATGGTGGCTATCGCCCAGATGCTACCGGACGTTCTCAAGCAGTTGCAACTGAAATAGATCGTCACGGACAGATTATTTTTGGCGGATTACGTGACCGAGATTATTTTCTGAAAACTGATCGTTATGAAGGAGCAAGTATTCGCCCCGTATTCCAGTGTTCAGATGCACACTGTATGGAACACATTGGACAGAGATTTACTTGGGTAAAAGCATTGCCAACATTTGAAGGTCTACGACAGGCAATGCTGGAACCTGAAGGACGCTTGGCACTAAATATGACATCTCCAGCTCTACAACTGCCGAAAGTTCACTTCAGTCGTCTTGATGTGGAGGGTTCTATTTTTAGTGGACAAAGTATTTGCTTCAGAAAACTATCCATCCCCCTTAATTCGGATATGGTAGCCATTATCGGTGGTCGCGGAACAGGGAAAAGCCTCCTGCTGGATGCAGTACGTTCACAGTTTGCTGGAGCAGCTAGTAGAGGTAGTGAAATACGTAATGTTAATGTGCAGCATCTAGCAGTAGAGCTTGATAAAGCTAATGGTGAAAAAATACTATTTCAAAGTCAAAGCGAGGGATACGAATATCTCCATGTCTCGCAGGGTGAAATAAAACTTCTCTGTCAACAACCTGGACTAATCAGTGATGAAATAAAAAAAATGTTACGTCTATCTACGGATGATATTCCAGAAGAAATAAGAGTAGCTCTAGCTGCTAATCTGGGCGAATATCGAGCATTTCGTGACTACCACAGCTTCCGTGATGAACAAAGACAACCCGTAAATACAGAGGCTTATCACCTTGGTATAATAAAATCTGCTCGGGATAAAATTAATACTCTGACCAGTGCTAAAAATAAGAGCCTAATCGAACAATTTCAGACCAATAGTACCCGTAGTACAGTTCTAAATAAGGCACTGGCAAACACAAGGCTCTTGTTTCGTGAATCTACAGATGCAGAAACCAATCTAAACACTCGGATTCAGGAAGTAAATGCTATCAGTACGAGCAAAATTCCCATACCCCAACTTGATTTGTCTTCACTTATATCCAACATTTCCGCTCATATCGCTTTATTGGAGACGCAAAATAGACAACTTGAGGAGGAAAATAAAAGCATTGTTCTTGCATTTCGAGAGCAAGGAATAGAACAGGACATTTCAGGAGTCCTAGATAAAATTCGCGGTTATCAAGAACAAATCCAACTGGCCACCCTACGCCAGGGAGAAATTCAAGAACGTATAGAGCAGGCTAAACTCGGAACTGAGCTGCGAGCTAAGTTATCTACAGATTTTGTACATCATCTTTTGAGCAAAAAAGAAAGGATCGATAGCACTTTTGCATCCCTAACCATTAAGGAGCACCTCACGCCTGAACAACAGGCTTTGATAGGGGAAATACTGACGGATATCCATATCTTTGGGCAGCCTCATTTTGATACCTTTACTTTTTATAGCGGAATACTTGAACGACTTAATAGAGGTAAATTCCGCGTTTCTGGTGATTTGTCTGCTGAGGAAAAACTCCGGGTAGTCTTTGGCGTTTCAAGCATTGAGGACTTTCAAGCCCTTATCTCAGGGCAGAAGATGATTACCTTGCCAGAGAAACCAGACGAAAAAATCACTATCGAGACATTTTTATGGAAAAGTGAGTATTTCAATTCACAAGGACCTTTTGCACTGCTTACATTTCTTTTCAGCCCAGAATACATTTCAAAATATCTATCTGTTAGAGCTGAATTTGAATATAAAGGGAAAACGGTCGAAAAATTATCTGCTGGGCAACGTGGAACATTTTACGTTTGTCTCAAGCTTGCGACTGATGCATTCGGTTCGCCCTTTGTATTCGATCAGCCTGAAGATGACCTAGATAATGATTTCATCATGCATAACCTTGTACCTCTTTTTCGTAAAATAAAGCAGTACCGACAAGTGATTATCGTAACTCATAATGCGAATCTGGTCGTGAACTGCGATGCAGAACAGGTAATTATCGCTAGTAACACTGATGAAGTGATCAGCTATCGTTCTGGAGCACTAGAATATGGCGACTATGGTGATGCAAACAGTATGCGAAAAGCAATATGTGATGTTCTCGAGGGCGGACGAGCTGCATTTGAGGCTCGTGAACAGAAATATGGGATGCTGTAACTGATTTCTCTCTGATGCCTGAGCGATAGTATTTTTAGCTTATTGCAGGACAACTCAGAATAAACCTGTTTCACTATTCCATTTTTTCTACTAACTGGAATGAAAATCAACACTAACAAAAACCATGAATAATTGCTTTGCAAGTGAAAAAATGATGAGGATGTACTATGCTAATTTTTCTTTATAAAATAAATGTAATAAATCCAACTAGCTAACTGATAAGAAATGAATAATATGGCAAATACCCTTTTTTTTGGAAATGGATTAAATAGACTTTCTCAAAATCACGTCACTTGGAGTGATTTATTGGATAAAATAAAAGGCGTCAATACTTTTCAGAGTGGACAACTACCAAATACCATGGTGTATGAGAGAATACTCATGGAAAAGCGCACTCCTAGCAGTAATGATAGAAAGGATGAGCTAGAAATAAAAAACATCATAGCAAACGAATTACAATTACAAGGTTCAAATGAGATTCTTGAGAAATTAGCTTCATTACCTATTGAACACTACCTAACCACTAATTATGACTATGCATTTGAGAAAGCTCTCGGCCTTTCACCTAACAAAAACAACAGCGAAGATATTTATAGTTTGCGTAGAAAAAGAAAATATGAAACAAAAAATGGAAATAAATATCTTTGGAACATACATGGAGAAATAGATAATCCTAAGTCTATCATGCTTCGGCTTGATCATTACTGTGGTTCTGTGAGTAAATTAGATGCTTACATAAAAGGTAAATATAAAATTACCACCGACGGCAAAGAGCGAACTATTGAAAAAATCACCAAGAAATTAGAAAAATCTTCGTTTTGCCTGACATCTTGGGTTGATCTGTTTTTTTGTACGAATATTCATATAATAGGATTTTCTTTAGATTACAGCGAAACAGATATCTGGTGGTTACTGAATAAACGTGCAAGATTTTCATCTACTGGAAATGTAGAGAATAAAATTTATTTTTATACACATAATATGTGTACTGAGAAAGAAGAGTTATTAAAGTCTTTTAATGTAAAAGTCGTCAATCTCCAGTTAAAAAACAATGATTACAAAAATATGTATAAGTCTGCCATTAAAGAAATGAATATTAAAATTAACTAGTCATTAATAACATAATTTCAAATATTATCGCATCAGAAATAAAACAAAGATGATGGATTGGTCTATTAATCACTGTGCTGCCAAATGGCCTAGTTGTATTCCACCTACGGGCCTAGTCTGAACTAATACAATTTAGAACCTCAGATAAAAACAATTAAGGCCACACATTATGCGTAGCCTTAATCTTATTCATGTTATCTAACTCAATTAACTTTTATCTTTATTTTCTATCGCAATTGTTTGCCGTTTTTCTTCTTCAGGTAATTCATACTCAATAGCAATAGTCAGAAGTCCACTTGATAAATCGGCTTTGTCTATTTTAACATTTTTACCGAGGTCAAATTGCAACGTAAATTGCCCTTGAGATATGCCTCGGTGGATCCATTTATCATTGTCTTCTTCTGATTTTTCTTCTTTTTTCCCTTCAATCAATAAACGGCTTCCTTTTAATGAAACCGATAAATCATTTGCTTGATATCCAGGCACACTCACTGTCAGTTCATAATGGTTATCATCAATCTGTTTCAGGTTATAAGTCTGTACAGGTGATGCAATGGGCTTACTGCCTGTTAACTGACTAAACAGGCGATCTATCTGATCAAAACGGTTTGAAAGTAAGTTGTCAGATAATGTTGGGAATAATGAAAAAGGTTTAATGTTAGGCATATAACTCCTCCTTCAGTATTTAGTGAATTATGGGCGGTATCTTATTTGCCCAAAATATAAATATGAACGAGCAAGTATTTTTCAAGCCCCAAAATCTAAATTTTTTATCTTTAACCAATATGAGATTATAGATAACAAAAAACCCCGCCAAAGCGAGGTTTTATATATTCAACTATTTAATGCTTAACTTATTTGAGCTGACATCACACTTTTGCAAAATATACATCTTGCGCCGTGTGGATTGTTCACGGAGACATCAAATTGTGATGTTCTATATTGTGAACCGCTACAACAAGGGCATTTAAAATAGAGGCGAATAGTAATAGCGCCTTTAGAGAGCCACCACATTGCCAGCAGAAGGACCTTTCATACCATTTTCCATGGTGAATGAAACTTGTTGGCCTTCAGCTAATGTTTTGAAGCTATCACTTTGGATTGCAGAGAAATGTACGAATACATCTTTGCTACCATCAGCTGGAGTAATAAAACCAAAACCTTTACCTTCATCGAACCATTTTACTGTACCAGTCATTGTATTAGACATAGAATTTCCTTTAATTTATTTAATTTGCCATAAGGCATATGCGGTTTGTTTTGTATTTTTACTTATGGGTATTAATTAGAAGGAATTCACAATGAAGAGGTATCGAGGATAACGCTAAACGGGAACAACTTTAAACTTACTAACATAAATAGGTCTGTACTTCCAAACCAGTGACGCTATTAAGCCATAGAAAAATGCAGATAGCAAACTTTATTTTTTAGCGGTAAATCAGCTTAAGTAGACCTATAAAAAATACAACCCCGTTATGCTCACGAGGTTTTTAATAGATAAGTCATGTAACATCAAAATCATTATTAACACAATATATTGTGTTTTGTAATTACGCAAGACTATAAATGCTGTGTTTTCTAATTATTTTATCCATATCTAATTTTACGTTATCAACCGATAGACACCCTTCAATAAATCCTTCCGCTGTCTGCAATCGCTTAGCCACTTCATTATGAGAAATACCGAGTTTTGAAGCCATTGAGCGCAAAGGATAATTCTTCACATAGTACATAATAACCAACTAAAACAAGTAGCTATTATTTGCCTTTAAATGTAATACCGCTTTATTTATTTTTAAGCCATCATCATCAGAACATTGCTCTCGGCTTCGTCTTGAACTTGGAATTAATCCTTTAAAACCTGCGGCAATTGATGAGTAATCGATACTATTTCCCTCATTAGCTGACCACGCACCCCAACGCGATAAAACTTCCTGCATATCTCTCATACTAATACTCCCAGTGCCGTATACACGTTAAACCAATGCCCCCATTCCTAATGAACGGTTTAGAAAAGAAAATAACAATTCGATTTGGTTACCATAATTGGCTTCCCACAATTTGGGATCACGATGTAACTCGTCATGATGAATGCGACATAATGGAATAGTGAATAAGTCATGGGCTTTCGTTCCCATGCCTCCCATACCATGGCCGATGATATGATGTGGATCATCAGCTTGTTGTCCGCAAACACAACAAGGCTGTGTTTTGACCCATTGAAGCCACTGGGAATTCTCCCAACGGCGCATTTTAGGTTTAAGAAGAAATGAGGCTGGAGGTTCCGGATCGACAGTCACATTAATAACGGGTTTTATGGCATCTAAACGCGCATTCATTGCTGATAGTGCTGTCACTTCATTTGGAACAATATCAGCTTCAGGAAAACCGCCATGCACCCTGCGCTCTTTAGGTTTATCAGACCAATTTAAAATACGGCGCAATATGGCATCAGGTAATTTATCAACCAGTTTATGCATCACGGCAAAAGCAAAAAAATCAGGTATCGTCAGCGAATGGCTATCATCTAATCTCAAACGACTGCGAATAGTGTCTATCATCCAAGCAATACGATTTTTATACGCTAATTCAGCAACCCACCCCGCCGATGAATTGCGAATATGATTATCATGATACCAACAGGTTCGTATCACACCGTCTTTATGCCATGTGGTTGTTAATTCATGATGATGATAACTGTCATGCTCATCGTTGATCTGGCAGCAATGGATATTCCTGCCTATCCACATATTCATCGATACCAGCCCGCCCATAGCTTGGAGCACCTTTTCATTATTCAAAAAGCCAATAATGTCCTTGTTATTCAATAATGGCTGCTCCTTAGTTGCACCTGAATATGCTTTAGAAGCCTTACTTCATGATGCCAGTGGAGCCTATGTAAAAGATCTGCCATCACCGCTTAAAAAGCTATTACCTGAATATAAGGAGATAGAAAAAAGAATTGATACTGTTATTCGTCAAAAATATAACTTGCCACCCGTTATATCGGACGCCGTTCATTTAGCCGACTTAATGATGTTAGCAACCGAAAAACGAGATTTAGAAATTGATGTGGGTAGTAATTGGCTAATGCTTGAAGGTATTCCTACGAGTGATTTTATTGTTAATCCATTAACCCCACTACAAGCCAAAGTTTTATTTTTACGTAGATTTAATGAATTAAGTAAAAGGAGCTAAATAAACAGTTCTAAAAAGTTTAAATAAATACCACCAGCATAATTAACGTCTATTTAAACTGTATACGGCAGTATGGAGAGAAAATATGTCAAGAATGGTAACTCTTGAAGCGTGGGCAAGGTTGGAATTTGGAGATGCCTCTCCTTGCATAACGGTATTACAAAAATACGCAAAGAATAACCTTATTGCACCACCTGCAATGAAAGTTGGCCGCAAGTGGATGGTTGATAGAGAAGCTCGTTATGTGGGCTATCTGTCTCTCCCTCAAATTCCTACTAAATCAACGGAACGACTTAAGAGGATAATTACAGATGGCTGCCCGACCACGAACCCATAAAATTATCATCCCTAATCTATATCGAAAGTTAGATAAACGTAACGGCAAGATTTATTGGCAATATAAACATCCCATCACCGGTAAATTTCATAGCTTAGGCACCGACGAGCAAGAAGCGAGAAAAACTGCCATTCAGGCAAATACAATTATTGCTGAACAACATACTAGGCAGTTATTAAGTATTAATGAACGGTTATCAAAAATTAAGACAAATAAGTCTGAAATATCTGTCGATATATGGATGGATAAATATTTAGATATTCAAAAAGAAAGATTAGATATCGGTGAATTAAAAATTAATTCTTATCGACAAAAAATGAAACCTATTAATTTATTCCGTCAGTATTGTGGTACGAAAATATTAAAAGAGATAACCGCATTAGATATTGCTGAAATAATAGATTCCATCAAAGTATTAGGACATTCAAGAATGGCGCAGGTCGTTCGCATGGTGCTTATTGATGTATTTAAAGAAGCTCAACATGCTGGCTATGTTCCGCCTGGTTACAATCCCGCGAAAGCAACTAAACAACCACGGAACAGAGTGAAAAGAGAACGCATGACATTGGACGAATGGCGCACTATTTACCAGCAAGCTAAGAACCACCCTCCTTACTTGCAATGTGGCATGTTGCTGGCCTTAACCACAGGTCAGCGGATCGGTGATATCTGTAAAATGAAATTCTCTGATATTTGGGATGACATGTTACATATACAGCAAGAAAAAACGGGGAGTAAGTTGGCCATCCCTCTCTCACTAAAATGTGAGGCTATCAATCTCTCCTTAAGGGATGTCGTTGCTCAATGTCGTGACGCGGTTGTGAGCAAATATCTCGTGCATTATCGGCATACCACCGCACAAGCAAAACGAGGTGAACAAGTCACGCCAAATACGTTAACCACAACGTTTAAAAAAGCACGAGATAAATGCGGGTTAACTTGGGGAAAAGGCACAGCACCTACTTTCCATGAACAGCGATCTTTATCCGAGCGACTTTATCGAGAACAAGGAATTAATACACAAAAATTATTGGGGCATAAAACACAAAATATGACTGATAAATACCACGATGATAGAGGCAAAGAATGGCAAATTATTGCTGTTTAATTGAACAGTTTTGGGGAAGAGTTTTGGGGATATTTTGGGGAAGAATTTTATAGTACAAAAAATAAACGGGAACTAATAAGCTCCCGTTAACTATTTATCAAATCAATAATTACATATGTTTGATAATCGCGTCACCAAACTCGCTACATTTCAGCAATTTAGCGCCTTCTAACTGACGTTCGAAATCATAAGTTACAGTCTTAGCGGCAATCGCACCTTCCATACCTTTAATGATTAAGTCAGCCGCTTCTGTCCAACCCATGTGGCGTAGCATCATTTCAGCAGAAAGGATAATAGAACCTGGGTTTACTTTATCTTGGCCTGCATATTTAGGCGCGGTACCGTGAGTCGCTTCAAATAAAGCACACTCATCACCAATATTTGCACCTGGAGCAATACCAATACCACCAACTTGCGCAGCTAATGCATCAGAAATGTAGTCGCCATTAAGGTTCATACATGCGATAACATCATACTCTGCTGGGCGTAGTAAGATTTGTTGTAAGAATGCATCCGCGATAACATCTTTAACAATGATCTCTTTACCCGTTTTAGGATTTTTGATTTTAACCCAAGGACCGCCATCTAATAACTCACCGCCAAACTCTTCACGCGCTAACTCATAACCCCAGTCTTTAAAGGCACCTTCGGTAAATTTCATAATATTACCTTTGTGTACCAATGTAACTGAATCACGATCATTATCGATAGCGTATTCAATAGCAGCACGAACTAGACGTTTAGTTCCAGCTTCTGAACATGGCTTAATACCAATACCGCATTCTTGTGGGAAACGGATCTTAGTGACACCCATTTCATCTTGTAAGAATTTAATTACTTTATCTGCTTCAGCAGAACCAGCTTTCCACTCGATACCAGCATAAATATCTTCTGAGTTTTCACGGAAGATAATCATATCAGTAAGTTCAGGTTGCTTAACTGGGCTTGGCGTGCCTTTGTAGTAACGAACTGGGCGCAAACACACATAAAGATCAAGTTGTTGACGTAATGCCACGTTCAATGAACGAATACCGCCACCAACTGGCGTAGTTAGAGGGCCTTTAATAGAAACACGATATTCGCGGATAAGATCTAAGGTTTCTTCGGGTAACCAAACATCTTTACCATAAACCTGTGTTGATTTTTCACCAGTGTAAACTTCCATCCACTGGATCTTACGTTCTTTGCCGTAAGCTTTCTCAACCGCCGCATCAACAACTTTTAACATTGCTGGCGTTACATCGATACCGATACCATCCCCTTCGATATAAGGAATAACCGGATTATTTGGAACAACAAGCTTACCTTTAGCATCTAGTGTAATCTTAGCGCCATTAGCCGGAACAACTACTTTGCTTTCCATTTACCTCTCCTTTCATATAAGCGCACGCTTTGTTAATTTTTTGTAAGAGACCTGTCAATACTACTTGATTATTCAGCTAACGCCAATCGCTTCTCTTTTAAGGTATAATCAATCTCCCATTTTTTACATAAATAAACTATGCCAAATCAACTTAAAAATACGACTAAAACAAAAAAACATTTCCCCTCTACTCATCGAGGAAAACCCGCTCGCCCTAGAGGTGAGCGTAAAGTGATTATCTTTAATAAGCCTTTTGATGTTCTAGTCCAATTCACTGATGAAAGTGGACGAAAAACACTAAAAGATTTTATCCCTATTCCTGATATTTATGCTGCAGGAAGACTTGATAGAGATAGTGAAGGTCTACTCATCTTAACAAATGATGGAAAGCTACAGGCAAAACTGACTCAACCAAGTAAAAAAACGGGCAAAGTCTACTATGCTCAAGTAGAGGGCATACCAACAGCCTCACAATTACAACAATTTCGTGAAGGATTAATATTAAAAGATGGCAAAACATTACCTGCACAAATTGAAATAGTAGAGCAACCTAAATGGCTATGGGAAAGGAGCCCTCCAATTAGAGAACGTCAAACCATCCCAACATCTTGGGTAAAAATAACGTTGTTTGAAGGGAAAAATCGCCAAGTCCGACGAATGACAGCACATATAGGTTACCCAACTTTACGTCTTATTCGTTTTAGTATGGGGAATATTACGCTAGATAGCCTACTCCCTGGTGAATGGAAGGAGATCAATCTTGTTTAAACCACATGTTACTGTTGCTTGTATCGTTCATGCACAAGATAAATTTCTGGTTGTTGAAGAAACGGTCAACGGAAAAGCCACATGGAATCAGCCTGCGGGTCATCTTGAAGCGAATGAAACATTAATACAGGCAGTTCAACGCGAGTTATGGGAAGAAACGGGTTTAACACTACCAGTTCAATATTTTCTTAAACTACATCAATGGATTGCACCAGACAATACGCCTTTTTTACGCTTTTTATTTCTGATTGAAACAACAGAATTACACGAAACACAACCTAATGATAATGATATAAATTGCTGCCATTGGGTTAGTTTTGATGAAATCATTAATAGCAAACAGTTACGCTCGCCTTTAGTAAGAGAAAGCCTTTTATGTTATCAACAAGGCGAACATTATCCTCTGACTTTATTAGATAGTTTCGGCGCATCTTTTAAACTTTAAAAACAAAATAAGAAAACGTATTCGTTTGGTGCACCCCTGTTAGCGATATGGTAAAGTATGGCGCTTATTTTTCCGCAGTGAGATTCAGTTATGTCAGATAACAGCCAAAAAAAAGTCATCGTAGGAATGTCCGGTGGCGTTGATTCATCCGTTTCAGCCTATCTTCTAAAGGAACAAGGATATCAGGTCGTTGGTCTGTTTATGAAGAACTGGGAAGAAGACGACGATACCGAATATTGTTCAGCTTCTACAGACCTTGCTGATGCGCAAGCCGTTTGCGATAAACTTGGCATAGAACTTTACACTATTAATTTTGCCGCTGAATATTGGGATAATGTTTTTGAACATTTTTTATCCGAATACAAAGCTGGTCGCACGCCTAATCCAGATATTCTTTGTAATAAAGAAATAAAATTCAAAGCGTTTTTAGAATATGCTGCTGAAGATCTAGGTGCTGATTATATTGCAACGGGCCACTATGTTCGTCGCCGCGATGTCGATGGTAAAAGCCAGTTATTACGTGGCATTGATAATAATAAAGACCAAAGCTACTTCTTGTATACATTAAGTCATCAGCAAATCGCACAAAGCCTTTTCCCTGTTGGTGAAATGGAAAAGCCTGAAGTTCGCAAAATTGCTGAGAAATTAGAACTCGCCACTGCAAAGAAAAAAGACTCAACAGGAATTTGCTTTATTGGCGAGCGCAAGTTTACTGATTTTCTATCTCGCTATTTACCAGCAAAACCAGGCCCTATAATTACTGTCGATGGCGAAACTATCGGTGAACATCAAGGCTTGATGTATCACACTTTAGGCCAGCGTAAAGGTTTAGGGATTGGCGGCACAAAAGATGGTGGAGAAGATCCTTGGTATGTTGTCGATAAAGATGTTGAAAATAACATTCTTATCGTTGCACAAGGCCATGAACATCCAAGATTAATGTCTGTAGGCTTAGTTGCTCAGCAACTTCATTGGGTTTCTAGAGAACCTGTTACCCAAGCATTCCGCTGTACAGTGAAAACACGATATCGCCAGCCAGATATTGCATGTACAGTAACGCCATTAGGCGAAGATAAAATTGAAGTTCGCTTTGATCATCCTGTTGCTGCTGTTACACCGGGTCAATCAGCTGTGTTTTATCAAGATGAGATCTGTTTAGGCGGCGGTATTATTGAAACTCGAATTCAGGAGTAGATGTGGCTAAAGATTTTCGTGATATTACCCTTGCACTGGCAGGTATCTGCCAGGCAAGCCGTCTTGTTCAGCAATTTGCTTATCAAGGTAGCTGTGATGAGAAAGATGTTGAGGTGATGGTCAACAGCATTTTTAATATCAATCCGACATCAACACTTGATGTTTATGGCAATCAAATAAGCCATCTGAAATTAGGCTTCCAAACATTGAAAGCCATTCATCAAGCAGTAAGAAGAGAAAAACTTACGCTTGAGCTAATGACTTATCAGCAAGGTTTAATCAATCTTGAACGCCTTATCAGCAAAAATAGCCAATACAGCGACCAATTATCACAAAAAATTGCGCAATTAGAACGCCAAAAAAGCTATTTTGAGCCTATGTCTGATGGTGTATTTAATGCACTTGCAGGCGTTTATGTGGATACGGTGAGTCCAGTAGGGCCTCGTATTCAAGTTCATGGCTCTGTTGAGTTATTACGTAACCCAATTATTCAGGCTAAAGTCCGAGCATTATTACTAACAGGTATACGCAGTGCTGTACTTTGGCGTCAAGTAGGTGGTCGTCGTTTTGATTTTTTACTTCATCAAAAAACGATCCTACGACAAACTGACGATTTTCTCGCTCAATGTTAATACTTTAAAATTCAACCTGGGAGTTGCCAACAATGGAATTATCTTCGCTGACAGCGATTTCACCTATTGACGGTCGTTACGGCAGTAAAACCTCGTCATTACGTGCTATTTTTAGTGAATTCGGTCTTCTGAAATTCCGTGTACAGGTAGAAGTTCGCTGGCTGCAAAAGCTAGCTTCTTGCACCGACATTAAAGAAGTTCCGGCCTTTGAAAAAAACGCAATCGATTTCCTTGATGCCATTGTCGCTAATTTCAATGAAGAAGATGCGAGCCGCATTAAAACTATCGAACGAACAACTAACCATGATGTAAAAGCGGTTGAATACTTCTTAAAAGAGAAAGTAGCAGCAGTTCCTGCATTACATCAGGTTTCAGAGTTTATTCACTTCGCTTGTACTTCTGAAGATATTAATAACCTCTCCCATGCCATTATGCTAGAAACAGCGCGCCAAGAAATTTTACTACCTGCATGGCGTGAACTAATTGATACTATTAGCAAAATGGCTCAAGATTATCGCGAACTGCCACTGCTTTCTCGTACACATGGGCAACCTGCAACGCCTTCTACTGTCGGTAAAGAGTTTGCTAATGTTGCTTATCGTATGGAACGCCAATATCGCCAACTCACTCAAGTTGAGATCTTAGGTAAAATCAATGGTGCTGTCGGTAACTATAATGCACATCTAGCGGCTTACCCTGAAGTTAATTGGCACCAGTTTAGTGAAGAGTTTGTTACTTCATTAGGTATTACCTGGAACCCATACACTACTCAAATTGAACCACATGATTACATTGCCGAACTTTTTGATTGTATTAGCCGCTTTAATACCATCTTGATTGATTTTGACCGTGATATTTGGGGCTATATTGCACTTAACCATTTCAAACAAAAAACAATAGCGGGTGAAATTGGTTCATCAACCATGCCACATAAAGTTAACCCTATCGACTTTGAAAACTCAGAAGGAAACTTAGGGCTTGCTAATGCGATGATGGGACATCTTTCTAGTAAATTACCAGTTTCTCGCTGGCAGCGTGATTTAACAGATTCAACCGTCTTACGTAATTTAGGTGTTGGTATAGGTTATGCATTAATCGCCTATCAATCTACAATGAAAGGCCTAAATAAACTTGAAGTGAATGAAAACCATCTTCGTGAAGAGTTAGATCATAACTGGGAAGTATTGGCTGAGCCTATTCAAACGGTAATGCGTCGTTATGGTATTGAAAAACCTTATGAAAAACTCAAAGAGTTAACGCGTGGTAAGCGCATTACTGCACAAGATATGAGTGTTTTTATTGATGGTTTAGATTTACCAGAAAATGAAAAAGTACGTTTAAAAGCAATGACACCAGAAAGTTATATTGGCTTTGCAACCCAACTTGTTGATAAGCTCAACTAATCAGCGACTAAAAAGGCAGATAATCTCTGCCTTTTTTTATGGCTATATACGCTAAATATGCTATTTCATATTTTATTTTTATAACCTATTTTTGATTATAAATGAGTACAACATTCCCACATACTTAATTTAGATAGTGAGCTATCACGCTATAATCGTCTTACAGTGGCTGTTGGGGATAACTGTAAACAAGGTGAAACAATGCGACTCCTAATTATTGAAGATAATATTTTACTCCGTCATCACTTAACGGTGCAATTTCGTGATGCAGGACATCAAGTTGATGCAGCAGAAGATGCCAAAGAGGCAGACTATTTTATCGCTGAAGGTGCGCCAGACGTTGCAATTGTTGACTTGGGTCTTCCTGATGAAGATGGCATTAGTCTTATTCGCAGGTGGCGAGAAAACAATATTACCTTACCTATTATGGTATTAACGGCACGAGAAAGTTGGCAAGAGAAAGTCTCTGCATTAAATGCAGGTGCTGACGATTATGTGACGAAACCCTTTCATTTTGAGGAGATTGTTGCACGAATTCAGGCATTAATGCGAAGAAACATGGGCATTGCTTCACAAACTCTGGTAATAGCGCCTTTTGAGTTGGATTTGTCGCGTAAAGAGTTCATGATTTCAGGTGAACAAATTAAGTTAACGGCTTTTGAATACACTATTTTAGAAACGCTAATGCGTAACCAAAATAAAGTTGTCAGTAAAGATGCCTTAATGCGCCAACTCTATCCTGATGCTGAATTACGAGAAAGCCATACTATTGATGTACTTATGGGACGCTTACGTAAAAAAATACTCGAAAAATACGCTGATGACGTCATTGTAACGGTACGCGGACAAGGTTACCGCTTTGATATGAAACCTTAATATGCAGAAAAAACAGCGTTCACCATTTTCATTACGAACCCGATTCCTACTTGCTACCAGTGCCATTATTTTAGCACTCACTCTCTCTTATGGGTTGGTAGCAATTGTTGGTTCTATCGTTAGTATTGATAAAACAACCTATATGCTGATGCGTAGCCAAAGCAATCTCTACTACAGCCTCGCTCAATGGGAAAATGGTAAGCTGAATATTGAGTTTCCTACTAATTTAAATAACAACAATACATCACTAGTGGTTATTTTTGATAGCAAAGGTGATGTGTTATGGACACCACCTGATTTACCTAAATCAATTCCTAATAGCATTAATCCTAAATGGCGCAATGAAGAAGGCTTATTCGAGATAACAGCAGATGTCAAAACAACGCGTTTAATGTTGCAACAACTCCCCCAATACCGTGCCTATTTAAAAAGACTTGATGAATATTCTCGCGATGATTCATTAACGCACTCAGTAGTGATAAATCATTACCCTGCTGAAAATAATATTCCTTATCTTGCTATTGCCGTTATCGATCCTATTCCTCAAAAAATGCAAAAAACAAGTCAAGTATGGGACTGGTTTCTGTATGTTCTCCTTGCCAACTTTCTATTAGTAATACCTTTAATTTGGCTAGCGGCCCATTGGAGTTTAAGGCCGATAAAATCTGTTATTGAACAAATTAGCGCGTTAGAAAAAGGCTCTCGTAGTGATCTTGATGAAAATCCGCCGACTGAATTAAAAGGACTTGTGCGTAACCTTAATGTACTGCTACGTAATGAACGCAATCGCTATAGTAAATATCGCACTAGTTTATCTGACTTAACTCATAGCTTAAAAACACCCTTGGCCGTATTACAATCAACACTGCGCTCTTTACGTTCAGGTAAACAAATGACGATAGAGCAAGCAGAACCTATTATGCTCTCTCAAATTGAGCGTATCTCTCAACAAGTGGGTTATTATCTACATCGTGCATCAATACATGGTGATCATGATATTACTACACGAAAGCTTCATTCATTATCTGGATTACTCGACAACCTTTGCAGTGCTTTAAGTAAAGTCTATCAGTCTAAAGGTGTTGATCTTTCTTTAAATGTTTCACCAGAAATAATGTGGCTAGGCGAAAAAAATGATTTTATGGAAGTGATGGGAAATATTCTTGATAATGCATGTAAATATTGTCTCGAGTTTGTCGAAATTAACGTCAACAATACTGAAAATAGCCTCATTATTATTGTTGATGATGATGGTCCCGGTGTAAATCCAGAGAAAAGAGCAGCTATTTTTTTGCGTGGAACACGAGCAGATACCCTTCGCCCTGGACAAGGTTTAGGTTTATCTATCGCAGTTGATATTATTGAGCAATATAGCGGTGAAGTTCTTATCGCAGATAGTCCATTAGGCGGCGCTCGAATTACTGTTGTATTTAAAGAACAACAGCTAACTTTAGAACGAGAATAGTGCATATATAAAAGTGTCTACCGATGATACAACAACCAATCAGACACCTTACTTATTGCTATTATTTCATTTATGTATGATATCTGCTCACTTATCGCTATGTTAATCGTTATTACTCACATTGCTCAAAGGAATGTTTAGCAGGAAGTTTCAATTCATTATATTATGTTTTTTAGGCTTCCCGAATTCAGGACATACACAATGGACTATAAACTTAATTTAGATTGGCATGCATTTTTAGAAAGCCATTGGCAAAAGCGCCCTTTATTAATAAAAAACGGCTTCTCTCGTTTTGTTGATCCTTTATCTCCTGACGAACTTGCTGGTCTTGCAATGGAAGATGAAGTAGATAGCCGTCTTGTTAGCTGTCACGACGGACAATGGGGAGTCAAACACGGACCTTTTGAGGACTTTGATGGCCTTGGCGATAAAAATTGGTCTTTATTAGTGCAAGCCGTTGATCACTGGCATTTTCCTAGTGCTGCGTTAATGAAACCTTTCCGTGTTTTACCTGACTGGCGTATTGATGATCTCATGATCTCTTATTCAGTTCCTGGTGGTGGTGTTGGCCCGCATCTTGATCAATATGATGTTTTTATTATTCAAGGACAAGGTCGCCGTCATTGGCGTGTTGGGGAAAAAATCCCAATGAAACAACACTGCCCTCACCCAGACTTACTTCAAGTTGACCCATTTGAAGCAATTATTGATGAAGAGCTAGAACCGGGGGATATTCTTTATATTCCACCTGGATTCCCACATGAAGGTTATGCAATTGAAGAATCACTCAACTATTCTGTCGGTTTCCGTGCGCCAAATGCACGTGAGCTGTTCAGTGGTTTTGCTGACTATGTTCTTGCTAACGATTTAGGTAGCTATCGATATAGCGACCCAGATTTAACGCCACGTGAAAATCCTGCATTAGTTCAGCATCAAGAACTCAATAAATTGCATGACATGATGGAAGATTTATTGGCTCAACCAGAAGTATTCCGCCATTGGTTTGGTGAGTTTATTTCTCAGTCCCGCCATGAACTTGATTTGGCGGTACCTGAGCCACTCTATGAAAATGCAGAAATTCATGACTTACTACTGCAAGGCGAAAAACTTAATCGCTTAAACGGTATTCGCGCACTACGTGTCGGTGATAACTGTTTTGTAAATGGTGAATTAATGAATACAGATCGTATTGAAGCCGCCGATGCCTTGTGCCAATACGCCCAAGTGGATAAAGAACATTTAGGTGATGCTCTAGGTGACCCTAAGTTTGTTCGTTTATTAACCCATTTAGTGAATCAGGGTTACTGGTACTTTGATGATTAATTGTCAATAGCAACTAATTATTACATTTAAAACCCAGCTAACTAAAGCTGGGTTTTTATTATCCTATTTTTAATATTATCTATCATTTCTTAAGTTAATGTTTATGTTTATTTGAAGCTTCAGTGGCTAGTTTTAAAATATGTTCATCAACTATAGAAAATTTATTACCTTTATATAAATTATTACGTAGTTTTTATTACCTAAAATTTATTATTGAAGCCTTTGTATTAAAGAGTATTACCACCTTTATTTAGTATGTTATTATTTTAAATCTAACGCATTAAATAACTTATCGCTTCTTTTAAAAATATTCTAGTGCTCTTAAAAAATAGAGGTATAAACATAAAGAAAGATACTTGAAGAGATAATAATAATAGTGTGTGTTTGTTATTTAACATAAACAAAGAAAATAGAATAGCAAAGGAAATAATAAAGTAACTAACCACCAGAATTAGTGATTGTTTTTCTGATCTTATAATCAATATGTTATCTTCAATATTAACGGTTTTAGTTCCATTATCTCGAAGTTGTAAGTTTTCAGTTATTACTGGTTCAAATAATAATTCTGTTGTCGTTTTCATTATAATAGCCATTGTTTAGTCATTTTACGACCACTATAAGCGATATTGTTTTCTTTTAATCTAATAAGATTACTTAATAAACAACCTCATATTCAAGGTTAAATAAATAATCATACTTATTACACTATTTATTAAATAATTAAATTTAGATTTAGATATTATTACACGCCATAATACTGGTTATTATTTTGTCTATTCTACTATTTTAGTTTCTTAATTACTGCCATGATAAAATTAGATCTTGATACTCTCCTTCTTTTTTGACAATGGACTCACCTATAAGAAAGCTGATTACCTTTATTATTATATTTATTTTACCTACTGTTGTATTTGCAGAGTCTGTTAGTGCTTCTAAGGTCAAAGCGCCACCAGCACAAATAGATGTTATTTTTATATTAGATAAAAGCAGCTCTATGCAGGATATGAAAAAATAGAGAGGTTGGGAATTTATTTTCTCAGGAGCCAACATTGATGCGATTAGTGCTACTAAAAGCATTGATATTAAATCATCTAACTCAACACAATATATTCAGGTTATAAAAATGCCTATAAGTCTGTTCATAAAGTGATTCACTCTAAAATTGAAGGAAAATAATTGAGCGATGACTAGAAATTATCTGTTGAGCAAGAGACTAAATAAAACCAAGAAATAATAATAGCCCAAAAACAACAATAGCCGTTATTCGGCTATTGTTGTATATAAAGTTGTAAATTAACTAATGACTTTCGCCTTTTCTCTTTCAGCAGTGATTTCTGCAATTCGCATAATAACGCTAACTGCCGCTTCCATTCCCTCAAGAGAAATAAACTCATGTTTACCGTGGAAGTTATAGCCACCAGTGAAAATATTAGGACAAGGCAAACCGCGATAAGAAAGTTGTGCACCATCAGTACCGCCGCGAATAGGCTTAATATCTGGCTCAATATCGCAATCAATCATCGCTTGCTTAGCAATATCAATGATATGTGGAAATTGAACAACCTTATCGTGCATATTGTAATAACTGTCATCAATAGTCAGTTCAATATAGCAATCTGGGTGTAAACCTTTACCAACTTTTTCTGCTATCGCAATCATATTTTGTTTGCGTTTTTCAAACTGATTACGGTTAAAATCACGGATGATATAGTGCATATCCGCTCTTTCTACGCTGCCTTTCATGCTTTGAAGATGATAAAAACCATCATAACCATCCGTATTTTCTGGTGTTTCATCTGTTGGTAATTCTTGGTGTATACGTGAAGCTAAACCAAGCGCATTTACCATCACACCTTTAGCACTACCGGGATGCACATTGTTACCAACAATTTTGATGCTTACTGATGCAGCATTGAAGTTTTCAAACTCCAGTTCACCAACACCACCGCCATCAACGGTATAAGCCCAGTTTGCACCAAATTCTTTTAAATCAACATAGTGCGCACCACGGCCAATCTCTTCGTCTGGCGTAAAGGCAATGCGAATATCACCGTGCGGTCGATTAGTTTCTTTTAAACGTACCATCGCTGTAATAATTTCAGCAATACCAGCCTTATCATCAGCACCAAGCAATGTTTTACCATCTGTAGTAATTAATGTTTTACCAATCATTGAGTGCAGAATTGGAAACATAACTGGCGATAACACTTCATCACCAATACCAAGGGCAATATCTCCCCCACGATAATCTTCAAGTACTTGTGGTTTTACATGCTTACCTGAAAAATCAGGTGATGTGTCAAGGTGCGAAATAAAACCTATTACGGGTACTGGCCATGATACGTTAGAGGGTAATCCCGCCATCACACAGCCTTTATCACTGAGTGTGACATCAGAAAAACCCAATTTTTTTAGCTCTTGCACCAACGCTTTTGCTAATTTTAATTGCCCATCACTACTTGGCGATATTTTTGAAGATGGCTTTGATTGAGTATCAAAACTAATGTATTCGAAAAACCGTTCTAATAATTTATCCATTTTGCCCCCTAAATCTCTCTAAGATTCATAATAGGGAACTTTAAGAAATAATTATTGCGTCAAATCAGCTTTAGGATCATTAATTAAATCAAACAATTTATGAACATAATCATCAACAACCTGGCTCGCAGGGCCATAGTGTTTTTCTTCAAACTGACTTTCAACGAGACTTGGCTCAAGATTTAGCTCAACGGTATGCGCTCCTGTCAGTTTTGCCTCATGTACAAATCCAGCTGCAGGATACACATTGCCAGAAGTACCAATAGAAATAAAAATATCTGCCTCAGCTAATGCTTGATAAATCTCTTCCATTCCTAGTGGCATCTCACCAAACCACACAATATGTGGGCGCAAAGGTGATGGAAATTGGCAACAATGGCAATAGTCACTCGTTTCCAAATCACCTTTCCATTCAAAAACTTGACGAGATTGAGGGCAACGCACTTTGAGCAATTCACCATGCATATGTAAAACATGCTGACTACCTGCTTTTTCATGCAAGTTATCAATATTTTGTGTAACGAGTAAGAAGTTTTCCTTACCAAGGCGCTGCTCTAGTTTTGCTAATGCGAAGTGAGCTTCATTAGGCTGAATAGAAGGCTGTTGCAATTGACGACGACGCTCGTTATAAAATTGCTGAACTAACTTAGGGTTTCGTTGATAACCTTCTGGCGTTGCGACATCTTCAACACGGTGCTCTTCCCACAATCCATCTTCTGAGCGGAATGTTTTAATTCCTGATTCAGCTGAAATGCCAGCCCCAGTTAATACGACGACTTTGGGTAAATTCATTTCATGCTCCGTTTTATGGGTTAATTGAAAATAACGACAACGAGCATGTTGTCTGCGTAGATACTTAATCTTACGATATTTCCTAAACCGACGATGACGAAGTTTCATCATAACAATCCTTGGTTCTCACTTTTAAAATATAGCTGTTTTAAATTAACGATTTTAATGTGTTCTATTTATTTTTATGCCATTAAACTTATTGTCCACTTAGAATTCTCGCCGGATCAAGTTTAGTTGCCCTACGAGCAGGATACCAACTGGCTATTAGACTTAAGACAACCGTAGTAAGAAATACAGAAAAAACATCTATTCCATGAATTTCAGAAGGTAAAAAGTCAACAAAATAAACATCGCCTGAAAGCACACTATGTCCTGTCAGTGATTCAATAGCAGAAACCAACGGCGTAAGATTAAGTGCAACTAAAACACCCACAATAACCCCAGCAACACAACCAATCATGCCAGATAATAAACCATACCATAGGAAAATATTACGAATATGACTATCTCTTGCACCAAGAGTCCTTAAAATAGCAATATCACTGCTTTTATCTCTAACCGCCATAATAAGCGTAGAAACAATATTAAAACAGGCAACACCTATTACTAAGATCATCGATAAATACATAATGCTACGGATCATCTGAATATCGCTATACATATAACCATAATCACTTATCCAGCTTTTTGCATAAACATATTCTTGGCTATTTAATCCTGCATTATGAATAACTTCATTAGCAGTAAAAGGATCGGCCGTTTTTATTTCAATCCCTGTAACGCCATTGCCATAATCCATATATTGTTGAGCATCAGTCAGTGGAATAAGGGCTAATTGGTGATCGAGCATACCACTTAAACGAAAAATCCCACTCACCTGTAAACGAATACGTTTAGGCTGTAATAACTTAGTTGGATCGTCATTATTAGGAATTAATACAGTTAACCAATCGCCTTTAGTAATTTTTAATGAATCAGCAACACCTTGCCCAATAATAATTTGCTGTTTTCCGGCTTTAAAATCTTGCCATGCGTTATCTTGTACATAACTGGGTAAGAGGCTGATATCAGGTTGCTTTTCTGGCAATACTCCCATTACTTGAACTGCTTTTAAATCAGTGCCTTTTTCTAATAGCCCTGTAAGCAAAATATAAGGTGCTGCAGCAACAACACCCGGGGTATTTTCGATTCGAGGTAATGCTGATTGCCATTGGATAAATGGCTGTTCAACTGAATATATTTGTCCATGAGGAACAACAGAAAGAATGCGATTTTTTAGCTCGCGCTCAAAACCATTCATGGCACTTAAGCCAATAATAAGAACAGCTACACCGAGCATAATTCCTAATGTCGATATAATTGAGATTAAAGAGACCATTCCTGCACGCTTTCGTCCTCTTGAAAAACGCAGAGCAGTCACTAAAGCAAGTGGCAACTGAGCCATTATTTCACTCCTGAAACCGAGTCATGTTGCTGTAATTGACCATCTTTCATTTCGAGCTGACGCTGAAAACGTGCAGCTAATGCTAAATCGTGTGTCACCACTAAAAATGCCGTTTTTTTCTCTTTATTTAACTTCAGCAATAATTCAAAAATAGCTTCAGCATTCTTTTGGTCAAGATTACCTGTTGGCTCATCAGCAAGAACTAACGCAGGATCATTCACCAAAGCTCTCGCAATAGCAACACGTTGCCTTTCACCACCAGAAAGCTCTGATGGGCGATGATGAGCTCGCTCTTTTAAACCAACAGCGTCTAGAAGAGACATCGCTTTTTGTTTTGCATTGGCCACACTGGTGCCGCCAATCATTAAAGGCATAGCAACATTTTCAAGCGCCGTAAAATCAGGCAAAAGATGATGAAATTGGTAAATAAAACCAAGTTGAGTATTACGTAAATCTGCTTTTTGCGAAGATGAGAGCTTATTAAGTGATTGTGCTTTAAAAAAGACCTCGCCTGAACTTGGCGAATCTAAGCCACCTAATAGATGCAATAACGTACTTTTACCCGAGCCAGAACTTCCAACAATAGCTAAAAAATCACCTTGACCCATTGAAAAAGAGACTGATTTTAAAACTTGCGTTGAGATCAAGCCATCTTTGTACTCTTTGCATAGTGCATGACAATCTAATAAATATTGCGTCTCAATTTTTGCCTGTATTTCTGATGGGTATTCTGATTTAAAAGAAGAATTACTCATAACGTAGCGCCTCTGCTGGCTGAATTGTCGCTGCCCGCCAAGACGGGTATAAAGTCGATAAAAGTGAAATAACAATGGCAGCAAAACCAATAATAAATACGCGTCCCCATTCTAATGTTGCAGGTAATTCAACACCATGAGGAATAAGCCCAACGGCCGGCATAATAGTATTAAGCTGACTAGAAAGTAAGGCACCTAATAACCCACCAGCTATAGCCCCCATAATACCAGCGCCAGCACCTTGCAGCATAAAGATAGACATTATCTGAGTTCGCTTTAATCCCATTGTTTGCAAAATAGCGACTTCACCTTGTTTTTCCATCACCAATAAAGAAAGAGAGGTAATAATATTAAAAGCTGCCACTGCAATAATTAAGCTTAATAATAATCCCATCATATTTTTTTCCATTTTAACAGCCTGGAAAAATTCACCTTTACGCTCTCGCCAATCTTTCCAACTTAATCCTTCTGGTAAAGATTGAGCGCTGTATTTTTCGATATTCAGTGGAGATGAGAAAAAGAGACGCCACCCAGTAATATTACCAGGTTGATAACGCATTAAACGTGCAGCATCCTGCTGATTAACAAGAACCTGTGAAGCATCAGCATCACCACCACTTTGAAAAATACCTTTGACAGTAAAAAGTCGCTGACTTGGAACTCTGCCCATTGGAGTTAATTGGCTCACGCTAGGAACAATTAGACGGATTTTATCCCCTTCTTTTGCTTTTAGCTGTTTAGCTAAATTATTACCAAGGATAACGCCATATTCACCCGCTTTAAGCATCGAAAAATTACCATAACGAATATATTGTGTTAATGGTTCATCTTGCGCTTTTTCAACACCTAACATTATGCCAACACTGATATTGTCTTTACTTTGTAAAACAACATCGCCTTCAACTAAAGGCACGACATTTATAACACCTTCTCGTTTTAATAAAGTTTGTGCGGTGCTATCTTGTTTTGGCAATTGTCCATTCGGCGTTGTGATGATAGCTTGTGGAATATAGGCCAATATACTGTCTTGTAATGAACGCTCAAAACCATTCATTACAGAAGTCACAGTGATTAGTGCCGCAACACCTAACATAATCCCTAAAGCTGATAGCCAAGAGACGAAGCGGCCGAACTTATCGACCGCGCGACCCCGCATATAACGGAGCCCTATAAAAAATGAGACAGAATTGTACATGAAATCTGTGCTGTTCCTGTTGCTAATGCGAAGTGTTCAGGGATAATAAAGGGTAGTCTTACTGAATGGAACCACTCTATTCCCAAACTGTGGTTTTTTCTTTTATCTTAACCTGCCCGCCAGTTTAAGCTTTAGCGATTACGCTGAAGATGTGTTGGGAGTTAACTACAACCAAGAGTTCACATTACACGCTTATGTCCTCAGAATATCGTTATCAACTTCCTGTAAAACAAGGGGATACTCGCCAGCTAGGTCAGCTGTCAGGTGCCGCTTGTGCCTTAGAATGCGCAGATATCATTAAACGTCATTCGGGATTAGTCGTTCTTGTCACTCGCGATATGCAAAACGCATTACGGTTACAAGATGAAATCCGTCAGTTTTGTGATTATCCAGTAGATACCCTCTCTGATTGGGAAACATTGCCCTACGACAGTTTTTCGCCTCATCAAGAGATTATCTCTAATCGCCTTTCTACGCTATACCGTATCCCATCACTTCTCAAGGGAATTTTAATCTTACCAGTCAATACGTTAATGCAAAAAGTCTGTCCTACGGATTATCTCGCAGGTCATGCATTAATAATGCACAAAGGTGAGCGACTCTCTCGTGATAATTTACGCAAAACACTTGATGAAGCAGGATATCGCCATGTAGAACAAGTTTTAGAACATGGTGAATACGCGACACGAGGCGCATTACTCGATCTTTTTCCGATGGGAAGTGAGTTACCCTTTCGCGTTGATTTTTTTGATGATGAAATTGATAGTTTGCGTACTTTTGATGTTGATACACAACGTACTTTAGCTGAAGTTGAGCAAATAAATCTGTTACCTGCCCATGAATTCCCTACTGATGCAAATGCGATTGAGCTATTTCGTAGTCAGTGGCGTGAGCGCTTTGATGTAAGGCGTGATCCGGAACATATTTATCAGCAAGTCAGTAAACATGTATTACCCGCTGGGATCGAATATTGGCAATCGCTATTTTTTAGTCAGCCCCTATCAAATTTATTTGCTTATTTTCCTAAAAATACCTTAATTGTTACACAAGACCTCCAAGATTCAGCTGATAAATTTTGGCTAGATATCAATCAGCGTTATGAAAGCCGGCGCGTTGATCCTATGCGTCCACTATTACCCCCGGATGATATCTGGCTAAATGTTGATAACTTCAATAAAGCGCTAAAACAGTGGCCACGCATTCAGCTACGCAGCGAAATCTTACCTGAAAAGGCTGGGCAAACAAATCTGGGTTATCAGCCACTACCTGATTTATCAATTAATGCGCAAAGTAAATCCCCTCTCGATAACTTGCGCCGTTTCCAAGAGCAGTTCTCCGGCAGTATTGTTTTTTCTGTTGAAAGTGAAGGCCGACGCGAAACGGTACAAGAGCTGTTATCCCGTATAAAAATAGCGCCAAAGCAAATTATTGAATTAGCTGATGCTAAAGAAAAAGGCTGTTACTTTATTATTGGTGCTGCTGAACACGGCTTTATTGATAGTCACCGCCAACTCGCGATGATTTGCGAAAGCGATATGCTTGGTGAACGTGTTAATCGTCGTCGTCAAGATAATCGCCGTACAATCAATACTGATACTTTAATTCGTAACCTCGCTGAATTGAGTCCAGGACAGCCTGTTGTTCATCTTGAACATGGTGTGGGTCGATATCAAGGTATGACCACACTAGAAGCTGGTGGCGTTAAAGCTGAGTATTTAATGCTGACTTATGCGGGTGGCGATAAACTTTATGTTCCTGTTTCCTCACTTCATCTGATTAGCCGCTACTCTGGCGGTGCTGATGAAAATGCCCCACTTCATAAATTGGGCGGCGAGGCGTGGACTAAAGCGCGTCAAAAAGCAGCTGAAAAAGTACGTGATGTCGCTGCTGAACTATTAGATGTATATGCTCAACGCGCGGTTAAAACAGGTTTTGCCTTTAAAATGGATAGAGAGCAATACCAATCTTTCCGCCAAAGCTTCCCATTTGAAACCACGCCAGACCAAGAAATGGCAATTAACGCAGTACTTAGCGATATGTGTCAGCCTATTGCGATGGATAGATTAGTTTGTGGTGATGTTGGCTTTGGTAAAACTGAAGTAGCAATGCGCGCTGCTTTTCTTGCCATTAGCAATAATAAACAAGTCGCTATTTTAGTTCCTACGACACTGCTTGCTCAGCAACACTTCGATAATTTTCGTGATCGTTTTGCTAATTGGCCCGTTAATATTGAGATGATCTCACGTTTTCGTAGTGCCAAAGAACAACAACAGATCACCGAAAAATTAGCTGAAGGAACTATTGATATTGTAATTGGCACACATAAGCTATTACAGCCAAGTATTCAATGGAAAGACCTGGGTCTGTTAATTGTCGATGAAGAACATCGTTTTGGTGTACGCCATAAAGAACGAATTAAAGCGATGCGTGCTAATGTTGATATTTTGACGCTCACTGCAACACCTATCCCTCGAACATTAAATATGGCTATGAGTGGAATGCGTGATCTTTCTATTATTGCCACACCGCCCGCGCGCCGTTTATCAGTTAAAACCTTTGTACGCGAATATGACGATTTAGTTGTACGCGAAGCGATACTGCGTGAAACCTTACGCGGTGGTCAGGTTTATTACTTATATAACGATGTTGAAAATATTGAAAAAGCTCGCGATAGACTTGCTGAATTAGTACCAGAAGCTAGAATTGGCATTGGTCATGGCCAAATGCGTGAAAGAGACCTTGAGCGAGTAATGAATGATTTTCACCATCAACGCTTTAACGTTTTACTATGTACGACCATTATTGAAACGGGTATAGATATTCCAAGTGCCAATACCATTATTATTGAACGTGCAGATCATTTTGGTTTAGCGCAATTACATCAGTTACGTGGTCGTGTTGGTCGTTCACATCACCAAGCTTATGCTTATTTGCTAACGCCACATCCTAAAGCGATGACCAAAGATGCACATAAACGCTTAGAAGCTATTGCGTCTTTAGAAGATCTTGGTGCGGGTTTTGCACTTGCAACGCATGATTTAGAGATCCGTGGTGCTGGTGAACTCTTAGGTGAAGAACAAAGCGGACAAATGAATACCATTGGCTTCTCGTTGTATATGGAGCTATTAGAAAGCGCCGTCGATGCATTAAAAGAAGGTCGAGAGCCATCCTTAGAAGATCTGACTAATCAACAGACTGAAATTGAATTAAGAATGCCCGTTCTGCTGCCAGATGATTATATTCCTGATGTTAATGTTAGGCTCTCATTCTATAAACGAATTGCCAGTGCTAGTGACTTAAATGAACTGAATGATTTAAGAGCCGAACTGATTGATAGATTTGGTACATTACCAGATGCAGGGCGTAATCTATTACGCAATGCTGCTATTCGTCTTAATGCCATGAGTTTAGGGATCACCCGAATTGAGGCTAATGATAAAGGTGGATTTATTGAATTTGGTCAGAAAAATAATGTTGACCCAAGTTATCTCATTAGCTTATTACAAGAACAACCGTTAATTTTTCGTTTAGATGGACCAACAAAATTAAAATTTATTGTTGATCTTACAGAACGAGAAAAACGACTTATCTTTATTGATAATATGCTAGAAGCATTTGCTGAGCATCGAATCGGATAATCACCTACTGCTAGACAACGCTTTGATAAAAAGGCGTAAATTTAACTATTTACGCCTTTAATTTGCATTCAATGTCACTGGTGTTTTAACTGAAATAATGACAACAATGATTTAAATATTTTTATCTTAATTTTTATTAGATTAGTGACATAATTAGATTAATATCTGCCGTAACATATTAATTTTTAAACTATTATTCTTTTCGACAAGGAACATTCTCATTCATAGAGCAATAAGGTTCTTGTTCTAAAATTAAGCGTCCTTGTGGATCTAATGGAATAGTCTCGCCTGGTTTAAATGTAGTACGTACTTTTCCTGGTGTTCCATCAATGGTGTAAAGCACATCATAGCCAACCACCCTGCGCTCTTGACGATAAATAGGAATACACTCTTTAAATTGTGGATATGGAAAACGTGCGATATTTTTATCGTTGAGTGCTTCAATCATATAAAAAACTCGGCACTCTTTTTCTGCTGGATGAAATCTTGATAAGTTTTCTGGTGTAAATGGCGTAGGTAAACCAATACGGTGACAATATTCTTCTGTAACAAACACGGTTGATTTTATTGGTGTTGCTGAAACAACATGAGCGAATTGAGGCTGTGGAAAAATCCACTTCCATACGATAAACGAAAGAATAGCTAATACAAAGATTAGTCCTATCAGTGTGTATTTTCTGATATCAACACTCACTTTTTCCCCTTTTTATCTGTTTGTCCTTAATTTTACTGCTCTTAAGTCACTATATAATCGCCCTATTTTTATAAGTGATTAATATAGTTAGTATTAACTTAAATACTATCGTTTTACTTAAGAGTTTATTTAACATCCTTGGCTGTTAACATAATAAATAAACTACGTACTTATGACATGTTAAATACACCACTAATTTTTGTTTTAATTACCTAATTAAATAAATATTCCATATTTTTTTAAGATCTCATTCTAATATTAAGAGAGTATTTGACTTATTTAAATAGAGTCTAAAATGTAACTAAGCTATAACGCTACAATACAGCATTATGATAACAGCAACTTAACATTTGTCGTCTATTTACTTTATTCTTAACTGTCTTAATTGGTATTATAGAAAAAATACTTACTAAATCAGTAAATTAAATTAATCAAAAAAATAAACAAAAATAACAAGTTAACGTATTTTTATTATATGAATAAATAATTAATACTTTAATTAACTCATGCGAATTACCATAACACTTTATCGTAAAAAATAATGAAATAAACGACGCTTTTTATTTAAGAAAAATCTTAAATAGTTCAACTTAATAATTTAATGAAAACTCTATTTTAAATTATAACTATTTAACCTTAATGATAAAATTATATTTAACATTGTTAGGTTGTACTCTAGAGTTATTTGTTATTTTTAAGATAAACAGCCAATTCGTCTAGTACTTTATGCTACTATTTTTCGGCTTAATTAGATAATCTCATTTCAAAATTTATCTGTAAAGAAAAATAGATAAAAAACCCTCATCTAATATGAGGGTTTTAGTCTATAACTTTTGTCTAGAGGATAGAACAAAAGATAGATCCCATCGGAAGAAATGGAATTAATGCAATTTCAGTTTTGGTTTAATAACACGATTAATAGATCCAACCAGCATCATTAATCCTGTTTTAATATATCCATGCAGTGCAATTTGGTGCATTCGATAAAGTGAAATATAAACGATACGAGCAATACGCCCTTCTATCATCATGTCACCTTTCATCAAATTTCCCATCAAACTACCAACAGTACTAAATTTAGAAAGTGAAACTAAAGAGCCATGATCTTTATACACATACTCTTTTAGTGGTTTATCTTTTAACATTGCTAAAATATTACCATAACAACGACTTGCCATTTGGTGCGCTGACTGTGCTCGAGGCGGTACAAAACCACCTTCTTTTCTTGGACAAGAAGCACAATCACCTATCGCAAAAATAGCATCATCTAATGTTGTCTGTAATGTTGGTTTGACGACTAATTGATTAATTCTGTTTGTTTCAAGTCCTGCTATTTCTTGCATAAAATCTGGTGCTTTAATACCCGCAGCCCATACCATTAAATCAGCATCTATATGCTCACCTTCTTTGGTATTCAAACCATCTTCATCTGCACTAGTTATCATCGTTTTAGTCATCACTCTAACACCTAATTTGGTGAGTTCATGATGCGCTGCGCTCGAAATACGCACTGGTAATGCAGGTAATATGCGTTCGCCAGCTTCAACTAAAGTAATATTTAGCGCTGAAGGTGCTAATTTTTTCAAACCATAACTATTAAGTTGACGAACGGCATTATGTAATTCAGCAGAGAGTTCAACCCCTGTTGCACCACCGCCCACTATTGCAATATTAACTTTGCGTCCTTCCGCTTCAGCATTAGCATCTGCTGAATATTTTAAAAATAAATTCAACATTTCATTATGAAAACGATGAGCTTGTTGCGGGCTATCTAGGAAAATGCAATTTTCTTTAATACCTGGTGTACCAAAATCATTTGATTTACTTCCCAAAGCCATCACTAAAATATCGTATTCAAGTTCACGCTCAGGAACTAATAATTCTTGGTACTCATCATAAATAGCCGCTAAAGTAATCGCTTTTTTTTCCCGAGAAAGCCCTGTAAGCGATCCTAACTGAAAATTAAAGTGATGATTATGTCCATGAGCCAAATAACTTAATGCATCAACACCATCGTCTAATGATCCTGTTGCAACTTCATGTAAAAGTGGCTTCCATAGATGACTATTATTTCTATCAACTAAGGTAATTTCGGCTTTTTTACGACGGCCTAATTTATCTCCCAACTTGGTTGCAAGCTCTAATCCACCTGCTCCACCACCTACGATAACAATTTTTGTTAATGACATGAGCGCCACTCCATAAAGATATTTACTATTGTTATTTAAGTAGGCTTAGTGAAATCTACTTAAATAACGACAGTTAAATCGTTTCATCTACTATTTTTGTTTTCAAACAAGTTAATTGGAAAGATGGTCATACCAAAATTGATTTATATCAAAAATATTTGAATAATCATATCTCTTTTTTGATAAAACCAAGTGATACCTAGACTCAAGTGTTCAAAAAGTAATCTAAACGTAGACTAGAATAAATTTTTACCTTTGTATATCAGTTAAATAAAGAGTGGTTTTTTTAATGTAATGATTGATATCAAGAAAAAATAATAAAAGAATGAGAAAGAGATATTACATCAAACGAATATATAATATGGAAGGGAAACAAAATATTGAAGTAAAAGCAAAGAGTTATAAAAATGGATGAAATATCTTCATCCATCTTAAACAAGAATTTTAATACCTCATTTGGTATTAAAAGCTTTAATTTTAAACAGATGCTCTGAGAGATTTTTAAACTTATGCGTTTGATTATCATCCCAAATGACTGAGTAATAAGGCGATAACTCATCTGCAGAACGTTGATTATCTAAAATCTCATCATTACGCGATAAAATTACTAAGGCATTGTCTCTGTTTTTAGAACGGAAATCCTTGATACATTTTGTGGCGATATCTAAATATTCTTCGGGTCTGTCAATTTTATCCGTCATATTCTCGTAAGGAAAAAGATTTGGATTTATCATTACTTGACGAATATTACACAAGAAACCAATACGTTCAGCCCAATATCCGCCTAATCCGACTCCGCAAATTAAAACCGGTTCTTTAGTCGATTTAATCACTTTATCCGTTTCTTTCAACAAATGTTGCATATCATGACGAGGATGCAACGTACTGTAGCTAATAAAACGAACATCAGGATCAATAAACTGTAGCTGTAAAACTTTCTCATGATTTCCCGGACTACTGGAATCAAAACCATGTAAATATATAATCATGCGCGCTCCTGCCATTGCTCCTGTAATTGGGTCAACAACTGATTTGATTTTTTCCAACGATCAGATGCTTGAAGCTCACTCAAGGTGTAGCGACCTCGATGATGGTACAATGCAGAAATTCGCTCTGCTTTGACTGAGGACAGGTTATCTAACACACTAACAGCACCTTTGCGATTATTACAGACTAAAATCATATCGCAGCCTGCATCTAAAGCACGTTGCGCTCTTTGTGCATAGCTTCCCATTATAGCTGCACCTTCCATTGAAAGGTCATCAGAGAAGATAACGCCTTGAAAGCCAAGTTGCTCACGTAATACTGATTTTAACCAGTATGGTGAACCACTTGCTGGACGCTCATCAATTTGTGAATAAATAACATGCGCTGGCATAATAGCATCAAGTAATTGGCGTTGAATGAAATCTTTAAAGATAGACATATCATGCTGGCGAATATCATCAAGTGAACGCTCATCACGAGGTGTTTCTTTATGAGAATCTGCTCTAACGCCACCGTGCCCAGGAAAGTGTTTGCCTGTCGATTTCATTCCCGCTGAACGCATACCTTTAATAAAACTCTCGGCCATCGCCATTGCAACTTCAGGAGAATCATGAAAAGAACGTTCACCAATAGCGATGCAGCTATGACCTAAATCAAGCACTGGAGCAAAGCTAATATCAATATCCATCGCAATCATTTCAGAGGCCATAAGCCACCCAGCCTCTTGTGCTAACTGACTTGCTTGATAGCGTTCATTTAATGCAGCGTAAGATTGAGCAGCTGGAATACGAGTAAAACCGTCACGAAAACGTTGTACGCGACCACCTTCTTGATCAACGGCAATAACAAGACGTTCATGTGAAGCATCTCGAATTTGGCGCACTAATTCATTTAATTGTTCAGCATCGTGGAAGTTGCGGGTAAAAAGGATTAATCCACCGACCAGTGGATGCTTTAATATTTCGCGCTCCTCACTATCGAGTTCATATCCTTCCACATCGAGCATTACTGGCCCCATAACATTCCTCTCTTTGTAATTGTGACAATATAATGTCTTTAGCACATCAGACTAAAATAGCGGCGTAAAGGTTCTGACATTATTAAAAATAATTCATCTTTTGTTTGCTGCCAACGTACTTCATACCACATTAGCATCATATAAAAAATGAATGGTTCTCTAGAAAGAATTTTCTTTCTTAGCTGTTCAACAGAATAAGGTATTCCCTTTTTGGGTTGAAGGTGATGACTATGATATGAACAATAATAGTGTAAAAACTGTCTTTGTTGCTCTGGGGTTAATTGATTAGAAGCAAAAAGTGTCATCAATGAATCCGCTATATCAATATCGGCCGCATATTCCCAATCAATGAATTTTATACCTGAATCACTCAGAAGAATATTAGCAGGATGTAAATCCATGTGAGCTGGCGCGTATTTTATAAGATTGTGCCGGGGTTGCTGTAAAAAATCACGCTGTAAAGCTAACCATTTTGGTGATAAGCGTTTTCTATCGATACCATACCAATAAATAGATAATTCATGCCAAAGATCAAGAGGATAGCCAAAAGGTTTTTGCTGATGTAACTGAGCAATTTTTTGTGCGAACGGCTGAAAATAAGAGCCAACCAACTGTTGGTGTGAGAGATGTTTACCTTGCAGCCAATGAAGAAAAAACCATTCTCCATAACGAGTCGCAATTTTTGGCGATAAATCAGAGCCAGAAAGTTGCTTTAAAATAGCGTACTCCTTTCTGGCTCTAACAAATAAGGCCGTTTTTTCTATTCCATAATATCGTGCAACCCAATCAATCTCAGCATATTGGATGCGGAAAGTCCCACCGCCTAATCCTGCTAATGCTGTAATTTTCCAATTACTCAATGTTATCGTCGGGAATAAAGCATGCAGTGCATTAAGTAATTTAGAGTAATGCGTATCACTCAACTTTATTACGCCCATTCCAGAGTATTTCACCAGTAGAAACAGACATTAGCTGCATATTGATCACCCGATTATCTTTTTTACCATCAACGGTTGAAAATAAAATGTAATCCGCTTTTAGGTAACGAGCTAATCCAATCGCTGCGCTACGTAATCCTAAGCTATCTTCACCAGATAATCCTAATGCTTTTCTTGCCGACATCATTTGTGCATAAGATACTGTTTGTAAAGCACTAATTTGATTTACTGATTGGATAATAGTATTAGTGCCATTAACAGCTTGTATGTTTCCACCGGAATTGTTTTTAATATTATCAACAACTAATAATTTTCCAGCGACAAGATCATCCGTAACCGCCATCTCTCTAATTAATGGTTGAATAGCTGAATTCCAATTAATACTGGTAATTTTAGGTGGTGTTGGAACAACCTCGATAGGTGGCTCTATTGGTACAGTTGGCTCAACCGGCTCTGTTGGCGTAACAGGTTCAACAGGAACAGGTGGCTGTTGTGGCAACATCGATGGGCAACCTGCAAGTAAAAAAACAGACATCACAACAAATAAAATTCTTTTCATACTGCTGTTACCTTATCCTAAATAAAAAGATAGACCCTGACATAGCTAATTGTTTTATCTGGTATATCGCCGCTAATTTCAGTATCACCATCACCCAAAATAGTCACATCATTGACACGACCCGCTGGAGACACTTCAAGTCCTTGTTCGTTATACCAATAAAAGCGATAACGGATAGAAACTGGGTAAGACTGTGTATTAGATAGCATCACTGTTGCACGTGTACCATTAGCATATTGCGTTATTGCTGGACGTCCAGCAACAATACCTGCGGCTAATACTGATGGCTCCATCACTATCGCCTGGTGGCGATTAAAGTAGAGTTTATTATCTGCATTAGATGATAAACACCCAGTGACCAATGTCGTCATAAACAGTATAACAAGTAATGAAAATAACGATTTACCTTGTTTTATCATGCAAACTTCCCGTTATCGCGCGCACTCACGAAAGTTTTTCTATTAATCCAATAATATTTAATGGTTATTGGCTTAATAAAGGACCTAGCGGTTTTCCACCTAATAAATGCATGTGGATGTGAAACACTTCTTGTCCACCATGTTTATTACAATTTATCACTAAGCGGTAGCCATCTTCTGCAATACCTTCTTGCTGAGCAATTTTGGCAGCGACCACAATAAGGTGCCCTAAAACTTGCTCATCTTGTTCAGTAACATCATTTACTGTAGGAATAAGTTTATTCGGTATAATTAAAATATGTGTTGGTGCTTGCGGTGAAATATCACGAAATGCGGTTACCGTATCATCTTGAAAAACAATATTGGCGGGAATTTCGCCACGAATAATTTTACTGAAAATCGTTTCTTCTGCCATTTTTTCCACCTGATTATTAATTTTAGTTTCTAAACCAATTTATTAGTCAGCTAAATTTTGAATATGAAAAAGTTTAGCAAAGTTACGTGTCGTCTGTTGGGCTAACTCTTCAACACTCACGCCTTTCAATACCGCCATATATTCTGCAACATCACGTACATACGCGGGTTGATTTTCTTTGCCTCTGTGTGGTACTGGGGCTAAATAAGGGGAGTCTGTCTCAATTAAGATCCTATCCAGAGGCACAATGCGTGCAGCTTCTCTTATTTGCTCGGCATTTCTAAAGGTAACAATACCTGAAAATGAGATATACATTCCTAAATCAAGCAACGCGATAGCTGTTTCTTTATCTTCGGTAAAACAATGTAATACACCACCACAATCTTGTACTTTCTCTTCCTTCATAATAGCAAGCGTATCTTCACGAGCGCTGCGAGTATGTACAATAATCGGCTTATTCACTTGTCTACCAATGCGAATATGCTCACGGAAGATTTCTCTTTGTAGCTCAGCATTTTCTTGTTGATAGTAGTAATCTAATCCTGTTTCACCTAATGCAACAACGTCAGGTTCAGCAGCCAAACGCGCTAACTCTTCAACATCATGCCCTTCATCAAGATTAAGCGGATGTATACCACAAGAAAATGCAATATTGTCGCGTTTACCAATAAGTTCGCGCATATTCTTAAAGCCAGAAAGTGTTGTTGCAACTGCCAACATATACTGGACATCGCGTTGTTGTGCTTTTTCAACAACATCATCAATATTTTTATGCAGTTTTTCATAATCTAAGCTGTCGAGATGGCAGTGTGAATCAACTAAAAACATAACGTACTCTCATTTATTTAGTCGTGCTAATTAATCTATTTATTTTATTACAGCTAAGATCACAATTAATGCTGTGTAACTAACTGATTTTCCCAGACTAGCAATTGCTCTGCTAGTAATAACTCTCTGTTTAATGATGGTATAGACATTAATTGGTAACGACATTGTTTCCATCCATCAATAACCGATAATAAAACATCTGAAGGTAATTGAGATAACGCAATAATCAACGGCTGTCGGTCTTGATTAACACAATAAGTCTGTGCATTGGATTGCAGTTTCAATGCATCAAGTAGTAACGACAACAACCAATACAAACGGCGATCTACGTTATCTTGATTTAGCTGTGGTAAAAAAGCATAGAGATTACGTTGTTGTAAACCATTCAATAATCCTTGGCAAAAGCGGTCTCTTTCCTGCCACTCTTCTTTAAGTAATCTCAATGCTAAAACAGGTGCACCCTGAGATAAGTTTATCGCAGTAATAATATCGCTATATGGAATATTTGGAAGCTGTTGCTGCAACCAATGCCCAGCATGATTAATGGCTGGTGCAGCCAAGTGATAATGGAAACAACGGCTACGCAACGTGGCTAATAACGCTTCTGGCTGCTGACAATCAAGTAAAAAATAGGTATTTTTAGGCGGCTCTTCTAATGTTTTTAATAGCGCATTAGCAGCAGCTTCAGTTAATGCTTGAGTTTCTTTGATCCAAACAACCCGTGATCCACCTTGTTGAGCATGATGCTCTAGCTTTTCGGTTATTTTTCTCACAGTTTCAATTCCAATAGAGGCCTTACCTTTTTCGCATTGTAAGATATGCCAGTCAGGATGCGTTTGAGCCAACATAAGATGACAACTATGGCACTCATTACAACTTTTTAATCCCTGTTTATTCTGGCACATTAACCAACGACTTAAACCATAAGAGAGCGCCTCGACTCCCATTCCTTCTGATGCCTGTAGCAAAAGAGCATGGTGCCCACGTCCTTCTTGATACATGCTAATGAGTTGTCGATATGCCTGATTTAACCAAGGATACCAATTCATAATGCGTTATTTTCCTGCTCAATTAACCAAGTAGTAAGTGTTTGGCGAATATCGGCTTGTACTTTATCTATCGTTTGTGAGGCATCAATAGTTATAATTGATGAATCTTCTTTAGCGAGTGATTGATAACGCTCGCGAGTACGATAGAAAAAGTCCATAGATTCTTTTTCTATTCTATCTAATTCACCTCTTGCCCTTGCTCTTGCAAGACCAATTGCCGGATCAAGATCTAAATACAAAGTTAAATCAGGGCGAAAATCACCTAAAACTGTATTACGTAGTGAAAGCATTAAGTTTTTATCTAAACCTCGCCCACCACCTTGATAAGCTTGTGATGACAAATCATGGCGATCACCAATAACCCATTTCCCATCGGCTAACGCGGGTTTGATCACATTTTCAATTAGCTGAACTCTAGCGGCATAAAGCATTAATAACTCAGCTTTATCTGTTACTTTCTCGCCTTCAATGCCTTGCTTTATAAGCTCGCGTAATTTTTCTGCAAGAGGCGTACCACCGGGTTCTCTGGTAAAAGCCAGATTGGTTATTCCTTGCTGTTTTAATGTTTCAACAACAGTTTGAATAGCGCTCGTTTTTCCTGCGCCTTCTAACCCTTCAATCACGATAAATTTGCTGTTATTCATAATTATCTTTGTTGTAAGCGTCGATATTGCGCGACCGCTTTATTGTGTTCATTTAATGAGGTAGAGAATTTATGCCCACCTGTACCATCTGCAACAAAATAGAGATAACGTGTATCTGCTGGGTGAGCGGCTGCTTTAATTGATGCAACACTTGGCATTGCAATAGGTGTTGGTGGTAATCCATCAATTTGATAAGTATTGTAAGGGGTATAACCATTTAAATCACTACGATAGATGGTTCCACGATATTTATCACCCAATCCATAGATCACTGTAGGATCTGTTTGTAATCGCATTTTTATTTTTAATCGATTTACAAAAACAGAAGCCACTTTAGTTCTTTCGGCATCAATTGCGGTTTCTTTTTCAATGATCGACGCCATAATCAGCATTTCATAAGCAGATTTATACGGTAAATCACTATCGCGTTTAATCCACTCTTCTTCTAATGTTTTTTCCATTTGTTGATAAGCGCGTTTTAAAATTGCGATGTCTGTCGTGCCGGCGGTGTAATGATATGTATCAGGTGCAAACCACCCTTCTAGATTGCTTATTTCAGGTTTAATACCAATAGCTTCGCGTAATTTATCGCTATCCATAGTATGTGCGATAGCGTTAAGTTCAGTGGCTTGTTCAAAAATAGGCTGCCAATCACTGAGTCGACTTCCTTCAATAAAACGAATGGTAAATTGCGCCTCTTTACCGCTTTTAATCAACAATAAAACATCGCGTAATGTCATGCCTTTTGTCAGTCGATATGTTCCTGCTTTAAATTGTGCTAATTCCGGTTTTACTTTTAGCAAGATCTGAAAATAGTCACCTTCTTTTAGTAATTTATTTTTTATCAATAACTGTTCCATTGCGATACGTCCTGTACCGGCAGGCACTGTAAGCAATGTTTCATCTTGCTTCACAACAACATTTGATTCTAATCCACGGATATTTTGCATTACATACAAAGCAACTGCGCCTACGCTAATTAATAAGGCAAAAAAAACAATCCAAATAATCTTTTTTATCTTCATTCACGACTCATCAAAATTTATTTAAGTGATAAACAGCATTGTAAAACAACATCATAATAATCTCGGCTAGAATATTGATAGCGCTTATCATCCGAAAATTCGATCTGTACAACGGGTATGATTGGCATTAATGCATTTGTTAACCAAACTTCATCTGCATCAAAAAGTGTTTGTGGTTTTTCTTTCACCACATGAATATCCCAATTACGTTGCTTAGCAAATTGCAAAATCTGTTGACGCATAATGCCATTAACCCCAGACGCTGTCAGGTTTGGTGTGAAAATTGAATGACCTTTTCGCCAAAAAAGATTAGAGGCATTGGCTTCAATTAAATAACCCTCATTATCACACACTAATACATCGTCAAATTTTGTAGTTTCTAAATGATGTTTTATCAAAATTTGTTCTAAACGATTCAGATGTTTAATGCCGGCTAACATTGAGTTTTTACCCAATAAGATAGGACTTATACCCAATAAAACACCCGACAGTTGCTGATTAAGATAATGAGAAGGATAAAGTGAATTTGAAGTGACAATCGTGGGTGTTATAAATCCTTTAGATGAATAACCACGGCCACCTATACCTCGAGTGATAATAACTTTGATAACACCTTTGGATGTTTCGATAGTAGTAGCAATATCTATAATGTGGTTTTTTAACCAGTTCCAATCTGGAAACGGTAAAAAAAGTGCCTCACAACCTTGTTTTAGCCTTTCAATATGGGCAGATAGCATAATGGGTTGATTATTTTCAACAAGAAGTGTTGTAAAACAGCCATCACCAAATTGCACTGCGCGATCACTGGCATCGACAGTGTTCTGTTGTTGCCCATTAACCCAATACATCGGATATTCTGCCTTTATCTCATTGATATTCATTTGCACATAATAAAGCAACTGGCTGCAAAAGGACAAAATAAAAGACCCAGAGTTATCTGGGCCTTCAGTCTGATCAGCTATTGATAAATACGTCGGTTATACGCGTTTAAATAGAACTGAACCATTTGTACCACCAAAGCCAAATGAGTTACACAGAGCATACTCCATATTCTCAACTTTACGTGCTTTATGTGGAACAAAATCAAGACGACAATTTTCATCTTGATTATCAAGATTAATTGTTGGAGGCGCAATTTGATCACGCAGAGCAAGGATAGTAAAGATTGACTCAACCGCTCCTGCAGCACCTAATAAGTGACCTGTCATGGATTTTGTTGAACTAACTAATACATCAGTCCCCTTACCAAACACAGCTTCTACAGCTTGTGCTTCAGCAATATCACCAGCATTAGTTGATGTACCGTGTGCGTTGATATACCCAACATTAGCAGCGGAAATACCTGCATCATTTAATGCATTTTCCATTGCTAATGCTGCACCAGCGCCATTTTCTGCTGGTGAAGTCATATGGTAAGCATCGCTGCTCATACCAAATCCGACGATTTCAGCATAAATTTTAGCACCACGGTTTTTGGCGTGTTCATATTCTTCTAGTACCAGAACACCTGCTCCATCACCAAGAACAAAACCGTCACGATCAGTATCCCACGGGCGGCTAGCCGCTTGTGGATTATCATTACGGGTTGATAATGCGCGTACTGCACCAAACCCGCCAAGACCTAATGGTGTTGTTGCTTTTTCAGCACCACCCGCCAACATAGCATCTGCATCGCCATAAGCAATAATACGTGCAGCATGTCCAATATTATGAACACCCGATGTACATGCAGTTGCAATAGAGATAGTTGGGCCACGTAAGCCGTAAATAATACTTAAATGTCCTGCAACCATATTAATGATGGTTGAAGGTACAAAAAATGGGCTAATTTTACGAGGGCCACCATTCGTCATAGACGTATGGTTGTCTTCGATAAGGCCTAAGCCACCAATACCAGAACCAATCGCAGCTCCGATACGACTTGCATTGGCTTCTGTTACTTCAAGACCTGAATCTGCAAAGGCTTGAACACCCGCAGCAATACCATACTGAATAAAGAGATCCATCTTACGCGCGTCTTTACGCGAAAGATTATAATCTTCATGATTGAAATCTTTTACCAATCCAGCGAATTTGGTCGCATGATGACTGGTGTCAAAATCTTCGATAAGGCTGATACCACTCTGTCCGCCACATACAGCTTCCCAAGAAGCTTCTGCGTTATTACCGACAGGAGATAACATGCCTATTCCGGTCACAACTACACGACGCTTAGACACGCTTATCCTCCAAGGAGGGAAATAGTTAGGGTAAAAAAATATAGGCGGTCGAGTGACCGCCTAGAGTAGCAGACTTATTTACCTGCGTTCTCAACGTAATCAATTGCAGCTTGAACTGTAGTAATTTTTTCTGCTTCTTCGTCTGGGATTTCGATATCGAATTCTTCTTCCAGAGCCATTACCAGCTCAACTGTGTCAAGAGAATCAGCGCCTAAGTCATCAACAAATGAAGCCGAATTTACAACTTCTTCCTCTTTAACACCCAGTTGTTCAACAATGATTTTCTTAACGCGTTCGTCGATAGTGCTCATACTATTAAATTTCCTATCAAAACTCGCTTGCGCGATGATTTTCTTAGTTTATAAATACAGGAAAAGATGCTAACCAATCCCGACTGTGTGGACTACTTTATTCGCTATATTTTGCATTATATTGTACGCAAAAAGCAAATATAAAGACGTCCCCATAATTAGATCATATACATGCCGCCATTGACATGTAATGTTTCACCTGTGATATAGCTTGCTTCATCAGAAGCTAAGAAAGCTACAGCACTGGCAATCTCTTTGGCATCACCTAAACGGTTAGCAGGAACTTGAGATAAAATACCCGCTCTTTGGTCGTCTGTTAATGCTTTAGTCATATCAGTTTCAATAAAACCTGGAGCAACAACATTTACCGTAATGCCTCGGGAAGCAACTTCGCGTGCTAATGATTTACTAAAACCAATCACACCCGCTTTTGCCGCCGCGTAGTTTGCCTGTCCCGCATTCCCCATAGTTCCTACAACAGAACCAATGGTAATTATACGACCATAACGTTTTTTCATCATAGCACGCATAACTGCTTTAGACAGACGGAAGACTGATGAAAGATTTGTGTCGATGATATCTTGCCATTCATCGTCTTTCATGCGCATCAACAGGTTATCACGAGTAATACCTGCATTATTGACTAAAATATCAATTTCGCCAAATTCAGCACGCACATCAGCTAAAAATTTTTCGATAGAGTCGTTTTCTGTGACATTTAACACAAAACCTTTACCCTTACCGGCTAAATATTCAGAGATAGCCTGCGCACCGTTTTCACTCGTTGCTGTACCAATTACTGTTGCGCCACGTGCGACTAAATCTTCTGCTATCGCACGGCCAATACCACGGCTTGCGCCAGTAACTAGTGCTATTTTTCCGTCAAATCCCATGAGTTCCCTCAGTCATTTCCTAATGCAGCGTTTAATGAAGCAATATCATTAACCGCTACAGCGTTCATTTCTTTAGAAATGCGTTTGGTTAAACCGGTTAATACTTTACCCGGCCCCATTTCTAATAGTTGAGTGATGCCTTTATCCGCGATAAGTTCAACCGTTTCAGTCCAGCGCACTGGGTTATATAACTGGCGAACTAATGCATCACGAATAGCATTTGCATCTGTTTGTGCTTTCACATCAACGTTATTAACAACTTGAATTTCAGGTTGTTTAAATTCAATTTCTTGCAATGCGATAGCCAGTTTCTCTGCCGCTGGTGCCATTAACGCACAATGCGAAGGCACACTCACGGCTAGAGGCAATGCGCGTTTAGCACCGGCTTCTTTACATAAAACACCCGCACGTTCTACCGCTTCCTTATTACCTGCGATAACCACTTGTCCTGGTGAATTAAAGTTAACTGGCGAAACGACTTGTCCTTGCGCTGCTGCTTCACATGCTTTTGCAATAGCATCATTGTCTAGACCAATAATGGCATACATGGCACCTGTACCTGCGGGTACAGCTTCTTGCATTAATTGACCGCGTAATTCTACTAGTTTAATTGCCGCTGCGAAATCAATAACACCAGCACACACTAATGCAGAATATTCACCAAGACTGTGACCCGCCATCAGTTGTGGCATTTTTCCTTGTTTTTCTTGCCATACACGCCATATTGCAACCGATGCTGCTAATAATGCAGGCTGTGTCTTCCATGTCTTGTTTAACTCTTCTTCAGAACCATTTTGTACTAAATCCCAAAGAGAATAACCCAATACATCTGAAGCTTGAGCAAATGTTTCTGTCACTACAGGATATTGCTCAGCAAGTTCTGCTAGCATTCCGATAGCTTGAGATCCCTGTCCAGGGAAGATCATTGCAAAATCAGTCATATTTATTTTCCTGATAATATTAAAAACGGATAAGTGCAGAGCCCCAAGTAAAACCGCCACCAAACGCTTCCAGTAAAATTAACTGACCGCGTTGAATGCGATTATCTCTTACAGCTTCATCTAACGCTGTAGGAACGGATGCTGCTGACGTATTGCCGTGACGATCTAATGTCACCACTACTTTATCCATTGTCATATCCAGCTTTTTCGCCGTTGCTGAAATAATTCTTAAATTTGCCTGATGAGGCACTAACCAGTCCAGTTCAGATTTATCAAGATTATTTTTTTCTAGTGTCTCATCCACAATGTGGGCAAGTTCACGAACTGCGACTTTAAATACTTCATTGCCTGCCATAGTGACATAAGCAGAAGCATCTTGGTTTTCTCTATCCTGATAAGGCAGTGCTAATAGCTCACCAAAACGCCCATCAGAATGTAAATGTGTAGAGACGATACCCGGCTCTTGTGATGCGCCAACAACTACGGCACCGGCAGCGTCACCAAATAAAATAATAGTGCCACGATCATTAGGATCTAATGCGTGTGATAATCTATCAGCACCAATAACTAACGCGTGTTTTACAGAGCCAGTCTTAATAAATTGATCTGCAATACTCAATGCATAAACAAAACCTGAGCAAGCAGCAGCAACATCAAATGCGACACAATCTGCAATACCTAACGCATTTTGAATTTGGCACGCCGCACTTGGAAACGCATGAGAACCGGATGTTGTTGCAACAATAATTAATCCGATATCTTGTTTATTAATGCCAGCCATTTCTAGTGCATTTGCAGCCGCACCTGCGCCCATTACTGCAACGGTTTCTTCTTCTGTTGCAATTCGACGTTCATGAATACCTGTTCTGCTGACAATCCACTCATCAGAGGTATCAACCATTTTTTCTAAATCGGCATTAGTCCGCACTTGTACAGGCAAGAAACTACCAGTACCTAAGATTTTTGTATACATTCTGTCAATCACTCTTGGGTAATACTGTCTTCAAACGTGAGGCGATCCGTTCTGGGATCTGACGCTCTACCGCTTGAACAGCCTGTTCTATTGCTGCTGTAAACGCGTTTTCATTTGCGCCACCATGGCTCTTAATGACGATACCGCGTAATCCTAACAGAGAAGCACCGTTATACTGGTCGGGGTTCATGTGTCCAAAACGCTTAATTAGCCGCTTTTGTAACCACTTCTTCAATATTTTTATCCACCACGACGTTTTTTTATTTTCGGTAGTAGAAGATTTAATCAATGAAAGGAAAACTCGGATAACACCTTCCATCGTTTTAAGGGAGACATTACCTGCGAAGCCGTCACACACCAAAACATCGGTTTTACCTGTCAGTAATTCATTACCTTCAACATAACCAATATAATTAATATTAGGTGTCGCCTTAAGTACAGTGGCGGCTTCGCGGATATTATCTAATCCCTTACTCTCTTCTTCACCAATATTCAAAAGCGCAACTTTTGGTGAATCAATTCCTGCTATTTCTTCGGCCATTACTGCGCCCATCACTGCAAATTGCACCAACATTTTGCTATCACAGTTGACGTTGGCCCCTAAATCAAGAACAACTGTCTTACTTTTTTTCTGATTAGGTAATACAGAAACTAAAGCAGGTCGTTCAATTCCATCAATAGAACTAAGACGAAGTTTTGCTAATCCCATCAACACACCGGTATTACCTGCACTCACACATGCCTGTGCGTCTCCTATTTTTACCAGATCAAGTGCCACTCGCATTGAGGTGCCTTTACTTGCTCTAATGGCTTGTGAAGGTTTAGCATCATTGGCGACAATATGTTCAGCGGGTATAATTTGTAAACGGGAGATTAGCTCGGCATTTTGATTTGCAAGCAAAGGAGATATTGAATCTGGTTGACCTACCAGCAATATTTTTAAATGAGGATTAGATGCCAGCGCCCGCAAACAAGCAGGCACTGTGATACGAGGACCGAAGTCCCCGCCCATCGCATCTAACGCTATGGTTAGATTTGTCAAGGTATCAACGAGCTATAAAGCTAATTACTTGTTGATAACCTTGCGGCCACGGTAGTAACCGTCAGCAGTTACATGGTGACGCAGGTGAGTTTCACCAGTAGTTTTGTCAACAGAAACTTGAGTTGCTGTCAGCGCGTCATGAGAACGACGCATACCACGTTTAGAACGAGTTGGTTTGTTTTGTTGTACGGCCATTGACCTTACTCCTTAGTACTTTTCTTTAAACTGGCTAATACGGCAAATGGATTCGGTTTCTCTGATAATTCCTCAGGGAGTTCACCGAAAACCTGTTCCGCGTCGGACACTTCACAGTGTTCAAAATCATGTACCGGAACCACCGGCAAGTTGAGGATTATTTCATCTTCAATCATTGCCAGCAAATTTATTTCACCAAATTCGTCTACGTCGACTGGCTCATACTCTTCCGGTAATGCCTCAGCCCGCTCATCACTGACAACAGGGCTAAAACAATATGTTGAGTGAACATGGTACGGATAATGACCGCCACAACGTTGACACTCTAAAGTCACATCCACATCGGAATGCCCTTTAATAACAGCCAAACGTTGATGGTCAATATCGAAAGACAAAGTCACATCAATATCACTGTTCACACTGACCACCGATTCAGCTACGCGGCTAACCTGCTCAGGAGAATAATGACCGTTATAGTCTAATTTCTTCTGGGCTGTTCGCAGCGCATCAATGGTCAGGGGTAATTTTACCTTTTGCATAAGGCGCGCATATTATCTTTGTAATGGAATATAGTCAAAGAAAAAGGCGGGTTATCTACACCTTTCCACCAAAATTCGCTTTATCAGCGGCGCATAGTTTAGAATGTCAGGCATCATTTTGCTACGGATTTTAAAAAAAATATGTTGCCACTCATTCTTGCGTCTACTTCACCCTTTCGAGCTCAGTTGCTGAAAAAGCTTGGAATACCCTTTATACAGGCATCTCCAGAGGTTGACGAAACACCTAAGCCCACCGAGTGCGCACAAGATCTTGTCACCCGCTTATCCTATGAAAAAGCGAGCGCTTTACAAGTAAAATTTCCTCATCATTTAATTATTGGCTCTGATCAAGTCTGTGTACTTAATAAGAATATCACTGGTAAGCCACTTAATTTTGATAATGCCTTTGCGCAATTAAAACAAGCATCGGGTCAATGTGTCTCTTTTTATACCGGATTAACGCTATATAATAGTCTGACGTTACAACATCAAACGCATTGCGAATTATTCCAAGTCTATTTTCGCCACTTAACTGATGATGAAATTATCGGCTATTTAAATAAAGAAATGCCTTTTTATTGCGCTGGAAGTTTTAAATCTGAGGGTTTAGGGATTACACTATTTAATAAGTTGGTGGGTGACGACCCTAATTCTTTAATTGGATTACCTCTTATCCAGTTGAATAAAATGTTACTTTCGCAAGGAATAAACCCCTTACTTTTTACAGATAATCAGAAATAACGTTGATCATCTTATTTTTTTAAATTTTTGTAGCGATAAAACTTATCATGAATAAATTAATCTCTGTGTTAGCCGCTCTTATTCTCGCCACCGGCCTTTCTGGTTGTTCTGATGAAAAAGAAGACACCTCAGAATTTCAAAAAAACTTTGTTAATAGTTGTGTTTTAGGATCTGGAATTTCTGATCAAACATTAATTCCAAAAATCACAGAAGTTTGTGGTTGTACTTATACCAACATTATCAAAGAGCGTGGAATTGCAGAATTTATTCGTGTTGATACTGAAATGCGAAAAGACTCGAATAAAGGTGTGCCTAAAGAGTGGAATATTGATGCAATTGTTGAACAATGCATGACAAACCTATAAGGCTAAAGCTTATTTAACACCTTGAAATAAAACATATTTTTTAACACATGCACCCAGATTTTGGGCGCATGTTATTTTATTCGCAATATCTAAATTTAAGATTTGGTTTTACGTAACATCAATAAACATTGACGCAATTTGTTATCCATTGGCGCTTCAATTCGCATTTGCTCACCCGTAGATGGATGCGTAAAAGTCAGTGAGCTTGCGTGTAAAAATAGACGATTTAACTTTGTTGATGCTAATTGAGCATCAAACTCGCGATCACCATAGCGGTCATCAAAAGCAATAGGATGACCTGCATGTAATGCATGAACACGGATTTGATGCGTTCTACCCGTAACTGGACTCGCTTTTACTAAAGTTGCAAATTCAAAGCGTTCTTCTATTTTAAAACGGGTTTCTGAAGGCTTCCCTTCACTATTCACTTTCACCACTCGCTCGCCACTTTGCAAAATATTTTTTAATAGTGGTGCTTGAATAACTTTAGTATGAGACTGCCATTCCCCCCTCACTAGCGCCAAATAATCTTTTTGCATCTGTTTTAAACGTAATTGCTCGTGTAGCGCACGTAACGCAGAACGTTTTTTCGCGATTAACAATACACCCGATGTATCTCTATCAAGACGATGCACAAGTTCTAAAAATCGCGCCTCAGGACGTAATGCACGTAATCCTTCAATAACACCAAAACTTAATCCACTTCCGCCATGCACTGCAGTGCCTGAAGGTTTATTGATAAGCATAAGGTGCTCATCTTCATAAAGAATACACTCAGCTAATGCAGCAACCTTGCCTAACTTTGGTGAAACCGCAATTTCTTCTTTTTCAGATACTCTAACCGGTGGAATACGAATAATATCCCCAGCATTGAGTTTATATTCAGGTTTAATCCGCCCTTTATTTGCCCGAACCTCGCCTTTACGAATAATTCGGTAAATCATACTTTTTGGTACACCTTTTAAGCGTGCCAGTAAAAAATTGTCGATACGCTGGCCTGCTTCATCGCCATCAATGGTGACGAACTGAACTTGATTAAATGATTTCATAGTGGCGATTCTTGGACTCTCTTAAAATAAAAATAACAAATAACTTAATGCTGCACAAAATAACATCAATTCTGTCTTCTATTTTAACCTGATTAATGGGAAAAAGACGAAACATTAGCTAATCTCTCATATTTATACAGAAAAAGTCACCAAAGCGGAAAAGTCATCTTGCTATAACCCTAACACCAATGGAATAATGCAGAGTCTCCTGATTATGTTTATCAGGTATATTTATGAAAATTTTGTTTGTTTGATATTCAAAATGCAGCAATGGCGTAAGACATAGTCGAATATCAAACAATTTAGTATGCCACAAATACATCGCTTACTGAGTTGGAACAGTACGTTTCAATTAAAGAGTGCTGAATTTTAGAACTGAAAATCAGACTCACCGACATATTGCATCTCTATACAATCGACAACCGTGAGGTTGGCGCCTTTGTAAAAGACACGAGGTCATCGGTTATCAGTAGTGTAATTACGTATGTTAGTGGCAGATTATAAAACGTGAAAATAACGAGTAAGTCACAATATGAAAAGAATGCTAATTAACGCGACTCAACAGGAAGAGTTGCGTGTTGCCCTTGTGGATGGGCAACGCTTGTACGATCTGGATATCGAAAGCCCCGGTCATGAACAAAAGAAAGCTAACATCTATAAAGGTAAAATCACTCGAATTGAACCCAGCTTAGAAGCCGCTTTCGTTGATTATGGTGCGGAGCGTCATGGTTTCCTTCCTATCAAAGAAATTGCCCGCGAATATTTTCCTAGTAATTATCACTCTCATGGTCGTCCTAACATCAAAGATGTCTTAAAAGAAGGCCAAGAAGTTATTGTACAAGTGGATAAAGAAGAGCGCGGCAACAAAGGTGCAGCATTAACCACTTTTATCAGCCTTGCAGGTAGTTATTTAGTATTAATGCCAAATAACCCACGTGCAGGTGGTATTTCTCGTCGTATCGAAGGAGAAGACCGTACTGAGCTGAAAGAAGCGTTATCAAGTCTTGAAATTCCAGATGGAATGGGTCTTATTGTTCGTACTGCTGGTGTCGGAAAATCAGCAGAAGCACTACAACAAGACTTAAGCTATCGTTTAAGACATTGGGATGCTATCAAGAAGGCCGCAGAGAACCGTCCTGCACCTTTTCTGATTCACCAAGAAAGTAACGTAATCGTTCGCGCATTCCGTGATTATCTACGTCCAGATATTGGTGAGATCTTAATTGATAACGCAAAAGTAGTGGAAATGGCTCGTAGCCATATCGAAGCGATTGGTCGTGGTGATTTTGCTAGCAAAATTCGCCATTACACCGGCGCGGTTCCGCTGTTTAGTCATTATCAAATCGAATCACAAATCGAATCTGCATTTCAGCGTGAAGTACGCTTACCTTCTGGTGGTGCATTAGTTATTGATACCACCGAGGCATTAACTGCTATCGATATTAACTCATCGCGTTCAACTCGCGGTGGTGACATCGAAGAGACAGCGTTTAATACCAACTTAGAAGCAGCAGATGAAATTGCACGCCAATTACGTTTACGTGACCTTGGCGGATTAATCGTTATCGACTTTATCGATATGACTCCGGTTCGTCATCAGCGTGAAGTTGAAAACAGAATGCGTGAAGCCGTTCGTCAAGATCGCGCTCGTATTCAAATTGGTCGAATCTCTCGCTTTGGCCTGTTAGAGATGTCTCGTCAGCGCTTAAGCCCTTCATTAGGTGAATCTAGCCACCACGTTTGCCCTCGTTGCTTAGGCACAGGAACTATTCGTGATAATGAATCACTCTCACTTTCAGTACTTCGTCTAATTGAAGAAGAAGCGCTAAAAGAAAATACCCATGAAGTTCATGCGATAGTGCCGGTTCAAATTGCCTCTTATTTGCTTAACGAAAAACGTAAAGCAGTAACAGATATTGAGCTACGTCAATCAAATGTAAAAGTGGTTATTGTTCCAAATGACCAAATGCAAACGCCACATTTCTCTGTTATTCGTGTGCGTAAAGGTGAAGAAATCACTTCTCTTAGTTATAACTTGGCCTCATTCCATGAAAGCCAGTTAAATGAAGCCGAAGATGAAGTCGTGGTTGAGCGTAAAACACCAGAGCAACCGGCTATTTCTGCATTTGCTTTGCAACCAGAAAGCACAACAGAAGTTGTTAGTAAGACCAAAGCACCTTCTGCGCCAGCAAAATCGGCTGAATCAGAAAAAACAGAAGACTCAGGTTTCTTCGCTGGTATTACGAAGTTCTTCTCTAACTTGTTTGCTAGCAAACCAGAGCCGGTTGTTGAGCCTGAAAAACCACAGGAAAACAAAAGAGAGAATAATAACGACAACCGTCGTGAACGTCGTAATAACAATAATCGTCGCAATAATAACAATCGCCGAGATCGTGATAACGACCGTACTCGCGATAATGAACGTAATCGTGATAACGAACGCAATCGCGATAACGCAACTAATGCAAATAACGAAGAAATTCGTAAAAACCGCAATCAAAAAACACCAAATACTTCAACTGAAGCGATGAGTGAACAAGAGATTGCAGAACGCGAAGCGCGCCGTCAGCAACGCCGAGAACAACGTGCAGAGCAACGTCGTCGCCAAGAAGAGAAACGCCAACAGCAACTAGAAGCAGCTAAAGCACAAGCAGCACAAACAGAAACAAGTGATGAAATCGCTGCAAATAAAGATGATGCAGAGAAAAAAGAGGAAGTACGACGCCCTGTAATGCAACGCCGTACTCGTCGTCAATTAACTCAATCTATTCGTGTTACCGATGCCCAGAGTACCACTGCGCTTCCTGTTGTAGCAGCATCACCAGTTTCTGTAGTAGATAAAGCAATTTCTGAAACACCTGTTGTTCAAAGTACGCCAAAAGCAGTTACGGCTGCAGTGACTGCAGAGAAAGTGCAATCACCTAAACCGGTAGCAACTAGTAAAGCAGACAACAATGATGCACAAGCACCAAAAGCATCATTAGAAACAGCAAAACAGCAAGATGAAGAGAAACAAGACGACAACAACGCACAGCAAGATAATGTGATGCCGCGTCGCTCTCGTCGCTCTCCTCGTCATTTGCGTGTTAGTGGACAACGCCGCCGTCGTTATCGTGATGAACGCACACTAACCTCATCACCTGTTCCGTTAACGATGGCAGTTGCATCACCAGAATTAGCATCTGGTAAAGTGTGGGTTCGTTATCCTGTAACACCAATCAGTGATGAGCAATTTGTTGATAATAATGCAACAAATAACTTTGTTTCTCATGCTGAGCCACCTGTTATCGCGATTACACCAGAAGCAACTGATGCCATTGTGACTGAAATTGCACAATCTGAGCAAACACAGGCAACACTTGCGGTCACAGTAAGCCAAGAAACGACGCCAGCAACAGACGCTGTTGCTGAAATTATTGCTGTTGAAGCGCAACCGCGTATTGAAGAAAAATCAGATACAACAGAAATTATCAATACTGTTGTTGATGAAATTAATCCCCAAGAAAGTGTTACTCGTAAAGAAAACATTTCTGCGGTCTTAAATACGACTGAAGCTTATATGCATGAAGCATCACAGCAAGCCGAAACTTCAGAAACTGAAAAACCTGCTGTTGAACATGTAGTTGAACATGCAAAAGAAACTGAAGTAGCACAACGTGAAGAAAGCCAACCCGTTATTACAGATAATAATGCTGATGTTCAGCCGATGGTTGAGACTATCACAGACACAACCACTGAAGCTGCAGTAGAAGCAGTCGTTGAGCCTGTTACTGACGTCATTGTGAGCAATGTAGTTGAACCTACGACGACTGAACATAATGAAGTCGCGACAACAAGCGGTGATGTAACTGAGCAAAACCAATCTGAAGAAAAAGCGGAAGCTGTACCAACAACACCTGTTGCTAATGTAGAAACTCTGCACAATCTCCAAGTGGTGCGTCAGTTACATGCAAGCTCGCCAATGACAAAAGCGGCTGCCTCTAATGAAACTGCGGTAGCAATTGAGGTTAAAGCTTGGGAAGCGCGCCCTGCTTTTGAAAAGCAAGGCCGCAGTGGTGCGGGTGGACATAGTGCAACCAACCACGCTTCTTCTGCAATGGCTAAAGCTGAAAGTAAAAACGAAGAGTAATAAATAAAATATTTTATTGAATTACGACTAATAAAGAACCCGCTTAATCGCGGGTTCTTTTATTTCACAATCAGAATATCTGCAAGATATATCTTTTAAAAATCAAACCGTTTTATGTTAATAAATACCATAAAAAAAGCCTCTGAATATTCAGAGGCCTTAAGTTTGCTGCCTAATATAATTAGTCTTTTATACTAGGGATATTTTTCATCTCACCCATCGCTTTTAATTGCTTAGACAATTCACGACGTTCTTTGGATAAGTCTGCATTTTTGATGATATAGTCATCTACGCGATCTTCATAGTCGCTACGCATATTAGCAATAATACCTAGCACATCTTCTATCGACATACCTGGTTTAATATATTCACTTAAGTTGTCTAATAAAAGAACACGTTTTTGGTTATCACGGATCTTCTTCTCATTGTCAGTGATCTCACGACGGATTTTGTTTTTACGACGAAACATACGCACAAACTCCAGTACGTTTTGGAAAGACGGCTTGCTTGCGTTATCCATTTCCTGCACCTTTACAATTGATATTTAAGATAAATAGTTCTGTTTAAGATTATCGCTTAATCGTGTCAATAAACAAGTAAAGTTTACAATATTAATTGATTTCATTTAATAAACAGCTAATTAGCTCAACGGTATCATTTAAATATAGTCAATAATATTAAACCCGTAAACTGCCTATGCCTTTATCTCACACAATAAAAAATACACCAGAGGATCATCACAAAAAATCTATCGCACTCCGCTATTTTTCAATACCAATTTTATAGAGCAATTCAGCTATGGAGAGATCAAACTTAGACTGGTATTTCAAAAAGAAAATATTGATAAAATAAGAAGGTCAGATGCCCCTTGTTTGAATAGCTACTGCTTACCAAGTGTGACATTGCTTTTAATAAAAATTTATCATTATGTTAGCTTCTTCTTTTATTATTTTGATTGGTATTATTCATCGCTTAAAAAACACCCTGCTAGTAGATTACTCACAGGGTGATGATGTTCATTTACTATCAGAATGAGCTAACCGAAGAAAACTAACAAGCATAAATTCAAACAGAAAATACAATGCTAATTAAACTGGCTGAGTCTTATTCGATGATAACTCTTTTTTTACTGTTTCACCCGGTAATGTCTTATCATCCGCACGTAAGCAAATAGCAGACATTAACGTTGTACCAATTACAATGCATCCCATCACCATATAAGTTGGTGCAAAGCCATAATGGTCATATCCATAACCCGCTAATGGGGATAATAAGGTTGCAACAATAGAACTAACACATTGGAAACCAACTAAATAAAGTGTTGAAGATAAACGTTTATCAAAGTGTTGGCTGTTATATTTAAAGATTGAAATTAATAAAATAGGTAACTCAACTGCATGTAGTAATTTCATACATGAAATCATTACGGGTCCTTCAACTAACCCTGAACCAATAATACGCGCCGCCATAACACTACTTGCAAGTAATAAACCGTTTTTTGCACCAATTTTATTGACTACAAATGGAGCAATAAACATGCCGCCCGCTTCTAAGAATACCTGTAATGAATTCAGATACCCGTACATCTCATTACCTTGTTGTAAGGTTGCAAACTGCGATGAAAAGAAAACAGGAAACTGCTGATCATAAACACCATAGACACAAGTACCAATCACAAATAATATCAGAGCCCAAAAGCGTGGCAATGAAAGTAAATTCAGTGCATCTTTTACTGTGATTGCCGAAGTTTTTCCATGTTCTAATTGATTAAATGCGTCTGATTTTCCTGTTTTTAATAATGTTAAAAGAATTAAAAAAACCACACCGGAAATAGAAGCCATTACAAAATTGTAATTAGGATCGATATTAATATTATGACCTGCAATAAATGTTGCAGATGCCCAACCTAAAGATCCCCACATTCTTGCTCTGCCATACTCAAAACCACGAATACGACTTACACGCTCTGTATATGACTCTAATACGCCTATCCCTGCATTAAAAGTCATACCTACATATAAACCACCTAAAATTGAGCCAACAAAAATATTCCAACGTAATATAGAGGCAAACCCAAGGAAAAATGGCCCAGAAAGGATCAGTAATACCGCAATAACTAATAGTAAATTTTTTCTTAATCCTAACTTATCCTGAATAAAGCCATACAGAGGTTGAGCACATAAGGCGATAAGAGAAATTGCAGAGAATATTAAACCGGTATCTGTTGCTCTTAATCCAACATATTGGTTTAACCAGATAGAGACTAATGAAAATGATGAAGACCACGTAAAAAAGAAGAAAAATAGCAATGCACTTAAAATGGCATAGTATTTCTTAGCGTCTTTGTTCATGGTTAAGCCCTTATAGAATTATTTCATTATCAAATGTTAACGTTAACTTTGAGGGTAACAAACAAAATCGTTGGCATTCTGTGATATAAGACACAAAAGTTAACGTTAACAATTTGGGTAATGTGCGTTAGATCTACTTTTATCATACGCATACAATGATGTATTTAAACGTACAGATTAACATCATATCTCTCTCACTTTATTTATTGAAATTTTTCTTAAACCGCGCTCTTACACTATCATGGCATTTCATGTTTCTTTGAATATGGTTTACCATGACAAGATATTAAATTGACGTTGCCAGTAAGCCATAGATTTACACTTAATGATGTACTAAAAATCATTTGTTTAGGTCAAATATGCCAGCAAAAAATCAATTAAAACTAATTCAACACTTTATGCACCATGTTATGCACCATGTAAAATGATGTGTTAAGCAGATAAAATTACGGTAGGAAACCTTGTCTAACTCAGCGAAAACGCCCACATTCTATATTCACGATTACGAAACTTTTGGTAAGCACCCCGCAATGGATCGCCCAGCTCAATTTGCTGGTGTAAGAACCGATATGGACTTTAATATTATCGAAGATCCACTCGTTATTTATTGCCAACCTAATGATGATTATCTTCCTCAGCCTGAAGCTGTAATGATAACGGGGATAACACCTCAAATAGCACTAAAAAATGGGGTAAACGAAGCCGAATTTACACGCCAAATTCATCAAGCATTTAGCCAACCTAATAGCTGCATTATGGGTTACAACAATTTGCGTTTTGATGACGAAGTTACTCGTAATATTCTCTATCGTAATTTTTACGATCCTTATGCTTATAGCTGGCAAAAAGGCAATTCACGTTGGGATTTACTTGATGTTTTACGTGCTTGTTATGCATTACGCCCTGAAGGCATTATTTGGCCTGAAAACGATGATGGATTTCCAAGTTTTAGATTAGAGCTATTAACTAAAGCAAATGGTATTTCCCATGAAAATGCCCATGACGCAATGTCTGATGTTTATGCCACTATTGCTATGGCAAAAAAATTAAAACAAGCGCAACCTCGTATGTTTGATTACTTTTTCAACCTACGAGATAAACGTAAAGTACAAGCTTTAATTGATATTCCAGCCATGACACCAATTGTTCATGTATCAGGCATGTTTGGTGCGGCTCGTTCTAATTTAAGTCTAGTAGCCCCTCTTGCTTGGCATCCCGATAATCGTAATGCTGTTATTGTTTGCGATTTATCTGCAGATATATCACCGTTATTAACTTTATCATCAGATCAATTACGCGAGCGTTTATATACACCTCGAAAAGAATTATCTACTGACGAACCACCAGTACCAATAAAATTACTGCATATAAATAAATGCCCTATCGTCGCGCCGCAAAATACGCTGCGAACGCAAGATGCAGATAGAATTGGTTTAGACGTTGATCAATGTTTAAAGAATCAGGCGCTATTATTCGCTCATCCAGAAATACGCAACAAAGTTGTTGAGATATTTACTGAACAAACACCATTTGCGGTTTCTGATAATGTTGATTCGCAGTTATATAATGGTTTCTTTAGTGATAATGATCGCAGTGCGATGGATATTATTCGTACAACACCACCTCAAAATTTACCTGCTTTAGATTTAACGTTTGAAGATGCAAGAATGGAACCGCTATTTTTCCGTTATCGTGCAAGAAATTATCCTTCAACATTAAATTATAATGAACAACAGCGCTGGTTAGCACATAGAAAAGAGATGTTAACACCTGAAAAATTAACTGACTATTTCAACACTATTCAGTTATTAGCTGAAGAACATAGTGATAATGAAGAGAAATTAAAACAACTTCATGCACTTTATTTATATGCACAAGAAATTGCAAGTTAATCAATTTAATAACTGAAAAAGGCAGAGTAATTCTGCCTTTTCAGTTATTCAGACTATCAAATAAATTAAATTATTTTTCTATTCCATTATCAGCGTGAGTTTGCCCACAACCACACTCACCACCCCAATATTTTAATTTTGATGTTTTACCAATTCCAGGATTCATACTATTGGTTGGATCATTATGCTGATAAAACGCCTTTAATTGTGGTTTTGCATGATACATATGTCCAACATTATGCTCTGCGGGATATTCAGCACCACGTTTATCTAATAACTCTAGCATTTGGGCTTTTAGTGCTTTGGCATCAACACCTTTTTTAATAATATAATCTTGATGCATAACATGACACATAAAATGTCCGCAATAGAGTTTAAACAATAATTTACTCTCTATTTCTGGTGGTAATTTTTCAAACCACTCTCTATCATTACGACGCAATGCAATATCTAAAGGTAAAACATCCTCTACCTCATTGACATGAACCGCATGATAACGAACTGCAGCGCCGGCAGCAGCAAAGCGATGTAAAAAGGCTTTATTTCCCTCTTCTTCTGTGCATTCAAAATAATCGCCAGAAGCTTGTTTAAAATATTCTTTTAAATAAGTTGATGCCTCATCAATACCACCATCGGCCATTCTTAACATCAAGTGATGCTCATATTTATCGCGAAAATCAGTCATTCGTGCAGGTAAATGCGATGGCCATAATTTACTCATTAACTGCATTGTTCTATCAACCATATTTTTAGGTAAAAATGGCACTTTATTTAATACAGCATCAAATCGCCCTTTAATTGCAAAAAGGGTTGGCATTTTATCAGTACCTAATTTATCGATAACAAGAAAAGTGTCTTTTCCATAAACTTCTGCCATTTCATAATAACTTCTGTGCATATACTCACCGGCTACAGGGAGTGTTTTAAAGTTACTCAAAATATGACGACGAATATCTTCTAACTCATCAGGATTATTAGTACCAATATAGAATACTTGAGTGCGATGATCAGCGGGGAATGTATCTAATCGCACAGCAAAAACAGACAGTTTTCCTGCGCTTCCTGCGGCATCATATAGGCGGCGCTCATCGTTATTAAAACGAGAAGGTGTATCTGCATCAACATCACGCACTCGCTCATGGTATTCATGATCTGAAGCCAGTTTTTCTGTAGCATGAATTTGTTTTGCATGATAATGGCGATTATCAAGATTAGTTAAAATCTCTTCAGGTGTTTCACCTAAATCTATTCCTAAATGATTAACTAATTCAGCTTCACCTTTTTCATTTACACGAGCATAAAGCGATAATTCAGTATACGCAGGGCCACGACGAACCAAAGCGCCACCTGAGTTATTACAAATGCCACCAATAACAGAAGCACCAATACAAGAAGAACCAATAACGGAATGAGGTTCACGCCCCAGTGGCTTTAAGATTTTTTCTAAATGCCATAATGTACTACCTGGAAAAGCAATAACTTGGTTATGTTCTGAAAGCACTTGAATTTTATCTTGCCGCAAAGTGCTAATAATAACGATGTCTCGGTCATAATCATCACCATTAGGTGTTGAACCTTCTGTTAACCCAGTATTTGCCGCTTGCATAATAATAATCTTATCGGCTTCAACACAGGCTTTAAATACGCGCCACTGTTCTAGTAAAGAACTTGGAAATACAACGGCTAATGCCTTACCCTGCCCTGAACGAAAGCCTTTGCGATATCGCTCGGTTTTATGTGCTTGTGTTAGTACTTGTTTTTTTCCGACGATACCTTCTAACTTACGAATAAAATGTTGGTTAGCGGAGCTGTTACTCTCATTCATATTCCCTGTCCTATACCTGTCTTGTCTGATTAATCTTCTATTTTATCAGCCTCTATTTTTGTTCACGATAAAACTGATGAAATATAAGCCTGTCATCAATATAACCATTTTTACACCACGATAAGCAAGCCCTAGAAAATTTGTATTCTTTATTTTATTAAAAAATTTCTTTTTATGCGGTAAATAACAATAAATTTTAGTGTGGTCTATATCGGTAAAAAATAAATCTAACCTGTTCCTATTTTATAATTTCTTATTAATACTTTATTACATTGTTAATTTTTCTATCGCTAACTGATTCCATGCTTGGCAACTACGGCTTTGATAACTATTTTTGTTATTTGCTAATGCTAATTGATAAGAAAGTACTGGCTCAATAACAGGGAGCGCAACCAAATTTTCTAATGGGCTTTTATTACACATACTATTTGGTAATAAAGTCACCCCAACGCCTGCTTTTACCATAGCAATAATTAAATCCAAATGATTACTTCGCCCTGCGATAATAGGTTCTGCATTATAAATACCACATGCACTACGTACTAAATCATTAATACGAAAATCTTCTGAAAAAAAGACAAAAGGCTCAGTAATAAGATCTTTAAAATGCACTTCTTTTTTTATTACTAAAGGGTGACTATCACTCATTAATAACATTAAACGATCTTCAGAAAATACGGTTAATTCAAAAGCACTATCATTAAAAGGTAAAACAACGGCCGCAGTTTCAACACTTCCCTCTCGCATCGCTTCTGCCATCTGCTTTGTGCCTAATTCAAAAATCTTAAGTTCAACCTGTGGGTGAGAAGAACTAAATGCCATAATAATATCAGCAAAATAAGTAGATGCTATAACCGGAGGTAATCCAACATTTAATATTCCGGTCAATGGTCCTGTCTTATCATGTAATGCTTTATTCATACTATTAAATTGCGCAATTATTTGTTTTGCATGCTCAAATAAGATAGCACCATCATCGGTTAATTTGACTCCATTTACTTCTCTTACTAATAAAATAACACCAAGCTCTTCTTCTAATTTTTTAATGCTACGACTAATAGCGGGTTGTGTAACAAATAAAGAATCTGCTGCTCGGCTAAAACCATTTAATTGAACAACCTCAACAAAATAGCGCAATGCACGTATATCCATCATTAATACTTCCCTATTACTTTTTGTTATAGCCTTAATGATAATAAACCATTTCCTATAAAAATGGATCCACGATAAAACTTAAGCACATTGTAGAAACTTCACTAATATATAGTAGACGATTGTTTCGGAATATCTGGAGATTATATGAATAATAGCGTTATAGAGCACCTACTAAGCCGATTATATGACTTAGGAATAAGAGATATCTTTGGTGTCGCTGGAGATTATGCATTTCCCATAGAAGACGCAATATGTAATGGTAATTCAATGCGTTGGATTGGAAATTGTAATGAATTAAATGCAGCATATGCTGCTGATGGTTATGCCCGTATTAAAGGAATGGCAGCATTATCAACAACATTTGGTGTGGGTGAATTAAGTGCCATTAATGCTATTGCTGGCTCTTATGCAGAGAACTTACCTATCTTTCATCTAGTGGGGATGCCGGCAAGCGGTGTACAAAAAAGTAAACGCCTAGTTCATCATACTTTAGGAGATGGCGATTTTGATATTTTTTATCAATTAGGTCAGCGTTTAGCTTGTGCTCACACTATTATGACGCCTGAAAATTGTGTCACAGAAACCGAACGATTAATTACTTGCGCATTAAAAGAACGACGTCCTGTTTATATTGGTTTACCTTCCGATTATGCTTTAATGCCTATACAAGAAAATAGAGATAATCTATCTCTTACAAAACAGAAAAGTAATAAAGGAACCTTAGATAAAGCAGTAAATGCAATTAAAGAAAAGCTAATACAAAGCAATAATATTTGTGTACTTCCTGGTATTTTATCAAAGCGTTTAGGTTTTGCAGATAAAGTCCAATCTTTTATTAATAAAACAGGCTTGCCTTATGCGACGATGTTTATGGATAAAAGTATTTTAAGCGAGTCAAATCCACATTATGTCGGTATGTATGATGGAAAATTAATGACTCCCAAAGTCAGAGAGTTTATAGAAAATAGTGAATATGTGCTTGGTATAGGCGCAATGATGACAGATTTTAATACCGGTAGTTTCACAGCAAAGATTGCACCAGAAAAATTCATTAACATCATGCCTGAACATGTTGAAATAGATTCTACAATCTATAACTCTATTTATATGGAAGATGTATTATCAAGATTAGAATTAATCTTACCTTATAAAAATTATAATCTGATAAAAGTAGAAGGCCTTGGCGAACCAATATTATCTGATAAAGGTGAAATTACTGCTCAGTATCTTTACCCTTGTTTAGAAAAATTCTTTCAGCCTAATGATATTATTATTGCAGAAACAGGCACTTCTTCAATGGGACTCGGCTTTGCACTATTACCAGAAGGCGCTCAGTTTCATAATCAAACTTTATGGGGATCTATTGGTTGGGCAACACCCGCTGCATTTGGTGCTGCATTAGCGGTTCCAGAACGTCGTATTATTTTAATAACAGGTGAAGGCTCGCATCAATTAACAGTGCAAGAAATTAGTCAATTTGCACGTTTCGGATTAAAGCCAATTATTTTAGTACTTAATAATGATGGATATTTAATTGAGCGATTACTTTGTAATTATCCGGAAGCTTATTATAACGACCTAGCACAATGGAATTATCATGAATTACCTAAAGCCTTTGGTGCTAAAGACTGGTATTGCGAAAAAGTAACCACCATTGCGCAGTTAGATAACGCGCTTAAAACAGCTGGATCTGTAAATACTGCATCTTATATTGAAATAGTAACAGGAAGATATGAAGCTTCTGATTTAGCACAAAAGCTAAAAGAATCTAAAGATTCATTATATTCATTTTAAAGTAAATAACTAAATAACACTTAAAAATTAAATTTATTAGGCTATAAAGCCTAGCTATCGTTTTATTATTTTTTAGCTGGGCTTTATTAACATAAAGAAATAACACAAGAAAATATAAATAAATTTATAACACTATAGCTTTATTATAAATTTAGTTTATTTGAATTTAAAATAATTTAGTTTAAATTTTAATATAAAATATATTAACGAACATTTATTTTTATAATTTTTTAATCGTATTTTCTTTAATCTAATTGCCTGTCATCGTACCGGCAGCTTGAGCAGCAGCACTTTTACCTTGGGCTAATGCAGACTGGCATTAATAAAGCCATGTACGATGGTGTGTTAAATATAACTTTCAACACTGTTGTCTTAGATTTTTTCGTATATTTGTTCATCAAATAAATGAGCCATATATAGTTTAAACAATCTGCATAAATTACAATTTCTGATTCAGATAAACGAACGTCAAATAAAGTGACATCCGCTTCCGATATATAATTTGTTTTTAGAATACCCATTCTACCACCTCGCATAATCAGAAAATGCCTCTTTAAACTCATTTGTTTTTCATTACAAGGCCAACTCCATCTTCCATCTCTGATACGTTGAGCGGTATTTTTGCCACTATTTTTGCATGATATGACCACCTCACCATCAAGTTCGACTAGATGTACTCTTCCATCATTAGCTTTAACAGCCCAACGCCCATTATCTGCACTAGAATATTAGAAGATCTCGATTTATGAATATCGTTATTAACTAAAAACCTTATTTAGTCATTAATTTATTTAAATAACAAAGGTTCACCACGGTCCCCCTTATGGCAAATAAAAATAATAAATAATGAGTTATTTGTAAAAAAGGAGAATAAAGGGATAAATAGAAGATAAAAAAATGGCCTCATTTCTGAAGCCATTTATCTCTGATTTGCGTGTTTTTAATTCACAATTATTTTTCTGGCATTTGTGGCATTGGACGACGGAAGCGTCGGGTGATCCATACCATATAGAGTAAACCTATAGCACCCCAAATGAGTCCTAACTCCATAGAACCAGGTTCAAGGTTTATCCATAAAACACCTACTGTCGCAGCACCAATAATTGGTAATATTAAAAAGTTAATATTGTCCATAATGCCTTTATTACGACGTTCACGAATATAGAATTGTGAAATAACCGATAAATTCACAAACGTAAAGGCAACCAGCGCACCAAAATTAATTAATGCCGTTGCGGTAACTAAATCAAAGAATACCGCGCCTAACGCTAAGAAACCGACTAATAATACGTTAAATGCTGGTGTACGCCATTTTGGATGAACATAACCAAAAGTTTTTTCAGGGAAAACACCATCACGACCCATTACATAAAGTAAACGTGAAACCCCTGCATGAGCCGCCATACCAGAAGCCAGTACAGTAACGCATGAGAACACTAAAATAATGGACTGGAACAGAGCCCCAGCAACATACAACATTATTTCTGGTTGTGATTCATCTGGTTTTTCAAAACGCGAAATATCAGGAAAATAAAGTTGTAAGAAATAAGATACAACGATAAAGATTAATCCACCAATCAGCGCCGTTAAGAAAATCGCTTTAGGAATAACATTACCTGCATTCGGAGTCTCTTCTGACAATGTGCTAATGCCATCAAAACCTAAGAATGAGAAACAAAGTATTGTTGCCCCGGTTATCATTGGTATTAATTCAGCATCAACTGACGCAAACGGGCGAATAGTCCATAACTCCCCTGCACCTTCTCCGTTATGTACGCCATGGATCAGTAACCCAACAAAAACCACCATCACTGCAACTTGTACAATAACAATAATGGTATTTAAGTTAGCAACAACGTTAATACCGCGTAAGTTAAAGAACGTCATTAATGCGACTAAAACAAACACAAAGATCCACGGATCAACGCCTGGGAATATTGCCTGCAAATAGATTTTTGCCAGTAAGATGTTAATCATTGGCATAAATAAATAGTCTAATAAAGAAGACCAACCCACCATAAAACCAACATATGGACTCATGGATTTTTGTGCATAAGTATATGCCGAACCCGCTGAAGGAAAACGCTTAACTAATTTTCCGTAGCTTACCGCTGTAAATAAAATAGCAATTAATGCAATAGCATAAGATGTCGCAACATGACCATTAGTAATGCCAGAAACAATACCAAAGGTATCGAAAATAGTCATAGGCTGTAAGAAAGCAAGCCCCATCATGACTACCTGCATAAGAGTCAATGTTTTGCGTAACTGAACTCGGTTATTAACACCAGTTTGATTGGTGCCGATAGAGGAGATGACGTTATCTGACATGAGCGAAACCTCCCATAACTTCGGACTGAGTTTTAGATAAACTCATCCGACAGTTACTGGGAAGACTTCGCATCTGCCTATAAACAGAATAGAAAGAATTTTTTGAGGATGTGAATGTGTTTTGGAGACGCCATGCTCCGTAGTCATCATTACCGCAGGTGCCGTTAGGCGCGACTGCGAAAGAGAATAATTGTACCATATTAGCATTCCTCTATCATGACAACCCTTTCTCTAAGGGGCTGGCTGCTAATCAAATTATGTTATCTATTCAGACTAAAAAAAGTCTGACCTCTAGGTGTAGTAATAAGTAAAAATGCAAAAAAAAACCGATGCAATTTAAACGCATCAGTCATATTTTTAGTGGGCGCATTTTGCACGCCTTGGAGTGAAATAGCAATAGATTTTCATGAAAAAATCACCTTTTTTTATGATCTTTTTAAACATTAAACTTAATCAACATCTAATGTTACATTCTATTGACAAAGTTAGACCTTTTATCACAAAAATTAAGATAATTTGAATATCTAAATCATTAACTCAATTTCAAAAATATAACCACAACCAATTGATGTATAAAGGATAGATCGTAATAAATAATAAAAAAAATTAAAAAACAATCTAAATGAGACATTTAAAATACATTAATAAGATTAATGCTATTAAATTGTAAATTTAATCATTTTACTCTCCAAAAATAATTATTTTTTAGAAATCTGTTGTTTTTTAATAACCTATTTTAAAATTCTCAGGAAAAATAGAATAAAAATATACTAAATAGTTAAATAAATAAGTAGAAAACGCACTATTTGCCAATAAGAAAATTAAAAGTTCGCTGCTTAATTGTACTAAATATAGTTCTCTCTTATTACGTTTTCCAGTATTAATTTTCATCAATTCAGAACAAAAAAAGGCTCCATAAAAATGGAGCCTTAATGACACAACCTGAGGATATTACTATTTAAAAAATACTATCTTAAAAGTACGCTATTAGAAGTTATAGTTTAGACCAATGTTATAACGACGACCTTCTAATGTTGTATTAAAGTTTTCATAATTAATACGACGATCTAATACGTTATAAACACCACCAATGACATTTAATTGTTTGGTTAAGCTGTAGCTCGTTCCAATATCAACAAATGCATAGGATGGAGTGCCTGAAGCCATACTGGTACGTGATAGATAATCCGATGTTTTACCACGGAAATTAATACGTGCCCATGTTGCCATTTCTGGCGTGGTTTCCCAGTTTAACGTTGCATTTGCCATATGACGAGGCTGTTTATTTAGTGGTTTACCTCTAAAATCCCCACTCTTTTGTTCAGAGTCAGTAAAGGTATAGTTAGCTGCTAAATTCCACTCTGGTGAAATAGTCCAGTTACCTGTGACTTCAACACCGCGCATATTGGCTTTATCTACGTTAGTTCTGTCACTGACGAAATCGTACGGATCTCCCCCCGTGCTTACACCATCATCTAATGTACAATCACGTGTCCCTGGCATTGTTTTAGAACCATCTTTTTCAGTACGGCTATCACAACGACGGATCTCAGTTATTTTATCTTTAAAATCAGTATTATAAACAGTGATACTTGCCGTTAAGTTATCACGATTATCCCAGATAATCCCAATCTCTTCAGTAACAGATTTTTCTGGTTTTAGATCTGGATTACCATAAATAACCGCATCAAAGCGTCCACCACCTGTTCCTTGTCCCCACGATGCTGTTGCTTGACGTAAATCTGGTGAACGATAACCGGTAGAAACACCTCCTTTTAACGTCCATTCATCAGCCATATGCCAAACGCCGTAAACTCGTGGTGTCCAGTGCGTACCAAAGTTTTCATCTTTATCCATACGCAAACCGCCCGTTAAAGCAAAGTCGTTGGTCATTGCCCACTCGTCTTCTGCAAATAACGCCCAACTATAGCGATCTAATTTATTGCCACCATCAATTTTATTGCCAGAATCTTTTAATTCTTCATAACGATATTGAGCACCAACACTTAAAGTGTGATCGCCTAACATTATGACGGTCTGATTACGTGCCGTTGTATCGTCATAATCCATATTACGTGATAAATTTCGCGTTTCATCACGTTGAACATAAGTGTTTGAAGAGCCAAAATCATAAACACCATCATGAGTTAATGCATAATGAGTTAACTCTGAGTGTTCAAATCCACTTTTCTTTGTATCACGATTACGTTCACTAGCTGAATATTCCCAGCGTGAATCACGGTGTTGATTATCTTTTTTAAATTCAAATTCAACGGTATTTTTCTCATCTGGTGTCCAGCTTAATGTACCACCACCACTTGCTGTAATTTGGCGATTATAACCATCAGCAAATTTATCTTCACCACGATGTGAATATTGACCTTGAACTTTTAAGCCTAAAAGATTTTCAATTAGTGGCCCCGCAGCATAGAAGCTACCTTGCCCAGTATTACCTGAGTTTTGACGTTCAGTTAATGTGGTATCAGCACGTAAACTAAAGTTCCACTCTTTCTGCGCTTTACGAGTGATAATATTGATAACACCGCCCATTGCATCAGAACCATATAAAGAAGACATTGGCCCACGTACAACTTCAATACGTTCGATAGCCGGTAATGGCGGTAACCACCCCTGCTCTATCCCTGCGTTATCACTATTAGGACGCGTTTCACGCGATGCCACACGCTTACCATCAACTAAGATCATGGTATATTTAGCATCCATACCACGAATACTAATATCTGAGCTACTACCACCGCCTGTCACTAATACACCCGGTACATCTTTTAGGGCATCAGTAACATCGCGATAAGCTTTAGTTTCTAATTGTTCACGTGTCACAACAGAAACCGATGCAGGTGCATCTTCTACGGTTTGTTTAAAACCAGAAGCCGTCGTTACAAGAAGTCTTTCTGTATTTTCTGCTGATGCAGTCATTACAAAACTTGTTGCAATTGCAGCAATAACACTAAGCGCGATTTTATTTTTATTTAACACTACCATTCCCGATTCTCCAAGAATATATATTCTGTAAGTTATATAGATGGATATACCGACAATTGCTCGACAATAAGGGGAATAAAATTAATTACCCTTGGTTATTTTAATATTATTTTTATATCCCTATTTATTGCTTCCCTATATTTACTGCTTTGTTTTTACTTCTCTATTCTCTTCACTAATCCATCAATAATAATTTGAGGAATTCCTTGTGAACAATATTCCAATCTGCCTTTAACACCATATACATCAGCAAGGCTTTCTGGCGTTATCACTTCGCCAGGTTTACCCTGAGCAATTAATTGCCCTTGTTTGAGCATTAATATATGTTCACCATGACGTAGTGCGATATTTATATCGTGGACAACAACAACCGTAATAATATTTCGACGATGTGTTTCTTTTGCTACTAAATCCATTACGTGATATTGATAATTAAGATCTAGCGCACTTAACGGCTCATCCAATAACAATAACGAAGGCTGCCTTATTAATGATTGAGCGAGTCCGACTAATTGTTTTTGCCCACCGGATAATTGATCTAAATAGCGTAATGCTAAATGTTCAATACCTAACTGACGTAATAAATTCATTACTTCAGCTTCGCTATGCTCATTATGTAATCCACCAGAAGCACGTTGGGCAACAATAATGGATTCTAATACATGTAAATGCACACCAGCAGGTAAAGTTTGTGGTAAATAAACTACGTTTTGAGCCCGTTCGGCAAAATTCATTGTGCCAAGATTATTGCCATCTAAACTTACTGTGCCTGATGATTTATTTAATCCTGCTAATGCTCTTAATAATGTCGATTTTCCACTGCCATTAGGCCCTAATAATACCGTGACTTTACCTTTTGGTAATGGCGCAACATTAAGCGAATTAATAATGATATGTTTAGCGTAACCGGCGCTAAAGTTTTGTATTTGTAATCCTTCAATCATTATATATTTCCTCTATGACGTAAAATCATACTGAGGAAAAATGGCACACCCACTAATGATGTCACAATACCAACAGGAATAATTACACCTGGTATTAGATTTTTAGACGCAATAGAGGCTAAAGATAAAACTAACGCCCCCACTAATGCGCTTGCTGGTAGATAAAAACGGTGATCTTCACCAAACATCATACGAGCAATATGAGGTGCAACTAAGCCAATAAACGCAATAGGTCCAACAAATGCAACCGCGAGCGCCGTTAAAATACTAATGCGTAACAGCGAGCCTAATCTTAAGCGTTTAACATCAATACCAAAGCTAATCGCTCTATCTTCACCTAAGCGCAATGCGGTTAATTTCCATGAACTCATCCATGAAATCGTCATAATAATGGCAAAAGCCCCTGCCATTACCCCTAGTTTTATCCATGTAGCTCGCGCTAAGCTGCCCATTGTCCAAAAAACTAAACCTTGTAGCGTGTCTTCTGTGGCAATAAATTGCATCATTGAAACTAGTGCATTAAAAGTAAATACCATGGCGATACCAAACAACACCACGCCAGAGGTGGGTACTTTTGTCCAACGTGTAATACCGTCTAATAGTAACGCTGATAATAAAGCAAAAATAAATGCATTCGCAGAGATAAACCATTGATCTGGAATACCCGGAATACCAATACCTAAAACGATAGCCAATGCAGCACCAAATGAAGCTGCGTTAGATAACCCCAGCGTAAATGGGCTCGCTAATGGGTTATTTAAAATAGTTTGCATTTCTGCACCTGCTAGCCCAAGAGACATACCAACCACAACCGCCATTAAGGCGTAAGGTAAACGGATATCCCACACAATCACTCTTGAACCTGCATCAACCAAACTAGGCTGAAACAGTGTTGTTAGCAGTTTTTCTAACGATAGCCCTGAAGGCCCCATGGTAAAGTCGATAACAACAGAACCACAAATGATTAAAACAATCACACCCAGCCATAACACACGCTTATTCATCATTTGGCGATAGTGCGCTTTGACATGTTCAGAAACGTTTTTTTCACGCTCCTCAACAGTTAGCGGCTCTGAAAGAAGGCTCATATTACTTGTTGTACCTATTATTTTTGTTCTGTTTTTTAGCTTTTACTTGCGGGTTAAAAAAGCAAAAAGCTATCGTACAACTCGTTAATTGTTTTTTAAGAGCAAAAAACCCATTATTTATGCAAGATGATGCATTCAACAAAAAACTAAGTCGCCAAAATATTATACGGTGAATTATATCTGTTGTATAAATTATTATATGACGAAGAGTTATTTGTAAATTGAACGCAGTTGTAGCGGTGGTTAAAAAACACAGGCTCGCTATATCAAGAGAAATAGATTGACTATTTATCAGATTATTTCTTATAGCGTTTGTCGTTACTTGATTTGTATTAAACATTTCGCCTACAACCAATAGCACCGTCATCACATGATTATGTGAATAAATTATGTAAATAGATTCTTCGCTAACAATAAAGCAAATAAGAATACTTATCAATGCGATTACTAATTTAAATCTATTTTTTATATGGTTTGAGCAATTAGTTGATTAAAAAATAAAAAAACGCCTGATTTTATGTGATCTAAATCACAAATCAGGCGTTTTATAACTTAATTTAATAAAGCTAAATTAGATTACTTTTTATTCTCAATATGTGTTGGAAATTCCATTTCGCTATAACGAACGAAGCGCGTTTTCTTCACAATCTTATAAGAGAACCAAATCAGTAAGAATAATGGAATACCAATATAGGTTGCAATTGCACCATACCAATCGATGGTATCCGCTAAAAAGGCCTGATAATTTTGCCCTAATGTAATAATTAAACACAATACAAAAGCAAAGATAGGCCCAATTGGGAAAAAGCCCGAGCGATAGGGTAAGTCATTTAAATCACGACCTTGAGATACATAACCTTTACGGAAACGGTAATGACTAATCGCAATACCTAACCATGCAATAAAGCCTGTCATACCTGAGGTATTTAATAACCATAGATAAACAGTTTGGTTACCATACATTGAACTTAAAAAACATAATCCGGCAACAACAGTTGTGGCATAAAGCGCATTACGTGGCACACCATTTTTGGATAATTTACCAAAGAATTTTGGTGCTTTACCTTCTCTTGCTAGGGTAAATAACATACGCGTTGAGGCGTACATTCCTGAGTTACCAGCAGAAAGTACCGCAGTAAGAATAACTGCATTCATAATTGCCGCAGCAGAAAGTAACCCTGCATTTTGGAATACTAACGTAAATGGACTTACACTAATATCGCCAACATCATTACGCAGCAAGTTAGGATCTGTATAAGGAATGATTAAGCTAATAATTAAAATAGCAAAAATATAAAATAATAAGATACGCCAAAAGACTTTACGTACTGCTTTGGGAATGTTTTTAGCCGGATCCTTAGATTCACCCGCCGCGATACCAATTAACTCAGTACCTTGGAATGAGAAACCAACAATCATTGCCACACCAATCATCGCCGCAAATCCACCAGCAAAAGGTGCATCACCAATTTCCCAATTGTGCCAACCCGCGTTCTCTGCCCCTTTCATTATTCCGGTTATCATCGCAATACCGACAATAATAAAGATGATGACTGTAGTGACTTTAATTAACGAGAACCAGTATTCTGCTTCACCAAAACCTTTTACCGAAATATAGTTAAGCAGGAAGATAACGCCAAGGAAAAGCGCGCTCCAGATCCAGCCATCGATGTCAGGGAACCAATAAAGCATCACTAATTGCGCAGCAACAAGGTCAACCGCAATTGTTACTGCCCAGTTATACCAATAGTTCCATCCCAATGCGAAACCAAAACCTTCTTCAACATATTTAGAACCATAAGTTGAAAAAGAACCTGAAACTGGCATAAATGCAGCCAATTCACCAAGGCTCGTCATCAAAAAATAAACCATCAGCCCAATTAATGCATAGGAGAGTAATGCTCCACCCGGGCCAGCTTGTGCAACAGTCGCACCTGATGCGACAAAAAGCCCTGTACCAATTGAACCACCAATAGCGATCATCGCTAAATGTCGCGCCTTTAATTCTCGACGCAAAGTACGTACTGCGCCCGAATTGGCCGCACCATTTTGTTGTTCTGACATATCATTCCACTTTTCTATTCACTGTCCTGTGAGGATTGTATGCAAATCTACCAGTCGTGAATAGTAAGGATCCATGATTATAAGATACCTTCATGATCGAGCGTCCATTATTAGCAATTTATGAAAAATTGCTGATTAAATGTTCTGCATTACAATATTTAAGTAGTTTTTTTAGCGCATCCGATACATGTTTTTGACGATGATAAACCAGATATAAAGTACGTTGCAGCGTTAATCCCTCTACTTTAATCTCTTTTAGTGTGCCATTTTTAAGTTGTTCTTCTATTACTCGACGTGATAAACAGCTAATACCCATTTCATACATAACAGCATGCTTTATCGCCTCTGAATTTCCTAACTCCATTTCAATGCGATAGCCGGGTAATGATGCAAATAAAAGATGATTAAGCACATCTCGTGTACCTGATCCGTTTTCTCGTAAAATCCAAGGTGCTGATTGTAAATCAGCCAAAGTCACACTTTTATTTTTTGCTAAAGCATGATCGGGAGAACAAAAAATGACCATCTCATCTAATAACCATTTTTGACTAATAAGCTCTGAACTTTGACAAGCACCTTCAATAAGACCTAAATCAACTCGAAACTCACTCACCAACTTAACCACTTCTTCTGTATTTCCGATGCTCATTTCTAAAGGAATATCAGGATAATTACGGTGATAATGTCCCAGCATTTGCGGCAAAATATAGTTACCAATAGTGGTACTTGCAGCGATACGTAATGCGCCATTTCCTTCCTGAAACAGTTGTTCTACTTCTGTGGCTCGCTCAAGTAAAGAAAGTGCTCTGGGATAAAGTAACCGCCCGTGTTCATTTGTGACTAAACGTTTTCCAACTCTATCAAAAAGCTGTACGCCCAATTGGCTCTCGAGATCAGTTAAAGAAGCACTGACGGCAGACTGAGATAATGCCAGTTGTTGTGACGCTTGCGTTGTAGAACCGCACTTGAGTACTTCCGTAAACACTTCCAGTTGCCGCAACGTAATTCGCATATCCATACCACCTTTTTGCTGTCATTGTCATAACATACTATCCACAAACCAATAACATACCAAGAACAATTGATAAAATATACACCTATTAGTTTTAGTGGTTATTATTATAAAAATAATGAATTTAATAAATAAGATTGTTTGTTATATGCTTATGCTAAATTTATATAAGCAAGGTTTTTCTATGTCTGAGCAAACTCAATCTATGACATTAGCTAAAAAATATTTTATGCCAATTTATCGTTGGATCCCCGGTTTATTACTAACAGGAATACTAACCGCTCTCGCTATTTTTGTGGGTGATATTCCTTGGTTCTCCAACATGGGATTAGGCGCTTTAACGCTAGCTATCTTATTCGGTATTATTATTGGTAATACGTTTTATCCCGTTGCAAAACCTTATAGCGATGATGGTGTTAAGTTTGCGAAACATTATTTATTACGAGCGGGTATTATTCTTTATGGCTTTAGACTGACATTTCAGCAAATTGCCGATGTGGGTGCCACAGGGCTGATTATTGACGCCATTATGCTGACATCAACCTTCCTTATTGCTATGTGGATAGGTAAAAAATACTTTGGTTTAGATGAACAGACAGTCATTTTAATTGGTGCTGGTAGCAGTATTTGTGGGGCCGCCGCCGTTATGGCAACAGAACCGGTTGTTAAAGCACAAGCAAGCCAAGTCGCGGTTGCTGTATCAACCGTAGTTATTTTTGGCACTATTGGTATTTTCCTTTACCCTTGGTTTTTCCATTTAAATGCGTTTGCCGGTTGGTTGCCTTTTAATGAAGAAACTTTTGGTATCTTCTCTGGTTCAACTATTCATGAAGTTGCTCAGGTCGTTGCTGTTGGCCACTCAATAAGTCCTGATGCAGAAAATGCAGCGGTGATCAGTAAAATGATCCGCGTTATGATGTTAGCGCCTTTCTTAATTATTCTTTCTACTTACTTAAGTAAAAAGAATAATAAAAATAGCGAAGGTACTGCACAAAAAAGCCCAATTACCATACCTTGGTTTGCGGTATTCTTTATCTTAATGGCAGGTTTTAACTCTTTAAATTTAATTCCTGCTGTATTAGTAAGCTATATTGTGACTATTGATACCATTTTATTGGCAATGGCAATGGTTGCTTTGGGCTTAACAACTCATATTAGCGCAATTCGCCAAGCGGGGGTTAAACCGCTGCTGTTAGCATTATTTCTCTTTTTCTGGCTGACTATTGGAGGCGCTTTTATTAATATCTTTATTCAATCGGTATTAATGGCTTAGTTCTTACGCCAACAAGCTATTAATAACGATTTATAAAAAATTTAAAGCTCAGCTTTCCTCCTTGAACATTATTTTCCTCTTGCGCAACTGTAAATCAGTTGCGCTTTTTTGCATTTAACATATCAATATGGTGTTATACACTTTTATATTTGTTATCGTGGTGTGAAATAAAATCTAAGGAGAGAGTCATGAAATTTATTGGCGCACATGTCAGTGCCGCTGGTGGCGTCGATCAAGCAGTATTGCGCGCACATGAAATAAAAGCTACTGCATTTGCCCTATTTACTAAAAATCAACGTCAGTGGAAAGCAGCGCCATTAGCCAGCGAAGTTATTGATAAATTTAAAAAGAATTGTGAAATTTATGGCTATACAGCTTCTCAAATCTTACCTCATGATAGCTATTTGATTAATTTAGGTCATCCTGAAGAAGAAGCACTAGAAAAATCAAGAGACGCATTTTTAGATGAAATGCAACGTTGTGAACAATTAGGTATCGAACTACTCAATTTCCATCCTGGAAGCCATTTAAATAAAATCGATATCGATAAATGCCTAAAACGTATCGCGGAATCCATCAATATTACATTAGATAAAACACAAAACGTTACCGCCGTTATCGAAAATACGGCGGGACAAGGCACTAATTTAGGTTTTCGCTTTGAACATCTCGCCGCTATTATTGATAGCGTTGAAGATAAATCTCGAGTTGGTGTATGTATTGATACGTGTCATACATTTGCAGCAGGATATGATTTGCGTACTATTGAAAATTGCGAAAAAACCTTCGCTGAATTTGGCCAAATTGTTGGGTTTCAGTATTTAAAAGCAATGCATTTAAATGATGCAAAAAATGAATTAGCAAGCCGCGTAGACCGCCACCATAGTTTAGGAGAAGGCAATATAGGCAAAGTGCCTTTTACATATATTATGCAAGATGATCGTTTTGATCATATCCCACTTATTTTAGAAACTATTAATCCTGATATTTGGCCTGACGAAATTGCATGGCTAAAATCACAGCAAATTAATTAATCACAATTAAACGAAATGATTATTGCTCCTAAGGCCATTTTTATCATAAATACCAAGGGAGCTATTTTATCACCTACCCTGTTTTTCATTCAGCAAAACATCCCATGCTATCCTTGAACTTTTAAAGTAGCCCAAGGACAATACCCTCGTAAAAATGACTTTTCTCTACCAATATAAAAAATAAGGAGTGTCAAATGTCCGCTGTAGATACAGCTAAGTATGTGGTAGTCGGTGTTGGTGTAATTATCGTCAATGAAAAAGGTGAAGTGTTATTAGGAAAACGTTGTGGATCACATGCGCCTTACTGGTCAATTTTTGGTGGTCATGTTGATCCCGGTGAAACCTTTGAACAATGTGCAATTCGTGAAATTGAAGAAGAAATAGGTATCACTATCGATGCACCTAAAGTGATAGGCATCAGTAATAACTTAGAAACTTATCAGCAAGAAGGAAAACATACTGTTTCTATTTGTATGTTAGCGCAATTCAAAAATGATGAACCAACGCTGATGGAACCCGATAAATGCTCAGAACTTCGCTGGTGTTCGCCTGATAACTTGCCAGAACCTCATTTTGAAGCAAGCCGTAATTCCATTGCTTTATGGAAAAACCATCAATTTTATCAAAAATAATTTATTTTTTAGCTATCCCCTTCATTATTCTGGATGTTTTTTGTTCAGAATAATGTTTGTAATCCTTTTTTTAAATTAAATCTTTCCCTTTTTACTCTTTAATTTCTATTTTATTTCTTATTTCCTTGATGTTAATTCATTGATTTATATAGCAGTGAATTTCTATTGTATTATTTTTACTCATTTTTTAAATAATTAGAGCTTGCTGACTTCTATTTACACACTCTAAACAAGCGTGTATCCTTCACACTATCAAGCTAGTACATTGAGTCAATAATTATAAGGACATCGTATGTCAGAAGTCACTTCAACAACAAAACGCCCATCAGTACTTGGTGGAGCGATGATTATTGCAGGCACTGCAGTAGGTGCTGGCATGTTTTCAATTCCAATTGTGACTTCCGGTGTGTGGTTTACTGGCTCTATTTTTCTGCTAATTTATACTTGGTTTTGTCTGTTTATGTCTGGCCTAATGATCCTTGAAGTTAATCTTCATTATCCTTTAGGCTCAAGCTTTCATACGATTACCAAAGATTTATTAGGAAAAGGCTGGAGTGCAATTAACGGCTTATCAATTGCTTTTGTACTTTATATTTTAACCTACGCTTATATCTCTGCTGGCAGTTCTATTATCGTGCAGAATTTCTCAGGTATTGTAAGTGTACCTCAAGCTATTGCTGGCTTACTTTTTGCCTTATTAGTGGCTTTCTTTGTTTGGTTATCAACCCGCGCAGTAGATAGATTAAGTACAATTTTAATTGGTGGTATGGTGATTGCGTTTGTTCTCGCTATTGGTGGTTTGTTTACTGAAGTAAAAATGCCTGTGCTATTTAATACCACAGAAAATCATCCTAGTTATTTACCTTATGCATTAGCTGCATTACCTTATTTACTGACATCATTTGGCTATCACGGAAATATTCCTGGCTTAGTGACCTATTATAAAAAAGACGGAAAGGCTGTAATGAAAAGTCTGTTAATAGGAACATTAATCTCACTGGCCATCTATATTTTATGGCAGTTCGTAGTACAAGGTAATATTCCTCGTGAAGATTTTAAACAGGTTATTGCTGATGGTGGGAATATTGGTAACTTATTAACACAGATGCGCAGTAGTACCGCAAATGAAATGGTATCGCACCTATTAGATATCTTCTCTTATATGGCACTAGCGAGTTCATTTTTAGGCGTATCTTTAGGTTTATTCGATTACTTAGCAGACTTTTTTAAATTTTCAGATAATGGTAGCGGTCGATTAAAATCAGCATTAATTACGTTTATTCCACCGACTATTTTAGCCATTATCTTCCCTGATGGATTTTTATATGCCATTGGATTCGCAGGTCTAGCAGCGACAATTTGGGCAGCAATTATTCCCGCATTAATGGTTAAAGCAAGTCGCCAACGTCATAAAGAGCAAAGCTTTAAAGCACCCGGCGGTATGTTTATGATTGTGTTTGTTATTTTATTTGGATTAATTAATGCTTCTGCTCATATACTAGCAAGTTTTGATCTGCTTCCTATCTACCGCTAATCCTTCGTTAAAGCCGGCACCTGCTGGCTTTACGCTTTTTATCAAATTCTCTATAAAAAAGTTTGCGAATAACTTGCCAAGTTTCTGCACTGCGAGTAATTTTGTCGCCATTCTCGTCAATGTTATTTAATGGAAGGTTTTATATGGCAAAAGCCAATGAAATTAAACGCGGTATGGCAGTCAGTTATAACAACAAATTATTGCTGGTTAAAGATGTCGATATTCAAGCACCAAGTGCTCGTGGCGCAAGTACGTTGTACAAAATGCGTTTTACCGATATTCGTACAGGTCAAAAAGTAGAAGAGCGTTTTAAAGGCGATGACATGGTTGAAACTATCAACTTAACCCGTCGTGCCGTTAGCTTCTCTTATATTGATGGTGATGAATATATCTTTATGGATAATGAAGATTACACACCATATACCTTCAAAAAAGATCAAATTGAAGATGAATTGCTGTTTATTCCTGAAGAAGGTTTAGCGGGAATGCAGGTATTAACTATGGATGGACAAGTTCTTGCATTAGAACTGCCACAAACTGTGGATATGGAAATTGTTGAAACTGTACCTGGAATAAAAGGCGCTTCAGCAAGTGCTCGTACCAAACCAGCGACATTACCAACAGGGTTAGTGATTCAGGTTCCTGAATACCTATCAACGGGTGATAAAGTCCGCATTCATATTGCAGAGCGCCGTTATATGGGGCGTGCTGACTAAATAAGTGCCAAATCTCTCCTACACTTAGCAAAATATTGCTAATGTGTGGCTAAATGGGTCAGATAATCGTAGAAACCCAATGCGGCAGACGATTATTTGACTTGTTTACCTAAACTAATCACTCTTCTATTTATCACCTTTTACCATGCTTTTAAAACGTGACGTTAAGCATGACGCTAAAATATAATTAAAAGTAGTGAACATCAATGATCCCATTCTTTTGACTATCGTCCATCCAACGGATTTCCGCTTTCCCCATATCTTGAGGCAAAATAATGGATTGTGAATGATCAAAAGATGCAGGGACAATAGATTGAGTCGAAGTAAAAACTTTATTGTGTTTGTAACACTGATATTGTGCTTTATCGAATGTAAAATTCATTTCACAGGCTGGATCTACAATAGCACCTCGCAGATAAATCTGCCCTGTGGTTTGCTCTGGTGATGATGCCCAAGCAAGAGATATCGAACAGGAAACGAGAAGACTGCATAATACGGTCAGATATTTTCTCATAACGACCTCACTTCTTGTTTGCACTAGCAGGTATGAGGATCACACCTACCCGACATATTTTCATCATAGCAATAAAATATGACATTTATATAGACAGAAGAAAAATATTTGATGTCTATCAAATATAAGCTTTCATTATTTATAAATAAAAAAATAGAAAATCAACGTTGATTAAACTTAAGTCAAATATTAATAGTTGTAATTAAAATTTAATAGTAAATTTAAAAAATATTTAAAAATTATTTAAATTGTAAAAATATTTTTATTATTTAATTCAAAAGAAATTAATTGTATACAATATTCATTATGGCTAAGTCATCCTTAATCCATTTTATAGCCATTGTTCCTTTGTTATTAATCAATTTTGAATTAAATTGTTTGTTTGGTTCTAAATGATAATGTGATTCCTCCATTTCGGCCCCATTCCAACACTTTGTTTTAAAAGTATTTTTATTTGTTTCCATTTCACAGTTACCTTCAACAATAGCACCAACGAATGTAATGGTACCCGATCCTATTACTTTATTTTCACTTGCAAATGATGCAGCAGTTAATAATAAAAACAAACATGAAACCACCTTACATATCTTTTTCATGATTAATCTCCCAGTGTTTATAGATAACGTCAAGCAAAAGAGCCAATATGTTATTAAAGACCTAACTAATATCGGCTCGTTACTTTTTTTATTTAACTTTTATCATTACTTTAAGATTAGAAAAAAATTATAAAACACTCAATATACGACTATCAAGAAAATATATTCAAAGTTTACCTTAAGGCGATATTAGTACAACCAACAGAAATGAAACTTATAGATAACAATTTTTAAAGCATCTATTTGCAAAGATATATTTTTTTACTTTGACTATAGTCCTATAATCAATATCAAAAATTTTGTGATCACGATCACCAAATATACGTAATACAAGCAGCTTGATTATTTATGAAACTTTCTAACACCCGCCAAAAAGTAAGTCTTATCTTAATTCTTAATTTATGTAGTTTGCTCATTTTCTGTTCTTGGTATCTTCCTGCCCAACATGGATTTTGGCTATCACTAGATACTCATATTTTTTATTTTTTTAATCAGCATATTTTGCCTGATTCTTTTTTTGCAAAATTTGTAGCTTACGTTAATAAGCGATCATTTGATCTTATTATTCTGCTCACAATGGGAATGCTTTATTACAATACTTTTCGTAAACAAAATTACGCAGGAAAGCGTCATCTTATTATAGTGGGATTAGTTATGGTGATCAGTGCCGTGCTAATAAATCAAATTGGTCAAAATATCCCTATAGATAGACCTAGCCCTACACTTTATTTTCAAGATACACATCGCGTGGGTGTTGTAACGGGAATAGCAACCAAAGATGCTTCCGGTGATAGCTTCCCTGGTGATCACGGCTTAATGCTGCTTATTTTTTGTAGCTTTATATTACGCTACCTCTCATTTCGTTCTTTTTTATGTGCACTGCTCATTACGGTAGTTTTTTCATTACCACGCGTAATAGCGGGAGCGCATTGGGTTTCTGATATATTAGTGGGCTCTCTTTCGTTAACCTTGCTCACCACCAGCTGGTTATTAATTACTCCTCTGTCAGACATCATTATTAAATGGTTAGAAAAAGTTCTTCCCTTTAAAGAGAAAAAACATTTTAGTTAAAATAATGAAAACCCATTAAATAAGAATAAGCGCAAGTTTATCTGCGCTTATTCATTTTGGTCAGAATTATATCAATTAAATGAAACTTTGATGACATAATTGAATCTATTTTAAGTATTAGCACTTTATTATCTAATGTTTTGTAAATTAAGCGCCTTTTCTCTCGCCATTTAACTTTTCTTTATGTACACTTTTTGTGTTTCCGCATTATTTATCATTAAATGCGGATAATTACGTGCTTTAGTGCACGTTTTTCGCGCAATGGGGTTGCCAGAGTTAAATTACACTATATTCTCTGGTTATTTGGTGAATTATTCATGTGCAATTCGGCACATAAGGATGTAAGGGAAATCTGTCACAATGAGAAACAAACCGTTTATGAGAATGCTTAAGCTCATACCGGCGTTCATTGTCGTAGCTACGTTATCTGCATGTAGCTCACAGAACGCAAATTCACGCTTAGCGAATCCAAGTAATACCCCACTTAATACATCACCTAGTACTTCTATTTCTCAAGCATCTCAAGATGAATTTGAATCATTGGTGAAGAATCTCGATATAAAATCTAAGATACTTGACCAATATGCAGACTGGAAAGGCGTAGCATATCGTTTAGGCGGTAATACTAAAAGTGGTATTGATTGCTCTGCATTCGTTCAAAGAACATTCCGCGATCAGTTTGGTGTAGAACTGCCGCGTTCAACTTCAGATCAACAATTTTCAGGTACCCAAGTAAATAGAACCAAATTACAAGCTGGTGATTTAGTTTTATTTAAAACAGGTCGCACAATGCGTCATGTTGGTATTTACATTGGTAACGATAAATTTGTTCATGCATCAACAAGTAGTGGTGTAATCGTTTCAGAAATGTCGAATACTTACTGGAATAACCGTTTTTATGCAGCGCGAAGAGTTATTGAGAAAGAAGCGGCTATAGCTGAGAACCTCTCATTGAATACGTTAAGATAATTATTTCCCTTATATCTTATATCGAATAAAAAAGGCTCATTTATTAATGAGCCTTTTTTTGTGTTCGTAATTTATCGCTATGACCGCTGAAGATATTTGTGCTACTTAATGAGTTGTATCTTGATTACAAAACAACAGCTCACCAGTACGGTTGATATAATATTAATAATATTATCTTAGAGCTACGATAAAAGCTTACTTCGTACTATGAGTAAACGTTATAAATAAGAATATGCAGTAGGAAATGGCTCAGCTATCGCAACACCTGCATTTTTTAAACAACACAGTGCTGCACATTCATCATCGCTCCCCAGAAAAAGACAAGGTACGCCATCCCACTCAATAATAACGCTTTCAATATGGAGATTATTCAGATACTGACGCAAATGCTGTATTGCTTCATCCAGTGTCATACCATCATGGCTTAACAATTTTAAACCAATTAGCGTATTTTGCTTTCCCGCATCATTTTCAGGCAGTATCTCTACTCTTGTACCTGTAAAACCTGCTAGCCACCGATAACTCAGCGGCAGCTTGTGAACTACCGAAAGTTGTACATTATCCACAAATCAATCCTGTTTCATCAACACGTTAGTTTAATGCATCATCAATACGAGCTTGAACTGACTTGCCCACACTTCATATTAAAATCTCGTTAACTATAAAACATAATTATTACAATTATTTTACAAAAAGAGTGAAGGTCTCTTATTACACATTTTATAGCTCTAATGTTTTCATACACTCATTCACCTGAAGAATGCATCCTTCAATTATTCTTTCATTTATTTAACATTTTATCAACTATATAAAAAAATTGTATAAAATATTACGTGTTCATGTAAAACAATTTATCAATTTTAATCACTATGATTCATAACAACAAAACAATGATAGATGTTCATTAAAATAAATTTCACTTAATTTAACAAACACACAACATCAAGTATTGATTGAAATCAAGAAATGCCACTAAATTGAAACGATTCACAGGAGATATATGAAGGAAATAGTAAAATTTCGTGCAGAGCAGCACTAAAAAGGAGAGTTCACGCTATAAATAATATAAATTTATAGCGTGATGTTCTTATTTGTAACGGCGAGCTAACAGAATAAAACCCATTGCACACAAAACACAAAAAGCCATTGAACTGACCATTGGCCATTCTGTTTTAGCTGGTAACATTGCAATTGCGGTACCAACTAAAGCCCCAACGCCAAAACGCACAGTACCCGCTAAAGAGGAAACTGTACCAGCCATATGAGGATAATCATCAAGAATAACAGCCATTGCGTTAGAGGTTATCATCGCTATTCCTCCAACATATATTGCAACACCCACAACTAAGAAATTGAAATGTAAATTCAACGCAACCACCAGCATTAAAAATACGCCCATCAAACATTGAATCGTTAATCCAAATCGCAGCATATTTAAAGCACCAAATCGACGAACATATCGCCCATTAATGCCAGTCATGATAATTAAAAAGATGATATTAAAGCCAAAGTAAAAGCCAAATTGGTCGAAGGGAATACCATGCAATTCAATATAAACAAAAGGCCCAGCACTTAAAAATGAGAACATTCCCGCAAAAGAGAAACCGGATGCCAAAATATAACAAAAAACACGGCGCGCTCTAAATAAACTAATAAATTGGCTAAATGTCACTCTTAAGCTAAAGCGCTGACGACGCTCTTTCGGCAAGGTTTCTGGAATAAATACCGTTATCAGTACAGCTGCAATAATTGCCGCAATTGAAATACTCCAAAAAATAGCATGCCAAGAAAACCATCTCATTACTCCAGCGCCCAATAAAGGAGCAAGTAATGGTGCAATGGTCATCACTAAGGCAACAAAAGACATACTTCTAGAGAAGTCATCTCGAGAAAACATATCTCTCATTAATGCATTAATCACAACACTGGCGGCAGCCGCAGCAAAACCATGTAAAAAACGCATCCCTATCAGCATATCTATAGATTCAGATAATGCACAAGCACCTGATGCAAAAGCAAAAACAATAACACCACCTAAAATAACAGGTTTACGCCCCAGACTATCTGCCATTGGGCCATAAACTAATTGCCCAATAGCAAAACCAAAAATATAGATACTGAGTGTCATCTGAACTTTACCACCAGGCACACCAAAATCTTGGGCGATAGTCGGTAAGCTAGGTAGATACATATCTATAGCCAATGGCATAAGCATGGAAATTAGTCCCAGAATTAAAATGAGACTAAGGTATGACGAACGTTGCTGTTGCACGCAGATAAACTCCCAAAAACGGCAGGATAACAATTATTACTGAGGTATATGGATGCTATTGATTTCTTCTTCAGTTAATAGGCGGTACTCACCTTCAGCCAAAGTTTCGTCTAATGTGATATCCCCTATACGCTCGCGATGTAAACCACAGACATGATTACCAACAGCCGCAAACATGCGTTTGACTTGATGGTACTTGCCTTCACTAATCGTCAACTTCACTTCAGTTGGCGTAATAATTTCTAGTGTTGCGGGTCTTGTCAGCTCTTTTTCGCCATTTAATTGCACACCTTTTTGGAATTGTTCAGCAACATTATCCCCAATAGGTTCTTCAAGAGTAACAAGATAGGTTTTTTCACAATGATGTTTTGGTGCAGTAATACGATGTGACCATTGCCCGTTATCCGTTAATAAAACAAGCCCTGTGGTATCAATATCTAAACGCCCCGCTGCATGTAATTTATGCGCGAGTGGTTCATCGATAAAATAAAGAATTGTTGGATTAACTGGATCATCAGTGGAGCACACATAACCCACCGGCTTATTCAACATAAAGTAGCGTGGCCCTAAAATTTGTGTCAGTACTTTACCGTTATAGGCTACGTTTTGCTCTGGTGTAATTTTAGTTGAACCAGACTTAACTACATCACCATCAATTGTTACTAGCCCTGATCTAAGTTCACGAGCAACCAAATTACGGCTAATTCCCAATTGCTGGGCTAAAAATTTATCTAATCGCATGAATTTCTCTGAAAAATGGAAGAATACCATCTGATATGAGGTATCTATTAAAAATGAATATTAACAATAAAACAACTAATTAATTTACCAATGAACTATCCACAAAATTACTGTGTTTAAATACAGCATATTCATTCGCACTTGCCATAAAAAAATGCTAGGCTAATTGCCTGTTTTACTTCTTTATACACAGTTATGGCTTTTACACTCAGACCTTATCAACTCGACGCAGTTAATGCGACAATCTCTTATTTTCGTCAACACCAAACACCCGCTCTGATTGTATTACCAACCGGGGCAGGAAAAAGTTTGGTCATTGCTGAACTGGCAAAAAAAGCCCGTGGACGCGTATTAGTTTTGGCACACGTAAAAGAATTAGTAGAACAGAACCATAGCAAATATGAAGCTTACGGTCTATCGGCAGATATTTATGCTGCTGGATTACAACAAAAAGAGAGTAGCGGAAAAGTTGTATTTGGCAGCGTGCAATCAGTCGCGCGTAATCTTTCTCGATTTAGTGAAAAGTTTTCGTTATTGATTATTGATGAATGTCATCGCATTAGCCTTTCTGAAGATAGTCAATATCAGCAAGTTATTAAACAATTGCAATCTGTTAATCCTCAATTACGTATATTAGGACTTACTGCAACACCTTATCGTTTGCCTAGTGGTTGGATTTATCAATATCATTATCATGGCATGATTAGAGGCGATGAAAATTGCTTTTTCCGTGATTGCATTTATGAATTACCTTTGCGTTATATGATTAGTAATCACTTTTTAGTTCCCCCGATTCGTTTAGATATGCCTATTTTGCAATATGATTTTAGCAAAGTAAGAACCAGTCAAAATGGTATATTTAATGAGGAAGATCTTAACCGCGAAATAAAAAAACAAAAACGGATCACACCTCATATCGTCGATCAAATTATTGAATACAGCAAAAAATGCCGTGGAGTAATGATCTTTGCAGCCACCATTGAACATGCAAAAGAAATTCTTTCGTTACTGCCTAAAAATGAAGCGGCTTTAGTCAGTGCGCAGACCCCCTCTCAAGAACGTGATGCGCTTATTTTACATTTTAAACAGCAAAAATTACGTTATATGGTCAATGTCGCGGTATTAACTACGGGATTTGATGCACCACATGTAGATTTAATTGCGATATTACGCCCTACTGAATCTGTTAGTCTTTATCAACAAATAGTAGGCCGTGGATTAAGATTATTTGCAGGAAAAACTGAATGTCTTATTTTAGATTATGCGGGTAATCCTCATGATCTTTATTTTCCTGAAGTTGGTAGCAAAAAGCCCAATCCCAATAGTAAACCAGTACAAGTATTTTGTCCTATTTGTCAGTTTGCCAATACCTTTTGGGGAATAGTGGATAGTGATGGCGATATTATCGAACACTATGGTCGACGCTGCCAAGGTTGGGAGTTCGATAACAAGGGCCAAAAACAACAATGCCAGTTTCGCTTTCGTTTTAAACTCTGCCCACACTGTAACGAAGAAAATGACATTGCAGCACGCCGTTGTGTTCACTGTGATGAAATTTTAGTTGACCCTGATGATATGCTTAAAGCTGCACTAAAACTTAAAGGAGCGCTAGTGCTGCGTTGTGGTGGGATGCAATTTACTCATGGAAACGATAATAAAGGTGAATGGTTAAAAATTAATTACTATGATGAAGATGGTACCTCCGTTTCTGAGCACTTTCGCTTAACCACACCAGCACAACGAAAAGTATTTGAATTAAAATTTCTTCGCCAACATCAACGCGCCCCTGCGGTACCTTTTATTTGGCATAATGCTGACGATATCATCAAACAATTTAGCTTGTTACGTCACCCTGATTTTATTGTTGCTCATAAAAAAGGTGAGTTTTGGCAGATACGAAACAAGATATTTGACTACGTTGGGCGCTACCGAAAAGCAGATACCTTGTATTAATATGGATTTATATTTGCTGTCAGGCCGCTTTTTCGTTAAAATGCGCCCGCTTTATCTATTTTTAGATAAACCAAATATCGAGCTTGTTGCTGGGTCGCCTGTAACAAGTATGTACTTTCTTTCTTTTTTAAAGAGAAAAAAGATGTTAACTATTAATGCAACTGTACGTAAAGAGCAGGGAAAGGGTGCGAGCCGCCGCCTGCGTGTGGCTAACCGTTTTCCTGCTATCGTTTATGGCGGAAATGAAGAGCCAATCGCTATCGATTTAGATCACAACGAAGTTATCAACCAAGAACACAAATCTGAGTTCTACAGTGATTTCGTTAACCTGGTTATCGATGGCAAAGAAACTAAAGTTAAAGTTAAAGCAGTGCAACGTCATGAGTATAAGCCAAAAATTACTCATATTGACTTCCTGCGCGCTTAATTAGCCACCCTTCGAGCTTTATTTCGGGACGCCGAGCATATAACGCCACTTTTGTGGCGTTATTTGTTTCTAGCATTCAATGATTTTTTCGATTACTTTTCTGATGCTCTGCGCTGTAACTGATCACGTAAATTAGGCGGAGTGCCTTTAATCGTTAACGTATCCGTTGCTGGATCCCAAAAAATTCGTTCACCTAATAATTTCGCATCAAAATTAATTGTCATTCCACCGCCGCTACCTGCATATTTCATTAACTGGCGTAATGTACTGCGATCAGCGGGAAATGTTTCTGCGAGTTCATAACCTTTATCTTCAGTAAACTGAGCGAAGTTTTGATCGCCAATGGCTGGCAGTTCTTGAGCCAATTCATTTAATGCAATTTCTTCACCTGATTGTAATTGTTCATTACAATAGCTATATACTTGTTCGCGGCAAGTTTGTCGCTCTTGCTTATTCATTTCAGACGCTTCACAAAAATCATCAACAGCTTGTAATAAGCCTTTATTTTGAGTTTTTGCGTTTAAGCCTTCTTGAGCACCTAAGAAATCCATAAAGAAATCTGAGACTTTACGCCCTACTCGACCTTTTAAGAAAGTTAAGTAACGCAATGAGTCAGGCGCAGTTTCCCATTCAGTTAAATCGATACGAGCAATAATATCTGCATGAGGAATATCAAGATAGCGAGTAGATGAAACATCAAGGCTATCGTTCACCCACATACTATTACAGCTATTAAGTACCGCGATTAATAAATAATCGACCGCTAAATAACGATAGTGGCAAAATAGAACGGTTCCGCCCTCTGCAAAAGGGTATTTAGCAAGTTCGTCTTTTAATCGTACTGTTGCCGCTCGTGAAAAGCCTAAAAAGTCTTCTTCGCCTTTACGTTGCAACCGTAAAGCTTCAGCAAGTTCACTCTCTTCATTAAATAAACCATAAGCTTTGGTTTTAGCACTATAAACGCGATGTAACTCTTCTATCATTTCCTGAACAACAGGTTGAATTTCTAATAGTGAATCACGTAGCACAACTTCTAATGTCTGCTCGTCTCGCTTTATTAGCTGATGTAAGACTAATTGATTAATATCTAGACTCATGGACGCCCTCCTTTATCCCAAACCTTTCGTGCGCGTATTCAAACATTCCCATCTATTACAGGCAAGGAAAAACCGATAGAAAATTAATTTTTTTAAATAGCAGAAAAATTGCTGTCCTTGCGGTAACATATAGCGTTTTATTCATTTAGTAGGAATTCAGATTTTATGCCACAACAATCCCGTTATAGTGATGAGCAAGTCGAGCAATTATTAGCAGAACTTGTCAGCGTTCTTGAAAAACATCATACTCCTACAGATCTTTCTTTGATGGTGTTGGGGAACATGGTGACAAACTTAATCAATACAAGTATTGCCCCGGCTCAACGAATGTTAATTGCAGATTCTTTTGTTCACGCTTTGCGTGCTTCAATTGATGAAGGCAAAATTCACTAATAAACATAGAAAAACTATTTATAGACATGGTAACGAGACATCAGTCCTATCGCGAAAAAGTATCCCAAATGATTAGTTGGGGACACTGGTTTGCGCTATTCAATATTATTCTAAGCTTATTGCTTGGGAGCCGTTACCTGTTTATTTCAGACTGGCCAGGTACATTTGCAGGTCGCCTTTATGCCATTATAAGTTGGATGGGGCATTTTAGTTTTATCGTCTTTGCCATCTATATCCTTATTCTTTTTCCACTAACTTTTGTGGTGGTATCACAACGGCTTCTTAGGGTTGTCTCTTGTGCTTTAGCCAGTGCAGGATTGACCATTCTTCTTTTTGATATTGCTGTTTACCAACAATTTCAGCTTCATCTTACTCAGCTCGTCTGGGATTTAGTGATCAATCCAGATGAAGGCGAAATGGCGCGTGAATGGCAGCTTATCTTTATTGCGATCCCTATTATTTTTCTTGTTGAGATGCTATTTGCTACATGGAGCTGGCAAAAACTACGCAGTTTAAATCGACAACGATGGGGCAAGCCTTTAGCGGGTGTATTTATCTCCTGCTTTATTTTATCGCACTCTATGTCTATTTGGGCTGATGCTAATTTCTATCGCTCTATCACCATGCAGCGTGCTAATTTACCATTGTCATACCCGATGACGGCCCGAAAATTTCTTGAGCGCCACGGTTTTATTAATCAATCTGAGTATGAGCAACGCTTAATCAGTGAAGGTAATCCGACAGCTCAAAGCATTACTTACCCACTAGCACCATTGGTTTACTATAAAGATGCCTATTCTTATAATTTACTGATTGTTGTGATTGATGGCTTAGGGAATGAAGAGGCCGCTCAATTACCGAGTTTGCAACAATTTGCTCATAATAATCTTTCGTTCTCTCGCCATTATTCATCTGGTATTGATAACGACACAGCATTATTTGGTCTATTTTATGGCATATCACCGTCTTATTTAGACAGTGTTTTAAGTAGCCGAAAAAACTCTGCACTGTTTGATGCATTGAACTATCGCAACTATCAATTAGCACTATTCTCTACCAATGGATTCCAAACGCCTCTATTTAAACAAGCGGTATTATCTGACTTTTCTATTCCTTCAACACCTAGTGATAATAACGACTCAACCATTAGTAATTGGCGTAATTGGTTAATAAAAGAGAATAAGACCTCACCTTGGTTCTCGTTTTTGCAGATTAATGGCTACACCAACAAGACAATTCAGCAAGCGCAATTAAATAGCCAGCTAGAGAGTATATTTACGACATTACAAGAAAATAATGTTTTAGATAATACGGTTGTGGTGGTTACATCAAATTATCATCAAGATGATGATAAAAAACAACAAAACCAATGGCTTAGTAATAAAGACACTTTTAATTTAGCGCAATCACAAGTACCGCTTATTGTTCATTGGCCTAATATGACACCTCAGCAGATTGATAAAATGACCAGTCATCAAGATATTATGACAACCTTGATGAAGCATGTGCTGCACGTTATTAGCCCCGCAGAGAATTATTCACAAGGTGAAGATCTGTTTGCAAGTAGTCGTAATCACCCTTGGATTTTCACCGGTGACGATGAAACGTTTGTCGTTTTCTTACAAGATAACACTTTATTAATAGATAAAAACGGCAGATACGCCCTATTCGATAAATCGGGTAAAGAAATAGCATCGGAAAAACCAGATTTAGGATTACTGTTACAAGTGCTAGCTGAGCAAAAACGTTTTATTGAAAGATAGTATTATTCGTGTACTCATATCAAATATAGCATTCGACATGAGTGTGCAAAAATACATCACTTAATCCTCAAAGGGTTGCTTTAGCAGCGAAAAACAGTAATATACGGGCTCAAACGGCATGTAGCGCAGCCTGGTAGCGCACCGTCATGGGGTGTCGGGGGTCGTAGGTTCAAATCCTATCATGCCGACCAAAATTCCATAAAAAAACCAACCACTTAAGGTTGGTTTTTTTATGCCTGAAATTTGTTTGGTGTAAAACTGGTGTAAAACTGGTGTAAAACCCTATCAGATTTACCTTATTTAAAGGCCAACTCTTGCCCTATTCCCATGCTATAACTTTGCTTAAACTCATTAATAGAGCTTATCAAATGAATAATCTCGCTAAACTAACGCAGGAAGAAAAAGACAAGATTAACGTTGATCTATCTGCAAGTGGTATTGCATATAAAAAACGACTCAATATGCCAGTTGTTACGTCCGAAGTTAAACGGCAACAACCAGCATATTTGAGAACGTATTTTAATGAACGACTGGCGTTTTATCGTGAGAGAAGCAAGAAACTTCCAGATAGAAATTCGGTGCAGTATTTGAAAACAGAGTAGCGCCCATGCTTGATGGAACCGACCGAGTTATGTAATCAATTAGTTATCAGTTTCTGGTGTCTTATTGGTGTCCTGATTATTAAAGTAATACATCATTCTCACCTAGTCCGAATTGCTTTTTCATCTCTTCTTCTTTTTGTCTACGTTCCTCTTCCACTTTCTGCGATTCTTCCATCTCACGCATTCTCACATTATAGATTGATTGCTCTGGCATCTGTACACGAACAGCAATAAAACGACCAGCTGGAATATCAATTGGGTCGCCATTTTTAAAGCCATCAATTTCATTATTCGCAAATGATGGTGCATCAGGATGAGTGCGATGATAAGTTTTAACGAGAATAGAGCCGTCGGAATTAATTTTAGAGTTAACCCATATTAGCGGTTGTTTATTTACATCGAGTGGAATTTCAATACCGCCATCAACACCGCCCCATCCTGCATCGGCATTAAAACCCAGCACACCCTCGATAAGATATTCGCCCTGAGATACTCGAGTAACCGTAGCGCCTTCTGATTCATCGTTAGTTGTGAATGTGCCGTCGGGATAAATGTCAATGATGGGGGAGCCTCGTTTAATAAAGCCATTACTATCTATCGTTGTATTTACAGATGACCATAGATGATTAACTCTAACGATCCCACCAGCAGCAGATTGATTGGATTTGTATGTACTAGCAACACCAGTTGTCGCAATTACAAAAAAAACACCTTGAACTCATTATTATACGACAAATGAATACCGCAACCGTGATTAGTAAATGAATTGTTGTTAGCTCCCCTCCCTGAATGAAAAATTGAGTTTCCGTATTTCCCCTTAAATCTGAGTTTAAAAAAAAACCCCTCGGGTTCCCAATCCATAGTCCCCACCTAATAATACAGTGCCATTCTTTTTAGGCACTTTTACCACGGCCTCATTAGTACCAGAGACTGATCTATGTATTATGTTAAAAATAGGTTTAGCAACTCAAGCTAGAACGCAAAGGAATTTCACCCAAAGCTTCTTCCCCCATGACGCCAGAGCAAGTCGAAATCGTGAATTGAAGAAGAAAATTGCGCGACTTGAAAAGCATAATGAGATCTTAAAAAAGGCTACAGCGCTGGTGATGTTGGGAAAACGCTAAAATTGTAACCAATTTTTGTTGGCCACTACAATTATCTTTAACTCACGACCACTGGATTTTCCTTTGGCACTTACCTCACTATAAATACCTAATTTTTTCTTAATATCTTCGACTTTATTCTCAGCAATTTTTTTCTTTTTTTCGCTTTTTTGCATGATTCGAGAATACAGGCTAGTTTTTTCTTAGTATTTTCTATTGAGTATGAGTTTTTAAAATAGAATTGCATAAAGCACTTAGAAAAGCTAATACCTACATTAGTATCAATAAAATAAACATTATTTTGTCAATAAATATGAATAAAAAAACAACTACATTTGTAGCAGGGTTGATAAATCAAATGATAAGCATTATCTTTTAACTCATGAATATCTGAGTGTTTTGCTTGGTTATTTACAATGACATTGCTCACATTGCTCACATTGCTTCTAGTATTTATTGGCCACCCCTCCTAGCGTTGGTCTTTTTTTAGCTATTTCTTAATAACAGATATAAATCTAGATAAATTAATATTTTTAATCACTATCACCTATCTCTATAGAATTAAATCAAATTTCCATCCCGTTATAAATTCCATTCGGAATTTCATTAATCAATAATGCTTCTTTCTTTAAAAAGAATTAAAATGATGATAGAGAATTAATATTAAAAACCAAGCTGAGTAAAATTCAGGAAAAAGTAATTCTTTTCTATTATCAACATAACACCATAATCAATAAGGATTTGAAAATATGGGCTTTATTTCCTCTGTATTTAAAATGAATCAGGATAATTCACCGCAACAGCTATTGAAAAAAATAAATAATCGTCACCCCAATAATGCTATTGAACGCGTACGTGAAAAATTAGTGCTTGTTGCTAAAGTAGATCATGAGTTTAAAGAGTTTGGCGCTGATAACCATCAGTATAAACTTAACCCTCCACTCTCTTTTGAAAAAGTGAAACAACTACAAACTCAGTCAGGTTGCAGTTTTCCTCAAGATTATGTTGATTTTATTACTCAAATTGGTAATGGCGGCTCAGGTATTTATGGTGGGGCTGGCCCTTATTATGGCATTGCTGCTTTTGATGAAACAATAGATAGAAATGGTATAAGAAATTGTGCACAACCTTGCTTACTCCATCCTGATATGGATATCGCAGAATGGACAGCATTATGCGAAGTACCTGAAGATTGTAGTGATGACGAATTCGATATTATTTGTGATAGAGTGCATCAAGGTACTCTTTATTTAGGAACTTGTGGCTGTGAATACGATTTATTATTGGTCGTAAATGGTCCTTATAAAGGTCATATTATATATACTTCCCATTGGGTTAATTCAAATACACCTTACACATTTTCTTATGAAACTTCATTTATCGAATGGTATGAGCGTTGGTTAGATGAAGTTATTTTGGGTTATAATACCAGCTGGTTTGGACATAAAATGGGTGGGGATGAAAAAACGTTAATTAACATTGCTAAAAATACAGATAATATTAACAAAAAAATAGATGTAATAACTTCACTCACAAAACTTCCTGTTCTTTCAAAAAGTGCACTAGATTTTTTAGAACAACAATTAAATACAACTGAAATAACACTGTACAAAGCGGCATTAAATGTATTTAGCGAATATTCGTGTGAACAAGCAATTCCTTATATTCAACAAGAGTTAAAAATTCCTTATAGTGAAAAAACAAAAATAGTGATCCCTATTATTTATCTTACACAAAAAGATAATTTTAAGCTATTTAAGGATGACCTTATACAGTTCCTTAAAAAGACCAATGATAATAATACATTAAGTCATATTGGCTATATCCTTAAAAGTTTAAATGCAGTCCGAGTTGAAGACTTTCAACCCTTTTTTATTCATCAAAATAAAGAGTTAGCGATAAGTGCAATTTACTCCGCATCACATGATATTGATTTGAAAGATAAAATTGAATTTTTCTTTGATGCTATTGTTTCTACAAATCAAAGAATTAGCTTAATTGCTATTCAGTCGGCAACCAAAATTAATCAAATAAATGATAACTTACTGCCTTATTTAAAAAAAGCATGGAAAATGTATCCTATCGAAAAAGATCCTTATATTCGTAATAATATTAACTCTTATATTAATAAAATAGAAACAAATAAAAAAATTGATATAACTCAATGGTAAAAATTAGTTATTGACTATGTTAGAGCCTTTCATTAACAGGTGATTATGTAAAATCATCTATTGATAGCATGATAAAATAGGTTACTCATGAATATTTTTTTGATATCACACTCCAAAAATATTTATAAAAATTTTAATTTACTCAGCATAGAAACTGAAACTATTTTTATAATTTAATCTTAATATAAACAATATGTTATATTTTTTAATTTAATATCATTCATTAATATCTATATTTTATTTATTAAATTATTTTTTATCGACATTTGTTACAGATGGATACATTTTTTTATATTATTATTTGTTTAGTATTTCATCACTGATATATATTATCATTTTCCCCCGCCTTACGCGGGGATTTTTTTATTCAAAATAATTTTAATTTAATTACTACTTTTATAGAACCAAGTAAAAGTACGTAATTATTTGATACTAAAAATAAGTGAAATAAAAATATAACCTTATTAATTCTAGAGTAATTACTATTTTTTATATGCTTCAAAAGTCATTATTTCAGTGCTATTAATAGGTTTTTGTAGATATTGATAATCAGCAGAAATAGTTATATCACTAAAGCCCGCAGAAATAAGTAATTGCTTAAATTCAGATACTCCAAACCACTTCAACTTAAATACCTCCCACTCACTGTCAATAATACTTCCATTTCGCCACTTATCATAACGATGATGAGAAATTGTAAGCTGATTGATATAATCTATCTCTGCATTTATTATCTGTAATGTAATCAAATCATTTTCAGCCGTTTTAAATTGCCGGCTATCGCATTTACCTTGAACAAATTGATGAGAAAGACTGATATCAATAAGCAAACGTCCATTTGACTGGAGTGCATTAAAACACTGTGCTAGTGACTGACGCGCTTTTTCTTCACTATCCAATAATAAAAATGTACCTGTTGGAATAATAATAGCGTCGACAAGTGATTTAACTTCAAAACAAGTTAAATCACCTTTTTTAACGCGATCTTTGGTAAATCCATACCTAACTAGATTTTCGGTACAAAAAAGCAGCATATCATCAGAAAGATCAAATCCTTCAACATCAAAACCAGATAGTAATAAAGGAATAAGGATCCGTCCTGTACCGACTGCGGGCTCTAAAATTCGCCCATCTACTCCTTTAAGACGTTCTTGATAATATTCGACATCACCAAAGCTACATCCTATCGGCTTATCTATTTGATACACTTGGGCAGATAAAGAGTGATAACTCTGCATAATAGTCCTTAGCTTACTGAGATTATTATTTAATTAACTATAGCTTATTGAAAATAATACGAAAGTACAAGTTTTAATCATTTAAATATAGCTATATATATTTTTTTCATTATAGGAACATATTGAAAAATATAGTATTGATATCCACTATCTATAATTATTTAAATATATTATTTATTCTTTGTGATGTAAAAAGCATTATTAACCTCAACAAATAATTATATTATTTAAATAGTCTATTTATTGGAGATTAAAGTATGGCTGTACCAAATTCAAAAGAAACACTTCTATTCGCTATTGATAAGAGTTTCTTGAAGCTAATAAATTATCTCAATTCAATTCCACCTGAATTAACAGTTGATAAAACGATGCCAGGCCATACAAAAGAGAGTCAAATGAGCATATGTAATTTAGTTGCATATTTAATTGGCTGGAATACATTGGTGATTAAGTGGTTAGAGCATGATTTAAAAGGTGAGCCAATTGATTTTCCTGAAACAGGTTACAAATGGAATCAACTTGGTTTACTTGCTCAGAAATTTTACAAGGATTATCAAAATGAGGATTTTAATTCATTAATTGAAAAATTAGAATTAGCAAAGAAAAATATCACATTACTCATCGCATCAAAAAATAACGATATTCTTTATGGTGATGCATGGTACGGTAAGTGGACTATGGGCCGAATGATTTCATTAAATACATCTTCACCTTATGCCAATGCCTATAGTCGGCTGAGAAGCTGGGTAAAAGAAAAGAGTATTCAACTGACAAAATAAACATCTCTATTAATAGCCATAATAATCCTAGGGTTGACAACGCGAATGATAATGATTATCTTTAACTTGTGAATGGTTGAGTATTTTACTAAACTTTATCACAACGACATTGCTCACATTGCTTCCAGTATTTACTGTGACCAACATTTAATTATGTTGGTCTTTTTTTTCACTTTTTCTAAATTAAATTATTTATAAAAACTTGCTTCGCCTACAGGTCTGGTTTTAAATCGTCTATGTGCCCATAAATACTGTTCGGGAGCTCTCATTATTTCAACTTCAATCAATCGATTCATTCTATCGGTATCATCTTGAATATTTTCCGAAGGGTAATTCGTAATTTCAGCACCAATAATCAAGCTGTAGTGTTTAGGGCTATTCTCTTGATTTCTGACAAGCGTTACGGTTAAAGAAGGAGCACCGGATAATTTAGCTAATATCGCAACACCTTTTGATGTTGAAGCTTTAGCGACAGAAAAAAATGGTGAAAACGTCGTACCTTTTAAGCCAAAATCTTGGTCAGGAGCAAACCAAATAGCTTTGCCTTTTTTTAATTCCATAACCATAAATTTCAAATTACGTCGGTCAATCATTCCTTTATTAGAGCGGCATCTTGCTTTCGTTTGAATAAACTCCATCGCTTTATTATTATGAGGTCGATACATTGCATTAACAGGGAAACAAAGCCCCATAATACGGCCACCGAGCTCTAATGACATAGAATGTATACCAATTAATAAGATACCTAAGTTTTTATCGTTTGCATCAATAAAATTAGATATTCCACTTACATCGTATAAACTCTTTAAGCGGCGATCACTCCAAAACCAAGCCATACCGGTTTCAAATAATGCAATCCCCAAAGAAGATAAGTTATCCATTACCAATTTATCTATTTCTGTTTTATCTTTATTAGGAAAACATAACTCTAAATTTCTTCTAATGATTGAAACTCTTCTTTTTACAAAAAAACGAGATAATTGACCTAAGTGTTTTCCTAAAAATAATAGCCATGTATAAGGTAATTGAACTAATAAAAAAAGAATAAAGACGCCAAGCCAAGTTAAAAAATATTTTGGGTGTAGTAAATGCAATGAAAAAAAATTTTTAGCGTACACAGGTTTTGTCCCTTAGAAGCTTAAAAGACCTTCCTTTAAGCTGTATTTAAATTAGACAGCAGTTATCCAAGATAAATCATTAATAATAAATTTATTTTTTCTTTAAATTATACTTTTATCATTTATCTGATATTTTTATATTTTAAAGTAATTTTTTTCTTTCTTTTCACTGAAAAGCCTCTTCTCACTCTACTTAATTTCCCTATTGTGAGATTTTTATTATTTTTAAATATTCCTTGAACTTCAGTTCTGGTTTTTAAGCTAAATAATAAACTTATAATTATTATTTAGCTTAAAAGTTTTACATAACTTTAATTATATTATTTTTAATAAGAGTTTCTAATGAATATGTGGCATATAGAAATTATAGGATTAGCAGATATAAAAAAACCTCACCAGAGTGAGGTTCTTAAAACAGTTTTGTTAATAATATTAATTATGAATTTAGCCATTAAGCTAGACATAAAGAGATAACAAAAAAGCTGTTTTATTATCTTCGTCTTACAGAACGATTACATTCGCTGCAGCAGGACCTTTAGCGCCATTTTCGATAGAAAATGAAACTTCTTGACCTTCTTTCAGTGATTTGAAGCTGTCGCTCTGGATTGCAGAGAAGTGAACGAATACATCTTTGCTGCCGTCTTTAGGAGTGATAAAACCAAAACCTTTATCATCGTTAAACCATTTTACTGTACCAGTCATTGTATTAGACATAGGATTTCCTTTAATTAATTTAGTTTGCCATAGGGCTTGTTTGCGGTTTGATTTCGATTTTTACTTATGGGTACTAGAACTAATTAGAAGGAATTCGCAACGAAGAGGTATCATATACATGGATAACACTAAACGGTGAACTACTTAAAACTGGACTAACATAAATAGGTCTGTACTTCCAAACCAATGCCGCTATTAAGTCATAGAATTCGTTTTATAGCAAACGATTTTCTATTTTATTTTTATCTACCGATCTTTGTTAAGAAAAACAATGTCATTTTGACCTTAACTGCCTAAATATTCAGCAAAAATACACATTTTACTTTTAGAACCGATCAGCTGAATACTATTTTAATTTTACTAATATAAAAATAGATACCAACACCCTACAGTAAAAATTATTAGTATAATATGCTGATATCTGTTTATTTAAATAATTATGACTTTATATTTTTGTCAGCAAATTGAGCTAAAATATCCTTGGTTTTTGTCCATAATAATGAGCCACCTTCATCAGGGCATACATGCCGTTGTGCATTAGGAAAGCGTTCAAATAGCATTCTACCAAAGTCTGGAGAATGTACTGTACTGGTATCTTTCATGCCATACCACAATGTTGTTGACGTCTTTATTTCTTCTGGAGTAAATCCCCAAGGTTGTAATGTATTTAATAAATCTTGTGTATAGCCATCATTTCCTTGCTTAAATGCTTCTTTCATACATTGCTGATAAACAGAGAAAAAATCAGGTGATTGATAAACAGCTAAATCAATTTCGGCACTGTAATTTAAAATAAAAGTCATTAACCAGTTTTCTGTTATATTTTGCTTAATCCAATAAGCAAGCTGATCAGGGCAATCTATAGCTTGTTTTTGCATGTTAATAACATCTGGTGCCAATTGTTTATTTGTTGCTGGATAATCAAATTGATCTTGCCCTGCAACAATAGCAAGCTTATTAACATTGCCATACCGACAAAGTGCCATTGCATAAACTGCACCTTGAGAAAAGCCAATAACATTAAATTTATTAATATTAAGATGATGATTTAGCAAAAATAGAATATCTTCAGAAAAAGATTTTAGTGTTTTATTCGGGTCAAAAGTTGAGTCACCCAAACCGGCTCGGCTTGGTGTAATCAATCGAATGTTTAACTCATTTAAAATATGAACATCAACACCAAGTAGACCGCTCATCCCTGCTCCCGTACAAAATAGTACAGGAATTCCTTTTTCAGGCCCTGATTCATACCAATTCAGTACTCGATTATTTGGTAATGTTATATTGTGTTTTCTTAAGTTTTTAAAAGTCATCGTAATAGCCTAAAAATTTTTCATACAAAATTAATACCCACGAAGTATTAATATGGCAATATATATTATCGGAAAAATAAGAGCCGAATATAAATTAATTAGACTAGCTATGGATAAGATTTCATATTAAACCGTATAAACGTTATTTTATTTTTTAGAAATAGAATGCCAAATATCAAATATATTAAAAAATCAATCTAATATTCAGTAATTATATTCTTTATACACTAAATAAGTTTTAATGTTAAATATAGCATTAAGTATATTTACTAAAAATATTCTCACACTATATTGTCGGTACGTATATTTAATTTATTTCTATAAAAATATCGCTTTTCTTAAATAACAATACTTTATTTTTCTTAAATAAAAATAGAGGCGAGCTAATCTCGCCTTCTTAGAAATTAGAGCAATAAATTATTAAACTTATTTTACTAATTGACAAGTGCGGCCATTATCTTCAGCTACTCGGCCATTTACAGCGTCATCTTCTGAAATAGTCGCTAAATTCAAATCATCTTTTCCTTTAGTCCATATCTGAAAATTTTCACCTACATAACGGGCACCGCTAGCTGAAATAGCCTCTTTCAGTACAATCAGTTCATCGCCATAATACATCACAGCAATTTGATCATCAGGAAAAGAAACTTTAATTTTCTGACCATCACAATTATAGGTATCTGTTTTTGCTGCCATCGCTGGTGCTGCTAATAATGATGAAACCAAAGCAATTGCAGAGATAGAAAATAATTTACGCATTTACAGCTCCTAATATAACGGGTTAATTCATTTATATATTCAAATTAGACTTTAATTTTAAATAAAAATATAAGATATCTCCGTATTTTATTAAAACAAATATAATAAATCTCATTACATATGAGAAATGTTTTTTTACATTTGCATTTCATACATAAAAATAGCTCTAGTCTATTTTTTATTTAATTCAAATTTCATACATAACTTTACATTACTTTGGTGCAGTTTTACCTAATATTGAGTAACAGCCGCTATTTGATATGTTATTATTTACTTCCTCTAACTAATAAACTCATTGCAGCTTAATAAATTTTTCGATTTTATTGAAATTTATCGATAGAGTGAAATTATAGGAACACTCATGCTTCAAGAAAATGTTGTTAAAGATATCATTATTTGGATAGAACAAAATTTAGACTCTCGTTTATCGTTAGATGTCATTGCTGATAAGTCAGGCTATACAAAATGGCATTTTCAACGTTTATTTAAAGCATATACAGGAATATCTTTAGGAAAATATATTCTTGCTCGACGTCTGTCTTGTGGGGCTTATGCCCTTCGTATCACCAAAAGTAGTCTGTTAGATATTTCATTAAAATATCAGTTCGACTCACAACAGACTTTTTGTCGTGCTTTTAAAAAACAATTCAATATTACACCATCAGAATATAGAAAAAAAATCGGTTGGAATATTAGTGAACTATTTTTTCCAGCATTAGAAAGCGTCGAGTTAGCCGCAAAATACGAAGTAATGACACTATCCCCTATTAATTTAGTTGGTACAAACCATTACTATAATAAAAATATTTCTGCATGGAACTCAGATAAAAAGAAGTTTAGAAAAGAATTCTGGGAAAAATTCTTAAGTGAAACTAAAATGGTGCCATCAGAAATATATGCAATACATAGAGCATCTGCGGGTTCACTTGATGATACAGCTTATATTTACACTACAGCGATAGATCAAGCACAACTACCTCCCTCAATAAATCTCCCCTCTATGACCAAAATGGAATTACCTGGGGGTAATTATTTAGTCATTACATTTACAATGGCCGAAATTTTAGATTCAATGAAAGGCTATGACGATATTATATATACTGCATATACCAAGGTTCTTCCTAAAATGAATTTACTACGTAGACAAGGGCCTGATATTGAACGCTATACGCTGAAACAAGCCATTAGTTACGATAAATTAGTTGAACAAAGTGAAAAACATTTACAAGAAATAAATTACTATATACCTGTAATTTAATCATTAATTGTATATTCCCATTTATAAAAAGATCTCAATATAATCAATTGAGATCTTTTTATTATTATTTTCTAATTCAATAAACTCATTTTAATTAGTCTTTTTTAGACTTATTAGCAAAGAATATATCACTTTGAATATCTTTAGTGCGAATAGTAAATAATTCATTAGTCAGATTTTCTGTCAGTTTTTCAGCATCAGACATCACTCGTAAATTAAATTCATTAAGCATCTTATCTGCGCCAACTTTATCTGTTTTTATCATTGCTAAATATTTATTTTCCATCTCTTTTTGTTCTAATGCTGTTTTTTCTTCCCATTCTTGATAAGCTTTTTTAACTATAGGTGCAAGTGTTGGATAATCAGTCATAACTAAAGTTTGTAATTTACGATATTTCCAATAAACTGAATCACTATCTGCTTTATCTGTTCCAATACTATAATGAGCCGGATATTCTTTTAATCCACTATAGTAAGGAACAAATGCAGTTAAATCGGCCATACCCAAACCAACATAAGTCACTTCGCCAATTTCTTGAGGAAATTCAGGACGAACTTGCATTACATGAGCTTCATAAGTTCTAAATACACTAATAGGCCGCCAAGTTTCATTTCCATTTAATCCATTTGTATAAGGATCATGTTTAGTCCCTTCAAAATGATTACGAAGCATAACCTTAGCCTCTTCAACAGATACTTTTTTCTCTGGTATTAAGAAAGGTGCAAAATTTCTTCCATCATCAACAGCTTGTTTTAACGATGGATTAAATTGTTGCTGAATAATCCATACTCGCGGATCATTATATGTACGATCTCTTTCATCATCTCGTGTATAGGCTTTAGAAAAATTAAAGGCGCCATCTTTTGCTGGATTATAAAGCCCGTTATCTACTGCAAATTCCACTAAATTTTTAGAGCCTAATATATCTTCACTTTTTACATCGTAAAATTGTAAGCGTCCTTGATTACCTGTAGCAAAATATTGATCTTTTGGTAATCTTTGCGCTATCCAATGATGCCCCGTTCCTGTTTCTAAATACCAAAGTTCATTTTTATCAACAACAGCAACACCAAAACCTTCACCTGCACCTTGGGTTTCAATTATATTACCTAATAATTCAATAGCTTCACGGGCTGTTTTTGCTCTTGAAAGTAAAACATCTGGAATATCATCTTCAGTAATTCCAGTGTCCTCAACATATGGGTCAAAAGTCAGCGCTTTAGGTGAAGCAAAAATAGATTCAGTACCACTTACTCCTACACCTAATTCATTAAAACCCGTTGCGCCATGTAGTTGTGTTTTCCAGTTTGGTACCGTGGTATAACGTAATGAGCTTTTAGGTAATGGGTAGGAAAAATCATTTGCACCCTTATGTTCTCTAGTGCTGTAAATACCCGTTTGATTATCTTTAGCTGGATGAATAATAAAATGTTGCGCTTTTAATGCATCACTATCCGCACTACGAGCAATAATTAGTGAACCATCATTTGTTGCTTCGCTGCCTGCAAGAAGTGTTGTACAGGCAAAACCTGAAGATATTAATGCTATATTAATTGACAATGCGATAACACATTTTTTAAATAAATACATATCATGCCTCATTTGCTTGTTATTTATAATTTATGCACCAATTAATTATTCTAAAAATTCAAAATAAAAAACTAGATAGTCAAAAGAACATAGGATATTAGCAATGATTAATGTTCTTTTTCCGTGATTAACATCTCAATGACTAGGTATTTAAATAATAAAATGATTAATTTATGGGATTGTATTTTTTAGATGAATTTTATTGCAATAATTATATAAAATATAAATACATCATTTAAATTAACTTGCTAAATACTTATTTAAAAATAAAAAACATTTAAACTGATAGTAAACTTTAATAAACCAGCTCCAGAAAAACTCATCTTATTTATAATAACTAATATTTTCGCTATATATTTATTTTATTTGTTAAACAATAAAATAGATTAAAAAATCTTAAAAATAATTCCCCCATCACTGATTATTGCTAATTTTGTAAAAGTCTTTTGCGGCTTTTCTTCTTTTTAAAATAAAAATAAAACATACAATAGCTAGCATTCCGTAGTTACTAAAGTAATTCACGTAAAGCAATTAAACCTTTTTAAGGAGAATATTATGAGCGTTCCAGTATTAGGTCTTGGTACTTTTCGTTTAAAAGATGATGTTGTTATCGCATCAGTGAAAACTGCATTAGAATTAGGGTATCGAGCAATTGATACTGCGCAAATCTATGAAAATGAAGCTGCAATTGGTCAAGCTATTATAGCAACAGGTATACCTCGCGAAGACCTTTATATCACAACCAAAATTTGGATTGAGAATTTAAGCAAAGATAAGCTTATCTCTAGTTTGAAAAAAAGCCTAGGTGATTTACAAACGAATTATGTAGATTTAACTCTTATTCACTGGCCATCACCTAATGATGCAGTTTCAGTAGAAGAGTTTATGCAAGTATTACTAGAAGCAAAAAAACTGGGTCTAACCCGTGAAATTGGGATATCAAACTTTACTATTCCATTAATGAAAAAAGCCATTGCTACAGTTGGAGCTGAAAATATTGCAACAAATCAAATTGAATTGTCGCCTTATTTGCAAAATAATAAAGTAGTGAATTTTGCCAAAGAAAATGGGATCCAGATTACATCTTATATGACTTTAGCCTATGGCAAAGCTTTAAAAGATCTCGTTATTCAAACTATTGCAAAAAAATATAACGCAACACCCGCTCAAATTATTCTGGCTTGGGCGATAGAAAAAGGATATTCAGTAATTCCATCTTCAACAAAACGTGAAAATTTGGCAAGTAATTTACTTAGTGTAAGTATAAAACTTAATAGTGAAGATATAAAAGCAATAGATTCTCTTGAATGTAATGATCGGCTCGTTAATCCAGAAAGCCTAGCACCTAATTGGGATTAATAAATAATTACTATTCTATGGTAAAGGGTGATAATACTATCACCCTATTTTCTTACAATATACTCACTTAGAGCATCAATAAATACACGTATACGCTGGCTTAACATTTTTTCACTATAATAAACCGCATTAAATGGTAGTGATATAGGCTGCAATTTATCTGATAACAACTCAATTAAATGCCCTTTTTTTATATCATTTACCAACATAAAATCAGATAAACATGCAATTCCATTTCCTTCAAGACAAAGCTGTCTAATTGTTTCGCCACTATTTGAGGATATACCTGATTTTATTTCTAATAACTGCCCCTCTTGCAATGCAATCGGCCACGTATTTAATGACACTGGTTCCGTAAAAGCCAAACAAGCGTGTTTTGCCAAATCTTCTGCGCTTTTTGGTATTCCATGATGTTCTAGATATTTTGGTGAAGCAACAATCTTACGGTAGCTATTAAATAAAGGACGTGCTCGCAAACTAGAGTCTGTTAAATTCCCTACTCTAATCGCAATATCAACTTTATGCTCAATTAAGTTTATAAATGTCTCTGAAGCAATTAAAGAAAGTGTTATTTCAGGGTAAGCTTGCTGAAATTGCTGAATAAAAGGTACTAATAAATGCAAAACAACAGGTGTCGCTGCGTCAATTCGTAATAAACCTTTTGGTGAAATTTGCGTATCAATTAATTCATTTTCTGCTAATTCCATATCTTGCAAGATTATCTGCATACGATGAAAGTAACGCTCACCTTCTTCGGTTAAACTTAATTGTCGAGTTGTTCGGTTCAATAAATTAACACCCAGTTTAGATTCTAGTTTTTTCACTGTTCGACTAACTGCTGAATTAGCTAATGCAAGTTGTTCTGCTGCTTTAGTAAAGCTGCCACATTCAACAACAGTGATAAAGACTTGCACTTCTTCTGATGTTGCTTTCATTATTTTCCTGTTATAACTCGATGCTCTAATAGAATTATAATTCTCCTATTAAAGCATCTTTTTATAAAGCTATTATTAATAGCCTATAGTCTACTCACTAATAAAACGCATTAATTGTTGCCGCAAATACTTATTATCTTGTTTAAGTTGATCGTTTTCTTCTAAAAGAGTGAGGGCTATAGCAATACCATGCCAATCTAAAGCTAATTCTTTATGTAACTTTAATGCTCGATGCATAACCGTAACGGCATTATCATCAAAAAACCATTCTTGAGTTTCTCTTTCTAACGGCTCAATTACACCTAAATTAACGATTTCATTTAGTTCATTTTTAGATACACCAGTATGAAAACAAAATTCTGTTACAGTAAATACTGCGGTGGTTGATTGCGTTGTGAATTGAGCCATTATTTATTCTCCCAATCTTTGCGTGGATTATAAGTAGCTTGGCTATCTGCAATTTTTTGCCATAATACGAGGGTTTCTTCATCTATCTTTGGCGGCATTACAATTTTTATAATGGCATAAAGATCACCGCTATGTTGTTTATTAACTAATCCCTTACCTTTAATTCGTAATCGTTGCCCTGCTTGACTACCAGCGGGAATAGTTAATAAGATTTTATCTTTTAATGTTGGTATAGGAATTTTAGCACCTAATGCTGCTTCCCAAGGCGTGATAGGAACCACAATTTCAAGGTCATGGCCTTTAATATCAAAAAGTGGGTGGGGTGCAATACGGATGGTTAACCATAAATCACCATTTTCACCGCCATTTTCACCTGCTGTACCTTGTCCTTTTAATCTAATACGTTGTCCATCACTCACACCCGCTGGAATCTTTACATTAAGCGTCTTAGGAATTTCTGTTTCTAATATACCGAAGACATTATAAACCGGAAGATGATAGCTAATAGTACGTTTATGTTCTTCTAATGTTTCTTCAAGGAAAACAGCTAACTCTATCTCTAAATCATGCCCACGTTGCTTTGGTGATTGCTGATAACGTTGTTCTTGTTTACTAAAAGGAGAGCCTTTACCAAAGAACGCAGCATAAAAATCATCAAAACTTTCTTGATTAAAATGTTCATGCTGGGATTGCTGATTTTGTTGTGTAAATTGCTTAAATTGGGGGTCGTTACGATGGGCCCACAATTCATCATATTCAACCCGACGTTGTTCATCACCTAATACTTGCCAAGCTTCAGCGACTTCTTTAAATTTCTCTTCAGCATTAGGCTCTTTGCTAACATCAGGATGATATTTTTTTGCCAAACGACGATACGCTGTTTTAATTGTTTTGAGATCATCTGTCGGTTTAACACCCATTATGGTGTAGTAGTCCTTTAATTCCATAGTCATGTCTCGTTTATCATTAATGAAGAATTAGTTTAAATTCTGTTCATATATAAATTATAGGACAGAGAAATCATCCCCGTTAATTAAATCTATTTAATAAGTATTCTCTTATTTAAGTCCCAATTGATTTTCTTAACAAGGATAAAAAACAATAAAATTTTTATATTGTAAATCAAATAATTAAGTTAACTTACGCTCTTTTCATAAGCTCGCAGCCTTAAAGGTGTATTTAAAATACTTTTTTATGGTGCGTAAATTTAATAAGATATAGCTATTATTTAGTTAGTGATTAATTATTACTTTTCTCTCCAACTAAGATAAAAGCTATGAAAATCAATTATATTCACTATGAAAGGAGAAAAAATGGAACGTATCATCATACCAACAAACTATATCCATATACGTGCTACTCCACTTTGGACAGTAGAAACAGCACCCAAATCAATTTGGGAAAGACATTTAGATAAAGGTACGCGGCAAGGTGTTTATCCTAAATTATCTGTGATGCAAGGTACTATTGTTTATTACGCTTATGCTGACGAATTCAGCCCGCTCCCCACTGAAACATTAGTCATTAATGCGGGTGAATTTGGTGTATTTCCACCAGAAACATGGCACAAAATAGAAGCAAAAACTGAAGATACTGTTTTTAATGTCGATTTTTACGTTGATCCTAAAATACTCGCTGAAGGTTAAAAGCTTATTATGGAAAATGAAAACAAAGGTTATTTATTAGAACTTATTTGTGTAAATAACAATAAAAAAGCCCAAAAGACCTATCTGAATCCTAAAATTTTATATATTCCTGAAGTTGCTACTAAAGAAATATTATTATTAGTTGATGCATTAAAAAATAAAACAGAACTTAATAATCAAGAGATTAATTTAGTTCTTACTAATAAAAATAATGGTGTTTCAGTTGATAAAGAGAGTAATTTAACACAATTACTTGATCCTGATATGTCAAACCTATTAGTAAAAGATCTGATTAATATTGTACGCGGCTATGATATGGATGAAGAGACCAATGTCTGCGGTTGGTAAGTACAATAAGGTAATTTAAAATACCCAATCACCTTCTAATAAGAAGGTGATCTCCATTTAATGCCACTTTATTTATCCGGAAAGAAGTGCATTATTGGTGAGTAATTTATCAATCATCCAATACCCTGCTTTTCCTGGTGGATTATTTTTAGACCATACTAGATCAAGATCTATTTTTTTAGGCCACCAATCATAATTAAGGCTAGTTAGTAAATCATGACCAAATTGTTCTACTAACCAAGTTGGTAATATAGCCCAGCCCATTCCTTGCTCAGCCATTTCAAGAAGTAATAAATAGTTTGGCGCTAACCAATTTTTTTCACTATTGATAACCATTTGAGCACTACTACTTAATCTTAACTGACGACTCATCGTTAAATGTTGATAAGTAATCTTTTTTTCTTTGGTTAATGGATGTGTTTTTTTTGCATATAGACCTAACTCACCTTGAATAGGTAATCTGGCAAATGCAATATCTGTAGGATATTCAATTCGAGATTCCATCATCCCAATGTGTGCTTGTTTATTTTGTAGCATATTGATGACATCGTCGTTTTCAGCAACTAAAAACTCAAATTCAATATGAGGAAACTCTTTATCTAATGTTCTGAGTAATTGCTCAGAATGTGGCGGCTGATAGATATCAGAAAAAGCGCAACTTAATCTTGGTTCAATATCTAGTGAAAGCTCTGTTCTTAATGCCTGCAAACGTTCGTCCGCTGATAGTATATCTTCAACTAGACTCAATACTTTTCGCCCAGCAAAAGTAAGTGTGGATTCTCGACCTTTACGATCAAAAAGTGCAAAACCCATATCATCTTCAAACCCTGTTATTGTGCTGCTAACAGTAGATTGGCTCTTATTTAATTTTCTTGCCGCTGCCGAGAATGATTTTAATGAAGCTGCTTCAACAAAGGTACGCAAAGTTTCAATAGAATAGTTCATATGGTATCGCTTTTATCGATGGCTCCTATTTTGTATATATATAAAAATTTGCCAATAATTGCACTTGTTTTTTGTTACCAATAAATTAGAGGTGTATATGAGCAAATATCAAAAAACATTTGCTGAGCGTGTTTTTCATGCTGTTTCATTTGAAGTTATTGCTATTTTAATAACCGCACCGCTTAGTGCATGGATTTTGGGACGCTCTATTTTTCAAATGGGTATGGTCGCCATTGTGTTATCAACATTAGCAATGCTTTTAAACTTATTTTATAACATAATTTTTGACCACTATTGGCCCCTATCAAAAGGCTCTCGTCCAGCAAAAATCCGGATTATTCATGCTATTGGCTTTGAGCTAAGCTTTATTATCTTTGGTTTACCAATACTCGCTATTTTGTTAAATATGTCATTATGGAATGCATTCATGCTAGAAATTGGATTTTTTGCCTTTTTCTTATTTTATACTTATACATTTAATCTTAGTTACGATAAATTGCGTGAAAAGTGGTTTATTCGTAAAGAAAAACGTATTGCAATACGAAATTAATATTATTAGTTTATTGGCACCGCTTTAGATTTAGCGGTGCTTTTCTAATGAATAAGGATTTTTAAATGCTATTAGATAAACAGACTATTGAAAAAATCAAACAGGATGTTGTTTCTTTTGCCATCGAAGAAACTGAAAATTTTCTAATAAAAAATAAAGATAAAGTGTTTTATGCCTTCGCATTTGATCTTAATGCGGAATATGGCGAGATTAATCTTTGCTTTAATACTGAAGATGATTTTAGTAAAACATTACAATATTACCAAAATGCCAATAGCTCACATGGCTACAGCTCAAAGGAAGAGATACAAAGTTTAAAATACAATACTGGCGACTGGGAATATCAGTGTTTTAGTACCATTTACCCTATCAACGAAAATGTGCTAACAACCATTATTCAATCATTAAATGATAATTCACTGCCCAAATTTATCGAAGAGCTTGTACAAATTTTCTCTGAATGTCTAATATTATTTAAGCAAACAGAAACTTATCAAAGAATTCCTAAAACTACTGATTTTATCGCATTTACTATCGATCATGATGAAGAAGTAGAAGAAGCCCTACTCAGAATAAATAAATATTAATTTTATATGCGGCGCTAAAAGGAACAGTAATAATTTTGTTCCTTTTCGTTATTAATATCGATAAAGTTATTTAATATAAATAATAACTTAAACACTTCTTTTCAGAATATTATTCTATTCCATTAAATATTATCTTAATAAAAAATACATTATTATTTATATACTTTTTAATATTTAAACGTTTTTCTAAAAAATTAAAATTTTTATTATCAATATAGATAATCTTAGGTTGAATTTTTACTAAATATATTAAAAAATTATATCTCTGCAAATATAATTTAATTCAAAAAAAGCTCCCAAAGAGCTTTTTTATTTTAGTGCTATAAAAGTTATTTTTTATTTAAAAGTAGCTTCATATTCTTTTGATTTTTTACTATCGAATTGACGTTCCCATTTAGCAATGACTAATGCAGCTAAAGCATTACCAACAACATTGAGTGCCGTTCTTGCCATATCTAAAATTCGGTCAATACCAGCAATGAAGGCTAATCCTTCTAAAGGAATTCCTACTGAGCCTAATGTCGCCAAAAGAACAACAAACGAGACACCAGGTACACCAGCGATACCTTTCGATGTAATCATTAAAGTAACAACCAATGTAATTTCTTGCCATAGGGATAGATCAATACCGTATAACTGGGCAATAAATATCGCTGCAATACTCTGATATAAAGTTGAACCATCAAGATTAAAAGAATAACCAATTGGAATAACAAAACTTGTTACAGATTTAGAAGCACCATATTTCTCCATTTTATCCATAATTCTTGGTAAAACGGTTTCTGAACTCGCTGTTGAATAAGCTAATATCAGCTCATCTTTTAAAATTTTAATTAACGTAAATATATTTATATCACAGATTTTCGCAACAATACCTAATACCACAATGGCAAAAAATAATATTGCGCAATGAACTAACACTACCAATTTAATTAATGGAATTAACGAAGTGAAACCAAAATTAGCAACGGTAACAGAAATAAGTGCAAAAACACCGATGGGTGCATACATCATAATCATATGAGTTACACGGAACATGGTTTCAGAAAAGGTTTGCAATACAACTAACAACGGCTCTTTTTTCTCTTGTGGTAATGATGAAAGCCCCATACCAAAAATAACAGCAAAGAAAATAACTGGTAACATTTCCCCACTAGCCATCGCAGCAAATATATTAGAAGGAACAAGCGACAATATTGTAGCCATAATTCCATGAGAATGGCTTTCTATTTGTTGTGTTGTTTTTTCATACTGAGAGATATCAACTTGATTGAGTGAAGACATATCAATGCCAACACCGGGTTGGAATATATTAGCTAAACTAATTCCGACAATAATTGCAATTGTAGTGATGATCTCAAAATAAAGTATTGTTTTAAATCCTAGCTTACCTAGTTGTTTTGTACTGCCCACTCCCGCAATACCAACAACCAATGTTGAAATAACAATAGGCACTACAATCATTTTAATTAACTGAATAAAGATCTTACCTGCTGGTGATAAAAAGTTCTCAATTAACCACTCTTTACTTTGATTATCATGTAAAATAGCGCCAACAATTATTCCTAATACAAGGGCAACTAGGATTTGCCACCCAAGCCCAAATTTAAATTTGTGTGTTTGTTTAGTTGTCATTTTTATATGTCCTAACTTTTATTTTCATTTTGTTATACTTGATCTCTCACATAAATGACAAATAAATATTTATAAAAATAGTGTTTTACAATAAATCAATTAACAACAAGCCAATAAAAATAACACAGAGCAAAAATAATAAACATATTTATAATTATTTTTATACATATCATTAACCAATGGAATTTTAATTTATTAATTTTCCATCATTCTTTAATTAGTCATAAAAATACATTTTTATAAAATAGTCCAAAAATATTTTATTCATTTAATGATATTAAAGGCTACTACATGATTATATGTAATAACCTTTAAGAAATAATTTAATTAAATATTTACAACGAAAAATTATAAATGACTAAGTTTAAAATAACTTACTAATTTATTAAGGTTGATCGCTTGTTCATTTAATGAACCGGCCGCTGCAACTGATTCTTCTACTAACCCAGTATTCTGTTGGGTTGTTGAGTCTAATTGAGCAATAGCATTATTTATTTGTGAAATACCATCGCTTTGTTCGCTACTGGCTTGTCCGATTTCTCTTAATAATGCATTTATTTCCTCAACATCAGTCACCATTTTCTTGATCTGTTGCCCTGCTTGCTCAACTAAATCCATTCCCTCTTGTGTTTGTACTGATGAGTTTTCAATTAATATACGTATATCATTCGCTGAAGTAGCACTTTTTTGCGCTAATAGTCTAACTTCACTTGCAACAACGGCAAACCCATTACCATGCTCACCCGCTCTTGCTGCTTCTACTGCAGCGTTTAACGCTAAAATATTAGTTTGAAATGCTATTGCATCAATTAAATTGATGATATCTACCATCTTCGACGATGATGTATTAATCATTGTCATTTTTTCAGTGACTTGTTCCATCATAGTTCCATTATGATGTACTGCAATTTCGGTTTTTTCTGCTACAGCAATAGCATCATGAGTATGCTCGGTTGTATTTTTAACTGTCGAGGTCATTTGCTCCATTGAACTCGCAGTTTCTTCCACTGATGTTGCTTGTTCTTCTGTTCTTGCTGCTAAATTCTGACTACCTGATGTAATTTGCTCGGCAGCAGCTGAAATACTCTGTGAACCATTTTGCACTTCTTGCACTATTTCCAGTAAATGCATATTCATATCTGATAATGCATGTAATAAAATACCTGTCTCATCACGAGAATTAATATTAATATTTTGAGTTAAATCACCGTTAGCTATTGCTTGAGCAAAATTAACCGCTTGAACTAATGGGCGTGTAATAGCTCTGGTGATAAACCATCCCATAGCACTACCAACTACAATACTTAAAATAGCCAACAATATTAAATACATTCTTTTTTCAAGAAAGTCATGTTCAACTTCATTGCCAAACTTATACATTTTTTGGTTCTGTAGCTCAATAAATTGAACTATTTTATCTCGATACCTCTTTTGAATATCAGAGGTATTAGTTAGCAACTCATTGATAGCAGCTTGTCTGTTATTATCACTAATCGCTTGCACAACATAATTTTGTGAATTTATATATTTCTGACGAATATCGTATACTTCAGCAATAATTTTTTTAGATTCACTATCATGAGTATTTTCTTCTAACTCCTTCAATAATTGTGCAATTTTTGCAGTAATCTCTTTCTTTTTACTCTCTTGTTGATGACTTAAAGTGCCCCGTTCATCTAACATAGAGAGCTGTTGGAACCCAATAAATTCATTAAAATAATTAATTAATAAATTTGCTTTTACTGTAGAGGGATAAATATCCTTTACAATATCTTTTATCCCCTCATTTGCACGATTTAATCCGACCAACCCGAGTGTAGAACCAAGCATTATTAATATAATGAAGGTAATAAATGCGGTAGCTAATTTTGTACCAATTTTAACATTATTAAAAAACATATTTTGCCTTTTTTGCTTCTGCCATTAATCAATATTGATAACTTATTGATGAGTTGACAGTATCGGTACACTATTTAAGAACTTTAGTTAGTTACGTAAATATATTTAGCTAAAAAAACTTGCATTGATGCGTAACACAATATTGTGATTCTAAAAGATTTCTATTTGTGTTTTAGTGCGATGAAATATGAGGAGTATGCTCTAAGAGATTTATTAAAAATACAATCTTATTTAGGTAATGTTATACTAAATTTATACTCTTATTATTGTGTTAGTATCCAGTTTCTATATATTTTGTAATTGCTTATTTTATAAAGAATATAATGTAAAAAATAAAAAATCGTAGCTAACCATTGGGAAATGCAAGATCAAAAGGAATATCAGGGTAAGGTAGATTCTCCATTACAACCTCGCAATATAGAAGGTTGACCATTTTTAATCATTATTTTTTAAATTCGGGATAAGATATTTAGCCATATCGCAAATTTCACCTACACTTGGTGTTTTTTTAAACTCTGGATCACTTACTTTGAATTGACACCCCATCCCCCCGCTCCTTGGAAATATGCAGAAGCAATAATAGTATTAACGAGACGTTTGCACGAATTTTTTCAGAGCCTTCATATTTCCAGCAGGCTAATTATTTTGGGCGATTAAGATTTCTGAAAAATTAGGATACTTATTACCTTCGGAATTTTTAGCTATCGCACCAACAGAAATAGCACTTAATAATCCCATATATATTCTTTTCATATTTGCCATCATTTAAATTAATAACAGAAATACTAAGCAACTAATAAGTTTCGGACAACAAAAATCTCTAAAAAACCTTTATTTACAGCAATTTGGCTTTTTCTTTTTTGATCGATATTTGAGTTATATTTATAGATTATCAATATTGTATAGGATTAATTGCAAAGAAAATTCTCTACAAAAAACAGAAATAATAAGTGATATTAATAAATATAAATAGACAATGATTTAATGATAAGGCTTGATTTTACTCGATTTGGGAGACTTCAGGAGACGCTAGGAGATGTTGAAATGGCGGAGGAGGAGAGATTCGAACTCTCGGATGGTTTCCCATCGGCGGTTTTCAAGACCGCTGCCTTCAGCCGCTCGGCCACCCCTCCGCAATGGGGAGCAATATAAACATCTAAGCTTATATTGTAAAGCCCTTATTCTGCTGTTTGTCTTAAAATTAAACGCATTCAGGTTCAATGGATTAATTAATCAACAATTTACCAGTAGTACTTGGGTATTTTGCTCATTTTTGCTAAATTAAATTATTATTTTTTATTGGTTATATCACATATGTTTGTATTTAATGGACAAAAAATCGAGACAGATAGTCACGGTTATTTAAATAATAGCAATGAATGGACCGAAGAAATGGTTCCAATATTAGCTGAACAAGAAGAAATTGAACTGACAGAGCAACATTGGGAAATTATTCGCTTTGTACGCCAATTTTATTTGGAGTTTAATACTTCTCCCGCCATTCGTATGCTCGTTAAAGCATTATCCCAAAAATATGGAGAAGAAAAAGGTAATAGCCGCTACCTCTATCGTTTATTTCCTAAAGGTCCTGCTAAACAGGCAACAAAATTGGCCGGTTTACCAAAACCTGTCAAATGTATTTAGCTTATTACCTTTAGCTAAGATTTTAGCTATAAATAGCCTAATCCTATTTTAAAAATGGCGGATTGAAAAGTCCGTCATTTGTTCATATTGACAAGGGGTTGCTGACCAAAAAGTAATTTTACTTCCTATTGGGCCACCAGCTTCTAACCACCGTTCTAAATTTTGTAAATCTAATTCATTACCAAAGGCTTTTATGCCCACACTGCCATCTTCACGGTTCCAAACGTAACCAGTAATAGTTTTTTTTTGCATCCATTGGTATGTATTAAAACGAAAACCCACGCCTTGAACACGCCCTTGAATAATATACTCTCTGCCTACTGTCATTTAATCTCCATATTGTCCATTTAAAATAAATATTCTAATAAGGTTATTGTCTTTTCTTTATACAATAGATAATCTGATTTTGTGAGGTGTTTAGTTCACGCTGAAAAATAAAGAATTTTATTTTTTGACTAACTTCTTGAAATTTCACTTTATGCCCTCACATATACAGTTAATAAAGTAAGGCTCTGTGGAGGTGATAATATGATGACCGCCAGCAAATTTGGAATAGGCCAGCAGGTTAGACACAAATTACTTGGTTATTTAGGTGTTGTTGTCGATGTAGATGCTGAGTATTCCCTTGATCAACCCAATGAGGATGATATTGCATCTAATGTAACCTTGCGAGCCGCCCCTTGGTACCATGTTGTGATGGAAGATGATGAAGGACAACCCGTTCATACTTATCTTGCTGAAGCACAAATTACCTATGAATTATCGGACGAACATTTAGACAATGATTCACTAGATGAATTATCACAGTCAATTCGAAGTCAATTACAGGCACCAAGATTAAGAAACTAGCAGCATACAACTTAAGTAACATCAGTAATAATCGATTATCGCCGAACTGGTTTCGGCGATTTTATTTTGCTTGATAAGTTACCAAGGCAAGCCATGTGCTTCAATCTCTTGCTTAGGACAACGATCCATTACCACTCGTAAACCTGCTTTTTCTGCCAATATTTTGGCTTCTTCATTAATCACACCAATTTGTAACCACAATACTTTAGCCTTAATTTCTATCGCCTCTTTTGCAATTTCTAATGCAACAGATGACTGACGAAATACATCAACCATATCCACTGCAACTGGGATATCGCCCAACGATGCATAACATTGTTGTCCAAGTAAAGTTTGCCCTACCATTGCGGGATTAACAGGAATAACCTCATAGCCCTGTTCTAATAAGAATTTCATGACTTTATAACTTGGACGCTCTTCTTTAGCACTGGCTCCAACTAATGCTATCGTTTTGACACTTCTTAAAATGTCATAGATGTCGGAATCAACCATTTATATACTCCGTAAATTAAGCAGAAGATCGAAAATATTATGATACATCATAGTATCTTGATGAGTTCATAGCTTGTAGAATAAAAAAAAGGTATTTTTACAATTGGAATAATAACTGTATTTATTTTAAAGGTATCAAATGGAACAAATTGACCGCACGCTCCCTATAGAAAAAAATATCGCGCTTGTTGCACATGATCACTGTAAAAGTTCGTTACTTGAATGGGTTCAAAATAACCGAGAACAACTTGCGATCCACCAGTTATTTGCGACAGGGACAACTGGAAATCTAGTTAGTCAACATACTGGATTAACAGTAACTCAAATGCTAAGTGGCCCAATGGGCGGCGACCAGCAAATTGGTGCCATGATTGCTGAAAAGAAAATAGATATTTTGATTTTCTTTTGGGATCCACTTAATGCAGTTCCACATGATCCGGATGTTAAAGCGCTCTTGCGCTTAGCGACAGTCTGGAATATTCCTGTTGCAACCAATCGTTCAACAGCAAACTTTTTAATTTCTTCCCCTTTATTTGCACAAGAATCAAAAATTAAAATTCCTGACTACGAAGGTTACTTAAAAGAACGTTTAAAATAGTTTTAAGGTTTCTTCTGTATAGGAACACCTTGAGCTTTAAGTTCTACAACAAAACAAGATGGCTGTTGTTTATTAAATAATAGCCATACTTGTTTTTTAGCTCTTGTCAGTGCGACATACATTAAACGTCGTTCTTCTGCATTAGGATAATCTTCAACTTTAGGTAATAAAGCAACTTCAATAATAGATTCTCTTGCAGGTGCAGGAAATCCATCCTTTCCGTCTTGTAACCCTAATATAATTACATAGTCAGCCTGCTGACCTTTTGATGCATGAAAAGTCATAAATTGTAGATTCAATTTAGGCCAACGTGTTTGTGCTTTTTTCAATAATTCAGGTTGCAAATAGTAATAGCGTGCGAGCAATAATATTGTTTCATCTTCGGTAACATAACCGCTCATTTTATTAAGTAAGTTTTCTAGTTGATCATCTGGCAGCAATACCACCGATTTTTTATTACCTTTTACTAGACTATTTAATGGTTTTGATAATTGAATCGGATTTTGTTGAATAAATTCATTAGCAACCTGACCTATAGTGTCATTAAAACGGTAGGTCGTATCTAGTGCATATTCAGCACCCTCACCAAATTGGCGATGAAAAGCTGTTGTTAATAAGAGTTCAGCGCCACTAAAACGATAAATTGCTTGCCAATCATCACCAACCACAAATAAAGCAGTTTGTTTATTTTGCTGTTTTAATGCCATAAGTAATCTGGCCCTTAATGGCGAAATATCTTGAAATTCATCAACTAAAATATGTTTCCAAGGATTAATAAAACGGCCTTTTTCGATAAAATTAATTGCCTGATGTAATAAGCCAGAAAAATCTATTGCGCCTTCTTCTTTTAATGCTGCTTTCCAAGCTTTTAATAATGGTGCTAGTAATTTTAGATGTTTTTTAAAGGTATCTATAAATTCAGGTTGAACACTTTCAATAATCTCTTTTTGGCTACCACCTTGCATTCTTAATAAACTGATCCATCGCTCTAATCTAACAGCCACTTGATTTTCTAATTTTTTATCGTGCCAAAATTCACCTTCTGGAATATTCCATGCGAGCTCTTGAGAAAGCCACTCTCGCCAACCTTTTGCCTGTGCTTTTTTCTGCTGACATTGATTACGCCACTCTTCTAATAATAATGTACAGCGTTTTTTATTATCTGTTTCTAAGCTACTTATTTTAGGTTGCTTTTTAGTAGATTGTTGAATAATAGATAAAGCGAGTGCATGAAATGTTTTTGCAGTAATATCGACATTCAAGCGTTCAGAAATACGTTCATTTATCTCTTCAGCTGCTTTACGCCCAAATGCTAATAAAAGAATTTGATCAGGTTGTGCTAGCTCACGGCGAAGCAACCACCCTACTCTTGCGACTAATACAGATGTTTTCCCACTACCTGCCCCCGCTAATACAAGAGTATTATTTTCGCCATTAATAACAGCTCTACACTGCGATTCATTTAAAGGCGAAGATTCAATAGTATTAAAAAACTCGGCATACTGATTTAGCATACGTGTTGTCCAACAGCTATTTTCTTCGTCTATTAACGTGTCACCTTGTTGCAACCACTGTAAGCAACGTTGATAAAGTTCTCGGCAATTATCAAATTGAATGAGGCGCTCAAGGGGTAAAGGAATAGCAGAAAAACTTTCTTGAATGGCTTGTTGAATATCTTTAAGACGAGAACGTTTTATCCATTGATTTAAATTGATGACATCATTAATAAAACGAATTTGTTTTTCAAGAACCTGAGCACTTATTTCGCTCATTTCTTGACTCCATTTTTGCCATATTTGCAGAAGATAACGATAAAATTGTTGGGTTTCTTCCCAGTCCGTTCCATGTAATCGAACAACTTTATCATTTGGGAGTAAAAATTCTAACTCTCCCCAAACTATTCCTCGTTTACAATAAATATCGATAAGTTCATTAAAAGGGATTAGGTACTGATGTTTTTCACCACTAACTTCAATACCTGCATTTAACAATTTAACTCTATTATAAGGATGTTGTGCTAAACGCTGTCCCATTGGGGTGGATTTCAGTTCCATACCGTAATTCCTGCAATAAATAACAAATAGTCTGTAGTTAAGCCCTTTTTAATCGGTGATAAACCCTATATTCTAAGAGGTAATTATCTTCATCTTGTTTATTTAAGGGCTTTTTGTGTTCAATCTGCTAAATGGCGCACGCCGATTTATCTATAATAGCCATTTTTTATATTATATTCGCATAATAATCGCGCTTACGGGAACGACTTTATTTCCTTGGATTTTAGGACAAGAACCTAAATATACAATACCACTGACTTTAGGTGTGGTTGCAGCGGCATTAACCGACTTAGATGATAGACTTGTTGGTCGATTAAAAAATTTAGTTATTACCCTTTGCTGCTTTTTTATCGCTTCCGCATCAATAGGTATACTCTATCCTTACCCTATTTTATTCTTTTTTGGTCTCGCACTTTCTACTTGGGGTTTTATTCTATTAGGTGCATTAGGCCAACGTTATGCCACTATTGCTTTTGGTGCACTGTTAATTGCAATTTATACTATGCTTGGGATGCCTATATTCCCTATTTGGTATGAACAACCTGCTTTATTACTTTTGGGTGCTATTTGGTATAACGTATTAACGTTAATTGGCCATCTTTTATTTCCTATTCGCCCTGTTCAAGATAGTTTAACGCGCTATTACCAACAGCTTTCAGCTTATCTTGAAGCAAAAGCAACTTTGTTTGATCCTGATATAGAAGAAGATTATAAGCAGTCACTTTACACGCTAGCTATGGCTAATAATCAGTTAATTGAGGCGATGAGCCAAACAAAATTGACACTATTAAGTCGTTTAAAAGGTGACCGTGGTCAACGTAGTAGTCGTTTTACTCTTCATTATTACTTTGTTGCTCAGGATATTCATGAAAGAGCGAGTTCATCTCATATTCAATATCAGCTATTAAGCAATGAATTACGTCATAGTGATGTGCTATTCCGCTTTCAGCGTCTACTTTCTATGCAGGCTAGAGCTTGTGAACAAGTCGCTCAATCTATTCTATGGCATAAGAAATATCAGCATAACCCACACTTTGAACGTGCGATTAATTATTTAGAAAACTCTCTTAATCTATTAAAAAAGACCACCACAGAACCAAACTTAATTGGACCTTTATATAATTTACTGCAAAATCTCCAAGGGATTGATGCATTATTACGAAGCATCAGCACAGAACAATATCAAATATCTCATGACCAAAAAGAAGAGACACAGTTATCTGATGAAGGCTTAACCGGGTGGAGAGATATTGCATTACGAATAAAAGGGCATCTTACCCCTAAATCAGCATTATTTAGACATGCCGTAAGGATGTCTCTCGTTTTATGTATTGGTTATGCCATTATTCAATTTTTTAATTTAGATCGAGGATATTGGATTTTATTAACCAGTCTTTTTGTCTGTCAACCTAACTATAATGCGACACGCCGACGACTCACTCTGCGTGTAAGTGGCACTATTATTGGTATTTTAATCGGCTTTCCAATCCTTTATTTTGTACCTTCTATCGAAGGGCAACTTGTGTTGATTGTGGTAACAGGCACTCTCTTCTTTGCTTTTCGAACAATACAATATGCCCATGCCACACTTTTTATTACCTTATTAGTGTTATTAAGCTTTAATTTATTAGGTGAAGGCTATGATGTTGCCTTACCTCGTATAGTTGATACTGTAATAGGTTGTGCTATTGCATGGTTTGCAGTGAGTTATATTTGGCCTGATTGGAAATTTCGTCAACTCCCTTTAGTCATTAATAAAACTATGACACATAATTGTTACTATCTTGATGCTATTCTTATTCAATATTATCAAGGTAAAGACAATAGCGTGAATTATCGTATTGCTCGCCGTAATGCACACAGCAGTGATGGCGAACTGGCATCATTAATTTCTAATATGGCATCGGAACCGAAAAGTTATCAGACCTCTCAAGAAGAGGCTTTTCAGTTACTTTGTTTAAACCATACTTTATTAAGTTACATTTCAGCGTTAGGTGTTCATCGCAATAAAATAACAGACGAAGCAGTGCTGACATTGTTAAACGATACAGTTTGCTATATTGATAGCGCGCTACGCAGAAAAGAATATCAAGACGATGCTTTTAAACAAACTCATCATCAACTACTCGAGCGCGTGAATGCACTTTCTAATACAGAGGATAGCCGTGCTCAATTAGTTCTCACTCAAATTCGACTATTACTTGATTTACTTCCACAAATAGTCAGTTGTATCCAATTCATTGAGTCAAGTGAATTAGGTAAAAAAGAACACAATGAAACGGTGCAAAGTTAAACCTTAAAAATAGATAGTTATTTTCTCTAATTCCCACAAGAACATTAGAGAAAATAACATTTAATATTTACTCAACACGGTTATCGAATAGTACGGCTATTAAATTTCATCATCATAAAAATGATAATTCATCATGCCAATTCAGTAATTCCATTTTTAATTGATCAGGTAATACTGAACGATGGCACCCAACAATTGCCCCAGCTAAAGAAAGCAATAACTCACTATTTTTATAGTTATACAACTGTATTAATTTTAAATAACTCGCTTTAGCACCTAGATGTCGTAATTCTTCTACTTTATTAATTCCAATTTGATTTAACTTTTTCTCTAACATAACCCCAAGATTAGGAAGATCTTTTATTCTACTAGGCTGTTTTCGCTGCCCTAAATATTCCTGAACACTATAGTGATATGATAAATCAATATACTGTTCTAATTTTTTTTGATCTTTCCATATCACATCGGTGATACGGTAGTAACGTAACGTTATTGGCCCTCCTTTTTTTAAATAGACATAAGCATTCATTTTAGTTGCTTTATATAGCGTCTCTAAAAATCCACTTCCTTTTAGGTAAAATTCACCATCTGAATTTATAGCTAATATAATTTCATCAACCATCAAACTAGAACCACCAAATTGCGATTTAGTGGTTAACGCTCCATATTTCGCAATACGCGATAACACACGAGCCTTCCTTTGCTCAGATAAAAACAGCATTAAAACTCCATAATTGGCATTACATTTTTTATCTTTGAATTCAAAAACATGAATACTACTTGGATATATAAAACAATAAATAATTTCTCTTTTTCTGCCAATAGCTATCCTCCCCAAATTATGGATTTAGATAAAAATTGAGATCAACTTTCAAAAAATTGCTCTTGATTTAAGCGAAATTTAGATATACTGTATATTCATACAGTACATAATGAATGAGGTAAATATGAAAATCTCAACATCATCTCCGACAAGACAACATACCATTCTCCAAGAGATCTCAAATGAGGTATTGCCTCTATCTATAGCATCTAGTGCTATAGCTTCTGTACCAAATGATAAGCATGGCATGGTAAGCGAATTACTTTATCAAAACCCACTGGTTATCAACCATATTTTATTACCACTGCTTAAGCAGTATAGCCATGAATCACGTTGGTTACTTTGGGTTAATCCACAACAAAAACTAAACCGTCATTGGCTACAACAAGCAGGTTTGCCTTTAAACAAAATCATACAACTGAATCATGTTCATGCCATCACAACTGTAGATTTAATGAAGAAAGCATTGATGAGCGGAAATTACAGTGTTGTTTTAGCGTGGTTACCAGAAATATCGTCAGATGAAATGAAAGCTTTAGAATCTGCTGCCAGCCAAGGCAAAAGTTTGGGTCTTATTATGCGTCAGCAAAATAAGAATAATATCCAAATAGAAAGTACAAATACTTTTAAACGACATTTGAATTCCGTAAAAATTCATTCATTACACTACCATTAGTGAAATTTAAGAGTTTTCCTAATACTCAAAATGCCTAGATATCATTTAAGATAAGGAATAAGGATTTATAACCTAAATCATGAAGTTACAATAAATTTAACAAAAACACAGAATGTTCCCTATTGTAGCAATCGACGGATTTTTTTAAAATTTTAAGTCGAATATTAAAGGGATACTTGTAACTTTTTAAGTTCATTGTAGACTTTATATCGTTAAGGTTATGCTTTAAATCCCAATTTTTGGGATCATCATTTGATGAAAGCATAGAATTCCTAACAATAATTTAACCAAGGGCAAATAATAAGGCTTAAAGCCAAATGCCTAACTTGGATGATAACGAGGCGTAAAATGAAAAAGACAGCTATCGCATTAGCAGTGGCAGTGGCAGCTTTCGCAACTGCAGCGCAAGCAGCTCCAAAAGACAACACCTGGTATACTGGTGGTAAATTAGGTTGGTCACAATACCAAAGTACAAGTAATCATTTCGGTGATACTTCTATTGGTAACGGTAATACTCACCGTGATCAATTAGGTGCCGGTGCATTTGCTGGTTATCAATACAACCAATACTTAGGTTTTGAACTGGGTTATGACTGGTTAGGTCGTATGACTTATAAAGGTTCATACGATAACGGTGCTTTCAAAGCACAAGGTATCCAGTTAACAACTAAATTAAGCTATCCAGTAATGGAAGACTTAGACGTCTATACTCGTTTAGGTGGTATGGTATGGCGTGCAGATTCAACTGCAACAGTTGGCGCTACTTCACTGAACCAAAAACGTTTCTCTGAAAACGACACTGGTGTTTCTCCATTAGTTGCTTTAGGTACTGAATATGCGATCACTCCAAACATCGCTACTCGTATCGAATACCAATGGATCAACAACATCGGTGATAAAGACACACTGAATACTCGCCCAGACAATGGCATGCTGAGTGTTGGTGTTTCTTACCGTTTCAACCAAGAAACTCCAGCTCCAGTTGTAGCTCCAGCACCAGTTGTAGCTCCAGCTCCAGTTGTAGAAAACAAAACCTTTACTCTGCGTTCAGACGTTCTGTTTAACTTCAACAAATCTTCACTGAAAGCTGAAGGTCAAGAAGCTCTGAATGGTCTGTACAGCGAACTGGCTAACATCGACCCAACTCAAGGTCGTGTAGTTGTTATCGGTTACACTGACCGTATCGGTTCTCAAAACTACAACCTGCCTCTGTCAGAAAAACGTGCTCAATCTGTAGTAGATTACCTGGTATCTAAAGGTATCCCTGCAAACAGCATCTCTGCAGAAGGTCGTGGTAAAGAAAACCCAGTTACAGGTAATACCTGTGACAACGTTAAAGTTCGTGCAAAACTGATCGACTGCTTAGCGCCAGACCGTCGTGTAGAAATCGAAATCCAAGGTACAACTGAAGTTGTTGTTCAACCTGGTAACTAATTCTGATAGTAGATTTATCTACTGCTGAGAATTCAAAAACCCTGTCAAATTGGCAGGGTTTTTTTTATGATTAATTTGTATAAAATACATATATAAAGCACACATATAACAGATTGAAAATTACAAGGCAGAGAATAGTATAGGAACAACATGGACAAATATTTTGGCAATAGGAAACGACAGTAAATAACAACAAGTAGACAAAATTATTAGTCTCTTTTGCTAAAAGTTATTCAACACCGCGCTAAGTTGATTTATTATTTTTCTGTTTTATCTTTTCCTAATAATTCAATTAGCCCATCTTTTAAGCTATGAACTTTTAATGCGTATTGCTCTTTTCGTTCAGCATCCTCAATTAACTGAACTATTGTTTCTGATAAGGTGATCCCTCGTCGCTGAGATAATGCTGAAAGTCGCTGCCAAACTTTAAAGGTCAGGTCGATAGATTTCTTACGAGTATGCTGATGCTCTGCATTAAAATAACGTTTTCTTCGTGCTCGAATCGTTTGTTTCATGCGGTTTGATAATTCAGGATTCATATGCAAATTAATCCATTCCAATACTTTTATTGGTTGAGATTCAATAAGCAGAAGCTGTTCTACAGCATCCTGAGCTGCACTTTTCTCTATATGGCAGGTAATTAATTCACCTTCATGGTGTTTTTTTACCAAGTAAGCCCACTTCCAGCCACATTCTAGGTTCTCTAATTGTTGATATTTCATACAAATTCCAGTGACAACGTAACTATATATAAGCATATCAACAATTTTACAAAAATACTGCCACTGAACCGAAATTTTTCGGTTGTTTTATAAACTAATTTGCTTCAGATACGCTTTTTTATCAATCTGTCACAAGCTTTGATTAAGGATAGTTTTCTGAGCACGTTGTGATAGAATCGAGCGTCGCTATTATAAAATCTAAGCAATATGTCGATAAGGCAATTTTGTTTGGTAATAGCAAAATATTCCCTGGCAATGCCTTTAATGACAGCTTACTTGCAGGATAGATATCTTTTGTTAGATATCATAATAATGACTCTTTTCACTAACCAATAATAAAAAACGGTAACCTTGAAAAACAACGAATTAGAATGGCAGGCGTTACGCCCTGATTACGCCTCCTATCAGACTTTTTTCCAAACAGCATCTCAATTGCCCGCATCTGTACTTCGTGAGGTTCAGCCTCGCCTGTATGAAAGCTTACAATGGCTAAATAATGCCGATTCAGGCCAATTTATGCTGTTAAAAGCAGAAGATTCTGCTGTGTATTTTGATACGCTCTGCGACACATTGCTACAATCAGAAATTCAAACTTATCCTGTTGTGGGCGCCTATCAAGTAGAATCCAACAAAATTTATTGGCAAGAGAATGTGCAAGGCGCTTTTTCATCATCAGTACCCGTTGCTAGTTGTAGTTGGATTGAGCCAGAACAGCTTTTTGGTTCATTCTATTGCCATAAAGAGAGGGTGAGCGTAAATCCTGGTCTATTACATCAGGTTAATGGCGGTATTTTAATACTCTCGATAAAAACACTATTAGCGCAACCACTTATGTGGTTTCGACTAAAAAAAATGGTAGAAGAGCAACGCTTTGAATGGTTGATTTGGAATGAAAACCAATCATTACCACTGCCTATAGAAAGTATGCCACTCAATTTACGCGTTATCCTTGTTGGTGATCGTCTAAGTCTTGAAGAGTTCGAGTTTATGGAGCCAGAATTAAGTGGATCTGCTCTCTATGGTGAATTCGAACAAGATATGTATTTAGAAAATGAAGCCGCACTTTCTCAATGGTGTGGTTTCGTTAATGCACTATGCCAAAAATATCGCTTACCTTCTTTAGCGCCTGAAGCTTGGGAAGTATTATTAACACAAGCTGCTCGACGCCATGAAGATCAGCTGATTTTAACATTTGATCTAGAATGGATCTTACGACAACTTCGTAATGCATTACGTTTTAATCATGATGCCTATCTCAATGCAGATGCATTAAAAAAAGCCGAAGAAAATCGCTTATGGCGTCATAGTTATCTATTAGAACGTAGCCGTGATGAGATTTTACAAGGTCAAATCATGATCCAAACTGACGGTGAAATCATTGGCCAAATCAATGGACTCTCTGTATTAGATTATCCTGGTTACCCGGATTTAATTGGTGAACCTGCTCGAATTACCTGTGTTGCCCATATTGGTGATGGCGAATTTACTGATGTAGAACGAAAAGCTGAGTTAGGTGGCAATATCCATGCTAAAGGTATGATGATAATGCAAGCCTATCTTAACTCAGAACTACGCTTAGACCAGCCACAACCATTCAGCGCTTCTGTTGTATTTGAGCAATCATATGGTGAGGTTGATGGCGATAGCGCTTCATTAGCTGAACTATGTGCATTAATCAGTACACTTGCACAGCAAGCGATTGACCAACAAATTGCGGTAACAGGTGCAGTGGATCAATTTGGTCAAGTACAACCTATTGGTGGTGTTAACCAAAAAATTGAAGGATTTTTTGATATCTGCCAAGAGAGAGGACTCACAGGTTCACAAGGGGTCATTATTCCTTTAGCAAACATCCGACATTTAGTGTTAAACGAAAATGTTGTACAGGCAATTAAAGAAGATAAATTTCATATTTGGCCTGTTACCCATGTTGCTGAAGCGATCACCTTGTTAACCCGTCAGCCATATTACGAAGGACAGTGTGAAGAAGAAGCACAACCTGATGAACACTTGTTAGCTATTATTCATGACCGAATAACACAAGCAAATAATCAGGATAGACCTAGATTACCTTGGTTTCTTCGCATATTAAGATAATTCTGTTTCAAGTGATCGGAGTTGTTCAGCGTACAAGTGTACGCTATTCTGTGTTCTTACACTTGATAAAGGCTATGTAAACAATGGTTGATAAACGCGAATCTTATTCTAAAGAAGACCTCATTGCTTCAGGCCGTGGCGAATTATTTGGTCAGGATGGACCGCCACTGCCTTCTGGTAATATGTTAATGATGGATCGCATCATTAAAATGACTGAAGATGGCGGCACCCATGATAAAGGCTTTATCGAAGCTGAATTCGATATCAAGCCTGATTTATGGTTCTTTGATTGCCATTTTGTTAATGATCCTGTGATGCCAGGCTGTTTAGGGCTTGATGCCATGTGGCAGTTAGTTGGCTTCTATTTAGGATGGCTTGGTGGTGAAGGCAAAGGCCGTGCACTTGGCGTAGGTGAAGTTAAATTCACTGGACAAATATTACCAACAGCAAAAAAAGTAACATACAAAATTAACTTCAAACGCGTTATTAATCGTAAACTGATTATGGGTATTGCTGACGGTGAAGTTTTTGTAGATGGTAAACTGATTTATGAAGCAAAAGACTTAAAAGTCGGCTTATTTAAAGATACCTCTGCATTCTAGAATCTATAATAAATTGAAATTATTATAGAAAATAAGATACCGTGTAAGATAAATACACGGTATTTTTTATCTTATCTCTCTTTGTTCATTGGTTATATTCTTCATATAAAATACATCAAATTTTGACTAACCTTATTCATGTGCATTATGCTGATTACTCATTCTTAAAAACTAAAAATAGTGTTTAATTTTTGGTGAGAAAATAAGTAGCAAGTAAGATAAAAAATAAATCAGATAAAAATAATATTCTTAATATTTCTTCAGCGTTTTCAGTTTGATTACTGCTATTACTTGGTTACTGCTATTAATAGTATCAAATGCATTTTGAATACCTGCTATTAAGGTTATTACGAAAGGAAATATTGATAAACTCCAGAATATTTGCTGATTTTTATTTTATTGTGGAATATTTTTCATCTTCACTTTACCCTTTATTGGTGTATTTCTAACAAGATTGATTGATTATATGATCCCATTAATTTTGGTATCGCAATACTATTCACACAATAGATTTAGCTTAGAAAAAACGATATATCGTAAACTAAAAAATAAGCACTATTTAAAGTAAAAAGGCTTACAGATGTAAGCCTTTTTATTCCAATTCATTATGTTATTAAATTGTCCTATGTAAAACTCACCACATAGGAATAGCGATAAATAACCCTATTCTGATTGTCAGTAAAAACGTAATAACACAATGAGCATTCGATCTAAATTGTTTACTCATAAATTATTACGATGGGTTATTTTATTTTACCAGACCTGGGCGATCCTCCATTGCCTGTCGCCAACCACCCAGCCAGTGTGAACGTGCATCTATCGCAAAATAGGGGCATAGCTCTTTTGAACGTCCTTGAATACCTGCTTGATAACCTTTCGATAATGCTCTAGCTAAACGATCTCGTTTCTGTCTTTTCATCTTTAGACAACCCTCACGTTATAAGTTTAAGCGGAAAGATAATGGTCGTTTTTTCAACGCCCACCTAAATTGATACGCTTTCTTAAGAGTTTAAGCAAGTAAAGAAGTTAATATAAATGTCATATTTGTGATATCAAGCTAGCTCTAATTTAAATAACCTTAGATTACAATTAATTATATTTAATATTATTAAGTTAATAATTTATTTTAGATTGTTTCTAGTTATAAAAAATATTTTTATTTGATTGAAATATAAAACTATTTTACATAGTTAATATTGTAACTTTAAAAATAATACTTATTACAAATAAATTAGATAAAAATAAATAATGTTTATTTTTCAATTAATGTCAATAAAACACTCCGTCAGAGACTATAATTATCTGTTCTATTTACATCAAGAAAAATAAAAAAGCTTTCTAATTACCTTGTAATTATTAAGGACATAGAAATGTATTTCATCAAAAAGAGATTAATAACTATTATTACAGAGTTCTATTAACTCAAACTCTTCAAAGACTAATTCCATGTCTTCAGAAAAATACCCTTCTCTACTAAAAAATTCTTTATGCTCTTGTTGCCAATAAGCCAAACTTAAATCCCCTTCACCTTCTTTAGCAGCAAGTTCTTGTGTTATTTCAGAAAATCTAATTAATCGTAAGGAACGCGTTCTAATGACACAAACAGGTTCTTGTTTACTATTTAAAATAATATTAAATCCGCCAATAACGGGAATTTCGCTATCACTAAAAAATCCGCTTAAAGAGCTGCAGGTTGCCGTTTTTTTACCTAGAACCACCAGCATAGCTAATTCATCGGCAAGCATCTCATTATCACCAAACGACCAACTAATGGCATGAGGATATTTACTTTTTAGTCGATTTAACATGTCATTTCCTAAAGTTAAAATAAAAGCTCAATACTTAGCTTAAAATAATTTAAGCGAATATCGAGCTTTAACAGATAGAACAAAAATAGCAGTTAGCGCTGAGTTGTAATTACCTGCGCTATATTTGCAACAACTTGTTGCCAACCTTGACCTAAAGTACGGACTAACGCCGGATAGCCGTCTTCATTTTGATCAAGTGTTAATGAAAAAGGTTGTTTAATAACCTTGTTACCATCAACATAAATCCAATCACCAGCAATCACTGCTTTTCCATCATAACGACCTTGAAAATAGTTAACAGAAACTGTCAATCTTGCTAAGTTGTCATCTATTGGTTGTGTTGCTACTACCGTATCAGGAAATGCTTGTGATAAACCTGACACTAAATTTTGTTGTAATTGTTGATCTAGAGGGTTAACCCAAAGATGTTGATTAGCGACGGTATAGTTTATATCTGAAGTTTGATAAACAATCCCTGCACTTACTAACATATCTGATAAACGAATCGGCTGAACCCATATTTGTGATTTTTGTACAGTCTGTGCTTTAGCGGTTACTGCTTGCTGAGCAGGAGCTATAGGCAATTGATAATACGCTTTGTTCGGCTGACTCGAACATGCCGTCAGCATCAACACAAATATTCCAATAATATATTTCATTATTTTTCAGCCCTCTTTGGTTCTGGATCTTTCCCTTGTGGTGCTTCAAAAATCAATGCATTACTCTTGTTGTTTAGTGTTTTCAACAATGGTTGCATTTCTCTTAATACCTGATCCAACCGCTGCATATTATCTATCATTTTGCCATATGCAGGAGAACCCGGCTGGAATCCTTGCATACTACGATTAATCTCTTTAATAGACTGCTGAATTTCATTTGGCAGATTTTTAAACTCATCACTACCTATCATAGTATTTAATGATTTTAAGGTTTCTTTCGCTTCAGCAACTGCCTTTTGACTCTCAGATAACGTTTCTGTCATCTGTTTCAGCATTGGCTCTACTGGTAAATTATTAATTTTATCCAGTGATGTCAGTACTTTTTGTTGAATTTGCGATAAGCCTGAACTTACAGTTGGAATTTGCTGGAAACCTGCAACTGTTTTAGCCCCTTTCCATTCCTCTGCATCCTGATAGAAATCGAGGTCAATATAAAGCGCCCCCGTTAATATATTGCCAGATTTTAAAGAAGCTCTTAATCCGCCATTAACCGCAGAGGAGATCTCTTTAATGTAATCGAAGCTTTTACCAACATCATCAGCGAAACGCTCTGGTTCAACATGAATAAGCACTGGAATACGAAAATCTTTATCAAGTGATTGCTGCATCCCTTTAGTATAGAAAGGAACTTGAACCACAGTACCCATTCTAATACCACGAAACTCAACTGGAGCACCGGGTTGTAATCCCCTAACTGAGTCAGAGAAAAACATAATATAACCACGATAGTCAGTATACAGAGAGTTTTGAATACTTTTTTCGTTATCATAAAGTTTGAATTCTGCTTTAGGATCAAGCTCATCGCCCGGCAACCAACCTTCTGGCACATCAAAACTTACGCCACCACTAAAGAGTGTAGAAAGAGATGCCATTTCAACTCGAACACCCGATGATGACATATCAAAGGCAATACCTGAGTCTTTCCAGAATCGGACATTCGACGTTACCATTTTGTCATAAGGAGCTTTAATAAATAGCTGATAATGCATATCGCGGCTATCGATATTAAATTCACTAGTTTCAACCGAACCGACTTGATATCCCCTAAATAAAACCGGATCACCTGGGTTTAGTTGTCCAGCTCTTTCACTGACTAAATTAACACGAATACCTTGAGCATCAGGAGACGCAAGCGGTGGAGAATCAAGCAAATTAAATTCGTCTTGTTCTTTGCCTGTTAAGCCCGGTTGTAATTCGATATAAGCACCTGATAATAGCGTTCCAAGGCCAGTTACACCCTCTTTACCAATTTGAGGTTTAACTACCCAAAATGCCGTATCAGCGCGAAGTAACTCTTTCATTTCAGTATCAAGACGCGCTTTTATAATAACTCGACTGAAATTACTATCGAGCGTGACGGCTTCTACTAAACCAATATCAACACTTCGACTTTTAATTTTTGTTTTTCCCGCTTCAATGCCATCCGCATTATAAGTAATTAATGTAACTTCAGGACCTTGATGGCTGAAATGATAGTAAAGGATCCACGCTCCAATAAATAACGTGACTAGCGGTATTATCCAAACTGGAGACCAGCTCTTTAATTTGTTAATTTTTGCTTCAGATGAAGCAATTTTATTCTTTTCAGTCACCCTTAGGCTCCTTAATCATCGGGTTATCATCTTCGGTATTACACTTATCCCATGTCAACCGAGGATCAAACATCATTGCAGAGAACATGGTTAACACCACCACCAATGCAAATAGCACTACACCAAAATCTGGGTAGATACTCATCAGACGTCCCATTCTGACTAATGAAGCTAAAACAGCGATAACAAAAACGTCAATCATCGACCAACGTCCTACATATTCAACGACTTCATAGAGAAAATGCATTCTTGCAGGATCTCTTTTACCTTTTATTCTATGGGCATCCCAGCACAACCAGCCAATGGCTATCATCTTTAAGCTAGGCACCATAATACTAGCAATAAAAATAACCATAGCGACAGGGTAAGACCCATCTTCCCATAGCAATATCACTCCAGCCATAATTGTTGAGTAGAGGCTATTACCTAGCGATTCGGTTACCATAATAGGTAATAAATTAGCTGGGATATAAAGGACCAATGAGGTAATTAATAACGACACTGTCCATTGTAAACTTTTGGGTTTTCTTGCATGGCCTTTTACTTCACAGCGGCTGCATTCGTATTGATCTACTGGCAGTATTGCTGTGCATGAACGACATAGTCTTACACCCTGCTTTAAACCTGTTTTGCCCGATTCAATCGGAGGATGTTCAGGTCGTGGTTCTAATTTTTCCCACAACGTGTGGCGATCTAGGCACTGAAACGCTCGAATTTGTAACAAGCAAAACAGAACATAAGGTAAAAAACTTAGACCCAATCCAATATCACCATAAGCCATAAGTTTAACAAAGCTAACTAAAATACCAGCGAGGAAAATTTCAGCCATACACCATGATTTAAGCTGAAAAAGAATTCGTGATAACCAAATTTGTAACTTTCTTGGCAAATTTATTGGCGTGCAAAGTAATATGATGGCAAACATACAAAATGCGGGCACTATTTGCACAAATAATAAAAAGAAAGCACCAAGCTCGATATAGTTTTCACTAAACATTACTCTTGGAATTTGCAATAACGTTATATTATTTGCAATGCCAGCCACTTCCATACTGACAAAAGTAAACTGACATGCCATAAGAAGCATAAACAAGGCACTGATAGCGATAGCAACTGGCTGGCGAAAAGGTTGTCTCCAGCGCGCAATTAACATCGTATGACAACGCGGACAGGTTGCTTTAGTGCCTTGAATCAATTGAGGTACACTGACCACCAGATCGCACTGAGGACATAATATCTGTTCATGTTTATGTTCATGCTGATGTTGTTGACCTGAACACACTGCGACACCTCTTATATTTTGGTTATCAATAAGTATTGCATCCTAGAAGAAAAAACGGGGCTTATGCCCCGTTTTATTTTGGCTATTCACCGTTTTGCATTAACTCTAGCTCTTGCCATCTATCGAAAGTTGTTTCTAGCTCTAGTTCTTTATCTGCGAGTGCTTTGAGCACTATCTCGGTCTCTTCATGAGGTCGAGTGAAAAAATTAGGAGCCCCAACTTCTTCTTGCAATGCGCTCAGTTCGTTTTCTAAACTTTCTAGTTTCGCAGGAAGCTGCTCAAGTTCTCTTGTTAAATGATAACTTAACTTATTAACAGCGCGATTGTTCTTTCTTGCGTTCTCTTTGTTTTTTACGTCTTTTTCAGTTTTTTCTGGTGTTGTAGGTGATTTATTTGCTTCGCTACGCAAAGATACTGATTGTGCTCTTTGCTGCTGAGCATCGTAATATCCACCTACATAGCGACTAATATTACCATCACCTTCAAAGATCCAGCACTCAGTCACGCTATTATCAACAAACTCTCTATCATGGCTGACCAGTAGAACTGTTCCTTGATAAGCATCGACCAACTCTTCTAACAACTCTAATGTTTCTACATCAAGGTCGTTTGTTGGCTCATCGAGAATAAGTAAATTACTTGGTTTTAAGAATAAACGTGCAAGTAACAGCCGATTTCGCTCACCACCAGATAGCGCACGAACGGGAGTCATGGCGCGTTTAGGTGGAAATAAGAAGTCCTGTAAATAGCCTAATACATGGCGAGGACGTCCATTTACCATCACTTCTTGCTTACCTTCAGCAAGGTTATCCATTACCGTTTTATCAGGATCAAGTGTTGCTCGATGTTGGTCAAAATAAGCAACTTCAAGTTTAGTTCCGCAATGAACGCGACCACTATCTGCTGTTAAATCACCTAGCATCAATTTTAATAGTGTGGTTTTTCCACAACCATTAGGCCCTACAAGAGCAATTTTATCGCCACGCTGTACTTTAGCTGAGAAGTTTCGCACCAGTGTACGCGACCCGATACTGTAATTAACATCTTCCAACTCAAAGACAATTTTTCCTGAACGTGCAGCTTCTTCAACTTGCATACGAGCGCTACCAAGTACTTCTCGGCGCTCACCTCGTTCAACTCTGAGCGCTTTTAATGCTCTAACACGTCCTTCATTACGAGTACGACGCGCTTTAATACCTTGTCGGATCCACGTTTCTTCTTGCGCTAATTTACGATCAAACTCTGCATTTTGTTGTTCTTCAACACGCAATGCTTCTTCTTTGCTTTCAAGATATTTATCGTAATTGCCTGGCCATGAGGATAAGTGCCCACGATCAAGATCAATAATACGTGTTGCCATATTACGAATGAATGAACGGTCATGGGAGATAAAGACAATACTTCCTTGGAAATCTTTTAAAAACTTCTCTAACCAAAGAATAGTTTCGATATCAAGGTGGTTCGTTGGTTCATCTAAAAATAGGACCTTAGGCGCACTAACTAAAGCACGGCCTAATGCAGCTTTTCTTAACCATCCCCCCGATAAAGAAGAAAGTTGTGCTTCGCCGTCTAAACCTAATTTTTCTAATACTTCAGCAATACGGCTATCAAGCAACCAAAGGTTACGGTTATCTAGTACTTCTTGAAGCTCTGCCATACGGTTAAGATTTTTGTCCGATGGATCTGTCTCAATTATCTTAGAAATATGGTGATAATCCGTTAAATATTTAGCATCTTCTTCAACGCCTTGAGCGACAAACTCAAAAATAGTGCCTTCAACATTTCTGGGTGGATCTTGTTGTAAACGAGCAGTAACCAGATCTTGCTCGTAAACAACTTGACCATCATCTAATTGTTGTTCTTTGGCTAGTACACGTAATAGTGTAGATTTTCCTGCACCATTGCGCCCGACTAAACAGACGCGTTCATTTTCATCAATAAATAAATCGGTGTTATCCAATAACGGAGCATCACTAAACGCTAAATAAGCCCCAGTCAAACTAATTAATGGCATTGTAAATTATTCCTCACCAGCATGACATAATAGCCAGCAATTGTGGATTTGACGGTTACGTGCAAAATCTTGTGACAATGTTTTTTGCGTAATTTCTTTTGCAGATAATCCAATTTTTGCTAATTCGTCATTATCCATTTTGAATCCACGTTTGTTATTAGAGAACATAATAGTGCCCCCTTTTCTTAACAGACGTTTGAGATGTTTCATTAGCTCGATATGATCTCGCTGAACATCAAATGTATTTTCCATTCGCTTAGAGTTAGAAAAGGTCGGTGGATCAATAAAAATCACATCGAACTGTTCATTACTCTGCATTAACCACTGTAAGCAATCGGCTTGCATTAAGCGATGTTGTCTACCGGTTAAGCCATTCGCTTGAAAGTTCTTTTCAGCCCATTCAAGGTAAGTACGTGACATATCAACAGTCGTCGTACTTTTTGCACCACCTAATCCCGCATGAACAGAGGCGGTTCCGGTATAAGCAAACAGGTTTAAGAAATCTTTTCCTTTGCTCATTTCGCCTAACATTTTACGAGCAATGCGGTGGTCTAAAAACAGTCCTGTATCTAGATAATCGGTTAAATTCACCCAGAATTTTGCACCAAATTCATCAACTAAGAAAAAGTCACCTTTCTCAGCCATTTTTTCATACTGTTGCTTGCCTTTTTGACGTTGGCGTGTTTTCAAAATCAGTTGATCAGACCGTAGTGCTAACACTTCCATTGTCGCGCTGATGACATCAAAGAGACGCTGGCGAGCTTTATGCTCATTAATTGTTTTTGGTGGTGCATATTCTTGAATAATAACTTTCTCGCCATAACGGTCTACAGCAACATTATATTCAGGTAAATCCGCATCGTATAATCTATAACATTCAATCTGTTGTTGTTTTGCCCATTTCGCGAGTTTTTTCTCATTTTTGCGTAAACGATTTGCAAAATCTTCAGCTAAACCCGTATTGATTGTTGAAGGGGTATCAGAAAGTAAATAGTTTTTCTGTACACAATCAAGTGGACCATTTTTAGCTTTAAACTCACGTTCTGCTCGTAGCTGAATACAACTTAATAGCTCAGGCGAAGCACTAAATAGTGATAATCTCCAGCCTGGGAAGTGTGCTTTTATAGCTCTTCCTAACTGACTGTGTAAGGCAATTAGTGCTGGTTCGCTTTCTAAACGCTCACCATAAGGTGGATTACTGATGATGGTTCCTTTAATTTCACCCACAATAGGGTTCGTCAGTTTTGCGGCATCACCTTGTGTAAAGGTAATAAGATCAGCGACATCAGCTCTGCGTGCATTAGCTCTTGCCATATCAAGCACACGCTTATCAACATCAAAACCATAAAAACGGGCGATAGCATTTTTTTTGCCTTCACGAAAGCGAGAAAATGCTTCTTGAGTGACTTCTTTCCACAGCATTTCGTCATGACCTAACCAATGACGAAATCCCCAATGCACGCGATTTAATGCTGGCGCACAATCTGTCGCCATCATTGCAGCTTCAATTAATAAAGTGCCTGAACCACACATTGGATCAATTAATGGAGTGTCTGTTTTCCAACCTGAACGCATAATAATGGCTGCGGCTAAGTTCTCTTTTAGTGGTGCTTGCCCAGTTAAGTCACGATAACCTCGTTGATGTAAACCATCACCACTTAAGTCTAATGATAAAGAGGCTTTTTCTTTATGTAGATGAATAGTCAGTCTAATATCAGGAGATTGTTTAGCAACATCAGGACGTTGCCCCAATTTGCGCTGGAATGAATCGACAATGGCATCTTTTGCTTTTAATGCGCCATATTGGCTGTTGCGGATAACATCATTAGTGCCACTAAAATGAATGGCAAAGGTTTCATTAACAGTAAAAATTTCACTCCAGTCAATTGCTTGCACACCAAGATATAAATCTAAATCACTGTAGACATTAAATTCATTTAGCGGAAGTATGATCCGCGATGCTAAACGGCTCCAGAGTAAAGATTGATACATGGTTTTATCATCAGCACGAAAATAAACACCACCTTGGGTTATCTGGCAAGACTGAGCACCTAGATGCTCAAGTTCAGATTTTAATAGTTCTTCCAGACCTCGGCCTGTGCTGGCAAACAGAGAGCGCATAATATTGTTACCACCTAAAATAAAATTGTTGGGCATTATAGCTAATTGTATTACGTTGTCATAAAGTTACTGGCTATAAAAAATAATAAAGTCTTTTTGGAGCAGTCATGATCAACGTATCACGCCTTTATGTTCACCCAGTTAAATCAATGAAAGGAATTCGCCTTTCTCAGGCTTTTGCTCGCGAAAGCGGATTCACGTTTGATCGTGATTTTATGATAACCACCCCTGAAGGTACTTTTCTTACTGCACGAAAATTTCCTAACTTGCTGTGTTTTATCCCAACCGCTATGGCAAATGGTATTTATATTCAAGCACCTGATGGCGAAGGTATCGCCATTACTTATCAGGATTTCAAAACCACATTGCAGCCAACAGAAGTTTGGGGAAATCATTTTACCGCGTATGTCGCACCAGATGAAATAAATCAGTGGTTCAGCCGGTATTTAAATATGGATGTTCAACTGCGATGGACAGGCGAAAAGCCAACTCGTCGCGTGAAAAAAAGCCCTGATACAGCCGTTTCGTTTGCTGATGGCTATCCTTATTTATTAATTAACGAAGCTTCGTTTCAATATTTGCAACAACGTTGCTCTGCTTCAATTAATATTGAACAATTTCGCGGCAATATCTTAGTTACGGGTGCAAAACCTTTTGAAGAAGATACTTGGCAAACAATACGTGTCGGCTCAGTCGTTATGGATCTAATGAAACCTTGTAGTCGCTGCATTATGACAACTATCAGTATTGATAAAGGCGTCAAACATCCTAACACAGAACCCTTAGCGACACTGCAAACATTCCGTAGTGATGAAAAAGGTGATGTCGATTTTGGCCAAAATGTCATTATTCGCCAGACAGGTATTATTCGTGTTGGCGATGTCGTTGAAGTATTAGCGTATAAAAAAGCCAAGCAATACCTTATTACTACACCGATAGTTACTACACCGATAGTTACTACACCGGTTGAATCTATAACACCAGCTATTGAACAGACCTGTGAACAATCTGTCACGATAGAATTTAATGGCGTCACTTTTGAAGGTAATAACCAAGAAGTGTTATTAGAACAACTCGAAAATAACGGTCATAATATTCCTTATAGTTGTCGAGCAGGACTTTGTGGTTCTTGTATCATTCAATTAGATGATGGTGATGTTGCTGCATTAAAAGCAGGTGCTATTAAACGTGCAGGGCAAATTCTTGCTTGTAGTTGTATTCCTAAAGGAAACGTGAAACTTTCTTTTAAGAAAAAATAATACTCGATTTTATCACAAATAAAAGAAGGTAATTTGTTATTGCCTTCTTATTCTTTTCTTTATTTCTCCTATATAAATAAACACATTTAATAAGAATATTCTTATTAGGGATCCTATTTATAAATTTATTTTTCTTTGTGGAAATATCGCAAAGAGAATTATGAGGATTTGATTTTAGGAAGCATGATTTAAAGGGGGGATGATAAAAAAGAGTAAATCCTTTTTACTCTTTTTGTTAAATAACTTTTCCGTACAATAATGATCCTGACGCTGACACTTTATGATATTCGCTTAACCTGTCATTCATAATTTTTATTGGGTCACAAAAATTAAGTGTTTTATCAAATAAGGCTAATTGCGGTTGAGCTAATAAACATAAACAAGCTTGAGTACCCACCTCTGTCACTAAAAAGAGAGCTTTCTCATTGCTATCTTTTAATGAAACTTCGACCACTTGTGATAAATAAGGCGTTAATTGACTACAATTAACTTCAAAATACCAGCTTTTAGGCATTAGTGGTTTTAAAAAGCGATGGGCAATTAATGCATTTAAAGCTAATTCAGCTCTTGATTCAGATGGCATATCTATTTTGCGAATTTGCTCATCATATCCATAATAAAGAGCGGCATCATCAACGGTAAAAGATGCTGATTGGCAAGCACAATCACTTAGCATTTTGCTTGGAAAACGGCAGCGAAAAACCATACCATTTGCTAAATCAAGCATCAGCCGTTGTTGTTCATCATCAAAATACCAACGCCAGCGATCATCGGGTTTTATTATCACTAATTAATCCCCCTTCGATTCATTACCTGCTTTATTGTCTATACAACTAATCGAAAAACAGATGACATAAATAAAATATTTAATATCACCTATCAAAAACAGGATTCATTTTACTATTAATTAAGCACAATTAGTGCAATTTAATAAAAAATAATCAACTAGGGGCAATATAAACGAGTTAGGGACAGAAGAAAAGCCCCTGTCCCATTATTTAGATGTAATTAAATATGATTAATTATAGATTTGATAAGTGCGGGGCCGTGATAAATGAAACCAGAATAGATTTGAATAAGCGATGCTCCTGCATCCATTTTCTCTCTTGCTGCTGTTAATGAGTCAATTCCACCAACACCAATAATAGGTAATGCACCTTTTAATTCATCATTTAATTGTTGGATTATTTGCGTGCTTTTAGATTGAACCGGACGCCCACTTAATCCACCAGCTTCATTACAATGATTTAATCCATTTACTAATGTTTTATCTAATGTTGTATTTGTTGCAATAACACCATCAATATGATGTCGAACTAAACTATCTGCAACTTGGATTAATTCTTCATGCGTTAAATCTGGCGCTATTTTCACTGCAACAGGTACATATTTTTGATATTTACCTTGCAACTCAAGTTGTTTATTTTTAATTGCAGATAAAAGATCATCTAATGCTTCACCATATTGTAGTGAACGCAAACCTGGGGTATTTGGTGATGAGATATTAATCGCGATATAACCCGCATAAGGATAGACTTTCTCCATACAAATTAGGTAGTCATCTTTTCCTTGCTCGACAGGGGTATCTTTATTTTTACCAATATTAATACCTAGCACACCGCCATAACGTGATTGTTTTACGTTTTCAATCAAGTTATCAACACCTAAATTATTAAAGCCCATTCGGTTAATTAGACCTTCAGCTTCGACTAAGCGAAATAACCGAGGTTTATCATTTCCTACTTGAGGGCGTGGTGTCACTGTACCCACTTCAATAAAACCAAAACCCATTGCACCCAATGCATCTATGCAATCGCCATTCTTATCAAGACCAGCAGCAAGACCAAGTGGATTTTTAAATGAGAGTCCCATACAAGAAACGGGTTTTGAAGGAAGCGATTGTTGAATTAGAAATTGAAATGGGGAATGAGATAAACGTTTTAATTGACGGAAGGTAAAATCATGGGCATGTTCAGGGTCTAGCCGAAACAATGCCTTCCTGACTAGGGAATAATACATACGATCTCCATTGAGAATATCGGGTATTAGGAATGATGTGTCTACGACGATTTAAGCGTCGAGCATCATATAGAGAAACACCCTAAAAGTAAACGTTCTAATTTAGCAATTGCCAATAAAAATCCCCAGACTACGCTGGGGATCTGATTACCGTTATGATTTAACACTCTCTATTCATTCATAAAGTGATATTATGCGTGTTATTAATCAGCCAATGCTTTAGTGATTTTTTCATATAAATCACCTGACAAGTTATCTAGCGCTTTTAGCTTTAATAACTCTGCTCGCATTTTTTCCTGACGAGCTTCATCATAACGTTTTAAGCGAATAAAAGGCTCAATTAAGCGAGAAGCAACTTGTGGATTGCGACTATTTAAGTCAGTCAGAATTTCTGTCAATAACAAATATCCAGAGCCATCTTCAGCATGGAAAGCCACTGGGTTATTTGTTACAAAAGCACCAATTAATGCTCGTGTGCGATTCGGGTTAGCGAGAGTAAATGAACGATGAGATAACAAATTACGCACGGTTTGGAGTACATCTTTAGCTGGGCTGGTGGCTTGTAAACTAAACCACTTATCCATGACTAAGCCGTCTTGGTGCCACTTATCATCAAAGGCTTGTAATAACGCCGCTTTACAAGGTAAATCTGCCATAACAGCACTGTGCAATGCAGCTAAAGCATCTGTCATGTTATCGCTATTATGATATTGAGCTTCAACTAATTGATTACCAGTTTGCTCATTTTCAAACGCTAAATAACCCAGACAAACATTTCGCAGATCACGTTTAGCAATATCACCATGATCAACCCGATAAGTACCAATATGCATTGAGTGATAAACCGCAGAGAATTCATCTGCCATTTCTGTTGCTAGCGTTGTACGAATAAAATGCAATGCTTGATGAACAGCTGTGGGATCAATAATGGCAAATGCTTCACCCGCTTCTAAATCTGTTGGCAACGTTAAGATCAATGCGGCTAAAGCGGGATCTATATCTTTATCTAATAATACAGCACGGAAAGCATCAATCACCATGTCAGGTAAAACTAATGCTTCACCTTTTTGCACTCTAGCCACATTTTCTTTTATATAGCGGCCAAGCAGTGATTGCCCAGCATCCCAGCGAGAGAATGCATTACGTGCATATTTCATCAAGAAAGAAAGTTGTTCATCAGTAAATGGATAATCTAATTTTACTGGCGCCGAGAACTCTCGTAATAAAGAAGGAATTGGCTGCTCTGGTACATCGTCAAAGACAAACTGCTGCTCTTCACGTACCACATTCAATACATTAGAAATAGTTTGACCTTGTGAACGCAGTGGGATCACATTACCTTTGGTATCGTATAATTCAATATCTAATGGAATATGTAACGGCTGTTTTTCAGTTTGATCGGCTGTCGGTGGCGTCATTTGACTAACAGTTAGAGTATATTGCTTTTTATTAGCATCATAACTATCACGAACCGTTAGCTGTGGTGTACCTGATTGACTATACCAACGACGGAATAAGGTAAGATCAACATCAGAAGCATCTTCCATCGCTTGAATAAAATCGTCACAAGTTGCTGCACTGCCATCGTGGCGGTGAACATACATATGAATACCCGCTTGGAATCGCTTTTCACCTAATAGCGTGTGGATCATCCGGATCACTTCTGAACCTTTTTCATATACTGTTAAAGTATAGAAGTTATTCATTTCAATGACACTATCAGGACGAATTGGGTGTGCCATTGGGCTTGCATCTTCTGCGAATTGTGCAGTACGCATAACACGGACGTTATTAATACGGTTAACAGAACGTGAACCTAAGTCTGAACTGAACTCTTGGTCACGAAAAACAGTTAGCCCCTCTTTTAGGCTTAATTGAAACCAATCACGACAAGTAATACGGTTACCTGTCCAGTTATGAAAATATTCATGGCCGATAACAGATTCAATACCTAAATAGTCTTTGTCAGTTGCTGTTTCACTTTTTGCGAGCACGTATTTAGAGTTAAAAACGTTTAAGCCTTTATTTTCCATTGCGCCCATATTAAAGAAATCAACCGCGACTATCATGTAAATATCAAGGTCATATTCTAAATTGAAACGTGATTGATCCCATGCCATCGCATTTTTTAGGGATGTCATTGCCCAATCAGCACGATCAAGATTACCTTTATCAACAAAAAGCTCTAAAGCAACGTTGCGACCACTTTTGGTGGTGAAAGTATCACGCAAAACATCAAAATCGCCAGCAACCACAGCAAAGAGATAACTTGGTTTTGGATGTGGATCTTCCCATGTTACCCAATGACGACCATCTTCTAGTTCCCCTTGTGCCTTTCGGTTACCGTTAGAGAGTAAATAAGGATACTGTTTTTTATCTGCGGTGATTGTTGTGGTGTAACGTGCTAATACATCAGGTCTATCTAAATAATAGGTAATATGGCGGAAACCTTCTGCTTCACATTGTGTACACAGCGCATCACCGGATACGTATAAGCCTTCTAATGCCGTATTTGCCGAAGGATTAATCTCATTGATAATTTTTAAAGTAAACTGTTCAGGAAGTTGCTCAATGATGAGTTTGCCGTTTTCTTCTTTATATTGTGTCCAAGCAACATCATTAACAGTTATTGATTTTAATTTGAGATCTTCGCCGTCTAACACTAAAGGTACTAATGTTGAAGCTAAGCGTTTACATTGGCTAATCGCTGTAACCTGTGTATTTTCTTTATCGAGGATAAAATCAAGATGAATATCGGTGATAGTGTAATCAGGAGCGCGGTAATCTTTACGATATTTAGCAATTCTTTGTTGTGTCATAGAAAAAACCTTTTAGTTAACACGACTATTTAACGGTTATATAACCAAAGCTTACTCGTGAAAAATAGCTTTAGCCAGTCGAAACTTCAATTGAAAACATCAAAAGTCAAAGGAATGTTAACAGTTTATTAATAGTTGTAATCAATTTATTTGGTAAATGATGCTAAGCTACTCCCAAATTATGTTTAACGTGGTAAACTGATCGAAGTTTTATAGCTTGTTTTTATGTCGCAGAGAAATATCATCGATTAGTGACTCCATTGTTGTCATATTCGGGTATACTCTCCAACCTTAACGATTTAGCTGACATAAAAACGCTCCGTGAGGATGCTTGACGCGCTATGATTTTAGACGCTACACCGATTATTACATCACTGCTGGATACTGATGCTTACAAGCTTCATATGCAACAGGCCGTATTCCATCATTACAGTGATATTCCTGTCGTTGCAGAGTTCCGTTGTCGGAGTGATGAACGCCTAGGTGAATATGCAACAACCTTGCGCCATCAAGTAAATATGATGGCAGACTTGTCATTGAGCGATGAAGAGTTTGACTATCTTCAGAGTCTCCCTTTTTTCAAAAATGACTATCTGCAATGGTTTAAGCAATTTCGATTTAAACCTGAACAAGTCAACATTTCTGCCACACCAGAAAACCAACTAAGAATTAGGATAACAGGCCCTTGGCGCGAAGTTATTCTATGGGAAGTGCCTTTATTGGCGTTGGTAAGTGAAATTGTTCATCGTGAACGTTCGCCTCAAATAAGCCCAGATGATGCAGTTAATCAATTACGTAAATTAATTAACGTGTTTTATCAAGATGCGGCTGAGCAACAAATAGATTTAGCTGATTTTAAACTGATGGATTTTGGTACTCGCCGTCGTTTTTCTTATGATGTGCAATGTGCCATTGTTGATGAGCTAAAAAATCACTTTCCTTATCTTGTTGGTACTAGCAATTATCATTTTGCTGAACGTATGCAATTGGCACCTGTAGGTACACAGGCTCACGAGTGGTTTCAAGCCCATCAGCAAATTAGCCCTGAATTAGCAAATAGCCAACGAGCTGCGTTGCAATCATGGTTAGATGAATATCCAGATCAACTGGGTATTGCGCTGACAGACTGTATTACGATGGATGCATTCTTGCGTGACTTTGATAGACCTTTTGCAAACCGCTATCAAGGATTACGTCATGATTCTGGTGATCCTATTGAATGGGGTGAAAAAGCTATAGCCCATTATGAAAAGTTGGGTATTGATCCCATGAGTAAAGTGTTGGTGTTCTCTGACAGTCTCGATTTTCAGAAAGCTTTAGTGCTTTATAAACATTTCCATAAGCGTATTCGCCTTATTTTCGGTATTGGAACACGACTCACCTGTAATATTCCCACTATTACTCCGCTTAATATTGTGATTAAGCTGGTAGAGTGCAATGGTAAGCCGGTAGCCAAATTATCAGATAGTCCGGGTAAAACTATTTGTGAAGATGACGATTTTGTTGATAAGTTACGCAAAGCCTTTGATGTTCCACTTGTTAAACAGGCTTGCTAATTCAAATTTATTGGCCTTTTTTTGAAAATCAATCTTGCAACAAAAAAGTAGCTTATAAAAGAAAGGGTATTTACTACCCTTTTTTAGTAAAAAATGCCCCACTTCATCAATGAATCACAAATTTTTATCAATTTATTTTATACAAAGGCTTTTCTCTTCTTTATTCACTCTTTAAACTAAAATTTCCTACTTGTTTCCTGCGCTATTGCAAGTAACATAGAAAAACTGTCCGACAGGGGCAGAGTGAATTAACCAAACAATTATTTTAATTAAACGAAGAGAGATTTATTTATGATCGTTGCGCCTGTAGTTGACGTACTGCAAGGCCGTATCTCGGTTGGCGAAGATGTCACCGTTCGCGGTTGGGTACGTACAAGAAGAGATTCAAAAGCTGGTATCTCATTTCTTACCGTCTATGACGGTTCCTGCTTTAATCCAGTACAGGCCATCATTAATAATAATTTACCGAATTATCAAGATGAAGTGCTGCATTTAACCACAGGCTGTTCTGTGGAAGTCACCGGTAAAATTGTTGAATCTCCGGGCCAAGGACAGAACTTTGAAATTCATGCTACTGCAATCAAAGTAGTGGGAATGGTTGATGATCCGGAAACTTATCCGATGGCCGCCAAACGTCATAGTATTGAATACCTGCGTGAAGTTGCACACCTTCGCCCACGTACAAACTTAATTGGTGCCGTTGCTCGTGTTCGCCATACTTTGGCACAAGCACTACATCGTTTCTTCGATGAACAAGGTTTCTTCTGGGTATCAACGCCTCTTATTACAGCAGCTGATACCGAAGGTGCTGGTGAAATGTTCCGTGTCTCTACATTAGACATGAACAACCTGCCACGTACTGATAAAGGCGAAGTAGACTATAGTGAAGACTTTTTTGGTCGTGAAGCCTTTCTAACAGTATCAGGTCAGCTTAACGGCGAAACTTATGCTTCTGCATTAAGCAAAGTCTATACTTTCGGCCCGACTTTCCGTGCCGAAAACTCAAATACTAGCCGTCACTTAGCCGAATTTTGGATGGTTGAGCCAGAGGTCGCATTTGCTGATCTTAACGATATCGCAGCACTGGCAGAAAAAATGTTGAAATACACCTTTGCTGCTGTATTAGCTGAGCGTAGAGATGATATGGAGTTTTTCGCACAACGTGTCGATAAAGATGCTATTACACGTTTAGAGAACTTTATTACTTCTGATTTTGCTCAGATTGATTATACAGATGCAGTAACTGTATTAGAAAACTGTGGTGAGAAGTTTGAAAACCCAGTTTATTGGGGTGTTGACCTCTCTTCTGAGCACGAACGTTATCTTGCAGAGAAACACTTTAAAGCACCTGTTGTTGTGAAAAACTATCCTAAAGACATTAAAGCATTCTATATGCGTATGAATGACGATGGGAAAACTGTTGCAGCAATGGATGTATTAGCACCTGGTATTGGTGAGATTATCGGTGGTTCTCAGCGTGAAGAGCGTTTAGATATGTTTGATAAACGTTTAGAAGAAATGGGAATGAACAAAGAAGACTACTGGTGGTATCGTGACCTACGCCGTTACGGTACAGTGCCACATTCTGGTTTTGGATTAGGTTTTGAGCGTTTAGTCGCTTATGTGACCGGTGTCGCAAACGTTCGTGAGGTTATTCCATTCCCACGCACACCAAGAAATGCTGATTTCTAATTTTTTTGATTAATTAATATTCAGCATGGCTGTTATGCTGTTTATTTATTATACTTGTTTTACTTAATACTAGAAGCCAACCTCAAGGTTGGCTTTTTTTATGCATGGTCCTTATTTGACGCAAAAGTTCCCTTAAATACACACTTTGAAATACATAGTTACAATTTGTTACACTTTTTTCGTTTTTGTAGCAAATTGGGGGTAGATAAAATTTTTCAGCAATGGAACACTGTCACCCGACACAGACGACACTTAACTCTCATAAATAGTTCCATAAAAATTAAGAAACTATTTCTGGCAGTGGCAAAGGTGTCTGAATAACACCAATGAGGGTAATAATAATGATGAAGCGCAATCTTCTTGCAGTGGTAATCCCAGCTCTGATGTTTGCTGGTGCAGCAAACGCAGCTGAAATGTACAACAAAGACGGCAACAAAGTAGACATCTACGGTAAAGTTGACGTTCGTCATTACTTCGCTGATAAAGATTCAGGTGAAAGCGGCGACGCTTCACGTGCTCGTATCGGTTTCAAAGGCGAAACTCAAATCAATAAAGATTTAGTTGGTTTCGGTCGTTTCGAATATGAAATTAAAACCAATACAACTGAAAACGAAAACAAAGCTAAAACTCGTTTCGCTTACGCTGGTTTTAAATTCGCACAATACGGTTCACTGGACTACGGTCGTAACTACGGTGTAATTTACGACACCAACGCATGGACTGACGTTCTGCCTCTGTGGGGCGGCGACTCAATGTCACAAACTGACATTTACATGACTGGCCGTACTGCTAACGTATTAACTTACCGTAACACTGATATGTTCGGTTACGTTGATGGCCTGAACTTTGCTCTGCAATACCAAGGCAAAAACAACGAAAACACCAACAACACCCGTAAAGACGGTAGCAAAGATGCTAACGGCGACGGTTTCGGTTTCTCTACAGCTTATAACTTAGGCTGGGGCGTAACACTGGGTGGTGGTTACTCAAGTTCAGCTCGTACTTCATGGCAGCAAGACTCTAGCTCAGCTCGCGGTTCACGCGCTGAAGCATGGAACGTTGGTGCGAAATTCGATGCTAACAACGTATACTTAGCAGCTATGTACGGTGAAACCCGTAACATGACTACCTTCAAACAAGGTATTGCTAACAAAACTGAAAACGTTGAGTTAACTGCACAGTACGATTTCAAAGATCTCGGTATCAAACCATCTTTAGCTTATGTTCAATCTAAAGGTAAAAACTTAGATGCTGATAACGCTGCAATTGGTGTTGCTAACGAAGATTTAGTTAAATATATCTCTGTAGGTTCTTTCTACAAATTTAACAAAAACATGACTGCAGTTGTTGATTACAAAATCAACCTGCTGAAATCTGATAATGCTTTAGGTCTGAACGACGACAACGTTGTTGGTTTAGGTCTGACTTACCAGTTCTAATTACCGCTTAAGGTAATTAACAGTCAAGTTAATTGATTTGAAAAGCAACACTTCGGTGTTGCTTTTTTAATGCATTACTTTCTAATTTTATCTCAAGACCCCCTTCCCTTAGCGCTTTACTAGGTTTCCTTTTCTAATATCATTACAATAATAAAAAACAATTTCCCGCTATTTTTATTACTCACCATTTTATTATTTTGACTATATTTTATTTATTTACTTGTTTTAGTTGATAATTTAAAAAGTATATCGCACTAAATTATCAATTAATTATAGTCGTTATTATTACATGTTAATGTAATCACAGGATATTTACTTAATTACATCTTGATTTGCTATTTATTCTCACTTAGTTCACAACTTCTTGTTAATTTCTCTACAAACAGTTGGCAAAAACCTGCCATAGCGGTACTCTTGTTACTCATATTTCGGCTTCGTTTTGAGCTAAGGGAACAATTACACTATGTTTGAGAAAATCATTGCTGCACCAGCTGATCCAATTTTAGGTTTGGCTGATAGTTTCCGTTCTGATACTCGTGAAAACAAAATCAACTTAGGGATTGGTGTTTATAAGGATGAAACAGGCAAAACACCTGTTTTAACCACTGTTAAAAAGGCAGAGAAATACCTGTTAGAAAACGAAACCACCAAGAATTATCTTCCTATTAGCGGTATTCCAGAGTTTGGCAATGTTACCCAAGCACTTTTGTTTGGTGAACAACATCCCATTATTACTGAAAAACGAGCTCGTACAGCACAAGCACCCGGTGGCACCGGTGCCCTACGTATCGCAGCTGACTTTATTGCTAAACAAACTACAGCTAAACGCGTATGGATAAGTAATCCAACATGGCCAAATCATAATAATATCTTTGAAACTGCAGGCCTCGAAATCTGTAATTACAATTATTATGATGCAACGAATCGCTGCTTAGATTTTGAAGGTATGTTAGCAAGCCTTGCGAAAGCACAAGCAGGCGATGTGGTGTTATTTCACGGCTGCTGCCATAACCCAAGTGGTATTGATCCTACAGAAGATCAATGGCGTCAATTAGCCACACTTTGTGCTGAAAAAGGCTGGCTCCCTGTTTTTGACTTTGCTTACCAAGGTTTTGCTCGTGGTCTTGAAGAAGATGCACAAGGTTTACGCTTATTTGCAGAGAAGAATCCTGAGCTAATTGTGGCTAGTTCTTACTCTAAAAACTTTGGACTCTATAACGAACGTGTTGGTGCTTGCACTATCGTCACTAAAGATAGCGATACCGCAGAAAAAGCCTTTAGCCAGGCAAAAGCAATTATTCGTGCTAACTACTCTAACCCGCCCGCTCATGGTGCTTCTGTTGTTACTACAATTCTTTCTAATCCGGCATTGAAAGAAGAATGGATCGAAGAACTAACAACGATGCGCGAACGTATTCAGCGTATGCGTCAGCTATTAGTTACCACCTTACAAGAAAAAGGTGCAAAACAAGACTTCAGCTTTATTATTGATCAAAATGGCATGTTCTCCTTTAGTGGACTAAATAAAGAGCAAGTTGAACGTCTACGTGCTGAATATGGCATTTATATTGTAGGTTCTGGTCGAATTAACGTTGCAGGTTTAACGCTTGAAAATATGGTTCCATTATGTGAAGCCATTATTGCTGTGCTCTAATTTTTAATAGAAAGCGTAAGCAGCAAACCAATAGACAAAAAAGCCTTTTCATATTGAAAAGGCTTTTTTATTTAAATTTGATTAGCTTAAATAGCTAATTACCAGATTGGCATCTCATCTTGTAAAAATGGATTATATAAACGCTCGTGACCTAAATTAGACATCGGTCCATGACCTGGAATAAACTGATAATCGTCGCCTAATGGTAAAACTTTATTTTTGATAGATGCGATAAGATCTGCATGGTTACCACGAGGGAAATCAGTACGACCAATGCTTTCACGAAATAAAACATCACCCATAGAAATTAATTTACTTTGATGATTAACAAAAATAATATGCCCTGGTGTATGACCCGGACAATGCAATACCGATAACGAAATAGTCTTACCAACTGTTATTGTATCGCCTTCATTTAACCACTGATCAGGTGAAAAAGATTTTCCACCCGGAAAATTAAACATACGGCACTGCTGCTCTAACTCTTCTAATAAAAAGTTATCATCTTTATGTGGCCCATAAACGGGTACATGAAAATGTTCAACAATTTGTGCAGTTCCTGCAACATGATCAAAATGGCCATGTGTTAATAATACTTTTGTTAATGTTAACTGACGCTGTTCAATTTCTGAAATAAGCGTTTCAACATCGCCACCCGGATCAACTATTGCTGCTTCCTTCGTTTCATCGCACCAAATTAAAGTACAATTTTGCATATAGTTTGTCACAGGTACTATGTGATACATCATAAAATACTCCGCTCTTTAATAACTGAATCTCAATAGATTACCATGAGCGAACAGGCCCTGTATCAATATGCACAAAATTACTTCGTGGGTAATAGCCTACACCGCCTGCTTTCATTCTTAATGCAACTTGGCGAACTTTAGATAAGTCAGTTCCGACTAAACGAAAATCCATTGCTTGCCCACGAGTATGGTAACTTTTCTTAGCTACACCACTACTACTTTGGCGTAAGTTATTATTCGTCACTAAAGAACGATAACCGGAAATAAGCTCAACAGGTTTATTATTATTAAGCATTACTTGCAGAAGATAAATTTGATCAAACAATGCGGGATCTATCGTTTTAATTTTATTTTGGCGATAGTCTCTAAATAAGTGATTTAGTTTAGACAGTTCTTGTTTATTGTAACGTTTGCCATCAAAAAACTCGGCTTTAATAGTTTCGCCAGTATTTAAATTATTAAAGCGGAGAATTTTTGGACGAGGTGTTGCTAATGAAGCAAATGCATGAGAAGGAAGTAAACCTAAACCAACCGCCGCCATACCAAGGCCAAGCCACTTTCGACGCTGTGAATCAATGATATCCATAGTATGTATACTCAATCAAGAATTATTCAGAAGGAAGAACCTTTATTATGACAATATTTTTCTCGAATTGTTTCCTGTTGTTTGTATAGTATTGTAAATAATGCAATATTTTCATTTACAGTAACTCGACATGCTAATTAATTAGTTATTTGTACTAAATGCACTTTTATTATTCTATATTCCTGAGGAATTAAAAAATAGTTTATCAATTAATTATAATTTTATAACTTAAATTAATTTATTGATTCTTATAAAAAACCAGGAGTAAATTTAAATTACCCCTGGTTTATTTTTATCGCGTTAGTGACTTTTATATTATAGATGTTGCTTAATATTGACTAAATAAGGTTCTGCATTTGAAATGCTTTGGTCATAAGAATAAATATCTGCGCGATATTGTGGCTCATTTTCCTGAGCAACCCAAGCTGTTTGATAATATAAATAAACGGGAATACGTTCTGGGATTGGCGCATATTGTGTCGCTCCACGTTTTAATGCGGCATCAATACGATCTTGCTTCCATCCTGCATCACCTAAAAGAATAGAAGCTAATTCAGATGCTTTATTTACACGAATACACCCAGAACTAATTGCTCGCATATTTTTTGAAAATAATGTGTGGTTAGGCGTGTCATGTAAATAAATTGCCTCTGAATTAGGCATATTAAATTTATAACGCCCTAATGAGTTAGTAGGCCCAGGTGCTTGCCAAATACGATAAGGAAAATTAGCCGCACTCGTATTCTGCCAATCAATATCATAAGGGTTTATTGGATATGCATCATTACCCCAACCCGAATAAATGGTATAGCCTTTACGGCTAAAATAACTTGGGTCTGCTTTTCCTCGAGGAACAATATCTTTGCGTGTCATACTGGTGGGTACATTCCACGGCGGATTGACGACCACATTATTAAGTGCACTGCTCATAATTGGGGTTTTTCTATCAGGACGCCCAACAATAACCTTAGAATCTAAAATAAGCTCATTATTAGCATAAAAATAAAGCGAAAAATCAGGAATATTAACCCAAATACCTGTATCACCGATAGCAGGCGTTAAACGCAAACGTTGTATATTAAGTGCCATAATACTTGCACGTTTAGCGGGTGTGGTATTTAGCCAAACACGTGTTTGTTTACCTATAACACCATCCGTTTCTAATCCATGCGCAGCTTGAAATAATTTTACGGCAGCAACTAACGACGCATCATATACCGTTGTGGCAATTTCCTGCTCATTAGCACCAAGTTCTGGTAATAATTTAAGATTGCGCAAAATTTGTCTAAGTGCAACGACTTCTTCTGCTGATTGATTAGGTTTTAATGAGCTCGTCCCTTTCATTTCTGGCCAAACAACGTCTTGATGAAGTTGCTTACGCATTTCGTTTTTCATTAATGCGTAATAAGGATGAGAGGGTGCAAAAGAGATAACAAAACCACCTAGTGTGGCATTTTTGATATTTTGCTGAAAGTCGGTTACTGCTTTATCGGTAGGTGCAGTTAATGTTTGCACGGATCCACGATAAAGTAACGAGGTACCGGATTTATTCACTTGATCAACAAAGTTGATATAGCCTAAAAATGCATCTGATAAAATAATATCGCGCCCTTCTTGGCTTAACCCCGGTGTATCTAGCTGTGCTAACCAACGTCCAAATTGTGGCTGAATACCCGAAAGTGCAACTTCAGCAATTTGCTGTTGTAACTGTTCTGTTATTTTTTCATCTTGCCAGATTAATGCCAGATTATTACTTTGATAAACTTTAGTCAGTTGATTGAAATAGAGTGGCTTAAATTCTTGAGGTATCCGTGACTGTAATTTAGCCCTCACTTCTTGTTCTGGAATTAAGGACGTTTCGGCTGTAATAGCAGTAGGTGCTGCATTATTTTCAGAAACCAGAACAGCAGGATCATTACTAGGAATGGCTACTGTTGTTTCATTTATTGGCGCTGGAGTTGTTGTTTCACTCACAGGAACAAGTGTTGTAATTTCACTTACAGCTACCGGAGCCCTAGCATCATTTACAGAAGCAGCCGTTGTCGCTTTCTCCTCTGAAATAGATAACTTTATAGGTTCGCCATTTTCTGTCGCTATTACATTTTGCGCAGAAAGAAGTGTGCCTATTACAACTGAATACACAATTGCTCGTTTAATTTGTCGTTGCGCCATAAGTCCTCTTGCCCTCTTTCCCTTATTATTATTCTGGTATCCTAGAATATTAGATGAGATAGAAAAAGAGTTTTATAGGAATAAACTAATATTTGTAAAGTTTTATAAGTTTCTTACGGGAATATTCTTATAAAATAATCATAAAATGACTATTCCATTAGTTTTAACACCTCTGAATATATAAAAACGAAGAGTATAAAATAAATAAAAAAGAATTCTTGAGCATAAAAAACAGAAAAAATGAAAAGTAAAAATAGAAGATGGTAGCTCAATAAATGATCAGGGCGAATTACAGTCAATTAAAATAATAAAATATTAAAATAGAAAAAGGCGTAGTTTCCTACGCCTGACAAATAAAGGTAAACAAAAACACACAGAGATTAGTATTCTGAATTGATAACTACTTCTTCACCAAATTGACCTGCTTTAGGCAATGGTTGGTAAGATGAGTTAGCAGCACGTAAAATACGAATACCACGGATATTTAATTCATCTGCTGCGGCGATATCTGCATCAGCATCACCGTAGTAAATTTTCAGTTTATGATCACGCATCCAGCTTACTTTGTTATTTGCACCAGGTTGATCACCAGCAAAAATAACAGCCTGCATTTTATCAGCAGGAATATTTAAACCTTCTTGAACGTATTTAGTCACAGTCTCAGTTTTAGTTTGAGTACGGCCTGTGATGAAATAAACAGTATCGCCACGTTTTAAGTGCATCTGAACAAGATCGATACCGACTTGTTTAGGCATACTAAATTTATCCCACTCGTTGTTCATTTTTTCCCAGAATTCTGGGTTTTTCAGGTAGCTGAAATCATTTGGAGAATATTCCAGTTTACCGCGAAAGAATCCTGGACTTGAGAACAGAACGGTATCATCGATATCAAAACCAACAGCCATTGGTGGTTGACCAGCTAGGCTTTTCTCAATATCTGCAACAGACACCCAATTAATTGGTTGTTGTTGTGCTAATTCAGCAACAGTAACACCCGGGCTTACGACTTCTGGCATATGAACTTTGGCCATTGCTGCGCCATTTAGGCTCAACGCTAAAGCTATCGCACTCAAAGTTAACGTGACTTTACGCATTCTCTTTCCTTTAATTTTTATGTTAATCACATACGCGGACAATCATAGACATCAGCATTACATTTAAATGAGATGCAGCGCACGTTATGCCATTTATGTTTTCAATTATTTGTTAATTTACTTTCATTTTTTGATCTATCTAACACTTTGAAAAAAGAAGGCGCTACCGGAATAACCCAGTAACGCCTTCTTATCACTATTTCTTGTTGAATAACAAATTGATACTAATCTGCTACTTCTGTTATTTCAGTAACATTTGATGATGTAGTTTTATCTTTTTCGCTTTGTTGACCAAAACCTTTAAGCCCAACAACATGTACGTGCTCAGTTCCATTAGATACTTTACGTACTAATTTATAGGTTGTCCCTTTTTCAGGGCTAATATTTTCTGGTGCGGCAATAATAAGCTGCATATCTAATCTGTCGCATAACTCAAACAGTGTAGCGATAGATTTAGCATCTAAACGAGCCGCTTCATCGAGGAATAGCAAACGACAAGGTGAAATATCTTTGCCACGTAAGCGACGAGATTCCTCTTCCCAACTCTGTACAACCATCACCAGAATCGACATCCCCGTACCTATTGCTTCACCCGTAGATAAAGCTCCGCTTTCTGCTTTTAACCACCCCTCTGGCCCACGATTAACTTCAACATCCATTTCAAGATAGTTACGATAATCGAGTAACTCTTCACCCACGGTTTGTGGCATGCGCTGTCCAATATCAACTTGTGGATTCAAACGTTGATAGAGTTTAGCCATCGCTTCTGAGAAGGTTAAATTTTGGTTTTTGAACAAGTCTTGATACTGGTTATCTTCTTCTGATAACACATCAAGTAACACTTGATGGCTTTCACGGATATTAACGTTTAAGCGAACGCCTCGCACTTGACCAAATGACACCGCTTGTAAGCCTTGGTTAAGCATACGAATACGATTTTGCTCACGCTGAATAGTTTTACGAATAATATTCGCAACACTTCGTGAACTAATTGCCAGTTTTTGCTCTCGACTTGTCAGTTCTTCAGTTAAACGTGCCAGCTCAATTTCCATTTGCTCAATAGCATCAACAGGATCATCCGTTTTGATAATATCTTGACGAATACGTTCTCTAAGATGTTGATAAACTGCAATGAAGAACTGAACCTTACGATCTGGGAATTTAGCATCTTCTGAACGACGTAATGCATCACGTAAATATTCATTATCAGCAACAGCTTGACGCAGTGCACCTAACGCTTTATCCGACATTGAGCGTAATTCATCAGCAGAAAGATAAGCAAAGTCACGACGATGTAAACGACGCTCCATGCCATTTTCTTTTACCAAACGCATTACTGCACACCAACCCGCTTTTGCACTAACAACATGTTCGCGAATTTGCAAATAATCACGTTCAAGTTTACGAATTTTCTTCGTCATATTATCGCGTTCAGCTTCACTCAAGGCGATATCACGCTCAAGTTGACTAATACGAGTACGGTTAATACTTACCGCTGAATAGCGTTGATCTCGCAATTCTCTAGCACGCGTTTCGGCACTTGCATCAACATGAATACCCGTGTCTTTCATTTCTTGCTCAAGCTCTCTTAATAACTCAGACTTGGTATCAAAAGAACTCTTTAGTGAGGCGAGAACTTGATTAAATTGAGCGTACTGAGCTTGTTGCTGACGATATAACTCACGGGCTGTTGTGCGCTCGGTTTCTGCCATTTCTAAACGATGACGCAATTTTTCATTAAGATCGCTGTTTTCACTCACAATCTCGACCGCATCGCTGTAACTAAAGTGAGCGCGACGTTGTACCACTTCCACCAGCAAGAAAGCGTGTTGTTGATAACGCTGTTGCTCGGTTTTAGCTTGTTCGTAATCTTTTGTTAATTGTTCATGCTCTTGCGGATCACTTTGCAAAATAGCCGCTATTGGCTCTAATGTTGCTAACGCTTTTTCATGGCGCTGCAAATAACGCATAGACTCTTCAGCAACATAAAGTTCTTCGCGCAGTTCTTCAACACGATCAATTAATGTCTCATCCATCAAGATATTAACTTGTGGGATCAGTTTATTTAGCAGCGCTAACGATTCTTTCGCTTGCGCATAATGCTGACGTTGCTGCTGAGTGCTTTCTTCGTACTGTGCCAGAGCTCTTTCAATTTCATTGCGACGCTGATTTAACTGACGAATATCTTCTTCAGGATCAGCTTCAAAAGCGACAGAAATATGTTGCCCAACAAATTGACTGAAAGCATGATGGGCGCGCTGAATTTTTTGCACATCAAAAGCTTGTGTCGCATACAGTTCAGATAATTCATCACGTTGATACGTTAAAATTTCTAATTGGCTTTCACGAGCAGCGCGACCAAAAAGTGGAATTTCTGGGTAACGAGAGTAACGCCATTGTCTATCTGAACTTTTGATTAGAACAGCTTTATCCATTTCTTGTGCATTGAACACGCTGTCATCGAAAGATTGAGGGTCACCTTCAATAAAATAGAGATCTTCAGGACAATCTTCTAATGTTGCTAATTGTTCTTGAACCGGTGCGAGATCTTGTACCACAATAGCATGGCGAGCAGGGCCATACAGTGCGGAGAAATATGGCGCATCTTCTAGAGTAATATCATCGTAAATTTCTGATAATAAAACACCGTTAAAACGCTCAGCTAATGTAATCAGTCGGCTATCTTCAGCACCGCTTGGCTGACTTAGACGCTCAATTTGTGCTTCAATCTGTTGTTTACGTGCTGCCGTTTCATCCCGTAATACCGTGGCTTCACGCTCTTTCTCAAGTAACTGCTGCATATATTCAGTTACTTGATGCCCTGTTTCGAAAGATTGATTTGTTTGTTCACATAATTGAGTTAGCGCATCTTGTGCCGCAATCCAAGCTGGGGCTTGCTTGGTTAATTTTTGAATTTGCTGTTTTAGCTGATCTAGCTCTTGTCGCATTTGCATGCGTTGTTCGCCAGATTCGTTGACATAATCACTCAACTCTTCAATTTTTGCTTCTAATTCATCTTGTAAAATCAATAAATCATCTGGATCCATTGCGTTACCATGATGTTTATTAAATTCTGCAAGTTGTCTTTGCGCATTATTTCTTTGCTGTAAACGCTGCTCTAATTCTGCCAACTGCATTCTGATAGGATGAACCCTATCAGCTTGATGTCGATGTGAAGACCACTCGCGCAATGCATTTTTTGCAGCGCCCCACGCATCTTGGCGATTAACTTCACCAACAATTGAGCTAATTAGCTTATATGCCTGATCAAACTGAGTTTTTGCTGCATCAGAAACATTTAGTTTCTGCTCCATAGAAAGTAGCGTATGAGTGATAGTTTGTATCTTATTTTGAATACGGTTAGCCCACTCTTCGGCGTTGGTTTCATCTAAATCATCGATACCACATTGCGCTTTGGCACGCTCTAACGCTTGTACAGCTTGACGATATTGAATCGCTCGCGTTTGTTGCACATCCAATGCTTGTTGATAATCTGCTAACTGATTTTTCAGTTCATCAACTTCTTCTTCTGCTGATTCAACTCTTGCTTCTAGCTCTTCTTTCTTTGATGCGGCTTCTTCAACAACTTCACTTTGTTCTTCTAAACGAAATGTTATCTCTTCAACATCAGCAACATAACGATCAATTTTCTCTTGCTGGCGAACTGCGTTTTGCACCAGATTTAATCTATCGCTTGCTGCTTGATAGTCTGCTTCAAGATCTGAAGATAACGCTTGTTGTTCTTCAAGCTCTTTACCCATTTCCACAAAGCGATACGCTTCGTTATTAATCGATTTACGCTGGCTCCATAATTCTCGGCGAACATTCAATGCTTCATCAAGATGAACCCGTCTTTCATTAGCATGGCGCATATAATCAGCGGCAACATAGGAGGTTGCCTCAGTGATTAAATGTTTAAATAAATCACGGTCTGATTGAGTTACACGAATAGCCTCGAGTGTCATGCGGTTTTCACGCAATGCCCCTTCCATATCCTGGAATGCTTTTCTGACACCACTATTTTCAGGTAATAAATAGTCACGTAAAGAACGAGTAATGGCGCTAGAAATACCACCATATAAAGAAGCTTCAATTAAGCGATAAAATTTGGCTCGATCACTGGCTGATCGAAGACGTTTAGGGATAACCCCTAAATCGAACATAACAGCATGGAAATCTGTAATTGAGTTAAATTGTCTAAATACCACGCCATCTATCGCTTCAACTCTTTCTTTTAATTCGTTAAGCGGTAAAACACGTGCTTGGCGCTCAGCAACGGCTTGCGTTAAGATTTCCGTTGGATTTTCAGCCATTGGTAACCCTTGGATCATAAAGGGTTTTATATCAACTTTTTTATCTCTTCCTGCAATTTGTTGCAAGCGTACACCTACAACCGCACGTAAATGGCGAGAGTTAATCACATCCAATACAGCGTAACAAACACCAGGGCGTAATTTACCGTACAAGCCTTTATCACGTGAACCACTCGTAGAACCTGCTTCTGTGGTGTTACGGAAATGAAGTAAGGTGAGGTCTGGGATCATAGCAGTAATAAAAGCTGCCATGGTGGTTGATTTTCCTGCACCATTACCACCCGATAATGTGGTCACTAACTCATCTAAATCAAACGTACGAGCAAAAAAGCCATTCCAGTTGATTAGTGTTAATGAGCGAAATTTTCCCCGTTCAATCATTTATTTTCTTCCTCCGCATCATCCTCATTGGCGTGCAATTGCTCATCTTCATTTTCGTCATCATCATTGGATAATGCCGGCTCACTTTCTAGCGCCATTGCTTCACCATCGCGGATCATGCGTAATTGAGCTTCAATAGGAGAGTCACCACTACGAACATCTGCACCAAAGCGGAACACTGACTCAGTTATTGAAAAACGTTGCATATCATTTTGTAAAAACGCGATCATACCTAAACGACGTAAGCGGTTTAGTGATGTTCTCATTTTTTCTTGTAGTTTTTGCAAGTCTAAATCAGAGCCTGTAGAACGCTGGTTGACTAAACGAAGCAATTTGGATTCATCCGCAAGAGTACGTAATTCATCAAACAATTCTTGTACGGTAAAAATCCCCTGATTTGCTAATCGCTCTGGACTAAGGTAGAGGTAACACAAAATTTTACCCACCAGCATATCCATTTCTGCAAGTACTGAACGAGGAATAAGTGTGGTTGAACGTGGACGAAGATAGAAAAAACCTTCAGGTGCTCGAATTAATTCGACGTTATAACGCGCATAAAAATCGGATAACTCATCTTGAAAATCCATCAAAAAAGCATGGTTATCTAGATCATCTATACCAATATGCCGACCTGCACGTAACTGACTATCCAGTTCAGGGAAAAGTGAGTTCGCTAACGCCTGTGCCAGTTTTGCTGGCATAAATTGCTCAGTATGTATCGATGACATGCGCCTGTACCTTAGCTCCATATTCGTTAATGTCTGACCATTTTGCAGGTAATCCTGCAAGTTCAGCTTGTGCTACACCCAATCGTACCGCCTGATCAATGACAATACGCGCCACATCAAAATGTTTTTGTTGTGGATAATGGTGAAGAAATTCAACCAGCACTGAACCGAGATCTAACGCTCTTTTTTCTAATTTATAAGAGGCGAGTTCTTGTTCAACCCATTGGGTTATTTGCTCATTAACTTCACTGAACATTTGATATTCTAATTCTTCAGGTAACTCACCTGTAACTTCTTCATCTCGCAATGTTAGTTCTTCATCGCGCATATCAAAAAGTCTATCTGCATTGGCATAAGTTAATGCCCACGGGCTTTCAAAATAATTTTGTACTGACTGGCGTAATCGGCGTGAGAAAATCCGATTTTTATCCATATCAATCGCTGTACGAATAAATTTATGAACGTGTCGGTCATAACCAATCCATAAATCAATGGATTGCTGGCCCCAACTGATAATTCGGTCTAACTTACTTTGTAATTCAAAAACGAGTGTATCAATTTGCTCTACATGCCCTGAATTCATATTCGCTTCTTGAATACGTAAAAGGTTAGCTTGTAGCTTATCACCGGCGGCTTCAAGGGTATCTTGTAGTTCTCTTAACGTACCTGATGTTTCTGATAACAATTGTTCGCAACTTGAAATTGCAGCTTGCCAATCTTGATTTAGTAGCTCGGCAATATCTTCTTTTACGCTGTTTTGCTGCTCGTCCATAATACGTTGAGACAAGTCGATACTATCGAAAATTTCGGCAACTGAATATTTTAAAGGGGCAAAGACATTCCGATGCCAGTGATATTCATCACCCCCATCCTCTGCTGAACTTGCAGCAGAATCTAATTCACCTGCAACAACAGAAAGCTGCATTGATAATCGTAATGATGAAAATTCACGTTGGCGAATATAATAATCACTAATACCAATACCTAATGGCGTTAAGCGATAAATCGCATTACCTTCTACCAGTTCACTAGTAAAACGGTTAAAGAGGCGCTGTTTAACCATATCGTTAATGGCATTATTAGCACGTACCTGAATCGCTTCGGCTGGTTGTTCAAAGCCCTTGCAAACCTCTCTAAAAGCGTCAATCAACTCACCTTCACTCATCTCACCATCAAGGCGTTCGCTGTTTAATACAGCAACTGCCATCAAAAAAGCTAATCTTTCAGGTGGCAGTGAAATCGAGAAATCATTTTTTCTCGCCCAAGACACTAACTCAGGAACGGTCTGGGTAAAATCACTCATAGTACATCCTTAATTTACACACTTTTGTGCCATGACATGAATGTAGCGCCCCAGACTTATATAGGGCTCTTGCCGACAATAACGCTGCTCTAACGCAAGCAACGCAGGGAAATCTTTATTTTGTAGCTGACGACTTTGCAAATAATCATGAAAAACACGTACACCTGTTTTTCCTAGTATATTCATCGAAAATTCAGACAGCCATTGATAAACATCTTCAGGTTGTAATGGATTTTGAGGTGACAACGACCGTTTTCTTCTACGCGGTATTTCAGGGGCCGCTAAATGAAAATTCCCTAAAATAGCATTTCTCATTACAATTCCGTTAGCATTGTAAAACATCAACGATAAGATACCATTAGGCAGTAGCATATCGGTAAGAACATTTACGGCATCTTTCTGATCCGTGATCCATTCCAATACTGCATGAAACAAAATTAAGTCAAGTTTTTCATCTACATGCTGTTTAATATCTTGAGCTGCACAGCAAATAAATGTCATATTTTGCACAACGCCATCTTCCATTGCTGCTTCTTCTGCTCGATTAAGCATTTCTTGAGATAAATCACATAAAATGATTTGATGCCCAAGTTTTGCAAGTTGGCGAGAAAAATAACCTTCGCCTCCACCAGCATCTAAAATGCGCAAAGAACGATTAGGAAATTGAGTCAGTAATTGTTGTAAATCTTGCCAAATCACTGCCTGACGGATTTTACCTTTTGTTGTGCCATAGATATTGCGAGAGAACTTATCAGCAATATCGTCAAAATTACGATCTGACATTAAAACGCCTCATGATAACGACCTGTTACTGCGCTCTTTGCATTCTGATAAATTCAAAAAATATGAGACACTGTGCTTCATTAAAGACAACAATTTTACCAGTGTTCTATGATACTGACTGTTTTCTATAAAGAAATAAGCCATGAATCAGACTATTCGCAAAGCGCTGTATAAATATAACGCTTATTAATGAAAAAATTAACGTTCAAACGTTTATCGTTTTATAAATTATTAACTGCTTTTGATTTCTACCGGCTAGAATTTAGAAAGATAGAACGCTATTGCCTATTTTGACACAGCGCTTCTTAAATCCCCTAGTTTTCACTAAGGTTTTGCTATCAATTGCATGTATTTCATTCAACTCAGGATAATTTATGCTGTTTTTGCTCAAAAAATATATTGGTAGCTTATTGATGCCTTTTCCTTTGTTACTACTTGTGGCTTCTTTTGCTCTTATCTTACTCTGGTTTACTCGCTGGCAAAAAACAGGAAAAAGCTTGCTCACAGTAGCCATATTTTTATTGGCTATTTTAGGAATACAACCCATCGCCGATACCTTATTGATGCCAAGTGAAAAAGAGTATCAAACTCGTTATGAATTACGAGAAAACTCACCTGCAGAAGTTAACTATATTGTCGTTTTAGGTGGTGGGTTTACTTATAACCCTGAGTGGGCACCAAGTTCTAATCTATTAAATAATAGTTTATTTCGAGTTGCTGAAGCGGTACGCCTTTATTATCGCAACCCTAACGCAACCCTTATTTTTACAGGTGGTGCTGGGGTAAACAAAATAAGTAGTGCTGAAGTTGCTGCCCAAGTTGCTCAATCTTTAGGAGTACCGGCGGATAAAACCATTGCATTATCCATTCCTAAAGATACAGAAGAAGAAGCTTACGAAGTTGATAAGCTAATAGGTAAACAGCCTTTCTTATTAGTTACTTCAGCTAATCATTTAGCTCGTGCTGAGCGTTTCTTTTTAGCCCGTGGAATGCAGCCTATTGTTGCGCCAGCTAATCAGTTAGCTATCACAACACCACTACACCCTTGGGAAAAATACATTCCTTCAGCAAGCTATTTTCAACATAGCGAACGCGCGTGGTATGAATTTTTAGGATCGATGTGGCAATCAATTAAGCCTGCGGGGCAACCTGCGGTGATCCTAGAGAATGAAAAAGCTAAGAATAAAGAGATAAATGCTAATAACTAGATCGTTATTAGCTTTAACTACAAAAACGGCACTCTAATTATATTGAGTGCCGTAGAAAAATTATTTTTTAACCAAATATTAGAACTCTTGGTTAAGGGCTCTATATGCTGCTCTTGCTGCAATTAAGTCATCTTGTGTATCAACACCTACACCAGGCACTTCTAATGCTTTCGCAACATGGATCTTTTCGCCATACCACAGAACACGAAGCTGTTCTAACATCTCGATAGATTCCAACGGGCTTGGTGCCCAATTGATATAACGACGGACAAAACCTGCACGATAAGCATAAATGCCGATATGACGCAGATAATGCTCACCAATTTCATCATGGGATAAATTAAAACGGTCACGTTCCCAAGGAATAGTGGCGCGAGAAAAATAGAGAGCAAACCCTTTAGCATCCATTACCACTTTAACAGCATTGGGATTAAAGGCTTCTTTTGAGTCAACGATAGGCACAGCAAGTGTTGCCATTCCTGCACCACAATTAGCTAAATTTTCTGCAACTTGGCTAATAATAGCAGGAGGAATAAGGGGTTCATCCCCTTGAACGTTAACAATTATCTCATCATCTGCAAATTGATATTTTTCAATCACTTCAGCTAGGCGTTCTGTACCTGAGTGGTGATCTTCACGGGTCATACACGCTTCACCCCCCGCATTTTCAACTGCAGCCACCACATCCAAATTATCTGTAGCTACAATCACACGCTGCGCACCAGAGCGCTTTGCTTGTTCCATTACGCGAACAATCATAGGTTTGCCATGAATATCAGCTAATGGTTTGCCGGGTAAACGAGTCGATGCATATCGACCAGGGATAATGACCGTAAACATGAAATTATCTTTCCTCTTCTAGTGACAATTCTCTTGCTTCATTTTCTAGAAGAACGGGGATATTGTCACGAACAGGATAAGCTAAATGATCAATTTTGCAGATAAGCTCTGAATTTTCTTTATCAAAGATAAGTTTGCCATGACAAACTGGGCAAGCAATTATTTCGAGTAAACGGTGATCCATGTGTCCCTCACAAGGGTTAATCATTTATATGCCAAAAGGATATCATAAGGAAGGATCAGCGTTAATACTCTAACTCGCTCGTTTAGCGATTATTATGCAATTATTTTTTGCTATTAATAATTTTATTATTTTCTTTTTCACTATCAGCAACAAAAAAACCACATCAAAGTGGCTTTTTATCGATTAGGATACAATATCATTAATAAAGAATTACATTCGACTTTTATTGATAATAATTTAATCATTTTATTATCTTTATTGCATTCTAATTAACTTAGTGAGTTTCATATTATCTTCTAAACATGCTTATGATGTTCTTCATTAAACCCAGACCAAAAGATAACTAAAAAACAATAATGTAAACAATAGGAAAAAGATAATTTAACCTATTGTTTTACCTATAATTTAGTATAGATAGTAATTAAAAGCCGATAACATCAGCAGCTTCTAAGCCTGCCGCAGTTCTGATAACAGAAAATTCAACATGCTGACCTTCTGTTAAAGCTTTATTTTTTGTATTGGCTATCGCTTTTTTATTGACGTAAATTTCTTGTTCAATATCCGTTGATACAATAAGGCCGTAACCTTTATTAGTATCAAACCATTTAACGCGACCCATAATTAATTGTAATGTCATGATAGATAAACTCCTTTTGTTCTTTGTATAGTTTTATTTCACTACACAAATGCATCCTACTTTTTATTAAGTCTTCTTATATAAAACCCCATTAAATTCTGAACACATTAATTTAAGTAGTGCATTTTATTATTCATATATAAATGTTCAAAATCGTGATAGCTAACTTACAAGATATCTATAAGCTTAATAAAATATTTACAGCATTATCATGACGATTAAATGACATGATATGAGAAAAATATTTTATTGCGTATCGATAAATAGAATAACTCGAAATAAATAATTAATAGTATCTACTTAAAACAATTTCTATAACCAACAGTACGCAAAGCTAACCAATATCTACAGCACCAAAGAATTAACCCAACACTAAAGATCCACAAACAACCCACACAAGGCTTTTGAGTAGATAGGGTATTAGCGATTTAAATTGGACTACGACAAAAGCGATATGCGATTAGTGGGTAGGTAATCTTTTATGTAACGCTATCCTGATTTCCAATATAAATATCATTGTTTCAGATTAGACACAAGTTTTTTTCGAGCTGTAAATTAAATTAATCACTTGTTTTAGCACGGTTTGATTATTAAGCACCGCAGAGACAGGTAAATACCACCAATTATCTTGAGCAAAATGCTGACATTTAACAGCATCTTTTTCTGTCATGATAAGTGGCTCATTATGTGGGGTAAGCTGTTGTAGTTCTTGCACACGATAATCGCTATGATCGCTAAATGCTTTAGTTGCAATTAATTCAACACCTTTATCATTTAAAGAATTAAAAAAACGAGGAGGATGACCAATTCCTGCCATAGCTACAGCTTTATTTAGTTGATTAATAGGTTTTTTTTCACCTGTTTTAAGGTTAATAGCAAGATCTCCCTCTAAAACCATACCTATCTCATTATTTTGGCTTAATCCACCATTAACGATAATTGCATCAACAGTATTTAAACGCCCTGCACGTTCACGCATAGGCCCTGCGGGTAACCACCAACCATTACCAAAACGGCGTTGTCCATCAATAACAACAATTTCATAATCTCGTTGTAAGGCATAATGTTGTAATCCATCATCAGTGATGATGACATCAAGCTTATGTTGGGCTAATAATGCTTTTACAGCATCTCGTCGAACTGGTGCAACCGCAACTGGCACACCAGTTCGATGATAAATTAATACCGGCTCATCACCTGCCATTGCAGGTGTTGTTTCAGAAGAAAGTAATAAAGGATAATGGTCTGATTTACCGCCATAGCCGCGTGAAACAACCCCAGCCTTAAAACCTTGCTGAATAAGTTGCTCAACCAGCCAAATAACAACTGGTGTTTTTCCATTACCACCCGCGGTTAAATTGCCAACGACAACAACGGGAACGGGTGATTTCCACGATGATAACCACCCTTTTTGATATGCGATACGTCTCAGTATTGCTATAGCACCATATAGCCATGAAAATGGCAGCAAGAGAATATAACACCAAGATTTACCAGACCAAATCCGTTCAATCATTTTCCAAATTGCATCCTATGAAGTTGTGCATAAACACCTTCTTTTTCTAGAAGATTAAGGTGTGCACCACGTTCAACAATTTCACCATCTTCAATTACCAGAATTTCATCTGCTTTTTCAATTGTAGATAAGCGATGAGCAATAACCAAAGAGGTTCTATTTTTCTGCAATTCATCAAGTGCTGATTGAATTGCTCTTTCTGATTCGGTATCGAGTGCTGATGTTGCTTCATCTAATATTAGAATGGGTGAATCACGTAATAGTGCCCTTGCAATGGCAATACGTTGACGTTGTCCACCAGAAAGCAGTACACCATTTTCACCAATTTCAGTATCAAGCCCATTATCTAATTTTTGGATAAAGTCCATAGCATGAGCCATTTTAGCGGCTTTCTCGATATCTTCTCGGCTATATTTCTCTTCACATGCATAAACAATATTGTTCGCTACTGTTTCATTAAATAGATGAACATTTTGAGAAACTAATGCGACTTGGTCACGTAGTGATTTTAATGTGTAATCACGAATATCGTGACCATTAATTAGAATTTCACCTTCATTAATGTCGTAAAAACGAGTAAGCAGATTTGCTATCGTTGATTTACCTGAACCTGAGCGACCAACTAAAGCAACTGTTTTTCCTGCAGGAATTGTAAAAGAAAGATTTTTCAATGCAGGAGTATCTTTCGTCGCATATTGGAAAGTGACATTACGAAACTCAATATCACCCGTTGGTTTTTTCAGCTCTAATTTACCCGTATCTTTTTCCTGCTCTAGATCCAAAATGGCAAATAACGTTTGGCAAGCCGCCATACCACGTTGGAATTGAGCATTAACATTAGTTAACGATTTTAATGGGCGCATTAATGCAACCATTGAAGAGAAAACAACGGTGATAGTCCCTGCGGTCAATGTATCCATAATTTCAGGAAAACTGGCTGCATATAAAACAAATGCCAATGCAAAAGAAGCAATAAGCTGAATAATAGGATCAGAAATTGATGATGCAACCACCATACGCATACCTTGACGGCGAATATGGTTACTCACATGATTAAAGCGCTTGTTTTCAACTTCTTGACCATTGAAAATAAGAACTTCTTTATGGCCTTTCAGCATCTGCTCAGCACTTGTTGTTACTTGCCCCATGCTATTTTGAATGCGTTTACTTATCGTTCTAAAGCGTGTAGACACAATCCTAATAACAACAGCCACAATAGGCGCAATAACAATCAAAATAAGTGACAAATGCCAGCTGTAATAGAACATCAGTACAAATAAACCAATGATATAAGCACCTTCACGCACAACGGTAATTAATGCACCAGAAGAAGATGAAGCGACTTGCTCTGAATCGTAAGTGATTCGAGAAAGTAATGTTCCTGTTGATTGCTGATCAAAAAAGCTTACCGGCATTCCCATAATGTGGGAAAACAACCGACGTCGCATATTCATAACTACCTTTCCAGAAACCCATGAAAGGCAATAACTTGATACAAAGTTAGATATACCACGTAGAACTATCAATCCAATAATGGCAAAAGGCATCCATTTTAATACGTCATTGCTCGCCTTACCAAAGCCTTCATCAAGCAGTGGTTTTAGTAAAGAGATCATAAATGCATCAACGCTCGCATTTATCACCAATGCGACTGCTGCAACTAACAAACCGGCTTTAAAGACACGAATCATCGGCCATAAGCGACGGAAAGTTTGCCACGTTGATAGGTCTATATCATTCATATGTATTACCAAACTTTTAATAAATAGCGGGTTATTCTACTCGTTAATAGTCAAATTACCAAACCACTGATTATACCAACGAGGCAATATATCTTGTCTATAGGTTAATATATCAATCTTATTGTGACTAAACTCAATAGAAATCTGCCCTCTAATAGATGTGGTTAGCCAATTAATGGCTTCATTTTTATAACGGCGATGTACTTTATCAGAAGGTAAACGCCAAGGGCTATAACGAGCAGCAGAAACAAGTGCAATATTTGGTGAAACTGCTTGAATAAACGCCAATGTTGAAGATGTTTGGCTACCATGATGAGGGACTTGCAAAATATCTGCCTTTAATCGATTATTTTTCGACCTGACTAATTGCACTTCACTTTCTTTTTCTATATCACCTGTAAGTAATATACTCTGCTTTCCATCACTAACATTAATAACACATGATTCATTATTTTTCGGTGAAGTATATAAGTGAATTGGCCATAAAGCATGAAAAGCAAGCCCTTTCCATTGCCATGATTGTCCTTGTAAACAAGGTAAGTGATGAGGCTGATTAAAACTACTGCGAATAATTAATTGAGGATATGCAACTAACAGATCAGCCACTCCACCGGTATGATCTAAATGATCATGGCTAATTATTAATACGCTAGGTGTGAGCTGACGGCTTTTTAGATATGGAATAATCACTCTTTTTGCAATAGAACCACCACTTTTCCAACGCATTCCCGTATCGTAAATTACCGCATCGCCATCATTTTCAATGATAACCGCCAACCCATGCCCAACATCTAACATTGTCATACGCCATTGATAACGCGCTGAAGTAAACATCTCACAATATAAAAGTGTTCCCGCCGCTATCACTAAAATAAAGTGATTACACCACCATTTCATCTTAATAACTAGAATAGCGACAATACCACTGAGACTGAGTAAAAAAGGTATCGCACCACTATCACGCCAAAAAAAAGAAAAATAAGGAAGGCACCAAAATGCATAACTAATGGAGAGATCGATCAAGTGCCATAAAACAGGCTGGCAAAAAGGTATAAACGAAGTAAATAACCCAAGCATGATCAACGGAACAGTAATAAAAGAGATAATAGGAACAGCCCATAAATTAGCAAAAAAGCTAAAAAGATTACCGCCACCAAATAAATAATATTGAAAAGGTAATAAAATAATCATTAGTCCAAACTGCAAATGGATTAATCTAAAAATAAACCAACGTTTTTGATAGGTATACTTCCCTATTAATGGATACATCCAATACCAAAAAATAATCGCAAACACAGCAGAAAATGAGAGCCAAAAACTGACAGATAAGATAGAGAGAGGTTCAAAAATTAAAATCAGTGCTGCACTCCAAAGTGCCCATTGCCAAGGTAAAAATAACCGACTACGCCAGTGTAATAACACCCATACACTTAACCCAATTATAGCTCTTATTGCAGGAATACCCCATCCAGATAAAGCGGCATAAATAACGCCACAGCTCCATCCTATAATTAGCGGAAATAATGTTCCAATCCATTTAATAGGAAATAACAACTGAATAGCTCTAGCAATAAACCAACCGAAAAATGCTGATAATCCAATATGAAGTCCAGAAATAACAACAAGATGAGCTACACCTGTTTTCATGTAAATATCTTTTTGTTTAGCGCTTATTTGACGTTTATCACCAAGAACCAATGCAACAATTTCGCCTTTGTTTTTCGTCGCTTCCCAGTATGTTGATAAATACTGAATAAATTGCATACGTAACGAAATATTTGCATCGATTAAAGTTGCCTCCATTATTTTTCCAGCTAACGTTTCTTTTATGGATACACCGTATTTCTGACTATCGAAGCCCCCTTCGTTTAAATAACTATGTACGGCACGAAATTGGATTTTAAATTGCCAATATTGCCCAATAAGACTAGTTTTAGGTGGATTTCGCCAATAGACATTGGCATAAATAGTAGATGAAAATATACTTTCTTTAGGAATGACAATTTTTATGGTGATATTACCATCTTGCAATTGGCGATATTCAATAATTTTTGTTTCAATCGTCATAATGCTATCAGACAATTGATTTGTTCTAGAGATCAACGATAAAGCAATACTATTTGAATATCCGAAAAATAATAATATAAATGCTAAAAACCGAATATTAGAGTATGGAAAAAGAAGTAATAATAAAGAAAGGATAATAATAAAAAAGCATCCTTTACTATTAATAATTTCTGATTGGACTAATAAAGGAAGACATCCTAATATTATCGCAAAAGCAGCTTTATCTACATTGAGTTTATTAACATATAACAGTTTTAAATATCTACTTATTATATATACCATTTTAAAACTATTATAAAATCTTATTTTTTTCAAAAAAAACATCATACTAATCCATAGTGTTAACTTTATCCTTTTAATATCATATCGTTAAATAAAATTTAAATATGCAGTTGATCTGAATATTTTCGAGTTTGATTCTAAATAAAAAATGTATTTTTTTATAATATGCAATTTATTGCGAGACAACTCTAAATAAAATAAATTAAACATTTTTTCTCAAAGTTTATTAAGGAAATAACTAAGAAAAGCATATAAACTCATTGCAAGCTACGAATAAGAGAAATATTAACTCTAAGAAAGAACGAGTGAGCAAAATCTGATGATAAAAAATTAAAGGCTTAGTATAAGAAAAACTAAATAATAAATAATAAATAATAAATAATAAATAATAAATAATAAAAAAATGGTGCCGAAGCACCATTTTTGAGAAAGTTAATTAACTTATGCCTTTTCGACAGGAAGTTGTTTATTCCGTATAAATATTTACACGGTCACGTAACTCTTTACCTGGCTTAAAGTGTGGAACATATTTACCTTCCAGATCCACTTTATCACCAGTTTTCGGGTTACGACCCGTACGCGGCGCACGGTAGTGTAGAGAAAAACTGCCGAATCCACGGACTTCGATACGCTCACCATCAGCCAATGTGTCAGCCATATGATCAAGCATTTCTTTTACAGCATCTTCAACTGTTTTAGCCGAAAGATGAGATTGTAGGCCTGCAAGTCTCTCAATTAATTCAGACTTGGTCATATTACCTCCCTAGACTACCGATAAATAGGCAACGATAACGTTGCCTTCGTTAATAACTTAAATTATTCGCCTTTAGCTGCTTTGAAAGCTTCAGCCATAGCGTTATTTGAAAAACCAACTTCTTCTTTGTTGTTCACAGAAGCGATAGCGTCTTTCTCATCTGCTTCGTCTTTAGCACGAACAGACAGGTTGATAACGCGGTTTTTACGGTCAACGCCAGTATATTTAGCTTCTACAGCTTCGCCAACATTTAGAACCAGAGTTGCATCTTCAACGCGGTCACGTGAAGCTTCTGAAGCGCGCAGGTAACCTTCAACACCATCAGCTAACTCTACAGTTGCGCCTTTAGCATCAACAGCGGTTACTTTACCAGAAACAATAGCACCTTTTTTGTGAGCAGACAGGTAATTATTGAATGGATCTTCTGATAATTGTTTAACGCCCAAAGAGATACGTTCACGTTCAGCATCAACTTGCAGAACTACAGCAGCGATTTCGTCGCCTTTTTTGTACTCACGAACAGCTTCTTCACCTGCAACATTCCAAGAAATGTCAGATAAGTGAACCAGACCGTCGATACCACCGTCTAGGCCGATGAAGATACCAAAGTCAGTGATAGACTTGATTTTACCTTCAACACGGTCGTTTTTGTTGTGAGTTTCTGCAAACTGCTGCCATGGGTTAGATTTACACTGTTTCAGACCCAGTGAAATACGGCGACGTTCTTCATCGATGTCAAGAACCATAACTTCAACAACATCACCAACGTTAACAACTTTAGATGGGTGAATGTTTTTGTTAGTCCAATCCATTTCAGAAACGTGTACTAAACCTTCAACGCCTTCTTCGATTTCTACGAAGCAGCCGTAATCAGTCAGGTTAGTTACACGACCAGTCAGTCTTGTACCTTCTGGGTAACGTTTAGCGATAGCTACCCAAGGATCTTCGCCCAGTTGTTTCAGACCTAATGATACGCGAGTACGTTCACGGTCGAATTTCAGGACTTTAACAGTGATTTCGTCGCCAACATTGACAATTTCGCTTGGGTGTTTAACACGTTTCCAAGCCATGTCAGTGATGTGCAGTAAACCGTCAACACCGCCCAGATCAACGAATGCACCGTAGTCAGTAAGGTTCTTAACGATACCTTTAACTTCCATGCCTTCTTGCAGGTTTTCTAATAACTGATCGCGTTCTGCGCTGTTTTCAGATTCGATAACCGCACGACGAGAGACAACAACGTTATTACGTTTTTGGTCTAATTTGATGACTTTGAACTCAAGCTCTTTGTTTTCCAGGTGAGTTGTGTCACGTACTGGACGAACGTCTACCAGTGAACCTGGCAGGAACGCACGAATGCCGTTCAGTTCAACAGTGAAACCACCTTTAACTTTACCGTTGATGATACCAACAACAGTTTCGTTTTCTTCGTAAGCTTTTTCCAGCATCAGCCACGCTTCGTGACGTTTAGCTTTCTCACGAGACAGAACGGTTTCACCGAAGCCATCTTCAACCGCGTCCAGAGCAACGTCGATTTCGTCACCAACTTGGATTTCTAATTCGCCCTGAGCGTTTTTAAATTGTTCTACAGGAATAGCAGATTCTGATTTCAGACCTGCATCAACCAGAACAACGTCTTTATCGATAGCAACTACAACGCCGCGAACGATAGCACCTGGACGAGTTTCGATTGTTTTTAAGGATTCTTCAAAGAGTTGAGCAAAAGATTCTGTCATGTTAATGATCTTCAAGTAAATTTAATTAACGTCCATTTAGCATCCGGCCGAATGGGGTTGTTTCACATACCTCGTTACATCCTTTGTGACAAGGTCATCGGGCATTATTGTGTTTTCATTAACACGTAACCCGATTTTAATATTACCTAGTATAAACGAAATAAAAATTAATTACGCTGATAATTGCAGATTTTTTTTAGCATAAGTCAACGATTTTTCAATGACTTCGTCGATAGACAAGCTTGTTGAATCGAGAATTAATGCATCCTTTGCCGCAACTAATGGCGCAACCGCACGATTCCGATCTCGGTAATCACGCTCTTTTATCTCGGATAAAAGGCGCTCAAAGTTAACATTAAAGCCCTTTTCCTGCAACTGTAACATGCGGCGACGAGCCCGCTCTTCAGCACTGGCGTCAAGAAATATTTTCACTTGTGCGTCAGGGAAAACAATTGTGCCCATATCTCGACCATCAGCAATCAACCCAGGATCAGTACGGAATGCTCGTTGACGTCGTAATAAAGCCTCTCTTACTCGTGGGAATGTAGCTGCTTGGGAAGCTGTATTTCCTACCGTTTCTGTACGGATCTCAGTTGAAACATCTTCACCTTCAAGGATAACGCTTAGCCCATTTTCATTAGGTACAAATCTAACATCAAGATTTGCTGCTAATGGAACCAGTGCATCTTCAGAACTAATATCCACATGATGATGTAATGCAGCTAATGCTAATACACGATAAATTGCACCAGAATCAAGTAAGTGCCAACCAAAAGCCGTTGCTAAGGCTTGGCATAATGTTCCTTTACCCGCTCCGCTTGGCCCATCAACAGTAATAACAGGGACGATAACTGCCATGAGTTTCTCCTTTTTATGGGCACTGCGTTTCTATATTTGATACTCCATTACATTGATATAATAAGTATAAATTTCAAACAGAGAAAAACAGTATTAATCATATTGCGCGCCATTATACGCATACAATGTATATGAAGGAATAAGCAGTTGAGCGTGAGATAAACTTATTGGCGATAAACGTTGAAAAAAAGCTATTTTTTGAGAAAAACTTACTCTATAAAATAAAAAATCGACGGTATTATGCTTTATTAATAGAAATACCGCCGATTAAACCTAATATCACAAAATAAATAATTCTATCTTTATGCCAGTGTATTTAATTTTTCAAAATAATCGGGGAATGTTTTTGCTGTACAACCAGGGTCAAGGATTGTGATCGGTATGTCAGAAAGCGCCACCAATGAAAAACACATTGCAATGCGATGATCATTATAGGTTTCAATATCAGCTGTTTTTAATTGCTTAGGAGGCGTTACTTTTAAGTAATCATGCCCTTCTTCAACCGTCGCACCTACTTTTTGCAATTCTGTCGCCATTGCAGCTAGTCTGTCAGTCTCTTTGACTCGCCAATTGTAGATATTCCGAATGGTTGTTTCGCCTTCTGCAAACAATGCTGTTGTTGCAATAGTCATTGCTGCATCGGGGATGGTATTCATATCCATATCGATACCTTTAAGCGTACCACGCTCGCATTCAATATAATCATCCCCCCAACGAACTTTTGCACCCATTTTTTCCAGTACAGAAGCAAAATGAATATCACCTTGTAAGCTATTTTTACCAATTCCTGTTACGCGAACTGTACCGCCTTTAATTGCTGCGGCTGCTAAAAAATAAGAGGCTGATGATGCATCGCCTTCAACTAAGTATTGACCCGGTGATTGATATTGCTGGCCACCTTTGATGATAAATTGCTGGTAGTTTTGATTTTCAATATCGACACCAAAAGTTTTAATTAATGCCAATGTAATATCAATATAAGGCTTGGATACTAACTCACCTTTAATAGTGATGGTGGTATCTTGTGGTGCTAAAGGTGCAGCCATCAACAATGCGGTAAGAAATTGACTTGATACACTGCCATCAACGTCAACATTGCCACCATTAAAACCACCTTGAAGTCGGATTGGGGGATAATCTGTTTGTTCAAGATAATCAATTTTTGCGCCACCTTGACGTAATGCATCGACCAAATGCCCAATAGGGCGCTCTTTCATTCTAGGCTCACCCGTTAAAATAATATCATGATGGCCTAAACTTAAAGCGGCCGCCAATGGTCGCATTGCGGTGCCAGCATTGCCTAAAAATAACTCTAGTGATGCTGATGTTTTGAATTCACCACCTAAGCCCTCAATGTCGCAGACTGTATTGTTATTCGATAATTGATAATGAATACCCAGTGCTTTTAATGCATTTAACATATGACGAATATCGTCACTATCAAGTAAATTAGTTAAACGAGTTTTACCTTTCGCGAGCGCTGCCAGTAATAATGCACGATTAGAGACGCTTTTAGACCCTGGTAAATTAATAGTGCCTTCAATATGAGCGATAGGTTGTAGTGTCAACGATTCCATAAACAGGTAGAAACTCCGATAAATCAATTTAATAATAAGAAGAAGTGCTAATTAAACAATTAAAATTAAAATTATTTTTGTACTGATATTATCTATTTATTATTTTTGTACGAGGGTAACTCTATTTTAATTATTAACACCCTTAGTCATAAGAAAACCTGCTTATAGGCAGGCTTTCTTAGCCTAATTTTAGCTATTAAGCGTGACGACGCTCAAAATCTGCCATAAAGTCAACTAATGCTTGCACACCCGCTAGAGGCATAGCGTTATAAATAGAGGCACGCATACCACCAGAAACACGATGACCTTTTAATGCCACCAGCCCTTGTGCCTCAGCTTCTTTTAAAAATACTGAATCTAAAGAAGGAGATGACATTTGGAAAGGGATATTCATTAGTGAACGATTTTCAGGTGCGACTCGGTTGATATAGAAATCACTATTGTCTATCGCGCTATAAAGAAGTGTTGCTTTTTCATAATTGCGTTTTGCCATTTCTTGCAATCCGCCTTGTTCTTTTAACCACTTGAAAACCATACCTGATAAATACCAAGCAAAAGTTGGTGGCGTATTAAACATTGAGTCATTTTCAGCAAGCACCGTGTAATCAAACACAGAAGGTGTTTCTTTACGCGCTTTACCCAACAAATCTTCGCGAATAATAACGATAGTTAAACCTGCAGGACCAATATTTTTTTGCGCACCGGCATAAATTACGCCATAACGGCTCACATCTATTGGTTTAGATAAAATAGAAGAAGAGTAGTCAGCAATAATGATTTTTTTATCATCAAAATCAGGCTCTTCATGAATAGCGATACCATCAATGGTTTCATTTGGGCAATAGTGTACATAAGCTGAATCATGGCTTAACTGCCACTCTTTCATTGGTTTTACGCCAACTTTGCCATCAATTTCTGTTTTAATTTTAATGATATTTGGTGAGCAATATTTTTCTGCTTCGTCTGCTGCGCTTTCTGCCCAATAACCACCATCAATATAATCAGCTGTTTTCTTATCGCCTAATAAATTGAGTGGTAATGCAGCGAAATGACCACGTGCGCCGCCATGACAGAAAAGAATTTTGTAGTTTTCTGGCACATTTAATAGATCACGAAGATCCTGCTCAGCCTGATGTGCAACTTCAAGAAACTCTTTACTACGATGGCTAATTTCCATCACCGAGCGCCCTAACGCGTGCCAGTTGCATAATTCTAATTCTGCACGACGAAGAACTTCTGCCGGTAACATAGCCGGACCCGCACTAAAGTTATATACCTGACTCATTCAAATTCACCCTATCTGAATATGTTTTTACAAAACGACCTCTATCGGTTGTATCATTCCCATTAAATTGGCGCAATGATTATTGTGGGCTAACACATAATATGCTGTGCGTAAAAATAACCGTTAGGAGTATTTTATGTCGGGGAGTATTCATAAAAAAGAAGAAGCAAGCTGGGGAATGCTTCTTAAAGGGAAAAATAGTCTGAAATCGCTAGCATTAGCTGGTGGTGTCGCATTACATGCAATTAATGTCTACATTACGATCACGACTTTACCTTCAATAGTTCGGGATATCGGTGGACTTAATTTATACGCATGGAATACCACCATTTTTATTCTGGCCTCTATTCTTTCATCAGCACTCACTTCTCGTCTACTAAATGCATTTGCACCACGTAATAGCTATTTATTGGCTACACTGTGTTTTTTATTGGGTTCAATTATTTGTGCAACAGCACCATCAATGCCGATATTGCTATTAGGTAGGTTTGTTCAGGGTGCAGGTGGCGGTATGTTACTGGCTTTAGCATATTCTTTAGTTAGAGTGATGTTTCCACAACCACTTTGGTCGAGGGCAATGGCATTAATGTCTAGTATGTGGGGAATATCTACTTTATTAGGTCCTGCATTAGGCGGAATATTTGCAGAATATAATGTTTGGCGCGGCGCATTTTGGTCAATCTTATTTGTTGGTATTCCTTATATTGCTTTGTTATTTACTATTCTTCCTACCCAAAATGCAGCTGATATAGGCATCTCTAAATCACCACTTCCTTATCAACAACTAACGTTATTAATTTTAGCCGTATTATCCATTTCAATAGGCAGTCTATATAACGTTATTATTTATAATCTGCTATCTGTTATTTTTGCAGTATTTTTTGTTCTTTTACTTGTGCGTATTGATAAAAAATCGAGTGATGGATTATTTCCTAAAGGGACATTCTCTTTTTCAGCACCTTTAGCACCCATTTATTTAACAATGGCATTATTAGGAATAAGCGTTCAAACTGAAGTCTTCGTCCCTTATTTCTTGCAAATAATACATGATATTACACCGCTGCTTTCTGGTTATTTAGCCGCTCTAGTGGGTGCTGGTTGGTCTTTTTCTGCCATTATTTCTTCATCACGTAAGCAATCTACGGCGCAACGTTTAATGAGAGTTGGTCCTGCTATTAACTTTGCTGCTATTTTAATTCTTGGTTTACTCATTTCTAATGTGGTTATTTTACCTTATGGCCAAACAATTATTATTTGTGTCGCCCTTTTCTTTACTGGTGCAGGTATTGGTATGGCTTGGCCTCATTATCTAACCCGTGTATTACAAGTTTCTCAAGGCCAAGAAGCTCAAAAAGCAGCAACATCAATTACGACTATACAACTCTTTTCTACCGCTGTTGGTGCATCTATTTCAGGTACCATTGTGAATATGGCGGGATTAACTGAACCTGGCGGTGTGTTAGGCGCTCAAAATGCAGCTCATTGGTTATTTACTGTTTTTGCATTAACTCCATTCATTGCTTTTTTTGCTGCTAATGTTGTAGTTTCTCGCGCTAAAAATAAATAGTTTATAACTCAGGATGATTAAATCCGATTAAAGGACTGTTTTTAAATAACAGTCTTTTTCTAATTTATAAATAAACACCTTTTCTATTTTAGAAAGTTTATTTCTTTCATTGTTATCTATAAATTGTAGAACAACAAATATAGAGAGGAAATCAAAATGAAATTAAAAACACTTGCTATTATTGTAAGTTCAATATTACCTTCAGTAGGTTTTGCTGACACAGAAGAAAATAAACGTTTTTCTTTTTATGCTGATTCAACAGATATCGTTATAAATAAGGATTCAACAGCAACAGTTAGACCTTATAATGATGACGATATGGTTGCTGAAGTATTAATTGAAAATAGCGATAGAAATAGAGTATCTCATAATATATATGATACATTTAACATTGATAGTGATGGTGCGATCCTAAATAATAAAGAATCTAATGCTAAATTTATTATTAATGAAGTTAAGTTTGGACCACGTTCAACACTAGAGGGTAACATTGCCGTTTTAGGTAATGCTGCCCACGTTATTATTGCTAATCCTAATGGAATTACTTGTAATAATTGTAGTTTTTCAAACACGCTTTCAGAAACCTTAGCAACCGCATCAATTCAATATGCTAAAGATAATCTTATTACATATCGCACATCTAATTTCCTCCCTAGTAATAATATGTATCGTGAAAAAAAAATTGACACCAGAAACTATGGCGAAATAAATTTCATTGAAAATGAGAAAAATAAAAATACAACTAATAAATTTAGCACATTAAATATTATAAGTAATAACATCGACATTAATATGTATTTAAAAGCAAAAGAAAGTATAAATATTTATCATGGCATTAGTTTACTTAATTATAAAACCAACAATCAAAAAGTGGATATGCTTAACAATAGTAAAGGAAGTCGACTAATAGGTAGAAAAATTGATACTAACTTAGCTATTGGAGATAAAAACAATATAGATAAATCACAACATTTAAATGGCATTCAAGCTAATAAAATAAACATACATACAAATGTATCAACAGTTAATAATTACTCTGTAATTAAAACAGAAAAAATAAACTTAAATATATTAAACAATTCTAAATTTAATAATCACGGTGTAATTTCCAGCAATTTAACCACAATAAAATTACAGGGAAACTCTCATTTTAAAAATAAAGAAGATAGTGTAATTGCTAAATTTCGTCATGATGATTATGCCTACTATCGCAGTAAAGATCCCTTTATAAAGTATGAAAACATACATAGATTTAAAGTCTCAGCTGATAATTCAAGTATTTTCATTAATGAAGGCGCATTAAAAACAGATAAATTTAAAACGATAGATGGATCAATTCATAATATTATTACTAACAATGCACAGTTGCATTCTTATAATTCTCTCTCAAAAATAAAGGATAATTCTTCTGTAAGAAGATAACAAGATAACAAGATAACAAGATAACAAGATAACAAGATAACAAGATAATGAGGCTATACTACTATTTTAGTATAGCCTCATTAATATTAATTAATAATTATTAATACTTCTCAAAATATTCTTGAATTTTAGCCGGTTCTTGAGTTTCAGTTAATGCTAACTGTAATAATACTCGTGCTTTTTGTGGATTTAAACGTTCTGATGCCACAAAACCATATTTAACATCATCAACCTCACCATTTTGGGTAGTAAAGCCAACAGGAACACGACTTGAACGAACAACTACAACACCGTTTTTTGCACCTTCAGCTAAAGTGTCAAGAATATCAGTATATAAATTACCATTACCAACACCCGCACTAATAATGCCTTGGTATTTATTATCGATAAAGGCTTTAGCGGGTAAGTTAGAGGCATTAGCGTAATTATAAACAATACCTACTTTTGGTAATTCGGTTAATTTACTTACATCAAACACAGCTTTATCTGCACGTGGTGCGGCGACAGTGTAATAATGTACTTTACCGTTATGAACATAACCTTGAGCTCCCGCATTAACGGGTTGGAAAGCTTGGACTTCAGTGGTGTTCATCTTCATTACATCTTTTCCGCCAATAACTGCGTTATTCATGGTCACTAATACACCACGATCTTCAGATGCTTTATCACTAGCAATAACCACCGCATTAAATAAATTTAATGGCCCCTCTGCCCCTAATGCCGTGGCTGGGCGCATTGCACCAACCATAACTACAGGTTTTTTACAGTTAGTTGTTAAATCAAGAAAATAAGCCGTTTCTTCCATAGTATCTGTACCATGGGTGATGACAAAACCATCGGTCTTATCACAATCAGCATTAATTTTATTAGCAAGCTTTAACCACACTTGGTCATTCATATCTTGCGAACCAATATTAACCACTTGCTCGCCTTTTAAATTAGCAACCGTTTTAGCCTCAGGAACGGCATTGATTAATGTATCAATACCTAATTTACCAGCGGTATAACTTGAAGTAGTCGCTGAATCGCCCCCTCCCGCTATAGTGCCACCGGTTGCTAAAATAGTGACGTTCGGTAATGCAAATACGGAGCCACTAGCAACGGCTAACAAACTGGCAAGCAATGTTTTCTTCATCATTGTATAGATCCCTTATGAGTATATAAATAAATCTATTATGATGATTTATAATTACTAATTCCGTGATAAATGGAACGTATTTATTAAAAAAACTCATATATCAAGAAAATCGTTAGATTAAATATTAGTAGCAATAAAAGGAATGATAAATCGTTAGTGCATTACTGGAGATTTCAGTATCATGTGCCCCTAACTATCACCAGCAAAATATTGATGAAACCTGCCATGTCACAAACATTTATTCCCGGTAAAGATGCCGCACTGGAAGACTCCATCGCTAGCTTTCAGAAAAAACTAACCGATTTAGGCTTTAATATTGAAGAAGCTTCATGGTTAAACCCTGTTCCTAACGTCTGGTCTGTACATATTCGTGATAAAGAATGCCCTTTATGTTTTACTAATGGCAAAGGGGCGACTAAAAAAGCAGCATTAGCATCTGCTCTTGGTGAGTATTTTGAACGTCTTTCAACTAACTACTTTTTTTCCGATTTCTGGTTAGGTAATGAAATTGCACAAGGCGAATTTGTTCACTACCCAAGTGAAAAATGGTTCCCTTTAACAGAAGATGATTCTGTACCAGACGGTTTATTAGATGCACGCCTGCGTAAATTTTATGATCCTGAAGGCGAATTATGCGGTAGTGAATTAGTCGATTTGCAATCAAGTAACCCTGATCGGGGTATTTGCGCTTTACCATTTATTCGTCAATCAGATGAAAAGCCTGTTTATATTCCTGTAAATATTATTGCTAATCTTTATGCTTCTAATGGTATGTCTGCGGGCAATACGCAAAATGAAGCTCGTGTGCAAGGTCTTTCAGAAGTATTTGAACGCTATGTGAAAAATCGCATTATCGTTGAACAAATCAGCTTGCCTGAAATTCCTCAAGAAGTGTTAGCTCGTTATCCCTCTGTTGTTGAAGCTATTGCAACATTAGAGAAAGAAGGCTTTCCAATTTTCAGTTTTGATGCCTCTTTAGGTGGTCAATTCCCTGTTATTTGTGTAGTGCTATTTAATCCACAAAATGGGACTTGTTTTGCCTCTTTTGGCGCACACCCAGACTTTGGCGTGGCATTAGAACGTACTGTTACTGAATTATTACAAGGCCGAAGCCTCAAAGATTTGGATGTATTTAATCCGCCAAGTTTTGATGATGAAGAGGTTGGCGATCATACTAATCTTGAAACCCATTTTATTGATTCTAGTGGTTTAATTAGCTGGGATTTATTCAAAAAAGATGCGGATTATCAGTTTGTTGACTGGAATTTCAGTGGTACCACAGAAGAAGAATTCCATACTTTAATGTCACTGTGTAAACAATGTGATGCTGAAGTTTATATCATGGATTATTCGCATTTAGGTGTTTATGCTTGCCGTATTTTAGTACCCGGTTTATCCGATATTTACCCAGCTGAAGATTTACAACTAGCAAACAACATAATGGGTGTTCATTGGCGTGATACGCTACTTGCATTACCAAGTAGCCAAGGAACTAAAAACGAATACTTATCACTAATCGGTCAATTTGATGAAGATGGATTAGACGATTTTACTCGTGTAAGAGAAATGATTGGTATCGCACCAGGTAAAGATAATGGCTGGAGCCACTTACGTGTTGGTGAATTAAAATCTATGCTAGCGTTAGCTGGCGGCGACCATGAACAAGCATTAGTGTGGGTTGAATGGACACAAGATTTCAATGCATCCTTATTTACACCTGAACGCCAAAACTATTATCGCTGTTTACATAATCTCTTGTTATTAAGAGAAGAAACAGAGCGCCAACCAGAACAATATATGCATGCCTTTTCTCGTATGTATGGCGCAGAAACTTTACTTGCTGCACAAAATGCAATGCAGGGTAAAAATGCTTTTTATGGCTTACAAACTATCGAGCCAGCATTAGCGAATTTACCCGTTCATCAGTCATTATTAGCCGCTTATGAAAAACTGCAAAAAGCAAAGCGCCAATCCATTAAATAACGATGCAGCATTAAAGGTTATTGACTAATGATAAATAACCTTTAATTGAATAATGATTATCTGAGTTTAATTAAAACACTCTACTTTAAAATAGAGTGTTTTCTTTTGCTCAAAATAAATAATGGCAATTTTGTCAGAATGGCAAATATGCCAGCTGACAAAAATGTCAAAATATGGCAAAAGTGACGATTTGTAGTTTTAAATGTGACATTAAAATATAACATTGAATTTATAAACCAATAATTTAGCTTAAACGTGGTTTAAATTTCTATTTATGTACATAGATCTCAAAAAATAAAAAACCTTATTTTTATAATGGGTATATGTCTGGAGTAATCAATTAGATTATCCACAAATAAAGTAGTGTTTATATTTAAATCAAAAGTAAATAGGCCGTTAATTTTAGTTTTTAATTATTAACATTAAGGAGAGGAAATAATACGTTATATTTACTTTTCGCTTTATTTATCCAGCTAGTCTAAAATTTTTTGATAATTTTTAAAAAATTTTTTTACCTTATTAATCAAATAATTATAGTGAAAATAGCGGGTTTTTACGCACTGGGATTGGGTTTCTAATCAGCGACCATGATCCATATCAATTTTAGAAGTAAGCCCCTTTGCTACTATTATTGCGTACTATAATTATTCCAACATATAAGAGAGTGTTAGTATGAAAGCTGACAGCCCTTTTAATTTATTATCACCTGCTGAAATGGCAAAATTTGCCGATGATGCTTGTTGTTATAAAGCAACTAAACATATTCCAACGACTTACTTGTCTGCATTTACTGCGGGAATGTTTATTTCAATTGCTTTTGTTTTTTATATTACTGCGACTACAGGCACAGCGTCTGTTCCTTTCGGGCTAGCTAAACTAGTCGGTGGGATCTGCTTCTCTTTGGGGTTAATGCTCGTTGTCGTTTGTGGCGCGGACTTATTCACCTCAACTGTTCTCACTATTATTCCTAAAGCAACAGGACGTATATCCTGGAGCACCATGTTTGCCAACTGGATAAACGTCTATCTTGGTAACTTTGTTGGCGCGCTCTTTTTTGTTGCCTTGATGTGGTTTGCAGGTCAGCATATGGCCGCTAACGGTTTATGGGGGCTGAATGTGTTGCAAACAGCACAACATAAACTCGAGCACACCTTTGTTGAAGCCGTTTGTTTAGGTATTTTAGCTAACTTGATGGTTTGTCTTGCTGTATGGATGAGTTATGCTGGCCGTACTTTAATTGATAAACTTTTTGCACTGATTTTACCTATTGGCATGTTTGTTGCGAGTGGCTTTGAACATAGTATCGCTAACATGTTTCTTATTCCTTTAGGTATTGTTATTAAGAATTTTGCACCAGCAGAATTCTGGTCTAAAGTAGGTGCATCACCCGAACAATTTTCACACTTAACAGTATCGAATTTCCTCTCTGATAATTTATTACCAGTCACTATCGGTAACATTATTGGCGGTGCAGTCCTAGTCGGTCTGGTATACTGGTTAATGCATCTGCGCGGTGAGAAACATTAATTCCGTGCAGGTATGACTGATTTCTTAAGTTCCATTGTAAAAAGGTAGAAGTATCATGTCTGATTTAAATGAAAAATTTGCTCAAGCATGGAAAGGTTTTTCTGAAGGTGAATGGCAGAACGCAGTAAACGTTCGCGATTTCATCCAAAAGAACTACACTCCATATGAAGGCGACGAATCTTTCCTGGCTGGTTCCACTAAAGCAACTGATACACTTTGGGAACAAGTTATGGAAGGCATCAAAATCGAGAACCGCACTCATGCGCCGGTTGATTTTGATACTTCTGTTGCTGCAACAATCACTTCTCACGATGCAGGTTACATTGAGAAAGATTTAGAACAAGTCGTAGGTTTACAGACTGATGCACCTTTAAAACGTGCAATCATCCCATTCGGTGGTATCCGTATGGTAGAAAGTTCTTGTCATGCTTATAATCGTGAGCTTGATCCAGAACTGAAAAAAATCTTTACTACATATCGTAAAACCCATAACCAAGGTGTTTTCGATGTGTACACTCCAGACATCATCAAATGTCGTAAATCAGGTATTTTAACTGGTTTACCAGATGCGTATGGCCGTGGCCGTATCATCGGTGACTATCGTCGTGTTGCATTGTATGGTATCGAATACCTGCGCAAAGACAAATTTGCTCAATTCACCTCTTTACAAGAAAAATTGGAAAAAGGTGAAGATCTGGAAATGACTATCCAGCTGCGTGAAGAAATCGCAGAGCAACATGCTGCCTTAGGTCAAATTCAAGAAATGGCTGCAACTTATGGTTGTGATATTTCTCGCCCAGCACAAAACGCAAAAGAAGCAGTACAATGGACTTACTTCGGTTATTTAGCCGCTGTTAAATCTCAAAACGGTGCTGCGATGTCTTTCGGTCGTGTTTCTACCTTCTTAGATATCTACATCCAACGTGATATGGATGCAGGTTTACTGACTGAAGAACAAGCTCAAGAATTAATCGACCATTTAGTAATGAAATTACGTATGGTTCGTTTCTTACGTACTCCTGAATATGATGAGCTGTTCTCTGGTGACCCAATTTGGGCAACAGAATCATTAGCAGGTATGGGTTTAGATGGCCGTACTCTGGTAACTAAGAATACTTTCCGTTTCTTAAATACCTTGTACACAATGGGTCCATCACCAGAACCAAACATGACTATTCTGTGGTCAGAACAACTGCCTATCAACTTCAAAAAATACGCAGCTAAAGTCTCTATCGATACTTCTTCAATTCAGTACGAAAATGATGACTTAATGCGTCCTGACTTCGACAGCGATGACTATGCTATCGCATGTTGTGTTAGCCCAATGGTTGTTGGTAAACAAATGCAGTTCTTCGGTGCTCGTGCAAACTTAGCGAAAACCTTACTGTATACCATCAATGGTGGTGTTGACGAAAAACTGAAAATCCAAGTGGGTCCTAAACATGCGCCAATCATGGATGACGTCTTAGACTTCGATACTGTGATGAACCAAATGGATCACTTTATGGATTGGTTAGCAACTCAGTATGTAACAGCACTGAACGTTATCCATTACATGCACGATAAATACAGCTATGAAGCAGCGTTAATGGCACTTCATGACCGTGATGTTTATCGTACAATGGCATGTGGTATCGCAGGTCTGTCTGTTGCTGCTGACTCACTGGCTGCAATCAAATATGCAAAAGTTTCTCCTATCCGTGATGAAAACGGTTTAGCAGTAGACTTTAAAATTGATGGCGAATACCCACAATTCGGTAACAACGATTCTCGCGTAGATGATATCGCTTGTGACTTAGTTGAACGTTTCATGAAGAAAATTCAGAAACTGCGTACTTACCGTAATGCGGTACCTACACAGTCAATCCTGACTATCACTTCAAACGTTGTTTACGGTAAGAAAACAGGTAATACGCCAGATGGTCGTCGCGCTGGTGCGCCATTCGGACCAGGTGCAAACCCAATGCACGGTCGTGACCAAAAAGGTGCGGTTGCTTCACTGACCTCTGTTGCGAAACTGCCATTTGCTTATGCAAAAGATGGTATTTCTTACACCTTCTCTATCGTACCTAATGCATTAGGTAAAGATGATGATGTTCGTAAAGCAAACCTTGCAGGTCTGATGGATGGTTATTTCCACCACGAAGCAGGTATCGAAGGTGGTCAACACTTAAACGTAAACGTGATGAACCGTGAAATGCTGTTAGAAGCAATGGAAGATCCTGAGAAATATCCTCAGTTAACTATCCGTGTTTCTGGTTATGCAGTTCGCTTTAACTCACTAACTAAAGAACAACAGCAAGACGTTATCACCCGTACATTTACAAAAACAATGTAATAAAGATAACTATATGCATTTATTTACTGAGAAAGTAAATAAAATCGCTTAGAATAAAGGCCCCTATATTGGGGCCTTTTTATCTAGACAGTTTTGGAGTAACCCTGTTATGTCCGTACTTGGTCGTATCCACTCATTTGAATCCTGCGGTACTGTTGATGGTCCGGGAATACGTTTCATTGTTTTCTTTCAAGGATGCCTAATGAGATGCCTCTATTGTCACAACCGTGACACATGGGATACTCATGGTGGGCAAATCGTCACTGTGGATGAACTGATGAAAGAGGCGGTCACTTATCGCCATTTTATGAATGCTTCTGGTGGCGGTGTTACTGCTTCTGGTGGTGAAGCTATTTTACAAGCTGAATTTGTGCGTGATTGGTTCCAAGCTTGTCAAAAAGAAAATATCCATACCTGCTTAGATACCAACGGTTTTGTTCGCCGTTATGATCCAGTTATTGACGAATTAATGGATGCCACTGATCTAGTCATGTTGGATCTAAAACAGATCAATGATGAAATCCACCAAAAATTAGTAGGTGTTTCCAACCAACGCACTCTAGAATTTGCTCGTTACTTAGCGAAACGAGGACAAAAAACATGGATCCGCTATGTTGTTGTCCCAGGTTGGTCTGATGATGATGATTCAGCCCATCGCCTAGGTGAATTTATTAAAGATATGAAAAATATCGAGAAAGTAGAGCTTCTCCCTTACCACGAATTAGGTAAACATAAATGGGTTGCTTTAGGTGAAGAATATAAGCTAGATGGCATTCATCCACCGTCAAAAGAGACGATGGAAAACGTAAAATCCATTCTTGAATCTTATGGGCATAAGGTCATTTACTAAGCTTTCTACTAATAATTAATCAAGAAGCAGCGTTTTAATAGCGCTGCTTTTTTATTAGCACATCAATTAGTTAAATTAATATTTATTAATCACCCTTCTTGTGATCATGCTCTTTCAAATCTGAATTTTTTCTTATTTTCAAGTGTAACTCTTTATCTTTTATCTTCTTTACCTATTGTTTCTGCAATGGATTTTCGCCCTACTTCAATTCCCATGATAATTTCTTTTTTAACTACATGACGTAGTTTTACGATAATAAATATCACCACTACATTAAGCAATCGCAGTAGCAAAATTTAACAATAAGAATTTAATTATCCACAAAAAACCAATAGATGAAATATTTTCTTTTATTATCAACTTTAATAACTCAAATATATCTTACAGCTATAAATAAATGTGCTCGTTAAAAAATAGTGACTGCTATTTCTATTTTAAATTTACTAATAACATAAAAAAGTACTTATCAGATAAGTAAAATATATTAAGATTATCCTGAATCTATATTCAGTTGAATACTGTTGATTAATAACAAAACAAAAAGATACTATAGTGCTCTTATATTTATAAACAAAAGACGTTGTGATTAAGGTAAAGGAAATGGAACAAGACAAGAATTCATCGCTAACAGAACCACAAGAGGTATTTACACCTATTCCTCAAGCTAGAGGCTCTTCTGGTGGTACTCGTTGGTTAGGCCTAGGATGGGATTTAGTAAAAGAACGTTTTTGGATGTGGATCGCCGTTATTATCATCTACTTTGTGGTTAGTTTAATTATTTCGGGTATTCTCGGTTTAATTCCACTTATTGGCCCACTGCTTTCTCCTCTTATTTCAGCTGTATTAGCTGCTGGTATTATCAGCATCGCCCATCAACAATACGAAACTAAGCGCCTTGATCTTGATAATTTATTTTCAGGATTTCATAACAAACGCTATATCAGTTTAATGGGTGCTTATTGTATTAGTGCACTTATTCTTATCGCTGGCTTTATTGTTGCAATACTCGTCAGTGGCTCTGCAATAATGGATATCTACTATGCTATGGATGGTGGCTATTTCTCAGACCAGTATATTGAAGAGTGGTTAGTCTATAACTCCTCATCATTTAGCTTATTTTTTATTATCATTGCTGTTTTTGGTGTTATTAGCACGGCGGCTTACTGGTTCGCTCCTGCTTTAATTTTAGTTAATGGCTACCGAGCAATTCCAGCAGTTAAAGCAAGTTTAGCGGCAGTTAAAGCTAACCTATTTGGTGGTTTCCTATTTTTTGTATTATTACTCATTATTATCGTTATTAGTGTGATCCCATTTGGTTTAGGATTACTGATTACTATCCCTCTTTCTTATACCGCAATGTATGCTTCATATCGTGATATTTTCTATCATCATAATGCAGGTAATAATACCAATAGTGGCAGCGGTGGTTCCCCTGTTTCATTAAATAAAACAGCTGAATCCAATATCGGAAAATTAGTGAGTTAATACAATATTATAAATTAAATAAAAAACAGTAGTGAATATACCCTACTGTTTTTTTATTACTTAAATTAACTCGCAAACGGGTTTTTATTATCATATGAATGGTTAAATAACGAATCAGAGATTAAATAATCATAAATTTCATCAACAATCTCAATACCTTCTTGTTCTGTTCTTCTCTCTTCTATTTGACTGTTCTCTCCAGGATATAATACTTTTTCAATTCCTTCTGCTGGCTTAATGTCATTAAGTTCACCCATTACTTGAGAAATATGCTCTCTAAATAAGGTGGCATCAGTAAAATAGGCAGGATTAATAACTATATGTAATTGCCCTAATTCACGCCCTTGCGTTAAATCGTGATACATAGAACTAACCTGTTTACCAAAAGGTAAGCCAAGAAGGATCCCCGATAACACATCAACCATCATCATTAGGCCATAACCTTTAGGTCCAGCAATAGGTAATAAACCTTTTACAGCAAAGGGATCTGTTGTCGGTTTTCCCGTTTTATCAACAGCCCAAGTATCAGGAATTTCAGCGTGACGTGAACGAGCATCAAGTACTTTTCCCCATGCTTGTACTGTGGTTGCCATATCAAAAGTAATATGTTTGTCGCCTACTCCTGGTGCAGAAAAGGCGATAGGATTAGTGCCATAATAAACTTCACTGCCGCCAAATGGCACGACCATTGGATCTGACTGACAAAGAGATATGCCTATCATTCCAGCTTGTGATGCTTGCTCAACAAAATAAGACAGCGCACCACTATGCCCAATGCGTCTTACTCCTACAACAGCGACGCCCTTTTGTGTTGCCATTTCAATAGCGCGTTCCATTGCCTCTTTTGCCGCAACATGACCTGCGCCATTATCACCATCAAACACCGCACTGCAAGGTCCTGTTTCTGTATAAACAAAGTTAGGTGTGGTATTTGTGCCACCTTTACTAATACGCTCTGCATAATATTCAACACGTACAGCACCATGAGAATGAATTCCTTTAGCATCCGCATGTACTAATACATCAGCAACCGTATCAGCATGAATTTGATTAAGTCCTGCAAGATGTAATTTATTTTTTATCAGTTGATGTAACTGTTGTTTGAAAATTATCATAAGATATGCTCTTTTTTGTAGGGTTCTAAATAAATAGAATTATCAAAAACAATAAAATATTGCTGATAAATCCGAGCGATATCCTCAATGTAGCAGCATAAAAAGAAACTGCTGTGATCAGCTTAGCTGATAAAGTATTGCGTTATATTTTTGTTAAATAACCATTTTTTTATTAAAAAGCTTTTAATAATAACCGTATTAATAAATGAAAAAGTGGAATAATTGCTTATTCCACTCTGGTTAACATCATCTCAATAAGTAATTTTTTATTTACGATTAAAAAATTACGGAACGGGAACTGCCTCTCCTTTAAATTTTTCAAGAATAAACTGTTTAGTTGCAGGAGCCCGTAGTTCTTCCATTAATTTTGAAATACGTGGATCATCTTTACTTTCTTCTCTTACTACTACTACATTAGCAAATTTACTATTTGCGGCAGGTTCGGTATAAATCACCTCTTTAGTTAAATCTAAACCGGCATTAATAGCAAAGTGTCCATCAATAGAAGCGATATCCGCTTCACCATTTTTATAAATTTGTGGTAGTAGTGGTCCATCGTAAGTAAATAAAAATTTAATATTACGTGGGTTTTCTACAATATCATCAATAGTTGAATCGTCAGGATCAATACCTGAACGCAATTTAATTAACCCCTCATCTTGAAATAATTTTAAAATATGTCCATGCTGTGCCAGATTATTGCTACTAATCATTTTTGCACCATCGGGTAAATCTTGTAAGCTTTTATATTTTTGTGAGAAAAAACGATAAGGATGCATATGTACAGCACCAACAGAGACTAAATTCCAATCTGGATGATCTGCTAATGTTTTATTTAAATAAGGGACATGCTGAAAAAAGTTAGCATCTAATTCTTTTTCGGCTAAGGCTTGATTAGGAATAATATAATCATTGAAAACTCTAATATCTAATTCCAGCCCATCCTTTTTCAATTGCGGTTTAATAAATTCTAATATTTCCGCATGAGGTGTACTGGAGGCACCAATAATAAGTTTATTTTCCAGCTTTTCATCTGTTGGTTTACAAGCAGATAGAGCCAAACTAACAAGCAGCAGCGAACCCAGTTTTTTAAATACTGTTAATCTCATTTTTATGACCTTTATTTTAAATTTATTTTTAATACACCCTGTGATTTATTTTTTATTAACGTTTATCTATGCTGCGTACTAAGCTGTCTCCTATTAACTGAATACATAAAACAATCAGTAAAATAACTAATGTAGCAACCCAAACAACATCACTATGGCTACGTTGAAACCCTTCTAAATAAGCAAGATTTCCTAATCCACCGGCTCCAATAGCACCAGCAACAGCTGTTCCACCTACTAATGAAATCAGTGTTACTGTTAAACCCGAAATTAAAGCCGGTGAAGACTCTGGCAATAATACTTTAAAAACTAATGTAGATAAGTTGGCACCCATTGATTGACTTGCTTCAATAACACCTTTATCAACTTCACGTAGTGCTAACTCAACTAACCTCGCATAGAAAGCCGCCGCTGAAATAACTAATGCAGGTAATGCTGCGTTAACACCTAAAATTGTTCCAACTACCCATTTGGTAAATGGGAAAAGAAGAATAATTAATATGATAAAAGGTACTGCTCTAAATATATTAACAATAAAAGAGAGTATTCGATAAATAAAAAGCTGCTCTCTCTTTCCTTCTTTGGCTGTTAAAAATAGAGCTACGCCAATTAATATTCCTAATACGCAAGATAATGCACCAGAAACTAATGTCATATATAAGGTATTTATTGTTTCTTCGCCTAATACATTTAATTTTAAATTAGGAAAATAAATAAATGACCACTGTTGTATTCTATCCATATTAAGTTACCGCTATATTAAAGTATTGCTATATTAAATTTATTATTTTTAAGATACTGAATAATCTCATTTGATTTATTAGTTAATTGCAAATAAATAAAACCATTTTCTTGTGAGAAATTACCCCTTACTAGTTTAATAGGCTCATTAAACTGAGAAACTAAGTCATAAAAAAGATAATCAAATTTTTTATTTTCTTGTAATAATAAACGGATCACGGTACCTTGCTGTTTTATCTTTTCAATATCATCTATATTATCTGTAATATACGCTGTCTGTGATAAAAATTGCTGTGTTACTTTATGTTTTGGTTTATTAAATACATTTTTTACATCGCCTTGTTCTATTATTCGCCCTTGTTCTATTACCGCAACTTTGTTACAAATTGCTTTCACCACTTGCATTTCATGAGTAATAAGAACAATAGTAATATTCATTTTTTTATTTATTTCTGCTAACAACGATAATATTGTTTGTGTTGTTTTTGGATCTAATGCCGATGTAGCTTCATCACACAACAAAACATCAGGATTGTTAGCAAGAGCACGAGCAATACCAACACGTTGTTTTTGTCCACCACTTAGCGTCGATGGATATTCATCTGCTTTATCAGTTAAACCAACTAATGCCATTAATTCATCAGCACGCTGATGACGTTTTTGTCTATCAACACCCGATACTTCTAATGGAAATTCAATATTTTCTCTAACAGTGCGTGACCATAGCAAATTAAAATGCTGAAAAATCATACCTATTGAGTGACGTATTTTTAGAATTTCTCGTTCACTGCTGGTTGTTATATTGTGTTTTCCTACAATCACCTCACCGTTTGTTACTGGCTCTAAGCGATTTAATAAACGGATCAGACTACTCTTTCCTGCACCACTATAGCCAATGATGCCAAAGATATCTCCTTGTGCAATGTTGAGGTTAATATTATTCACAGCAACAGTTTGCTTTTTTCCTCGGCGATAAATTTTGCTGACATTTTTTAGCGTTATCATTTTCTACTCACTTTTAATTGGATTTCTAGACGTCTAAACATCTAGAAATCCAAACTAATGATAATCTGTGAGATTGTCAAGAAAGTAATAAAGAATAAATAAACTTTTAAAATATATCATAGGATTAAACGTTATCTTTTAAGCCTAATATTGAATTTTATCTCTAATATTTGCAATATAATTAACACTTTATATTGTTATAACGGATACTTTAAGATTATAATTTTATTGCAGATAATAAAAAACCCTCTGTAAAAACAGAGGGTTAAATATTTACATCATATTAATTATTTGAAAATCAACCGATGTATTCTAAACCATTCATATAAGGGCGTAGCGCTGCTGGAATTTCAATACGGCCATCAGCCATTTGATAGTTTTCCATAATAGCAACCAATGTACGACCTACTGCTAATCCAGAACCATTTAAGGTATGAACTAGTTGAGTTTTCTTATCACCTTTAGAGCGGAAACGCGCTTGCATACGACGTGATTGGAAATCCCAGCAGTTAGAGCATGAAGAGATTTCACGATAAGTATTTTGAGCAGGAACCCAAACTTCTAAATCGTATGTTTTACGAGCACCAAAGCCAATATCACCCGTACAAAGTACAACTTTGCGATATGGTAGATCCAGCAATTGCAGGACTTTTTCTGCATGGCCGGTTAACTCTTCTAACGCATCCATTGATTTTTCAGGATGAACGATTTGAACCAATTCAACTTTATCAAATTGGTGCATACGGATAAGACCACGAGTGTCGCGTCCGTAAGAGCCTGCTTCTGAACGGAAGCAAGGTGTATGTGCTGTCATTCGCAGTGGTAAATCGTCTTCATCAAGAATAACGTCTCTTACCATATTTGTAACCGGCACTTCCGCTGTTGGGATCAGTGCATACTGACTTTCAGCTTCTTCTTCTAGTGGTTTAGTATGAAAAAGATCACCACTAAATTTAGGTAATTGACCAGTACCATACAGTGTTGCGTGGTTTACCAGATAAGGAACATACATTTCCTGATAACCATGTTCTTCAGTATGAAGATTTAACATGAATTGAGTAATAGCACGATGCAAACGTGCAATTTGTCCTTTCATGATAACAAAGCGCGAACCGGTAATTTTAACTGCTGAAGCGAAATCTAAACCATCAGTTAACTCACCTAAAGTTACATGATCTTTTAATTCAAAATCGTAAGTTTTAGGTGTTCCCCAACGAAAAACTTCAACATTTTCACTATCGTCTTTGCCGTTTGGTACAGCGTCGTCAGGCATATTCGGGATAGTTAATGCATAATCACGAATTTCCGCTTGAAGTACTTCAAGCTCTGCTTTTGCAGCTTCAAGTTTGTCACCTAGCAGATTAACTTCCTGACGAAGTGGCTCAATGTCTTCACCACGCGCTTTGGCAGCACCAATGGACTTCGATCGGGAATTACGTTCTGCTTGCAGGGATTCGGTTTCAACCTGTAACACCTTACGGCGTTCTTCTTGTTGACGGATTTTTTCCACATCGAGGGTGAACCCCCTGCGAGCCAGTTTTTCGGCGACCGCGTCTAGCTCATTACGCAGTAGATTTGGATCGAGCATGCTTATCCTGTGCTTATCGATAGATTAATAAAAACCTTCTCTACGACTATATAAAAATACTCGTTATGTGATAAACACATATGAGAAAAGGCATAGTTAAGAAATTAATGATATTTAAACAACCTTACCGCATCTTTACAATTTACGATAGCGTTTTGTCGTACTATTTTGATCTTGCTGAGTAAGCCAGTCTAATTTCTCAGCAACCTTGATCTCTAGCCCTCTTTGAGCTGGATAATAATACTGAGTATTTGCCATTTCTTCAGGGAAATAGACCTCTCCTGCGGCATAAGCATTAGGCTCATCGTGTGCATAACGATATTCTGCACCTAGCCCCATTTCTTTCATTAATTTAGTTGGGGCATTGCGTAAATGGGCAGGAACATCGTAATCAGGCCGATTTTTTGCATCAGTTAATGCTGCTTTGTAAGCAGTGTATACTGCGTTACTTTTTGGTGCACAGGCTAAATAAACGATAGCTTGTGCAATTGCACGTTCACCTTCAGCCGGCCCTACTCGGGTAAAACAATCCCATGCAGCAATAGCCACTTGCATTGCTCGCGGGTCTGCATTACCGACATCTTCTGAAGCTATTGCCAGTAATCGACGAGCAACATAAAGCGGATCTCCCCCAGCTGTAATAATCCTTGCATACCAATAAAGAGCAGCATCAGGCGCAGAGCCTCGTACCGATTTATGTAAAGCAGATATAAGATCGTAAAATCTGTCGCCTTTGTTATCGAAACGGGCACTTCGCTCACCGCTAATTTCTTTTAGCAACTCAGGCGTTAAAGTGCGTTTTCCTTGGCTATCGATTTCAGCCATATCTGCCATCATTTCAAGCAAGTTCAGAGAACGTCGCGCATCTCCATTCACTAACTCAGCAATCATTCTGCGAGTATCATTAGGTAGAATTATATTTCTACCTCCTAAGCCACGTTCTGCATCATCTAATGCCTGCTGTAAAACTTGCTCAATATCTGCTTCAGTAAGTGATCTTAATAAGTAAACTCGTGCTCTTGAAAGTAATGCAGAATTAAGCTCAAAAGAGGGATTTTCTGTTGTCGCACCAATGAATGTGATCGTGCCATCTTCAATGTGCGGCAAAAAAGCATCTTGTTGGCTTTTATTAAAACGATGAACTTCATCCACAAATAAAATAGTTCTACGCCCTGCATTTCTATTTTGTCGTGCGATCTCAATAGATTCTCTGATCTCTTTAATACCCGATGTCACCGCAGATAGTCGCTCAATATCCGCTTGTGCATAACGTCCTATAATTTCAGCCAGTGTTGTTTTACCTGTCCCTGGCGGACCCCATAAGATCATCGAATGCAATTGACCCCCTTTAATTGCACGAGGGAGAGGCTTTCCTTCAGCAAGTAAATGTGTTTGGCCAATATATTGCTCCAGCGTTTCAGGTCGCATTCTTGCGGCTAAAGGCTGAAATTCATTGTGTGAAAAATCGAGCGATAAATTACTCAAAACATCCTCACTGACGTTGGTCATCCACAGTGACACCAGCAGGTGGCGTAAAGCGGAAGGTTGATGCATCGATAGGTGCAACAGTTTGTGCTGTTAACTGATAATTACTGACTTGACCATCTTGCTCTGTGGCAGCAAATTGCTGAATTTGCCCATTAGGTAATACTGTAATAGTAAAGTGTTTTAAGTTATTTTCTGTTTTAGGCGTTAACTCAAAACGATCACCATTTTGTTTTACTTCATAATGTTGCCACTCTTTGCTGTCATTACGTGCAATTAACATAAATGGCGTGTTGGTTGTTGCGCTTTCAAGCCAAGTTGCCGTTACTTGTTCAACAAAAGGATTATAAAACCAAAGTGTTTTACCATCAGAAATTAATGTGCTTTCATCAGGTGCAGTCATTTGCCAATTAAATAAATCAGGGCGTTGTACCTTTAAGTGACCTTCGCCTTTTTGGATTAATGCACCTTCGTTGCTTGTTACTGTTTGGCTAAAATTAGCTTGAAAGCTATTCACTTTATTTAAACGTTGCTGTAAGTCTTGGCGAGCATCAGCCCAAGTAACTTGGCTAGCAAATAATGTTATTGCACACGCTGATAGTAATATTTTTTTCATTCCACAAGCCCTCGGCATGAGACAACGCCGACATAATGTCGGCGCATGATTTATTAATGATGATGCAGATTACCATGCTAGTTAAGTCGCTGATAACTGTGTTTTCAAGATATTACATATCTGAAGAGGGTGGCGCTAGTACTTCTCGGCTACCATTGTGTCCTGGTGAGCTAACGATATTTTGGTTTTCCATTTGCTCAACAATTCTTGCCGCACGGTTATAACCAATTCTAAATTGGCGCTGAACCCCAGAAATAGATACACGTTGTTTGTCGACAACAAAGGCAACTGCTTGATCAAACAATGGATCAAGTTCTTCACCATCATCAAATCCACCACTATTTTCGCCTTCTTCACCACATTTAGTAATAGCTTCAATATACTGTGGACGACCTCGTGCTTTCCAGTCTGTCGCTACAGCATGTACTTCGTCATCACTAACAAATGCACCATGTACACGAACAGGAACTGCACCATTAGGGGCATAAAGCATATCCCCCATACCTAATAATGATTCTGCACCTGCTTGGTCCAAGATAGTCCGCGAATCTATTTTACTTGATACCGTAAACGCAATACGGCTTGGAATATTGGCTTTAATAAGTCCAGTAATAATATCAACTGAAGGACGTTGGGTTGCCAATACCAAGTGAATACCAGCTGCACGCGCTTTTTGTGCTAAGCGAGCAATAAGTTCTTCTACTTTTTTACCTGCGGTCATCATTAAGTCGGCAAACTCATCAACGATAACAACAATGTATGGTTCTTTCTCAAGCATTGGCATAGTCGGAGACATACTATCTGTTGGTTTCCAGAACGGATCAGGAATTGGCCGTCCCATTGCTTCAGCTTCTTTGATTTTCTCGTTATAACCCGCAAGGTTACGCACACCAAGCGCGGACATCATTTTATAACGACGCTCCATTTCGGCCACACTCCAGCGTAGCGCGCTCGCTGCATCTTTCATATCAGTAACAACTTCCGTTAAAAGGTGTGGAATACCTTCATACACAGAAAGCTCAAGCATTTTCGGGTCAATCATTATAAAACGAACATCTTCTGGTTTCGCTTTATAAAGAATGCTGATAATCATTGCATTCACACCCACTGATTTACCTGAGCCTGTTGTACCCGCTACAAGTAAATGAGGCATTTTAGCTAGATTAGCAACAACAGGCTGCCCACCAATATCTTTACCTAATACAACCGTTAATGGCGATCCCGTGTCACGGAATTTATCGCTATCTAACAACTCACGCATATAAACCGTTTGGCGTTTTTTGTTAGGTAATTCTAACCCGACATAAGGTTTTCCGGGAATAACTTCAACAATACGAACTGCAACAGCAGACAGAGAACGCGCTAAATCACGAGAAAGATTCGAGATACGAGCTGCTTTTACACCCGGTGCTAATTCAAGTTCAAAGCGAGTAATAACAGGTCCTGGAGAAATACCAACAACTTTGGCTTTAACGCGATAATCGTTAAGTCGTGCTTCAATAAGGCTTGCGATACGTTCTAATTCAAACATATCAACAGGCTCTTCTTCTATTGGTGGTGTTGTCAGCAAATCCAATGATGGCATTGGTGTTGTTGATTTTGGCAATGGCTGATCATTACGCATCAGTAATGGATGAATAAGAGATTGTTGCTGTTGCTGTTGCTGTTGCTGTTGCTGTTGCTGTTGCTGTTGCTGTGCAAAATGTTGAACCATATTAGATTGAGGTTCAATATCTGCTTGCGGTGCAATATTTTGTTTAACTGCCTCAGTAATAATTGGAATAAATACAGGCTCGGCGGGTTCTTCATCTAAAAGATCATCAATAGGTGAAAACGCCTCTAATGCTGAAAGATTTTCTTTTAGCTCAATAGTCGGGCTGTACTCTTCTTCTTCGTCATCACGGGGTGATATTTGCAAAAATGCATTACTGGTTGGGTAATTCATTTTTTTTGCTATCTCATTTGTCTCTGGCGCTTTAGGCGTCGATTGTGATGCAAAAGAATGTTGAATATGTGGCTGATAGCCTGCTACAACGGGTTGTGTGGTTGATGCAACTGCTGCCCCTATTGTTGATATTTGGGGCAAGATTTCATCATCGTCTTCAAATGGAGCATCATCACCATAACGCGCTTGCAACTGTTGTTTAAACTGCGCCGCAAGTTGCTGTTCTTCTTCATCAACCTCGTTATCATCGATTGACGAAAAAGTATTTTCTGTAATGGTTGGCTCAAAATCATTGTGATTATTTTGCTGATAGTCAGGCTTCAGTGCATCTGATTCGTTATGTCGTTGTGAATCATCTTCACCATAACGTTCACGTTGTTGTTCAAGAAATTGCTGACGCAGTTCTTGCTCAAAATTAGCTTGTTCTTGAATATCTTCAAGCTCATTTTCAGATCCTGGCTGAATAGCCTCTTCTCGACGACGTAGTTCAGCTTCTCGCTGAGAAGGAATATGAATGCCATATAATTCACGGCGGGTAGGTAAACGGACGGGATTGGGTCTAGGGAGTTCTGGCCCTAAGCCTTGTTTTACTTGTGCTGCATGAGCAACAACTGCACTCGTTGCCACACCTGCTGTCGCCGATGCCGTTTGAGCAAAAGAAGCCCCCTCATTTTCAGACGATAATGTAAAAGTCGGCTCTGCTCTACCCACACTAAATGCGTTTTCTGCTGGTTGTTGAGTCGATATTGTCGTTCTATCTTCAGTAAATGGTGAAAATGAAGGTACAACTTCTTGTACTACTGAAGTTACTGTATCCGCTGCTTCTAACGGTGTTTCTGTTTTCAAAAATGCTTCGGGAATATCAAAACGATAATGCTCAGGCTCGTCATTTAATTGTTCTGTAGTTTGTTGAGCATAAACAGGTGTTTCAACTTTAGCTGTATTTGAGGCTGTTGCAACATTTAAACTAGATTCAATTTCAGGTTCTGCTGCCAATTCAGCACGTTCGTTTGTGGCTGAGAAAGAAGGTAAATTGAGATTTTTTTCTGTCTCTTGTTGTAAAGAATCAAGATCTTTTTGACGAGCTAGTTCAAGTGCCGATGGTGCAGAAAATAGAATATCGTCGCTATCTTCAGCCGCAGTTATTTGTTGTTCGTTATTTTTTTCGGTATCTTCGATAAAGTCATCAGTTTGCTCTTGTGCTTCATCTTCATCATATTCTGCTTCATGTTGACCTCGGTTAGTAATAAAGCCAAGACCACCTAAAATAACTGCACCAATTTTTTCAGTAATGGTCAACCATGACCATCCGGTGAATAAAGTAAAACCAATAGCCCAAACAGACAGCAATGCAAGCGTTGCACCTAATAGATTGAACCACGGTAATAAAGCTTTGCTAAATAAGCTACCAATAACCCCGCCTGAGCTAAAATTATAGATATCATCAAAATTAAGATCTGCTAATGCACAAGATGTCAATATCAACGCTAAAGCGCCAATTGTTCTTAATGAAAGCGAGAAGAAATCAGTATATTCGCGATTTTGTTGATAACGTAAAGAGTTCCAACAACCCAATACCACAACAACTGGGATAGCATAGGCAAGTAAGCCGAAAGCAGAAAATAGTATATCAGCTAACCATGCCCCGATATTGCCGCCTAAATTTTGAATAGGCTCATTCCAAGTAGTTTGTGACCAACTCGGATCAGAGGGATTAAAGCTAAATAGCGATACCATTAAAAAGATAGCACCGAGGCCAATCAATATGAGAATAGCTTCCCAAACACGACGACGGTTGCTTATCTTGGTCAAACGAATATTTTTATCTTCTGTATATTCCTGGCTCAAAGAGGGCTCTCCAGGTTTAGCTTAGGGTTAAAAGTTAAAACGGAACAACGCTGAGATATCCCAGCGTTGAAACTGTATGCATAAACAGGAGTGTACCTAAAATTTTCCTATTTTGCACCAACCTATTAGTTGGCTTAGCGAGTTTTAATAACTAGGCGGTTACTCTGTTTAACTTCTTCCATAACCACATAGGTACGAGTGTCATTGACACCTGGAAGACGTAACAGGGTTTCACCCAGTAATTTACGATAAGCGGACATATCAGGCACACGAGTTTTCAACAGATAGTCAAAATCACCAGAGACTAAATGACACTCTTGGATTTCTTCTAATTTTTGAACAGCCATATTGAATTGTTCAAAAACATCTGGAGCACCACGGTTTAATGTAATTTCCACAAATACCAGTAATGATGCATCAAGGTAATGAGGATTCAACAGTGCAGTATAACCAGAAATAAATCCTTGGCGTTCTAAGCGACGTACGCGCTCTAAACATGGTGTTGGTGATAAACCTACACGTTTAGATAACTCAACGTTTGAAATGCGGCCATCTTTTTGGAGCTCATTTAGAATATTCCGGTCTATTCTATCAAGATCTTTACCCGGACGTTTTTTATTATCAATCATCTCTATACTCTCTTTCTCTTTTTCTCTTACTTTATTTTCCTATACCCATACCTGTACACCATCAGAATCAGTGTTGAAACTTCGGTATCAAACGGTCAGAGCAAACTACCAATCTATTTTCTTTTAATGCCAGATAAAATAAATGTTTTATCTAAATACTTATTAGCTAATTTTGTAAAATAACTATCTCATACCCTGTCTGTCTATAAAATGATGCATATAACGCTTGAGGATAATTGTCTTTTACAATCATGTTTTCGCAAATGTATAGCGGATTGTCAAAGTAAATGAGTAAAAATCAGAACAAGGCGCTATGTTATTCTCTATATATGCAAGATAAGCATCAATTGTAAAGCAAAAAGTGTCAGGTTAATTCGATGATGTCAACGCAATATAACTCTATAATTAATAACTACATAGCTAGTGACTATTGCTAAAATAGCTAAAATATTATGCCTATTTCCGCTCCATCGCTTTTTTTAACCTCTTATTTCTCCTACAATCGCTCACTTCGCATCAAGCATAATCAGAGATGAGGTATTCATGAGCACCATCAAACATAGCAAGCTTATTATTTTAGGTTCAGGTCCTGCTGGCTATACAGCCGCTGTTTATGCCGCAAGAGCAAATTTGGAACCAGTGCTGATTACTGGTGTTGAAAAAGGGGGACAGCTTACAACAACAACAGAAGTTGAAAACTGGCCTGGCGACCCAGAAGGGTTAACCGGACCCGGTTTAATGGATCGTATGCTTCAACACGCAGAAAAATTCCAGACAGAGATTATCTCTGACCATATTAATAAAGTCGATCTGAAAAACCGCCCTTTCCGCCTATTTGGTGATGAACAAGAATATACTTGTGATGCTTTAATCATCGCAACAGGTGCATCTGCTCGTTATATCGGCTTACCTTCAGAAGAATCCTTTAAAGGCCGAGGTGTTTCTGCTTGTGCAACTTGCGATGGTTTTTTCTACCGTAACCAAAAAGTCGCAGTTGTTGGTGGTGGTAATACTGCCGTAGAAGAAGCGCTCTATTTAGCCAATATTGCAGCTGAAGTACATCTTATTCACCGTCGTGATTCTTTCCGTTCTGAAAAAATCTTAATTAATCGCTTAATGGATAAAGTGAATAACGGCAATATCATTTTACATACTGATCGTACACTTGATGAAGTTCTTGGCGACGAGATGGGCGTTACTCAAGTTCGCTTAAAAGATACCAAAAGTGACAATACAGAAGTATTAGATGTTATGGGTGTCTTTATTGCTATTGGCCATAGCCCAAACACCGCTATTTTTGATGGTCAACTTGAGCTTGATAATGGTTACATCAAAGTACAATCTGGTACACAAGGTAACGCAACACAAACCTCTATTGAAGGTGTTTTTGCTGCTGGCGATGTTATGGATCATATTTATCGCCAAGCAATTACCTCTGCCGGTACTGGTTGTATGGCTGCTTTAGATGCAGAACGTTACTTAGACGCACTAAAAGACAATTAAAATCATCACTTCCTTTCAAGGCGCTATTTCAGTAGCGCCTTTTAACATGTAACATACTACGCTGGTTGCCAATAGTAAGAACTTTTACTTATGGCCTTTCTGATACTTTGTATCTCACCTGCAGATTTGAATCTTTTCTTATGGATAAAACTAAACAAAATGAATTGGTTCGATGGCTGAAACAGCAAAGTGCTCCAGCCCGCCGATGGCTACGGCTATCAATGTTTTTAGGTGTAGTAAGTGGTTTATTAATTATTGCTCAAGCATGGTTACTGGCCGTTTTACTTCAAGCGTTTATCATGGATCATCTTAGCCGTGATGCTCATATACCCACCTTTCTCACACTTATTGGTATTTTTTTCTTACGTGCCATCATTACGGCAATCCGCGAGCGAGTTGGTTATCGCTGTGGCATGGCAGTCAGGCAACAAATTCGTAAAATAGTACTCGACAGGCTACAAGAACTAGGCCCAGTTTGGGTTAAAGGTAAGCCTGCGGGGAGTTGGGCAACAATTATTCTTGAGCAAATAGAGGATATGCAAGACTACTATGCACGCTATTTGCCACAAATGTATTTAGCAACCATTGTTCCTATTCTTATTTTAATTACTGTATTTCCTGTTAACTGGGTTGCAGGCTTAATTTTATTTATCACAGCACCGCTTATTCCTTTATTTATGGCATTAGTCGGTTTAGGTGCCGCTGATGCTAACCGCCGTAATTTTCTCGCATTAGGTCGATTAAGTGGTAATTTTCTCGATAGATTAAGAGGCCTTGATACTTTACGCTTATTTAATCGTGGTGAGGCAGAAGTAAAACAAATAACACAAGCGACTGAGGATTTCCGTAAACGCACGATGGAAGTATTGAGAATGGCATTTCTCTCTTCTGGTGTTCTGGAATTCTTTACGGCTATATCTATTGCCGTAGTGGCTGTTTATTTCGGTTTTTCTTACTTAGGTGAGCTGAACTTCGGTAGTTATGGTTTAGGTGTAACGCTATTTTCTGGCTTTTTGGCGTTGATCCTTGCACCTGAATTTTTCCAGCCACTACGTGATTTAGGTACTTATTATCATGCCAAAGCACAAGCCGTAGGTGCGGCTGAATCTCTAGTGGAATTTCTTGAATCAGATGGTGAAACACCACACTTTCAAGGTAAAGAGTCAATTAACGCCTCTGAAAGTATTGAAATTACAGCCCATGAACTCGAAATCTTATCTCATAAAGGGGTGAAATTAGCAGGGCCATTAACTTTCACTATTAACCGTAATCAACGCGTTGCGATAGTAGGCCAAAGTGGTGCAGGTAAAAGTTCGTTGCTAAATGCCCTACTCGGTTTTTTACCTTATCGTGGTTCATTAAAAGTTAATGGTATTGAATTAACTAAACTTTCACCTGATTTATGGCGAAACTGTTTAAGTTGGGTTGGCCAAAATCCTAATTTACCTGAACAAACGCTACTTGATAATATTCGCTTAAGTAATCCTAATGCTAGCGAAGCCCAAATTAACCAAGCAATAGAAAAAGCTTATGTTAGCGATTTTATTAACGAATTACCTGAGGGGTTAAATACTGTAATTGGTGATAACGCTGCGCGCCTTTCTGTTGGACAGGCACAACGTATTGCTGTTGCACGTGCTCTATTATCCCCTTGCCAATTTCTGTTATTAGATGAACCCGCGGCAAGTCTTGACTCTCATAGTGAACAACGTGTGATGCAAGCACTAAATAATGCCTCTTTAAACCAAACGACTCTGCTTATCACCCATTTATTGGAAGAGACGCTAAGTTATGATCAAATCTGGGTTATGGAAAAAGGCAAAATTATTCAGACGGGTACTTATGAGTCGCTCAGTCATCAAGAGGGTGCATTTGCCCGTCTTCTTGCTCACCGCAAAGAGGAACTTTAATCATGAGAGTATTGCTTCCTTTTCTCGCGCTTTATCGCCGTCACTGGTTTATGTTGTTACTTGGTATTGTACTTGCCATTTTAACGTTACTCGCCAGTATCGGACTTTTAACTTTGTCGGGTTGGTTTTTAGCAGGAACATCTATTGCAGGTTTTGCAGGTATTTATAGTTTTAACTATATGTTACCTGCGGCGGGAGTTCGTGGTGCTGCGATCTTTCGTACTGCAGGGCGCTATTTCGAACGTTTAGTGAGCCATGATGCGACCTTCCGTGTACTATCCCACTTGCGCGTATTTACTTTTAAGAAAATATTGCCTCTATCACCAGGTGGTATTGCTCGTTTTCGCCAAGGTGAACTATTAAACCGCTTAGTGGCGGATGTCGAAACATTAGATCACCTCTATATTCGGGTTATTTCACCGATTATCGCTGCTTTTGTCGTGATTATGACCATTATGTTTGGTCTTGGCTTAATCGATGCGCGTTTGGCAAATACTTTAGGTGGCATAATGCTAGCCTTACTTATTATTTTGCCATTTATCTTTTATTACGCAGGAAAACCGATAGGTCGTGATTTAACTGATTTACGCGGCCAATATCGCACTGTTCTTACAAGTATGTTGCAAGGGCAAGCAGAGCTGACTGTTTTTGGTGCATTGCCGCGCTTTAGAAAAAATTTAGCACAGTTAGAAAACAAGTGGTTACGTAGACAAGCACAGCAAGCAAACTTAACAGGTTTATCTCAATCTTTAATGATCCTTGCTTCTGGCCTAACAGCAACACTTATTTTATGGTTAGCCGCAGAAGGTATTAATCACAGTTTTATGCCCGAAGCTTTAATAGCACTATTTACTTTTTGTGCATTAGCCGCATTTGAATCTTTAGCACCTGTGACGGTAGCTTTTCAGCACTTAGGCCAAGTAATGACATCTGCAACACGCCTTTCTCATTTAATTGAGCAAAAACCCGATGTCACTTTCCCTGAAAAAGGGGGAGATAAACAAAATAGTGCCACATTAGCTTTAACTGATGTGTGCTTTACTTATGCAGGCCAACCAATGCAAGTAATCAATAATATTAGCTTAAACATTGTTGCTGGCGAACATATTGCATTATTAGGAAAAACTGGCTGTGGTAAATCAACCCTGTTGCAACTAATAAACCGCGCTTTTGATTGTACACAAGGACAAATCACACTTAATAACTTGCCATTATCTGATTATGACGAACCCACGTTACGTGCAATGATGTCTGTTGTTCCTCAACGTATTCATGTATTTAGTCATACATTAAGAGAAAACTTAATTATGGCAAAACAAGATGCTACAGATGATGAACTTACTCACATACTTCATCAAGTTGGCCTTGAACAGCTACTTGAAAATGATGAAGGCTTAAATGCTTGGATGGGCGATGGTGGCAGACAGCTCTCTGGTGGCGAACAGCGCCGTTTAGGTCTTGCTCGTGCGTTATTACACAATGCACCTTTTGTTTTGCTTGATGAGCCGACAGAAGGACTTGATGCGGATACAGAGCAGCAGATCCTCGCTCTACTTCATCAGCATTGTAAGGAAAAAACAGTGTTAATGATTACCCATCGGCTTCATGGTTTAGATAAAATGGACAGAATTTGCGTTATGGATGGTGGTGAAATCGTTGAAACAGGAACACATCACGCCTTGCTACAACAACAAGGTCAATACGCAAAGTTTCATCAAAGACAAGCATTGTTTACATCGACCCACGAGGCATAATATGCCCTTGTTTCAATTAGATGATAGTGATTTTGATTTTCCTGAACCTGATTTAGCATTGAAAGAGCCAAATGGTTTATTAGCAATAGGGGGAGATATCTCCCCTTCACGATTAAAAGTTGCTTATCAATTAGGGATCTTTCCTTGGTATTTTCCATCAGAGGCCCCCTTATGGTGGTCTCCTGATCCAAGAGCTGTACTATCTGCAGGTTCACTTCATATTGGACGCACCTTGCAAAAATTTTTGCGGCGTCATCCTTATAAGATAACGCTAAATCATGCATTTTCATCTGTTATTGAAGCTTGCTCTATTCGTGAAGAAGGAACATGGATAGGCACTGATATTAAAAAAGGTTATGAAGGGTTACATCAAGAAGGGCTGGCTCATTCTGTCGAAGTGTGGGAAGCTGATGAATTGGTTGGCGGCTTGTATGGTGTCGGTGTCGGTGCTGTTTTCTGTGGTGAATCAATGTTTAGCCGCAAAGATAATGCATCAAAATGCGCCTTTATTGCTTTTTATAACCATTTTCTGCGTTATGGGGGTCAACTATTTGATTGTCAGGTGTTAAACTCTCATACTTCAGCGTTAGGTGCCACTGAGATATCTCGCGAAAGCTATTTATCCTCATTATCTCGTTGGAAAAAAGTGATTATTGATAAAAAGTGTTGGTATCAACAATCGTTGGAATTATAATCACTGCTTATTTTTGTAAGGCCTTTATTGTTTAAGTCAAAATTGGCAAAGCCATTTTACGGTTGATACAAAAATTTAATCTTACTACGCCCATTACGTGGTTTGGGTGTAGCTCCTTTATTGCTATAAACACCACGATACTCAGAATTATTACTTCTGTTATTACGTAGCTTTAAGCAAGTAAAACGCAAGTAACGGTAAGGAAGTTAAACAAATTAGCAAGATTCACGCACTTGCTATCCAATAACATTCCTTTACATAGGTCAATATTTTCGGCATTATCTTGCCGTTTAAAAAATATGGTTATTAAAACTTAGAGGATTAGATGGCCAAAGAAGACAACATTGAAATGCAAGGCACTGTACTAGATACTCTGCCAAACACGATGTTCCGTGTAGAATTAGAAAACGGACATGTCGTTACCGCTCATATTTCAGGAAAAATGCGTAAAAACTATATTCGTATCCTGACAGGCGACAAGGTTACCGTTGAACTGACCCCATATGACCTGAGCAAAGGCCGTATCATCTTCCGTAGCCGTTGATATCAATCTGTTCTCTCCCAATATCGTTCAATTTTAAATGAACATATATTAGGGTGAAAAAAAACACCACAGGCAAAGCATTTATTAATGCCCAACCTGTGGTGTATGTTTTTCACTAAAACGGATTTACTAAATATTAAGTAACTGCCATCACTTAGATGACAGTATCTTCTTTTCTATTCGCCAACTTCTCTTGGCTTAAAAATTCATAGTTTAACTTGTTAGACTGGCTATTTAAAGTTACTGAAACTGAGCCACCATTAACTAACAAACCAAACAAAATTTCATTAGCTAATGGTTTTTTCAGATTTTCCTGAATAACTCGTGCCATTGGTCTTGCGCCCATCGCTTTATCGTAGCCTTTATCGCACAACCACTGGCGGGCTTCTTGGCTGACTTCTAAAGAAACACCTTTATCATCTAACTGAGCTTGAAGCTCAACAATAAATTTGTCCACAACCATTGCGATAATTTCTGGTGATAAAGCATTAAACCAAATAATACTATCTAAACGGTTACGAAATTCTGGAGAGAAGGCTTTTTTGATTTCGACCATTGCGTCCGTACTATTATCCTGCTCGGTAAAACCTATGGATTTACGTTGCGTTTCACGTACACCTGCATTAGTTGTCATCACTAAAATAACGTTACGAAAATCAGCCTTACGCCCATTATTATCAGTTAATGTTCCGTTATCCATAACTTGTAATAAAATATTGAATACATCAGGGTGTGCTTTTTCAATTTCATCAAGTAATACAACCGAATATGGATTTTTAATCACCGCATCTGTTAGTAACCCACCTTGGTCAAAACCCACATAACCAGGAGGCGCACCAATAAGTCGGCTAACAGTATGTCGTTCCATATACTCAGACATATCAAAACGCAATAATTTGATATTCAAGGCTTTTGCCAATTGAACAGTAACTTCTGTCTTACCAACCCCTGTAGGACCTGCAAACAAGAAAGAACCCACAGGTTTATTATCTTGGCTTAACCCAGCCCTGCTCATTTTTATTGATTCGGATAATGCATGAATCGCCTCATCTTGTCCGAACACCAACATTTTCAGTTGATTATCAAGATTTTTCAGTGTTGATTTATCACTACTAGATACTGTTTTCTCAGGAATACGGGCAATTTTTGCAACCACTGTTTCAATATCAGAGACATTGATGGTCTTTTTACGTTTACTTGGAGCAATTAAGCGAGTTCTTGCCCCTGCTTCATCAATAACGTCAATCGCTTTATCAGGAAGATGTCTATCTGTAATATATTTAACCGATAAATCAACGGCTGCCTGAATGGCTTTATTGGTATAACGCACCTCATGATGCTCTTCGTACTTCTGACGTAACCCTTTAATAATTAATACGGTTTCGTTAGTCGAAGGCTCTGTTATATCAATCTTTTGGAATCGACGAGCAAGTGCTCGGTCTTTTTCAAAAATATTACTAAATTCTTGATAAGTGGTAGAACCAATCACACGTATACGGCCACTTGATAGTAATGGTTTAATCAAGTTTGCTGCATCAACTTGTCCACCAGATGCGGCCCCAGCACCAATAATAGTGTGAATTTCATCAATAAATAGAATACTTTTTTCATCTTTCTCCAACGTTTTAAGTAGTGCTTTAAAACGTTTTTCAAAATCACCACGATATTTTGTACCCGCCAATAGCGAGCCAATATCAAGAGAATAGATGGTATAACCTTTCATCACATCAGGTACATCGTCTTGCTCAATACGCCATGCAAGCCCTTCGGCAATAGCTGTTTTACCGACACCTGATTCCCCCACCAGCAGAGGGTTATTTTTACGACGGCGGCAAAGTACCTGAATAGTACGTTCTAATTCCGCCTGACGACCAATAAGAGGATCAATTTTACCCTGACGCGCTAACAGATTTAAGTTAGTGGTAAAATTATCCATATGATCGTCACCTTGTGGCATCTCTTGCTGAGATTGAGTATTCATATCTCCCATATCTGAAGGATCATCATTTTGTTGATCATCTTTCAAAATACCGTGAGAGATAAAATTAACCACATCAAGGCGACTAACGTCGTGTTTACGTAATAAATAAGCTGCGTGAGATTCTTGCTCACTGAAAATAGCCACTAGCACATTAGCACCAGAGACTTCATTTTTACCTGATGATTGGACATGAAAGACAGCACGTTGTAAAACGCGTTGAAAACTGAGCGTCGGCTGAGTTTCTCTATCTACATTCTCAGGTAGAACTGGGGTTGTTTTACGAATAAAGACTTCGAGCTCTTCACGTAAAGCGGCTAAATCAACTTTACAAGCCTCTAATGCTTCACGCGCTGATTTATTACTTAATAGCGCCAGCAACAGGTGCTCTACAGTCATAAATTCGTGTCGGTTATCACGGGCTTTCGCGAATGCAACATTAAGACTAAGCTCTAATTCGTGATTAAGCATAAGCACCTCCTCCTTAAAAGACTAATCGGATTATGCCTTTTCAAGTGTACACAAAAGTGGATGACCATTTTCTTTGGCATACAAATTAACTTGTGTCACTTTAGTTTCAGCGATATCCGCACTATAAACCCCACAAACTCCCTTTCCTTTATGGTGAACGTCCAACATAATTTGTGTGGCTCTTTCCTCATTGAGGAAAAAATACATCGTAAGCACTTCTACAACAAAATCCATGGGGGTGTAATCGTCATTATTCAAGATCACCTTATACATTGATGGTGGCTCATTAAGCTGACCGACTTGATCCCCAAGTGTGGTTTCTGTTAAAAAATCAAACTGACCCATTATTTTGCGCTACTCATTTATTTGTTAAAACGTCTTATCTATGACGTTTAGTTTACCATCTCACAGGAAACTCTGCCTATCAACGGTTTTTTATTACCTCTTTTTACACCTAAATAAATAACAAAGCGTTAGCTACATCAAAATTTCACTTATTCGAAACAATTTCTACCACCCTAGCCCCTTGACGACAGAAACAATAAATTAGAGTATGTTTTATGAACAGCTCAGTAAATATACTGAAGGTAATGTTAAGTAAATAAATACAAGTATATGAGAGATGCTAAGTATGGAGACAGGTACAGTTAAGTGGTTCAATAATGCTAAGGGTTTTGGTTTCATTACCCCAGCAGAAGGTGGTGAGGATATCTTTGCCCACTATTCATCAATTCGAATGGAAGGCTATCGTACGCTAAAAGCGGGGCAGAAAGTTAGTTATAGCACGATAAAAGGGCCTAAAGGTGATCATGCAGATCTTATCATTCCTATCATTGAATAAAAGGCTGCATAAAAATGAGTATGACTAGCACCTCTTTTATCAACGTTTTGTAATTCAGGCTCACTAAATATTCACGTGATAAGACACTATTTAATCTATTCAAATAGTGCACCTTTTATACAGGTGCACTATTATTTTCATCTCTCGTCATATTAACCTAAGCATCATTATAAAATAATGAGTACATCTAGAGCATAAACATATAAAATTATTCTCTTGCCAAAGCATCAATAGGATTCATTCTTGCAGCACTCCTTGCAGGAAGAAATCCAAAGATAACACCAATTGCAGTTGAGCAGGCAAAAGCACTAATCAAGGCTATGGGTTGAAAGATGAAATCCCAATTAGGTAATAAATAACTGGCTATCATCGCAATACCAAATGAAAGCCCAATACCAATTACCCCCCCCACCAAACAAACCAAGACAGATTCAATCAAAAATTGTTGCATTACATCCGTTGCTCTTGCGCCCACCGCCATTCTAATGCCAATTTCTCTCGTTCTTTCAGTGACAGAAACTAGCATGATATTCATCACACCAATACCACCAACAATTAAGGAGATCACGGCAACTAATGTTAAAAACAGCTGCATCGTATGCGTTGTTTTTTCTGCCGCCTTAAGCAAACTATCTATGTTATAAGTGAAAAAATCCGTCTTTCCATGTCTTACTGTAAGTAAACGGATAATTTGTTGCTCTGCAATATTAGCATCGTAGCCTTCTCTCGCTTTTACTGTAATGCTGTCAAGATAAGCTCGGTTTAAAATACGGCTATTTAATGTGCTATAAGGCACCCAGACTCTTAACGATTTACTGTTACCAAATGCTGATTTTTGTTCAGAAATTACGCCAATAATAGTTGTTGGAATATTACGAATAATAATTTGCTCACCAATAACTTGTTTTTTAGTACCAAAAAAACGACGCCGCGTATTTTCATCAATTACGACAACTTGTGCTTGACGCTGGATCATGTCCGTTGAAAAGGTACGTCCTTGTGCAAATTTCATCGCATAAACAGTAAAATAATCGTCACTCACACCAGCAACTTGAGCTGGAGCGTCTTGATTACCTTTACGTAATCGTGTACTAAAGCTCACTTCAGGGGTTACTGCTTGAATATAAGATTGTTGTTTTAATGCATATACATCTTGAATAGTTAAAGATTGTCTATCTTCTGGATCATCACTCCCAAAATCTTTTCCCGGATAAAGATCGATAGTATTTGAACCTATGGCTTTGATATCCGCTAACACCATACTTTTCGCCGCATCACCAATAACGATAATGGTAACAACAGAAGCAATACCAATAATAATCCCTAACATGGTTAAGAGTGTACGGGTTTTATTCACCACCATTGCACGCCAAGCCATATCTAAGGCTTGAGTAAAACGACCTATGACTTGACTAATATATGAAGAATTTGAAGCCTTTAGCGTAGATACTTCTTTGTTTTTTTTACTGCTATCTATTTGATGATGATTATCACTGATTATTTTACCATCTTGAATTTCAATTATTCGTGATGCTTGTTTAGCAATTAAAGGATCATGAGTGACAATAATTACAGTATGCCCTTGCTCATTTAATTGCTTTAGGATTGACATCACTTCTTTACCCGAATGGCTGTCTAATGCACCTGTAGGCTCATCTGCAAGAATAACCTCACCGCCATTCATTAATGCCCTGGCAATACTAACGCGCTGCTGCTGACCACCAGAAAGCTGGTTAGGGCGATAATCAACTCTGTCACCAAGACCTAGCCGTGTTAATAAAGCCTTTGCCCGCTCTTTACGCTGAGCTTTATTCTTGTCGGCATAAATAGCAGGGATCTCAACATTTTGCTCAGCGCTAAGATGCGCCATTAAATGATAACGTTGGAAAATAAACCCGAAATGTTCTCTGCGCAATGCTGCAAGTTGATCACTTTCCATCGTTGCGATGCTTAAACCTGCGACTTTATATTCTCCACTGCTAGGTTTATCTAAACAGCCAAGAATATTCATTAACGTTGATTTACCCGAGCCAGAAGCGCCAATAATAGCGACCATTTCACCCGCATTAATTTTGAGCGAAACTTTATCAAGAACAACGGTTTCTTGTTCACCATAAGTATATAAACGACTAACGCTATCAAGTTCTAATAATGCAGACATTATGACTCCTCTGAGGTTTCGCCTAAAATAACCTTATCGTTTTCATTTAATCCGCTAAGAACTTCTGCATAAACATCGGTACGCATACCAATTTTCACAATACGTTTTTCTGGTTTCCCATTGACTAATACATCAACGTTATACTGATTTGTACTTTCTTCATCACCTAATGCTGATAAAGGGATCAATAATACATTCGCTTTATTTTCAAGTAAGATTTTTACTTGAGCAGTCATTTGTAAACGTAAAAGATGCTGATCGTTAGGAACCTCAAAACGAGCATAATAAAAAATAGCATCATTAATTTTTTCAGGTGTTGGAAGGATATCTTTTAATTTACCGCTAAATGCCTTATCAGGCGCACCTAATACCGTGAATGAAGCACTAAGATTGGGTTTTAAATAAATAACATCTGCTTCAGAGACCTCTGCTTTCACTAGCATAGTATCTAGATCTGCTAAGGTTAAAATAGTTGGCGCTTCCTGTGCTGCAATAACGGTTTGTCCTTCAAGCGTTTTAATAAAAGTAACAACACCATCCATAGGCGCGGTAATCCGCGTATATTGCAGATTTGTTTTTGCTGTATCGAGAGTAGCTTGATTTTTCTTTATTTGGGCTTCATAGGTAATGATGCGTGCTTTTTTAACTTCAACATCTGTTTTGGCACGATCTAACTCTTCTTGTGCTATTGCATAAGTACCAATTAATTTGAGTTGTCGCTGATAAGTTAACTGTGCTAAACGTAGTTCAGCTTTTGCTTGTTGTAGATTGGCTCTTAATTCGTTATCAGTTTCTTGCGATTCAGTAACATCATTCTGTGCTTTTTTAGGATCGATAATCGCCAACAAATCGCCTTTTTTAACAGCATCCCCTTCTTTAACCAACAACGTTTGTAGCTGTCCACTGACCTGAGCACCTACATCTACTTTTCTCACTGCATCAAGTTTACCTGTGGCGGTTACCTCTTTAGAAAGTTCGCCACGGGTAATGGTTTCAGTGTGATAAGTAGGTAAATTCTCTTTTGGCCAAAAAAAATACGCTGCAATAACAACAATAATCAAAATAAGGGCAATGACTTTCCCTTGCTTTTTTAAAGGAAAAAAAGCCATAAAACATCCTTCTTAATTCATTAAAGCAAAATAAAAAACGGTTAATACTGAGTGTGACGATGAAACGTCACACAGGGATATTTATAAATAAAAAATATGTTACATAAGTATGTTATTTCTAATTTGCTTTCCCTCTTGCTAACCAAGCAACACGTGAAAACATACTTTTTAGTAATGAAGGAATAGAATCTATCCCTCTTTGAGCCGCATTGTTAGCCACCGCGAGTGCGAGATCGGGTTTTGAAGATCGCTGAATAGCTTTAATAATCACGCGTCGAGTTGGCCATTTTTCATTATCAGCAACCCCAGCAACATCGTGATACACATTGCGAAATCCCTCTTTATATAAAAAGTGTTCCATATCTAAAGCGGGTAAACGAGTTAATCGATCACGCTCAGTATCATTCATCCGTAAGGCAAATTCCTTAACTGTGGCTGCGTATTTCTTACCTGCCTCATCACCATCAACTAAGGTATGCCATTCTATCCCCATTAATGTTGCATACTTTAATAATGGCTTAAGTCCACACTGTGCAAACTCAATAACTTTAATTCCCTCTGCCTCAAAGAAATAACTACATTGCCTTGCTAACTCATTCATCAGCCAAATTTCGGTTTCACCTTCAACTAATAACCAGCAACGAGCAAAAAGTGCTGATGGTCGGTTATAACGAATATGAAAAGATATTCGACGCTCTTCATCTGCTTGTAATTGTTTATTACCTAAACGATAAGCCGCCACTTTATCGGTGTCTCTAACTAAACGACACACACTTTGTAGTGGAGCTAGAGAGAGTAATTCACCCGAGTTAGTTGTGGTAATACGCTGTAAAGAAAATAGATTAAGTAATCCCCATGCAACAGATAGCATAATAGGATGTAAGCGTGTTTCTGGGTTTTCGACGATCACAATAGGTCTAGCATAAGGATCAAGCGCGACACTACCACGAGATTGTAAAATGGATGAAAACATTCCCAAAATAATCAAACGAATATTACGTTGATTGGGTTTCGCCAAAATTTTGTTAATATTTTCTAAAGCATGCCATCCTCTAACATGAGGTTCATTGGCTTTATGGTTATGTCGATTAGACTTAAATAATAAAGAGCCATGATCAGCAAAATAGTGGCCTAACAATTGCTGCATTGCATCAAGCCCTTCTTTTAAATCTTCATCAGAAAGATTATACGGATTGTTAATAAATGCTTTTGTTAACGCATTCATTTTACTATTAAATTCTTCACGCTGTGGTTTATTGTGAGGATCAATCACATCCGTGGTTAACTTATGCATAAAACGCGCATCTTGCAGACGAAGGACCGGGTAAAGTCGTACAATTTCAGCAATAATTTCGTTTGTTTGTCCATTTGGCAAACGAATTTGTTTACCTTCTTTATCAAGAAAATAACGAAACGTTTTTACATTTTTAGCTTCATCCAGCTCAGCACTAATACGATAATAGATATGTTTAAGCTCATCGCCATTCTCTACCCAAATAGGTGCTAATTTGCGAAAACGATAAGAATGATGACGACCAGGACGAATCTCTGTGAATGTTAAAATAATCTGTAGGCTTTTTTTACTATTTTCAGGTTCATCAGGTAACCGATGAAAATCTTCTGGTGTAAAAACATATTGGTAGGACTCAATTCCTAAGCTCAGCGTTAGCGCATCTAATAATGACGTTTTACCCCAAGCGTTTTCACCGACTAAAACCGTATTCATATCAAGGGGAAGCGATAAGCGATTGAGTCCCCGAAATCCTGCTATTTCCACTCGTTCTAAATACATATTATCCCTCGCAGGTAACGACTAAGTTATGGTTTTATTTTCTTTCCTATTTATCAACTCGTTTTATCGTTATATCAATAATTTCACTTAATAATATTGTCATTAATATCATAGTTAACATAAACCGTAATAAAATTTACTCAACTATTCGATAAACTTCTAAATAGTTTAATTTTCAAGCAATCTACGTTTCTTTTTAATAATCATGTTAGGCTCTTGCTCTGCCAATAAAAATTTTAAACTTATCGTCGTTTCTGTATCCACAACGTCATTAGCAAATGTTATAATACAATTCACGTTATTAGTTTATTTTATAATTTTGAGACCACTCAGTAAGGAATAGCAATGTTATCAGGGTTATTAATTATCCTACTTCCTCTTTTTGTAGGGTATTTGATTAAACTAAACCATCGTCCTCTACTTCAATTAGCTAATCGCCTACTCAGTGCGATGGTTTACGTTATCCTATTTATCATGGGCGTAAGCTTGGCCATGTTAGATAATATTGGTGAAAATTTAGTCTCTATTTTGTCTTATGCTAGTGTCTTCTTTTTTTGTACTTTTGGCGCGAATTTATTGTTTTTATGGCTACTTGATAAAAAAGATCCGTGGCATGTTCCAGCTCATAAGCAATCTAAGCCACCATCACGCATAAAAATGATACTTGAGTCACTACAATTATGTGGTGTCGTCGTTTTGGGTTTCTTAGTGGGTTTAACTGGTTGGTCTATTTTTAATTATGCCGCTCACGCAAGTCAGGGCGCACTTATTTTCTTATTATGGTTAGTTGGACTACAGCTGCGCAATAGTGGCATGAGCCCAAAACAAATTTTAATCAATCGCCGAGGCACAACGGTCGCTATTGTTATGGGCGTTAGCGCCCTTGCTGGTGGGGCATTAGCTGCTTATTTACTTGGATTACCAATGAAAATGGGATTAGCTATTGCTTCTGGTTATGGCTGGTATTCATTATCCGGCATTGTTTTAACTGATGCTTTTGGTCCAGTTATTGGTAGCACGGCCTTTTTTAACGACTTAATGCGTGAGTTAGCGGCGATTATGCTTATTCCAATTATTGTTAATCGATATAGAAATACTGCATTAGGTATTTGTGGTTCTACGTCTATGGACTTTACGTTACCTGTTTTACAGCGTAGTGGTGGCGTAAGTATAGTTCCTGCCGCTATTGTTCATGGTTTTGTTTTAAGTTTAATCACACCAATATTAATGGCTTTCTTTACTTCATAGAAAAATCAGTAACAATAGAGGTTACTAAGTCATTTTTTACAGTGGGTTAACAATGGATCAGCAGCGTATATTAGTACTCGGTGCAAGTGGGCACATTGGTCAAAATCTTATTCCAGCATTAATTCGCCAAGGGCATCAAGTTACTGCGGGTGCCCGTCGAATAGATTGGATGATGTCTCAAGGTTGGGAAAATACACGCTGTGTTTTTGTCGATTTACATAACCCTGATACCTTAAAAAAGATAATGCACGATACGGATATTGTGTATTACCTTGTGCACAGTATGGGTGATGCACACAATTTAGTTGAGAAAGAACGTATTGCTGCACTTAATGTTGTAGATGCACTAGAAGGTTCTGACGTTAAACAGATCATTTTTTTAAGTGCATTACAGCATAAAGATCAGCAATATTCGCCCCACCTCATTGCAAGAAAACTCACCGGAGAAGTATTAAGAACCTGCACTATTCCTGTTACAGAGATTCGTACATCTATGATTGTTGGCCCGGGTTCAGCGGCTTTTGAAATTATGCGCGATATGGTTTACAACCTTCCTATATTAACGCCACCACGTTGGGTACGATCAAAATCATCCCCTATTGCGTTAAAAAACTTAATTCATTATTTAACTGAAATTATTGCGCATCCAACCCATCAACATCGTATTTTTGATGCAGGTGGCCCTGAATATATTAGTTATCAAACACTCTTTGAGCGCTTTATTAAAATTTCAGGGAAAAAACGTCTGCTAATTCCATTACCTATTCCTGAGAGTATTATTTCCGCTGGTTTTATTAGCATGATAACGTCTGTTCCTACCTCAATTGCTAAAGAACTTATTCAAGGACTAAAACACGACCTACCGGCAAAGGACGCACCTTTACGCAAACTTATTCCTCAAACACTTATTTCATTTGATGATGCAGTTAAAGAGACCCTTGCGGATGAAGAAGCGGCTATCGATAACCAAGATTGGGGTTACGATCCCGTTGTTCGTAATCGTTGGAAACCCGGTTATGGTTATTATCCTAAAAATGCGGGCTATACTGTTTCGACACCAGCCAGTGCCGCATCCCTTTGGCACACTGTTCAACAAATTGGTGGTGAACAAGGTTATTTTTATGCCAATTCTTTATGGAAAATTAGGGCTGTAATGGATGATATTGTGGGTAATAAGGTGATTTATGGTAGACCTGAACATGAAACGCTCAAGCTGGGTGATATGATTGATGGCTGGCGAGTCATTAAAATCCAGCCAGAGAAACAACTTACCTTACTTTTTGGTATGAAAGCACCGGGATTAGGCCGCCTCTCTTTTACTATTCATGATAGTGGTAACCTTCGCTCATTAGATGTTCGGGCTTGGTGGCATCCAGCTGGTTTTAGTGGATTACTTTATTGGTTTGCGATGATGCCTGCGCACTTATTTATTTTCAAAGGTATGGCACAATCAATCAGTAATAGCGCTTACAAACTGGATAAAAACTCACCTAAAAGTGAAGAAAAATAGCCAATATATCCATTTTTAAGTAAAAAAATCACTTTATTATGCAGTTTTGGTTGCATAATTATTCTCACCATTTTATTATTTGAAACAGTTAATGACTATTCAGAAAAAACGCATGAGTATTCAATTAAAAAATATAAATTGTTTCTACGGTTCGCACCAAGCACTCTATGATATTAATCTCGAATGCTCTGCTGGTGAAACAATGGTTCTATTAGGACCAAGTGGTGCAGGTAAGAGCTCTTTAATGAGAGTTCTTAATTTACTGGAAATGCCTCGTTCTGGCGAATTAGAGATTGCGGGCTTAAATTTTGATTTTAGCCAACAACCTAATGCAAAAGCGATTCGTACTTTGCGCCAAAATGTCGGTATGGTATTCCAACAATATAATTTATGGCCACACCTGACTGTTCTTGATAATTTAATTGAAGCACCTTGTCGTGTATTAGGTTTATCAAAGCCGCAAGCGAAAGAAAAAGCCATGAAATTACTCGAACGTTTACGTTTAAGTGATTATGCAGGACGTTTTCCTTTGCATTTATCAGGTGGTCAGCAACAACGTGTTGCAATAGCAAGAGCATTAATGATGGAACCACAAGTTCTGTTATTTGATGAACCTACTGCAGCATTAGATCCTGAAATCACAGCTCAGGTTGTTGATATTATTCGTGAGTTATCTGAAACTGGTATTACACAGGTTATTGTTACTCATGAAGTCGAAATTGCACGCAAAGCCGCGAGCAAAGTTGTATATATGGAAAACGGCCGTATTATAGAGCAAGGTGATAATCATCATTTTATTGCTCCACAAACGGAAGCTTTTGCTAATTATTTGTCACACTAAATCGGGATCTGACAATGAAAAAGATATTATTTGCAGCACTTCTGACCAGTATTACACTTTCTGCAACTGCGGCTGAAAAAGAGACAATCCGTTTTGCAACAGAAGCAACTTATCCTCCATTTGAAATGATTGACGCAAATAACAAAATCGTAGGGTTTGATGTTGATTTAGCAAATGCAATGTGCGAAAAAATTAACGCTGAATGTACCTTTACTAATCAGTCATTTGATAGCTTAATTCCTAGCCTGAAATTTCGTCGTTTTGAAGCACTAATGGCCGGTATCGATATTACGCCAGAACGTCAAAAACAAGTTGATTTTACAGATTCTTACTATGATAACTCTGCTGTATTTATTACAGTTACAGGTAAAATCTCTGATGTTGCGAGCTTAAAAGGTAAACAAATTGGTGTTCAAAACGGAACAACGCATCAGAAATTCATCAATGAAGAACATAAAGAGATGAAAACTGTTCCTTATGATAGCTATCAAAATGCAGTATTAGACCTTAAAAATGGTCGTATTGAAGCTATCTTCGGTGACACTGCGGTTGTTAATGAATGGCTGAAGAAAAATCCTGAATTAGGCATTGTTGGTGAGAAAGTTACTGATCCTAACTACTTCGGTGCAGGCCTTGCCATAGCGGTAAGAAAAGGTAATGCTGATTTACAAGATAAATTAAATAAAGCATTAGCTGAAGTTAAAGCCGATGGCACCTATGATGTCATTTATAAAAAATGGTTTGAATAAAAATATCTTAATAACAACAATAGCTTAATAAATGAATGAAATAACAACTCTAGCAGGTGCGGCCGTTACAACGGTCTCACTTGCTATTTCTGCTCTTATTATCGGATTAGTTCTAGCCATGCTGTTTACAGCTTGGGAATCCGCGAGATGGAAAGCTTTTGCTTTTCTAGGAACATGTTGGGTCACGCTCATTAGAGGATTACCAGAAATGCTGGTAGTTCTCTTTGTCTATTATGGCACCTTACAAGGTGTCATGATGCTAATGGATGGTATTGAAATCGGCTCCTTTACTCTTCAAATCGATTTTAATGATACAGATTCATTGCCATTTTATTGCGGTGTAATCGCCCTTTCATTGCTCTACGCTTCTTATGCATCCCAAACCTTACGTGGTGCGTTAAAAGCAGTGCCTTCAGGGCAATGGGAAGCAGGCCAAGCACTTGGAATGAAACGAGCGAGTATCTTTTTGCGCTTCATTATGCCACAAATGTGGCGTCATGCACTTCCTGGATTAGGTAATCAGTGGTTAGTATTACTCAAAGATACGGCATTAGTTTCGCTAATCAGTGTAAATGACTTAATGTTGCAGACACAAAGTATTGCTAATAGGACTCAAGAACCGTTTACATGGTATAGCATTGTTGCTCTTATTTATCTGGCAATTACCTTAGTTAGCCAATATATCCTTAAGTGGTTAGAGATGAGAACGACCCGATTTGAACGGAGAGCCTCATAATGTGGGATTATATTGTTGCTATTCTACCGGGATTACCCACTAGTTTATCCTTAACTTTTGTTGCCTTATTGGTAGCATTTACTTTATCTGTATTAATGACGTTTATACTCTCGTTAAAAACGCCCATTATTACACCTATAGTAAGAGCTTATATTACCTTATTTACAGGTACACCTTTATTGGTGCAGTTCTTCTTAATCTATTATGGCCCAGGTCAATTCCCTGCATTAAAAAACTATCCAATCATTTGGGAGTTATTCTCAACACCTTGGTTTTGCGCAATGGTCACGCTAGCACTTAATAGTGCTGCATATTCAACCTTACTTTTCCACGGTGCTGTACGCGCAATACCTGCTGGCCAATGGCAATCGTGTCAAGCATTAGGAATGTCGCCGCTGCAAACATCAAGAGTAATTTTACCTTATGCTTTTAAACGCGCGCTTTCTTCTTATTCCAATGAAGTTGTACTGATATTTAAGAGTACTTCATTAGCAAGTACCATTACATTACTTGAGTTAACAGGCTATAGCCGTCAAGTTTTTGGACAAAGCTATGATGTAATGGTATTTGTTGCTGCAGGCATTATTTATCTGTGTATTAATGGATTATTAACACTCATTATGCGAATGATAGAGAAAAAAGCATTAGAGTTTGAGCATCGCAATTAAAGATCGCGCTACGCAATAGTAGCTTTAAAAAAGCACTCCAATGTTAGATACGATGGGGTGCTTTTTTATAACTAAAGAATAATAAAAATCTTATGAGGTTTGTTTTTCTACCAACGTTTCCTTATGACTTACTCTGTATGCATTCCATGCTAATAAACCACCAATCAACATAACAATAGCTAACGCTAATTTAGGTTGCACTGGTGAAGCTAACGCTGTTAAGCCTAATACCGCGCCACCTGCCATTTGTATAAAACCAACCAAAGCAGATGCAATACCCGCATTTTGTGAATAAGGCTCAAGTGCATAGCTAGTTGCAGGCCCCATAATAAATGCAAGTCCAGCGCAAGCACTTGCTACAGGAAGCATATAAATAAGCCAATGATTTTGTATTTCGTCTGGCAAAAATAATAAGCTTAATAATAAACTAATACCGCCTAATCCCATTAATCCACCACCTAAAATAAGGCAGATGGGCCTACCAACACGGTGAATAATGCGATTGGCGTAGAAGCTAACAAACATTATCCAAAAACCATTAACACCAAAAACAATTGAAAATATCAGCGGAGTTAATTCTGCATCATGCATTAATACGATAGGAGAAAACGAAACATAAGTTAATGCCATTCCCATTGTCCCTGCATTAACTGACGCAAAAGTTAAAAATCGTTTACTACATAAAATCTCAAGATATGTTTTGCCCAATTTTTGCTGCGATTGAGCAATATTTTCTGGTTTAGTTTCAGGTAAATATAATGTAATCAGAATTAAAACTAAAACTGAATAAAAAATTAAAAAGCCAAAAGGTGCTCGCCATCCCCAATATTCAGCTAATAATCCACCTAGCAACGGTGCTAATGCAGGAATAATATTTAAAGTACCATTTAAAAAGCCAAAAACGCGGGCTGAATCATTACCATTAAAACAATCACGCACACAAGTGAAAGCGACAACAGAAGTGCAACAAACCGCCGAAGCTTGCAATAAGCGTGAAATAATAAACAGTGTCGAATCAGTCGAAAGTGTGGCAATAATTGAACCTAAAATATAAATCACGATACCAATAATCGCGATGGGCTTACGACCAAATCTATCAACCAATGGCCCCGAAATAAGTTGCCCTACTCCCAAAATCAAAATAAATAAAGCGATAGTTGATTGAATAAGAGATTCACTGCTCCCTAAATCTTGAGCAATCGCTGGTATTGTTGGCAAATAAAGATCGATTCCCAATGGCCCTAGCAACACCATCACTAACAATAACGCTTTTAAATTTCGCATAAAATAAAATGCCTATTTAATAAAAAAGAAAACGCCCGATGTTATCCATCGAGCGTTAAATGCTTATTTATACTAACATTCATTATCTATTTTGTAATGAATATCTTAACTCTCTTGTAATACTAACAATGTCAGTACTTCATAATGCGAAGTATGGGGAAACATATCAAACAACTGCACTCTATCAATCTGGTAATGAGACAAACGTTCTATATCTTTAGCCATTGTTTGAGCATGACAGCTGGAATAAAGAATATAACTTGGTTTCATCTTATTAAGGTATTCACATAATGCCTCGCCAATTCCTCTTCTTGGTGGATTAACCAGAACTAATTGCGGGACATCTTCTTTGGCCTGTGCGTAACCGGTTGAATCTAAAGCTTGGAATTCAACATGTTCAAGCCCTAGTTCTTTTGCTGATAATCTTGCACATTCAATGGCTTCAGGGCTAATTTCGATACCTGTTAACTCGGTGAATTTATCTGCACAATGTAAACCAAAGCCCCCGGAACCACAAAAGAGATCCCATAACCGAGTGATATTTAATTCTCGTACCCAATTACCCGCTGTTGCATAAAGAGTAGCGGCAACATTCGGATTGGTTTGAAAGAAACCACGAGGCCGAATATGAAGTGGGATCTGATTAAAAGATTCATCTAAAAAAGATTTTTCAGTTAATACTATCTCTTTTTCACCTTCTAATATTGCCATATGCACAGGCTGAATATTCACTGAAATAACGGCTAGCAGAGGAAGCTGTGTTTGTAACCAAGGCAAGACAGTGCGTAATTGTTCAAGTTTTTTTTCTGAACGCAAAACAAAGCGCAACATCATTGCACCACCCGCACGACTTTCTGTTAATAGAATAAATTTCAATTCACCGCGGCGGCGCTCAATATCGTAAGGTACCAATCCCGCTTTAGCGATAAAGGTTTTTATTATTTTGAAAACTGGCTCAAAAGAAGCAGGATAAAGAGGGCACTGACATAAATCGACAGCAGAACCATCGCGCAGTTTTAAACCTAAAATAGGCCTTTCTACGCTACCACTAACAACCATTTTAGCTTTATTCCTAAACTGAATTTGTTGGCTTTCAACTGGTATCAGAGTATTAAAAGAATAATCTTTTGGAAGTCGTTCTAATAAATCGTATTGTTTTTTCTTTATTTGTTCAGAATAAGCAAGAGAGAGCCATTCACAAGAATGACACTCACCCGCACTAAATCGTGCGCATTGCATAAGATTTTGTGACCGTTATAAGAATTAATGTACAGTATAGGCAGAGTCAGTAGATGAAACGTTAATATCTATTTCTTCGTCTTCAACGTCGCCGTCATCACTATCTTCAGTTTCTTGTCTTTCGCCATATAAGAAACCATTATTAAATATTTCACTGATCACCTCAGCGGATTGTTCTTCTGCTTTTTGCAGAAAAAAATCAAACTGATTAAATGAAATACCGACAGCGACAGACAGTGATTGACATAAAACGAGTTTGGGTAAATTGTCATCACTGATTTCTAAAAACGTCTTAATAAATAAAGAACTTGCATTGATTTGACTAAGATTCGCCATCAACGGCACTATAGCTGATGGTTTTAGCTCAGCAATAGCAGTAAAGACTAGCACATCTTCGAGAATATCAATTTTGGCATCAAAGATACCATTGATATATTGAAGATGCGGTAAATGTAACGCCTGACAAGAGTCACATTCATAATAAGCAATCTGTAATTCGTCCAGCCAAGATTTTAGCTGATCCAGATCTGTAGTAACAACAGCGTCCATTAAAATAACCTTTAAGCGCTAAAAAAAGAGTGCCTTTTGCATGGGCTCTATTTTGCCACTTTTTCTAGCATGAAGGCAGTAATAAATGGAAAATCTAAAAAATTAAACTAATTGAGACTGTAGATATCTCAGCTAAATGGCTCAATCTTGACGAATAAAAGCAGTTTGTTATTTTTCAGTATGATCACTTTTCTTTTTATTATCAGCCGGCTTTTGATCAATACCCAAAAAAGTTAAACGATGAATAGCTCGCCAAACAATATGAAATGCTGGAGGGATCATACAAATTACCCCTAATACAACCAAAGTAAGTTGCCCCGTATAAGAGCTAAACCACAAGGGTGAAGTAATATATTGGTTGATATAAAGATAAGCCATAACCAATAGAATAATACCAATCACCTCAATAATAATGATAGGTTTTGGCATATCTGATAATGTTCGCATATCACGATTTGAAGGCTTTCCCATATTTTCTCCACAATTGCTTTACAGCAAGTCCTATCTCATTAATCATCAAATTGGTATAATTTATCACACTAAAAGGCAATAACTGTTTTTGTTTAGCCAAATAAAAAGGCATAGTGTTAAACAATAAAACTTATTATGCCTGAATTTTATTTCCTCAATAAGGAGTGTCGTATGTTTGTTGTTATTTTTGGCCGCCCTGGTTGCCCATATTGTGTACGAGCAAAACAATTGGCTGATACCCTGACTGAAAAACGTGATGATTTCGAATACCGTTATGTTGATATTCAAGCTGAAGGTATTTCAAAAGCCGATTTATCTAAAACTGTCGGTAAACCCGTTGAAACAGTTCCTCAAATTTTTATTGATGAGAAACACATTGGTGGTTGTACAGATTTTGAAGCTTATGCTAAAGAGCATTTAGGCATCTATAACTAATTTAAAAACGCTAAAACAGCTTATTTATCAAACTGTTTTAGCGTTTCTCTCTCTCTCTTTACCCTCATTTCTTTTTACCCACCTTCATTTCTAAAAAATATTTCTATTTTTTTTTATTAATCAGCGAACTTTCTTTCTAACCCGCAGTCTGAATTAGTGCCACTGCTTTTCTTTGATGTCCCCAAATATTGAGGAGCCCGATAGTTTCAACCCCTTTGGTGAAATAACTGTCGGGTTTTTTATTGCCTAAAAATTAATAACACTCGCCTTGTAGTGTCGCAATAATAGTACGACGGCCTCCATGATTACGGTGCTCTCCGAGATAGATTCCTTGCCATATTCCCATATTTAACTCTCCTTGAGTAATAGGTATTGTGACACTTTGCCCTAATAAACTACTTTTGATATGAGCAGGCATATCGTCACTTCCTTCATAAGTATGCAGATAATAGTCTTCCCCTTCTCTAACATTTTTATTGAAGAAATTCTCAAAGTCACTACGCACTGTAGGATCTGCATTTTCATTAATCGTTAATGAAGCTGAAGTATGTTGAATAAAAAAGTGAGCAATTCCGATTTTATATTGTCTCAGTTCCGGTAAATCTTGAATCAAGTCTGGTGTAACTAAATGAAATCCTCTTGGTCTAGCATTAAGTAGGATATTTTTTTGGATCCACATTATTCACACCTCATAAAGTATTAGATGAAAGAGAAGACGAGAGAGCAAGATAGTGATAACCGTAGTTTCTTATTTTTTAGTCGAAATTAGACTTGTTTGCAAAAAAGCTGACATTTCTTTTAAAAAAGCACAATTAAATAAGAAAAATACTCTTTACCCCTATTACTGGCTCATTTACCCTTACAGACTTGCGTATTATGTACCATAAACATCGCTTATCAGCACGACATGTATGGAGCTTACCTTGCTGGAACAACTTAATTTAGCCGTTTTTTCGATAATAAATGCAACACCGGCATCCTCTCCTTTAGAGATTAGCCTAGCAATAATCATTGCTAAGTATCTTGTATACCTTTTTCCATTATCATTACTCATTTATTGGCTTTGGGGTAACGAAAAGCACCTTCAACAGCAACGCACTTTAGTTTGCAAAACAGCAATTTCATTAGTTATTGCACTTTCTATATCTTGGTTAATCGGTGTCATTGCACCTCATGACCGTCCTTTTGTTGCTCAAATTGGCTATAACTTTCTCGACCATGATGCAACGCCTTCGTTTCCAAGTAATCATGGCACTTTTGTCTTTACCATTGCATTAGCCTATTTATTTTGGCATAGCAATAAGAAAATTGGCGGCATCCTACTTGGTTTAAGTATTGCTATAGCTTGGTCACGTATCTATCTTGGCGTACATTGGCCAATTGATATGGTAGGTGGCTTTATCGTTGGTCTGCTTTCTTGCGGCTTAAGTCAAATTTTATGGTCTAAAGGTGGAGAAAAGCTTCAATCATGGATACAGCAACTTTATCAATTCTGTTTTGCCTATCCTATTCGTAAAGGCTGGACAAAAGCATAAACCAAAATTCAATGGAAAAAGGCCACATTTACTGTGGTCTTTTTTATATTTAATTTCGGTTAATTTTACTCACCCATATATTAATATATAAATAAAATTATCCTCTACTATTACATCTTTTGTCCAAGAGGTATTTCGGCGTTATTTTAATCAAACAGAATTTATTATATTCGCTATATAATAAATTATCATACTCATCTATTAACATTATATCTGTATCAAATATGCACAATATTCTATTCGTCCAAAGTGGAACGGTATATTAATTTCATAAAAAGACTTAAGTTCATTAATAAATAATCATATCTAGCTCATTTTACATTCTTGTCTCACTCTTTTAATATAATTAGTCTAAAATAAAAAATCGTTAATTTTCAATTAACTATAAAGTTAAAATAATGTTTTAATTGTAAACAAAAATAACCTTATTGATTTTAATCATTTATTTTATAAAAAATAAAAAAGAACAAAAATAATCATTAATATATTAATAAGATTTATTTGGCTTTATTTTTTCATATCGTCAAAATTGGAAATATATTTCAAAACATTTAAAAAAGGCGAATAAAAACACAAAATATAAAAAATGTTACAATTTCCAGTTTTTTAGTTATATTTAGCATTTGAGATGATGATCACGGTACTTTATCCTGAAAAACACTATATTCTTCACCTCTTAAGTCTGGATATAAACTTATTGAATATTTTTTCAAATTTCAAAAGAGCATAATTCTTTTGAAGTTTAATGATTTATCTACTGTGGTAATTGAAGATGTTGAGATAACACCAGGTACTCAATGCACTCATTTATTCATTATTAAATTTATACAGTGATTTGTTCCTTTATAAGTAAGAAAGAACTTATTACTCACTTATTTTTTTCATTATTTTTTTACCGCGTTATTTCGGAGAGTATTATGGATACAACCCAAGCTGGTTCTATCACATCAGGTAACACCAAGGGTGATTACAAAGCATGGCGTAAATCAGACACCGTGTGGATGTTAGGTTTATATGGTACTGCTATCGGTGCTGGTGTTCTATTTTTACCTATTAACGCAGGGATTGGTGGTTTAATTCCTCTGCTTATTATGCTGGTTCTTGCATTCCCTATGACATTTTTCGCGCACCGTGGTATGTGCCGATTTGTATTGTCTGGTAAAAACCCTGGTGAAGATATCACTGAGGTTGTTGAAGAACACTTTGGTAAAACCGCAGGTAAACTGATCACTCTGCTCTATTTCTTTGCAATTTATCCTATTTTGCTTGTTTACAGTGTGGCGATCACCAATACCGTTGAAAGCTTCATTGTTAACCAAATGCATATGTCAGCACCACCACGTGCGATTTTATCACTAGTACTGATTGTTGGTATTATGAGCATCATCCGCTTTGGTGAACAAGCTATCGTTAAAGCAATGAGTGTACTGGTGTTCCCATTTGTTGCCGTACTGATGGTCTTAGCTCTGTATCTTATTCCTGAGTGGAATGGCGCGATCCTTGATACTCTTTCTTTTGACCACGCAACCACTTCTGGTATGGGCCAAGGCCTGTTAGTTACTTTGTGGTTAGCTATTCCAGTTATGGTGTTCTCATTTAACCACTCACCAATCATTTCTGCGTTTGCGGTAGCAAAACGTGAAGAATATGGTGAAAATGCTGAGAAAAAATGTTCACGCATTTTAGCTTACGCACACATCATGATGGTTATCACAGTAATGTTCTTCGTGTTTAGCTGCGTATTTAGCTTAACACCTGAGAACTTAGCAGAAGCTAAAGCACAAAACATCAGTATCCTGTCTTACCTTGCGAACCACTTTGAAGCACCAGTAATTGCTTATATCGCGCCTTTCATTGCTTTTGTTGCAATTACTAAATCATTCTTAGGTCACTATCTTGGTGCTCGTGAAGGTTTCAATGGTTTAATTATCAAATCACTGCGTGATAAAGGTAAAACTATTGAGAAAGATCGCTTAAACAAAATCACCGCTCTATTCATGCTAGTAACAACTTGGATCGTAGCAACATTAAACCCAAGTATTCTTGGTATGATTGAAACATTAGGTGGTCCAATTATCGCAATGTTACTGTTCCTGATGCCTATGTATGCCATCCACAAAGTACCTGCGATGAAGAAATATCAAGGCCATATCAGCAACGTATTTGTTGTAGTTATGGGTCTTATCGCAATCTCAGCAGTTTTCTATAGCTTAGCAAGCTCTTTAATGGGCTAATGAAGCGTACGTGGCTACTTTCAATAATGAAAGTAGCCATTACAAAGCTTTAGTTTTCAAGACTGACACTTATTACTCTAATAATCACACAGTTGCGCCTTTAAATTAAATTAGGGAGGCGAATATTATGGTTAGCGTCTTTGATATTTTTAAAATTGGTATTGGCCCTTCAAGCTCACACACTGTAGGCCCGATGAAAGCGGGTAAAGAATTTGTCGATTTACTTGCTGAAAAAAATCTTCTCTCTTCTGTTTCCCACGTTATTGTTGATGTTTATGGTTCTTTATCGTTAACAGGTAAAGGCCATGCGACTGATATCGCGATTATTATGGGATTAGCAGGAAATTTACCTGATACGGTTGATATTGATGCCATTGCGCCTTTTATGAAGCAAGTGGCAACAACAGGCCGCTTAATGCTAGCTAATGGCGCGAAAGAAGTTAATTTTCCTGTTAATGGCGGCATGAACTTCCATAAAACCAATCTACCATTACATGAAAATGGTATGACTATCACTGCATTTAATGGTGATCTCACCCTATTGAAAAAAACATATTATTCAATTGGTGGTGGTTTTATTGTTGATGAAGAACATTTTGGTCAACCCGAAGAAAATAGCATTCAAGTACCTTATCCTTACCAATATGCGGCAGATTTGCGTCGTCATTGCAAAGAAACCGGGCTTTCTCTGTCTGCATTAGTCATGCAAAACGAATTAGCATTACGCAGTAAAGAAGAGATATCAGCACATTTTGCTGCCGTTTGGGATGTCATGAAATCAGGTATTGAGCGTGGTGTAAATACCGAAGGTTTATTACCTGGGCCATTGCGTGTACCACGTCGTGCATCTGCATTACGCCGTATGTTGGTAACAGAAGATAAAACTACCACAGATCCAATGACGGTAGTTGATTGGATTAATATGTTCGCGCTTGCTGTGAATGAAGAAAACGCGGCAGGTGGGCGTGTCGTTACAGCGCCAACAAATGGTGCTTGTGGCATTATTCCGGCAGTGCTTTCTTATTACGATAAGTTTATTCGACCTGTAAATGAAAACTCTTATAGTCGCTTTTTCTTAGTGGCTGGCGTTATCGGTTCTCTTTACAAAATGAACGCGTCAATTTCAGGTGCTGAAGTAGGCTGCCAAGGCGAAGTTGGTGTTGCATGTTCAATGGCAGCAGGTGCATTAACTGAACTACTTGGCGGTAGTCCAGAACAAGTTTGTATCGCAGCTGAAATCGCAATGGAGCATAACTTAGGTTTAACCTGCGACCCTGTTGCTGGACAAGTTCAAGTCCCTTGCATAGAGCGTAATGCTATTGCCGCAGTACAAGCCGTTAACTCATCACGCATGGCTTTACGTCGTGTTAGTGATCCTCGTATCTGTTTAGATAAAGTTATTGAAACAATGTATGAAACAGGAAAAGACATTAATTCTAAGTATCGTGAAACCTCTCAAGGTGGATTAGCGATTAAAGTCTCTTGTGATTAATGTTGACATTCTATTGTATTAAATAACTCTAAAAGGCGCTGATATAAGCGCCTTTTTTATATCTAACCCATTTTTAGTTATGATCTTTCTGTAAAACGCTTTCTCTGTACTCAATAAATCATCATCCAGAATGAAAAATACTTCTATTTATAAGGTCTGTGTATATTGAAAAATGGTGATTGAATGGTTTAATAGTAAACTGATTATCGAAAGCTAAATATTTACATGCTTATCAATATATTGGTCATATTTATATTATTAGCTAAAGTTGATTCATCAAGCATTTGTCTCGCACTACGTTGTCGCTCTATCTATAGCGTAGATTAACAAAAATTATTAGATATATATCAACGGGATAAAAGAGAATTAAAATGAAATCAGATATTCAAATCTCCCATGACGCACACCTTTTACCTATTCAGGATATCGCTAAAAAATTAAATATTGATCAAGAAGATATTGAATTTTATGGTAAATATAAAGCAAAGTTTAGCAATAGCATTTGGTCAAAGATAGAACAAAATAAACGCGGCAAATTAGTGCTAGTCACCGCAATTAATCCAACTCCCGCAGGAGAAGGCAAAACAACGGTTACCGTAGGATTAGGGCAAGCGCTCAACCATATTGGTAAGAATGCAATTATCGCACTTCGTGAGCCTTCTCTTGGCCCTTGTTTTGGTATTAAAGGCGGAGCAACTGGCGGCGGATATGCTCAGGTAGTACCAATGGAAGATCTTAATCTCCATTTTACGGGTGATTTTCACGCTATTACATCAGCTAATAACTTACTTTCAGCAATGCTTGATAACCATATTTATCAAGGAAATGAATTAAATATCGATCCTAAAAAGATCACCTTCAAACGCTGTCTGGACATGAATGACCGCGCTTTACGTCATACTGTTGTGGGATTAGGTGGAGCCAAAGATGGTGTGACTAGAGAAGATAATTTTGTTATCACTGTTGCCTCTGAAGTAATGTCTATCCTCTGCTTAGCTCAAGATATTGATGATTTAAAACAGCGACTTTCTCGCATAATTATTGCTTATTCTTATGATGGAAATCCGGTAACAGCAAAAGATCTTGGTGCTGTTGGCGCAATGGCAAGTTTACTGAAAGATGCAATTAATCCTAACTTAGTGCAAACATTAGAAAATACGCCTGCCATTGTTCATGGTGGCCCTTTTGCCAATATTGCTCATGGATGTAATAGCGTCAGAGCGACAAAACTCGCCCTTGGATTAGCGGATATCGTAGTTACAGAAGCAGGTTTTGGTGCTGATTTGGGTGCTGAAAAATTCTTCGATATTAAATGTCGTATAAGTGGATTAAAACCTGACTGTGCCGTTATTGTTGTCACTACCAAGGCATTAAAATATAACGGTGGTTTAGGCAAAAGTGAATGGAATAAAGAAGATTTAGCTGCGCTTGAACAAGGAATTGTGAATCTTGAAAAGCATATAGAAAACCTTAAAAAGTATGGCTTACCTGTTATTGTTTCGCTTAATGCTTATATAACTGATAGCGTAGCTGAGCATAAATTTATCGAACAATTCTGCCAAAATAGAGGATGCCGCTTTGCTATTACTAAAGTGTGGGAAAATGGCGGTACGGGTGGTATTGAATTAGCCAATCAAGTCGTTGATACACTTCAAAATGAATCAGGAAAATTTCAACTACTCTATCCAGATAATTTTTCATTAAATAAAAAAATTGAAACTATAGCTAAAGAAATCTATGGTGCTAAGGGTGTAACTTACGGCAACAATGCTCGTAATATGTTAGAAAATATAGAAAAAATGGGCTTTGGTCACTTGCCTATATGCATGGCTAAAACACAATATTCATTTTCAGATGATGCAACATTACTGGGTCGCCCTACTGATTTTACTATCAATGTACGTGAAGTTTATGTTTCTGCGGGTGCAGGCTTTGTTGTTGCATTAACTGGCTCTATTACCACCATGCCAGGTCTTCCTAAAATACCCGCAGCAACAGTAATTAATATTGATAATGATGGGGTTATTAATGGGCTTTTTTAAGCTGTTTTTTAGCTAAAATGATGACCCAAAAATGCCAGCTATTGCTGGCATTGCTTTTATTATTGGGTGAAAAACTCAGTAACAATATAGTTGTTAGCCAAATATAGCATTAAACCAACCAGATACTGTTTTTACCATGAAATCCCAGATACGACTAAAGAAACCACCCTCTTCAACCGCTTCTTTGACCACTAATGGACGCTGTTCAATCACTTCATCATTAAGTAAAAAGTTAACAGTACCCACAACTTGGTTTTTCGCTAACGGCGCTTCTAATACCGGATTAGTTAAAGTAAATGACGCTTTCAGGTTTTTTAACTCACCTTTAGGAATAGTAATAGAAGCATCTGTTGCTACCCCTAACGCCACTTCACCTTTATCGCCATACCATACTTTTTGTGTTGTTAATGGCGCATTTTCTTTAACTGGTGTTACGGTTTCATAAAAACGAAATCCCCAACCGAGTAGCTTTTCACTTTCAGAAAAACGAACTTTATCTGATGGCGTTCCTAATACAACGGCAATTAGGCGCATATCGCCTTCTGTTGCTGAAGAAACTAAATTATAACCCGCACCACTTGTGTGTCCGGTTTTTACACCATCCACATTCATGTTTTTGTTCCACAATAAACGGTTACGATTTGGCTGACGAATATTATTGAACGTAAATTCTTTTTCTTTATGGATCTCGTATTCAGAAGGCACATCACGGATCATCGCAGCTGTCAGCAATGCCATATCTTCTGCAGTCGTATATTGCCCATCAGAATCTAGCCCATGAACCGTTTTAAAATGGGTATTTTTCAAACCCAGATTAGCAGCATAAGTGTTCATTAAATCAACAAATGTTTCTTGGCTTCCTGCTACATGTTCTGCTAATGCAATACTGGCATCATTACCAGATTGAATAACCATACCGCGATTAAGTTCAATAACTTTAACCTGGTCACCTGGTTTTAAAAACATCAATGAAGAGCCTTTTAATACTGGGTTGCCTGTTGCCCATGCATTGCGCCCCACTATAACTGTATCGTCGGGTGACAATCGACCTTCTTTTATTGCTTGCCCAACCACATAACTACTCATAATCTTGGTTAAACTTGCAGGATCTAAACGCTCTTCAGGTCGTTCTGAAGCAAGAATTTTGCCGCTGTTGTAATCCATTAAAACATAAGATTTCGCATCAATCTGAGGAGGCACAGGATTATTCACTGCAAATACTGGACTAGAAATTATTAGCAGTAAACCCATTCCCGCGGTAACCTTACCGAGTACGGATGGAAGATTTTTTTTCATTACCGATCACCCTTTTATATCAATTTGTTAAAGCTTTCCTACTATAGGGCTTTCTGGAATAAGACGCCAACATTGATATATAGAGATTTATCTTATATTTATATTTAGCACCCTATAGAGTGGAATTTTGTTATTAATCGTGATTTAGGAGACATTTATGTTAAAAGTCTGGGGTAGAAAGAATTCATCGAATGTTAAAAAAGTCCTTTGGTGCCTAAAAGAGCTTAACGTCACTTATGAGCAAATTGATGTTGGTGGCCCTTTTGGTGGACTGACTGACACACATTATCTTGCAATGAATCCCAATGCTTCTATTCCAACATTACAAGAAGATGACTTTTATTTATGGGAGTCTAACACCATTATTCGTTATCTTTGCTCAAAACAAGAAGATTACACACTCTACCCTATTGATCCAAAACAACGTGCATCTGTAGAAAAATGGATGGATTGGTCAAATGGATCACTTTTTTCGCCAATTCAGCAAATGATGATCATGATAGTGCGAACACCAAAAGAGAAGCAAGATCCTCAACAAGTTCAGGCATTAAAAGAAAAACTTAATACACTGATAAAAATTGCTGATGATCAATTGGCAAATACGCCTTATTTTGCTGGTCATCACTTCTCTCTTGCAGATATTGCTATCGCACCTTTGGTCTATCCCTGGCTTGAAGTATGTAAAGATAGACCAAGCTTTCCCCACCTTGAGCGTTGGTTTGCACAATTGAGTGAACGCACCATTTTCCGTGATATTGTTTTATTGCCAGTTAGCTAATTTAGTCCATCGGCATTTTGTCGGGATCAGGATAATGATAATGGAATCCTAGATCTCGACAGATCTCTTGCCCATCGATCTCTCTTCTTGGTGCTTGCTCTTCTTCCACAAATTCAGGTGGAACTAGCGCTAATTGTGCCGATGCCTTGGAGTAAAACTCTTTTTTGCTTGGATGAACAGGTGCACATAAATTATATAAATGCCCGCCTTCATTTTGAGCAAGCAGTTGTTCAACAGCAAAAATAACATCATCTAAATGCACTAAATTAACGCATTGCTGAGCGCCTTTTACCTGCTTTTTCCCTGATAAAAAACGTCCTGCATGACGTCCAGGTCCAACTAATCCAGCTAATCGCAAAACATCAACAGTGGTTAATGGCAAACGATGCAGCCAATTTTCAACTTCAGCCATCATTTTTGCTGATAATGTTTCAGGCTTTATATCCATTTCTTCCGTTAACACACCACTTTGGCTACCATATACTGAAGTAGAACTAATATATATCACCCTAGCTACATGGCGTGACATTGCACTATCTACTAATTCTTGAATACTTTCTACATAATCATATCCACCACCACCAGCACTAGGTGGCAATGTAATAATCAAAACATCTGTTTCCATCAAATAGTCAAAATCGTCTCTGTCACACTCGATAGCTGGCGTTAATTTCAGTAAACAACAGTCAATACCGCTCATTCTGGCAGCTTCGACACCATCTTCTGTTGTTTTGGTACCTTTGACTTGATACCCTGCATCACGCAATGCACTTGCTAGCGGCAATCCTAACCAACCAAGTCCAACTATGGTTATCCGTTTCATTTTTCTCCCCTACACAAATTGCTCATATGAATTATGCAACAAATATCTTATTTAGCCATTACCAATAAATACTACTTATGATTTTTTATTTTTCTAACAAAGCAATATACTCGCTTAATTATGTATTTAAGTAAATAAGAGAAATATTAAAATAATATTAAAAACATAGAGTTATAAAATATTTAATTTATTATTAAAAAATAGGTTGCTTTTAGCTTTATAAATCATGTAGGTTGAAAGGCAGACAAATTCTAAATGCTGGTAATAATAACGAGCATTGTAATTAGCTAGGAAAATAATCATGTATAGCATTCAATTAAACCATCATCATCACCATCACCCTGACTAGTCTTTCAGGCGATGAGTGCTGGAAGACGTTCAAGTAACGCTTCCGGTGGTCTGAATGCAGATGAAAAAGAAAACCCCGGAAGGCAACTTCCGGGGTTTTTTTATAGCTAATTTTCATAACAAAAATATAAATAAAGATAGGGTGACAACATGTTAGATAAAGCAAGATTAAGAATTGCAATGCAAAAATCAGGTCGTTTGAGTGATGATTCTCGTGCTTTATTAGCACGTTGTGGTATCAAAATTAATTTAAACCAACAACGCCTAATTGCTTACGCTGAAAATATGCCTATCGATATTTTACGCGTAAGAGATGACGATATTCCCGGCTTAGTGATGGATGGCGTTGTCGATTTAGGGATAATCGGTGAAAACGTTTTAGAAGAAGAATTATTAAAGCGCCAAGCTCAAGGTGAAAATCCAAGTTATATCACCTTACGCCGCCTTGACTTTGGTGCTTGCCGCTTATCACTTGCTGCACCTGTAGATTTTGATTATCAAGGTGTTGAATGCCTAAACAACTCACGTATTGCAACCTCTTATCCAAATCTTTTAAAACGCTACCTAGATCAAAAAGGAATTAAGTTTAAATCCTGTTTATTAAATGGTTCTGTCGAAGTTGCACCTCGTGCAGGGCTGGCAGATTCTATCTGCGACTTAGTTTCTACTGGCGCAACACTAGAAGCCAATGGACTCAAAGAAGTTGAAGTTATCTATCGTTCAAAAGCTTGTCTTATCCAGCGTGACGGTGCAATGGATGCTGATAAACAAGCATTGATTGAACGATTACTCACACGTATTCAAGGGGTGATCCAAGCGCGCGAATCAAAATACATCATGCTACACGCACCAAGCGATTGTCTTGAAGATGTTATTGCCCTACTGCCTGGCGCTGAACGTCCAACTATTTTACCTCTAGCTGGTGATCAAAATCGTGTTGCTATGCACATGGTAAGTAGTGAAACATTATTTTGGGAAACAATGGAAAAGCTTAAAGCATTAGGTGCAAGTTCAATTCTTGTTTTACCAATTGAAAAAATGATGGAATAAGGTGAAATGATGAAAACGGGTTTTAATACATTAACTTACTGGAATAAATGCACTAAAGAACAGCAACAAGTGCTATTAACTCGCCCAGCTATTTCTGCATCTGGCGCCATTACAGAACAAGTTGCGAGCATTATTTCACAGGTACGTAATGACGGGGATAAAGCACTTAAAGCACTTAGCCAAAAATTTGATAAAGCGGCGCCAGAAAGTGTATTGGTTACAAAAACGCAAGTTGATGCAGCTGTTGCAAGACTCGATAGCAAAGTAAAACAAGCTATTGCTCAAGCAATGGGAAATATTCGCCGTTTTCATGAAGCACAAATTCCAACTGCAATAGAAGTCGAAACTCAAGCAGGTGTATTTTGCCAGCAAGTTAGCAGACCTATTAATGCTGTCGGGCTTTATATTCCCGGCGGCTCCGCGCCTTTATTATCAACAGTAATGATGTTAGGAATTCCAGCGCAAATTGCGGGTTGTCGAAAAATCATTCTTTGCTCACCACCGCCTATTGCTGATGAAATCTTATATATCGCCAAAGAAATTGGTATTGATGAAATTTTTCAAGTCGGTGGCGCGCAAGCTATCGCAGCCATGGCATTTGGTACCGAATCTATTGCTAAAGTGGATAAAATTTTTGGCCCTGGTAATGCTTATGTGACTGAAGCAAAACGCCAAGCAAGCCAATCGTTACAAGGTGCGGCGATTGATATGCCAGCAGGGCCTTCTGAGGTATTAGTCATTGCCGATGCTAAGGCAAACCCTGCATTTATTGCAGCCGATTTATTATCACAAGCAGAACACGGCCCTGATTCACAAGTTGTTTTATTAACGCCCGATGAAACCTTAGCAAAAGCAGTAATCAAAGAAACTGAAACACAGCTCGCACTTTTAAGCCGTGTGGAAATTGCTAAGCAAGCGCTGGCTGAAAGCCGCGTTATTATTGCGCGCGATATCCAACAATGTATTGAAATTAGTAATAGTTACGGCCCTGAACATTTAATTATTCAAACTGATGATGCAGACGACTGGGTTGATAGCATCACAAGTGCTGGTTCGGTCTTTTTAGGAGCTTGGTCTCCTGAGTCAGCCGGTGATTATGCCTCTGGAACCAATCACGTACTACCTACTTATGGATATACTGCAACCTATTCCAGTTTAGGATTAGCAGATTTTATGAAGCGTATGACAGTACAAAAATTAACGGCGCAAGGCTTATCAGATTTAGCACAAACGATAGAAATACTGGCTGAAGCTGAACAACTCACTGCTCATAAAAATGCGGTCACATTGCGCGTGAAAGCATTAGCTCAGGGGAACAAATAAGTCATGAATAACCAATTCGATATTACTTTATTAGCAAGAAAAAATGTCCGTGAATTAACACCATATCAATCAGCACGCCGCTTAGGGGGCAATGGAACAGTTTGGTTGAATGCAAATGAATATCCCATTGCACCTGAATTTAGTTTTAATGCAAAAAACCTAAACCGTTATCCAGAATGTCAGCCCGTTGATGTTATTACGCGTTATGCCACATATGCTGGTGTCAAACCTGAACACGTTTTAGTTAGCCGTGGTGCTGATGAAGCTATCGAATTATTGATCCGTGCTTTTTGTGAACCGGGTAAAGATGCGGTTATTTACTGCCCTCCAACTTACGGCATGTACAGTGTTAGCGCCGAAACATTTGGTATAGAACAACGTGTTATTCCTACACTATCTGATTGGAGCCCTGACATTAGAGCCATTGCATCACAACTAGATAATGTAAAACTTATCTATCTTTGTAGTCCAAATAATCCAACTGGAAATATTATTAACCCAGAACTCATTCGTAAAGTGTTAGAAATGACAGCAGGTAAAGCAATAGTTGCAGTTGATGAGGCTTATATTGAATTTTGTCCACAAGCTTCTATTGTTTCGTGGTTAAAAAATTATCCTAATTTAGTGATTTTGCGAACCTTGTCGAAAGCTTTTGCTTTAGCAGGGTTACGATGTGGTTTTACACTTGCCAACCCGCCTGTTATTGAATTATTACTTAAAGTCATCGCACCTTACCCTCTTTCAACTCCGGTTGCAGACATTGCAGCTCAAGCGTTAACGGAAAAAGGTATTGAGGTAATGAATCAGCGTGTTGCTGAAATATCTCGCAACAGAAACGCGTTATCTGATGCGTTAAAAAAATTGCCTAATGTTGAACAAGTTTATCGCAGTGAAACTAACTATATATTAGTGAAATTCACTGATGCTAGCCGAGTTTTCCGCACTTTATGGGAACAAGGGATCATATTACGCGATCAACAACGTCAATACGGCTTAAATGGTTGTTTACGTATATCTATCGGAACAACAGAAGAGTGTGATAGCGTGATTAACGCCATAAGAAACATTCAAACTGCAAATATATAACTATTAAAAATAATAACGAAAAAATCGCAACTAAGGAACCGCAACCATGAGCCAGAAAATTCTTTTTATTGACCGTGATGGCACACTTATCTCTGAACCGCCAACAGATTATCAAGTTGATAGACTCGATAAACTTGCTTTCGAGCAAGGCGTTATTCCTGCACTTACCGCACTGCAAAAAGCGGGTTATAAACTAATAATGATCACCAATCAAGATGGTTTAGGCACAGAAAGTTTTCCTCAAGCTGATTTTGATCCGCCACATAATTTGATGATGCAAATTTTTTCATCACAAGGTATTGAGTTTGAAGAGATCCTTATTTGCCCTCATAAACCTGAAGATAATTGTCCTTGTCGTAAACCTGAAACTGGATTAGTGACCCAATACCTCGTTGATGGCGTATTAGATAAATCAAATAGCTATGTTATTGGCGATAGACAAACTGATATCCAACTTGCTGAAAATATGGATATTCAAGGATTACGCTATAGCCCAAATGATTTAAATTGGACGATGATCGCCGAACAATTAACGAAAAAAGATCGTTATTCTCACGTTGAACGTAAAACTAAAGAAACAAAAATTGTGATAGATATTTGGTTAGATCGTGAAGGTGATAGCCAAATTAGTACAGGTGTTGGTTTTTTTGACCATATGCTTGATCAAATCGCCACTCATGGTGGTTTTCGCGTGAATATCGATGTGAACGGTGATTTAGTTATTGACGATCATCACACCGTTGAAGATACCGGCCTAGCTTTAGGTGAAGCATTGCGTGAGGCCCTTGGCGATAAACGCGGTATCGCTCGCTTTGGCTTTACATTACCAATGGATGAATGTCTTGCAAGTTGTGCATTAGATATTTCTGGCAGACCTCACTTAGAATACAAAGCTGAATTTAAATATCAGCGTGTTGGCGACTTAAGCACAGAAATGATTGAACACTTTTTCCGTTCTCTTTCATACACCATGGGTTGCACTCTGCACTTAAAATCTAAGGGCAGAAACGATCATCACAAAGCAGAAAGTCTGTTTAAAGTTTTTGGTCGAACTTTACGCCAAGCCATTCGCGTGGAAGGCAATACCTTACCAAGCTCAAAAGGTGTTTTGTAATGAAAGTTGTCATATTAGATACAGGTTGCGCTAATTTAGCCTCAGTGGCTTATGCAGTAAAACGACTGGGCTATGACCCTATTATTTCTTATGAAAAAAATACCGTATTAGGCGCTGATAAGCTGTTTTTACCTGGTGTAGGTACTGCACGTGCGGCAATGGAACAACTTAAAGCTCGCGAGTTGATCCCTTTAATTAAAGCCTTAACTCAACCGGTTTTGGGTATTTGTTTAGGTATGCAAATTCTGGCATCGCTAAGTGAAGAAGGAAAAGACATTCCTTTATTAGGTTTAATTGATGGCACCATTGATAAATTAGATACCGCAGGTTTACCCCTTCCACATATGGGCTGGAATCAAGTGCTTGCAAAACCAGCACACCCATTATTTCGCAATCTCAGTGATGATGCATGGTTCTATTTTGTTCATAGTTATGGTTTAGCTCTTAATTCATCAACTATCGCAGAAACGGAATATGGTTCTCGCTTTAGCAGTGCGATTCAAAAAGATAATTTTTATGGTGTGCAATTTCACCCAGAGCGATCAGGAAAAGCGGGAGCTCAACTTATCAAGAATTTTTTGGAGATGTAACGCGTTATGATTATTCCAGCATTAGATCTGATTGATGGTAAAGTCGTTCGTCTTCACCAAGGTGATTACGCTAAACAACGCGATTACAACGACGACCCACTAACTCGTTATCAGCAATATGAAAAAGAAGGTGCAATCCTTCTGCATTTAGTTGATTTAACCGGAGCAAAAGATCCTTCAGCACGCCAAATCCCCTTACTGAAAAAACTAGTTGCGTGCGTAAATATTCCAGTACAAGTTGGCGGGGGTATACGTACAGAAGAAGATGTGAAATCACTATTAGATGCGGGTGCAAGTCGTGTAGTCATTGGTTCAACTGCAATTAGCCAGCCTGAAATGGTGAAATCTTGGTTTGAACGCTATGGTGCCGACGCTATCGTTCTCGCTTTAGATGTACGTATTGATAAACAAGGTAAAAAATGGGTTGCAGTGAGTGGATGGCAAGAAAATTCATCTTATACCTTAGAAGAAATAATTGAACTCTATCAAGCCGTTGGTTTAAAACATGTTCTTTGTACTGATATTTCACGCGATGGTACGTTAGAAGGCTCTAACGTCGAATTATATAAAGAAATCAGCCAGCGCTTTCCTGATATCTTATTCCAAGCATCAGGAGGCATTGGTGATTTGCAAGATATCGCAGATCTCCCAGCTTCGGGTGTTGTAGGTGTTATCGTTGGTAGAGCATTATTAGAAGGCAAATTCACATTAAAAGAGGCTATCACATGTTGGCAAAACGCATAATTCCTTGTCTTGATGTTCGTGACGGCCAAGTTGTAAAAGGCGTTCAATTTCGTAATCACGAAATCATTGGCGATATTGTTCCCCTTGCTGAACGTTATGCAAAAGAAGGTGCTGATGAATTAGTTTTTTATGATATCACCGCTTCTTCTGATGGACGCGTAGTGGATAAAAGCTGGGTTTCTCGCGTTGCTGAAGTTATTGATATTCCTTTTTGCGTTGCGGGTGGAATACGCTCAGTTGAAGATGCAGGAAAAATTCTTTCCTTTGGTGCGGATAAAATCTCTATCAACTCCCCTGCACTTTCTGATCCCAATCTTATTTCTCGTTTAGCTGATCGCTATGGTGTGCAATGTGTCGTTGTTGGTATCGATACATGGTTTGATGAAAATACAGGTGAATATCTGGTTTATCAATTTACTGGTGATGAAAAAAGAACTCAGCAAACACAATGGAAAACTCTAGACTGGGTACGTGAAATTCAAAAGCTAGGTGCTGGTGAAATCGTTCTTAATATGATGAACCAAGATGGAGTACGCCAAGGCTACGATTTAAAACAACTTGCCTTAGTACGCCAAGCTGCTGAAGTACCGTTAATTGCCTCTGGTGGTGCAGGTGAAATGTCGCACTTTTTAGATGCGTTTAAACTAGCAAATGTTGATGGTGCACTTGCAGCTTCTGTTTTTCACAAACAAATTATCAATATTAATGAATTAAAACAGTATCTCGCAGAAAATGGCGTTAAGGTGAGAATATGATTAGCAAAGAAAAAATAGACAATTTAGATTGGCAAAAAGTGGATAATCTTATACCTGTCGTTATCCAAAATGCTATATCCGGTGATGTTTTAATGCTTGGCTATATGAATAAAGAAGCTTTAAATGTCACGCTTGAAAGTGAAAATATCACCTTTTATTCTCGTACTAAACAACGCTTATGGACTAAAGGTGAAACCTCTGGCAACTTCCTTAAGCTGGTTGATATTTATCCTGATTGCGACAATGATACATTGTTAATATTAGCAAACCCAATTGGCCCAACTTGCCACAATGGTACAGAAAGCTGCTTTTCCCCAGCACAAAGCCAGTGGGGATTTCTTTATGAATTAGAAAATATTTTGCGTGAACGTAAAACTGCTTCACCAGATAGCTCCTATACAGCAAGTCTCTACGCCAGTGGAACAAAACGTATAGCACAGAAAGTAGGTGAAGAAGGCGTTGAAACCGCTCTAGCGGCAACGGTTAATGATAGAGAAGAGCTAAAAAATGAAGCCTCAGATTTGCTCTATCACTTAATGGTATTATTACAAGATCAGTCATTATCACTATCTGATGTTATAGGCTGCTTACAAGAACGCCATAAAAAAGCAGAGTAAATTATTCTATTTATCTAGGCGTTAGGTAAAACAGAAAGACTAAGCTTAACACTCAACACGCTTAGTCTTTTTTATATATTAAAAAAGTATTGAATACCAATTTAATCCCCGTATTTAATGCCATTGAGCTCATTTCAATGGATAGAGATTTGATGAACTATTTAAAGCTGATCGCATTAAGCTTTTGATATTAAAACAACACGTAAATATTCTGCTATAAACTAACAAGAGGTTACTGATGCTATAGAGCTCAATGTGACCTTATACATCGTTGAGAACAAATGTCGAATACTATCGAATATAGCACTTAAAATACTTATCTATATGAAAATCAAATATTATCAATTAATTACAATATATTTGTATACGATTTGGTGATCGATAAACTAGCTGTTTATAAATAGTGTAGATATAAAAACACCCCAAATACCATATTAAATATTTGGGGTGTTAATGATTAAATTAAAACCATTTATTTTCTAAGCATTACATCGCTTGACGGAATAACTCGATAACATCACTTTCAGTACCCTGAACAGGGTTAGTGATGGCACAAGCGTCTTTCAGTGCGTTTTGAGCTAATGTTTGGAAATCTTCTTCCCTAACACCTAACTCAGTTAAACCAGCCGGAATACCTACATCTTTTGCCATTTTACGAATTTCTTCGATACATGCCTGAGCACCCTGCTCATCACTCATTGCAGAAACATCAACACCCATTGCTTGTGCGATATCTTTTAAACGACCCGCTGCTGCTTGAATGTTATAAGCTTGAACATGTGGCAATAAAACTGCGTTACAAACACCATGTGGTAAGTTATAGAAACCACCTAATTGGTGAGCCATAGCATGAACATAACCTAAAGATGCGTTATTAAATGCCATACCGGCTAAGAACTGCGCATAAGCCATATTTTCACGAGCTTGCTCATCACCACCGTTATTAACAACAGAACGTAATGATCCACTGATCATGGTCACTGCTTTTAATGCACATGCGTCAGTAATTGGATTGGCAGCAATTGATACATAAGCTTCAACAGCATGGGTTAATGCATCCATTCCTGTTGCTGCGGTTAAGCCTTTAGGCATACCAATCATAAGCTCTGAATCATTTACTGATAAAATTGGTGTCACATTTTTATCAACGATAGCCATTTTGATATGACGTGCAGTATCTGTAATGATACAAAAACGCGTCATTTCTGAAGCTGTACCCGCTGTGGTATTAATAGAAATTAAAGGTAATTGAGGTTTAGCAGAACGATCTACACCTTCGTAATCAGCAATTTTACCGCCATTAGCAGCAACCAATGCAATCCCTTTCGCACAGTCGTGTGGAGAACCACCGCCTAAAGAAATAACACAATCACATTGATTAGCATTTAACAACGCTAAACCAGCTTCAACGTTTTCAACTGTCGGGTTTGGATCTGTACCATCATAAGTCACACTTGAAATACCTGATTCAGCAAGGAGTTTACTTACTTTATCAACCACGCCCAGTTTATTTAAAACACTATCAGTCACGATCAGTGCTTTATGAAAGCCAAAGTCTTTCATTGAACTCACAGCTTCTGCAAGACAACCCGCACCAAGTTTATTTACAGAAGGGATATAGAATGTTGAAACAGCCATTGTTGACTTCCTTATAGTAATTAAAGCTACGTTTTAATATGTTCTATTGTTTTTGTTCTTAAATTGATCACTGTCAATATATCTAATTAATAGTAATTATTTTTATTAAATAGTGACATTTAAAGATAATCTTAATCGGAAACGCCCTATTAATTCAATAGGATAAAACTATTAACATGTTATTATTTGTTGTAAAATAATTTGAAAAGCTTATCAAAAAAATCAAAACCATCTATTTACGCCAAAGCAGAAAATTTTTTTTAATGACGTATAATGACAATATTTAGAATTAATTAAATTTTAGGAGTCATTGATGTCTTTGACTATTTTCGAGCAATTAACATCATTATTAAATGATAATCAGGCAACTTATCGTGTTGTAGAACACAGCACTGCAGGACGTTCTGAAGAAGTAGCAAAAATAAGAGGAACGCAATTAGGTCAAGGGGCAAAAGGATTAGTATGTCATGTTAAAGGTAATGGTATTAAACAACATGTGCTCGCGATTTTACCTGCTGATAAGCAAGCTGATCTAGCTAAACTAGCAATACAAATTGGTGGAACAAGAGCCTCACTAGCCAGTCCAAAAGAAGTAAACACTCTTACGCAATGTGTTTTTGGCGCTATCCCCCCTTTTAGTTTTCATCCTTCGTTAAAATTAGTTGCTGATCCGCTACTTTTTCAGCGTTTTGATGAACTTGCTTTTAATGCTGGCACATTAGAGCGTTCAATTATTTTAAATACACAAGACTATAAACGAATAGCTCAACCCGAATTAATTAACTTTATTCGTGAAGATGAAAACTAATAAATGCTTTTTAGTAATATAATTCTTATTTAGTCAGATAAATTGCCTCATATGTTAAATTATGAGGTAATAATTAACACTTCCCATTACAGAATATATCCACACCCTCATCTAACAATACTACCATTAGATAATCTAACCTGAAAAAATGGCAGAACTTAATACTATTAAAAAATAAAAATAAAGAATAAATACCATTAATTTTACTTTTTATCGCCTTTAACACCAAAAACAGCACAAAATACAAATTTTGAATATTTTTTTTCGATTCAGCACACAATAATTAAAGAAATCGATTTTATCTGATTGACCTGATTTATTGATACATTTAAGTTAGCATCAATATAAACACAAAAATGTAAACTCTTATTTACAACTAATTATCTAACTTATAAATAAATATAATTGTGCCACTCAGGTGCAGGGAATTCTTCATGCAAACATCAACCAAAAAGCAGCCACTTTATAAAGTGCTTTATGTACAAGTTATCGTAGCAATTTTGCTCGGTATTATGCTTGGTCACTTTTACCCTGATATAGGTGAATCTTTTAAACCGCTAGGTGATGGATTTATCAAAATTGTAAAAATGATTATCGCCCCCGTGATCTTCTTAACCGTTGTTACGGGGATCGCAGGTATGAATAACATGAAAGCTGTCGGTACAGTTGCGGGTAAATCCATGGCTTACTTTCTAACTTTCTCAACAATAGCCCTGATTATTGGTCTTATTGTTGCAAACGTTATTCGCCCTGGTGATGGTTTAAATATTTCACCTGCTTCATTAGATGCAAGCAAAGTAGAAAGTTATGTTGCTAAAGCACATGATTCTTCTATTGTTGGTTTTTTAATGAATATCATCCCTGAAACTGTCGTGAGCCCTTTGGTTAACGGTAATATTCTGCAAGTGCTGTTTGTATCTGTCGTGTTTGGTATCGCTTTAGCGTCAATTGGTACTCGTGGTGAACCTGTACTGAAATTCTTACAAAACTTCTCTGAACCTGTCTTTAAAATGGTCGGTATGCTAATGAAATTAGCCCCTATCGGTGCATTTGGCGCTATGGCATTCACGATTGGTAAATATGGGATCTCTTCAATCAGTAACTTATTGATGCTGGTTATCACCTTCTACATTACATCTCTGCTCTTTGTGTTGGTTGTATTAGGGGCTGTGGCAAAATATAACGGCTTCTCTATCCTCTCTTTAATTAAATACATTAAAGATGAACTCTGGTTGGTGTTAGGAACTTCATCGTCAGAAGCTGCATTGCCTAGCTTAATGCGCAAAATGGAAAATGTAGGCTGCAAAAAATCTGTTGTCGGCTTAGTTATTCCAACGGGGTACTCATTTAACCTCGATGGCACGAATATTTATATGACGATGGCTGCACTGTTTATTGCTCAAGCAACAGGCATTGACCTTTCGCTCACCGAACAAATCACACTACTATTGGTAGCAATGATCAGTTCAAAAGGTGCCGCGGGCGTTACAGGCGCAGGCTTTATTACCTTAGCCGCAACCTTATCTGTCGTACCCAGTGTTCCTGTTGCAGGAATGGCATTAATCTTAGGTATCGACCGTTTTATGTCTGAGTGTCGTGCTTTAACCAACTTAGTCGGCAATGCTTGTGCTTGTATCGTTGTTGCTCGCTGGGAAAATGCACTAGACAAAGAAAGAATGAATGACGTATTTAGTGGTAAAGCTTCAGGAGAAATGATTTTACAAGAAGATATTTTGATGACTGATGCAAACTTAGCATCATTAAAAATAAATGAATCTAATGATCCACTAAAAATTCCAGTAAAATAATCTGCTGATTGATAAAAATAATCGAATAGTAAAAGCACTCCATTTGGGGTGCTTTTTTATTATTTAGCTTTTATTTAAAATTCGTTAATACAGTAGAGTGGTTGACAAAAACCGCTGCATAATTAATTAGTGAATATTTACTTTATCTATATTTTGTCTATTTTTTTTTACATGCTCAATTTCAACTTTACATAAACGCACATCCATAGCATACATTTTCTTAATGAAATTAAAACAATTGAAACAAAATCAGATACTATAAAATTGAATTTTCCTTATGTTTTATTTCAATAAAACACCTTTTTTGAAATAAAATCTAATTTTTTAGATACAGACCACAATATTTAATAAAATGAACTTTATTTTATTGACCTGATTTACTCATACCTTTAAGTTACCCAACAAAAAGAAAAATATGTAAATTTTTATTTACAACACAATAATTATTCAATTTATTAATATATCTTTTAGATACAGGGAATTTGTATGCAGACACCCCCTAAAAAGCGCCCAATTTACAAAGTACTTTACGTTCAAGTCATTGTTGCAATTATACTTGGTATTTTACTTGGTCATTTCTACCCTAATGTTGGTGAATCCTTTAAACCCTTAGGTGATGGGTTTATCAAAATTGTAAAAATGATTATCGCCCCCGTGATCTTCTTAACCGTTGTTACGGGGATCGCAGGTATGAATAACATGAAAACAGTAGGAAAAGTTGCAGGTAAATCGATGATTTACTTTTTAACCTTTTCTAGTATCGCACTTGTTATTGGTCTAATTACCGCAAATATTATTCGCCCTGGTGATGGTTTAAATATCTCGCCAGAGTCATTAGATAGTAGCAAAGTTGAGATGTACGTTACCCAAGCACATAACAGCTCACTGGTTAGTTTTCTAATGAATATTATTCCTGACACCGTAGTGAGTCCTTTGGTTAACGGTAATATTCTGCAAGTGCTATTTGTATCCATTATTTTTGGTATTTCTTTAGCGTCAATTGGTACTCGTGGTGAACCTGTACTGAAATTTTTACAAAACTTCTCTGAGCCCGTCTTTCAAATGGTCGGTATGCTAATGAAATTAGCCCCTATCGGTGCATTTGGCGCTATGGCATTCACGATTGGTAAATATGGGATCTCTTCAATCAGTAACTTATTGATGCTGGTTATCACCTTCTACATTACATCTCTGCTTTTTGTGTTGGTTGTATTAGGGGCTGTGGCAAAATATAACGGCTTCTCTATCCTCTCTTTAATTAAATACATTAAAGATGAACTCTGGTTGGTGTTAGGAACTTCATCGTCAGAAGCTGCATTGCCTAGCTTAATGCGCAAAATGGAAAATGTAGGCTGCAAAAAATCTGTTGTCGGCTTAGTTATTCCAACGGGGTACTCATTTAACCTCGATGGCACGAATATTTATATGACGATGGCTGCACTGTTTATTGCTCAAGCAACAGGCATTGACCTTTCGCTCACCGAACAAATCACACTACTATTGGTAGCAATGATCAGTTCAAAAGGTGCCGCGGGCGTTACAGGCGCGGGCTTTATTACTTTAGCCGCAACCTTATCCGTTGTACCCAGTGTTCCTGTTGCAGGAATGGCATTAATCTTAGGTATCGACCGCTTTATGTCTGAGTGTCGTGCTTTAACCAACTTAGTCGGCAATGCTTGTGCTTGTATCGTTGTTGCTCGCTGGGAAAATGCACTAGACAAAGAAAGAATGAATGACGTATTTAGTGGTAAAGTTACTGCCGAAATGATTGAACAAGAAAATATTTCAATGACGGACACAATAGAGAACGATAAATTAAATTCACAGTAGAACTTCCTGTAAAATAATTTATTAATTATTCTTCTATCATCTAAAAGGGCACTATGGTGCTCTTTTTTTTTGAATGATTTTTCTTAAATTATTCAACTTATAAACTAAGGTTACAAACCTGTTCTGAACAGGTAAAATCGATAATCAGCAAACTGAAATTATCAATGAAAATTATTTTTACCTCATGGTAACGATAGAAAAACATTAAAAAGTTGATTTATTATATGAGTTATATTGCACAAAAAAACAATGGAATAGAGTTAAACCGATTTTATGAAGAGGATAAAGCTATTCATGATTGGTACCGGTTCGTTCTATCTTACCCTCCTCATTTAGTAAGAAAGTATATTGAAATTTTTGATTTAAATTCTGACTCTGTTGTTCTTGATCCTTTTTGTGGGACTGGGACAACACTCGTTGAATCTAAAAAATTAGGAATTAAATCAATTGGAATAGAAGCGAATCCTGTTGTTCAAATGTGTGCTTCAACAAAAGTAAATTGGAATATCGATGTAATCCAAGTAAGAAAAAATGCCGAAAAAATCGCAGATATAGCTAAAAATAAAATTAAAAATGAAACCACTTCTTTTAGATATTTAAGTGAAGACAAAGAAAAGTTAATTATTAAAAATTCAATAAGCCAATTACCATTACATAAAACATTAATACTTATTGAAATAGTAAATAAATATGCAAATGAATATTTATCTTTTTATCAAACTGCACTAGCAAAACATATCGTTTTTTCTTTCAGCAATCTTAAATTTGGTCCTGAAGTAGGAGTAGGTAGAAAGAAAAAATCAGATGCTGATGTTGTTGATATATGGCTCAAAGCTGTACATTCAATGTGTGATGATATTGTTACTCATGATAATAACAAAGATATTTTTAGCCACGTTTTTTTAGGCGACTCAAGAAACGATCTTTATTTAATCGATGATAACTCCATTGATGCTGTCATTACGTCACCGCCCTATCCAAATGAAAAAGATTATTCAAGAACAACTCGTTTAGAATCTGTTTTATTAAATTTTGTTGAAACAAAAGAAGAGCTAAGAATATTAAAAAAAGGATTATTAAGATCAAATACTCGTGGTATTTACAAAGGAGATAATGATTTAAATTGGATAGAAGACAATATTAGTGTCACACACTTAGCGGATTTAATTGAAAATAAACGTATTGAATTGGGTAAAACTTCAGGCTTTGAAAAATTATATCACAAAGTAGTGAGATTATATTTCGGTGGAATGGCTAAACATTTGCATGACTTAAAACCTAAATTAAAAAATGGTGCTAAGCTGGCTTATGTTGTTGGTGATCAAGCCTCTTATTTCCGAATACCAATTAGAACTGGTCATTTATTGTCAGAAATTGCAGAACAGCTTGGATATAAAGTTATTGGTATTGATCTATTTAGAACAAGAATATCAACTGTAACAAAAGATATGTTAAATGAAGAAGTTTTATTATTAGAGTTTAATCATGAAAAAAAATAGATACGAATCAATAATTGAAGGTATTTTCTTAGATAAATACGTTGATGGTAATGATATTGTTGAATTTAATCGTACTGATATCATTTCTAAATCAGCTGAATTAGATATTAATCTACCAAAAAATATTGGTGATGTAATTTATTCATTTAAATATAGAGCTTCTTTACCCGTATCTATAACCAAAAAAGCACAAAATGGGAAGGAATGGGTAATAAAAAATATCGGGCGTTCTTTATATTGTTTTCAACAAGTTAACTATTCAAGAATATTACCTGATATGATGTTATCGACAATAAAAATACCAGATTCAACACCAACAATAGTTGCTGAGCATGCTTTTAATGATGAACAAGCATTATTAACAAGAGTTAGATACAATCGATTAATCGATATATTTACAGGCGCAGTTTGTTATTCATTACAAAATCATCTAAGAACAACCGTTCCTTCTGTAGGCCAAATTGAAACCGATGAAATATATGTTGGTGTTGACCGTTTGGGAAGACAATTTATTTTTCCTGTGCAAGCTAAAGGAGGAAAAGATGAATTGGGTATTGTTCAAATAGAACAAGACTTTCTACTATGTAAGCATAAATATCCCAACTTGATTTGTAGACCCATAGCAACACAATTTATTTCGAATGATAAAATAGCCATTTTTGAATTTGTATTAGAAAATAATGAAGTAAAAAAATTACAAGAAAAACATTATTTGTTAGTTGGTAAAGGACAAATAAGCGTCGATGAGCTATCCAATTACAATTTTTAATATCAAATTAAATTGAAAATAAAAAAGGTGCTAAATATTTAGCACCTTTTATTATATTGATAAGCTTATCACTTAAAATCTAAAGCCTTATTCCATCCATTCGGTGTGGAATACGCCATCTTTATCAGTACGTTTATAAGTATGTGCACCAAAATAATCACGCTGAGCCTGAATTAAGTTCGCAGGTAGCACTTGTGCACGATAGCTATCGTAATAAGAAATTGCGGCTGAGAAAGTTGGTGTAGGAATACCAGCTTGAACGCCATAACAAACCACATCACGCAGAGCTTGTTGATATTCGTCTGCTATGTTTTTGAAGTAAGGCGCTAATAATAAGTTTGCAATGTTTGCATCTTCATTATAGGCATCTGTAATTTTTTGTAGGAATTGTGCACGGATAATACAGCCAGCGCGGAAAATTTTCGCGATTTCACCGTAGTTCAGATCCCAATTATATTCATCTGATGCTGCTTTGAGTTGTTGGAAACCTTGAGCATAAGAAACTATTTTACCTAAATAAAGGGCACGACGAACATTTTCAATGAAGGCTTTTTTATCGCCCGTAAATGCTTTAGGTGCTGGGCCTGATAGTACTTTAGATGCTGCGACGCGTTGATCTTTTAATGAAGAGATATAACGAGCAAATACAGATTCAGTGATAAGTGTTACTGGAACACCTAAATCTAATGAACTTTGGCTCGTCCATTTACCAGTACCTTTATTAGCGGCTTCATCAAGAATAACATCAACCAGATATTTACCTTCGTCATCTTTTTTACGGAAAATATCAGCTGTGATTTCGATTAAATAACTGCTTAATTCGCCTTGATTCCACTCAGTAAACGCTTGCGCTAACTCTTCGTTAGATAAACCTAAAGAGTGTTTTAATACCGAATAAGCTTCAGCAATTAGTTGCATATCGCCATATTCGATACCGTTATGAACCATTTTCACATAGTGACCAGCACCATCGGCACCAATATAAGTAACGCAAGGCTCGCCATCAGCAACAGCAGCAATTTTTTCAAGAATTGGAGCCACTAATTCATAGGCTTCTTTTTGTCCACCCGGCATAATTGAAGGGCCTTTTAATGCACCCTCTTCACCGCCTGAAACACCTGTACCAATAAAATTGAAACCTTGCGCAGATAATTCACGATTACGACGAATAGTATCTTTAAAGAAAGTATTTCCACCATCAATAAGGATATCGCCCTTATCTAAATGAGGAGTCAGTGCAGCAATTGTTTTGTCTGTAGCTTCACCGGCTTTTACCATTAATAAAATACGACGCGGTTTTTCTAATGAATCAACAAATTCTTCAATAGAATAATTAGCTACTAGTTTTTTACCCGGGTTTTCAGCGATAACTTCGTTTGTTTTATCACTTGAACGGTTGTAGATAGATACAGAATAACCACGGCTTTCAATATTTAGCGCAAGGTTACGTCCCATAACTGCCATACCAACCACGCCGATTTGCTGTTTTGACATGAAATAACTCCCGTCTGAAAATATACCTGCCAGTATCTAAGCACTGACAATTTGTTAACCTGATCACATAGTAACTCACTCTATCAATTGGTGGTAGTTATTGATGCAATCGATATCGCACTGTTTCAAGTAAAATGAAATTATTACCTCTATATTGATAATAAATTATTGAAAAATTCCTTCAAATTGCTCATTATTCCTAAGTCGGCATGAGCCGTCTTTATAGAAGGTAAAACAAACTGTATGGAATGGATCGTAGATCCGACGATATGGGCTGGACTGGCCACCCTTATTGTTCTTGAAATCGTACTAGGTATCGATAACCTTGTTTTCATTGCCATTCTGGCAGATAAACTTCCAGCAAAATTAAGAGATAAAGCTCGTATAACAGGTTTATTATGCGCTTTAATCATGCGCGTTGTTCTGTTATTTAGCCTATCTTGGTTAATTACGCTAACCAAGCCAATTATCACTTTATTTGATCATCCTTTCAGTGCAAGAGACTTAATCATGCTTGTTGGGGGGATATTCTTGCTGTTCAAAGCCACAATGGAGCTTAATGAACGACTAGAAGGTAAAGATCACAACGAAGGAAAACAACGCAAAACTACCCGATTTTGGTCCGTAGTAGCGCAAATTATCGTACTAGATGCCGTGTTCTCACTTGATTCTGTGATAACCGCTGTTGGTATGGTTGATCATTTGGGTGTCATGGTTGCAGCAGTGACTATTGCAATGTTCTTGATGATCCTTGCAAGTAAGCCATTAACTACTTTTGTTAACAACCACCCAACCATTGTTATTTTGTGTTTAAGCTTCTTGCTGATGATTGGTTTTGCACTGGTTGCCGAAGGTTTTGGTTATGCCATTCCAAAAGGTTATCTGTATGCTGCGATAGGTTTCTCTATCATGATAGAGGTATTTAATCAGCTCGCACAATTTAACCGTCGCCGCTTCTTAACAGCGTCCCGTTCTTTACGTGAACGTACAGCTGATGCGGTTCTACGGATTATCAATGGTAAGCCTGATGCTGCTGAATTAGATCCTCATACTTCTGATTTAATTGCGAATACAGAAGAAGCATTTGATCCTCAAGAACGTCAAATGATTGTACGTGTGCTTGGATTAAGCCAGCGAAACGTAAACAGCATAATGACATCGCGCCATGATGTGGAATACGTCGATTTAAATGCGACTCAAGATGATATTCGTGAATTATTAGAGAAAGATCCACATTCACGCCTGGTTATTACTGATGAACAACACAGCGATGAACCTGTTGGTGTTGTTAATGTTATCCAATTACTAAATCAGCAGTTGCGTGATGAAGAGCTAAATTTACGTTTGCTAGTAAAGCAACCGCTTATTTTTCCTGAAGGTTTATCACTATTACAAGCATTAGAACAATTTCGTAATGCGCATACTCATTTTGCGTTTGTCGTTGACGAATTTGGTTCTGTTGAAGGTATTGTGACATTAACCGATGTCATGGAAACTATTGCGGGTAACTTACCTGTTAGCTCAGAAGAAAACGATTCTCGCCACGATATCTCACAGAATGAAGATGGCTCATGGACCGTTAATGGCTTCACTCCACTTGAAGATTTAGTACTTTATATTCCTATCAAGTTGGATGAAAAGCGTGAGTATGAAACGCTTGCTGGCTTACTCATGGAACACTTGCAACGTGTGCCAAGAGTGGGTGAGAAAATCATGATTGATGGCATTGAATTCGAACCATTAGAAGTCAATAATCACCGCATTAATAAAGTCCGCATCGTCGAACCTGTTGTTGATGATGAAGAAAACGTTGATGAAGCGTAATCTCATTTAAACTTTTCAATATCCGCCTTTATGGCGGATATTTTTTATCCCATTTTTTTGTGATAAGAAACAGCATGAATAATAGCGTCAAAGTTAAAATCATTTGGTTAACTGTCGATGAAGGGGGTCGAAAATCACCACCGCCTATGTGTGGTTTTTATTATCCAATGACATCGCTACCTAACGAGCCTAACGCATGGAGTTTAGCCATTGACATCATTCAAACACTAAAAGAGCAAGAACGGTGGGTAAGCGAAGGGAGTTTACAATTTTTAGTCGAACAAGCACCTCATCACTTATTAAAAATATTAGATATAATTGAAATTTATGAATGGCCTAAAAAAGTGGCTAGTGCCTTTATTCAATCGACACAATAACCCCCCCTCCTATCTTTCAATAATAGATATAAAAAAGCGGACTTTGTTATCAACAAAGCCCGCCAATAAAGCGATGACTAAATAAGTTAACGTGAATTTAATCTTTTAAATAATTAACCTAAAGTGCTTGGTACTAAAATCTCGGTAGCAACAATAACAATCACCAAACCCACTAATACAGGTACAGAAACACGTTTCATCACTTCAAAAGGTGAGATTTTTGCCATACCTGATACCGCTACAACGACACCCGAAACTGGTGATAATGTACGACCTAAGTTTGATGCTTGTAACATAGGAATAGTTAAGTAAGCAGGGTTAACACCCATATTGTTTGCTAAGCGCGGAATTAATTCAACGAAAGCATAAAATGGCGCATTACCAGAACCCGTTGTCATAGCTGCTAACATGGTGATAAGGACTAATGCAATCATCATAACAATTGCACCTGAGCCCAATGCCTGTGCACCATCGATTAACGCATTAATAAAGCCAACGGTTGTTAAGCCCTGCGCAAATACACCTGCTGCAACTAATAACATAACAACTTGTGCAAAGGCATCGGCCATACCACGATAAGCGACTTCTAAGCCTTCAAAAACTTGTTTAGCGCTAAAACTACGCATAAATTCGATAACTGCCGCTAACATCATACAGATAATAATAATAGCGACGATATGTAATTCAGGTAACCATTTACCATCAAACACTAAAACACCAATAATTGGCGTGAATGGTAAAATAGCGTAGAAACTTGGAGCATGAGTTTTGATCTCATTCACATCTAACATTTCTGTTTCAATGTGCTCTTTGCGGTCAAGATAACGCTGCCAGAAGAAGTGAGCGATACACATACCAATGATCGCAGCAATAGAAATAGGCAATGTTGTTTTGAATGCAAAATCGATTAACGGCATTTTAGACGCTTCTGCGGCTAAAATTACATCTCCTGATGTAGGCGCTAAAATAATTGATGCTGGAGATGCACAAATAGCCGCTGCTGCACCACGACTTATTCCCATATTAACCATAACTGGGAACAATGTTGCCATTAACAACACGCCTAAACCTGTAGCAGAAGAAACAGCCAATGACATTAAGCAAGCAACAATATAAGCTGCAACCATTAGAAGATAAGGTGAGTTGATCATTTTCAGTGGACGAGAAGCTAATTTCACCACCACATCATTGGCACCAATGTGTGTCATATAAGCGGCAAAACCACAAAGTATCATGATCATCATACCTAAATCGCCACCACGGCTCATAAGTAGATTTTTCACATACTCAACGATATCAATTAAACCATAACCTGTTGCTGCTGCACTTGGTGGTAATACTGCTCTGCCCATTATTACGCTGATAATCAGTAATAATAAACCACCTGTCATTAAAACACCGGTTGGTGAGTAGCCTTTAACGATATAGCGTCCGACGCCTACAGCGACTAGAGCACCAATAAGAATTTCGATCATTTACACAGTTCCTGTCATACATAGTGATTAATAAAATGAAGTGTTTTATTGTTATCATCATTTTTGCGTTTTGCGCGATTGAGACACTCTGCCCAAAGCGAACAGAGCAGTGTATGACATATATCAAAAAAAATGACTATTTTTTTATATCCATACAGCACGAATGCTTAGTTTTTATTCAAAACATAAATTAAATGATAGATATAAAGAAAAAAGCACAAGATCATTAAGATAGTGTGCTTTTATTCACGATGTGATGGAGTTAAAAATTACGATGTTATAGCTTTTTCAATAACTGATTAAGGGCTTTTACTTCTGGGCTTTCATCTTGTTTGTTAAGCCAGTTATCAATAGCTTGTTTCGCTTTTTGTTGCAGTTGATCTCGAAATAATTTTTCTACATTAAATTCGTATTGAATTGCGCTCCAGTCACCATAAAGTCGCAAAGGAATAGCTATTTTAGTTAACTGACGAACAAATTCATTTTCTTTTCCCCAACCTTTTTTAATATTAACCAGCAACATAATATCAAGATTATGGCGTTGAAGATTAACTTCACCTTGTCCTTTTATACTTGCTATATCAGCTTGAGCATCAAGCGCCGTTAAAGTGATACGCCCTTTTTGTCTTAATTTAAATTGGGCGATAACACTATCTGCTTGTGTATAGTTGGTAATATCTTCTGGAGAAATCACTTTATCTGTCGCTTGCGCAATAGATTGTTGAATAACTTGAGGAATATTTAAACCATACATTTTAAACTGCGTAAGTGTCGTATTCAAATTACCTTGCCAACTATTAAGAAACGCATCGCGGTTATATCCCGTACCGTCTAAATTTCCGTTCGCTGAAATAAAACCGCTAAAGTTTTCAGGCTGTTCAAAAGCGCGTAATAATGGCTGTAATGGGATCTCTTTCATGGTGATATCCATGCTGATATGGGCAGGAATAACACTGGTCGACACGACAATAGGAAGAGAAAACTCACCATTAAGAATTTGCCCTGCTAAGGTTTGGATTTTTAACGCATTTTGTTTATTTTCAGCATCTACTTTAAAGTTATTAATTTCTAAATCTTTATAAATCAACTTGTTAAATGCTAATTTAACTGCAAATTCAATATCGCCCCAATGAGTTAAATCATAATCTTTATTTTCATCATTCATAGAGGTAATAACAGGGCGAGTCATAATTGTTGCATTAGGCGCAGGGGCGGCATACGCCGTGTTAAATAATGCAAATGACTGTGGTTTTGTATTGTCTGATTTCGGCGTAATTAATGCGGTGTCAGATTCTTTATCTGGCGCTATATTTGGCAATAATGTATTAAGATTTAAAGAGTCACTATTTAAAACCACTTCATACCGTGCTTTTTTTGCAAAATTAGCACTAATATGTCCCTGAAGTTGGTTTTCATTAGCCAGTAAAATTAGATTATCAAATGAGAGACTATTTGAATTGCCATTTTTATAGCTAAAACCAGAGGTTAAGTTGCCTTGAATCCCGCTTTCAGGAAATCCCATGCCGGATAAAATATAATCAAACTGCGTAATATTACCGCTAATTTGATATGGATATTCACTCATATCCACATCAGCATTTAGATTAAATGCAATTTCTCGACGATCACGATTTACTTTCGTGCTCATCTCTAGCATTACTTGCTGTTGAGCATCTGTTTTAAGCGATAAATTAATATCGCGTAAATTGAGCTGTTCACCATCACCTGTTTGCCAAATCAGCAAACTATCAGTGATATTTACCTTGGCAATATTTAACTGCCAACGATTTGTTTTAGGTTCAATATTTGAATGAGATTGGCTTTTCGATATTGCAGGTGGGGCAACCTTAGGAATAGCTCTACTTTCTGGTGTTTGTCGAACAACTGCACCTTTTAGCATAACTTCTTTTATTTCGAGCTGATGAGAAAGTAGCGGCCATAATTCAACATCAAGGCGCATATTATCTGCGGTAATTAAAGGTTGCTCTGCATCAGGTGCAGAAAGCGACATATTACCTGTAATAATGCTGAGTTTTGGCCATACATGCCAGCGCATATCATCTTGTAATGTCAGCTTATAACCGCTTTGTTTTTCAACTCGTTCAACTAAATATCCACGGAAATCATTGGGGTTAATGAGCAAAACTAATGCAGTTAAGCCAGCAATAATAACGACAAGCAAAATAGCCAGTGTTGTCAGAAACCTTTTCATATAATTACCCGTTTTAGTGAAATCTGATAATAATTACTGTAAAGAATAGTTAATCTTCACTAATTCGACTACCAACAGCCCCTTGCTGATTTTTATATTTTGCATCTTGGCGGCGATTATAAGGTCTATCCGCAGGGCCTGACATGGGTTCAAAACTTAATGCACCAATCACCATGCCTGGTCTTAATGCTAATGGTAGTTTACCTGAATTAAAAAACTCTAATACAATTTGTCCATGCCAGCCCGGATCAATACGATGAGCAGTAACATGCACCATTAAACCTAAACGCGCTAATGAAGAACGTCCATCTAACCATCCCACCACATTATCGGGCAAAGTAACAGACTCAAGAGTCACAGCCAGAGCCAACTCTCCAGGATGTAAATAAAAAGCTTCACCTTCAGGCAAAACAATTTCATCACTCATAACTCGTTCTAATGCTTCATTAACTTCAGCTTTAGGACCACTAAGATCGATATAAGCGGCAGTATGTCCTTGGAAAACACGAAATTGATTTCCTAAACGAACATCCGCTGTTGCGCCGTTAATTCGCTCAATAGGCGGGCGAGGTTCAATAACTAACTTTCCGTCATCTAGCCACTGAATAATATCACGGTCGCATAATCGCATTTTATTTCCCTCTTCAAGTTAAATAGGCAGTTTCATCATGCATGAAAGCTGCCCACAAATGAAACTAATTATTCGCAAAACTGTCCGATTTTTGCTTTTAAGATATCTATCGCCACGCGGTTTTTACCGCCTCTTGGAACAATAATATCGGCATATTGTTTAGAAGGTTCGATAAATTGAAAGAACATAGGACGAACGGTTTTATTATATTGTTCAATCACCGAATCTAAACTGCGTCCACGTTCGTTAACATCACGTTTAATACGACGCATCAAGCAAATATCAAGTGGCGTGTCTACAAAGATAGAAAAATCCATTTCTTCACGTAGACGTTTATCTGTTAATAACAGAATACCTTCAATAATAATAACTTTTTTTGGTTTAAAATGAATGGTTTCTGGCTTGCGAGTGTGAGCAACGTAGTCATATTGAGGGAGTTCGATGGCATTTCCTGCTTTGAGTTCACACAAGTGTTGATATAAAAGTGAGTGATCCATCGAATTGGGGTGGTCATAATTAACCTTATATCGCTCTTCCATCGTTAAATCACTTTGGTCACGATAGTAACAATCTTCGGGTATCACTCCGATATTATGATCACCTACTTGCGCTCTTAATTCACGGTAAAGCGTGCTTGCAATAAGACTTTTACCTGAAGCAGAGGCTCCAGCGATACCTACAATTGTGCACTGATGTGCTGTGTCAGCCATAATTAAAAAAACCTGGTTTGAAATAAAAAGAGGGATAACGTAATAATATGGAAACATTACGCTAGCGCAGATTATAGTTTTGAAATCATTCAGGTTCCAGAGTAAAACCAGAAATCTATTTATTTTTTATCAAAAATAGTCAGAAATAATAGATAAAAAAATGGAAAGCCAAATAACTTCCCATTTTAATCAATAAATTATTCGAATGATGCTTAAACTGCGCGGAAAGAAATTTCCGTCGCAATAGTGTCACCATCCCAGAACATTTGTGCTGATACATTCGATGCAATTTCACGATAAATATCGGCAAATTCACCTTCAGGATCACGCATTACTGTTGGTTGGCCACGATCTAAGTCTTCACGTAAAGAGATATGAAGTGGAATTTGACCTAACAGTAAACAGTTATATTTTTCAGCTAATTTTGCCGCACCACCTGTTCCAAAAATAGGTTCTAGGTGGCCACAGTTACTGCAAATATGCGCGCTCATGTTTTCAATAATACCTAATACAGGTACATTGACTTTCTTAAACATGACGATGCCTTTCATTGCATCCACCAGCGCAATATCTTGCGGAGTTGTCACAACAACAGCGGCAGTCACAGGGATATTTTGCGATAAGGTTAGCTGAATATCACCAGTACCCGGTGGCATATCGATAACCAGATAATCCAAATCAGGCCATAGCGTGTCTTGCAACATTTGCATTAACGCCTTACTTGCCATAGGACCACGCCAAACCATCGCATTATCATCAGTAACCAAATAACCGATAGAGTTAGATGCTAATCCGTAAGCCATGATTGGCGCCATATGCTGACCATCTGGAGACGTAGGACGCTCCATCGTAGTACCTAACATATTTGGAATAGAAGGCCCATAAATATCAGCATCAAGAATACCCACTTTTGCACCTTCTTGCGCTAATGCTAAAGCAAGGTTCACCGCAGTACTTGATTTACCAACGCCACCTTTACCGGAACTCACAGCAAGAATATTACGAACACCATTTACACCTGGCAAATCATTAGCACGGCGTAAAGTTGAAATATTATGCTTAAGTTTCCATTCAATGGCTTTTGCACCTGTGATTTCGCGAAGTTCAGCTGTTTTTTCTTCAATTAGCATTTGGAAAGTTTTTTTCCAAACAAATGGCATCACTAATTCGATATGCAGCACATCGTCAATCATCGCACATTGGTGTAATGCTTTTAATGAAAGCAGGTTACGCTTCAATGTCGGGTGTTCAAAAGTAGACAAGACACCTGAAACTTTTTCTTTCAGAATCTCAGGGGTGGTCTGCTCGGGGGATTTTTCACTCATCCCGGCTCCTCTCGTTTTCATTATTTATTAAATATATGAGTGCATCCATCATATCAGATAGTCGATGACTACGATAATGCCTTACCTCAATTTGCTAACGGAAATTTCTCTTGCAAAAACTCCGTTATTGCCCTAGCGACATGATGGCGGATAGGTTAACATCAAAGTCCCTTTTATTAATTTTATGGAAGTAAGATCCTTACTATGTCTCACGTCGCGAATAAATTATTGGTAACCTGCGCGTTACCTTATGCTAACGGTTCAATTCATCTCGGTCATATCCTTGAGCACATTCAGGCAGATATCTGGGTCCGTTACCACCGAATGCGCGGCAAAGAAGTTCATTTCATCTGCGCTGACGATGCTCACGGCACACCAATTATGCTGAAAGCTCAACAACTGGGTATTACTCCAGAAGCTATGATAGACGAAATGAGCCAAGAGCATCAGCAGGATTTTGCTGGTTTTAATATTAGCTATGATAACTATCACTCAACTCACAGTGATGAAAGTCGTGAATTATCGACTAAAATTTATCTTGCGCTAAAACAAAATGGCCATATTAAAAGCAAAACTATTTCTCAGCTTTATGACGAAGAAAAAGGCATGTTTTTACCTGACCGCTTTGTAAAAGGCACTTGCCCTAAATGTAAAGCAGAAGATCAATATGGCGATAATTGCGAAGTATGTGGCTCAACATACAGCCCAACAGAGTTAATTAATCCTCGTTCTGTTGTTTCTGGTTCAACGCCTGTCATGCGTCAAACTGAGCACTATTTCTTTGATCTACCCGCTTTTAGCAATATGTTACAAGCATGGATCCGCTCTGGCGCACTGCAAGAGCAAGTTGCGAACAAAATGCAAGAGTGGTTCGACAGTGGTTTGCAACAGTGGGATATCACTCGTGATGCACCTTATTTTGGTTTTGAAATTCCAGATGCGCCGGGTAAATATTTCTACGTTTGGCTAGATGCTCCTATTGGTTACATGAGCTCATTCTTAAATCTATGTGAAAAACGTGGTGATTTAAGTTTTGATGAGTTTTGGAATAAAGACAGCAAAACTGACCTTTATCACTTTATTGGTAAAGATATTGTCTATTTCCACAGCTTATTCTGGCCAGCGATGTTAGAAGGCAGTGAATACCGTAAACCAACAAACCTATTTGTTCATGGTTATGTCACCGTCAATGGTGCCAAGATGTCTAAATCTCGTGGTACTTTTATTACTGCGCGTGCTTACCTTGACCATTTTGATGCTAATTGCCTACGTTATTACTATGCAGCGAAACTTTCATCGCGCATTGATGATATTGACCTAAACTTAGAAGACTTTGTGCAACGCGTAAATAGCGACATCGTTAACAAAGTGGTTAACCTCGCTTCTCGTACTGCAGGTTTTATCAGTAAACGTTTTGATGGCAAATTAGCAAACACCTTAGATGATGCTAAGCTTTATCAGCACTTTGTTGATATGCAAACCACTATTGCACAATCATTTGAGAGCCGTGAATACGGTAAAGCTATTCGTGAAATTATGGCATTAGCTGATGAAGCAAACCGTTATATTGACGAAAAAGCACCGTGGGTTGTGGCAAAACAAGAAGGCAAAGATGCTGAGTTACAGGCAATTTGTACAATGGGGATTAACTTATTCCGTGTACTTATGACTTACCTGAAACCAATTTTACCTTCATTAACTGAACGTACTGAAGCCTTTTTGCAAACAGAGTTAACATGGGATTCATTGGCTCAACCTCTTTTAGGTACAGAAATCACCAAATTTAAAGCATTGTTTAACCGTATTGATATGGATAAAGCCGATGCAATGGTTGAAGCATCAAAAAGTACTATTGCGCCAATTAAAGAAGTCTCAGGGCCATTAGCTGATGATCCCATTCAAGAAACGATTAAGTTTGACGATTTTGCTAAAATCGATATGCGCATTGCTGAAATTAAACAAGCAGATTTCGTTGAAGGTTCTGACAAACTGCTAAAATTAATTTTAGATTTAGGTGGCGAAACACGCCAAGTATTCTCTGGAATTCGTACAGCATACCCAGATCCAAAAGTGTTAGAAGGTCGCTTAACTGTTATGGTGGCAAACTTAGCACCTCGTAAAATGCGTTTTGGTATTTCAGAAGGCATGGTCATGGCAGCAGGTCCTGGCGGCGAAGATATCTTTTTACTCAGCCCAGACAATGGTGCAAAACCGGGTCAACAAGTGAAATAATCACCAAAATTCATTTGCCTGATAAATAAATGGCGGGGTTCTATAAGAGCCCCGCTTTTTTTTATTGTGATCCATAGCACACTTTCAAAATCGGTGTATGATAAATCTGTTAGTTGATTTAGGACACTTACTTATGAAATCTAATCGGGCACGATTGCGGATTACACTTTGGCATTATCTCCGCGCTTTTCTTGTACTCTATCTTTGTCTTTTTGCTGGTAATCTTATTTCAGCCCTTCTACCCTTCGCGGTTCCAGGCAGTATTGTTGGCTTACTTATTTTATTTGGTTTACTCGCTTTCCAACTTATTCCTTTACGTTGGGTAAAACCCGGAGCCAATATTTTATTAAAAAATATGACATTACTCTTTATTCCTATCGGAGTAGCAGTAATGAATTATTATGATTTATTAAGTCAGCAACTTTTCCCTATTGTTTTAGCAAGTGTGATAAGTACCTTTGGTGTTATGGCATTAGTCGCTTATTGCTCACACTATGTTCACCGTGAGCGCATTATCGTGGGTTCAAAACCTGATATAGTTGAGGACGTTGTAGAAAAAATGCAACAGAAAGACGACGATAAGGCGTTAAGTGAGAAGAAAAAATGTTAATGTTAATGAATATTTGGTGGTCACTTCCTTTGACCATAATTGTCTTTTATTTATCACGTAAACTCGCAGCTCGTTATAAATTACCTATTTTGAACCCATTGCTTATTGGTATTGCGGTTATTATTCCTATTTTATTAATCACACATACACCCTATGAGCATTATTTTGCTGGTAGTCGTATTTTAAATGACTTATTACAACCAGCTGTGGTTGCTTTAGCTATTCCGCTTTATCAGCAATTACACCAAATTCGAGCACAGTGGAAATCACTCATTAGTATTTGTTTTATTGGTAGTGTTGCTGCGATGGTGAGTGGTACAGCAATTGCCTTATGGGCGGGTGCAACACCTGAAATCGCTGCATCAATTTTACCTAAATCGGTTACAACGCCTATTGCGATGGCTGTCGCGGACTCTATAGGTGGTATTCCTGCAATCAGTGCTGCATGTGTTATTGCAGTAGGTATTTTAGGTGCCATTTTTGGTCACACGCTATTTAAAATATTACGTATTCCAACCCATGCCTCTCGTGGTTTAGCGATGGGAACAGTATCTCACGCTGTCGGAACAGCAAGAGCTGCCGAGGTTGATTATATTGAAGGCGCTTATAGTTCACTAGCATTAATGACCTGCGGTATTATTACCTCATTAAGTGCACCTTTTATTTTTCCTTTTATACTTCATCTTTTTGGTTAATATTCTTGTTATGGCTACTTTTTATTCCCCGTTATAATTATTTATTTCGGGGAATAAGACCATAAATTTGAGATGCATCTCTCAATTAGCCAACTTGTTGCAATGGTTTCATTGAAAGCATGACATTAATCACATATAAGAATAGATAAAGATGCCTAAAATCTTATAATACAGAAAGATTAATGGGAGACTCATGTATGCATACTCGCTTTCAGGCAATTTGGTCAGATTTATCCCCTCAGCTACAACAAGCCCTTGCTCCTTATATTGAGCAGGATGAGTTCCCTGCCATGTTTACAGCGCAGCAGGTCAATGCCATCAAAACACAGTTGCAATGTGATGATGATGCTCTTGCATTAGCACTTCTTCCTGTCGCAGCTGCTTGTGCCGTAGCGCCTATATCACATTTTAATGTTGGTGCTGTCGCTCGTGGCGAAAGCGGTAATTTGTATTTTGGTGCCAATATGGAATTTGCTGGCGCGCCATTACAACAAACAGTGCACGCTGAACAAAGCGCCATTACTCATGCATGGTTAAAGGGTGAAACACGCTTATCTGCCATTACTGTTAACTACACGCCTTGTGGCCACTGTCGTCAATTTATGAATGAGCTAAATAGCGGCACACATATTCAAATTCATTTACCAGGTAGAAAAGCAGCAACACTGGGTGATTATCTGCCTGATAGTTTTGGCCCTAAAGATCTCAATATCACTACCCTGTTAATGGATAAAGTCAATCACGGTTACCAAATTGATAATCCAAATGAATTGGTACAACTTGCATTAAAAGCAGCTAATCGTAGCCATGCGCCTTATAGCCAATCTTATAGTGGGATTGCGGTTCAAATGAAAGATGGCAAAATTTTCCAAGGCAGCTATGCCGAAAATGCCGCTTTCAATCCAAGTATGCCCCCTCTGCAAGCAGCCTTAATTGCATTAAATATGGCGGGTGAAAGTGTAATGGATATTGAATCTGCTGTTTTAGTTGAAAAAGCAGACACTATATTAACGCAGTGGGATGCGACACAAGCGACATTAATGGCTTTAGGTTGTCGTCAGATACAACGCATCGCTTTATAGAAAATTTTAATCTATTACTCTAACAATATCGTCTAAAAGAGCATCAGCATGTAAACATTGCTGATGCTTACCAGTAAAAGTTGTAACAACTGTATCTATCTCTCATTTCCACACATAAAAATCATAAAAAAATAACATAAGCTGTACATATTTTTATTATTTTGTAGGATCTACAATTGTCATGTGACTAACTGCCTTACAAGAGTATTTTTCATGGAACTGGAACACGAAAGTAAACGCCCTCTCTATATCCCGTATGCAGGTCCAATCCTGCTTGAATTTCCCCTGTTAAATAAAGGTAGTGCTTTCAGCGAAGAAGAACGCAGCACCTTTAACTTACATGGTTTACTGCCAGAGGCAGTTGAAACGATTGAAGAACAGGTAGAACGTGCTTATCGCCAATATCTTGATTTTAAAAACGATAACGATAAACATATTTATCTTAGAAACATTCAAGACACCAATGAAACGCTATTTTACCGTTTATTGGAATCGCACCTGACTGAAATGATGCCTATCATTTACACACCAACAGTTGGTGAAGCTTGTGAACATTTCTCTGATATATACCGTCGTGCGCGTGGGCTTTTTATCTCTTACCCAAATCGTGCAAATATCGACGACATGCTACAAAACGCCACCAAACAGAACGTAAAAGTGATTGTTGTCACTGATGGCGAACGTATCCTTGGTTTAGGCGATCAGGGTATCGGTGGAATGGGTATTCCTATCGGTAAGCTCTCATTATACACCGCTTGTGGTGGTATTAGCCCTGCTTATACTTTACCTGTTGTATTAGATGTTGGTACCAATAATCCACAACGATTAAACGACCCACTTTATATGGGTTGGCGTCATCCTCGGATTACGGGTGATGAATATAACGAATTCGTTGATGAATTTATTCAAGCTGTTAAACGTCGCTGGCCAAATGTTTTATTGCAATTTGAAGACTTTGCTCAGAAAAACGCAATGCCACTATTAAACCGTTATCGTGATCAATTATGTTGCTTTAACGATGACATTCAAGGTACTGCTGCTGTCACATTAGGTAGCTTAATTGCCGCCAGCCGCGCTGCGGGTCGTCAGTTAAAAGATCAAACAGTGACTTTCTTGGGTGCAGGCTCTGCTGGCTGTGGTATTGCAGAACAAATTATTGCTCAAATGAAATCTGAAGGATTAAGTGACGAGCAAGCCCGTGAACGTATTTTCATGGTTGACCGTTTTGGTTTATTAACCGATAAGCTACCAAATCTTCTTGATTTCCAGAGTAAATTGATTCAAAAAACCGAGTCTATTGCGAGTTGGGCAACTGAAAGTGATGCTATATCGCTATTCGAAGTGGTTAAAAATGCCAAACCAACCATTCTAATTGGTGTGTCAGGACAAGCCGGCTTATTCACTGAAGAAATCATTCGTGAAATGCACAAGCATTGTGAACGCCCTATTGTGATGCCTTTATCAAACCCAACATCACGAGTTGAAGCGCGCCCTGAAGATATTATCAATTGGACTGATGGACAAGCACTGGTCGCTACCGGCAGCCCATTTGCTCCTGTAATATACAAAGAGAAAGAATATCCAATTGCACAATGCAATAACTCTTATATATTCCCGGGAATTGGTTTAGGTGCTATTGCTAGTGGTGCAAAACGTGTCACTGATGCGATGCTTATGGTTGCAAGCCGTGCATTAGCGGATTGCTCACCAATGGCGAAAGATGGTAATGGTTCACTACTACCTTTACTTGATGAGATCCAACAAGTCTCGCGTTACATTGCAAAACAAGTAGCAAAAGAAGCGCAAGTACAAGGTGTTGCAACTGTCACTTCAGACTCAGCATTAGATGAAGCAATAGAACAAAATTATTGGGAACCGGAATACCGTATTTATAAGCGTACTTCATTCTAATATTAATTAGAATGACTAAGTACCATTCTGAAAAGCGCGCCATTACCCAATATGATGCGCTTTTTTCTTGCTTCCCTACTCTTGCTCAAGTAGCCTTTAGTGTAATTATGTTTTTAAAATCATGCGTCACTAAGGCAAGGAAATGCTAAAACGCCTCATCTATCTATCTTTGACACTATTCACGATACTTACTATTGCCCTTATCGCTAGTGATCGCTGGATCGGTTGGAAAACCAATCAATATATTTTTGATGATATCGATAAGCTTCCTGCTAAAAAAGTGGGTATGGTATTAGGCACATCTAAATATTATACCAGCGGTTATATTAATCAGTTTTATCAATATCGTATTCAAGGCGCTGTAAATGCTTATAACAGCGGGAAAGTACAATATTTACTATTAAGCGGCGATAACTCTCAACACAGCTATAACGAACCTAACACCATGCGCAAAGACTTAATAAAAGCAGGTGTGCCAGCATCCCGTATTGTGATGGATTTTGCCGGGTTTAGAACGCTAGATTCCGTTGTACGTACCAAAGAAGTATTTGGCACCGATGGCTTTACCATTATTACGCAGCGGTTTCATTGTGAACGGGCCGTATTTATTGCGTTAGAAAAAGGAATTGATGCGCAATGCTTCGCAGTTGCATCGCCCAAAAGTATGTTTAAGGTGCGTGTTCGCGAAATACTGGCAAGAACAGGTGCAATAATTGATCTTTACATTCTTAAGCGTGAGCCTCGCTTTTTGGGGCCGCCAGAAGCCATTCCGCCTATTCACACTATTCCTGAAGGAACAAAAGGCTATCCCGCGGTTTCACCAGAAGAAGTTGAATTACTTCCTTTAAATGATAACAAAAGCAATTAAAAGCGTTGAGCCAACCATGTTGATGATTTACGCCATAGCCACTCCATTGGACCTTGCGGAAAATAGCGTAACCAAAAAATGGCGAATGCAATATTAATAAACCAAATAACAACGACAAAAGGCATCAATTCAGGCAAAGTAAATTGATTAAATAAGCCTATACGCTGAAAAATAACCACACCCATAATACTTTGCGATAAATAGATAGTCAGTGCCATTTTACCAACGCAACGTAGTGCATAAGCAAAAAACGAATGCTGTATTAATGGCCAACTCCAATATAACAACGCAATATAACCCAGACTTTGTATCACTTGGATAAGCATCGTAAGTGGCTGAGCAATAATTGCAGACCAATGGTAATCCCAATTTAAATAATAGTCTGTCAACACAATACCCGCTTGTAATAACAAACTGGTGGTTAAAAAATAGAAAGCAATATAACCATAATGTGTTCGGCTAAATTTTTGTTGTAACCAACCCGATGCCATTAGAGCAGAGCCCACCAGCATTGCACCTAATAAAAACCAGCTATACTGGCGTATTAAGTTAAATAAAAACAGACTAAGTTCCTGCCAGTGAAAATAAATACTTGTAATGTAATCCCCTGTTTTCCAACTTGATTCACTTAATCGAGAAAAAGGTGTGCTATACCAAACAAAATCGGCAAAATTGCGATAATAATAAAACAACACACCAAGAATAATAGCGCCTAAAAAATAAAGCGTTCCACCTAATACAAATTGCTGTTTTATTGTAATAGATTTAATTAACGTAAAAACAAATAACCCGCATACGGCATAAGGAAATAAAATATCTCCTTCCCAAATAAAAAGAGTATGAAACAAACCAATTAAGATAAGAATAACTAAGCGAGAAACATTCCAGATCGTGCCCCTATGCAAAAGCAAATAGAGTGTACCACCAAATAAGAGTGCAAAAATAAACAGGAACTTACCCTGTGCAAATAAATTCAACAGCATCCATGTGATACGTTCAGCAAAAGATGCCTCTCCACCATGAACTGGATTAAACGAGGCAATCCTTAGTAGCGCAAAGCCAGAAATATTGAGTAATAAAATACCAAGGATCGCCATTCCTCTCAACGCATCTAAAGCTTCGATACGCTGATTTGACGTATTATTCATTCACTATTCTCAAAGATGGCGAACGGCGCGTAAAAATTCCTGACGCGTATTTTGACTTGATTTAAATAGCCCACCGAGAGAGGTTGTTGTTGTAGCACTAGTTGCATCACGAATACCACGCGCTTTTACACAATAATGAACAGCATCAATAGATACAGCTACATTTTTAGTACCAAGTAAGGTTTGTAATGCAATCAAAATTTGCTGAGTTAAACGCTCTTGTACCTGAGGGCGTTGTGCAAAAAATTGTACAATACGATTAATTTTGGACAGGCCAATCACTTTATCTTTCGGGATATAAGCCACAATTGCTTTACCATCAATTGTCACAAAATGGTGCTCACAAGTACTGGTTAAGGTGATATCACGAACCGTAACCATTTCATCCACTTGCATTTTATTTTCAATCAATGTGATTTTAGGGAAATTGAGATAATTTAGCCCAGAAAAAATTTCATCAACATACATTTTAGCTATGCGGCGCGGTGTTTCAGCCAAACTGTCATCACTTAAATCAAGATTTAACAGTTTCATCACTTCTGTCATGTGATGTTCAATTTGCTGTTTACTCTCACTAGAAGATAAATTTGGTTCACGAAGAGGCGTTTCCAAACCACGTTCCACTAACGCAGCATGCACCCATTGCGCCTCTTTACTTAATGATGACATTGGACTCTCCGATAAATACGTTAATTAGCATCTGTTTTGTTGCCAGCGATAACAGCCTACACTTTAGATGACCTGAATCACATTATCCAGCGATACAGCATTTTTCGTTATGAAATTATTGCATTTTTGTATGAACAATTTTTATTTCAACGACTATTTTTATCTTTTATACAAACTAAAAAACCACCCATAATCAAGACAATAAATGCCACATACAATGCAGGTTCTAATTTTCCCGTTAATGCAGTAGAAAGTGATGAAATAACCGGACCAACTAACTGCCCTACCGCATAAAAGGTAGTAAGTAATCCCGCAATATAACGGCCATGATTAGGCGCTAACTCTTTGCCACGCAAAAAAGCCAGTTGAACCGCGCACATTAAGCCGCCACCAATTAAAAAAGCCCCTATTGCCAAGCCTATAATCGATGGGATCCACAAAGCAATAATAATTCCTAACGCTTGTAACCATAAGGTAATCGCTAAACGCAACTGCGTATTTAAAAAATGACGAGTTAAAATCGCAATACCAATGCACAGCGCTGCTGATGCACCAAATATAGGCCATACAAACTGCGCAACAAAGCTACCAGGAAAACGCTCTGCCGCCATTTGAGAAAGAAATGTGGCGGGCAAAATATAGCCAAAACCTGCAAAGGTATAGCCCCAAATAAGCTTTTTCATTGGTATTGTAAGCGTTAAAGGCTCTACTTTTGTTTCGTCTCGGCTCATCAACCAAGGTTTTGGTAAATGATAACTTACATATATAGCGCAAATAAATGCTAACGAACCATAAATCAGCCATCCTTGTGTTGCACTCATTTGCCACTTCATAATAAGCACAGCCAAAACACCACTTATACATATGCCAACACCCGTACCAGCATAAACAGCAACACTTAATGCAGGACGATTAAGGCGTGCCAATAATTCATTTGCCCATGAAGCCACTAACACTAAAGTCCACCCACTTGCCCAGCCAATAAAAAAACGAGTGATGCTATGCATAACAGCATCCGTTACACAAGCAGATAGCAAAGTAATAGTTACAGCACCCCATAATCCAGCCCATAACCGATAGCCAACACCTCGTGTTGCTTTCATCGCATCATAAGAACCAGCTAAATACCCTAAATAATTAAATGCTGCGACAATACTGGCACTGGTTAGCGTTAATTGAAATTCACCAATCATTAGTGGTACTTGAGGTGTAAAGGTGAAACGACCTATTCCCATCGCAACAACTAATGCCAGAAATCCACTAAAAGCGATATGAAATGCTTGTGCTGAATGGCTTTGATAATTTGGCGTATTCATGGGTATCCACAATTAAGTTTTGATTATACTGCCGATTTATTATCGTAATTATTAACATATTTAATAACAATTAAACTTTAAATGGTTAACATTATCACTATTCAATCAGGTTTGATTTTTCTCCTCAAGATGATCTCTGACATGATGATGCTCATCATGATAGATTAGTATTATGAGATAAAACAAAACAGTTCTATGGATTTTGGAGTTTATAATGAGTCAATGTCACGTTAGCGGTTTGTTATCCCTTGATGAAGCGCTAGAAAAACTGCTTGAAAAACCGGTGGCAATAACAGACACCCTTAGCATCCCATTAAATAACGCAGCAGGTTATATTTTAAGTGAAGATATTACCTCGCCACTTAATGTACCCTCTTTTGATAACTCCGCGATGGATGGCTACGGGCTTCGTTATGCAGATTTAGCAAATCAAACTCCGCTTCCTGTTGCTGGTAAAGCTTTTGCTGGTGTACCTTTTGAGGGTGAATTACCTGTAGGTCACTGTGTTCGTATTATGACGGGCGCAATGGTGCCTACAGATGTTGATACTGTCATTATGCAAGAAGAAGCAGAAGTAACTGAAAACGGTGTTCGTTTTTCTCACCCAGCAAAAAAAGGGCAAAATATTCGCCATATTGGTGAAGATATAAAAGAAAACGACATTGTATTAGCCGCAGGTACAAAACTCTCTACAGCCCAATTACCGCTAATAGCCTCTTTAGGTATCGCCAACGTTCAAGTTTATCGTCCATTAAAAGTCGCTGTATTTTCAACTGGTGATGAGCTACAAACCATTGGTCAACCGCTAAAAACAGGTCAAATTTACGATACTAACCGCTTTGCCGTACGTTTAATGCTGGAAAAACTGGGTTGTGAAGTGCTCGATTTCGGTGTTATTCCCGACTCACCAGAAAAACTACGTGAAACCTTTATGAAAGCCGATCAAGAAGCCGATTTAGTCATCAGCAGTGGCGGTGTTTCCGTGGGCGAAGCGGATTATACCAAACAGATGCTAGATGAAATTGGTAAAATTGGTTTTTGGAAGCTGGCTATTAAACCGGGTAAACCTTTTGCTTTCGGTCATTTACACAATGCATGGTTTTGTGGGTTACCGGGTAATCCAGTTTCAGCAACCGTCACTTTTTATCAATTAGTTCAGCCATTAATTGCACGTTTATCTGGTTTTAGCCAATGGAAAGCACCACAACGTTTTCAAGCAATCACCCAATGTTCGCTGAAAAAATCAGTAGGTCGTCTTGATTTTCAGCGCGGTATCGCCAGTATTAATGCAGATGGCGCATGGCAAGTTGAAACAACAGGCCACCAAGGTTCACATATTTATAGCTCTTTTAGTGTGGCAAATTGCTTTATCGTATTAGAACGTGAACGCGGCAAGGTTGCCGCAGGTGAAACCGTTACTATCGAGCTGTTTAATCCTTTGTTAAAAAGCGAATAATCGATATGAATATCGAGCTAACCGATGAAGAAACGATAAGATACAATCGCCAAATTGTATTGCGGGGCTTTGATTTTGATGGTCAAGAGGCACTAAAAAGTGCCTCCGTTTTGATTGTCGGTGTGGGTGGTTTAGGCTGTAGTGCATCGCAATATTTAGCGGCTGCGGGTGTAGGAAAGTTAACTTTACTCGATTTTGATACCGTTTCATTATCTAATCTTCAGCGTCAAATTCTTCATCGTGATACGACGATAGGTCAACCTAAGGTACTGTCGGCAAAAGCAACATTAGAAGCGATTAATCCCAACGTTATTATTAATACAGTAAATGCGTTACTTGAAGAAGACGCACTCAACACACTGATTAAACAACATAATATTGTGATGGATTGTACAGATAACGTAATGATACGTGAGCAACTTAATCGGCTTTGTTTCCAACAGAAAAAACCATTAGTTTCTGGTGCAGCAATTAGGATGGAAGGTCAAATTAGCGTATTTACCTACCAAAATGATGAACCTTGCTATCGCTGCCTTAGTCACCTTTTTGGCGATAATGCATTAAGTTGTGTTGAAGCTGGCATTATGGCGCCAGTTGTAGGCACTATCGGAACGTTACAAGCTGTTGAAGCAATAAAACTACTTACCGGCTATGGTGAAAACCTCTATGGTAAAGTGCTGATGTTTGATGCAATGAGAATGCAGTTTCGTGAATTTAAATTGCCCAAAAATCCTCATTGTGAAGTTTGCTCAACACACTCACCAGATAACTAACCTTTTCTATCATCAATACTAATAAGGCAGGAATATCTCACACCACCTGCCTTATCTCTCTCAGTATTATTCTTTTATGCTATTTAGCATCTTTTAAATACTGTTCTAGGTATAACCCCTAGTTAAATCAATGTAACAAGCTTGTAGTATTTACCTTGATTTTCTAATATGACCGACCGCGTTAAACGCAACAGGATTTCCTATAAGCACGAAAGCAAAATAGCAATCACCACAAGCAATACAATCAACACAGCTAGACAAGGCAGAATAATGACATTTCAAATTGCAGAAACGCTCTATTACAACGGATATATTTATACCGCAGATAATAACAACAGTATCCTTAATGCTATCGCTATATCTCAGGGATTTATTATCGCCACAGGAACCAAAGAGAGCTTAAATTCTTTCTGTAATGAAAAAACAAAAATGATAGATTTACAAGGAAAAATGGTTATGCCGGGTATTATTGATGCCCATATGCATCCATTTTGGGGTGGTGCTACATTAGCGGGTTGCCATCTTAATTATGAGTCACTTACAATTCCTGAAATCCTTTCTCATATTCAAAATCATCTTGATAATTCTCCTGTTGATAATGATAGCGAATGGTTAAAAATCTCAGCATGGTATCGTGAAGCAATGCAACCTGAAGGTGTGCAAATGACGCGCTATCATCTTGATACTTTAAACACCCAACGCCCTATTTTGCTATTTTCAAGTGATTGTCATAGTGTTTTAGCTAATTCTCGCGCATTGGCATTGCTAAATATCACATCAGAAACGCCGGATCCACCCGACGGTAATATTGAGCGCGACGCCGATAGAACCCCGATAGGTATTCTTGAAGATGCACCTGCAATGCAGGCAATTGATAGCTTGCCGCCATTGACTGAAGCACAAAATCTAGAAATTGCACGTCATGTTCAAAAACGACTAAATGAGCAAGGCGTTACAACCATTATGGATGCGCGTGTTGGAGAGCCACAATTACGTGCTTTTAATACCTTAAGAGCGGCTGATGAGCTCACGATTCGGGTTGAAAATGCGGTTGAAATCACCCCTGATGATGTGCCTACCATTAATGATATTCCTAACGCAGTACATCATGCTGCAACACGTTTTTCACAATGGCATCAAACCAGTGAAGGGGCGAAGCCAAGTGTTGCAATTCGTCATATTAAGCTGTTTCTTGATGGCGTATTACAAGCACCAATAATGACAGCTCGCTTGCATTCACCTTATCGTATTAATGTAGGTACCGATGAAACACCACACTGGCAAATTTCAGAACATTTAGGTGATCTCTATTTTTCAGCTGAAATTTTAACACCACTAATCACAGAAATAAGCCGAGCAGGCTATCATCCTCATATTCATACCGTTGCTGAAGGCGCAATTAGCACCGCCCTTGATGCAATTGGCGAAATGCGCAATACCTTACCCAATAAAGATATTCGCCCAGGTTTAGCTCACAACGAATTAATGTGCGAAAAAGATTACGCGCGTTTTGCACAGTTAAATGTTTATCCTTTTCTTTCCTTTCAATGGGCTGGCGCAGAACAAAATAATATCGAAAAAGATATTGAGATGTTAGGTCAAGCACGGTGCCAATATCTAGAAACAGCAGGTAAATTTATTGATGCGGGTGTGACCGTTGCCTTTGGCAGTGATTGGCCAATAGATCCACTCAATGAATGGTACGATTTTAAAGTCGCGATGACACGCCAAAAAGAAGTATCAGCTCCTCGCCTTGATAATGACCGCAACCTCACATTAATCGAAGTATTACGTTCAGCGACTATTAATGCCGCTTATGCACTAGGTAGAGAACAATATATTGGCTCATTAGAACAAGGTAAATTTGCCGATATGATCATATTAGATAGAAACTTGTTTGAAATATCACCAGAAGATATTGAAAATGTCAGGGTATTGTGTACGATCATTGCGGGGAAACCCACAATTTAGCTGAATAATATAATTAATAAACCCGCTTAATCGCGGGTTTATTTTTATCTATATATGGGCTCGACAAGAATTAAATGCGTTTAATTGTACTGGTTATAAAGCTATTCCCATTACCATACTGATTTCAGTTAATCCTTCTCGCTGATAAAAACGCTTTGCTGCGCCATTTTCAGCTAATACCGACAATTCTAGATGTGTCATTTTTTGCGATTTAGCCCATTGCTTCATTGCATCTAGTAGCAAATGACCAACACCTCGACTACGTACTAAAGGATCAACCGCAATGTCGTAAATATAAGCATATTTACGCTGCACTAAACAATTAAACATGGGAGTTTCTTGGATTTGTGAAATACTAAACCCAACCACTTTCCCATCTGAATCAGCGACCAAAAGATGAAATTTATTATTTTCAATACCATTAACAATAAAGGCTTCATCTTGTTTACCGGGTTTTAATCTTTCGGGTTGTAGCTGTGCCATTTCATTAAATAGATGGGTATAAAGTACATTAATCTCATCTACATCAGATAAAATTGCTTTTCTTATTATTATCATTCTTCACCTTTATCTTTATTTATTATAGGTTTTTACTGGGGGTGCAATATAAGAATTAAATTTGTCGAGTAATTGAATTGGACACTGTTCCACAATTGCCATTGTACGGTATTTTTCGTGTAAAAATTGCTCATCAGCCATTTTATTAATCATCATTAATAATGGATCGTAGAATTGATTAATATTAAGTATACCTAATGGCTTTTGATGAAGACCAATTTGGCTCCAAGTAAACACTTCACTAAACTCTTCCAACGTACCAAAACCGCCCGGTAATGCAACAAATCCGTCCGCTAGTTCAATCATTTTACTTTTACGCTGATGCATTGTTTCAACAACATATAACTCAGACAAATTTTTATGTGAAATTTCTCGTCCTTCTAATAACGTTGGGATAACGCCAATAACTTTCCCGCCCTCTTGTAATACTGTATCAGCTAGCGTTCCCATAATTCCTACACTTGCACCACCATAAACCAAAGTGATATTTCGTTTAACTAGCTCTTGGGCAAAAATAATTGCTTGCTCTTTATAAATAGATGAAGCACCTAAACTTGAACCACAATACACGGCGATAGATTTTATGTTATTCATTTTTTATTCTCTTTTTGCTAGTTAAAACGAAGTAAAAATTATACTTGAGCTATTATTGATTACAAAGGTTAAAAGAAGTGATTTTATCCTTTTTATAAAATATCTCTCTGTTTCACTTTTATTAAATAAAATTATTTAATCAATTTATTTCTTGTATTTTATTAAAAACCAACCAACTTCAATTTTAATTTATTAAAACGAAACATAAATTAAATAAAATAAATAATAAATAATTATATTAAATACCATGATTTTATTTTATATTATGCGATCCTTTGTTATATAGCATAACAGGGATCCACACACGAATTATTATTAACGAGGTTTATCAGGATGTTGTCAGCCAGACACTCAGCTAAATTACAGGTGTTTTACCCTGTACTGCTTTTGCTTCTTTCTATGCTTTCAATACAAAGCGGTGCTTCTCTGGCAAAAAGCCTATTTCCTGTTATTGGTGCCCCAGCTGTTACCGCATTACGACTGCTATTGGGGACTTTAATACTCTTTTTTATTTTTAAACCGTGGCGAATAAAATTTACTCGTGAATCATTAATGCCATTGTTTTTATATGGTTTATCTCTCGGCGCAATGAACTATTTGTTCTATCTCGCACTAGAGACTATTCCATTAGGCATTGCCGTTGCTCTCGAATTTACTGGACCATTGGCAGTTGCAATGTTCTCTTCACGTAGAGCCATCGACTTTGTCTGGATTATCTTAGTTATTGCAGGGTTAGGATTATTATTACCGATTGGGGATAATATTCATGGACTTGATCCCCTTGGCATTCTTTATGCTTTAGGTGCAGGTGTTGGTTGGGCGTTATACATCGTATTCGGACAACGTGCAGGAAAAGGCTACGGTACCGCAACGGTTTCTATTGGTTCTTTAATTGCTGCATTTATCTTCTTCCCTATTGGATTAATGCAAAGTAGCCCTGAGCTTATGTTTAGTTGGTCTATTTTACCTATCGCATTGGTTATTGCGATTTTATCTACCGCATTTCCTTATACACTAGAAATGATTGCGCTTACTCGTTTACCCGCCAAAACCTTTGGTACTCTGATGAGTTTAGAGCCTTGTATGGGCGCGTTTATTGGTATTATCTTCCTTCATGAACACCTCACTTTAATACAGTGGGTTGCCCTTGCATTTATTGTTCTTGCTTCTATTGGCTCAACCACCACAATGAAAAGTAAGACAAAAATTGAAGAAGTAAAATAGGTAATTAACTTATTTTATGATTAACAAAATAAAAAGGGATCGTAAGATCCCTTTTACTTATTAAATAATAACTTTACGGAGCTATCATTGCTATTTTAATAGCTTTGGCTTACCCTAAATAGACTATTTAGATAGTTTACATTTTGCCAAGAGATGACCTATCAATTTAATAGTATTAAGCGATAAGACTAACCATTAATAATTCACTATCATAATTACCAGAAATTAAGATTTTGATTTATTAATTATTTAGGGAGAACGATTATGAGTACTGCTAAATTAGTCAAATCCACACCTTCAACCCTGCTTTATACCCGTAATAATCTTGATGACAGTGTTAAACTGCACACTATCGAATTACTTCAGCAGATGGTGACTCAGTTTATCGACTTGTCTCTCATCACAAAACAAGCTCACTGGAATATGCGTGGCAGAAATTTTATTTCTGTACATGAAATGGTTGATGGCTTCCGCGATACCATTAATGAGCACACAGATACTTTCGCAGAACGTATTGTCCAATTAGGCGGTGTAGTACTTGGTACAGCGCAAACTGTTAGCAAAAAGACACCACTAAAAGCCTACCCATTAGATATTCATGATGTACAAGAGCACTTAAAAGCACTTGCAGACCGTTATGCGATAGTGGCTAACGATATTCGCAAAGCTATCGATGAAGCCGAAGATGAGGACACCGCGGATATGTTTACAGCCGCATCTCGTGATCTTGATAAATTCTTATGGTTCCTAGAAGCGAATATTGAAAATTAATAAGCGGTAATAAAATCATTATTATTACTTAAAAAGACTGTCATTAAAGGCAGTCTTTTTATTTATTCTCTTGAGGCATTTCTGGCTGATAAATCGGAAATACAGGAAGAGCAGTTAATAAACGAGAACCATAATTTTTAGTTAATAAGCGTTTATCATAAATAACAATTTCGCCATGACAATGGTGACTTCTAATTAATCGCCCTACTTGCTGAATTAAATTAAACGATGCACTCGGTAAACTTTGCACTTCAAAGGGATAACGTTTAAGCGATTTTAACCATTCCCCCTCAGTGACAATAACGGGATCAGTGACAGGTGGAAACGCAATTTTATGAATATGCACCTGCGTTAAATAATCACCTTTCAAATCTAATCCTTCAGCAAAAGATTGTAGACCAATTAAAACACTATTATCACCAGCATCAATACGTTTGCAATGCGTTTCGACTAATCGATAACGGGGTTGATCACCTTGCACCAGCAAACATAAACGTAAATCTTTTACTTGCTCTAAAAAACCTTCCATCGCACGTTGGCTACTAAACAGAACTAATTGTCCACGATGGTTATTTTCTTTCATTTGTTGACGAAAATAACACGCCATCTCTTTTAAATGCTCGACTTCATTATGAATGGTTGGCTCATAATTCATTTGCGGAATAATTAATTTACCCTGTTTTTCATGCGTAAATGGCGATGATAATGCGATAAAGCGATCATCAAAGTGTTCACTTAATCCTGTTAATTCTTGAATACGTGAAAAGCTATTTAAAGAACGTAAAGTCGCAGATGTCACAACAATATGAGGGATATTACGCCATAACAGCTGAGTAAGCTGCTCACTAACACGAATACCCGCACAATGAAAAGAGAGATGAGATTGTTTTTTCTCATAACGACGCGTAAGCCATTTTGAGACAGGTGCTTTTGATGTTTGTTCTAATGTCGCTAAACGCCACAGTTTTGACATATTTTCTAAATAACCCACCATTCTGCTGGTGGTTAAAATAGCCCGATGTAAACGCACCACATCTTCTTTTGCCGTACGCTCTGTTAAATCACTCAGAATGGCTTCACCTAATATTTTTAAGCCATCAGTAAGTTTAAAGAGTGACTGACAGCTTAATAATAGCTGTTCTGGCAATTCCCCTAATGGAAAAATATACTCATCTTTTTCACTGCGTTCAGGTAGTAAGGCGCGAGTAAAGGTATCAACATCTTGATAAGTTTCACGTAATTTTGCTATATGCGCATCAAAACGAATGGGATCAGCCAATTTGGGTGGTTTTACAGGAACAAACTGCGCTAAATATTGGCTCACATGTCGAGTAATATTATCAAGTTGGCTATTTAGCGATAACAGTGTAATTTCACCCTCTACTTCAAGTGCATCCCTTGCTACATCAGGAATATGATGACCTTCGTCAAGTACCAAAAGTAAATTTTTAGCATCAGGTAAAACCGATTCGCTCTCCATTGCCGCCATCACTAATGAATGATTAGTAATAACAACATCAACTTCATCAATTTCACGGCGAGCAATAAAAAATGGACAGCGGTGGTAATATTGGCAATTACGTCCTAAACAGTTCATTTTATCAGTACTAATTTTGCGCCATAAGCTGTCTGTTAATGATCGTTTATGGTGATCGCGTAAACCATCCCAACCAAAACTGGTAAAATCTTGCTTTAACTCTTGGCAAATATCGCGTTCTGCGCTGGTTGCAATATCTACTTTATCTTCAAGCAGAAACATTAAATCAATTTGCTCACCTTCTGTCGCACAAATTGCCGCTAAATTACGCGGACACAAATAACGACCACGACCAAATGCGCCAGTAAAAGTAAGATCAGGAATGATTTTTTTCAGTAATGGTAAATCTTTACTATAGATTTGATCTTGTAATGCCACATTGGCAGTACTAATAATCAGCGGTTTTTTCTCGTCTCGGCTAATCGCAATTCCCGGAATAAGATAAGAGAGGGTTTTACCTACTCCTGTTGGCGCTTCTATCACCAAATGGCGTCCGGCATCATCTGAAAAAGTCTTAGCAACCTCAGCGATCATTTGTCGCTGTGGCGCTCGAGGAACAAACCCGTCAATATGATCTGGCAAGGCTTTATACCACTGACTTATTTGATTTTTCACGGACTGGGAAAGGGACATAACCACTCTGTTGCTGAGTTAAAAAAGAGCGCCATTGTCTCATAACACTGTATAAAAATCAGTAGTTACCTTCATTTACTCTTATTTTTCATCAAATAGTGGGTAACACTACGAAATTATTGAGCTTAGTTATAGATTATTAATTCAACTCTTTTTAGTATGAATAACGCTTTACGTAATACTTAAAATAGCTTTCTAACAAAATATTATTTCATTTGCATAACACACAACACCAACCCTTTTGAAGAGATAATAAAAATGACTTCTGCAAAGCGCCCTATTTTTAATTTAGAGCTCGATTTACTCAGAACTTTTGTTGCTGTCGTTGATGGCAATACATTTGCCGCTGCCGCTGAATCTGTGTGTCGTACCCAGTCTGCCGTTAGCCAGCAAATGCAACGTCTTGAATCCCTTATAGGAAAAGAACTCTTTGCTCGCCAAGGGCGCAATAAAACACTGACTGAAGCAGGTATGCAGTTACTCAACTATGCGCGACGTATTTTACGACTTAATGATGAAGCCTGCCTTTCGCTAATGCATGAAGAAATAGACGGCATTTTAAAAATAGGCTCGCCTGACGACACCGCAAACACTATTTTACCTGATCTATTAGCGCGATTTTCTGGCGCTTATCCTCGCCTGATTATGGAGATTATTGTTAAACGAAGCCCGTTTCTTATGTCGATGTTAGAAAATAACGAGCTTGATTTGGTTATTTCTACAGAAGAGCATGTAGGCTATCCAAAAATTGTTTTACGCGTATCACCTTCACTGTGGTATTGCGGAAAGCACTTTCGATTTGATCTTGATGAACCGTTACCGTTAGTTGTTCTTAATGAACCAAGCACTTACCGCGACATGATGATTAATCATCTTGATCAGCAAGGTATTCGTTGGCGAATTGCTTATATTGCCACCACTCTTTCAGGTGCCCGCGCTGCTGTTCGTGCTGGTTTAGGCGTTATGGCGCGCTCAATAGAACTTTCAGGAGATGATTTACGCATTTTGGGCGAGAAAGAGGGATTACCTGTACTTCCTGCTATTCATTATAATCTTTATCTTAATTCCAATAGCCCTGCTAAAGCTGCTCAAATATTGTTTGATTCATTAAAAAATGAGCAAAATGAAGTTATAAATCATGCTGATATTACTCATCAACAGGATTAAACAAAGACTAACAATCCAATTAAAATAATCAAGAACAGCGATAAATAACACGCTAAAAATATAAAACAGGACACCGATTATGACTCACTTTCATGGTATTTTTCCTTATCTTGTCTCTCCCATCGATCAACATAAAGGTATTGTACTAGAGGCTTCATTACGCCGCCTTATTGAGCACCTTATTGAGAGTGGCGTTCATGGCTTAAGCCCGCTAGGTAGTACTGGCGAATATGCTTATCTTTCACAAGCACAGCGTAATGAAATTGTCCGTATTACCGTAGATCAAACCGCTGGCCGTATTCCTGTCATCGCGGGTGTCGCAGGGTTTTCAACTGCCGATGCCTGTCATCAAGCTGAGCAATACGCCAAACTGGGTGTCGATGGCATGGTGTTGATTTCACAAAAAATGTATCCACTAAGTGAAAGCGCACAAGCGGGTTATTTTCGTACTATCGCAGAAGCATTCCCTGAAAAATCAATGACTATTTATACTAATCCGGGTTTATTAGGTGATGTTCTTCCTATTTCTCTCTTCAATGAACTCAGTTATGTACCTAACATTGAATATATTAAAGATGCCTCTAGTAATACTGGGCGATTATTAACCATGATTAACACCTTTGGTGATCGCGTTAAAATCTTTAGTGCATCAGCACATATTCCATTGCTAGTACTAAAACTGGGTGGCGTAGGTTGGATGGCCGGACCTGCTTGTGTTTTACCCAAACAATGCGTCGAACTTTATCAATTAGCAACTCAAGGCGATTTTGATACTGCACTGGAGAAACAAAAAGAAATGTGGCAAATCAACGAAGCTTTTACTAAATACTCATTGGCATCTTGTATTAAAGCCTCATTAAATATTCAAGGATTTGAAGTCGGCGATCCTATTTTACCTCAAGAGCCACTCAATGAATCAGCTTTAACTGATTTACGCCACATTATTACGAGTCTAGAATAACGACTCTTTTGTAGCGGCTATGTGCTTTAGTCACCCATTGGAGGCGTTGAATGCCGATCTCAGTGAACGAAATAATGGAAATTTTACCTCATCGTTATCCCTTTTTACTTATTGATAGCGTAATTTCAGAACCATTAGAACTCGCTGAGGGAAAATTGACTGCACTTAAAAACGTCACCACTAACGATACCGTCGTTTATGGTGAGTTTTACCCCCCGTTATTGCTGCTTGAAAGTATGGCTCAAGCAGCAGGCGTCTTAGCTCATTATTACCTTTCGCCTATGGCAACAGGGCAGCAATGTTATTTTGCCAGTATTAAAAATGCGCGTTTTTATGATGTGGTAAAAGCTGGCGATCAACTGCATTTTGATATTCAATTTCGCCGACAGCGTCGAACGATTGTTAGTTTTTCAGGCGTTGCACGTATTGGCGATAACATTGTTTGTACATCAGAATTTATGTGCGCAAGACAATAAAAACTTATTTATCATTAAGTTACTCAATAAAAAACACAGAAAATAAAGGATTGGTTAATCAAACCAATCCCGCTAAAGGGTTAAAAGGGTTATTTAACTTTGCTCGCTAAGTGCTTATCTACGCAGTAATTGCGTGATTTCTGAAATATCTACTGTTTCAAATACCAACACTTTTTCAACCAGCTGCGTTACTTGTTGATTTTCTATCACCAATGCTGTGTTATCGTAGAATTTTTTTACTACATCAGCATCCATCATCGGATTTTTAGGGTTGCCGTATTGAATATCTAACCTTTCACTAAGCTGTTCACCGCTATGTAAAGTGACAAAAATAAGCCCCGGAAAATAAGTAGGAAATGGAATTTCATCTTTTTCAGGATAACGATAACTCACTTTCTTAGCTAACATTTGAATATCTTTACGCTGTAAATTCTCAGGTAATAATGAAAATAAAGTAAGTTCATCATCTAAAAATCCTGCAGCAAACAACCAAGGTAAGCTAAATTTTGCAGCGTAAGCCGTTGTTGGCGCCCATTTTGTTTCTGGTGGCTCACAAATCAATGCCGCAGCGATAGGATCAATAACACATTCCACACTCTTAATATCATCAGCACTTATACCTCTTTTTAATAATTTACGACCACAATCTACAGTTGCATGAGCAAAATGACACACGGGATAAGGTTTAATCGAAACGTTTAAAAACTCCCATACCTCACTTAATCCCTGAGCAACTTGATTTGGCTGGGCTTGCGCTTCAATACCATGAGTATGATAGAGGCTATATCGTCCTTCAAATATTGTCTCAGGCCCTGTCATTCCCCCTTTTGCCAATGAAGCAGCAATAATGCCTGATTGCGCAGCCCATCCGGCATGAAAGCACTTTGAAGATGAGCTATTAGTTAAATATTCAGCCACACCACTCGCTTGACTTCCTGTTAGTCCCAACGCATTGGTTGTTTGTTCTGGTGTGAGTTTTAATAAAGAAGCTGCACAGGCTGTCGCGCCAAAAATCCCAGCTATTGCCGTGGCATGAAAACCTCGTTGATGAAACCCACTATGACTGGCTAAGCCTACTCGCGCCGCAACTTCCCAACCAACAATCCATGCAGTTAAAATCTCTTCTGATGATGCCCCGATAGATTCTCCTAATGCAAACGCTATTGGTGTTAAAACGGCGCTACCATGAGTAATAGAATCCGTATGTGTGTCATCAAAATCTAGTGCATGAGCAGCAATTCCATTTGCTAAAGCTGCGGCTGTTGTACTTGCTGTTAGTGAGCTTCCCCAAATAGGAATATCACCTTGGCTATCAGGTAGAAACGCGATACCTTGTCGCCCCTGAAGTGCACTTTGCTGTGTACTTCCTGCAAGTGCAACGCCTAATGTATCTAATAAATGAATTTTTGCTCGGCTAATAACTTCAACGGGTAAATCAGCAAACGTGGTTGTAGTAATAAATTGGCTTAAATGCTGACTCAATGTCATAAACACCTCGAAATCGATTAAGAAAAAGCCAGTGTTTCACCGGCTTTTAGATAATAAAAAGGGTAAGTTTTATAAAGTCACTTAATCATTTAACCAACCAGAAGCTTTAGTTTGTTCGATAACACGACTCACCTGCTCTGGTGCATTACCAACGTAAGTCGTTGGATCTAACAATTCATCAAGTTCTTCTTGAGTGATATGATCACGAATACGCGTATCGCGATTGATGGCCTCGACAAATGTAATTCCTTCTTCTTGCCCAGACATAGCAGCTTCATACACTATTTCATGAGCCGTTTGTTTACCTGCTTTATCAGATAAAGCAAACATCACACGCTCAGCCAGCATAAATCCACCTAAAATATCCATATTTGAACGCATTTTATCAACATGAACATTTAATCCACCTAATACCGTTTTCATATTATCGAAGATAACCGATAGCATTAGGCACATTTCTGGCATGATTTTCCATTCCATTTTCCAAATGGCGCCATCACGCTCATGTTGGTGTTTCATCATATCGGTTAACACAGATAAATTAGCTTTTAAGGTATTACTAACACAGGCGGCATTTTCAACAATAGCTGGATTACGCTTATGTGGCATGGTTGAAGATCCCACTTGCCCCTTGCTAAAGGGTTCAGAAAGCTCATCAATTTCATTATGTGCTAATAGTAATATTTCATTAGCAATTTTACCTAGAGTGCCGCTAATTAAGCCCAATAACATGCCATATTCACTAAATCTATCACGTGCTGGCTGCCATGAAATTTCAGGCACACCTAATCCTAAACATTTTAAAACTCGCGCTTCTAATTCATCTGCCTTATCACTTAAAGAAGCTTTTGTTCCCACTGCACCAACAACACTTCCCACAAATAAACGAGGCTCAACTTCTTTAAGGCGTTGATAATGGCGAGCAAGTTCAGTTAACCAAATTGCTGTTTTATGCCCAAAAGTTATCGGCAGTGCCTGTAACGCTAAAGTGCGCCCTACCATGGGGGTATTGCGATGTTTTTCGCTTAGTGATAATAGTGAACGACCTAATATCTTGATATCACGTAAAAAAGTTTGATGTGCATCTTTAAGTTGCAGCACTAGCCCGGTATCAATGACATCTTGTGTCGTTGGCCCAAAGTGAACATATTCACCATAATGTTCAGGACAAGCGTGTTCTAATCCGCGAATGGTTGGCACTAATGGATGACGAGTAAGACGAACCTGTTCTAGTACATAATCCATATCGAGCTTTTCAAGTTTTGCAGTATCAGCAATAACCTCTGCGGCATCTTTCGGGATCAACCCCAAATTTGCTTGCTCTATCGCTAACGCCGCTTCGTAATCGAGCCAATTTTGCATTCTTGTTTTATCAGAGAAAATAGATCGCATTTCTTCTGTAGACCATAAATTCTTTAATAAAACCGAATCAAATACGCTAGTACCCATAATATTTTCCCCTGTGAAAATAATAATTAAAAAATCACTTTTTAAATAAAAGGACTTATTGGTTTGTTATTTTATTTATGCAATATAATTTAATAAAAAACACTTTGATAATTTTAATCTAATTTTAAATATTTCTAATCAATTAAAAAGCAACATTAATTCAACAACTTAAAGATAATCATTTATTTATTAATTATAACTTTTAAATCTTAAGCATTATTTAAGATTTAATTAGAATAATTAATGCTAAAAAGTTAGAGCAAGATCATCATTTTTAGAAAATAGATATTTTAAAAATAAATAAGTTTATTATAAATAATAGAAACACGAAACGCAGATAGTAATTAATTCTTTTATTTAATTACCAGGGACCTCTATTTCTATATTCGGAGATATTAATAATGAAACAGAATAAACAAACAACGCTTATACACAGTGGACGCCAAGAAATTAAAACATCAGGCCCAATTAATCCTCCTGTAATGCGGGCAAGTACTATCGTTTTTGATTCAATTAAAAGCTGGCGTGATATTCGTGATCGCAGAACAACAGAACGCGTTTTGAGTTATGGCGCTCGTGGTACAGAAACCGCCTTTGCACTTGAAGCGTTAGTCACAGAACTAGAAGGTGGTCATCGCGCTCAGCTATTTCCTACTGGGCTTGCCGCTATCGCCGTCACTATTATGGGATATGCACGTAATGGCGGTCATGTTTTATTTGCCGACTCCGTTTATGAGCCTGTGCGTAAAATCGCCTCAGCATTTTTAGAACCAAATAATATTGCTTACAGTTTTTTTAAAACTGATGGTTCAGATTTTGAGCAAAAAATACAAAAAAACACTCAGCTAATTTTTGTCGAATCACCGGGTTCATTACTTTATGAAATGCTGGATTTACCTGAAATTTGCCGTATTGCTCATGAGAGAGATATCCCTGTTGGTGTTGATAATACTTGGGGATCCGCTTGGCTTTATAACCCATTAGAACTAGGTGCAGATGTCTCTGTTATTGCAGCGACAAAATATTTATGCGGCCACTCAGATGTCATGATGGGCATTATGGTTGCTAATGAAAAAGCGTGGCAAAAAATTGGTGCGTTGCCAGAAGCTTTAGGTCAGGCCAGCAGCCCAGATGACGCAGCATTAGTATTACGCGGAATGCGAACTTTGGGTCAACGAATTGCGGCTCATGGTAAATCGGCTCTTACTATCGCCCAATGGCTCGAAACGCGCCCTGAAGTTGAAAAAGTTTGGTTTCCAGAATTACCTAGTCACCCTCGCCATGACCTATGGAAACGCGACTGCAAAGGTAGTAATGGACTATTAACCATTGAATTTAAAAAACAATTCACCACTAAACAATCTGAACAATTTATTGATGCACTCAATTTGTTTGGTATTGGCGCTTCATGGGGCGGATTTGAAAGTCTTGCATTACCCGCAAACGTTGTAGGTGCAAGAACCGCATCTGATTGGCGTGAAGGCCATGGTCCTTTTGTACGTTTACATATTGGACTTGAAGCAACCGATGACCTTATTGCAGATATTACACAAGCATTTTCAACATTAAACCAATAACAAGAATACTGCATCACTACCGGGGAATTTACTATGACAGGTTTAATTATTGCCGCGCTGGTAACAGCGCTGGTGGTTTATTTATTGGCGCGAGGTTATAAACCTCAACCCGTGTTATTACTGGGGGGCTTGCTGCTATTGCTCCTCACCGCATCTCTTGATCTTAATCCGTTATTACCAGAAAACAAATCAACTCAATTTAAGTATTTTGATATTTTTCAAATATTTACAGATATTATGAGCTCTAGATTAGCGGGATTAGGTTTAACGTTAATGGCAATTGCCGGTTTCTCTCGTTATATGGAACATGTAGGTGCTAGCCGTGCTTTATTCGCTATTTTTGAAAAACCATTAAAAGCAATTAAATCGCCTTATTTGTTATTAGTTATTTCATTTTTAGTTACCCAAATTTTGGTTATTTTTATCCCTAGCCATGCTGGCTTAGGTATGCTGTTAATGGTCACAATGTACCCTATTTTAATTCGTTCTGGCATTAGCCCTCTTTCAGCACTAGCAGTTATTGGGTGCTGCCAATTTATCGACCACGGACCAGGTTCTGGTAACGTTATTATGGCAGCAAAAACAGCCGATATTGAACCTGCGGTTTATTTTGTTCAACATCAATTACCTATTACAATTCCTATTATTATTGCTGTTGCTATTACCCATTTCTTTATTCAGCGCTGGTGGGATAAACGTGAAGGTTTTGTTTTTGACCCAACAACTATTGATGCGGTAAAAGAAGAAGGTAATAAAATTCCACTTTCTTACGCTCTATTACCTGTTATTCCATTAATTTTAATTATTGGCTTTAGCCCACTATTACATCCTTATATTAAATTAGAAGTTACCACTGCAATGATTATTAGTACGGTGATTGCATTTTTATTTGAATATGCTCGCTTACGTGACGCTAAAGCTGTCATGAATAGTTTTATGCTGTTTTTTGAAGGAATGGGTAAGCAGTTTGTTTTAGTGGTATCGCTAATTGTATCCGGTGAATTCTTTGCAAATGGATTATTAAAAAGTGGTGCGGTAGATACGCTAATTTCATCTGCACAAGATGCTGGTTTTGGTATTGCAGCTATGATAATTGTTATGAGCGCTATCCTTGCATTAGCCGCCTTTTTAATGGGCTCGGGTAATGCTGCGTTCTTTTCATTTGCCGCATTAACACCCAAAATTGCCGCATTCTTAAAAGTTGATGTCATTACTTTAATTCTACCAATGCAAATTATGACCAGCTTTGGTCGTACAGTTTCACCCATTACCGCAGCAATTGTTGCTATTGCTGGTATTGCTAATGTATCGCCTTTCCAAATTGTTAAACGTACAGCAATTCCTATGGCTGTAGCCGCTATTGTGAATTTAGTAATGACATTTTGGTTCCTTTATTCATAAAAGTACTCACTATGCTTTAAATGATATTTTAAGTTGCGTTACCCCTTGCCCTTAAACTCTATTACTCCAGAGTTTAAGGGGTTTTTTCTTATCATTGACTGTAATCTTTGATCAACATTATTAACTGCAACTTATCAGTGCCATTAAGGCTGTTATGCAAATAAACAGCCTATTTATTATTTATCACACTTATAATTGATAACTACTTTTTGTCTAAAACCTAAGCAATTTTATTCATGCTATTTGCTATTTATGCCGACTTAGTGCTTGTTTCAACCACATATCTCGATATACTTTTGCGCAACATTCATCTGCAAATGAACATTATGAAAAAAATAATTATCGTCGTTATCGCACTACTTGCTTTTGGCTCAATAGGTGGCGTTTTTCTTGCGGGTTTAAATATCTATACTCGCTCTACTACACCAATAGAAACTAAACAAACGCAGTCTGAAACATCACCAACACAACAATTTCCGGCAATACCCGACAGCTCACCTTCTGCAAAATAAATGAGGTTGAATCATGGAATATGATTATTTTGTTACTCCCCAATGGTTATTTGAACATCAAAATGATAATGACCTTGTGATCCTTGATGTTAGTGCGCCAATGCCAACACAAGTGATTAATTATCAGCAACATTATCTTGAACGTCATATTCCTCGGGCTCATTTTTTTAATCTTGACGAAATAGCAGATAAAACCACTGCATTACCGCATATGTTACCTCCTGATGAGTTATTTTCAGAAACCTTGACTTTATTGGGTATCTCTAACTCCACTACAGTGATTCTTTATGATCAGGGTAATTTATTTTCAGCACCTCGTGGCTGGTGGACATTCACTACATTGGGTTGTAAAAACGTGCGCATTTTAGCGGGGGGCTTGCAAGCGTGGGTTGATGCTGGATTTCCTCTCGAAAAAGGTGATGTGATTAGCATACCGGCACCGACGCCTTTTGTCGTTAAACGCGATGCTCAACGTAAAGCGGATCAGCAACAAGTATTAGAAAACGTAACTAATCAGCAAAAACAAGTCATTGATGCTCGTTCTGCTGATCGATTTTATGGTCGTGCGCCAGAACCTCGTCCAGGTTTGCGCAGTGGACATATTCCAGAAAGTAAAAATGTACCTTGGGATTTGCTAGTTGAACAAGGGCAATTAAAAAGCCGGAGCGAGTTAAAGAAATACTTTGAACAAGCCGGTGTCGATTTATCACAACCTATTATTGTGAGCTGCGGTTCAGGTATGACAGCGTCTATTTTATTTTTAGCATTAACTGTTTTAGGTTGCCAATCTGTCGCACTTTATGATGGTTCCTGGGCACAATGGGGTGCTGATAGCGCATTACCTTGCGAGTGTTAAAAGTTAACAATCAATATTTAAATTAAAAAAGTAAACCCGCCAATGCGGGTTTACTTTTTTATATTACTGCTATTTAATTGGCGAAATTAGCTGGCAAAAATCTTAGCCAAATATAAAACAACTATCGCACCAATAACTGCAACGATAAAACTACCGAAGTTAAAACCATCAACTTTGCCTTTACCAAAGAAGCTACTAATTGCACCACCAACAACCGCACCGACAATCCCCAGAATACAAGTCCATATTAGACCAATATCATAAGAGCCTGGCATCAGAAATTTGGCAAGAATACCCGCAATTAAACCAAAGATAATCCACGCTAACACACCCATAATTCCCCCTAAAAATATATGATATAAAGACATATCAGAAATTCGTCACATAATTAGTGTAAGTCGAGATAATGATTTTTTCCAATAATTGATAATAATCAATAAAATATTTTTGGTTAAAATGAGAATAAAAAAATAGCGCAAGACATTTTGCGCTATTTCTGGGCATCAGATTATTTCTAGACTTTATCTTTTACAACAGCTTAAACTACAGCGCTTCTATCACTACCGCGATTTCAGGTGATGTTTTTAATGTACGTACTTGAGTAAATAGCGTATCAGCTTCTTGATATTCTTTACGCAAGTAACCTAACCACTGTTTAATTCGTGCCGCATGGTAAATCGTTGTATCGCCGCGCTTTTCTAAACGAATATATCGCTTTAATAACTGCTCAACATCTTTCCAAGGCATTCGTTGCTCAGTGCCTTTTATAACACGGCTTAAATTAGGGGTATTCATTGCACCACGCCCAATCATTACCGCATCACAACCTGTTGTAGATAAACAATTTAACGCACTTTCACGATCCCAAATTTCACCATTAGCAATAACAGGAATAGACAAGCGTTGGCGAATATGACCAATAGCCTGCCAATCTATTTTATCAGCACGATAACCATCTTCTTTGGTTCTACCGTGAATGGTAATTTCTGTTGCGCCGCCTTGCACAACCGCATCAGCAATTTCATAGCTAGATTCTACTGAATCCCAGCCTAGTCTAACTTTTACTGAAACAGGTAATTGCGTAGGCACAGCACCACGGATAGCTTTGGTTGCCTGATAAATTAGCTCTGGCTGCTTTAATAATGAAGCACCGCCACCACTACCATTTACTGTTTTTGATGGACAACCACAATTAAGATCGATCCCCCAAGAACCTAAGGAAGTGGCTCTAAATGCATTTTCAGCAAGCCATTGTGGGTGTTGTCCTAAGAGTTGAACACGCACTAAAGTGCCACTACTGGTGCGACTTTGATTATGTAATTCAGGACATAAGCGATAAAACGCTTTCGTTGGCAGTAATGAATTCACGACCCGAATAAATTCAGTAATACAAAGGTCGTAATCATTAATAGAGGTAAGTAAATCTCTGACAAGGGGGTCTAAAACCCCCTCCATTGGCGCTAATAATACTCGCACTTTTTAGCCTCAGAACTCTTTTCTAGCTTTTGACCAAGGGTTTTGATTATCGCTATCTGATTCACTTTTACCCGTACGACGAGGTCCTAGTTTACCTGTACGAGAGCCATCTTTATTGCGATAACTTTCTTTACTTTTATTACGCCCAGCCTCTTTGCCTTCGCTATCGCCCTCTTTACGAGAATTATTGCGATTGTCTTTGCCTCGAATATCAGCACGGCCATGGCCACCACCACTTCTACGTGGTGCATTATTTTTTGGTTTTTTATGCAAAGGTGCTGCTTTAATTGACGGATCAGGATCATAACCTTCTAGTGCTAAACGTGGAATTTCACGTTTTAGTAAACGCTCGATATCAGCTAATAATCCATGTTCATCAACACAAACTAAAGAAATTGCTTTACCTGTTGCAGCAGCACGACCCGTTCTACCAATACGGTGAACATAATCCTCGGCCACTTGTGGTAACTCAAAATTCACTACATACGGTAGCTGATCTATATCTAATCCACGCGCTGCAATATCTGTTGCAACTAATGCTTTTAATTTACCCGTTTTAAAATCAGCCAATGCACGTGTTCTCGCACCTTGGCTTTTATTTCCGTGGATAGCCGCAGATTTAATACCATCTAAATTCAGTTGTTCTGCAAGTTTATTCGCACCATGTTTAGTACGAGTAAAAATCAGTACTTGTGACCAATCTTCTTTACCAATAAGGTGAGATAATAGTTCAGCTTTACGTTTTTTATCAACTAAATGAACATGTTGCTCAACTGATTCTGCCGCTGAGTTTCTTGGCGCCACAGAAATACTAATTGGATTATTTAATAATGTATTGGCAAGGCCAGTGATCTCTTTAGAAAACGTCGCTGAAAACAGTAAATTTTGACGCTTTTTAGGTAATTTATTGATAATTCGGCGAATATCGTGGATAAAGCCCATATCTAGCATGCGATCAGCTTCATCTAATACCAGCATTTCAACACGAGAAAGATCAACGGCATTTTGATGTTCAAGATCGAGTAAACGTCCTGGTGTTGCAATTAGCACATCAACACCACCGCGTAGCTTCATCATTTGCGGGTTAATGCTAACGCCACCAAAAACAACTAAAGAACGAATAGGCAAATAGCGGCTATACGCTTTCACATTCTCTGCAATTTGTGCAGCCAGTTCACGTGTTGGCGTTAAAATCAAGGCTTTAACAGGTTGGCGGCCTTTGGTTTTATCTGCTGATTTAAACAGCTTTTCTAAAATTGGGAGAGTAAAAGCTGCCGTTTTACCTGTACCAGTCTGCGCACTTGCTAATACGTCCTTACCCGCCAAAATCGGCTCTATCGCCTGTTGTTGAATAGGGGTTGGGGTTTTATACCCTTGTTCATCAATAGCGCGGAGCAGCGCCTCACTTAAACCAAGCGATGTAAAATCGGTCAAAACAGTAGTCTCCTACAACCAGAACGTATAACACGGTGATTGAAATTAAAAATGACGGGCTTTCACAATAAGTGAAAGAGAATGAACCTTGTCAGGTTAACCTAATAACTCCTATTCTAACAGTTTTTGATATGTTCCGAATATAAAAATAATTTTTAAGAATAAATCGTTATTTTTTTATTACATGTCATTTTTATTTAAGTATTTATAACAATTTTTTCCTTTTACTCAATATCATCGAATATAATGCAATTATTATCGCTATTTTAATATCATGAGTTTGTTACATTTTACTTAAGTAAGGTACCTTCTATTATGTCAGACACTCATCAGAAGACGACTCGGGGTGAACTCGCAAAGCAACAATTACTGGAAGCTGCATGCGAAATCTTTGGTAAAAATGGGCCCGATGGCGCAACCACACGGCAAATTGCACAATCAGCGCAACAAAATATTGCCGCAATTGCTTATTATTTTGGTTCAAAAGAAGGCTTATATCTTGCTGTTGCACAACATATTGCCGATTTAATTCGTATCGATTTTGAACCTACTGTTATTGTGCTTGATGAGTTTCTCGCTCGTCCTGATCCTACCGCGCATCTTCCTTTATTACAAAATCTGATTATCGATAGTTTCTTACAATACGCACAACTTGTACTTGATAAAGAAAACATTCACCTAAGCCGTATTATGGCAAGAGAGCAATTAGTCCCCACAGAAGCATACTCACTCATCCACCAGCAAGCGTTATCTCCACTTCTTACTCGCGTAAATAAATTATTAGCGCTATATATTGGTTTAGATGCTACGCTTCCAGCGACAATGTTACACACTCACGCTATTTTAGGAGAAGTGTTATCATTTCGTTTAGTAAGAGAAACTATCTTACGGCAAACAGGATGGGATAGAATTGGTAAAAACGAATATCAGGTTATTTCCAACACCTTAAAAACACATATCACTATACTGTTAAATGGATTAAGAGAGATTTACACCAACAAATAATTACATACAAATAGAGTTATTATGAACATAAAAAAAGTCAGTTTCTTTATTATCTTAATGATTATTATCGGTATTTTCGCAGGTATCTATTATTATGAAGAAAACAAAGATCCTGAGTTGGTACTCTATGGAAATGTCGATATCCGTACTGTTAACCTCAGTTTCCGTGTTGCTGGCAAACTTGAGGCTTTACATGTTGATGAAGGGGCTCATGTTGAAAAAGGGCAACTATTAGGCCAATTAGATGATGCGCCTTATATCAACGCACTCAATAAAGCTTATGGCGAACGCGACAGTGCCGTTGCCTCTTTAGCATTAATGCAGGCAGGTTACCGCACAGAAGAAATTGCTCAAGCACAATCTGATGTATCATTAAAACAAGCTGCTTGGCAATATGCCGATAATTTTTATAAACGCCAACAAGATTTAGCTAATCGCAAAGTCATTTCAGCCAACGATTTAGACAGTGCGAGAAATAATCGTAATCAAGCGGCAGCAGCATTAAAAGCGGCGCAAGATAAGCTAAATCAATATCAAAATGGTTATCGCAAAGAAGATATTGCCTCAGCCCAAGGTTTAGTTATGCAAGCTAAAGCCGCTGTGGCACAAGCCGAGCTAAATTTACAAGATACTAAATTACTTTCACCGTCTGCAGGTACTGTGCTCACACGCGCTGTAGAACCTGGTACTATTTTACCTTCAGGTAGCCCTGTATTTACCGTTTCATTAACTAACCCTGTTTGGGTAAGAGCCTATATTAGTGAAGCACATTTAGGTGAAGCCATTCCAAATAGAGAAATTTATCTTTATACCGATAGCCGTAAAGATAAACCTTATCATGGCACCATTGGTTTTGTGTCTCCAACCGCTGAATTCACCCCTAAAAGTGTTGAAACACCAGAGCTTAGAACCGATCTTGTCTATCGGATCAGGGTTGTTGTTACTGATGCTGATGATGCTCTACGCCAAGGAATGCCTGTTACCTTAAAATTTGCACCCACTCATTAATTGTGGAGAGCAAAATGGAACACGCTGATTACACTATCGAACTACAAGGTGTTGAAAAGCATTTTGCTGGATTAGAAAATCCAGCCGTCTCCTCATTAAAAGCCACTATCACCGGTGGCTCCGTCACAGGTTTAGTTGGCCCTGATGGTGCAGGTAAAACCACATTAATTCGTATGCTTGCAGGATTATTAAAACCTGACGCTGGTGATATTCGTATTTTAGGAATGGATCCGCAAAAACAGAGCAACGATGTCAGAGCTATTCTTGGTTATATGCCACAAAAGTTTGGTTTATATGAAGATTTAACGGTATTAGAAAATTTAAATCTTTATGCTGATTTAAAAAATGTGATTGGTGAAGAACGTAGAAAAGTTTATCAACAACTATTAAGCTTTACTGATTTAACCCGTTTTACTTCTCGCCTGGCGGGCAATCTTTCTGGTGGTATGAAGCAAAAACTAGGGCTTGCTTGTGCTTTATTAGGCAACCCTAAAGTTTTGCTGCTTGATGAACCAGGGGTCGGTGTTGACCCTATTGCGCGCCGGGAACTCTGGCAAATGGTTCATGTTTTAGCAAGCGATGGCATGTTGATACTCTGGAGTACTTCTTACCTTGATGAAGCAGAACAATGCAAAAATATTCTCTTACTCAATAAAGGAAAGTTGCTTTATAGCGGTATTCCTCAAGAGTTAACGGCCAAAATGGCAGGCCGCTCTTTTTTACTTAATGTTGAAGGTCATCAACGTAGAAAAGTTCTGCAACAAGCAATTATTCAACCACAAGTTACAGATGGTGTTATTCAAGGGCAGTCTGTTCGCTTAATTATAAAAAAAGAGGGTGACCAACAAGCATTATTAAATGCCATAAAGATGCCCAACGCTAAACTCATACCAGCAGCCCCTCGCTTTGAAGATGCTTTTATCGATTTATTAGGGGGAGGCCCTTCTCATAAATCTGAATTAGCAGAAATCATGCCACTAATTCCACCAAACCCTGATGAAACGGTTATTGAAGCACAACAACTCACCAAAATGTTTGGGCAGTTTGCTGCAACGGATCATGTTGATTTTCAAGTAAAGCGTGGTGAAATTTTCGGCTTATTAGGCCCTAATGGTGCTGGTAAATCGACTACCTTTAAAATGATGTGTGGTTTGTTAGTACCTACCAGCGGTAAGGCGTTGGTTTTAGGTATGGATTTAAAAGTAAGTTCAGGCAAAGCCCGTCAGCATTTAGGCTATATGGCACAAAAATTTTCGCTTTATAGTAATTTAAAAGTAGGCCAGAACTTAAAATTCTTTTCTGGTGTTTATGGTCTACATGGTAAGCCGCAGCGCGATAAAATCCATGACATGATAACCGCATTTAGTTTACAGCCAATGGTAAATCAAATTACTGAAGAGCTGCCTTTAGGTTATAAACAGCGCCTCGCCCTTGCCTGTTCACTCATGCATGAACCTGATATTTTATTTCTTGATGAACCCACCTCTGGCGTTGATCCATTAACGCGTCGTGAATTTTGGCTACACATTAACGGTATGGTAGATAAAGGCGTTACGGTGATGGTCACTACTCACTTTATGGATGAGGCTGAATATTGTGATCGTATCGGTTTAGTTTATCGCGGGAAAATCATCGCAGCTGGCGAACCTGACGCTTTAAAACAAATGGTTGCGACCAAAGAAAACCCAACGCCTTCAATGGAAGATGCCTTTATCGGGTTAGTCCTTAATTATGATAAACAGCTTGAAAACCAAAATGATAAAGGGAGCGAAAAACATGCATAATTCGTCTCAATCTTCATCGGTGCGCTTTTCTTGGCGTCGTTTATATGCACTTTGCTTAAAAGAGACTAAACAAATAACTCGTGATCCTAGTAGTGCCTTAATTGCTATCGTTATTCCGCTGACATTGCTCTTTATTTTTGGTTACGGTATTAATTTAGATTCAAGCAAATTAAACCTTGGCATTTTAACTAATCAGCAAAGCCAACCCGCGCAAGAACTGGTTTATACCTTTACTAATTCCCCGTATATAAATGCGACTATTAGTGATAATCGTCAGTTATTAATTGATAAAATGCAAGCAGGGCAAATTCGAGGCATTGTGGTTATTCCTGTTAATTTTGCTGAACTACTGGCCAGACAAGATACCGAAGCACCAATTCAAGTTATTACTGATGGCAGTGAACCAAATACCGCTAATTTTGTGCAGGCTTATACTAAAGGCGTATGGCAAGTTTGGCTACAACAGCAAGCGTTGAGTAAAGGTATTGATACAACTTTATTAATTGAAGTTGAACCTCGTTATTGGTTTAACCCTGCGGCTATTAGTCAGCACTACATTATTCCTGGTGCTGTGACCATTATTATTACTGTGGTAGGTGCAATTTTAACTTCATTAGTCATTGCGCGTGAATGGGAACGTGGCACGATGGAAGCATTGCTTTCAACACAAATTACCCGTACCGAACTATTGCTCTCTAAGCTTATTCCTTACCAAGTACTTGGTAGCTTTGTTATGGTGCTTTGTATGGTCGTAACTGTTTTTGTGCTTGGTGTGCCTTATCGCGGATCATTGTGGATATTAGCTGGCATTACCTCACTTTTCTTAGCTACCGCATTAGGGATGGGGTTACTTATTTCAACCTTAACGCGTAATCAATTTAATGCTGCAATGATCTCACTTAATGCTGCATTTTTACCCGCCATAATGTTATCAGGCTTTGTTTTTGAAATTGATAGCATGCCATTTTTTATACAAGTAGTGACTTATTTTATTCCAGCTCGTTATTTTGTTAGTAGCTTACAAACACTATTCCTTGCTGGTGATATTCCACTGATTTTAATGTTAGATATGTGGTTATTGATTATTTCAGCAATCTTTTTTATTGGCTTAACGGCGTGGGCAACACGACGTCGTTTAGATTAAAGGAGCATACTTATGTTTTATCGGCTGCTCACTTTAATAATGAAAGAGCTGCAATCATTACTACAAGAGCCTCAAACTCGCGCGATTTTAATCATGCCAGTTATCTTTCAGATGGTGTTATTTCCTTTTGCCGCAACGCTTGATGTGACTAATGCATCAGTGGCTATTTTCAATGAAGATAACGGAAAACAATCCATTGAGTTAACGCAAAGAATAGCTAAAGCTAGTGCATTTTCTCAAACATTGTTGCTTAAAAATGAACATGAAATTAAAGAAACCATAGATAATCGTAAAGCGCTTTTGTTAGTGCGTTTTCCACAAAACTTTAGTGCTGACTTAACCCATGGTGTTCCGACTAAATTACAATTAATCCTAGATGGTCGTAATTCAAATAGCGCGCAAATTGCTGCTAATTATATTCAGCAAATTGTGCAAAATTACCAAGTCGAACTTTCAGGTGACAGTCCTTCATTACTGAATAAAAGCGAATTAGTTGTACGTAATTGGTATAATCCAAACCTTAATTACAAATGGTTTATTGTGCCTTCATTAGTCGCGTTGATCATTACTATTGGTGTAATGATTGTCACTTCGCTTTCTGTGGCACGTGAACGCGAGCAAGGTACGTTAGATCAGCTGTTAGTCTCGCCTTTATCGACCTGGCAAATATTTATTGGTAAAGCCGTACCTGCAATGGTAGTTGCCGCTGTTCAAGGTACCATTGTGCTTATCATTGGTATTTTTGGTTATCAAATTCCTTTTTCAGGCTCGCTATTATTGTTCTACTTTACCATGTTGATTTATGGTTTATCGTTGGTGGGTTTTGGCTTATTAATATCAGCTATCAGTTCTACTCAACAGCAGGCATTTATTGGTGTATTCGTATTTATGATGCCAGCAGTATTATTATCGGGCTATATTTCACCAGTAGAAAATATGCCAGTATGGCTACAGAAAGCCACGTGGATAAATCCTATTCGACACTTTACTGATATCACAAAACAGATCTATCTTAAAAATGCCGACATTACTGTTATATGGCACAGTTTATGGCCGTTAATGGTAATAGCGATAGTCACTGGCGCTATTGCATATTATCTTTTCCGAAGAAAGATCGCTTAAACCATTACAATTAATTTAAAGGAATGTTTAATGACTCTTCTTATCTCTGATATTGATGTGTTATTTATTGCAGGATTTGGCCCTATCACCCGTGATAATGCACAAAGCCAAGAATTTTATAAAGAAACTCTTAAACTTCCTTTAAAACCCATAGAAGAAAACAGCGATTATTTATTAACACCTGAAGGTGAATTAAAAGGTGTTAAGCATTTTGCATTATGGCCATTAGCACAAGCTGCTATTTCTTGTTTCAATCATAATAATTGGCCTGAAACACTTCCCATTCCACAAAGTTGGATTGAGTTCGAAGTTAATAATATTGAAACTGCCACGGAAACCTTAAAACAAAAAGGTTATCAGTTATTAGTCGATAATCGTATAGAGCCTTGGGGCCAAACAGTAACGCGTTTATTAAGCCCGGAAGGAATGCTAGTAGGATTAACCATTACACCTTGGCTAAGAAATAATTAGGTAAATTATTTAGCTAAAAAAATAACCCACATATAACAACGTGGGTTATTTAATACCAGTTAAGTCATTTAGAAAATATAAATCGTGATTAGATATATAATAAATCCCCTATTATTTAATATCTTTTTATTGAGTATTTTCTATTAAAATCTTTCTCTTTAATGTTTATCTATTTAATACTAACTTTGCTTCTTCTTTTAATTCTTGTATTAAGTTCCTTATAAAATCGATTTGATTCATTGCATCATTAATTTCTTTTTCTAAACGAGCATCTAAACCTTCTACAGGCATTGGCGTTTCACTTGCACCTCGATAAGGGATCCACGGATTATCACCTTCATCATCAAAACGAAAAGCGGGTGCATAGTAATCAACCTCCTCCTCTAAACCAAAAGATTCAATTTGAGGTTTATCATCACCTAAACAGATTAATTGTTTTAATAATGTCTTAATTGGTACTTCACCTTTTCCAGAAAGACTCGCTCTATGGCCAAATCCTTTACCCTCAGGAACTTTCACCGCATCTTTCATATGTACTTGAGTAATATTATTTTTCATATTATCAAATGCTTCAAGTGGTAATTCATTTGCATTGAACATATTACCGAAATCAAATAATAATGAAAAATTAGCAAAATTAGCCTCTTCAACAAGGCGATTTAATTCATAACTTTTTAAATCTTCATGTTGTTCAATAACAAACTTCAGCCCTGTATTCTCATACTGTTTTTTAATATATTGAATATCAGCGCTAACTTTTGCTAAAACATCCTGCAAATATCCTTCGTACCTAGGATAAAAACGAATTGAACTTGCTTTTGTTTTTAGTGCAATATCGACCGCTTTATCTATTGCTTTTGCTTCTGAAGAACTGGTTTCAATTTTAAGATCTAATTCATATTCTTTAACTTTTTCACCAAAAGCTATTAATTCACTATCATTCATCATACACAGAGATTGAGTTTCACCATCTTCCACATGTATTTTGGCACCAGTAAGTAATTTTTGCTTTGCAATCTCTAATAAATCATTAGGTAACACGCGTTCTTTTCTCATATTTAAATGAAAAGCATATGCGTGTAAATATAAAGGTATAGAGTCTGCTCTTTCAATTATTTTTTTTGCTTCAATCGGTGTCATAATATTTACCTTAAATACTTTTAATTAAATTAATTTATTATTTTTTATTATGCGTTTATTTCATTTCTTTGCTTAATACGCTTAGATAATATTTTTGCGGTTGTGTAGGCTAATAAACTAAATAAAATCATCATACTAAAAACAAAATTATAGCCTTTAATTCCTGGATAATTATCTAAGAAAGAACCATAAACTGCATAAGCAAACATCGCTGGCATATAACCTAAAATACATGCAAATGCCATTGCAGAACCTGCATATTCACGTTTAGTGCCAATCTCTTCCATTGGTGCAAAGAAAATAGCTCTTTGTGAGAAAATAATTGCACCGAATCCTAATGTTGCCGCCATACCTAAGTAAACATTCATAGTTTCATGAGGCAAAAACATAAAGATTGCCATTGCAATTGCAGCTAATAATGAAGTGAACTGCAAAAATTTGGTTGGCGATTTAAATACTTTATCTGATAAAAAGCCACCAATTGGCCCGCCGACCATTTTTAATGCATACTGGTTAATAATTCCGTATGCGCCAACTAAAGCAATTGGAAGTGCATAAATATCTTTAAGGAATGGAATAAAATAAGTTAAGCCACAATATGCTGAATAAATAAAGAATATTGTCATAGAGGCTAACCATAAGTTAGGGCATTTAATTACACTTTTAATGCCTTCAAATACTTTTTTATTTGCATCAACTGTATTATCTGCGACTGTTTTATCATCATCGACAATAAAATAAGTAATAACACCTATCACAATGGTTGTTATGGTATAGAATATAAGTCCAGCCTGCATCCCTTCCTTGCCTTCGCCAAATAAGACGAAAACATAGAGAGCGCCAGAAGCAATAATAACATCAACAATGCCACGCCCAGCTTCTAAAAAGCCAAATAAACGCCCCTGCTCTTCCTTATTTCCTAATAATCTAACGGCTTTTAATAGTACAGGCCAATATATGACATCAGCAAACAGAGCCATAACAGCAAAACTAATTAAATAACCAGTAAAAGAAGGAAGCGTGGATAAATATGCACCACATAACCCAACGCCTATCAGGCCTACAGGTAGTAGGATCTTTTTAGAAAATCTATCTGCAATATAAAGTGATGAAAAAAGGCCAATAGTTTGGACTATAGTGTAAACGGTAAAACCTAAACCAATTTGAGCATTCGTCAATCCCCAATCTTGTTGCATCGGAACATAAAAAACGTCTTTCATACTAGACAGTTTAAATATAGTTCCGCCACCTAAAATTAGAAAACTGAGTTTTATCCACTTGTTCATAAAGTTACCTTATTTATCTTACAACAACGGCTTCAACTTCGATTAATACATCTTTTGGCAATCGAGAAACTTCTACACATGAACGAGCAGGATAAATACCTTCATTGAAGTAAGACTTATACGTTTCATTAAAAGGTACAAAATTAGCCATATCGCTTATAAAACATGTCGTTTTCACAATATCATCCATTGAATAACCAGCAGCGATAACAATAGCCTGTAAGTTTTTCATCACTTGATGAGCTTGTTCAATAATGTTTTCACCAATAATTGAGCCATCTTGATGATGAAATGGGCAACAGCCAGAAACATAGAGTGTTGAACCCACTTTTCTTGCTTGTGAATAAGGGCCTATCGCTTTTGGTGCATTTTCTGTTGAGATGATCATTTTTAGCTTACCTTTGTTGATGTGTTCATTTGAGCGTATTTAACCACAGACAAAATTTACCAACCGTGATTGGCGTCAATTTTTTGATTAAGTAAACAAATATTTTACTCAGTAATTTTTTTAGGGGCTTAGTATTGAATAATTTGACCATTTTGACTAAAATTAACAAAAAGTTTGAGCGGGTAATTTAATATGGATATAAATATAAATCATACATTTACAGAAGATGATCGTAAGCTTCTTCGTTCTTATATTCCGATGATTGATTGTCTGGGCGAGTTTTTTGGGCCTTATTGTGAAGTTGTCTTACACAGCTTCGAAGATTTACATAGCTCTGTAATCCATATTGCAAATGGACATATCACAGGCAGAAGTATTGGCGCACCTGTTACAAACATCGCACTTGAGAAACTGGCTGGCTTTAGAAAGAAACATTCGTCTTGGGAAGTTTATTTTAATATGAAAAATATTCGTCCATTTCGTTCATCTTCAACGCTAATTATGAATTTAGATGATCAGCCAATAGGTATGGTTTGTATGAATTTGGCATTAGATATGCCTTTAAATGCGATGGTTGAATTAATTAATGCAAATAATAATTCAAAAAATGAAAACTTCTCACAGGATGTAAACAAATTAATACTAGATCATTTAGAACCAATTAAAAATACTGTTTACTCAAATAAAAACATACCGAGTAAAAATAAAAATTTTGAAATAATCAAAGAGTTGCATGATTGTGGTATGTTTGAATTTTCAGCAGCACATAAAATTGTATCAACCGAATTAGGTATAAGTTCAGCAACAATCTATAAACATATCCGAAAAATAAATTCACAAGAATAATTAATGGCAATAATAAAAAATCCCACAACCTATTTAGCTGTGGGATTTTTTTGTATCAATAAAAGCTAAATCGCTTTTTAGTGGATATCATCGAAATTAACGACGATCTCCTAAAATACGCAGTAACATTAAGAACAGGTTGATGAAATCTAAATAAAGCGTTAATGCACCCATAATTGAGTAACGACGCATATTTTCTTTATCTTCTTGGTTAATTTCACTACCCATATCTTTCAGCTTTTGAGTATCGTAAGCCGTTAAACCTGCAAAAATCAACACACCAGCATAAGAGATGATCATATGCATCATCGGGCTTTTCAGCCAGAAGTTAACCAGTGATGCAAGCAGGATACCAATAAGCCCCATAAATAGGAAACTACCCATACCGGTTAAGCTACGCTTAGTGGTATAACCATAAACACTTAGTGCACCAAACATTGCCGCACAAATAAAGAAAGTGCTCGCAACAGAAGACGCAGTGTAAACAATTAATACGCTAGAAATAGTGATACCCGTTAACGCAGAATAGAGCATAAATAGCGTTGTTGCTACAGCGCCACTCATTTTATGAACCATTCCCGATAATACAAACACTAATCCTAACTGAGCAATAATCAGACCAAAAAAGACGATATTGCTAGAAAAAATCATTGAAAGTAATGTTTCGCTTGATGCTACATAAAGAGCAACAAACGCTGTCAGTAACAGCCCTACCGTCATCCAACCATAAACCTGAGCCATAAAGGTTTGTAAGCCAGAACCGGTGCGCTGCACTATTGAATCATTTGAACGTGAAAATCGATCCATGATGATTACCCTTTAATCATAGTGATACGTTAGGTTTAGTAATAACGTTTTCAGTAAAAAGCTAATGGTTAGCTCATTAGGATTTAATTTTATCACACTGATTTTACATTTCCACGAAATAAACTGTATGAAATGTCACCAGAAAATAAATTTAGGTAAATTAATGTAGTGTTTAATTAACTACATTGATTTATTCCCAGCGCTCAGCTGAGTCGTGATCACTTTGACGAGCATCTACCCAACGTTCATTATCTTCAGATAAACCTTCTTTTTTCCAAAATGGCGCACGCGTTTTTAAAAAATCCATAATAAATTCAGCGGATTCAAAAGCACTATTGCGATGAGGGCTGGTTACTCCTACAAACACAATTTCTTCACCGATATTTAATCGACCAACTCGGTGAATAACACTAATACGCTGCAAAGGCCAACGAGAACGAGCTTCGCTTACAATATCGTGCAGCGCTTTTTCTGTCATGCCTGGGTAGTGCTCCAAAGTTAGTGCACTTACGGCATCGCCTAAATTATGGTTGCGTACTTTACCGGTAAAAGTGACAACAGCACCATCACTTTCACATTCAGATAACCATTGATATTGCTCACCGACACTAAAATTTTCAGTTTGAACAGAAATATGTGTTAAGGCGCTCATTTTATCCTCCTGTTACTGGTGGAAAAAAGGCAATTTCATCACCATCACAAAGAACGTGTTCACCTTGTACAAAAGATTGATTAACAGCTGAAAGTAATTTGCCATCTTCTAGTGCTAATGACCACCGTTCACCTTTAGTAATCAATGCATTGCGCAAATCATTTACTGTTTTATATTCACAAGGCAGTTCTAATGAATCAACACCCACTAGCTCACGAACTTGAGCAAAAAAGAGAACTTTAATCATGCTTCCACCTTAAAGTGACCTGATTTGCCACCTGTCTTTTCTAATAAACGAACAGGCCCTATCACCATATCTTTTTGTACAGCTTTGCACATATCGTAAATCGTTAATGCGGCAACAGAAGCCGCGGTTAATGCTTCCATTTCAACACCTGTCTTGCCAGTTAAACGGCAAACAGATTCAATGCGCACACGGTTAGATTCAGTGAGTGCTTCTAAACGAACTTCTACTTTGGTTAATAACAGCGGATGACATAATGGAATTAATTCCCATGTCCTTTTTGCTGCTTGAATGCCTGCAATACGTGCCGTTGCGAAAACATCACCTTTATGGTGCTTACCTTGCGTTATCATAGCTAATGTTTCTGCCGACATTTCTACAAAAGCTTCGGCACGTGCTTCGCGTACAGTTTCAGCCTTAGCGCTAACATCCACCATATGGGCTTCACCGGCGGCATTAATATGAGTTAGTTGAGACATGCACAACTCCTGAAATTAACGAAATAACAGAGCGAGAAAAATTATCCACCGATAACGGACAAGTTCGGTGTAATACCGCTATCGCCCTGATGTAGAAAATGCGTTTCTCGTTTATGAAGAAGACCACCCTGAATGCGTTGCTGTAAAGCTTCTTGCTGATAATCGTCGGCAAGTAAATCACGCAGCGGAATACCATTTTCGCCAAATAAGCATAGATGGAGATTACCAATAGCAGAAACACGTAAGCGATTACAAGTCAGGCAAAAGTCTTTTTCATAAGGCATGATAAGACCAATTTCACCTTGATAATCAGGATGAGTAAATACTTGAGCAGGCCCGTCACTACGAGCGCGAGGAATTTGTATCCAACCTTCATTTAATAAGCGTTGTCGGATAACTTCACCAGATAGATGAAAACGGTTAAAAATATCGCTGCCATCTCCGGTTTCCATTAATTCAATAAAACGCAACTGAATGGGTCGGTCTTTTATCCAATGAAGGAAATCTGGCAGATTTTTATCATTTACGTTACGCATTAGCACAACGTTTACTTTTACTTTTTCGAAACCAGCACTAAATGCGGCATCAATGCCCTCCATAACTAAAGAGAATTTATCTTGCCCTGTAATAGCATGGAATTGGCGGGGATCTAAACTATCAACACTCACATTAATCGCACTTAAACCAGCATCGCGCCATTGAGCAACATCACGTGCTAAGCGGTAGCCGTTAGTCGTAACAGCGATTTTTTTGATGGAAGGTTCTTCGTTAATAGTCGCAATAATATCGGTAAAATCGCGACGCATTGTTGGTTCACCACCAGTTAAACGAATTTTTTCTGTACCGAGGGCAGCGAAGGATTGTGTAAGTCTGCGAATTTCATCTAACGAAAGGAATGACTTATGACCATTAGGCTTATAACCATTAGGTAAGCAATAAGTACAACGGAAATTACATACGTCGGTGATAGAGAGACGTAGATAAAAAAACTTACGGGAAAACGCATCAACGAGTTGTTGCATAATAACACCTTTCCAAATTCGGGAGATGCTGGCATTTCTACCTTGCACCCTGGTGGCTTTAGCCACGGCCAGAACATCATATCGTTCACAACAGTTTTCGACTTAGATGTTAAGGCTAGGAGTTAATCTTTACCTGTTTTTGACAGGTTTCTTATACCTATATAATTAGTGTGGATTCTACCTTCTAATTTGGTAAAAAGCGAATTTTGTTTTCGCTATATAATTTATAATACAACGACTTACGACACTTCAGTCTCTTTAATAACATAAGTAAAACCACTTTCATTGGTTAAATAATAGGCTACCAATAGTAAATTAAAACTAAGAATGTGATGAAATCACGCCGTGATCATAGGCTTAAAAAATAATTGTGATAAATTAGCCGCAAATTTTTAAAATTAAACAGGACAAATATGCGAAATCGCACACTAAGTGATTTAGATCGTGTTGTTGCCCTTGGTGGTGGTCATGGCCTTGGACGCGTGCTTTCTGCACTTTCCTATTTAGGCTCTCGCCTTACAGGTATTGTAACCACAACAGATAATGGTGGCTCTACAGGCCGTATTCGCCAAGAAGAAGGCGGTATTGCTTGGGGAGATATGCGTAATTGCATTAATCAATTAATTACAGAGCCTTCTGTGGCTTCTGCAATGTTTGAATATCGTTTTTCAGGTACCGGTGAGCTAGCAGGTCATAATTTAGGCAATCTCATGCTTAAAGCACTAGATAACTTAAGTGTTCGACCGCTTGAAGCAATCAATCTTATTCGTGGTTTATTAAGAGTTAATGCCCATTTAATTCCGATGTCTGAACAAGCTGTCGATTTAATGGCTATTGATGATGAAGATCGCGAAATTTACGGTGAAGTTAATGTCGATAATTTACCTACAATCCCTAAAAAATTAGACCTTTATCCTAAAGTACCCACAACACGAGAAGCGATAGAAGCGATAGAACAAGCTGATTTAATTTTAATTGGTCCTGGTAGCTTTTTTACCAGTTTAATGCCGTTATTATTGTTGCCAGAACTTGCTCAAGCATTACGACGTAGTAGTGCAACTACTATATATATTGCTAACTTAGGTAAGGAACTTAGCCCTGCGGCGGCAAGTATGACGATGTCAGATAAAATCGCCATGATGGAAACCTATATTGGTTCTCAAACCATAGATGCCGTGATCCTTAGTCCTGAAACACAATACGAATCAATGAAAGGCCGATTGATTGTGCAAGCACAATTAGAAGCAAAAGATGTCCCATATCGTCATGATCGCCATCTTTTAAGTAAAGCGATAGAGTTAACATTGCAACAATTAGGACAACGTAACGCATTAAGTCACGCCACAAAATAATGTGATAAAAAACAGTTTACTAAAAATAATATTGTAAAAACAACATGATAAAAAAGCATTATGCTAATTTTTGATATAGCAATGCAAGTAAATTATTTTTATATTATCTTTCGTGACGAGTAAAATATAAGCGAGTTAAATAAAAACCGCACCTGAGAATATTATCTTAAAGGTGCGGTTTTTTGCGTTTAATAGCCTCACATAATCATTAATTACATCTACAAATAAACGATTAAATACAATGTAATTTACCTAACTATTAAGCTTTTTCAGTGTGATACGCTGGCTAATTACTTCCTCTATTTCATCAAGCGTCATCGGTTTATCTTCTTTCATAAGCCCTAAACCGGCAACAGTACGAGTAAAAGACATAAGATCAAGCGGAGGTAAATTCATTAACCAATTTTCTTCTGTTGCTAAGGTACCTTCTGCATTAATGATATTTTGAATAGTATCTGAAAATGTTTGATGAGAAGAAACCCAATCTTGATCGCCACTTGCCCATAACCAACGTGTAGCAATAAAGTTTTTCCACATATCTTCCCAACCATCATAAACACGACGTAACATAGACGCGCTCATTAATGACCATGTTTGTGCTTCTTGTTGAGTAATATAGCCTTGTTTGCAACCTTCTAAACAGAGCTTACTAAAACGGCAAAAATCCCAAATTAAATATTTGCCATTAAGAATATTCATTCTGTTGGTGCTCATCATATCAATTTGCCAAAGGCGTTCATTCTTATCATTTTCAGTTAACTCAGATAATAAAATATCATTTTTCATTGACTGAATATCGCCATCTTTAGCATCGACAATTTGATCACGGAGTTGATAAAAATCGTAGGTGTGGCCTTGAGTTAATAACCAATAAAGTTGATAAATTAAATCCCAGCGGTCGTTAATTCCCCAACCGGAAGATAATCCACCATCACTGTCACTTTTTTGATAATCATTATATGCCCATTCATTCATTACGGCATAAGGCATCCCAACATATAATCCCCATTCATTAGGCAATAGAACTGGGGGCTGATTATTTTCTTCTACAACAAGATTAGATCCCTGCACTTTTGGTGGCTTTGACGAATCGCTACCTTTTATAGCAAACTTACGTAACCACTTAAAAAGCAGAACGAGGAAAAAAACACCAATAATTACACCCACAGAGCTTGGAAACCCTGCCACAACATAACCACTCATTCACTATCCTTAATGTCTTTTTTATCTTTTTGTATAATTGAGACTCTCTGTTTAAGGTATTTAAACAGCACAAGCTTATTAAGGGAATAACAATTGGATAAATTGTCGATGATAAAAGAGAAAAGGCATAATGACAGACAGATATTTTAATAATACTTGTCGTATTATGCCTTTAAGCTTATGCCCTTAAGCCTATGCCCTTAAGCCTATGCCCTTAAGCCTATGCCCTTAAGCCTATGCCCTTAAGCCTATGTTTTTAAATCTATACTAATAGATTTACAGCTTAACTTATATCTTAAAATATAATGTTAAGAATTAGCGATAAATTGCGCTCTTAATGCTTGAAGCTTATCACGAAGCCCTGCGGCTTTTTCAAACTCAAGATCTTTAGCATGTTGATACATTTGAGCTTCTAAACGTTGGATCTCTTTTTCTAACTCTTGCGTTGAAAGCAGTGGGTAATTATCTTCTGCATTAGCCGATTTATGGCCTTTTTTATTACGTCCTTGCGATGGCTGACCAATTTTTAGAATATCACCAACTTTCTTATTTAACCCTTTTGGTACAATGCCATTTTCTAAGTTAAATTGCTGTTGCTTCTCACGACGACGTTCTGTTTCGTCTATCGCTTTTGCCATTGAATCGGTGATCCTATCACCATATAAAATAGCCCGACCTTCAAGGTTACGAGCAGCACGACCGATGGTTTGTATAAGAGAGCGTTCTGAACGTAAAAAACCTTCTTTATCAGCATCTAAAATTGCAACCAAAGAGACTTCTGGCATATCCAGCCCTTCCCTTAATAAGTTGATACCCACCAGCACATCAAACTCACCAAGACGCAAATCACGAATAATTTCAACACGTTCAACTGTATCGATATCAGAGTGTAAATAGCGAACACGTTCACCGTGCTCTTCAAGATATTCGGTTAAGTCTTCAGCCATTCTTTTAGTTAGCGTTGTAACTAATACACGCTCATTTTTGGCAGCACGAATGCGTATTTCAGAAAGTAGATCATCAACCTGAGTTGCAACTGGTCGCACTTCAACAATGGGATCAAGTAAGCCTGTCGGTCGAACAACTTGCTCAACAATATCTGTACCTGATTTTTCTAGCTCATATTTACCCGGTGTTGCAGACACATAAATAGTTTGAGGTGCTAATGCTTCAAACTCTTCAAAACGTAATGGACGATTATCAAGAGCAGAAGGCAACCTAAAACCATATTCGACTAATGTTTCTTTACGAGAGCGATCACCTTTATACATTCCACCTATTTGTGGGATGGTAACGTGTGATTCATCAATGACTAATAATCCATTAGCAGGTAAGTAATCAAATAGCGTTGGAGGTGGTTCACCAGGACCTCGACCAGAAAGGTAACGTGAGTAGTTTTCGATACCAGAGCAATATCCCAATTCATTCATCATTTCTAAATCAAATTGAGTCCGCTGAGAAACACGTTGTTCTTCGACCAGCTTATCGTTTTCTAATAATACTTTTCGTCGTTCAGCCAGCTCAACTTTGATTTTTTCCATCGCATCAAGAATGCGTTCACGAGGTGTTACATAGTGAGTTTTAGGATAAACCGTAAAACGAGGAACGTTATAGTGAATTTGGCCTGTTAGTGGATCAAACAATGATAACCGTTCAACTTCTTCATCAAATAACTCAACGCGTAATGCATAGTCATCAGACTCAGCAGGAAAGATATCGATAACTTCACCTCGGACACGGAAGGTGCCTCGCTGAAAAGCTTGATCGTTACGGGTATATTGCAAGTCAGCTAAGCGACGCAAAATAGCACGTTGGTCGATAATCATGCCGTTAGTAAGATGTAGCATCATTTTCAAATAGCTATCAGGATCACCCAAACCATAAATAGCTGAAACCGATGACACAACAATAACGTCTTTACGCTCTAATAGTGCTTTCGTTGCCGATAAACGCATTTGTTCGATATGTTCGTTAACAGAGGCGTCTTTTTCGATAAAAGTATCGGAACTTGGTACATAGGCTTCTGGCTGGTAATAGTCATAGTAAGAGACAAAATATTCTACCGCATTATCAGGAAAGAACTCTTTCATTTCACTATAAAGTTGAGCTGCCAATGTTTTATTGGGTGCCAGTACCATCGTTGGGCGATTAAGGTTTGCAATCACATTGGCAATAGTGAATGTTTTACCCGACCCTGTTACCCCTAAAAGAGTTTGGTGTGCCAGACCATCTTCTAGCCCTTCACATAATGAAGCGATAGCCGCGGGTTGGTCGCCTGCGGGCTTAAATTCTGAATGCAGTTTGAACGCTTTGCTCATATTCTCATCTCCTAACAACCTCCCTCTTATAATACTGGATAAAAATCCAGCTTCAATCTCTATCTATTAAAATTTGTCTGAATAATTAAGCTTAGGTTATCCCCAGTTTTAAAACTGGTTTTTTTAAAAAAATCAAGCCCCAATGTTTGAATTATTCTTAGCAAACAAATCAGGTGAACCACTCTATTGCTTTTATTTAACTAACTGATAAAAAACAATAAAAAATAAAAGTTGAGAATAACATCAATCTTTGTCAATGCCTTGTCTTCTCTCGATTCAGCGTATTTTTATAATGGTAATACACAAGGTTATCCACAGGAATAGTGGATAACTACACAAAGTTGTTATTCCTCGGTAAGTTACGTCTTTTTTTCACTGATTAAAAATCGATAAAAATCAGCGAAATTTATTTTTTTTATTTTTATATTACAATTAAATATCTTCGCTAACTTTATCTGTTTGTTAAACAAAATTAGTCTATTTTTAACGCGGAAAGGTTTAAATACGGTGTAAAATCATGCTTTTTAACACTATTTAGGTAGGGTATTTTGCCTAGCAACGGTGCATGTAAATGTTGTTGTAAGGTATCAAGATATTCGGTTTGATATTCACCCGCAGGTTCAACTTCATTTGCTACCCAGCCTGCTAATGTTAAACCAGACTGAATAATTGCTTTTTGAGTTAATAACGCATGGTTAATACATCCTAATTTAATACCTACGGTTAAAATAACAGGCAGTTTTTCTGCTATCACCCAGTCAGAAAAAAATGTTTTACCCGATAATGGCGTAAACCAACCACCAGCACCTTCAACTAATATCCAATCGGCTTGATGTTTTAAGCGAGATAAACCTTCACTTATTACTTGTAAATCAATAGGCTGTTTCATTTTTTGGCTAACAATATGCGGTGATGTTGCCGCTTCAAAACAGTAGGGATTAACCTGTTGATAAGCCAACTCAATAGTGCTGTGTTGTTGTAATGTTAGCGCATCAGAATTGCGTAATTCACCAGAATGCCATTCACTCCCTGAAGCAACAGGTTTATATCCTGCTGTTTTATAACCTTGTTTTGCTGCACATTGCAATAAAGCGCTACTCACTACGGTTTTACCCACTTCTGTATCTGTTCCTGTTAAAAACCATGTTTTAGCCATGAGATACTTTTCCTATAACCAATTGATATGTTAATAAATATTTACCTGACTCTGTTTTCCACCTTTTTTCTAACTCACGATATTTTTGCCGAGTCATTAAACCTTTTTGTCGTCCACCCTGTAGATAATTCGCCCCCACACCTTTTAGTGAGGCAAACAATTCATTTAATGAATAATATTGCTCAGTAACATTTTCCGTAAATAGCTGTATTTTAAAGCCAGTACATGCTTTTTCTATTTCATTAAAAGATAAGAAAGGGTTGATATGAGAGTGTTCATCAATAGATTGCCAAGCGTCTCTGACTTCTTGCAACGTTGATGTTCCAAGGGTCGAAAAATAAAGTGAGCCGGAAGAATGTAAAGTCCGCATTAACCTTTTGATGGCTGAAGGTAAATTATCGCACCACTGCATCGCCAAATTACTAAATACGATATCAATGCTTTTATCTTGAATAGCACAATGTTCAATATCACTCAGTAGATAACTATTTGCACGTTGCTGACTTTGTGCAACTTGTAACATTTGATGAGATAAATCGAGCGCGATAACGTATTTTCCTCGCTGTCTCCATTGCTGGCTAAAATAGCCAGTACCACATCCCGCATCCAATACAATACAACCAAGCTCATTATTAGCGAGCGCCATTAATTGCTCACCGCTATAACGTTGGATCAACGCATAATCATCATAATATTGAGCTGCTTTACCAAAAGTTTGCGCAAGGCGCTGTTTATCTGTTTTCACTGAAGAAGCCATGAAGAGTCTCGATTAACATCGTAATATCTGAAATAGAATGGCTAGCGGTTAAGGTAATACGTAAACGAGCACTTTGTGGGGGAACGGTAGGTGGAAAAATAGCTTTAACCCAAAGCCCTTTACTTTGCAGATAATCCGATAACTTTTGACATAATTGTTCATCACCCACTATTAATGGTTGAATAGCTGTTTGGGAAGGAAGTAATTTTATGGGTAATGTCGCAACACCTTGACGAAATTGCTGTATTAATTGATAAAGATGATTGCGCTGAATATCCGCTCGTTTAATAACCTGCAACGCTGCACTTAATGCAACAGCTTGTGCTGGTGGTATTGAAGTGCTGTAAATAAGATGTCGTGAATATTGTTCAAAAAACTCAGCGGTTTGTTTATCACAAAGTACCGCAGCACCACTCATTCCAAAGGCTTTACCAAAAGTCACAATTAATAATTGAGGTTTAATCCCTGCCTCATCACAACTTCCTTTCCCTTGATGACCCAAAATACCGACACCATGTGCATCATCAACCATCAGCCATGTGTTATTTTGCTGACTTAATTTTGCAATTTCTCTTAATGGTGCTTTATCACCATCCATACTAAAAACGCCTTCTGTAACCACCAACGTTTTTGCTGCCGTTGTTTTATTTAAGCGTTGAGACAGTGAATCAGCTGAGTTATGCAAAAAGCGCCAAAGTGCTGCAGGGGATAATACTGCGGCCTCCATTAATGAAGCGTGACACAGTTTATCTGCAATTATCGTATCATCCTTTTCTAATAATGCAGCGATAACACCTTGATTAGCACTGTAACCAGATGAAAATAGCAATGCATTATCGTAGCCTAACCACTGAGCTAATTCTGTTTCTAATTGCGCATGAGCTTGTGTAAAGCCTGTAATATGGCCAGAACCACCACTACCAACACCATATTTATTCGCACCTTGTTGCCATGCTTTAATAACCTCGGGATGCTGGCTAATACCTAAATAATCATTTCCCGAAAAATTGAGATATTTTTCTTCTGATATCGTCGTTAAAAAACGCCCATTTGACTGTTTAATCACTTGGCGTTTGCGCCATAATGGCGTATTTCTACGCTCATCAAGACGATTATCTAAATAGGTTTGCCAGCTCATTACAGTGCCGCGTTATAAAACTGTTCAGTATCTTTATTAACAACTGCTTGCATCAAGGCTTCTTCTTGTTGGTTATCCCCCATAGAAACGGATAAACGCTCAGGATTTAATCCTAATTTACGGAATAACTGATGGTCTTTATCTTCGGTTGGATTGGTTGTTGTTAATAGTTTGCAGCCATAAAAAATTGAGTTAGCGCCAGCCATAAAGCAAAAAGCTTGTGTTTGTTCGCTCATTTGCTCGCGACCCGCAGACAGTCTTACATAAGAACGAGGCATCATGATCCGCGCAACAGCAATAGTACGAATAAAATCAAAAGGATCGACATCTTCGTTATCCGCCATCGGCGTTCCTTTTATTTTAGCTAACATATTAATAGGCACACTTTCCGGTGGTTGCGGTAAATTAGCTAATTGAACCAGCATTGCAGCTCGGTCTTTTACTTCCTCACCTAATCCTAAAATTCCTCCTGAGCACACTTTAATACCCGCATTACGCACTTTATCCAATGTGTCTAATCGGTCTTGATAAGTACGAGTGGTAACAATACTGCCGTAAAATTCCGGAGAGGTATCAAGGTTATGGTTATAAAAATCTAGCCCGGCATCGGCAAGTCGAGTGGCTTGTGTCTCGTCTAATTTACCCAGTGTCATACAGGTTTCCATACCCAGTGCTTTCACTTCTTTTACCATTTGCTCAAGATAAGGCATATCACGCTCATGTGGGTTTTTCCATGCAGCTCCCATACAAAAACGAGTTGAACCCGCAGCTTTTGCTTTTTTAGCAGATTCAATAACTTGCTGTACTTCCATTAAGCGTTCTTTTTCTAAACCGGTTTTATAACGTGCACTTTGCGCGCAGTATTTGCAATCTTCTGGGCAAGCGCCTGTTTTAATTGAAAGCAGTGTACTTACTTGAATTTGTGAAGGGTCAAAATGTTGACGATGAATTTGTTGTGCCTGAAAAACTAAATCTAAAAATGGCATTTCAAACAATGCTCTTGCTTCTTTCAGTGTCCAACGCTTTAGTGTGCTCACAATACATTCTCCTGTTTAAAAGTGATTGTCAGTTTAAATAATAGGGTTATCATGTCAACTAAAATTGATCACCATTGGTTTACATGATTAAGTGGATAATGAAATGACACCTGATGATATCGCTTTCGATTTACGCCATATTTGGCATCCCTATACTTCGATGAGTAATCCACTTCCGGCTTATCCTGTTATGAGCGCAAAAGGCGTTGAACTTACATTGGCTGATGGCAGAAAACTTATTGATGGTATGTCTTCATGGTGGGCTGCAATTCACGGATATAATCATCCTGAATTAAATAGTGCACTAACAACACAAGTCGAAAATATGTCGCATGTGATGTTTGGCGGTATTACACATCCCCCTGCGGTTGCACTTTGTCGACAATTATTGGCGATAACACCGACACCGCTTGAATGTATTTTTTTAGCTGACTCCGGTTCTGTTGCTGTTGAAGTTGCATTAAAAATGGCATTGCAATATTGGCAAGCTAAAGGGGAAAAACGCCAGCGCATTGTGGCATTAAAACAGGGGTATCACGGAGATACGTTTGGTGCCATGTCGGTATGTGATCCTGATAACTCAATGCATAGCCTCTACAAAGGTTATCTTCCTAATCATCTTTTCGTTGATGCGCCTAAGACAGGTTTTTATGAACAGTGGGATCCTAATGATATCGATTCATTGCACTCAATTTTAGAGCAGCATCATCAAGAAATTGCGGCCGTTATGCTAGAACCTATCGTTCAGGGTGCCGGTGGAATGCGTATTTATCACCCAGAATATTTAAAACAAACCAGAGCCCTGTGTAATAAATTTGGCGTGTTACTAATTGCTGATGAAATCGCCACAGGTTTTGGCAGAACAGGTAAAATGTTTGCCTGTGAACACGCTGGTATATCACCAGATATTATGTGTGTTGGAAAAGCATTAACTGGTGGTTATATGACGTTATCTGCAACATTAACCACCCGCCATATTGCCGAAACTATCAGTCAAGGTGATGCGGGCTGCTTTATGCATGGCCCAACTTATATGGGAAATCCATTAGCTTGCGCTGTTGCCAATGCAAGTTTATCGCTATTAGCTAGTGGTGAATGGATGGTTCAAGTTGCTCAAATAGAAGCACAATTAAAACAAGAATTACTGCCACTAAAACAAGCGACAAAAGTGAAAGATGTGCGTGTATTAGGTGCAATTGGCGTAGTGGAAATGAATGAACCCGTCAATATGGCAAAATTGCAAAAAACCTTTGTCGATAAAGGGGTTTGGATAAGACCTTTCGGTAAACTAATTTATATTATGCCGCCTTATATCATGACTACCAAACAGCTATCAATATTGATAAATGCGATTAAACAAGTGGTTTCAGATTAACAACAAATCATCTCCTCTAGAAATATAGGGGAGATGATTTATTACATAGGATTATAGCGTAACTATTGTTACCCACATTGCGCCCTTTCCTACTGGATAACGCGCAAGTTCCGTCAATGCCCCAGTTTGTTTATCTAAACGAGAAACAGACACTGAATCTGATTTTTGACCACTAGAAACAAGATGATTTCCCGTATTATCAATATTAAAACCACGAGGTTGTGTTTCTGTTGGATAATAACCTATAGGTTGTAGGTAATCCCCCGATAATGAAATTGCCATTGCACAAATAAAACTTTCAGAGCGCTCACTAGCATAAAGAAAACGACCATCTGGCGTGATATGAATATCAGCAGCCCAACGGGTGCTATTAAATGTTTCAGGCACAATATCAAGCGTTTGCATTAAACGATATAAATCACCCATACGGCGATAAACGTTAATTGTCGCATCTAATTCATTGAGGCAATAAAACACATCTCCATTAGGATGAAATGCCATATGTCGAGGGCCTGCATTTTGTGCTGTAGTTAATTCTTCAGTACCCGCTTCGGTTAAATAACCTTCCTGTGATAAATCAAATAAACGAATATGATCTTCACCTAAACAAGGCACAATAAGCTGTTTATTATTCCAATCAATATTAGAAGAATGAGGTTTATTTAACCCTTCAATGATTTGAATAGGTGATTGGGCGATACCATTTTCATTAATAGGCAAAACGGCTAAATTACCTTGATGATAAGAAGGTACAAATAAGAAGCGCCCTGTTTTATCTAAACATAAATGAACCGGCGTACTTGGAATTGACGTAACGGCTTTTTGCTCTAATTGACCATCAACAGCGATTTTAAATGTCATTACACTAAAATGAGGGCGAACACCAACATAGAGGTATTTTCCATCTGCGCTTGCAATCATCGGTTGTACTTGCCCTGCAACCTCAACAACCTGTAATAAATGCATTTCACCCACTGAGTTTAATGCATAAACATGGATTTGATGGCTCTCTGGACTTGCTACGTAGACTACCTGATTCATCCCATCTCCTTAAAAGCGATTAACTATTGATTTATAAAGAATAATAACTCAACCACCTTTTACTTATCACGATTAAGCTAGTTTATCTTTTATTGGTTAACGTGTAACATCAAAACATTGCATCTTACTACTATCAAGGGGCTTATTTATGTCATATCGCGTTATTGCATTGGATCTTGATGGCACACTGCTTGATGACCAAAAACGTATCCTGCCAGAATCTTTAGAAGCTCTCAATCTTGCAAGAAAAGCGGGTGTTAAAGTATTAATTGTAACAGGTCGTCATCATGTTGCTATTCATCCTTTCTATCAAGCGCTAAACCTTGATACGCCAGCAATCTGCTGTAACGGTACTTATCTTTATGATTATATTGGTAAAAAAGTACTTGAATCAGACCCATTAACAACCAAAGAAACCAGCGCTGTTTTAGATTTAGTCAAACAAACTGATGTACATCACTTAGTTTATGCTGATGACGCTATGCTTTATGATCAATTATCAGCACCTGTACAACGTACATTAAACTGGTCAGAAACCTTACCTCTCGCACAACGCCCTAATTTAGTTAAAGTCGATGATTTTTATAAAGCAATGCATGATGTTAATGCAATTTGGAAAATTGCAACTACAACACCAAACCATGATGAATTACACGCTTTAGTCGAAAAAATTGAACAACAAGTCGGTTTAGAGTGCGAATGGTCTTGGGTTGATCAAGTGGATATCGCGAAAAAGGGTAACAGTAAAGGTCGTCGTTTACAGCGTTGGGTTGAAGCAAATGGCATGAATATGAGTGATGTTATTGCTTTTGGTGATAATTTTAATGACTTAAGTATGCTGGAGCATGTGGGCTTAGGTGTTGCGATGGGTAATGCTTCAGATGAAGTAAAATCACGCGCAAAATTAGTGACCAAAGTGAATTCACAACCGGGCATCGCAGAAACGATCCATAAATATATTCTGTCTTAATATCTCACCTTGATGGATTATCACTAAAAAATAAAAACCTCATCAATAATGAGGTTTTTTATATCTTCATTCATCAGATAAATCAAAGATGACGGCTTAAAGAAACACTCTTAATTTGCGCATAGAGCCACTGACCTTCTTGAATATTCAGTTCATCTTTTGCCCATGGCGTGATCCGAGCCCATAAATAGTTGCCATCGTTGACTAATTTAACATCGATCTGACCATCATTTTTTATCGTCTCTACTACTTTCATATGAAGGATATTACGAATACTACTATTTGATGGGCGAATTGTTGTTAACGACACATCGGAAGCATCAATACGAACACGAACATCACGACCAATTTTTGTTTCTATTTGTGGCAACCAAAGCACTTGATTACCAAATGCAGTCGCTGTCATGTCGTAATGGTTATGATGCTCAACTACCATTACATTCGCAATACTGCTTAATGTTTCTTTTTGCAACCAAGGACGTAAAGCACTACTCGCCCAAACATCTTCTAGTTTACCCGTTGCCTTTATTTTACCGGCATCCATAACTATCACGTTATCTGCTAGCCGAATGATTTCATCAAGACTATGACTGACATACAAAATGGGAATTTGTACATCTTGCGATAATTTTTCGAGATAAGGCAATAATTCACGTTTACGAGGTAAATCAAGCGAAGCTAAAGGTTCATCCATCAACATAATATCAGGCGCCGTTAATAGAGCACGGCCGATAGCAACACGCTGCTTTTCACCACCTGATAAAGTAATAGGAAAACGAGATAATAGATGTTCTATACCAAGTAAGTGAATTATTTTATCAAACTGCACCTTCATGGTTGGTGACATGCCATAAAGTAAATTTCCTCTTACTCGATAATGAGGAAACAGGCGTGCATCTTGGAATACATAACCTACTTTACGTTTTTCAGGCGGTAGATAAATTTTCTTTTCCGTATCAACCAATGTGTGATTATTTAATACAATGCGCCCTGAATCAGGCTTGGTTAAACCGCCAATAACATTAATTAGTGACGTTTTACCTGCACCTGATAGACCAAATACTGCGGTAATACTTTCTGTTGGTAGTTCTGTGTTCACTTCCAAACGCAAAGAGCCTAGCATCTGTTTAAAATTCATCTCTAACATACGCCCCCCAATCTTTTACGACCCCAACGAGTTAACCACTCAGAAGCCATTAAAGAGACGAGCGCTAAAATAATTGCAATAACACATAAACGAGCGGCATCCATTTCCGCACCTGGAGTTTCAATTAAGGTATACATTGCCAGCGGAATTGTTCTTGTTTCCCCTGGAATATTGGAGACGAAAGTGATTGTCGCGCCAAATTCACCTAATGAGCGTGCAAATGCCAATACAATCCCTGCGATAATACCCGGCATCGACAGCGGTAACGTTATCGTGAAAAAGACGCGTAGTGGCGAAGCCCCTAGTGTTCTTGCTGCTTGTTCCATACGTTGATCGACAGCTTCTAATGCCAGTCGAATAGCTCTTACCATAAGTGGAAACGCAACTACAGCTGATGCAAGCGCGGCTCCTCGCCAACTAAAGGTAAAGCTAAAACCAAACCAGTTATAGAGCCATTCACCAATAAATCCCCTCCTTCCCATACTAATAAGCAAAAGATATCCCACAACAACGGGGGGAAGGACCAACGGTAAATGGATAATACTATCGAGCAACGATTTACCCGGAAATCGAACTCTAACTAACAGCCAAGCCATCAAAATACCAAAAGGAAGACTGATAATAACTGCAACAGTCGAAACCTGAAGGCTTAAAACGATAGCTTGCCATTCGTATTCACTTAACATCTCCAAAAGTATAATTCCTACAGTGGGCTAAAGCCGTATTTCTTAAAGATTTCTGCGGCTTGAGGTGTTTTCAGATAGTCATAAAAATCACGAACTGCTTTATTGTCCTGATCTTTTACAACTGCCATTGGATACTCAACAGGTTTATGGCTATCAGCAGGGAATACGCCAACAACTTTTACTTTTTCGCTCGCAACCGCATCAGAACCGTAAACGATGCCTAATGGTGCCTCATCACGTTCAACTAATGCCATACCACTACGAACGTTATTAGTACGAGCCATATCAGGGCTTACAGTATCCCATGCACCTAAATATTCTAATGATTCTTTCGCATAGATACCAACAGGCACATGGTCAGGATCACCAACAGCTAATTTTCCGCCATTAAGTAAGGATTTCCATTTCGTTTCCTTATTAATAACAACGTCATTTAATTTACTATCTTTAGGGGCAATAAGAACTAAATCATTACCTAATAGCGTGTGACGAGTATCTGCAACCATTAAATTCTTATCGATTACGTAATCCATCCACTGCTGATCTGCTGAGATAAACAGGTTTGCAGGTGCACCTTGTTCAATTTGGCGAGCCAACGTAGAAGACGATGCATAAGAAGCAACTATCTCACCTTGTTTTTCTTGCTTATATTGTGCCGAAATTTCATTAAGAGCATTGGTAAGAGAAGCGGCAGCAAATACCGTTACTTTTTCCGATGCAAAACTTTGGCTAACTAAAGCAAAAGAAATAACTGCTCCAGCAAGCAATTTACCTGATAATTTTTTCATGTTTGAATTCCACTTAGATTAAATGATGACACGCTGTATATAGCAAAACACAGCGTAACATGAAAGGATTAGATAATGGAAATTAGTTATATATCAACAAATATAGCGATAATGATAATGATGAAAAAACAGCCCTTTATTTCTAAAGGGCTGTTCTAAATGAGGAGGGGAAAAATTATGACTTTTTATCGGCTTTTGGCTGACTTGGTGAAATAAGATTAAATAATTCACCTAATAAGTAAATAAGCCCCATGATGAAAACCATAACAACAGGTACCATCAAGAGAGCAAACCCCAAACTTTTCAATAATTCAAGCATGATAACCTCTTTATCATGGTATATTCGGAAATCCAGAGTTGGCAATTTTCCATGAATGACTAATAATAACGCTATAGTTCACCATATTCTAGAGAATTATCGCGTTGTGTCGCCACAAAAAATGCGATAACCACATAAAAAAGAAGAAGCCTATCATTATGCAAGCAGAAATATTACTGACACTCAAACTTCAGGATAAGCTCTTTGCAGATCCACGTCGCGTTGCTTTGTTAAAACAGATAAAAGCGACGGGGTCAATTAGTCAAGGGGCTAAAATGGCTGGTATCAGCTATAAAAGCGCATGGGATGCCATCAATGAAATGAATCAACTCGCCGATGAGCTACTGGTTGATAGAGCAACCGGAGGCAAAGGCGGCGGCGGTGCAACACTGACTCACTATTGTGAGCGTCTATTACAACTTTATGACTTATTAGGTCAAATCCAACAAAAAGCGTTTGATGTACTTAAAGATGATTCACTTCCACTTGATAGTTTATTAGCTGCTATTTCTCGCTTTTCATTACAAACCAGTGCTAGAAACCAGTTTTTTGGCACTATTATTGAACGTGATCATTTGCAAGTTCAGCAACACGTTAATGTGCAACTAGCTGATAAAAAAACCGTTATTCGTGCAGCATTAACAGAAAAAAGTGCTGACCGTTTGGGTCTTAAAAAAGGCAAAGAAGTGCTGATTTTAATTAAAGCGCCATGGGTAACTATTGAGAAAGGTACATCATTAACGGCTCAATATGAAAATGCACTTTGCGGCACCTTAACGCAAATAGAGACCGGCAGTGAAAACAGCGAATTAGTGGTGACATTAGAAGGTGGACAAGAAGTCTGTGCCACCTGTTCTAATCAGCATGTTAAAGACAGAAATTTAACACTAAACGATACTGTAACGGCTTTATTTAATGCCGATCAGGTGATTGTCGCCACATTGTGTTAATTATTAGTATGGTTGTTTTTCAATAAAAAAAATAAAACCATCGCTTAGTTAGTGTTTTAATAATAATATTAAGTGATGGTTTTTAATTGGAAATAATAATTAGCTTATTATTTTTCATAGATAAATTTATATAATAATAAATCATGTTAAACCTAATTAGCATTAGGTAATTTTAGTATTCAATTAAACTTTACGACTAATACAACGTGTAAAGGCGTCTTTTATTGAGGCACCTAAAACCTCATCACTACAATTAGTTTTTAATGTAATAATTGCACTATCGGGTATTCCCTCACCTACCCAATGATCCATACGTAAATGGTTTTTAGGGCTGATAGTGATTTCTCCATCAGAAACACTTAAAGCACATAACATCATATTTTTAAATAGAGCTGTTTTATTTTTATAATTATACTTTTTAATAATTTTTTTTATCCAGTCTTGATAAGATTTTTTATCATTATACATTTGATGAAACTTATCTGAATTTTCTTTTATTTGTTCACTTTTAATCAGAGCGAGTTTTGCATAATAACCTAATTCTTCATCAAGAATATCATTAGGTAAAATTTTATAGCCTTTTTTTAAATCCATTATGTAAATGGAATATCCAGAAAAGGTGACTAAAATATAGTAATCACCATTACAATAAACACTTGCCTCTAGTTCATTTTTTTTGGATAAAAGCATTAACTATTCCTCAATAATCGTAATATTAGCTTTTATATTTTTTGATGATGCATTTTTAATAGATTTATTTATTATATCCCATTGTTCTTTAGTTGTTCTTACAGGAACACCTAGTTCTAGAGTTTTTGATTTAACATCACTTGGTAGAATCTCAGTTCTTCCCTTTCTTTCTCCCGAGTATTTATTCATTTAAGTATTTTTAAATAAAAACCACCCCTAATTATTATTTTTAAAATAATATTAATTGATGATTTTTAGTTTATAAAAATATTTTTATTAAAAAATAAACAATTAAAATTATTTATTCTGAATACATGCGAGTAAAATAATCACTAATTTTATTGTTATCAAGCAATCTATCTTTGGTAAAATCAACACTATCAGAGACTACAATATATTTTCTTAACTCTTCTGGAATATCTTCTATCGTTGCATAAATAGTTGGAACAATAAAACGAAAATAGTCACCCATTTTGGTTTCACCTTCATAGCCAATGGGATAATCTTCTCCTATAGATTGCCCCTCTAATGCTTCAAAATAAAACATTCCCATTTTAGTTGCTAACTCAGCATCACAATTTTTTTATTTTCTAACCTAAAATTAAAGCTATTAATTATTTCTTGTTTATTTTTATATTTTTTATATACCCAGCTAGAATATAGATCTATAAGATACTCACCTTTTTTATTTACATCATTACTATATTTTTCAGAGTCTCCATCGATATATTCACATAAATCATTAAGTGATTCTTTTATATTATTTATTTTTAATATACATTTAGGTAACCATCCATACCCATTATTTAGCATCATTGAAATACATCCATTTTTATCCATAGCAATCCATGAATGATTTCTTGCTTGACCAGGATACCAGTTTATATCAAGTAACAATCCCATATATACTCCCTAGCATTAATTACTAAATAATTTTCACACATATTATTTAGGTAAATTTACCGCAATAAGTAATTTTAACCTTAATTGTTTATCCTTTAGTTTTCTTGAAAATAAATCTAATGATGACACATTGATATCTTTAAATTCACCATTAAATCTAGATAATTCAAACTCAACAATATAATCTTTATTAACTAATAGTGTATACAAATCATAATCTTCTTCTAAAATATGTTCCAAACAATAGACGCTTGTTATATCAGAGAATCTAGCTTTTAAGAAAAAATTAATTTTTTCATTTTTTAGAATAGAACCTTCATTTTTAATCAACCTCTCCTTAATAATTATTTCTTTTCTAGAACCAATTAATTTCATTTTAGTCTTCCTGGCGTTGCTGTTACTAAATTACCTAAATTATCCGTTAAAATTGTTATAAAATTCGTTGAATTTTTAGTAAATTTATCAGTACCTATATATTTATCTAATATAATAACTCTTTCATAAAATTTTTCATCATTACTATTAATGACTCTATTGATGTGTATTTTTGAAATATCATTACTTTGAAGTATTAGCTTTAAATCTACTTGACTGATAGTGAATTGGCTAGCATTTTTATCTGAAAAATGCCGATGAATCACATGTACCCAACCACGCTTTAAGTTACCATTCTGAATATTAATCCTAGATTGAACAATAGGATACTCTAATTCATTTTTAGAAACTACTGTTCTGGCTCCATTAGATACTTTATATCCATTCGTAGTTACTCCTGAATATATTACAAGCTCCCCGTTGTTGATTATTTCAATAGCTTTTTTATTGGTAGTTATTAATAATTTTTCTTTTTCTACTATCGGTTTTATGGCAGTAATATTTAATTTGCCTGACGTTATTAAAGACTTTGCGCTATTAGCTAACATGCTGGAGAAAGCTTTCGCACTTTCTTCTGAACTTGCTAATACCTTATAACCGCTGCCAAAAGTGACGCCTGCTATTGCTGCTTCCGGAGCCGATATTCCCGCAATATTAATACCTAGCTGATTAGCACAATAAACCCAGTTAGCTTTACAGGTATTAAATGCAACTTGAGCAATAGCGATAAGTTCTGGTGTTGCTGCAATAACAGTATGACCAGCAATAAAACTTACACTTCCTCCTAAGCCAAGAGCGATTGCAACCATTCCTGCATTTTGTCGATTGACAACTCTTTCTGCTGCTGCAACATCTCCCTTCGAAGCAGCGATCATATCCTTATTATTTTCTAAAGCTAATTTAGAAAGCATAATGCTCACTGTAATTATGCCGATAAACTAATTCCGCAGAATGATCCGCAGAAAATACGCCTTCAGGTTTACGAGTCACAATAGCGCCGGTCAGTGCACCAATTAATTTAGTGAGCTGTGTTTTTCCTTCATTGCCATGTATTGCCTCTTGAATTAATGCAACTTGTCTGTCAGTTTCATTTAAATAACTAGGCTCAAATAATTTACTTTGTAGCGATATCGCCGCTATTTCTGCCGCCAAGGCACCCGCTACTGCGCCAGTAACACTGCCTCCTGCAATTTCTGCACTAATACCTGCAACAACGGAATGACTTAACACCTTTCCTGCATGTCCTAATACCGCACCGTTATCGCCAATTAGGTTGGCACCTTCTGCGTGAAATTGACTACCGATATTGCTTAATAGCGCGGTTTTAAAATTATCAATAAAACTGCCGCCTTGAATGGCAGTACCCAGTGTTGAACTGACGACTGAGTGTGAGGCAACACGCTGTGCAACTTGATTCCATGTTGCGTTATCGGTCGCAAGTAACTTGCCTAATGCTTGTTCTAGTGATTGTTCTTTTTGGATTTTAATATCAGCAGATATGCCTTTTGGCGCATCAATTGTGAGCTTTCCGCCAATATAAAGTTCAGGTAATTACTGCTATTCTTTATTAATTATTAACATGATTAGTTTTATTAAAAAATAAAACCAACTAAGATAATTCTATTTTTAATTTGATTATTTACAATTATTAAAAATATATTTATATAGATATATATAATAAAAAATCACCCTACACATAATTAGCATAAGGTGATTTTATTTAGTATCCATTAAACTTTACAACTAATACAACGCGTAAAAGCTTCTTTTATTGATGCACCTAAAACCTCGTCACTACAGTTGGTTTTTAATGTAATAATTGCATTGTTAGGTATACTTTTACCAATCCAATGATCCAATCGTAAGTGATCATAAGGAATAATAGATATAATACCATCAGTCACATTCACATTACATAAGTTCATGTTTTTGAATAGTGTCGTTTTATTTTTATAATCACATTCTTTAATTATTTTTTTTATCCATTCAGAATATAATCCATCGTTATTACGCATTTCATGATATTCAGATGAATTAGCATCTAATATTTCGCTTTGGATTAATGCATTTCTTGTAAAGAAACCCAAATCTGCATCAAATGGATCTTTGGATAAAACCTTATAACCTTTTTTAAAATCCATCAAATAAATACCGCTTTTTGAAAGAGTTATTATAATATAATAATCATTATTAAAATAGATACTTGCTCTTAAGTTATTTTTTTTTGATATAGACACTATTTACTCCTCAACTATTGTAATATTAACCTTAATATTTTTTGAAGATGCATTTTTAATAAAATTATTAATAGCATCCCATTGTTGTTTGGTTGTTCTTGCAGGAACACCTAATTCTAGAGTTTTTGATTTAATATCACTTGGTAAAATATCAACTTTTCCCTTTTTTTCTCCTGAATATTTATCCATAGTTGAAATATATTTATTTAATATATTTTCTATTGATTTTGGATTTTTAAGTCTTGATTCCGTCTGGGTATTTAATGTCTTTACACTAATATATTCATCTGTATTACCATCATAATAGTCAAATGTTTTGGCGTTAAGATGTAATCGTGTCAGTCGTTTATTTGATAGACCAATGTAATTCTCAAATGTCATTCCTTGCTCTACTATTGTACCTTGGTACATCCATTTCATTGTTATTTTATTTCCTGATTTGTCAATAAAATAAATATCATTTATTGGTATAAATTGCGTTTTATTGGCATTAAAACTTATAGGACCATAAATTCTATTACCATTACGCCTAGTTATTGATGCACCTATTGCAATTACTGAAGTTAAGTTTTCAAGTGCTTTTTTATCCCATCCAGTAAATTTACTCGCATTTTCAATCCATTGATTTTTTGAAAATGTTTCACTATCTGTTAATTTATCGGCTTCAGTGTAAGTAAATAATTTAATTTTTTCATAACCGCTAAATAAGGGATAATTTCCACCTATCCTGGTTTTCTCTTTTGTGATCCAATAATCTGAAAGTAATGAATCTTCCACATGTGTATATGGGTATTTATTCATTAAAGATTCATAGTAATTTCTTTCAGATGAATCTAATGATTCCTGAGCAATGCAATAAACTTTTCGACAAGACGCAGCTAACAAGCGCTCTAATTTATTTTTATCTCCATTAGCTAATTTATTAATTGCTTTTGTTTCTTCTAAATGAAGTTGTCGATTATAACGTTCGACTAACTCTGCTGAATTAGCCGCACTAATAACGCCCTCCGCTTTACCTGTTGCAAGTAAACCAGCAAAAGCACCCACTAAACGACTTCTTTGAGCCTGCTGTTCTCGCCACAGCTCTGTCTTAATTAAATTATTGCCCAGTGATATCGCCGCTATTTCTGCCGCCAAGGCACCCGCTACTGCGCCGGTAACACTGCCTCCTGCAATTTCTGCACTAATACCTGCCACGACGGAATGACTTAAAACCTTTCCCGCATGTCCTAATACCGCACCGTTATCACCAATTAGGTTGGCACCTTCTGCATGGAATTGACTGCCAATATTGCTTAATAGTGCAGTTTTAAAATTATCAATAAAACTGCCGCCTTGAAGGGCAGTACCCAGTGTTGAACTGACGACTGAATGTGAGGCAACACGCTGTGCAACTTGATTCCATGTTGCGTTATCGGTCGCAAGTAACTTGCCAGTTGAGGGTAATGTTCCCCCCTGAATTGCCTGATCCCAACCCATAAATTGGTCAAGGCCTTGCAATGCCCCTGCAACCACCATACTTGTAACAATAGATTTAACGGTGTCACTACGACCGAGCGATCCAAGGGTTTTAGAAATATTGCCTTTGTTTTCGGCTAAAGAGACAGCCGCTTGCGAAACTAAAGAGGCAAAACCCGCTTGTGCCGCAACCGATGCCGTTGAAGCCACACTGGCTGATGCACCTGCCGCAATGGTGGCTTTGCTTGCCATTCCACCAACGGTCGCCGCAGTTGCAGTACCGTAAGTTGCAACCCCTACCGCGATAGCAATAACCGCACCGACAACTGGGTTTAATTGCTGAGTTTTATCATCCCAATGAGCGTAAGCGTCTTTAACTAAACTCCAATTAATATTTTCTTGGTGCTGAAGATCGTTAAGCCAAGCATATTCGGGTGTGTTACTTAAAACGGTTAATGCTTGTTCTAGTGATTGTTCTTTTTGGACTTTAATATCCGCAGATATGCCTTTTGGCGCATCAATTGTGAGCTTTCCGCCAATATAAAGTTCAGGTAATTACCGCTATTCTTTATTAATTATTAACATGATTAGTTTTATTAAAAAATAAAAACAACTAAGATAATTCTATTTTTAATTTGATTAATTACAATTATTAAAAATATTTTTATATAGATATATATAATAAAAAATCACCCTACACATAATTAGCATAAGGTGATTTTATTTAGTATCCATTTAAACTTTACGACTAATACAACGCGTAAAAGCTTCTTTTATTGAGGCACCTAAAACCTCATCACTACAATTGACTTTTATTGTAATAATTGCGCTATCAGGTATTCCCTCTCCTACCCCATGCTCCATACGTAAATGGTTTTGAGATTTTAAAATATAATTTAAATTTATTTAGTATTTAATCTATTTTTTGATAGCAATATATTAATTTTTATTTTGTCTTTAGGATGCATTAATAAATACTTTTTACACGATAGTCTAATATATTTATAACAAACATCTTCACTTACAGTAATAATATCTTTATCTGTTAGAGGATATCCTATTCCAAATTTAACACCTGAAAAATGTTCAGATACATCAGAACTATTCATATCTGGAAAAAAGCAATATATACCATCAAGTACAAAAGGCTCTTTTTGAATAAGATTCGAAACAGCTTCTAAAAAACAGCCTTCATTATATATAAGATCAAAATAACTTTTTATAGTCCAACTAGGCTCACTTTTTTCATAGGGAAATTCAAATAGAAATTTCATCAATACACTCCTACTTAGGATGGAAGTTAGTAACCATCTTTGTTTCTTTATCTAGATATACTCTAAAAATAATGCCTTCTGACATTGCATCATAGGATTGCAATTCTTTATCTAACGCATTCTTATATCCATTAGCCGCTGCTTTTTGACCTAATTCAAGTATTTTTTGGTCAGAAAAAATCTTGGGATCATATATACATAATAAAAAACCACCTTACACATAATTAGCATAAGGTGATTTTATTTAGTATCCATTTAAATCTTACGACTAATACAACGCGTAAAGGCTTCTTTTATTGAGGCACCTAAGACCTCGCCACTACAGTTAATTTTTGATTTAAAAAATGCATTGTTAGATATATTTTTACCAATTTAATGATTCAATCGTAAGTAAATATTTGTGGTTTTAAACTCCATATCAAAGCTAATCTTTTATAATCGCAATAAATCACCTGAAAAATCAACAGGTATAGGAGCAATAAAACTCTCATTATATGAACTAATAATATATCCTAGATATTCATTAAAATTCTTATCTAACGCTGTTACCTTATCTTCATTTTCATTTTCATTTTCATTTTCATTTTCATTTTCATTTTCATTTTCATTTTCATTTTCATTTTCATTTTCATTTTCATCATAATGATAAACTAAGTCAGGTTGACTTGAGTGTGTCAATAAAAAATAATATTGAGTTTCAGATTCAATTGAAATAAAAAATGGTTTTTGTTCTAACATATCCCATAAACCAAGATTATATAACTCTTCCCTTGAACCATATTGAAACAAAATATGCCATCGTATAAACCATTCTCTGTAAAAAACCAGAGGATCATCCCAAAAAAACCGCCACTACAACGCCCCATGCAATTCAAAAAGTCATATAGCTGATCTGCTACTTTAATATCATAAAGACGTTCAATTTTTTTTATTTCATCATCAGAATATCCCTTTATTTTATGAATGTTGATAGGAAGCTCTGGATAGATAGAATGTAAATAGTTTATTAATTGATTATTTTTCATAGATAAACTCATATAATAAAAAATCACCCTACACATAATTAGCATAAGGTGATTTTATTTAGTATCCATTAAACTTTACAACTAATACAACGCGTAAAAGCTTCTTTTATTGATGCACCTAAAACCTCGTCACTACAGTTGGTTTTTAATGTAATAATTGCATTGTTAGGTATACTTTTACCAATCCAATGATCCAATCGTAAGTGATCATAAGGAATAATAGATATAATACCATCAGTCACATTCACATTACATAAGTTCATGTTTTTGAATAGTGTCGTTTTATTTTTATAATCACATTCTTTAATTATTTTTTTTATCCATTCAGAATATAATCCATCGTTATTACGCATTTCATGATATTCAGATGAATTAGCATCTAATATTTCGCTTTGGATTAATGCATTTCTTGTAAAGAAACCCAAATCTGCATCAAATGGATCTTTGGATAAAACCTTATAACCTTTTTTAAAATCCATCAAATAAATACCGCTTTTTGAAAGAGTTATTATAATATAATAATCATTATTAAAATAGATACTTGCTCTTAAGTTATTTTTTTTTGATATAGACACTATTTACTCCTCAACTATTGTAATATTAACCTTAATATTTTTTGAAGATGCATTTTTAATAAAATTATTAATAGCATCCCATTGTTGTTTGGTTGTTCTTGCAGGAACACCTAATTCTAGAGTTTTTGATTTAATATCACTTGGTAAAATATCAACTTTTCCCTTTTTTTCTCCTGAATATTTATCCATAGTTGAAATATATTTATTTAATATATTTTCTATTGATTTTGGATTTTTAAGTCTTGATTCCGTCTGGGTATTTAATGTCTTTACACTAATATATTCATCTGTATTACCATCATAATAGTCAAATGTTTTGGCGTTAAGATGTAATCGTGTCAGTCGTTTATTTGATAGACCAATGTAATTCTCAAATGTCATTCCTTGCTCTACTATTGTACCTTGGTACATCCATTTCATTGTTATTTTATTTCCTGATTTGTCAATAAAATAAATATCATTTATTGGTATAAATTGCGTTTTATTGGCATTAAAACTTATAGGACCATAAATTCTATTACCATTACGCCTAGTTATTGATGCACCTATTGCAATTACTGAAGTTAAGTTTTCAAGTGCTTTTTTATCCCATCCAGTAAATTTACTCGCATTTTCAATCCATTGATTTTTTGAAAATGTTTCACTATCTGTTAATTTATCGGCTTCAGTGTAAGTAAATAATTTAATTTTTTCATAACCGCTAAATAAGGGATAATTTCCACCTATCCTGGTTTTCTCTTTTGTGATCCAATAATCTGAAAGTAATGAATCTTCCACATGTGTATATGGGTATTTATTCATTAAAGATTCATAGTAATTTCTTTCAGATGAATCTAATGATTCCTGAGCAATGCAATAAACTTTTCGACAAGACGCAGCTAACAAGCGCTCTAATTTATTTTTATCTCCATTAGCTAATTTATTAATTGCTTTTGTTTCTTCTAAATGAAGTTGTCGATTATAACGTTCGACTAACTCTGCTGAATTAGCCGCACTAATAACGCCCTCCGCTTTACCTGTTGCAAGTAAACCAGCAAAAGCACCCACTAAACGACTTCTTTGAGCCTGCTGTTCTCGCCACAGCTCTGTCTTAATTAAATTATTGCCCAGTGATATCGCCGCTATTTCTGCCGCCAAGGCACCCGCTACTGCGCCGGTAACACTGCCTCCTGCAATTTCTGCACTAATACCTGCCACGACGGAATGACTTAAAACCTTTCCTGCATGTCCTAATACCGCACCGTTATCACCAATTAGGTTGGCACCTTCTGCGTGAAATTGACTGCCAATATTGCTTAATAGCGCGGTTTTAAAATTATCAATAAAACTACCGCCTTGAATGGCAGTACCCAGTGTTGAACTGACGACTGAATGTGAGGCGACACGCTGTGCAACTTGATTCCATGTTGCGTTATCGGTCGCAAGTAACTTGCCAGTTGAGGGTAATGTTCCCCCCTGAATTGCCTGATCCCAACCCATAAGTTGGTCAAGGCCTTGCAATGCCCCTGCAACCACCATACTCGTAACAATAGATTTAACGGTGTCACTACGACCGAGCGATCCAAGGGTTTTAGAAATATTGCCTTTGTTTTCGGCTAAAGAGACAGCCGCTTGCGAAACTAAAGAGGCAAAACCCGCTTGTGCCGCAACCGATGCCGTTGAAGCCACACTGGCTGATGCACCTGCCGCAATGGTGGCTTTGCTTGCCATTCCACCAACGGTCGCCGCAGTTGCAGTACCGTAAGTTGCAACCCCTACCGCGATAGCAATAACCGCACCGACAACTGGGTTTAATTGCTGAGTTTTATCATCCCAATGAGCGTAAGCGTCTTTAACTAAATTCCAATTAATATTTTCTTGGTGCTGAAGATCGTTAAGCCAAGCATATTCGGGTGTGTTACTTAAAACGGTTAATGCTTGTTCTAGTGATTGTTCTTTTTGGATTTTAATATCAGCAGATATGCCTTTTGGCGCATCAATTGTCAGTTTTCCGCCAATATAAAGTTCAGGTAATTATTGCTATTCTTTATTAATTATTAACATGATTAGTTTTATTAAAAAATAAAACCATCACTTGCTAATTATTTTAATAAATAATATTAAGTGATGGTTTTTAGTTTAGAAGAATATTTTTATTAAAGAATAAACAATTAAAATTATTTATTCTGAATACATGCGAGTAAAATAATCGCTAATTTTATTGTTATCAAGCAATCTATCTTTGGTAAAATCAAGACTATCAGAGACTACAATATATTTTCTTAACTCTTCAGGAATATCTTCTATCGTTGCATAAATAGTTGGAACAATAAAACGAAAATAGTCACCCATTTTTGTTTCACCCTCATAGCCAATGGGATAATCTTCTCCTATAGATTGCCCCTCTAATGCTTCAAAATAAAACATTCCCATTTTAGCCCCTATTCCCGCATCAGAATGATTCCCATCCCATTTTTCAATTCAAAATCAAATTTTTTTATTATTTTTGATTTACCATATTTTCTATAAGTATAACTTGAATATAAATCAACAATATAGTTAGCATTCTTATTTATTTTATTGTTGTATTTTTCTGATTCACCATCAATATATTCAGATAAGTCATCCAAATATAATTTAATATCAGGTATCGATAATAGTACTTTAGGTAACCACCCACTATTGTTATTATACATTTTTGCTAAATACCCTTGATTATCCATGGCAACCCACGCATATGTGTAAGATGAACCTGGTACCCATTCTGAAATTAGAGATAAAGCCATATATCCTTATTTTAATTAATAGGTCCATCCCATCGTAATTGATGACGTAATTCATTAGGGACCAAGTTAAATAACATTTTAATATACTTGATATTACCATCATATAATATACTTATTTTTGAACTGCATTTTTCAGTATATGTTTTAGCTTGAAAATTTAAAAATGAAATATCATTTTCATCAAAATCTTGATTAAGTATTTTTTTGGGTAAATTATGAATTAACTGTAATTCGTAATAACAAGATTTATCTTTTGCTTTTGCTATCATTCCTCTAGACTGAATATTTCTTAATTGGGGCAAAATCCAATACATCATATCTATGTATATTTCATTTTTAGTCATATATTCTCACTTTATTTTTCTTACAGGTAATGGCTTTGAATCAACTATAGGATTGTCTATTTTAGTCCAGCTTCCATTATCTAACAATTGATTAATATATTTTATTTCTCCTATTTCATTATATATTTCCACTGCAGCAACCATCCTATGGTTACCTTCCGTTACATAATAAACACCCTTTTTATCTATATAACCCGCAATAATACCTGATGGAGCTTTGTAGCTATAAAAGTTTTTAAGCATATCAGCTTTTATTAAATCAACTGCATCAGGATCACTTAATCCTACTTGTCCACTTTTTATAGAAGAAACCAATTTATTTCTTGTGGTAATCTTAGCTGATGTCTTAGCTATAAGCTGAGAACTTCCTTTCGCAACTCCAGCACCACCAGCAAATAAACCTACAAGATCAAAAATTAGTTTTCCACTTTCAACACCCGCATTAAATGAACCAGATACACCTGCTTTTTGATATTCTGCTTCCAGTTTTTCAATACGCTCGATATACGATTGCTTAACCGCTTGAGTTAATGTATCGAAAGCATTATCACTTTGAATAACCGCTTTGATAGCTTGGTATGTTTCTAATGGATTTGTAGCAAGAGAAGCGAGCCCTTCAATCGTTTCATACAATCCTGTTGGTATACCTGCTACAAGGCCTGCATTAAACCCTATATCTTGTCCTATATCTGCTGATAGCCATTTAAGATAAATTGCTGTCTTTTTAAAATAATTAGTTTCAGCAGATAATTCTTTCTCCATTAATTTTTGCTGATGATGAGAGAGATAATTGTAACGGAAACTATTTTCAGCCCCTCTAGCGCCACTATATACACCACCTGGCTCACCAGTAAAAATTCCACCTGCAATGCCACCAAATAATCTAACAAATTGAGCTTGTGATTCTGATTTTTTCTGCCACTCCTCAGCCTTAATAGTATTATCACCCAACGAAATAGCCGCAATTTCAGCAGCTAAACTGCCGACAATTGCACCTTTAACATTTCCTCCACTAATTTGGGCAGATAAACCAGATAATGTTGCATGACTTAAAACCTTTCCCGCATGTCCTAATACCGCACCGTTATCACCAATTAGGTTGGCACCTTCTGCGTGAAACTGACTGCCGATATGGCTTAATAGCGCGGTTTTAAAATTATCAATAAAACTGCCGCCTTGAATGGCAGTACCCAGGGTTGAACTGACGACTGAATGTGAGGCGACACGCTGTGCAACTTGATTCCATGTTGCGTTATCGGTCGCAAGTAACTTGCCAGTTGAGGGCAATGTTCCCCCCTGAATTGCCTGATCCCAACCCATAAATTGGTCAAGGCCTTGCAATGCCCCTGCAACCACCATACTTGTAACAATAGATTTAACGGTGTCACTACGACCGAGCGATCCAAGGGTTTTAGAAATATTGCCTTTGTTTTCGGCTAAAGAGACAGCCGCTTGCGAGACTAAAGAGGCAAAACCCGCTTGTGCCGCAACCGATGCCGTTGAAGCCACACTGGCTGATGCACCTGCCGCAATGGTGGCTTTGCTTGCCATTCCACCAACGGTCGCCGCAGTTGCAGTACCGTAAGTTGCAACCCCTACCGCGATAGCAATAACCGCACCGACAACTGGGTTTAATTGCTGAGTTTTATCATCCCAATGAGCGTAAGCGTCTTTAACTAAATTCCAATTAATATTTTCTTGGTGCTGAAGATCGTTAAGCCAAGCATATTCGGGTGTGTTACTTAAAACGGTTAATGCTTGTTCTAGTGATTGTTCTTTTTGGATTTTAATATCAGCAGATATGCCTTTTGGCGCATCAATTGTCAGTTTTCCGCCAATATAAAGTTCAGGTAATATCCATATTCCTTTGGTATATCCCTGATCACGCTGAGTGATATAAATATCTTTTGAATTAGTAATAACTTGTTTAAAGGCTGTATTTTTAACTGCTTTAAAATTAATTTTTCCTGCTTTACTGATTAGCTTGGCATTTTTTGTTGTATTAATTTTAGTTGCTTCTAACGTGATATCATTTTTAGCAAATAAATTAATATCGCCATTAGCAATAAACTCACTTACTTTATTATTGGTGTTATATGATTTTTTCGTATATTTCTTTTTAGTAATACACAAAGTCCATCTATTGCATTTTTTCTTCTTCTCTTCGTAATAACTGGTTTCCTCCATTGCTTGCGCGTAGAGATATCCTCCTTTAGCAGCAATATCGATGGTATTATTTGCGGTGAGTTTTGATGCTTGAAATAAAATACTGCCTTCAGATGATAGTGTTAGATTTTTACCACTAGAGATATCTGTACCAATATGTTTATATATTTCTTCTAGATTGGAGCCTGATTTTTTACGAAAATGTGTTCTTACTGATCCTAATTGAATATTGCCACCACTCGATATAGTGACGTCACCCTCTGATTTAAGTGAACTTCCTTCTGTGATTAATGAGCCTGATGACGCAATAGAAATACCGTTATTTCCCGTAATGGCAGATGTGGCATACTGAATATCTTGAGCATCTTCGTGGAAATTTTTGATAACGGAATAAGCATTTGCACCTAGCTTTATATTTCTACCCGACAATACAATTGCTTTATCTTTTGAACTTAATACTGTTGAAGTTAAATCAATATCACGAGCGGCATTTAAAATAAGGTTATTGTCTGAAAATAATTTAGATTGTAATTGAGGATAATGAATATCCTTAAAAAAAGGATCTGCATCTTTTATTGATTTTGAGGCAAGAAAAATATCCTGTCCTGCGTTGAAAGTTATGGTTTTATCACTATGATATTTTATTCCTTGACTAATAATATCTTTACCGGAAGTGAATGTAATATCACCTCGCGTTTTCCAGCTTTCCGTTTTTGATAATGCAGGTTCTTGAGTATATAAATGGAAATACGGTAATATCTTAAAAAGCTCTGATTCATTTTTCTGAATTTTTATATCACCAGATGAAATTAAATTTAAAGAGTTAGCATTATTAACCTCAATATTATTAAAAGTAACATTACCTCCAGATTGAAATAAGATAGAATTAGAAACATTAATAATAGGAGGAGTTAAAAGATTATTTTCATTAAATGCAGAAATAGGGTTTAATGTATAATCAATATTTCCATTTTTGGCAAGAACAACACTATCTTTAGCCGTTAAATCTACTTGGTTAAGCGCTATATTTTTATTTGAAATTAAACTTAACGAATTTTCAGATGAGAGATGTAAATCTTTTGCTATAAGATCTCCACTAGAGATGATAGATAGATCATTATCTGATTTTATATTTGAAGATAAATTAATAGAATCAGAATTAATTAATATATTCTTAGCTAAAGTATTGTACTCTGAGTGTGATTTATTTATTAATTTTTCTATTGGCGAATGTTTAGATGGAGGATTTTCTTTTATATTAATACTATTTTTAAAATCTAAAACCAAATTACCTTTTGATAATATTGAGGGAAAATTATTTCTATCAGGTAACCAAGAGTAAAATTTATTAACTAATTCAAACTTTAATGGTTCTCTTACATAAAGGATATCGTAATTATCTTCATCATCCTCATCATCTGCATATACCCCTAGATGATCATATGCAGTCTTATACTTGTACCATAAATTTAATTCTCCAGATCCTAAATTTGAAATTACAGCATTACTTCCTGTTAAAATAGTATTTTTATTACTCCGTATCACTCCTAATTTATTGACCAATTCATTAGCATTAATATAAATATTTTTTCCTGAATCTATATATCCTATAAAATTACTATAATTATATTTATACCTTTCTGTATTAATAACATCAGTACTTGTTAAATCTAGATAGCCAAACCATTTTTCATATGGAAAATTCTCTAATTCGGGATAATAGGTGTTTATAGAAACAACACCTTGGCTATTTCCCCAATATGATGCAACGAAACGTCTGCTAGCAGTGGAGTTTGCTTCAATTTTTGAAATAATGGGTAACTCATTTAATGATGTGTTAACCAATTTCTTGGTTCGAATAATCAAATCACCCTTTTCTGTTTTTATGGTAGCTGATTGATTTTCAATTAAAGTACTAGGATCACCCTGTGCATTTTTTTGTATCCATAAATTATCTTTCGCTAGAATAAGCGCCTTTTCACCTTTATTACTGAGCTTATCAGTAAATAAACGCATATCTTTTTCTGCAATTATTTCACTTTGATTTGTTAATGTATTTGTTGCTAACGTAATATCCCTTTTCGCTTTTAACTTTGCATTATTATTAATTTGTAGCTCTTTACTGCTAGCATTAATATCTTGAGCTGACTGAATATTGCCATTAAAGGTAATTTTTCCATCAACAGTTAAATTCACGCTATTTTGGGTTGTTTGAATATCACTTAAATTAACACCAACACCTTTTTCGCTACTGACTAAGCGTATTTGATTGGCATACATGCTACCAAAAGGTTTGGTATCAATAGATAGAATGGGTTTAGCACTAATCGCGGTAGTTGTACTAACAGTTCCTAACTGAAAATTAATGCGATTAGTTCCTTGCATTAAAGAAAAGTTTTGCGCTTTAATTTTTCCATTTAATTCAATACTACGACTAAGAATATCTGTATAAATTTGCGCTTCTGCATCCATTCCTTGTGCGCCAATAATGACATGGCCTTTATTAACTGAAATAGCAGAGAGTGCACCTTGATTATCAAGAATTACTTTACCTGTTGTTAGTGTCATTACTGGTGTGTTAATAAAACTACAACCATCGCAAGTAATACCATTAGGATTTGCTATTAAAACGCTGGCTGGCTTACCTACTACTTCTAATTTACCTAATAACTGAGAATGTTCATTACTCACTACTTCATTAATAATAAAATTAGCTGCATTACCATTTAACTGGGTATTAGCACTAATTTGGCTCGCTAACGATGAATTAACTGTGGTTGTAGCATTATTAAAAATAATTCCTTGTTCGCCCACATTAAAAGAGTGAAAACGATTATGAGAAATATCGATATCATTAGGTGTTGCTATATTAATAATAGGAATAGTATTTTTATTATTTATTTTTATTGTGTTATCAGATGGAGTAATCACTGAACTCCAAGCAGGATGTAATGGAGAAATAGCGGTTAAATAAATAAGACTATAGACGATTAAACACTTTTTTTTAGAAATATCCTTTTCATACATAAAAGCCTCCTATGCTTTTATTAAAAACATAATAAACCAGCAATTAACAAAGCCAAGAAAACATAATAAAAAATATCATTTAAATATTTAAAATAATAAACAGTTTAAAGATTGATATTTATTATTACATTATTCCCCAACTAAATAAGACATTATTAATTAACAATAAATAATATTTTTTATCATTAATTATGGCTCTTCCATATTGACAAGCTTTTCTTAACCCTATATTGGTAGATAATTAACTGGCGCTAAAGACCAAGGAAAATAATAATGAAGCACTTGCAACTTAAACAAACACAATTTCGCTTAAGTGACACACGTTGCTTACAAATTGAAAGCTTAGCCATCAACGAAGGTGAAAGTTGGGCATTTATCGGTAGTAATGGCAGTGGAAAAACGGTTCTTGCTAATACTTTATGCCAAGAAGGTATTTTATTATCTGGTAAATTAATTAACACCTTTACTCGCCCTATCAGTCTTTCGTTTGAAAAATTGCAAAAAATAATCGAAGACGAATGGCGACGTAACAATACAGATTTACTCAGTGAGGATGAAGATGATACGGGATTAACCGTTGCACAGGTTGTTCAAATGCATATTAAAGATGATGAATGCTGTTTATTATTAGCAAAACAATTTGGTATCGAGCATTTATTGTCTAGACGTTTTAAATATCTTTCTACTGGTGAATCACGCAAAGTATTGCTTATTCAACTTTTGATGGATAAACCTGATTTATTAATTTTAGATGAACCTTTTGATGGTTTAGATGTAGATTCTCGCCATGTTTTAAACGAGTTATTAACCTTATTACATCAAAAAAATCTAACTATAGTGCTTATTTTAAATCGTTTTAATGATATCCCTGATTTTATTCAATATGCAGGCCTATTAATTGATTGTAAATTAATCATTCAAGGAGAAAAACAGCAGATCCTTTCAGATTCGATTATTAGGCAATTATCTCACAGTGAGACGCTTAAAAATCTCACGCTACCAGAACAAGATCCTTCTGATGCTATTCCTATATTATCCCCGACTCTTTCTCCCATTATTCTTAATGACGGGGTAGTAAGTTATAATGATAAACCCGTTCTTCATCACTTAAGCTGGGAAGTTAAACCGCAACAACATTGGCAAATTTTAGGCCCTAATGGTGCAGGTAAATCTACGTTATTAAGCTTAATAACAGGCGACCATCCCCAAGGTTATAGTAATGATTTGACTTTATTTGGTCGTAAACGAGGAAGCGGTGAAACCATTTGGGAAATAAAACGGCACATAGGTTATGTCAGTAATGCCCTGCATCAAAGCTATCGTGTTTCTTCTAATGTAAAAAATGTCATTATTTCAGGCTTTCATGACTCGATAGGTGTTTATCAAGCAGTGACGGATAAACAGCTTAAACTTGCTGATGAATGGCTTGCATTGATTGGTTTAACCGCACAAGCAAATAATCCATTTCATTCTCTTTCATGGGGTCAGCAACGCTTAGTATTGATTGTACGGGCTTTAGTAAAGCATCCAACATTGCTTATTCTTGATGAGCCTTTACAAGGATTAGATACGACTAATCGCCTATTAGTACAACGTTTTATCGATATCATGATCAGTCACAGTAATACTCAGCTTTTATTTGTTAGTCATCACCAAGAAGATGCACCACAGTGTATTACTCATCGACTTAGTTTTATTAAAGATGGTGAAATTTATCGTTATCAGCAAGAAATTTGTTAAATACTGATTTTTACTGTCATAATTGGGGCAATGATTCTAGTATTTACGTGTAAACTTAGATTCTAATTTAGCTTTAGCTTTTTATTAAAAATTCGGTAATTTTTTGCTTATTATTTAATCTACACAAGCAGCGAATTTACAATTTTTACTGGCGTCATTTTCGCCTATTTTTTATACAAGATGGATATTTTGTTTTTTTACGCCGAACCAGCTAGATTAATAGCTTGATCGATTAAGCAAAAGGTGTGACAACTGTGCAATAATTCATCGAACGAACGCTATTTTTGACTTAATACCCTTTGTTTTGTTAGTTATGTTTGGCGTTCTTGTCGATGATCCATATAATGATTGTAAGCTGATTTTAAACTTATATTAAGAAAGTAATTATAGGAGTCTAAACTATGGCAGTAACTAAGCTTGTGCTAGTTCGACACGGTGAAAGTGTATGGAACAAAGAAAACCGTTTTACAGGCTGGACTGACGTTGAGTTGTCCGAAAAAGGCCGTAATGAAGCGCAAGAAGCAGGTAAACTGCTGAAAGCCGAAGGTTTTGTTTTTGACTACGCATATACTTCTGTGCTGAAACGCGCAATTCACACTCTGTGGAATATTCTTGATCAACTTGATCAACAATGGCTGCCAGTTGAAAAATGCTGGAAACTGAACGAACGTCATTACGGTGCGTTACAAGGTTTAAACAAAGCTGAAACCGCTGAAAAATATGGTGATGAGCAAGTTAAACAATGGCGTCGTGGTTTTGCAATCACTCCACCAGAATTAACTAAAGATGACGAACGTTTCCCAGGTAAAGATCCACGTTATGCATCTTTAACTGCGGCTGAATTACCAGTAACAGAAAGCCTAGCACTGACTATCGACCGTGTTACTCCATACTGGGAAGAAGTTATCAAACCACGTGTGGCATCTGGCGAAAAAGTTATTATTGCTGCTCACGGTAACTCACTGCGTGCTCTAGTTAAATATCTAGATAACATGGGTGAAGATGAAATTCTTGAGCTGAATATCCCAACAGCTGTACCTTTAGTTTACGAATTTGATGAAAATATGAAACCAATCAAACGTTACTACTTAGGTAATGCTGACGAAATCGCAGCAAAAGCAGCCGCTGTTGCTAACCAAGGTAAAGCAAAATAATTTTGCCTTAAATCTATTTATTTAGGTTTATATGATAAATACCGCTAAAAATAATAGCGGTATTTTTTTATTAATTTTTTATATTTCACTTTATTATTCTTTAATTATAATAACTTTAAATATACAACTATAAAATAAACAATCCAATCTTACCATTTCAATAAAGCCATTATTATTTTCAATTCTCTCTAGGTAATATTTATTTTCCGAAAACAAGAAAATAAAATGATATTAATAAAACGATAAGATTAAGCTGAACATTATACTGTTTAAATTTAATTTATTAAAAATATACGATTAATATTTTATTTATAGTATATAAAAAAATACCGTTGAATTAATTATCAACGGTATTAGATTTTAATTTTAAAGCTAATATAAGTTAGCCACGACGCGCTACAACCGCATCTGCTAATTGACGTAACAGCGTTTCAGTATCATCCCAACCAATACAAGCATCAGTAACGCTTTTGCCATACACTAAAGGCTCACCACTTTCTAAAGACTGACTACCTTCAACTAAATGGCTCTCAATCATCACACCAATCAGTGATTTTTCGCCACCACTAATTTGTTGGCAAATATCTGCGCCCACTTCCATTTGTTTTTTAAATTGCTTACAGCTATTAGCGTGACTGAAATCCACCATAACATTTTGTGGTAAGCCCGCTTTTTTCAGCCCTTCTTTTACAGCTGCAACGTGTTCTGCACTATAATTAGGCTCTTTACCACCACGTAAAATAATATGGCAATCCCCATTACCTGCAGTGCGAACTATTGCAGAATGCCCCCATTTGGTCACAGAAAGAAAACAATGTGGTGAGCCAGCAGCATTAATTGCATCTATTGCAACTTTAATGGTGCCATCAGTTCCGTTTTTAAAACCAACGGGGCAAGATAATCCGGAAGATAACTCACGGTGAACTTGAGACTCTGTAGTTCGTGCGCCTATCGCGCCCCAACTCATTAGATCGGCAACGTATTGTGGCGTTATCATATCCAAAAACTCACCCGCAGTAGGTAAGCCACTATCATTAATGGTCAGCAAAAGATCACGTGCGATACGTAAACCTTCATTGATATCAAAAGTGCTGTCCATATGAGGATCATTAATTAACCCTTTCCAGCCAACCGTTGTACGTGGTTTTTCAAAGTAAACACGCATTACTATTTCAAGTTTATCTTTTAGCTCTTCTCTGATTAGACTTAAGCGCTGAGCGTACTCTAAGGCAGCTTTAGGATCATGAATAGAACAAGGTCCAATCACCACTAACAGACGATCATCTTTTCCAGCTAAAATCTGATGAATAGCTTCACGGGCATGACGAACTGTAAAAGCGGCATTATCTGTTGCTGGAAATTTTTCCAATAGTGCAACTGGCGGCAAAAGTTCGTTGATTTGTGTTATTTTAAGGTCATCATTTTGATAATTCATTCCCGTGTATCCACTCTATGTTGTTTAATTGATGTTATTATGCTTTCTCAATCTAACCATTCGTTTTCTATCTGTAAACACTCTTTCTAGCTAAAGCCGCAATAATCTATTCATCAAAAAGATAAGCCAAGCGGCAATAGCGCATTTAAGCAAAATAATGATTTGAAATTTCATAAAAAACAAGAATAAAAGCAATGAAGGGTAAGGCTGGATAGAAATATAACTCTACCAGCCTTTTTTTATTTTTAGAGGTAATTATTTCTGTTAGTACGTTTTGCGGCTTTGACCCACAAACGAGAACCGTTAATCGCAATTGCCAGCAAAATAATGTATTCAATTGACATAGCGTAGACACCCTGTTTATAGAATATCACTATGCTAATCACATTAATCACTGACCAAATTAGCCAATTTTCAACCAGCTTACGAGTCATTAAGATCATCGCCATAATAGAAAGTACTGTCATGGTAGAATCCCAGAACGGATAAGCATCAGGCTCTAGCACCGGTGCTGGTAAGCCGGCACCAAAGGTATTGAGAATGTTAACAGCGATAACCGCAAGATAACCAAATACCGTATCAATATGCAGCGTTAATGCAGCTATTGCAGCTATTGAAACAATAATTAAAAAAATACGATGGCTCGATTTAAGCCAACGAATTTTTAGTTCTGCTTGCTGAAAATCATTAACGCGGCTCCATGCATACCATCCATAGATATTGGCAGCAAAGAAGAAAATTTGAAGTAATAAACTGGCATATAATTGGATTTGAAAGAAAATAATGGCAAATAAAGTGACATTAATTAATCCAAAAAGGTAATTAATGATTTTTTCCTGACTGGCAAGCCAAATACATAATAATCCAGCAATTGTTCCCACGGCTTCGATCCAAGAGAGAGCATATCCCTCTTTACCTAATGGGATATTGACTAAAATATTGTTGATACTAAACCAACCTATAACATCCATTTTACAACCCCGTCTAAATAATAGAATAAACAAATAAAATATGGGTTATTGCGATATCGTTGCAAAGTAGTGAAGATATATTATAAATTCATATTTATAATAGTGATGCGTTTCCAATACTGAACATATTCTTATAAATTTACAATAAAAACAAATAAATGTTTTACATACTAAACAAATTATTCTGACCAAATATTGAACGACAATACAATAATAAATAACTTTAATTCAGTCTTAATTACTAGAGAGAAATATGGAGCCAACAACACGCTTAATAGACAACATACTGTCTTTTGCTTTGCTCGACCCAAGAATTGAAGCCGTAGTATTAACCGGTTCATTGGGGCGTAACAAAAAAATCGATAGCTATTCTGACATTGATATAGAACTTATTGGCCACGGCGCCACTGAACTTGCGACAAATCAGCATTGGCTCAACCAATTTGGCGAAGCACTTGTTAATCTCCTGCTGGAATGTGAAGATCCTAAAGGCAAATCATGGCCGATATACTTACACGTTTTAGCTCAAGGCCGAAAAATGGATATTATGATGGCTGAACCTCTGCGTATATCTGATATGAAAATAGAAGGTCTTAGCCCAGTTTACCAGCGAGGCTATCAAGTTTTACTAGATAAAACGGGTTTATGTGATGAGCTTCCTGAAATTAGCACCATAACGCCACCTACGCTTACAAAAGAACAAGCCAATGCTAATGCTCAAGAATTTTGGTTTGAAGCGACACAGGTCGCTGTAGCTATTTTGCGTCATGAACTTTGGCCCGCTGAAAATCACATGGGAGACATGCGAGCTTGGCTAATCAGTTTACTTGAACAAGTTGCCCTGCAATCCTCAACTCAAGATGTATGGTATCAAGGAAAAAATCTAAGAGAATGGCTACCTAAGTTTTACTCATTACGTGCATTAGAAAATACTTTAGCTATGAGCACCCCTTATGAAGCTGCTGCTGCCTTATCGATTATCATGGCATTTTTTGCTGACGCTTCGCAGAGATTTAACTTATCTATTGATACCGCAATAAAAACCCAAGAACTTATTAGTAATTGGTTTATCGATAATGAATTTTTGACTGAAAACGAATATAAGCAAATTACATCCGCCATTATTTGCCATCACAAATTGCCGCTATAAGTTACAACAATTAATTTAAATTAGATTGAAATAGCTTTTTCTATTTTGGGAAAGCTATTTTTTAATACTGAAATTGTGATGGTAAGCGTAGAGAAATAGATAGAGGAGTAATTTAGTAGCTATTACGATCTTGTTTAATTGGGAGATTTTTTTGAGAGATTAGATTTAGAAAAATAATAATTTGAAATGGTGGGTCGTGGGCGATTCGAACGCCCGACCAATTGATTAAAAGTCAACTGCTCTACCGACTGAGCTAACGACCCATTTCAATACAACTGAAAGGGACTCGAAAATGGTGGGTCGTGGGAGATTCGAACTCCCGACCAATTGATTAAAAGTCAACTGCTCTACCGACTGAGCTAACGACCCTTTTTCGAGCGCACCACATTCTGTGGCAACGGCGGCTAATAATACTGATTTAATGTTTTTGTGCAATGTTTTTTTTAAAAAAAACATTCAACCGCTGAAAAAACAATCATTTAACCCCGAAAATGCACTTTAATGCATTACGGGGTCAATAATTAAAGTGTTCCTAGCTGCTTCTGAGCTAATTTAGCTCCAGCGCTATTTGGATATTGCTTCACTACTTGTTGATAAATAGCTTTAGCATTATCCTTCTGCCCTTTCTCTTGCATAATCAGGCCAATTTTATAAAAGGCCTCACTTGCTTTTTGAGATTTTGGATAATTTTTAACAACGATAGCAAAAGTGCTTGCTGCCTGATCCTTATTACCTTTCAGGTAATACATCTGCCCCAACCAAAAATGTGCATTTGATTGATAACTAGACTTCGGATAATTATTGATAAAGTTGTTTAATTCAACAATTGCTTTATCGTAATCTTTTGAATTCAATACGATATCTATTGCTGCATTATAATCTGCTTTTTCATCCCCTGTTGAACCACTAGTTGCAGTTGCAGGTGTTGAAGAAGCGCTATTATCAGGTTGAGTTGTCTCTGTTGGCGCAGTTGCACCAGAAGTACCACCACCAAGGCTATCTAATTGTTGATAGATATTGCGTTGGCGTTCTACAACTTGATTTAGTTGATATTGGTTTTCCTGAATTTGTCCCCGCAACATATCAATATCACGCTGAGAATCGGCGAGTTGTTGCTGTAATTGGGTCAAAAGCTGGCTGTGAGCATTAGAAAAACGCTCAAGTTGGGTGAGTCGTTCATCGGTCGAACCAGAACCGATATTACTGATTGGCGCTTGGGCAATAGCGGCTACAGGAGCCGCTACGCCAACCAGTAACAACAGACTCATCAAGAAAGGTCTGAAGTTACTGTTGTTCATGCCGTTCTCTTAGTAATCCAGTACTGCACGACGGTTTTTCGCGTAAGCGGCTTCGTCATGACCCAGTACTGCTGGTTTTTCTTTACCGTAAGAAACGATTTTCAGTTGATCAGCAGAAACGCCTTTACCTTGCAGATACATTTTCACTGCGTTTGCACGACGTTCGCCCAGAGCGATGTTGTATTCTGGAGTACCACGTTCGTCAGCATGACCTTCTACAGTGATAAGTACTGATGGATTTGAACGCAGGAATGCTGCGTGCGCATCTAACAGGTTAGCGTAATCTGAGCTAATGTCATATTTGTCAAAACCAAAGTAAACGATGTTTTGTTGTTTCAGTTGTTCTAATTGCTGACGCGCTAATTCTTCAGCAGTAGGACCTTGCTCAACAACTGGTACATTGTTAGTATCTGTTTGATCTTCGTTTTTGTTTGAGCTACATGCTGCAACAGCAACGAGTGGTAATGCTAACATCAACCCTTTAAATACTTTGTTTAATTGCATCTCTATTTGTTCCTTTATTTGTTTGCCATACATAATTCACATAATTCTTATGCATCACATAAACGGAGACCAGGCAGGTGATTTTACCTGTCCATCAGTCGCCGGAAGACGCGCTTTGAAACGTCCATCAGTCGATACTAACTGCAAAATAGTGCCTAACCCTTGAGTAGAGCTATAAATCACCATGGTGCCGTTAGGCGCGATGCTTGGCGTTTCATCCAGAAACGTATCCGTCAGATATTCTACTGCGTTCGTTTCCAGATCCTGCTTCGCGATATGTTGCCTACCACTTGCAGAACTCACCATAACTAAGAAACTACCATCTGGGCTTACAGCAGGATTTTGATTCTGTTTTCCTTCCCAAGTAAGACGTTCAGGTGTTCCACCGTTAATATTCACTTTATAAATCTGAGGATTACCACCTTGGTCTGAAGTATAGACTAAGGTTTGTCCATCTGGCATCCAAGCGGGTTCAGTATTGTTACTTCTGCCATTAGTTACTTGGGTCATACTGCCGCTGGCTAAATCCATAATATATAAATTTAAACTTCCGCTTTTTGACAGTGCAAAAGCCAATTTAGAGCCATCTGGTGAAAATGCAGGTGCCCCATTATGTCTTGGGAAAGACGCAATTTGGCGGATTTCACCGGTTGCTAATGTTTGTACCACTAATGCAGATTGGCCGCTTTCGAAGGTTACATAAGCCAGTTTAGCACCATCAGGTGACCATGCGGGTGACATTAATGGCTGAGATGAACGATAAACGCGATCTTGATTAAATCCATCATAATCAGAAACACGCAGTTCATAAGGGTATGCCCCACCATTTGTCACAACAACATAAGCAATACGTGTGCGGAATGCGCCACGAATACCTGTTAATTTTTCAAAAACTTCATCACTAGCTGTATGAGCTGAGTAACGTAGCCATTTTGCAGGGATTTTATATTCACCTTGTGATAATACCGCACCTGGTGAACCCGCAACGTCAACTAACTGATAGCTCACTAAATACTGACCATCAGCAGAAGGTTGAACACGGCCAACAACAACTGAGTCGATACCTAAATTTGTCCAAAGCGCAGGTTGAACTTCTGATGCGGTAACCGGTTGCTGAGGCATACGTGAGACATCAATAGGGTTAAATTTTCCACTATTGCGTAAATCAGCTGCAATAATACCAGCAATATTTTCTGGCATTTGACCCGTGCCTTCCCATTTAAAAGGGACAACACCGATAGGGCGAGCAGTATTCACCCCTTGTGTAATTTCAATTCGGACTTCAGCGTTAGCGAATGCTGTAACGCATAAGATAAAAAGTCCAAAAATAACATTTAATGCCTGCTTCATCATGTCTCCCTTTTATTATTGCGGTTATTACGCAATAACGCACAGAATAGTAACAAACGCTTCTCAACAACACCATACAACGCATCAATAACATTCTAAAATAGCTATAAATTCGTGTATGTTTTCCTACTATCAGAGTGTTTTATGGCTTAAACTCAATTACTGGTGATTTAACCTCTTCGTAAATATCTTTTGGTGGTTTAGGTAGTTTAGCTGTATTGGCTGCTCGCAATGCCACTTGACATAAAGCAGGATCACCACCAACCGCTTTTGCACTTATCAATAAACCATCAGGTGCAATACTCACTTTTAGTTCACACGTTTTACCTTTATATAACTCAGGATCAATAAACTTTTGTTGAATAGCACTTTGTACCTGCCCTTTATAACGGTCGATACCTTCACCGTTTGCGCCAGTACGATTGCTGCCACCTTGCCCCATTGCTGAAGCACCAGATTGTTTATTATTTCCGTCAGAGACTAAACCATCAAGTAAACTATCAACTGTTTTACTTTGCTGAGCTGCGGCGGCTTTTGCCTTTGCATCTGCAGCCGCTTTCGCTTTGGCTTCTGCGGCAGCTTTTGCTTTAGCATCAGCTTCCGCTTTTGCTTTGGCATCGGCTTCTGCTTTCGCTTTGGCATCGGCTTGCGCTTTTGCTTTAGCTTCATCTGCTTTTTGCTTAGCTAATTCTGCTTGTTTCTTTGCTTCAGCTTCTGCTTTCGCTTTGGCATCGGCTTGTTCTTTTAAGATACGATCTCGCTCTGTTTTTGCCTGCGCTGCGGCTTCTTCTGCAACTTTTTGTTCTTCTTTCGCTTTTGCTGCAGCGGCTGCGGATTCACGACGTTGAGTCTCTGCGGCTTCTTTAGCTTGTAGACGTTCAACTTCTAATGTTTTTAAGCGCTCTTGCTCTTTTTGCTGCTGTTGACGCAACTCATCTTCTTGTTGCTCCGCACGCTCTTTACGTTCTTGCTCTGCTTTTTGGACGCTGGCTTGTTGTGTTTTTTGCTGGTTATACTGTTGTACCACCGCATTAGGATCGACCATAATAGCATCAACAACCTGCCCGCCTTCTCCACCACCGCCACCTAAATCCCATTTCTGAGTCAGTGAACCCCAGATAAGTAATGCGACAGCAAGCAAATGCAAGACGGTAGACAAGATAACTGAACCGCTCAGTTTACTTCGGATTGGTTTCGTCTTCTTTCCCACGCTATTATCCAAACTTATTTCAACCTATTTATATAGGTTGAGTCATTAAACCAACAGATTTAACACCTGCTTGACGTAACATATTGAGCACTTTAATTATCTCATCATAAGGAACATCTTTAGCACCGCCAATAAGAAAGACTACTTTCGGATTTTTTTCCAATTGTAGCTTTGCTTCAGCCATAATCTGTTCTTGCGGTAACAATTCCAAAATTTCTTGGTTTACACGGATATTGTACTTATCTATCCCTGCAACTTCGACAATCACAGGCGGATTATCCGCTGTGGAAACTGTTTGTGTATCAGTTGCTTCAGGAAGATCAACTTCTACACTCTGCGAGATAATTGGTGCTGTTGCCATAAAAATCAACAAAAGCACAAGTAACACATCAAGCAAAGGAACAATGTTTATTTCTGATTTTATGCCTCGCCGGCTACTGCGACCCCGTGCCATCAGCCTTCTCCTTTTGCGTTAATTATTTCTTTTCTGCGGAGACAAAAGCTTGGCGATGTAAAATCGTCAGAAACTCTTCCATAAAGTTATCGTAACTTTGTTCCAGTTTATTTACACGCTGCGTAAACCGGTTATAAGCCATAACTGCGGGGATCGCCGCAAATAAACCGATAGCTGTTGCAATTAATGCTTCAGCAATACCGGGTGCGACCATTTGTAATGTTGCTTGTTTTACACTGCCCAAAGCGATAAAGGCATGCATAATCCCCCAGACAGTACCAAACAGACCTATATATGGGCTGATTGAGCCAACAGTGCCTAAAAATGGGATATGAGTTTCAAGTGATTCTAATTCACGATTAAAAGAAACCCGCATTGCTCTTGCTGCACCATTAACAACCGCATCTGGCGCATGAACGCTTGCTTGATGCAAACGTGCGAATTCTTTAAATCCTGAATGGAATATTTGTTCAGAGCCGGATAATTCATCGCGTCTTGCTTGGCTTTCTTTATATAAACGAGCCAAATCTGTACCTGACCAGAATTTATCTTCAAAATCGACAGCTTCACGATCTGCCGCATTCAGGACTTTAGTCCGTTGAATGATAATCGCCCAAGATGCAATAGAAAATCCGATTAAAAGCAACATGATCAACTTAACTAAAAGTCCCGCTTTTAGGAAGAGATCGATAACATTCATGTCAGCCACTACTTAAACTCCGCGATAATGGACTTAGGAAGCGCAACCGGCTTCATTTTGGATGAATCTACGCAGACAACTAAAACCTCTGCGCTACATAATACAGAACCATTTTGATTAATAAGCTTTTGAGAAAATGTCATTGATGCACCACGTAATGTGGTAATTTCACTTTCTACTTGCAGAAGCTCATCTAACCTTGCTGGCGCAATATAATCGATGGATAATTTACGCACAACAAACACAACATGATCATACTCCCGTAAATCATGCTGATGAAAACCTTTTTCTCTGAGTAGTTCTGTTCGGGCGCGTTCAAAATATTTAAGATAACTGGCGTGATAAACAACACCACCGGCATCAGTATCTTCATAATAAACACGAACAGGCCAAAGAAACTGCATAATACCTTCCTTACATTTCCAGAGTTAAGTCCATAAATAATTAAGCTATAGGTTTCTTAACTATACTTAAGAGGTGCCTCTAAGGGAATCATAGTAACGTAAAGAATAGAAAACACAGTTTTCAGCCGCCAATCATAAACTCTTCTTTGCAACACGCAATATGCTTTATGCTCTGAATAGAAAAAATATTTTTATTAGTACAACATAAAAATGCTTGCTAATTAGCAATTAGTAGACTGCCTCAATTATTAATATTATTTTTAATGGAATAAAAAACCAGCAATCAAGCTGGTTTTTATATAAATCAATCAATTATTAGTAATTGGTGTCTCATGGAGATAGTACCACTGCCAATCATCATTTTGAGAATTGCGTCTCAATAACACCATTGACTGACGCATAAGAATTTTCTTATTTTCATAGTGAGTTTCTCGATATCTGACCGCTGCCAAACAATCTGACTGATAAATTATTTTATACTCGTCCGTTTCTATTTTCAGACTGCTTCTTTTACCTGCATTTTGTTTAAACAAAGAGATAACCTCATTATAAGAAACTACCTTTCCACTTAAGCCCACCATCGAAAAATCAGCTGATAAATAGGTTTTAATACTATCTAATGCCTCAGTTGATAAAGTCGATAAAGTAAAAATAGTTTCAATTGCATCATGAAGTGTTTTTATACTTTTTATTATTGCATCATTATTAATATTCATTATGTATTTCCTGAGAAGTTTTTTGTTTTTTTAACGTTAATAATAACGTTATTGGTAATATTCCAATTAAAGCACAGCCTATAAAAGTCATACTGTAAGCGGTTTGAGGTATATTAAATAAAGAAAGCGTATTAAATAACATTGCGACAACAGTTGCCCCAATACTGAAAACAACTTGGCGATTGATATTCCAAATAACACTTGCTTGTACTAATTCTTGGGAAACAAAATCATACAGTGCTGTTGTTTGTGCAGTATTTGCACCTATCCCACCACCAATTCCCATAATTAAATAAGCCACAATAAGCAATGTAATATCATTAGGATCACTGACCAAAGCTAATAAGGCAATACCTGTACTATGTAATAACAACGCTATAATAAATAAGTATTTCATGCCTAATTTATTATAAAGTGCACCACTTATTATCATGGCTGTAAACGCACCTATGGCATATAACAGCATAAAAATACCAGTTCCTTGTCCGCTAAAACCTAAATGCTGCTGTAAATAAAAAATCGCTAAAATATTTACACCAGTAAAAACGCCAGGAATACAGTAATAAACAAAAATGGAGAGAGACAGTTTTCGGTTTTTTAATAATTTTAAATTAATAACCGATGATGAATAACCTTTGTAATGAAAGTAATAAAACACAAAAAATAGAATGGCTAAACTTAAAGCAAATAATGCTAATAACGGTGAATGGTATTCACCATAAGAAGAAAGCGCTAATAACCCAGAAACAATCATTAAGCTGATTAAAATAACACCTTTAATATCAGGTACACTCTTCCCTTGTGGTCGTGGTTCTTTGACCCATAAAAAAGCCAGAAACGCGGTAAATAAAGAAAAAGGAATATTACTATAAAATACCCAACGCCAAGATACTACATCAACAATTAGTCCCCCTAAAGTTGGTGAGATCGCAGGTGCAATAAGCGCAACAGCCATAATCAATGTTGAGATTTTACTTCTTTCATGACCTTGAAAATATTGAAAAGTCAGTGCTTGCCCAATAGGTATTAATAACCCGCCACTCACACCTTGAATAAAACGCCAAAATATAAGTTCGCCAAAGTGATGAGAATATCCCACCAGTGCAACAGACAAACTAAAAAATAGCATCGATGTCACCATTAGCGCTCGAATACCAAAGCGTTGAGACAACCAATGGCTTAATGGAATAATAAGTGTTAAGCCTAGAATATAGCTATTTGATACCCAAGTGACAGAAACAATTGAAACCTGCATATCTTCTGCAATTGCAGGAAGTGCTATAGCTGACATAAAAATATTTATACAGTCAATAAAAAAGCCAAGCAGGAAAATAAGTGCAATACGATAACGATAAGTCATAGAAATCCTCCGCACATAGAATACGAAAGATTGACGAATAGCGTCTATCTGACAAAATAGAACTTATTGTTTAATCAGAGTAAACAATCATGCAAAACCAAATAGATCGGATCCGCTCTTTTATTGCTGTTGTTGATACGGGATCTTTTACTCAAGCCGCTAAATATTTACGCCTAAGTAAATCAATGGTAAGTATTCATGTCAAAGCGTTGGAAACAGAGTTAGATGTTTCTTTGCTTAATCGTAATACACGACGATTTACGCTTACAGAAACAGGTGAAATGCTTTATCAAGATTTTCGCCAAGTTTTACTTCAATTAGAGCAAACATTAGATAAAGCACGGCTTGGAGCACAAGAACTACAAGGTTCATTACGATTAAGTTCAACTGCTGAATTTGGTGAGCATTATATTCTGCCATTGCTCAATCAATTTATGCAGTCACATCCACGGCTAAAAGTTCAGTATCTATTTAATTCATCTATTGATGATTTAATAAACCATAAACTGGATTTAGCTATTCGCCTTGGCACATTAAAAGACAGTAATTATCGTTCTACAAAATTGGCCGATTACGCAATAAATCTTGTTATTTCCCCTGATTTATTGCAGAAATTCCCAGTAGAAACGATCTCAGACTTAAGTACTCTTCCCTATTTAGCAAACAGTAACTTACGTCAAACTAAACTTTCAGATTCACCCGCGTTCAATACGTTACTGTCACAACGACATCAAGAAGCTTTATTTGAAACCAGCACCATTGCTGCATTAAAAAAAATGGCGCTTGCTCATTCTGGCATGACTATTTTGCCTCAATGGTTTATCCATCAAGAATTATCAGAAGGTAAGTTAGTGGTGTTATTTCCAGAACTGTCGTTATTAACACAATCCGTTAATATTATTTTTCCTTATAGTGAACATATTCCAAGGAAAACACGACTATTTATAGATTATCTAAAAGAGAATATCCAATTATAAAAATTTAGGATAAACAATAAAATAAAGGAAATTAGAAAAAAATAAAAAGAGAATAAAAAATGAAAAATACCTTATTTCTTTTTCATTTAATGATAAGAAATAAGGCATTTCTATTAATTAAAGAAATAATACAGCCCTATAATAAGAATAATAATAGCTGGGATTGGATGTAGCAAACATTTAGCAACAACATGTTTAGGACGAAATGCAACGCCAAATGTCGCACCTGCACACACCGCCCAAATTAATAATATTCCTTGCCATATAGACAACGAGCTTGTATTTGCAGCAAAGCGGTTAGGATCCCACATTACGCAAAATGCCATACCCAGAGCCATGATTAAAACAAGAGCCCGAATAGGGCCCTTGTTTAGTAGTTGGTAGCTTTTATCCAACATTATTCTTCACTTTCTGAAGTTTTTTTAGCTTCAGCGTGCTCGTAAGCCAGTCCTGCGATAACCGCAATACTACAAGCGAAGAGTGTGCCGAGAAGCCATGTAAAATACCACATACTCTATGCTCCTTAGTAAAGACTATGATTATTGCCTTCGATAAATTTCTTATCCAGGCGACCATGCATTTTCCAGTAACACCAAATAGTGTACAGCAGAACCAGTGGTACAAAGATAGCCGCAACAACAGTCATTACCTGAAGAGTAAACAGGCTAGATGTTGCATCCCACATAGTTAAACTCACATCAGGGAAAGTGCTTGAAGGCATCACAAATGGGAACATAGTCACGCCACAAGTTAAGATAACACAAGCAATAGTCAGTGAAGTGAACAGGAATGCCCAACCACCTTTATTTGCTTTAGTTGCAACAATCGCGAGTAAAGGAGACAGCAGGCCTAATGCAGGCAGCGCCCATAATACCGGGTAATTGTTGTAGTTTGTCATCCAAGCACCCGCTTCATGAGAAACAGTTTTCAGCAATGGAGATGATGGACCAGCTGTATCAATAGCACTAGTAATAATAAAACCATCAATACCATAGATTAACCACACACCCGCTAATGCGAATGCAACGAAAGTGATTAATGAGGTAATGTAAGTTGCTTTACGAGTACGTTCGTGCAGCTCACCTGTAGTACGCATCTGAAGATAACTTGCACCATGTGCAATAATCATCATTAAGCTAATTACACCCGCTAATAAACCATATGGGTTTAATAAACCTAACAGGTTAATGATAGCGTTAGTTGTACCGTTATAGGATACACGTTGCATACTATCAACTTCTAATGGAACACCTTGCAGCAGGTTACCAAAAGCAACACCGATAACTAATGGTGGAACGAAGCTACCAATAAAGATGCCCCAATCCCACATACCACGCCATTTTGGTGATTCCAGTTTAGAACGGTAGTCAAAACCGACTGGGCGGAAGAATAACGCCGCCAGTACGAGGATCATACCGAAATAGAAACCAGAGAATGCCGCAGCATAAACCATTGGCCATGCAGCAAATAATGCACCACCCGCGGTGATTAACCATACTTGGTTACCATCCCAGTGAGGTGCTACTGAGTTAATTAAAATACGGCGTTCAGTGTCATCTTTTGCAATAACTCGCAATAATACACCTACACCCATATCAAAACCGTCGGTGACAGCAAAGCCAATCAGTAAGATACCAATCAGTAGCCACCAGACAAACCGCAAAACTTCATAATCAAACATAGTGGACTCCTGTGTTACTTACTTTGTGCAGAAGAAGTTGTCTTCTGTTCAAAGTGATAGCGACCCGTCTTCAGGCTACTCGGCCCAAGGCGACCAAATTTGAACATCAGGAACATTTCGGCAACTAAGAACAGAGTATACAGACCACAAATTAGACCCATTGAGACAAGAATATCAGCTTGAGTCAGTGATGAAGTCGCAACTGCTGTAGGTAAGATTTCTCCGATAGCCCACGGTTGACGTCCATATTCTGCGACAAACCAACCTGCTTCAATAGCAATCCAAGGTAATGGAATACTAAACAGGGCAGCACGCAGCAACCATTTGTAGTTACCAATACGGTTTGACAGAACAGTCCAGAAAGAGATCGCTACGATTAATAACATCAGGAAGCCAGAAGCAACCATAAGACGGAATGACCAGAACAGAGGGGCTACTTTAGGAATTGTATCCTTAGCAGCAGCTTTAATTTGTTCTTCACTCGCATCAACAACGTTTTCTGTATAACGTTTCAACAATAATCCATAACCAAGATCTTGTTTCACATCATTAAATGCAGCACGAACTTGTGGATCAGTGTTACCTGAACGAAGTTCACTTAATAATTCGTAAGCTTTCATACCGTTACGAATACGCACTTCATGCTGGCTCATTAAGTCATGAAGACCTAATACAGGCGTATCGAAAGAACGCGTTGCGATAATTCCCATTACGTAAGGAATTTGCAGAGCAAACGAGTTTTCCATTTTTTCTTGATTAGGGAATGCAATCAGGTTGAAAGCAGCTGGCGCAGGTTCAGTGTGCCACTCCCCTTCTATTGCCGCTAATTTGGTTTTTTGTACGTCACCCATTTCGTAACCAGATTCATCACCCAGAACGATAACAGATAATACAGCTGCGATACCGAAAGTCGCTGCAACTGCAAATGAACGTTTAGCAAAACCGATATCACGGCCTTTAAGCAGGTAGTAAGAGCTGATACCTAAAACGAAGAATGCACCAGTACAGTAACCAGCAGCAACAGTATGGACAAATTTCACCTGAGCAACAGGGTTAAGAACCAGATCAGCAAAGCTCAACATTTCCATTCGCATGGTTTCAAAGTTGAAATCTGCAGCGACAGGGTTTTGCATCCAACCGTTCGCGACAAGGATCCATAACGCAGAGAAGTTAGAACCAAAGGCAACTAACCACGTTACCATTAAGTGTTGCTTCTTGCTTAAACGATCCCAACCAAAGAAGAACAATCCGACGAAAGTTGATTCTAAGAAGAACGCCATTAAACCTTCGATAGCTAAAGGCGCACCGAAGATATCACCGACGTAATGAGAGAAATATGACCAGTTAGTACCAAATTGGAACTCCATGGTCAACCCAGTTGCGACACCCAGAGCAAAGTTAATACCAAATAACTTACCCCAGAACTTTGTCATATCTTTGTAAACTTGTTTACCAGACAGAACATATATCGTTTCCATGATTGCCAGCAAAAACGCCATACCAAGCGTTAATGGTACAAACAGGAAGTGATACATTGCTGTTAAGGCAAACTGTAACCGTGACAGTTCGACAATATCAAACATCTTGACTCCTTGCTCCTAGCAGGAAGACACCGACTTGCGGCAACCCGACTTTATTAAATAATAAAGCCTCATAACTACCAGCAATAAATGCCTCTAAAAACAACAACGAATATTAAAGACCAAAAACACAATACCTTACAAATAGTACGCTTATATTTACATATAATAAATATATTTTGCGTGACCCAGATTTGAATTCTGAGCTTAGGTCAACAATACGACTTTTAGGTTAGTAACAGCATATTTGATCGTGCGCCAATTTAAGCATATTCAGAAAATTTTGCCACAATTAATAACTTGACCTACATCAAAAAAACACTTTAATGTTAACTAGTTGCGAATAAATTACCCAATGGTTACTTTTGTGTTAATGTAATGTTGGTTTTGTTTTTAAGTTTAATTTACCTCCTTATATTTTCCATAAAAAAATTAACTTTTTATTTTCATAAGCGAGTTAAAAATAAACACTTTTAATTGTGCTTCACTAATTTTAATATTAAAAATACTTTTTTGCAGGTAAAAAATAAATATTTAAAAAAATAATTTATTAATTAGTAAGTTAAAATTTATAGCTTTATAATATAGGAAATATACGACTAATATAACTATAAATTAAAATAGTTAAATAAAATCTGACGTAAATAAATAATTTTCAATATGTGCAATAAAATTAGCCTTCTTTTTCTTTTCCTCTTACTCAATAAAAACCCAATTAATCACGTATAATTCGTATTCAACAAAAAATAAAAAAAACAACACAAATCATTTTAAATCAATGCGTTAAATCAAAATAAATAGTCTAAAAAATAAAATTAAATATTTTATGTATCATTAAGTAATATTTTTTAGATAATTAAAGTGTGATTAATACAGTGGTAATTGTGATATAAAAAATCCTCAAATAATATCCCTATTCTCCCCCAAAATTTAATTTTAAGTGATGAATATAATGAAAAAATGATTTTCCTAGCTATCTGGAGCTTAACTTACGAGTATTCTATCCATCAATGTGTTTTAAAAAGGCTTAGAACATGGGCATGATCAGCGATTTTGAGGCTGTTCTTAAGGTATAGATGTAACTAAAAAATAATAACTTGCTATTTAATTACATGTTATCGAGATATAAATTGTATAAAAATAAGACAAAAAAGAAGGCAAATACTCTCACGTTAGTGCTTCTCTATTTCTTATAATCTATTTATCAAAACTATTTTTCACAATTTAAGAAAGAAAATGTTCCATTTATAAAAAAGATACGAGTAGAGAAAATGATATAAAAAGACTTTTTAGCCATTTAGCCGTATAGATCAATACTAGATAAAACAATTATAAAACAAATAGATAGAATTAAAAATACTTTAATAATGATAAAAAAATAATACTTTTTTTACTTCATAATAAAAACTAGAAATGTAGATAAAAAAATACCAGCCTCTTTTTATAGACTGGTATTTTTATAATATCAAGCTGAAACTATTAACAGATTTGTTACTTATTTAATAAGTGACTTAATTGCTTCGCCGATATCAGCCAAACTGCGAACCGTTTTTACCCCTGCTGCTTCTAGTGCTGCGAATTTCTCATCAGCAGTACCTTTGCCACCAGCGATAATTGCACCAGCATGACCCATACGTTTACCTTTAGGTGCAGTTACACCCGCAATATAACCGACTACAGGTTTCGTCACGTGATCTTTGATGTAAGCAGCAGCTTCTTCTTCTGCTGCACCACCAATTTCACCAATCATGACAATGGCTTCAGTTTGTGGATCCTCTTGGAACAACTTAAGAATATCAATAAAGTTAGAACCCGGGATTGGGTCTCCACCAATACCAACGCAAGTTGATTGGCCTAAACCGACATCTGTAGTTTGTTTAACCGCTTCGTAAGTAAGTGTTCCTGAACGAGAGACAATACCCACTTTACCCGGTAAATGAATGTGCCCTGGCATAATACCAATCTTGCATTCACCCGGAGTAATAACACCTGGGCAGTTAGGGCCTATCATTCGAACACCCGCCTCATCTAATTTGACTTTTACAGTCAGCATATCCAATGTTGGAATACCTTCTGTAATAGTGATAATTAGCTTAATACCAGCATCGATAGCCTCAAGAATGGAGTCTTTACAAAATGGTGCCGGAACATAAATAACGGTAGCGGTCGCACCTGTTGCTTCAACGGCTTCACGTACAGTATTAAATACCGGTAGACCTAAATGTGTCGTTCCACCTTTCCCCGGCGTTACTCCACCAACCATTTTAGTGCCATAAGCAATAGCTTGCTCAGAGTGGAATGTTCCTTGGCTCCCCGTAAAACCTTGGCAAATTACTTTGGTATTTTTATCGATTAAAATGGACATTATTTTGCCTCCGCTGCTGCAACAACTTGTTTAGCGGCATCTGTTAGACTTGTTGCGGCGATAATGTTCAATCCGCTATCAGCTAATTTTTTAGTGCCTAATTCTGCATTGTTTCCTTCAAGACGTACAACAACAGGTACATTGACACCAACTTCTTCAACAGCACCAATAATACCGTCTGCAATTAGGTCACAACGAACAATACCGCCGAAAATGTTAACTAGCACAGCACTGACATTTTCATCTGACAAAATAATTTTAAATGCTTCTGTTACTCGTTCTTTGGTAGCTCCACCACCGACATCGAGGAAGTTCGCTGGTTCACCGCCATGAAGTTTAACGATATCCATAGTCCCCATCGCTAAACCTGCACCGTTAACCATACAACCGATATTGCCATCGAGTGCAACATAGTTCAGTTCCCATTGTGCCGCTTGTGCTTCACGAGGATCTTCTTGTGATGGATCGTGCATTTCACGCATTTCTGGCTGGCGATATAACGCATTGCTATCAACGCCTAATTTACCATCAAGACAAATTAAGTCGTCTTCTTTGGTAATAACCAGTGGATTAATTTCAATTAGAGCAAGATCACGCTCAAGGAATATTGTTGCTAATCCCATAAAAATCTTAGCAAATTGACTAACTTGCTTGCCTTTTAAACCCAGTTTAAAAGCTAATTCTCTTCCCTGATAAGGCATGGGCCCTGTTAGGGGATCAATAATGGCGCGATGAATCAGTTCTGGCGTTTCTTCAGCCACTTTTTCAATTTCTACGCCACCTTCTGTTGAAGCCATAAAGACAACACGACGGGTGCCGCGGTCTACAACTGCGCCAAGATAAAGCTCTTTAGCGATATCTGTTGCTGCTTCAACCAAAATTTGTGTAACCGGCTGACCATTAGCGTCTGTTTGATAAGTCACCAAACGTTTGCCTAACCACTGTTCTGCAAATGCACGAATTTCTTCTTTGGATTTTACGACTTTAACGCCGCCCGCTTTACCTCGTCCACCCGCGTGAACTTGACATTTCACGACCCAAGGGCCTTGACCGATTTTTGATGCAGCTTCTTCTGCCTCACGCGGCGTGGAGCAGGCGAAACCAGCAGGTGCTGGCAATCCATACCGTGAGAAAAGCTGTTTTGCCTGATACTCGTGTAAATTCATGATGTTCTATCCATAATCTTGTTGAAAGTCGGGCTTTCTTATTTTTTTGACTATAAGCCAGAGAAATCTGGCTTCACGAACACACTGTACTTCTTTGATGCTTGTGTATGCTGCTTGTAATAGGCAGGAGGAGCATCTCCTGCCTAAAAGCGAGATTGTGATTACCTACACATCCAGTAATAAACGAGCTGGATCTTCTAGCATCTCTTTGACTGTCACTAAGAAACCGACAGATTCACGACCATCAATTAAGCGATGGTCATAGGAAAGCGCTAAATACATCATTGGTAGAATAACAACCTGACCATTCACTGCCATTGGGCGATCTTTAATTGCATGCATACCCAAAATAGCGCTTTGTGGTGGATTGATAATTGGTGTTGACATCAATGAGCCGAAAACACCGCCGTTAGTAATAGTAAAGTTACCACCCGTTAAATCTTCAACAGTTAACTTACCATCACGGCCTTTAACCGCTAACGCTTTGATATTTTTCTCGATATCCGCCATGCTCATGGCATCTACATCACGTAATACTGGCGTAACCAGACCGCGAGGTGTTGATACCGCAATACTGATATCAAAATAGTTGTGATAAACCACATCAGTGCCATCAATCGAAGCATTCACTTCTGGATAACGTTTCAGTGCTTCAACAACAGCTTTAATATAGAAAGACATAAAACCTAAACGTACACCATGACGTTTTTCAAAAGCTTCGCCGTATTGATTACGTAAATCCTTAATCGGCTGCATATTGATTTCATTAAAGGTCGTCAACATTGCGGTGGTGTTTTTCGCTTCGAGTAAACGCTCTGCAACACGTTTACGTAAACGAGTCATTGGTACACGTTTTTCACTACGGTGCGATAACAGTTCTTGAGGAGCTTGAGTTGTAGCTTGCGCCGCAGGCTTACTGCTAGAAACATGACTTTCAATATCTTGGCGAGTCAATCGACCACCAACACCACTGCCTTTTACATCAGCAGGATTAATATCATGCTCAGCAACTAAACGACGAGCAGTTGGGCTAAGTGCATCGTTATTACCTTGAACGGTAAGGTCTGCACTTTGACGTTGTGCTGGTGTGCTATCTTGTGCAGGTTTAACATCGGCAGGAATACCAGTGCTATCACCAAGACGAATACGTCCTAATAATTGACGAGAACCAACCGTAGCACCTTCCTCTTCAAGAATGCTTTCCAACACACCTGCTCCACTAGCAGGAACTTCTAATACCACTTTGTCTGTTTCAATTTCGACAAGTACTTCATCACGTTGAATGCTATCACCAGGTTTTTTATGCCAAGTTGCGACCGTTGCGTCAGCAACTGATTCAGGGAGATCCGGTACTAGAATATCTACACTACTCATTTTCTATCCTTATTTATTAACTTTCAGTGCATCTTCAACCAGAGCTTTTTGTTGCTCCTGATGAACAGAGGTATAACCAACTGCTGGAGAGGCTGACGCTGGGCGACCCGCATAACGTAAGGCTGCACCTGTTGGAATAGCATCACGGAAATTATGTTGACTACAATACCAAGCGCCTTGATTTAATGGCTCTTCTTGACACCAAACAAAATCTTTCACGTGAGCATAAGGTGCTAAAACCTGAGCCAGATCTTCATGTGGGAATGGATAAAGTTGCTCGATACGAATTATCGCCACATCACTTTGATCATTAGCACGACGTTGTTCTAATAAATCGTAATAAACTTTACCTGAACACATCACAACACGTTTGACGTTTTCTGGTTTTAAGTCATCCATTTCACCAATAACAGGTAAAAATTTACCATCTGCTAATTCATCCAGTGCAGAAACCGCTAATGGATGACGTAGTAATGATTTTGGTGACATAACGATTAATGGGCGACGCATTCCACGCAATGCTTGACGACGTAACATGTGGTAAACCTGAGCCGGTGTAGATGGCACACAGACCTGCATGTTTTGCTCAGCACATAATTGTAGATAGCGCTCTAAACGTGCAGAGGAGTGCTCAGGCCCTTGACCTTCATAGCCATGTGGTAACAGCATGACTAAACCACACATACGACCCCATTTTTGCTCTCCGGAGCTAATAAATTGGTCGATAACAACTTGTGCAACGTTAGCGAAATCACCAAACTGTGCTTCCCAAATCGTTAAATCGCGAGGTTCAGTTGTGGCATAACCATATTCAAACGCCAGTACAGCTTCTTCAGTTAGTACAGAATCCCAAACATTAAACTGACCTTGAGAATTATGTACATTTGCTAATGGCACATAAACTGAGCCGTTAGTTTGATTATGAATTACCGCATGACGATGGAAGAACGTACCACGGCCAGCATCTTCACCAGAGAGACGAATTGTAATGCCTTGGTCAACTAAGGTTGCATAAGCCAATGTTTCAGCTGCACCCCAATCGAGTAATTTTTTACCCTCTGCCATTACTGCTCTATCTGCATAGATTTTCTCAACACGAGATTGCATAACAATTTCTGCCGGAACATTACTCACACGACGCGCTAAATCTTGTAAACGCGTTTTTTCTACTTTGTGTGGGTACTCTTCGTTCCACTCATGGTTAAGATAAGGTTCCCATGTGAAGGTGTGTGGCCCCATAGGGCGATACTCTTCAACAACACAGTCACCACGATCTAATGCATCACGGTAAAGATTAACTAATTCAGTAACGTCATTGGCATCAAGTAAACCTTGCTCAACTAATTTATCAGCATAAATTTTACGCGGAGTTGGGTGTTTCTTAATTTTTTGATACATCAGAGGCTGTGTTGCATTTGGCTCATCAGCTTCATTATGACCATGGCGGCGATAACAAACTAAATCAATCATCACATCGCGTTTAAAGGTATTACGGAAATCCAATGCTAAACGAGTGACGAATGCAACGGCTTCAGGATCATCCGCATTAACGTGAAAAATAGGTGCCTGAACCATTTTCACAATATCAGTACAATATTGTGTTGAACGGGCATCTTTTGGATTTGATGTGGTAAAACCAACTTGGTTATTGATAACAATACGAACAGTACCACCGACTTCATAGCCACGTGCTTGAGACATGTTTAAGGTTTCTTGAACAACCCCTTGCCCAGTCACTGCCGCATCACCATGAATGGTAATAGGTAGAACCATATTGCTACGCGCTTCATCTAAACGATCTCGACGAGCACGAACAGAACCAATAACAACAGGGCTAACAATCTCAAGGTGAGATGGGTTAAATGCTAATGCGAGGTGGACTTGAGCCCCTTCAGTCGCAAAATCTGATGAGAAACCTTGGTGATATTTAACGTCACCCGTTCCTAAGTGTTCTTTATGAATTCCTGCAAACTCATCAAATAAATCAGCGGGTTTTTTACCTAGAATATTAACGAGAACGTTTAAACGTCCACGGTGCGCCATACCAAGAACCACTTCACGTGTATCTTGTTTACCTGCATGGCGAATTAAATCTTTTAACATCGGAACAAGCGCATCACCACCTTCTAAAGAGAAGCGTTTTGCACCAGGGAATTTCGCACCTAAATAGCGCTCTAAACCTTCAGCCGCAGTTAACTCAGTTAGAAAACGGAGTTTCTCTTCTTTAGTAAATTGCTCTGCAACATTAACTGATTCCAAACGCTGTTGAAGCCAACGTTTTTCTTCTGTATTAGTAATGTGCATATATTCAGCACCAATTGAACCACAATAAATGCGCTTCAAGGCTTCATATAATTCACCGAGTTTCATGGTTTCTTTGCCGATAGCAAAAGATCCCACATTAAACGTTTCTTCAAAGTCTTCTTTTGTTAGATTATGAAAAGCTGGATCTAAATCAGGAACAGATTCTTGTTTCCATAACCCAAGCGGGTCGAGATTCGCATTTTGATGACCGCGGAAACGAAAGGCATTAATGAGCTGCAAAACTTTGACTTGTTTTGAGTCCATAGCCGGATCACTTACCGAGGTATGGTATCGAGTGGATTCTTTAGCGAGGCGTCTGAAGTAGTCGCGGGTTTGAGAATGCGACTGCTCTATGCCTTGACTTGCGGGTAGTTGTTGAAAAATCTCTCTCCAACTTTCGTCAACAGAGTTTGGGTCAGTTAGGTAATCTTCATAGATATCTTCTATGTAAGATTGATTCTCTCCTGCTAGAAATGTCGATTCTAGCCAGTCCTTCATTGCGCCGTTCTGCATTATGATCCCTTAAGCTATACAGCTTTAGTTCGCCGTGGATAACTAATACCGTGATTAAACGGTTTCGATTGCAAGGTTCTCTTATGACCCGCTCTCTCGCAGGTTCTTAAATATGGAGCTTTAGCTCTCAAGGAACCTTTAAGCACTGTCTAACAGTGTTTAAAGGTGCCTATCTGTACACACTTATTATTGCAAACGTCTAACTTAGTTTTTCCATTAACCGCCCTAACTATTTTAGGGCGGTTATTATTTTATGCACTACGTTTTAACAACATTGACTTAATGTGACCTATTGCTTTTGTCGGATTAAGTCCTTTAGGACATACGCTGACACAATTCATAATGCCGTGACAGCGGAAAACACTGAAAGCATCGTTAAGATCATCAAGACGAGATTCTGTTTCTGTATCACGACTATCAATCAAGAAACGATATGCAGCTAATAGTCCCGCAGGCCCAATAAACTTATCTGGATTCCACCAGAATGATGGGCAAGAGCTTGAACAACAAGCACAAAGTATACAATCATAAAGACCATCAAGCTTCGCACGTTGTTCTGGTGACTGTAAGTTCTCACGAGCGGGAGGATTTTTGTCATCATTAAGTAAATAAGGACGGATCTTCTCATATTGAGTGTAGAACTGAGTCATATCTACTATTAAATCACGGATCACAGGTAAACCGGGTAACGGTCTGATCACAATTTTCTTACTTCCTCTGTGTAAAGATGAAATAGGTGTGATACAAGCCAAACCATTTTTACCGTTCATATTCAAACCATCAGAACCACAGACCCCTTCACGACAAGAACGACGGAACGATAAAGTAGGATCTTTTTCCTTTAGCTGAATTAATGCATCCAATAGCATCATGTCACGCCCTTCAGGTGCTTCTAGGGTGTAATCTTGCATATGCGGCGCATTGTCAACATCAGGGTTGTAACGATAAATCGAAAATTCAAGTTTCATTTTTGAGTCTCCGCAACTTCAATAACACCGCTAATTAATATGTACGCACTTTTGGAGGAAAAGCCTCACGCAGTTTCGGCTGCATATTGACTTCACGTCGTGTCATTGTTTCGGTTTGCGGCTGATATAACGTATGACATAACCAGTTCGCATCATCACGTTCAGGGAAATCGAAACGGCTATGGGCACCACGACTTTCTGTACGGAAATTAGCAGATACCGCAGTGGCATACGCTGTTTCCATCAAGTTATCTAATTCTAAGCACTCAATACGTTGGGTATTAAATTCGCTTGAATTATCATCAAGTCGTGCATTCTGTAAGCGCTCACGAATAACTTTAAGCTCTTCCAGACCTTTTGCCATTGCATCACCTTCACGGAATACAGAGAAGTTATGTTGCATACAAGATTGCAATGCTTTACGGATTTCGACTGGGTCTTCACCAGAACGATTGTTTTCCCAACGATTTAAGCGTGTTAATGCAGCGTCAATATCTGAATCACTGGCTTCGCGCATTGTGCCTTGTTCCATCAGTGACTCTTTTAAGTGAACCCCGGCTGAACGGCCAAAAACAACTAAGTCGAGCAAGGAATTCCCACCTAAACGGTTTGCACCATGAACAGAAACACAAGCAATTTCGCCTACAGCAAATAATCCAGGGATAACTTCATCTTTACCCTGCGCATTTACGCGAATAGCTTGTCCCGTTACTTTCGTTGGAATACCACCCATCATATAGTGACAAGTAGGAATAACTGGAATTGGCTCTTTAATTGGGTCAACGTGAGCAAAGGTACGAGAAAGGTCAAGAATACCGGGTAAACGAGACTCAAGAACTTCTTTACCCAGATGATCGAGTTTCAATTTAGCATGAGGCCCCCAAGGACCATCACAACCACGACCTTCGCGAATTTCAATCATAATTGAACGAGCGACAACATCTCGACCGGCGAGATCTTTGGCATTAGGTGCATAGCGTTCCATAAAGCGTTCGCCATCTTTATTTAATAGATATCCACCTTCACCACGGCAACCTTCTGTAACTAATACCCCCGCACCCGCAATACCCGTTGGGTGGAATTGCCACATTTCCATATCTTGCAAAGGAACTCCGGCACGAACCGCCATACCAACGCCATCACCTGTATTGATATGTGCATTAGTGGTTGATTGGTAGATGCGACCTGCGCCACCTGTTGCCAGAATAGTTGCATTTGCTTTGAAATAAACCACTTCGCCTGTTTCAATACAAATTGCAGTACAACCGACAATATCGCCATCTTGGTTTTTCACTAAATCTAGTGAATACCATTCAGAGAAGATAGTTGTATGATTTTTTAAATTTTGCTGATAGAGGGTGTGTAATAATGCGTGCCCTGTACGGTCAGCAGCCGCAGCAGTTCGAGCGGCTTGTTCACCACCAAAATTTCGAGATTGACCACCAAAAGGACGTTGATAAATGCGACCATCATCAAGACGAGAAAATGGCAGCCCCATATGCTCTAGCTCTAAAATTGCTTCGGGGCCAGTTTTACACATGTACTCAATGGCGTCTTGATCACCAATATAATCGGAGCCTTTAACGGTATCGTACATATGCCATTCCCAATTATCTTCGTGTGTATTACCTAATGCGACAGTAATACCACCTTGGGCGGAAACAGTATGAGAACGAGTAGGAAATACTTTAGATATTAGTGCACATGACAGTCCCATTTGGGAAATCTGTAAAGCAGCGCGCATTCCCGCACCACCAGCCCCAATAACGACTGCGTCAAACTCTCTTACTGGCAGATTCATTACACACCCCACACCACAATTGTTCCATAAATAAGATAAGCCAACAGCGCAACTACGATAATAAGTTGTAGAATTAAGCGTAACGCTACTGGTTTAATATAATCCGTTAACACCTGCCACATTCCAATCCACGCATGAATTAGAATAGAAAGTAGTGTCAATATGGTGAAAACTTTGGTTAAGGATGAGCTAAAGAACCCACGCCATACTTCATAAGTGATATCTGTTGTTGCAATAAAACCCACAAAATAGAGCACATATAAAACAATGATAATGGCAGTGGCACGTAGAAATAACCAATCTTGAATGCCAGTACGGCCTAAAGTAGATGAATTACTTACCATACTAATACCCCCGCCAATATTGATAAAACAACCGTAATTATCATTGATATTGCCGCTGAATTACGGCCTACAATCAATGTTTCATCAATAAAGCCGAAGTCCATCAACATATGACGGATACCGCCGCAAATATGATATGCCAACGCAGTTAGGATGCCCCACAAAATAAATTTCGCGAAGAAACCAGTCATTATTTCAGCAGTTTGCTGAAAACCTTCAGGAGATGAGAGAGAGGTGCCAAGTAACCACAGTAAAATACCTACTGCGACTAACATAATAACACCAGAGACACGATGCAAGATCGATGCGATAGCAGGGAGTGGAAACTGTATCGTCTGTAAATCCAGATTGACAGGTCTTTGTTTTTTCACAATTTATGCCCACACAGCTTTTATAATTTTTCCTTCCTCCGGACCTGGATGGAAATCAAACAGCGAATGGGGTACAAAGGCACATTTTAAGTAAAATGTTAATTCCGTCTATTTTACGAAAACTGTGGATTCGTTACGCTGGTTCTCCATACAACAGCGGTTCCGGAGACCTGGGCGCAGTATAAGTGCTTCACAAAATTATTACAATTACCACACAACTAGTGTGCCTGACATTTGCCTCGAACAGTGAGAGGGATCACGATCTCATACATTCGATGCAAAAATGATTATCATTTTTGACACACGCACAACATTTTCATTACATTTACCGCATAATTTTAAAGATTATGTTTTTTTTGTGCGCAAACACGCTTCCAGAAACCGCAAACTTATGTAAAAGTGTTGTCAGTACTAATTCTAAGTGCATTGCATAAAAAAGCACCTAAAAAACATAACATCAAAAGCTCCGTAACATAAGTGGCACACTATAGACCTAGGTTTTTATTGGCTTTAAATAAAATTCATTAGGTATCCTACGTCAACTATAGTTTCACTATCGAAGTGCATCTTTATGAAGATAACACTCGACAATGTTGGGAGATTAATAAGCGCTAAGGAGATTATAAATGGCTGATAACAAAGCTAAGCTAACGATTGATGATACTTCTGCGGATTTGGACGTTCTCACCCCTACACTCGGTTCCAAAGTCATTGATATTCGTACTCTAGGCTCCAAAGGTTATTACACCTATGATCCCGGCTTCACTTCAACCGCATCCTGTGAGTCAAAAATTACCTTTATCGATGGTGACAACGGCATATTACTCCACCGTGGTTTTCCTATCGGGCAATTAGCAACGGAATCAACATATTTAGAAGTTTGTTACATCCTGCTTTACGGCGAAGCACCCACACAAGAGCAATACGACAACTTTAAGAAAACGGTTACTCGTCACACCATGATCCATGAACAAATCACCCGATTATTTCATGGTTTCCGTCGTGACTCTCACCCAATGGCAGTATTATGTGGCGTTACTGGCGCACTAGCGGCGTTCTATCATGATGCACTTGACGTAAGCAATCCTGTTCACCGAGATATTACGGCTTATCGCCTGCTATCTAAAATGCCAACTGTTGCTGCTATGTGTTACAAATATTCTATTGGTCAGCCTTTTGTTTATCCACGTAACGACCTTTCATATGCAGGCAATTTCTTACATATGATGTTTGCGACACCTTGCGAAGAGTATGTGGTTAATCCTGTTCTTGAACGCGCAATGGATAGAATTTTTATTCTCCATGCTGATCACGAACAAAATGCATCAACATCAACAGTGCGTACTGCGGGTTCTTCTGGTGCTAATCCATTCGCTTGTATTGCAGCGGGTATTGCTTCACTTTGGGGACCTGCTCATGGTGGTGCAAACGAAGCATGTTTACGTATGTTAGAAGAGATTAAAACGGTTGAGCACATCCCTGAATTTATTAAACGCGCAAAAGATAAAAATGACTCTTTCCGTTTAATGGGCTTTGGTCACCGTGTTTATAAAAACTATGATCCACGAGCCACAGTAATGCGTGAAACCTGTCATGAAGTGCTAAAAGAATTAAATCTTAATGACAGCTTACTTGAAGTAGCAATGGAATTAGAACGTATTGCATTAAACGACCCATACTTTATTGAGAAAAAACTCTACCCTAACGTAGACTTCTACTCTGGAATTATCCTGAAAGCATTAGGTATTCCATCTAATATGTTTACGGTAATCTTCGCTATTGCTCGTACCATTGGTTGGATTGCACACTGGAACGAAATGCATGAAGATGGCCTGAAAATTGCGCGCCCTCGCCAACTTTATACAGGTTATACCGAGCGCCAATTTCACACTGATATTAAAAAGAAATAAATCTATTTAAATTATTTCTTTTATCTTGCTAAGCCCCGTTAAATTTCGGGGCTTTATGTTTTTAAAAGAACAAAAATATCAAAATTAACTTTTCAAATATTCTTGTGGAGTTTGCCCAGTCATTTTTTTAAAAAAAGTAATAAATGCACTATCACTGGCAAAGCCTAATATTTGGCTAATATCAATATAACGGTGATGCATAGCTAATAATTCTATCGCTTTCATTAATCGCCATTGTTGCCGCCACTGCTGGTAACTTAACCCTGTTTCTTTATAAAATAAGCGTGTAATTGTTTTTTCACTAGCACCAACATGTTTTGCCATTTCTTGTAATGGTGGTGGTAATTCATGAAAAGATAATTTACTTAATCGCCTATCTTTAGGCATTGATAAATGATTAGGCTGTCGTTGAGATTGTTTTATTTCATCGAAAAACACAGTAAGTAAATTAGCATAACGCCCTTCTTCCCATTGGGTTTCAAAATCGGCAATTGCAATCCGTTCTAATACTTCTCTAAGTAGCGGTGAAATAGTTAGTATTTCACTCTCGGTCGGAAAATTATCATGATATTTATCAGCGAGATAAACTGAACGATAACCAACAGAGGCATACATTTCTACACGATGTACGATTTTAGGCGGGATCCATGCTATTCGCATTGGAGGCAATACAGACACACGATCAACTAAGGTTATTCTCATACAGCCAGATTGCGTAAATAACAATTGCCCTCTATCGTGTGAATGAAAACCGGAGTCGTGCTTTCCCATTTCCGCTGCAATACCGACAACTGATGCTAGATGCTCTTCTGGCACAAAGTGGTCGTATTGATTAAGCCAAGCCATTACTTGTCCTATTTGAAAAACAATATGTCTTTATGTTTGTAACTAGACATTATTTATCTCTGTATTCTGTCATCAAGATCCACGTTTCAGGATATACAACAGATGAACAGAAAACTCTCTTTATGGTTAGCAATTGCGTTGATGATGTTTCCACAAATTGCAGAAACCATTTATAGCCCAGCTCTTACTGATATTTCAAACGGCTTTAATGTCAGTGCAGGTGAAGCTGGACAAACACTTTCGCTCTATTTCTTTGCTTTTGCGCTGGGGGTCATTATATGGGGTCGGTTATGTGATGTCATTGGGCGTCGTCCGACTATGCTGGCTGGGTTGTTTATTTATGCTATTGCATGTCTTGGTGTATTTATCAGCCAAGATTTCTCTGTGCTACTGGGATTACGTATGTTGTCAGCTTTTGGTGCCGCGGTGGGATCAGTAGGAACACAAACCATTATGCGTGATGTGTATAGTGGTGATGAATTAGCAAAAGTTTTTTCTGTTATGGGTGCTGCTATCGCATTAAGTCCTGCTATTGGCATGTTAAGTGGTTCATTACTGGTGAACTATGCTGGTTATCAAGGTGTATTTAGCGGCCTTGCATTTCTGGCTGTTATTTTATTGTTATGGAGTACTTTTGCATTACCAGAAAGCCGCCCAGTAACAATAAAGACTGCACCATTAAGAGAAACTGCAATAAAAATGCTAGGTGATATAGAAATCGCTAAGACTGTATTATTAATTGCCTTCTTTAATATAAGTTTATTTGCTTATTATCAGCTAGCTCCTTTTATGTTTAATAACCAAGGCTACAGTGCCAGCACCTTTGGTTATAGCGGTATTGCTTTAGCATTAGGTGTTGGTATTGGCTCTTTTATTAATAAAACACTATTAAATCATCAATGGACATGTAAAAAACTAGTTTTATTAGCCAGTTTTATCGCATTAATTAGTGCTATTGGTGTTTATTTATTGCGCAATAATATTAGTTTTATTATTCCAATGATAGGCAGTGTAATTGCTTATGGCATTGCTATCCCCAATATATTGGCAACTGCATTAGCTCAATATAAAGATCGCTTAGGTACTGCGGGCGCATTATTAGGTTTATTCTATTATTTACTTATTGGAGGCGGTCTTGCGCTTGCTGGCTGGGGACAAGATTTAGCGATAACCTTACTTATTTGCAGTGCGAGTTCATTGTTATTATCTTATTCACGCCAAACGACAAATTAATAAACTGAAAATGCCTCTCAACCGAGGCATTTTTTATTCCACAAAAATAACATTAGTAATTTTTATTAATTATTATTTTCTGCTGTTATATAAATCAGGTAGTTCCGAATATAAATAAAAAAAAGAGTAAAAAGGCATCGCAATTTTCATTGTTTTAGTCTGAGTTTATCACGTTATATTTTTAATCAATTTTAATAACTGCTAGCCCCGATCCCACTTAACAGACAATTCTTAAATTATTTTAAATATCACAATAAATGCCTTATTTATCACTTCTTCATTTTCAGTCATTTTTCCTGATATAAGCTTCTATATAAGGATTAATTGAATATTAATAAAGTTAAGTGATATTTTTTAGCGTTTATCACTATAAATTTCACAAATATATCGCATCAGTTGCATTTGCAGCATTGATAATCAAATTGTTCAATTCATCATTTCATGGTAAAAAAAACTGTTTATCCATACATAGCTTAAGGAACTGGCGTGATAAAAAAAATCTTAGACATTTTCCCTATTTTTGGGAAAAAAGATGTCCCTGTGACAGAAAAATACCTACAGGAATCTCTTGTACTACTAGCTACATTTGATGAGGAATTACCTAAGCGTGCATTAAATTATGTACTCACTGGTGAAAACCCTGAGGTACTTTTTGAATTAAACAAGCTGGATGCTTCAAAAGCAGCGGTTTACTTTGATAAACCTGGCACCTTAGAGTGGTGGTATGCTCATGGTGTTAATACGGGTCAATACAGCAAAATTATCACCCAAGGCCTTAATGCTCGACACAAACTCTATTCTAAAGTCGGCGACGGTTTTTCCGCAGAGCAAATTGCACGTTACGGTAAAGTACTTGCTGCTGCTTGCCAAGATATCAATATTAAAATCACCACAAAAGAAGTCCCAACCTGGGTGCTTTATCTGCTCATTGATGTGTTTTATAACACTTATGAAAATGCACGAAATCTTAATTTAGAGCACCGTAAGCATTGGAGCATGGCATTTATTGCTAATATGTTGGCACAGGAAGCCGATATCCCAGGTGAAAATGCGTTATTTGCCGTATTCGATAGAAAAGATATTTCCGAATACTATGCAACAAATCTTAAGCGTATTTATGAACTTTCCGACTTACATGATTATATACTTGAGCATCAAGAATTTATTCGAACAACGTTAATTGAGAAATTATCTGCAAATGGTTTAGTTGAACTTATAAATTATCTTAATAAAAACACGCTATTACGTGATAATTTTGCTGATGTAATAGTATTACTTGCCACCAGCAGCTTAAAAACCGTAAAGAAAGCGGCTGAGCCCATTCTTAATACATTACCTGCTGATATTGTCAAAGCAAACTTAACCCATGTTTTAATGAATGGAACGCCAAAACAGAGAACACAAGCCGCAGACTTATTTGCTCGTCAAGGTGAAAACCGTGATGTGTTAGAAGAAGCGCTAAAACATGAAACCTCTAAAGCGGTACAAAAAAGTATTGAAAGCGCCCTGCTGCGTTTTAATGTTATAGATAATGCGAATACTGTTGAAGCGATTGAAGTACCTGATTTTACACCGCTAGAAGATACACAATTACCAGAAAGTGCGCGTGATATTTTGGTTAACAACTTTCATGAAATTTTAGAAAAAGCCAAAGAGAATGCCGAACGTGAAATAGAGGAAAACAAAACCTCAAAGCACACTTATAATTGGGCTCAACGCCATTATAAAGACTTATCTAAAATTAATGAAAAACAATGCCGTGCATTAATTGATAAATTAAATAGTGGGCAAGGTGCTATTAGCTCAAATGAAATTCAAATTATTAAACATAAAAATCGTATTTTAAATTTACCTGAATATACGTTTTTTCATGCTGTACGATTAATTACAAATAATCGCCAACATGCAGAGCATTTCTCTTCACATTATTTTAATGGTGAAATTCCTGAACGTTTATTTAGTGATATTGAATTACGTCATATTGAAGATGTACTACGCAGATGTAATTTTAAAAATGCAGCACGTGTTACTGCGGCATTGTGTTTAGAATCTTATCAAGATGGATTACGTCGTTTTCGTCGGCCTGAGCAAGTTTGGTATTTCTTCTCTCAATATACTGATTTTATTGCAGAAGCGTTGAATTTAATGCCAAATCAAAGTGAGCATCGTTATCGCCAATTTGAAACATCACAAGCTATTGATGTTTTAGCGCGATCCCCAACTATTCCACCGCAATTTGTACCACGTATCATGGAATTAGCTTTAGGTGAAAATAAGACTCACCGTGTTTCAGCACAAAAGTTATTAGAAACACTGCCTAATATTCATTTAAGTGCGCAAGAAGGTTTATCTTCAAGCAAACAAGAAATCCGTGTAACTGCAATCGAATGGCTGGCTCGTTTAAATAACCCTGATTCATTACCTGCTCTTAATGCGTTATTAAAAAAAGAAAAACGTGAAATTGTCCGTGCTTCATTACTAACAGCATTAGAACAATTAGGTGTTGATATTTCTAATTATCTTTCACCAAAAACTTTATTAGCAGAAGCAGAAAAAGGATTAAAAGCCAAAGCACCTGCAAGTTTGTCATGGTTTAATTTTGATGCTATTCCTGCATTAACATGGCAAAACAAAAAAGCAGTTGATCCGGCGATTATTCGTTGGTGGATTATTCTGGCGGTAAAATTAAAAATGCCAGGTGGCAACGCATTACTACAACGTTATATTGGTTTACTCTCTGTAGAAAGCCAACACAAACTTTCTAGCTTTATTCTGCATACCTTTGTTGCTCAAGATGTTAAAGGCCCATCACTTGAAGAAGCCATGGCTGAAGCCCAAAAACGGGCACCGACACAATTAACTCAATATAAAGATTGGGCTAAGCGTTATCCTGAATATTACGCTAAATATGAAACTTATACTTTAGAGCAAGTGGTTGAAGAGATTAAAAACGAAGTTTTACGTCGTTATTTAGGCTCTGCTATTAGTGATAAAGGAATGCTGGCGCTAATTTGTGGTATTGAAGGCCACGTGGCAGTTTCTGTATTACGTAATTATATGCGTGATCACTATCAACGCCGTGCTCAAATTGAAGCTATGATTGATGCCGTAGCATCAAGCAATGACCCCATTATTATTCAGCTATTACTTTCACTTTCACGCCGTTATCGCACCACATCAGTACAAGAAAAAGCACGCAACCTCGTTACACTTATTGCGGAGCGTAATGGTTGGAGTGCGGATGAATTAGCAGACAGAACTATTCCAACGGCTGGATTTGATGATACAGGCACATTAGTACTGGAATATGGCGAACGCATCTTTACTGCAAAAATGGATGCTAAGCAGAAATTGGTGCTGTTTAATCCAGAAGGTAAAGAAGTTAAAGCATTACCTGCAGCACGTAAAAATGATGATGCTGAGCTAATTAAAGAAGCGAAAAAGCTCTTCACTTCGAGCAAGAAAGAGCTAAAACAAGTTATCGAACTACAAAGCGTACGTTTATATGAAGCAATGTGTGCCCAACGTCAGTGGTTAAGTACTGACTGGCAAGAATATATTCTTGCACACCCTATTATGCACAAGCTTATTGAACAGCTTGTGTGGCAAGAAGTAAAAAATGGTCAAGTAATCAACACATTCCGTCCTTCTGATGATGGCGCATTGCTCAACCTCGACGATGACGAAGTCACTTTATCTAATGACTCATTAATTCAATTAGCCCATGCGGCGTTAGTTGATGAAGATGAACGGAAAGCATGGATTGCACACTTTAAAGATTACAAAGTGAAGTTCTTATTCTCACAAATGGAACATAAAATCCCTGAATTAGACCTTAAACTTACTGAAATTGAAGATAGAAAAGGTTGGATAACAGACACCTTCACGCTACGCGGCATTTTAACCAAACTGGGTTATCAGCGTGGCCCAGCGGAAGACGGTGGCTCGTTCTCTCACTATTATAAGTTCTTCTCTAGCTTAAACTATTACGTCAATATTGGCTTTAGCGGCAGCTATGTGCCAGAAGAGAATATTCCTGCTGTACTGTTTGATTTAAGTTTTGAAAAAAATCAGCAAGATTACTGGAACCGCAATAATATTGAGCTAAAAGAGGTACCGCCAATTTTATTAGCAGAAAGTTATGCTGACTATCTAAAAGTTGCAGAGGCCTGTGCTGGATTTGATCCTGAATGGGAAAAGAAAACACCTTGGTAAGCACCATGTTGGCAAACAATTGTTGAAAAGTAATAGGGATAACTAGGAAAGCATAATGGCTAAAAAAGCACCTGCAGAGCAACAAGCAATTAGGGAAAGCGCAGAAATTCGGTTTGCTGATGAGCTTGAACGTTTAACACAAGCAGATAGCAATAATCCTAAACCACAAGGATGGCTTCGCTCTCCTCGTGCTGTTCGTCAATTTGTATTAGGTGATGATGCGTTAGGCATCACACCTAAATTTTTCGGCGATGATGCATTGGTTGATCGTGCAATTGTCACGTTATTAGGTAAACAAGGTTTAATGTTAGTTGGTGAGCCGGGTACCGCAAAATCCATGCTATCTGAGCTATTTGCTGCTGCAATTAGTGGTGATTCAGGATTAACAATTCAAGGCACTGCGGGTACAACAGAAGACCATATCAAATACTCATGGAACTACGCACTACTATTAGCAGAAGGCCCAACTGAACGAGCGTTAGTCGGTTCTCCGTTATATCAAGGTATGTTGCAAGGTAAAATTGTTCGCTTTGAGGAAATCACCCGTTGCCCTCCTGAAATTCAAGATGTGCTGGTTTCATTGATGTCTGAAAAGCAGCTAATGATCCCTGAAATGGGTGACGGCGCACGTGTTAGTGCCAAACCAGGTTTTAACCTTATTGGTACAGCAAACTTACGCGACCGTGGTGTTCATGAGATGTCTGCGGCATTAAAACGCCGTTTTAATTTCGAAACCGTTAAACCGATCCGTGATCCTGCGTTTGAAATTAGCCTAATTCATTCACAACTTGAAAATGAATTAGGTGCCTTAGCAAGCGAAATTACAGTGCCTGCTGATGTTGTCGAACTTTTGGTAACAACCTTTCAAGAGCTGCGTTCAGGTAATACGCAAGATGGCGGAAATATCAAAACCCCTGACGCGGTAATGTCGACGGCTGAAGCAGTAAATATTGCTTATGCTTGTGCATTAGAAGCGCATTATTTAGGCGACGGTGTGCTTAATGCCGGCGCGATTGCGCGTCAGTTAATTGGGGTAGTATTAAAAGATAACGCTGATGACATTAAACGTATGCGTTATTACATGGATAACGTAGCCAGAGAACGCGCAAGAAATAGTAAAGAGTGGAAAGCGTTCTTTGAAGCATCAAAAGAGTTTTGGCAATAGTCTTAATATTGCTTGCTAAGCACTAAAATAGGTTATTTATCAATTAAAAGGCAGGGTTAAACAAGACTCTGCCTTTTCACCCAGAAAAGGGATGACAACGGTGACACTACCTTCAATAACTTTACCTGAAAGACTCGAACAAGCTCGATTGAAATGGACATCATTGCAGCAGCAACATCTCTATTTTGCACCAGTGCGCCATCATAGCCCCGCTTGTGCATATGCTATTTTATCTCTTATTGATTCAGTAAAACCTGATTATATATTGATAGAAGGCCCAGATACATTTAACTCACTAATCCCAAGCTTAACGGATAAAGATACCCTGCCACCTGTTGCAATAATGGGGCAAGCAGAATATTTACATAACGATGGTGAACAAGAAGAACGTGAAAAATCACTACACTCTGCCTATTTTCCATTTTGTGAATATTCGCCTGAATGGCAAGCATTACGCGGTGGATTACGCATTAATGCCCAAACCCGTTTCATCGATTTGCCTTGGGCTGCTCAAGTAAATAACGAAGAATATAGTGATTCACAAAGTCGTAGCCTGCAAAAAGAGCGTTATTTAGCCCACAGCCAATTTATTGCTCAACTCGCTAAAAAGTGCCACTGCCGTGATCATGATGATGTTTGGGAGCATCTGTTTGAATTGCGTAATATTGAAGAGATGAGTAACTGGCAATCGCTCTTTTTTGATACCTTTATTTGGTGTGCTCTTGCTCGCCTTGATTATGAACCACAAGTGCTTGAAGCAGAAGGCTCATCACAACGTGAAGCCCATATGCTGACACATATAAAAACCATAAAACAGCAACAACCTAATGCAAAAATTCTTATTGTAACGGGTGGGTTTCATACCCTTGCATTAATTGAGGGTTTAGCGGACGCGCAACCACAAGATTTTGTCGTAAGTAGCACAGAAAAAAAGCTATTTACTAAGATGCAAAAAATGGGCGAAAGCGAATCTGCATGGCTTATTCGTTATAGTTTTGACCGCCTAGATGCCCTTAATGGCTACGGCTCAGGCATGCCATCTCCAGCTTTTTATCAACAAGTTTGGCTGGGTATGATGCAACAGCATCACGATAAAATAGAAAATAACGCATTTGCCAAACAGCCAACACAAGTTTATCGCAATAAAATGGCGATTGCTTTTTTAAGCCATGTTGCTCAAGCAATAAGAGAAAAGCAATTTGATAATCCGCCAAGTTATTTAGCCGTAAAATTAGCTGCAGAACAAAGTTTACGTTTAGCTTTATTAAGAAATCACACAGGTCCTGGTCGTAATGATTTATTAGATGGGCTACAAAGTGCTTTTATTAAAGGTAGCTTAGACGATAGCCAAAGCGAATTATGGGCAGAAATCAAAACCTGTTTTTCTGGCTATTTGCTTGGAAAAACTCCTCTAGGTACTGCTACACCACCTTTAGTCAACGAAACCTATGAACGCGCTAAAGCCTTTCGCTTTAAACTTGATGACACATTAGTAAAAACCACAAAATGTGATGTTTACCGCAACCCGCAACATCGTTTAAGAAGCCGTTTTTTACACTTATTGGCATTTTTAGAAATTCATTTTGCTCGCCGAATTAGCGGCCCTGATTTTCTTTCAGGTCATCAGTTAGATCTCTTATTTGAAGAATGGCAATATGCTTGGACACCAAATGTTGAAGGTGAACTGATTTCATTATCAGAAAAAGGCTCTCAACTTGAAGCTATTGCACTTTCAAAATTATTAGCAATGGAAACACAGTTAGAAGAACAAGGCCAAAGCCGCTCTAGCCAAAGTGCGGTAACATTGTTGATCCAAGCCGCATTAATTGGGCTCCACCAGCGCATTCCTTCTCTCTTTAAGCTGTTAGATAGCTACATTCAACAAGATTTTCGTCTTGATTCACTAACTCAATGCGGGCATAAATTAATCCACTTATGGCGTGGACGACAATATCTGGATATAAAAGATGAAGCTGCATTAGAAAACCGTCTACATCAAGTTATCCCACAAGCTTTTTTCTGTTTAGAACAACTGTCACAAGGTGATGAGCAGCAACAAGAAACAAATTTGCAAGCCTTACTCTCTTTACGTGAACTCATTGAGTTTATGCCATCATTAAATCATCGATATGATTATAAAAATGATTTTTATCAGCAACTTAATCGTCTTGATGGACTACTGAATAGTGTTCCCCGCCTTAAAGGTGCGGTGGATGCATTACGTTATTTAGGTTCATATATTGATGAAAGCACGCTTGTAACCGCATTAAACACTACATTTAGCACAGGAAGTGATCCTGAACATGCTATTGGTTATTTTGTTGGCATTATGCGTACTGCACCTGAATTAATCATTCGCCTACCTTTATTGGTTGATCATCTCAATAATTTATTACAACAGTGGGATGAAGAACGATTTATTCAGATCTTACCTGATCTGCGTTTTGCTTTTAGCCAACTCAATCCAAAACAAAATGCTGAGCTTGCACAATATATTGCCAGTGATATTGGCTTAGATACGCAAGCATTATCACTATGGCAGTCAGAATTTAGTGCAAAACAGATGCTTGAAGCGACAAAGCTTAACCAGCGATTACAACAGAGAATAACGGAACAAAGCATGCTTTCTTGGTTTGAAGCTAAGAAAACAGATAAAGGAGACAACGCTCATGAGTCAGCATGACGATAAGCCTGAAGATATGCCCCAAAATAAATTACAACAAGCAAAACGCTGGCGACTGATTTTAGGTCAATATGCTGATGATGCGCTAGGGCAAGCCACTTTTAATGCTGACGACCTTAAAATTGAGCGCACTCTCGATTTTCTTTATCGCCGTGAATACCAAAGACGAGGACTTCGCCAAGAACAAGGACGACACGGCTCGCTTGATGCATCTCAGCTCACAGCGGTAAATTGGCTTAATCAAGCGCGCAAGCTATTTCCTAATAGCACCTTTGAACGTATGCAATCGCAAGCGATAGAACGTTATCAGATTAGTAGCTTTTTGAAAGATCCCAATACGTTAAAATCGATGGAACCGACAAAAGCATTAGCAAAAACACTATTAAGCTTACGTGGACGAATGAGTGAAGAGACACGAGATGCAGTAAAAACGATTATTCAACAAGTTGTTGAGGATATTTTACGTCAAATTCGCAATAATTTTCGCCAATCATTAACAGGTCGTCGTAACCGTTTTAGACGCTCTTTAGTGCCAAATAGCCGAAATTTTGATTGGCGAGCCACAATTGCCGCTAATTTAAAACATTATGATACGCAAAATCGACGCTTAGTCATTGAAACACCTTACTTTAACTCACGTATGCAACAGCATTTTCCGTGGGATGTTATTCTTTGCGTTGACCAAAGTGCGTCAATGTCTAGTTCTATTATGTATGCCGCGGTATGTGCAAGTATTTTGGCATCACTACCTGCAGTAAATGTCTCTTTAATTGTGTTTGATACCCAAGTGGTCGATTTATCGCATCTTGCAGATGATCCTGTTGAAGTGTTAATGACAGTACAATTAGGTGGCGGTACCGATATCGCTAGCGCTATGCAATATTGCGAAAAATTAGTTAAAAATCCAAAGCGTACCGTGATTTCGCTGATTAGCGACTTTGAAGAAGGTGGCTCATTAAACCGTTTATTGGATTGCACTCAACGGCTTAATAGCCAACAAGTTAAGTTACTTGGACTGGCTGCACTTGATGATGAAGCACAACCGGTTTATGACGCAACCATTGCACAAAAATTAGCCGATAGAGGCATGCAAGTAGCGGCTCTAACACCAGAACATTTCGCACAATGGCTAGCAGAGGTAATGCAATGAGTTGGCAAACTGTTTATTACCATTACGATGAAGATGCATTAACGGTATTCGCCAATGCAGGGTTATTACGTCGAGCAAGAAAAGATCTCGATAATGGAAAAGTAGCATTAATAGATGCTGATAATGGGCAATTTAGTAGTGATGGGCAGCAAGTCACTTTAGATGCTGCAGGCATTCAAAAAGCCACTTGTGATTGCGCGGCATCGGGTTGTTGTAAACATATTTTAACTGCTATTTTATGGTTACAAACCAACAAGACACTATCGAATATTCCTAGTGAAAATAACGCTGATGATGCTGAGGATATACTTTCTCAAGCAGCGATAGAAATCGCTGAATTTACGCCTCTTCTACCCACATTATTGACACTAGAACCTGAATTCCTGATTAAGAAAACGGGAAAGCCCGCTTGTCGTACTGCAATAAAATTAATTGAACAATGGGAACAACATACACTTATCACAGAAGATTTAGGAACACAGCTTAAAATTCAGCTACCTGATATTGAAGAGCCCGTTATTTTCTTACAAGCTAGTGGTTATGACGGCATGTTGTCACCCTTTTCTGATGCTCAAAAAAAAGCCTTTCATTTAGCTATTGTAGCCAAACTCTTTGAGCAACATAACCAGCCTTGGCTGTGGCCCGACGATTTAGCGGTTGTAAATAGCTCAAAACGGCCACTAATTGCCGAAGAACTGACTTTAATTAATACCATTGAGCAATTTATTGCAGATTTATTGCGCCAAGGGTTATCCCATATCAGTGCTAGCAGTGCAACACAGCTCCATTTACTTAATATGTCTGCTCGTGCTGAGGGACTACCACGTTTAGCCTCTTATTTACGCACGCTTAGCACACAAGTAAAATTATTAGCTGATAGGCATTTCACGATGGATGAAAGTCGTGTGTTACGTTTATTAGCTCAAATTTCAGCTTATTTATTCCAGCTATCACAGGCTACGCCAGAACAACTCAAAGAGCTAAGAGGCCAACTACGTCGTCAATATGATGATAAAAAAGCGAGTTTATCTCTTATTCCTATTGGGGCTAATTGGTGGACAGCACAAAGTGGTGCTTTAGGCGCGACCTTTACTTTTTGGGATAGTGAAGAAAAACAGCTATTGCAAAGTACACAAGCTCGCCCTAATCAACTTGATACTCTTTTTAATCGCTATAGTGTGTGGAATAACTTGTCATTATGGAAGCAAACCGCCGATAAACTAATGCGCCGTCCTTTCTTATTGCAAGAACCTCGAATTTCTGATGAAGGTAAGCTTGCCGCAATAGGTGATAGCTTTGCTCAAGCCCAAGCTGACTTTCTTGATTTTGCCGATTATAAAAATCTGCGATCAGAATTAGGCATTAATCATTGGCAAGATTTACCTGATTATTTTGCTAAACAAACCGAGGGTTTTCTTCCTCCTCTTGTATTACACATCAATAGCTATAAGCCTTTAATTTGGTATGAAGTTGAGCAATGTGTTATTTGGCAGGTTTCAGATAATCATGATAATTCAGCTTTTTTACGTCTTTATTGGGAAGGAACGACACAAAATAATCTTGAAGAATTACGTTTTCTCACCAAAAGAGAGCTCGATATTGTTGCTGTTACTGTGCAACCTGTTCGGCGTGATGTAAATATTGATTTATTACCAACAACAATTTGGATCAGAAAAGAGCAAGGCATTGAAATGTTTTATCTCGATTTTGACCAATTTCCGCGTAAGAAAAAACAGTCTGGTTTTATGAGTCGTATACAAGAATATATGGCAAAACGTAAGCGTCAAACAGCAATGCACCATAGCGAACCGACATTAGCACAAAAATTTTGTCGCCCTATTTTATCGGTATTAGAAGCGCAAGCTTGTACTGGTAGAGCGCTGCTTTCTGAAATGCAAAAAGAACAGTTGGCAATAAGCAAACAAACAGCTGAAGATTTGGGTATGACATTAATTGCTGAGCAATTAACACATTATTTGGCATTAACAACTAGAAATCCTTTGGCATTATTACAACTTATTTGGCTCTGCGATAATCTGCAACAATTACAAAGCCCACTGCCAATTCAACTAAACGAAGAATAGAATATACGATACCTCTCCCTTATTTATTTTTACTATAAGGGAGAGGTTTATTATTGATAAGCGATTTAAGCTGGGTTATCAATATCAATAAATATCACATCAAGATTATGAGTTTGGGCAAGCCATTCGCCTAATGCTTTAATGCCATAACGTTCTGTCGCATGGTGTCCAGCAGCAAAAAAGTGAATCCCCATTTCTCTAGCAATATGAATAGTTTGTTCTGAAACCTCACCGGTAACAAAAGCATCAATACCCTGATCTGCTGCTTCTTGGATAAACCCTTGACCACCCCCAGTACACCAAGCAATAGTACGGATCGTTTCAGGTGCATTATCACCACAATGAAGAACATTGCGCTGTAAAGCTTTTTCTAAGCGATCTTTTAATTCAAGTGGCGTTAATGGCAGGTCAAAGACACCCTGAGGTACTAAAGGCATGATTTCACCTTCAACTTTAACACCCATTTTTAAAGCTAATTGTGCGTTATTACCAATAATAGGATGTGCATCTAATGGTAAATGATAACCATAAAGATTGATGTCATTACACAATAATGTTTTCAAGCGATTACGTTTCATCGAGCGAATAACCGTCGGCTCATTTTTCCAAAAATAACCATGATGAACTAAAATTGCATCTGCATCTAATTTTACGGCTTCATCTAACAGAGCTTGGCAAGCTGTCACACCTGTGACTATTTTTTGAATATGAGGACGCCCTTCCACTTGTAATCCATTCGGTGCGTAGTCCTGAAAATTATCAATACTCAGCTTTTCGTTGATGATTAATTCAAGATCACTATTTTTCATATCATTCTTCTCCCTGTTATCACGAACATCTCTATTTATGCCACTATTTATATAACAATGAGAATACGATAAATAGCAATAGATTAATTAACGTCCGTTTAAGCGATTTATTATCGTTTATTGTAACGTAAAAATAAGAGTTATTTGACGATAAGAAAAATAAGTTGGTAATGCAAAGAATGGGCTTAAAAACGAAAGAATAAATAACGCCTACATTTGTAGGCGTTATTTAAATATTTGCTTATTTGTGGCTATCTAACGCCACTTCTGATTTTGCCAGCCAAACCGGCTTATCACTTGTTTTAGACCATACACGGTGTATATAGCTATAAAATTGAGCGCGTTTAGGATGGAAAACCATAACAGGAAATGCCACAACACCTAGCACAACCGCACCAGTACGACGGGCTAAAACATGTTTTTTTGTATATTCGTTATAAGCTGTCATAGTGCTCTCCTGCATAGAGATTAAATTAATGACTGAAATTTTATCTCATTTGATGAAATTTTACTACTGATCAGACCACTTATTTTGTGCGAAAAGTCACCTTTATTTTTCTTGATATGTAGTTATATTTCAGTATTGAAACAAAAACAAAACATTTGCTTATAATTTATAACAAAAATAGAAAGGTATCTTCACTTGAGAGAGGTTGTAATAATAATTTCGATTATTAAATTATCAGAAAATAAAATAATCATACTTGCGAGGAAAATGAGAGTATTGGTAAATAATCAGGTTACTGCTAAATAATATAAAAAGTTAATAGCGAGCATAAATTTGGAAAAGTTAGGCTATTGGCTAATTCTTTCAATAAAATACTATAAAAAATCCCTCATATTAAATGAGGGATAATTAAAGCTTAAATATAATATTTAAACTTATTTCTTAGTGACTTTACCATCACCACGTAAGGTCATCGTTAAGCCCTTAAGAAAATATCTTACCAGCTGATCACCACAATTACGGTAGTTTTTATGACCTGGTTTACGGAAAACAGCACTCAATTCAGGTTTAGACACTCTAAAATCTGCACGCTCAAAAATATCAAGCATATCGACATCTTTTAGCTCAAAAGCAACACGTAGTTTTTTCAGCACAATATTATTAGTTATTCTGGTTTCGACTTCTGGTGCTGGGAAATTTTCATTTTTTCCACGACGGAAAAAAATTAAGCCATTTAAAAAATGTCCCATCGTATTGTCATCACATTCAACATACTCTGGCTCATCATCTTTTTTTAACCATGCATTGACTTGCTCTTTGGTTACAGTGAGATCAGCTAATTTGATAATATCAACGACCTGAGCATCACTAAGATCCAACATGTAACGAACACTACGTAAAACAAAATTATTTATCATTGTATTGATTATCCACTCTAATTTTTTATTCTAAATCAACCTCAATGATAGACATCAATGCTGTGATCTAAAAATATTTAATGATTAAAAAAATACACTCCGCCTATCGGCAGAGTGTATTTAAATTCGTTATCAACGATTTATTGCGATAATTTATTATGCAATAGATTACTTATTAGCAAAAACATTATTCACAATTTCTATCGCTTCTTTTTCAATAAGCTCACGATGTTCAGCACCACGGAAGCTTTCGCAGTAAATTTTATAAGCTTCTTCAGTACCTGAAGGACGCGCCGCAAACCAGCCATAATCGGTCATCACTTTTAAACCACCGATAGATGCGCCATTACCCGATGCATGTGTTAAACGAGCAGTAATAGGATCGCCAGCGAGTGTGCTTGCAGTTACCATTTCAGGTGATAAGCGAGATAACAACGCTTTTTGCTCATGGCTTGCTGGTGCTTGAATACGGTTATAACTTGGGGAACCAAAATGTTCAGCTAATTCGTTGTAATGCTGCTGAGGATCTTTACCTGTTACGGCGGTCATTTCAGCGGCTAATAGGCATAAAATAATACCGTCTTTATCCGTTGACCACGGCTTACCATTAAAGCGCAAGAAAGAAGCACCTGCGCTTTCTTCGCCACCAAAGCCAAATTCACCACTAAATAAACCGTTGACAAACCATTTAAAACCAACGGGCACTTCAACTAATTCACGACCTAAATCCGCCACAACACGGTCAATCATCGCACTCGAAACCAATGTTTTACCAACTTTCACATTGTCAGACCATTGTGGACGATGACGGAAAAGATAGTTAATGGCTGCGGCTAAATAGTGATTAGGATTCATTAATCCTGATGGCGTTACAATGCCATGACGGTCATAATCTGGGTCGTTAGCAAAAGCTAAATCAAATTTATCACGTAGTTGTAACAAACCTTCCATTGCCCACGGTGATGAACAATCCATTCTAATAACACCATCATGATCCAGAGTCATAAAGCGGAAAGTTTGATCAACTTGATCGTTTACTAATTCAAGATCAAGTTCATAATATTCAGCAATACGTTTCCAATATTCGATTCCCGATCCACCTAATGGATCAACACCCAATTTCAAACCTGCTTTTTTAATCGCTTTCATGTCAACAACATCGCCTAATGCAGTGACATAAGGCATTATCAGGTCTTGCTCTTGGATAAAACCACTGGCTAACGCATCGTTATAAGAAAGTCGTTTTACGCCCTTTAGCCCTTGTTCTAATAGCTCATTAGCGCGTTGCTCAATGACTGACGTTAAATCTGTATCCGCAGGCCCGCCATTAGAAGGGTTATATTTAATACCACCATCTTCAGGTGGATTATGAGAAGGTGTAATAACAATACCATCAGCAATATCTTGATGGGCTTGATTGTAAGTCAAAATAGAGAATGACACTGAAGGTGTCGGCGTATAGCCATTATTTTCTTGAATAATGACTTTCACTTTATTGGCCGCAAGCACTTCTAATACAGAAATAAAGGCAGGCTCCGACAATGCGTGAGTATCTTTACCCACATAACATGGCCCAGTTACACCATTTTTAGTACGAACTTCTGCGATAGCTTGAGCAATAGCAAGAATATGTGCTTCATTAAAGCTTTGGCGATTTGAACTACCACGATGACCTGATGTACCAAATTTCACGCGGTGAGCGCTATTGCTAACTTGCGGTTTTAGCGAATAATATTGTGCTGTTAATTGCGCAACATTAATAAGATCACTTTGGCGCGTATGCTGCCCTGCTCTTGAATGAATTGCCACAAATCTTCTCCTATTTGACATCACAATCACGCTTTAACAAAAGCCTTTGCAATGAATCAAATTAATAATAGTGTTTAGATAGTTCCACACACCTTATCAATCTCATTTGCAGGGAATTGCATGTCCTGCATAATGCTTTGTACCATCGTTCTTTTACGCTCTGTATTTGAGTTAGTGATAACCCAAAATGGCGTACCTGAAATATGACGGGGTTTAGTATGACGCCCACTATCGAGTAACGTTTGTTCATCACCCGCAAAATAAACTCGTGTGCGTCCATGTACTGTTTCAGCCGATTGGGTAAAAGTAGCACTATCTAAGTTATATAACGTAGAAAGGATCTGTAAAAAGCGATCAACGGATTTCGTCTTTTCTGCATAACTGTCAGATAACAACAATTCACGCATTTCACGGATCGGATTTTTTGCTGGTGCGACAGGTTTAGGCTCTACTTCCTGTTTAATAACAGGCGCTTGTACTGACTCAGTGACAACGACTGGCTGTACGGGCTGTGAGGCATCAAACTTAAGCAGACGCCTTAAAATATCTGAAGCGCTTTCACCGATATGTCTAGTTTCGCTAGCAATATAGCGGTAAAGTTCGTCATCAATTTCTATCTTTTTCATTGCTACCCAGTACTGTTTTCAAAAAAAAGTGATTAGGATTATAAGATATAATCTTTAAAAACAAAATAGGTAAAATTTCAATAACTTAAAGCGTATTCATTGGAAATTTAACCTTTCCAAAGCTTTAGCTCGGTATTTATCCTATTGTTTATCTCAGTATCATCTTCTATTCTTTGAAGTTATTAACACCAAGTACGACTCAACATCCTCGCCTTATGTCGCAACAACACTTAAATAATATAAAATCCTAATTATTTATTATTGAGCAATATCAAAGCCCAAACAATTTAAACAACTTTAGTATTTAAACCTATAAAAATCAATTTATACGATATTTAATAAATTTTTTTACATGATTGTTTTTTTGCTCAATAACTCTTTTATATCACTGCCATAAGTTGGCTAACGAGATTGTGCATGTCATCATAGAGAAAAATCGCGCTAAATTTTGGTCATAACTATGAAACTGAATGCATTATTAAATTATCAATTACATCAACCAGCAACCTCTCCACAAATAGAAATCAATCAAGTTCCTATTGTTTTGATTCATGGGCTTTTTGGTGATCTTAATAATTTGGGCGTATTAGCACGCGATCTGCGACAAGACAATATAGTAATACAAATTGATGTTCGTAATCACGGGCATTCACCTCACAGTAACAGCATGAATTATTTAGATATGGCACAAGATGTGATCACGCTACTTGATAGTCTAAATATAGCGAAAGCGATTGTTGTCGGTCATTCAATGGGAGGAAAAATTGCTATGGCAATGACGGCATTAGCACCGGATAGACTGGATAAAGTCGTCGTCATTGATATGTCACCAGTAGCTTATAATGTGCGCCGCCATGATAAAATTTTTACAGCACTTGAAGCTGTCACTGAAGCAAAAATAACGCGTCGCCAGGACGCCATAGAGATTATGCGCCCTTTTATTAATGAAGAGGGAGTTATCCAATTTCTACTTAAATCATTTAAAAATGGTCAGTGGCTATTTAATTTACCCGCATTGAAGAGTGCTTATCCACAAATTATTGGTTGGGATGATGTTCCTGCTTGGCAACACCCTATTTTATTTATTCGTGGTGGATTATCTCCTTATATACTTGATGAATATCATGATGATATTGCTCGTCAATTTCCAAAAGCATCGGGTTTCGTTGTGGCAAATACTGGACATTGGGTGCATTCAGAAAAACCAGAAGCGGTACTCAAAGCCATTCGTCGTTTTTTAGCAAAAGCTTAAATTCAAAATGCGCCTTAAAAGAACAATAATTGAATAAAATGCACGATTATTGTACTTAATGGCATGTTATATGAATAAAAACATCCTATGACAATAGGTTAAATACATGAAGCAGTGGCGGGATATCATCATGTGAGGTATTATTGGTCGTTTCACATTTAGTCATTGGTATACGCCCTTTCGCAGCAAATTTTATGGCAAAAGAACAAACTGATCGCACCACTCTGGATTTGTTCGCAAATGAACGCAGACCTGGGCGACCTAAAACAAACCCGCTTTCTCGGGATGAACAGCTTAGAATTAATAAACGCAATCAATTACGACGAGATCGAGTTAACGGGTTACGTAGAGTTGAATTGAAGTTAAATGAAGAAGCTGTGAATGCACTTAATGAGCTAGCGACAGCTAAAAATGTTAGTCGCAGTGAGCTTATTGAAGAAATATTATTGGAACAATTAGCACAAACGTATGCGTTGGAAAAACATCAACAATAAAAAATTAGCAGGAAAATCACACAAATTCGACAGAATTACCCTGCTCTTTTCGTCAAAATACGGTTTTTGGTTTTCTCTCTGAAAACATGATGTTTATCTTTGATATCATAATTGTTCAAACACAGACAAATAGAATAAAAGAGGTTATCTCACTTTATGGCAATCATAGGTATATTCTTCGGCAGTGATACCGGCAACACTGAAAATATTGCCAAAATGCTTCAAGAAAAACTGGGCGTAGATAATGCCGAAGTTCATGATATCGCAAAGTCCAGTCAAGAAGACATTGAAGCATTTGATATCCTGTTACTGGGTATTCCTACCTGGTATTATGGTGAAGCTCAATGTGATTGGGATGACTTTTTCCCTACATTAGAAGATATTGATTTTAATGGCAAACTTGTTGCGCTCTTTGGTTGTGGCGACCAAGAAGATTATGCAGAATATTTCTGTGATGCAATGGGTACAATCCGCGATATTATCGAACCTCGCGGTGCGGTTATTGTTGGTCATTGGCCAACTGAGGGTTACCATTTTGAAGCCTCTAAAGGTCTTGCAGATGATAACCACTTTATCGGTTTAGCCATAGACGAAGATCGCCAACCAGAATTAACCGAAGAACGAGTTGACGCTTGGGTTGCTCAAATCAAAGAAGAAATGAGCCTCGACGAAATTCTGGGATAAGATATATTCTCAATATTGAGAATGATAATTATTCAATGGTGTGCTAAGATAGTGTGATAGGTGGGGTGTTTATTTTTAAATATCATGCCTATAATCATTAGTGTTATGTCATAATCTTAGTATTAATGAACATACAATATTTGTGAGCACATAATTAAATTCACCATTAGCAACAGGATTAAATCCGCATGACCGACAATAATAAAGCGTTAAAAAATGCTGGGTTAAAAGTTACACTTCCTCGCTTAAAGATCTTGGAAGTGCTCCAGGATCCTGAGTGCCATCATGTCAGTGCTGAAGATCTCTATAAAAAACTCATCGATATCGGTGAAGAGATTGGTCTGGCAACAGTCTATCGCGTCTTAAACCAATTTGATGATGCTGGTATTGTTACCCGACATAATTTCGAAGGTGGTAAATCAGTATTTGAATTAACTCAACAACATCACCACGATCACCTGATTTGTCTTGATTGCGGTAAAGTTATAGAATTTACTGATGAAGCTATCGAAGTTCGTCAAAGAAATATTGCTGAGCGCCATGGTATCAAACTTTCTAATCATAGCCTTTATTTATACGGCCACTGTGCTGAAGGTAACTGTAAAGAAGATAGCCATGCACATGATGAGAAATAATTCATTCTGGATAATTTCCGCATAAAAAAAAGGAACTGTTTACAGTTCCTTTTTTATTGATTAACGCCACATACAAAATATTACCGTGTGACTAATTCACGCTCTAATAACTGAACAATGAACTGATTTTTTGAAATAGCATGAGCTGCAACTGTTGCATTTAAGCGAGCTTCTAACCAAGCAGGATAACGTAATGTAAATGCTTTAAGCTTATCTTCTTCTTTAAAAGGGGAAATCCCTTCCTCAACACAAGTTTCAATAAACTCAGTTAAAGAAATAGTGCCTTCTTTTTGTAGACCATCAATGCTATCAGCAACAAAATCGCAGTACCCATTTACATCTAAAAATTGCCCACGGAAAGCTTTAATTTCAGATTCATAAACAACCGATGCTGGGTGCCCACTTATTATCATGATATTTGTACTTTTAATCATGCTTTACTCCTATCACATTCTCAAACCATTCACGTAAACCATTTACTGAGCCTTTATCCATTACATTGCTAGGATGGGGTTGGTGTGTTTGATAAACAGATCCCATTAAAATAAATTTTCGTCTAGAACCATTACCATTTTTAACCTTCCCGCCAAGATTATTCATTAAGCTCTTTACATCATCCCATTTAATTCCTGACTTTGGTGGCATTGTTAGTATATCAATTAATGTTTTATAGTGTTTGGAACCCAGTTTTTTGGTCTTTATCATCACTCATTCCATTGACGTCACATGATGATATCACTTTAGCATAAGATAACATGACGTCAAAGAATGACGTCACCATAAAATGGTATAACGAACATAATTTTACTTCGCTACACTAATACTATGCTTAATATGTTTTAGATGTACCACAATGGTAAATGTCACAATCACCAGTAATGACCAAGACCCCCATTTTCCCGCATGAACCGCGGACCAAGCACCAATTTGATTGGGGTATTGCCACACACCAAAGAAAGTACCAAAATTTTCAGCCAACCAAATAAAGAAACCGATCAGAACAAATGCAAGTAATAGAGGCATCTTTCTCTCTTTATCATAAGGGGTGAAATAAACCACACTACGAGCGTAAAGCCCTAATATAAAAGCAGTTAAATACCAGCGATAATCGCCAATAAAATGATGAGAAAAAAAATTAAGATAGATTGCCAGAGCCACTAATGTAGCTAGCCAATAAGGGGGATAATGATCTATTCGTACTTTTAAAAAACGCCATGCCTGAATTAAATAGCTCCCTACCGCTGAATACATAAATCCGGTAAATAGAGGGACTTCCCATAATTTTGTATAAGCGAAATCTGGATATTTCCATGAACCTATTGCTGCTGATGTTTTAAAGAGCTCCATAACAAAGCCAACAATATGAAAAAAACAGATAGCTTTTAATTCATCCCATGTTTCTAACTTTCCCCATACCATCCACAATTGAAAAATAATAGCGAGAATGAGTAAAACATCATAACGGGGTATACCTAATATGCCATTACTTGGTGTGGCAAATAATATAAAAAAGAAAAAACCAGCAAACAGACATGAACGAGCTTCTTTAATACCAAAAAAAAGAAATTCAACAATAAAACGTTTCATACCTTTGAAGGGTTTTAATGGGGGCTCTAATAAAAAATCATCCAATCGTTTTAACATATTTCTTCCTGAAAGCCCGCATTACTTAATGCAATAAAACTCAGAATAATAAATTAGGCTCAATAAAATTGATTAGAAGAAATTTGCCACAAAAAGGATTATCTCTCAAGATTCAAAAAAGAAAAAAAGAAAGGTATTTACCCCCCACTACGATACCCACTCTGACTGCCTTTACTTAGGGTAAATACCTTACGCAAATATTGCGAAATAACTCACTGAAGCAGATGAAATAAACTTAATTAACTTAAATTTATTTCTGACGACATGACATGACGACTTTTACTTCATTACAGCCTTACTCTTTTTACTGCGTGATAACAATGACCCTCTAACTACTCTTTCACTTCTAACAACTTTACTTATGACTAACGTATTTACCGGATTTATGTATTGTCTATTTATTTCACGGCTATTCTTATTAAGGATAAAGTGCGAATGAATACACTTTATCCTCGCCATTAACTTAAAAAATAGTAAATGGCATTATTACGTTAAATTTAACGTCTTTTTCATCTTGGAATATATTACCGAAACCACCATCGTAGCTAGGAATATCAGAATGGTTGTCATAACGGGTATAGTGCAATTTAAACAGCGTACCTTTTGCTCGACCTTCTTGAACCGTATACATAATATCCGCATTCCATGCACTTTCTCTGATACGTTTATTTTGGTCGTAAATAGCATTCCCACTTGGTTTAGCATCCCATGCATAAATATAAGAAGTACCCACTGCCCAACCAGAAAGATCCCAGTTTTTCAGATCATACATCACACCAGCATAAAGTGCTTTTTCGCCATTGGCGTTAAAATCTGAACGGCCATCCCACCAAATATCAAGACGACCATTCGATGTTGCCCAACCCGGAGTCATACGCTGTAAGAAGTAGCCTTGATTCCCCTCAGCTTTAACCCAAGTACCTTCGACTTTAAAATCAAACACATTATGGGTATAACCAAAAGTTAATGCTTGTAACCATGCCAGCCCATCATAAACATCATTAACACCGCCACCAGTGACTTTATCTTTAGCCCCGTAGAACTGATATGAAGTTCTTAATTCATTATCACCGATAGGGAAATTATAAGAAGCCTTACCAAAATATTGATCAATATAACCGTCAGCTTGGCCATAAGCAGCTTCTAAAACGAGGCTATTTTTAAAATCATATTTTGCGCCAAAAGAATGGAGATAACTGATATTTGTTTCTAGGTCAGCTTTACGGAAGTTATACATATTCCGATACCACGGTGCTTTGTATTCATCCGTCCACATATATGAGAACGATAACTCACCGCTTTTATCAAAATCGAAAACTGCACCCGCCTCAGCACCGCGATAAGTTCCTGGTAAGAAACTCCAATGAGGACGTAATAACGTTTGACCTTTAGGTTGGATATACCCCCCTTGAGCCCAAAAATTACCTAATTTAAATTTAGCAGCAGCTTTGTAAACACTCATGCCACTGCGGTCGCCGGTCCATTTTTCATCCCAACGACTTTTAGCATCACTAAAACCTATTTCATTCGGCGCAGCAGGCCCACTGGTATTCAGTTCTAGCGCACCAAAAGCGGCTAAATCGATACCAATAAAATTCCCCAAATAACCCGATGAAAAATCTAAATTAGCATTAGCAGAAGAGTGGTGTAAGTTGGCTTTATATTTTCCGTGATCGGGGCTACCCGGTTCTACCTGTTTTCTATCACGGTCACGTTGCCAATAATAAAGACCCCCAGTTAAGGTCGAGTCATCAATAAATCCTTCAGCATAAGACACATGAGCAGGTAAAGCAGTTACCAGCAATGCGCCCATAACGGCAAGTGCTACCCTGCCTGGTTTAGCATATTGCATAACCATAGCATTGTTTCCTCTTTGACTTTGACTAAAAAAGAAATAAGCACAATGCCTATTTCCAAATATAAAACCCCAAGTGGGGAAAAAACCTAAATTAGGTTAGAAACAGCATATTTTTCGCGACGCGAATTATCAACCTAAAAAATAGAATTTTTATCAAAATATGACCAAGGGCACATAACTAAAAATATGTTTCATTTTTTTCTTTTGTGCTGTATCGGCAAAATTAAAATTAATAGATTGATTTAAAAAGACTTTATTGTTAATCATTTAATGATATTAGATTTGTTTTTTACAATTGATAATAATAAGTATCTCTTATAAAAGAACTTTTTTAACAACAAAAAATATGTGTCATAAATCACATTTCATTAATTACAGTCTTATTTTGTGTAATAACTCATAAAAACAGAAGAATAAAACGCTCTAAAATTAACTATTTCAAAAGTGATTTATTATATTGATGATAGAAAATAACTAGTTTTATAAATAAATATAGATTTTATATATTAAAATAAAAAGTAATGCAGTCACTAAACTATTTAATAATAAATAAAACGAGAAAAACAAAAAATGCTCGATAATAAATATCGAGCATTTTATTTAATTAACGCTTAATTGATAAAAACTTATCAGCCTTGCTGAGAAATCTTCGCCCAAGTATCGCGTAAACCGACGGTACGGTTGAAAACAAGTTTATCCGCAGTCGAGAGCTTATCAGCACAGAAATAACCTTCACGCTCAAACTGGTAAGCTTTTTCGATTTCAGCGCCTTTCAGACTACGCTCCACAAAACCTTGACGAATAACTAATGATTCTGGGTTAATCGTTGCTAAGAAATCATCTTCTGCCGCTGGGTTAGCAACGCTAAATAAACGGTCATAAAGACGAATTTCAGCAGGAATAGCATGTGGGATACTTACCCAATGAATAACCCCTTTTACTTTACGTCCATCAGCAGGATCTTTATTTAAAGTCTCTGGGTCGTAAGTACAGTAAATAGTAGTAATTTCACCTTGTTCGTCTTTCTCAACACGGACAGCTTTAATCACATAAGCATTACGTAAACGTACTTCTTTATCTAATACTAGGCGTTTATATTGACGATTGGCTTCTTCTTTAAAATCAGCACGATCAATATAAATTTCACGACTAAAAGGTACTTCACGTGTTCCCATTTCTGGCTTATTCGGATGATTAGGCGCAGTCAGGATCTCTTCGCCTTCTGGCATATTTTCAATCACTAAGCGAACAGGATCGATAACGGCCATTGCACGTGGTGCATTTTCGTTTAAATCATCACGAATACAAGATTCTAACGCGGCCATTTCAACGTTGTTTTCTTGTTTGGTCACACCAATACGCTGACAAAATTCACGAATAGAACTAGCAGTATAACCACGACGGCGTAAACCAGAAATGGTTAGCATACGCGGGTCATCCCAACCTTCAACAATATGCTCTGTCACTAACTGGTTAAGCTTACGCTTAGACATTACAGTGTATTCAAGGTTAAGGCGTGAAAATTCGTACTGACGAGGATGACAAGGAATAGTAATGTTATCCAGCACCCAATCATATAAACGACGATTATCTTGAAACTCTAAAGTACACAGAGAATGTGTGATATTTTCCAATGCATCAGAAATACAATGGGTAAAATCATACATTGGATAAATACACCATTTATTACCCGTTTGGTGATGTTCTGCGAATTTAATTCGATAAAGCACAGGATCACGCATTACGATAAATGAAGATGCCATATCGATTTTTGCACGTAAACAAGCCTTACCTTCTGCAAATTCACCAGCACGCATTTTTTCAAATAGTGCTAAGTTTTCTTCTACGCTACGTGACCGATAAGGGCTATTTTTACCTGGCTCTTTTAATGTACCGCGGTATTCACGGATCTCTTCAGCACTCAGTTCATCAACATAAGCTAAACCTTTATTGATTAGCTCTATTGCGTAATTATAAAGCTGGTCAAAATAGTCAGAGGAGTAATGAATGTTACCATCCCATTGGAAACCTAACCACTGAACATCTTTTTGAATAGAATTAATATACTCAATATCTTCTTTTACTGGGTTTGTATCATCAAAACGTAAATTACATTTACCCTGGTAATCTTGAGCAATACCAAAATTTAAACAAATTGATTTCGCATGGCCAATGTGAAGGTAGCCATTAGGTTCAGGTGGGAAACGGGTATGGACACTGTTATGTTTCCCTGTAGCCAGATCTTCGTCGATAATTTGACGAATAAAATTGGTTGGGCGGGCATCTGCCTCATTCATGGTCATTTTTTCCTCAAAGCAAAACGCATAATTAACCCACTATAATCCAATAAGTGGGTTTCATAAATACCCTAGCGAAATACACCGCCAAGATATTTATCAAAATAGGGATAAAAAAACGGGAAGTTTGAAAGACTCCCCGTTTTATCGTCTTATTTAACCATCTCTTTATAGAGGATTAAATATCTATATGAAATTTATTTTAATACTTTATAGATGACCGTTTTATTTCCAACAACGTCGCCTGATACTTGTTCTGCAATTTTATCGAAATCATCGATATTACTGACAATAACTGGGCTTATCATCGATTTAGCATTGGCATTTAAATAATCAAGATCTAATTCTAATATGCCTTGGCCTAATGTAACCTCAGTGCCTTCTTCGACTAAGCGTTTAAAGCCTTTACCGCCCAAGGTTACTGTATCAATACCCATATGAACGATAATTTCAGCCCCTTCATTAGTTTCAATACAGAATGCATGATTTGTGTCAAAAATCTTGACGACAGTACCAGCCGCAGGCGCCATAACAATGTTAGATGTAGGTTTAATAGCAATACCATCACCCACAACACCACTAGAGAACGCCTCATCAGGTACATCTTTTAATGCAATAACTTCACCATCAAAAGGTGCAATCATATTGAGGACAACTTTTGCATGCGTATTTTCTTTTACTACCGCAGCCTTCTCAGTAGAAATAGAAGATGAGGCACCACCAGCATAAGCAGGAACTGGGCCTTGTGTTAATACATCACGCATTGCGCTAGCAACTAATTCTGCGCGTGTTCCAACAATAACCTGAACACTTTGCTTATTTAAACGGATAACACCTGACGCACCTAAACGTTTAGCATAAGCATCATTAACAATGCTGGAATCTTTTACATTAAGGCGCAAGCGAGTGATACAAGCATCAATACCCGTTAAGTTATCAGAGCCACCAATAGCCGCAATATATTGACGAGCTTCTTGCTGAATACCTTCTTTGCTATTTTTTGGCGCTGTTTTTACATCTTCATCGTAACCATCAGCCGTTTCATCACCAGAGACTTCATCTTCACGACCAGGTGTTTTCAGGTTGAATTTGGTGATAGTGAAACGGAATATACCGTAGTAAATGAAGAAGAAAACAATCCCCTGAACAATCAGCATATACCAGTGAACAGCTAATGGGTTACGTGATGATAAGAACATATCCACCATACCCGCACTAAAGCCGAACCCAGAAATCCATTCCATACTTGCTGCGATATAAACAGAAATCGCCATTAAGAAAGCATGGATAACATATAACACTGGAGCAACGAACATAAATGAGAATTCAAGTGGCTCAGTAATCCCGGTGAAGAATGCAGCAAATGCACCCGCCATCATGATACCCGCAACTTTTGCCTTATGTTCTTTACGTGCACAGTGATAAATCGCCAGTGCAGCACCTGGTAAACCAAACATCATAACAGGGAAGAAACCCGCTTGATAACGTCCCGTAACACCCACTGTAGCTAAGCCAGAATCAATAGCTTGCTGACCGGCAAGGAAGTTAGGAATATCGTTAATTCCAGCCACATCAAACCAGAATACAGAGTTTAATGCATGGTGTAAGCCAACCGGAATTAATAAACGGTTAAAGAATGCATAAATACCTGCGCCTAATGCCCCCATATCTTTAATACTTTCACCGAAGCTGACTAATCCGCCATAAATAACAGGCCAGATATACATCAAAATAAATGCAACGATGATCATTAAGAACGAAGTTAAGATTGGTACTAAACGGCGACCACTAAAGAAAGAGAGCGCACGAGGTAGTTCAACCCCACTAAAACGGTTATAAAGTTCAGCAGATAAAACCCCGACCAGAATACCGACGAATTGGTTATTGATTTTACCAAAAGCGACAGGTACTTCTGCTAGCGGAAGCCCTTTAATCATTGAAACTGCAGCAGGTGAACAGAGTGTTGTGACAACCAAGAAACCCACAAAACCTGTTAAAGCAGCAGCGCCGTCTTTGTCTTTTGACATACCATAAGCAACACCTATAGCAAACAAGACTGACATATTATCGATGATTGCAGCACCAGATTTAATCAGTAAGGCGGCTAGCGCGTTATCGCTCCCCCAACCTACTGGGTCAATCCAATATCCAATCCCCATCAGTATTGCAGCTGCAGGCAGTGTAGCGACTGGCACCATCAGTGCCCGCCCTATTTTCTGCAGATAACTTAAAATATTCACAAACTCCCCCTTGGATAGCCCCTATATTGGGATCTTATTCATACTCATATATATTTTATAACAAAATTGATGAGCTAATTATTTAATTCATTTTTAGTCTAAAAAAATTATTTCGTATCGCAAATTAATTAGTGCTAATTTGTGACTAAAGTCACCAATATCGTATATTTTTTGACTGAAATGCTGGCTAAGTCAGAAAGCTTATTTTATGATTAAAAATATCTTTTCAGTGGACAAGACGTTCATCGACTAAAAAACGAGATAAATTCGTGTTATAGATGAGTCACTGATAATCACACGATGAAATATAACGTACTGAGTTATCAGATTTGTCTTTTTTCTATGAGGTTATTATGAGGTTAATCCCCCTATCCACAGCAAAGCAAGTGGGAAAATGGTCAGCAAATCATATCGTTGAGAGGATCAATGCGTTTAATCCAACGGCTGAACACCCTTTTGTACTTGGTTTACCTACTGGTGGTACACCATTAGCTACGTATAAAGAGTTAATTGAGTTGCATCGTGCAGGAAAAGTCAGTTTTCAGCATGTTGTTACCTTCAATATGGATGAATACATTGGTATTCCTTCTGATCATTCACAAAGTTACCGTACTTTTATGTATGAAAACTTTTTTAACCATATTGATATTAAAGATGAAAATATCAATTTATTAAATGGCAATGCATCCGATCCAACTGCAGAATGTGCACGTTATGAGGCAAAAATTAAGTCTTATGGCAAAATCAATCTGTTTATGGGGGGTGTAGGCAACGATGGTCATATCGCATTTAATGAACCGGCTTCATCTTTAGCATCACGCACCCGCATGAAAACGCTAACAGAAGATACACGTTTAGCGAACTCTCGTTTCTTTGGCAATGATATCAATCAAGTTCCTAAATATGCACTTACTGTGGGTGTGGGTACGTTATTAGATGCCGAAGAATTAATGATTTTGGCAACAGGGTTCAATAAAGCGCAAGCGGTTCAAGCTGCAACTGAAGGCGCAGTGAATCATATGTGGACAATTTCTTGTGTTCAATTACATCCAAAAGCACTTTTAGTCTGTGATGACCCTGCCACAATGGAATTACGTGTTAAAACATTACGTTATTTTCAACAAATCGAAGCGCTAGAGTGTCAGAAATACCAAGATTAAGTTTAGTGATAAGTACCCAATTTATTAAATTGGTGGAAAAAGACTAAACTCTCTTTATTATCAGCCAGTCTTTTCTGGCTGATATCGGATTTTCGATTTACTTCCCTTATCAGGAGACTAAGGTATGTTTGCCTTAACAAATGCTGTTATTTATACAGGTTATGACCGTTTAGAAAATCACGCCATTATTATTAACGGCTCCCGTATTGAGCAGATTTGTCCACAGGACCAACTGCCAGAAAACATTACCGTCCGTGATATGAAAGGTGCAATTCTTTCGCCTGGTTTTATTGATTTACAAGTCAATGGCTGCGGTGGTGTACAGTTTAACGATACACCAGAAAATGTCACCGTTGAAACGTTAGAAATTATGCAAAAAGCCAATGAGCGCTTAGGTTGTACAAGCTATCTACCTACTTTAATTACCTGTTCTGATGAGTTAATGAAAATAGGGATTGAAGCAACTCGTACCTATATGAAGAAACATAAAAATAAGGTATTAGGTCTGCATTTAGAAGGTCCTTATATTAATGTGATTAAAAAAGGGACCCATGATCCTCAATTTATTCGCCAACCAAGTGCCGATATGATTGACTATTTATGTCATAACGCCGACGTTATTACTAAAATCACTCTTGCACCTGAAATGGTTGATGAAAAATATATTCGTCAATTAATTCAAGCAGGCATTGTTGTTTCAGCTGGCCATTCTAACTCTACATATGAAGAAGCTCGTAAAGGATTCCGTACGGGGATTTCATTATCGACCCATCTTTATAATGCCATGCCTTATATTACAGGCCGAGGTCCAGGCTTAGTTGGCGCTATTTATGATACACCAGAGGTATATGCTGGTATAATTGCCGACGGTTTACATGTTTCATGGGCAAATATTCGTAACAGTAAACGTTTAAAAGGCGAAAAGCTGCTCTTAGTGACAGATGCAACCGCACCTGCTGGGCTAGATCCTAATAAAAATGAGATGGATAGCTTCGTTTTCGCAGGAAAAACCATATATTATCGTAATGGTCTTTGTGTTGATGCTGATGGCACATTAAGTGGCTCATCGCTTACCATGATTGATGCGATAAAAAATAGCGTTATTCATGTTGGCATTCCATTAGATGAAACATTGCGAATGGCAACACTTTATCCTGCTCGAGCTATCGGCGCTGATAAAGAACTAGGCACAATTGAAGCAGGAAAGGTTGCTAACCTCACTTCATTTGATAAGGACTTCAACCTTTGTACTACTTTTGTCAATGGTATTGAAATAACAGATAACTAATGGGTGTATATGCTGATGAGTCATAACAACACTGAAACGCAAATTGGCAATATCGATCTTGTTAAGCAACTTAACAGTGCGATAGTTTACCGGCTAATTGATCAACACGGGCCGATTTCCCGTATCCAAATTGCCGAACAAAGTCAGTTGGCCCCTGCCAGTGTCACTAAAATTACTCGTCAGCTACTAGAGCGCGGATTAATTAAAGAAGTTGACCAACAAGCTTCAACCGGCGGGCGTCGTGCAATTTCTATTGTCGTTGAGCATCGTAACTTCAATACAGTGAGTGTGCGTTTAGGACGTAACGATGTCACCCTTGCGCTTTATGATCTTTCAGGCAAAGTGTTGGTTGATCAGCATTATCCTATCGAACAAAGCACTCAGCATGAAATAGAACTACGACTCATTAATGCTATTGATGATTTTATTAAACAAAATCAACGTCGCATTCGTGAGCTTATTTCTATTTCAGTGATTTTGCCAGGATTGGTTGATCCTAATAAAGGAATTGTCCGTTATATGCCTCATATGAAGGTTGATAATTGGGCATTAGTTGAAAGCCTTGAAAAACGCTTTAGCCTTCCTTGTTATGCGGGACACGATATTCGCAGCCTAGCCTTAGCAGAAAATTACTTTGGAGCTACCCGCAATTGTGAAGACTCCTTATTAGTGCGCATTCATCGAGGTGCCGGTGCTGGTGTTATTATTAATAATAAGATCTTACTCAACCAACGAGGCAACTTAGGCGAAATTGGCCATATCCAAATAGATCCTCTTGGTGAACGATGCCACTGTGGCAATTTTGGTTGCTTAGAAACGATAGCTTCGAATCCCGCAATAGAAGCAAAAGTACGCTATCAGCTGGAGCAAGGCTATCCAAGCCAGTACTTATCGCCAACGCAGTGTCAAATCCAAGACATCTGCCGTGCGGCAGTAAAAAATGATCCTTTGGCCGTTGAGACAATTAAACAAGTAGGCTTACATTTAGGTAAAGCAATAGCCATTGCCATCAACTTATTTAATCCACAAAAAGTTGTACTTGCAGGTGAGTTAACAGAAGCTGCTGAAATATTATTCCCTTCTATTCAAAGCTGTATTAACACACAAGTGTTAAAGGAATTTAGAGAAGAACTACCAGTGGTAATTTCAGAGCTTGACCATCGTTCTGCAATTGGTGCCTTTGCACTAACAAAACGAGCGATGCTCAATGGAGAACTTCTCCAGCACCTACTAGAAAAGTAACTTTTTAACTTAAAACCAGCCATTGTAAGAAAAACGAGCAATTTATGCTGTTTGAGAGTTAAAATCGTTTTAAAATTCAGCAAGTAACTACAGAATATAATAAATAAGCGCAGCTATTTTTACTGCGCTTTTTTTATTTAGCCATTTCATCGCTTTCTTACGCCATATTAATACTGGCCGTTTCTCTTATTCCTTTGTTTTTTCTTTTTATTAAATTCCTCTCACCGTATTTTTTTATTATATTTTTCATCAGCAAGGTTGTTTTTTGGATCTTTTTTCGACAAAATGATTAACCATCGAGCAAACGAACACGTTTCTTGAAAATTAATGCAAAAAGCAGTTGACGGAATTGTCTGTAATACGCATAATGCGCCCCGCAACGCCGACGAAGGTTATGCAAAAAAAGATGGCTACGTAGCTCAGCTGGTTAGAGCACAACACTCATAATGTTGGGGTCACAGGTTCGAATCCCGTCGTAGCCACCATCTTTTTTGCGGGAGTGGCGAAATTGGTAGACGCACCAGATTTAGGTTCTGGCGCCGCAAGGTGTGCGAGTTCAAGTCTCGCCTCCCGCACCATTTTAACCATCGTCAGATTTTATCAGTTGGGATATCGCCAAGCGGTAAGGCACCAGGTTTTGATCCTGGCATTCCCAGGTTCGAATCCTGGTATCCCAGCCATATTACTGATAAAATCAATCACGTGTTGACAACTGAATTAGCGGATGGGATATCGCCAAGCGGTAAGGCACCAGGTTTTGATCCTGGCATTCCCAGGTTCGAATCCTGGTATCCCAGCCATATTCTGCTGAATTCAATAATAGTGAGAGGTAAAATTCTCCTATTGGCTATGTAGCTCAGCTGGTTAGAGCACAACACTCATAATGTTGGGGTCACAGGTTCGAATCCCGTCATAGCCACCATTTTTGGGATATCGCCAAGCGGTAAGGCACCAGGTTTTGATCCTGGCATTCCCAGGTTCGAATCCTGGTATCCCAGCCATATTTGAAAGAGAGACTCGCTGAGCGAGTCTTTTTTTCTCCAAGTTGTATGCGGGAGTGGCGAAATTGGTAGACGCACCAGATTTAGGTTCTGGCGCCGCAAGGTGTGCGAGTTCAAGTCTCGCCTTCCGCACCATTGATTATCAAGTGTTTAGCGCAACATAGTGTTAATCACACAATCAACAAATAAGACTCGCAATAGCGGGTCTTTTTTGTTTTTGTCACTTTATCGTTTGATGTTTAACAATATTCTTAACACTATCTCTTTCTTCTCTTACTTTTTGATATTTTTTATCATCAATACCTCTATCTAATTTTAATTGTCTAAGTTCTTTTTATGCTTTTTTTGATCTTTCTGTACATATATTCATACAGATACTATACTCCCCTATAGTATAAAAAAGGATTATATATGCCGCACTCACCAGCAGAAAAAAAAGCCGCGTTAACTCGCGTCAGAAAAATCAAAGGACAGCTTCTAGCCTTAGAAACTGCACTTGAAAATGAAAATGAATGTAGTCAGGTATTACAACAAATCGCTGCAATTCGAGGCGCTATTAATGGCCTGATGGCGGGTGTGCTTGAAAGTCATCTACGAGAGGGGTTAATGGATGCCGTCGCTTCTCCTGAAGACCAAAAAAACTCTGTGGATGATGCCATATCACTTATCCGCACTTACCTGCGTTAATAACTAAAAGGATACAACATGAAATCTCGTGCTGCGGTCGCATTTGGACCAGGAGAACCTTTAAAGATTGTCGAAGTCGATGTTATGCCACCTAAAGCGGGTGAAGTACTGGTTAAAGTCAGTCACTCGGGGGTTTGTCATACAGATGCCTTTACGCTATCAGGAGATGATCCTGAAGGTGTATTTCCGGCCATTTTAGGTCATGAAGGTGCTGGCGTCGTCGTTGAAGTCGGTGAAGGTGTTACCAGCGTAAAACCTGGTGATCACGTTATTCCACTGTATACCGCTGAATGCGGCGAGTGCTTATTTTGTAAATCAGGTAAAACCAATCTTTGTGTAGCTGTACGAGCAACGCAAGGTAAAGGCTTAATGCCGGATGGCACAACTCGATTTTCTTATAATGGACAACCTATTTATCACTATATGGGATGTTCTACCTTTAGCGAATACACCGTTGTTGCAGAAGTCTCTCTTGCTAAAATTAACCCAGAGGCCAATCACGAAGAAGTATGTTTATTAGGTTGTGGGGTTACAACAGGCATTGGTGCAGTTCATAACACAGCAAAAGTACAAGTGGGTGATTCTGTTGCCGTCTTTGGTTTAGGTGGTATTGGCCTTGCTGTTATTCAAGGCGCACGCCAAGCCAAAGCAGGTCGCATTTTTGCTATTGATACGAATCCTGAAAAATTCACACTAGCTCGTCAATTCGGTGCAACAGATTGTTTAAACCCTAATGATTACGATAAACCTATTCAAGAAGTCATTGTTGAAATGACACAATGGGGTGTTGATCATACTTTTGAATGTATTGGCAATGTCAATGTGATGAGAGCAGCTTTAGAAAGTGCGCACCGTGGTTGGGGTCAATCAATCATTATTGGTGTAGCGGGTGCAGGTCAAGAGATCTCAACACGCCCATTCCAATTAGTTACGGGTCGTTCATGGAAAGGTACTGCGTTTGGTGGCGTTAAAGGCCGCAGTCAATTACCAGGCATGGTTGAAGATGCAATGAAGGGTGAAATTGAACTAAAACCTTTTGTTACTCATACATTACCATTAGAAAAAATTAATGAAGCCTTTGATTTAATGCATGAAGGTAAATCAATCCGCACTGTTATTCATTTCGATTAATCATTCACAGATCAGCTGCTTACCTAACGGATCTGTCTTTGCTTTTAAGGAGTTAAAATGGAAAGGATTGAACGTCATGCTTGTTTTGGTGGTTGGCAAGAGGTCTACCAACATAACTCAAACACGTTAAATTGTGAGATGAAATTTGCGGTATATCTTCCGCCAATGAAAGATGGACAAAAATACCCTGTTTTATATTGGCTATCTGGCTTAACTTGTAATGAACAAAATTTTATAACTAAAGCGGGTGCCCAACAATTTGCGGCGCAACATGGCATTGTGTTAGTTGTTTCTGATACAAGTCCCCGCGGTGAACATGTTGCTAATGATGAAGCCTACGATTTAGGTCAAGGTGCTGGTTTTTATCTTAATGCCCTAAAAGCGCCTTGGGATACGCATTACAAAATGTATGACTACATTGTGAATGAATTACCTGAATTGATTGAAGCACATTTTCCCGTTACCAATAAGCGTGCTATTAGTGGACATTCGATGGGAGGGCATGGTGCATTAATGATTGCACTGCGAAATACCGAGCGCTATTGCAGTGTGTCGGCATTTTCACCTATTGTGGCACCTTCACAAGTCCCTTGGGGTAAAAAAGCCTTCAATGCTTATTTAGGGGAAGATACCGCACTATGGCAACAGTACGACACAATAGAGTTACTGAATAAAGCAACAAATCCATTACCAATGCGCATTGATATAGGCCTTGACGATCCTTTTTATCAAGAACAACTAAAACCAGAATTGTTTGCTAAAGTTTGTGATGAAAAACAGTTTGTTTATAGTTTGAAACGACATCAAGGTTACGATCACAGCTACTATTTTGTGACGAGTTTTATTGGTGAGCATATTGCATTTCATGCAAAATACTTAAATTGTTGATTTAATTATAGAAATACAGAACATAGAAAAAATAAATATCGATGCGATGATCTTTCTAAATAAGATCATCGCATGTTTAAGATGTACTTTAACGGTACAATTAAAGCCCTAAAGCATAGCGAAGTGCCGCTTCTTTCGCTTTTCCCGCATGTTGTGCAGCTAATAATCCCAGATTTCTAGCTAATTTTAATCCTGGTAATTGATGGCTAAATGCGTGATAAAACACATCCATTCCAGCCTGCATCACTAAATTATCTGGCATACGTTTACGCTGAAATTTTTTCAGTAATACCATTGAATCCCACGGTTCGTAATGTTTTTTCGCATTGGCGACTAATTCAAGAAAACAATCTACATCGCGATAACCTAAATTCACTCCCTGCCCTGCTAATGGATTAATCGTATGAGCGGCATCGCCCAATAGAATAATTCCTTTATCAACATAGCGGCTCGCATGTTGGCGAGTTAATGGAAATGAACCAGCTGCAATAGGAGTCGCTTTACCTAAACGTTCAGGAAAAGCATGCTGGATCTCTTTTTCTAGCTGCTCCATTGACAGACTTTGCAGTTTTCTGATCTTTTCTGGCGAATCATACCAAACCAAACATGCCCAATGATCAAATAGCGGCAAATAAGCTCGAGGGCCTGAAGGATAAAACCGCTGCCATGTGCCTTTTTCAGGTGGTAACTCTGTTTTTACTGTAATAAGCATACAAGATTGACGATATTGCCAGCCATTGCTGCCAATGCCTGCAAATTGGCGAACTTGTGAATTAGCACCATCAGCACCTACCACTAATTTTGTGGTAACATCAGAGCCATCGGATAACGTTACTTTCCATTTATCATCTAAGTAATTCATTTTACTTAGACTATTGGGACATAACATGGTGATATTGCTATAACGTTGCGCCTCTTGCCATAATGCAAGTTGTAAAATGCGGTTTTCAACCATATAGCCTAATTCAGGTAAGCCAAGGCTTTTAGCATCGAAAATAACATGGGTATTTTCTTCTTCCCATGTTTCAAGTGTTAAGTAAGGCGCAGAGCGCATCGCTAAAACATGTTGCCATGCTCCTAGCTGTTTTAATAAACTAACTGACGCACAACTAATCGCAGAAATACGGATATCAGGATGAGATGACGCATCAAAAGGTGCTGGAGATTGCCGCTCTATCATTGCAACTCGCAACCCTTCTTGCGCAAGCCCTATTGCAACGGCAGCGCCAATCATTCCGCCACCCGCGATGATTACATCAAAATCGTTTTTTACATTACTCATCATTGTTATGCCATAACTCATTACTTTAAATAATAGGTAAGCGCTGTTTCTGCTTATATAAATTATATAAAACTAAACGCCATAAAGAATTAGCGCCGAACTTACTCTAGTCACTGACCACACAAATGACTACAATAACCGTCTTATTGGCTTATTACACGCAACGTTTTCCAGTGATGGTCAATTGTCTCACTGAAAATACCGGATTTACACAATGTCGACGATAAAAAAACTGTACATTAAAACTTGGGGCTGTCAGATGAATGAGTACGATTCATCCAAAATGGCAGACCTACTCGAAAGCACTCACGGTTATCAGTTAACCGATGTCGCCGAAGATGCGGACATTCTACTGCTAAATACCTGTTCTATCCGTGAGAAAGCACAAGAAAAAGTCTTTCATCAGCTAGGACGTTGGAAATATTTTAAAGATAATAAACCTGATATTATTATTGGTGTTGGTGGTTGTGTTGCTTCTCAAGAAGGCGAATACATCCGTCAACGCGCGCAGTGTGTCGATATTATCTTCGGGCCACAAACACTACACCGTCTACCCGAAATGATTAATCAGGTTAAAGGGACAAAAAGTCCTGTCGTTGATATCAGCTTCCCTGAAATTGAAAAGTTTGACCGTTTACCAGAACCTCGCGCTGATGGCCCTTCTGCTTTTGTTTCAATAATGGAAGGCTGTAATAAATATTGCTCATTCTGTGTAGTACCTTATACACGAGGCGAAGAAGTTAGCCGCCCTTGTGATGATGTGCTGTTTGAAATTGCACAACTTGCCGCACAAGGTGTCCGTGAAGTTAACTTATTAGGTCAAAACGTCAATGCTTATCGCGGTGCCACCTTTGATGGCCAAATTTGCAGCTTTGCGGAATTAATTCGCTTAGTTGCTGCGATAGATGGTATTGATCGTGTTCGTTTTACCACCAGCCATCCTATTGAATTTACAGACGATATCGTTGCTGTTTATGAAGATACACCAGAGCTAGTTAGCTATTTACATTTACCTGTACAAAGTGGTTCAGATCGTATTTTAACATTGATGAAGCGTAATCATACCGCACTTGAATATAAGAGCATCATTCGCAAATTACGTAAAGCACGCCCTGGTATTCTGATAAGTTCTGATTTTATCATTGGTTTCCCGGGTGAAACACAAGAAGACTTTGAAAAAACAATGCAATTAATTGCAGACGTTAATTTCGATATGAGCTTTAGTTTCATCTACTCAGCTCGTCCTGGTACACCAGCAGCTGATTTGCCTGACGATGTCAGCGAAGATGAGAAAAAACAGCGCTTATATTTACTCCAGCAACGCATTAATCAACAAGCAATGAGCTTTAGCCGTGCCATGATTAATACAGTACAACGTATCCTCGTTGAAGGCCCTTCTCGTAAAAGTGTTATGGAGCTTTCAGGTCGTACTGAAACTAACCGAGTGGTTAACTTTGAAGGTACGCCAGATATGATTGGTAAATTTGTTGATGTTGAAATTGTTGACGTTTATGCCAACTCATTGCGCGGTAAAGTTATCAGAACAGAAGATCAAATGGATTTACGTTCCCATGAATCACCTGAATCTGTAATTGCTCGTACTCGTAAAGAAGATGAATTAGGTGTAGGTGTTTACCACCCTTAATTTATTAGACTTAACAAAAGGATAATCAGTGACAGTAATAGCGCATACACAAGTAGCGACCCAAGAAATTTTCTTAGAGCCAGCAGATAATGCCCGTTTAATGAGCCTATGTGGCCCATTTGACGATAATATTAAACAACTTGAACGCCGTTTAGGTATCGAGATTAATCATCGTGATAACCGCTTTAAATTAACCGGCAAATCATTATGTGTGACTGCGGCTGCAAGTATTTTACGTCACCTGTATGTGGAAACCTCGCCAATTAAAGGCGTGATCCCCGATATCGACCCTGAGCAAATTCATCTTGCTATTACCGAAAGCCGAGTGCTTGAGCAAAGTGATGAACACGTACCCGAATTTGGAAAATCGACCAATATTCGGACAAAACGGGGCGTGATCAAACCACGCACACCAAATCAAGCGCAATATATCGCAAATATTCAGACTCATGATATTACGTTTGGTATTGGGCCTGCGGGTACAGGGAAAACTTATCTGGCTGTTGCTGCCGCTGTTGATGCGCTTGAACGTCAAGAAGTACGCCGCATTTTACTAACGCGTCCGGCAGTTGAAGCTGGCGAAAAGCTCGGTTTTTTACCAGGAGACCTCAGTCAGAAAGTCGATCCTTATTTGCGACCACTTTATGATGCGTTATTTGAGATGTTAGGTTTTGAAAAAGTTGAGAAACTAATAGAACGCAATGTTATTGAAGTCGCCCCTCTTGCTTATATGCGAGGGCGTACCCTTAACGATGCCTTTATTATTCTCGACGAGAGCCAAAACACCACTATCGAACAGATGAAAATGTTTTTGACTCGAATCGGCTTTAACTCTAAAGCAGTAGTCACAGGGGATATTACTCAGATTGACCTACCAAGAGGCAATAAATCAGGTTTACGCCATGCTATTGAGGTGTTGTCTGACGTTAACGATCTGAGTTTTAACTTCTTCCATAGTGAAGATGTGGTTCGCCACCCTGTCGTTGCCAAAATAGTTATCGCCTATGAAGCTTGGGAAACGGAAGATCAAAAACGCCGTCAAGCTATCAAAGCAGAGAAAGAGAAGCTTCAGAGAGAACATCATGAGTGAAGTTATCCTTGATTTACAAATTGCGACTGAAAATACGCAAGGGCTTCCTGATGAAGCCCAATTTATGAAATGGTTAGAAGCTGTATTACCACAATTTCAACCTGTTAGTGAAGTCACTATTCGTATTGTCGATGAGGCAGAAAGCCACGAGCTTAACCTGACTTATCGCGGAAAAGACCGACCAACCAATGTGCTTTCTTTTCCTTTTGAAGCGCCACCTGAAATTGAACTACCGTTACTTGGTGACTTGATTATTTGTCGTCAAGTTGTCGAAAAAGAAGCCGTTGAACAGAATAAAACTGTTGAAGAACATTGGGCACACATGGTTATTCATGGATGTCTTCATCTTTTAGGCTATGATCATATTGAAGACGACGAAGCCGAAGAAATGGAAGGTTTAGAGACAGAAATCTTACAAAATTTAGGTTATGAAGATCCCTATTTAATAGAAAAAGAGTAACAGTTCTCTTATTTTTATGATAAATAATATCTAATAAACCATTCAATGAGGAAAAATAGTTAAAACGCCATGAGCGACGACCAATCTTCGAGTAACGATAACCCTGGTCCTAAAAGAGGGTTTCTCACACTGCTTAATCAGCTGTTCCACGGTGAACCTAAAAACCGTGATGACCTGATGGAGCTTATCCGCGATTCTGAACAGAAAGAATTAATTGATCCTGATACCCGCGACATGCTTGAAGGGGTAATGGATATCGCTGAACAGCGTGTTCGGGATATTATGATCCCTCGCTCTCAAATTGTGACGCTAAAACGCAATCAAACACTTGATGAATGCTTAGATGTCATTATTGATTCAGCGCATTCCCGCTTTCCAGTCATAAGCGAGGACAAAGACCATATTGAAGGCTTATTGATGGCAAAAGATTTATTGCCATTTATGCGCAGTAGTGCAGAGCCATTTAGTATGGATAAAGTTCTACGCTCTGCGGTTGTTGTACCTGAAAGTAAACGCGTAGACCGCCTATTAAAAGAATTCCGCTCCCAACGCTATCATATGGCGATAGTGATTGATGAATTTGGTGGTGTTTCGGGTCTGGTAACGATTGAAGATATTCTTGAGCTTATCGTGGGCGAAATTGAAGATGAGTATGATGATGAAGACGATATCGATATTCGTCCATTAAGTCGTCACGCTTACTCAGTTCGTGCTTTAACCCAAATAGAAGATTTTAATGACGCTTTTGGGACCCACTTTAGCGATGATGAAGTTGACACCATTGGTGGCTTAGTAATGCAAGCCTTTGGTCATCTTCCTGCTCGTGGTGAAACTATTACCATTGATAATTACCAATTTAAAGTCGTTATGGCAGATAGTCGTAAAATCATTCAGGTTTATGTGCATATTCCAGATGATGCACCTATCCCTGAATTAGGTAACGATGCTTAGGATATAAATGAATAATATCTCTTTCTTAAACCGCCAGTGGGCTCGCGCCTTACTGGCGGTTTTTTTCGGTGCAATAGGTACACTGGCTTTTTCACCTTTTGATTTTTGGCCTGCGGCACTGATCTCTTTATCAGGCTTACTTCTTATCATTAATCAGCGTACTGCTCGCCAAGGTGCTTTTCTTGGTTTTGCATGGGGTTTTGGATTATTTGGTAGTGGAGTCAATTGGGTTTATGTCAGCATCGCTAATTTTGGTGGAATGCCTTTTGCGATAAATATTTTCTTAGTCATTTTATTGGCACTGTATTTATCGCTTTATACTTCACTTTTTGCCGGATTGCTCAATAAATTATTTCCAAGCCCAACACTTTGGCGCTTTGCTTTTGCCGCCCCAGCCTTATGGCAAATCACTGAGTTTTTAAGAGGTTGGGTATTATCAGGCTTTCCGTGGCTACAATTTGGTTATAGTCAGATTGATGGCCCTTTAAAAGGTATTGCGCCTATTTTAGGGGTGACCATGATAACGCTGCTGCTTACCGTTATTAGTGGGTTAATTGCATATGCCATTTATCGTAAATCACTCTACAGCCTATTAGCGGCTGCCATATTGCTATTATTACCAATAAGTTTTAAATCTTATCAATGGTATCAACCGCTACCAGAAGAAGTGCAAGAAATTGCTTTAATACAAGGCAATATTGAGCAATCTTTAAAATGGCAACCTGACGCACTAGAAAAAACATTAACCACTTATCTCACCCTAAGTCGCCCTTATATTGGTACAGCAAACCTTATTATTTGGCCTGAATCAGCTATTCCTGATGTTGAAATTCAACAACAGACATTTCTAGCTGAACTTGATAAGCAATTAAGAGAAAAAGATACGCATTTAATGACGGGTATTATTGATGCTCGCCCAACACTAGAAGGCTATCGCTTTTATAATAGCGTGATCACTCTTGGTGAACATTTTGCCTATCAATATCCGGCAACAGACCGATATAACAAGCATCATCTGGTTCCTTTTGGTGAATATGTACCATTAGAATCGTTATTACGCCCATTAGCGCCGTTCTTTAATTTACCTATGTCATCACTTAGCCAAGGTGAATACGTTCAACCTCAGTTAACTGTTAATAACGCTAAAATTACAGCGGCTATTTGTTATGAAATTATATTAGGCGAACAAGTTCGTGCTAATTTCCAGCCCGACACTCGCTTTTTACTCACAATTTCAAATGATGCATGGTTTGGTAATTCTATTGGCCCTTGGCAACATTTCCAAATGGCAAGAATGCGCGCTTTAGAATTAGGTCGGCCATTATTACGCTCAACGAATAATGGGATCACCGCATTTATTGCCGCAAATGGTGATGTTATTTCTCAACTGCCTCAATTTGAAGAAAATTCATTAGCAGAGAAAATGACGCCAACAACCGGATTAACACCTTATTATCGTTTAGGCAATTACCCACTTTGGATAATAGTTGGACTCTTTTTAGCGTTAGCCTTTATTAAGCGCCGCAATTAATAACAGTTCAGAATAAAGCCTCAATATAATATTGAGGCTTTTGTTATAAGGTTCTCATAATATGAATAATTATCCTGACCCTATTCTTGATATTATTTGGCAACGTGCCGTTGTTATTTCGGCTGACAACGAAAATAAAGGATTTCGTAAAGATACCGCAGGAAAGTGGATAAAACGACAATATTTTAATCAACCGCAACAAGAATATGGCTGGGTATTATCAAAACAGCCTAAATCAATAAATGAATTAGAAGAAGATAGCACCATTATTCCGCTGCACTGGCAAACTTCACTTGAGCAAAACTCACAGCAAAAAAGTGAACTTGAGAAAGTAAATATCGAACTATTATCACCTCAAGAGTTAACACAATCTATTTATAAACCAGTAAATAGTAAAAAACATTGGCAATATGCTAACCAAATTTCGGTTGATAATGAAAATAAAGGATTTCGTACTGATTATTATGGTAAGTGGATCCAACAAGATGCTTTTGGTGATAAAAACCATGAATATGGTTGGACATTAGCTTATTTAACGCCCACTCATAAAAAAGCTTCAATACAACCAAGAATTATTCCTGTTCATATAAATACTGAAGAATTTCGCGCTCATGCCGCTATATTGGCAGCAAAAGAAACAGATGAAGAAAAAATAAAATACAGACGAGAAAACGTAACGTTCAATATAATCATTGTGATCATCGAATGTATTATGGCTATTCCAAAAATTATTTTCTCAATATTTAAAGGTTAATATTGAAGCCTTAAAAAATATTAAATACCAGCCCACCACAATCGTAGTTTTAATCCCCATGAGGATGTCCAACCACTGGTAAAACTTACCATTTCGCCTTTATAAATAATAATAAAGGAAGGCGTTGCACTAACTCCCCATTGCTGAGATATTGCCCCTTTATCATCATTAATCACAGGAAAAACAAGTTCTTTGGATTTAATACCACGCGCTATTTTCGCATCATCACCTGAGCGAATAACCACCGATGTAATCTTATAGCCGTCTTGTGCTAATGAGTTAACCGTTGGTGTGGTTATTTTACAAATACCACACCAGCTTGCCCAAAAATAGATTAATACTGGTTTTTCGGCACTCAGCTCAGCTAAAGAAATCGCGTTGTTATCGACAGTATAAAGCGCTGATAATTCTGTTAGCACTGGTGGCGTAGGTTGCCGCCACCAGTCCATAACAAAAGAAACTAAAACGAAAATAGCGACCAGAACAATCAGCTCTTTACCCCATTTTCGTAAACGACTAAGCATTATTTTTTCACTTTAGCCAATTGTTCTTTAACAATAACTTCTAACTGCGCGTAATCAACGGCACCCGGTAAAATAGTATCACCAACAACTGTTGCAGGTGTGCCTTGAATACCCAGTTTACGAGAAAGATCTAAGTTATTTTGTAATGCTTGTAAGCTCTCTTCAGTTAGCTTAATTTTGCTGGTATTGGTGCTTTTCATCGCATCATCAATACTTGCGCTATCTAGCATTGTTTTTTTCTGCATTAAACGCTGATGCAGTGCCAGGAAGGCTTTAGGATCTTCTTTCCAAACAGACAATACGGCTTGAGATGCTTTTGCTGAACTCTCACCTTTGAAAGGCAGAGGTTTAATTACCACAGCAACATCAGGATATTGTTTAGTGATTTGCTCTAATAATGGGTCAAAACGCTTGCAATAAGGGCAGTTATAATCAGTAAATGAGACTAACACTAATTTTGCATCTTTAGCACCAATACGAGGGCTTGCAGCATCGTTATATAGTGCATCGTGCTCGGCGACTAATGCATCACGAAATTGTGCTTGTTGCTCATCTGCTTTTTTAGTTTGTAATGCCATAATCGCTTCTTCCAAAATTTCTGGATTGCTGATTAATGTATCACGCACTAATGCACGAACTTCTTTCTCTTGAGCGGCATTTAAAGCGGCAGCTTGCACATTCGCACCGAAAAGTAACGAAGTGATAACGAGTGCCGAAAGTGTTTTTTTCATTATTGGGCTCCTTTAGCCTCTGAAAGAATAGTTAACATCGAATCTTTATTTAAAAGAGGCGGTAGGATCTCCCCCTCCTTGTTACAAGGTCCATAAATTTGATTAAAGGGTACAGCGACCTGACCACGTTGTTTTAAAAACTGTGTTATCTCATCAGAAGGTTTAGTCCAATCACCTCGTAATGCAACAACATCTGGCTCAGAAAGCGCTTTTTGAACGTCTTCGCGTAATAATACATTGTATTTATTCGCTTTACAGGTCACACACCAATCTGCGGTAACATCAACAAAAACACGCTTATTATCTGATAACGCTTGATGTAATGCATGTTCTGTTAATGGTTGCCAATTAATGGCATCTTTACCCGCGAAAGTTTGCGTTTCGGGCTGCATACTAAATAAATAAGTACTCCCCCCTAAAACAAGCGTGATCACGGTTGAAACTAATAATGCTTTTTTACCATAGTGCTTTGCAATAGCAATGAGTAATAACAATGCGATAAGTACAAAGAGAGTTGCAACAATAGGGATGCCAAAATGAGGTATCAATAAAGTAATTAACCAAATACAGGAAAGCAGCATCATAAAACCAAGAATAATTCTTAATTTATTCATCCATTTGCCCGGTTTTGGTAATACTTTTGCTACTGAAGGAAAAACAGCCACCAATATCCAAGGTAAACTCATACCAACACCTAATGCGGTAAAAATTAGCCATAATTCACTTAATGGGGCAATTAAAGCATACGCAACCGCAGTACCTAAAAATGGCGCAGAACAAGGTGTCGCTAATAAAGTGGCAAATGCGCCTTCCCAGAAATGTCGACTATTACCTTGCCCACCAGCGGTTGCTATTTTGGTATTGATATCACTCGATAAACGCAACTCAAATAACCCAAATAAATTGGCTGTAAAAATTGCTGTAATCAACACCATAAAACCAATAAACCAAGGGCTTTGGAACTGAATTCCCCACCCTATTGCTTCTTGGCTAAAGCGTAAACCGGTCATAAACAGCGCTAATGCCCAAAATGAAACTAAAATACCCGCAACAGAAAGAGAGAATTGTTTGCGAATTGTACCTGTATCGCGTTTTTCAATATGTAATACCGAACCCAATTTCATCGCCAATACAGGGAGAACACAAGGCATTAAATTAAGAATTAAGCCACCTAATAACGCAAAAGCCAAAATACTCCATAACCCCAGGCTACCTACTGATGATGAAGATGGTGTAACACTAAACTCCCCCTGACCTATCGTGCTATTAACTTGACGAGAAAAGTGGTTATCGGTCACGACAAACGAGAGCTGTTTTCCTGATATGTCTCCGGCCTTATCACCCCAATCGTCGGTTACATCGACTGAAACAAATAATTGCTCATTGTTCTTTGTTATCTGAGGAATGCCATAAAGCATTCCTTCAGGGGGATCGAGATATATATTAGGTGTTACCCAATTACCGTTTTCACGTTGTAATGCAATATTCAATTGGCTATTTTGGTAATCCGAAGAAACCGATGTAACAAGTCCCGTAGTAACGGGTACCTTCGCCATTGCTTGATTATATTGCCATTCAAAATCAGCAGGCGCTGGTTGATTAAAATCGAAGGTTAATGGGTAATCCGTTAAAAGGCAGACATTACTACAGGTTGATAAGGTTAAAACACCCTCAAGCGAATCACGATTAACCGCAGATAATGAAATAGGAAAAACAACCTGTTTATCATACCCTTGAGTATGAATACCAGCGACATCAAAAGCAGAAGGTGATGGCCAATGCCACGCCATTTCAGCAATATCTTGTGACCAGTTTATTTCAGGTGCAACGCCACCCTCACCAGGAGAACGCCAATAGGTTTTCCATCCTGACTCTAATTGCACTTCAAGCAATATTTTGACATCTCCTGTAGGTGACTTTTGTGCCGTCGCCCTCACTTGCGCATGATCATTATCTGGCATAGTTAACCAGCCAGTATCAGCAGCTTGAGATGAAGATAGAGTAAATAGCGTTAATACTAACGCCATAACAAAAGACCGAAACATAGCAACTCCCTAAAAATTCTTTTAACGCTACACTTAAAGCTACAGCTACGCCCCAAAATAGACGCATAATATTTTAGTAAAAGAAGTCGCTAATCCCTCAGAATACAATAATGAAGGTGAAGTCTTATTCGAGGAGGAGGATGGTGATGTTTTTTCTGACTACGCTGACGAGAAACATAAATTGCAGCCATGCTCAACAAAAGTAATACAGCCCAAGAATGGAAGAAAGGTTCTATAGATAATGGAGGAACTGATAACAAAGATTTGGAACTTAAATCACAAGTAGAAAGTGAATAAGATGTTTTTTCACTATTATCATCAGTTATTGGCGTTGATGGCATAGATTGTGTTTGAGCAATAGTACTCGCTAGGCGCTCACTTATTATGTGTGCACCAAGAGAACGCTGAACGATACAACATAATATCAGCAGTACTGTTATCAACACTAGCCAGCGACCTGAGCGCCAATTACGCATAGAGAACCCTCATTATTTAACTTGCTATCTTAACGGTAATCCACAGACAAACAACTCCTTAAGATAAACTTTACAAAATCCTTATTTTTTTCTTTTTCTATTTATTTTTTACCCGCCTTATTAACCTTTCGTTTTGTATGGTTTCTACTACAATTATTTTAAAATATGAAAACAACTTCCAATAAAATAATAAACTCTTTTTAATTTCATTCTTTTATTGGGAGATAGCTCTCGTATTTCAAAAAATACACTTCCCAACCGTATGTTATTTGTTCTATCTATTAACATTATCAAAACAAATTAAAACAAAAAAGAAACACCAAGCAATACATCCACATCACATTTACCACGACAGGAGTTATTATGCGCATGCGTAAACTAGCATTATCATTAATGTTTTTAGGGGCTGCAGGAGCTGTGCAAGCAGAGGAACTCACTGGAACCTTAAAAAAAATAAGTGATAACGATATTATTATCGTTGGTCACAGGGAATCTTCCGTTCCATTCTCTTACTATGACAATCAACAAAAAGTCGTTGGTTATTCTCAAGACTATTCCAACCTAATTGTTGAAGCGGTAAAAGAGAAAATTGGTAAACCAAATCTTGAAGTTCGTTTAATTCCTATCACTTCTCAGAATCGCATTCCATTATTACAAAATGGTACATTTGACTTTGAGTGTGGTTCAACCACCAATAATGAAGCGCGCCAACAACAAGCGGCTTTCTCTAACACTATTTTTATCGTAGGTACTCGTTTACTAGCGAAAAAAGATGCGGGCGTTAAAGATTTCTCTGATTTAGCAGGAAAAAATGTGGTTGTTACATCAGGAACAACCTCTGAAATGTTACTCAATAAGCTCAATGACGAGAAGAAAATGAACATGCGCATTATTAGCGCAAAAGATCATGGCGACTCTTTCCGTACTCTTGAGTCTGGTCGTGCCGTTGCCTTTATGATGGACGATGCACTTCTTGCGGGTGAACGAGCTAAAGCCAAAAAGCCTGCACTTTGGGAGATAGTGGGCACACCGCAATCTGAAGAAGCTTATGGCTGTATGTTACGTAAAGATGATGCACAATTTAAAGCACTCATCGATAGCACGATTGCGAATGCACAGAAATCGGGTGAGGCTGAAAAATCCTTTAACCGCTGGTTTAACGCCCCAATTCCACCAAAAAATCTCAACCTAGAATTCACCATTTCAGATGAAATGAAAGCACTGTTTGCTGAGCCGAATGATAAAGCATTAAATTAATCCTTACTAATCAATGCTTATGTTTTAAAAGTACCAAATTGATAATTATAAAGTATCTGTTGGACAGACAGATCAGTGAAGTTTGGGGCAGCCGTTCCCTGCCCCAGTTTTTTTCACCGGAGGTGAAATCATGTCGATTGATTGGGATTGGGGGATATTCTTCCATGAAGCCCCATTCGGTAACACCACTTACTTAGGTTGGCTAATTTCTGGCTTTCAAGTCACTATTGCCTTGTCTTTATGCGCTTGGATTATCGCCTTTCTTGTTGGTTCCTTGTTTGGTATTTTGCGTACCGTACCTAACCGCTGGCTTTCAAGTTTAGGGACTATTTATGTTGAGCTTTTTCGTAACGTCCCCTTAATTGTTCAATTCTTTACTTGGTATTTGGTTATTCCTGAACTATTACCGCAATCTATTGGTGACTGGTTCAAAATGGAACTTGCACCTAATATTCAATTCTTTTTATCCTCAGCCTTGTGCTTAGGGTTATTTACCGCAGCTCGTATGTGCGAACAAGTTAGAGCTGCTATTGATTCGTTACCTCGTGGCCAGAAAGCCGCAGGACTAGCCTTAGGTTTAACCTTACCTCAAACATATCGTTATATTCTGTTGCCTAATGCTTATCGCGTCATTATCCCGCCAATGACATCTGAGATGGTAAATCTAGTTAAAAACTCAGCTATCGCCTCAACCATAGGCCTTATCGATATGGCGGCTCAAGCAAATAAATTATTAGATTATTCAGCTAAAGCTTATGAATCATTTACTGCAATTACCTTAGCTTACGTTCTTATTAATGTCGTTATTATGGTCGTGATGAATTGGCTTGAAAAACGAGTTCGCTTACCCGGCACAACAGGAGGTCAATAATGTACGAATTTGACTGGAGTTCTGTTGTCCCTAGTTTGCCGTTTTTAATCGACGGAATGGCAATTACCCTAAAAATTACGGTCACCGCAATTGTTGTGGGTATTTTATGGGGAACCGTGCTTGCGGTGATGCGCTTATCTACATTTAAACCTGTGCGCTGGTTTGCTGCCGCTTATGTTAATACCTTTCGTTCTATTCCATTAGTGATGGTATTACTGTGGTTTTATCTTATTGTGCCTAACATATTACAAAATGTTCTAGGACTTTCCCCTAAAAACGATATCCGTTTGATTTCAGCGATGATAGCGTTCTCTTTATTTGAAGCAGCGTATTACTCTGAAATAATCAGAGCGGGTATTCAAAGTGTAAGTAAAGGACAACTTTCTGCATCATTAGCATTAGGTATGACCAAATCTCAAACCATGCGTTTAGTGATTTTACCTCAGGCTTTTCGTGCCATGATCCCACTATTATTAACTCAAGGTATTGTTTTATTTCAAGATACCTCACTGGTTTATGTATTAAGTCTTACCGACTTTTTCCGTACAGCAGCCAATATTGGTGAACGAGATGGTACACAAGTTGAAATGATCCTCTTTGCCGGATTTATCTACTTTATTATTAGTTTCTCTGCTTCAATGTTAGTGAACTTTCTTAAAAAAAGGACTACCTAGATGATTTCCCTAAAAGATGTTTCCAAATGGTATGGTCAGTTTCAAGTACTGACTGAATGCTCCACTGAAGTTAAAAAGGGGGAAGTTGTTGTTGTTTGTGGGCCTTCTGGTTCAGGTAAGTCAACATTAATTAAAACGGTTAATGGGCTAGAACCGGTACAACAAGGTGAAATATTGGTAGATGGCACAAAAGTCAATGATAAACGTACAGACCTTGCTAAGTTACGCGCAAAAGTAGGTATGGTGTTTCAGCACTTTGAGTTGTTTCCTCACCTTTCTATTATTGAAAACCTCACTCTAGCGCAAGTTAAAGTACTTAACAGAAATAAAGAGGCGGCAAAAGAAAAAGGCTTAAAACTGTTAGAACGCGTGGGTTTGTCTAATCATGCCCATAAATTCCCCGCTCAACTTTCTGGTGGCCAACAACAGCGCGTCGCTATTGCTCGTGCACTTTGTATGGATCCAATAGCAATGCTCTTTGATGAACCTACATCTGCTCTTGATCCTGAAATGATCAACGAAGTACTTGATGTTATGGTCGAACTGGCAAATGAAGGAATGACCATGATGGTCGTTACCCACGAAATGGGTTTTGCTAAAAAAGTTGCAGATCGGATTATTTTTATGGATGAAGGCCGCATTGTTGAAGATAGTCCTAAAAATGACTTCTTTGATAATCCTAAATCTGATCGCGCTAAAGATTTTTTAGCCAAAATTCTTCATTAATAATTATTACTTTATCTATTTACTCAATTGCTGGCGTACTCTTTTGTATGCCAGCAGTAAAAGGATCATTTAGACTAATCTCGCAATACAATATCAATTTTTCCTTTTTTTCCGCAATATCAGAATAACTTCAGAAAAAAATACGCATTTATGGCGAATATGCTTTATCTCATCTCACCAAATACTGCGTTTCTGCTAAAAATGTTAGGCAAACAGTCGTAATCATTAAGAAAGACTGTTGTGGCTATTAGACAAAATCAGCTATGCTATACAAGTCTTAATTTCATAATAGCGGTTACCCTCCGGTAGCCATTAATTCACCATAGGATTATCGGTGCCATGCAAGAACAATATCGTCCCGAAGATATAGAGCAAACTATCCAGGAATACTGGGAAAAAAACGACACATTTAAAGTGACAGAAGATAATAACAAAGAAAAATATTACTGCCTGTCAATGCTACCTTATCCTTCTGGCCGACTTCACATGGGACACGTTCGCAATTACACCATTGGTGACGTGATTTCCCGTTATCAACGTATGCTAGGTAAAAACGTCTTACAACCTATTGGCTGGGATGCGTTTGGCTTACCTGCAGAAGGTGCAGCAGTAAAAAACAACACGGCACCTGCTCCGTGGACTTATGAAAATATCGATTACATGAAAAACCAGTTAAAAAAACTGGGTTTTGGTTATGACTGGGATCGTGAGGTGACAACTTGTACTCCTGAGTATTATCGCTGGGAACAATGGTTTTTCACCAAGTTATATGAAAAAGGCTTAGTTTATAAAAAAACATCAGCTGTTAACTGGTGTCCTCATGATTTAACTGTATTAGCTAACGAACAAGTTATCGATGGTTGCTGCTGGCGTTGTGATACACCAGTAGAACGCAAAGAAATTCCACAGTGGTTTATTAAAATTACTGATTACGCAGAAGAGCTGTTAAACGATTTAGATACGTTAGATGAATGGCCTGAGCAAGTTAAGACCATGCAACGTAACTGGATTGGTCGCTCTGAAGGTGTAGAAATCACTTTTAAAGTTGCTGATAGCGACGACAAAATGACTGTCTACACAACCCGCCCTGACACCTTTATGGGTGTGACTTATGTTGCTGTTGCAGCTGGTCACCCATTAGCACAAAAAGCGGCTAAAAATAACCCAGCAATCCAAAACTTCATTGATGAATGCCGTAATATGAAAATGGCAGAAGCCGATATGGCAACAATGGAGAAAAAAGGTATAGCAACGGGTATGTATGCCATTCATCCTTTAACAAACGAAAAAGTTGCTATTTGGGTTGCTAACTTCGTATTAATGGAATACGGCACAGGTGCAGTAATGGCGGTTCCAGGTCATGATGAACGTGACTGGGAATTTGCCAATAAATACAATCTGCCAATTAAAGCGGTTATTGCAGATGCAGAAGGTAACCAACCTGATTTATCAGCAAGCGCGTTTACTGAAAAGAATAGCCTGATTAATTCTGGTGAATTCACAGGGCTTGATAACCAAGCTGGCTTTAATGCTATTGCTGACAAATTAGCACAAATGGGTGTGGGCGAGCGTAAAGTTAATTATCGTTTACGTGACTGGGGTGTTTCTCGTCAACGTTACTGGGGTGCGCCAATTCCTATGGCAACCTTAGAAGATGGTACTGTTGTTCCTGTTCCAGAAGATCAACTGCCCGTTATTCTACCAGAAGATGTGAAAATGGATGGGATCACCAGCCCAATTAAAGCTGATCCTGAATGGGCAAAAACCACCATTAATGGTCAACCTGCTCTGCGTGAAACAGATACCTTTGATACCTTTATGGAATCTTCTTGGTATTACGCTCGTTATACCTGCCCTGACTACGATAAAGGCATGTTAGATCCAAAAGCCGCTAACTATTGGTTACCTGTTGACTGGTATATCGGTGGTATCGAACATGCAATTATGCACCTGATGTATTTCCGCTTCTTCCATAAGCTAATGCGTGATGCTGGCTTAGTGGATTCTGATGAACCAGCAAAACGCTTACTGTGCCAAGGTATGGTATTAGCAGATGCGTTCTATCACACCGGTGAAGATGGCGCTCGTCATTGGGTATCTCCAGCAGAAGCTATTGTTGAACGTGATGAGAAAAATCGCATCATCAAAGCAACAGACAGCAAAGGTCATGAATTGACATACGCTGGTATGAGCAAAATGTCTAAATCCAAAAATAACGGTATCGACCCACAAACTATGGTTGAACGTTATGGTGCCGACACTGTACGTCTATTTATGATGTTTGCTGCGCCACCTGAGTTAACTTTGGAATGGCAAGAGTCTAGCGTTGAAGGAGCCAACCGTTTCTTACGTCGTCTATGGCGCTTAGTGCATGAACATACGCAGAAAGGGACGACTCAAGCGCTGGATATTGCAACATTAACGCCAGAGCAAAAAGATTTACGCCGTGATCTGCATAAAACGATAGCGAAGGTTTCTGATGATATAGGCCGTCGTTTAGCATTTAATACTGCGATAGCGGCAATCATGGAGTTAATGAACAAACTTACACGAGCGTCACAAGAAACTGAGCAAGATCGCGCATTAATGCAAGAAGCACTAGAAGCCATTGTTCGTATGCTTTCACCGATTATTCCTCATGCTTGTTTTGTTATGTGGAAATCATTAGGCGGTAAACAAGACGTCGATGTGGCACCGTGGCCAGTAGCAGATGAAGAAGCAATGATTGATGACACTAAACTCATCATTGTTCAAGTTAATGGTAAAGTACGTGGTCGTGTCACGGTTCCTGCTAATGCAGAAAAAGAATATGTTCAGGAAATGGCGACAAAAGAGTACAGTGTTGCTAAGTATTTGGAAGAAGTGACTATTCGTAAAGTCATTTATGTTCCAGGTAAATTACTGAACATCGTTGTTGGCTGATAAGGAGGCCTAGTGCGATATCTACTTTCGCTATTTTTCGGGTTGGCGGTGTTAATCACCGCTGGCTGTGGTTTTCATTTACAAGGAAAAACACAGGTTCCAGCGGAATTAAAAACACTTTATCTGAGCTCTGGTGACCCTTATGGGCCTTTATCTCGTGTAATGCGTCAGCAATTAAGATTAAGCGGCGTTCAGTTAGTTGAGAACCCAACAGCTGATATCCCAATCTTAAAAATTATCGGCTCTTCAGAAAGTAAAGAAACCGTTTCTGTTTACCAAGATGGTAAAACGGCAGAACGTCAGTTAACGTTTACACTGGATACACAAGTTATTATCCCTGATGGCACGATTTACCCAATATCGTCTCAAGTATCTCGCCCATTTTTTGATAACCCATTGGAAGCATTAGCAAAAGATGCTGAAAATGACATTATCAAACAAGAAATGCGTGAACAAGCAGCGGCGATGTTAGTGCGTAAATTATTGGTTGTTCACAATGCTGAACGCCAAAAAGTATCAGAAGCCGCTCAGGCGAAACAGATAATCTCACCAGCCAAATGATCCGTCTATATCCAGAACAACTGAACGCGCAGCTCCAAGAGGGGCTGCGCCAAAGTTACCTACTCTGGGGTAACGAACCTCTATTACTCCAAGAATCCCAAGATGCCATAGTATCCATAGCTAAAACACAAGGATTCACTGAGCATTATCAATTTGCCCTTGATAATAATACTGACTGGAATGAAATCTATTCTCTTTGCCAGTCATTGAGCTTATTTTCTCAACGACAATCTATTCTGCTTCATTTGCCTGAAAATGGCCCTAATGCAGCAATGTCAGAAAAACTGGCGCTTTTATCTCAAGAGTTACATCAAGATCTATTACTCATTCTACGTGGACATAAACTCACTAAAGCGCAAGAAAATAGTGATTGGTTTAAAACCTTAAGCCAACAAGGAACTTATGTTACTTGCATTACGCCAGAACTTGATAAATTACCGCAATGGGTTGCTCGTAGAGCGAAACAAAAAGGATTAGCACTTGATGAGCAAGGTAATCAATTACTTTGCTACTGCTATGAAGGAAATCTATTAGCGTTAGCACAAGCAATAGAACGACTTTCACTACTTTATCCTGATGGTAAGCTTTCGTTACCGCGTATTGAAGCAGCTGTAAATGATGCTTCACATTTTTCACCTTATCATTGGGTTGATGCATTATTGGCAGGAAAAACACAGCGTGCGTGGCATATTTTACAACAACTTAAAAGAGAAGATGTTGAACCCGTTATTTTGCTAAGAACATTACAGCGTGAATTAATACAGTTAATTACACTGCATCGTGAGCAAAAAAATGCACCAATAAAACAGGTTTTTGATCAACACCGTATTTGGCAGAATCGTCGTCCTATATTTAGTGCGGCATTACAACGACTTTCAGAACATCAATTACTCACAGCAATACACTTATTAACGAGCATCGAAATTACCGTTAAACAAGATTATGGTCAGACTGTTTGGCCTGATTTAAGTGCCCTTGGATTACTGCTGTGTGGAAAAGCATTACCAGAAGGATTTGTCAGCAATGCCTAAAACTAACCATAAAATGCCGTTAATTAATCAAGCTATCGCTTTATATGGCGGTACTTTTGATCCTATTCACTACGGGCACTTACGCCCTGTAGAAGCACTTTCTGGATTAATTGGTCTAAAAGAAGTCATTTGGTTACCTAATAATATTCCACCTCACCGTCCACAACCAGAAGCATCATCAGAACAACGCCTTGAGATGGTTCGCCTAGCATTACGTCCTTTTGCTTCATTTAAAGTGGATACACGTGAACTTGAAAAACCGACCCCTTCTTATACCATCGAAACATTGCGTGATTTTCGCCAAGAAATTGGGAATAAGCAGCCGTTGGCATTTATTATTGGGCAAGACTCATTATTATCAATTAATACATGGCATCAGTGGGAAAGTTTACTTGATGTATGCCATTTATTAGTTTGTGCTCGCCCCGGTTATCAAACTCATTTTGAAACACCACAAATGCAAACATGGCTTGAACAGCATCAAACTTATCAACAAGAAGATATTCACTGCTTACCTGCTGGCAAAATCTTACTTGCTGACACCCCTCTCTATAATATTTCAGCAACAGATATTCGAGCGCGCCATAAAGCGGGAATAGACTGCCATGATCTATTGCCTAATCGTGTCGAAGACTATATTCGTCAACAAAAGCTTTATCAGTAATCTAATTGTTTATTAAGTTCTCTGTTAAATAAATTAAAACAATTCAGGTTACTCAATCTCTTCTCTTTCTAACAAAAGATTGATAAATACATCTTTTTTTCACATTATGATCGCCTATTAGTAAAAAAAACCAAATTAAGTCGTATAATGCACCAGCAATAGACGAACAACATAACAAATTGGTATTTCATGAGCATTGACAGCTGTTGTTTAGCTGTTATTCTCACCCTCAGCGGCCGTTTAGGGAACTGAAAAAGAAAACTGTCGTCTAACAGGAAGTTATTATTTGCCTGCCTTTTGATATTTATTAGACGCATCAACTGGGCATATATTAATTTTCCTAAATTAATCGCCGAAAAACAGGAAAACTTGCTTGGTGTTCTTGTTATCGATAACTTGAATTAATCATCGAGTAAATAGATTTATTGGCATAAATACCTTTAAAATAGTGTTTTGCTATTTTCTCGATTGAGTTAACTAAATAGATAAAAGGTGACCCTTTTGCAAGGCTCAGAATTACAGCAATTTATTATTGATAAACTTGAGAATTCTAAAGCTCAAGATATTATTGCGTTAGATGTTCGCGGAAAATCAAGTGTAACTGATTACATGATTATTTGTACGGGTACATCCAATCGTCATTTGATGTCTGTCGCAGATAATCTCGTTGATGATTGTCGCAAAGCAGGATTACATCCTTTAGGCGTTGAAGGTCAAGGTATTTCAGATTGGATTGTTGTTGACCTTGGTGAAGCCATGGTTCACGTGATGCAAGAAGATAGCCGCCGTATGTACGAACTCGAAAAACTCTGGAGCTGAGTTTGAAATTACAGCTCATTGCCGTTGGTACAAAAATGCCGGACTGGATCCAGACCGGCTTTATGGATTACCTAAATCGTTTCCCTAAAGATATTCCATTGGAATTAATCGAAATTTCAGCGGGTAAACGGGGGAAAAATGCGGATATCAAACGTATTCTCGAAAAAGAAGGCGAGCAGATGTTAGCCGCAGTAGGTAAAGGCAACCGTATTGTCACTCTCGATATTCCCGGCGCTCGTTGGGATACACCAAAACTCGCAGAACAACTTGAACACTGGAAGCTTGATGGTAGAAACGTCAGTTTATTAATTGGCGGCCCCGAAGGATTAGCACCTGCTTGCAAAGAAGCCGCACATCAAAGCTGGTCTTTATCTCCATTAACAATGCCACATCCTCTTGTTCGTGTCGTGGTTGCAGAAAGCCTTTATCGAGCATGGAGCATTACCACAAATCATCCTTATCATCGAGAATAATAAATTGGCGGGTAAGTAAGTGAAATCAACTAATGGGATGAAGAAAAGAAAACGCACCCCGTTTCGAGATTATACTGCGGAATCAAAACTGTTTATCCGTCGTGTTGTCGTCGCGTTTTCAGGCATTCTAATATTAAGTGGTATTTTGGTTTTTAACCTCTACCACATACAAATTGCTCGCCATGATGATTATCAAACACGTTCAAATGATAACCGAATCAAACTAGTTCCCATCCCGCCAAGCCGAGGCATTATCTACGACCGCAAGGGGGTTCCTCTTGCGCTGAATCGTACTATCTATCAATTAGAAATAGTGCCTGAAAAAGTTGCGGATCTAAAAGAAACATTAGAGAGCTTAAGAGATGTCATCGATTTAACCGATGAAGATATCGCCGCATTTGAAAAAGAGCGTAAACGCTCGCGACGATTTAGCTCTATCGCGCTGAAAACAGCCCTTAGCCAAGTACAAGTGGCACGTTTTGCTATCAACCAATACCGCTATCCTGGTTTAGAAATTAAAGGCTACCAACGTCGTTTTTATCCTTATGGTTCTGCATTAACCCATGTGATTGGCTATGTTGCCAAAATTAACGATAAAGATGTTGAACGCTTAGAAAAAGAAGGTTTATACCCAAATTATGCTGCAACGCATGATATTGGTAAGTTAGGCATTGAGCGTTACTATGAATCTGTTTTACATGGTAAAACAGGTTATGAAGAGGTCGAAGTCAATAGCCGAGGCCGTGTTATTCGCCAATTACACGAACAACCACCACAAGCAGGTAAAGATATTTACCTTACTATCGATCTTGAGCTACAGACTTATATCGAAACATTACTGACGACAAGCCGTGCAGCAGTTGTTGTTACCGACCCTCGTAATGGTGAGATTTTAGCGCTTGTTTCTAACCCAAGTTATGACGCTAACCTTTTTGTTGGCGGTATTTCCAATACAGAATATCAAGCTCTGCTTAATAACCCTGACAGACCACTTATAAACCGAACAACACAAGGACTTTATCCCCCGGCTTCAACGGTGAAACCTTTTATGTCTGTTGCAGCATTAAGTGAAGGGGTGATTACCGCTAATACCACGATCCACGATCCCGGCTGGTGGCAATTACCCGGCTCTGAAAAACGCTACCGTGACTGGAAACGTTGGGGGCATGGCAAACTGAATGTGACTAAATCAATTATTGAGTCTGCAGATACTTTCTTCTATCAAGTTGCTTATGATATGGGAATAGACCGCATTTCAACGTGGATGACTCGTTTTGGTTATGGTGAATACACCGGTATTGATTTATCAGAAGAACGTAATGGCATTATGCCAACCAGAGAGTGGAAACAACAGCGGTATAAAAAACCTTGGTATCAAGGCGATACTATTCCAGTCGGTATTGGTCAAGGTTATTGGACTGCAACCCCCATCCAGATGGCAAAAGCGCTTATGACATTAATTAATGATGGGCAAGTAAAAACCCCTCATTTACTTTATGGCACAAAATTAGGCAATGAGATGTTACCTTATGTTGATGCTGAAACTCGCCAAATTGGGGATATTCATTCCGGTTATTGGGAACTTGCCAAACATGGTATGTATGGTGTTGCTAATCTGCCAAATGGTACTGCTCGTCGTAGTTTTGCTGATGCACCTTATAAAATTGCAGCAAAATCAGGTACTGCTCAGGTATTTAGTTACGAAACCTATAATGCAAGCCAATTGGCAGAACATCTTCGTGACCATAAATTAATGATAGCCTTTGCACCTTATGACAAACCGACTGTCGCTGTTGCTATTATTTTAGAAAATGGAGGCGCGGGGCCTTCTGTGGGTGATCTCACTCGTCAGATACTTGACCACATTTTACTTGGTGATAACAACACTGTATTGCCAGTATCTCCGCCATCTCCACGTGGTTCAGAGGAATAATCATTATGACTGAGAATAACAAGAAAAAATCACTCTGGACTCGCTTACATATCGATCCCCTTTTTCTGCTGTGTATTATTGCCTTGCTTGCCTATAGCGCATTTATTATGTGGAGTGCGAGTGGACAAGATCCTGAAATGATGGAAAGAAAAATGGGGCAAATTGCAACGGGTTTTATGGTCATGATCGTTTTGGCTCAAATCCCCCCCCGCGTTTATGAAAGTTGGGCTCCTCATCTCTATTTCTTCTGTATCGTTTTACTCATTTTTGTTGATGTTTTTGGTCATATTAGCAAAGGGGCTCAACGTTGGTTAGACTTAGGGATCATTCGTTTTCAACCTTCTGAAATAGCTAAAATTGCAGTGCCGTTGATGGTAGCTCGATTTATGAATCGAGATGTTTGTCCACCGACATTACGTAATACGGCAATCGCTCTTGTGATTATTTTTGTTCCTACCCTTTTAGTCGCGGCTCAGCCCGATTTAGGCACCTCTATTTTAATTGCTGCGTCAGGTATTTTTGTTATCTTTTTAGCAGGAATGAGTTGGCGCTTAATTACCGTTGCAGTACTGCTTATTGCTGCATTTATTCCTATACTCTGGTTTTTCCTGATGCATGATTACCAACGTACACGAGTAATGATGCTGCTAGACCCAGAATCAGACCCCTTAGGGGCGGGATATCATATTATCCAATCTAAAATTGCCATTGGTTCTGGTGGATTACATGGAAAAGGTTGGTTACAAGGCACGCAATCTCAATTAGAATTCTTACCTGAGCGCCATACAGACTTTATTTTTGCTGTTTTGGCTGAAGAAGTAGGATTAATCGGTGTTCTGATACTGCTTACACTCTATATACTCTTAATTGCGCGAGGTCTTTACCTTGCATCAAAAGCACAGAATACATTTGGTAGGGTTATGATTGGCGGATTAATGCTAATTCTCTTTGTTTATGTATTCGTTAATATAGGAATGGTCAGTGGGATCCTTCCTGTTGTCGGTGTGCCGTTACCTTTAGTGAGTTATGGAGGCTCTGCGCTTATTGTATTAATGGCAGGGTTCGGCATTGTTATGTCAATTCATACACACCGAAAACTATTATCAAAAAGTTTATAATGAGGTTTCTATGCGTTTGCAATGGATTTTGATTGGTTTCAGTGCATTGCTACTTTCAGGCTGTGTTATCGATAAGCCCGCAAATAATAAGCAACCAGCACCATTACCGAATGTGCCTGCTCAACGAGTATTAGGTGCTGAGCCTCGTTATGAGCCTTATCATCCAACAGCTAATAGAGACTATCGGAAAAATGGGACGGTTTATCATATCGTTCAAGATCCTGCTAATTTTAGCGAACGAGGACAAGCCATTGTTTACGATAGTTTAGCCATGAGTCGTTTAACCGCTATTGGCGAACGTATTAATCCTTATGAATTTGCAGCAGCTCATCCAACGTTACCTATTCCTAGTTATGTGAAAGTCACAAACTTAATGAATGGCCGTACAATGGTTGTACGCATCAATGATCGTGGTCCTTACGTTGATAATAAGCAGTTACAGGTCACTCAAGCGGTTGCTGACAGTTTACGCATAATGCCAACAACACCATTGCAAATTGAAGGTATTGTTGTTGATCAAAATGGCTATATGAGTGGTATTGGTACACATGGTGCTCAAATAGAGAAAAAAACTGCCGCACTACCTGAGCGTCCTAATTTAGGTACTTCAGCGACAACGACTACACCGATATCCTCTTCACAGCCAATAACACCTGCGGTAACAACGCCAACAGTAACTATGGCTCCAGCTCCAGCTCCAGCTCCAGCTCCAGCTCCAGCTCCAGCTCCGCAGGTAGTATCTTCATCAACATCAATTGCACAAGGTTATTATGTGCAAGTAGGTGCACTAAGTAACGCCAATAATGCACAGTCTTGGCTAACTGATTTATCGTCCTCGTTAAATACTAAAGGTCTTATTATTACCGCTGATGGGTTACATAAAGTACAACTAGGCCCTTATTCATCGAAAGAACAAGCTGAGACGATAAAAACTAAGCTTAAGCAAATTAAAGATATTAATGCATTTATCATTACTCAATAATAATGATATTTATATTTAATCCTTTTTATATCAGCAAACTAAAGGGTAAACTCTGGCAAGTTTGCTGATATTTTATTTATCGGTCTCTATTTTTCCCCTGAATTTCCGGAATAAACAAACAGAATGAAACAGACACTCCCAGCTAAATTACTAAGAACCAGCATACTCAGCACTACTTTTGCATTACTGGCTTTTAGCCATAACAGCTTTGCTGATGATTCAATCAAAACAATGATACCTGCTGTTCCTAGTATCGAAGCCGAATCCTATATTCTTATCGATTATAATTCTGGAAAAGTGCTAGCGGAAATGAACGCAGACGTTCGCCGTGACCCAGCAAGCTTAACCAAAATGATGACCAGTTATGTTATTGGGCAATCTATTCGTGCTGGAAAAATTTCAAACAGCGATATCGTTCCTATTGGTGAAGAAGCTTGGGCAACGGGTAATCCTGTTTTCCGTGGTTCGTCGCTGATGTTTTTAAAACCGGGCGATCAGGTTACTGTAGCGCAATTAACCCGTGGTATTAATCTACAATCAGGTAATGATGCTTGTGTGGCAATGGCTTCTTATGTTGCTGGTAGCCAAGATACTTTTGTTACCATGATGAATGACTACGTTAAACGCCTAGGTCTACAAAATACTCAATTTCAAACGGTTCATGGACTTGATGCGCCTGGCCAATACAGCACCGCTCGTGATATGGCATTAATCGGTGCAGCGCTTATTCGCGATGTTCCTGATGAATACGCAATCTATAAAGAAAAAGAATATACCTACAACAATATTCGCCAAACTAACCGTAATGGTCTGTTGTGGGATACGAGTTTAAATGTTGATGGTATTAAAACAGGCCATACTGCATCGGCAGGTTATAACCTTGTCGCTTCAGCAACTGAAGGCGATATGCGCTTAATTTCTGCAGTAATGGGCGGACACTCGCCTAAAGGCCGTGATGCCGAAAGTAAAAAACTACTGACTTGGGGCTTTCGCTTTTTTGAAACGGTAAAACCTCTGCAAGTGGGTAAAGAATTTGCAGCCGAACCTATTTGGTATGGCGAAATGGATAAAGTGCAATTAGGTGTAGAAAAAGACGTTTACTTAACGATCCCTCGTGGCCGTTTAAAAGATTTAAAAGCCAGTTATATTCTTGATAATGTTGAGCTTCATGCACCTGTTGCTAAAAACCAAGTTGTTGGTGTAATTAACTTTCAACTTGATGGCCAAATTATTGAGCAACGCCCGTTAGTTGTTATGAATGAAGTAAAAGAAGGTGGCTTTTTCAGTCGCATGATTGATTACATCAAATTATTATTTTCACACTGGTTTAGCTAAACCTTGAAATGGGTAAATCTGTCCATATATAACTAACATATAGATATTGGCTTAACACCATTTACCATTTTGATATTTGCCCTAATAACACTCTCGCATTCCTTATTTACTAAGGAATGCGCTTTTTATTTATCAATATTGGGTATATCAATATATCGATTGCAACAATAATGTCTGTTGCTTTAAGGACTTAATATGAAAACCAAATTAAACGAACTGTTAGAGTTCCCTTGTTCATTTACTTATAAAATCATGGGACATGCAAAACCAGAGTTGGTTGATCAAGTAGTTGAAGTTATTCAACGTCATGCTCCAGGTGACTATACACCATCAGTAAAACCAAGTAGCAAAGGTAACTACCACTCTGTTTCTATTACTATTAATGCAACTCATATCGACCAAGTAGAAACGCTATATAAAGAGCTTGGTGAACTTGAATTAGTACGTATGGTTCTGTAATCATCTATTTTTATTCAATTATTTATTTAGAAAAGGCGCCAAGTTAGGCGCCCTTTTTGTATTTTTCCTGCTAATTTTTTTATTGCTTTCGGAAAAAAAACATCTCAATCTGGTAGTTCATTTGCCAGAGCGTTATACTGCCTTTCACAATTACGCTACAAATGAAGATTTTCACGGTGCAAGACAAAACAATCATTATTCGCCAATTGGGTGTAAAACCTTATTTACCGGTTTCTGATTCTATGCATCAGTTTACGGAAAAACGGGAAAGTCACACACCTGATGAAATTTGGCTCGTTCAACATGAGCAGGTATTTACCCAAGGCCAAGCAGGTAAAGAAGAGCACCTGTTAAATACAGGCACTATTCCTGTTATTCAATCTGATCGAGGTGGCCAAGTGACTTATCATGGCCCAGGTCAGCAAGTGATGTATGTGTTGCTTGATTTAAAACGTAACCATATTGGCGTTCGTCAATTAGTCACTGCATTAGAAAATACGGTGATTGATACCCTTGCTACATTCAATGTTGAAGCCTACGCTCGTACAGATGCGCCAGGTGTATATGTTAGTGGTAATAAAATTTGCTCATTAGGGCTACGTATTCGCAAAGGCTGCTCTTTTCATGGTCTTGCATTAAATATTGATATGGATTTATCACCTTTTATGCGTATTAATCCCTGTGGTTACCCTGATTTAAAAATGACACAACTTGTTGATTTTGTGCCTAATGTAACGACAGAACAAATAACACCGTTATTAGTGAAAAATTTTTGTACGCAACTAGGATTCCAACCACAGCAATAAAAATGCTATAATTTTTTTAACATTTGTCATTTTTTTTTAAAACCCTGATTACCTCAGTCACATCGTGTTAATCACTCTAGATAACTGGAACTGGCACAATTATGAGTAAACCTATTCAGATGGAACGCGGAGTTAAATATCGCGACGCCGATAAAATGGCACTTATTCCTGTTAAAACGGTCGTTACAGAACGAGAAGAACTACTACGTAAACCTGAGTGGATGAAAATAAAGCTGCCCGCTGATTCAAGTAAGATTCAGGGCATCAAAGCGGCAATGCGCAAAAATGGTCTTCACTCAGTATGTGAAGAAGCCTCTTGCCCTAACCTAGCGGAATGTTTTAACCACGGTACAGCAACCTTTATGATTTTAGGTGCTATCTGTACACGACGCTGCCCATTCTGTGATGTGGCACATGGTCGCCCAAATGCACCCGATCCACAAGAGCCACAAAAACTAGCTCAAACCATTAAAGATATGGGATTGCGCTATGTCGTTATCACCTCTGTCGACCGTGATGACTTGCGTGATGGGGGGGCTCAGCACTTTGCTGATTGTATCGCGGCAATCCGTGAGAAAAATCCAACTATTCGTATTGAAACATTAGTACCAGACTTTCGTGGCCGTATGGATAAAGCACTTGAGATCCTAACAGAAACACCGCCTGACGTTTTCAACCACAATTTAGAAAATGTGCCACGTGTTTATCGTCAAGTACGCCCAGGCGCTAACTACCAATGGTCACTTACATTATTAGAGCGTTTTAAGCAAGCACACCCTGATATTCCAACAAAATCAGGTTTAATGGTTGGGCTAGGTGAGACAAACGAAGAAATTATTGACGTTATGCGTGATCTGCGCAAACATGGGGTAACGATGCTGACACTGGGGCAATATCTGCAACCAAGCCGTCATCATCTTCCTGTTCAACGCTACGTCAGTCCTGACGAGTTTGAATACATGAAAGAACAAGCACTGGCGATGGGCTTTACTCATGCAGCTTGTGGTCCATTTGTTCGCTCATCTTATCATGCTGATCTTCAAGCTCAGGGGATTGAGGTTAAATAACAATTAATCTCTTAATATGCTCAATATTGCAATAGCTGTATTTATAGGTGGTGGTTTAGGTAGCGTGTTACGCTGGCTAATTAGCTACCGCCTAAATTCTCTCTTTCCTCACTTTGCAACAGGTACATTTGTAGCTAACTGCATTGGTGCTTTTATTATCGCTTTTGGAATTGCTTGGTTTAGTAAAGCGCCTCATATCGACCCCATTTGGAAAATAATGTTAACTACTGGGTTTTGTGGTGGCTTAACTACATTTTCAACCTTCTCGGTTGAAGTGGTGGCGCTACTTACCGAAGGCAAAATAGGTTGGGCACTAGGAACGATGGGAGCAAACTTAGCAGGTTCATTTTTAATGACTGCATTTGCATTTTGGCTATTAAGAGAAATGTAATACTCTAAATATAAAAACCCGTTAAATAACGGGTTTTTACTGTCTCAAAGAAGTCGTTAATTAGATAGCGACAACGTTTGCAGCAGATGGCCCTTTCGCGCCGTCAGTAACTTCAAACTCTACTTTTTGACCTTCAGCAAGGGTTTTAAAGCCTTCTGAACTAATAGCGGAAAAATGTACAAATACATCTTTGCTGCCATCTTCTGGAGTGATAAAACCAAAACCTTTAGTTTCGTTAAACCACTTAACGTTACCTTTTAATTTAGACATCAAGTTTACCTTTAAAATAGAAAATAAACGCAAGCGTTTTGCGTTGGCTATAGTAAAACAAAAATGATGATTCGCTGTCCACAGTCTAGATCACGAAACGCGCATTTTTTTTCTGCCAACCGATTAATATTCAGACAAATCTCATAACTTAAGCCATAGTTCTCTTAAGAAATAATACTTAATACTAACAGTATGAACTATTCATCAATATCAACTTTTTCGTAACGAAGTAGCCAACGTTTAATATCTAACCCACCAGTATAGCCCACTAATTTTCCATTATGTCCAATAACTCGATGACAAGGGATGATTAAAGAGATTGGGTTACGTGAGTTTGCCATTCCAACCGCTCTGCAATAATTGACTGAACCTAATGTAAGCGCTAATTTTTTATAACTCCAAATTTCACCAAAAGGTATCGTTTGAAGTGTTTGCCAAACACGGCCTTGAAATTCAGTTCCCTCTGGTGCTAATGGCACTGAAAATGTCGTACGTTTACCTGCAAAATACTCTTTCAATTGCTTAACACATTGATTAATTATCGGACTTGAATGAACGGCAATTTCTTTTTCATCTACAAAATAAAGGCTTGTAATTCCCTCTTCATTTGCAGTAATCGATATATAGGGTTTTGGGAATTCTTTTGGTGTATCGAGATAGTCTTGGTACATAATGTTTTCTCTGCTGATCCGTCTGTATTCACAAGATTAAATCATGCTTTATTTATAAAGCAATCATCTAATTACTCGCATACCTAATAAAAATTGATCAATAAAGCGATTGAAAAATAAAATTAGTGCGCTAACTGTTTAATTTTAATAATAATCATTATCAAACAACAAAACCACCATATATTGTGTGGTTGAAAATAAATAACTCTATATATAGTATCTAATCACTTTTCATTGTGAGCGTTATTGTTGTGCGTTTACATTTTTATAAGGGTTAGTTTATGTCTGTGATCCTCTATACCAAACCGAATTGCGTTCAATGCAGTGCCACTGAACGTGCGTTAAAACAGAAAAATATTCCGTTTGTCTCTGTAGATCTCACGAAAGATACGCAAGCATTAGAACAGATTGTTTCGATGGGATATCGACAAGTGCCTGTCGTTGTTAATGGCGAACAACATTGGTCTGGATTTTGTCCTGATAAAATAAGACAAATTACGCTCTAAAAGGAGCTACTAATGCAAACGGCACCTTTAATCTATTTTTCAAGTCGCTCTGAAAATTGTCACCGCTTCGTGCAAAAGCTCAATATACAAGCAACAAGATTAATTGAAGATGAGCAGCTACTTGCAACACAACCTTTTGTATTGCTTAGCCCTACTTATGGTGGCGGTGGAACTCAAGGTGCAGTTCCCAAAACGGTTATTCAGTTTTTAAATATTCCTGAAAACCGCCATTTAATACGTGGCGTAATCGCTTCTGGCAATACTAATTTTGGTGTCGCTTATGGATTAGCCGGCGATATTATCGCTCAAAAATGCCAAGTGCCTTTTCTCTATCGATTTGAGCTTCTAGGCACGCCAGAAGATGTTAAGCGCGTAAAAACCGGATTAAGTGCGTTTTGGTCAACTGTTTAAATGACCTGAACAATGCAGTGAGATAATAAACATGACTCAATCAACTGAACAACTTGATTACCATGCGTTAAATGCCATGCTCAATCTCTATGACGAACAAGGCAATATTCAATTTGAGAAAGACAAATTAGCGACCCACCACTTTTTTCGTCAGCATGTTAATCAAAACACGGTATTTTTTCACGATCTTAAAGAGAAACTTGATTTTCTAGTACAGCAGCACTATTACGAGGCGCAAGTTTTAGAACAATATGAATTTTCCTTTATAAAACAGCTTTTTAAGCATGCTTATAGCAAGAAATTTCGCTTTCAATCCTTTCTTGGCGCCTTTAAATACTATACCAGCTATACCTTAAAGACTTTTGATGGCGAACGCTATCTTGAGCGCTATGAAGACAGAGTATGCATGGTGGCATTAACACTTGCGCAAGGAAATACCGACCTTGCTATACATATTGTTGATGAAATTATTAGTGGCCGCTTTCAACCCGCAACGCCTACATTCTTAAATTGTGGCAAACAACAACGAGGCGAATTGGTCTCCTGCTTTCTTTTGCGTATTGAAGATAATATGGAATCTATTGGTAGGTCAGTTAACTCTGCACTACAACTCTCTAAACGCGGCGGCGGCGTTGCTTTTTTACTAACAAACTTGCGTGAAGCTGGTGCGCCAATTAAGCGTATAGAAAATCAATCTTCTGGCGTCGTACCTGTAATGAAAATGCTTGAAGATGCATTTTCATACGCCAATCAATTAGGTGCGAGACAGGGTGCTGGTGCCGTTTATCTTCATGCTCACCACCCTGATATTTATCATTTTCTTGATACTAAGCGAGAAAATGCAGATGAAAAAGTCAGAATTAAAACACTTTCTTTAGGTGTCGTTATTCCTGATATTACCTTTGAGCTCGCTAAGCGTAATGAAGATATGTACCTCTTTTCACCTTATGATGTAGAGCGGGTTTATGGCATGCCTATGTCTGAAATAAGCATTAGCGAAAAATATGCTGAAATGGTAAATAACGCCAATATTCGCAAAAAGAAAATTAAAGCTAGAGAGTTTTTTCAAACATTAGCTGAAATTCAATTTGAATCTGGCTATCCCTATATTATGTTTGAAGATGCGGTGAATCGAAATAACCCTATTGCGGGTCGAATTAATATGAGTAATTTATGCTCTGAAATTCTTCAAGTTAATAGTGCCAGTGAATACCACCCCGATTTAAGTTATCGCTATATTGGCCATGATATCAGCTGTAATTTAGGTTCAATGAATATTGCGATGGCGATGGATTCGCCTGATTTTGCTCGTACGATTAATATTGCTATTAGAGCATTAAGTAATGTCGCTGATATGACTAAAATAGAATCGGTGCCTTCTATTCAAAAAGGCAACCAAGCTTCTCATGCCATTGGTTTAGGGCAAATGAATTTACATGGTTATTTAGCCCGAGAAGGTATTTATTATGGTTCTGAAGAAGCATTAGATTTTACTAATATCTATTTTTATACCGTCACTTATTATGCTTTATTAGCATCAAATCAATTAGCCATTGAAAAAAAACAGACTTTCAATAATTTTGAAAATTCAAAATACGCTTCCGGTGAATATTTTAATAAATATTTATCCCAACAGTGGCTGCCTAAAACACAAAAAATCCACCAGCTATTTAGCCAATCAAATGTACATATTCCAACTCAAGAAGATTGGCAAAAACTTAAACTATCGATCATGACTTACGGCATTTATAATCAGAACTTACAGGCAATACCACCTACTGGTTCTATTTCTTATATCAACCACTCTACATCAAGCATCCACCCTATTGCAGCGCCTATAGAAATAAGAAAAGAAGGTAAAATTGGTCGAGTTTATTATCCAGCTCCGTTTATGACCAATGAAAATCGCCACTATTATCAAGATGCTTACGAAATTGGTGCTGAAAAAATTATCGATACCTATGCTCAAGCTACACAGCATATTGATCAAGGCTTATCATTAACCTTGTTCTTTTCTGATGAGGCAACAACAAGAGATATCAATAAAGCCCAAATCTATGCTTGGCGCAAAGGTATTAAAACCTTGTATTACATTCGTATTCGACAAACAGCATTAGCCGGAACTGAAATAAAAGGCTGTGTTTCATGTGCACTTTAATAAAAATAAATAACAATAAGGAGGATGCAATATGTCAGCACCTTATTTAAATCGTGTTAATGCGATTAATTGGAATCGTATAGAAGATGAGAAAGATCTTGAAGTATGGAATCGTCTTACTATGAATTTTTGGCTACCTGAAAAAATACCACTTTCTAATGATATTCCTTCTTGGAATACGCTTACAGCAAAAGAGAAGCAACTCACTATTCGTGTTTTTACTGGATTAACGTTACTCGATACTATTCAAAATACGGTAGGTGCACCCACTTTAATGCCAGATGCTCTTACACCACATGAAGAAGCTGTATTATCTAATATTTGCTTTATGGAAGCCGTACATGCTCGCTCTTACAGCTCTATTTTCTCTACACTTTGTTTAACGACCGATGTAGATGCCGCTTATCGATGGAGTGAAGAGGATCCTTTTTTACAAAAGAAAGCTGAAATAATTCTACGCTATTACCAAGATGTCGACCCACTTAAGAAAAAGATTGCCAGCGTCTTTTTAGAATCATTTCTATTCTATTCCGGTTTCTATTTACCTATGTATTGGTCAAGTAGAGGTAAATTAACCAATACTGCTGATCTAATTCGTCTTATTATTAGAGATGAAGCTGTTCATGGTTATTATATTGGCTATAAATTTCAAAATCAGTTATTAAATAAATCAGAATTAGAAAAACAAGAAATCAAAGATTTTGCTTTCTCTTTACTGTTAGATTTATATGATAATGAAGTGAAATATACTGAAAATCTTTATGACTCTGTAGGCTGGACTGAAGATGTAAAAAAATTTCTTCATTATAATGCCAATAAAGCATTAATGAACTTAGGCTATGAAGCTTTATTCCCAGATGAATTAACCGATGTAAGCCCTGCTATTCTTTCTTCATTATCACCAGATGCTAATGAGAATCATGATTTCTTTTCCGGCTCTGGTTCTTCTTATGTTATTGGTAAAACAATTAATACAGAAGATGATGATTGGGATTTTTAATTTAACCCAAAAGTGTCTAATCAAAAGCAACGCCAGCATACATTGATTTTAATTATGTATTAACAATAAAAATATAATGCACTGAAAAATATAACTTATTTTTTAGTGCGTTTTTTATTGCTCATTAATTAATCTAATTATATGGTTTTTACCGTTCGATTATCTGAAATAGCCAATTTTTTACGAATGATTTTTAATGATTTTCCTTATAATTCACCTATCAACCACAATAAAACATTAAAAACATTAATGTAAGTGCATTTATATTCATTTTTATTTTCTTGAAAGTATTTCTATAAATAGCCTTTTTATTATCATTTCTATTGAGATCATAATTAAAATAATAATGTCTATAAAAATAACGTTATTTCAGTGGGTTATCACAACAATTATTTTTTTATAAAAAAAGATTATTTCGCTTTATTTAATTATTAATCATTAACAATATGATAGAAAAAAAGAGAATTTATTTAGTTAATTCTAATTAACATAGGGTTGTCAGGCAGCTTCATTATGGTAGGGTATTTCCCTTACTAAAAACGTTAATTAGGAATTTAAGCACCATAAATTCATTATATTTTTATTTATTCTTTCCATTATTTTAATAGGGAACGATATATTGCATGGCAATTAAATTAGAAGTTAAAAACCTCTATAAGGTATTTGGCGAGCACCCAAAACGTGCCTTTGATTTATTAGAATCGGGTATGAATAAAGACCAGATTTTTGATAAAACAGGGTTAACCGTCGGTGTTCAAAATGCAAATCTGGCCATTGAAGAAGGCGAAATATTTGTCATCATGGGATTATCAGGATCTGGTAAATCCACATTAGTGCGCCTTCTCAATCGTCTGATAGATCCAACCCGAGGCGAAGTACTTATTGATGGCGAAAATATTGCCACAATGACTGATAAGGAACTCCGCCAGGTACGTCGTAAAAAAATCAGTATGGTGTTTCAATCTTTTGCTTTAATGCCACATATGAATGTACTTGATAATACAGCTTTCGGTATGGATCTTGCTGGGTTAAGCAAAGAAGAACGCTATGAAAAAGCGATGGCCGCTTTAGAGCAGGTAAACCTTGGAAATCATGCTAACTCATGGCCTGATGAGCTATCAGGTGGTATGCGCCAACGTATTGGGCTTGCTCGAGCATTAGCAAATGATCCTGATATCTTATTGATGGATGAAGCATTTTCCGCACTTGACCCATTAATACGTACCGAAATGCAAGACGAATTGCTAAGTTTGCAAGGCGATAAACAACGCACGATAGTATTTATTTCTCATGATCTTGATGAAGCAATGCGTATTGGCGATAGAATTGCCATTATGCAAGGTGGTGTGGTCGTTCAAATTGGTACACCCGATGAAATACTGAATAATCCAGCGAATGATTATGTACGCACCTTCTTTAGAGGTGTTGATATTAGCCACGTATTTAGTGCAAAAGATGTCGCAAAACGCCGCCCTGAAACATTACTGCATGTTGCCCCAGGATTTGGCCCTCGTTCTGCATTAAAAGTGCTTGAAGATGAAGATAGAAACTTTGGTTATCTTATTGAGCGAGGTAGAAAATTTATCGGCATTGTCTCGATTAATTCACTGGAAGAAGCATTAAAAAATAAACAACCTATTGAATCTGCAATTTTAACTGAGCCTTGCGCCATTAATGGTGAAACACCGTTAAATGAACTGATTTCCACTGTTGCACAATCTCCCTGTGCCATTCCTGTTATTGATGATAAAAACCGCTACCTTGGTTTAATTTCAAAAGGAATGTTGTTACAAGCACTGGATAAGGAGACACCAAATGAGTAATACAACCCACCAAGCCAATCCTTGGGAAATGGACACTCAAGATACCGCAACAGATAATACCGCCACACAAACAGCACCACAAGAAATGCAAAACAATGCTGTAGATGACGATCCTTGGAGTAGTGCTGATAGCACGACTACTGATGCTGATCCGTGGGGAACCGGTGGCACTGAAACGGTTGATACATCATCAGCAGGTGGTGATTGGTTAGATGCTGTCCCTACCGATACCACAACTGATCAATTTAATATTTTAGATCCCTTTCAGCATACGCTGATCCCATTAGATTCATGGGTAACAGAGGCAATAGACTGGGTTGTACTTCATTTTCGCCCACTATTCCAAGGCATACGTGTTCCCGTTGATCTTGTACTCGGTGGTTTTGAAAACTTTTTAACCTCAATGCCCGCTCCTGTTGCCATTATTTTGTTTTCACTTATTGCATGGCAGCTTTCAGGCAAAGTAATGGGAGCGACCTCTTTTATTTCATTGATATTAATTGGAGCTATCGGTGCATGGTCTGAAGCGATGATAACACTATCATTAGTGCTCACCTCGCTGCTGTTCTGCTTAATTATTGGCCTTCCGTTAGGAATATGGCTTGCTCATAGTGATAGGGCTTCAAAAATAGTCAGGCCTCTTTTAGATGCTATGCAGACAACACCTGCATTTGTCTATTTAGTACCTATCGTAATGCTTTTTGGTATTGGTAATGTGCCCGGTGTTGTTGTCACTATTATCTTTGCTTTACCGCCTATAGTGCGTCTGACTATTTTAGGTATTAAACAAGTACCTGAAGATTTAATTGAAGCGGCACAATCATTTGGAGCAAGTCCTCGCCAAATGCTATTTAAGGTGCAATTACCCTTAGCCATGCCAACAATTATGGCGGGTGTGAATCAAACCTTAATGTTAGCCCTTTCAATGGTCGTTATTGCCTCAATGATAGCTGTAGGTGGTTTAGGTCAGATGGTATTGCGTGGTATTGGTCGCCTTGATATGGGACTTGCCGCAGTAGGTGGTGCAGGTATCGTTATTCTGGCAATAATCCTTGATCGACTAACACAATCTTTGGGTCAAAATAATCGCTCGAAAGGAAATCGTCGCTGGTATCTAACCGGCCCTATTGGCTTAATTTGTCGAGTCGTAGGCAAAAAAGCATAAATCTAATACACAACGTTGTTATCACTAAAATTAAATCAAGAACATCAAGTTCAATCAATATTAGAGATAAAAGTGGTAGTTTAATTACCGCTATTTATCTCTTACTCTCACAACAGAAGGAAAAACTATGCGTAATCCAGTTCTCTGGGCAACGGTATTGTCCGCCACACTGATAAGCACCCAGTTATCCGCTGCTGATTTACCCGGTAAAGGGGTTTCGGTTCAACCAGTGCAAAGCACAATTTCTGAAGAAACTTTTCAGACATTAATCGTCAACAAAGCACTCGAACAATTAGGCTATACAGTTCAACCGACTAAAGAAGTCGACTACAACGTCGCTTACTCTTCTATCGCCAATGGCGATGCGACGTTTATGGCGGTCAGTTGGGTACCACTTCATAATTCACAATATGCTGCCGCAGGTGGTGACAATACCTTTTATCGCAAAGGTGATTATGTTGTAAACGCCGCGCAAGGCTATTTAATTGATAAAAAAACTGCTGAAAAATATAACATCACTAATATAGAGCAATTTAAAGATCCTAATATTGCTAAGCTATTCGATTCAAATGGTGATGGTAAAGCTGACTTAACCGGTTGTAATCCAGGCTGGGGTTGTGAAGAAGCAATCAATAATCATTTAAAAGCCTATGATTTAGAAAAATCTGTCACTCATAATCAAGGTAACTATGCAGCGATGATGGCTGATACCATTACACGTTTTAAAGAAGGGAAACCTATCTTTTATTACACATGGACACCTTATTGGATCAGTGATGTATTAAAACCGGGTAAAGATGTGGTGTGGCTACAGGTGCCTTTCTCCTCACTGCCGGGTGATGATAAAACCGATACCACCTTACCAAATGGGAAAAACTACGGTTTTCCACCAAGCACAATGCATATTGCTGCGAATAAAAAATGGGCACAAGCAAACCCTGCTGCAGCAAAACTTTTTGAGGTCATGAAAGTTTCTGTCACTGATATCAATGCGCAAAACTTGCGTATGCATAATGGTCAGAAATCACAGGCTGATATTGAGCGTCATGCCAATGCATGGATAAAAGCTCACCAAAAAACGTTTGATGGCTGGGTTGAAGAAGCGCGTAATGCCGCTAAATAGAATGTATTAATAGTTAATATATTTTCTTTTATAAGCAAACAGGTCACTCTATCGTGACCTGTTTTTTTATTAATAAAAATTAGAACCTTTTTACTACTGTAAATCTGAAATCACGCCCAACACCAGATACTGACTCACCTAAATAAGGGTAATAATCTTGGTTAAATAAATTAGCGACAGTAAAACGCACTTCAGTATTATGAATAAAAGTGGGTTCCCAATTAGCAAATAAACCATGTATCGAATAGCCTTTACTTTTTGGTAGTGACCAATAAGCAGCATCAGGGTCATTATCCATCGGAGAACGACGCTGAGCACCAATAAAGTCCCCCATCCACCCCATATTGACGTTAATTTGCGGTACTTTTATCCCAATAGTGGCATGTAAAGCATCAGGCTGAATTTCTGCAATCCATGTTTTTTGACCAAACCACGGATCACGCGGCGATTGGTCACGCGTCCCTTTCATGGTGGAATACGCTAAACGACCAAATAGGTTGGAACTATCATAAAAGGCTTCAATTTCCATTCCTTGAATATGATAACCCGGTAAATTACGGTAATTACCAATGGACGGCGGACAATTTCCATTATGCCCATCCACTTTTTGGCTCTCACAATAAACACCACGACGGCGGAATATTTCATCTTTACCGTGGCTATCAAACAATGTCGTTCTCAATTGCACTTGGTCTTGTTGCTGGAATACATTTTCAAAATCAGCTATCGCACCAATCCGAAATGCACGGATCGTTTCTTTATCTAAATGGCGACTTGTTCCTGTTAAACTTGAAATGCTTGATTGAACTTCATATTGTTCATCAATCAGTGGAGCTCGCCATGTATAAGTTAAATCACTAAAGAAACGGATATTCTGATTCATTTTCCATAACAAACCTAAATGAGGCGTTGCTCCGCTATAAGTCACATCAGAATAATCATGACCAAAATAAGGATTTGGATCTTGATAAACAATTGCACGACTTCCCTTTCCTTGGTTTTTTACAATATCGTAGCGAACACCAGGTGTTATCGTTAAGGTTTTATAGCTAATAGAATCTTGTAAATAGAAACTTGTGGTGGTTTGCGTTCCTTCAGGCATATAAGGAGGCGCGTAATAACCATAGTTATAATTTGGATTTTTAGCTTTATCTCGAGTAAACATCAACACATCACGATCATTTCGATGCCAACGTGTTCCTATCATCACCTGATGCTCAAATGCGCCATGCATCAGTGTACTTTCATTTTTAATTTCGATTTGATGATTTCTATAATTAACCCAGCTTTGGTTTCCCATGCTGCCGCTAAAATATGAGCTTGCTGTTTCAGGACGACTATCATTCTGTTTGGTTTTTGAATAACCATAAGTTAGCGTTAAATTAATTAAATCAGAATCAACAGGTTGAATATTCCATTTTGCACTGAAGGTGTCATCTTTCTGGTCACGATAAACTAATTTACGTTTCATCGCCGCATCAAAACCATATTTATCCACATCACCTTGGCTAGGTTTAGCTAATTCATCGCGCTTAGCAGCCCAAGGGGTCCAACCATCACTTTCTGATCTTGATGCGGATAATGTTAATGTTTGCTCATCGGTTAAATAGAGATTGGTTTTAATTAAAAATGAATCTTGATCTGATTGAGAATAGCCAAATTTAGTCCCATCTGGGCGTCTTAAATCATCACTTTCACGGCGATTAAAATAGAATAAACCATCCGCTTTGCCATCTAATAACTTGCCATATACTGCCCCACTATAACGATTTTGTTTATCATTAGTGTGATGCCCATATTTTAAAAACATCCCAATATTCTGATTGGGTAATAATAAATCATCAGGATCTTTCGTTTCAATTCTTACTGAGCCACCAAATCCACCATTGCCTTGGGTAATATTATGAGGGCCTTTATCTACATCAAGACGACGTATTAATTCAGGATCAATAAATATCGAACCTTGGCGATATTTCTCAAATGTTTTAGGCGTGCCATCAAGTGTAATTTTAATATCTTCTGGATTACCCATTCCCCAAATATTTAACGTTTGTCCACCAGGTCTTGGTGAACCCGATGATGAAATACCTGGCAATTTATCGACTAATTCTGCAATATTGTTAGGTTGTATTCTATTGATATCTTTAAGTGTAAGCACCGTACTTCCTGCATCAACACTTGAGTTTAATTCCCCGCCTACATAAATTGGTTCAATAACAATTTTCTCACGTTGTTGTTCCGTTTGCATTTGCGTTGCTGAGGTTGCAGAAATAACTTTTTCTGGTTTTGTATTCTCACCAGCATAGCTATTTAATGAAGTCAGCGAAGTCAATAATAATGCAATGGCTGATGATGAAAATACCCCAATCCCCCAATGATAGGCAGGTTTCTTTGCTGATAAATGGATCATAATAAAAGTATCTTTTGTATGGTTATAAGATTAATAAATAGTTAGAAAATCATGTAACGCACAAATATGATAATGATAATAATTATCATTATCTACTTTTATTGATGGGTTGAATTAATTCGGTAATCTACACTGAAATAATAAATTAGTTAGAATTATATTTTATTTAAAAGAATATTTTCGATTAATTAAACTAATTTCATTGGAAGCTGTAAGGAAATAAAATATTGGCTTGGTGCTATTCCCTCAATAAAATCACATAGAGCTAGCACAGAACTGTCTGATAATACTAATGTTGCACTTACCTTTCATTGCTGACTTATTGTCGCTATCTAATTATTTACTCAAGCAATTTTCCATGCCTGCTTTTGCTTTAATTATGAACCGAATAAAAAACATAAAAATAAAGATATTCAATTAGATAAAAATCAGTTAAAAATAAAAAACCAGTATTAGGTTAATAATTAAACTTTAGAACACAAGGAAGCGTCATGACTATTTATGACCTAAAACCTAAATTCCAATCACTATTACGCCCTTATGTTATAAAACTTTCTCAACGAGGGATCAGCGCTAATCAAGTCACACTATTTGCGCTGTTGTTATCAGTTGCAATGGGAGGGCTATTATTGCTTTACCCTACACCTCGGCTTTTTTTATTACTTCCTTTTATTCTTTTTTTTCGTATGGCACTCAACGCCATCGATGGAATGCTGGCACGAGAACACAATCAAAAAAGTACATTGGGTGCCATATTAAATGAAACTAGCGATGTCATTTCTGATGTTGCCCTTTATCTTCCTTTTGCTTTTATTTTTCCGCACGCTTTTTGGTGGATCATTCTCGCGCTATTTTTAATGATAATGACAGAGTTTGTCGGCGTACTCGCACAAACTATTCATGCGACTCGCCGTTATGACGGACCCATGGGAAAAAGCGATAGAGCATTTGTTTTTGGCTCAATAGCTTTTTTTATCGGCCTTTTTCCCTCGTTGGCATTATCAGAAAACACTTTCTATCTTTTCATTATTATCAATTTATTACTCTTGTTGACCTGTTGTCACCGCATTAATCGCGCATTAAAAGAAGTACAATTAACAGGTAAAGATAAGGATACATCGTTATGAATCAACAAATACAGTACCAAACACAAAGGAATATGGTTGAGTCTGAGTTTACCACCAGCGATAAAACACCACTTTTTTATCGCTATTGGCCTTCTCAAATTACCACTGAAAATAAAGCAATCATTTTATTTCATCGAGGCCATGAACACTCTGGTCGTGTGGCTCACCTTGTTGATGAACTTGATTTACCTGATTTTTCGATGTTTGCTTGGGATGCTCGTGGACATGGAAAAAATGAAGGGCCTAGGGGATATAGCCCATCAATGGGCACATCAATAAAAGATATCGATGAATTTATTCATTACGTATCATCTAATTATGATATTCCGTTAGAAAATATCATTGTTGTGGGCCAAAGTGTTGGTGCCGTTCTTGTTGCCGGCTGGGTGCATGATTATGCCCCTAAGATCCGTGGCATGGTTTTGGCATCTCCAGCATTTAAAGTAAAACTTTATGTGCCTTTTGCTCGCACAGGATTGGCTTTGATGCAAAAGATCCGCGGTCTTTTTTATGTTAACTCCTATGTAAAAGCCAAATATCTTACTCATGACCAAAGTCGCATTGACTCATTTAATAAAGATCCTCTTATTACTCGTGCTATCGCTGTTAATATTTTATTAGAGCTGTATAAAACGGCCGACCGCGTTGTCGAAGATGCCAGTGCAATTACCTTACCTACTCAGTTATTTATTTCAGGTAACGATCACGTTGTACATGCCAAACCACAACATCTGTTCTACCAACGCTTAAATACCCCCATTAAAGAAAAATATGTTTTACCGGGTTTTTACCATGACACGTTAGGCGAAAAAGATCGCATTATTGCAATAGATAAAATGCGCACTTTTATTGAGGCGCTATTCGCTCAACCAGTTTATCAACATGACTATCGTCAAGAAGATAAATGGAGCCACAGTGCAGATGTTTATCGTTCATTACTCACCCCCTTACCTAAATTTTGCCCTAAAAAAATGTACTATAAGGTACTTAGTCGCTCAATGCGTACTTTAGGCAAAGCCTCTGAAGGTGTTGCATTGGGTTATGATAAAGGCTTTGATTCAGGGTCAACACTTGATTATGTCTATCGTAATCACCCTCAAGGAAAAGGTTTATTTGGCCGTGTTGTTGATAAACAATATTTAAATAGTATTGGCTGGCAAGGTATTCGTCAGCGTAAAATTAATATCGAAAATACCATCCGTTATGCAATTCGACAGTTAACAAAAAACAATATGCCTGTTCATATTATGGATATTGCCGCAGGGCAAGGTCGTTACTTATTTGATGCCATTAATGATTATGGCAAAGTTGATTCTATTTTGATGCGTGACTATAGCAGCATCAATGTTGAACAAGGTCGCATCGCAATAAAAGAACGACACTTAGAAGATAAAGTTCGTTTTGAAGAAGGAAATGCTTTTGATAGCGAAAGTCTCAGTGCGGTATCACCTTCACCTACTTTAGCTATCGTTAGTGGACTTTATGAACTATTCCCTGAAAATCAGCTACTCAGAGAATCACTAAAAGGGTTATCCCAAGCTATCCCTTCTGGCGGTTTACTTATTTATACTTGCCAACCTTGGCACCCTCAACTTGAAATGATTGCTCGTGTATTACCAAGCCACCAAAATGGACAACCTTGGATTATGCGCTGTCGAAGCCAAGGAGAAATGGACGCATTGGTTGAAGAAGCTGGTTTTGAAAAACTCGATCAATATATTGATCACTGGGGTATTTTTAGCGTATCAATTGCAAAACGCTGCTAATCCTATGATGTCTAAATAATAAATAAATCAACTAATAATATCGCTATATGGCTATCATATGGCGATATTAGTCGCTAAATTGAAGAAAGGAATTTTATGATGAGTGGATACACTCACACGCCTATATCATCAAATAAAAAAGGGATCTGGCTTGCTGGTATTTTGTGGCTACTCTTCCTTGCGCCTTTTTTCTATTTAACTTATATGCAAGTAAATGCTTATACTTCAACCTTATCAAATATCTCTTCTTTTGTTTATCCTTGGGAAAAATATATCCCCTTTTTACCTTGGACAATTATCCCTTATTGGAGCGTTAATCTAGCTTATGGTATATCACTGTTTATTTGCACAACACTAAGAGAACAGTTTATTCATGGTATTCGTCTGATAGCCGCCTCTTTTATTGCCTGTAGTGGTTTTTTATTATTTCCACTAAAATTTAGTTTTACTCGTCCTGTAACAGATGGGTTTTCTGGTTGGTTATTTACTCAACTTGAAGGTTTCGATTTGCCTTATAATCAAGCGCCTTCGCTACATATTATTTTATTGTGGATAATTTGGTTACGCTTTAGAGCACACACACCCACATCATGGCGTTGGGTGCTAAATTTATGGTCACTATTAATTGCGGTATCAGTACTCACCACTTGGCAACATCATTTTATTGATATTATTACGGGATTTGCTGTAGGGGTATTGGTCTGTTATTTATTCCCCATAAAAACTCGCTGGCAATGGCAATTTAGCGCAAGCAAACGCAGTTTACGTATTGCTAAAAACTACGCTCTATCTGCTCTGCTTTTCTATATTATCGCGGTAGGACTGCAAGGTATTTTTTGGTTATTTATTTGGCCGGCAATCACACTGACTTTTATTACACTTGGTTATTTAGGCGCTGGCGCGACTATTTTTCAAAAGACGCCACAAGGCGAAGTATCACTTTCGGCACAAATAATCCTGTTACCTTATCGTTTTTTTGCTTGGTGTACTTATCGCTATTATTTAAAACGCTGCCGCACACCAAGCCAAATAACAGAAAATATTCTATTGGGAGGACGCCCTCTTTATCACTTAAAAGCACAGGCTGTTTTTGATTTAACCTGTGAATGGCCAAGAAATCGATTTAGTAAAAAACAATTTTATTTAGCCCAGCCTCAAATCGATTTATTACCTTTATCGCCAAATGATATTAGCAATGCAATGTTATCAATAGAAAAACTTATTCAACAAGGCACTGTTTATATTCATTGCAAATTAGGCTATTCCCGTAGCGCAACCGTTGTGGTTGCTTGGTTGATATATAGTGGTCAAGCACAAGATTTAACTGAAGCACTAAAACAGGTTTACGATGCTCGCCCTCAAGTGATTTTGAATCAAGAAACACAACAAGCACTACAGATTTGGTATAACAACTATCTCAAGAATCAACAGAATCAACAGAATCAACAACGAGTATAATATGCTAACAACAAAAACCAGCGGTGAAACCATCATTACACTAACCCAAAGCTGGCGTTATTTACTGTTTTTATCACTGCTTCCTTTTATAGGCGTTTTTCTTTTTTTAACGTTGGCTATTATCAGTAAATTTAGTCTTTTGGTTGCTTCTTTATTATTTTTATTCACACAATATCATCTCTTTCGTTTGTGGTTAGATAGCTGTTTTTTCCGTACTCTTTATCGCTATCATGACGGCGAAAGTTTTGATGAAGGCTTACAACTGTTTTTTCCTGCTCGCCCTAAAAAAATCACCATGAAAGCACGCTGGCTAGGCACCAAACGTCTATTTACTCTTTCATTGCTAGGTATTTTAATTCAATGGGGATGGTTTTTACTGACACTACTCTTTTAAAAGTAACGATTTAGTGATAATTAAATAGTCCTATTTGCTAGATAAAACAATGCATAATATCACCAAGATACCTTTTAACATTTCAAATTAATTGGACATATCTGTCATAGTATTTCTTTCCGCAAAAAAATAACTCATGCTACTATCATTCACATTATTAAATATTAGCTTTGAATATTATGGAAAAAACAGTACCTCAAACTTCCCTCAGTAAGGGACTTATTCTTTTAATGGCGGTTGCTACAGGTATGGTTGTTGCCAGCAACTACTATGCTCAACCTCTTCTCGATTCTATCGCGACTTATTTTGATATTTCAGCCACGATGGCAGGTTTTATTGTTACAACAGCGCAATTAAGCTACGCCATTGGGTTAATGCTTTTAGTTCCTCTTGGCGATATTTTTGAACGTCGCTCGCTAATTATTACCATGACATTAATTTCCGCTAGTGGCCTATTAGTCACCGCAATGGCTTCTAATATTTGGATAATGCTACTTGGTACAGCATTATCAGGTATGTTTTCAGTTGTTGCCCAAATACTGGTTCCTTTTGCAGCAACGCTTGCCGCACCTCATCAAAGAGGAAAAGCTGTTGGTACTATTATGAGTGGTTTATTGCTTGGTATTTTACTCGCAAGAACCGTTTCAGGATTAATGGCATCCATTACTAATTGGCAAGGAATCTTCTGGGTTGCCAGTGTATGTTTGGCTATTTTAGCAATCACTTTATGGCGCTGCTTACCAACCTATAAAAGCCAAACTGAACTCAATTATTTTCAACTGTTAGGCTCTATTTTTAAACTATTTGCCATAACACCAGTATTAAGAACACGCTCATTAATTGGCGCACTTATTTTTGCACACTTTGGTTTATTGTGGACATCAATGGCATTTTTATTGTCATCAAATCCATTTAATTATTCAGATGCCGTCATTGGGTTATTTGGCCTGATTGGTGCTGCTGGCGCATTAATGGCGAGTAAAGCGGGTGGATGGGTTGATAAAGGAAAAGGAAAAATAACAACAACCGTTGGACTAATCATTTTGTTTATCTCATGGTGCTTTATTATTATTGCTCCTTATTTCCACTGGATTGGTGTCGTAAGCTTTATTATTGGTGTTATTCTGCTAGATTTAGCTGTTCAGGGTGTACACGTTACCAATCAAAGTACTATCTATCGTATTTTACCTGATGCCAGAAACCGGTTAACCGCAGCTTACATGACCAGCTACTTTATTGGTGGTGCTTTAGGATCGTTATTATCAGGATATGCTTATCATCAATATGGATGGATTGGTGTTTCTATAGCAGGTTTAGTTATCGGTGTCTTAGGACTGACTGTCTGGTTATTAGGTTATAAAAATGATCCAATTATTCAGACTAAATAATTATTCTTACCAAGGATGGTTATTTTATTCCTCTACTTCCTCGCCAATCAGAATAAAACATGAATGTTTTAACCGCGTGATTACTATTGATGTATATCATCAATTCATTCTTTATTAAGAAAATTATATCAATCTTGCCCATAAACTATTAAAAATATAATTTCTTAATGCTAATGTAATCAATGTAACTATTCCATAATGGAATAAGTTTATTACGTGTATTATCGTAAAAAACGATCCATTCTTTCACAAATAGACTATTATTCATTGTCGAATAAGTGATAAATTGATTTTGTTAACTTATTGCAAAGAGATAAGCACCGATCCATTTTTTTGTGTTATCATTCATAAAATTTATGAATCAGGTAGCATAATCAAAAAAATAGAGTGCCTATAAATAATAAAAATTGCTAAATTGTGTGTTTAATATACCATTTAACATGTTGATAACAGCAGTTATCCTAATTTTCGAAACTAACAAGGTGTCTAAAAATGGAAAGCTCATTTACGCCAACAGAAGAATTACTAAACACTCGCGCTACACAACAGAAATCGCTTAACAAGGATATTCCTTATCAAGAAATTTTGTTAACCCGCCTTTCTATGCACGTACAAAGCAAACTTCTTGAAAGTCGTAATAATATGTTGAAGTCTCAAGGTATCAACGAGACGCTATTTATGGCACTAATGATTTTAGATACAACAGAAAACCGCAGCATACAGCCTTCAGAGCTTAGTGCAGCATTAGGTTCTTCTAGAACAAATGCTACTCGTATCGCTGATGAGTTAGAAAAACAAGGTTGGATAGAACGTCGCGAAAGTCACAATGACCGTCGTTGTTTACATCTTCATCTTACCGACGCAGGTGAAGAGTTTTTAAACAGCTTGTTACCGCCGCAACATCAATGTCTGAAAAAAATCTGGTCAGTTCTAGACTCTCATGAACAAAAAGAACTAGAATCATTGATGCGTAAACTGCTGTTACAACTCGATACCTTAGCTGAAAAAGGCTGTGAATAAGCAACGGAATAAATAGTTTTATTGATCTAATCCTATTTACGCCATAAATCGGCAAACATACTTACTCATTAGCCATTATAATCTGCTCCTCACGATAATAATTATTCTAAGATTAACCTTATACCTATGTTTCCAGTGTCAATACTGGAAACATATCTGATGATGTTTTTCTGGTTTCTATGGAGATCTTCTAAATGAGTGTTAATGAGGAAAATACCCCCCCTCAGACCCCCATTCGCAATAAAAAACGAACTCGCCGGAATGTTTTATTGCTACTTACCTTCTTATTTGTTGTTGCGGGTGCTGCTTATACAGCTTATTGGTTTACCGTATTAAGACATCACGAAACAACCGACAATGCATATGTTACTGGTAATCAAATTATGGTTATGCCACAAATTTCAGGTTCAGTGGTAACCGTTTATGTTGATAACACCGATTATGTAAAAGCAGGTGAGCCACTCGTACAGTTAGATCCTCGTGATGAAGAACTCGCCTTGGAAAAAGCAAAAACGGCATTAGCAAATAGCGTTCGTCAAATGCATCAACAAATAATTAATGGTCGCCAATTAAAAGCTAATATTGTTTTACGTGAAACCGAACTCACAAAATTACAAAATGACCTACGACGCCGTGAAGTATTAGGCGAACGCAATGTAATTGGTAAAGAAGAACTTCAACATGCCAGAGAAGCCGTATCGACAGCAAGGGCGGCTTTAGATGTTGCTAAAGAACAATATAATGCGAATCAAGCAATTATCTTAAATACGCCAATAGCTCAGCAACCTCCTGTTTTACAAGCAGCAACAGATGTACGCAATGCATGGTTGACATTAGAGAGAACTAAAATTCTGAGCCCAGCAGAGGGTTATATCTCACGCCGTAGTGTACAAGTTGGCGCACAAGTTTCTCCTGGAAAACCTTTAATGGCCGTTGTTCCAGCAACAGGAATGTGGATTGATGCCAACTTTAAAGAAACGCAACTTGCCAATATGCGTATTGGTCAGCCCGCTAAGATCACCACTGATTTTTATGGTAAAAAAGTAATTTATCATGGCTCAGTGCAGGGGCTAGATATGGGAACAGGCAGCGCGTTTTCCTTATTACCAGCACAAAATGCCAGTGGTAACTGGATAAAAGTTGTACAACGCTTACCTGTTCGTATCGCTCTTGATACAAAAGAAATCGCAGATAAACCTTTGCGTATTGGGCTTTCCACAGAAGTAACTGTTGATACCATTAACCTTGATGGCAAAGTCCTATCACAAAGCGAACGCCAAACTCCTGCTTATCATACTGACGCCCTTACTATTGATATGTCAGCAATAAATAAATTGATCAATGAAATCATTGAACAAAATGCTGGATAATAAAGGCGAGGTGTAAAGGTGATTAAACAGCCATTACAAGGAGGAAAACTTGCCATAATGACCATCGCATTAGCGTTGGCAACCTTTATGCAAGTTCTTGATTCTACTATCGCTAACGTAGCAATACCAACTATTGCAGGAAACCTTGGTGCCTCGAATTCTCAAGGCACTTGGGTTATTACCTCATTTGGTGTTGCTAACGCAATTTCTATTCCAATTACTGGATGGCTTGCAAAACGTATAGGCGAAGTTCGACTATTTATGTGGTCAACGGCGCTTTTTGCATTAACATCCTGGCTTTGTGGTATTTCACAAAGTTTGGAAATGCTTATTTTCTTTCGTGTTCTTCAAGGATTGGTTGCAGGCCCACTTATCCCGTTATCACAAAGTTTATTATTAAATAACTATCCACCAGCAAAACGTAATATGGCATTGGCTTTATGGTCAGTGACTATCGTTGTCGCGCCTATTTTAGGCCCAATTTTGGGTGGATATATTAGTGATAACTATCATTGGGGATGGATTTTCTTTATTAATGTTCCGTTTGGTGTGTTGATCATTATGTGTATTTCAAACACATTAAAAGGGCGAGAAACAAAAACAGAAATCAAACCCATTGATACTATCGGCTTAGTATTATTAGTGGTAGGTATTGGTGCGCTACAGATAATGCTTGATCAGGGCAAAGAGCTAGATTGGTTTAATTCAACTGAAATTATCATACTCACTATTGTTGCTGTCGTGGCATTAAGCTTCTTAATTGTTTGGGAACTCACTGATGACCACCCTGTTATCGACCTGTCTTTATTTAAAAGTCGTAACTTTACCATTGGGTGTGTCACGCTAAGTCTCGCGTATATGATTTACTTTGGGACTATCGTTCTACTTCCGCTACTCTTACAAGAAGTTTTTGGTTATACCGCAACTTGGGCAGGGCTGGCTTCGGCATCAGTAGGCTTGTTACCTTTAATTATCACACCTCTGATTGGTAAATTTGGTGGCAAAGTTGACCTACGTTATATCATTAGCTTTAGCTTTGTGATGTTTGCAGTTTGTTTTTACTGGCGAGCTTACACTTTCGAGCCAGGAATGGATTTTGCAACTGTAGCCTGGCCTCAGTTTTGGCAAGGTTTAGCGGTTGCTTGTTTCTTTATGCCTTTAACCACCATGACATTATCAGGATTGCCGCCAGAGAAAATGGCTTCGGCATCCAGTTTATCGAATTTTTTAAGGACATTAGCGGGAGCGATAGGTGCTTCATTAACGACCACTATTTGGACGCAAAGAGAATCACTACACCACGAAACTTTTGTGGAAAAAATCAATCCTTTTGATCCAGATTCACAAATGGTTTATCAGCAAATGAGTGAGTTAGGTCTTTCTAATGAACAAACCTCAGCATACCTTGCTAAAACCATCACAGAACAAGGACTTATTCTTTCAGCTAATGAGATTTTTTGGTTGGCCGCGGGTATCTTCCTTATCATGATGGTGGTTGTTTGGTTTGCCAGACCGCCCTTCTCACCAGGAAAATAATTTTTCTTAATACATCGTAAAAATATTCGATTACAGATAACAAAAACCCCGTTTTAAACGGGGTTTTTTATCATAACTTAAACAATATAAGTTGCGACTAATTCTGGTGTTGACGCCACCATTCTGCAAGTAATACACCTGAAGCAACAGAAACATTCAGACTTTCAACATGTCCTGTGCCACCAATATAAATACTCATATCACCTTGATTTAAAGTACTTTCGCTTAAACCATCTTTCTCTTGGCCTAAAATCAACACCATTTTTGCAGGTAACTGAGCTTTAGCTAATGGCACACTGCCTTTATGGCTAGAAGTTGTTACTAACGTATAACCTGCTTTTCTGAATTGGTCTAAAGTTTGAGTAAAGTTATCCGCATCAATACCTTGAATATATTCCGCACCACCTTCAGCAGTACGTACAGCGGCACCAGACTCTAATACTGCTGAATCAGGAGAAATCACGCCTTTAATACCAAAGTGTGCACAACTGCGCATAATTGCACCAACATTATGTGGATTACCCACATCTTCAAGTGCTAATACACAATCTTTTTCAGGTGCATCATTCAAATATGTTTGGGCATCATGGCCTGCACGTTTTTTGATAAGGAAGCAGACACCACCATGATGGTCTGTGCGAGCGGCTTTTACCATCTCTTCTTCTTCAACAACGTGGTAGGCTTTACGGTTGGCCGCCATCCATTTTAATGCATCACGAAAACGTGGTGTTACATCTTGTAAGAACCATGCACGAACTATTGCATCAGGACGGTTTTTAAACATAGCCTGACACGCATTTTCCCCATAAATACGGGTTTCTTCTAAACGCTGACGACGCAACTGTTCAGGATCAATTTGGCTCTTACCGGTAATACCATCGTGCTCTTTAATTGCCTCTTCACCAGCAGGGCGAGAAACTGTTTTCCAAGGTGAAAAGCTACCACCTTCATCATCACGAGCGGGTTTGGTCTCATTACGTGATGTGCCACGCCCTGAAGGCTTACCTGCACCACGGTCATCACGACGAGAAAATTTGTTATCACCACGTCTGTTATCACGATTTTTATCGTCGCGGTTATCACCACGTCTATTATCACGATTTTTGTCGTCACGGTTATCACCGCGTTTGGTATCACGGCTATCACCACGACCATTTTCAGGACGGCGGGATGGTTTTTTAGGTTTATTATCGGCGTCGTCTTCACTACGGACGTACATCACTTTTACTTTGCCGTTTTTACCTTGATAGGAATCGTTCATTTGTCTCTCCAACTGCAATAGGGGCGCAGATTACCTGATAGTTTAGCAACTGTCACCGAGAGAATCACGCACAGGAATAGATAAACTAATCATAATCAAACAATAATCAATTTCATCATTTTTATCGGTAAGCGATAAATGCTAATTTTCTTATAAAAAACAAGCTATAAAAATAGGGCATAGCAAATTAAACGTTGGTGATGATAAAATTTTCTGACTTTCTTCTCATCAGGTTTATCTTCAATTTAATGCGTTTTCACTAATAACTTGTTTATAAAAAGACACTCCGTGGTCTGTTTCTTCCTATCGTGATACCATTCGCTTCTTTTTTACGATTTTGGTCTTTCTGTTATGCGTGACAATGCAGTGTCTCGACTTCGTCAATATCGATTATCTATTTCAACTCGCCCTTTTAAAGCGAGAGGCTTTCGTGTAATACGTTGCTCCTTTTGTTTGTTACCAGAAACACTGTGTTTATGTGAAACCATTGTCGCTCAAACAGCCAAAAGCCGTTTTTGTTTAATGATGTATGATACTGAGGTAATGAAACCCAGTAATACAGGTAAATTAATTGCCGATGTATTACCAGACACGCTGGCTTTTTTATGGTCACGCACTAATCCTGAAAAAGCGTTGTTAGATGCAATTAACCACCCATTACGCCAAGCTTACGTTGTTTTTCCCGAAAGTTATGCACCGAGTGATCGGGTGGTTTATAACCAAGTACCAGAAAATAGCAAGCCACCACTTTTCATTATGCTGGATGGCACATGGGCAGAAGCACGAAAAATGTTTCGCAAAAGCCCTTACCTTGATTCATTACCGTTATTTTCTATTAATGAAGCAACAAAAAGTGAGTATATTCTTCGCCAAGCGGCAAGAGAAGATCAACACTGTACCGCAGAAGTTGCCGCCTCTATTTTAGAAAGTATGAATGACAGCCAAGCTGCACAACAGCTGTTTTCTCATTTTGCCTACTTTCGTCAACAATATTTACGTGGAAAACCAGACAGACACCCAGCAAAAGAAGAACAAATCAGCTACATTGAATAAATGATTATTGCAACGTTCAGGAGTTGATATGAGCCAAAGAGGTCTTGAAGCACTATTACGCCCAAAATCAATCGCTGTTATTGGCGCCTCTGATAAAATAGGCCGCGCAGGTACAACCATGATGAAAAACCTGCTGAGTGGTGGATTTAATGGTCCTGTGTTTCCGGTTAATCCTTCTCGAGGCTCAGTTTCTGGTGTTTTCACTTATCCATCTATCGATAAATTACCCCAAATTCCTGATTTAGCGATTATTTGTACTCATCATCATCGAAACCTTGAATTACTTGAACAACTTGGTCAGTCTGGCTGTAAAGCAGTCATTGTACTTTCAGCGCAGCCTGCGCAATTTCAACCAATAAAGCTGCTTTGTCAGCAATATCATATTCGTTTGCTTGGTCCTAATAGCTTAGGATTATTGGCACCGTGGCAAGGTTTAAATGCCAGTTTCTCCCCTCTTCCTGTGAAAAAAGGGAAGCTGGCTTTTATTTCACAATCAGCAGCCGTTGCCAACACGATTTTAGATTGGGCCTATTATCGTAATATTGGATTTTCTTATTTTATCGCATTAGGTGATAACCAAGATATTCAAGTGGATGATCTACTTGATTTTTTAGCTAGAGACAGTAAAACAAGCGCCATATTATTACATTTAGAACATATTCATGACGCGAGACGCTTTATGTCGGCATCCCGTAGTGCTTCTCGCAATAAACCTATCTTGGTGATTAAAAGCGGGCGAACCCAAAGAGCGCAACTCTTATTAGGTGATACACCAAGTTATGATGTTGCCTATGACGCGGCTTTTCAACGTGCGGGATTACTGCGAGTACAAGATACCCATGAAATGTTTTCTGCCGTTGAAACACTTAGTTATATGACGCCTTTAAAAGGCGAAAGATTAATGATTATGAGTAATGGCTCAGCACCTGCGGCAATGGCGGTTGATGAGCTATTTCTACAATCGGGTAAACTGGCACAACTATCTGAAGAAACGCAGCAGCAACTACAAAAAGTGGTGCTAGAAAAAAATACTATTCGTAACCCACTTAATTTGGGTGATGATACAACAGTAGACTGCTATATCGCCGCCCTTAACTGCTTGTTAGATAGTCATGATCATGATGCATTACTGTTAATTCATACTCCTAGTGCGATAGCACCGAGTATTGAAACTGCCCAAAAGGTTATCGAAACAATTGCAAAACATCCTAGAAGAAAATGGTTAACTATTTTTACTAATTGGGGAGGAGAATATTCTTCTCAGCAGTCACGTAAATTGTTTAGTGAAGCAGGTATTCCGACTTATCGTACGCCAGAAGGTGCCGTAACTGCATTTATGCACATGGTGGAATATCGCCGAAATCAGAAACAACTCAAAGAAACGCCAGCTTTACCTTTAGATGTCAAAATGAATACGCAGCAAGCACATCGCTGTATTGAAGAAGCTCTAGAAAAAAAACAATATCGGCTTGATACACACCAAGTGCAGCCTATTATGGAAGCCTATGGTTTCAATACATTACCAACATGGATTGCTCATAATGCGCAAGAAGCTGTTAGTATTGCCGAAAAAATCGGTTATCCCGTTGCGTTGAAGCTACGCTCATCTGATATTCCTCATAAATCAGAAGTCCAAGGGGTCATGCTCTATTTAAGGGATAAAATAGAAGTCGAATCTGCAGCTCATGCAATTATTGAGCGAGTAAGTGAACATTATCCTCAAGCTCAAATTCAAGGCTTATTAGTACAAAGCATGGCTAATCGTGCAGGCTCTCAAGAGTTACGAGTAGCTATCGAACAAGACCCTATCTTTGGCCCTCTTATTTTATTGGGCGAAGGCGGTGTTGAATGGCAAATTGAAACCAAGGCCGCTGTCGCATTACCACCACTGAATATGGCACTTGCGCGATATTTAGTGATTAATGCGATTAAGAGTGGAAAAATACAGCCAAGAAGCACTTTGCAGCCATTAAATATTTTGAGTTTAAGCCACTTTTTAGTTCAAGTTTCACATTTATTATTAGACTGTCCTCAAATAATTCGGCTAGATATTCATCCATTATTAGTTTCTGGTAATGATTTTACCTTATTAGATGTTGCAATGGAGTTAGCGCCATTAAGCGGCGACCCTCATCAACGTTTATCTATTCGCCCTTATCCTAATGAACTCGAAGAAACTTTTTTATTAAGGGATAACAATCCTTGTTTTATTCGCCCAATCTTGCCTGAGGATGAGCCTTTATTAAAAATTTTCATCAACCAAGTAACAAAAGAAGATCTTTATTACCGTTACTTTAGTGAAATAAGTGAGTTTACTCATGACGATCTAGCAAATATGACGCAAATTGATTACGACCGAGAAATGGCTTTTGTGGCAATACGACATTCTGATAGTCGACCAGAGATCATCGGTGTTGCTCGTGCAATGGCTGATCCTGATAATCAACAAGCTGAATTCGCCATATTGGTTCGTTCCGATTTAAAAGGAAATACACTTGGTCATCAGCTTATGCTGAAACTTATCAACTATACTAGAACACATGGTATTAAACGTTTAACAGCAATTACTATGCCTGAAAATCGAAATATGATCAGTTTAGCCAAAAAACTAGGCTTTTCTGTTGAGGTACAATTCGATGAAGGAATTGTTAATCTTGACTTGCTTCTTGAACCATTAAAAGCGACCTAATGTTATTATCATCGACTAAAGTTTCCATGTGTGATAGTTCACGTATCCTTTGAGAAATTAGCAAGATATGATGATTTTATGCGTACATACCATATAACTAATGTTATGATCGACAGATCGGTTTAAGAAAATTTAATTACGGACGGTGGCTCCATCTGCCATCATAAACAAGAGAAATAAGCACTGTGATGTTGTCTAAATTAAAACTTGCAAAGCATCAACAACACCTTGCACAACTGCCTAAATTAGCTCAGTCAGTTGCTGATGTTGAAACGCTTTATCAGACGTCCGCGTTTCGCAGCACCTTATTGAAATATATTGCTCAAGCAGAGAAAGAAATCTTTATTACTGCGCTTTATTTAGAACATGATGAAGCAGGTGAAGAGATCCTTGCTGCACTTTATGCTGCCAAACAACAACGACCTGAATTATCCATTACTGTTATTGTTGATTGGCATCGAGCACAACGTGGGCGTATTGGTGTCGCTTCAGATGCCACCAACGCAGATTGGTACTACCAGGTTGCACAACAACACCCTGGCGTAGAAGTTCCTATTTATGGTATTCCGGTGAATACACGAGAAGCATTAGGTGTATTACACCTAAAAGGCTTTATCTTCGACGATACAGTTATTTATAGTGGTGCAAGTATCAATAATGTCTACTTGCATAAGCTCGATAAATATCGTTATGACCGGTATCACATTATTCATAATGCTGAACTTGCAGCAACAATGAAGCAATTTGTTATTACGGATTTATTACAATCTGATGCTATCCAACGACTCGATATTAAAGATAGAGTCCGCTGTGCAGAGATCAAAAATCATATACGACAATTTCGATTTAATCTTCGCATACGTGATGGGTACGATATTAAAGGCAATGCTTCTAACAATGAATTAGCGGTCACACCTTTGATGGGATTAGGTAAAAAAAATCTTCTTAATAAGACTATTTCCCACCTTATGGCGATCACAGAAGAAAAATTAGTTATTTGTACACCTTATTTTAATTTGCCCGCAATTCTTGTTCGCCAAATTAGTCATTTATTAAGAAATGGCAAACAAGTAGAAATTATTATTGGTGATAAAACGGCAAATGATTTTTATATTCCGCCAGAAGAACCTTTTAAAATTATTGGTGCATTACCTTATCTTTATGAAATGAATCTACGTAAATTTACTTCTCGTTTTCAACGATTTGTAGATAACAACCAATTAACCATTCGCCTTTGGAAGGATAGCGATAATACCTATCACTTAAAAGGTATGTGGGTTGATGATACATGGCAATTAATTACTGGCAATAATCTTAACCCTCGTGCATGGGGATTAGATTTAGAGAATGCAGTATTAATTCATGACCCAAACCATGAGTTACACGAACAACGCCATAAGGAATTAGCCTGTATTCGTGAACATACGGTTATTGTGAAACATTATCAAGATCTAGAAAGTATTAAACTTTACCCAATTAAAATAAAAAAATTGATTAAGCGCTTACGTCGTATTCGTGTAGACAGATTAATTAGCCGCATTCTTTAATTTTATCATCTAACAGACTTTATCTTAGACCTTACTTTTAAGTAAGGTTTTTTTTATTTTTAATTATCCTCTTCTATACTTAATAAATTCATTAATTATTCTTTATTTATCTATAAAAAATTTCATTTTTATGAAACTAAAACTTAAATCTGCCTATTTAATTATTTTATTTTCAAGCTCGCTTTTAACCGGCTGCCAATCATTTCATTTTGCTAATGACAATTGGCGAGGTAAAGATAAAGCTCAGCATTTCCTTTTTTCTATGGCTACTGCTGCGGGAGCTAATGCTTATGCAGACCATCAAAATTACGGACATAGAGAGGGGTTACTAATAGGATTGAGTTTTTCAATCGCTTTAGGTGCAGCAAAAGAATTATATGATAGCCGCCCTGAAGGCACTGGGTGGAGTTGGCATGATTTTGCTTATGATATTGCAGGGGCAGCTGCGGGATCTTTGCTTTATCAGCAATTAAAGTAGATAAATTAAAGCAAATAATAGACTAGGATAAAAATCCTACAAGTTCTATATAATGAAAAAGTGACAGATAATCTGATAGAACATGAATTTGATCATTTATACCTTGGTTTCAGTGATCAAACCCCTCAGTGTAACCCAAATGAAGTAATGAATTATCGTTGGATATCTCTCGATTCTCTTTATCAAGATATTGAAGAAAACCCCTCTGATTACAGTGTATGGTTTTGCTATATATTAAAACATATGGGATTTAATCAATTTACACGTTGGAGCCAAGGTATTATTTAATAATTATCTTTAAATAAATTATAAAATAATCCAAGATTGCAGAGTGATAACGATTATTTCTCACTTTTTAAAAAATACTAAAATTTAAACGCAAAAAAGCCAACCCAGTGGGTTGGCTTTCTCGTCTTATTTAATGCCTGGCAGTTCCCTACTCTCACATGGGGAGACCCCACACTACCATCGGCGCTACAACGTTTCACTTCTGAGTTCGGCATGGGATCAGGTGGGACCGCTGCGCTATGGCCGCCAAGCAAATTCTGTTTATTACCCGTTACGCCAATCTCTCTGCGTAACCAGTAATTCAATCTTAAACAAGCTTACTTCATCAAATTTTGTCTCTCAGACAAAACACCTTCGGTGTTGTCAGGTTAAGCCTCACGGTTCATTAGTACTGGTTAGCTCAACGTATCGCTACGCTTACACACCCAGCCTATCAACGTCTTAGTCTTAAACGTTCCTTTAGGTCACTCAAGGTGACAGGGAAGACTCATCTCGAGGCAAGTTTCCCGCTTAGATGCTTTCAGCGGTTATCTCTTCCGCACTTAGCTACCGGGCAATGCCATTGGCATGACAACCCGAACACCAGTGGTGCGTTCACTCCGGTCCTCTCGTACTAGGAGCAACCCCTCTCAATCTTCCAACGCCCACGGCAGATAGGGACCGAACTGTCTCACGACGTTCTAAACCCAGCTCGCGTACCACTTTAAATGGCGAACAGCCATACCCTTGGGACCTACTTCAGCCCCAGGATGTGATGAGCCGACATCGAGGTGCCAAACACCGCCGTCGATATGAACTCTTGGGCGGTATCAGCCTGTTATCCCCGGAGTACCTTTTATCCGTTGAGCGATGGCCCTTCCATTCAGAACCACCGGATCACTAAGACCTACTTTCGTACCTGCTCGAGCCGTCACTCTCACAGTCAAGCTGGCTTATGCCTTTGCACTAACCGCATGATGTCCGACCATGCTTAGCCAACCTTCGTGCTCCTCCGTTACTCTTTAGGAGGAGACCGCCCCAGTCAAACTACCCACCAGACACGGTCCCCGATCCAGATTATGGACCTAGGTTAGAACATCAAACGTTAAAGGGTGGTATTTCAAGGTTGACTCCATGCAGACTGGCGTCCACACTTCAAAGTCTCCCACCTATCCTACACATCAAGGCTCAATGTTCAGTGTCAAGCTATAGTAAAGGTTCACGGGGTCTTTCCGTCTTGCCGCGGGTACACTGCATCTTCACAGCGAGTTCAATTTCACTGAGTCTCGGGTGGAGACAGCCTGGCCATCATTACGCCATTCGTGCAGGTCGGAACTTACCCGACAAGGAATTTCGCTACCTTAGGACCGTTATAGTTACGGCCGCCGTTTACTGGGGCTTCGATCAAGAGCTTCTCCCTAAGGATAACCCCATCAATTAACCTTCCAGCACCGGGCAGGCGTCACACCGTATACGTCCACTTTCGTGTTTGCACAGTGCTGTGTTTTTAATAAACAGTTGCAGCCAGCTGGTATCTTCGACTGGCTTGGGCTCCGTCCGCGAGGGACTTCACTTACCGCCAGCGTGCCTTCTCCCGAAGTTACGGCACCATTTTGCCTAGTTCCTTCACCCGAGTTCTCTCAAGCGCCTGAGTATTCTCTACCTGACCACCTGTGTCGGTTTGGGGTACGATTGTTGGTAACCTGAAGCTTAGAGGCTTTTCCTGGAAGCAGGGCATCAATTGCTTCACCACCTTAGTGGTTCGTCATCACACCTCAGCATTAAGTGACCGGATTTGCCTAATCACTCTGCCTACATGCTTGAACCGGGACGACCGTCGCCCGGACAACCTAGCCTTCTCCGTTCCCCCATCGCAGTTACCACCAGTACGGGAATATTAACCCGTTTCCCATCGACTACGCTTTTCAGCCTCGCCTTAGGGGTCGACTCACCCTGCCCCGATTAACGTTGGACAGGAACCCTTGGTCTTCCGGCGTGCGGGTTTTTCACCCGCATTATCGTTACTTATGTCAGCATTCGCACTTCTGATACCTCCAGCATGCCTCACAGCACACCTTCGCAGGCTTACAGAACGCTCCCCTACCCAACAACACCTAAGTGTCGCTGCCGCAGCTTCGGTGCATGGTTTAGCCCCGTTACATCTTCCGCGCGGGCCGACTCGACCAGTGAGCTATTACGCTTTCTTTAAATGATGGCTGCTTCTAAGCCAACATCCTGGCTGTCTGAGCCTTCCCACTTCGTTTCCCACTTAACCATGACTTTGGGACCTTAGCTGGCGGTCTGGGTTGTTTCCCTCTTCACGACGGACGTTAGCACCCGCCGTGTGTCTCCCGTGATAACATTCTTCGGTATTCGCAGTTTGCATCGAGTTGGTAAGTCGGGATGACCCCCTAGTCGAAACAGTGCTCTACCCCCGAAGATGAGTTCACGAGGCGCTACCTAAATAGCTTTCGGGGAGAACCAGCTATCTCCCGGTTTGATTGGCCTTTCACCCCCATCCACAAGTCATCCGCTAATTTTTCAACATTAGTCGGTTCGGTCCTCCAGTTAGTGTTACCCAACCTTCAACCTGCCCATGGATAGATCACCGGGTTTCGGGTCTATACCCTGCAACTCATTCGCCCAGTTAAGACTCGGTTTCCCTACGGCTCCCCTATACGGTTAACCTTGCTACAGAATATAAGTCGCTGACCCATTATACAAAAGGTACGCAGTCACCCCATAAAAGAGGCTCCTACTGCTTGTACGTACACGGTTTCAGGTTCTTTTTCACTCCCCTCGCCGGGGTTCTTTTCGCCTTTCCCTCACGGTACTGGTTCACTATCGGTCAATCAGGAGTATTTAGCCTTGGAGGATGGTCCCCCCATATTCAGACAGGATAACACGTGTCCCGCCCTACTCGTCGAGTTCACAATAACAACATCTTCAGATACGGGGCTATCACCCTTTACTGCCGGACTTTCCAGACCGTTCTCCTGATGCTGCTATTGATTAAGACTCTGGGCTGTTCCCCGTTCGCTCGCCGCTACTAGGGGAATCTCGGTTGATTTCTTTTCCTCGGGGTACTGAGATGTTTCAGTTCTCCCGGTTCGCTTCATTACGCTATGTATTCACGTAATGATAATATCCATTGGATATTGGGTTTCCCCATTCGGAAATCGTCGGTTATAACGGTTCATATCACCTTACCGACGCTTATCGCAGATTAGCACGTCCTTCATCGCCTCTGATTGCCTAGGCATCCACCGTGTACGCTTATTCGCTTAACCTCACAACCCGAAGGTGTCTTTTTCGAAGATAATCTTGGTGGTGATGGCTGTGCAGATTACATTTCGTCGTTGGGCAGTGCTCGCCATGCTCACATACTTATGTATGTTGCGCTGGCTGCGCGCTGTCCGCCTCGAACTGTAAATTGCTCGCGCATCCCACTTTGATGTCAAAAACACATTCAAAGTTTGAGATTTTGAGAGACTCATCAATATACCTCGGTGATATATTGATTTGTTTTCAATTTTTCAGCTTGTTCCAGATTGTTAAAGAGCAAAATAATTCGCAGTATACTATTGCTAATATACTCTGAATTATATTTTAAAGAGATTATGGTGGAGCTAAGCGGGATCGAACCGCTGACCTCCTGCGTGCAAGGCAGGCGCTCTCCCAGCTGAGCTATAGCCCCATAATGCATTCTTAATACCTGTATAACCACTCCTTTTCTTCTTTATAAAAGAAGCTTTTTCTTTAGGCAAGGCGTGGAGTAACGAAGTTTACTTAAAGTAAACGAGTTGCTTCACAACACAGCATAAAGGAAAAGTGGTAGGCCTGAGTGGACTTGAACCACCGACCTCACCCTTATCAGGGGTGCGCTCTAACCACCTGAGCTACAAGCCTATACCGGTATTTCTGCTCGTTCTTCATCAGACAATCTGTGTGAGCACTACACATAACACGTATCTCTTAGGTAAGGAGGTGATCCAACCGCAGGTTCCCCTACGGTTACCTTGTTACGACTTCACCCCAGTCATGAATCACAAAGTGGTAAGCGCCCTCCCGAAGGTTAAGCTACCTACTTCTTTTGCAACCCACTCCCATGGTGTGACGGGCGGTGTGTACAAGGCCCGGGAACGTATTCACCGTAGCATTCTGATCTACGATTACTAGCGATTCCGACTTCATGGAGTCGAGTTGCAGACTCCAATCCGGACTACGACAGACTTTATGAGTTCCGCTTGCTCTCGCGAGGTCGCTTCTCTTTGTATCTGCCATTGTAGCACGTGTGTAGCCCTACTCGTAAGGGCCATGATGACTTGACGTCATCCCCACCTTCCTCCGGTTTATCACCGGCAGTCTCCTTTGAGTTCCCACCATTACGTGCTGGCAACAAAGGATAAGGGTTGCGCTCGTTGCGGGACTTAACCCAACATTTCACAACACGAGCTGACGACAGCCATGCAGCACCTGTCTCAGAGTTCCCGAAGGCACTCCTCTATCTCTAAAGGATTCTCTGGATGTCAAGAGTAGGTAAGGTTCTTCGCGTTGCATCGAATTAAACCACATGCTCCACCGCTTGTGCGGGCCCCCGTCAATTCATTTGAGTTTTAACCTTGCGGCCGTACTCCCCAGGCGGTCGATTTAACGCGTTAGCTCCGGAAGCCACGCCTCAAGGGCACAACCTCCAAATCGACATCGTTTACAGCGTGGACTACCAGGGTATCTAATCCTGTTTGCTCCCCACGCTTTCGCACCTGAGCGTCAGTCTTTGTCCAGGGGGCCGCCTTCGCCACCGGTATTCCTCCACATCTCTACGCATTTCACCGCTACACGTGGAATTCTACCCCCCTCTACAAGACTCTAGCCAACCAGTTTCAGATGCAATTCCCAAGTTAAGCTCGGGGCTTTCACATCTGACTTAATTGACCGCCTGCGTGCGCTTTACGCCCAGTAATTCCGATTAACGCTTGCACCCTCCGTATTACCGCGGCTGCTGGCACGGAGTTAGCCGGTGCTTCTTCTGCGGGTAACGTCAATTGCTAAGAGTATTAATCTTAACACCTTCCTCCCCGCTGAAAGTACTTTACAACCCTAAGGCCTTCTTCATACACGCGGCATGGCTGCATCAGGCTTGCGCCCATTGTGCAATATTCCCCACTGCTGCCTCCCGTAGGAGTCTGGGCCGTGTCTCAGTCCCAGTGTGGCTGATCATCCTCTCAGACCAGCTAGAGATCGTCGCCTAGGTGAGCCATTACCTCACCTACTAGCTAATCCCATATGGGTTCATCCGATAGCGCAAGGTCCGAAGAGCCCCTGCTTTGGTCCGTAGACGTCATGCGGTATTAGCTACCGTTTCCAGTAGTTATCCCCCTCTATCGGGCAGATCCCCATACATTACTCACCCGTCCGCCGCTCGTCAGCAAGAAAGCAAGCTTTCCTCTGTTACCGCTCGACTTGCATGTGTTAGGCCTGCCGCCAGCGTTCAATCTGAGCCATGATCAAACTCTTCAATTAAAAGTGTTTGATGCTCAAAGAAATCGAATACTTAGCTTCATTCATAAATGAATTTTACTTTTGTAAACACTCTTTAAGACTTATATACATCTAAATATTTTAGAAGATATCGTCTCTGCGAGTGCCCACACAGATTGTCTGATAATTTGTTAAAGAGCAGTGCAACATTCGCTGCCGTTTCCGGTCTTCTGCGTTGTTGCGAGGAGGCGTATATTACGTTATTCCTCTGAAGAGTCAAGAGTTTTTTCAAACTTTTTTCTTTTCTCTTCGCTGTCCCTCGCGGCTGTTGTTAGCTCATCGTGGGTCAGTGGATGCGCATTATAGGGAGTTTTCTGAACCTGACAAGTATTATTTTAAAAAAACTCATCAAGTGGATAATTTATAATCAAAGACTGTATTTTAGTATATATAACAAACATTTTTTGATGACAAAACCTTCAATGCTATCAATATTCTTTTTGTTTTCATTTAAAATATCCTCAATAGATTTATAAATATAAAAAAAGAGGCTTATATAAGCCTCTTTTTACTTTATGTTGTCACTTTTACTCTATTTAGTAATAGAAAGAGAATTTCAATTACTGTTTAGCAATTATCTTATCATTATCCAAATCTAAGATAACTTCTTTACCTGGTAACAATTTGCTTGACAAAATATCCTGCGCTAATGGATTTTCCACTTCTTGCTGAATAGCACGTTTTAATGGACGCGCACCATAGATTGGATCGAATCCAACTTCACTCAGTTTTTCTAACGCAGCACCAGTAATAGTGACATGATATCCACGTTCTTCTAAACGCTGATATAAACGACGCAACTGTATCTGAGCAATAGCGGCAATATTCTCTTTTCCTAATGGATGGAATACCACGACTTCATCAATACGGTTAATAAATTCAGGTCTAAAATGATGGCCAACAACATCCATGACCATTGCTTTCATTTCAGGATAATTAAGCGTACCAAATTGTTCCTGAATTAAATCAGAACCTAAGTTGGATGTCATAATCACAACCGTATTACGAAAATCAACAGTTCTGCCTTGTCCATCAGTTAAACGACCATCATCCAATACTTGTAATAAGATATTGAATACATCAGGGTGCGCTTTCTCAACCTCATCTAATAAGATGACTGAATAAGGACGTCGACGAACAGCTTCAGTTAGATATCCCCCTTCTTCATAGCCTACATATCCTGGAGGTGCACCCACTAAACGAGAAACTGAGTGTTTTTCCATAAACTCGGACATGTCGATACGCACCATTGCATCATCGCTATCAAATAAAAAGTTTGCTAACGCTTTACACAGCTCGGTTTTACCAACACCTGTTGGCCCTAAGAATAAGAAGGAACCAATAGGACGATTTGGATCAGATAACCCAGCACGGCTACGACGAATCGCATTAGATACCGCCTCTACAGCTTCCGATTGTCCAATAACGCGTCTATGTAGTTCTTGTTCCATACGCAATAACTTATCACGCTCACCTTCTAACATTCGAGAAACAGGAATACCTGTCCAACGTGCTAAGATCTCTGCAATTTCTGCATCTGTTACTTTATTGCGTAACAGTTTCATATGCTTGTCTTCAGCTTTGTTGGCTTCTGCAAGCTGTTTTTCTAGTACAGGAATTTGACCATATTGGATCTCTGACATTTTTGCCAAATCACCACTACGCCGCGCCTGTTCCAATGAGATACGAGCCTGCTCTAATTCTGATTTAATATGTTGAGTGCCGGTAAGCTCTGCTTTTTCAGCTTTCCACTCTTCATCTAATGCAGAATACTCTTTCTCTTTTTCAGCCAACTCTTCATTAAGCATTTCTAAACGCTTTTTACTTGCGTCATCAGACTCTTTTTGTAGTGCTTGCTGTTCAAGTTTCAGCTGAATTATGCGTCGATCAAGTCTATCTAATGCCTCTGGTTTTGAATCCATTTGCATACGCAGACTTGCACCCGCCTCATCAATTAAGTCTATCGCTTTATCTGGCAACATACGGTCAGAAATATAGCGATGTGATAACGTCGCAGCTGCAACAATTGCTGGATCTGTAATTTGTACGTGATGATGTAATTCATAACGCTCTTTCAGGCCACGTAAAATAGCAATTGTGTCTTCTACTGTTGGTTCGGCAACATATACTTTTTGGAAACGACGCTCTAATGCTGCATCTTTTTCTATATATTGACGATATTCATCAAGAGTTGTTGCACCCACGCAATGTAATTCACCTCGAGCTAATGCAGGTTTCAACATATTACCTGCATCCATAGCACCTTCGGCTTTACCCGCACCCACCATAGTGTGCAACTCATCAATAAACAGAATAACGCTACCTTCCTGTTTAGATAAATCGTTTAAGACTGCTTTTAAACGTTCTTCAAATTCACCACGATATTTTGCACCCGCTAATAACGAGCCCATATCCAATGAAAGTACACGTTTATTTTTTAAACCCTCTGGTACTTCGCCATTGACAATCCGTTGAGCTAAACCTTCAACAATAGCCGTTTTACCAACACCAGGCTCACCAATAAGCACAGGGTTATTTTTAGTACGACGTTGTAAAACCTGAATGGTTCTTCTTATTTCTTCATCACGACCAATCACAGGATCGAGCTTGCCTTGTTCTGCTCTTTCTGTTAAATCCACAGTATATTTTTTCAATGCCTGACGTTGGTCTTCTGCATTTTGATCTTTCACTGTTTCTCCACCACGTATTTTTTCAATGGCTATCTCAAGGCTTGCTTTGTTTGTTCCTGCTGCTTTTAGCATGTCAGCAACTTGACCACCAATTTCCATCGCAGCCAAAAGAAAGAGCTCTGACGAAATAAATTCATCACCTTTTTTCTGTGCCAATTTATCGCACAAGTTAAGATGCTTAATTAAATCATTTGAGGGATGAACCTCGCCACCAGCGCCTTCGACTTTAGGTAATCGTGTTAGGGCTTCATTAACTCGTTCACTAAATTGTGATGCATTAACACCTGCTGATGTTAATAATGGGCGAATTGATCCACCTTGTTGATTAAATAACGCACTCAGTAAATGTATGGGTTCTATAAATTGATTATCGTTCCCAAGTGCCAATGACTGGGCGTCTGCGAGAGCTTGCTGGAATTTATTGGTTAATTTATCCAGACGCATAACACCTCCAAGTAAAATTCAAATTAAAATTTGTCGCTGGAGAATAGATGAGGTCATATTGACAATATTCAAGCTCAAAATAGAAATTTTTGAGCTAAAATATTTATCAATATTTAAGATAAGCGGGAAAAACGTTGGGGGAGTTTATTTAATCCAGATTAATGATGCCATTCGTCCTGTGGTCTGTTCTCGTCTATAAGAGAAAAAACGCGACTCATCCGTAACAGTACAAAAATCACCACCATAAATCTGAGTAATTCCATTTTCCCGTAAAATTATTCTCGCTAACATATAGATATTAGCTAAATATTTACCATTGTGGGAAATAAATGCAGATTCAAATAAACGATTTTGTTCAAGAAAAGCTTGACGAACCTCTACACCGACCTCAAAAGCCGTTGGCCCAATAGCTGGACCTAACCATGCCATTATTTGATGCTTCGGTGCTTTAAATTGGGATAATGTATTTTGTAAAATACCTTGGCAAAGCCCTCGCCACCCACCATGAGCAGCACCTATCTCACTTCCATCTATTGTCGTAAAAAGTACGGGTAGACAGTCAGCTGTCATAATGGCGCAGACTTTCTTTTGTGTAGAGGTATAAAGGGCATCACCTTCAACTTCATTATTTTCCTGTAAACTCAATGTTACAACATGAGTGCCATGTACCTGCTGAAGCCATAAAGGCATTTCAGGGAGCTGAGCTTCTTCACAAAGCAATCGTCTATTTTGCTCGACAGATTGAATGTTATCCCCTACATGAGTGCCAAGATTGAGACTATTATAAGGCGGTAAACTAATCCCGCCTTCTCTCAAGGTACTACATGCACCGACATTGTCAGGCTGTGGCCAATCAGGAAAAATTAATGAAGTCATTTACCAATCCATTTCATCTTTAAATTGCTCAGCATCGTCTTTCAATACATTTATCAGATTAACCATATCATCAGGCAATGGCGCATGCCATTCCATCTCAATACCTGAAATAGGGTGATAAAGACGTAGCATCGTTGCATGTAAAGCTTGTCTATCAAATAGACGTAAGGTTTCACGAAACTCTTCTGATGCCCCTTTCAGTGGGCGAGGTCTACCGCCATATAGCTGATCACCAATTAATGCATGATGAATATGAGCCATATGCACACGAATTTGGTGAGTACGGCCAGTTTCTAAACGTAAACGCAAACGGGTAGAAGCACGAAAATGCTCCATTACGCGATAATGTGTTATCGCAGGTTTACCCATTGGATGAACCGCCATATGTGTGCGTTTAGTTGGATGACGCGAAATTGGCTCATTAACTAATCCACCCGCAGTCATTCTTCCTGTTGCAACCGCTTCATATTCACGAGTAATTTCACGACGCTGTAATGCTTCAACTAAATGCGTTTGAGCAGGTACTGTTTTTGCAACAACCATTAAACCAGTTGTATCTTTGTCTAAACGATGGACAATACCCGCACGAGGAACATTAATAATCTCTGGGTAACGATAAAGTAATGCATTTAGCACTGTACCATCAGGATTACCTGCACCTGGGTGAACAACAAGATCTCTTGGCTTATTGATAACCAAAATATCGTCATCTTCATAAACGATATTTAACGGAATATTCTGAGGCTCCCAGCGGGCTTCCTCTTCAATTAAGGCATCGACTTCAACTTTTTCACCGCCAAGCATTTTTTCTTTTGGCTTATTGATGATTTTATCGTTAACCTGCACTCTATTGTCTAAGATCCACTCTTTTATACGAGATCTTGAATAATCAGGGAACAATTCCGCCAAAGCCTGATCTAAGCGTTGACCAAGCTGTGAATCTGCGACTGTAGCATTAAGTCGTATTTGTTGAGACATAAATAGTTTTCTATTAATTAAGTTAGTGTTTTGACGGCACAGCCGTTTCATTTAAAATGAGTTATAGTGTAACCGATTTTAGGGGAGCTTCACGCGCAGACACCCCAAACCTATTCAGAGGATAATCAATACGTGATGAGACGCATTAAATACCTAGTGGCAGCAGCCACTGTAAGCCTGTTACTTTCTGGCTGTTCCAGTTCAGACAAAGACGCAACTGCGGATATGTCTCCTTCTGAGCTTTATGCAACCAGTCAGGAAAAATTGCTAGATGGCAATTATGGAGCGGCTATCAAACAATTAGAGTCTCTCGATAATCGCTATCCTTTTGGCCCCTACTCACAACAAGTCCAGCTCGATTTGATTTATGCTTATTATAAATCAGCAGAATTACCAATGGCGATTTCTGCTATCGACCGTTTTATGCGGTTAAATCCAACCCATCCAAATATTGACTATGTTCTTTATATGCGCGGGCTTACAGCACAAGCATTAGATGATAGCGCATTACAAGGATTCTTTGGTATCGACCGTTCTGACCGTGATCCTCAGCATGCGATAGTTGCATTCAAAGACTTCAGCCAACTCGTTCGTTACTATCCTGATAGCCTTTATACTGCTGATGCAACTAAACGCCTTGTCTTTCTTAAAAACCGTTTAGCAAAGTATGAGCTGTCTGTTGCGAAATTCTATACTAAACGAGGGGCTTATGTCGCGGTTATTAATAGAGTTGAACAAATGATGCGTAATTATCCTGATACACAAGCCACTCGTGATGCGCTTAAGTATATGGAAAATGCTTATAAAGAATTAGGATTAACTCAAGAAGCAGATAAAGTTTCTGCTTTGATTGCAGCTAATCCAGCTTAATTATTTCTTTTCAATTAAAAACAGCAGCCTATCGCTGCTGTTTTTTTATTCTTTCATCTAGTTTATTACTGTGTTTTTACTAACAAGTCTCTTACTTTTCATCAGCCCAACCTTCCTAATATGACCGAAGAAAGCCAACATAACAAGCGCTCTTTTTCAGCTATTTATCATTTGTCACGTTTCTATTACGACTTACACACCTTTCTAACAAAAAGTGATTTTGATCATGTTTTTAATTGTATATCGCGATATTCTGAAGTCATCGAAGGCGGAGTAATAAAGAGGTAACTATATGATTATAAATATTACTAGTAAGCAAATGGAGATTACCCCAGCACTACGTGAACACATTGAAAGCCGTCTAACTAAACTTAATAAATGGCAGGTGAATTTAATCAATCCTCATATCATTCTGACCAAAGATCCGAAAGGCTTTAGTGTTGATGCCAGCATTCATATACCAAATGGACAATTAATTGCGAATGCCCAACACTCTGATATGTATACCGCGATCAACGACCTGTTAGCAAAATTGGGTCGTCAATTAAATAAAGTTCAACATAAAAGTGAAGCTCGCCGAGCAGATAATAGCTTGAAAGAAGAAAATTTACTTGTTGACGAAATTTAAATAGTAAACTGAAGTTAAAAACTAGAACAATTCACTGACTCATTTGCCTCTGCGCATCCTCGTGATGCGCTTTTTATTGCTTTTTTCTTGACACTCTCTACATCATCATGTCTGATAGCAAGATGTTAAAAAATTTTATTAACCAAGAAAATCAACTTAAATAATGTTCAATAAATCCTTTTTGCCATTCTTCTTTTTCTTTTTACTCTTTTATTAAGAGGCTTTGTCATTCCAGAAAGAAAAATAAGAACGACAAGAGCCTCCTCCACGGAGGCTTTTTTATTTATTGACGATAAGATGCAAAGGTATAGGGCTTAATATGGAAAAACTCGATTTATTGGCAATCAGAGATAAAATTACAACACTTGATGCTGAATTACTGACACTGTTAGCAAAACGACGTCAATTATCTGCTGATGTCGCACAATTTAAATTGAATACACATCGCCCTATTAGAGATAAAAACCGTGAGCGTGAATTACTCGATTTGCTGATAGATAAAGGTAAAAAAGTTGGATTAGACGGTTTTTATATTAGTCGTATTTTCCAAATGATTATTGAAGATTCTGTTTTAACACAACAAGCCATCTTACAACAGCACCTTAATTGCACGCCTAATGAATCAGCAAGAATTGCTTATTTAGGTCCTAAAGGTTCATATTCCCATATTGCAGCTCGTCAATACTCAGCTCGCCATTTTGATACTATTGAAGATTGTGCGTGCCATAAATTTGAAGATATTTTTACACTCGTCGATACAGGTCAAGCTGACTATGGCTTATTACCAATAGAAAATACGAGTTCTGGTGCAATAAATGATGTTTACGATTTATTGCAAACTACATCGCTTTCTATTGTCGGTGAAATCCGTATTCCTATTAATCACTGTTTATTAACTGCGGTAAATACAACAGCAGAAGAACTGCATACTATTTATAGTCACCCTCAACCTTTTCAACAATGCAGCCATTATTTAAATCAATATCCAAATTGGAAAATTGAGTATTGTGAAAGCACTGCCGCAGCAATGGAAAAAGTAACACTGGCACAATCGCCACATGTAGCGGCAATAGGCAGCGAAGCTGGTGGTTCACTTTATGGTTTACAGCCTCTAGCGAACAATTTGGCCAATCAACAAATCAACGTCACTCGCTTTATTGTTATTGCGCGTAAAGCAATTGATGTATCAGAACAAGTTCCTGCAAAAACAACCTTCTTAATGGCAACAGGACAACAAGCTGGTGCTCTAGTTGATGCATTAATGATTTTAAAACAATACGATATTATTATGACAAAACTAGAATCACGCCCAATTAATGGCACGCCTTGGGAAGAGATGTTTTATATTGATGTTCAGGCAAACTTACGTGATATAAATATGCAAAAAGCATTACATGATTTGTCATTAACAACCCGCTCATTAAAAATATTAGGTTGTTACCCTTCAGAGAATGTTGTTCCTGTTGAAGTAAAATAATCTTACTAATAAATGAAAATAAGCCAGATAGTTTTTTTTGCTATCTGGCTTTTTATTTCTTCTGTTTCTTCTATTTTTTATTTCTACTTTATGGCTAATTATAAAAAACCATAAAGTGCAGCAAATACCCAGCCAAAGATACAAGAAACCGTTACCCCGATTAAACCAGGTAAAATAAAGCTATGGTTAATCACAAATCGACCAATTCTTGTCGTACCAGAGCGGTCAAATTGTATTGCTGCTAAATCACTAGGATACGTAGGAAGAATATAATAACCATAACAAGCTGGCGCAGAGGCAACTATATATGCAGGGTCGATACCAATACCTAAGGCTAAGGGTACAACTGCAGCTAATGCAGCAGCTTGTGAGTTAACAAACTTAGAGACTAATAATAAGACGACCGCATAAGCCCAAGGATATTCTCTTACTAATTGTCCTAATGCTGCTTCTATTTCTTTCATATGCGCCGCGAACATGGTTTCTGCCATCCAAGCAATACCATAAACTGCAACAATAGCTATCATTCCTGAACGGAAAACTTCATTTTTAGAAATTAAAGAAGGGTTTGTTTTGCAAATAATAATAATAGCTGCACCTGCTAGTAACATAAACATCTGAATAACGAGTACCATTGATAATGGTTTACCATTAAATTCAGGCCGTATTTCAGAGAATGCTCCTAATATCGCCACTATGGCTATCGCACCTAAAAATATCCACATTGCTACCCAGTTTTTCATAGGAAGCTTTTTATCTAATAATGTAGCTGTATCACCATAAACATAATCATGGTTTTCAGGTACTGAAATAAATTCTTGGAAACGTTGGTCTTTATCTAAATCCTTTCCTCTAAACCAGCTAAAGATACCTATTGCTAAAATACCAATAAAGGTCGAAGGAATAGTAATTGCTAATAAATCTAGAAATTCAAGGTGTTTACCATTAAAAGTAACATTGCCTAGCATTGCAACTAATGTCACGACGGCAACAGAAACTGGGCTGGCAATAATTCCCATTTGAGCACCAATAGTACTAGCCGCCATTGGCCTCTCAGGTCGAATATTATTCTTAATTGAAACATCATAAATAATCGGCAATATCGTATAAACAACATGCCCCGTACCACATAAAATTGTTAGCGTACAAGTAACAAAAGGCGCAACAATTGAAATATACTTAGGATTTTTACGTAATAGCTTTTCTGCTATTTGCAACATGACATCTAAACCACCAGATGCTTGTAACGTTGCTGATGCAGAAACAACAGCAATAATAACCAGCATTACATCGACGGGCGGCTTGCCGGGCGGTAAGTGGAAAATAAAGACTAAAATAACTAAACCAACACCACCTAACAACCCTAATGCAATTCCTCCTTTTCTTGCCCCATAAAATAAACACACTAATATAATGGCTAGTTGTATTATAAAATCCATAATTTACCCCTTGAATAATACTGCGGAATATAAAATATAAAATAATACAAGTGAATATTGAGTATTCTTGGTAAAAATCATTGCTTATAAATTTTAATTTACGCAACTGTTATATTATATTTTTTGATCACTGTTATAGTTTTAATATCACCCTATCTTTTTTATTCAAATTTAAGATCTCATCAACAAATAATTTATTACCAGAGACAAACATGAACATTTATGCATATTTAATTAAACGCATTAATAACATTTCAATAACAAATGAAAATGTTAGATATTTATTACACTAACCAATCCATCAATATATTTTACAAAATAAGTAGAATCATAATGTTAATAAAGATAAGAATACCTGGCTTTATTTAAACCTATGTACCTTCATCTCACCACTAAAAATAAACCCTATTTTTAGTAAAATGAATATTAGTACTAACACTATTTAAAAACAGCAATCCATTGAAAAATAAATTAATTTAATATTAACAGAAGAACTATTAGATCATTTCACCGCAACATATTATGGAGATAACAACTATAAAGATAATTAATTATTTTAAATTACAAGTCATAACCCAGACTTAAAAGACTATTAATCCTTTAGCAATATAGGATATTAAAATGATAAACATTTTATTTTAATAACATTAATACTATTTAGCAGCCATACATTTTCTATATCCTGTTATTCTAATACCACTATAACGAATAATAAGATGTTATTGAACATTCCACAAATAATCGAATCAATTCGCTGTGTTTGGCCCCCTTGTGATGATGAATTGAAGAATAATCATTTTTAAATGAAAAAATCCCAATGTGAGATATCAACATTGGGATTTCCATTTAATTCATATTCTGATTATATACGACTATCATTTGCCTTCTGTAATAACACACCACTCTCTTTCATAAATTGTGATGCATAGTCACCAAACCAATTACTGACATTATTAAATGAATGGATAAATTCATCCTTAGCATTTAGGTCTAGTAGCTCTATCGCTTGCCCTAGTGACTGGTGATATCGGCGAATTAACTCAATATTTTCTTGCGATGATAAAATAATATCCGCATAAAGTTGTGGGTCTTGCGCAAATAACCGCCCTATCATCGCTAATTCTAATCGATAAATCGGTGATGAAAGCCTTAATAAACTGGCTAAATCAACGTTTTCTTTCGCTAAATGCTGACCATAGGCAAATGTTGTAAAGTGTCGAAGCGCCTGAATAAAACTCATATTTTTATCATGTTTTTCTGGCATTATCGCTTCTATTTTTGCACCCCAAACCATTAACTGCTCTAGCAACCATTGAAATGCTTGATGGTCTCGACCTTCGCAATAGGCAACTACTTGCTTTGCTAAACTCGGAACATCCGGCCCAAACATGGGATGCAATCCCAATACAGGCCCTTTATGCGCTTTTAACATTGCATCGAGAGGTGCTTTTTTAATTGACGCTAAATCCACCAATAAACAGTTTTCAGGCAATGGAGGTAATTGAGCAATAACATCAACAGTTAAATGAATAGGTACACTCACAATGACCATGCCAGCATTAGCAAAAATAGCGGGTGATTTTGTGTTCCATTCATCCGCTTCCAAGCTTTTAACTTGATAACCAGAAAGAGTAAATAAACGAGAAAATAATTTACCCATTTTCCCATTACCACCAATAATGACGATATCCCCTAACTGAGGATTAAGTGTTTTAAACCCTTTATCGTTTTCTTTGGTATAAGATTCTCGCATAACTCGACGCAATACATCTTCAATTAAATCAGGAGAAATCCCTATTTTTTGAGCATCTTCGCGACGAGAAGCAAGCATAGCAGCTTCTCTATCAGGTGCATATATTGGTAAACCATGACGATTTTTAACTTCACCTACTTGTGCAACTAATTGCATTCTTTTTGCTAATAAAGAAAGTAATGATTTATCCACCTGATCAATTTGCTCACGCAAACCTTGTAGTTCTTCTGCCATCGATGCTTGCCTCCTTTCTAATTACTCTTATTAACCGACTTTTTTTAATAATGCTTCACGTTCAGCTAAAATAGGTGAAATTTGCTGATGCAGATTTCTTAACACAGATTCTGTTGTTTCCCAACTAATACATGCATCGGTCACGGAAACACCGTATTTCATTTCACTACGAGGTTGCTCTGATGACTGATTCCCTTCATTTATATGACTCTCAAGCATAATACCTGTAATTGATTGGTTTCCATTAAGGATTTGCTCAATCACAGAATCGACTACGGTAGATTGACGACGAAAATCTTTACTTGAATTGCCATGACTACAATCAATCATTAATGATGGTTTTAAACCTGCTTTAAGCATATGAGCTTCACATTGTTCTACATCTTCTGCATGATAATTGGGTGTTTTACCACCACGCAAAATAACATGCCCATCGGGATTACCTTGTGTCTGTAATAAACAAACCTGCCCTGATTGATTAATTCCCATAAAACGATGTGGCATCGATGCGGCCTTCATTGCATTAATTGCGGTATCTAAATTACCATCGGTACCATTTTTAAATCCAACCGGCATAGAAAGCCCAGATGCCATTTCACGATGCGTTTGTGATTCTGTTGTTCTTGCGCCAATTGCGGACCAACTAAATAGATCACCTAAGTATTGAGGATTATTAGGATCTAATGCTTCAGTTGCCAAAGGTAGGCCTAGCTGCACTAACTCAGTTAATAATTTGCGTGCAATATGAAGCCCTTTTTCCATTTCAAAACTGCCATCCATAAATGGATCGCTAATTAGTCCTTTCCAACCCACAGTTGTACGAGGTTTTTCAAAGTAGACTCGCATCACAATGTACAGACTATCACTCAATTCAGACGCCAATACTTTTAGACGCTTAGCGTAATCAAGTGCCACATCAACGTCATGGATAGAACATGGACCACATACCACGAGTAAACGAGGATCTTGACGTTGGACAATTTGGGAGATGGTTTGTCGTGAATTTGCAATAACATGCAGATCATTGCGACTCAATGGATATTTTTGTTTTAACTCTTCTGGAGTAATTAAAATCAGCTCTTCACTGATATTCACATTATTGAGTGCATCTTTTTGCATGATCATAGTCTTTACCTTTTTATTTTTATCGCTGTCATTGTGATTTTTTCTGTCTGAAAGATAAGATAACACGCAATGTAAAGAATTCAATCCATTTTTAATAAAAAAATACAAAAGTGTAAATATATCATTACGTCAAAATAATATATGAATATTTTCTCTTTTAATTCATTACCTTATAGATTTAAATAGATTTCAAGTTATCGTGAGTATCATTATAAAAAATAGCGATAGTGTAAATAAAAATTCACACTAAATTCTTAAAATGAAGAATAAGATAAAATAAAAATAGAGGCTTAAAATAAAACATAAGAAGTAAAAAGAGAAAAGAGAAAAGAGAAAAGAGAAAAGAGAAAAGAGAAAAGAGAAAAAACACTAATTAACTTAAATAAAAAGGCCAGCAATAAGCTGGCCTTTAACGTTAACTCTCGGATGTGCGAAAGCGTATTATTTAGCGTTAAGACGCTCTTTAATACGTGCAGCCTTACCAGAACGCTCACGCAGGTAGTACAGTTTAGCTTTACGAACCGCACCACGACGCTTAACTGTGATGGTGTCTACGACTGGGGAGTGAGTTTGGAATACACGCTCAACACCTTCGCCATTAGAAATTTTACGAACAGTGAATGCAGAGTGCAGACCGCGGTTACGAATAGCGATAACCACGCCCTCGAATGCCTGCAGACGTTTTTTAGAACCTTCAACAACCCATACTTTAACTTCTAAAGTGTCACCAGGACGGAATGAAGGAACATCTTGCTTCATCTGTTCTTGTTCGATTTGTTTAATGATATTGCTCATAATAACTCTCTTACCCTAGGTAAACTGATATTAATGACATTTTTTGTCAGACTTACTCTGCTGTTCTCTGCTGATGTTCATTTTTGAACTCAGCTAACAGCACTCTTTGCTCGTCAGTCAGAGCTAGGCTTTCCAGAAGCTCAGGTCTTCTTAGCCAGGTTCGGCCTAATGATTGTTTCAAACGCCAGCGATTAATATGAGCATGGTTGCCTGACAGCAAAACTGCGGGCACTTCCATACCATCTAAAACCTCTGGGCGAGTATAGTGAGGATGATCCAGTAAACCCTGCGCAAAAGAGTCCTCTTGAGCGGAGTCTGCATGTCCGAGAACTCCCGGAACAAAGCGTGCAACTGCATCTATCATTATCATGGCAGGTAATTCCCCACCACTTAGTACGTAATCACCCACAGACCACTCTTCATCGATTTCAGTCTGTATGACACGTTCATCTATACCTTCATACCGACCACAAACCAGAATTAACTTCTCATTCGTTGCCAGCTCGCAAACACCTTGTTGATCGAGTTTGCGTCCCTGAGGCGATAAATAAATCACCTTTGCTCCATCACCTGCCGCAGCTTTAGCCTGATGAATCGCTTCCCTTAAAGGTTGCACCATCATCAACATACCTGGACCACCGCCATAAGGACGATCATCAACGGTATGGTGTCTGTCATATGTGAAATCTCTAGGACTCCAACACTCCACACTGAGCAGACCATGCTTAACTGCCCGACCAGTCACCCCGTACTCGGTTATAGAGCGGAACATTTCTGGAAATAGGCTAATTACCCCAATCCACATTTTAGTGTCCCACTATTGAGAACCGTTAACCGGATAATCTAAAAACCAGGATCCCAATCAACGATAATTTTTCTCGCTGAGAGATCGACTTTCTTGATAACCTGCCCATCAAGAAACGGAACTAACCGTTCCCCGATACCGAATGCATCTTTCAAATTTGCTTTAATAACCATGACATCATTCGAGCCTGTTTCCATCATGTCGCTGACGACACCAAGATCATAGCCCTTGTCAGTTTCAACCTGACAACCCATCAGATCTTTCCAGTAATATTCACCGTCAAGCTCTGGTAGTTGTGAAGCATTCACGACAATTTCAAAATTAGTCAGAATGTTTGCAGCATCTCTGTCGTCAACACCTTTCAGTTTGACGATAATATCTTGGTTGTGGTGTTTCCAAGCTTCTATTTCAATGGTTTCCCATTGTCCATGTCGCTGAATAAACCACGGTTGATATTCAAAAATGTTTTCGGCATGTTCGGTGGAAGAAAAAACTCTGAGCCAACCACGGATCCCGTAAGGTGAGCCCAACTTACCCATCACAATAGGTTCTGCGGGCTCTTTTAAGGTTATTTGTTCGCTCATTGTTACCACCGCGACAGATTAAGCGCTTTTCTTCGCTGATTTGATCAGGCCAGCAACACGTTCTGAAACAGTTGCACCCAGACCTACCCAATGTTCAACACGGTCAACATCTAAACGCAGTGTTTCTGCTTGACCAGTTGCCAGTGGGTTATAAAAACCTAAACGTTCAATGAAACGACCATCACGCGCGTTGCGGCTATCGGTCACGATTACTTGGTAGAACGGACGCTTTTTTGCGCCGCCACGAGCTAAACGAATTGTTACCATAACATCCTCATTAGTTAATAAAACAACCAGACGCCATCGAGGAATGGAGTCCGGTTGTCATATAAAAAGCCCGAAAAGTTTACTCACTTTGGCGAAAAAAGCAATCCAAAGCGTACTTTTTTTCAGTCTTTTTGGTTTTAGCGGCCAGGGAAGCCCGGTGGCATCATACCTTTCATGCCACGCATCATCTTAGCCATACCGCCTTTCTTCATTTTTTTCATCATACGTTGCATATCGTCAAACTGCTTTAATAAGCGGTTAACGTCTTGCACTTGCGTTCCTGACCCCGTCGCAATACGACGTTTTCGAGAACCTTTGATGATTTCTGGTTTTTGGCGCTCTTTTCGTGTCATGGAGTTTATAATTGCTTCCATTTTCACTAAAACAGAGTCATCCATTTGTGATTTCACAGCATCAGGAACCTGCGACATACCAGGCATTTTACTTAGCATACTTGCCATGCCGCCCATGTTACGCATTTGTTTTAACTGATCTAAGAAATCATTTAAGTCAAAACCATCGCCTTTCTTCAGTTTAGTGGCGAGTTTTTCGGCCTGAGCTCGGTCAACTTTGCTCTCAATGTCCTCGATTAGGGAGAGAACGTCGCCCATTCCTAAGATACGTGATGCCACGCGATCCGGATGGAAAGGCTCTAACGCTTCTGTTTTTTCCCCAACACCAAGAAATTTAATTGGCTTACCGGTGATATGGCGAATAGATAACGCAGCACCACCACGCGCATCACCATCAACTTTGGTTAAAACCACACCAGTTAATGGCAACGCTTCATTAAATGCTTTTGCGGTATTTGCTGCATCTTGCCCTGTCATGGCATCAACAACAAAAAGCGTTTCTACTGGGTTAATGGCTTTATGAAGGTTTTGAATCTCCTCCATCATGGCTTCATCTACGTGTAGACGACCCGCGGTATCCACCAGTAATACATCATAAAACTGCAATTGAGCATGTTTTAATGCATTGCTAGCGATAGTAATTGGATTTTCTTCAACGGTTGATGGGAAGAAATCAATACCAACGGATTCAGCTAGAGTTTCAAGCTGTTTAATTGCCGCTGGACGATAAACGTCAGCAGAAACAACCAGAACTTTTTTCTTCTTTTTCTCTTTTAAGAATTTACCTAGCTTAGCAACACTGGTGGTTTTACCCGCACCTTGAAGACCCGCCATTAACACAACCGCTGGCGGCTGTGCTGAAAGATCTAAATCAGTGTTGACCTCCCCCATCGCATTGACAAGTTCATTTTGAACAATTTTGACAAACTCCTGACCTGGGGTCAGGCTTTTGTTAACTTCATGACCTACTGCGCTTTCTTTTACTCGCGCAATAAAATCACGGACAACAGGTAAAGCTACGTCAGCTTCTAATAAAGCCATTCGTACTTCACGCAATGTCTCTTTAATGTTCTCTTCAGTCAGTCTTCCCCGACCGCTTATATTGCGCAATGTGCGCGATAATCTGTCACTTAAATTCTCAAACATTATCTTAGCTCAGTGTTAAAGTTGGGCTTGTCGGTCATGTATGCCGCCGATTATATCACGATGGCTCGCAGATCTCTGCATAGAGATTTAATGACTTCAATAGTTGGAGCCGTATGCACCTAGCGCTATACTAGGAAGTTATTCAAACCCTATATGTAAGCGAAACTATGCCCGTTATATCAATCTCTATCGTCGCTGTCTGCGCTTATTTACTCAGTCTGGTGCTAATTCTCCCCAGTCTGTTGCGAAAAGAGCAGAATGGATACCGCGGATTAGCTCTTCTATTTGCGGTCATTGCGCTTGTTGCGCATGCTATTTCATTAAAATTTTTAATTTTCCGCCCACACAGTGGACAGAATCTCTCATTTACCAATTTAGGCGCTATTGTTAGCCTAATGGTTTGCGTTATCATGACTATTGTCGCGTCTCGAGGCAAAGCATGGTATTTACTGCCAATAGTTTACTGTTTTGCCATAGTTAATCTGGTGTTAGCCGCATTAATGCCAGGTGAGTTTGTCACCCATCTTGAAAGTAGTTCAGCACTCTTTATTCATATCGGGCTTGCATTATTAAGTTATGCGACTTTGTTAATTGCAGCATTATATGCTTTACAACTAAGCTGGCTCGACTACCAATTAAAAAATAAAAAACTAAAATTCTCACCTCAAATGCCACCATTAATGACAATTGAGCGTAAAATGTTTCATATCACACAAGTTGGTGTTGTGTTATTAACATTAACTCTCTGTACCGGTTTGGTATATATGGATAATATTTTTGGTAAAGAGAATATTCATAAATCTATTTTTTCTATTATTGCTTGGTTTGTCTATATCATTTTGCTTTGGGGACATTTCCGCGAAGGTTGGAGAGGCAAGAAAGTAATTATTTTTAACCTTATTGGTGCAATCATTCTGACTTTAGCTTTTTTTGGTAATCGTTTATTACAAGAGCTAATGATCAATTAATTTTTTATTTTAAGGTAGCAAAAGGACCTCAATTTTGGAGCATGTTTCAACAGCAACGCTCATTATCATACTTATAGGTATGGTTATCGCATCGGCTTATTTTTCTGCGACTGAAACGAGCATGATGACAATAAATCGTTATCGCCTTCGTCACGCAGCTAAACAAGGGAATCGTTCAGCAAAACGCGTAGAAAAATTATTGCTGCGCCCAGACAGACTTATTAGTCTTGTTCTTATTGGCAATAATCTTATCAATATTTTGGCTTCTGCCATTGCTACTATTATCGGGATTCGATTATATGGCAATGCGGGTGTTGCAATTGCGACAGGGGTATTAACTTTTATTATCCTTATTTTTGCAGAAGTTTTACCAAAATCTGTTGCAGCACTTTATCCAGAACGAATTGCTTATCCAAGCAGCGTTATTCTTTCACCGTTGCAAAAACTAATGTTACCTGTTGTCTGGTTTTTTAATAGAATTAGTTTAATGTTAATGCGTTTGTTAGGAATAAAATCACCAGTAATACAAGGTAATGCAGTTTCAAAAGAAGAATTAAGAACCATTGTTAACGAATCTAAATCCAAGCTTTCACAACGAAATCAGAATATGTTGTTGTCTATTCTTGATTTAGAAAAAGTGACAATTGGCGATATTATGGTGCCAAGAAATGAAATTTTTGGTATTGATGTTAACGATGAGTGGAAATCAATCATCCGACAATTAACACACTCACCTCATGGCCGGATTGTGTTATATCGAGATACTTTAGACGACGCGATTGGCATGTTACGTGTTCGAGAAGCGTATCGTTTAATGACAGAAAAAAGAGAATTTACTAAGCAAATTCTGATCAAAGCAGCGGATAAAGTCTATTTTATCCCTGAAAGTACACCACTTAATTTACAACTGGTCAATTTCCAGCGTAACAATGAAAAAGCAGGTATTGTGGTTGATGAATATGGTGAAATTCAAGGCTTAGTCACCGTTGAAGATATTCTTGAAGAAATTGTGGGTGATTTTACAACTTCCATGTCGCCTTCTTTAGCTGAAGAAGTATTACCTCAAAAAGATGGTTCTCTTTTAGTCGACGGTACAACCAATATTCGTGATATCAACAAAGCTTTTGGTTGGAATTTGCCAGAAGATGAAGCTCGTACTATTAATGGTATTATTAGCGAAGAATTGGGCGATTTACCCGTTGTTGGCGATAAAATTCAAATTAATAAATATGAGTTTGAGATCTTAGAAGTGCAAGATAATATAATTAAAAAAGCGATGATACGTAATCTTGCCATCTCTCATCATTAATCCTTTTGATAAAGCACTTTTTTAAGTGCTTTATTTTTTATCTTTTTCTCTCATTTAACCTAATTCAAAACGTAATTTACTCTTACGAAAATCAAACTCTCTAGCAGACGACATATAAAAGGGCGCTATTGCTTGCTTTTGATGCAGGACACTATTTTTAATTAACTGATAATCAGAATAAAAACCGTGATTTTTAACCCACATAACTAAATTAAGTGCGGGTTCACTGGAATATGAATAACCATACTCTTCACGACGACAAATAAAACAAGCTGTTTCGCCTTTACTAATCGTTAAAGAAAGCGCTTTACGTGGAAAATTGGTGATTATAGAGCCATTGGACTCTACTGCTTCAATATTAAAATGATGCGGAGCTAAGCTACGAATATTTTCATATTTCAGTTTTGTATTTTCACCACTATAACTGTTGGTTTTAATTTCATTTTTTTGTGCATACCAACGATATTGATCATCTTCTTTATACAGATAATCTCCCGCTATTTTTATTAGTGTATTGGTTTCTGGCTTGTCAATTTTCGCTAATAATTCAGGATTTATTTGTGATGAAAGGAGTAAGTTATCTGGCTTTATTATTAATTCAGAGTTATCAGTACTGCGTTTTACATATTTTTTATGTACGCACTCAAAATAGCGATATTCCTGTGCTTTAGATAATCCCATATAGAAAAATGCATCTTTTGGTAACTGAGTACGTATTGTACTTTTACCAAAAAAGTAAAACTCGCGAACAAAAAACTCTAACACGAGTTTTGGGGATGAGAACTGTTGATTTTCCATAATAAAAGGCACTCCATGTAGTAAAAATAAATTTAATCCATTATTACCTAAGAATATAAGAAGATTGGAAAATAAGATAATGAAATAAAAAAGAAACAGAGATATACAATAAGAAAGGCAATAACAATAAAAAAGAGATGGAATAAATAAAGAGACAATAAATCAGGATGCGAATTTCTTGATCTATTGTCCCCTACAGTATTTTATCTTTTAAAGCTTAGCTATTAAGATTAACTAGATATGTAACTCTTTCAGTGTCTCTTCAGGAAGCGCTAACTCATCATTATGGTTAATACCAATGGCATGAGATAAAATATCGCGTGCAATGTCTTGTGCTTCGTTTAATGAGTGCATAGCATAAGTACCGCACTGATAAACATTTAGTTCAGGAATTTGGTTTTGATCTTTTACTTTCAAAACATCTTCCATTGCAGCTTTCCATGCATTAGCAACACGTTGTTCTTCTGGCTGACCAATTAAGCTCATATAAAAACCCGTGCGACATCCCATTGGCGAAATATCGATAATTTCGACACCATTACCATTGAGGTGATTACGCATAAAACCTGCGAATAAATGTTCTAAGGTATGAATTCCTTTCTCAGGCATGGCTTTTTTATTCGGTACAGTAAAGCGTAAGTCAAAAACTGTAATAGTATCACCTGATGGTGTATTCATGGTTTTAGCGACACGTACAGCAGGTGCAGACATACGTGTATGATCAACAGTAAAACTATCCAATAAAGGCATAAAAAACCTCCGAAGAAAATTTTTAAATATTTTTAAGAGAAAATGAAACTTTCTACGAGCAACTCTGTCTTAGTAATGAATACGCGCAAAATGTTATCATCCCTATTTCTCTATAGAATCTTTTTTAGCCACACAAATTTTAGTGTGGCTTTTTTCTATCCTAAGTTCAGGAAGCCATACCTTCATTATTTGGGCCAGCATGGATCTTCAAATACTCATCAAAAGAAATGGTATCACTATTTTCTAGATCTTCCTGACGTTTAATGGATGAAATTCTCTCATGATCAAACGCATTTTCAGTTAATGTTTCGTAAGGTGTTTTGACCAATTCTTGGTAATACTGTTCGGCCAATGACAAACCATAACCGCCGATACCTTGTTCTTTTATTTTTTCTAATAGTCTGCCTGAGAAGGTTAATTCAGGATTATCGAACATTTCCTCTAACTTAAGGCAAACTTCCAGATATTTTGTTCCTGAACAGCTATCAAGAACTTTAGCAACTCGCTGTAAATCAGCAAATAGTGATTTACCAACTTGGGCTAATGGCTCTTTTCTTTCACCACATCCCATGCCAATAACTTGCCCAGGCTTACGCCCTTCTAGAATAACGTTATTCCAATTTGAACGACAACACGCTAATTCAGATGCACTCATTTCTGGTGCATCCGCTAATACACACCAAATTAAGAATAAATCTAAGAAGCGAATTTGTGTTTCATCAACGCCAATAGCCGTAAACGGATTGATATCTAACGAGCGAACTTCGATATATTCAATACCGCCGCGCAATAATGCATCTGAAGGTGACTCATCGCCTTTTACAACACGTTTAGGACGAATTGGAGCATATAGCTCATTTTCAATTTGCAGTACGTTAGTATTTAGCTGAACATATTTGCCATCTTTTTTGGTACCCAATTTTGCAAACTCTTCAGAAGGCTTATGAATCGCTTTTTTAAGCCCTTTTACATAAGTATCTAAATGATTAAAGGTAATGTCTAAATCACTTTGTGACTTATTGGTATAACCAAGGTCACTTAATCTTAATGAAGTTGCATAAGGTAAGTATTTCGCCCCTTTTGGTGTATTTTCAAAAGGTAAATTAGTTTCTCGCCCTTTTAAGAATGAACCACAAATTGCAGGTGAAGCACCAAAGAAAAATGGAATAATCCATCCAAAGCGATAGTAATTACGAATCAAACGTAAATAGCCATCAGAAATGGCTTCTTTACCGCTAACTTCATCCTTTACATTCGCCCAAGCTTGCCAAAATTCAATAGGAAGAGAGAAGTTGTAATGCACACCTGAAATAGTTTGCATTAACGCACCATAGCGATTTTTAAGCCCTTCACGATAAAGCGTTTTAAAACGCCCCACATTAGATGTGCCAAACTGAGCTAAAGTAATTTTATCTTCAGCTTCAATAAAGCAAGGCATACTCATTGGCCACATACGTTCATTATCTAAACGGCGTGCAGTATAACGGTGTAAGTCACCTAAAAAATGCAGTGTGTTTGAAATATTATCGTCAACAGGCGTAATAAATTCTAATAGAGACTCTGCAAAATCTGTCGTAATCCATTTATGGGTTAACGACTTACCTAATGCAATCGGGTGTTCTGTAGATGCAAGATTACCTTCAGGAGTAACTCTTAAGGTTTCGCGCTCTATACCACGGTGGATACCACATAAAACTTTAGGATGTGCTTCCAACCAAGAAAGCGCTTTAGATACGTCCGGGATCAAAAGTGACCTCCCGTGTGATTAAGGTTAATAAATAGATAGGAGTTACTTTATCGCAAAGTCAGTAAATTGTCGCTGATTAGATGATGTTAGCGTTATTAGTTGGTGCTAAACAATGCTGTAACATATTAAGAATTGATAAATAGGTAGAAAGCAAAAAGCCTCGCTATAAGCGAGGCCTTAAAGATGGTGCACCCTGGAGGATTCGAACCTCCGACCGCTCGGTTCGTAGCCGAGTACTCTATCCAGCTGAGCTAAGGGTGCAGATCGTACTAAAATTTTCAGATAATCAGATTGTTATAATCTAAGATGGTGCACCCTGGAGGATTCGAACCTCCGACCGCTCGGTTCGTAGCCGAGTACTCTATCCAGCTGAGCTAAGGGTGCTCTCATTATCTGTTTTCTCACTTTAGCGATAGCTTAAGCAAGTAATGAATGGTGCACCCTGGAGGATTCGAACCTCCGACCGCTCGGTTCGTAGCCGAGTACTCTATCCAGCTGAGCTAAGGGTGCGCCGTGGTAATACTGTCACTTTACTCTTTTGATGCCCAAAATTCACTGTTAGCACCAAAATAAAAACCCCATACATTAATCATGGGGTTAGAAGATGGTGCACCCTGGAGGATTCGAACCTCCGACCGCTCGGTTCGTAGCCGAGTACTCTATCCAGCTGAGCTAAGGGTGCAAATCTAAATGGCGGTGAGAGAGGGATTCGAACCCTCGATGCAGCTTTTGACCGCATACTCCCTTAGCAGGGGAGCGCCTTCAGCCTCTCGGCCATCTCACCATATTTAGAACCACTCGAAGAAGTTCTTACTGAACATCTCGTCTCTGTGTGGCGCACATATTACTTTCTCAGCCTAAGAAGTCAAACGATTTTTCTCAACTTTTTACGAATATACGTTTGTTTGAACACTTCACAAACAAACTGATGAGTTTATCAGCAAGAAAGCCCCGAAAAGAACTAAACATAATGATATCGCTGGCGAAAAATCATTCAAGTATTTTATTCATTACACAAAAAATTTTATTCACTCAACAAATAGTTATGAATCGAATGATTAGCGGTAAAAAGACTTTCAATTCTGTCAATCAGAATAAACGGATAGTGTAATAATAAATACAGCTCAGGAAGAGCAAAGATAGGAACAAAGAAAGGAATAAAAAGTCCTATAAAGAGAAAAGCGCCCAGACCCGGCAAAAGTGTGGACGCTTACGAATGAATTATAACTAGCTAATAATTGGATATCGTTTAGTAGTTATCTGTAGGCTGAGATTTCTCGGCCTGAATTCGTTGATAGATCTCTTCGCGATGGACAGAGACTTCTTTGGGTGCATTTACGCCAATCCGTACCTGATTACCCTTAACCCCTAAAACGGTTACGGTTACATCATCGCCTATCATAAGCGTTTCACCAACTCGACGAGTTAGAATAAGCATTCTTTGCTCCTTGAAAATTTACAAGAGTCGGGTCTCTAGAATTTCCCGGCCATTATCCATCATACATTGTCAATTCGTATAATCATTATTTATCACAAGTCACTTATACTTCATAACAAAATATAAATTTTCTCATTGAATATTTAACGAATCTTCAACATCTCTATAAGGCATTATCCCTATAAAATAGGGAGTAACGCCTTTTTTCAGGTAGTCATCGCTTAAAGATGCGATTCAACCCACTCGTCAACACTTGCTAAAGCAGCAGGTAACGCGTTTACATCTGTACCGCCTGCTTGAGCCATATCAGGGCGACCACCGCCTTTACCACCGATTTGCTGTGCTACAAAACTAATCAATTCACCTGCTTTAACTTTAGCAGTCAAATCCTTAGTGACCCCAACAATTAAACTCACTTTACCATCAGAAATAGTAGAAAGCACAATTATTGCTGAACCCAATTGATTTTTTAAATCATCAACCATTGTTCTTAACATTTTTGGCTCGACATTATTCAGCTCACGAACTAAAAGTTTGATACCTTTCACATTTTTAGCCTGATGTCCTAACGAAGAACTTTCTTGAGCTGCTTGTTGGTCTTTCAAATGTTGGAGCTCTTTTTCTAATACACGGTATTTTTCTTGGACTGTTTTAATTCTTTCAACCAAGTTTGTACCATCACTTTTTAGAACCTGAGCAACAAGAGAAATCAAATCAGATTGTTCATGAACACTCTCAATGGCAGCCACACCAGTAATTGCCTCAATACGACGGACGCCAGCCGCTGTGCCTGATTCACTGGTAATACGGAATAAACCAATATCACCCGTTCTAGATGCGTGAGTTCCCCCACAAAGCTCGGTAGAAAAATCACCCATCGTTAAAACACGAACACGTTCATCATACTTTTCACCAAAGAGTGCCATAGCACCTTTTTCTTTGGCATCTTCAAGATCCATCAACTCTGTAACAACAGGTGAATTTAACCGGATTTGAGCATTGACGATATCTTCAATTTCACGTAATTGTTCTGGTTTTACAGCTTCAAAATGCGAGAAGTCAAAACGCAGGTATTTATCACTAACTAAAGAACCTTTCTGCGTTACATGCGTACCTAATACTTGACGCAATGCAGCATGTAATAAGTGAGTTGCAGAGTGGTTTAAACGAATAGCATCACGGCGTGCAACATCAATAGTGGCATTAATTTTATGGTTAACAATAAATGAACCAGAATTAACCTTACCAATATGACCAATAGCTTTACCGTATTTTTGCGTATCAGTCACTTCAAATAGGCTATCTTTGCCAATTAATAGGCCTTTATCACCAACCTGGCCGCCAGATTCTGCATAAAATGAGGTTTTATTTAAGAAGATAATACCTTCTTCACCCGATTTAAGCTCGGTAACAGCTTGACCATTATGGAAAATCGCAGTGATTGTACCCTGCTGCTCATTATGCTCATAACCAGAGAAGTCACTACGGCTATCAACTTTGATTAAATCATTATAGTCAGTACCAAAACCACTTGATTCACGAGCACGCTTACGTTGCTCTTCCATTGCCACTTCAAAGCCGTCTTCATCAACTTTGATATTTCTTTCGCGACAAACGTCAGCAGTTAAATCAAGAGGGAAACCATAAGTATCATAAAGACGGAATGCTGTTTCACCTGGAAGAACGTTATCCGTTAATTGTGCAAGTTCATCATCTAATAATTGAAGACCACGCTCTAAGGTACGTGCAAACTGTTCTTCTTCTGTTTGTAGAACTTTTTCAACAGTAACACGCTGACGTTTAAGTTCTTCGCCCGCTTCTGCCATTACATCAATTAATGGGGCAACTAATTTATAGAAGAAAGTATCTTTCGCACCCAACATATAACCATGACGTACAGCACGACGAATAATTCGGCGTAGAACATATCCACGACCTTCATTTGATGGGATAACACCATCACAAATCAGGAATGAACATGAACGAATATGGTCAGCAATAACGCGTAGCGATTTATTACTTAAATCAGAAGCATTAGTTACTTTTGCTACAGATTCAATTAATGAACGGAACAAATCAATATCATAGTTAGAATTTACATGCTGTAGGACTGCAGTAATACGCTCTAGCCCCATTCCCGTATCAACAGAAGGTTTTGGCAATGGATCCATTGTGCCATCTGATTTACGGTTAAATTGCATAAAGACGATATTCCAGATCTCAATATAACGGTCGCCGTCTTCTTCAGGTGATCCTGGAGGGCCACCCCAAATATGGTCACCATGATCATAAAATATTTCAGTACATGGGCCACAAGGCCCTGTGTCGCCCATTTGCCAGAAGTTATCTGATGCAAATGGCGCACCTTTATTGTCGCCAATACGGATAATACGTTCTTGTGGAATACCTATTTCTTTATTCCAAATATCATATGCTTCATCATCGCTGGCATAAACTGTTACCCAAAGTCTTTCTTTAGGTAAATTAAACCACTCTTTGCCTGTTAATAATTCCCACGCAAAGTTGATTGCATCATGTTTGAAATAGTCACCGAAGCTGAAATTACCAAGCATTTCAAAAAAAGTATGGTGACGCGCAGTATAACCCACATTTTCTAAATCATTATGTTTACCACCCGCACGCACACAGCGTTGCGCGGTTGTCGCTCGGGAATAAGGTCTATTGTCCAATCCAAGAAATACATCTTTAAATTGGTTCATCCCTGCGTTCGTAAACAGCAATGTTGGATCGTTATTTGGAACCAAAGAACTGCTTGGTACTATTTGATGTCCTTTAGTATGAAAAAAGTCGAGAAACGCCTGACGGATCTCAGCGGTGCTTTTGCTCATAATTATCCCGAAATCAAGCTGGAAAAACAGAAATTAGAAATTTAGTAAGAGGAGGTTTATTGTTACCTCTACTTAACCAACGAATATATAAGTAGGGATAAGATAGAATTTCTTCGGTCAGAAGTAAAACCCCCGATAAACTTATTCGTGTTGACATTGTAAATCGTCTAGTTTTTTTCTGAAAGTAGGATTGTGTACCAAGAATGATACTTTTATTGAAATAAGAAGAAATAAAGTAAAACTAGTGAAGGCAATAAAAATATTTTCGTTTTGTAATTATTAAAAAGTATTTCTCATTAAGGTTCATCTCGTTATTAATTAAATATCCATCTCTGATTTACATTTATTTTTTCTTTTACTGTTCTAAAGAAAGAAAACACCATTTGTTATTGTTAATAAATAAAAAATGATAGTGTTAACTATATAAATTTAAAGAATTTATTATCATACAATTAATAAAATAAAAAAATATAGCTAAAAAAACCAACATCAAAGCATTCAAACATATTGTTGTTATTAATATTAATGCATCAAAAATTTCAATACATTTAGAACATAAAATCATTAATAGTTATCATTTGCATTAATAACTTAAGATAATATATCATCAATATTTCACTATATATTGATTTACATAACAACATCTTCAACCATCAGATTAAAATATCGTTATTTTTAGAATCGCAACAACAAAAACCACAGAAATAAAAAATGAAAGAATTTAAAATAGACAAAAGAAAAATAATCAATAAAATGACAATGTACAAAAACAAAAAAGCGCATTTTCATGCGCCTTTTTTTAAAACAATCAATATCACGTTAATTAACTAATAAAATGCTGTTATTTTTATAACATTGTAAAGTTCATAGTATTAACGCAACAATATTTGTCTCATATAAAGATTATTCTTCAGTTTCTTCAATATCTTTACCAGCATCATCACCAGCAAAATCAGCTGCACTTGTGAATTCACCAGCGTGATTTAATAGCATTTCACGTAATTTAGTGTTTAATTCATTGTACATTTCTGGGTGTTCTTTTAAATAGTTGGTTGAGTTAGCTTTACCCTGACCAATTTTCTCACCATTGTAGCTATACCAAGCACCTGCTTTTTCAACCAATTTGTGTTTCACACCTAAATCGATTAATTCACCAAATGTGTTAATTCCTTCACCGTACATAATTTGGAATTCAGCTTGTTTAAATGGTGCTGCGATTTTATTTTTAACGACTTTAACGCGAGTTTCGCTACCAACAACTTCATCACCATTTTTCACTGAACCAATACGGCGGATATCTAAACGAACTGAAGCATAAAACTTAAGTGCATTACCGCCAGTTGTTGTTTCAGGGTTACCAAACATCACACCAATTTTCATACGAATTTGGTTAATAAAAATAAGGAGTGTGTTAGAGTTTTTCAGGTTACCCGCTAATTTGCGCATAGCCTGGCTCATCATACGGGCAGCTAAACCAACGTGTGAGTCACCTATTTCGCCTTCAATTTCAGCTTTTGGTGTTAATGCAGCAACGGAGTCAACAACGATAACATCAACAGCACCAGAGCGAGATAACGCATCACAAATTTCCAGAGCTTGTTCACCCGTATCTGGTTGTGAACATAAGAGGTTATCAATATCAACACCTAGCTTTTGTGCATAAATTGGATCTAATGCGTGTTCAGCATCGATAAAAGCACAGATTTTACCTTCACGTTGAGCTGATGCGATAACTTGTAATGTTAATGTTGTTTTACCTGAAGATTCTGGCCCATAGATTTCAACAATACGACCACGAGGCAAACCACCAGCACCTAATGCAACGTCTAATGATAAAGAACCTGTAGAGATAGTTTCAACGTTCATTGAACGATCTTCACCCAGACGCATGATAGACCCTTTACCAAATTGTTTTTCAATTTGGCCAAGTGCTGCGGCCAGTGCTTTTTGTTTGTTTTCATCAATAGCCATGTTATCTCCCTCTGGGCAGTGAAGCATAAAAGTTGGGTTCACTACTATTAAAACGTATATGATTTTGCTTGTTGAAATTTATTATACTGTATAATCATACAGTATCAAGTTAATTATTGATAATTTCGTTGAGCATTGATTTTAAAGAAAAAACAACTGATTGTTCTCTTACTTGCTCACGAGAACCTGCAAATATACAGTGTTTTGCACTCACATGAATACCCTTTTCGCTTCTTGCTGCAAAACCAAACCAAACCAGTCCAACCGGTTTTTCTGCACTTCCACCACCAGGGCCCGCAATGCCGCTAACAGAGACTGCAAAATCAGCATTTGCCGCTAATAATGCACCTTTTGCCATTTGGCAAACAACTTCTTCGCTAACAGCACCATATTCAAGTAAAGTTTGCTCATTAACACCAATCATTTCATGTTTGGCTTCGTTGCTGTAAGTCACAAAGCCTCGGTGATAATAGTCAGAACTTCCCGCTATATCTGTGATGACTTTGGCAATCCATCCACCTGTACAAGATTCTGCTGTTGTTAATGTGCTTTTTTTCTCGATTAATGCTTTACCCACCTCAATACTAAGGCGAGTCATTTCATCATTATTTATCATTAAGGTAATGTTGACCTCTATTCAAAATTCAATAGTTAAGATTTCTTTCTTGTGTAATCCCATATCCACAAACCACCAATAGCTAATGCGAATATCGCCCCAAAACCAATACCAATGCTCACAACCGAAACACCGAAACTAGTCACAAGGGAAAATAGCCCTAACATTAATAACATGGCTGAGTTTTCGCCAAGATTTTGCACAGCAATTGCATTGCCCGCACCAACGCTGTGTTTTCCTTTGTCTTGCAATAACGCATTTAATGGAACCACAAAGAAACCACCAAAAATACCAATGATAATTAAAATTAAATAAGATGGAATGATAGTGGTTTGTAGTGAGAAATAAACCACGCCAAGACCAATTAATACACCCGCAGGCATACAGCGGCGAACCGTTTTTAATGTAACAAACTTAGCTGCTAATCCAGCACCAACCACTATGCCAATAGCCACCATCGCATTTAAAACCGTCGGCGTTGTATTATCCGTCATACCCAATGCAATAGGCACCCATTGTACCAGTAAAAAGCGTAAAGTGACGCCGGCGCCCCAAAACATACTGGTACCAACTAAAGAAAAACGACTTTCTTTATCACTCCACAATGTTTTACAAGCCTCAATAAATTGAGTGAACATTTTTTTTATGTTCCAGCCTCGACCAATTTGAGCCACTGATAATTTAGGAATGCCAAAGTTGAAAAATACCGCTAATGCATACATTGCAGCACAAACGCCCAATGCAAATACAATGCTCCAATCAGATAACAACCCACCAATGACTGAACCTAATAAAATAGCAGCAATTGTTGAGGCCTCCATCAGCCCATTCGCTTTAACGAGTCTTTCACCATCTGTTAATTCACCCAAAATGCCATATTTAGCAGGAGAATAGACCGCCGCACCAATACCAACTAAGGCATATCCCAAGAAAGGATCAGAGCCAACACAAATAAGAAATGCACCAACAAACTTTAGAATATTTCCGCTCAGCATCACCCTGCCTTTAGGGTGACGATCTGCAACCTGTCCAACAAAAGGGGCTAATAAAATAAAAGCCAGTACAAAAACCATTTGTAAAACAGGTTGGCTCCATTCAGGGTAAAGAGCTGATTTAAACTGAGCTAATATCGCAAAAAGTAACGCGTTGTCAGCAAAGGCTGAAAGAAATTGCGATAAAAGAACGGCTTTCATTCCCTTACTCATTAAAGGAAGCTGGCTGATATTTTCTGACATTAGCTAATTCCCTGTTCAGCGAGTTTTTTCAATGAAACAAAATCCGTTTTCCCACTTCCTAAAACAGGAATTTCTTTGATAAAACGAATATCTCTTGGAACAGCAATTTCAGCAATACCTTCTGATTTAGCTATTGTCAAAAGTTGGCTTCTATCGAGCTGCTTATCTGTAGTAAATAGCACAAGTGATTCGCCTCTGCGTACATCACTAATAGTCACAACAGCATGTTCACCTGAAGATGCTTTACGAGCCAGTTGCTCGACCCCTTCAAGAGAAACCATTTCACCTGCTATTTTTGCAAAACGTTTTACGCGCCCTTTTATCGTGCAAAATCCTTCGCTATCAATTGTGACGATATCACCAGTGTCGTACCAGCCTTCCTCTTCAATACCTTCAGCATTTATTGCTACAGGCACTTCTAATTTTTCAGGTGCTTCTACTCTTAAGTAGCCTTTCATTACGTTAGGGCCTCGTAATTGCAAACGTCCCCCTTGTGCAATTCCTGAAACAGAAATTAGTCGCCACTCCATTGCGGGTAATAAACGTCCAACAGTATGTGCTTTTGCGCTCATTGGTACGTTAATAGAAACGACCGGCGCACATTCTGTTACGCCATACCCTTCTAAAATACGGATGCCAAACTTTTCTTGCCATAACAAACGAGTTGCTTCTGACAGTTTTTCAGCCCCAGCAACGACATATCTCACACGAGTGAAATCATATGGGTGAGCAAATTTACCGTAGTTGCCTAAAAATGTTGAGGTACCAAATAGCACTGTACAATTTTGGTCATAAACTAATTCAGGAACCACCCGATAATGCAATGGGCTTGGATAAAGGAATACTCTGGCACCTAAACAAATAGGTGTTAATAGACAAGCGGTTAATCCAAATGCATGGAATAACGGTAATGCCGACATAAAACGGTCTCGCGGAGAAAAATCTGCAATAGCACGAATTTGATCCACGTTAGCAAGTAAACTTGAATGACTGTGAACAACCCCTTTGGGTGTGCCTTCAGAACCTGAAGTAAACAAGATAACCGCTGCATCCTCTGCTTTTTGCGGCAACATTGCTTTATGTGGCATTAAAAGATGTTTCGCGATCCAACGTTTATCTTCACTGGTTACACTATCTTTTAAATCTTCAAGATAGATCCAGTTTGCTTCTGGCGTTTGCTCAGGAATATGTAATAAATTCCCTTTTTCTAAAAACTGGCGTGAGGTAAAAATCGTTTTAATAGATGCCGCTTTCATCGCATTTTGTACACCAAGACTTCCTGCGGTGTAGTTTAGCATTGCAACAATCCGTTGGCGCATAGTCGCACCAAATAGAGCAGCCGCCGTTACTGTCGTATTGGGTAGTAATAAACCAATGCGTTCATTTGGCTGAGTGTAGCGCTCAATTAACCGACTCATACCTAATGATTTTTTCAACAACCCATTGTAAGTATCTTCTTTTAGGTTGATATCTGAAATTAAAGGGCTAAAGCGTCCATATTGGGACATTGCTCGTAAAAAGGCTTCATAAAGTGTAATTTCAGCACGAGTTTGCATGATAGCGTCCATCATAATATCGCGTAGCATTTCACCCGCTAATCGACGACGTTCTGAGGATTTTTCTGCATCAGGCATAGGTAAATCAACGGCAGGTAATACTTTTATGATGAATTGGGGAAAAAACTTCCACTTCATATTAAGACTTTTGCGTACTCGCGAAAAATAACTAAATTCAGCACCTTCAATTCTAACGGGAACCACTTTAGCGCCAGATTTCGCAGCAATGAACGCAGCCCCTTCATAAATTTTCATTAATCCATTCGTTACTGTAATTCTTCCTTCTGGAAAAATAACGACGGGACGGCCCTTTTCAACTTCCTTTACAAGTTGACGCACTGCCATTGGATTCGCGGGATCGAGAGGTACAATATCCGCATAACGACCTAACCATTTCGTCGTTTTAGCGGTTGCAACAGAAGTATAAACAGCAAACACAGGATTAATAGGTAAGAATAAACGTAATAATATGCCATCAATATAAGAAGTATGATTCGGCGTAATTATACATTTTTCATATTGTGAAAACTGGTTAACAAGTCCTTCAATTCTTACTCTAAATAAGAATTTAAATAGTGTTTTAAAAAACGCTATCAACATCATATCCATATCTCATTTTGCTATAATTAGCCTTACTATAAATAGGATATGATGAAAATAAAATAGATATGGTCTGTTTTACCCTTGAATCAGACGACTTCTTAATTATTTTGGTAATTTTGTGAGAATTGTCTTAATAATTTCGCTTATTGATAATCCCGCATCAACAATAATATCAGAACATTGTAAATATAATGCCTCACGCTCTGTAAGCACACTTTGTATTTCACTCAATAATGTTTGCCCCGTTAAACTTGGCCTTTGGGCTACATTAGGATCATCTGATAAACGAGAGACTAGTGTTTCCAATGATGCCTGTAAATAAATTGTTACACCCTTGGATTTCATATAAGAACGATTATTATCGGCTAATATCATTCCACCTCCAGTAGAAATCACTCTATTTGGTTGGCTAACTTGAATTAATGCTTCTGATTCTATTTTGCGAAAAAAATCCCAGCCTTTATTCTCCACCATGGATGATATAGTTTGTTGATATTTATTAGTTATCCAATAATCTGTATCAATAAACTCATGATTTAAAGAGAGAGAAAGCGCTTTACCTACTGTTGTTTTTCCTGCACCTCGTGGACCGATAAGGTAAACGATATTTTCCATAAAATGCACTATCTCCATAGTGTGTGCCTCTTTTAGAGGTGTAATTAATAATTTACAATATGTAAAGTGTAAAACATCATACCTAACAATAAAAAAAAATAAAGCCACACTTTATAAAAAGCATGGCTCAATATAAGACACTGGCTATTAGCGGCGTAGGGTATTATCGCCGTAGCCAATCCACTTATAGGTTGTCAGCGCATCTAATCCCATAGGACCTCTTGCGTGAAGCTTTTGTGTACTCACTGCCACCTCAGCGCCTAAACCAAATTGGCCACCATCAGTAAATCGAGTACTCGCATTAACATAAACAGCCGCAGAATCTACTTGGCGTACAAATCGATCTGCATTAGCGATAGACTGCGTTAAAATCGCATCAGAGTGCGCTGTACCATAATGGCGAATATGTTGAATTGCAGCCGTCAAGTCGCTAACAATTTCGACATTGAGATCCAAAGATAACCATTCATCACAATAATCAGCATCTTTTACATCAACAATATTTGCATTACCTTTTTTCAGCCCTGTAAGTGCTTTTTCACTTGCATGTAAAGTCACATTTTCAGCCGCCATTACATCACTTAATTGCGGTAAAAAATCGGCTGCAATGTTTTCATGAACCAATAAAGTTTCGAGTGAATTACAGGCACTTGGACGTTGTACTTTTGCATTAACAATCACCGTTAACGCTTTGTCTAAATCAGCACTTTCATCCACAAAAGTATGGCAAACACCAATTCCACCAGTAATAACAGGGATGGTGGATTGTTCACGACATAATTTATGCAATCCTGCACCACCTCGAGGGATCAGCATATCAATATATTGATCCATTTTTAGCATTTGCGCGACTAATTCACGATCTGGTTTGTCAATAGCTTGAACCGCAGCCGCAGGAATACCACATTGTTCTAAAGCTTGTTGAATAACAGCGACAACTGCTTGATTAGTATGATGCGTTTCTTTACCACCACGAAGAATGGCAGCATTACCTGTTTTTAGGCATAAAGAGGCGACATCAATGGTGACATTAGGGCGAGCTTCATAAATAACACCCACAACACCTAATGGAACACGGCGGCGTTCTAAACGTAATCCGCTATCTAATATACGCCCATCAATAACTTGACCAACAGGATCCTCTAAGCGACAAACTTGGCGCACATCATCAGCGATTGCTTTTAAGCGTTCAGTGGTTAGCAATAAACGATCTAACATTGCGCTATTGATATTCGCATCACGAGCCGCTTGCATATCTTTTTCGTTTGCCGCTAAGATTTGTGCTTCTTGTTGCTCTAGTAAATCAGCCATCATTAATAATGCCTGATTTTTCTGTTCTGTTGAAAGCTGCGCTAAGTGCCAAGAGGCTTCTCTTGCGGCTTTACCCATTTGTTCTAACATATTGATGAACCCTTAACTGACTATCATATCATCACGATGCACAGCTACACTGCCATACTCGTAGCCTAATATTTGACTGATCTCTTGTGAATGATGCCCTGCAATTAAGCGTAATGCATCACTATTATAATGAGCGACACCATGAGCAAGATCTTTTCCCTGTAAACTTTGAATACGAATAACAGACCCTCGGGAAAAATCACCTTTAATTTCTTTAATACCTTTTGGTAATAAAGAACTGCCTTTCTCTTTAATTGCTTTTTCTGCGCCTTCATCTACCACAATAACACCCGCTATAGGTGCGCCAAAAATCCATCTTTTACGTGTTTCAAGAGGACTTTTTAGTCCATGAAATAACGTTCCAACAGGCTCATCATTAATGACTTTTGCAATAACTTCAGGTTGAATACCCGCTGCAATAACAACATCAATGCCAGCGCGCCCTGCTACTGTTGCAGCTTGAAGTTTAGTCGCCATACCACCAGTTCCTAAACCAGACACACTATCACCAGCTACTTTGCGTAATTCATCATTAATATCAAAAACTTCCGGAATTAATTTAGCATCAGGATGACTACGAGGATCTGCGGTATAAAGGCCTGCGATATCTGTAAGTAATAACAGTTTATCAGCGCCACCTAAAATAGCCGCCAAAGCCGAAAGATTGTCGTTATCACCCACTTTAATTTCTGCGGTTGCTACAGCATCATTTTCATTAATAACAGGAATAATACGGTTATCTAATAAAGCATTCAGCGTATCTCGCGCATTAAGAAAACGCTCTCTGTCTTCAATATCAGCACGCGTTAATAACATTTGCCCAATATGAATGCCGTAAATTGCAAAGAGTTGTTTCCATACTTGAATTAATGCACTTTGTCCTACAGCAGCTAATAATTGCTTAGAAGCAATAGTTGCAGGCAAATCAGGGTAATTCAAATACTCGCGTCCAGCAGCAATTGCGCCAGAAGTAACAATAATAATGCGGTGCCCTTGTTCGTGTTGTTTTGCACATTGGCGAACCAACTCAACAATATGAGATTGATTCAGACGTCGTGAACCACCAGTAAGTACACTTGTCCCTAGTTTAACAACCAGCGTTTGGCTGCTACTCATAACATTTACCATTTTTGTTGATTTAAAAGATCATACACAGTTTTATCAGGAGAGAAGCGTTATGCCAACCGACATAACGCAAAATCTATGAAAAGTTGCCCTAACACAAAATTAGGGCTTAAGGGGATGAGGAAATTTGTTCATTTTTTCATCGGGTGACAATGACATCTCTAATTCGCTTACAGCTGTTTGCAAGAAATCATGAAAACGAATGAGTGTTTCATTTATTGATTCTGTAACATCATTTTTATTTATGGTCTGATTAATCCAGTCACCATTTTTATCAAATAGTCCAACTTGATAATAATAAACAAGTTGCTCATTGTTGCGTTTTAATTCCATCCACCAGCCCCAAAACTCACGTTTTTCTGGTGCGGCTTTCTTATTAACACAAACAGCTAAACAGTCAAAAAAGAACTGGCTATCTTTGCATTGTTGCTCTCGGATATAAGGCCCAATTTGAGCAAAACGCTTCAACAACTTACCTTGGGTAGGGTTCAAAGATAAAGTCATAAATTCAGTCTCCTTAGAGACCCTACTGTTATCTAATCTAATATAATTAGCAAGTTATTGTTTAAAATTAATTATATTAATTTATTATAGATCCAATCTGCACTCTTTTGTAACGCTAACTCTAACCCTTCATAAAGCGGTTTTTCATTAATAGCGAGAATATCACCATCCATTGAAGAGCGAGCAATTAGCTGAGAATCCTCTTTAGGGCTAATTTCATCCCCTTTCCAATACACCCCCATCATAGGCACAGGAATTCTTCTGCCAATTAATCCTTGGTTTTTCAACGAATAGCTACTTAATGATAAACGTAGGTTATTTTCATCTATATTCCATAACCCTAATCGGCTCGCTAAAACATCAAGGTACATAACTGGAATTTTTTTCTGTAACTCTGCTTGGGTAAAAAAAGCGTGAATAAGAGGTCCTAATGCCACCACACCTTTAATTAACTTCGGATAAATATATGCCAAACGAACGGCAATATTTGCACCAAAGCGAAACCCCATTACGCCAATACGTGTATGATCAACCCAAGGTATTTCAGAAAGTTGAGTCAATACTTCACCTTGAAGTTGGCAAGTATCTTCAGTCAGTTTCTGTTTTGATGAATAACCAATTGAAGGCATATCTAACGTCAGCATTGCGATACCTTTAGGTGAAAGGTAATCTCTAAAAAAGCTAACATAATCACTTTGAAGACCATCTAATCCACCACAAAAAATCACTGTTGGATAAGGCCCTCGGCAATCTTTAGGTAGATGAAGAAAACCGGTTGTATTTCCTTTGCCTGCTAATTTGAACGTTAATTTTTTCACCTCAAAAGAAGAAAACTTCATTGAGTTTTCAAATGCTTTCATGGCTAAAACAACGGCTTGATCAGCAAGAAAATCACCATTAATAAATGGATAAGCGGCAATACTATAAAGATTAGCAGCGCGTAACCAACAATCTGCTGCTGCATCGCCAGATTCTTCTCTCAACGCTTTTTGTTGCCAAATCATCGCTTGGTGTGACCACTCAAACGACCAACCACCACGGCGATACCCCACAACAGTATCAATAAATTTTTCATCACTACGAGGCGCATCAAGAACGGCGATTCGACTCAGTACCTCTTCTATTTCAATCGGAGAAATACCACGCCAAATCCACAATAATCGCTGAATAGTACGATACCAATTCTGTTGACTCGTCCCATTGAGTATTGAATGCGTGTTGATATTCGTTTTTGGGTGTGTGTACTGTATTAACGTTGATGTTTCTGCATGTTTTGCACGAGGTTTAAACAGTGTTTCAGAAAGATTTGTATTGTTTGCCATATCACTCATCAATCAGTGGGTATCCAATAAAAGGAGGCTAAAATGTCTGAATTCATCATAGCATGAAATCAGCTTGTGCTGTGCTAATCACACCATTCAACAGCACTCAAGCATAATATTGATAAGGATAAAAATAGGCAGGCAGGGAAACAAGTAAAAAAAATCCCCACATTAAAGAAATGCGAGGACTTTTCTTATAACTATCATTAGTTTGTAATTTAAATTAATGACTCGCTATAGAATTTATTTTTGGTCACATACTGGTGGAATAAAAGCAACACCCATATCCCAAGGTTGCTCAATCCAAGTATTTTGTGGAATAGAAATCACAAAATCATCAACTAATGGGCTACCTTCTGGCTTAGCAAAGATAGTCACAAAGTGGGCTTTTGGATACATATCACGAATAACTTTAGCTGTGCCGCCAGTATCGACTAAATCATCAACGACGATAAAGCCTTCACCATCGCCTTCTGCTTTTTTTAAGATTTTGAGGTCACGCTGATGATCGTGATCATAGCTAGAAATGCAGACAGTATCCACATGACGGATACCTAATTCACGAGCAAGTAATGCAGCAGGAACTAATCCCCCACGGCTGACAGCTATAATGCCTGTCCATTGTTCGACTGGTAATAAACGTTGCGCCAATTGACGGGCATGTATTTGCAACATATCCCACGTTACAACATATTTTTCGCTCATAATATTGTGATCCTAGCTACTTGAATTCGAGAGAAGCTTTTTTGCGGAAAAAAAGGTTGCGCGAGATTATAGTGATTTAAGCGCCTAAAAACCAGAGAAAAGGTGAAATCTGGCGAGATTATTCTCATTTTTTACTAACGAGTCTTTTTTTGACTACAAAACAAACTATATAAAATATTAATCTTACATAGAGATCTAATTTCTTAGATAGAGATATGAATAGAATGACGCATTCCTCAAAATAAAATGATATTCTCGGTTACATTGGCGTATAACGCTCAGAATAATAAAGCTAACCCTTAAATAAAGCGGTAGGCTATTCATAACACAGATGCTGTTATAGGAGATTCATCGTGTCTGAACTATCTACTCTATCCCCACAACCACTATGGGATATTTTTGCAAAAATTTGTTCTATTCCACATCCATCACATCATGAAGAAGCTTTAGCCTCTCATATTCTTTCTTGGGCTGCTGAAAAAGGCCTTTTTGCTGAACGTGATGCTGTCGGTAATATTTTAATTCGCAAGCCAGCAACCAAAGGCATGGAAGATCGTAAAACCGTTGTTTTACAAGCACACTTAGATATGGTGCCACAAAAAAATAACGATACTGAACACGATTTTACTAAAGATCCGATTCAACCTTATGTTGATGGTGAATGGATCAAAGCAAAAGGTACTACACTGGGTGCGGATAACGGCGTAGGTATGGCATCTGCACTTGCTGTACTGGCTGATGACACTGTAAAACACGGCCCATTAGAAGTGCTTTTAACCATGACCGAAGAAACGGGTATGGATGGTGCTTTCGGTTTACAACCAGGTTGGTTGCAAGCAGATATCCTGATCAACACTGACTCAGAAGAAGAAGGCGAAATCTATATGGGTTGTGCTGGTGGTATTGATGTTAAAACCACAGTAAGCCTCTCTTATGACGCTATTCCTGCCAATCATGTCGTAAAACAACTCGTGTTAAAAGGCTTAAACGGTGGTCACTCTGGTGGTGATATCCATTTAGGTTTAGGTAACGCTAATAAATTATTAGCGCGATTCTTAGCGGGTCATGCAGACGAATTATCACTGAAATTAATTGATTTCCACGGTGGTACACTGCGTAATGCTATTCCTCGTGAAGCGAATATTGTATTTGCTGTTCCATCTGAAAACGTTAGCAAGTTAGAAACGCTTAAAGAAAAATTTGAAGCTTTATTAAAAAGCGAATTAGCTATTGCTGAAAAAAATCTGAAAGTTGAATTAATTGATACCACTACAGATAAACAAGCTTTCTCTGCTGATTGCCAACAACGTTTTATCAATCTACTGAATGCAATGCCAAATGGTGTTATTCGTATGAGCGATGACGTTGCAGGTGTCGTTGAAACCTCATTAAACGTAGGTGTTGTCAGCATTGTTGATAATAAAATTGAGATCCTTTGTTTAATTCGCTCTCTGATTGATAGTGGTAAAACTTATGTTGTTAGTATGCTGACAGCATTAGCAAAACTTGCTAAAGCAGATATCGAAAGCAAAGGTGGCTACCCAGGTTGGAAACCGGATGCGGATTCTCCTGTAATGCACTTAGTGCGTGACACTTATCAGCAATTATTTGATAAAGTGCCAAACATCATGGTGATCCACGCTGGTCTTGAATGTGGCTTATTCAAAAAACCTTACCCAGATATGGATATGGTTTCTATTGGGCCAACGATTCGTGGTGCACACTCACCAGATGAACGCGTTCATATTAAGAGCGTAGGTCAATACTGGCAGTTATTAACAGCAATTTTAAAAGCAATCCCTGCTAAATAATAACACTGAGCTGTAGCCAAAATAAAACCCGCAATTGCGGGTTTTATTTTAATATTCATAACGCTAAAAGAAGTTGCCGTTCGATTTGTGGATCTTGTAATGTGACATGAAATCCAACTAATCTCACTCCTCGCCCATTTCTACGTTCATGCCAAGCTTGATAAGCAATTTTAACGAGATCTTCTTTTTCTAAAATAGGATGCGTATGTTCTTGTGTGGTTAATTGAAAATCATCGAACTTTAGTTTTACACCCTGCCTAGCAATGCGTAAATCCAGTTTTACTTTTATTAATCGTTTTTCTAATTCGTCATATAGCCCATCAAGTAACTTACGACACTCATCCCATGAATTAATATCTTCAGCAAAAGTACGTTCTACACCAACTGATTTTCTTAACCTATCTGGATTTATTAAACGCTCATCAATGCCGTGACTACGCTCCCATAAATTCTGTCCAAATTTTCCCAACGCTTTAACTAAAGAAATAACGTCAGTACGGCGAATATCAGCACAAGTTTTTAATCCCATTTCTTGTAATCGCGCAAAAGTCACTTTACCTACCCCAGGAATTTTATTCAGAGGTAACGTTAAAATAAAGTCGTCCATCTGTTCTGGCGTAATAACAAATTGTCCATTGGGCTTATTAATATCAGAAGCAATTTTGGCTAAGAACTTAATCGGCGCTATTCCAGCAGATGCGGTTAAATGTAGTTCATCAAAAATTTGTTGGCGGATAGCTTGAGCAATTAACGTCGCTGACCCCTGACAGTGCACACTATCGGAAACATCAAGGTAAGCTTCATCAAGTGAAAGCGGCTCAATGAGATCAGTATAACGAGAGAAAATTTGGCGGATCCTTACTGATGTTTCTTTATATAGTGCCATTCTACCCGGTAATACGGTTAAGTGAGGGCAAAGCTTAAGAGCATTGGCTGTAGACATCGCGCTACGTACACCAAAACGGCGTGCAGGATAATTTGCCGTACAAATAACGCCACGCCTAGATGCATTTCCTCCCACAGCAATAGGAATATCTTTCAATGCTGGGTTATCTCGCATTTCAATCGCAGCATAGAAACAATCCATATCTACATGAATAATTTTACGCATACAATTCACCCTTAATAATTTACTGTTTAAATATACAGTAATTGAATATTAACTACAATTTTTATCCTTGTTTATGCTCCCTCATTTAGGGTGTTTTTCTCATAAAACTCTGAATAAGTCCGTTTAGTTATAGAATTGTCACAAAGAGATGATAGATTGTTTTTTGCTGCCTTACTTGCTCTGAATTTATTTTTGTTATTCATACATTCATGTAAATAATCATATAAAACAAGGAAATGAATTTTCATGGTTAAATTATTCATCGCAACTTCTCTCTTTTTTTATTCTATTTTTCTTATGGCCTCTCCTAAAATTATTGCACATAGAGGGGGTGCTGCAGACGCTCCTGAAAATACTGAAATCGCTATAAAAACAGCGCTCAATAACCAAGCGGATGCCATTTGGATAACGCTACAATTATCAAAAGATAATATCCCAGTGCTTTATCGACCGAGTGATTTAAAGAACCTAACAAATGGACAAGGTGTTATTTCTCAATTCACAGCTGAAGAGTTAGCAAAATTAGACGCTGGCTATCAATACGGTGAAAAACAACAATACCCTTATCGTAACAAGGGTATTACCATCCCAACGTTAGAATATATTCTAACTCAGTTCCCAAACACTCAATTCTATCTCGATTTAAAATCACCTGATGCTGATCCTGCAAAACAGGGAAATGCATTAGCAACTGTATTAAATCGTAATAATGCACTACATCGTACCCGCGTTTATTCAACGAATACCAAATTCCTTGATGCATTACCTGATAATGTACAGCGGTTTGAAAGCCGAGATGTCACTCGTGACATTCTGGCAAACATTACAATGGGGCAAATTTGCTTATTACCAGAAAATCTTGATGTGACTCGTTGGTACGGATTAGAACTACACCGTAAAGTTGAAGTCGTAGAAAAATACACACTAGGAGAAGCAAAATCAGCATCTGTTTTAAGTTGGAATAAAGATGCTATGTCTTGTTTTCGTGCGGGTGGCAATGCACATATCGTTCTGTTTGGTATCAATACAGAAAAAGACTATGATCAAGCCACACAATTAGGTGCTGACGCCGTTATGGTTGATTCGCCTGCGAATATGAAGAGTTTTAAAAAAGATTAATATTTTAGTTATAACATTTCCAATTATTTATAAGAAAAAAGAGTGACGTTAAATATTAGCGTCACTCTTTTTATTTGATTTATGTTGATCGATTAAATAATAGCGGCGATACCAAACTATTTACTTATCTATCACTTTCAATTCAATTTATAAAATACGATTTTTATTTAATACTTCCTGACGAGCAGCTTCTTTTGCCATTCGCTTTTTACGTGCATCACAAGGTTCTGGACAATCGCACTCTTTTTCAATACCAATAGAACCTAAACCACCACAGCTACCTTGAATGCTTTTGCGTTTAACAATATAACCTAACGCCATGCCAAAAAATGCCAGCAGGAACAAGATGAAGGCAAAAAGAAATATTTTTAACATAACCTTCTCTCCTTAAATTCTATTTTTTCAAAAATGGGGCGAATGCCTTACTATAACGCTCTTCAAACCCCTTTTCAGTTTTAACTATCATAAAGACAGGAATATTTAACTCATTCGCGACTTCTAAGCCTTTTACTGGCCCTAATACATTTAACCCAGTTGAGAGGCCATCAGCGCTCATACAATTTGGTACAATCACTGTAATTGAAGCAAGGTTATGCTTAATAGGACGGCCAGTTGTTGGGTCAATAGTATGAGAAAAACGTATTCCATCTTCTTCAAAGTAATTACGATAATCACCAGAGGTGGCAATTGAATTATCGCCCGGTTCAATTATTAATTGTACACTTTGGTTGGTACCGTCATTAGCTGGCTTTTCTATCGCGATACGCCAGCGTTTATCGTTACCATTCACGCCCTGAGTTCTTACTTCTCCACCAATATCCACCATATAATTAGTGATATTTTGAGAGATCAAATACTCTGCAACGACATCAACACCATAACCTTTAGCAATAGAAGATAAATCGACATAAAGCTCAGGAATTTTTTTAATTAATGAGTTACCTTCCACTGTTAGATAATCAATACCAATCCACTGTTTACGTTTTTCTAACTCATCTTCTGAAGGTTGATGAATAAAACGGCCTTCAGGGCCAAACCCCCATAAATTAACCAAAGGCCCAACGGTGACATCTAATGCACCATCAGTCATTTTGTTAATGCGAATTGCTTCACTCACCACTTTTGCGGTTGCTGCTGAAACAGGAAATGGTGTATTGATTTCACGGCTTTGGTTGAAACGACTTAATTCAGAATGAGGACGATATGTTGACATCTGATCATTAACTTCTTCAAGAATACGATCAATTTCTGTCTGTAAGACGGCCTGTGGAGGTGAATTACTATCAGGAACATATTTAATCGAGTAATAAGTTCCCATTGTTTCGCCTTCTAATACCTGCTGTTTTTCACCACATGCAGATAATAATACCAGCGCAAACACCATCACTATCCAATTTATCATCTTTGTTTTTAACATAACTCTCTCTTCTGATCATAAGCGCCCACATCTGTGGGCGCTTGTCATTTCATTCATGCTTTATAGAGAATTTGGATCAACCACCAAAATCATCAAGCATAATATTTTCATCTTCAACACCTAAATCTTTCAGCATTTTAATAACTGCTGCATTCATCACTGGTGGTCCACACATATAGAATTCACAATCTTCTGGTGCGGGATGATTTTTGAGGTAATTTTCAAAAAGCACATTGTGAATAAAACCAGTGTAACCAGTCCAATTATCTTCAGGCAATGCATCTGAAAGCGCGACATTCCAAGTAAAGTTTTCGTTTTCTTTTGCAAGCATATCGAAATCTTCGGTGTAGAACATTTCACGCACAGAACGAGCACCATACCAGAAGCTAATTTTGCGCTTAGAATGCAAACGTTTTAACTGATCAAAGATATGAGAACGCATTGGTGCCATACCTGCGCCACCACCAATAAAGATCATCTCTGCATCGGTTTCTTTAGCAAAGAACTCACCAAATGGTCCGGAAATTGTCACTTTATCACCCGGTTTTAACGACCAAATATAAGATGACATAATTCCTGGTGGTACATCAGGATTACGAGGCGGAGGCGTTGCAATACGCACATTTAACATGATAATACCGTGCTCTTCAGGGTAATTAGCCATAGAATATGCACGAACCGTTGTCTCTTTTACATCAGAAACATAGCGGAATAAATTAAACTTATCCCAATCTTCACGGTACTCTTCAGGTACATCAAAATCTTCGTAACGTACTGTATGAGGTGGACACTCTATTTGAATAAAGCCACCAGCACGGAAAGGAACAACCTCACCCTCTGGAATTTTGAGTATTAATTCTTTAATAAACGTTGCTTTATTATCATTAGAGACAACTTCACACTCCCATTTTTTAACACCAAAAATCTCTTCTGGTAGTTCTAATTTCAGGTTAGTTTTGACGTTTACCTGACAAGCTAAACGACACCCTTCTTTAGCTTCACGTTTGTTAATATGAGAAAGCTCGGTTGGCAGAATATCACCACCACCATCAAGCACTTTTACTCGGCACTGGCCACAAGAACCACCACCACCACACGCTGACGAGATAAAAATACCTTCGTTTGATAAAACATTGAGTAATTTATCGCCGGCTGGCGCATGAAAACTTTTTTCGGGGTCGCCATTGACCTCTACTTCAATATCCCCTGTATTGACCAACTTTGATTTTGCAAACAAAATCAAAGCAGTTAGCACCAATACAATCAGGGTAAACATCGCAACACCTAGAATAATTATATCCATGAGTTCTTCTCACCCTTTATAGCTGAACACCAGAGAAGGACATGAAACCTAATGCCATCAACCCTGTGGTGACAAAAGTAACGCCTAATCCCTTCATACCTGCCGGTACATCCGCGTACTTCATTTTCTCACGGATAGAAGCCAGTAATACGATGGCTAACATCCAACCAATTCCAGAGCCGAAACCATAAACTATAGATTCACTAAAGTTATAGTCACGCTGCGCCATAAATGACACACCACCGAAAATGGCACAGTTAACGGTTATAAGTGGCAAGAAGATCCCTAACGCGTTATACAGCGAAGGGAAATAACGGTCTAAAATCATTTCTAGGATTTGCACTAATGCTGCAATTACACCAATAAAAGTGATGAAATTTAAGAAACTTAAATCAACTCCTTCCATCAATGCGTTATCACGTAGCACATAGTTGTAAACCAGGTTATTCAATGGCACAGAAAGACCTAATACAACGGTTACTGCGACACCCAAACCAAAAGCTGTTTTTACATTTTTAGATACGGCAATAAAAGTACACATCCCTAAGAAAAATGCGAGTGCCATATTTTCAATAAAAACCGCTCTAACAAATAGGCTTATATAATGTTCCATGGTGATTAGTCCTCTTCAACCTGTGCTGGTTTTAATGTACGTAATCCCCAAATTAGCAAGCCGATAATAAAGAACGCACTCGGTGCTAATAAGAACAAGCCATTAGGCTGATACCAACCACCGTTTTGAATAGATTCCATCACAGTGATGCCGAATAATTTTCCTGAGCCAAATAGCTCACGTAAAAACCCGACAAGGATCAAGATAACACCATATCCCAAACCGTTACCGATACCATCCATAAAGCTTTCAATTGGTGGTGATTTCATCGCATAAGCTTCAGCCCGACCCATAACAATACAGTTAGTAATAATAAGGCCAACAAAAACAGAAAGCTGCTTTGAAATTTCATAAGCGTAAGCTTGTAAAATTTGGTCAACAACAATAACTAGCGATGCAATAATTGCCATTTGAACAATAATACGCACACTGCTAGGAATGAAATTACGGATCAGTGAAATAAAGAAGTTTGAAAATGCCGTAACTAATGTTACTGCAATTGTCATCACTAATGCTGTCTCAAGCTTTGTTGTTACCGCTAATGCAGAACAGACACCAAGTACCTGTAAAGCAATGGGGTTGTTATCTAATAACGGCCCAAGAAGGACTCGTTTAATTTCTTTTGTATCAGCCATTTATCTCTCCTTCACGTACTTTTTTCAGGAATGGGCCGAAACCTTTGTCGCCTAACCAGAAATCGAACATATGCTGGATACCATTAGACGTTAGTGTTGCACCAGAAAGACCATCAATGCCATAAGGGCTATCAGTTGCGCCACCACGAACAATCTTAATTGCAGGTACACCTTCTTCATTAATCAGGTGTTTACCTTTCCATTGTGCTTTCCATTGTGGATTATCAACTTCACCACCTAAGCCAGGTGTTTCACCATGAGCATAGTAAGTAATACCTTTTGAAGTTACACCATCAATATCAACAGCAACAAAGGCATACATTACAGACCATAAACCAGATCCATAAACAGGTAGTACGACTTCAGTGGTTTTGCCTTGCTCATCTAAAACAAAATAAACCTCTGCGGTATTAGCGCGGCGGCGAATTTTGGCGATATCTTCAGCAGGTGATAATGCGATAGAAGTTTCATCACTACGCAATTCTGTATTTAAATCGAAAGCACCTTTACTGTCTGTCAGTTCACCTGTTTGAAAGTTAACAATTTTCGCTTTAATACGAGAGTCATACACTTTCAATACTTCACTTGCACTCATTTTCGGAGCAAGTAAACCAGCAACATCAAGAATATTACGTTGTTTATCCAGTAGTTTTTGTTCTTCTTGTTTGGATTTTAATCCAACCGCAGAACCTGCTACCACAACGGAACAGACAAGACACAGAATAAATACAACGAGGAACGTTCTTCCGACGCTATCTTTGTTTTTTTCTTTAGCCACGAGCTTTTCTCCGCTTAATATTCGCCTGAACAACCACATAATCGAACAGTGGCGCAAATAAGTTTGCGAATAAGATTGCCAGCATCATACCTTCTGGATAAGCCGGATTGACGACGCGAATAAGCACAGCCATTACGCCAATCAGAATGCCGTAAGCCCATTTACCTTTATCAGTAAACGATGCTGATACTGGGTCTGTTGCCATAAACATCATACCAAACGCAAAACCACCTAATACTAGGTGCCAATGCCAAGGCATAGAGAATAATGAATTAGAGTCAGAACCAATAAAGTTAAACAAGTATGACATCGCGATCATTCCCACCAGCACGCCAGCGACAATACGCCATGAAGCAATACGAGCAAAGAGAATGACAGCACCACCAATAAGGATCATTAGTGTGGAAACTTCGCCAATAGAACCTGGTATATTTCCTAAGAAAGCATCCATCCAAGAAATAGGTTGATTTGTCACCACATTCATTAATGCGCTTTCGCCAGAAACGGACCATTGCGATAATGGCGTTGCACCTGAAAAACCATCAGCAGCAGTCCAGACTAAATCGCCTGATATTTGTGCTGGGTAAGCAAAAAATAGAAAGGCACGGCCTGCTAATGCTGGGTTTAAGAAGTTACGACCTGTACCACCGAAAACTTCTTTCGCAATAACCACACCAAAGGTAATACCTAATGCAGCCTGCCATAACGGTAGTGTTGGTGGCACAATCAATGCAAAAAGGATTGATGTAACAAAGAATCCTTCGTTGATTTCATGACCACGAATAAAGGCAAACAACACTTCCCAGAAACCACCGACAGCAAAAACCACAAGATAGATAGGTAAAAAGTAAGTTGCGCCTAGCAACATTTTACTTGCCCATCCAGCATCTGCATGAAGTGATGCACCAAGAAACTCAGCTAAACGGTAATGCCAATCTGAAGCAATAATTTGCTGTAATTCAGCACCACTATATAACTGATTAAGTGCGGGAATAGCTTGATGACCTACGTTATACATGCCCCAAAACATCGCTGGAAAGACAGATAGCCAAACAAGGATCATCATACGTTTTAAATCGATAGTATCGCGAACATGACCTCCATTTCGCGTTACTGTACCCGGTGTATAAAACACCGTGGTAACTGCTTCATAAAGCACATACCACTTTGCATATTTGCCGCCGGGCTCAAAATGGTGCTCTACTTTTTCAAATAAATTTTTCAAACCCATGAGTTACCCTTCCTGCTCAATTTTGGTCAATACTTGACGCAGTGCTGGACCATACTCATATTTGCTTGGACAAACATAAGTACATAATCCTAAATCCTCTTCGTCCAATTCCAAGCAACCTAATGCTTGAGAACTGTCAGTATCGCCAACCAATAAATCACGTAATAAATGCGTTGCCATAATGTCTAACGGCATTACACGCTCATAGTTACCAATTGGAACCATTGAACGCTCACCACCATTCATTGTTGTGGTAAATGCAAAGCGTTTATTTTTAAGGAAGTGACCAATCGTGGTACGGGTAATAGAAAACTTATCAGACCCTGGCATTCCCCAACCAAATAGTTCTTTATCGCGACCTTCACGTAATACAGAAACTTGGTTATGAAAACGCCCGAGGTAATGATGAGCCTCATCAGATTTCCATCCCCATAATACAGAGCCAGAAATAATACGGTTCTCATCATCAATCAGCTGGTCTTTAGTTAATTCATAGAGATCAGCCCCTAAACGAGAGCGTAGCAAGCGAGGCGACTTAACTTGAGGGCCACCTAATGCAATAACACGTTCAGTATATAAAGAGCCTGTAGTAAACAGATAACCAATAGCGATGACATCTTGGTAATTTAATTGCCAAACCATTTTCTTAGCACTTACTGGTTCTAAGAAATGAATATGTGTACCAGCAAGCCCCGCAGGGTGTGGCCCTACAAATTGGTTATAGCTAATTTGTCCGTCATTTAATTTAGTTGGTGATAACTCACCATGACAAACATAAACTTTGCCTTCGGTTAATTTACCTAAAATCACCAAGCCATCATTAAAGGCTTTTTCGTGTTCTTGAATAATAACCATAGGGTCTGCTGCAAGTGGATTGGTATCCATTGCAGTAACAAAAATAGCAGCGGGTGTGCTACCTAAATGTGGTGTACGACTATAAGGACGAGTTCTGAGCGCAGTCCACATTCCAGAACTAACTAGATTTTGCTCAACCTGTTCACGCGTGAGCGATGAAAGTGATGCGCTATCATAACGATTGAAAGTGATTTCTTGGTCGCCATCAATTTCGATAACAATAGATTGAAATACACGACGCTCACCACGGTTAATTTCGACAATTTTACCACAAGCAGGACTGGTGAAAATAACACCAGGATTCTTTTTATCTTCAAAAAGAACCTGCCCTTTCTTAACATGCTCACCTTCCGAAACCACCATAGAAGGACGCATACCAACATATTCTTCACCTAGCAATGCTACGCGTCGAATTGTGGGTCCGTCTTCTATTACTTGGGCAGGCGCTCCTGCAATTGGGAGGTCGAGTCCTTTTTTAATTTTAATCATAAGATTTGCACAAGTTTATCAGTTAAACCCTAAGCTACAAATTCACCCCGAAAATGTAGCGACTCTGTAATAAAAGCACCTTAAGGCACTTTGAAGCCTTAAGTTATTTATCTCCGATAATTGTTACTATTTTCTCTTATTCTGCCGACCTGAATTTTATCATCTCAGTTTAAAGCTGTCTGACTATTCGAGTGATTTAGCTCAAGCAAATAGGAATATTATTTTGACTGAAACGTTAACAACTCGTATAAACCGAATTAAAATATCACATTTATCGTCGTTAGATTAAAATCTATACAGAATAATTTGTAAATTAAAAAGTTTCATATTATATTTTTATTTACAAATTTATTGCTTCATCGCAATCTAACACCTACTTTATCAACAAATATTAAGCTATTTTACTGATAAAACCATGACCAATCACGCAAAACAGTTAATCACTTTTTTAACATTAATGTTAATAAGCTTGTTAGTTAACGCAGATAATAGTTCAAAATTTCTTATAGATCCGATAGAAAAAAGTACTGGAAAACCAATCTATATTCAAATTTTCAAAGAAGAAAGCTTGCTTGAACTTTATATTGAAAATGCAGATGGACAATTAGAAAAAATACGTAGTTACCCTATCTGTAGCTATTCCGGCGGATTAGGGCCTAAAAAGTTTCAAGGTGATTTAAAAAGCCCAGAAGGCTTTTATCAAGTAAATAATCGCCAATTAAATCCGAATAGTCGATTTTACCGATCAATAGACTTAGGCTTTCCCAACCAATATGATAAATCCCAAGGATATACAGGCGACTTTTTAATGATCCACGGAGCGTGTAAATCAGTAGGTTGTTATGCGATGACAGATAAAATTATGGACGAGATTTATCAATATGCAGAGTTAGCATTACAGAAGGGGCAAAACACGATAAATGTTCATATTTTCCCCTTTAAAATGACCGCTGAAAATATGAGAAAACACCAATATTCCGTTAATATTGATTTCTGGCAACAACTAGCACCTGCTTATCATTATGTAGAAAAACATCATGAAATACCGGCTATTACCATTAGTAATGGGCGTTATTTTGTCAAAAGTAAAGATATAACTCCCACACTTAACTTATCGCAAAATACATTACCTAAAAATACACCACTTAAATGGCTAGAGAACTCTCACACCGCGATCAAATAAAACAAACTCTCCAACTGGAATACGTTGCCAAGATTCATTACCAGTAAGAGGTAGCGTTGAAATAACAGAAACAACATCATCAGACTGAGTATGTTGCTGAAAATCAATTTCTACATCTTGATCAAGTAATTTAGCTTTGCCGAAAGGGGCTTTACGTGTAATCCAATGCAAATTAGTTGAGCAATAGGCCATTACAAATCGTCCATCTGATAACAGCATATTAAATACGCCTTTTTGCCTTAGTTGATCCGCTAATATAGCAATATAACGAAAGACTGCAGGCCAATTAGCAGGAGTACGCTGATAACGGTTTTCAAGCTGATTTAAAATCCAGCAAAATGCCTTTTCACTATCCGTTTGTCCAATTGTTCTAAAACGTCCTGAATCAAGCGATTGATAGCCTTTTAGCTGTCCATTATGTGCATAAGTCCAATTTTTACCCCATAATTCGCGAGTAAATGGATGAGTATTTTCTAAAGAGACATTTCCACGATTTGCTTGACGAATATGCGCAATGACTGCCTCTGATTTAATCGGATATTCCTGCACAAAGCGAGCGACAGGTGATACAGCACTGGCTTGAGGATCTTTAAATGTACGACACCCCAGTCCTTCATAGAAAGTAATTCCCCAACCATCTTTATGAGGTCCCGTTTTGCCACCTCTAGGGATCAATCCACTCAAACTGAAATTAATGTCTGTCGGTACATTGGCACTCATGCCTAACAGTTCACACATCGCTCACTCCTTTTTGCTAAAACTAAAAATACTCTTTTACAGCGATATCAACAGTGAATTACTTTTCCATTTCTTTTTCAATTAATTGGATAAGAATATGAATAACTTTGATATGAATTTCTTGAATGCGATCAGCATAACCAAAATGAGGAACTCGAATTTCGATATCTGCTGTACCATCCATTTTACCGCCATCTTTACCGGTTAACGTGATGACTTTCATGCCTTTTTCACGCGCAGCACTAATGGCTTTAATAATATTACCTGAGTTACCTGAAGTTGAGATCCCCAGTAACACATCGCCTTCTCTGCCAACTGCTTCCACATAACGTGAAAATACATATTCGTATCCAAAGTCATTACTCACACACGAAATATGACTGACATCAGAAATGGCAATTGCAGGATAGCCGGGTCTATTTTCACGATAACGCCCTGTAAGCTCTTCGGCAAAATGCATAGCATCGCAATGAGAGCCACCGTTACCACAAGATAATACTTTGCCACCAGCTTTAAATGAGTCTGCAAGTAATACTGCTGCTTTTTGGATAGCGTCGATATTAGCGTCATCTTGCAGAAAACGTGAAAGTGTATCTGCTGCTTCTGTTAATTCACCACGGATAAGATCTTGGTACATAGGATTTTTACTCCAGAAAGGGTAATCGAAAATTTCTGTTTCTCAGTGTAACGGATCCAATGCCATGAAAGAAGATGCTGCTTATCAGCAAATGCTAACTTATCTCATTTACGAATAATTTGTGAGCTACATTGTAATTAGAATGTAAAAATATTGATAAAAACTAGTAACTAGATTAGATCTAAAGAACAAACAACAGGTCTGACCTCTGACGTCTTGCAAAATACAGGAGTTTTATTATGATCCTACTCAGTATTGTGCTTTTTTTAGTTTTAATCGGCATACTTAGTTATCGCAAATATAGCCTTGTCGTTAGCAGTATCCTTCTTATTGCTTATACTTTTGTAATGGGACTCACTAATATTTGGAGCTATTGGTTACTTCTTCCAGTCGCGATAGTCTTATTGCCTTTAACGCTTCCATCAATCCGAAAAGCGTATATATCAGCGCCTGCGCTTAAGGCATTTCAAAAAGTTATGCCTTCTATGTCTAAAACAGAACAAGAAGCGATAGATGCGGGAACAACATGGTGGGAAGGTGAGCTTTTCCGGGGTGCTCCAGATTGGAAACAACTCCACAACTACCCAAAACCTCAACTAACCGCAGAAGAACAAGCATTCCTTGATGGCCCAGTAGAAGAAGTTTGTCGCATGACAAATGACTTTGAAATCACTCATGAACTTGCTGACTTACCGCCAGAGATCTGGCAATACCTAAAAGATCATCGTTTTTTTGCGATGATCATTAAAAAAGAGTACGGCGGATTAGAATTCTCGGCTTATGCGCAGTCTCGTGTGTTACAAAAACTGGCTGGTGTATCGGGTATTTTAGCCATCACTGTTGGAGTTCCTAACTCATTAGGCCCTGGAGAATTACTGCAACACTATGGTACTGATGAGCAGAAAAAACGTTATTTGCCTGGTTTAGCAAAAGGTGATGAAATCCCTTGCTTTGCGTTAACTAGCCCAGAAGCCGGTTCTGATGCAGGGGCAATTCCTGACAGTGGCGTTGTTTGTATGGGGGAATGGCAAGGTGAACAAGTATTAGGTATTCGTTTAACGTGGAATAAGCGCTATATCACCCTTGCCCCTATCGCAACCGTATTAGGTTTAGCCTTTAAATTACGCGATCCCGAGCACCTATTAAGTAATGATGAAAATCCAGGGATCACCTGTGCTTTAATTCCAACCGATGTAAAAGGTGTTGAGATTGGCTCACGACACTTCCCATTAAACGTGCCATTTATGAATGGCCCTACACGCGGAAAAGATGTTTTTGTTCCTATCGATTATATTATCGGTGGTCCAAAAATGGCAGGACAAGGCTGGAGAATGCTGGTTGAGTGTTTATCTGTTGGCCGTGGTATTACTCTGCCATCTAACTCAACAGGTAGCTTAAAAAGCGCAGCAATGGCCGTAGGTGCATATTCACGTATTCGCCGCCAATTCAAAATTCCTATTGGAAAAATGGAAGGTATTGAAGAACCATTAGCACGCCTTGCTGGTAATGCTTATTTAATGGATGCTGCATCCACCTTAATTACCACTGGTATTATGCTAGGTGAAAAACCCGCAGTACTCTCTGCTATCGTTAAATATCATTGTACTCACAGAGGACAGCGCGGAATTATTGATGCAATGGATATTGTTGGTGGTAAAGGTATTTGCCTTGGCCCTTCAAACTTCGTTGCTCGCTCTTATCAAGGTTCACCTATCGCGATAACTGTTGAGGGTGCCAATATCTTAACTCGCAGTATGATAATTTACGGACAAGGTGCAATTCGCTGTCACCCTTATGTTTTAGATGAAATGGCTGCTGCAAGAGATAGCAACTTACATGATTTTGATCGTGCTTTATTCGGTCATCTTGGACACGTAGCAAGTAACACATTGCGCAGTATTTGGTTAGGTATCACTAATGGTCGTTTAAGCCCAACACCAACGCATGATGAAACCCGTCGTTATTATCAACAAATTAACCGACTCAGTGCAAATATGGCTTTATTATCTGATGTTTCAATGGGCGTTTTAGGTGGTAGTTTAAAACGTCGTGAACGAATTTCAGCGCGCCTAGGTGATATCTTAAGCCATATATTCCTCGCCTCTGCGGCGCTAAAACGTTATGAAGATGAAGGTCGTAATACTGCTGATTTACCGTTAGTGCATTGGAGTGTTAAAGAGTGTCTTTATCAAGCAGAGAATGCCATTGATGAGTTGCTACGCAACTTTCCTAGTCGCTTTATTGCTGGCACTATGCGCGCAATTATTTTCCCTGTTGGTAAAGCGCAGAAGCTACCTTCAGATAAATTAGATCATAAAGTTGCACAGATTATTCAGCAACCCTCTGAGACTCGTGATCGCATTGGCAGAGGACAGTTTCTTACTCCATCGGAGCATAATCCTCATGGCTTAATGGAAGAAGCACTTCTCGACATTTTAGCTGCAGAACCTATTTTTGACCGAATCTGTCGTCTTTATGAGAAGAAATTTAGCTTCACCCAATTAGATAAATTAGCAGATAAAGCATTAGCAGATAAACGTGTAACAACCGAAGAAGCGGATATTTTACGCAAAGCAGAGCAGAGCCGCTTACGCAGTATTAATGTCGATGAATTTGATTTTGATGCTTTGGCGGTACCCGTAAAAAAGCCTAAAGCTGAAAATATCAAACCGAACAAAGCAGCTTAATAAAACGCATTTAAGTGCTCATCAAGTTGGATAAATAAAAACACCTCATTATTATTCACGTAATGAGGTGTTTTAATTGATTACGACTATTAATTATCACATCGTCATGCTAGATATCTAGTTCCAATGCCAACAGCTCTTCTATTGTTTGGCGACGTCTAATTAATTGTGGTTTTTTATCAATAACTAATACTTCTGGAATAAGTGGGCGACTATTGTAGTTAGATGACATTGAAGCACCATATGCTCCGGTATCGTGGATAACTAAGTAATCACCAACTTGTGCATCAGGCAACAAACGCGGAGCAACCATACCACCTTCTTGTTGCGTAAATACATCCCCAGATTCACAAAGTGGGCCTGCAACAATTGTCTCTTGCTTATGTTCGATTGCTTTCAATTGACCATTCTTATCCAATACAGAAATTTGATGATAGCTGCCATACATCGCAGGACGCATCAAATCACTAAATCCTGCATCTACCAGTACATAATGGCGATTTCCCATTGATTTAACAGCTCTTACTTGAGAAATCAATACACCAGATTCAGCCACTAAAAAACGTCCAGGTTCGATTTCAAGTTCAATTTTATGACCTAAATGTTGAGCAATTTTCTGGCGTGCATTATCCCATAAAGAGAAGTAATGCTTTAAATCAACGCTTGTATCACCTTCTTGATAAGGCGTTGATAATCCGCCACCAGCTGAAATAGCTTGAATATCAATATTGGATGTAAGTACTTGCTTAACCATCGCATCACATACAGTTGAAAGATGTTGATAATCAACACCAGAACCTATGTGCATATGAAAGCCAATTAACACCAAATTATATTGACGGATAACCTCTAATGCTTCAGGAACATCTTCATGCCAAATGCCATGTTTGCTGTTTTCGCCACCTGTATTTGTTTTTTGGCTATGACCATGACCAAATCCTGGATTAACTCTAATCCAAACAGCATGTCCCTGATTACACTCACCTAATTGGCGTAACATATCTATCGAGCCAGCATTGACAGGAATATCTAATTCGATAACGCGCGCAAGGGTTTGTTCATCAAGTAAATCAGCCGTAAATACAATTTCGCTTTTGTTTCGACCACCTTGATAACCCGCAACTAAAGCACGTTCTATTTCACCGAGCGAAACAGAATCAACTTTAACGCCTTGCTCTCGCATTAAGCGTAAAATATGAATATTAGAACAAGCCTTTTGAGCAAAACGAACGACATCAAAATGATTCAGCTGCTCAATACGTTGAGTGATAGTTTCACCTTGATAAACCCACAATGGAGTCCCATAGGTTTGAGCTAGTTGATATTGCATTAAATTGAGAGGTGTTGTCATGATGCTTACTCATAAAAGCTATAGAAGAATAAGATCATTATTTATCAACTTGAGCGGGAATAAAAATATCAAATAAGCTATAGTCTATTCATATTTGATATAGGAATAAGTCTATGAACACGGCTTTTAGTTGGCGTCACATCGAAATTTTTCATGCAGTTATGACAACTCAAAATCTTACTGAAGCCGCCGAGTTACTAAAAACGTCACAACCGACAGTCAGTCGAGAACTTTCTCGCCTTGAATATCTATTATCATTTAAATTGTTTGATAGAGTAAAAGGCCGTCTTCAACCAACAGCTGAAGGATTACGTTTTTTTGAAGAGGTCCAGCGTTCTTATTATGGGCTTGAACGTATTATTAATGCGGCAGAAAGTATTCGTCATTTTAAACAAGCTGAGTTAAATATTACTTGTTTACCTGCTTTTGCTCAGTCACTGCTTCCCTCTATTTGTCGTCAATTTCTAAATCAACACCCCGATGTTAATGTCACCATTGTCCCTCAAGAATCGCCACTATTAGAAGAGTGGTTATCAGCACAGCACTATGATTTAGGGTTAACAGAACATACACAAGCCCCAGCGGGTACCTTACAAGAAACGCTATTAACCTTAAATGAAGTCGCAATTTTGCCTAAAGCGCACCCATTAAGTGAAAAAACGTTGCTACACCCTAATGATTTTCAATATGAACGTTTTATTAGCCTATCCGGTAATGATCCTTATAGACAACTTATTGACGCATTGTTTATAAAAGAAGGGGTTTCTCGGCAATTAATAATGGAAACACAAAGTGCTGCTTCAATTTGTGCAATGGTCAGTGAAGGTATAGGTATTTCTATTGTCAATCCTATTACTGCGTTAGATTACCAAAATAAATCCCTTTGTTTACGCCCTCTTAGCTTTAAAATTCCATTTACTGTTAGCCTTATTTATCCTTCTCATCGGCCATCATCACAGCTTATCGATCATTTTATTCAAGAAATGAAAAACATAATAAAAGACTATCCAATGCGATTAACGCAAGCTTTTTCGCACTAACTGATTATTTAGGAAATGACCGCCCGATAAAGCATTCCAATGGGGAGATAAAGAAAACCACTCAACTAAAAAATCTAATAATGCACGCACAGCTGCTGGCATATTTTGTCGACTAGCTAACACGGCATAAATACCCATTGGTTGAGCTTGATAATCAGATAAAATTTGAATTAACTCACCATTTTCAAGATAAGGTTTTACCGAATAATAAGGTTGTAATGAAATACCTGCATTTCTTAACGTTGCTTGTAACAGAACAACCGATTCATTCGCACTTAAATTGCCTTCAACTGGCACTGAAAAGCGTTCATCACCTTGATTAAACTCCCATAAACTACGACCAAAAAAGCGATAAGTTAAACATTGGTGATGGGCAAGTTCGTCAGGTGTTTTAGGTACGCCTTTTTGAGCTAAATAATCATTGCTTGCACAAACTACAGAAATACAAGTGGCTAATGGGCGCGCAATTAAATTAGGTTCAAGATGATTAGTAATGCGCAACGCAATATCAATACGCTCTTCAACCAAATTAACGGTTTGATTTGTTATTTGTAAATCAACAGCAATAAGTGGATAAACCAGCATAAATTCTGATATAGCTACAGATAAAACACTATTAGCCAGTGACTGCGAGCTAGTTATACGCACAAGCCCACTAATTTGATGACTCTCTTTGACCACATTAGCAGGGATCCGCTCAGCCATTTCTAATAATTGTAAACTTTGCTGGTAAACTTGTTCACCCACGGAGGTTAAACTTTGTTTACGGGTTGTCCTATGCAACAACCTAACACCGGCCCATTCTTCCATTTCATTTAAATAACGAGTCACCATTGCTCTAGACATACCAAGGTAATCTGCAGCTTTTATCATGCTACCTTGTTTGACTATAGTGACAAAAACTTCAGAGGCTTTAATTTTATCCATCGTTATTTACTCGATTTATGCAACAATGCATTCACTAAAATACGGTTTTTCTCTCGATATATGCAATCTATTATAGATAGCATCAACATTATGGAGAAAACAAAAGATGAAAAAATTAATTCCGTTAGCACTTGCAACTACAACACTTTTCGCAACCTCAGTGATAGCAACAGAGTTAACTATCGATATCTATAACCCTGGTGAAGCGAGCGTTTTTCCTGTTTCTTCCGAAATTATTTATGGCGATAAAGATGTTGTTTTAATTGATGCTCAATTTCAAAAAAATGATGCTCAAGTCTTAGTCGATAAAATCAAAGCATCAGGAAAAAACCTTACTTACATTTATATTAGTCATTCTGATCCTGATTTTTATTTTGGTTTAGATGTTATCACTCACGCTTTTCCTAATGCCAAAGTCATTGCATCAGCCCCCACAATTAAAGCTATTAACGAAACCCAAGCAGGAAAACTCGCCTATTGGGGACCTGTACTTAAAGAAAATGCCCCTGAAAAAATTATCATTCCGGAAGTAGTAACAGGAGACAGTTTTTCAATTGAAGGTGAAAAAATCTATATCAAAGGATTAGATGGTCAATCGCCTAATAGAACTTATCTTTATATACCTAAATTAAATGCGGTAATGGGTGGCGTATTACTTTCTGAGAATATTCATGTTTGGTTAGCAGACACTCAATCAAAAGCTGAGCGTCAACACTGGATAACTTCATTACAACAAATTAAAACGTTATCACCCAAAACAGTTATTCCTGGTCATTATTTACCAACCGCTAATTATGATATGCGTGCTGTTGATTTCACCATCAATTACCTTAAAGAAGCAGAAGCTAAACTCGCTGTGACTAAAAATTCAGATGAATTTATTATCGCTATGGATAAGAGCTATCCAAACTTAGCAGATAAATCGAGCCTAGAACTCAGTGCCAAAGTACTCAAAGGGGAAATGCAATGGCCTCAGTAATTAGTAATTCAAACAATAACAAAATACTACACTATGTTTATGATCCACTCTGTGGTTGGTGTTATGGCATTGCTCCACTTATTGATGTAGTTAGTAATGAATTCACAAACGCCATAAAGTTACATGGTGGTGGTTTATTTACTCCAGCAAGAGTCGTTACAGGTGGTCAATCATGGAAAGAACATGTAACCCCTATTGATGAGCGAATTAGCCAGTTATCAGGACAATTATTTAGCCAACAATACCGTGATAACCTTGCAAATACACAAATGACACTAAATTCATTACTTCCAATCTCAGCAATAATGGCTGCTGATAATATGGAAAACCAAGGTATTCGATTATTAAAAGCCTTACAAAAAGCTTATTACCTTGATGGTCTTAATATTAGCGATAAAAAAATTATCTTATTTATTGCACAAAAATTAGATTTTGATATTGAGTTATTTTCATCTTTATTCATTCAAATCAGTGAACAACAAGTGACTCAACATTTACAACAAACTCAGCAATTAATGAGCCAAGTTAATGGGCGTGGTTTTCCAACTCTTTTTATTGAAGACAACCAAACTTATCAACTTGTACCAACAGAAAAATATTTAGGTGATGTGCCGCGTTGGCGACAGTTTTTACAAGAAGCATTATAAATTTTATTCTATAAACAGGATGTGTAGATCTTTTCTGCACATCTTTTTATTATATTGGATATATCAATTTAATAAATAGAACAGTTAATGCAGCAAAAGCAAGGCAAGGACCAAAAGCAATTTTCTTTATAGCTATTTTTATTGTTAGGAATAAAACACCATAAACAGTTATTCCTAATAAAGATGCAATACAAAGAATATAAGGTAATAAATCTAATCCACACCAGGCACCTAATGCACTAAATAACTTTACATCACCAAATCCTAGAACGCTGTTTTGATAAACTAAATATCCAAATAAATAAATACTATAAAAAAGTAAAAAACTGGCGATAAAACCGTTAAAAGAAGCATTAAATGGAATTAATCCATAACACGTGCTATTGATGAGAACTCCCCAAAAAAGTAATCCAAAAGTTAAGCTGTCAGGTAAAAGAAAATAATCGGCATCAAAGAACGATAAAGCTAAGAGATAAAAACTCAAAATAGACAGTAAAATAACGCAAGAGAAACTAGAGAACCTCAAACTCCAACCTAAACAAACCCAAAAAAAAGTTAACCAGAGTTGATGTTGTCTAGATGCTGATAATAAAGACAACACAGAAAATGGTAGTAAATAATATCCTCCCCTGAAAAGGGAAAATAGATTTGTTACGGTTATGATATTTTTAATTAATGGCATCAATATCTATTCCTTAGATAGCTCATCATCCTTGTAAAATGAGCATAAAATACAACGAATGAAATGCCGAGATAACATCAAAATATTACAGAGAAAACATCCTATTTTGCGCAAAGCTTCGCAGAAAACTGGCATTAGAAAGGCAGTAAAAGTAAAGTGATACTTGCATGCCATAATGTCATGCGTATGATGCATATCACATATTTTTTCTCACGGTTAACTATCTTTTACGTAAGGGTTTCACGTTATGCGTATTCCTCGCATTTATCATCCAGAACCACTCATTGCAGGTACTCAGACCTCATTAAATGAAGAAGCATCAAACCATGTTGGCCGCGTATTAAGAATGACAGCAGGTCAAAAACTCGTGCTGTTTGATGGCTCAAATAACGTATTTGATGCTGAAATAATTGAAAGCACAAAAAAAACCGTTAATGTGCAAATTAATGAGGGACAACTTGATGATAAAGAATCCCCACTCGATCTCCATTTAGGACAAGTGCTTTCTAGAGGCGAAAAAATGGAGTTTACTATCCAAAAATCGGTTGAGTTAGGTGTAAATACGATCACCCCCCTGATCTCTGAACGCTGTGGTGTTAAACTAGATCCTAATCGTTTAGAAAAAAAACATCAACAATGGCAAAAAATTATCATCTCAGCTTGTGAGCAATGTGGACGAAATAAAATTCCACAATTAATGCCAGTTATTACATTAGAGGAATGGTGTGCACAAGTTGATGATAGTTTAAAACTCAATTTACATCCTAGAGCCAGCCAAAGTATTAATACCTTGCCACTGCCTGTCAAAAAAGTACGTTTACTTATCGGCCCTGAAGGAGGACTTTCTCCCGAAGAAATAGCAATGACGGCAGAGCACCATTTTACTGATATTTTATTAGGTCCTCGTGTATTAAGAACTGAAACAACAGCACTCACCGCAATCACCGCTTTGCAGGTTCGGTTCGGCGATCTGGGATAAAGGAGAAATAATGATTAAATTAGGTATTGTGATGGATCCTATTTCATCCATCAAAATCAAAAAAGACACCAGCTTTGCCATGCTATTAGAAGCACAGCGTCGTGGGTGGGAAATTCATTATATGGAAATGAACGATCTTTACCTGCAACAAGGTGAAGCACGTGCTCGTACTCGTTTACTGAGTGTTGAAGAAAATCCAGAAAAATGGTTTGAATTTAGTCAAGAACAAGATATTGCATTAGGATCACTTGATACTATTTTAATGCGTAAAGATCCTCCGTTTGATACTGAATTTATCTATGCCACCTATATTCTTGAGCGCGCTGAAGATATGGGCACGTTAATTGTAAATAAACCACAAAGTTTACGTGACTGTAATGAAAAGCTATTTACTGCATGGTTCCCAGCGTTAACACCCGATACGCTAGTGACCCGCGAAGCTAAACACCTGCGAACCTTCCATCAAAAACATGGCGATGTTATTTTTAAACCATTAGATGGTATGGGGGGAGCGTCTATTTTTCGTTTGAAAAAAGATGACCCTAATGTGGGTGTTATTATTGAAACCTTAACCGATCATGGCCACCGTTTCTGTATGGCTCAAAACTTTTTGCCAGAAATTGTTGATGGTGACAAACGTATTTTAGTCGTGGATGGTGAGCCCGTTCCTTATTGCTTAGCTCGAATTCCAGCAAAAGGCGAAACTCGTGGTAATTTAGCCGCAGGTGGTCGTGGTGAAGCTCGTCCATTAACAGAAAGTGATTGGGCTATTGCTCGTCAAGTAGCACCTATTTTAAAACAAAAAGGTCTTATTTTTGTTGGATTAGATGTTATTGGCGACAGACTAACTGAAATTAATGTTACTAGCCCAACTTGTGCGCGAGAGATTGAAGCAGCATACCCCGAGGTTTCAGTGACAGGTATGTTGATGGATGCCATTGAAGTGCGCCTTAACAAGAAAAACTAACCTTTAAACATCGTTGCTTAAGGGTTTAAAAGCATCTACCTAGCCCCTCTTTATTCAATCTGTATAATTGAAATATAGAGTGTAAATACATAGATAGGGCTAGGTGTTTTAATAAAAATAATCAGGGAATAGTATTATTATTATGAATTTACTTAACCATTTTCTTATTGCTATGCCTTCATTAAGCGATCCGTTATTTCAGCGTTCGGTCGTCTATGTATGCGAACATAATGAAAACGGTGCGATGGGCTTAGTTATTAATAAACCTATCGAAGATATCTCAATTGAGAGTGTATTAGATCAACTTGAGATCTTTTCTACAGACCGAGATGAAGCAATTAGCCTACAAAAACCTGTTATGTCAGGTGGTCCTATTGCCGAAGAGCACGGTTTTATTTTACACACTCCGGTTTCAGGCTTTAGCTCAAGTATCAAAATTAGTGATAGCACAATGATAACAACCTCAAAAGATGTGCTAGAAACCTTAGGAACAGCCAGACAACCCGAAAAAACCTTAGTATCTTTAGGTTACTCAAGTTGGGAAAAAGGCCAATTAGAACAAGAAATTTTAGAAAATAGCTGGCTAACAGTTGAGGCCTCACCTCAAATTATTTTTGATACCCCTGTTGCTGAACGTTGGCATAAAGCAGCTGGATTAATAGGCATCAATATCCATACTATTTCACCTACAGCTGGCCACGCATAATGTCTAATAGAACCGTTATAGCCTTTGACTTTGGCACCAAAAGTATAGGTGCCGCCATTGGTCAAGAAGTGACTGGAACAGCCAGAGCCTTAGCTTCATTTAAAGCAAAAGATGGTATTCCTGACTGGACTCAAATTGAAAAAATCATTAAAGAATGGCTACCGGATTTAGTGGTAGTTGGCCTTCCTTTAAATATGGATGGCACTGAGCAACTGGTTACAACCCAAGCCAAAAAATTTGCTAATCGGCTTCATGGGCGTTTTGGTGTACAAATTGCACTACATGATGAACGCCTTAGTACTGTTGAAGCTCGTGCCCATTTATTCGAGCGCGGTGGTTATCGCTCGTTAGACAAAGGCAGTGTCGATGCAACATCTGCCGTCATTATTCTCGAAAGCTGGTTTGAGCAACAATATTAAACTTGCTTACCTTAACAACCAACGTATTATCCGCTGATTAAGCCTTCATGTTGCCGTCTTTGGCGGCTTAATGTGAAGGTCTGCATACCATATTCACTCCCTGTTTGTATTAATGTTGTTACTTGATGATATTTTCCTTCTCTAATGAGGTGAGAAATTCCTTGTGTAACTTGCATTATTTCAAAAAGTGCTACACGCCCACCTTCTGTTGCTGGAACTAATTCTTGCGAAATAATCGCTTTTAAACAACATGCAAGTTGAGATGATATCCATTGCCGCTCAGTTGCACTAAATACATTGGTGACTCGTTCAAGCGTTTGTGCTGCACCTTGTGTATGCAATGTGGCTAATACTAAATGCCCTGTTTCTGCTGCCATTAATGCCATTTTAATACTTTGTGCATCTCTTAACTCACCTAACATAATGACATCAGGATCTTGGCGCAATGCGGCTTTAATAGCACTAAGAATATCGCTAACATCACGCCCCACTTCACGTTGATGAATAACGCTTTGTTTATTGCTATGAATAAACTCAATAGGATCTTCTAACGTTAAAATATGCTGGCGTTTATATTGATTAAGATAATTGATCATCGCCGCAAGAGTTGATGACTTACCACTTCCGGTTGAACCCGTGACAAGGATCAGTCCATGAGGGCATTTCTCTAACAGTGCTGAAACAGAGTCTGGCACACGAAGTGAATTTAATGTTGGTATCTGTTGATTAATAATTCTTAATACAGCAGAAACCCCTTGCTGCCGCCTAAACAAATTAACGCGCAATCGTTGCCCATCAGAAAGCATAATGCCAATATCTATTTGACCTTCATCATCGAAGCCCTGTTTTTGAGAAGAATTAAGATATGGCATTATCCACACTAATAGCATCTCTGAGGTAATAGGTTTACATTGATTTTGTTGATAAAGTATCCCATTAATACGTAATCGCGGAACATCACCACAACAAAGATGCAGATCGGAAGCGTTATGCTTTACACTATAGGTTATTAAATTTTCCATATTCATCTTATTATCTCCTGAGTTGCCATGAATACTATTAAACAGAATCTCGTCAATGTCAGGTCACACATTGACGCAGCTATCCAAAAATGCGGCCGATCTCCAAAAGAAGTTACTCTACTTGCAGTAAGTAAAACTAAACCTACGAGCGCTATTGAAGAAGCTATTGCCTGTGGGCAAACTGAGTTTGGTGAAAACTATGTTCAGGAAGGTGTTGATAAAATCAATTATTTTGCCAATAACAACACACTTATTTGGCACTTTATCGGTCCTTTACAGTCAAACAAAACACGCCTTGTGGCTGAACATTTTCACTGGTGTCACACCATCGACAGATTGAAAATTGCACAGCGATTAAGTGACCAACGCCCAAGCTCGTTATCACCATTAAATGTATTAATTCAAATTAATATCAGTGATGAAAATAGTAAATCGGGTATTACATTGACTGAGCTTGATGGGTTAGCAGCACAAATTTCAATCCTACCTGGCATAAAATTACGTGGTTTAATGGCGATACCTGCACCTGAAAACGATTACAACAAACAAGTTGCTGTATTAGAACAAATGAATATCGCTTTCAAACAGTTACAAATGCAGTATCCCAATATTGATACATTATCTATGGGTATGACTGATGATATGGAAGCGGCAATCGCTTGTGGTTCAACATTAGTTCGTATTGGAACTGCTATTTTTGGCGCAAGAGATTACGCCAACAAGTAAAAATTAGAGGTTAATATGGAACATCGCAGCATCGCCTTTATTGGCGCTGGAAATATGGCTCATGCCATTATTGCAGGACTTATTAATGGTGGATATCCGGCAAAAAAAATCACTGTTACAGCACCTTCTGCAACGAGACGAGAACCGTTAGAAAAAGAGTTTGGTATTCATAGTACTGATAACAATATAAAAGCAGTTCAAGAAGCTGATGTTATCGTACTCGCAGTAAAACCCCAAATGATGGCGGATGTCTGTAAGCCATTACAAAATATCGATTTTAGTAAAAAATTAGTACTGACTATTGCAGCAGGTATACCCGCTGCTCGCTATAATGATTATTTGGCTACAACCTTACAACTCATCCGTATTATGCCAAATACACCTGCATTAGTAGGTAAAGGCTTAAGTGGTATGTTTGCACAAGTCACTATTTCATCCCAAGATAAACAATTTGCTGACGAGCTAATGAAAAGTGTTGGCTCAACCGTTTGGGTAGAGAAAGAATCGGCTATCAATGATATTATCGCCGTTGCTGGTAGTGCACCGGCTTATTTTTTCTTGTTTATGGAGTCAATGCAAAAAGAAGCTGAACGTCTTGGCTTTGCTCCTGAAGTTGCAAGAGCAATAGTGCAACAAGCTGCAAGTGGTTCAACCGCGTTAGCTGAAAAACAAAGCACATTACCTTTTTCAACACTGCGTGAGCAGGTAACGTCAAAAGGTGGAACAACCGCTGCTGCACTAGCAAGTTTTTATGAAGGTAAATTGCCCGAAAATGTCGCCTCTGCTATGCAGGCTGCGATACAACGAGCGCAAGAAATGGAAAAACAGTTTTAATTTCATCAGGGCTAACTAATGAATTTTTTAAATTTTGTCATTCTGACTATTATTCAACTCTATACCGCAGTGCTGCTATTACGTGTTTGGATGCAGTGCGTTAGAGCTGATTTTTATAATCCTTTTTCACAATTTGTCGTGAAAGTTACACAGCCAGTTATTCGCCCATTAAGAAAAGTGATCCCTTCTATAGGACCTGTTGATACAGCCTCTGTAGTATTAGCATATGTCTTAATTATTTTAGAAATAATTCTTCCATCTTATTTATCTGGCGCTGGTGGAGCAATACCTTTCACCTTAGTCTTGCCTTTCGCATTTATCGAATTATTAACAGCAGTAGGTAAAATCCTATTCTGGTTAATTATCGTTCGTGCAATTCTTAGCTGGGTAAGCCAAGGACGTAATCCTATTGATAGTTTGTTATTTCAATTAACTGAGCCATTAATGGCGCCAATCCGCCGAGTAATCCCAGCAATGGGTGGATTAGATTTCTCAGCAATGATCGTTATTCTTATTCTTTATGCCCTGAACTATTTACGTGTAGATGTTTTGCAGTGGCTACTTAGTGTCACCCTTTACTAAGGAAAAACAAATGCAAAAAGTTGTTCTTGCCACGGGAAATCCCGGAAAAGTAAAAGAATTAGCATCTTTACTTGCCGATTTTGGCTTAGATATCGTTGCTCAGACTGATCTTGGTGTCGATTCTGTTGAAGAAACGGGTTTAACTTTTGTTGAAAATGCACTGATTAAAGCGCGTCATGCCGCCAAGGTTACTGGGTTACCAGCTATTGCCGATGATTCAGGTATTTCTGTTGATGTATTAGGTGGTGCTCCGGGTATTTATTCGGCACGTTATTCTGGCTCTGATGCAACAGATCAGCAAAATCTTGATAAATTGCTTGAAGCAATGAAAGATATTCCAGCGGAAAAACGCCAAGCGCAATTTAACTGTGTTTTAGTTTATATGCGCCATGAGAATGACCCAATTCCATTAATTTTTCATGGTATTTGGCATGGTGTATTAACTACAGAAATGTATGGTGAAGGTGGCTTTGGTTATGATCCTATTTTCTTTGTACCTGAGTTAAATTGTACTGCCGCGCAATTAACCAGAGAGCAAAAAAATCAATTTTCACATCGTGGAAAAGCCTTAAAATTACTGTTGGATGCCCTTAAGAATGCTTAAGTTGCCACCACTTAGTTTGTATATTCATATTCCTTGGTGTGTACAAAAATGTCCTTATTGTGATTTCAATTCACATACGTTAAAAGGCGAAGTACCACATAAGGAATATGTGCAGCATTTATTAAATGATTTAGATGCTGATCTTATTCATATTGGCTCTCGTGAAGTACAAACTATCTTTATTGGTGGTGGTACTCCCAGTTTGTTAAGTGCCGAATCAATGGCAGACCTGCTTTATGGCGTAAAACAGCGCATTGCTGTTCATCCTAATGCTGAAATTACTATGGAAGCGAATCCAGGTACCGTCGAAGCTGAGCGTTTTGCTGGCTTTCAACGTGCTGGTGTTAATCGTATTTCTATTGGTGTTCAAAGCTTTGGCGATGACAAACTTATTCGCTTAGGCCGTATTCATGGCGCAGAAGAAGCTAAAAATGCAGCGCGACTTGCAAAACAATTGGGGTTACGTAGCTTTAATCTCGATTTAATGCATGGGTTACCCGATCAATCATTATCTCAGGCACTTTCGGATTTACAGCAAGCTATTGCGTTATCACCACCACATCTTTCTTGGTATCAATTGACCATTGAGCCTAATACCCAATTTGGATCTCGCCCACCTAAATTACCTGATGATGATATGTTGTGGGATATTTTCTCTGAAGGAGATAAATTACTTACAGCAGCAGGATACCAACAATATGAAACCTCGGCTTATTGTAAGCCCGGTTTTCAATGTCAACACAACCTTAATTATTGGCGTTTTGGCGATTACTTAGGTATTGGTTGTGGAGCTCATGGCAAAATCAGTTTTGAAGATGGTCGCATTATGCGAACAGTAAAAACTAAGCACCCAAAAGGTTTTATGGAAGGACGTTATCTCGACCAACAAAACTTTGTTGATAATGATGACCGTCCATTTGAATTTTTTATGAACCGTTTTAGGTTATTAGAAGCATTTCCAAGACAAGATTTTAGTGATTATACAGGGCTTTCAGAAAGCACTATCCGCCATCAAATTGATGAAGCATTAGCATTAGATTATATCAACGAAACAGATACACATTGGCAAATTACCCCCCATGGTAAGCTTTTTCTTAATTCACTGTTAGAGCTATTTTTATAATCGCTATTGCAAAATGAGTTAATTACTGACAAATAAAAACACCCATACTGAGATAAACAATATGGGTGTTTTTATAATTGATAATATTAATCTTAAAGAGCGTTTTCTACCGCTTCAATTTGTTTTGTTAAGCTATCTATTCCACCACCAGAGAGATACCAAAGGTCGGCTTGTAGATAAACAATTCCACCATTTTTATAGGCTGATGTTGATTTAATTACATCATTTTCAAATGCTGCTTTTTCTAATTTATCAGCACCGATAGCTTCACTGCGATCTACAATTAAAATTACATCAGGATTAGCTTTAGCAATCATTTCAGATGTGACTACACGACGTTTACCTTTTTCTTCTTCAGATACAGGTGGTAATTCTGCTTTTTTCACTTTTACTACATCATAAACAACATTTTGATTATTCGGCATTAGATTACCAGCGTTATGCAGTAAAACTAATACTTTTTTATCAGACTCTGCTGCTTTCTTTTGAGCTTGTTCAATAACTGTATTTAGTTTTGAAATTTGCTCTTTAGTTGCTTCTTCTTTATTAAATAACTCACCCATTAGCTTAATATTAGCTTCGACTGAATTAAGGTAGTTCTCGCTATTAGTCCCTAAATTAACAGTAGGTGCAATTTTAGCTAATGCTTCATAAGAAGCACCTTGGCGACCAGTGATAATAATTAAATCAGGTTTAATTTCAGCCAGTTTTTCTAAGTCAGGTGCTTTCATGCCACCTACATTAGCCACATTACTTGCAATACTTCCTTTAATATAAGCAGGTGCATTACCTAATGGTAATCCTATTACTTTATCGGCTAAGCCAAGTTGAACTAAGGTGTCATACAAACCGAAATCAAATAACACAACTTTAGATGGATTTTTATTTACTACAGTTTCACCTAACACATGTTTGATCACTAATTTGTCATTCTGTTGGTTAACAATTTGGTTAGGTTGATATTCGATAGGTGTTTTACTGAGTGTAGAAAAACTGGTTACTGAAAAAATAGATGCGATAACTAAAGGAAGGATCTTTTTCATTAACTTAGCCCTGTTTAAGTGGAATACTCAAACAGGGCATTCTAAACAGCTATCTTCACAAGTCAATTGAATAAGAATGATTTTCATTGTTATTTTCAATTAATGTGAATCATCAATTTATAAAGCTTATTGATTATAAGGATAATATTTTCGTGCTCTTATCATCCTTATTTCTCTTTTTTATTAGCGTGTTATTGCTATTTTTTTAACGAGTTAATTAATTCAACACGTTGATTTTCCATTTGCGTTATTTTGCTACAAGCTTGCTGACCAAACTGAGAAAATGCCGCTTCTTGTTGTTTCCATTCTTTATCTATAATTTTTTGAAAGCCTTCAAGGTTTCCTAATAACCCACCCAATGCTTTCTTACTATCACCACTGGCGGCGGCTAACAGTTGCTTTTTCCCAAGCTCATTGATGCTATCTTGCAACATTCCACCAAGACTACTTTCAATTATTTCACGGCCTTTTAATTCAACCTGTTTAATTGCTTGAGAATGGAAAGTAATATTGTTTGGCTCTATTGTTATCACTGTATCCATTTGTTGATTAAGATTTTTTTCTAATGTTTTTAATCGATTAAGAATATTACTCTCTTTACCAAAGGCCTCAATAACCACTTGATCTAACACTTTACGAGACTCTTGTAATTTAGCGCCAGTTTCTGTTCTCAACCAAGGGATATCTTGTCTTACCGTCGCTTGGAATTTTTTTGCTAATGCTTGTTGTTGTGCTGTTAGTGTTTTGCTTTTTTCATTTTGCAGTAGCGTTCCATCAGGGTAAATCACCAGTAATCCACTAGAACCCGCAACTTCGACAAACTCAGGGGTAATACGTAAATCATCTTTTGGTGTAACCGCACAATCAAAACTGGGTGCAGCTGTTGCCGAAGTTGCAACAAAAGTCAGTGCAACAACTAATTTTTTAAAACCCATAACAACTCTCCTGAAAAGCGTATCTAAAAACGTTTTATTTATAGCTGTAAATAACGGTTAAAATATAGACCGCCCTACTTTGTTGGCTAATAACTCAAGCGCAGCACAACCTGCTAAGGAATTACCTGACTTATCCAGCTCTGGTGACCACACCGCAACCGTAAAAGCATCAGGTACAACAGCGATAATACCACCGCCCACACCCGATTTACCGGGAATACCAATACGAAATGCAAACTCACCTGCACCATCATACATTCCACACGTTAACATTAACGCATTTATTTGGCGGGTTTGTCTTGGCGTAATAATCTGATTTTTATTAACCACACTTACGCCTTGATTTGCCAAATAACTAAAGCAGCGTGCTAATTCAATACAACTCATCTCAATAGAACAATAATGAAAATAAGTTTCTAATACAGTAATAACATCGTTATCGAAATTACCAAAAGATTTCATTAAATAAGCAATAGAAGCATTACGACTAAGATGTTCCATCTCTGATTTAGCCACAACGGAGTTATAGCAAATATCCTGTGTATCAGTGAGAAAACGAATAACCTCTAGCATTCTCTGCTTAGGTGCACTTAAACGTGATTGCAACATATCTGTGATAATAATCGCACCCGCATTAATAAAGGGATTTCGAGGAATACCTTTTTCCATTTCTAACTGTATTAACGAATTAAAAGGTAAGCCAGAAGGTTCTTTACCTACTCGCTGCCAAATTTCATTTTCTTCATAACGAGTTAATGCCAATGTAAGACTTAATACCTTAGAAATGGATTGAATAGAAAAACGTTTATCCGCCATACCAGACTGATAAAGCTCGCCATCAACAGTATATACCGCCATTGCTAACTGTTCGGGAGGCACCTGAGCAAGGGCAGGAATATAATTTGCTACTTTTCCTTGTCCTATTAATGGCCGAATTTGTTGCAGTATATCTGACAGTAATGCGTTAGATAACGTTGTAATCACAATCCCTTCCCTATACAGACAAGGGCACCCAATTGGATGCCCTTGTTATTATTTCTAAATTTATAAAATTAAATCAATCCCACCAAACATCGAATAATTCAGATGTTTGTACATCTTGCATATTTTTTTCTTTGAGGAATTTTTCAACAAGTTGGCGATGCTCTTCTGTACATTTACCAATTTGTTGTAAACAAATTAAACCTTCCCAACTCAGGTAGCCACTTGCATCAAATGCTAGCCCATTAGGCTCAATGACATTGAGGATCAGCTCATCAACAAAGCTATCGACTTCGTCAATTGGGGTATTTTCTGGAAAACTCCATTTAACTGAAAAACCTAATTCCTGAAATTCATCGATACGCAACTTTTTGCGTAAACGGCGACTACGTTGTTTAGCCATTATTTTACCCTCTTAAACATAAGATCCCATACCCCATGCCCTAAGCGATGACCACGTTTTTCAAACTTGGTCACAGGGCGGGTTTCTGGGCGCGGTACATAATCCTGAGTTTCTGACAAATTCTGATAACCATCAACACTTGTCATCACTTCAAGCATGTGTTTTGCATACGGCTGCCAATCTGTTGCCATATGAAAAACACCTTCTGATGTTAGTTTTCTTAAAATTAATTCTGCAAACGGCACTTGAACAATGCGTCGTTTATTATGACGCGCTTTGTGCCACGGATCAGGGAAAAACAACTGAACCATTTTTAAGCTGTTATCTGGGATCATGTTATTGAGCACTTCAATAGCATCATGACACATAACTCGCAGATTACTGACTTGTTCTTCTTGCGCAGTTGCAAGACATGCTCCCACCCCCGGGGCATGAACCTCAATGCCGAGATAATTATTTTCAGCCGAATTTTTTGCCATTGTCACGAGCGAAGCGCCCATGCCAAAACCAATTTCTAATATAACGGGAGCTTCGCGTCCAAAAACCTGACTGAAGTCGATGGGCTCCGGTTTATATTCAATGCCAAAAATAGGTAATTGTGTATCTAAAGCCTGCTGTTGACGAGGTGTTAGTCGCCCTTGGCGACGAACAAAGCTACGCACACGCCGTAAAGCACGGCCCTCTTCATTGAATTCCGGAGAAATTACATTATTGATCATGTCTAATACTGTCAGTCGTTAGGCCAATTGTTTACTTAATACCGTTATAATGTCGTTGCACAATAAACTTAGCCGACATTATCCAAAGATCCCTAAGTTTAGCAAGAGTCGCCTTTATAAGCATCACTCTATAAGATAAATATTAAGGGTGTTTACAGTTTATTCACTCTGTGGTGCAATCTTATCCTTAATTAGAATATGAGTTAATAAAACAAAATATGATGGAAGCTCTGCAATTTTCGCACGTCGTACTGGATTGGTATCATAAATACGGACGTAAAACGTTACCGTGGCAGCAAGAAAAAACGCCCTACCATGTCTGGTTATCAGAAGTTATGTTGCAACAGACACAAGTTGCGACTGTTATCCCTTACTTTGAGCGCTTTATTGCACGCTTTCCTAATATTCAATCATTAGCACAAGCACCTCTTGATGAAGTCCTACATCTATGGACCGGGCTTGGCTATTACGCGAGAGCAAGAAACTTACATAAAGCAGCACAACACATTGTAGATAAACACCAAGGGCTGTTTCCTGATACCTTTGATGACGTTTGTGCATTACCTGGAGTTGGTCGCTCTACTGCTGGCGCGATTTTATCGTTATCACTTAATAAGCACTATCCTATTCTTGATGGTAATGTTAAACGCGTTTTAGCTCGATGCTATGCCGTAGAAGGCTGGCCAGGTAAGAAAGAAGTTGAAAACCAGTTATGGAAAATTAGCGAACAAGTCACACCAGCTGAAGGTGTACAATATTTTAATCAGGCAATGATGGATTTGGGGGCTATGGTCTGTACTCGTAGCAAACCTAAATGTGAATTATGTCCATTAAATACTGGTTGTATTGCTTATGCTCAAAGTAATTGGGCTGATTTTCCGGGGAAAAAACCGAAAAAAACCATCCCTGAGAAAACAACTTATTTTCTTATTTTACAGTATGATAACCTTGTCTGGTTGGATAAAAGACCACCAGTAGGTATATGGGGAGGACTTTTTGCATTTCCTCAGTTTGAAACAAAAATACTTTTAGATCAGTGGCTAACCGAAAATGGGCTCGATAATAATGAAACTGAACAACTGATTTCATTTCGACATACCTTTAGCCACTTTCATTTAGATATTGTGCCAATTTGCGTAAAACTCTCAACGTTTACTTCTATGATGGAGGCGCAAAAAGGACTTTGGTATGACTTACAGACACCTGCAACCGTAGGGCTTGCAGCACCTGTAGAGAATTTACTTAGACAATTAGCCTAAGCTAATCCCTGCGATATTGAGGATTTATTATGAGCAGAACTATTTTTTGTACTTTCCTAAACAAAGAAGCTGATGGACTTGATTTTCAGTTGTACCCAGGAGAAATTGGAAAGCGCATTTTCAATGAAATCTCAAAAGAAGCATGGACACAATGGATGACCAAACAAACCATGCTTATTAATGAAAAAAAACTTAACACCATGAATCCTGAAGATCGTAAATTATTAGAACAAGAAATGGTGCGATTTTTATTCGAAGGCCATGATATTCAGATTGACGGCTACACCCCTCCTGAAAAATAATAATCACTTTTCCAGAGCCTCTAAGGCTCTGGTCTTTTATTCACCAGAGCGATGTAATTGACTATGAAAAAAATCCTTCTCTTGCTCATTATCGCCCCGCTACTCATTTCATGTAGTAGTAAGCCGACAAAAACATTTGAGCCAGATTACACCAAAGACACTAACGCTTTTGATATTCTAATGGGCCAATTTGCTAATAATATCGAAATGATTTGGGGTATGAAGGAAGTTTTAATCGCAGGACCTAAAGACTACGTCAAATATACGGATGCTTATAAAACTCGTAGCCATATTAATTTTGAAGCGGGAACTATTACTATTGAAACATTAGGTAATGATGCGCCTCAATACCAATTACATAAAGCTATTGTAACGACTCTGCTTATGGGTGAAGATCCTGGCTCTATCGATCTCTATTCTGACGTTAATAATATTCCTCATAGTACAGAGCCTTTCTTATTAGGTCAGGTACTTGATAATACGGGGCAATCTATACGTTGGGAATGGCGGGCGAGTAAGTTTGCAGATTATCTTATTGCTAATAAATTACAAAAACGCCAATCAGGCGGTAATACCATTTGGTTTGTTACCCTGAATTTAGTCCCAAATCACCTTGACCAACGTGCTCATAAATATTTACCTCTAGTTCAACAAGCGGCGGCAAAATATGGTGTAGAGCCTTCACTGATCCTCGCCATTATGCAAATTGAGTCTAGTTTTAATCCTTACGCTGTCAGTAGCTCTGATGCATTGGGCTTAATGCAGATTATGCCAGCAACGGCGGGTCGTGATGTTTTCCGTATGCAAGGTAAATCAGGGCAACCAAGCCGTAGTTATTTGTTTGACCCCGCTAATAATATCGATGCTGGTGCTGCTTATATTTCGATATTACAAAATAGTTACCTTGGTGATATCAAAGATCCCGTATCGCGTCGTTACGCAGTCATACAGGCTTATAATGGCGGTGCAGGAAGTGTATTACGTGTCTTCCATAGTGATAAAAAACAAGCGGCTGTAATAATTAACAAACTAGAGCCTACTGAGGTTTATACAACATTACGTAATAAGCACCCTGCTGATCAATCTCGTCGTTACTTAGAAAAAGTGAGTACAGCACAACGAAATTACCGTTAATTGCTACTCAATAACAACTTATAAAGCTTACTCAACGTAATTTGGGTAAGCTTTTTATAACTGATGCATAATTATTTTTTCACTAAACTTCTATTTTGCGATTTTCTTAATCATACAAAAAATATTTTTAGCTCTATTTTTTATCTTTTTTTAATAAAACCAGCGTTTTATTAATCAATAAGTTTAAAAAAACAGCAATCGAACGATTTTGTGATAAATAACGTTGACGAGCAAGCTGTTATCGGGTTTAATACGCCCCGTTGCCCGGATAGCTCAGTCGGTAGAGCAGGGGATTGAAAATCCCCGTGTCCTTGGTTCGATTCCGAGTCCGGGCACCACTATTTAGAAGAACCAGCCTTATGGCTGGTTTTTTGCTTTTGGAGTTTCATCATTTTCAAGATTAATCTCCGCGCCTTCCTAGAACTCAAAATCTCTCTTATCGCATTACTTTTTAGCTTACTCACTCAAAATGTCATTTTTTCTTTAAGTTATTTAAATGTTATGGTGATTACATCATATGAGTTGCTACAGTATTTAGATAGTTACCCATCCTCTTCTTAATATAATGATTTTTTAAATTAAAAAAATAAGAGTAACTTAAAATAAATTTAGCTTTAGATAAACATGAAGTTTAATTATATAAAAATGGAAAAATTAATGTCTAATAATATTTATTTAAGAATAAATGGAAATATTTCAGCAGGATATTCTTCATACACTCACGAGGCAATAAACACCAAAGTTATCACTTAAATAAAATATTAGTTATAGCATTTACATTTGATATATCGAGAAGGCAAAATTTAAGCCTTACTCCTCTTTCTATAACCAAATATTTTGATAAATCTACACCATTACTCATTCTCACCATAACCTACCATTTTAGCAGCAGCTCTATATGCCTTTCTTACAGGATCGTTATAATCTTCTCTGAATAATTAATAATATCCATTTTCAATCATACTATTTACACCTTGAAAGACCATTCCAACGTCTAAAATACTGCATAATGTCCCAATAAACCCCACACAAAAAGTGCCTCCATACGCTTACATTGCTCCACTGATGAAGCTCACTTGTTTTAGTACTAACTTACTGTTTTTTCGCTTTCTTCTTTTCACGTATTGTTTCAAGAACGGTATATTGCATTACACTTTGCTTTCTTAGTCAATTATCCTATAATTCTAATCTTTCAAATTTATCAGAGATATTATCTTTCTCTGCTGATAAACTTAAGCAATAACTACTTACCTCTAACTATGTTTTAGCAATAAGTTATTCTATTAAATTTAAGAACACCATTCTTACTGAAGTATCATCAATATATTGATAGTCAAATTTCATTGCTGTTTTTCTTAAACAACTAGATTCTCTTTTTAATGTATCTCTATATACATCATTGTAACTATAGTCTAGTTCAGGCTCGGACATCTTTTTAATATTCTTATTTAATATAATAACTTTAATAAATCCTTATCCTATTTATCGGATCTTATAGTGTAATGTTTTAAAATTCCTATCAATAGCATAAAGTTAATTTTCTACCTGGCAAAAACAAAATTCTATCAAACTAAAATAACGACAAAAACAGACGGTAAGTTCGAACGTATAAGAAAGAATATATCTTTTTAATAATTAGAAATTTAATTACATAAATAAAATTTAATATTAAAACATCCTTAATCGTCCCTTTTTATTAAGAAAAACTGTAATTAAAATTATAAAATAACTATCAGCACTAATTATTATTTTCATTTACAAATTAAATACATAGCTTTAAATATATTTAAAATAAAAAAGAGATCGCACTCATAACATTTATCATACAAATTAAGTTCATTTAAGAAATAACCTCGCTATATATAGCTTTTTAATTAAAACCTACCTCACATAATATAAAATTCATCTTATTTATCATTGACGAAATAAAAACTAATCAGTAAATATAATAGGCATTGATTATAAAAATAGTGACCATCTCTAAAGATGGCTTTTTTAATCTTAAAACTGTCTCATTTTTTAGACGATTTTTTTAAAAAACCACGGGAGAGCCGATTATGACTCAACAAAATACAGCAAATAACTATTCAATTGATGACATGAAAGCATTAATTGAATCAATGCAAATCTACAAAAAAGATAACAGTGGCAAAGGAATAACTCGAATTGCCTATGGCGAAGAGGACGAAGCTGCTCATCTTTATCTTGCTAGTTTAATGAAAGAAGCAGGGCTAGAAGTTTATCGTGATGGTATTGGTACGCTTTATGCGCGCTTACCAGGAAAAGATCGTTCACTTCCTGCTGTTGGTACAGGCTCACACCTTGATACAGTGCCACAAGGTGGTGCTTACGATGGCGCATTAGGTGTTATTGCGGGCTTTTATGCTTTAATGCAATACAAACCGCAACAACTTAATCGCGACCTTGAATTAGTTGTTTTTCGTGCTGAAGAGTCCAGCCGATTCGGTTTTTCCTGTATTGGCAGCAAAGTATTAACAGGTAAAATTGACCGTGCACGTTGGGAAAATAACAAAGATGACGACGGTAATAACTATTTTGAAGTTTTAAAATCATTAGGTTATCAACATGATGATTTAACAAGTTGTTTAGTGAAACCAGACCGCTATAGTGCTTTTGTTGAACTTCATATTGAGCAAGGTAAACGTTTAGAAAACGATAAAAAAACAGTGGGCATTGTCAACGGTATTGCAGCCCCTACTCGCTTTTCAGTTACTGTAAACGGCCATGCTGATCACTCTGGTGCAACACCAATGTATCAACGTCAAGATGCGTTAGTAGCAAGTGCTGGCATTATCACTGACCTTAATCATGCGGCCTGTACAGAAGCGGTATATGGCACGGTAGGAACAGTGGGTAAACTCAACGTTGTTCCTAACTCCATGAACGTTATTCCTGGGCAAGTTAAATTCTCTGTTGATATACGTGGTATCGATACAGAAAGTATTCAGCGTGTAGTCGAACGTTTAAATAATAGCGTAGAAAAAGCAGTAAAAGACTTTGGTGTATCTATTGATGTTCAACCCGTTTCTGCTGAGTCCCCAGTTAAATTAGATGATTCAATTTGCCAAGTTATCGAAAGCTTATGTCAGAAAAATGAAATCAGCTATATGACCATGCTAAGTGGCGCAGGGCATGACTCAATGAACATGGCATCGCTTTATCCAACAGCGATGATCTTTACCCCATCTGTCGCTGGCATTAGCCATCATCCAGATGAATTTACTGAATTTAAAGATATCGCTGTAGCCGCTGATTTATTAGCTGAAACCTTAGGTACTTTGGCTAATCAGTAATCTTTTACAATCTCTTTTAATAAGTTAATTGCATCATTTCCTTTTGTTGCCTTTAACCATAACTTATCAAAGAGAGATTGATATTGAGAGATGGCTTCGGTTGATGAAGTTACCGTCGCAATGCCCGTACTAACATTAGGAAATTCACCTAAACGGAACGGGCTGACGGCTAACGAAAGTGGCGATTTATCCTGATAAAAAAGTTGGAATGTAAGAGACGGCATCGTATCTGAAATTATCGCAATATTAAGATAACTATTTTTTTGCTCTAATTTTTCAATTAAATGGATAATTTCATTTTTTGCTCGTTGCTTTCTTTCGTACTGCACAGATTTAGTTAAATTAACCGAACCCAACATGCCGACATAAAGAAACTTTTCAATTTGCTGTTGGCTAATTAGGTTATAAATATGTGGAGAATGTAATGACTGGTGCTTTTTTCGCTCTTTTAAGATAGATAAAACTTCTTCTTGTTTTTCTGATAACAAATTTAAAGGTGAAGCTTCGGTCAGCATTTCAACTAATGTTTTATCATAAGTATCTGATGTTAATAAATAAGAAAAAGGTTCGAAGTGAGTATAAATATGTGAAGATTGAGACTCTAATTGACGCATTCGCTCAAAAAAGCCATTAGCACTAGAGTAATACTCTGTATTAATACCCAATAAACTACTCAAAGAGGTATTTAATAATCGAGCAAGGTTATCGAGAGTTTCAATTTTAACAATTTCGCCTTTTTCTAACCGATAAACAGCAGCGCGAGAAATACCTAAATTTTCTGCGATATCTTCAGCTTTAAGTGAAGATGCAATGCGATAAGCGCGAAGTCGATAACCAATAGCTTGGTAATCAATTTTTTCTCTGGGAATATAAGGCATGTTTTCATCTGCTCCAAAATGCTCAGAGGCATCAGGGTAAAGGAACGAACATAACAGTATGTTGATTTGAGTAGTTTAAATTAAACAAAAAATAAAAAGAATCATCTTCTTCACAATGAGATAAATTAAAGGAGTTTTAATCCTAAATATTGTCAATACAACAGAAAATGCCTCCTCAGGGGCAAAACCACCAGGGTTTATGCTATAAAAAATACGATAATAAAAAACTAGAAAGGCGTTGTAAGCAATTTACAACGCCTTTTCTAATTAATTAACTAAATGCTCTAATACCATTGCTCCTGCACCTTGCGATACAATTTCATAAGCATGATTTGCAGGATAAATTTGTGTTTTAATCTCTGGAAATAGAGTTAATTTATTTTCAATTGTTTTTTTAACAGTAGAAAAGAAATTGCACTTAGGGATCAAAGTACCACCACAAACAACAATATCAGGCTGAAGCATTAAAATTGAATTTGCAATAGCAAGTCCATAAAAATAAGCCGCCTCTTCTAATACATCAATACAAAGTGGGTCACGCATTTCTATCGCTTGAAATATTGCGTGATAAGTTATTTCTTCGTCTTTATCAATTAATGATGTTAATACTGAATCTTTTCCACGACGTATTTGATGTGTAACATTATCTTTTATTGCATCTAAAGAACAAAGTGTATTTAAACAACCATACGAGCCACATTCACAAAGAGGGCCTTTCACATCAATAGTCATATGTCCAAAACAATTTATTGCACGAGAAGTATCTGTTAAAAACTGATTACCAATAATAGCGCATCCTCTTACTTCCGTATCACAAGAGGTAAATAAAAAACGTTGAGTTTTTTGACGATAATATAAACGATATTCAGCTAGTGCAGCAAAATTAACACCACTGCCAACAGTAACGTAAGTTGGAATTTCTTTACGTAATAATGTTTCAAACTCGCGAAACTCTTCATCTAATGATTTAAATGCGAGTCGATGTTCAACAACATGTTCAATTGAAATGCCTAATCCTAATACTTGGTGATAACTCGTATTATTTTTTAGTAATAAGCTGTCTATTTGTGGCAAAAGTCGCTGGGTCATCTCGGCTGCAGACAAATAAGGCTCTGGTGCTAACTTTATTTTATCTAACATATTAAGTTTTAGATCCATCAACACAAGAGTGGAATAAACTTTACTTAACTCAATACCAATTAAAAACACCCCTTCAGTATTAATATTATATAAAATAGGTTTTCTTCCACCGGTGGATTCGCCTAATTCTGCAGTAGTAATTAATTCCAAATGGCAAAGCTCATCAAGTAGTCGTGCGCATGTTGCTGGTTTCATTTGCGCTAATTCGGTTAATGTTTCTGTTTTTATTGGGCCATTTTCTGCAATAAATTTATAAAGGATCTTTAATTTTAATGCTTTTGATTGCTTCGAAGATTGAAGTTCCTTTAAGTTTTTCAATAGCATAACTATTTCCTTTATAAAATTATCAAATATAAAACTCAGAGATATCGCTATCTTACTGTAAAAAAAGCAATAGTTCCTTAATCTAAAGCAGCAACATGATCTTAATCTCAAGATGAGAAAAAGTAAGTTGTCCATTTCTATTTATCAGGCAAAGTATCGTTAATACTGACTTAAAGAATTAATGACTATTTACCCTGAGGAAATAACATGCACCAGATTACAGATATCAATGAAGCTAAAGTCTATGTTCAATCCCACACTTCACACAAACCAACAATTGGCATTATTTTAGGATCGGGTTTAGGGCCATTTGCTGACACATTAGAAGACGCTGTACATATTCCTTACAACAACATTCCACATTTTGCCGCTTCAGGTGCTGTTGGTCATGCTAATGAATTAGTAATAGGAAAAATTGCAGGTAAAACAGTTGTAGCAATGAAAGGACGTTTTCATTACTACGAAGGTGTATCACTAGATGACGTTACTTTTCCTGTGCGTGTAATGAAAGCACTTGGCGTAGAAAAATTAATTATTACCAATGCTTGTGGAGCAGTTAATACAGATTTTAACCCAGGCGATCTGATGTTAATAACTGATCATATCAACCTTACTGCTAACAACCCATTAATGGGGCCAAACAACCCAGAATTAGGAGTTCGCTTTCTTGATGTAAGTGAAGTTTATAACAAGGCTATGAGACAAACTGTAATCAATATCGCCAAAGAACAAGAGATCACATTGCGCCAAGGCGTTTATGCATGGTGGACAGGCCCTACTTATGAAACGCCTGCCGAAATCCGCATGATTAGAACACTGGGGGCTGACGCTGTTGGTATGTCTACTGTGCCCGAAGCTTTGATCGCTCGCCATTCAGGTATTGATACTATTGGTATTTCATGTTTAACCAATATGGCATGTGGTATTTTAGAACAACCTCTTAGCCATGATGAAGTTATTGAAACCGCAGAACGAGTAAAATCGACATTTTTAAAATTAATTACTGAAGTCATTGCCCGCCTATAACTTTATATCAATAAAAGAAAAAGAAGATCTCAGATAGCTGCCTGAGATTTTCTTAACTCTATATCCCCAACAGCGGAGATTGTTATGGGAATAAAATTACAGCTTAAAGGCATGATGTTTATGCAATATTTTATCTGGGGAAGTTGGTTAATAACCCTAGGTGCATACATGATGCAAACTCTAAAATTTACAGGTGTAGAAGTTGGATTAGTTTATGGCTCTAAAGGCATTGCAGCCCTTATTATGCCCGGTTTATTAGGTATAATTGCCGACAAATTTATTCCTGCTAATCGCTTATATATAATTTGTCATCTTATTTGTGCTGTTGCTTTATTCTATGCTGCTTCTGTTACAGATCCTTCTATCATGTTTTGGATAATGTTAATTAATGCAATGGCATTTATGCCTACTATTGCTTTATCTAATTCAATTGGTTATTTTTGTTTAAATAAACATAATCTTGATTCTATTGCTAACTTTCCACCTATTCGCGTTTTTGGCACTATAGGTTTTATTATTGCAATGTGGTGTGTGAGTTTACTCAAACTCGAATTAAGTAATATACAATTATATATTGCTGCTTTTGCATCATTATGTTTAGCTCTCTACTCATTGTGTTTACCTAAAATTCCTACAGCACAACATAAACAATCAACATCTTGGGCTGCACGTTTAGGCTTAGATGCCTTTATTTTATTTAAAAAACCTGTAATGGCAGTATTTTTCTTATTTGCCATGTTATTAGGTGCCGTTCTTCAAATTACCAATACTTTTGGTAGTCCATTTATTCATGATTTTGCTAAAAATCCTGAATTCGCAGATAGTTTAATTGTTCAATACCCTTCTATTTTATTATCTGTTTCACAAATGGCAGAAGTTGCTTTTATTCTTGCAATTCCATTTTTCCTTAAACGTTTTGGTATTAAAAAAGTCATGCTAATTAGTATGATTGCCTGGACTCTACGTTTTGGTTTCTTTGCATATGGCGACCCATCACCTTGGGGCTTTGTTCTATTAATGCTCTCAATGATTGTTTATGGATGTGCTTTTGACTTCTTTAATATTTCAGGCTCTATTTATATTGAAAATGAAGTTAAACCAGAAATAAGAGCAAGTGCTCAAGGACTATTTATGACCATGGTAAATGGTGTGGGTGCTTATGCTGGTGCAATTATTAGCGGGATGATTATTGATCACTTTACTATAAATGGTGTAAAAGATTGGCAATCCATATGGTTAATTTTTGCTTCATATACATTAATATTAGCAATTATATTTACGTTTGCATTTAAAGAGAAAGAAAATAAAACTTATGCATAAACGATACAATCGTAAATATTAATACCTTCGTTGTTTAAATTTAAATGATAATAAATCCATAAAAGGTTTATTATCATTTTTTATTTTAATTGTTTTTATATGAATAAAATTAAAAACCTCAAAATTAAAACAATATCTTTTCTTTCTTTAAAGAATAATTATCTTTAAAATACAAATCAAAATATAGCTAGTTAATTATTCCATTATAATATAATAAGGATATCATATATTATGAGTGATAATCATAAAAAGAAACCATTAGAATTTAACAATATTATTAATGTGATTAAAAGTTTTAAACCATTGAAAAGATGGATTAAATATGATTCTCAAGATGATTTTACAGAAATCACATTCAGCTTTCCCAACTGGAGTATTTTAAGGGAGAATAAATATAAAACAATAACAACATTGAATGAATCCCAACAGGAACTGGCAAAGTATGTTTTACAACAATGGTCAGATATCGCTAATATAAAATTCATTGAAAAAAATAATAGCTATGATACTAATATTAAATTTGGAATCTATAATAATATAAATGAATTAACGCATGATACTCATCATTCCATTGGTGGAGTCACTTTTTTTCCTCAAAACAATATCAATAAAAATAAAAAAATAGCTAAAGTTGAAGATTATAGTAAAGGAGGACAAATTTGGCTAAATATCTCTGAAACTTATTTATTAAAAATAATAAAAAAATCAGAGATAACTGAACATCAAAGAATAAAAATAAATAAATTTAAAGAAAACTCAGATAATATAACTACTTATTTTGAAGAAATTAATGACAGAATTATTCTATACATAAATAGAAATAGTAATGCACACATTAATAACGATATATTGGCTCCCCAAAAAGGTAGCTATAAAGAATGTACATATAGGCATGAATTAGGTCATGCACTTGGCTTACCACATACATTTAAATCTGGAGAAGAGTTTAAATATTCTGAGCAAAATAGCTTAAAATATTCGGTTATGGCCTATAACTATCCAAAAGAAAAAGATGCCAATTTTAACTTTAATTATCCTATGAGTCCGATGCTAGTTGATATTTATGTTATCCAAAAATTTTACGGTAAAAATATGTCAACAAGAATAGATGATACTATTTATGGTTTTTTTTCAAATACTCAAAGAGATTTTTATACTTTAAAATCACCTAAAGATGAATTAGTTTCTTGCATCTGGGATGCTGGTGGTATTGATACCTTAAATTTTTCTCAATATAACCATGTACAAAAAATAGATCTTAATCAAGGTGCATTTTCTGACATAGGAGGATTACGAGGTAATATTTCAATTGCATACGATTCTATTATTGAAAATGCGATAGGAGGAATGGGAGATGATACAATTTATGGTAATGAAATAAATAACTGTCTTTATGGGGGCGAAGGTAACGACATTCTTTTTGGTCATAATGGAAACGACACACTGTATGGAGGAAATGGTGGTGATGCGCTTTATGGCGGTGAAGATAATGACTTTCTTTATGGTAATAGTGGTAATGATATACTTTGTGGTGGTAATGGTATTAATGAACTCAGCGGTGGAGAGGGACGAGATATATTTATATTCAATTTTTATAATAAAACTAATAGCCAAAATATAATTAGAGATTTTGAAAAAAATGACGATTTTATTGTATTTGTTGATGAGGATGGAATTAACTTAAACATTGATAAATTAATATCAAATAATGAAATTAATTTATCAATAAATTATCAAAAGATAGACAATATAACAACAATAGTATTAAACAACAAAAAAAATTTGAGTATGTCTATTTTAAAAGTAGATATTTTAGGAGAATTCAATTACGAGGACTTATTTAATTAATTATTATAGTAAAAATCCCCAATGAAAAGATAAAGCAAGTAGACTATAACATGGCCTAAATTAAAATTTAGGTCTAATAACACTCTAATGAAATTTAATTTAAGTAAAACAAAACCTAAATATACTTTAAATACCAATTATAAATAATCACATTAAAAAAGATCTCCTCCGTTAAGATAACATTCTAATTTATTTACTTTATTAAACTATTAGTATTTAAAACACACCTTACTTCACAATTATTTAAAATCATATTTTCACCTCTGGATTAAAACAGATAAATGTCTATCTTTATTAATTCTGGCACTCGCCAGAAAACTATTTTCAATATGAAAATAACTTAAATTAAATTTAATATCCGGAGGATATTATGAGTTCTTCTTTATTTAAAAAAACAGCTGGATTATCAAATATATCTGACTTATTAGATAAGAGTGGCGTTTTCTATAACTATTCGGCAAATAATTTGCCATCTTTTGATTATGATAAAGCAGGAAAACATATTGCTCGTGAAGACTCCACATGGAATGGTAAATATGTTATTGGTCAAAGCGCAACCGTTACTTATTCGTTTCCTACTTGGGAAGGTAAGAAGCTTAATGACTTTGGTGATAAAAATCCCTACCAATTTAATGCAGCACAGAAAGAACATGCAAAATTATCTTTAGATGCATGGGCGGATGTCGCCAATATTAAATTTATTGAAGTTGGCCCGAATGCTCAATCAGATCTTACCTTTGGAAATATTACTGATCCATATGGTAAATTCCAAGCCTATGCCACATTACCAAATACTTACCATTATGGTCGTGATCTTTCAGGCCAAGCGTGGTTTAGTGATAATTATTATGCTGGTAATACAACTCCTGAATTAGGTAATTATGGCCGTTTAACATTAATCCACGAAATTGGTCATACACTTGGTTTAATGCATCCTGGTGATTATAATGCAGGTCAAAATGTACCTGGATATTTAAAATCTGATTATGCTGAAGACAGTCGCCAATATACTGTGATGAGTTACTGGGAAGAGTATGAAACAGGTGCTCACTTCCAAGGTGCTTATGCGGGTGCTCCTTTGCTTCATGATATTTCTGCCATTCAATATCTTTACGGTGCAAATACTGAAACAAGAACAGGCGATGATGTTTATGGCTTTAATTCAAATACTGGCATTGATTATTACACGGCAACAAGTAGTAATGATAAATTAATATTCTCAGTTTGGGATAGCGGTGGTAACGATACATTCGATTTCTCTGGTTTTCACCAAAATCAAGTTATTGATTTACGCGATGGTTATTTTTCAGATGTCGGTGGATTACAGAAGAATGTTTCTATCGCAAAAGGTGTAATAATAGAAAATGCCATTGGTGGTTCTGGTGATGATATTATCCATGGTAATAATGCAGATAATATTATTATAGGTGGCGGTGGCCAAGATATTTTATACGGCGGATCAGGTAGTAATACTTTTGTTTATAAAGAAGCCTCAGACTCTTATTCACATTCCCCAGATAAAATCATGGATTTTGAAACTGGAATAGATAAAATTGATTTATCTGAATTAATTGAAAATAGTTTTGGTCAGAAGTTTATTAATTTTGTTGATAAACTGACAGGTAAAGCGGGTGAAGCAACAATTAACTATGATCAATCGACAAAATCTAGTGAACTTCTAATCAATATTTATAATGGATATAATCCTGAATTCAAAATTGATATTGTTGGTGTGGTAAATTACGAAACTGATTTTATTGTTTAATTAATTGTTAATAGGAGTAGTAATCTTCTCCTATTTTTCAGTTGAGATTTATTAAGCTGTTTTTTTATATCACTATTATTTGATAATGATAAATTAAACAGCTTATTAATATAAATTATATTTTATAAAAAACAGTAAGTATTAGTAAAATAAGTAATAACTCAGGATAATACCATGCCAACAGATAAACATAATAATGAAGTAACAAATATTATCAAAGAGAGAAAACGTGTTTTTTTTTCTATTGGTATATTTACAGCTTTAATAAATATTCTAATGTTAGTCCCTTCCATTTATATGCTACAAGTTTATGATCGCGTTTTACCCTCTGGAAACGAAATGACATTATTAATGTTATCACTGATTATGTTAGCTCTTTTTGTTTTTATGGGAGGATTAGAATATTTAAGAAGCATTATTGTCATTAGAATGAGTAATAAGTTCGATTTATCGCTTAATTCACGTGTTTATACTGCTGCATATCAAGCAAAGCTCAATAAAACACCTGGCATTAACCCTTCTTTGGCATTAAATGATTTAATAACCATACGTCAATTTATCACCAGTCATGCCCTATTCGCTTTTTTTGATCTCCCTTGGTTTCCTATTTATCTTTTAGTCATCACACTATTTAATCCTTGGTTAGGATTATTTGCATTATGTGGTGCCATAGTTTTATTTATTCTCGCTTTTGTTAATGAATATTTATCGAGAAGCCCTTTAAAAAAAGCAAATGAATTTGCTAATCAAGCTCAAATAACGCAAGGACATCATTTTGAGCATACTCAACCTATTGAAGCGATGGGAATGCTAAGCCAATTACGTAAACAATGGCAATTATCTCATTTACAGTATTTACAAGCACAAACACATGCAAGTGATAATGCCGCAGGTATTAACGCAGTAACAAAAGTAACACGAATGGCCCTCCAATCTTTAATGCTAGGTTTAGGTGGATGGTTAGCTATCGATAATATTATTAGCCCAGGAATGATGATCGCCGGCTCAATATTATTAGGTCGAGCATTAGCACCTATCGAACAAGTTATTGGAGCATGGAAAAGTTGGGATAGTAGTAAAGCCGCATATAACCGACTAATATTATTATTAAAAAGTTATCCTGAAGAAAATAAAAAAATGGCATTACCTGCCCCTATAGGCCAGTTATCCATTGATATTCAACAAGCACAATATCCACAAAGTGAAAAAACATTATTAAGTGATATTCATTTTTCACTCAATTCTGGCGATGTGCTAGGTATTATAGGCCCAAGTGCATCAGGGAAATCTTCTTTAGCTAAATTTATTGTTGGTATATGGCAAGTTAAAAAAGGAACTGTTCGATTGGATAATGCTGACATATTCCAATGGGACAAAAATGAAGTTGGGCCATATATTGGTTATTTGCCACAAGAAATAGCATTATTTCCAGGTACTATTGCTGAAAATATTGCACGATTCTCAAAAGTAGATCCGCAAAAAGTTATTCAAGCAGCAACTATGGCTCATGTACATGAAATGATCCTACGTTTTCCTCAAGGTTATGAAACATTAATTGGTGCTCATGGCGAAGGTCTTTCTGGTGGACAACGACAAAGAATTGCATTAGCTAGAGCCTTATATGGCAATCCATCTCTTATTGTTTTAGATGAACCTAATTCAAATTTAGATGATATAGGTATTAAGGCGTTAGTACATGCTATCCAAACGCTAAAACAAAATAAAAAAACAGTTATTTTAATCACACATCAAAAACAATTGCTTTCTGTTACTAACAAACTTTTAGTCTTAGTTGATGGAAATACCAAGTTATTTGGTTCTACCACCGCAGTTATTAATGAATTAAATAAATCATCGGCAACACCGAATACTCATGTTCCATCTACAGCACCTGTTGCTGGTAGCAATGCATAATATCTTGGAAAATAATCATGACTAAAGATAAAAACAGCGATAATTTATTAGAAAATATCTCAGATGATCCTAAACGCTATTTAATTATTGGGTGGTTAGTCATTTTATTTGGACTCTCTATTTTTATTTTTTGGGCTGCTTTTGCTCCACTTGATAAAGGTGTTGCTGCTACAGGCAATGTTTCTATATCTGGAAATAAGAAAAGCATTCAATCACCTACAGAAGGCGTTATTACTGAAATATTAGTTAATAATGGTGATCAGATTAATGCTGGACAAACGCTTGTTAAATTAAGCCCGATACAATCTGAAGCATTAGTAAAATCATTATCAGAACAATATGACAACTTAGTCATCACCCAGCAAAGATTAAATGCAGAACTAAATTCTGCTACAGAATTTATATTAGATCCTCACGAGGTTTATTATTCTCCTGTTGAGAATATAAAGAAAATTACGCTACTACAAAATCAATTACTTAATGAAAAAAATGCTGAATTAAATAGCGAAATAAAAGGTTACCATGCTGTTATTGATGGTATTTCAAATCGTTTAATCCATCTTAGAAAATCATTACTAAATAAAAAAGCACAAATCAATAGCTTACAGTCACAAATAAAAGACTTACAAATATTAGCTAATGAAGGTTATATACCACGCCATCGTTATCAAGAGGTTGAACGTGAATTAGCTGAAAATGACCATCAATTAAATGAAGCTTTGGGGCAAATAAGTACATTAGAAAAACAAAAATTAGAATATGAGCAACGCATACTACAACGTAGTGCTCGTTTTTTTCAAGAAACTCGTACAGAGCTAAATCAAGTTCAATTAAAACTGAGTGAAACTGAAAAACAACTTATTATTGAGAAAGATAAATTGACTAAAATGCAAGTTATAGCACCTATTTCTGGCACTGTAATGGATTTATCTATATTTACTCAAGGTGGTGTTGTCAGAACAGGGCAAACACTTATGGAAATTGTACCTAATGACCATCAATTAGTCATAGAAGCACGTTTAGCACCACATCTTATTGATAAGGTCACACTTGGTCTTCCTGTTGATTTAATGTTTAGTGCTTTTAACCAAAATACAACGCCAAAAATTCCTGGTGAAGTTGCCTTAATTTCTGCGGATAGATTAATTGATGAAAGAAGTTCTGAACCTTACTATCAAGTATTTATTAATGTTACTGACACGACTTTATTAACAGAAAAGAAAAACACCTTAAAAGCAGGAATGCCTGTCGATGTTTTTATTAATACAGGTGATCGTTCTTTATTAAATTATTTATTTAAACCTGTATTAGATAGGATCCACACTTCATTGACGGAAGAATAATTATGCTAATAAGAAAACTCTCTGCCATTATATTAACTTGGATGTTCAGTAGTGTAGCGTTTTCGATTACTCTATCAGATCTCTATTATTTAGCAGTTAAAAATGATCCAACTTTTAATGCCGCAATAAAAGAGCACACAGCAGGGAATGAATTTGAAAATATAGGCTTATCTCAATTATTACCCAGTATTCATATTAATTATCAAAATTCACCAAGAAATTGGCAACGAAAAGTCTATCCTATTAATACTTATCAAGGTGAAACAAAAAGAACTGAATATCAAAATTATCAAAGTCATTCAGTAAATGTTATCATAAGCCAGCCACTATTTGATTACGCTGCATTTAGTGAATATAAATCATCTGTTATTGAAACCTTGTTATCTGATAGTCGTTATCAAGCAAAGTTTTCTGAATTAGTTATTAGATTAATAGATAATTATATACAATTAGCATATGCACAAGATAAGTTACAATTAAATATTTCACAACAAGATATTTATAATAAGCAATTAATTTCTAGCCAACGTTTATTTGAACTAGGCGAAGGTACAAAAACCGATATATCAGAAATTGAAACTCGACTTTATTTAACTCAATCACAATATACCGATATTTATCTAGAATTAGAAAATGCTAAAAATAAATTAAGTTCTATGATTGGAACCCCACTCCCTTATACAGAACATATTGTTAAACTTAGTGATAATAAATTTATTTTACAAGCTATTATTCCCAATGATTACGATTCATGGGAAAAAAGTGCCATTCAAGATAATATAAATATACAGACTGCTCGTTATGAAATGGCTATAGCAAAACAAGAAGTTGAAAAACAACGAGCAGAATTTTTCCCTACAGTACAGCTTTATGCTTCTTATTCAAATAGTGATTCTGATAGCAATAACACCGTAAACCAGCAATATCAAGCTGCAAATATTGGCTTTTATGTAAGTTTACCATTATTTAATGGCGGAAGAACAACTGCATCAATGCGCCAATCAACTGCATTATATCAAATGAGTGCATTTGAAAGAGATGCAATTATCCAGACAATTATGCAAGAGCTGCGTCATCAATATCAAATCTGTACTACCAGTAATATTAAATTAAAGGCCTACGAACAATCTCTTGCTTCAGCTCAGTTACAATTAAAAGCAACGCAAAAAAGCTACATTGGTGGGCAAAGAACTATGGTAGATGTATTGAACGCTGAAGAGTTACTTTATCGAGCTCAACAAGATTTAATAAAAGCTAAATATGATTATCTTCAAGCATGGGCACTATTACATCAATATACTAATACATTGGATATTGAAAAAATAAAAGTGATAGAGAGTTATTTTCAATAAGGCTAAAGATAAATAATAAAAAAAATTATATAATTAAGCCCTGTTAGTATTCACTAACAGGGCTTATATAAATCAATCTTGATTAAAATACTTTTTTAGCAAGCTCTTCATATCACTTCTTTTTACCGTACAACATTAATACACGGTGAGTAAGAGCAATTGATGCTAGACCGATAAAACATTCGACTAAGAAAATCAGCATAAATTACCCCCAATCATAAGTACATTTCGTGTGGGTGGGGGTTCTGATAAAGTAAAGTGACTTGTCATATAGCGCTTAACTAACTCCGATTTAATGGACACAATTTAAACCTACCATTAAAAAGAAAAAGAGCAAAATAAATTTATTCACATAATCTATTTTTTAATCTAGATCACATAAAAATAACACAAAAAATCAAATTTTCATCTTACAAAATACTCAATATATTTGGTCTCGTTCTTTTGCCCAAGTTAAAAATATAATAACAATCAGCTAATTGAAGAAAACAAACGTTAAATCGCCTTGTTTTTCGACTATTGGTTTAATTTTTAAGTTCTGCAATAACGACAATATCTCTTTTCTTTCGGGTCTTACTAAAACTATCGCAACGCCTTGATATTGATTTTGTTCAATAAGCGAAATTAACTGAGTAAGGCTATAGTATTTATTCTTAACATCAGGGTATTCCAATCCGTAAGCTAACTCCCCTTTTGTTTCTGTTAAACGAATATCCGTTCGTTTTAGCACCCATGCAAGTGAAGTACCAATTCCCACTTCGTCGGTCAATATATAAGGCGTATTTTTTAGCTGCTCAGAATAGTAGCTTAATACATTTTCTGGTGTATTTTTACTTTCTACTTTATTAGGAATTGCAAAACCTATAAGTAAACTTAGTCCCACAGAACAAAACATCGTTAGATATTTATTTTGCGTAAAAAACGATCTAATGCTGACTAAGCACCAAAATGAAAATCCTATAAATGCCAAAAGTATTTTGGCTTTTTCGTCAGCTTGATACAGTATCTGTTTATAAGAATAAAATGAATAAATAAGCGCTAAGAGGCCTATTAATCCGAAAACTGTATTAATAATTGCATTAATTTTATGTACTCGTTCATTATTTTGAATATTTAATTCTTCCATATAATGTGCAATTAATAGGGATAATGGCACAAAGCAAGGAAACATATATGTTAATAATTTTCCTTTAGATGCCGAAAAAAAACTAAAAAAGATAGTAAACCAAAAAAGAAAATAGAGTGTTCCCTTTTTTAAACTAAGTGCTGATTTTAAAGCACCAAAGAGAAATCCTAACCAAGGAACAAGCCCTACGATAATAATGGGTACATAAAACCACATGGGTTGTGCTCTTGCGGAGTTTTTGGCAATAAAACGCTGAACATGTTCTACCCAAAAAAAGTAATTCCAGTAATCAGGAGCTTGTGTTGCAACAGAAAACACCCACGGCCCCGCAACAGCAACCATCGACAAAAGAGTGATAGGAAAATAATATAATGTCTCTTTAAATCGTGATTTGCTAATCGCAGTAACAAAAAAAACTAAAGCTGGCAATACAATAGCAATAAACCCTTTTGTTAAAAAACCTAACGCACAGAAAACACCAATAAGGATATAGGCTTTAATTTTCACCTTATTATTATTTGCAGATAATGCTAAGAGAAAATAATACATTGATGCCGTGACAAAAAACGTCACGATAGGATCAAGAATATTATAAGCACCTATAGCAAAAACAAGAAAAGTAGAAAGAAACACCATAACCGCATTAAATGCAATATTACTATTATTCCAAGCAAGCATTGCGGCGCGGTAAATATACATCCCCGTTAGTAAAGTCGAGCTAACAACAACAATACGAACAGCAAAATGCCCATCACCAAAAAGCCATTGAGCAATACTATTAAGCCAATAACCTAATACGGGTTTTTCAAAATAGCGAACATCAAGTAAATAAGGCACAGACCAATTACCTGATACTAACATTTCTCGGCTAATTTCAGCATAGCGAATTTCATCTGGTTGCCAGAGCAGCCTAGATTCTAAGGGAATAAAATAAGTTAATAACACAAAAAGAAAAAGTAATAACCATTTGTATTTTTCTGTTACTTCAGCGTTCATAAATTTCCCAATTTTAAAATAATGTTCTATCGCATCAATTAGAAAAGTGATCTTATAAAAAATTCAATTATTATTGATTAATTTATTCTTAACTAAAAAAGCATATCACTTTACATTTTAATAGGCGAAAATAATATTATCGGAATAAAAGTTTAGATAAATCATAACCATAAGATAAAATAAAAATATTTTTTATTTACCTTTAGTTATTTTATTTTTATTTATAATTTATAGAAGTTAGAATTTATTAAGAATAAATTAATTGTGATTTAGATAAGAATATTAGCTTTATTCCTATAGTCAAAAAAACAAAAATAAAGTTAAGCAAGATTTTTTTGATAATGAGAATCAAAAAAACCAGAATAATAGCTTCTGGTTTTGATCATTAAAAAATATTTTTATTAAAATTAATTATTTATTAAACTCTTTAAAAGCACCCATAGTGTTAGCTGCGTACATTACTGAAGGCCCACCACCCATGTAGATAGCAACACCCAGTGTTTCTGCTAATTCTTGCTCTGTAGTTCCTAATTCAACTAATGTTTTTGTGTGAAAACCAATACACCCATCACAACGATTTGCTACAGCAATAGCAATAGCAATTAATTCTTTAGTTTTAGCATCTAGTGCACCATCTTTTGAAGCTGCTTTAGTCGTACTCATAAATGACTTCATAACTTCAGGGATATTCTGCGATAGCGCCCCCATATTACCTGCAATATCTGCTACTATTTCTTGATACTTGCCCATGCTACACCTCAACGATATATGTTTTTATATAATATAAAAACATAATATCAAATAATATAGTTTGATCAAGTATAATTATTTCTGTAAAAATATTTCGATGTAATAGTAAGGAGTCAAAATGTCAATTTTGGATGAGTGGGCTGAACGTCATATTGAAAAAGCACTAAAAGAGGGAGAACTTTCATCTTTAAAAGGAGAAGGCAAACCTTTAATACTTGATGATAATAGTCATGTTCCCGAAGTACTTAGAGCAAGTTATCACTTACTTAAAAATGCCGGATTTTTACCGCCAGAAATGCAACAGAGAAAAGAAGCATTATCTTTAGCTGAAATCTTAAGCTCATTTTCTGAAGCTGACATTGAAAACGAACAATTGAAAAAGCGCCTAAATTTATTGGAATTAAAACTACAACAAGCAGGTATGGATACCCAATTTTTACATACGGATTATGCTATTCAGTTAACTGAAAAATTAGCTAAATATAAAAAATAAAATTGCGCTAATACGGTATAAAGATTAAATAAATAAAGCCCATACATCCCTGTATGAGCTTGGATGACAATATTGGATAACTACACTAAATAACTACACAGGGTAACTACACCAGGTAACTACAAGAGAATTTATCCTGCTGTTGGAGTGTAATAAATAGGAGAACCAGGGCCAACAGGCAGCTGAAATACAAATACCCAGAAATAAAATAGTAATGACCAACCAATTAAGAAAATAACAGAGTATGGCAACATCATTGAGATCATCGTCCCTATACCTGTATCTTTCTTATATTTGGTAGCAACCGCTAATATCAGTCCAAAGTAACTCATCATCGGTGTGATAATATTTGTTACAGAATCTCCGATACGATAAGCCGCTTGAATTGTCTCTGGGGCATAACCAGCCAACATTAACATGGGTACAAAAATAGGCGCAGTTACAGCCCACTGTGCAGATGCAGAACCAATCATTAAGTTAATAAAAGCACAAATGAGTATGAAGACAAAAAATAACACACCACCTGGCATATCAATACTATTTAATAATGCTGCACCTTTAACCGCAATAACTTGCCCAATATTTGTCCAGCCAAAAAAGGCGACAAATTGTGCAGCAAAGAAAATAATGACTAAATAAAGCCCCAGCGTACTCATTGAGTTTGCCATAGCATCAACAATATCTTTATCTGTACGCATTGTTTTTGCCACCCAACCATAAACAATACCGGGAATAGCAAAGAACAGAAAAATAAAGACAACTATCGATTTCAAGAACGGTGAATTACCAATTAATCCTGTTTCTTGGTTTCTTAGCATGCCATTTTCAGGAATAACGGTTAACGCTAAAATAGCCGCCATGACAGCAAAGGTTGCCGTTGCAGCCCATAACGCTTTTCGTTCAATAGGCGTCACTTCTGCAGCGTTCTTTAAATCATTTTCTTCCTCATCAAGATGATCACTGTTGTAAGGCCCGAGTTGCGGCTCAACAATTTTTTCTGTGATGATGTAACCTAAGAATGTAATTAAGAAGGTACTAACAAACATAAAATACCAGTTTGCCTCAGCACCTACGACATAGGTTGGATCAATAATACGCGCAGCTTGTTGAGTAATACCAGATAACAGTGGATCGATAGTTCCAAGTAGTAAGTTAGCAGAATAACCACCAGATACCCCTGCAAACGCCGCTGCAAGTCCCGCTAATGGATGTCGACCTAATGAGTGGAAAATAATTGCTGATAATGGTATTAACACTACATAGCCTAATTCAGCAGCAGTATTAGACATAATACCAGCAAAAACAATGGCCATCGTGGTCATTTTGCGAGGCGCTTTCATAACCACTAAACGCATTACCGCAGATAACAGCCCTGCTCGCTCCGCAATACCGACACCTAATAATGCCACCAGCACCGTACCTAAAGGTGCGAAACCAGTAAAGTTAGTCACAATATTTGCCAGAATGCGACGAATACCATCAGCATCTAATAAACTGATGATATGTATATAACCATCTTCTGCCCGCCCTTTTGCACCTTCTGGGCGAGGATCTTGAACAGTAACACCGAAGTATTCACCAACTGCTGAAGAGACAAGTAATATAGCAATTAAAATAATAAATAAAATAACGGGATGTGGTAGTGCATTACCTAGCCATTCTACAGTGCGTAGAAAGCGACTTCCTCCCTGTTTTTTTGTTTGCATCATTTATCCTTTTTATAAAAAAAAACAGAAAATGCACATTACACAACCAAATTTGTTTTTACTATCTGTAAATACCACTTCTTTTTACTCATTTTTAACGAACAAAGGTAATAAGAATAATTTTAAATATATAATTATATTTATAAATCATACTGTTATATTGATATTATATAATTACAACCAACTAACATTAAAATTAATTTATAATATCTAAAATCAAAAAGTGTGTATAAGTTAACATTTTTTAACAAATTGTCGCCTTTTTTTTAACCTTTACTAGTTTAAAACTCTCTTTTAAAACCGAATAAGAGCTATTAAATACTCTGCTAAACCTGATAATCACAGATGAAATTACTATTTATATGTGAAAAATAAGAAATAAAAAATTTACACGTGTCATTTTCATTACATGTAATCTTAAAAAGAGGTGAAATATTTGAAATGAATCAACGTAAAAAATAGCGAAATCAAGAAATAGAAAAAGAGAATAAAAACTAAAATGTAAAAAATAGAATAAAAAAAAGGCAAAGTTTCCTTTGCCCTACCAACAAGGTAATCAATCAAAAATATGCAATGTATATTCAAAAAGCGAATTTAGTGCCTCATATATTTATTAATATGAAAATATATCAGGCGTTGCATCTGCAATAACACGGTTGCATTTATCAAGACGTTTACTTTCTGACGATTTTTTAGGAATAAAACAGTCCTCAAAAAACCAATAAATAGGTGTATTTAAATGCACCGCTAGAGTAACTAAATAACTTAAATCGATTTTATTCATGCCTCGTTCATAGCGAGAGAATTGCTGTTGGCTAACCCCTATTTTCTCAGCAATTTGCATACCGGTATAACCCAATTCTTTACGCTTTTTCTGGATCCGTTTACCTACTAACGCGTTAACATCAATATTATCTATAAAATCGTAATTCATCATAATATTCACCATTATCATGATTAAGGCATTGTTAAAATAATTGAACCCGAACCAGAAAAATGCCCTGGGGCTACACGACCATTAGTATGTAGAATTGATTTAACCTCTACAGGTATAGTGCCATTTTTAGGAACATTTATTACTGAGCCTTTTTCACCTGGGTTGCCATCGAGAAATAAATCGGCGTATAAGCTATTATCTGTTCGTAATGGTACTCGTCCACTATCAGAACCAGATGCAATCACCAATACTTTCATTGCTAAATTACAAGTAATATTGATGTTTTGTGCTCGTGCGGCATTTTCTAAACTCACTTCATCAATATCACCGTAGTTAAGATTTACAGCGCCTTCTGTTATTTTGCAGGCACCAACTGGTGGTGGTGCAATACCACATAATGATCCTGGCAATAAGCGACCATTAGGTGACCATCCCCCTTCTTTAGATTCATAAAATAACCCTACGCACTCTTGGTTAGAGGTAAGAGGATCACCATCGTGTCGTGCTGTACCTTGAATGGGAAAACTTTCAACACTCATCACTGCAGCACGTACACCAGATAAATAGCGTTCTTTTTCAACGCGTACAATACTTCTTACAGCAGACCCTGGAGAACCATTGGCATCATGTTTATGGTTGATTGTGATCCAGCATTGACTCCATCCATAACAAGGATTTGGTGTGTTGTCTGGTTCCGGATCCCAGCGTTGAATAACATAGGTATAAGTTGCGTGAGCAGGTTCACCTTCAGAATGCGTAATATAAGAGAAGATAGACGCCATTGCAGGCGCTGAAAATAGCAAGCCTATCGTGATAAATAGAGCCGGGAATCGTTTCAATATGAACATGTAAAACCTCAATTCTAATAATCAGTCATAATTCAAATGGAATGTAGCTATTGCACTAAACGGCCCTCGTTTAATCGCCTGATTGGCAATAGCATCCGGCTCTCCTTGAATAAAGGCATAAAAATGCAAAATAGTGTCATTCGCGTTCAATGAAAGTTTGTCTGTTTCTTTATTAACAGGTAACGCATTGCCATTTTCAGATTCCAATCCAACAGCAATACCTGATGCTTGACTTGCAGGGCTTATCGCTAAAAAACCTTGCCCTGCCATCGCCTGATTTTCATCACCTTTAAACGTGATCCTGACATTTTTACCAATAGTGAGATCACATTCAGATAAGCGTATTTGAAATGGCTTACTTGGTGTTCTTTGATAGGCATACAGGTTTTTATCGGGAATATTACCGAAATCCAGTTCGACCGTTTCATCTCCCGGTTTAATCGTGCAAGGCTCATCAACTAATATTCCGTGAAAATACATATTGTCTTTCGCACTAAGCGCTGTCGCACTTAATCCAACAAAAGTAGCTAACCCAAAAATAAAAGGAAGCGATACGCTTTTTATGTTCATTAATACGCTCCTATTGGTACTCAGCTAATAAAGTGGCAGACACCTCAAACGCACCTTCAGGCAAAGTACTACCAGGCCTTTTTACAGGTACAGCTTGAATAACAGGGGGACTGTCTGGTGATATTGCAATCCGCTTATTTAAAATAAAAGGTTGTCCATTTTGCGTAAGATGAATGGCCAAATCTGTAATATTGGTTTGTAATGCCGCCTCATCGAACTGGCTTTTAGGACCAATAATAGAAAGTCCTAGATCCCATCCCTTTAAATTGGGATCGCACACCAATTTATAATTCACCGCTTCGGTGTAATTAATACCATCAACTTTGTGGATCCCGACGTTATGACCAAAATAAACATCGATAACGCCGTCGTCACTGATCACACAAGGTGGTGGCACTAATAAAGTGCCAAATAATTTCATATTTGGATCATCTGCATTTGCAGTCAGAGAAGCACCACCGAGTAAGGTAATCAGACATATTTTCGTTAATTTAATAAACACGGCGTTAGCTCCTTATTGGTATTCCACTCTTAGAGTGGCATTAGCGACAAAATCGCCTCCCACCAGTGTTTCCGCCTGATCGCGTACCGGAATTGCCTCTAACACAGGAAAATTAGGATAAGTAAAATCGACTGTTTTTCCTAAGTTGAGTAACTTCCCTTGATAAAGAATACGAACACCTAATCCAGTGATATTGGTCTGTAAAGCATTATTATCAAAACCAGTGGCATTGCCGGCTACTGATACTTTCATGGCATTTGTTGGCATTTTTTCGCAAGTAGCACTGTATTGGATTGGTTTTTTATAATTAACACCATCAATACGTGTACTCATGACTTCACCAAAATTTACTTCAATCATTTTCCCACCGTTAATCACACACGGCGGTGGCGCAATAACATTTCCAGTAATATTGATATAAACAATGCCGGGAATAACATCCTTTGCAGCCGCCCTTGCAGGTAGATCCGCAACAGCAGTAGAACTCAGGCCACCAGTAAATGTTGCCAGAATAAAAATCAACACTGCTTTGCTTGTGTTAAACCGCTGTTCCATAACCATAAAATAGACCTATTTAGTTTCCAGCTGATGTTTCTGTAACCTTACATTCATTGCCATTACAGCTAAATTTCAGTTGAGGGCGACCACCATAATCATTGATGTAACTCAGCACAGGAGAAGCACCAAATACAGCTGCATTTAGATTCAATGTGCCTGTACTTTTAGGTGCAATCATTAATGGCTGAAAACCATCAAGACTTTGTCCCTTTAGCGCCGTTAACCCATCAACTAATGTGACGTAATAAGGTGTTGGATTATTCACTTCATAACGATCACCTTTCTTAGTTAAGGTGATTTTTTCTTGCCATGGATTCGTTAAATCTGTTTGAGTCGCATAAATAGATGCAGGGCGGTAGAACAATTTAATGCGAGTTTGCAATGCTATTTGCAACACATTAGGTTTATCACTACGAGGCGGAATTTCTCGTAAGTTAAAATAAAACACGCTTTCTCTATCTTGAGGAAGTTGAGCAATAGCAGGTAATGACTGTACTTTTACTTGGCTTTTGTCACCTGGTTCAATACGTTGGATTGGTGGTAGTACGATTAATGGACTTTCAATACGTTCGCCATTTTCATTTTCCATCCAGCCTTGAGCCAAATAAGGTAATTCTTTGTTTTGGTTACTCACATTTAAGCTGACAGATTTATCTGCACCATTAAAAATAACGCGAGTTCTATCCAGTGCAATTGCTGCCATTGCCTGACTAGTGAATGCCATTCCAGCCAATAATGTGGTTGCTACAATCAATGAGCGCTTTGATAAAATCATCTTTAATTACTCTTTTTGTCTGAAGTTGTTTTAATCTTGTCTTACTTGCTCTCAATTGTGGTCAATTGAGGTTGAGATAATAAGGGTTCTGCTTTTTTATCTACTGTGCCGGATGACGTTGTACCATCACCACAAGTAAGCAACAGTGAAGTCATAAATTGCCCGTCAACCAGTGTAGGAATGCGGATCTGGCACTGTTCTTGACCATTCCAGCGCACAAGTAAGCGTTCATCTGTATTAATACCACTGAGATAAACATTACCGCCGTCATTGACAATTCCTAACTCACGGCCTTTTTCGGTAGTCACCGAAGCACCAAATGGTGGATAAGTTCCGTCTTTTAGGCGAATAACTGCCATCGCTTTTTGACCTGTTACAACATCAAAGCGGCGATAACCTATTGAGCCTTCAGTCAGCGTTAATTGCTGAATCGAACGCAGTGCTTCAACGTTGTCTGGTAATTGTTCAAGGTCGATACTGGCGCTACTGCGATAATAATCATTAATATCTGGCAGAACGGCCTTACCAAAATAGTTACTGCGTGAGATAGCACCGATGCTTTTAACTGGAACATCAGCTATACCATCGGTATCAACTAACAAACGCGTACTACCGGTTCTGTTTATGCGATGTAAAGCGCCACCTTCAGGTGTTAACGTTGCACCACCTTGTAATGACAATGCCGCTGACGTATGTTCACCATCAATATAACTTGCACTTGCAGTCACTAATGCCGCATCGGCGTAGTGTAAATAATAACCATCAGCCGAAGCTTTACCGTTACTGCTAATACCTGTACCTAAACGATAACTATTGTTTTCATCAAGGCGGTCGTAATAACTCACATTATGAGAGTTACCATGTCGATTAATGACTGTGTTGTAACTGATTGTGGCGCGATCACTCCAAGGCATACTGACATTCATATATAAGCCATTGTCATTTGTGCCGTTGAATTTATTACGGAAAGCCGACATGCTGATATTGATGTTTTTATAACTACCAATATCCATTGTTTTTGCTAATGATAAGTTATAGCTGTCGTTGTTTGGCTTGTTCCAATAAGTTTGATGACTATAGTTTAAGTAAGCACTCAGCCCCCATTCAGGAAACTGCTTACTAAACATAATGGTATACAGCTCTTTATTGTGATCTTCAGTACCATCGCGATAACGACGGTCTAAATATTGATTCATGCTCATAAAGTCACGTTCAGAGAAGCGATAACCCGCAAACGTCACCTGTCCATTAATGGCTTCAAAACGTTTTGAGTAGCTCAGTCGATATGAACCACCGTGATAACGCTTATCATCACTTGGAATTCTTGCCCATGAGTGTGTGGCATCAAAAGAGATAGCACCTAACGCCATAAGATCTCGACCAATACCAATGGCCGCAGAGTTATAGTCACCAGAAACTAATGAGCCACCATAAAGAGACCAACCGTTACTGATCCCCCATGAGAACTCACCTATACCAAAAACAGGGCCTTCTGTATTATGGTCAATATCAGACGGTTTACCTGCTGAGATCTTATATTGCACTCTACCAGGTCTAGTTAAATACGGGATGCTCGCGGTATCCATTTGGAACTCTTGAACCGAGCCATCTTGCTCTTCAACGCGAACATCAAGTTTACCGCTAACAGCATCATTAATATCTTGAATACGGAAAGGCCCCGGTGCTACTTGCGTTTCATAAATGACCCGGCCTTGCTGACTAATAGTTACTTTAGCGTTCGTTTTAGCGACACCTGTTACCTCTGGCGCATAACCCCGTAAATTAGGTGGCAACATATTGTCGTCCGTCGCCAAGTTAATCCCAGTAAAACGGAAGTTATCGAAAATATCAGAGCGAGAGAATGTTTCCCCCATGACCAAACGAGCACCCCATTCGGTAATTGCTCTATAAAGGTAATATTGGCTCCATTTCCAGTTATTTTCGGTACTATCAGGAACGCCGGTTACATGACGGTAACTTCCCTGCCAATCGGCACGAAAACGCCATACACCAAGGTTAGCCCCCATCGTCCCCATACCCGTAAGCTGTTGTTGTTGCTTACCATTGGCTGGATTTGTCACATTGGCATTAACGTTATAGTCAAAAATAAGCCCTGAAATACCATTATCCCAACGAGAAGGTGGATCCCAATTCGGTGCTGAATATTCAAGATAAGCTTGAGGAATGGTCAGTAATAAGTTGCCGCTACCTAAACTCGCACTGACTGTCATTCCTGGTAATGATGAAATATCAAGACAAGTCCCATCATCGTTAAATTTAACTTTTTCAGCCCATTCAGGTTTTAAGCCTAATTGATGGACTAACTCAGGAGGAAGACAAGGTTCACTGGCTTTAGGATCGTTTTCTGGAACGATATATTCGATGTTATAGATATCAGCCAGTTCATTGTTATTAACTCGAACAATAAATTCATATTTGCCGGGCATAATATAGCCGGCACGAGAGAAATCCGATAAATCAATATTTTGTTTGTCTTTGAGATCCAAAATATCGGCATTAAATTCAATGTCGCTATTTGCTAAAGCTGAACTTGAAATACCAGAAATAATTAAATAGATCAGTGCAGCAACAGGCCGAATAGCATATTGTTTTTTCTTTTTTTCCGTCCCTAAACAAACGGTTTTGAATGATTTAACCATAAATAATCCAACCCGATCCATTTAATAATATTCCAGCTTAAAGCGCAGCGTTGTTTGGTAGTTCCCTGCCTTTGGTATGTCGTTATTTTTTACTATTCGCGCCTGATAAAGTAAGGCCATCGATTTAGAGTCGATGCCAACTGCGGGTAAAGGCTGCCCCGGAATTGCTTGGCGACCATAACGGTCTGCTATCATTAATGAAGCACCTTTGGCATCACCAAAAAGCTGAAAATTGCCACTTTGAGAAGGCCCCTCAAATGTTGCAATAAAACGAGGGTTATCTGCTTCTTTACCTTTTTGTTCTACAAGTGTGCATTCGGTTAGTCTGATAGAAAAATAATCAATAGGCCCACTGCCTTGAGTTACTAAGGTAGGAATAGATACCGTAGTTAGCGGGATCACCTGATAACGACTTCCTGCCGAAATAGCGCATGTTGGTTCTAAAATGGTCCCCTGAAGATTGAGTGCCCCAAATCGCTGATGCATTTTCTTATCTTGTTTTACATCACTTGCTAATGCTTGTTCCGTGAATAAACTGACGGCAAGACATAGCAACAGTGGTGTCATCTTGCGATTCATATTTTTCTCCGTAAGAAAAATCGTTAAAAAATAGACACAGGAAATAAAGCTCTGTATGTCCCTATACAGAGCTGCTTTTTCTTACTGATAAGTCAGTGCGAAAGTTGCAATAGCAGTGAAGTCACCTGGAACAGCTGCTTCTGCTGCAGAACCTTGTAAGTAAGCAGCAAAGTTCAGGTCGTTGTTACCATCACGTAAAGTTTGAGCAGCACTTGGTGTGCCTAATTTGATTTGTTGACCACCAGCATCGGTGATAACAACTGCAGCATTTTTAGCAATACCTTCAATGCCTAAAGAACCGGCTAAAATGTCAGTAGCTTCAGAACCAGTGAAAGTTGTTTGAACTGATTTATAAGTTTCAGTTGTACAGTTAGTTAAAGAAATTTTAAAATCACGAGAATTACTACGACCACCGTCTTTTAATGCAGAAGTAGCAACTTGTCCTAATGGAACAGTTTGATTTTCTGTATCAGGAGTAATTGAACATGGAGCGTCAATAATAGAACCAACAAATTTGACTGTACCATGACCTTGGTCTTTTACTGGATCAGCAGCGAAAGTAGAACCAGCAGCAACAGATAAACCTAAACCTAGAACTAATGCTAATTTATTTAATTTCATCTTTTTGTTTCCTGAAATATAAAGGACGAAGACATTTAAAATAATAAATTTGCTAGAAATGGATTATTCCTAACAAGGTGACTCACTTATTGAGTTTTTTAATTTTGGTATACATAAGCCCGTTCTAATCGAAATTAAATATCGTTAGAAACAAAACAAAATACACCAAATTGTTTACTATTATTCTCTGGCTTCTCACCTAAGTCAAATTTAATATTACACATATCCCTTTACATATTTAACATATTGATATGTATCATTATTTTTATAAATATAAACTATTGGTTACTTTGTTTAAAATCTTGAAATAATTTTTTTTACTTTTTTCACAAAGTGTAGTAGTTACACCTAGAGCTATATGCTCTTTTTCTTAAATTTATAGAATAATTATCTAAAAATGACATTGCTCAAGTGGATTATTTTTAACAAAACAATTTGGTGTATTCTGTTTATTTCTCTAAATACGAGTAATCTTTCCTAGATACCTGCGCTTCATAGGCCTATTCGGCCATTCCCGTTTTCTAAAAACAAATAAACTTTCAATAAACTTGTTTAAAATTAACAAGTAAAATGGCAAGTATAAAAAAAACACAACTCTTTATTGATGCATATTACTTGTTATAGTGATGCATTAAATGACTTTTAATCACTGTTATCTCATTGAAAAAGTTACGAAAAATGAAGCAACGCAAATTTCTTACTCGTTTTGAGATCAATTCAATTTTGAAGCAAGCCAAAGAAGGCAGGTATCCAGAAAGAGATTACTGCATGTTTTTAATGTGTTTTTTACACGGATTTAGGGTCAGTGAGTTATGCCGTTTAACGTTAAGTGATATTGATTTAGAAAGCCGAATTATCTACGTCAGACGCTTAAAAGGTGGGCTATCAACAACACAGCCGATAATTGAAGAAGAGTATGAAGCATTAGTTAACTGGTTGAAAAAAAGAGAAACATGGAGAGAATCAGATTCAGAATGGGTTTTTTTATCTCAAAAAACAGGGCCTATTTCTCGTCAGCAAGTCTATGGTTTACTTAGACGTTTAGGTAAAGAAGCTAATGTATCCATTATTCCACACCCCCACATGCTACGCCACGCCTGCGGCTATGCACTCGCTGATTTAGGTAGAGATACCCGTCTAATTCAAGACTATTTAGGTCATCGTAATATTTCACATACTGTTATCTATACTGCAAGTAATTCAAAACGATTCTTTAATATCTGGGAAACAAGAACTTAACAAAATGAATTTAATTAGTACATTATTAAATAATTAATATAGGAAATATAATAGCCTGTTATTTTACAATAAGAATAAAGGTAATTTTGCAATAATTAAGTAAATTAGGAATTGTTTTATAAAAAATAAATAATGAGTATTTTAGATATTAATAATTTATTAATGGTACTTTCTAAATAAAGGTATTAATTAATTAAATGCTCTTTTTTCGATTATCTTTATTAAATAGACTTAAGTTGATATTAAAAGATTATTCATTAAAAATATTTAATATTAGATGTTTAATTTTCAATCAATCTAAAAGGGTGCTATCGACAATAATTTACTAATCATTTCACTTTTATCATTTGTTTCTTGTGCACACGCTATCATATGACACTATCCCCTACATTATAGTTCGGGGATAGTTATGAATCACCTATGTTATCAACCAATTATCCTTTAACACAGACGACCTGACGCAATGTATGAACAATTTCGACTAATGACGATTGCGCTTTCATTACTGCATCGATATCTTTATATGCCATTGGGATTTCATCAATCACATCCTCGTCTTTACGACATTCCACATGCGCAGTTGCTCTAATTTGGTCTTCAATACTGAAGGCTTTTTTAGCCGCTGTTCGGCTCATCACGCGTCCTGCACCGTGGCTACAAGAACAAAAGCTTTCCGCATTTCCTTTTCCTCGAACAATGAAGCTTTTCGCCCCCATAGAGCCAGGAATGATCCCCATTTCCCCTTTTTGTGCCGATACAGCACCTTTTCGGGTAACAAGAACTTCTTCGCCAAAGTGCTTTTCTTTTTGCACATAGTTATGGTGACAATTTACTGCCTGTTGTTGTGTCGAAAAAGGTTTACTGATTTGCGATGATAATGCCGCTAACACACGTTCCATCATGATTTCACGGTTATGACGAGCAAAATCTTGAGCCCATTCAACAGCTTCAATGTAATCGTCATAAAACAACGTTCCCTCCTTTAAGTAAGCAAGGTTTCTATCTGGTAGGTTAGCAAGGTGCTCTCGCATATCTTCTTGCGCCATTTGAATAAACAGTGTTCCTATCGCATTACCGACACCACGAGATCCGCTATGTAGCATCACCCAAACGTTATCAACTTCATCAAGACATAACTCAATAAAATGATTTCCGGTTCCTAATGTGCCAAGGTGATGATAGTTATTCGTTTTCAATAAACGAGGATATTTATCCGTCAATACCTTAAAACGCCCTTCTAATTGCTGCCAGTGTTGGTCAACAATTTCTGGCGGCTGATACCAAGCTCCACGATCATTTCCTGAACGAGTGCTTGTTCTTCCATGAGGTACCGCTTTTTCTATTGCCGTTCTTATCGCAAATAAGTTATCGGGTAAATCATTAGCATGTAACGATGTGCGTACTGCAATCATGCCACAACCAATATCAACCCCAACAGCTGCGGGAATTATCGCCCCTTTTGTTGGTATCACACTGCCTATTGTTGAGCCTTTTCCTAAGTGAACATCTGGCATAACAGCCATATGTTTAAAGATAAAAGGCATTTTAGCCGTATTAATCAGTTGGTTTAGTGCATCTTTTTCAACAGGAACACCATTGGTCCACATTTTAATGTCAGCTGTATCTACTGATTGTACTAATTGGTGATCCTGTTTCATTCTTGTGCTCCTTTGATTTGCACCAATCCATTTAATACTTGGTCTAAACCACCATAAACAGAAATTCTATCAATTCTTTCGGCGATACGTTCTACGGTTTCTAACTCTTTTAGACGCAATGCCACGGGGTTATTTTCCATCACTTTTGCCGTATTTAATAATGAGCGTGTCGCAGATGTCTCTTCTCTTCGGCGGATAACGTTAGCTTGTGCTGATTTTTCAGCTTCGACAACCTGCGCTAAAATTGTTTTCATCTCACCGGGTAAAACAATATCTTTTACCCCTAAAGAGGCAACTTCAATGCCGTATCCAGCAGTAACTTGATCAACCTTTTCGCTCACTAAACTATCAATGAGTGATTTATTTTCTAATAACTCATCAAGCGTTCGTGTTCCAACTGCTTCACGTAAAGCGAACTGCAACTCTTTATATAAGAACTCAATAGGTGAACTTAATTGTTGATAAGCAAGTAATACGTCGCTATAACGCCAGTTCGCTGATAAGTTGATACGCAAGGTCACTTTATCTTTGGTTAAAATTTCTTGCCCACTTACATCCAAAGTTTGCAGTCGCATATCAACCACTTCGACTTCTACTTTGTGTTGATAACGCCAATACCCTTTTAATCCTGGAGCCAACAAAGTTTGAGTTTCGCCATCAATGCGAATAATACCGGCATGCCATGCAGGAACATCAACATTCAACACCCCATCGCTTCCTTTTATTACCTGATTACGTAATTTTGGTTGTTGTAATTTTTTTAACAAGGTCGCTGGCACTTCTAACGCTGTAGCTGACAATATTTCGAGCGAACGCTCAGCATAACGCCAATATAAACGGCGAGTTCCTGGTGCTAAAATCTCTTTAAGAATGCCATTCTCATATAAAAGACCTATCTGTTCATCAGATAACACAATGTCAAAACCATATTCTTCAACCCACTGAGGATAATATTGGCGTAAAAATTCTGCTTTTTCGCTTTCTAATGCACCGCCATTTAAGGCAAAGACTTCAGCACTTAGCTGACGCTTTAAATCAATAAATTTATGCTCGCCTGCTGTCAGCACTTTTATGTATTCATCTTTTTTCTTTAAAAGTGCTAATTGACCCTGCTTGACTATTATTGTTGTTTTTATCATTTTCTCTTTTCTCTTCTTTTATGTTCGTTTTAATTGCGTACTAATATTGTGTGCTTACTTTTCCACGAGCCTTCATTGCGAAACTGAAGGGAGAAGAAAAAAGGAACGATGCTCTGTTTGTCTCTTCTTCTGCCAACAATCCAGCTCAGATGCTGGTGGATAAGTAAGGTGGCTAATACATCCGCCACAACAATTTATTATTTACATTTGGAGGTGTAATTGGTTTCAGTGTCAGGAATCGAACCCGAGAACAACCGACTTCACTGATCAGAGTCTTATTTTTAGAGGAACACATTTAGATAACACCTTTCGCTGTTCTTTATGTGCCTACCAGATCCAGAATCTGTTTTCAGACGATAAGAATATTGCTAATATCGTGCCAACTTTTCAAAGTCAGTAAAAATAATTTTAATTAATTGATTTATAAGTTAAAAATAAAAAAAGAAAAATAAGTTATATTTCTAAGCTAGATAAAAAATCATAGGATATTATCTTTTTATCTAGTAGATTATAAATATAAATAAACACTGATAAATAAAATAAGCTTGGATAACGCAATGAAACGAAAAGTGGTGATTGGCATTTTGGGAACAACATTGGATAGAAGAGGAAAAAGCCACAAAAGATGGAATTTATGGCGACCAACCGTATCTATTTGCCAGCAAGAGGCATTTCCAGTTAGTAAACTTGTGATGATCCACCAACCAAATGATTCAACACTCGCCTCGCGCATAACCGAAGATATTCGTGTTGTCTCACCTCAAACACAGGTTTTACCTTATGAAATTGATATTTGTGATCCTTGGGATTTAGAAGAAGTCTACAGTCACTTTCTTGATTTTGCTGTTAACTACCCTTTTGATACTGAAAATGAAGAATATTATGTCCATATCACAACCGGTACTCATATTGCTCAGATCTGTTGGTTTCTGCTAGCAGAGGCTCATTATTTACCAGCAAAATTATTGCAAACCTCACCATCAACAAAAATTAAAGATGAAAGTGATGAGCAAAAAAGCCAATCCGCAATAGGCAGCTACGCTGTTATCGATCTTGATTTAAACCAATATGCTAAGTTAACTAGCCGTTTTGAGCACTATCATACAGAGACGTTATCTTTTCTAAAGTCAGGTATTGCAACACGCAGTGAACGTTTTAATACACTAATAGAGCAAATTGAACGAGTTGCTTTGCGCTCTTTTGCACCTATTTTACTCACCGGCCCCACTGGTGCAGGGAAATCTTTTCTCGCACAACGAATTTACCAACTACGCCAGTCTCGCCACTTTGTAAAAGGGCGTTTTATTGCCGTTAACTGTGCAACTCTGCGTGGTGATAATGCGATGTCCACTCTATTTGGTCATGTAAAAGGTGCATTTACGGGGGCATTACAACCTCGCCAAGGATTATTAAGAGAGGCTGATCAGGGTATTTTATTTCTCGATGAAATTGCAGAGCTTGGTTTAGACGAACAGGCAATGCTACTTAAAGCAATAGAAGAAAAATCATTTTATCCCTATGGATCAGATATTGAAGTACAAAGCGATTTTCAACTTATTGCTGGCACACACCGCAATATGGATAAGCAAATCGAACAAGGGCTTTTTCGTGAAGATCTTTATGCACGAATAAACATGTGGTCATTTCAATTACCTAGCCTCGCAGAACGAAAAGAAGATATTGAGCCTAATATCGAATATGAACTGCAAAATTTTGCTCAGCTTTATCAAAAATCAGTTCGTTTTAATCGAGATGCAAAATTACACTATATTCAATTTGCCACTTCAGAGCAGGCTATATGGCGTGGAAATTTTAGAGAACTCAGTGCCAGTATAACCAGAATGGCAACATTAGCCGAAAATGGCCGAATTACACAGACATTAGTTGATGAAGAGATCTATCGTTTAAAACAGAATTGGGGGATCACTTCTTCTACTTTATTTGAAAAATCAGATCTTGATCTTTTTGATCTAAGCCAGCTTAATACAGTCATTAATATTTGCCAGCGATCTTCGACACTTTCTGAAGCGGGTCGAAAACTTTTTGCAGTATCAAGACAAAATAAAAAACAACCCAACGATGCAGATCGTTTACGTAAGTATCTTGCTAAATTTGATTTAAGTTGGGAACAAATTCAAAACGGAGAATAATATCTTAATATGGAGCTAACTTTTCTTGGCACCAATGCTGGCGTTCCGTCAAAAGAACGTAACGTCACCAGTATGGTGCTTGATTTGCAAAACAAACAAAAAAGTATGTGGATGTTTGATTGTGGTGAAGCAACTCAACATCAAATTTTGCATACCCGCGTTAAATTACCGCGTTTAAATAAAATTTTTATTACTCATTTACATGGTGACCATATTTTTGGTTTACCCGGGTTACTCTGCAGTCGCTCAATGGGAGGAACCGAAACTCTGTTAACGGTTTATGGCCCAACAGGAATTAAAGCATTTATAGAAACATCGCTCACTTTAAGTCACTCTTATCTCACATACCCCATCAATATTATTGAAATAGATCAAGCGGGTTTTCTTTTTGAAGAAGAAGGAATGAGAGTGAGTTGTGAAGCACTTTGTCATCCCGTACCTTGTTTCGGTTTTCGTTTAGAAGAAAAAAACAGTTTAGGCAAATTAGATGCAGAAAAACTGAAAGCTGAAAATATTCCGACTGGCCCTTGGCTACAGGATTTAAAGCAAGGGAAAATAATTACATTGCCTGATGGTAGAATAGTGGATGGCAAAAATTATATTGGCCCTGAAATTAAAGGTCGTTGTATTGCAATATTTGGTGATACTCAGCCAACACCATCGGCATTAACGCTGGCAAAGAATACCGATGTAATGGTTCATGAAACAACGTTCAAACATGAAATGGCAGAGCAAGCGAATAGTCGTGGCCATTCAACAACAGTACAAGCAGCGGAGTTAGCAAAAACAGCAAATACCAAGAGGCTGATTATAACGCATATAAGTAGCCGCTATTTACCTGAAGACACGCCAGAACTTCTTACAGAATGCCAATCGGTATTTGATAATACTGAGCTCGCTTCTGATTTTGCTGTTTTTAAATTGTAATTAATTTTTTCTTCTATATAAGCAATCTAATGCCATCTATATCTATATAGAAGAAGCTCAAGTAGGCGAATTAAAAGAGACAATTCAACAAAGGGGGTTACTCTGTTTTTTGTTGTAACCTTTTGGTTCGCTTTATCTTTCCGTCTTGCAAAATAAAATTTACTTTTCCATCCCAAAACTCAGCCAAAAAAACATCTTCTGGTTTTTCAATATGTTGCCTTGCCATCTCTTCTTTTAACCATGTTTCATCTTTATCTATTTGCTCTAATTCGGAAGTTCGGATCCCACCATCTTTCATCACTATTAAAGATGGCATTTGAGCACCATCACACACTACCGTTATTTGTCCATCGGGTTCAATTTGTGCATAGTTAACTTCCTGAAAAGAATGAATTCCCTGAGCATGAAGCCGAGAAGTAATATTAAGAATATCAATTTTATTCTTTTTCTCATTAATATTTTCCATAATAAACTCTCCCTTTTTAATAATCGGAATAGGATTACCTATTGCCACAGCTCGGAAGAAATTAAAGGTTTTACTAATATAATTGAGAAAAGAGATAAAACAGACACCAATAAGAAAAACAGTAATGTATTGATATAACGGAATCGCATCAGTATAAATAACACCGCCCATAATCCCACCCAAGACAAAATTACCAATAAAATCAATAGGTGTTAGCTGTGAAAGCTGTGTTTTTCCTGATAAATTCATATGGGCTAAAATAATAGTAAACCCGATAATAAACTTAATAATAACTAAAAAGTAATACTCCATGAGATGCTCACTTTTAAGAAAATTCTATTTATGATTATAAAACAAAAAAATATTTACTGATAAAAAATCCTAAAAAATCATTACCTTCTTTATTCAATTTGACTATGAATAAACACTAAATATACTTAGCCTTGTTGATTTTAAGAGTATAGCTATACTTATTATTATCATTTTACGATAGCCTCTTAATATTAACTCAATGGTTTCTCGTGTTTTACTTGTATCAAACGAGATATCACCTAATTGTTTTGGATACATATTCTGGAGAGAAAAATGAACAAAAAATTACTGGCTTCTTTAATTCTAGCAGGTCTTGTTACCATTACAGCAGGTTGTGATGATTCATCTAAAAAAGTTGATGAGGGTATTGATAAAGCAAAAGAAACAGCCACCCAAGTTAGCGAAACTGCACAAGATAAAGCGAGTGAGTTGACTGAGCAAGCAAAAGACAAGGCTGCTGACTTAAAACAAGATGCCTCAGCTAAAGCAGATGAATTAACAGAACAGGCTCAAGAGCTGAAAGATAAAGCTCAACAAAAAGCGGAAGAATTAAAAACTCAGGCTGATGAAAAAACAGATGCATTAAAAGAAAGTGTCTCCCAAAAAGCCGATGAGCTAAAAGATTCAGCATCAGCAAAAGCTGATGAAATTAAACAAAGCTTATCTGCTGAAAGCAATAAGTTATCTGAAAAGGCAGCTGACTTAAAACAAGATGCAAGCACTACAGCTGAAAATTTATCTCAAGATGCAGATAAAAAAGCAGACCAACTGAAAGAAGATGCAGCAAAAACAAGTGATGAGTTAAAACAACAAGCCCAAGATACTGAAAAGAAAGCATTAGATAAAGCTGACCAACTTACCGATCAAGCGAAACAAAAGATTGATGATCTAAAAGCTGAAAATAAATAATCTTAATTTCAGAAATTTTGATGTTACAAAAGCCAGTTACTAGTAACTGGCTTTTTTTGTATAAAAAAACAGCTAGGGTTGATCGATTAAGCAAAAAATGTAACCATGTTCTCCTTTTTTCAACAGGAGAAACCTATTAAAGTGTAAAAACACTTATCATCATAAATAAGTAATAAGTTGATTTAATTGAATTATTCTTCACCTTGTGGAAAAAGTAATTTATTTCCGTTCTTTTATAAAACTTCGATCTTATCTGATGTTTTATTCAAATTTTCTTATGAACTTTTCTTTTTCTGATGTTCTATGTAAAAAATCAGAAAAGAGGTAGCGAAAAGTCTCCTTCTAAGAAAAATAACAAAAATAGGTTAGTTATGAGTCAACAAAACGATGTAATACCGACAAAAGTTAGGATGAAAATTAATCCTCCCGTTTTTTATACATCAGCAATATTAATTCTACTCATTGTTGGATTTTCAGCACTCTTTCCCGATCTAGCTAATGATAAGCTAGGTCATCTTCAGGAAAATCTCTTCACTAACGCAAGTTGGTTTTACATTCTTGCCGTTGCATTGATTTTGCTGAGTGTGACTTATTTGGGGCTTTCTCGTTTTGGCGAAATAAAACTGGGTCCGGATCATGCTCGTCCCCATTTTAGTTATTTTGCTTGGTTTGCTATGCTATTTTCAGCGGGTATGGGAATTGGCTTAATGTTTTTTGGTGTTGCAGAACCTGTAATGCACTACCTTATGCCGCCAACAGGCGAAGCCCAAACGATAGAAGCAGCGAAAGAAGCAATGCGCTTAACCTTCTTCCATTGGGGGTTACATGCTTGGGCCATTTACGCCATTGTTGCACTCATTCTTGCTTTCTTTAGTTACCGTCATGGTTTGCCATTAACATTACGCTCTGCACTTTACCCAATTATTGGTGATCGTATCTATGGTCCAATTGGCCATGCAGTCGATATCTTTGCTGTTATGGGAACCGTATTTGGGGTAGCTACATCTCTTGGTTTTGGTGTTTTACAGGTTAATGCTGGCTTAAATCATCTTTTTGATATTCCTATTAGCCCAACCATTCAAGTCATATTAATCGTGGTGATCACAGGCCTTGCAACTATCTCCGTAGTATCTGGATTAGAAAAAGGTATTCGTTTTTTATCTGAATTAAACCTTGGTTTAGCGGTTTTACTTCTTTTATTAGTGATTATTTTAGGGCCTACTGTATTAATTTTAAAATCATTTGTAGAAAATACAGGTGGTTACCTTTCTGAGATTGTCAGTAAAACATTTAATTTGTATGCCTATGAACCAAAATCAAGTGACTGGCTAGGGGGTTGGACACTGCTTTATTGGGGATGGTGGCTTTCATGGTCTCCTTTTGTTGGTATGTTTATCGCTCGTATTTCTCGTGGTCGCACTATTCGTGAATTTGTTATCGGCGTTCTATTTGTACCCGCAGGCTTTACCTTACTTTGGATGACTGTTTTTGGAAATACCGCCATTCATTTAATTAAAGATAAAGGTGCTGAAGCGCTTGCTAACGTGGTTCAGCAAGATGTGTCATTAGCATTGTTTGAGTTCTTAAATTATTTTCCATTCTCATCAGTATTGTCGTTTTTTGCCATGTTGATGGTGATTGTATTTTTTGTCACATCCGCCGATTCTGGAGCAATGGTTGTTGATACCTTAGCATCAGGAGGCGATAGCGAAACCCCCGTATGGCAACGCATTTTCTGGGCCGCTTTAATGGGAATTTCAGCAATTACACTATTGTTAGCGGGTGGATTAACTGCATTACAAACCGTGACTATCGCTAGCGCATTACCTTTTTCTGTGGTTTTGCTAGCATCTATTTATGGATTGATAAAAGCATTGCGTGTTGATGTACATAAACGTGATAGCCAACAACTTGCAACTATTGCGCCACCAGCCAGTCGTAACCCTATTCCGTGGCAGCGCCGTTTAAGAAATATTGCCTATTTTCCAAAACGTTCTCATGTAAAACGTTTTATGGATGAAGTGGTTCATCCTTCAATGGAAATGGTCTCTGCTGAATTAAGTAAGCAAGGTATTCAATGTCATATTGAAAATAGCGATGAAAGTCGCATTGGGTTTGAAGTCGATTTAGGTGATGATATGAACTTCTTCTATGAAGTACGCTTACGATTTTATACCCAACCTGCATTTGCTTTAACCGATTTAACCGATGAAGAAAAAGATGAAGAGCATAAATATTATCGTGCTGAAATTCATTTAAAAGAAGGTGGACAAGATTATGATGTGATGGGCTGGACAAAAGAACAGATTATTCATGATATTCTTGATCAGTATGAAAAGCATATTCACTTCTTGCATGTGTTAGGTAAACAATAAACCCACATAAAATAGAAAAAAGAAAAGAGGCAATGATAAAACATCGCCTCTTTTTATTTGGTTAAGATAAAACTATTTTTCTGATATATCGGTATTTTCTGCATTAAGTGCAATAAGGTCTTTTAATAGCCCGGATAAGCTCTGTAGCTTTTCAGTAGAGAATTTTTGCTCTAATAATTGATAACCTTCATCAATTTTAGGCTGAATTTTGTCATATAAATTTTGCCCATTGACCGAAAGAGACACAAACAACTTACGTTGGTCACTAACCGGTTTTAGTCGACAAATAAGCTCATCTCTTTCCATTCTAATCAAAATCCCCGTGAGACTAGGACGCAAAATACAGGCTTTTTGCGCTAATTCATGAAAATCGATAGAACGCTTATCAGCAAGCACTCGAATAATCCGCCATTGCTGTTCCGTTAAATTATGCTCTTTAAGAACAGGTCGAAAAAATCCCATCGCAGATTCCCGAGCTTGTAATAGCGCGATAGTTAATGATTCATGCATAATCAAGAAGCTCTTTATAAGTGTTATAGGTGAAATGATGAAAAATCACTTAATATAGGCAGTGAGAATGTACCGCTATTTATGATTTACAGAATGAACTATATTCTAAGAATAGACTATTTGTTACAAATATTCATATTAACAAATAAATAAACTTGACTCAATTTTTGCAATTTTTCATTTATCTCGCAATTGATTGCTCTTCTATCTATTAACATAAAAATAGTGAAATCAGTGAGTTCCTCACAGCAGCAGCTTGGCAATTAGTGTGATACTTCTTATTAGACATAAGATTTAGCTATTCCCCGCTCAATAAATTATGAATAATCAGCTTTAGCGATAAGGTTGCCTCACCTTTTTTTGAGGGAAAGTTAACAGGTTGTAACAAAGAAAGATTGCTATCTTGGTTCATGCGCGGTAGCGTTACGGCTTTAAACTAACGCAACAAAGAAACCGCCATAAACACTGCAACTTTGTTTAGCGTTCGTAGTTAGAGAATTGTCCTTTGGTCTGTTCTCTAATTAGTGATTATTTTTAGTGAAGACGCCGACAGACGAGAAGTCTGGCAGTAGGAGTAAAAAATGTCTGATGAGAAACAGGCTAACCCACTTTTTCGAGATGCTATGGCAAACTTAGGTGCCGCCGTTAATATCGTTGCCACAAATGGCGATGCAGGATGCTGTGGTTTAACAGCCACTGCGGTATGTTCAGTAACGGATAATCCACCGACTGTTATGATTTGCATCAACAGTAAAAGCCAAATGAATACCGTATTTCAAGAAAATGGCAAATTAAGCATCAATATTTTAAATCACGAGCAAGAAGAGATGGCTTGTCATTTTGCCGGAATGACCGGACTAACAATGGCAGATCGTTTTACTCAACCAGGATGGCAACATGGGCAATTACAACAGCCTGTATTAGAAAATGCACTTGCCTGCCTTGAAGGTGATATTTATGATGTGCGACAAGTCGGCACTCATTTTGTTTATATGGCTGAAATAAAAAATATCTCGGTTCGCAAAGATGGGCATGGCCTTATCTATTTCAAGCGTCGCTTTCATTCGGTCAAAAATGAACTAGTTCCGATAGCTGTTTAGTTTTATTTTACTCTTTTCTTGAGACAAAAAAACGCACCTTAATAAGGGCGTTTTTTTTGTTATTTAATCATGATTCATTGCAGAACAAATAAATATTTATTTAAAATAAGTGAATAATTATATTTTCAGTATTTTGGATACAATGTCTTGGTATTTATTAATTAGTTATTAACATCTGTTTGTTATAAGAGAATATATTTTTATTATAACGAAATATTTCTTTCTATAATCAATGAGTCATATTAAAAAAAGTTTTTATTCTATTTTTTATTGTTTATTCTTATCTTGTTTCATTCGATGAAAATATAGTCAATAAATTATCTCAATGGCGATGATTTATACTAAATATCAACTAAATTACCTTTATTGAAAATAAATTAATGAATATTTTTTTCAATCTGGTATTAATCTTACCCACAGTGTGATCAACCTTTGAGAAGTCATTCTATCAATATATTAGTCTACTCGACTTGCTGATTACCTTCTTAAATTTGCAAACATCACTCTCTAGACGGTAGATAATGTTACTAGCGTGTAACATTCGCCGTAAATTCGAGTAAATAACATCGTTGTGAAGATAAATAATAATTAGGGGCATTACAGATATGGATAAACCCGCTCAAGTCGGTTTATTACAACAACCTAAACCATTCTTTATGATTTTCTTTGTAGAATTATGGGAACGTTTTGGTTACTACGGCGTACAAGGTATTCTCGCTGTTTATTTCGTTAATAAACTTGGGTTCTCACAAGAACAAGCCTTTATTACTTTTGGTGCCTTCTCTGCACTAGTTTATGGGTTAATTTCAATTGGTGGTTATGTTGGTGACCACTTATTAGGAACAAAACGTACTATTGTTTTAGGTGCAATAGTTCTTGCTATCGGTTATTTCATGACCGGTATGTCAATTATGTATCCTAACCTTATTTTCTATGCGTTAGGAACTATCGCTGTAGGTAACGGTTTATTTAAAGCGAACCCAGCAAGCTTACTGGCGAAATGCTATCAACCAAAAGATCCACGCCTTGACGGTGCATTTACCTTATTCTATATGTCAATTAACGTGGGTTCTCTGATCTCATTATCTATTGCGCCAGTACTTGCAGAGCGCTATGGATATGCTCTGACCTATAATATCTGTGGTATTGGCTTAATCATTGCTCTATTGGTTTATATTTTCTGTCGCAAAATGGTAAAAAATATTGGCTCAGAGCCAGACCATTTACCTCTTAATTTCAACAAACTACTCTTAGTTATTATTGGTAGTGTAGCAATGGTATTTGTTTGTGCATGGTTAATGCATAACGTGATGATTGCTAATATCGTTTTAGTCAGTCTGTCTATTATTGTTGTCTTTATTTATTTCCGTGAAGCATTTAAACAAAAAGACAGAGTTGCTCGTAATAAAATGTATGTTGCATTTGTTCTGATGCTTGAAGCGGTTATTTTCTATATTCTTTATGCTCAAATGCCAACATCATTAAACTTCTTTGCAATCCATAACGTTCATCACACGTTATTAGGCTTTGATATTAACCCAGTTAGCTTTCAAGCACTCAATCCATTCTGGATTATTGTTGCTAGCCCTATTTTAGCTATCGCATATAGCCGCTTAGGCGCGAAAGGTAAAGACTTCTCAATGCCAGCGAAGTTTACCGCAGGTATGCTTCTATGTTCATTAGGGTTCCTTACAGCAGCAGCATCAGGCATGTGGTTTGCTGATGCTAATGGTTTAACTTCACCTTGGTTTATTGTTCTGGTTTATTTATTCCAAAGCTTAGGTGAGTTGATGATCAGCGCCTTAGGTTTAGCTATGGTTGCAGCGTTTGTGCCGCAATACATGATGGGCTTTATTCTTGGTATGTGGTTCTTAACTCAAGCAACAGCTTATTTGCTGGGGGGATATGTAGCAACATTCACCGCAGCACCAGAAGGTATTACTGATCCATTGCAAACATTGCCTATTTATACAGATGTATTTGGTAAGATAGGTATAGCAACCTTAATTGTAGGTCTAATAATGTGGGTAACCGTCCCTTTATTAAACCGTATGATGAAAGAAGATACCAAAGTTACTGGTTAATATTTTAATACTAAAATCAGTTTGCATAATAAAGCGTCTTCTAAGGCGCTTTTATTTTATCTATTGATTGGCTTTGCCTTAGCACAATATGATTTGTTATCAGCTATCCATATAGATACGTATTTATCTCAAATTGATTTTTATAATGTTCTTTTTCTTTTATCTTCTTTTATTCTGTTTTATAAGTACTATCCTTAATGCAAATATTTAAATTTTTATGGTTAATATAATAATAACCATCTACTTTAAACAATATTTCAGATAGGAGAAATTCTGATGAATGATAAGAATAAGCTATCCGCAGCATTATTGGCTATTTTTCTCGGTGGATTAGGGATACATAAATTCTATCTTCGCAAAGTAGGAATGGGCGTTTTATATCTCTTATTTTGTTGGACAGGTATTCCTGCAATTATTGGTTTTATTGAAGGTATTTATTATCTCTGTATTTCAGATCAAACCTTTAATGACAAATATAATCGTTATTAAATAGCGTTAAAATAAACTGAATGCATAAAAAAACCCGCTATTTGCGGGTTTTTATTTCATCATAAAGAATGAGTCAATTACAGTACATCAACTGAGTTCAGTTCTTTAAATGCTTGTTCTAAACGAACAACCATTGAAGTTTGAGCCTGACGTAACCAGTTACGTGGATCGTAGTATTTCTTGTTAGGTTTATCAGCACCTTCAGGGTTACCTAGCTGGGCTTGCAGATAGCCTTCGTTCTTTTTATAGAACTGTAAGATACCATCCCAAGTTGCCCACTGAGTATCAGTGTCGATATTCATTTTAACAACACCGTAGCCTACCGCTTCTTTAATTTCTTCTGCTGAAGAACCAGAACCACCGTGGAATACAAAGTCTAAGCTGTTGTGTGGCAGGTTAAATTTCTCTGAAACGTAGTCTTGTGAATTACGCAGAATTTTTGGTGTTAATTGCACGTTACCTGGTTTATAAACACCGTGAACGTTACCAAATGATGCCGCAATAGTGAATCGTGGGCTAACTGCATTCAGTTTTTCGTATGCGTAAGCAACGTCTTCTGGTTGAGTATATAGCGCAGAGCTATCCATACCTGTGTTATCAACGCCGTCTTCTTCACCACCAGTACAGCCTAACTCGATTTCTAACGTCATATCGATTTTAGCCATACGCGCTAAATATTTAGCACAGATTTCGATGTTTTCTTCTAATGATTCTTCTGATAAGTCAATCATATGAGAGGAGAACAGTGGTTTTCCTGTTTTTGCGTAGTGTTTTTCACCTGCATCTAACAGACCATCAATCCATGGTAATAATTTTTTCGCACAATGGTCAGTATGTAGAATAACTGGAACACCATAGTATTCAGCCATTTGGTGAACATGATGAGCACCAGAAATCGCACCTAAGATTGCAGCTTGCTGAGGTACATCTGATTTAAGACCTTTACCTGCGATAAATGCAGCACCACCGTTAGAGAACTGTACAATAACAGGAGAACGAACTTTCGCAGCAGCTTCTAACACAGCGTTGATTGAATCAGTACCTACGCAGTTAACCGCTGGCAGAGCAAATTTGTTTTCTTTTGCTACTGCAAACACTTTTTGTACATCATCACCAGTGATGACACCCGGTTTTACGAAATCAAAAACTTTAGACATGTAATAAGATCCTATAATTGGAACAGGTAGAAAAAAGTCCTTCTACCTGTATGAGCAATGACTTAATTACTGTTTAGCACGTTCTTCCAGCATTGCAACAGCAGGGAGTTTTTTGCCTTCAACGAACTCTAAGAAAGCACCACCACCGGTTGAAATGTAAGAGATTTTGTCTGCAATATCAAATAAATCAATCGCAGCCAGTGTATCGCCACCACCTGCAATAGAGAATGCTTCACTATTTGCGATAGCGTTAGCAATAATTTCTGTACCTTTACGGAAATTAGGGAATTCAAATACGCCAACAGGGCCATTCCATAAAATGGTTTTCGCATTTTTCAGAATTTCAGCCAGACGCTCTGCTGTTTCATCACCGATATCCAGCACTTGTTCATCATCTTTGATGTCGCTTGCCGATTTCAATGTTGCTGGCGCTGTTTCTGAGAACTCAGTGGCAACACGAACATCCGTTGGTACTGGAATATCACATTTTTCCATCAATTTTTTCGCATCATCAACCAGATCAGCTTCATATAATGAACGACCTACTGGGTGACCTTCTGCTGCGATAAACGTATTAGCGATACCACCACCAACAATTAATTGGTCAGCAATTTTAGATAAAGAATCTAAAACAGTCAGTTTAGTTGATACTTTAGAACCACCAACAATAGCAACCATTGGGCGAGCAGGTTTATCTAATGCTTTACCTAATGCTTCTAACTCTGCTGATAATAGAGGGCCTGCACAAGCAACATCTGCGAATTTAGCTACGCCATGAGTTGATGCTTGAGCACGGTGAGCGGTACCGAATGCATCCATTACGAATACATCACACAGTGCAGCGTATTGTTTAGATAAGGTTTCGTCGTCTTTCTTTTCGCCTTTATTGAAGCGAACGTTTTCTAACACAACTAATTCACCAGTATTTACTTCAACGCCATTTAAATAATCTTTAGCTAAGCTAACTGGTGCAGTTAATTTGTCTTTCAGATAGTCAACAACTGGTTTTAAAGAGAATTCTTCGTTGTACTCACCTTCAGTAGGACGTCCTAAGTGAGAAGTTACCATTACTTTAGCGCCTTGTTTTAAAGCTGCTTCAATGGTTGGTAATGAAGCACGGATACGTGCATCGGAAGTCACTTTACCATCTTTAACTGGAACGTTCAGGTCAGCACGGATAAGAACTCGTTTACCGGCCAGGTCTAAATCGGTCATCTTAATTACAGACATGATGAATCCTCTCATTGATTCTCTAAAATTTAGCAATCTTCTGTTCAATGCCTTGTATTTTAACAATAAAGCATCATTACTTTCTTGTTTTTACGTGGCATCGTTATTAATACATGATTATTTAAAACCAGTAGCAGCCATTGCTAGCGTTGTATCAAGCATTCTGTTAGCAAAGCCCCATTCATTATCACACCAGACTAAAGTTTTAATCAGGTGCTGCCCACTCACCCTAGTTTGAGTGCCATCAACAATAGCACTGTGGGGGTCGTGGTTAAAATCAGTTGAGACTAATGGCAATTCTGTGTAATCCACTATACCACGAAATGCGTCTGTTGCTGATTTTTGAATTAAACGATTGACATCTAACACATTTACGGCAGTTTTTACCGTGACACTTAAATCAATTGCCGTCACATTAATTGTAGGAACTCGTACAGAAATTGCCTCAAAATGATCTTTAAATTTTGGGAAAATTCGTGTTATCCCCGCCGCTAATTTAGTATCAACAGGAATAATTGATTGCCCAGCTGCTCGTGTTCGGCGCAAATCTTTATGGTATGCATCAATTACAGGTTGATCGTTCATTGCTGCATGTATTGTAGTGACTGTTCCTGATTCTATATTAAATGCATCATCCATCAATTTAATGATTGGAATAATACAATTTGTGGTACAAGAAGCATTAGAGACTATTCGGTGTTCTTTTTTTAATTCATGTTGGTTAACACCAAATACAACCGTTGCGTCTAAATCGGTGGTGCCTGGATGAGAAAAAAGGACCTTTTTTGCACCTTGTGCGATATGAGCTTCACCATCAGCGCGAGAGCCATATACCCCACTACAATCCAATACCACATCAATACCTAACTCACCCCAAGGTAATTCATTAATTTCTGCATGATGAAATAGCCTAATAGTATCATCACCTACTTGCAGCAAGTCGTTATTAATACGTATATCCCAAGCAAAACGACCATGGCTAGAGTCATACTTGAGTAAATGCCCAATTCCTTGTGCATCAGCCAGTTCATTTATCGCAACAACCGTAATTTCAGCACGTTTACCTGATTCATAAAGAGCTCTTAATACATTACGTCCAATGCGACCAAATCCATTAATAGCAACTCTGATAGCCATGTGACTCCTTTGATAACTCGTGATTATGCAACCACCTAGAATAATAGAGCAAGATACTAATCAGCAGTGATAAATCAACTAAATCTAAAATTTGTGGAGTCACCGACATTTCAGTCCCAACTGAAACGGTTCAGCTTCTAGGTAATCAGATTACGAGAAATGAGAGAGGATCGCAATAGCAAACAAAGATGGAAGGATAAAAAAAGAGCACATCTGAGAAATTCTTCCTCAAAATGTGCTCTTGTTAACACTTATTGATTATTTAAATAAAGATTTTGCCTGTGTAACCACATTTTCCACAGTAAAACCAAACTCAGCAAACAGTTCGTTTGCCGGTGCTGACTCACCGAAACTACGCATTCCGATAATTGCACCATCAAGGCCAACATATTTGAACCAGTAATCAGCAATACCTGCTTCGATAGCTACACGTGCTTTTACCGCTGCTGGTAATACTGCTTCACGGTAATCTGCATCTTGTTTATCAAACGCATCTGTTGCTGGCATAGAAACAACACGAACATTACGACCTTCAGCCGTCAATTGTTCGTAAGCGCTAACGGCCAATTCAACTTCAGAACCGGTTGCAATGAAAATTAATTCTGGTGTACCAGCACAATCTTTCAGGATGTAACCACCCTTCTCGATATTGGCTAGTTGTTCAGCAGTACGTGGCTGTTGTGCAAGATTTTGGCGAGAGAAAATAAGCGCTGTTGGACCATCTTTACGATCAATTGCATATTTCCATGCAACAGCAGACTCAACTTGGTCACATGGACGCCATGTGCTTACGTTTGGAGTTACACGTAGGCTTGCCATTTGCTCAACAGGTTGGTGAGTTGGGCCATCTTCACCCAGACCAATAGAATCGTGAGTATAAACAAAGATGCTGCGGATTTTCATCAGCGCTGCCATACGTACAGCGTTACGAGCATATTCCATAAACATCAGGAATGTTGCACCGTAAGGAACAAAACCGCCATGTAATGCGATACCGTTCATGATTGCAGACATACCGAATTCACGAACACCATAATGAATATAGTTACCCGCTTTATCTTCGTTCAGTGCTTTAGAACCAGACCACATAGTTAGGTTACTTGGCGCTAAGTCCGCAGAACCACCCATAAATTCTGGCAATACTTTACCGAAGGCTTCTAATGCATTTTGAGAAGCTTTACGGCTCGCAATGTTTGATGGGTTTTGTTGCAGATTTTCAATAAATGCTTTGGATTCTGTTTCCCAGTTTGCTGGTAACTCACCAGACACACGACGTTTAAATTCAGCCGCTAACTCAGGGAATTTGGCAGCATAAGCAGCGAATTTAACATCCCACTCAGCTTCTTTAGCTTGACCTGCTTGTTTTGCATCCCACTCTTGGTAAATTTCTTGTGGAATTTCGAATGCACCGTATTCCCAACCTAACGCTTTACGGGTTTCTGCAATTTCTGCATCACCTAATGGAGAACCGTGTGAGTCAGCAGTACCTGCTTTATGAGGAGAACCAAAACCAATAGTCGTTTTGCAGATTAACAGTGAAGGTTTATCAGTTACCTGTTTTGCTGTTTCGATAGCAGCTTTAATGCTTGCTGCATCATGACCATCGATACCGCTAATTACATGCCAGCCATAAGCCTCAAAACGCTCTGCTGTATTATCAGTAAACCAACCATGCACTTGGCCATCAATAGAAATGCCATTGTCATCATAAAATGTAATCAGTTTACCCAGTTGTAATGTTCCCGCTAAAGAACATACTTCATGAGAGATACCTTCCATCATACAACCATCACCCATAAAGGCGTAGGTGAAGTGATCGACAATATCATGACCAGGACGGTTAAATTGAGCCGCTAATGTACGTTCTGCTATCGCAAAACCCACTGCGTTTGCAATACCCTGACCTAAAGGACCCGTTGTAGTTTCAACACCTGGGGTATAACCATATTCTGGGTGGCCTGGTGTTTTAGAGTGTAATTGACGGAAGTTTTTCAGATCATCCAAAGAAACCTGATAACCAGACAGATGTAATAAGCTGTAAATCAGCATTGATGCGTGGCCATTAGATAATACAAAGCGGTCACGATCAGCCCAGTTAGGGTTAGATGGATTATGATTTAAAAAATCACGCCATAATACTTCTGCAATATCAGCCATGCCCATAGGCGCACCAGGGTGTCCTGATTTAGCTTTTTGCACTGCATCCATACTTAAAAAACGGATCGCATTAGCAAGGGTTTTACGAGTGGTCATTTTCTACTCCAAGTCGGATAAAAAGCATCTAGATAGCTGATTCTCTCAATGCGGGCAAAAAACCGCAATATAAAAAATCCACAAAGGTGGCTATCGTAATCAGCTAAAATCAATAATTCTTTGATTTACACTGCATTTTTTACGATTAAAGCGGAAAATAACATTACACCACCGCATTGTTGCGCAACAAAATTAGAGGAAGGCAATTATTTGCGCAATTGAGAAGCGTGCTATTAGACCTTAGCTTGATATCACTAATCAAGATAAAATTTCATTGCTGTTTTATCCATCAAATCAAATAAATATCTTATTTGTTCCAATTATATACAGATAGAACGCCGCACTTAATATCGAATAGCAGAATAAACAGAAATAAAAAGAGGGAAAAGCTAGTTTTATTACACCAATGGATCTAATAACCTAATAAAAATTATCTGATTACATGTATGCTAATTGTACGTATGCAAAAAATATAATGCTGTAGCCACAATTGAGTAACAGTTATGTTATTAATCATCGCTAAAAATAGAGGTAATAAAAATATCAAGCATTACAAATAAAAATAAAAATTTAAATCACAACGAGCTTTTCTTGTGACACACCAACAACCCAATGCCCTTTAAAATAAAGCTCAACAATCTCTTGCCACTGCATCCCAAGGTTAAAGTGAACTTCTGTTAAATACTGCCTAAAGGCATAACACAATGCATTTTTGGCAGCTAAGTTAAAATCATGAGCTTTATACTTAAACCTTTCATCTGGCATTACTTTAATTTGCTGTGTAATCATTTTTGTGATTTTCAAGCGCTGTTCTATCAAAACTTTAGGATTAATTTGCTTGTGATAAAAAGGATCCTCTTGAGTCAGAGAAGTCGGCAACCAAATAAAATTTAATGAAGAAAAAAGTAAGCTTTCAAGACTTGCAAATTGAATAAGATTATTATCATCTAAATCTGCTTTCCCCAGATTAGAGAAAAAAACAGTATTCTGTATCTTCTGTTGGATATCTTCAAAAATTGTCATCATTAATCGGCTCAATAAATTTACTCTGGGCCATTCCATTCTAATTAATTCTTTAAATGTTCAAGCACTAACTGAAATAATCGCTTAATATTTTTTATAGCTCTTTATATATTTCAATCATAACCAATTTATAATTTTCATAATATAATTATATGGTTATGATATTCATGTGGCTGGTGTAAAATCGATATGAAATTTATTTAACAAACAAAAATCAACAAATTTTTTAGAAGCAACTAATCTCGTTTTAAATTGTTTATCTCTGGCAAGATAGAAATCACCTTGATTATCTTTTTTATAAATAGCTTTTGATAGTATTGGGCTACCATCTGATAACACACGAAAATCAGATTTTTCAATATCAATAAGGTCTAAATATTTATTAATAAAGCACATATAAAAAGTATGCTCTTGCCCTTCGCAATTCACCACGCATTCATATGAATAAATTTCATTAATAACTTCTTTTTTTAATGCCTCTATTACTCTTTTAGAAAAAACAGGAATACCAATATTTAAAGGTAAATAATCTGCAAAACGCAAATTATTTAATGTAATATCTTCTTGTGCCTCACCGTAAGGCTTTGTGTATTTAAGAAATTTATTGCCACTTTCATTGAGTATAAAATATGAAAATAACCTACCTTTTGTATCTTTTACATCAACAAGAGCACCTTGAGTATTTTTAATAAAATCGAATTGATAGAACATCATCATTTTTCCTTAGTGAGGCGGATTTAAAACCACCGTGCCATAGGAGAATTCTCTTTCAGATTTTTATCAATCAATTCTGATGTAATGATATTTTGTTCAATAACTGGAGACATTATCTCATCTAATATCTCACAATCTATATGACATCCTGTATGGTGAAATAACAGAGTAAATGCATCATCAATTAGTGACTGTTCATGATGCTTTTTCATTTCCAGAATAAATTGAACAATTTTTTGTTTTATTTCTTTGTTTTTTCTATATTCATCATTTTCAGTAACAAATTCCTGAAAATAGAAACTCTCTAATTCTTCGGATAATAGATTTAAACGTGCACGAAATTCCGTATTCATAAGTTAATCTCCATTAAATAAACCAATATACTTCAGATTGTTATAACTTTTATTTTCACTTATTGATAACTCAGGATCTTGATACCAAAATATCGCATTCGCACTTTCTATGCCTAACGTCTCACACTTTGCCTTTACTAAAGATAATTCCCTTTCATCCACTGCTGCCTCTAGTAATATTTCATCAAGCGTTACATTATTTTGATAACGAGGAATAACACCAATAAAATCATGATCATACCAAGTTATACCCAAATCCTGACAAAACTCACAAATTTTATAGTTGGGATCATCAATTCCCGCCTCTAAATAATCTAATTCAAAATAATCTAAGTATTCTGCATCAGAAGCAAAATTACTTCCCATCCATAAATGTACTTTATTTTCCATATTTAATTACTCTGTAAATGAAATTGAGCGTGATGTTTATTAGAGATGATAAATCTTAAAATACTGATATCAAATATCTTATGCAATAGATGATTTTTTCAGAAAAACAGAAAAGAATGAATTTAACGAGATGGGAAACGCAAAAACCCCAGCATAAATGCTGGGGTTTAGAATGTTGGCGGAACGGACGGGACTCGAACCCGCGACCCCCTGCGTGACAGGCAGGTATTCTAACCAACTGAACTACCGCTCCGCGTATCCTTTCGGACGAGGTGAATATTACGAATCTCTTACCTTGTCGTCAACTGTTTTTCTAACAAAATAATGCATTTGGACAGTTTTTGAGCTTGAGCTCTGTTTTATGCTTTTTTTATGCTCAAGACGCGCCATCTTCAGGGGTTGGACGCCATAAACAATGGCCACCTTTCTTCACCACTAAGTCTAATCGTGACTCATGTTCAATTAATTCTTCTGCCGTAGCTTTAATCACTCTTAAACCCGCTTCAGGACGAACGATGCGCTGTATTTCATTTCGTTCTTGCTCATCATGCGATTCACCTTCCATAGAGAAAGTTAACGCAGTCTGCCCCCCTGTCATTGCTAAATAGACATCAGAAAGTATCTCAGCATCCAATAACGCGCCATGAAGCGTACGTTTGGAGTTGTCGATTAAATATCTATCACATAAAGCATCAAGGTTATTTCGTTTACCTGGAAATAATTTTCTAGCCAGAGCAAGGCTGTCGGTAATCTGGCAAAAAGTTTCGGTCGGAGGAATATCGCGATTAAGTTTTCTAAACTCATAGTCCATAAAACCGATATCAAACGATGCGTTATGAATAATCAGCTCTGCGCCACGAATATATTCTAAAAATTCATCTGCAATATCAGCAAATGAAGGCATATCCTCAAGAAATTCATCGCTAATACCATGAACTTCGAAAGCTTCAGGATCAACAAGCCTTTCAGGCTTAACATAAACGTGGAAATTTCGCCCTGTTAAACGACGATTGATGACCTCTACGGCACCAATTTCGATGATATTATGGCCTTCGTAATGAACGCCCAGCTTGTTCATACCGGTTGTTTCGGTATCAAGTACAATTTGTCGTGTGATTGGAGTGCTCATAATCCGTTTTTATGTCAGACTTAAGGTTAGTTTTCGCAATAATTAAAAAGGATAAGTCGCCTTTATGCATAAGCAGGTAGAAATATTCACCGATGGTTCATGTTTAGGCAACCCAGGTCCCGGTGGTTATGGTGCTATTTTACGTTACCAGCAACATGAAAAAACCCTAAGTGAAGGTTTTTTTATGACCACCAACAACCGAATGGAACTTCTTGCTGCTATCGTAGCATTAGAAGCATTAAAATTCCCTTGTAAAATTACACTGACAACAGACAGCCAGTATGTAAGGCAAGGTATTACTCAATGGATCCACAGCTGGAAAAAACGTCAATGGCGTAAAGCAGACAAAAGCCCAGTATTGAATGTCGATTTATGGAAACGACTCGATACAGCTATCACACCTCATGAGATTGAATGGCGCTGGGTTAAAGGCCATGCGGGTCATGATGAGAATGAGCGTTGTGATGTATTAGCTAAAGAAGCCGCGGCTGCTCCCACTAAAGAAGATGCTGGCTATATCGCAAGCCAGCAAGATAAAGCAACAGAATAATATAACGAGTAATTATATTATTCAGATCGATTACGAGTTGCCCCTAAGACTCTTCCTTTTACACTCAACCGAGGTAATGCAAATTTCATGGCGGTGGGTGTTAAAGGAAAGGTTCTTTTACGAGCAATAATTAAATTTAGGCATCCACCAGTATGATAGCGGCTACCATCACGTTTTATTGGTCGTGAAAATGGCATAATCTGGAAATTCTGCTGAGTCATCACTTCATAATTAAGAAGGCTTAGCCAGTCGATTTGACGTCGCAATGAAAACATCCGACAACAATAAGGCTGTTTTTGCCTTAAAAAAGGAGTGCATTTACCCAGCCCAACTAGGCTTATGGGGTTAAAGCTGGTTAAAATTATCCAACCATCATCAACTAAAATACGATCAGCTTCTCGCAATAACCAATGTGGATCTGCACTATAGTCCAAAACATGAGCCATAAGACAAACATCTATCGATTTATTCTCAAATGGCAAATAATTTAGTGATGCAATAACATCAGCATTTGTGGCATTAGTGCTTACATTAACTTGATGTGAAACAGTACTTAATGTGGTATCAATTTCAGCACTCAGCTGACCTAGTTTTAGCATATGAAAACCATACATTTTAGGCCACCAATGCTGTAAACGTAGTTCTATTGCCATACGGTAGTATTCACCCCAAGGAATATTACGCCAAGAATCAGGCATAACCATTGGTTTTACCGAACGTGCTGCTTTCATCGTTGAACCCTTTATATTTATAAGTAAGGTAACTTATATGGAGCTTATCAGAATTCCTGCTTTATCCGATAACTACATTTGGCTATTAAGTAATGAAAATAGTGAATGTGTGATTGTTGATCCTTCACAAGCAAAGCCCGTTATTGAAATGCTCTCTCAACGTTCACTAACACCTGTCGCGATTTTATTAACTCACCATCATGATGATCATGTGGGTGGTGTTGCAGATTTAGTGACAAAATACCCGAGTATTACGGTCTTTGGTCCGAAAGAAACGCAAGATAAAGGGACGACCCACATTATTCATGATCAAGAAAAAATTATTATTGATTCGTTTTGTTTTCATGTCATTAGTACACCGGGTCATACATTAGGCCATGTTTCTTATTATTCTGAACCTTATTTATTTTGTGGTGATACACTTTTCTCTGGTGGCTGTGGTCGTTTATTTGAAGGCACAGCACAACAAATGTTTAGTTCTTTGCAAAGACTCAGTGCGTTACCTGATAACACATTAATTTGTTGTGCTCATGAATACACCCTTTCTAATATGGCCTTTGCACACCATATCATGCCAGAAAATGCACTTATTACCGATTATTTTCACCAAGTTAGTGAAATGCGCAAGAACTTGCAACCAACTGTGCCAATAACACTGAAAAATGAAAAGAACATTAATCTTTTTCTGAAATCTGACGATATTGATTTACAAGGAATTTTAGGCATAACCACTAATACTTACGCGCCAATTAAGACATTTACAAAATTAAGAGAATTAAAAGACAACTTTTAATTGCTAAGTATTGTTTTATTTTGGCGCACTCAGTATTATCTGGTTCAAAAAACATACAGGATGAATTTTTCTATTATGAAGACAAAAGCGATTTTGTTCTCAATATTGCTATTAGCAGGCTGTCAGCAATCAGAGAATATTAAACCCAATTTGTCTGCGATAACGCCAACACCGAAAGGATCTTCAACTTCCTATCAACCACAAATTGATGTTAAAACTAATTTATGGGGTTATGTAGTAAGTGAATTAAAGATGGATATCCCTGAAAATGAAAGGATCTCGCAGCAAGAAATTTATTTTTTAAATAACCCAAAACATATACAGGCCGTTGCCTCCCGCGCAGAACCTTATATGTATTGGATTATTGAAGAAATAAAAAAACGTGATTTACCTATGGAGTTGGCACTCGTTCCCGTTGTAGAAAGTGCGTTTAATCCTCATGTTACCTCTTCTGCTAAAGCCGCTGGCTTGTGGCAATTTGTTCCTATTACTGGCAACTACTATGGATTAGCCCAAAATCAATGGTATGACGGTCGCCGTGATGTTGCCGCATCAACCAATGCAGCGCTTGATTTGCTTGAAAGGCTTTATGTCATGTTTGATAACGACTGGGCACTTGCGCTTGCCGCTTATAATGCGGGCGAAGGCCGTGTTATGCAGGCAATAAAAGCCAATATAAGCAAAGAATTACCAACAGATTACTGGTCGCTTTCTTTACCTAAGGAAACCATGAATTATGTGCCTAAAATTCTTGCTCTAAGTAAAGTTATTCGTGAAAACGAAGAAAATATTACTTTTCCCAAAAGCAACTATCGTGATAGAGCGTTGGCCACCATTGATGTTGGCGAACAAATTACCTTAGGTAAAGTTGCTGAATTAAGTCAACTACCAATAAACACAGTAAAAGATTATAACCCTGGTTATAAAAGAGGAATTACGGCACCGAATGGACCACATGTCATTATGTTGCCAAGAAATAAGCTTGATCAATTTCGTAATGCCTTTGAAGACGAAGCTGTGCTTGAAACCATCCGTTTAGCTGTAGCTAAAACTAACCAGTCGATTAAGCAAGAAGGTGTTTATAAAGTTCGTTCTGGCGACTCTTTTTATGCCATTGCTAGCCGCTACAATATGAGTATAAAAGAGTTACAACGTATTAATGGCTTAGGAGCAAAAAGCACCTTGCTGGTAGGCCAAACATTAAAAATTCACAATGCTAATAGCACCCGCCATGCAACTATAAGCAAACCGAATAAGCCATCACCAAGTTACTATAAAGTACGTCAAGGTGACTCTTATTACAGTATTGCACGTCGTCATGGTATTAACCTTAAGCAGTTAATGAGCTGGAACTCTGATATTAAAATGTTAAAACCAGGGACTCAGTTAACACTTTATATTAAATAGTTAGTATTATTTTCTGCGCTTCTTAGTGCTGATTTAAAAGCCATCTATCTGCTTAATACCTTAATGGTTATGGCATAGATGGCTTTTTTGGCTCTCTATTTATTACTCTTTTGATTTTTTCATACTAAAAATTGTCATTTTTTAAATATCTATCGACATAAAAATCGCAATAAAAAAAACGCCTGATATTACTATCAAGCGCCTTTTCTAGCCTTTTACTTGGTTATATTAATAAGTTATAACCAGAAGAACCAAGCAAAGAGAGAAATAATTAAGATACAGACAAGGTTAAGCACCCCACCCACTCTGACCATTTCTATCTGTTTTATATATCCAGAACCAAAGACTATCGCATTTGGTGGTGTTGCAACAGGTAACATAAAGGCACAAGAAGCACCGATACCAATAATCATGGTTAATGCCATAACAGGCATTCCTAATGCTTGAGCTACCGTTGCAAAGATTGGTACTAATAATGCCGCACTGGCTGTATTACTGGTGAATTCTGTTAACACAATAATAAAGGTTGTGACTGCCAGAATAATCACAAACCAATGGCTATTACCAAAGGTATCTTTCATAAAGTCAGCCATAACGAGGCTTGCACCAGAAGACTGTAAAATTGCGCTTAGTGTTAAACCACCACCAAACAGCATCAATACGCCCCACTCTGTGTTTTCTTGGATTTGACTCCAGCTAGCAACACCCGTTACACCGATAACAATTGCCGCACTCACTGCAATGACAGTATCAAGATCTTTTACTCCACCGAAAGCACTACTGATAAAAGAGCTGAAAATCCAGCAAAAAACAGTCACTAAGAAGATAATCATGGTAATAACGCGTTTTTTATTCCACTCTAATACTTCTAATTTCAAATCAAATTTGTGCTTTAAGTTGGGACGTAACATCAAATACATCACGATAAACATGACGGGTAACAGCACTAACATAATTGGAACGCCGTACTTCATCCATGTAATAAAATCTAAATTGAGTTGAGCCGCAGCAATGGCATTAGGGGGGCTACCAACCAATGTACCCAAACCACCAATACTAGCACTATAAGCGACGCCCAGTAGAACAAAAACAAAGGTATTGCGCTCTGAGCGAATATCCAAGTTAGATAAAATACCCAATACTAGTGGCAGCATCATTGCTGCGGTTGCAGTATTACTTATCCACATTGAGAGCAGTGCGGTAACGCCAAATAACAGCAACACAGCGACTGATAATTTACCTTTCGCAATCATCAATAAACGGTTAGCAATTAAGCGATCAAGCCCCTGAATATGTAATGCTGTAGCTAATGCAAATCCACCAAAAAATAAGAAAATAATAGGATTCGCAAATGATTTTAATGATTCATTTGTATTCATTAGCCCCATAACAACAGCTAGTATAGGGATGAATAATGCCGTAATTGTTACGTGAACAGCTTCTGTCAGCCATAGCACACCAACAAATACCATTAATGCTAAACCAGCATTAGCTTTAGGATCATAAGGTAAAAACTCTAACAACAAGAGTAATATGACAATATCAATTGCCAGAATAATTAACCCTCGTTTGTTTATCGGGCTTGATTTCGCCGATGGGGCTAAATTGGACGCGTCCATGATTAATACTCCACATTAGCTGATATGAACATTAGGTTCATTAAGCCATAATTGTTAACAAAATAGGTTATATGTGAAATATAAAAACATTTCACGCCATTGAAAATGCGCAAAACCAATAATTGGGATCTCATCCACGACAATTAATCGATTTATTAATAAAAGAGTAATAATTGAACACTATTTTCACTTACCCATCACACTTTTCGACGACAGTTAATGAGGAATATTTCTTTTTTTATTATGAAATACGCAAAAAATAGACAAAAAAATGGGCGAACACAAGGTCCACCCATTCATAATTAATTAGAGAAATTAATCAAAGGAGCAATTATGCTTGACCTTTAACTTCTTTCAGACCATTGAAAGGCGCTTTGCTACCTAATGCTTCTTCAATGCGGATCAGTTGGTTGTACTTAGCAACACGGTCAGAACGGCTCATAGAACCTGTTTTGATTTGACCTGCTGCTGTACCTACTGCTAAATCAGCAATAGTTGCATCTTCTGTTTCGCCTGAACGGTGAGAGATAACAGCGGTATAGCCTGCATCTTTCGCCATTTTGATCGCTGCCAGAGTTTCTGTCAGTGAACCGATTTGGTTGAATTTGATCAGGATTGAGTTAGCAATGCCTTTATCAATACCTTCTTTCAGGATCTTGGTGTTAGTTACAAACAGGTCGTCACCAACCAGTTGGATTTTGTCGCCAAGAACTTTAGTTTGGTATGCAAAACCATCCCAGTCTGATTCGTTTAAACCATCTTCGATAGAAACGATAGGATATTGCTTAGTCAGTTCTTCTAAGTAATGAGTGAACTCTTGTGAAGTGAAGGTTTTACCTTCGCCTTTCAGTTCGTAGTTACCCGTTTCATTGTTGTAAAACTCAGAAGCTGCACAGTCCATAGCCAGAGTAACGTCTTTACCTAAAACATAACCTGCTTTTTCAACTGCTTCTTTGATTGCAGCTAATGCAGCAGCGTTAGATTCTAAGTTAGGTGCATAACCACCTTCATCACCAACTGCAGTGTTCATACCTTTAGATTTCAGAACTTTCGCTAAATGATGGAAAATTTCTGAACCCATACGAACGGCTTCTTTCAAAGAAGGTGCGCCTACTGGTTGGATCATGAATTCTTGGATATCAACGTTGTTATCTGCATGCTCACCACCATTGATGATGTTCATCATTGGCAGAGGCATAGAATATTGACCGTGAGTACCATTCAGATCAGAAATGTGCTCGTACAAAGGCATACCTTTCGCTGCAGCGGCTGCTTTTGCGTTTGCTAAAGAAACCGCTAGGATTGCGTTTGCACCAAAGTTGGATTTGTTTTCAGTACCGTCTAAATCGATCATAATTTTATCGATATTAGCTTGGTCTTTTGCATCCTGACCGATCAACGCTTTAGCGATTGGACCGTTAACAGCAGAAACTGCTTTCAGAACACCTTTACCAAGGAAGCGAGATTTGTCGCCATCACGTAATTCTAAAGCTTCACGAGAACCTGTTGATGCGCCTGATGGTGCAGCCGCCATACCAACGAAACCACCTTCTAAGTGAACTTCCGCTTCAACTGTTGGGTTGCCACGAGAATCGATAATTTCACGACCAAGTACTTTAACGATTTTGGACATTCGGTTTTCCTCTGTACAAGTTAAATTTCCGAGAAAAGATACCCTATCTCTTCTCATATATTCTATTTTAGCAAGCCTCTTTGGTTATCAAAGGCTGCTTTCACAAAGCCAGCAAATAACGGATGGCCGTCACGTGGCGTTGAGGTAAACTCAGGGTGGAATTGACAAGCGACAAACCAAGGATGATTTGGGTTTTCAATAATTTCCACCAGTTTGTTATCTACTGAACGCCCCGCGATGCGTAAACCCGCATCTTCGATACGTTTTAACAGCAGATTATTCACTTCATAACGATGACGATGACGCTCTGTAATGGTGTTTCTGCCATAGAGTGTACGCACTAAGCTGTCACCACTTAAATGGCAAGGTTGAGCACCAAGGCGCATCGTACCGCCTAAATCACTTGAATCTGAGCGGACTTCCAGATTACCGTTTTCATCACGCCATTCTGTAATCAGCGCAATAACAGGGTATTTGCAGTCTGGTGCAAATTCTGTTGAGTTCGCGTCTTCCATATTTGCAACATTACGTGCAAATTCAATCATCGCGACCTGCATACCTAAGCAAATACCTAAGTAAGGGATTTTATTTTCGCGAGCATATTGAGCGGCCATAATTTTGCCCTCGACACCACGCTCACCAAAACCACCAGGTACTAAGATTGCATCTAACCCTTTGAGCATTTCAATGCCACGAGTTTCAACATCTTGCGCATCAATTAGTTTAATATTTACAGCTACACGGCTTTTGAATCCACCATGTTTTAGTGCTTCAATCACTGATTTATAGGCGTCTGGTAATTCAACATATTTACCCACCATACCAATGGTGACTTCACCTTCAGGATTCGCTTCTTCAAAAATAACTTGTTCCCATTCTGCAAGATTTGCGACAGGACAATCTAAGCTGAATCGTTTACAGATATAATCATCTAATCCCTGAGATTTCAAGAGAGAAGGAATTTTATAAATAGAATCGACATCTTTTAATGAGATAACCGCTTTTTCTGGCACATTACAAAACAGTGCAATTTTTGCACGTTCATTAGCCGGAATAACGCGGTCTGAGCGGCAAATCAGCGCATCTGGCTGAATACCGATAGAAAGTAATTCTTTTACTGAGTGCTGAGTAGGTTTAGTTTTTACTTCACCGGAAGCGGCTAAATAAGGCACTAACGTTAAATGTAGGTAGAACGTATGTTCACGACCTACTTCCGCGGCCATTTGGCGAATAGCTTCTAAGAATGGTAAAGATTCGATATCACCAACTGTTCCGCCGACTTCGACTAAAACTACATCATGGCCTTCACCGCCGCGGATAATGCGTTCTTTAATTTCATTAGTGATGTGAGGGATAACTTGAATTGTGGCACCTAGGTAGTCACCACGACGCTCTTTGCGTAATACTTCAGAGTACACGCGCCCTGTCGTAAAGTTATTACGACGCGTCATTTTAGTGCGAATAAAACGCTCATAGTGCCCTAAGTCGAGATCCGTTTCAGCTCCATCGTCAGTGACGAAGACTTCCCCGTGCTGAATTGGGCTCATTGTACCTGGATCGACATTAATGTACGGATCCAACTTCATCATGGTGACATTGAGTCCACGGGCTTCGAGTATAGCCGCCAAAGAGGCTGCGGCAATGCCTTTACCCAGAGAGGATACGACCCCGCCGGTCACAAAAATATAATTCGTTTTCATGCTGAACCTGAAAGTTTAGGTGTATTAGGATGATGGATATAACTGGACGGGAACACAGTATACCCGAACCTTATTTTCGCTACAAACATTCTTAGTAGTATAAAGTTCTTTTTCATCACGCCACTTATCCGTTTAAACACGAAAAAACAGTAAAAATTCAATAAACTAAACCCGTGAAAATATTTCTCAGCTATTTTAGCTTAATCCTTTCAGCTAAGATATCATTTTTGCTGAATAGATGCTTTATTTTTTTTATAGTATTAAGTGTAGCAGGTTTATAGCGAGATCTTTTGTTTCGGATCATGTGTTTAATTTTTTTGATACAAATCACATATTTTATGTAAACTAATGCAATATAAAAATATTACCTTACACAAAAACAAAAAAACGAAATTACATTTTATAATTTCGTTTTTTATAACTTTTTATAACTACAGGTTTAAAAAGGCTTTGTATCACAAGAAATTTACCGCATTTAATGTCACATCGAGGCAAATTTGCGAGTCAGAACTCACTCAATTTGTTGTTCTTTAGCTTGCTGCCAACTGATCTCCATCTCTTCCAACGTCGCATTTTCTATGCCTCTGCCTTGCTCTGCTAAATTTTTTTCGACAAAACGAAAGCGTTGTTCAAACTTACGGCAAGCTCGGTTTAATGCTTGCTCTGGTTTTTGTTTTAAATGACGAGCTAAATTAACCACAGAAAAAAGTAAATCACCTAACTCATCTTCTATACGAGATTCATCACGAGGGTTATTTTTTACCTCAGCAATTACCTCATCAATTTCTTCATAAACTTTACCTAATACAGGCTCTAATTCACTCCAATCAAAACCTACAGTAGCACAACGCTTTTGAATTTTTTCTGCTTTCATTAAAGCGGGTAACGTAGCAGGAATATCATCTAACAACGAAAATTGAGCTTTGGCTTCACGCTCTTGAGCTTTGAGCTTTTCCCAACGATGTTTTTCTGTGACTAAATTATTGTCACTTTCAGATGCAAAAATATGAGGATGGCGGCGTTCTAATTTATTGCTAATGGCTTCGCAGACATCATTAAAATCAAATAAATTTTGCTCTTGTGCCATGCGCGAATAAAAAACCACTTGATAAAGTAAATCGCCTAACTCTTCTTTTAAATCAGCAAAATCTTTACGTATAATTGCATCTAATACTTCATAGGTTTCTTCTAATGTATAAGGTGCAATAGTGTCAAAAGTCTGCACTTTATCCCATTCACATCCAGTATTAGGATCACGTAGCTGCGCCATAATTTCTAATAAACGAAAAATTTCACGATTTTCTGACATCACATTGCCTTTTAAATAAGTGTTAGCTTTATTCTGTTTAACCCATTTTTAGATAAAAAAATGCCGAGAACAGTTGTCTCGGCATCTTATCATTTTAATGTTTTAGTGAGAAAAGCGTTTCGCTTCTATCACATCAGGTAATTGATTTAGCTTAGCAAGAATACGACCTAATACTTGAAGATTATAAATCTCAATATTCATATCGATAGTTGCCAACTGTTGTTTCACATCACTACGACTGCTTACACCAAGTACGTTAACTTTTTCATTTGCTAAAATCGTGGTGATATCACGTAATAACCCACTACGGTCATTCGCTACAACACGCACCACCAGCGAATAACCACTGGAGTAATTCTCACCCCATACCGCATCAACAATACGCTCAGGGGCATGAGAAAGTAATTCAGCTAATTGCTCGCAATCTGAGCGGTGAATAGAAATACCCCGGCCTTTAGTAATAAAACCAGTAATATTATCGCCAGGAATTGGTTGGCAACAACGCGCAATATGGTGCATTAAATTACCGACACCCTCAACAACAATGCTGCCACCAGAGCCTGTGGTTCTTGGCGCTGGTACTTTATTTTCTAAAGAGCGAAGTGCTTCCTTATCTTCATCTTCTGCTGTTGCTTTATTCAATCTACTTTGAATAAAGTTTACTAACTGATTAATGCGAATATCACCAATACCAATACCCGCTAATACTTCATCGACACTATGAACGTTATAACGCGCAATCAGCAGTTTTTCTGCTTCTTTCATATTGATATCAAGATGAGCCAATTCATTGTCTAGAATTTGGCGTCCAGCGAGAATATTTTTATCTCTATCTTGTTTACGGAACCAATTATGAATTTTTGCACGGCCACGACTTGTCGTCACATAACCCAAGTTTGGATTCAGCCAATCACGACTTGGATTAGGATGCTTTTGCGTAATAACTTCAATTTGATCGCCCATTTGTAATTGATAACTAAATGGAACAATCCGACCACCTATTTTGGCACCAATACAGCGATGACCAACATCACTATGAATATGATAAGCAAAATCAAGCGGTGTTGAGCCCGCAGGTAAATCGATAACATCACCTTTTGGCGTAAACACATACACACGATCATCAAAGACTTGACTACGAACTTCATCGAGCATTTCGCCTGAATCCGCCATCTCTTCTTGCCATGCAATCAGTTTACGTAACCAAGCAATGCGATTTTCATAACTTCCAGTGCCACCTTTCGTTGCAGCACCTGTTGCACCTTCTTTATATTTCCAGTGTGCCGCAACGCCTAATTCTGCATCTTCATGCATTTGGCGAGTACGTATCTGAATTTCTAAGGTTTTACCTTCAGGGCCTAATACCACCGTATGAATCGATTGGTAACCATTAGGTTTAGGGTTGGCAACATAATCATCAAATTCATCAGGTAAATGACGATAATGAGTATGCACAATACCTAATGCGGCATAACAATCTTGTAATCGTTCAACCACAATCCGCACGGCTCTCACATCAAACAATTCATCAAACGCGAGATTCTTTTTCTTCATTTTGCGCCAAATACTATAGATGTGTTTGGGACGTCCATAGATATCAACTTCAATATTCTCTTGCTTCATATAGCCACGAACTGTACTGACAAAATTATCAATATACTGCTCACGATCAATACGACGCTCATGAAGTAATTTGGCTATTTTTTTATATTCATCAGGATGAAGATAACGGAAACAAAAATCTTCTAATTCCCATTTTAACTGCCCAATACCCAATCGATTGGCTAAGGGGGCATAAATATTAAAACACTCTTTAGCCGCGAGAACGCGTTCATCTTCTGTGGCATCTTTTACTTCACGTAAATGGGCGATACGTTCAGAAATCTTGATAACCACACAACGAAAATCTTCTACCATCGATAACAGCATGCGACGAACATTATCGACTTGTACCGAACTCATCTCATTAGTATGAGCGGCTTTGAGTTGACGTATTGCGTCCATTTCCATAACGCCGCGGACTAAACTCCAAATCGCGTCACCAAAATGTTCAGTAACAATTTCCTGATTAATAAGATTTACTTCGGCAAGAGGGAAAAGAAGCGCAGCCCTCATACTGTCTTTATCCATGCTCAGTGTCGAAAGAAGCTCAACCATTTCAACACCACGCCATAGTAGCAATTGAGCATCTTCATGCCCTTGAACTGTGCGATGACAATATTCCCAGGTTTGCATGATTTCACTACCTGCGTTGGCATGGGGTAAATTCAAACTATCTACCCATTTATCAACGGCAAACTCTCCTGCAGGAGTTAAGTGAGCACTTCTAACTGCAACCATATTCTCTCCCTACCCGATATAAATCTTATTTGCGACTTATTTGCTAACAAGGCGTTTACTTACGACTAAATAGCGCCATAGATTCCAAATGTCCTGTTTGTGGAAACATATCCAACATTTTTAAACTCGTTAGCTGGTATCCTGAATCTAATAATACCTTACTATCTCTAGCTAACGTGGTCGGATTACAGGAGACATAAACAATTTTTTCTGCGGATAACCTCACAATATGCGACATTACCTGTGCAGCACCTGCTCTTGCTGGATCTAATAACACCTTGTTAAATCCTTCTTGTGCCCACGGCATCATCGAAAAATCGCCTGACAAATCGGCATGCCAAAAGTGAGCATTGTTTAACTGGTTAAGTTCTGCGTTTTTTTTCGCCATTGCAACTAATGCAGGAACGCCTTCAACACCAACAACTTCACTCACCCGCTTCGCAATAGGTAACGTAAAATTGCCCATTCCACAAAATAAATCTAGTACACGATCTGCTGGCGATAATGCTAACCACTCCATAGCTTGCGTCACCATTTTAGGATTTATTTCATCATTAACTTGAATAAAATCGGTTGGCGCAAATTGCAAACTTAGACCTTCTATTTGATAGAAGGGTTCCCATTGCGTTGTTGTTAATCGTGCTATCTCGTCGTTATTACCTGCAAGATAAAACGTGACTTGATTATATTGAGAGAACGCTCGCAAACTCTGTTTATCATCGTCAGACAATGGCGACAAATGGCGTAAAATAATCAACGGTCCATTATCAGCAAGCACCATTTCGACATGCCCTAAATCACGCACAACAGATAACTGTTTAAGGCAGTTCCATAATGGAGATAACAAATCGTTTAATTGTGGCTTTAACACTGGGCACTCTTTTATCATCACTAAATCATTAGAGCGTTCTTGGCGAAACCCCATCACCAGACCATGTTCAGGATGATAACGTAAACCAAGCCTTGCCCTGCGCCGATAACCATACTCTTCACCGGCGATAACAGGTTCTGCGCTAATTACCACATTGGTTTCACGTTTAATTAAGTGAGACAGCACACTCGCTTTGGTTGTACGTTGTAGTGCAATAGGCACATGCTGTTGTTGGCAACCGCCACAACGTTCATAGTAACGACAATGAGGCGCTATTCGCTGTGAGCTAGTGGTTAAGCGTTTGATTACTTCACCTTTAGCAAATTGACGTTTTTCTTCAGTTAAGCGAATTTTAGCAGTTTCATCAGGTAATAATCCTTTAATAAAAATTGTTTTGCCCTCAGCATGAGCAATACCTTGACCATTAGCATCCAATGCACTGGCGGTCACTTCCAGAGTTGTAGCCTGTTTCTTCACAGAGCGTTTTTTTGGGGAGTAAAACTGCACCATAGTATTAAAGTTATGTAGTAATTGCGGATTAATGACGAAATGACATAGTTTGAGAATATACACTGTACTTTTACGACTTGTTTACAGGCATAACATGAATGACTATGCATTTCAGAATAAAACATGGTGAGAGTATAACATCGAACAAGTTATTTACTTAACTGATATAAGCAATATTTTTGTTAAGATGAAAAATACTTTAATGATAACAAGCTGTGTCATTCGCTTTATGAATTTTATATTGTTCTATAACTAACAAATATTATATATAACTTTTACCTTTACTATATTTACAATTAATAACATATATTTTCTGTTATTTTAATAACATATTATTATTTCTAATAAAAATCTAAAATTTATCGTTAATCAATAAGATAGATATTTCTTCGTTGATTATATATTAATCACAAACCATTAATTTTCTATATTCTTCATATGCATAATGATCAGTCATTCCACTGATATAATCTTGTATTAATCGTGTTCGATAATAAAATTCTAAAATTTTTCCTTGTTCAGAGTTTATATCATCTAACTTATCCAGAGCCTCGTTATAAGCGAGTTTGTGTTTCACTGATAGCTTATGATATAAACGCGTCTCAATAACATATTGAGGATGCTCATTATATTTATGCAGTCTTAAGAAGTCATCCGTCGATAATAAAAGTAATGGATTATAAATATTTAATAACCCACTAATCACACGATAGCCTTTCATTTCAAGCTCTTCGACTTCAGGATGGCTAAATACCCACTTTTGAGCAACACGCTTTAAGGTTGCTAATAATCGGTGCTCTGCACTATCGTCTTCAAGTAGTGCATAATTAAAACGCCCCTCATACACTTGAGGTAAATTCTCTATAAATCGATAAGCGGTATAAGGTACTAATTTCCCTGTAATATAAACACGTAAATACATAAAAAACTGATCTTGCATACTGCGTCTCGCTTCATTTTGATCAACTTTTTTATAAGCACGATTTACCGTGATATCAAACAGATCGCCTTCAGCAACATCGCCATTTTCACGCCAAGCATCGCGCAATAATTGCACCAGTCTATTTATATCAAAAATACCTTTTTCTACTGCATCATCCAAATCAGCAATGCAGTAAGATATATCATCAGCAGCTTCCATAATATAAGTCAGTGGAAAACGACAAAACTCACCCATATTAAGTTTTTGCCTCATCTCATTGACGAACTCCATCTCAGACCAATAATAGCCCGGTTTTTTCATCAAATAGTTATATTCAGCCGGTATTTCACCTTGCCAATGAGCGGGGCGCGTATATTTTAAAACACAGCCAATCTGCGCATAAGTGAGGTTCAGTTTCAGCAGATGATGCGCCATTCTAATCGCTTGCGCATTGCCCTCAAAATGACATAAATCTTGACGCAGTGTCTGTCTTAATTTATTGAGCTCAGTTTTTGCTGAATATCGCATAGGAAGAAAAGGACAATTATCGAATTCAGCTGTTGCCTCTGGTGATAACACATTGCGAAACCAATGTTTAATTGCGGCTTCACCAAAATGGCCAAAAGGCGGATTTCCAATATCATGCATCAAACACGCCATTTCAATTAGGCTTTCGACGCTATCAATTCGCTCACACAGCCCATACTCTTCAAGCTTACCTTGCTTTTTTAGCTCACTCATAATTTGCTTAGCGATATAGCGGCCAATCTGCTGAACTTCTAAAGAGTGAGTAAGGCGGCTACGAACGGCAGAATTTTGTTCTAATGGAAAAACTTGTGTCTTTTGTTGTAATCGACGAATGGCAGCAGAGTTAATAATACGCCCACGATCACTTTCAAACTGACGAGAAACTTGCATTTCATCATTAATATCAATATCGCTGCTATTATATTTGCGTTGATAATTTAGCTTCAGTTTAAAATCGATCATTTCTATCCTCTCGCTATTACGATGAAACGAATGCGTGTTATATCCCGTATTTCCGATAGATGCTAAACTCTATATAAAATTCTATTTATTATTAACCTACAAGGGAGTATGACACAATGAGAGTTGGTGTAATAGGTGCTATGGAACAAGAAGTCACACTTCTGCGTGAACAAATTGAAAACTGCGAAACATTATCTCGTGGTGGTTGTGAGATTTACACAGGTAAAATTAATGGTGTTGATGTTGCGCTATTAAAATCAGGTATTGGTAAAGTCGCTGCCGCCATTGGTACCACGTTATTACTTGAACATTTTTCCCCTGATGTAATTATTAATACGGGTTCAGCGGGTGGCTTAGATTCTAAATTAAACGTGGGTGATATCGTTATTTCAACAGAAGTGCGTTACCACGATGCGGATGTGACTGCTTTTGGTTATGAACCCGGCCAAATGGCGCAATGTCCTCCGGCTTTTATTGCAGATCCTAAACTCGTCGAAATTGCCGAAGAATGTATTAAAACATTAAAATTAAATGCCGTTCGTGGATTAATTTGTAGTGGTGATGCTTTTATTAACGGTGCTGAACCTTTAACGCGTATTCGTCGCACATTCCCTGATGTCGCCGCTGTTGAAATGGAATCTACGGCGATAGGCCATGTTTGTCACCAATTTAATACGCCATTTGTGGTAGTCCGCGCTATTTCTGATGTGGCAGATAAAGAATCACATTTAAGCTTTGATGAGTTTTTAGCTGTTGCTGCACGCCAATCAAGCTTAATGGTAACGACTATGCTTGATAAATTAAAAGACTAATTAAATCGATAAAATCTAAAAATTATTTTATCTATGATAACCCGTCTTTATTTTTTACTTGTTATAAGATAAAAATAGGCGGGTATTTCTTAAGATAAATGAGAAAAGATAATGCGTTTATTCATCACTATTTTGCTGCTGTTATCTGGCTTTTTTCCTATGGCGAACATTCTCGCTATTGAGCCAGCGAAACGTATTATTACACTTTCACCTTCAACCACCGAAATGGCTTATGCCGCAGGTATGGGTGAGAATATAGTGGGTGTTAGCGCTTATTCAGATTATCCTGAAGCGGCAAAAAATATTGAACAAGTTGCCAACTGGCAAGGTATTAATATTGAGCGCATTTTACTATTAAAACCAGATTTGGTGATTGCATGGCAAGGTGGTAATCCACAACGCCCATTAGATCAATTAAAAGAACTCGGTATTCCTATTATTTATTCTGATCCAAAAACTCTCGAAGATATTACCGATGATCTCACTAAACTGGCTGCTTATAGTCATCATCCAGATGTTGCATTAAATAATGCAGAAAAATTGCGTCAGCAATACCAAAGATTACAACAAAAATACCAATTAAATAATTCAACCCAACAGAAGAAAAAAGTATTTATTCAATTTGGTACCCAACCCTTATTTACCACATCAAATCACACACTTCAAAGTCATATTACCGAGCTTTGTGGTGGCGAAAATATCTTTGCGAATAGTTCTGTGCCTTGGCCGCAAATCAGTCGTGAGCAAGTACTTATTAAGCAACCTGATCTGATTATTTTTAGCGGAAAGCCAAATCAAATAACAGCTATTCAACAATTTTGGCAGCCACAACTTAATATTCCCGTGATAGCTATTGATGAAGACAGTTTTAGTCGCCCGGCACCACGTATTATTAATGCAGCACAGCAAATCTGCGAAGCCATCGCCAATAATGAGTGAGTGATTTATCAAATAAGTTAAGAAAGGTGTTTTGAAGTAGATTTTGGTTTTACCTTAAGAAAACACTTTTGACTTTGGCTTTAAAATCTCACCGATGAAAGTCGTGAGCGAGCAAGCAGTGCAACAAGGCAGGCAGCGCGCAGTAAGCGGAGCATACATAAGTATGTGAGCATGAGCATTGAGCACTGCTCTAACGCCGTGGCACTACTGCACAGCCACGACGCTAAATACGATAAAGGATCAGATACTGAAAGAAGAGCCGCAGCCACATGTACTTTTCGCATTAGGATTCGTCACAATAAAACGAGAACCCTCTAGCCCTTCGGTATAATCCACACAGCCGCCGACTAAATATTGCAGACTCATTGGATCAACCACCAGCGCAACACCTTGTTTCTCAATTGTCATATCGCCGTCATTCATGGCGTCATCGAAAGTAAAGCCATACTGGAACCCGCTACACCCGCCACCCGTAATATAAACGCGTAAACGCAGATTCGGATTTTCTTCATCAGCAATCAAATCTTTTACTTTATTTGCAGCCGCGTCAGTAAATTGTAACGGCAGAGCCATATCATCACTCATTGTTCACTCCAGACTGGGATCCCAGTAAAAAACAGCCAGCAAAAATTTTTCTTCCTGCTGATATAATGTGATGATTATCTAATACCTGCTCATAACCTTCAAGTTTGTTGTGGACAAAATACACTTTTTGCTACCTATCACTTTTTATGGTTAATATCATATAAGCAATAACAGTGATAAATCAAAATCTTGTTGTCGTGTATTTGGCTTCATCTGCGCTGTGCTTTAGAATACGCCTTAATCTTACGCTCACCCATCATTAGGAGTCTGACATGAGCAAGTCTGAAACGCTGTATAACCTCGCACAACAAGTGATACCTGGCGGAGTCAACTCTCCTGTAAGGGCATTTAACGGTGTAGGTGGAACACCTCTGTTTATTGAACGTGCTGATGGTGCGTATATTTATGATGCCGATGGAGAAGCTTACCTCGACTACGTAGGTTCATGGGGACCTATGGTGCTAGGTCACAATCACCCCGCTATTCGTGATGCAGTAACAGAAGCTGTACAAAAAGGGTTAAGCTTTGGTGCACCGACAGCCGCTGAAGTAGAAATGGCTAATTTGGTTACTGAACTGGTTCCTTCAATGGATATGGTTCGCATGGTGAACTCAGGCACAGAAGCGACCATGAGCGCCATTCGCCTTGCTCGTGGTTATACGGGGCGCGATAAAATTATTAAATTTGAAGGCTGTTATCATGGCCATGCAGATTGCTTATTAGTGAAAGCGGGTTCTGGTGCTTTAACCATGGGGCAACCTAACTCACCGGGTGTTCCTGCTGATTTTGTTAAACATACATTAACCTGCACTTACAACGACCTTTCTTCTGTACGTCAAGCCTTTGAAAATTATCCTGAAGAAGTCGCTTGTATTATTGTTGAACCCGTTGCTGGCAACATGAACTGCGTGCCACCCAAAGCTGATTTTTTGCCGGGTTTACGCGCATTATGTGACGAGTTTGGTGCACTACTCATTATTGATGAAGTAATGACGGGCTTTCGTGTTGCATTAGGCGGAGCACAAGATTATTACGATGTTGATCCTGATTTAACCTGTTTAGGTAAAATTATTGGTGGTGGAATGCCAGTGGGTGCATTTGGTGGACATTTAGAAGTGATGTCGAAACTGGCACCAATTGGCCCAGTTTACCAAGCAGGAACACTATCAGGTAACCCTATCGCGATGGCGGCAGGTTTAGCCTGTTTAAATGAAGTATCACAGCCAGGTGTTCATGAAACCTTAGATGAACTCACTACAATGCTAGCTGAAGGCTTAGTCGAAAAAGCACAACAAGCCGGTATTCCAATGGTGGTAAACCATGTGGGCGGTATGTTTGGTCTATTCTTCACTGACGCCAAAGAAGTCACTTGCTACCAAGATGTCATGAATTGCGATGTTGAGCGCTTTAAGCAATTCTTCCATTTAATGTTAGAGCAAAAAGTTTACCTTGCGCCTTCTGCTTTTGAAGCTGGCTTTATGTCTATTGCACATACCAAAGAAGATATTCAACGTACAATTGATGCGGCAGAGTATGCTTTTACTCAGATGAAAAACTAATGATCTGTTAGCTTTTTATAAAAAATATTCTTTAATATTATATTGCCGTTCATAATTGAACGGCATTTTTATCACTTTGCTGCTAATTAATAGCAAAAAGTATCAAATAAAAACGGCACTCGAAAAAGCGCCGTCTTCATTTGATAATGTGAAAATTGTTACTTATTCAGAAAACAAATCTTGTAGCCATTTAGGTGCGCCATCTTCATTTGTTTCTTGATTAACTGAAGGGCATAGCCCATCTGGGTTGGCTGTCCACACGGGTAAAGTGCGTACTCCTCCTCCCAAGCAAGTAAATGCCCCTTCCGCATTAATAGACATCTCAGCAATATCATCAGGCACTGGTGGGTTCAGTTTTAATGGTGCTTGGTTATTTAAATAATTGCGATAAAGTAATAAAGCCCCTGTAGCACCCGTTAAATTGGTTGGCCCATTGTTATCACGCCCCATCCATGCAATCGTCACTTCTTTTCCATCAATACCTGCAAACCAGCTATCACGAAGATCATTCGTTGTCCCTGTTTTACCTGCAAGATTATAATTACCAAATTTAGGCTTTAAAGTACGTTGCGCGGTTCCTGAATTAACCACTTGCTGCATACCAAACAACGTCATATAAGCAGCTTGAGGGGAAACCGTTGTTTCTGCTTGCGGATAACTTTGATACAACACGGTACCATCCTGTTTTATCACAGAACGCAACGATGACAGCTTAGCGCGATTACCTAAGCTACCAATGGTTTGGAACGTTTGAGCCACTTCCATTGGTGTTAAATTTAACGCACCTAATAACATTGCGGGTACTTTTTCCAGGTTTTCAGCCGGAGCGCCTAAGTTAATCCAAGTTTTAATCACTTGGTCTAATCCTAGTTCTAAACCTAAATTAACGGTTGGGATATTACGCGATGTTGCTAACGCATCCACCAGCATTAATCGGCCTTTATAACCACGGTCATAGTTACGAGGCTGCCAAGGCTTACCCCCCGGAATAGGAATAGAAATAGGTTCATCCGCTAACCATGTATTTAAGCGAAAACGCTCAGGTTCACTTAATGCAGTAAGGTAAGTCGCTGGTTTTGCAAGCGAACCAATAGAACGACGAGCTGAAAGTGCACGGTTAAAGCCAGCAAATTGTGGCTGAGAGCCCCCCACTAATGCTCTAACTTCACCACTTAAACGGTCTACGACGACCATCGCACCTTCAAGATCATCAATCTTGCGTGTTTTACGAATATCAGCAACACCCACTTCAACCGCTTTTTCCGCCGCATCTTGCGATACGGGATCTAACGTGGTGAAGATCTTAGTTCCTGATAAATCTTTAACTTTATCACCTAAATTAGCTTGTAACTCTTGGCGAACTAACTGCATAAATGCAGGTTGTGGAGTAAGTGCTTCACTACGTGATTTAACACCTAAAGGACGCGCACTTAGCACATCATAAAGCTCTTGGTCGATAATTTCTTGAGTCAATAGTAGCTTCAATACTATATTACGACGTTCTAACGCAGCTTTAGGATTACGCCACGGATTATAAGCAGAAGCCCCTTTTACCATTCCGACTAATAACGCTTGTTGGTCAAGACTTAATTCATCAACAGGGCGGCCAAAATAATAGAGACTGGCTAAAGGGAAACCGCGGATCTGTTCATCACCGCTTTGCCCTAAAAAAACCTCGTTAAGATACAGCTCTAGAATGCGATCTTTGCTATAACTCGCATCCATAATAATCGCCATATAAGCTTCATTGAGTTTTCTTTTTAAGGTTCTCTCATTAGTTAAAAATAAGTTTTTAACTAACTGTTGCGTTAATGTACTTCCGCCTTGAACTGCCTTACCCGCCGTAAAGTTAGCTAAAACAGCACGACCGATAGAGTAGAAACTAATGCCGTCATGTTCATAAAAACGACGGTCTTCAGTCGCAATTAATGTATCAACCAATAATTGAGGGAATTTATCTCTGCTTAAGAATAAGCGTTGTTCACCGTTTGCCGATTGCATCATGGTAATCAGTTTAGGATCAAGACGGAAAAAACCGAACTGACGCTGATTACTCATATTGGTGATACTGGCTAACGAATTTTGCTCAAAGGTGAGTTTAGCGAGGATTTGCTCTTCACGACCATCAGGAAAATCAAAAGGTCGGCGTAACATTTCTATCGTATTATTTCTTACGATAAATTCACCAGGGCGCGTGATTTTATTGACATGACGATATTGCATACCTTCAAGCAAACTCACCATTTCGCTCAGGCTATAATTCATGCCGGGTTCTAAATTTACAGTTCGCCCATAGACGGCTGCGGGTAACTCCCAAACATTGCCATCTAAACGCTCTTTAATTTGCGAATGTAGATAAACGCCATAAATACCCATTAAAACTGCAATAACTATCGCAATTTTAACTAATAACCAAAACCAAGAACGACCGCTTCTTGATTGCTTGACTGGCTTTTTCTTTCTACTCATGCATTGTATCTCTCATTGAAATCCCTTTATCACACCCTAGGATAAAGAAGCCTAATATTGTCGCTATTTTTCTAAGCAATCCCACAGGAAAGCTCTCAATTTAACTCTATTCTACTCATAAAATAGCACTAACTAAATTTTTTCACTCGTCGAGTTGGTGCTGTGCTTTCTGGCGAATCAGGCCACAAATGCTTTGGATAACGCCCTTTCATCTCTTTTTGTACTTCTTTATAACTACCGGCCCAAAAGGTTGCCAAATCTTGTGTTTTTTGAATAGGTCGATGAGCAGGGGAAAGCAATTCCATTACCACCGGCAATTTTCCATTAGCAACAATCGGGCTTTGTTTTTCGCCATAAACCTCTTGAATACGAATAGCAATAACGGGAGGTAACTCTAAATCATATTTAATGGCGACTTTCGTCTGTGTTGGCGCTAAATAATGCGTTGGAAATAAACTTTGTAGCAGCTGATTTTCATGCCATGTAAGCTGCTCTTTTATTAGCTTATTAATATCAAACTGTTGTAAAGCTTTTAAAGAGCAAATATTTCCTAATTCAGGTAATAGCCATTGTTCTAACGTTTCTAATAATACCGTTTCATTTAATGATGGCAATGATGCCTCAGGACACCATTGCTGGGCTAATGCAAGACGAATAAACAATTGCTCAGTCTCTTCACTCAATGCCAGTGCATTTAACCCGTTATCTCTTAACCAATTTAATAACGCTTGCTGCATTTGCTGTTTATCTGGTTTTTCTAACTGAGACTGACTTATCGTTAATCGTCCTAATTGGCGTTGTTGCCACGCAATAAGTACACCGCGTTTTTCGTCCCATTCGATGGTGGTATTATTTTTAACGAATTCAGGAAAGGTAGTTGATATTTCATCAATATCAATAGGTAAGGCCAATAAAATCCGTACATCAGCATAATGTGCATTTTGTAGCAGCAAAGGCGCTAAAATCCACGGTGCATTACTCATTACTTGAGTTTCATCCATCATCGCACCTTGCCCATTTGCTAAACGAAAACGCCCTTTATTATCGCGATTCTTAGCTACCCTATCAAAGAAACCGACCGCCAATAAGCTCGCTAATAACTCCGGACGAAATGTCCCTTTTCTATTTTGCGAAAGTTGTTTTTCTCGCTGAGCCCAAAATGAATTATTTTGTTGTGCTATCCACTCTAGATTAATTTCGCGTCCTCTTGGTGGCTCTTCTAACACCGCACACAAACGTGCTGCGGTGACATAATGATCGCCACTTTGCTCTCGTGCGTAATCTAATATTGCGGCCAAACGAGGTTCTATTCCCCATTGCGCCATCCGCAAACCACGAGGCGTTAATCCCCCCAATGAATCTATTGCACCTAAATGTTGTAATACATTTTTTGCTGCATTTAATGACGAAATGGAAGGGGTATCTAACCAAGTAAGCTGATTAATATCACGACACCCCCACTGCAACACAGAAATCCACAAGGACGATAAATCGCTGCTTAATATTTCAGGTATTTGATGTGTTGCTGCTCGTTGTGCTTGCTCTTGGCTCATTAGGTGCCAGCAAATACCCGCTTCAAGCCGCCCCGCACGCCCTGCACGTTGAACTTGTGAAGATTGACTAATTCGCTGGCGTAATAAGCTCGTCACTCCTGTTTTAAAATCAAACTGAGCGCGTTTCTCTATACTGCTGTCTACAACTAAGCGAATGCCTTCTATCGTAAGACTAGTCTCAGCAATATTGGTAGCTAATACAATTTTGCGATAACCTTTTTTTGTGGGTTCTATCGCTTGTTGCTGTTGTGCCAATGAAAGTGCGCCATAAAGTGGAAATATCAACACATCGTTAGCCACTTTTTCTTTTAGTATTTCTGCGGTACGCACTATTTCAGCACTACCCGGCAAAAAAATAAGCATAGAGCCTGTTTCTTGAGTCAATAAGCGCAGCGCCATTATCGCAACTTCTTGCTCAAAAGGCTGATGCGGATTAATGGGATAATAGTCGCGTACAACCGGATAACTGCGTCCTTGCGAACTTATTATTGGCGCATCAGGTAAAACGGTGGTTAATTTTTGATTATCTAACGTCGCAGACATAATCAAAATACGCAAATCATCACGTAGCCCCGATTGGACATCTAACAATAACGCCAGCGCTAAATCGGCTTGTAAACTACGTTCATGAAATTCATCCAAAATCACCAAGCTAATACCTGTTAACTCAGGATCTTGTTGTAATATTCGCGCCAAAACGCCTTCCGTAACAACTTCAAGGCGCGTCTGCTTGCTTACCTTACTTTCCGCTCTCATTCGGTAACCAATTGTCGCACCAACAGGTTCATTTAGCTGATTGGCTAAACGATAAGCAATGCTTTTAGCGGCAATACGTCTTGGCTCTAATAAAATTATTTTGCCATCAAACCCGCCCTTCTCAAGCAAATAAAGAGGAAGTGCTGTTGATTTACCCGCACCTGTTGGCGCATGAAGTAATACTTGGGGGGATTGTTTTAACGCAGCAACAATATTTTCGGTTACATCAAAAATGGGCAGCAAATGCACACACACTCCATTACTCATTAACTTTCTCGGCGGCTCATTGTAGCATTAGCGCTCTTTTAAAGGACGTATTTTCACCGGAGTCGTCATGAAATTTGAACAACCGCTACAATCCGCCACTTTACTAAAACGATATAAGCGTTTTTTAGCAGACGCCGTTACCCCTAATGGTGAAGAATTCACGCTTCATTGCGCTAACACAGGAGCAATGACGGGATGTGCAACCCCGGGTGATACAATTTGGTACTCAACCTCATCAAATACAAAAAGAAAATATCCTCATAGTTGGGAATTAACACAAACCCAAGTTGGGGATTGGATCTGCGTTAATACCTTAAGAGCAAACAGTATTATCACTGACGCGATAGCAGCAGGTGACATTCCAGAATTATCTGAGTATGACGAGATAAAACGCGAAGTGAAGTACGGCAGTGAAAACAGTCGCATTGATATTTTACTTAAATCAAATCATAAGGTTGACTGCTATATTGAAGTAAAATCAGTAACGTTATTAGAGGCGGGTAGAGGCTATTTTCCTGATGCTCGAACAGAACGTGGTCAGAAACACTTGAGAGAGTTGACCGCTATCGCAAAATTGGGCTTAAGGGCTGTCTTATTCTACGCCGTTCCCCATACTGGCATTACGGAAGTTGCTGTTGCTAAAGAGATTGACCCCAACTATGCTTCATTGCTTGAACAAGCTCGTGATGCTGGGGTTGAAATTTTATGTTATCGCATCAATATTAGTGAATACGATTTAACAATTGGGATGCAATTACCTTTTATTTCAAATGGTTAATTGATTTTAGTGATATTTCTAGTGGTATATGTTAAGTAATTTTTAACTAAAATGGCCTTTTTACTTGCGTGCCTTCACACCATGAGAAAACTTATTAAAGGAATAATTGCTATCCTCTCGGGCATCTGCTATTTATAGCGCCCTATTTTTTCTCCTTCCTATTTTTGGTGGGAGATTATTCAGAAATGCGTATGTAGGAGAAGCATTATGCAAGAAGGGCAAAAGCGTAAAACATCGTCCATGAGCATTCTCGCTATTGCTGGCGTTGAGCCATATCAAGAAAAAGCGGGCGAAGAGTACATGAACGAAGCCCAATTAGCGCATTTTAAGCTAATACTTGAATCTTGGCGCAATCAGCTCAGGGATGAAGTCAACCGCACCGTTACTCATATGCAAGATGAGGCGGCAAACTTCCCAGATCCCGTTGACCGTGCTGCACAAGAAGAAGAATTCAGTCTTGAGCTGCGTAACCGTGATCGTGAACGTAAACTCATTAAGAAAATCGAGAAAACACTGAAAAAAGTCGAAGATGATGACTTTGGCTTTTGTGAATCTTGTGGGGTTGAAATCGGTATTCGCCGTTTAGAAGCACGCCCAACGGCCGATTTATGTATCGATTGTAAAACATTAGCTGAAATCCGTGAAAAGCAGATGGCTGGCTAATCGATGAGTCAACGCCTCAGTGCAAATATGTGCTGAGGCGCTTATCTGAATCTTTAGATGAAAGAGATTACAGACTATATTGGGCGCTTTGCGCCATCACCAACGGGCTATCTTCATTTTGGCTCTTTGGTTACTGCACTCGGCAGTTATCTCCAAGCTCGCGCACATCATGGGCGTTGGCTTCTTCGTATCGATGATATTGACCCTCAACGAGAACCTCCTGGCGCTATTTCTGCAATAATTCATACATTAGAACATTTTGGCCTATTGTGGGATGGTGACATCGTATTTCAATCACAACGCCATGAGGCATATCGAGAAGTATTGTCCATGTTATGGCAACAAGGGGTTTGCTATCATTGTCATTGCAGCCGTCATCGATTACATGATTTAGGGGGTGTTTATGATAATCATTGCCGCCATCGATATAATTTAACCGATAACCTATTCAATGCATTTAAAGCGAATAAGGCATGGCGATTGATTCAACAGCATCCTATTTATCATTTTGAAGATGAAGTTCAGGGAACTTATTACCTTAAAAACCCCTCTCTCGCATTAGAAGACATGATTATTCACAGAAAAGATAACTTATTTGCGTATAATCTAGTGACAGTAATTGATGACCATTATCAAGGTGTAACAGAAGTCGTAAGAGGTGCAGATCTACTTGACCCCACTTTGCGACAAATTAGCTTACATAAACAGCTTAATTTACCTGTTCCTCGTTATGCTCATTTACCCTTAGCAATAAATCATGCTGGAAATAAATTATCGAAGCAAAATCATGCTCATGCATTACCCAGCACGGATCCGAGAGTCGTGATTATTGATGCATTACATTTTTTAAATCAACCAGTTATAACAGGTTGGCAAGATTATTCGTTATCCGCATTATTAGAGATTGCGACAGCCCAGTGGTCACTTTCTGAGGTAACTCAGCAAGGTAATCAACAACAAGGGTATGAATAAACTACACAAAGCATTCTCAAAAAATGTTCAGTAGGCTATGATTAGCCGCTTAATTTTTTTTAATTATCAGAATTTATTATTCGAGGTGTCATATTTTTAACCGAGTAGCGCATTTCTGCCGTAATCTGCTAGGGCGACAAACTAAGTCGTCAGACACACAACAACCGGTAGCAAGTGAAAGGCGAGTCACTACATCTGACCAACCTAAACAAGAAACACACAAACCTGTGCGTCGGCGTCCTGCCCCATCTGCAGACCGTCCCCGTAAAAAAAGTAGTAACAAAGAAAAGGCGAACGGGAGTGATTTGCCAATGACTGTGATCCCAAGAGATCAACACCCTATATCGCGTAAAGATATCAGTGATAATGCACTGAAAGTTCTTTATCGTCTAAATAACTCAGGCTTTCAAGCCTATTTAGTAGGCGGTGGTGTACGCGATTTATTACTGGGAAAAAAACCAAAAGATTTTGACATTGCCACTAATGCCACACCAGAAGAAGTTCGTCGACTATTTCGCAATAGCCGTTTAGTCGGTCGTCGCTTTCGTTTGGCGCATATTATGTTTGGCCCTGAAGTGATTGAAGTCGCAACATTCCGTGGCTCTCATGAAGACCATGTCATATCTGACAACAACCAATCTCAACAAGCACAAAGTGGTATGTTGCTGCGTGATAATATCTTCGGCTCTATTGAAGAAGATGCCATTCGCCGAGACTTTACTCTAAATAGTCTCTATTACGGTGTTGATGATTTTGCTGTACGCGATTATGTTGGTGGCTTAGCCGATCTTAAAGCAGGAATTATTCGTTTAATCGGCTCACCTGAAACACGTTACCGTGAAGATCCGGTAAGAATGCTTAGAGCTATTCGTTTTGCCAGTAAGCTTGATATGCGCATTGAGCCAGAAACGGCAGCGCCTATCAGCGAATTAGCCCCATTACTGCGAAATATTCCTTCTGCGCGCCTATTTGAAGAGTCGTTAAAGCTACTGCAAACAGGGCAAGGTTATAAAACCTATAAATTGATGCGTCACTTTAAGTTACTTGAGCCACTGTTCCCACAAATTGCCTCAAGAATAACAGAGCAACAAGACACACCAATGGAGAGAATGTTAGAACAAGTTCTCAAAAACACCGATTACCGTTTAAGTAAAGATATGCGTGTTAACCCTGCATTCTTATTTGCGGCGATGTTGTGGTACCCACTAATAGAACATGCAGAAAAACTCACACAAGAAAGTGGGCTTTCTTACTACGATGCCTTTGCAATGGCAATGAATGATGTTTTAGATGAGCAGTGTCGTACTATTGCCCTTCCTAAACGTATCACCACTATGATGCGCGATATTTGGCAATTACAACAACGTTTACCTAAACGCCAAGGCCGTCGTGCCAATAAATTACTTGAGCACCCTAAATTCCGTGCAGCATTTGATTTACTTGAGTTACGTGCAAATGTGCAAAGAAACCCAGAACTTGAAGCGCTGGCGACATGGTGGGCTGATTTTCAGGCATCAAATAATACTCAGCAACGTTCCATGGTTTCTGAGCTTGGCCAAGCACCAATGCGTAGACGCCCACGCCAACATAAACGCCCACGTAATCCTAATGCAAAAAATAACTCAGTGAGACAAGAAAACAGCAATGAGTAAGCAAAAACAACGAGTTTATATTATTCTTGGTAGTAATTTAAACTCGCCAGATGAACAGGTTAAATCCGCGATTAAAGCGATTAGCGAAATACCACAAACGGAGCTTATCGCCCAATCGTCATGGTATCGTTCGCGTCCTATGGGTCCACAAGATCAACCTGATTACTTAAATGTTGCTGTTGCTGTTGATACTGAATTAGCCCCAGAAGTCTTACTTGATAATACCCAAGCCATTGAGCTCGCTCACGGCCGAGTAAGAAAAGAAGGTCATCGCTGGGGGCCGAGAACATTAGATCTCGATATTATGTTGTTTGGTAATGAGGTTATACAAACGCAACGCCTAACTGTTCCTCATTACGGGCTAAAAGTGCGTGAATTTATGCTCTATCCATTAGCAGAATTAGCACCAAACCTGCGTTTCCCTGATGGTGAATTATTAACAGACAGATTAGCGCTCGTACCTGAAAACGGTATGGAAAAGTGGTAGTTTTACTTTAAATGCCTAACTGATGTTTAAGGTTGGTACTGTTGAAAATCAACGCAGTATCAACCCACTTCACCACTAACTCTTTATTTTCATTATTTCCTCTCTCTTTATTACTCCCGTTATTTGTATTTTTCCCTTCTCTTCTTTTTATAATTAATTTAATACGTTCATGTTTAATTAATTGATAAACATAAAAATATTTTATTATTTTTAATTTTTTATTATCCATCTAATTACTTTTTCTTCGTTTTTACGTCTTAAATGCTACAATCTGAGATTGTCATATATTATTTATGTCATATTTTCTTTAATAAACAAATAATTAAATGAAATAAATAATTTCATCCACACGCAAAAAACACACATCTCGGAGTTTGTTATAATGAAACCAACTACGCTTTCAACGCTCAATCGCTATAAGCAAGAAAAGAAAAAATTTGCCACTATCACAGCTTATGATGCGAGTTTTGCCCGTCTGTTTGCACAAGAAGGCATTCAAGCAATGCTAATTGGTGATTCATTAGGTATGACACTACAAGGTCATAACAGCACGCTGCCTGTGACCATAGAGCAAATTGCTTATCACACACGTTGCGTAAGAGCGGGCGCTCCAAATGCCTTCCTTATTGCAGATATGCCTTTTATGTCTTACGCAACGCCAAAACAAGCTTGCCTTAATGCCGCTATCTTGATGCAAGCAGGTGCCAATATGGTCAAAATTGAAGGTGGAAGCTGGTTAATTTCAACAGTAAAAATGCTCACCGAGCGTGCTGTTCCGGTCTGTATTCATTTAGGATTAACACCGCAATCCGTTAATGTTTTTGGTGGTTATAAAATACAAGGTAGAGAACTTGCAGCAGCAGAACAATTAAAACAAGATGCAATGTCACTTGAAAGTGCAGGTGCTCAACTGGCTGTTTTAGAGTGTGTTCCCGTTTCACTAGCGAAAGCAGTCACTGATGTGCTAACAATGCCTGTAATTGGTATTGGGGCTGGTAATGTAACTGATGGCCAAATTCTCGTTATGCACGATTTATTAGGATTAACACCTCAACCACCAAAATTTTCTAAAGATTTTTTACAAGAAGCGGGTTCTTTGCAAGGTGCAGTCAGCCTTTATGTTCAACAAGTTGAACAGGGTTTATTCCCACAAGAACAGCATACATTTAACTAATTACTCTCTGAATTAACTTATATTATTTAAAGGAGTCGCGCCGTGCTAATTATTGAAACTACGCTTATCTTACGCAGAGAAATCAAGCGATTGAAGCAAGAAGGTAAACGCATTGCATTGGTTCCAACAATGGGTAACCTTCACCAAGGTCACCTAAAACTGATTGAAGAAGCGCGCATTCATGCGGATGTCGTTATCGCCTCTATTTTTGTTAATCCACTCCAATTTGATAGAGAAGCCGATTTAGCTAACTATCCACGCACACTACAAGAAGATTGCGAATTATTACGTGATAAAAATGTCGATATCATTTTTGCACCTTCTGCCAAAGAGATGTACCCAAATGGGATGGAAAATCAGACCACTGTTGATGTGCCTGTACTTTCTACTATTTTAGAAGGAGCCAGTCGTCCGGGGCATTTCCGTGGTGTAACCACGGTGGTTAGCAAACTATTTAATTTAGTTCAGCCTGATGTTGCAATGTTTGGTGAAAAAGATTATCAGCAATTGCAAGTCATCAAAAAAATGGTGCATGATTTATGTATCGATATCAGCATCATTCCTGTTGCTATTGTGCGTGATAAAAATGGCCTTGCATTGAGCTCTCGTAATCGTTTGTTAACAGATAACGAAAAACAACAAGCGCCTGTACTTTATCAAGCAATACAAGAAATCGCTGAGCAATTAAAATCGGGTAATCACGACGTTAATCAGCTATTACAAACAGCAAAACACACTCTTGAACAGCAAGGTTTTCGTGCTGATGAGTGTTTTATTTGCGATGCTGATACCCTTACACCATTAAATGACGAGAGCCAACGCGCTGTGATTTTAATGGCGGCATGGTTAGGCAATACCCGTTTAATTGATAATCTACAAGTCAATCTTGTGTAATTAATCAGGTGTATTGGTCATTAGAAAATTAGGAAACACAACAATGCTACGCACAATGTTACAAGGCAAGTTACACCGAGTTAAAGTCACACAAGCTGATCTTCATTACGAAGGCTCTTGCGCTATTGATCAAGATTTTATGGATGCAGCTGGCATATTGGAAAACGAAGCTATCGATATTTATAACGTCGATAATGGTGAGCGTTTCTCAACCTATGCTATTTGCGCTGAAAGAGGATCACGCATTATTTCTGTTAATGGCGCTGCTGCTCGTCGTGCAGCCGTAGGTGATCGTTTAATTATTTGCTCTTATGTGCAAATTCCTGATAGTGATGCACGTAGCCATAAACCTAATATTGCTTATTTTGAAGACAATAATGAAATGAAGCGTATAGCAAAAGCAGTGCCCGTTCAGGTTGCTTAATTCGTCTTTTTATTATTATCTTCCTCAATGACCCACAAGTAGATGTTCCCTACTTGTGGGTCATATCCTTTAGTAACAAATAACTCTAGGTTATTATTTTCTTGTCTCGATTCACCTAATTCAAAATGAGATATAACGTTCAAAACCGTGTTTCTTCTCCCTTTTTACTCGCATATCTCCTTATAGCTTGTTATAAATCGGATAAGTATTATCTGACGATTCTTTACTAATAAAAATTATGATAAAAGTTGCTTTAGTTGATGATCACATTGTTGTGCGATCAGGGTTTGCACAGCTGCTAATGTTAGAATCCGATATTCATATCGTTGGTGAATATGCTAATGGACAAGAAGCGTGGCCCGATTTATTGCATAACGACATCGATGTTGCTGTTATGGATCTCTCTATGCCAGGAGAAAGTGGGCTTCAACTACAGAGTCGTTTAAAACAAAAACGCCCTGATTTTCGCACTATTATTTTAAGTATTTACGATACCCCCGCCTTTGTTCAAAGTGCGCTAGATTCTGGTGCTCGCGGCTATTTAACCAAACGCTGTGGACCTGAGGAGTTGGTGCAAGCTGTACGAGCAGTCCATCAAGGAGGATGCTATCTCTGCACTGATGCGATGAAAGCACTGCGTCATACACCAGAAAAAGAAGATGCCTTACAAGCTTTAACGCCACGAGAAAGAGAAGTGTTTAATCTTTTGGTACAAGGTGTCAATGTCAAAACTATTGCGTTACAACTCAACCTGAGCCATAAAACAGTGCATGTCCACCGCGCTAATGTGTTAGGTAAACTAGCCTGTGAAACAACAATTGATTTAGTCCACTTCGCATTAAAACATCAATTAATTGCTGGAACACTTTAATATGAAAAGAGGAATGCGTTTTCTTTTGCAATCCATCTTTTTATTACTCACCTACTCTTTACTCTGGCTTTCGCTGTGGATTATTGGCTTTTATTTGAGTAAAAATGGCCAGCAGGCTGCGCTATTTTTACCTCAAGGTTTGCGCCTTGCATTGGTTATTTTACTCTGGCGACGATTTTGGTTACCCATGTTATTTGCCGAATGGGGGCTTTATTATTGGTTAGCACAAGAGCAATTAATTACCCACTCTATTATTTATCTCTCTCCCGTATTAAGCCTAATCATCGCGTTAGAAGTTCAGCGCATTTGGTGGCGATATCCTCTTTATTGGCAACGTTTAACACTATTAATTGGCGCTGTGGGTTTTAATAGTTTATTACAAGCCTTTATGCTTGGTTTTTATTTGAATACCACCAGCGGTATTTTCCTCACTTCTGTTACCGGTGGAATATTACTCGCACCCTTTGTATTTTTACTTTATGAATATCTACGGGAATTACAAAGCCGAATTTTAATTCCAGACGGCACACCTGATCCGCCATTAAGAACTTCATTATTAATGTGGGGATTTCTATTTTGCATTATTGGATTAAGCGCCCAGTTTTTTTTAACACCTGAAATAGAGCGCTTATTAGTTATTTTGGTCTTTATTCCTAATGTCTTTATGGCTTACCGCTATGGCTGGCAAGGCGGCGTATTATCCGCCCTTTTAGGAAGTTTAATTATTACTTTTGCTCGCCAATTTAATGGTGCATTTGATGATTTGCGTGAGTTAGAAATGTTTTTAACTACGCAAGCCATTATTGGCATCGGTTTAGGTATCGCCATTAGTCGGCAACAACAGTTAGCCCATAATTTACGCCATTATCGCCATCGACTAGAACAAGAGCTACAAGCAAGGCGCGTATTAATGGAAAAATTAGTTCATACCGAAGAAGATGTAAAAAAAGCGATAGCGAGAGAGTTGCATGATGAAATTGGGCAGAATATTACAGCTATTCAAATTCAATCGATGCTAATGAAAAAAACCGCTACCAACGATAAAACACGTCAAACAGGCGAGCAAATTGAGCGATTAGCTCAGCAAATTCATCAATCAACGCGCCAACTTTTGCGCCAATTACGCCCCCCTGTTTTAGAAGAGATGTCGCTCGAAAAAGCACTACATCATTTAATTAATGAATTCTCATTTGCTGAAAATAATATTACTTGTCATTTCAATTACTCTCTCGATAAAGAGCCTGAAAATGAAACCGTTATTTTCACACTTTACCGTTTAGTACAAGAGCTGCTTAATAATATTAGTAAACATGCTGATGCGACACATATTCAAATTTCATTAACCCAAACGCAAAACCAATTGCGGTTGGTGATTAGTGATAACGGTATCGGTATGTTACCAATACAACAAAATAGCGGATTTGGCTTGCGCGGTATTGAAGAACGTATTCGTGCTTTAGGGGGAGATTGGAGTGTGACAAGTCATAATGGTACGAAAATAATTGTTAACTTACCCACAAATTCAGAAGAAAACAGTGAAAACTAAGACTTTTTCTTAGTCATCTACAACCTTCTCTCATTCTTTTACTCGACATTTTTTTTACATTTATAGCATCAGAGAGGATGTTATGGCAGGTAAAAACTCGGCATCAATTAATAAGACCTATGATTTTTGGCGCAAAAATTTAATGCTGTCGATGATCATTGGCTATGCCACCTTCTATCTCACACGTAAAAGCGTCAATTTTGTTATGCCTGTTATGCAGATTGAATTAAATCTGGATAAAGGAGATATCGGCTGGATAGCTAGCTTATTTTATCTGACTTATGGCTTATCAAAATTCTTCTCTGGTATTTTCCATGATCAGACGGGATACCGCTGGTTTATGGGCGCAGGATTAGTGATGACAGGAGTGATGAATATTATTTTCGCCTACTGTTTGTCTTTTCCTGCGCTACTTTTGGTCTGGGCACTTAATGGTTTCTTTCAAGGATGGGGATGGCCCCCTTGTGCAAGGTTATTAACTCACTGGTATTCACGTAATGAACGTGGTTTTTGGTGGGGGTTGTGGAATATATCAATCAACCTTGGTGGTATGAGCCTTCCCATTTTAGCAGCATGGTTAGCAACACATTATAGCTGGCAAATTGCACTGCTTATTCCCGGAATTATTGGCATTGTAATGGGCTTTTGGTTATGTGTACGATTAACAGGAACCCCCGCTGAAGAAGGGCTTCCAACTGTAGGTGTATGGCGACGCGATATATTAGAACTACGCCAAGAACAAGCTTCGCCAGCTAAACCTATGCTAAATATCTTGAAAGAGAGCATTTTATTTAACCGAATGATTTGGTTACTAGGATTTTCTTATATTTTAGTTTATCTGATACGGATGGCGATAAATGATTGGGGAAATATCTGGTTATCAGAAACACATGGCGCAAACTTATTAAGTGCGAATGCTATTCTCTCTTTATTTGAAGTGGGGGGCTTATTAGGCGCGTTATGTTCCGGCTGGGGTTCGGATTTATTATTCCGAGGCCAACGAGCACCGATGATATTGCTGTTTTCACTGGGACTTTTTACTGCTGTAACAGCACTTTGGTTAATACCTATTCATCATTATGCCCTGCTCGCAGCCTGTTTTTTCAGTATCGGTTTTTTTGTGTTTGGACCTCAGATGTTAATCGGGCTTGCTGCTACAGAATATTGTCATAAAAACGCAGCAGGAACGGTAACAGGCTACTTGGGATTGTACGCCTATTTAGGGGCGGCAATGGCAGGTTGGCCGTTAAGTCAGGTCATGGCGCATTATGGTTGGACTGGGATGTTTGCATTATTAACCAGTGCTGCGGCCTTAATGGGACTACTACTTATGCCTTTACTGATTGCTGATGTCAGTAAACGAGAACATTCGGTAGGCCCACTTTCATTTTCCGATGACGACACATTTAAAAGGTTCTGAACATGAAACTGAAAACCCTCTCTACGCTCGTTGCGGCAGGACTTGCCCTTTCTGCCGTTAGTTTGTCATCTCATGCTGCGGGTCGCTTAGTGGTCTATTGTAGTGCGACTAATGCTATGTGCGAGGCTGAAACTAAAGCCTTTGCTGATAAGTATGATGTTAAAACCACCTTCGTTCGTAATGGTTCTGGTAGTACGCTGGCTAAAATTGAAGCTGAAAAACGTAATCCTCAAGCTGACGTTTGGTATGGCGGTACGATGGATCCTCACTCACAAGCGGGTGAAATGGATCTATTAGAGCCTTATATCTCCCCGAATCTTGATCAGATCATGCCGCAATTCCGTGATCCGGCTAAACGCAAAGGAAACTACTCTTCTGCAGTTTATGTTGGTATTTTAGGTTTTGGCGTCAATAAAGATCGCTTAAAAGAAAAAGGTATTGCTGTTCCAACCTGTTGGAAAGATTTGATCAAACCTGAATATAAAGGCGAAATTCAAATTGCCGATCCACAAAGCTCAGGTACTGCTTACACTGCCCTTGCCACTTTTGATCAACTATGGGGAAGAGAACAAGCCTTTGATTATCTAAAAAAATTAAACACTAACATCTCCCAATATACTAAATCGGGTATTGCCCCAGCACGAAATGCAGCGCGTGGCGAAGCTGCAATTGGTATTGGTTTCTTACACGATTACTCACTAGAAGTTGAAAATGGCGCACCACTTGAACTGATTTCACCTTGCGAAGGTACTGGTTATGAAATCGGTGGTGTGAGTATTATCAAAAATGCCCGTAATATGGATAACGCCAAATTATTCGTAGATTGGACACTCTCTAAAGAAGCTCAGGAAATTAGTTGGAAAGAGGGTAAATCTTACCAAATTCTCACTAATACCTCGGCTGAATCCTCACCAATGGCACTGAAATTAGCTGACCTAAAACTGATTAACTACGACATGGATAAATATGGCGATAGTGATGTACGTAAGGAGCTAATTAATAAGTGGGTTACCGAAGTAAAAATGGGTAAATAGCCATTATGAGGGCGAGAGATCTTCTCGCTCTCTTTTTTCATAATAATAAATAGATTTGCTATCGGGGGATTTATGTCTCACACACTCGCTATACCTGAAAAAAAGAGGCGGGATCCCATATTTTTATGGATCCTGATTGCATGGGCTGCATTTGCACTGCTGCCATCGTGGAGCCTAGATTATGGTCTTTTTGATTCTACACCAGACGAACTGCTCACCGCTTATGGCTGGAGCAACCTAAATATCAGTTTACTTTGGTTTTTATTACCAAGCTTGCTGCTCTTTCGTCCATTTACGGCTGCAAAACGAGAAAACCGTTCTCGTCACTATTTTGATGCTGGTTTTGCACTATTTTGCGCATTTATCACAATAGTCACTGCCACGCTAGAAGGCCGAGGGCTAGGTTATTCAGCCATTGTGCTATTTATCTCATTAGGCATGATAGCAAAACACGCTTTAACACGTTTAGAGTGGTTAGGGGGTGATAGCTTTGTTATCGGCTCACTCATCACCGTTGTTGCACTGATTGGCGCATTTATTATCTTCCCAAGTATCGCAATCTTTATTCCAATGTTTAAAGATAGTGCGGGAAATTTTGCACCTTTTGAGTTTATCGCTATCTTAAGCCAAGCACATATTGTGCAGGTAATGATTAACTCTATTTTTCTCTCAATGGCTGTGGGTGTTGGCTGTACTTTCTTTGGGCTTATTCTTGCCATTTATACCTCGCGTATTGCGGTACGCTCAGCGATTATTGGCCGTATTTTCTCTATTTTACCTATCGTTACACCGCCTTTTGTTGTTGGTTTAGGTGTTACACTGATGATGGGGCGTTCTGGCTATATCACCGAATTTCTCGCGACTTATGCTGGGCTTGAAAATACCAACTGGTTATATGGTTTTACGGGGATTTGGCTAGCTCAAGTCTTAGCGTTTACGCCAATGTCTTTTATGATTTTAGATGGTGCAATTAAAACCATTCATCCATCATTAGAAGAGGCTTCTTACACTCTAAGAGCAAATCGTTATCAGACCTTCTTTAACGTTTTTATGCCATTACTAAAACCGGCTCTTGCTAACGCATTTTTAATTGTTGTAGTGCAATCTCTTGCTGACTTTAGTAACCCATTAGTGTTAGGTGGCAACTTTGACGTTATCGCCACACAAATTTATTTTTACATCACCGGCTCTCAACTTGATTATCAATCGGCCAGTACATTAGGCGCATCACTATTAGTGTTCTCATTATTGGTGTTCTGCATACAGTATATGTGGATTGGTAAACGCTCTTATGTCACCGTTTCAGGTAAATCCTATCGTGGTGATGTTCAACCATTACCTTCTTCACTTATTGCTTTTGTCACTTCTGTACTGGGTATCTGGGTTGTCTTTAACATCTTGCTTTATGGCAGTATTTTCTACGGTAGCTTTACGGTTAACTGGGGAGTGGATTACACCTTAACGCTAGATAATTTTATTAAATTATTTGGTCAAGGAATGAGTGATGGTGCATGGCCTTCGTTACTTGATACCTTACTATATGCGGGTATTGCTGCGCCAATTACGGCAATTCTTGGACTGCTAATTGCTTATATTGTTGTTCGCCAAGATTTTAAAGGTAAAAAAAGTATCGAATTTACCACCATGCTCTGTTTTGCCGTGCCAGGAACCGTAGCGGGGGTTTCTTATATTCTTGCCTTTAATGACTCACCATTCTATTTAACGGGTACAGCAGCTATTGTGATTATTTCAATGACGATGCGTAACGTCCCCGTTGGTATTCGCGCGGGTATTGCGGGTCTTGGGCAAATTGATAAATCCCTTGATGAAGCCTCTTTAAGTTTAAGAGCCAACTCAATGCGAACCATCTTCTATGTGCTATTACCGTTATTGCGTCCAGCAATTTTATCAGCACTGATTTATAGCTTTGTTCGTGCCATTACAACAGTCAGTGCCATCGTCTTCCTTGTAACACCGGATACCCGAGTGGCGACAGCCTATATTTTAAACCGTGTTGAAGATGGTGAATACGGTGTCGCAATTGCCTACGGTTCTATCTTAATTGTAGTAATGCTGGCAATTATCTTCTTATTTGACTATTTGATTGGCGAAGCCCGTGTTTCACGCTCTAAAGCCAAAAATGCACAGTAATACGGAGTATAAATCATGACACAACAACATTTCGTTGAACTGAAACATATCGTTAAGCGTTTTGGCACTAATACGGTGATTGAAGATTTGAGCCTTTCCATTCCACAAGGTCAAATGGTCTCGCTATTAGGGCCATCTGGTTGCGGTAAAACCACCGTATTACGCCTTGTTGCTGGTTTAGAAAAACCGACTGAAGGTAAGATTTTTATCGATGGTGAAGATGTTACTGATAGATCAATCCAGCAACGCGATATTTGTATGGTATTTCAGTCCTATGCGCTATTTCCGCATATGTCTTTAGGAGAAAACATTGGTTATGGTTTAAAAATGCTGGGACGTCCTAAAGCAGAAATTAAACAGCGTGTTTCTGAAGCCTTAGAGCTGGTGGATTTAGCCGGTTTTGAAGACCGTTTTGTTGACCAAATTTCAGGAGGTCAGCAACAACGAGTGGCATTAGCGCGAGCATTAATTTTAAAACCTAAAGTACTGTTATTTGATGAGCCACTCAGTAACCTTGATGCGAACTTGCGTCGTAGTATGAGAGAGAAAATTCGTGAGTTACAACAGCAGTTTAATATCACTTCTCTTTATGTTACCCATGACCAAAGTGAAGCCTTTGCGGTATCTGATAGGGTGTTGGTAATGAATAAAGGTAAGATCATGCAATTAGGATCACCACAAAACCTTTATCGCCAACCCGCATCTGAATTTATGGCCAGTTTTATGGGAGATGCCAACTTATTCCCAGCAACATTGGGGGCGGATTATGTTGAAATTTTTCAATATCGCTTACCTCGCCCAGAGACCTTTACGACAAGTAAAACTCAAGTAAGAGTAGGCGTTAGGCCTGAAGCCATTACACTATCGACACAAGGTGAACTTTGTCAGCAATGCAAAATTGTGCATGTTGCTTATATGGGGCCACAATACGAAGTTACAGTGCAATGGCAAGGACAAACACTTTTACTCCAAGTCAATGCAACCCAGCTACAACCAGATGTTGGTGACACTTATTACTTACAAATTCATCCTTATGGGATGTTTATTTTGGAATAACAACAATCTGCTGATCACCAAATAGTTGAGGCACCCAGTGGGTGCCTCTGTTTTAGTTATAATACACAACATTGTTTCCCTGGTGTGGGACATTCTGGTGTTAATACTGATGTGACACACAGTGTTTTATTACTGCATTACTCTATTATTATTTTATAAAACTGATTTATTTAGATACTTAGCACTACTTTTTTATTACTACTTTATCTTGTAGCTTTATCTTCTTTCTTTATTTTTAGCGCTATACAAAAGAGCAATATAACGCCATCTCATGCTCTATTTTCCTTGAGCGAGATATTTTTGCATTTCATCTGCTGGCACCATACCACCGCCCGTTGCCCAGACTAAATGCGTCGCATTTTTCAATTTTTGACTATCTAGAGAGAAACGTTGCAGATATTCTTTAGCTTGAGTGACATGAACCACGCCCGTCATTCCTGCTAATGCCGAAGGTTCTAACTTAATACCCTCTTCTTTATTTAAGAGGCTTAATAAGTTATATAATTCTTGATCATCAATGGTGTAATACCCATCAATTAAGCGTTCCATTGCTCGACCAACAAAACCAGAAGCACGACCTACAGCTAAACCATCAGCCGCAGTGATATTATCGATACCAATCTCTTGAACCGAAATACCATCATGTAATCCGGTATACACCCCTAATAACATACAAGGTGAATGCGTGGGTTCTGCAAATAAACAGTGAACTGCATCACCAAAGGCGAGTTTCAACCCAAATGCAACACCACCGGGGCCACCACCGACACCACAAGGCAAATAAACAAAGAGTGGATGCTCACTATCAACACGAACACCTTGGGCATCAAATTGTGCTTTTAAACGTAGCCCTGCAACCGCATAGCCAAGGAATAAGGTTGTTGAGTTTTCATCATCAATGAAAAAGCAATTAGGATCTTTTTCCGCTTCTTTACGGCCTTCTTCCACGGCAATACTGTAATCTTGCTCATATTCAACAACATTCACACCATGAGCACGTAGTTTATCTTTCTTCCATTGGCGAGCATCAGCCGACATATGCACACTGACACTAAAACCTAGTTTTGCACTCATGATGCCAATAGACATACCTAAGTTGCCTGTTGAACCTACGGCAATACTGTATTGAGCAAAAAAGTCGCGAAATTTATCAGAATATAATTTTTCATAATTATCTTCAGTGGTCAGAAGTCCCGCTTCAATAGCTAATTTTTCAGCATGAGCGAGCACTTCATAAATACCACCTCGCGCTTTAATTGAACCCGAAATAGGCAGATGACTGTCTTTTTTCAAGCGCAATTGCCCTGCTATCGGGGTGTGATAACGCTGTTCAAGCGCTAATTTCATTTTAGGAATATCGATAACTTCTGATTCAATAATACCTTGAGTTACTGCTGTTTCTGGAAAGGCTTTGACTAAATAAGGTGCAAAACGTTGTAATCGAGCCTGAGCATCTATAACGTCATCTTGCGTTAATCCTACGTGAGAAAGTCCCTGGGTTGTTGTTGTAACGGCGGAGTTAAACCACACCACCTTTTTTAAGTCCACCAAATCACGAACCAGTGGAAAGTTATTTGCTAATTTATTTATATCAATATTAGTCATAGTCGTTCTCTTCTACATGACAAAAGAAAGCATAAATGTGCTACCTAAAGCCACAAATGAGGCAATAAAAGTCGCGATACTATAAAAACGGAAGGTTTCACTTAAAGTGGCATTACAATACTGTTTAACTAACCAGAACAATGAGTCTGTCACGATAGTACAACCAATAGCACCTGAACCAATTGCCAGCGTAATAATTTCAGGACTAATATCTGGATACATTGGCATTAATGGTGCAACAATCGCCGTAGCCCCCATCATGGCCACAGTGGCAGAACCTACCGCAGCATGAAGAATAATGGCGACTAACCAAGCCAATAAAATAGGATGCATATCCAAATTAGAAAGAATTAAAGCTAAAGCATCACTTAAACCACTGCCTTTTAAAATTCCATTAAATGCACCACCCGCACCAATAATCAGTAAAATATTAGCGATAGAACTAAAGCTGTCTTCTGTTTTAGTTAATAAAGTGCTCATACCCATATTGCGGCGAATACCTAAAATGTAATAAGCCACAAACGCTGCAATAAACATTGCTGTAATTGGGTTACCAATAAATTGCAACGCAGTATAAAGAGAAGTACCTTTTTCCATATTTAGCTCTGCTGCTGTTTTTATCAACATAAGAGCGATAGGTAATAATACAGTGAAGAGTGTCGCCCCTAATGAAGGCAAATCTTTTTCTTCACGCACTTCCATATCTGAAAATTCTTCAGGCACTGTTTTAAACGGTAAGCGGTCGCCTAATACTTTTAAAAATACAGGACCACCTACTAATGATGCTGCTAAACCAACAGCAAGACCGGCAACAATAACAGTACCCATATCTGCGCCTAATTCATTAGTAACAAACAAGGCTGCAGGGTGAGGAGGAACAATACAGTGCACCGCCATTAACGCAGTACATAAAGGAATAGCCAGTTTTAATAATGATGTATTAGTTTTTTTAGCAATCGAGAATGCTAAAGGAATAAGTAAGACCACACCGACTTCGACAAAAAGTGTAATACCACAAATTAAACCAACAAGAACCATAATAACATCTGGAGATAACCAACGGCATTTTTGTAATGTAATCCCAATGCGTTCAGCCGCACCAGAAATCTCCATCATCTTACCGAGAATAGTCCCTAAACCAATAATTGCTGCTAAAAATCCGAGAGTGCCACCAATACCGCCTTCAATGGCGTTCACCATTTCTAGTGGGTTCATCTGCATTGCAGTGCCCACAAAGAAGCTGGCTAAAAGTAAAGCAAGAAAGGGGTGAAACTTAAGTTTTACTATAGTAAAGACAATGAGCAAAATACTAATAATAAGAGTACTTAGTACCCATAGAGTCGAAGCCATACATCCATCCCAAATATTTTATTTATTGTTAATCTTATTGAATATTAATCATTCCACACTTACAAATGATGAAAACTTGCACTAAGATGAATTCAATTAATTCAAATACGTGATCAAACCGGCATAACACCACAATATAATGATCCGGATCACAGTATTTCATCTTAATATTAGCTTGATTATTAACTTACGTTACTATTTAAATAATAGAGGAAAAAACGGAATGTTTGAGTCATCTGGCGTTATTTTACGGAATAAACGATTATCGAGTTATCAATTAGCACGACTTCACACTTTTGAAGCAACAGGCCGGCATTTATCCTTTGCTTTAGCGGCAGAAGAACTTTCATTAACGCCCAGTGCCATTAGCCATCGCATTAATACACTTGAAGAAGAGCTAGGTATTAAACTCTTTGCTCGCTATCACCGTCGTATTGAACTTACAGAAGAAGGTGAACGTATTTATTGGGCATTAAAAAAAACGCTTGAAGATATTAATCAAGAAATATTAGATATTCATAATCAAGAAGTCTCTGGCATATTAACCGTATATTCGCGCCCTTCTATTGCACAATGTTGGTTAGTACCTCGTATTGCTGATTTCACTCAACGCTATCCTTCTATTGAATTAAATTTACTTACTGGCAATGATGATATTAATTTCCGAGGTTATGGTGTTGATCTTGCGATTTATTTTGATGATAAACATCTGCAAAATCTTTATTGTGAGGATTTGATTTCGGAATCTATTATTCCTGTTTGTAGCCCTGAATATGCCAAGCGTTTTGAATTAGTGGGTAATTTGCACCACCTTACTCATTGTACTCTATTACATGATAGGCAAGCCTGGAGTAATAACTCGGACTTTGATGAGTGGCGGGCATGGAGCGAACATATGGGTATCGCTTTATTTCCTAACCGCAGTAATATCTGTTTTGATCGCTCAGATTTAGCGGTAATAGCGGCAGTTAATCACTCGGGTATCGCGATGGGAAGAAAACGCTTAATAAAAAATAGATTAGCAAATAAAGAGCTTATCGCGCCTTTTACTAATAGCGAACTATTTTGTGAACAACGCTATTACCTTGTCACTCGTAATGAAAAAAATAATGTAAAAGTACAATTATTTATTCAGTGGCTAAAAAAACAAATTAAAGAAGGAATGTAGTTTATTAAGAAAAATAGATAAAAAAGATATAACTAAAAATAAACTATGCTGAATAAAGAGCTATAAATTATTTATAGCTTTAGATTTAATCTGAATTAAACAAACAACGATAGGCGTCGTATTCCCGATAATAGTTAATTTCATCAATCGTCCATGATAAATCTTTTCGTCGCTCTTGTTGCGTTTGATATAAAAAAGACAAATCACAAATAAGCATCCAGCCTCGTAAGTTCTTACCCTCGACAATTTTTGGCATTTCCATATCCTCATCATCAAGATAAATCTCATCATCAGGTAATTCTTGGATGTAATCCCAAGGAATATAATAAAAAATTGCCTGATCAGGATGACTATTCCAAGTTACTATTTCAGTATAAATCCATTCATTTGATTCTAGTGTTGAGCATGATGCTAACAAATCACTAAGAGTTTGAAATTTTTTTATGATTTTCTTTTCCCTCAAAATTATATTTATATTAAAAATAAACCCGCAAATTGCGACGGGTTTATTTTTCATTAATTCTAAAAAACGATTGTATTATTTTGCCAGAAAATATTTATCTTCCACTACAATTAACGGCTCAATATCACTTTCTTTTTTAATCACTAATGTTGGGTCTGAGCGTAAACAACAACCGCCATAATGCCCACCGACAGTAAATGTACAAACTTGTATATAGCGATTAGCGACTTTAGGTAAACACCACAACTCTTGATAAATATTTTCTTGATGAGAAAATTGACCATGAGTTTCATCTAATATTTTTTCTTTGTGATCCACTAATCCAATATTACTACCACAACGCCCTGCAATGGGTTTAATAGCATAACCATGCTGCGTTAAATGTGGTGTAATTTCAAAATCAGTATCCAGCAAATAAGGATGATTAGGAAATAGTTGCCATAAAATCGGCAAAATTGCCTTATTACTTGGAATTAATGTCCAAAGCGGTTCAAATACAGTTACTTCAGGACGCAATAATACATCAACTAAACGGACTTCATTTTCAAAATGGCCAGTACGAATTGGAATAAGTGCTTGCTGCTCACTCTCTTCTCTTAGTTGATCTAATGCCGTTTCCCATGCCCATGTTTTCCACACACAAGCTACATTACGATTATCAGCATCAATAAGTTGCCCTTGGTTATTCCAATGAAGCTCACCTAATCCCCGTAAAATTTTGCTTTCATAGCCCGCTGTTGTAAGGGCTTGCTGCATAAAGAGTGCATGATAATCTTCTTCGCAATCATCATCTTGAAGAATGTGTACAAAAGGTTTAACGTCGCTATGTTTCCAAGCATCGGCCAGCGCATCTAATAAACGTTCGCCGGGGTTAAAACCATGAGTAATCCCACCTTGTTTTGCCCATTTTTCAATAACTAATCCTGCCTCGGTGTGGCAAGATGCAGAGTCTGCATTATATTCATAAACTTTCAGACCACGCTCATCCATACAAAAATCTAATCTTCCCGTGATCATTTGATGTCGTCGATGTTGCCATGACAAACGAATTCGAGGCCAAAGCACCTCAGGGATATCAAAAAGTCGCAGTAAATTATCATCTTTTAGTACTTTTTCAGTCGCATGCAAATACATCAAATGCAATTCATTACTTGCACGGATTAGCTCTTGTTCTGCACTTTCTGAAATCGTGAAATATTCATAACTATTTTGGTTGATGATATGACCATGCTGCGCTAATACATACGCCTTTTCTAATTTATTACTTTCATCTAACCATTTACCCGCAAATTGGCCTTTATCTTCAATCTGTGCGGCATGAATAGCCAAGTATTCAGGGGAGACTTTGGGTTGAGGCAAACTATAAGCATTAGGTTCTGTTTGGATCATCCAACCTAAAAGTGTCGTGTCATCAAAAGTATCTTGGATAAAATACCCATTATCATTGATTTGAAGTGGCAACTCTCGAGTCCACTGTTGCCCTGTTGGTAAACGTGTATGAATAACATTTTGCTCTGCAACACGAACTTTATCTACTAAAACTTCAGTAATAACAGCCACATGTCCAGTAGTCTTAAACTCACCGCCCTCTTGCCAAATTAACAATGCACCCACTGTAGGCGCTTGCTTACTTCCATTTGCAAAAGCTTGTAATGGTAAAATATCGTCATCGATAGTTTTACGTAAAAAACGTAATGAGAAAATCTCATAAGCCATGCCCACATCAGTAAAAACCATACCATAATGTAAATAGAGAAAACGCCTAGCAAATTCAACACATTGCCATTTGTGCCCCATATATTCATTACCAATATAACTACGAAATGAATCATTGGCTGCGTAGTCTTCTTTATCAATACTGCTGTAATCTGAGGAATAAATCGCAACACCACCAGGAGCATAACCTAGTAATGTTCCAAATGGCTCATGACGAATAATCTCTTTTACATTCATAATCTCGACCTTGACGATAAATAAATTATTACCCTGCAATGCTTATAGCTAAGATAAGTATTGTCGATAATAATATTAACGCCATAAGCAATAAGAAGTGAATGCTATTTTATCAATTTCAATAAAGTAAAAATTTTCTATTCCATTAAAGACAAAATAAGGAGGATTTTGAAAAAAAATGAAAAAAAAGCTCAAAAATAGCCATTTATAAAAAGAATATAAAAGGTATTTTTAAGCGCAATCAGTCAAAGAGGGTTTTCTTATTGTTGTTATACAGTAACTATTTACTCTTTATTAATCATAAATGCGAGCCCGAATAATCAAAAAATAGGATATTTGTCAATATATCGCACTGTTAATCAAAAATTTATCGATTATCATGCTGACAAATATCTCATTTAAAAAATAGTAGATAAGAAAAATAGTATTAAACCACAATCAAGTGACTATAAATAATTCAGTTAATTAACCGATAATACAAAGGTATGGATTTTACTCATTCAAGCAGGAACGCTTGTCTACACTAAAATTCCATCTCTGAAGCATGGGTATTCAGCTAGCTGAATATTCTTGGAGGTTGATAGAAAGGATGAGGTCACTAATGTCAAAGGTTTATCCCATTTCTCAAATTATCGGGCAGAAAATTCGTAAACAACGCCAACAATTACGCTTATCAGCAAAAGCTGTCGCTGAACGTGTCGGTATCAGCCAACAACAATTTTCACGTTATGAGAATGGGCTTTGTAAAATTGACGTTGATATGCTGTTTCATATTGCTCAGGAGCTAAAAGTAACACCCGCATTCTTTCTTCCACCTAATGATGAACAAATTTCTGTTTCTGCACTGACACAATCGAAGCAATTTTGGAATGCTCAAAGCCAGATTTAATACATCTTAATATGGAGATCCGCTTCTTTATAATCAACAAGTTGGATTTCCTTATTTATTTTTTCCCTCCATATTAGCTTATCATCTCACTATTATGCTCTTAGTTGTAATATGCGTATTCTCTCGCATCTTTTGATTTTTTTATTTTATATAAACAAAAAAATTTTCATTAAAAAATAGTAGCTTATGATTAAAAGTTATCATAACCCCTTATTCTTAAGCGATATTTTTCTTAAATATTACCTCTTCTTAGTAATAGAAAATGTGTTAACCTTATCGAGAATAATAACAATTATCATTCGAGTTATAAGGATTAATCATGAAATATCGCTATGCTCTTCCACTTACCGCATTAACTTTTTTATCAACATCTGCACTTGCTTTAGAGTACCCCGTTGGTCAGCCAATCCTTAAAAATGGTATGGAAATTCAAGGCGTTTATCTGCAACCCATTACAATGGATACAGAAGAAGGCCATCATGCAATGAACCATCTGCCTGCAGATAAAGCAGATATTCATCTAGAAGCCGATATTCATGCCACAGAAGATAATCCAAATGGATTTGCTGAAGGCGATTGGATCCCTTATCTCACCGTAGAATACACTGTCACCAAAACAGACTCGCCAGAGAAGAAACAACAAGGGACATTTATGGCAATGGTTGCCAACGATGGCGCGCATTATGGCGAGAATCTTAAATTAGATGGTAACGGAAAATATAATGTTACCTATAAAATTTATCCGCCATCATACAATAAAGATATTGCTTTTGGTCGCCATATCGATAAAGAAACTGGGGTTGCTCCTTGGTTTGAACCCTTTGAAGTTTCGTGGGATTTCACTTATAGCGGAACAGGTCGTAAAGGTAGCTACTAATTAAATAATGACGGATAAGCTCACTTCCTGAGCTTATCCTATTTATCTCTCTTTCCAGTGAAACACTTATGATTAAACACCTCTCTAAGTACATATTATTGCTATTACTAATGGTCAGCAGCACTCTGTTTGCCGCAGAAAAATATACCGTTGAATTAGAAATGAGAGATGGCGAACTCATTCCTCAATTATTAGAAGTTCCAGCAAAAACGCCCATTAGAATAAAAATTCGCAATACCGGGACTAGCCCAGTTGAATTTGAAAGCACGCAATTACGCAAAGAGAAAGTTTTAGCACCAGGAGCAAGTTCTGTTGTGATTATTGCACCACTAAAACCGGGGCGTTATACCTTTTTTGATGATTTTCATCTCTCTCACCCTCAAGGTGAAATCATTGCTAAAGAGAAGGAAGAATAAAAATGGGACAAGTGCTATTTGTCGTTTGGCGCGAAAGCTTTGAGGCACTATTAGTGATTGGCATTATTTATTCTTGGATAAAGCGTTCTTCTGCGCCAAAACAAGGCATGAAATATCTTTGGGGAGGCGTCGGTTTTGGTGTTGTGTTGGCTTGCCTGCTCGCCTTAAGTATCTATGGCGTATTTAGTTCTTTAGAAGATATTTGGCAGTCGCTATTTATGATTGTAATGGAACTTCTTGCCTGTATATTAATTGTGCAAATGGTTTATTGGATGAGCGGCCAAGGTAAATCATTAAAAAGCAATATTGAAAGCGAATTGGCACAGAAAACACAACAACAAAGTGCATGGGGTATTTTGTTAATTATTGCTATTGCGATAGCCCGTGAAGGCAGTGAAGTTGTAGTATTTCTCTCTAGCCATATTATGGCACTTAATGCACAAACCGCCCTTCCTTTCTTTACTGAAGTTGTTATTGGATTACTTATTGCAGCATTAACCCTTTGGCTATTTTTACTGACGTCAAAAGTCGTTTCATGGCGTTATTTTTTCACGATCACCGGCTTTTTATTATTATTCCTTGCTGCTTCATTGCTTTTAAAAGCAGTAGAAGAGGCCGTTAATTTACTGGTTGAATTAGATATTGAATTACCTGATTTCTTTATTTACCCATTGTGGGATATTAGCCATATTCTTGATGATTCTAGTGTCTTTGGTAATTTCTTAGTTTCTTTCTTTGCTTACCGCTCTCAGCCAATTGGCTTAAGTGTAATAACCTTTGTCATTTATTGGGTTATTGTTGCACTGCTATTTAAGCGAGGCCATCGCAATGAAAAATAGTCATCATTATAAAAAGTATACTCTTTTTTTATTGATATTCTTTTTTTCACTCCCTGTTTCAGCAAAGAAAATTATTCAAGGTAGTGTGCAAGAAGGCGATAATATTATTGCCTCGAAAGGGGATATTCCAACACCGGAAAAATTTAGTACCAATATTCTAAATTATCGCCAAGCAGCGGTTAATCAATTAGCGAAAACAGAAACAGCGCTTAATAAACTTATTATTAATAGTGAAAATAAGCAGCTAATTGATGCTCAAAATAACTATCAACAAGCACACTATCATTATGAAATAATCCGACCAATTATCGCTCTGTTTGGTAGTAGCGAACGCCAACTCAATAACCGCGCAAGTTTTTTTCTTAAAAAAGAAAATGATGCGCGTTTTTCTGGTTTTCATTTAGTCGAATATCAACTCTTTGTATTAAAAGATCTACAAAAGTCAGCGAGTTCAGCAAAAACATTACTTAAAAATATTAGTGATCTTAAAAAACGTTTAGCAATAGAAGACATTCCTATTCCTAAATTAGTTCAAGCAGCAGGTGATGGATTAGAACTGATCTTAACGGATAAACTTGCTGGTATTGAAAATCAATACTCACAGACTGATCTCACCGATAGCTATGCTAATTTACAAGGATCACGCTTAATTATAACGATCTTGTCTGAACATATTCCTGCTGATGAATATCATTCATTAATACAGCAATATGACAAAATTGGTTCTGTCTTATTAAAATACCAACTCGATGAAGGCGTCTTTCAACCGTTAAATAAACTACCTGAAACTGAAAAAAGTTGGCTTTTTTCTCAAATAACACAATTAGCAGAGCAAGTTGCGACTTTACGCGCCTCGCTCAATATTGATGTTTACTATCACTATAAAGAAGAAAGTGATGAAAAATAAACGACTATTAAAACCGCAATCGCCAATTAATCTAAATAAACGTAATACCTTAAAATGGTTAGGCGGCAGTTTATTGCTTGCCAGTGTTGGTGTAAAAGCACAACAAAATAGTGATTGTGTATCTAATCTAAGCTATCGACGTGCTATTCCTTATTTAGGCAAGCATCAAGCTGGTGTTATTACCCCAGAACAAAAACATGCCTCTTTTATTGCGTTAAATTTGACTGTTTCTAGTGCAACAGAAGTTAAACAACTGCTAACTACATTAACGCAGCGGATCTCGTTTCTCACCCAACCGAGGGAATTGCCGCAAATAGAAAATCCGCATCTTCCCCCCGCTGAATCAGGTATTTTAGGCACCCAATTACAACCTGATGAATTAACAATTACCGTTTCTTTAGGCGATTCTTTCTTTGATAATCGCTTTGGTTTTGAGTCTCAAAAACCTAAACATTTAGTCCCCATGAAACCTTTTCCTAATGATCGATTAGAAGATAATTGGTGTGGTGGCGATCTATTATTACAACTGTGCGCAAATAGCCAAGAAAGTGTTATTTACGCACTTCGTGATATTTTAAAATATCTTTCAGGTCAGCTTCATCCTGTATGGAAAATCGATGGATTTTTACCTGCTCGTGATATTGATAAAAAACAAACACCGATTAATTTATTTGGCTTTAAAGATGGTTCGGGTAATGCCCCTTCTACAGATAATACATTAATGGACAATATGGTTTGGATAACAGAGAAAGAAAAAGAGCCGCAATGGTGTATTGGCGGAAGTTATCAAGCCGTTCGTCTGATCCGTTTTGCTTTGGATTTTTGGGATAGAACCCCTCTGGAAGATCAAGAAAACAATTTTGGGCGACATCGATCAACAGGCGCGCCAATTGGTATGAAACACGAAATGGATGATCCTGATTTCAAACTCGACCCTCATGGTGACAGAGTTTTATTTGATTCGCATATGAGACGCGCAGAACCGAGAAATCCAGAACGTTATAGTGCCAAACTACGCCGCCGTAGTTACAGCTATTCACTAGGATTAACACCATCAGGGCAATTAGATATGGGACTTATTTTTATCTCTTATCAAAATAATCTGAAAACAGGTTTTATTGATACACAAAAGCGCTTAAATGGTGAGCCATTAGAGCGCTATATAAAACCATTTGGTGGCGGTTACTATTTCACACTTGCGGGTATTCAAAAAGAAGGTGATATTCTTGCCCAAGCACTTTTTACCTAAGATTAAACACCGCCCTTTTAGGTACTTTGTTATTAATACCAAAGTACCTAAATATATCGATTCACTATCAGATAAACAGCACTTAACGCGTTAATTGAGCCACCTTCTCTTTTAGCGCTATTCCAAGCGGAATTAGCTTTTCTTTATCAATAAATCCCATCATTAACGCAGATGCAACCCTTTCCCCTTTTTAATTAAACACTGGACATGAAATAGATTGTGCGCCAGGAGTTATTTCAGTTTTTTTATTGGCATAATATGAATAATAAAAAATAGAATAAAAGATAAAGTAAAAATGACAACTTCTCTTATTTTTATCTGTCACTTTTTATGGTGAAATAATCGTCTGGCTATATTGATAAATAGTAGGCAAAATTAGCCCTTATGGATCAACGGATTTTCCTGTTTACTATTAAAAAGAGAGCGTTTCACCATGACTGGATTAATTATTACCATCGCTGTATTAGGTCTAATTTTTTATTATTACAACCGAATTATCACTATGCGTGAAGCGGTTATCTCTAGTGAAACAGAAATTTCAGTACAACTGGATCGTCGAGGAAAAGTTTTTGATAGCTTATTAGCTACCGTAAAAAAATACCTCAGCCATGAATCTGATGTTTTTACTCAAATTACTCAATTGCGGACACAGGCACAAAGTTCAAATAGCCAAGAAGCAAAAGCAGCAGAAGATGAATTATCAAAAATCGTTTCTAGCGGCGCTATTAATGTCGCAGTGGAAAATTATCCTGAATTAAAATCAGATACCATTATGGCGAATCTACAAGAAGAGATTGTTTCAACTGAAAATAAACTCTCTTTTGCTAAGCGTGGTTATAATCGTACCTTAGAACAATATCGTGCATTTATTGCCTCTATTCCGGCAGTGTTTATCGTCAAGATATTCCCAAGCTTAGTCATTAACAAAGAATACTGGCGCCTTGATGAAGCAACTATTAAATCTGAAGAGAACCGCCGTATTAATTTTGATTAATTTTGTTATTAAGGTCAGCCACTTTTTACAAATAGATTGATAAAAACAGCACTTAACAGTGCTGTTTGGAGTCTCTAAATGGATTTCAGAAATGTTCTACGTAAAAACACTATCCGTACTCGTTTTGTTATTGCCACTTATTTATTACTGATGTTAATTATTGGCCTATTAGTCGATACCGCGATAGGCGCAGATCCTCGATTAGATTTAGTCGATAATATGCTGGCATTTCTGACATTCCAATCACTCCCTATTGCTTCATTTATTATTTTAGCTATCTCTATTGTTTTATTGATTATCATCCATTTTAAAGGGCATAAGATCATGTTAACGGGAATGAATGCCCGTTTAATTAGCCCTGATGAAACCCATAATGCACAAGAACGACAGCTAGTTAATATTGTTGAAGAACTCAGTTTAAGCGCAACATTAGGTTATATTCCTAAGCTTTATATTATTGATACACCAGAAGCTAATGCATTTGCTGCTGGTTGGTCTGCTAAAAATGCTATTATTGGCGTTACAACGGGTTTATTAAATCGCCTTAACCGCCAAGAAATACAAGCGGTATTAGCTCATGAAACTGGACATATTATTCATGGTGACTCACGCTTAACCCTCTATGTGGGCATATTAGCTAACGTTATTCTCACTGTAACCAATATCTTTGGTAGCCGTTTTTATATTGCGTCTAATAGCCGTGGTAAAAGTAACGATGCCGCAAGTAAAGCACGATTAATACTGATTATTCTAAATCTGGTATTACCGATTATTACTCAAGTGCTCTATTTTTATTTATCGCGTACACGTGAATATATGGCAGATGCTGCCGCAGTCGATTTAACTCAAGATAACCAAGCGATGATTAATGCGCTAAAGAAAATTTCAGCACAACATGAAACTGAAAATTTTGAAGATGGCTCAACAGGTCGTGCTTATCGTAAAGCAGCCTTTATTTTTAATAAAGGAGATTCAATATTTTCGACTCACCCATCAATTGAAAATAGAATTGCAGCACTTGAGGGTAGAAAAACCTTTTAAATCTATTTGTGTTAATTCGACAGAATACAAATAAAAAAGCGTTTACCCTCTATAAGCAAACGCTTTTTTTATCAATTTAATTAATGCCAATTAACGTTGTTTTTCACCATGATGAAAAATAGCATTACGTAAACGTTCTTGCTGTTCATAGCGTTGTGGAAATTCAATGGTCTTGTCTTTACCCAACTCAACTAAAAGCTCGTTCATGGTTTGAATGCTGGTTGTGGCAATAGCTTCATCAACTTGTTTAACCACATCATCGTAATGAGACATTTTAATCCTCTTTTCTCATAAAATTCTTAAGCACTATGATATTACAACAACGGTGGTTATGTATTTTTTAGTATCAAAAAAAGCGTGATTAAATAGTATTTAGTGGCTGATCCTTTGTCTCTTTACCTAATAGCATCACGGCTAATATTCCTATCACTATCGAAATACTAAAAATAAGGAAAATAGAACTTATTTCAAATTGATATTGCACTAAATATCCCACCAGCAATGGCCCTAAAATACCACCAATTCGCCCTATTGCGGTTGCGGTTCCGGTGCCTGTTGCCCGTATTCCATCAGGATATTGCTCTGGAGTATAAGCATATAAAGCCCCCCAAGCCCCTAAATTAAAAAACGAAAGCAACATACCAAAAACAAGCAATGTCGTCGTTGAATCTGCACAACTAAAGTAATAAGCACTCACCGCAGTACCTGCAAGGTAGCTCACTAAAACGAACTTTCGCCCATAACGCTCAATTAACCACGCTGCAGTAAAATAACCCGGTAATTGCGCTAGTGTCATGATTAATACATATTGAAAACTTTTAATTAAACTAAAACCTTTAAGCATCGCCACACTTGGTAACCAAAGGAAAATACCGTAATAAGAAAATACCACGCAAAACCATAGGATCCACAGCATTAAGGTTGAGCGACGATATTGAGGCGACCAGATCAGCGCCATTGATTGGCGAATAGATAAACGTGTTTTCTTTTGTGATACATAAATAGAGGTAGGCTCTGGCAATTTTGCGCGTAAATAAATAGCATAAACAGCAGGTAATGCACTGAGTAGCATCGCCATACGCCAGCCATAATCAGGAATAATAAAATATGCAATTAATGCTGCTATTAGCCATCCAACAGCCCAAAAACTTTCGAGTAGTACCACAATTCGTCCACGCTCATGGGTTTCAACACTTTCACTCACTAAGGTTGAAGCAACGGGCAATTCTCCGCCTAGCCCCATTCCAATAAAAAAGCGCAAAATCAACACGATCATAAGTGAGCTTGCCATTGCGGTTAAGCCACATCCCAAACTAAACAGTAGTAGCGTGAAGATAAAAACAGGTTTTCTACCTTTTCTGTCGGCCATTATGCCAAAAACAAAAGCACCGACAGCCATCCCTATTGAGTTTACACTGCCAATCCACCCTAATTGAGATGCTGTTAGCCCCCAATCTTCTTTTAATGCTGTTAATAAAAAAGCTAATAACCCCACATCCATTGCATCAAAAGTCCAGCCCATACCTGCAATACACAAAAGTTTATTACGAGAAAGTGGTGCTGATACCTTTTCTGTTTGACTTGCCGTTGTCATTTCAGTTTCCTACTTTACCCTGTCAAAGTGTTTAGTATACTAAACAACAAAAGTGATTTTGTTAATAGCAAAAAAGGAAATTTAAAGAAAAATTAACATCAACCACAAAAAAAGGGTAAAAAAAATCGATATCTGAATAAAAGATATCGATTTTATATTTTTTAGCTCTTTTGTAAGTTATTTAATTAAACCGTTTGATTAGCTTCTTAAACCACGGCCTTTTTCAATTAAATACCAAGCAAGAGCGTAAAATATGGCAATAAATAAACACAATACACTAATTGTGATCGTTAAAGAGACATCTGTAATACCGAGGAAACCATAACGAAACCCACTGATCATATACACTATTGGGTTTAATTTAGAAACACCTTGCCAAAATTCAGGAAGCAGTGTTAATGAATAAAATACCCCACCCAAATAGGTTAACGGCGTTAATACGAAAGTAGGAATGATGCTAATATCATCAAAAGTTTTAGCAAAAATCGCATTTAATAGCCCCGCAAGAGAAAACACTATCGAGGTCATTAATAATGTCACTACCACCATTGTCCATGAATGAATTTCTAATGGGACAAAAAAGAGTGAAATTAAAGTAACTAATATTCCGACACAAACACCACGAGCAACACCGCCACCAACAAATCCAGCAATAACAACATGAGTAGGGACTGGTGATACTAATAATTCCTCAATACTACGCTGGAATTTAGCGCCAAAAAATGAAGAAGAGACATTAGCATATGAGTTTGTTATTACTGCCATCATAATCAGGCCAGGAACAATAAACTGCATATAATCTACTCCCCCCATATCGCCAATTCGTTTACCAATTAAATTACCGAAAATAACGAAATAAAGTGACATCGTAATAACAGGTGGAATTAATGTTTGCACCCAAATACGACCAAAACGAGTAACTTCTTTTATCCAAATAGTTTTGAGGGCTACCCAATAAAGCTGAATCATTCCCTCTCTCCTTCTTGTGTATGATCTTCATTCACTAAATGCACAAATAACTCTTCAAGACGATTAGCTTTATTTCGCATACTTAATACTTGAATACCTTGCGCATTTAATTGAGCAAAAACACTGCTTAATCCCTGCTCTCTTTTTACATCAACTTCTAAAGTTGAAGTATCCATTAAACGATATTGATAGTTCTGTAATTCAGGTAGTGGGCTTTTAGGTGCCAAGTCTAAAATAAAGGTTTCAGACTCTAATTTACCTAATAAATTTTTCATACTGGTATTTTCAACCAGCTCACCACGTTGAATAATACCAATATTCCGACAGAGCATTTCTGCTTCTTCAAGATAGTGAGTGGTTAAAATAATCGTAGTACCTTCAGCATTAAGCTGTTTTAAAAACGTCCACATAGAACGACGCAATTCAATATCAACACCAGCTGTTGGTTCATCGAGAATAAGCAATTTAGGTTGATGCATAAGCGCACGAGCAATCATTAATCGGCGCTTCATCCCCCCAGATAAAAAACGTGCTCGGTCGTCTTTTTTCTCCCATAAATCAAGTTGGGTTAAATAAATTTCGGCACGTTCTAAAGCAAGCTTACGCGGCACACCATAATAACCCGCTTGGTTTATTACAATTTGCAAAACGGTTTCAAAAGGATTGAAATTGAATTCTTGTGGCACTAACCCGAGTTGGCGTTTAGCATTTACCATATCGGTATCCGTATCGTAACCAAATACTTTTACCTTACCGCTGCTTTTATTAACGAGTGAGCTGATGATACCAATTGTGGTTGATTTACCCGCACCATTAGGGCCTAACAGTGCGTAAAAATCACCCGCTTCAACAGTAAGATTAATACCTTTTAACGCTTTTACACCATTGTGGTAAGTTTTCGTTAATTCGGTTAACTCCAATGCATAAGTCATAAGTGGAAATTACCTTTTATCAACTGCATTATTCAGCATTTACTGAGCTGAAATCAGAAAATAGCTATTCAACTAAGCACGACAAAAATCGATTAACTTAGAAAAGTTGCTTAGTTCAATAGGATCAAAATGGAATAAGTTATTCTAGAGAAAAAACAGTACCAAATAAACTGTTTTACGACTTATGACACAAATGAATAAATAAAAAAATATTAACAATTCACTTGTAAAATAAGGGCGTAAAATCCAAAGAAGATAGACCTAATCGCGCTATTTTACATCTATTTCTTGCTATTATTCCTAACATAACAATAAATAATTTCACTTCGTTACCATTTAATTTATTTGATATCAATAAATTTGTTGCCTTTATTGCTCAATCTTACTGAAAGATATTATTTTAATCTTAATTATCTTCACCCACTCTTTGATTAAATTATTTTAAAACAGACTTTATTGATTAATAATCAAAAAGATAATTAAACACATAAGTTTTTTTTATAAAAAAACACATAAAACACTCATGAAAAACATAGAATAACAATATTAACAATCAGTTATCTTTTCGTGTATTTGATTTACATCAAATAATGTATTGATAAATTCATTAAACAAATGCTATAAAAAGATCTATCTTATTTTAAAGGAATAAAACATAGGTAGTTATCTGTCATTAGGTGCTAAAAAAGCCCTCTGATTAATTCACAAGTAATGGTATAAAAATACCCTTTCTTAACGGATCTTTCGCATCCAATAATAATACCAAAGCTATTTCGTGTTGGCGTACTGTCAGCGCAAATGATTAGAAACTGAATTTACAGGCAGTCATACGTCATGATGAGAAAAATTGAAGAACTGTTATCTAATAACAAGCAATGGTCAGAATCTGTTACTGAAGAAAATCCTCAGTTTTTTAAAGATCTCTGTAAAGGCCAAAAACCACACTTTTTATGGATAGGTTGTTCTGACAGCCGAGTTCCCGCTGAAAAATTAATTAACGCAGCCCCTGGCGATTTATTTGTTCACCGTAATGTTGCCAACCTCGTTATTCATACAGATTTAAACTGTCTTTCTGTGATCCAATATGCAGTTGATGTGCTGCAAGTTGAACACATTATTGTTTGTGGTCACTATGGCTGCGGCGGTATTGAGGCAGCAATTGAAGGCACTGAACTTGGTCTAATCAATAACTGGTTACTTCATATTCGTGATATTTGGTACAAGCATAGCTCAATGTTAGGCGAACTAGCACCGCAAGATAGACTCAATCTACTCTGTGAGCTAAATGTAATTGAACAAGTTTATAATCTTGGCCACTCAACTATCATGCAAGCAGCATGGAAGCGCGGACAAAAAGTAATGATCCACGGTTGGGTTTATGGTTTAAATAACGGTGAATTACACGATTTAGATGTGACTTCAGACAGCCGCGAAAAACTAGAGCTCTCTTATCGCCAATCGATGGCTAAGTTAAGCCATCCACGTTAATCTTAAATTATCAAAATTATAATTAAGGCCCTAAAAGCTGATATTTAGCTTTGGGTCTTCTCACTTAATTTTCATCCTCCCTTCTTCTTTTACATAAAATAATCCCACCATTGTTGCCAAAATAGAAAACAAAGACATGTAATATCAGAAGAACCTTTTGATCTGGCATCTATACGTTTCCAAAATTATGCGTAAGCACTTGCTGATACTTATAGAACATTAAAATGCGACACCTACCCAACGCCAACAGAGTTAAAAAAAGTATTCCCAAGCTTAGATAGGATGAAATATAGAGAAAAATGGTGGGTCATTGATATTGGTGGGAATACAATAAACTTACGGACTACTATCGGAGAACAAAAAGAATGATAATTATTGGTGCTATTAAGGCTCAAACAGCCTAGTGAATATAGTTCCTATTCTTGGTGGTAGCCATTTTCGTAAAGACTATGAAGATAGTATCAAACTGGTTGAATATTTGGTTGAACACGACCTTGATAATCCTTTAATTGATATGCTTGGTACTAAAATTGATGAATATGAAAACAACGCACCTGAATTCAACGTTTTCAACGAAAAACTCAATAAATGTGATGATGCTATTGCCGTTTTGTGTACGTTAATAGGTCAATACAATCTTAATACAACAGACTTTAAAAATGAGTTAGGCTCCCGTTCTTATGTTAATTGTATTTAAAATGGTGAGCGTAATTAACACTAGAGCACATCAAAAAGCTGGCATCTCGCTTTAATTTACCTGTATCTCTATTTATCAAATAATATAATTTTCAAATCGATATCAAACAAAAATCCGCTTATGCGGATCCTTGTTTAGTCTAATAAGTCGGTACTTATGACACTGAATAAAATTATTCATCTAGCAAAGTTACATGGCCAATATAAGGCAGATGACGATAACGTTGCGCATAATCGATGCCATAACCGATAACAAACTTATCTTCTATAGAGTAGCCAATCCACTCAACTGGCACATCAACTTCACGACGAGAAGGTTTATCCAGTAAAGTGCAAATAGAAATAGAAGCCGGCTCACGTAGGCTTAAGATCTCACTAACACGATTTAAGGTATTACCTGAGTCAATAATATCTTCAACAATCAGAACATCTTTACCACGAATATCTTCATCAAGATCTTTAATGATTTTAACGTCACGCGTTGACGTCATACCATTACCATAACTTGAAACTGTCATAAAATCGACTTCATGAGGAGTTTCAATTTCACGGCATAAATCGGCCATAAAAATAAAAGAACCTTTAAGTAAACCGATTAAGACCAGATCATGTTTCTCTTGACGAGGAGTGTAATGTTCGGTGATTTCACGACCTAATTCAGCAATACGCTGTTTGATCTCTTCTTCAGAGATCATGACATCAACAATATGTTTCATGATTTATTTCGATTGGGTTAACGTGGAAAGCAACCGATTGTACCAGAACTTCCTTCATCATGCGATGATCTGATTTGATGAAAATAAGGGCATAAAATATCAATCTTACGCCCTTATTTAATTTATCTTGCTGATATTGCAGGCTATTACAGTGAAATACTACTTACTCACAGTAAAACCTAACATCATGCCAGTATCTTCATGTTCTAATAAATGGCAGTGCGCCATAAATGGATGTGCTTGTGTCGCTAAATGGTCAAACTTCACTAATATTTCGCTAATTTGCCCCTCTACTTTCACAATATCTTTCCAACCTTGGCGATGTTTTTCTGGTGCTCGACCATTCTCAGTTAAAATACGAAATTGCGTACCATGAACATGGAAAGGGTGTAACATCATATCACCACGCCCTGAAACAACCCAACGCTCGTAAACACCTTGTTTTACATCAAAAGCGGGTTCTGTCATGGAAAAAGGAATGCCATTAATACTGTTTGCATTGTGAAGATCAAAATCACCATTAGAATGGCCACAACCACTCATCATGCCGCCGCCCATCATGCCATTTCCATTGCCTTGACGCATATGACTCATTCCATGATGCAGCCCAGCTAATGCTTTATCACCGTAACGCTCTGTTAATGCCATCATTCCTTGCATATCTAATCGCATATCCATACGTAAATGTAATGGACGAGTTGCTAGATTACTTAATGGAGGCAATGCAGGCATAAGCGCGAGTGTATCAGGCAATACACCTTGTGCTTTTTCTGCTGAAGGTAATAAACGTAACACCGTCAATACGTTATCAAATGGCGCTAATACCATTCCCATTTGACGCACGGGTAAAGTGACAATATCAAAATCTCGTCCATCCGAAGTATCCACTAATACTTCAAAGCGCTCGCCCATCAAAATTGGTAATTCAGTCACTTTTACTGGTTCGGCTAATAATCCACCATCACTAGCGATAACATACATCGGTCTACCATCACTGGTGGCTAAATTTAGGCTACGCGCATTACAACCATTTAAGAAACGTAATCTTACCCAACCTTTTGGTACAATTTGTTGTGGCTGAATAGCGCCATTAGTTAGCATCATATCGCCAAACCAACCAATGGCAGCACTCATTACATCAAGCTGATAATCAATTTGCCCTTCACTGTTTAAACGTTTGTCTTGCAAAATTACGGGTAAATCATCAACTCCCCAGCGTTTAGGTAATTTATGCTTTGGTGTTTCATCATCTTCAATGATCACCAAACCACCTAATCCCATTGCGACTTGTTGGCCCGTAATTCCATGAGTATGAGGGTGGAACCAACATGTCGATTCTGCTTGGTTTGGTGTAAAAGTGACAGTACGAGACTGCCCTGGTGCGATAGTCGCCTGTGGGCCACCATCTTGCTCTCCACTAATTTCTAGGCCATGCCAGTGAACCGTTGTGGTTTCAGGTAATTGGTTATGAATATCAATAGTGACAGGCTGACCGCGCTTAAGTTTTAATGCAGGACCAAGTAAATTACCGTTATATCCCCACGTTGTGGTACTAGCAGAAGGAATAAACTGTGAAACACCTTGTTGAATATTCAGAACAATCTTTTGTTGTGCATCGGGACTAATTTGAGGTGGAATAGCCAATGAAGGCGTGTTACTTTGGGCGAATGCAAGACGACTCCAGCTTGGTAATAATGTTACTGCACTTAATGTGGCGCCTAATTTTAAAAATTCGCGACGTTGCATGATGTATTCCTTTGAATTAAAACAAGCTACTCTGTTTTTGTCGTAATAAAATCAATAAAGCAGTTCTGTAAACTAATTACAGATGCTAAAGTTTCCCCTTACTGGAAGGTCAATTTAAAACCAGACAAAATAGAGGGTCTTTGCAAAACTTTTAACTTAATTAAGTCAAATAACAAAACTTACGAAATCATCACACTGAGGAATGTCGTAACCAATGAAGAAAATGTTCGCCTTGCTTTGCAGCGTTACGCTCTCTTTCGCCACACTTTTTTCTTCAAGTGCAACCGCGTTAACTTATACACAAGCAGAAGACTTGGCAGATTTAACAGCGATCTACCTCTTTTTAAACAAAGATTGTGGTTATGAGCAGGTATCAAAGCAAAAAATAGAAAGAGCCATTTTTATCTTTTCTCGCTCTCAGCAATGGGATGTCACCAACTACTCTTCTTTACCAATGAGTCAATTAAATGAAGATAGTTATCGTGATTTGAAAGGAATAGAAGTGCCACATAATAAGAAATGTCAATTACTCGCTAATAAGTCACTGAGTTTATTAGACTATTAATCGGTGATTTTAAAATAAAATTGCTTAAAGATAACCTCTTATAACTTAATATGTTAAGAGAGGTTATCGTGTGTTTCATCACTACACCTTTACTACACCTAACTACACCTTTCGATTATTCTTTGTAATTACTCACAAGTTCCCAACGTCTAAGTTTTCTAATAAATCGTACTTTACTCTTTGTGAATATTCGCTTTCTTTTGTTTATACTCATTCCAAAAGAGTGCAACCGAAGGAATACTTTGAATAATCAACATTCTAAAAATATGGTTAGACATCACAAAAGCCGCATCGACATTCATCGTAATTGCAGCGAATGTCATCGCTTCCATACTACCTGGCGCCCATGCTAAAACTAAAGTTTCCCAAGGAACGCCCGTTAGATGAGCTGCAGAAAATGCGACAATCACTGTTAAAATCACATTAATAATCACGACTTGAACAGAAGAAAAAGCATTTTTAATTAATGATGAAAGAGGAAAAACTACAAAATGAGCACCAATATTCATACCAATTAAAACCATACTCAATTCATTAAGTAGCATAGGAAATGCAATAGGTTCATTGACAAAAGATTGGATAAGAACAGCACTGCCTAGTGAAGTAAGCATAAACGGAGCTGGAAATCGGATTTTCTGTAACAGTAATCCAGAAAACAAACCAACTACAACAATCAATAAAAGCCAAGCGGAAGAAAGCACGGTCATTTGGGGAAGTGCGAATTCTGGCATATTAGCTTTGTCACCCCCTACTATTATCCCGGCCATAATAATCAGTACCATTAAACGGATAGTATGAGAAATAACAATTTTTTGTGGTGGTGTTTTAGTATGATCGGTTAATGCAAGGATCGCCGCCATTGCCCCCGGCACTGCACCGAGCATTGATTCTTCTTTTGTCCAACCTATATGGCGATGAAACCAAAAATAACTAACAAAAAATTGAATCGCTAAACAAATCACTAAAGTAAGCAATAAAATAAATAGATTATCTGCGCTGCCTAAATGTACTTGATTAAACATTAAGCCAACAGACGTTCCTAATGTAAGCTGAATAAAGGTTAACGTATGTTTAGGAACTGACAATTCACTACCAAACCGATAAGCAATAATAACCACAATAATAGGCCCAAACATCAGCGCCATCGGTAAGCCTAAAAACGTGAGCCCAACACCAATTAATGAGCAAAAAAGAATACCCGGTATGGTTTTTAAGAACGACATTGTTGTGTTATCCAATTTTTTTATTTATTGTTTCCCATCCTAGCATTAGTAAGTTCAATTAATAACTAAATAGTTATAATGAAAGTATCGCTTTTTCTTAATATTAAGAGCCAATTATGCCTATAAAAATAACTACTAGCCCAACAGCTAATGATATAAATGAAATTTATAAAGGATTACTTACCCATAACCTTCAATTTATTAGTTTTGATCAATATACTCCTCTAGCTGTATTTAAAGAGGAAAACGGTAAAAAAATCGGTGGAATTAGTGGCGATATATTAGGTAATTGGTTGCGTATTCGTTATTTGTGGGTTGATAGTGCTTATCGAGGACAAAACATAGGTACAGAATTACTGCAAACAATGGAAAACACAGCCAAAGAAAAAGGCGCCAAATATGCTGAAGTGGATACCTTTAGCTTTCAAGCCCTGCCTTTTTATCAAAAGCAGGGATTTGAGATATTTGGCACGTTAGAAAGTTATCCTATTAATGATAAGAAATATTATTTAAAGAAGGATCTATAATCCTACTTTATTTTTCTTACTTGTTATATTTTTCTTACTTTCTGTATTTTTCATTTTTTCTATTTTTTTCTTATTTTGCGTATTTTGCATATTAATAACATACATTAAGTATTTACCAATTTCTTCTTTAGCTTCTTCTTTAAATTTTTCAATACCAGATTTAAATGTCTTTATATATGCTTCATTTCCTTTCTTACTTTTTTCATCTTTTATCAACGTTAATATTTTACTTTCTATTTCATTTATTTTTTCTATTCTCGTTATTTTGCCAATTTCGTCTATTTCATCTTCGTATTTTTTATATTGAAAATCATATTTAAATCTTTTTATACTTTTCATTTCGTTTTTCTTATTAATTTCCTCCGCTGCTCTATCACTAGCTCCCTCAAGGATTTTACTATTATTTACCCCCTTAATTATCACTTTTTTATTCACATCATTTTTCACTTCTTTATTTACTTTTCTTGTCACTAATACATAACTCACCATTCCATTAACTAAATCTAATTTAAGATCCTCAATATTTTCATTTTTATAACTACCCAATGATATGATGTTGTCATCTGTTAATTTAATATTCTTTATTACATTGATAAGTTTATTATTTTCAATAGTATCAGAAGAAATCATACCACTAGTAGCATTAGCAGCACTACCCTCACTAATAGCACTATCAACAGTATTTTCTCTTCGTTGACTTTCAATTTTTATATTATTTTCTTTCTCGACATGAGAATTTTTTTCTTTATTTATTACATTACTATTTATTACGTCACTATTTATTGCGTCACTCTTTATTACATCATTATTTATTACATCATTATTTATTACGTCATCCTGTTTTTTTAACTTCTTAAACTTTAATTCTAACTCAGTAACTTCATCTTTTAATTTTTTCAATCTTTCAACATGTTTAATATATTTTCCATCTAAGATATCATTAGGTAATTGGCTGATAGGAAAACTATTAACCATTTGGTTTCTGGCTATAAACTTACTTTTTAATTTTTCCACTTTACTTAACTCTGAGACATAAGTGTTTTTATCTTTAGCGCCAGAAGATAGCTTATTAATACTATCAACAAAACTCTGTAAATCATTAATCTTTTCATCTAAAGATATATTATTAATTTTTTCTTCTAAAGATAAAAATAAATCATCTACATTTAGAGCATTATCATCTATTTTACTATTAATAATATCAGTATTTTGTTCTATATAATCTAGTGGTTTATTCAGTGACTTAGCGTTAGCCTTACCTTGATTAACTTCAACTAATAGCTTATTAATTTCATTGTCTATTGATTCTGTTTTTGAGTCTATAATTATCTTATCTAACTCTTTAATTAAATTATTAACCACACTACCTTTAATGTTTATATCTTTATTTTTTAAAACATTAGAGTTTAAGCCATCAAAGTCATTTATTAAATCATTAGTTTTACTAGCTTCAATTTTTGACGATTTTATTTTTAATAAAATATTATTTAAAATTTCAGCTTCATCAGCTAAAGTACTTTTCACCTCTTCTAGATTAGCTGTATTTTTATTATTTAATAACTCATCGATTTCAATTATATTTTTATTTATTTCATTTTTGTATTTATCAAAATCACTGTAAAAATGGTCATTAAACTTGATGTCACTTAAAATAACCCTTTCTTCTTCATCTATTTTAGCTAAAGAGTCAAGAATACTATTAAATTTATTTTTTATATCATCGTCATAATGCTCAATTTTATTATAAACGTCATTTTCTATATTGATTATTTTTAAAATCTCATTTTTAAAAACACTTTCATCTTCTAATAGTTTTTTGGTTTTAATATCTTTTTCATCTAGATAGCTTTTTATTTCAAATAGATTTTCTTTAGTAGATGCTAATAGGTTATCAAATTCTGAATCAGAGTCGTCATATAATATCACGTCATCATCATTTGATTTATCTTCATTTCCTTTATCATCAAGAATAGCACTACAATATTTACTTTCATCTTCATAAAATAATTCTTTAGGAGATAAAATATCTTCTAATATTTCATCATTAAAAATATCATCAAATTCTAAATTAACATCATCAACATTGACCTTTGTGATTTCACTTTCACTTATATTTGAATTATTATCTGGGACTTTATTAGAGTTATGAATTTCGACCTCTACAATTATAGTTTTATTTTTATTAATAGCTTTATCATCATATTCTTTATTCGATTTATTCAACTCTTCACTATTTACTATTTCTTTCTCTCTAGATATTTCATTAGATGAAAAATCATAATGTTTATCAATGTATTCGCCCCCCCATTCATTTATTAGTTCTTTAAAGCTTATATTTTCACCAGCCTTTTTTCCTAACACTTTTTTCATTATTATTGATAGTCCGTTTTCTACCTCTCTCATTTTATTAATATTAGAACCACTTATTATGCCTCTTTCACTCTCAGCGATTACAAGTAAATTAATAGTACTTATAAAATTATCTCTTTCTTTAGAGCTTGAAAAATTATCCATAAAACTATATTTATCATTTAAATGTATATTTTCAAAAATATAGGTTTTATTAATAATATTATAGATATTTTTAAAATCAGATTTATTTAGATTACTCAGACTTAAATTGAGTATTTCATTAAAAATAGTAACTAACTCGTTATATTTGTTATTAACTTTATTAATAGATGAAAAATAATCTTTAGCTCTCTTAACCTCAGTCAAATAATTGCTAAAATCGTAAAAATTGAACTTACCACCTGCATGAGAAATTAAATCATTAATAATTTTAATTTCTTTGAGATTTTTAATTTCATTTAAATCAATTAACTCAGAAACATATCCTTTAATTTCAATTTCACTATTCGATCTCTCTATTAACTTTGCTTTTCCTGCTATGTTAATTTCTATGCAAGCTAAAAACTCTTTATAAGCTAGTCTATTCATTTCAGTAGAAGATAGTTTATTTTTTATATTTTGTATCATCTTATTAATTATAATTTTTCTATGAATAGAAGTAAGCAAGTTAATTATTTTTTTTAAAAATGTAGGTTTTACTGGTGTGTTTTTTACTCCCTTTATTTTTTCAGAAAAAACATAGCACTCTTTCTTTGGATATCTATGTTCAATATTCTTGAAACAAAAGTTTGGTTCAAACCCTACAGATTTCACACTCATAAAATATCCTATTTAAAATATTTAAAAATTAAAATATAGAAAAATAATTTCCCATATAAAAAACATAACTTGTCAATTAGACACGTTGAAAATAATTAGCAAAATACTTTCTTAACACCTCATCTTTAGATTTATCTAAGTTATTTGCATCTAATCCTAATCGATTAAAAACACCTGATAATTTATTCTCTGCTGCTGTTTTTTCTATATTTTCACTACCAGAACCACCAATACTCCTTACTCCATTACTCGTATAAGTCGTCGTTTCATTATTATATATCCCAAATGTTTCATAACTCATTAACAAAATAATGGCATCTTGAGCCCACTTGTAATTAATATTATTACTTGAATTTTTAAATATACGAGTGAGTAAATCATTACCCTTATCACCTTTGTTGATGTTTTTATAAAAGCTTTTATCCAGATAATTTATTATTTTATTTTCTTTATCAAGCATTTCTTTAGAAATATTTTCACTTGTCAGTTTTATTAAGTTATCTATTTGAGAAACAAATGCATCCTCACCATATATTTTTTTATTTTTCAATAAATTATTAAATAACTCTTTGGTTAAATCTAAATAGAGATCTTCTTTTACATTATCAAAATTATCATTTGAACGTTCTATTTCCTCTTTATTCTTTATATTCATTACAGAATCGAATGTTTTATTTATAATATTATCAAAATCAATATTTTTATGTTCACTATTAATTTCTCCTTTTACGAAAACTTTTAGTTCATTAATTCTTTCATAAGAAAATAAAAAATTTATTTTTTCATAATCACTCATCTCCTTAGGAACTTTCGTCTTATCATTAAGCATATCATTGATTTTTTTTAATATTTCACTTGGTAATTTAGAATAATTTTTTTTGAGATTATCCTTGGCTAAATCAGTAGTAAACTCATCTTTTAATTTTCTGATATCATTAATAAATTTACATTCTAATGCTTTTTCTAAAGTATGATATTTTATTAAACCATCCATCTCTGTTCGGTTAAGATTCTTTTTATTTATAACCTCATTAACATTATTAATAAATGTAATATTTAATTGTCCTAATCGTTGATTAAAACTTTTAAATACTTCTTTTTCATCTGATTTATTATTAATTAAAAAATCAGTTAATTCCTTATTAACTTTAGGATTTATTATATTTATTTTTATCGGTGTAATTGATCTTTCTATAAATTTAAAAGGCGAAATGAGAATTTTAAAAAAATTTTAACGTTTCTTTTTTTCTCAGATTTAAAGTAAAGACTTTCATTTACATTTAACTTTTGTTTACCTGAATCTAGAAGCCAACTAAGTAACTCATTAGTATTTTCTTCCTGTTTAATTGGATTTTTTGTAATATTTTCTACTTCTGGATATTCATAAACTGGATTCATGAATGCGAGAGCACCATTATTTTTCCTATCTACAGTTTCTAAATTATTTTCATTTGCATTTATTGAGTTATGTTTATTTTCAATTTCTGAATTATTTTCACTTTTAACTTCTGAATTATGTTTATTTATATTTATTGAATTATGTTTACTTTTAATTTCTGAATTATTTTCACTTTTAACTTCTGAATTATGTTTATTTATATTTATTGAATTATGTTTACTTTCAATTTCTGAATTATTTTTACTTGCAACTTGTGGATTATCTTTATTAAAATCTGAAAGATTAGGCTTTTCTTTACTTAATATATTTTCACATTCCTTAATAAAATCTTTTATAGTTCCTACTTTAGCACTACCAAAATATTCCCCAATATTAAATTGAGAACCAGTATTATCAACCTTTTTTACAGAGTTAATAAAATTAAATTTATTATTAATGTTATTTTTTATAGTACTTACTATTTTAGTAAACGATTTTTCCGTTATATTAATTGGCATTTTAAACACCTTCATTTAAATTATTATAGTTAGTCTATTCCTTTTATTTATCTAAGGTTTATAAAAATCGCACAAGAATAATCGGTTAATCACTTTCAATAAAAATACGGTATATTATTGAAAATAAAAAATAAAAATAAAAAAAGATATCAACAAGTGATATCTTTTTTTTAGTTTAATGATTTATCTTCCGCTGGAATTAAAAAATAATTTCTATCTTAATCATTCTTTTAAATCGTTATAAACAGTTGCCCTTGAAACCCCTAGATATTGTGCTGTTATCTCCATTGCTTTACGCAATGAAAGATAACCCTCATCTTGTAAGCAAAGCAGTAATTCACGGCGTTGATGTGGTTTAAGCGCTCTTGGTGTTACTGAATAAGTTGCAGAAAATTCGTCGATACGTTTTTTCAGTGAATCTTCTGTTACTGAGCTAAAAGTTTCAATGATATCGTTGCCCTCTTCAAGCGTTGCAAATTGATTAAGTACCATTTGCAAACCTTTGATCATCGAAATATCAATATTTAAACATAACGCTGCAACATAATTGCCCTGTTTATCTTTAATACCGATAGAGGTACTTTTTGCGGTTCTTCCATCGGGGAATTGATTCGGATAATTTGCAACAATTTGCGGAAAGTCGGAAGACTCAATACGCGCCATTCCTAATTCTGTTGCTCTATCTCCTACTTTTCGCCCTGACAGATTATTTTCAATAACCATAATGGTATTTTCACTATCGGTTAGATCATGAAGTACAACTTCACAAAAAGGCGATAATGTTTTACCAATGCCCTGTGCAATGTATTCTAGTTGTTCTACCAGCCACTCTTGGTCTACTGTTTTGTGTGACATAACGATCCTGCAATAGCTAAAACGTAAATGATTGATACAATTTTAACTGATTTATTCAAATAATTAATCGTTATCTGTAGGAAAATCTGACTTTGCCTGATTTAGAATAGCTTTTGCCATCCATTGAGTCATGTCAATGACCTGTTGATCGTCCATTTTCCAGATATCTTTCATTACTAAGAACACTTCTGAGCCATAAATCAGCGAAAATGCTTTAATGACTTTATCCCACATCTCTTCAGGATATTGTGCTTTTAATGGTTCAATAACCTTAAGAAGTATCTCTTTACGGTGGCCACGAATAAACCGTTTTTCTGTGTATTCACTTGATTGTCTCTCTTTTGCCCACTGCTGTAATGATACTTGCAGCGCTCCGCGTAATGCTCCTTCGTGTTTGAACATTTGTGGATAAGCAAGATTAAGTAATTTTTGGATACGCTGTTGCGTATTATCTTCAGCGATGGGTTTCCATGCAATGATAGGCGCTAAACTGGCATCAACCGTAGCACTAATCAAATCGCTTTGGGTTGGAAAATAACGATATGCCGTTGCTCTAGAAACACCCGCATGTGCCGCTAATTCTGATACTGTCGGTAACATTCCCTGCTCAAAAAGCCCCAACGCCGTAGTAACTAATAAATGGTAGGTTCTTTTTCGTGTACCGGACATTGCATCCGTTTCATCACTGTAACTCATAGTAAATCCTTCGCCATTACCATATTTTTGTATGGTTTACTGATTTTATGATAAATCCATAACACTATTAAAGTTTACTTTAGGTGATTAACGCTACCTAATCGATATCTAAAATAGAAAAAATAAAAATAATGAGACTCCGGTCTCAAAACGGTGCTATTATAAATGAAACTCAAGTCTCATTATGATTATAATCTATTCGTCAATAATCATAAAAGGTAAGGGAAGGCTAATGAAACAATATTCTGGCTCTATTTATATTGCGACGACGCTTGATACTAAAAGCGCTGAAATTTTTTATGTCAGTGAATTAATTAGAAAAGTAGGCCTTCCTGTAAAAACCGTCGATTTGACAACTAAGCCCACAGCATTAGAAAGAGAAGCCGATATCACCGCAGCACAAGTTGCAAGCTTCCACCCTGAGGGCAAAAACGCTGTATTTTGTGGTGATCGAGGAAAAGCTATTGCCGCTATGTCGGTCGCCTTTGAACACTATTTAGCCCACTGTGATGATGTCTTAGCCATTCTTGGGCTAGGCGGCTCAGGGGGGACGGCTCTGATTACACCAGCAATGCAATCTTTGCCAATTGGCGTACCTAAATTGATGGTCTCTACGATGGCTTCGGGTGATATTTCCGGTTACATCGGTGCTAGTGATATTTCAATGATGTACTCCGTTACTGATGTATCCGGCTTAAACCGTATTTCTCGTAAAGTTTTAAGAAATGCGGCTAATCAAATAGCTGGCGCTGTTTATTTTTACCAAGAAGAACAAGTTGTTGATAGACCAGCGGTAGCGTTAACCATGTTTGGGGTAACAACACCTTGTGTGCAACAACTGACTAAAAAACTTGAAAATAATTATGACTGCCTTGTTTTTCACGCAACAGGAAGTGGCGGCAAAGCGATGGAAAAACTGGCAGACAGTCACTTACTTCATAGTGTGCTCGACCTTACAACAACAGAAGTCTGTGATTATTTGTTTGACGGTGTACTTGCTTGTGATGAAGACCGTTTTGGCGCTATCGCCCGCGCTAAAACCCCTTATATAGGTTCTTGTGGTGCTTTAGATATGGTGAATTTTGGTCGCCCATCTAGCGTACCTGAGAAATATAAAGGGCGTCAGTTTTATCATCATAATGCGCAAGTCACTTTAATGCGTACAACACCAGAGGAAAACCGCCAGTTGGGTATTTGGATCGCTGAAAAATTAAATCAGTGTGAAGGCCCATTGCGGTTTGTATTACCACAGGGCGGTTTTTCAGCTCTGGATATTGAAGGGGGACCTTTCTGGAACCCAGCTGCTAATCAAGCGTTTTTTGATGCATTTATAACAACATTTAAAGAGACAGAGACCCGTAAATTGGTCATCAGTCCTTATCACATAAACTCAGCTGAATTTAATCAGCAAATTTATGATTTACACCAGGAACTTATTTGTTAACCACGGAGAAGAAGAATGACTCATTCACGTGAAGCGTTACTAAAAAAATTCAATGAAATGATTGCTCGCCATGAACCTATAATTGGTGGTGGCGCAGGTACTGGGCTTTCAGCTAAATGCGAAGAAGCTGGTGGCATTGATCTTATTGTAATTTACAACTCAGGTCGTTATCGCATGGCAGGCCGTGGCTCTTTAGCCGGTTTACTTGCCTATGGTAATGCCAATGAAATTGTTATGGATATGGCAAAAGAAGTCTTGCCTGTCGTGACACACACACCAGTACTTGCTGGTGTTAATGGCACAGATCCATTCTGTAACTTTGATAAATTTTTAGATGATGTTAAAGCAACAGGCTTTGCGGGTGTGCAAAACTTTCCAACGGTGGGATTAATCGACGGTAATTTTCGCGCTAACTTAGAAGAAACTGGCATGGGTTACGGACTTGAAGTAGAAATGATCCGTAAAGCTCACGAAAAAGACTTGCTAACAACACCTTATGTGTTTAGTCGTGAAGATGCCATTGCTATGGCACAAGCTGGTGCTGATATTATCGTTCCGCATATGGGATTAACCACGGGTGGTAATATTGGCGCTGAAACGGCATTAACTTTAGCCGATTGCGTACCCTTAATTAATGATTGGGCAAAAGCCGCAAAAGCAGTACGTGCTGATGTGATTGTGCTTTGTCATGGTGGCCCAATTGCAACACCAGAAGATGCTCAATATATTCTTGATAACTGCCCAGATTGCCATGGTTTTTATGGTGCTAGTTCAATGGAACGTTTACCAACCGAAGTGGCATTAACCGCAACAACGAAAGAATTTAAAAGTATTAAACGCTAATCCTAAATCATCAAGTTTGCCTAAGCGTTAATCTATATTGCCCACTTTTATGTGGGCAATATTTTATACAGAGATCCTTAATTAAATTACACTAATTTAGCTATTAATGTATTTAAATCACCCGCTAAAAAGTTTACTGGTGGAATTTCAATTACAGTATAAGCACCTGCTTGCTGCTTCATACTTGCTCTTGCTGCTGAAACCATAAATTGAGACGTTAATGCAGGATTGTTGATTTTCATTGAATATTCAAATAACTGATTATGTGTTTTGCCTGAAACACCTTTGTGGATCATTTGCACACCATGACCAATGTCTTTTAAGCTATCAACACTATCAACTTGTTTAATATGTGTTTCATCTGAAGAGAAATAACTATCTGCCTTAATCGCTTTTTCTACAGCATTAAAATCAGCACCTGCTTTTAATTCAACATAAACCATACGGCGGTGAACACCCGTGCCTAATGGAATTGTCATAGAAAGCGCATCTTTTACACCTTCAATTGCTTTAGCCGCAACACTATGACCCATACTCATTCCTGGGCCAAAGTTTGTATAAGTAATTCCTTTTGGCGCCATAGCTAACATTAACGTGCGAATAATAGAATCAGAACCCGGATCCCATCCTGCTGAAATAACAGCAACACGGTCGTGTTTTTTAGCTACGCTATCAAGCTCTGTTTTTAATGCAACGATTTCGCTATGAACATCAAAACTATCTACCGTATTAATACCTAATGCTAAAATAGATTTTGCTAATTCTTTAATTGCCCGTGTTGGTGAGCAAAGAAGTGCAACATCAACCTGTCCTAACGTTTTTATATCATTGGTAACAGTAATATTTTGCAGTTCTTCTGGAATATTTGTGCAATCACGACGAACCACACCTACTAATTCAAAATCTTGTGCCGCTTTTACTGCTTCTAAAGCAAATTGGCCAATATTGCCATAACCAACAATGGCGACTCTTATTTTCGTATTCATTTTTTCCCCTGTGCTAGATATTAATCATTTCTTAATAAGAATAGTGATTAAGATCCAACGAATAAACCATATAATAATTTTTTTTGCCAGATATTAATTAATTACGCTATTCCCCTATAAATAAACCATGTAGAATCCACACTCTTCCCGCTGATTATATTTACAACACTTTTTCACTCTGTTTTTTAAGAAGGTTTTCAATGCATCAGTCTGATGTAGCGGATCGTTCGCTTTATTCTCTTAGCTGGCCGATATTTATTGATATTTTTCTTCATCTCGCCACGCTATTAATCAATACTTACATGATAAGCCATGTTTCTACGGCTTATTTAGCCGCAATGGGCGTGGGTAACCAAGTTTTTGACCTTTTTATCACTATATTTAACTTTATTAGTGTCGGGTGTAGTGTCGTTATTGCTCAATATCTAGGTGCAGGAAAGCGAGAGAAAGCCAGCCAAGCGATTCATATTTCTATCGCATTTAACTTCTTGCTCGGTTTTATTAGTGCTGCTGTGATCCTGTTTTTTGGCTACCGTATTCTTAATGTTATGAATACGCCAGAGCATTTAGTGCAAGATGGTTACAATTACCTACATATTCTTGGCATTTGCCTTATTCCAGAAGCTATTTCAATCATTTTAGCGGCATGTTTACGTGTTTACGGTAAATCAAAAGCGGCAATGTATGTCACATTAATTGCCAATATTGTTACCGTAATCGGTAATATGATTGTGCTATACGGCTTCTTTGGATTACCGCAATATGGCTTAGTAGGTGTTGCTTGGTCAACGGTTGTTGGTCGTATTATCGCCGTTATCTTACTTTGTGGATTACTGTTCTATGGCTTGCGTATTAAATTTGAAATTAGGCTATTAGTTATTTGGTCTAAAAATATGCTAGCGAAAATCCTACATATCGGTTTACCTGCTGCGGGTGAAAATCTGGTGTGGATTTTACACTATATGACAGCATCAGCATTTATCGGGTTAATGGGTGAAGTTCCGCTAGCCGCCCAAACGCTATATTTCCAATTGTCACTCTTTTTAATGCTATTCGGCATCGCTATTAGTATTGGTAATGAAATACTGGTAGGCCATTTAGTCGGTGCTAAACGCTTTGATGATGCTTATATTCGCGGTGTTAAAAGTCTTAAAATGGGGGTTATCTTCACGGTAGTTGTCGTGATTATCTATTGGTTTATGCGTGATCCGATCCTTTATTCCATTACTGACGATCAGCGTATTATCGACCAACTATTACCGCTATTTATTTTGTCGGTATTTTTAGAGCCAGGTCGTACATTTAATATTGTAATGGTTAATGCCCTACGTGCCGCTGGCGATGCAAAATTTCCGCTAATTACCGCGGTTTGTTTTATGTGGGGCGTGGCAATTCCTGTCGGCTATTTTCTTGGTATTAAAATGGAGATGGGCTTAATTGGTATTTGGATTGGTTTTCTGTGTGATGAGTGGCTACGTGGCTTAACTAATGCGTGGCGTTGGTATTCACGTAAATGGCAAACTAAGCGTTTGGATATTTAAATTAATATTAATAATTAATTTTCAGATAAAAAAGCTCCCTCAGATTTCAATATTTTTTTGAGGGAGCGACTTAATGTAATATCTATTTAATCTTAAAATAAAGAAGCATTAACTCCATATCAATGCCATAATACATCTGGATATCATTAGGTATTTTATCCATATTATCATTTTTGAGTTCTTCAATAAAAGAATTAATTATACCATTGGTAAATTTTCTATTTTCTTTACTTAAAATCAACTCTACTGGTATATACTCTATTTTATTTAAAAAATCACTCGTCATTTTCTTTTTTACTTCACTTTTATCAATAATTGAACTCGATAAATCATCCATTGATATAAATGATTTATTTATCATTATGTTTATCATTTTTTTTATCAGCATTTTTTTACTTTCTTCTGATAGTCTAATTTTATTTACTAAACTAGTTTTATTTAATTTTTTTACACTGGATTCAATTATTGCTTTTAATTCATTAAAAACTTTTTTCTTATCCTCAATAAAATCACCCTTATATTCAATTAATTTATTTAAACAACCTAATTTTTTCTTTATTTCGTTTTCTCTATTATTTAAAATACTTACTAACGATTCCATTAACGCTTTTTTATCGATAATGCAGTCTACTATTTTCTCTATAATATCTGCATATAAATTTATCTTTTGAAGTTCATGTAATTTATTAATCTTAGAAAAGTCTTCTGTAAAAAAACCAGTAACATCTTTTTTCACATTTTTATTAAAGATATAAGAATACACAAATAAATAGTTTTTAATTTCATTAATTAATTTTTCATCATTTTTAACTCTCTTATAATCCAAGGATGAACCATAATTAATATAGTAAGATATCAAACTTTCAATATTTACATCATCTATATTTTTTGGTGAAAATAATTTCAAAGAAAGTTCGTTATTAAACCCTTCAATTAATTTATGTTTAGATATTTTAATTCCTCTATTAGTAAAAGCATTTTTTATATATCCTGCTAGTTCTGATTTTATCTTTGATGTAAGAATTTCTTTTTCTTCAGAGGTCAAATTTCTTTGGGGGAGTTTTGGTCTTGAATTTCTAATTTTTTGTAGTTTACTCTCATTCAAATCGTCATTACCACGCTCTGCTTCAGCATTCTGTTTATCTGTACTATCATTCTTTTCAGGATCAACATGATGTGATGCTTCAACATGCTGTTCATCTGTCCTATCATTTTTTTCAGAATCAACGTGATGTAATGCTCCAGTCATATCCATATAGATACTCTCAGTAGCTTCTGAGGACTGTTCGCTATTGCTAACAATATCCTTTGAAACATTGCTATCGCCTAACGGCATATATTTTACATAAATATCCTCTTCGGCATTGTTTGAATCGCATTCTTTATTTTCTTTTAAATCATGAGGGGTTAATTTTACGCTTGATTTATTAGTCATGTTTTTATTTTCGACTGATAAAATTTCCTCACTAACATAATTTATAGATTTTTCTTTATTATCACTTACAGGAGTGGATTCTAAATATAGGTTAGGAATAAAAATAATACATCTATTATCTAATGATGAAAATTTTTCAGCCATGATATTATCTGATTTTTTTTCGAAACTATTATTAAAAAAACGATTTAGAACTATATTAGATGAAGTAATATTAGAAGGCATAATTATATCCTTATTAATCTATTTGTCATTATTATGATATCCTTTATAACTTATCTAACTATCAATTAATAACCTAAAAAAATATTTTACTTTAATAAACTTTTTAATCGTTTTTCACAAAAAACATGTCTTAACATAAAGTTAAAAATATTAATAATAAAAAACAGAAATTAACCATCAATAAACATTAAATATTTCTTATAAAAATAATTATTTTTCTATAATTCAAATCGTTTTTTATGGTAAAAGTAAATGTTGGTTTTTTCTTATCAAAAAGACGGACTAGATTAAATAAAGAGATAATACAAAAATTAAATACAATGTAATCTTATAATAAATTCCGTTGAATGGTTTATTTCTTATCCGAAAGTTAATACCTCAACAAATAGGGAAAATGGCGCTGCGGGTATTATGCCTTCATCAGAAGGTCAGCCTGTGCTTGCATTACAATTAATTGAAGAATTAAAGGTATTGGGTGTTAAAGATATTAAAATACACGATACTGAAATTATAACGGTAATACTACTTTCAAATCTTAATTACTATATTCCTACCATTGCCTTTCTTGACCATTTAGTTACCAATGCAGAAAAAAACAATAATAAAAAAACGAAAATCCTTTCTTATAAGGGTAGTTATCTTTGTTTAAACAAGTAACTTGATATCTATTACGTTATTTTGAATAGTAACGAAATCATTTTGTATATTTTTATTTTTAAACACTATCAATTTCGTCATTAAAATTAAAAATACAGCCACAATAAAAATAATGGGGCACCACCATCATAATTTTAGTTCTGTTTAACTTTCGCCAATAACTCTTTTAATGTAAGATTTTTATTTTCATTCGATATTTTAAGCTGATTATCTATTTCATCTAAAAAATCACTCATTGAATCATCATTTTTTATTAAATTAAGTTCATCCTTATGCTTTTCCTCTATACTTTTTTTCTCTATATTTTTTTCCTCTGTGTTTTTTTCCTCTGTGTTTTTTTCCTCTATCGAGGATAGCTTTATTTCATTTGTCTTGTCCGCTCTATCTAGAATTCTTTTTTGCTCCTCTATTTCTTTTAATTTTTCCTCATCACTAGGTTGTTTAATAATAACTTCATCTATAACACCATTTTCATGCTTACTTTGCTCATTTTTTAAATATTGCAAATAAATCAAATTATTAACTTTTTCATTTAATTTTAAAAAATGGTTTGATTCAGCCAATTTTTTTAAATACACTTTTTTATTAAAGTAAGCTTTTTTATTAAAGTAAGTTTTTTTCTTTTTATTGCCACTTGTATTTTTAATTTTATTATAATCTTCTAAAAAACTATAGACTTTAGAAAGAAAAGTATAGCCATAACTACCCTTACCATTTGATAATCTATCTAATAATGATACGTCTTTTGTTATTTCAATCAAGAAAGATTTAAATTCATCCTTTTCAATAGTTAATTTGTTTTTATTAAAATGAAATTCAACTTTCTTATCATTGGATTTCACCTGTGTATTATTAGTTCCCACCTGTGTATCATCATTATTTAAATTAGATAACATTGATGGTTCTTTTTCATAGGGTTCACTGCTTTCATAAAGATGAAAATTTACACTTTCATATCTTGTATCATCAAATTCAATTTCACTTTCTTTTAAATAATTAGAATTAGACTTCTCTGGTAATTCAACATTATTATTCATTAGAGATTTAAACTGCATATCTGCAATATAATCAATTAATAACATCTTACTTTTTAACAAGCTATTATGTTCACATGAATGAAGAGAGTTAATAGCTTTATCAATTGGAATCAACTTTCCATTTGGAAGTTCGATAAAATCCAAAATACTCTGATTTTTTTTAAAAATTATTTTTTCTTTACCTATAAAGTTAAATATTTTTTTTATTTTAGATCTCCAGGTTTTAGTTTTTCCTTTTAATTCTATTTTCTCTTCATTTGTAATATTATACTCATTACTGATAACTATTTTTTTAGGCTTTGAAAATATAGTTGCTGAATCAAATTCAACTTTACTAACATAGCGATCTTGATGGATGAATTCATTTATTGTATTTTTTACTTTAATAGATAAACTAGAAATAGACAACTTTATTTCTTTACCTGGAGCGGCTATTTCATTAGTAGTAAATAGTGTATTCTTGCAAACTTCATTGATGTTATTCATTATAGTAAACACTCATGTTATTTATATATAAATAACATTTTAAGATTATTTTTTTCTTCTTCTATCACTTCTCTTTTCTATTTTTTAAATAAATAGCATTAATTTTCAGAAAAAACATTAACCATTTTCAAAAAGCACACATTAATTGTGATAAAGAGACAAGGGAATATTAACTAAAAATCTATGATTAATTTCATAAAAATACAATCAATAAAGTAAATAAAAATAACCTCATATACAAAAAACGCTATTTTTTTTAATAAAGAAAAAACCAAAAGTTAAATTTTATTTAACCTTAAAAAAATCCTACAAAAAAAATTATTTCTCACTAATTCCTAATTGTTTTTTTTATGATACAAGTAGGTGTTGGCTTTTTCTTATCAAAGAAGACGACTTAGATTAAATAAAGAGAGAATACAAAAAATCAAATATAATGGAGTCTTATAATGAATCTCGTTGAACGGTTTATTTCTTATACAAAAGTTAACACCACCACAAATAGGGAAAATGGCGCTGCGGGTATTATGCCTTCATCAGAAGGTCAGCGTGTGCTTGCTTTACAACTGGTTGAAGAATTAAAAGCTTTAGGTGTTGAAGATATTAAAATCCGCGATACTGCAATTGTGACAGCAACTCTACCTTCAAATCTTGATTACGATGTTCCTACCGTTGCCTTCTTTGGCCATTTAGATACCAGTGCAGAACAAACTAATGATACTAAAGCGCAAATTCTTCCTTATAAAGGTGGCGACCTCTGCTTAAATAAAGAATTAGATATTTATTTACGCCAAAGCGAGTTCCCTGAATTAGAGAACTATATTGGTGATGACATCATTGTAACCGATGGTACAAGCCTACTAGGTGCTGATGATAAAGCGGCTATCGCCTCCATAATGGATATGCTGCAATACTTCAAACAAAACCCAGATGTAAAACATGGTACGGTAAAAATTGGTTTTGTACCAGATGAAGAACAAGGCTTACGGGGTGCGAAAGTCTTTGATGTTAAAGAATTTGGTGCTGATTTTGCTTATACCCTCGATTGCTGTGGTATTGGCGAGTTAGTGTATGAAAACTGGAATGCGGGTGATGTAGAAATTACCTTTACTGGCGCTTCAGCGCACCCAATGTCTGCAAAAGGTAAACTGAAAAACTCACTCTTAATGGCACATAAATTTGTGGCTATGTTGCCAGGTGGAGAAGCACCTGAATATACCGAAGGCCGTGAAGGTTATTATTGGGTAAAACAATTAGCCGGTAATAGTGCGCGTACTGTATTAAAAATGGATGTACGCGATTTCACCGAAAAAGGCTACGCACATCGTATGGCATTTTTAAAACAGCTTTCAGAATATTGTGAAGGTTTATGGGGTGAAGGATCTGTGGCTTGTAAATTAGCAGACCGTTACGCTAACGTCTTTAATAGCCTACAAGGTGATAATCGTTATCCAATTGATATTGCTGTTGCCGCTTATGAAGCCAATGGCATTACACCTCGTCCAATTCCAATGCGTGGCGGTTATGATGGTGCAGCACTTTCTCAAAATGGCTTACCTTGCCCTAATATCTTTACTGGTGCGCATAACTTCCACTCAATTTATGAATATCTACCAGTTAAATCGCTTTACGCCGCAAGTGATGTTTTAAAATCAGTAGTTAAAATTACTGCTGAGCGCTTTGCACCTGGAGTTAATGCATGATCCAAATTCTTGCGGTCTTAGTCGTCGTTATTATTGTCGCTAGGATGATCTTGAAAGGATATAAAGCCGAACCAGTTTTATTAGTTGCAGGCTTAGTACTTATGGCACTGACAATGGCATTTGGTTGGGGTGATATTTTACCCAAAAATGTCAAAACCACAGGTATTAGCTGGTTAGATCCTTTTGAAGTAATGCGTGATCTATTTAGTAGCCGAGCCGCAGATTTAGGTCTGATGATTATGGCACTGATGGGATTTGCGCATTATATGGATCATATTGGTGCAAATGAAGCAGTTGTACGTGTTGCAACTCGCCCACTGAAAAATATGCGTTCACCTTATGTACTGCTGTTTTTCTCATTCTTGCTAGCGAGTATTTTACAACTAGCAATACCGTCAGCAACGGGATTAGCCGTTTTGTTAATGGGAACTATGTTCCCGATAATGATCGGATTGGGGTTATCCCCAGCCTCGGCTGCAGGTGTTATCGCTACTTCATTGGGTGTTGCTTATACTCCAACAGCTATTGATGCTATTCGTGGTGCAAAAGCTGTTGATTTAGGTGTAGTAGAATATGTGCTTTACTATCAAGGTCCGGCGGCAATTGCAACCGTATTGGCGGTAGGTATTACCCATATATTCTGGCAACGTCACTGCGACCGTAAATCAGGGTTTATTCCTCAGTTAGGGAAAATCTCAGAAGAAGTTAAAAGCGATAAGAACGTACCCGGGTTTTATGCCCTACTGCCAATGTTGCCTATTATTATGGCAGTCAGTTCATCAAGCCTATTTGTTGTTGGCATCCACCTAGATGTTGTTACTATTGTATTGATTTCAATGGCAGTTTGTATGTTAATTGAGACTTTACGTTTACGTGACTTCAAATTAGTTTGTGCTGGCTTTCAACATTTTCTAAAAGGCATGGGCTCAGCGTTTAGTAACGTAGTGGGACTATTAGTTGCTGCGGGTGTTTTTGCTCATGGTATTAAAGTGAGTGGTGCAATAGATAGCTTAATTATAATGGCTGAATCGGTTGGATTACCTCCTTTTGCGATGGCATTAGTGTTTGCTATTGTTACATTAGCAGCAGCAATTATTATGGGTTCTGGTAATGCACCTTTCCTCGCATTCGTTGAACTTATTCCACAAATTGCCCACAGTATGGGTGTTAACCCAATTGCAATGATTTTACCCATGCAACAAGCGTCACACATGGGACGCGGTATGTCTCCTGTTGCTGGTGTTATTATTGCTGTATCAAGTGGGGCCAAGTTACAGCCTTTTGATGTAGTGAAAAGAACTGCAGTGCCGTTAATGGTGGGATTTGTTTTCCACTGTACTGTTATTGCTCTTTTCTATTATTAATTAAATCAGTCTGGGGCAATATGGTTGTCTCAGACTATTTTCAAATAATAGACATATTAAAAATAAATAAACATAATTTATTGCAAACTCTATAAATACAAATAGTAGAAAGTAATTTAAATATTAAGCAGTTACTACATTTGTAATCTTTATTCTTAATAACATAAATATAATAATATTAACAAAATAATAAGAATTTATTCTTATACTCACTAAAAAAAACAGCATAGTATTCATTGTGTTAAAAGATGACATTTAGTAAAATTTTATCCACTCATTGCCATTTATTTTAACTATTCTGAGTTAGCCCACATTAAGTATGATAATTATACTAACAATAGAATGATCTATTCATTCTATTGTTTTTTTATTTTAACTAATAAATATATTTATAATAAATATTATTATAAATATATTTATTAGTTAAAATAACCATCAATTATTACTAATATCTATTCATAGCTATCCATTGGAGTTACTGATCATTCTCTGTATTGTTCTGACAGTTCGAGTTCAAATCTCTCTTCAACCTTATAAACAAAAAATTATTCCAATTACCCCAATAAAAATAGTATTATTTTCTCAATATTTACAAGAAAGTAGGAAATTCAGAAAGAACTTTCTCTGATAAATTCAGTATGATGAGAACATTAAAAAAAGAATAACCCTTTGAATTTTCATATAGTTTATTGGATGCAATGCAATGAAAGAACAATTATCCTCTCGTTGGAACATATTAATAGCTGCGGTTAAACAACAAGTAAAACCTGCTTTAGGTTGTACTGAACCTATTTCTCTTGCATTAGCAGCAGCCAAAGCCGCTAGCTATTTGCAGCACAATATCACACGTATTACAGCAGAAGTTTCTCCTAATCTCATGAAAAATGGTATGGGTGTCACTGTACCAGGTACCGGAATGGTAGGATTAGCTATTGCTGCAAGTTTAGGTGCTATTGGCGGAGATAGTGAAGCAGATTTAGAAGTGCTAAAAAATGCTACACTTGAAGATGTAAAAGCCAGTAAAGCGTTATTGGCATCCGGTATTGTTAATGTATCTATTAAAAAAGAATGCCAAGAAGTTCTTTACTCTGAAGTCACTATTGAAGATAGCGAAAATAAAGCGACAGTTATTATTGCAGGTAATCACACTAATATCGTTAAAATTATCCATAACGATAAAGTGCTTCTTGATAAAACTAACAACGATTCACAACAAACTGCATCTCCGTGCCAAATCAAAGAAGCGTTAACAAATACCAATACTCAAGAAATTTATGAGTTCATTACCCAAGTACCTGCCGAAGAGATCCTGTTTATTCTTGACTCAGCGCATTTAAATGATGCCTTATCAAAAGAAGGTTTGAACAATACTTACGGCTTACATATTGGTCAAACATTACAACGTCAACAGCAACGCGGATTGCTCGCTAAAGATTTATTATCAGAGATAATGATCCGTACTTCAGCAGCTTCTGATGCTCGTATGGGAGGAGCTGTTTTACCTGCAATGAGTAACTCTGGTTCCGGTAACCAAGGGATTGCAGCAACAATGCCTGTTGTGGTCGTTGCTGAATATCTGAAGGCGGATGCCGCCAAAACAGCTAGAGCATTAATACTTTCTCATCTGCTAGCTATTTATATTCATCATAAATTCCCTGCTTTATCTGCATTATGTGCAGCAACTACAGCATCTATGGGTGCTGCTGGTGCCATAGCATGGTTGATGGAAGAACGCTATGAACCTATGGCAATGGCAATTAGTAGCATGATTGGGGATATTAGTGGTGTGATTTGCGATGGCGCATCTAATAGCTGTGCAATGAAAGTCTCAACGGGAGCAAGCGCTGCTTATAAAGCTGTACTTATGGCACTGGATAATACTTATGTCACTGGTAACGATGGTATTGTTGCTCACGATGTTGATACCACCATTGAAAATCTTTGTGCATTAGCCAGCCGAGCAATGCAGCATACTGATGTTCAAATTATTGAGATTATGGAATATAAAGCTGTTGCTAACGGTTAATTAAAATATCATAAAAAAGCACCCCATAATGTTGATTATTATGGGGTGAAATATAAGATCCCAGGAACAGGATCCTCCTCAAGTCAGGAGCTTCTTCAATATTCGTTTACTGCTATTGCTACTTACTACGGTTACTACTACTTCTCTTTCTAACACTCACTACAGGGTATTTAATTAGCCGTTTTCAGCACTGTCCATAAGCGCATCAAAACTTGCTCTTATTTCATCTTCTGGCAGTTGAATACCAATAAAAACGAGGGTACTTTCACGATGCTCATCGTCACGCCAAGGGCGATCCCAATCTGCACTATAAAGTCTTTGTACGCCTTGGAATAACAAGCGATTAGGTTGCTCTTTAATATTTAATATACCTTTGTAGCGCAACAAGTTATCCGCAAAACTAAGTAATAGTTTTTCCATCACATCAGAGACTTGATGTAGTTCAACAGGATAATCAAATTTCAGTACAATAGAACTGATATCATCTTGTTTTTCCGCCTGAAAACGAAATAAAGGCTGTTTTACTTCTAAGGTATCGCTCAACATAAAACCTTTTACGTTAAACAATAATCCTAAATCTATTTGCCCATTAATCACGGTATAAACAGGTGCTCTAGCATTAATGCGTCTTAACCGTGAAAGAAGTTCTTGAGATGCGGACTGAACATCCGTTTTCGTTAGTAAAATACGATCTGCATAACCAATTTGTGATTGCGCAATAGTAAATTGATCAAGCTGTTGCTGGGCATGAACATTATCTACCAAAGTAATAATGCCATCTAATAAATAGCGCTGGCAGATTATTTCGTGAGAGAAAAAAGTCTGCGTTATTGGTCCCGGATCTGCCATTCCTGTACATTCGATAACGAGTCTGTCGAACTCAATTTCACCACGATCAAGACTGTCACAAAGGTCAAGTAGAGTATCTTCCAATTCATTGGATTTACTACAACAGATGCAACCATTGGTCAGTGTTTTGATTTGAGTCGCTCTATCACCAATTATCTCATCATCAATAGGCACTTCACCAAATTCATTTTCAATCACTGCAATTTTGTAACCATGCTCTTCGTTAAGCATATGGCGCAAAAGCGTTGTTTTACCTGATCCTAGAAAACCCGTCAGTATTGTGACTGCAATTGGTTCCATCATTCGTCTCCTTTACAGATTATTAGCAACAACGAAAACCACCTTTACCATCGCCACCACCATAACGAGCTTCTTGGCGCTCACGGAAAAACTCGTTATAAGTCATAAAAGGTTTATCCGGGTGATTATCTTTCATGTGCTGAACATAGTTATCGTAGTCAGGAATTCCCACCAGCATACGCGCAGCTTGTCCGAGATATTTTCCAGCTTGTCCTAAATTACCAAACATACGTTTCTCCTGAGATAAGACCCCGTACCAGCTAGCCAGTACGGGGTGAAATAACCTTTTACCTTAGATTAGTGACCTGAGGACACTTTAACGTCTTTTGGCATAGGTACATACGGTGTTTCTTCATCTGATTTCTCTGGATTTTTACGTGCATTCATCGCAGTACGGAAACCGTAGAAGATAATGCTATAAACAACCACTAAGAACAGAATACTTAAGCCAGCATTGGTGTAGTTATTAATTACAATATGATTCATGTTTGTAATTTCTGTTGCTGTTAAATCAGCACCACCAGCTAAAATCTTCGCTTTGTATTCATTTGCTAGGTAGAAGAAGCCTTCCATTTGTGGATCATTACTGAAGAGTTTCAGCCCTAATGCCCATGTAGTACAGATTAATAACCATACTGCCGGAACAACGGTAACCCAGATGTATTTAGTACGTTTCATCTTAATTAAGATAACTGTACCTAATACCAGCGCCACTGCGGCTAACATTTGGTTAGAGATACCGAACAGTGGCCACAAGCTCTTAACACCACCTAATGGATCCACAACGCCTTGATACAGTAAATAACCCCATAAGCCTACGCAACCTGCAGTACCGATGATCCCTGCAATTAAAGAATCGGTTTTTTTCAGGAATGGAACAAAGTTACCTAACAAGTCTTGTAGCATAAAGCGACCAGAACGTGTTCCTGCATCAAGAGCGGTTAGGATAAAGAGCGCTTCAAACAAGATACCAAAGTGATACCAGAAGCCCATATCAGCGGCAGGGATAATTTTGTGGAATACCATCGCGATACCAACAGCTAAGGTAGGCGCACCGCCCGCACGGTTTAGTACAGAAGGCTCTCCGATATCTTTAGCTGTTTGTAAAATCTCATCTGGTGATATCACAAAACCCCATGAACTTACTGTAGCAGCAGCATGTACAGTTGCTTCTCTTAGCTGCTCCATAATAACGGCTGTATTTTCGCCACCTAATTCATGCAGATTTGGCATTGTAATACCTAATCCTGCTGGTGGTGTATTCATTGCGAAATATAAACCTGGTTCAATGATAGATGCAGCAACTAATGCCATGATTGCAACGAATGATTCCATTAACATTGCACCATAACCAATAAAGCGAGCATCCATTTCGTTTGCGATAAGTTTAGGCGTTGTACCTGATGCAATCAGGGCATGGAAGCCAGAAACCGCACCACAAGCAATGGTGATAAATAAGAATGGGAATAATGCACCCTTCCATAATGGGCCAGTACCATCGATATACTGAGTAACAGCAGGCATTTTCAATTCAGGATTCAGAATAACAATACCAACAGCTAAACCAACGATAACCCCAATTTTTAGGAAAGTCGCTAAGTAGTCACGAGGGGCTAGGATCAGCCACACCGGTAATAATGCAGAAACAAATGCATAACCAATCAGACCAAAGGTAATAGTGGTATCTTTAAAGGTTAATGCTGGACCCCAGTATGGGTCGTGAGCAATAACACCACCGAACCAAATCGCTGCAATCAACAATACAATACCAATAACTGACACTTCACCGACACGACCAGGACGGATATAGCGCATATAGATACCCATAAATAGGGCAATAGGTACTGTTGAACAAACGGTAAATACACCCCAAGGGCTTTCTGCTAATGCTTTAACAACGATAAGCGCAAGTACTGCAAGGATGATGATCATGATAAGGAAACAACCAAACAAAGCGATAGTACCCGGAATAGGCCCCATCTCTTTTTTTATCATCTCACCTAAAGAGTTACCATTACGGCGCGTTGAAATAAACAACACCATAAAGTCTTGTACAGCACCAGCAAGCACAACCCCTGCTAATAACCAGAGCGTACCTGGCAAATAACCCATTTGCGCAGCAAGAACAGGTCCCACTAATGGACCAGCACCTGCAATAGCCGCAAAGTGGTGACCGAATAAAACATAGCGGTTAGTTGGAACATAGTTCAAACCATCATTATTGATAACTGAAGGTGTTGCTCTTGTTGGATCCAACTTCATCACTTTTTGAGCGATATAAAGACTGTAGTAGCGATAAGCCACTAGATAAACAGCAACAGAAGCAACAACTATCCATAATGCACTGACGTGTTCACCACGACGTAGTGCAACAACAGAGAGACAAAAAGCACCAATAATCCCTAGGATCACCCAAGGTACGTGCTTTAGAAATGCATTTTTGTTCATGAGACACCTTTTTTTCAGGCAAGACCGAACAGCCAAAGAGTAATGCGGAACAGCCGAGAATATTTGAACGAATGTGAAAGTCGACTGTCCACGGCTACATAATAAGAAGAATGGCCTATGAATAGAGCGATTAAATCCCTTAGCGGTTGTATAACGAATTAAGCGGTCTATTTTCTTCTTTGAGTGGTTATCGCGTTTTGGAAAGTGTATTTTTTTGTGATCTATATAACAATTTTATGGCTTTCAATAAGTTAGTAAATGATTAATTACAAAAAAATCTACCGTTCCGTGACACAGAAAGGTATGTCACAGAAAAGGTAGATTCTATAAAGAAACAAAGATTAATTGAAATTACAGACTAAATTGGACAGAAATAAGTGTAGTACTTCCCTTTTTAGTGTTACTAAATCGCCATTGATAAGCTGCATCAATCACCGCATTATCGATTTGCAAATTACCACTACCTGATTTAATCATCACCACCGTTGGTATCCCCTCAGCATCAAGATCTAGTTGTAATATAATATCGCCCATTTTAGGCGCATTCTCAGGAACAGTGACTTGAGGAAGCTTTTGTGAGTTTTCTTTGATGTTAGCGGCAGAAAAATCAATGCTAAATAGGCGATTAGATTGCTCAATATTATTTGTATTTAACGGCTTACGTACAACTTTGCTATTAGGATCTATTTTAGGAATAGGTCTTTGAGCTAATTGAATTTGTGTTAAGTCATCACTGAGATAATCGTGTATCAAATTAGTTTCAATTCCTTCTGGCAAATAGCGCATATCCATACGTGCACGTAATGTTTGATAGCGTTCTAGTCTTACCCCTTCTAGGGTATTCATCGCCATTCTCATTTCTAACATTTGTAAAGTAGAGGCTAGACTGTCTTCCGTTTTTAGCTGAGCAGCTTTAGCAAAAGCACCCGCGGCTATTTCAGGATCTTCATCTAACCATGTAATTCCCCATCCTAACCAAACATCGCTTTTTGTCGGGTCTAAACCTATCGCTAATTCAAAGTGATTACGAGCCTTTAATAGCAGATTTTGCCAATAGGTTTCATCTTGAGGATAAATATCTGGCGATTGAGCAAGATTATTTACGCCTACGTTGTAATATTGCAGTTCAAAGCGAGCAATCATTCTTACAACATCGTCATTACTTTGGTTAAGCGATAATTGCTCATTTAAAAAACGCAAACTGTTGTCCCAATCTTCGTGGTTATTTTTCCCTTTTGGTAAGGTTTGCAGCTCTTTTAAGATACTTTGCAACTTCGTTTTATTCTGTTGCTGCAACTTGTATTCTCTTTGATAAGAAGAGTAAGGGTCATAACCTGTAGAAACCACTGCGGATTCTTTTTCTGGCGCTCTGGTTAAAATTTCTTCTAATTTATTTTCACCTAAAATAATACTTTTAGGATCTTGCCTTGCATAACCTTTTGCCAGCGCCACGAGCAAAGGCTGCTGCTCAATCATGTATTGATTCCAACCCAGTCGAGTACTGTCAAAATTGACTATTACACGCTGCCTATATCCTTCAGAAGTTGGCATAAATCGCCAAGGAAGCGCAATTTTCAATGCTTCATGATCAAAACTTTCAATTCCGCTACTTTTTTGGATCCATAACCCAGAAACCCGACCTTGAGCATCAACATCAACAGATAAAACCACGTCAGCATGAGGAATATATTGCTTAATTATTGGATAATTTAAATCTGTAAAATTTTGTATTTCATTAGGAGAGTCAATAGTAACAATCCCGGGATACTCTTTTCTCGTCGCTGAATGCATTGTTACATACGTGGTATATCCACGATTAACGATATAATTCAACATTAGCCGTTGATTAGCTAAATCTGTGATTTCTGCTGGTGGAGTTGTATTTTGCCGATAATAGCGTTCTTCAACTGCCCTAGCTTGTAATACTTGATAGGCTTGGCGCTGCTCTTTAGGCAACTCAGAAACTGTTTTTTCAAGTAACGTTTGCAATGATTGATTATGATAACCAAGATTATCAGTCTCTAGCATGTCTGCTACCATTAACGCCGCGACTGCTTTTTCTAAATCAATATTCGCTTGGCTTTTTACGATATGAGTTAATGCTCTCGTTTGCCAAGCCTCTATCATTAATGGCGCAGATAATAGGGTATTAACACCCACAAATTCTAACTGGGTATCATTTGGTTTAAATAGTGCTGATAATGCTTGAGTTATAACTATTTCTGGTTGATTTAGCAGCCAATCTCCATAATAAGCGAGCGTTTTAATTGCCTCATTTTGTATTAGAGAGCCTTTTGAACTGGTTAAGTAATGCTCTTTTGCTGCCATTGCAACCGATAAATCTTCATCTAAATAATCTAGTGCAGGTAAGTTTTTTCGTTGTGCATTGAGCTGATTAAGATATTCCATTGCTTTTTGCGGTTGATAAAATACCGCTTTGTTAATATTTTCTTGTTTTTCCAATGCACTACTGTGATAAGCACGCCATTGATAACTACTTATATCCTGTAAAACAATACGCCGACGGTTTTCGAGTTCTGAGTGAGGAATAATGGTTAGCGATACTGCAATCGCCATAAATACCACTAATATGCCCCCTAAAAGATAAAATCCGTTTTTACTTCGCCACGACTGCAATAACATCACCGTCGTCATAATTAACGAACCTAACCATAATCCCATAAGAAAATTACGTTCATCAAAAACGATTGATGACGGTAATATTTTTATATTAATGGCATCAAGGCTACTTAGGATAAGCATTAATAATGCAGGAAACCAAAAAGGCATAAATACAGTTGGGAGGATAAGTAACAGAAGCGTATATTTTAGATATTTATTCATATTATTCCCCCACTAATTAAGGTTTTCTTTTTAGAATCGAAATGGAAGGAACAACAAAAATAAGCAACAAAACGATGGCCGCAATCATTAACATCATGACGCTTAAAAAAGCCACCATCCACTGTTGAATATAATCAGATTGTAAGAGTTGGTTTACCCACTTAAATGCATTTTGGCTATTTGCACTATTAGGAATAAAAAACTTTAGTAACAAACCAAAAAGAACAGGGATAGTCATCGCTAAGAAAGTATGAAAAACCACCCTAGGAATGGTATTAAAAATCTGTTTTGCTGCGATAATAAATGCAGGCGGCTGTATAGGCCGTGCTGGCCGAGTCTGAGTAACAACATTAGGTGATGCATGCTTTGCATTTGCCTTAATCGCACGTTTTTGTCGAGCGAGTTCTAATTGTGCTTTGTTTTTCTTTTGAGTAACCGCAACTTGCTGTAATTGAGCCTCTCTTGCACAAGCAGCACAGGCTTTTCCTGCAAAATACTGGTGGTTTTTATTTTTTTGACAAACCAACATTTGCTGCTTTTCAGGTTGAGCATAATCATAGAGTGTATTTGCCCATGTTTTAGCACTTGGTCGCTGAGAAGGTGCGCCAGAAAACGCTTTGTCAAAAAGTTGGCGCAGTGTATCAGGAAGATGCTTATGACCGCTTACCATACTTGGCGAAATAAGATTGTGCGCTTTTATACCATATGCATAAAACTGTCCCGCAATACGCCTTGGAATATCGGTAGGCACACTATCATTTTTAGGACTACCACTAAAAGGATGAATACCAAAATTAAGCAGCTGAAAAATAATCACAGCTAAAGAAAATCTGTCTTGCCACTCTTCTTGATCCTCAGGAATGACCTGTTTACTTTGAAATTCAGGTGCTAAATATTCAACTGTAAATTGCCCTGCTGGATAACGCGTATTTTCACCTTGAATACTAAACCCATCACAATCGAGTAAAGACATATACAAACTAGTTTTATAAAACCTTAAGTTAAGTGGTTTCATATCAACAACACGATGCCCTTGCTGGTGTAGGGCATCAATTAAAGAGCATAAGTTATATGCTAAACTCAGTTTAGCGCCCATTCCTGTGGGCAACCCATGAGCTTTGGCCTGTCTTTCTTGCAGAATATATTCTAATTCAATCGTGTTTTTAACATCCAACTCTGGCATAACAAAGCCAACAAACTGCTTTTGATTATTATATAAACGAGCTTCAGGCCACGCGAGCTGAATGATTGGAATACTATTTACAGTGACAGGTTGCAATGTAGGTTTTAATGCCTGCATTGCAGTGATTTTTTTCAGGTAATAAGACTTATCAATTTTATCATGATAAATCTTAGAAACCTGTTTAGATGCATTTATAATATGACTAACACTTCCAGCACCACCACTTTTTATCAGATTACCTATCTGATAAGTCACGCCATTTTCATCTTGTAATTGAGTTAATGGCACTTGAGCAGTGGCTTTTGCTCCTGCATTCTGGGTACTGGATTTTTTTTTATTCGCTCTCGTCACTACTCTTCATTCCTAAAGCAAATTACCAGTGTTTTATCATCACCCGTAATTGAGTGAGTACGAGAGTCTGCTAATGTTCCGGCTAAAGCTTCACTTCCGGCATCTTCAGAAACTGTTTTTAAATAGCGGATAACCGGTTGAATAAAGGGCTCATAAAGGGCATCAGCATTTTTATTCATAGCAAAAGGTTGTACGCCATCAGACATTAAAACAACTTGTGTAACCGGTTTAGTTAACGGAGTAACACGTAAGTGTTCTTGCCAACTTTCTGATGTTACAAACCATGTTTGATTAGCATATTCACCATTTTCAGGTTGAGAGACATAACTTGTTCCGTCACTAAATTCAACCACAGCAATACCATCACCTAAGTGAAATAAATAACCGCCATCATCACCGATCCAACAAGCAACCAACGTTGACGCATATTCATTAAGTTCACACTGATTTATTTCTGCATATTCAGCGAGTTGTAAACGAATATCTTCAATAAGTTGATAAACACCTTGTTTGACCTGTTTTTCAGTTAACAAATAGATATCTGGCCATTCTGTAATTCGTAACGTAAATAACCGAGCCGCAAGCTTTGCACCTTGTTCGCTATAACGGGAAGAACCAGCACCATCACAGACAGCGGCAATTAAATATTCGCCTTTACGTCGAACAAAATAGGCATCTTGGCACGGAATTTGATGCTCTTGATGAGCAGCACCAATAACTGAAGCTCCATAAATTAACCAATCATTCATCAAACAGGTACACTCGCCCAAGAATCAGTAGAAGGTAGTTGTGCAGTACCACCAGGTGTAGATTGTGAAACAACTTGCATACTGGCACTTAACCACAAGAAAAGTTCTTTAAATTGCAGGCCTTTCAGCATTTTTACGCCATTAATACCATTTTTTGTAAAACTCCCCATGATCTCAGCACTTGCTCCCTCAACCATAATAGGAAACACAGCAACTTTTTGGCTTTCTTCCGCTTGGCGACAAGAATGTGCTGCCTGTTCCCACATATCCGTTGGAGCACCATCTGACATTAAAAATAACCAAGGGCGAGTATAAGCAACGCCGGCTTGTTTAAAACGTTGCTTTTCAGCTTCAATTTCTTCTAATGCTAAAGAAATAGCTTGCCCCATTGGGGTTGTACCATTCGCTTCTAAAACAGGCGCAGTGAAGTCCATTGCATCTTGCCAATCACCATGAACGGTACATTGATCAAATCCACCATATTCAATGACTAAAATACGAACACGCTTAGCGGCAATAACATCATTTTTTAGTTCTTGTTCTAATAATTTAAGGCCTTCATTTAGTTGGTTGATTGGCTCTCCATACATACTACCTGAGCTATCTAGCACTAAAATAAGCGGGGTTCTTTGTTCACTGTTATCAACTAAAGCTACATCAGGGATCATAGGATGCTCCATCATTAAGTTATTCCCTTTTAAGATGGTGAACAATGTAACATAAAGATATTGAATTCATCAGAATGAAAAAGGTCATCAAGTGAAGATAAAGATATTTCTGATAAACAAAAAGATTTTTTGCTCAGAAAAAAAGAAAGATAATCTAAAGTGCGAGATATCACACATAATAAAGTTGTACATATGAAAAAGAAAAAACACCTTTAAGCATTAACCCAAAGGTGTTCTAAAATAAATCATTTTGCTAGTTAACTAACAAATTTAATAACGGATTTTTTGGCGTCCAGCAATAGAGTGCGAGAGTGTTGTGCCATCAACCATTTCAAGTTCACCACCAACAGGAACACCATGAGCAATTCTGCTCGCAGTAATATCATATTGTGCGCAAATTTCAGCAATATAATTGGCTGTTGCTTCGCCTTCAACTGTCGGATTAGTCGCTAAAATGACTTCTGAAATAGTCTCTTGGCTTAAACGTTCTTCTAATCTATCTAAACCAATATCCATCGGACCAATACCGTCTAAAGGCGACAAATGTCCCATTAGCACAAAGTATCGGCCAGCAAACTGCCCTGTCTGCTCGATAGCATGAATATCAGCGGGGCTTTCCACTACGCATATCTGACCATTTTGCTGACGTCGAACATTACTACAAATAGTACAACGCTCTTCTTCAGTAAATGTGCGGCAATCACAACAGTGGCCGATTTCAGACATTGCTCGCGTTAACGCTTGAGCTAATCGCATACCACCGCTTCTATCACGCTGAAGCAGTTGAAAAGCCATTCGTTGCGCTGATTTTGGCCCAACACCGGGCAAACAACGCAATGCTTCCATTAATGATTCAAGAAGTGGGCTCGTTTGCATTAGAATGGCATCTTAAAGCCTGGTGGTAATTGCATTCCGTTAGAAACAGATGCCATTTTTTCTTTTTGCGTTTCATCAATACGACGAGCTGCATCATTAAAAGCAGCGGCAATCAGATCTTCTAGCATCTCTTTGTCATCTTCTAGCAGGCTAGGATCGATTTCAACACGACGGCAATTATGAGCACCATTGATAGTGATCTTCACTAAGCCAGCACCGGATTCACCCGTTACTTCTAAGCTTGCGATCTCTTCTTGCATTTGCTGCATTTTATCTTGCATTTGTTGGGCCTGTTTCATCAGATTGCCCAAACCACCTTTTCCGAACATAATTGTCTCTCTTTGTAAAAGCCACACTGTATGTATTTATACAAAATGTTGCGATTAAACAGGTCGGATACTCTCTTCATCCAGTTCAGCATCAAAATATTGCTGTAATGTTTGAATTGTTTTATCCGTAATAATCGATTGACGCGATAACGCCAACTTTTCATCATAAATGGCTTGCCGCCATTCCAGTGGTGTTTTAACCGCTGGTGAGTCATCTTCTATAATTGTGAGTGAAATTGCTTTTCCATGCAATTCACTTAACGCATTTGTGAGTGTACGCAGCGCATTTGCAGAATTTAAATGTTTCTGTTTAGTTCGTAAATGCAAAATGACTTCATTTTCACTTACTGTTTCTTTATACGCATTTAATGCCAATTGCTGAATTAGCTTTGGTAGTGGCATTTTTTCTATTTCAGCCGCCCATGCATCACGTTCCCATGATTCTTTAGCAATTTTTGCAGCAAGTTCAGGTGTTTTTTCATATTCGAGAACTTCTTTGATCTCTTTAGGTGAAGAAACAATCTCTTGAGTAGATTCTACTTCTGGGTTCTGTGGTCGCCATTGATAGGCTTCTTTTTTCTTTTTTTCAGATGTAGACGTTGACTGACGGCTTTGTGTTGCAACTTGTTGGCGTCTTTCGCTTACGGCTGCTAGCCGCTCTAATGCACTAGCAGCCGGCTTCGCCTGTTGAGACGTCGCCGGTTTAGGCTTTTTTGGCGGGGTTTGCTGTTCAGTTCCCCTTATCGCCTGCCGTGCTCTTAACAATTGAGCTGTTGGGCTATCGCCTAAAGCTGCACTATTTTCTGTTGGTGAAACATGTTGAGGTGTCGATTGCTGAGTATGAGCCGGCTCGATTTGCGGTACATGTTGGGTAGATACTCGCCCTGTTGGTGCCGCTGAAGGTAATGTTTGCACTAAAGGTGTTGAACGCACTTCATCAATCACGGTTTTAGGATGAAATGCCAGCGCTCTTAGCAATGTCATTTCAACGCCCATACGACGATCAGGCGCATAAGATAATTCTTTTCGCCCCACAAGTAGTGTTTGATAGTAAAGTTGCAAATCTTGAGGCGAGATAGATTTGGCTAACAGCCTTAATCGTTCTTGAGTAAATTGCTCTTGTGGATTTTCTTCACTCGGTAATAACTGCAACATCGCGATTTGATGCAGTAATGAGAGCGTTTCAACTAAGAAATTCTCCCAATCAGTTCCTCGTGAGGCGACTTCATTTACCAACGCCATCACTTGTTGACCATCGGCTTTAACAAGCGCTTCAATTAACGCAAGAGGTTGCGCATCGTCAATAGTCCCCAACATGTGGCTGACAATATCGGCACTTACAACACCTTCACCACTAGCAATAGCTTGGTCTGTTAAACTTAATGCATCACGCATACTACCATCAGCAGCGCGAGCAATCAGTTGGCGCGCTCTTGCATCATTTTCAATATGCTCAGCTGACAACACCTTTTCTAATTGAGTTGCAATTTGGTCAATATCTAAAGCACGTAGATGGAATTGCAAGCAACGCGATAAAATCGTTACTGGTAATTTTTGTGGATCAGTAGTGGCGAGCAAAAACTTAACATGTTCTGGTGGCTCTTCTAGCGTTTTTAATAGGGCATTAAAGCTATGGCGCGATAACATATGGACTTCATCGATAAGATAAACCTTAAAACGTCCACGTGCTGGTGCGTATTGAACGTTATCAAGAAGTTCTCGCGTATCTTCTACTTTCGTTCTTGATGCCGCATCTATTTCAATTAAATCAACAAAACGACCTTGTTCGATTTCAAGGCAATTAGCACACTGACCACAAGGTTTACTTGTAATACCTGTTTCACAATTGAGCCCTTTGGCAAATAACCGGGCGATAGTGGTCTTTCCGACACCGCGAGTACCAGAAAAAAGATAGGCATGATGAAGTCGCTGATGATCAAGACCATTAGCTAACGCAGTCAATACATGACGTTGACCGACAACATCGTTAAAAGTTTGTGGGCGCCACTTACGGGCAAGTACCTGATAGCTCATTGATTCCGCTAAATTTGAACGAGATTTATCTCTATGCTAACACAGGGAAGACCTCTTGAGCGAGATTTGTAAGAGACAAATGAGAGATTGATAAAGTTAACATCAGTGATTAGCGTAAAGCATAACATTACAAAGCAACAATTGTGCGGGTTTTATACATTGATAAAATGCACAAAAAAACCCGCACTATTACTATGGTAATCCACTTTAATTAGTCATTACCATATTCAGCTTTTGTATTAACTAATTTTAGTCAATATTCTGTTGAGTAAAAACGTTTTAATTAATTGTTTTTATTAAACAGTTTAAAAATTAATGTCCAGGAAAATTAACCAGTGTAAAACTGTGAACACCTTGTTTTTCTAAGCGTTCAATGCCACCTAAATCTGGTAGGCAAATAATAAATGCGGCTTCAGTAACAGTTCCACCTAAACGGCGAATAAGGCGAGCAGTCGCTTCAATAGTGCCCCCTGTTGCCAGCAAATCATCAACCATTAATACTTTATCTTTATCCGTAATACTGTCTTTGTGGATTTCTAAAGTATCTGTGCCATATTCCAGGGAGTAAGTTTCACTGAGCGTTTCACGAGGCAATTTACCTTTTTTACGAACAGGTACAAAACCAACACCAAGACGTAAAGCGACTGGAGCTCCAAACAGGAATCCGCGAGCTTCGGTACCTACGACTTTAGTGATACCCTGACCCTGGTAGTGTTCTACCAGTAAATCGATAGTTGCCTGATATGCAGCAGGGTTATCTAAAAGTGTGGTGATATCACGAAATAATATCCCTTCTTTTGGATAATCAGGAATGGTTTCAATGCTGTCTTTAATAAATTGCAGTTGTTGCGCGTTAGCAGTCATAATCAGTGCCATAAATAAAAAACGAAACGATAGAATCTATGCAATATGCCGTTAAAATGCAACAGAAAGCCAGTTAACAACTCTTTTTTGTTGCTTTAAGTCAATTCAGTTTTCATAAAAATAGAGACAAAAACAAATGAAAAAAGCAGATTCATTGAGTTTGTTTGAAAAGCAAATCGACAATCTTGCCGAAGCACTAGCGCCTATCGCAAACAAAAAAATTGCGGCACCTTGCTTCGACACAGCACTGTTTCACCGCCGAAGTGATTCACTTGGCGGTTATATGCAACAGATCCGCGATAATTTTACCCAGTTAATCGCTTGTGTTGAGGCACAACGAAGCCAGCAAGTTAAATTTCTGGCTACACAAATCCTACAACAAGTTGAAGCATTAACTCGTGAATTATCGACACAAACACTAAGAAAGCAAGAAAACCTGCTTAGCCAACGAAAAAAAAGCACCGATTTATACCAAAAACTTGCACAACATCAGGATTACGAACGTCGATTACACTCAATGATCCAAGATAGAGAGCTTGAATTAACGCAAACCCAAGGATTCACGCGTCAGCAAGAGCTACAAAAAGAGATTGCCGCACTTGAAAACCGTTTAGCTCGCTGTAAAAATGCGCTGTATTCCATTGAGAAAAGCATTGAAAAGCAAGAAGATAAATATTAAAGAGAATAAGTATGAATTTAAAAGATGCGCCAGAATCAGTCCAATTAGCGGTTGATCTCATTTATTTGCTAGAGAGCAATCAAGTCGATCCCAAAACGGTACTTGAAGCTCTCGATATTATTCGTCAAGATTATGAGAAAAAATTGGCAAACCAAACAGCAAACTGAGTTTTTTAATCTTAATCAAACGGTGTATTTGCTTGAGGTGTTGAGCCATCAAGGGGACGTTTAACCGCTTGTACTTCATCACCTTGTTTATTATGTAAATACACATCTAATTGATTAAACGCGATATTAATACCATTTTCATTACATAATTCATCAATAGCGCGATTAACTTCATCTGTCGTAATATTTCTATCACCTAATGTTCTGACATAAAAACGAAGTTCGTGATTAAGTGTGCTTGCACCAAATTCAGTAAATAACACAACAGGCTCTGGCTCTGTCATTACCTTTGAATTATCTTTTGCTGCTTTCATTAAGATCTCTTTTACTTTATTAAGATCAGAACCATAAGCGACACCAATTTGAATAATAATACGAGTCACCGTATCAGATAATGTCCAGTTAATAAGACGCTCTGTCACAAACGCCTTATTAGGAATAATAACTTCTTTACGATCAAAGTCTGTAATTGTGGTCGCCCTAATACGGATACGACTTACTGTTCCTGAATAAGTACCAATAGTAATGGTATCGCCAATTCTTACTGGCCGTTCAAATAGTATAATTAAACCAGAAACAAAGTTAGCAAAAATTTCTTGTAAACCAAACCCTAACCCCACCGTTAATGCGGCGGCTAACCATTGTAGTTTTTCCCATGCAACACCTAATATTCCTAACGAAACTATCGTCCCTATCGCAATAATAATATAGGTCATAATAGTGGTGATCGCGTAAGAAGCACCTTGCTGTAATTTTATACGAGATAAAATCAGGACTTCTAATAGTCCTGGTAAGTTTCGGGTCATAAACCAGGAAATAGCCATAATAGCAACTGATAACAATATATCAGCAACAGTGACGGCCTTAATTACATTACCTAATTCCGTTGGTAAGTTATAATGCCAAAGAGTAATACCATCGAGGTAAGTAAATACCGTAATAAAATCAGACCAAATACCATAAAAGCTAGATGCAAAGATAATAAACAAAATCATTGTCGTTAATCGCAATGATTGTTGATTAATTTGTTCCATGTCCATTGGTGGTTCTTGAATGGGTTCAAGGCTATTATCTTCGTTTTCTTTTTTCTCTTTAAGCATGGCTTGTCTGCGCTCAAGAGCACGACGATAAGCAAGTCGCCTTGCGGCAACGGTTAATCCTCTTAAACTTGCGTGATATGCGATAAACCACAGCATTAGCAGATATAAACTATCAACCCAGCGATTAGCTAAACGCAGTGCTGTATAGTAGTAACCAAAAATCACCAACCCCATTAATATTAAAGGAGAAAAAGTTAAAAGTGTGATGACAACGGTTCTAACAACGTGGTTACCTTTCTCTTGCCACATTTCGCGGCAAAATGGCAAAGCACATAAACTAATAAAAAAGAGGGAGATAATGGCAATAAGTTGACCAATAACATCACCCACCAGCAATAATGGATTATTAATGCCATAAGCTGAAAGTAAAATAATTGGCAACATAGGAATAGATAAACGTAATAAGCGTTTACGGTTCTGTTGAACGCGATCTACAGGAATTTTAAAGTGCTTAACCGCAACCCCAGTATCAGACATTAATCGATAAGACCATTCAAACATCAACCAAAATACGGCAAATTGCCATGCAAATGACCAAATAAATTCTTGTTGTACATTAAAGCTATTTATTAGCCAATATCCGATAGCCAATACAATACATGAAAGTGGCAGAGTTTTAATAAATACAATACCTAATGCCAGCGGTGTATGTAATTGAGTATCTTTGTTCAACTTATTAATATCTGCACTTAATTTATCAAACTCAACATTGAGTTTTTTACGTTGCCAAATGATAAGAAAACTAAAGGTAATAAGTGTAATTAGCACAGGAAGGGATTTCTTAGCCCCGGTCAACAGATTTTCATTTGACCAATTAAGTTTGAAACCTTGAAATTCAGCAACAGCTTGAGCTGGAAACGCAGAAAACCAACTTAAGTTAATCGGTTTGTTACTACTTACCCAGAAAATTTGCTGGGCCAGTGTATTTTCTAGTGAACTCACCACACTTTTTAATTGCTGTTGATCCATTTGTAAATTAATGGATTCGGAAATTTGGTTACCTAATTGGCTATTGAGCTTATCTAATAGTTCTCGACGAGCATCAACCAACTGCTCTAATGCACTGCGTAATTCTTTCAGCTCTGTTTCACTTAGTTCATTAGGATGCGCTAGTTGGTACTCTGTCATTAATTGATCAATATAAATATTAGGCTGAAAAATTTGATCGCGCTGTTTGTTAATCTCAAATTGTTCTAAACGCAAGTCGGCAATTTTATCAGGAAGATTATTAATAAAGATGCCATCAGGTAAATCGACTTGTTCTTCAAATAGAATTCGAGATAACAGTAAACTGCCCTTTAAAACATCTATTTGCTCTTTTAAGTTACGCTCAGATTGAATCGCTCTGTCTAAACGGTTTTTCACCATTAAACTATGGCGATTTAATTCATTATTATTTTGAGTCGTCACGATCAACTTATCACTAAGTTGCTTATTGAGTTCAGCTTGTGCTAGATAAAAAACATTTTTTTGAATTGTTTGATTTTCTACCCCTGCAGTTTGAGCTTCTTTTGCTGTTTCTTCTGAACTATCGAGGCGTTTATCGCTTAATGCTTCTTGAATAAGTTGTGCATGTTCTTGAGAAAGGTCGATATAGGCTGAACTATAGTCACGCTGAAGTTGTAATAAACTTTGCAACTGTACATTAGATTGTAAAGTTCGTTTTTGAAAGTTATTTTGCTGCTGAAGATAATATTGTTCTAATTGTAATAATTGAACAGCCGAAGGCCGCATTTGTGCTTTATCAGAGCTACTTTTGTTTAACGCGCTTCTTATTTGTTGTAGTCTTTCTGAATTGCTAAATAAAACAGATTGCGCCCTTTCAGGTTGTGTTTGTAATACAATCAATTCATTACTGTAATTAGCTAAATCATCTTGCGATTTTTGTAATGATTGCAATACATTTTCTAATTGAGATTCTAATGTTGCTAAAGGTAATGTATCTAATGAATGTCGATAATCTTCTACTTCATTATTTGCTATTTTTTGTTTTAATTGATTAAGTTGATATTGCGTTGTACGCAATTTTTCAGGTAGTTGTTCAATTGTTTTATTATAACTAGCGGCTTTTTTTTCTAATTGTTGAATATTATCAATCATTAAAAGTGATTGTTCTAAATCACTTATCGTCAACTTATCTTCCGCACTTAAATCGCTACGTTTATTTAATAAATTAAGCTGGTTTTGAATATTTTCTTGGGAAGGTAAATTACTGGGGATCGCCGCCCATGCACAACTAAATATTATGCTCCATAACATAAGCATAATTGTTGTTACAGTAACTAAAATAGGTCGATGATTTAATCTAAAAAAGATTATTGATACACGCATATTAAGCAACTTGTTCAATTAACATTGAAAAACTGTTCTATTAGTATAATCCAATTCTCACGAATTGGCAGTGAAAACAGAACAAGTTGCGAGGTTTATTTATCTTAAAACGATCAGGTGAAAATCAAAAAGTAAGAATTTTATCTGCAGCTAATGTCCACTGAGCTAAATCCACCAAAGTACCTAATTCAGCGCCATCAACTAAGGGCAAATCACTTATTCCACGGGTATCTGTACATGTTTTACATAATTTGACGGGTACATTTTGTGCAGTCAGTATTTCAAGCATTTGTTGAAGGTTATAGCCTTCTTTGGGTTGCTGGCGGGCTAAGGCCCCCGTTACTGCATCAGACATTAAAAAGATATTTAACTCAGTTTCTGGATGCTGTTCTTTTAATGTAATAGATAAACGTAGTGCATTAAATAATGACTCATTGCCATAAGCGGCACCATTAGCAATAACTAACACTCTACTCATTTATTTATTCCTCATGTTTAGCATTAAATTAAGATGGTGCAGATATTCTCATACTTGCACTACTCTTTATCATATCAATAAAGCTATCCACTAAATATTGACTTTCATCTTTGAGAGAAAAACTTTCCGGCGAAAATAACCAGTTTTCAGCTAATCCTGTCATCATTGCTCTTAGCATGATAGCTGCTCGTTTTAAATTTAAATCTTTTGGTAGCTGATTTTGTTCAATGCAACTTTGTAGCGAAATCGCTATTTTACAGTAATCGTCTGCACATAATTCTTTGCGAATTTCAACAATTGACTTCATTTCACCGACAAATTCGCACTTATGGAAATATATTTCTAAAAGTGCATTATGTTTGGGATCTTCTACAATTGATGTCAAGATATAAATAAGTAATTCTCTTAGTACAAATAGTGGATCATCTGGATATTTTGTTTGATACTCTAGTTCTAAAGATTCTATTTTTAGGTCGGTGAGTTCGCACGCTTCAGTAAATAAATCCACTTTATTTTTAAAGTGCCAATATATAGCGCCCCTGGTAACACCAGCATCGGTTGCTATATCTGAAAGTGATGTGGCAGAAACGCCTTGCACAGTAAACAGTCTAATTGCAGCATCTATGATCTGCTGACGCGTCTCTTGTGCCTGTCGTTTAGTTTTTCGTGCCATTATTCCTCGATTTTGACTGAAGTTAATTTACATACATTCATGTATGTTTGTACTATACATCGCAATCAATCATCAACTTAATTATTTTTATCCCAGGAAACAACGTTTGAATAGAGGTTTTCTTATGCGAAAAAACAGAGGGGTTTTGCCTCTGGCTCTGTTAGTGCTATCAGGCAGTTTGGTTCTTGCTGGATGTGACGACAAAGCTAATCAGTCTGCAGGTGGTCCACCTCCTGCACCTGCTGTAGGTGTTGTGACGTTAAAAGCTCAAGCTCTGACTATCACTACCGACTTACCCGGTCGTACATCCGCTTACCGTATTGCTGAGGTTCGTCCTCAGGTTGGCGGCATTATCTTAAAGCGCAACTATACGGAAGGTAGCTATGTTGAAGCAGGTACATCACTGTACCAAATCGACCCTGCTATTTTTCAATCAACATTAAACAGTGCTCAGGCCGAATTAGCTAAAGCCAAAGCGAATGCTGAAATCGCTCGTCTAACTGTAGAGCGCTATAAACCTCTACTTGGCACGAATTATATCAGTAAACAAGACTTTGATACTGCAACATCTCAGTATGCACAAGCTGTAGCCGCCGTTAAAGCAGCACAAGCAGCGGTAACAAGTGCAACAATCAATCTGAATTATACCAAAGTGACATCGCCTATTTCGGGTCGTTCTGGTAAATCAACGGTTACTGAAGGTGCTTTAGTATCACAAGGTCAGCAAGTTGCACTCACCACAGTTCAGCAAATCGATCCGATTTATGTCGATGTGACACAATCGAGTGAAGATTATCTGAAACTGAAAAATGAAATTGAAGATGGTGCAATTGAGCAAGAAAAAGGTAAACCTGTTGTTCATTTATTATTGAATAATGGCAAAACCTATGCAGAGAAAGGTCATCTAGAGTTTTCTGATGTGACTGTTGATGAATCAACAGGTTCAATCACGATGCGTGCTATCGTTCCTAACCCGAAAGGTGAATTACTGCCGGGTATGTTTGTTCGCGCTAAATTAGAAAATGGTATTCGCCAAAATGCTATCTTGATACCTCAACAAGCGGTTATTCGTACACCTCGTGGTGATGCAACAACAATGGTGGTTAATAAAGACAACGTTGTTGAAGTACGATCAATTAAGGTGTCACAAGCAGTAGGTAACCAATGGCTTGTCAATGATGGAATTCAGGCTGGTGATCGCGTTATCGTTTCTGGATTGCAGAAAGTTAAACCGAAAATGACAGTAACGGCTCAAGAAGAAGATTTAAATGCGACAGCATCAACCCAACAAACTGAGCCAGCTAAGAATCCTCAATAAGGAGTCGGTGATCCATGCCTAAGTTTTTTATAGATAGACCGATATTTGCATGGGTAATTGCGATAATTGCCATGCTTGCAGGTCTTCTGGCACTCATCAAATTACCCGTTGCGCAATATCCAACGATAGCACCGCCTGCGATTTCGATCTCAGCGGTCTATCCTGGTGCTGATGCGACCACTGTACAGAATACAGTAACCCAAGTTATCGAACAGAATATGAACGGTATCGATAACATGGTGTATATGTCTTCTACCAGTGACTCAGCCGGTATGATGAACATCACCCTGACCTTTGATGCGGGTACTGACCCTGATATTGCGCAAGTACAGGTGCAGAATAAACTGCAACTGGCAATGCCTCTTTTACCTCAGGAAGTGCAACAGCAAGGCGTTAGTGTTGATAAATCCTCAAGTTCATTCTTAATGGTGGCAGGTTTCATCTCAAATGACGGTTCAATGTCACAAGATGATATCGCCGACTATGTAGGTGCAACAATTAAAGACCCAATAAGCCGTGTTACTGGCGTGGGTGAAACCCAGTTGTTTGGTACGCAATATGCTATGCGTATTTGGTTAGATCCAGACTTACTGGTTAAATACAATATGACGACACTTGATGTTATTAGTGCAATTAAAGCACAAAATAACCAAGTGGCCGCTGGCCAGTTAGGGGGAACACCTCCGGTACCGGGTCAACGTTTAAATGTTTCAATTATTGCTCAAACCCGACTCAACAATGCTGAAGAGTTTTCTAATATCCTGATGAAAGTCAACCAAGACGGTTCACAGGTTAAATTGAAAGATCTTGGTGTCGTTGAAATGGGTGCTGAAAGCTACAGTACTGTTGCTCGCTTTAATGGCTTACCTGCTTCAGGTATTGGTATTAAATTAGCAACAGGCGCGAATGCGTTAGATACAGCAACTGCTGTTCGTGCTGCTTTAGCTGATATGGAACCTTTTTTCCCAGCAGGGCTAGAGGTTGTTTATCCTTATGATACAACACCTTTCGTTAAAATTTCGATTTTCGAAGTAGTAAAAACACTTGTTGAAGCAATCATGTTGGTGTTTGTGGTTATGTATTTGTTCTTACAGAACTTCCGCGCAACCTTGATCCCAACCATTGCTGTACCAGTCGTACTGTTAGGTACTTTTGCTATCTTGTCCGCGTTTGGTTATTCGATAAATACCTTGACGATGTTTGCGATGGTACTTGCCATCGGACTTCTGGTGGATGACGCCATCGTTGTGGTAGAAAACGTCGAACGTGTTATGCAAGAAGAAGGCCTGCCACCTAAAGAAGCAACCCGCAAGTCGATGGGACAAATCCAGAGTGCATTAGTTGGTATTGCACTGGTGCTTTCTGCCGTATTTATTCCAATGGCATTCTTTGGTGGTTCTACTGGTGCTATTTATCGCCAGTTCTCAATTACTATCGTTTCCGCGATGGTACTGTCTGTTTTCGTTGCATTGATCTTAACACCGGCACTGTGTGCGACGATGTTAAAACCAATCCCCAAAGGCAGTCATGGTGTTCAAACTGGATTCTTTGGTTGGTTTAACCGTACCTTTGAAAAAAGTAGTCATCATTATACAGACAGCGTTTCTCGTACCTTACGTGGTACAGGTCGTTACTTATTACTGTATGTCTTATTAGTCGTTGGTATGGCGCTGATGTTTATCCGCTTACCAAGTTCGTTCTTACCAGAAGAAGACCAAGGGGTATTACTGACAATGGTTCAGTTACCAGCAGGTTCAACTCAAGAGCAGACACAAGATATTTTAGAAAAAGTTAACGACTATTTTAATACAGATGAAAAAGAACTCGTTAAATCTGTCTTTACCGTAAACGGCTTCGGCTTTGGTGGTCAAGGACAGAATATGGGTCTGGTATTCGTTGTATTAAACGATTGGGATGAGCGTAAAGCTAACGAAGATAAAGTGCCTGCGATAGTTGCTCGAGCAAATATGAAGCTCTCGGAAATCAAAGAGGCCTTTATTTACTCCTTTAATATTCCAGCAATTGTTGAGTTAGGTTCTGCCGGTGGTTTCGAATTTGAATTAGTTGATAAAGCTAACTTAGGTCACGAAAAACTAATGGCAGCTCGTAACCAATTACTGGGATTAGCAGCTCAACATCCTGAAATGCTCACCGGTGTGCGTCCTAATGGTCAGGAAGATACTTCACAATATCGTCTCTATATCGACCTAGAAAAAGCACAGTCTCAAGGTGTTGCAATTAGCGATATCTATTCAACACTCGGTACTATGTTTGGTGGAACTTACGTCAACGACTTTATCGACCGTGGTCGTGTGAAGAAAGTGTATGTTCAAGCTGAATCTCAGTTCCGTATGTTGCCGCAGGATATTGGTAACTTATATATCCGCAATAATGTGGGACAAATGGTGCCATTCTCTTCATTTATCGATACAAGTAAAGATCCTTGGCTATATGGTTCTCCACGCTTAGAGCGTTATAACGGATTACCTGCAGTGCAAATTCAAGGTAGTGCAACACCAGGTCAAAGTAGTGGTGATGCGATGTTAATGATGGAGAGTTTAGCAAACCAATTACCGAGTGGTATCGGCTATGAATGGACGGGTATGTCTTATCAGGAACGCTTATCGGGTAACCAAGCTCCTGCACTATATACCATCTCCTTAATCGTAGTTTTCTTGTGTCTTGCTGCATTGTATGAGAGTTGGTCTATTCCATTCTCAGTCATGTTAGTAGTACCTCTTGGGGTGATTGGTGCATTACTATTCACCAGCGTCAGAGGCCTTGAAAACGACGTTTACTTTAAAGTTGGGCTCTTAACAACCATTGGGCTATCGGCGAAGAACGCAATATTGATTGTTGAATTCGCCAAAGACTTAATGGAGAAAGAAGGTAAAGGATTGATAGAAGCAACGTTAGACTCAGTAAGAATGCGTTTACGTCCAATTCTAATGACATCTTTAGCCTTTATGTTAGGGGTTATTCCTCTAGTATTGAGTAATGGTGCAGGTTCTGGTGCACAGAACTCAGTAGGTACAGGTGTATTTGGCGGTATGATTGCTGCAACATCTCTTGCTATTTACTTTGTTCCTGTGTTCTTCGTTGTCATTCGTAGAAGATTTTCTAAGAAAAACGAAGATTTAGAACACCCAAGTAATCCACATTAACTTTTACTCTTGTTAATAAAAGACCGCCTTGAGCGGTCTTTTTCTTTTCCTAACTACCTAACTAATAGAAGGTATTTAAACTAGAATCTATATTCTCATTTCTTTTTTTAAATACCTTCTTAATCAATAAAAACATTTTATCCTTTTTCTTATATATGACTTTTTGTCAATATTAAACCTATCCCTGTTATTTATAAATAACAGCAAAGAATATACCCTATTTTGGCTCTTAAATAAGATTAATTAATAAAATCAAAGTTAATCATAGTGTTAGGTAAGTATAATCTTCGTTTACCTCATTTAAATTTTACGAAAATAGACAAAATTCTACCGTTAAGATAGTGACTTATGCCATAATAGTGCTATATTAAGTAAAGAAGCATTTTTATCGCATAATCTTTCGACTTGTATACAATGTATATCAGTATTTAAATAATGCCTTTAATTATGCTATTACTTTGTTAGAAATAATAAATATAAATATTAAAGTTCCCCTCTTATTTGAGATTTTTTATTAATTCATTAATGAATTATGTGATAAGTATCATTAATATTTTACACTATAAGTATTTACCTTTAATAAGAGTGCAGCTATTAATTCAGTTAACAATATTATGGACGAATATTCACCAGAAAAAGTAGATTTAGCTGAATTGTCGTTTTTATGTGAAGAGCTCCAGCAGCAAGCTTTAAGCTCATTAGATAAAGGTACAACAGTTTGGAACAATGATCTGAGTAGCACAAAAAGCGTAGACCTAAACGTTCTAATTGAACACATTATGGCCTTCAGCTGGAAATTTAAGATAAAACACCCAGATAAACACGCAATCAATACGCTAATTGAAGAGTACCTTGAAGAGACATATAGTTTATTTGGTAATCCATCTATTTCTTACTCGGAACTCAATAATTGGAAAGAGTTAAATCACTCACTTTTAACTCTAATTGCTAAAAATCCTAAAAGTTATATTAAGTAAATTTAATTACCTTTAGTTTAAATTGAAATAATAGAGAAAAGACAACATGACTAAAACTGACTATCTAATGCGCTTACGAAAATGCACTTCCATTGAAACATTAGAGCGCGTGATTGAAAAAAACAAATATGAATTATCTGATGATGAACTAGAACTGTTCTATTCAGCCGCCGATCATCGTTTAGCTGAACTTACCATGAATAAACTTTATGACAAGATCCCAGCTTCTGTTTGGAAGTTTGTAAGATAGTATCTAGTTATATAATTTGCTCTATTTTTAATTTTGCTATCTTTTATTTATAGCAATAGGGTTAATAGTTCTTATTTTAGATATCGTTTTATTCACCTTTTCTTATAAGTAGAATGATTACGCACCATCATGCCGTGTACTTATTGCGGCATGACTGAATAATATTGTTACTGAATAACGATGTTATTAAATAATCATCACTCATATCACCACATAAGATAAAATCTCAAAATAATTTGAGCTAATCTTTATCGTCTCTACTTTGTTCTGCTTCGGTGTAAAAATACAATAAATTGACTAATTAAGTAATTAAACTTAAACATTAAAAATAAGTGATTAAGGTGAAGAAAAAACAGGAAGGCTATAAATTGGGTGGGGCCTTGCCAGCGACATCCCGGCACACACGATACCTGTCATGGCTGCTTCCTTCCGGACCTGACCGAGTTAACAAGTTAGTGTTGCGGGAGAACCAACAAGACCCCATAGATTGTCTTATTGCTAAGACGTCACGCATTATCTTTTAAACTCAGCCAAATAGCAAGGGAAGTGCGCCTGAGTGATGATTAATTATCCAATTTAGGCATATCTATTGTTTATTCGTTGCTGTTAATCTTAGCTATCATAAATTTCTATCTATCTTCATATGATTAAATGAAAGTTGATAACTAGAACTTATTTGAACGGGGAGCATAACAGCACTAATCAAATCGTAGATTATTTTTTTATCCTACCTCGAATTGTATATAATCCCTCTTATAAAAAATAATCTCTCTGATGGTATAGGTAAACTATGAGCCAAGCATTAAAAGATCTTATCAAATTGATGGAGCTTGAAAAAATAGAAGAAGGCCTATTTCGAGGCCAAAGTGAAGATTTAGGATTACCTCAAGTATTTGGTGGGCAAGTTGTCGGCCAAGCACTTTATGCAGCAAAACAAACCATTGCTGATAATCGCTATATTAATTCTTTTCATAGCTATTTTTTACGCCCCGGTGATAGCCATAAGCCCATCGTTTATGATGTTGAATATATTCGCGATGGTGGCTCATTTAGCACACGTAGAGTAAGTGCGATCCAGCATGGTAAACCTATTTTTTATATGACGGTTTCATTTCAAGAATTTGAAGAAGGTTTTGAACACCAAGATGCTATGCCTGATGTCCCTTTACCGAATGAGCTTATGCCGCAAGATGAAATTCTCAGAAAGTTAGCACCTAAATTACCAGAACCCATAAGAACCTTAGCGTTAAGAGAAACCCCTTTTGAAGCGCGCCCTGTACAATACTTCAGCCCATTTGGTTACTCTAAAGCCCCTGCAGAACGTTACGTTTGGTATCGTAGCAGAGGAAAAATGCCATCAGATCCTTTTTTACACCAGTATTTATTAGGCTATGTTTCTGATTTTGATTTTTTACCAACAGCACTTCAACCCTATGGTTTAGGGTTTATGGATCAAAATCTGCAAGTGGCAACGATTGACCATTCAATGTGGTTCCATCGCCCATTCCGTGTTGATGACTGGCTACTTTATGTTGTTGAAAGCCCATCGGCATCAGGTGGCCGAGGGTTTGTTAGAGGAAAAATATTTAATACTAATGGTCAGTTGGTTGCATCTTCAGTACAAGAAGGGGTCATTCGCCAAAAACGGACTAAAAATACCAAGTAATTATGCCATATTAAATATTCCCCCCTCTATTGAGGGGGAATAGACGATTACTCCTGGTATGCTCTTTCACCATGTGTGGTTAAATCTAATCCATCACACTCTTCTTCTTGTGAAACTCGCAAACCAACCAGTTTATCTGCGATTTTAAAGCTAATATAAGCGACCACACCAGACCAAAAAATAGTAATCATTACACTAACTAATTGTACTAAAAGTTGTTTACTTAGTGTCATCTCATCACTATACCCAACACCGCCTAAATATGATGATGTAAAGATACCCGTTAATAAGCATCCAACAACACCACATGTTCCATGAATGCCAAACACATCACAAACATCATCAGCTTTTAGCCATTGCTTTAATACTACAACGCCCCAAAGCCCAATTATTCCACCTATAATACCGATAACTAATGCCCCTATTGGGCCAACCGTACCTGCCGCTGGCGTAATTGCGACTAGCCCCGCAATACAACCAGAACAGCTTCCTAACATCGACGGTTTTCCTCGTACTAACCACTCTGATAGCGTCCAAGAAAGTACAGCGCCCGCAGTAGCAACAACAGTATTAAGAAAAGCAAGTGCTGCGATAGCATTGGCACTGCCCGCAGAGCCCGCATTAAAACCAAACCAACCAATATAAAGCACCGCTGTTCCTGTAAATACCATAGGTAAATTATGTGGTTTTAAAGCCATTTTCTTGTAATCGCTTCTATTTCCAAGTAAGTAAGCACCAACAAGTGCTGCAACGGCTGCATTAATATGGACAACAGTGCCACCAGCAAAATCTAATGCCCCATCATCAATTAGCCATCCACCTTCTCCCCACACCATATGAGCAATAGGAATATAAGAAAACGTAAACCAAATAATGGTAAAAATAAGTAACGCCGAAAAACGGATCCGCTCTCCCAAAGCCCCAACAATCAGTGAAAGAGTAATCACTGCGAAAGAGCCTTGAAAAACAACGTGAACATATTGATTAATAGAGCCAGACAAGTCATTAAGAGAAAGTGAACTTAAAAAAGTTAGTGACCACCCACCCCAAATTTTATTTCCTGCTGTAAAGGCGAGACTGTAACCAAAAATAACCCATAAAATAATAACTACACTAAAAATCAGCATCACTTGCGTCATTAATGACAAGACATTTTTACTGCGTAATAACCCGCCATAAAACAATGCAATACCAGGGATAGTCATAAAAAAGACTAATGCTGCACAAATTAACATAAACCCATTATCTGCTTTATCAACAACAATGCTGTCTGCTGCAAAAGTTGGCGTAGAAAAGTATGTAAGCACTAACATCAATGAATAAATGAATTGGCGTTTCATTGTTATCTCCTTAAAGAGCTTCATCACCAGACTCTCCGGTACGAATACGGATAGCTTGAGCAAGTTCAAAGATAAATACTTTGCCATCCCCTACTTTTCCAGTATCAGCGGTATGGGTTAGTGCTTGTGTAACGGGCTCTAATAATTCATCACTAATTGCGAGCTCTATTTTTACTTTAGGTAGAAAATTGACCTCATACTCAGCACCTCTATATAGTTCTGCATGTCCTTTTTGCCGCCCATATCCTTTAACTTCACTTATTGTCATTCCTTGAACTCCTAATGCACAAAGAGATTCTCTAACATCTTCTAATTTAAATGGTTTAATAATTGCGATGATATATTTCATATAGCCCTCGATAACTTAAGAAAGAACAAAAGTTATAGAGCAAAAGATATGCCATAATTTAACCTAATGATATTTAAAGAAAAAAACATATTATTTAAATAAGCAGTTAATGTATTTCACCAATTTAGTGCAATAATTACCTTTATTTTTAATAGTTAGCTAAAAATAAGAGCAACAAAAAAGGACATATCTAGATATGTCCTTTTAAATTCGTATTTTGATTATAAGTTTAATAAAAAATCGTTATTAAAACTCCGTTTTTACTGGTGATTTAGCTTGAAGTGATTCACCAACCTGTTGAAGTTGATACATATTATAGTAACGACCTTTTTGTGAAAGTAATTGGTTGTGTTTGCCTTTTTCTACTACCACACCACGATGAAGCACCACTATTTCGTCAGCTTCAGTAATAGTGGAAAGTCGATGAGCAATCACAATTAACGTTGTTTTTTCTCTAATTACTTTGAGTGCTTTTTGGATCGATAGCTCTGTACCTGAGTCTATATTTGCGGTTGCTTCATCCAAAATAAGAATACGTGGTGGTATTAATAATACTCTTGCTAATGCAAGTAGCTGCTTTTGACCTGCAGATAAACGGCTACCTTGCTCACCCAATGGAGTTTGTAATTCTTCAGGTAACTGTCTAGCCCATTGTGCAAGCTGTACAGTTTCTAAAACCTGCCACACATGAGTTTCATTGGTTTCTCGCCCTAAAGTGATATTTTCATAGAGTGAGCCTGACAATAAAACTGGGTCTTGCTGCACCATAGCAATACCATCGCGTAGTGAATGGTGAGAATAGCTTTCTAAAGGTTGTTCATCTAAATAGATATTTCCTTTTTGCCAAGGATAATTTCCCATAAGTAAGCTTGCTAATGTACTTTTTCCGCTACCAGTGTGGCCGACAAAAGCAACAAAATGGCGAGCAGGAATATCAATATTAATCTCTTTTAATACCCATTGTTCATCACGATAAGCAAACCAAAGATTATCAACAGTGATATGCCCTTGGCGTATTAATTTTTGTGATGAACCATATTGTTGCAAAGGTGCATCCATCAACTCAAAAACGCGCTCCCCCGAAACAACCGCTTGCTGCAAAATAGATTGCTGCGAGGTTAAAGTAATTAATGGCTCATTTAATCGACCAAGATAACTAATAAAAGCATAAATTACCCCTACACCAATAACGGCACTACCTTGGTAACCAAACAGCATCAATAAGCCGCACAAAACCAATGCTGATAACATACTAAGCAGTGGGCGTAATAAGAGCCCATCGAGTTTTAACGCTTTCATCCGTGATTGATAATGCTGCCAGCTATCATTTGATATTCTTTCGCCAAAGCGTGCTTGTTGCCTAAATTGTTGGATAACAGACATGCCGTTAATGACTTCATGGAAGCCATCATTAATATTTGCAAGAAAATGACGCACATTACGTACAATAGGTGTACTTAAGCGCTGATAGAGCATCATGACAGCAATTACAGCAGGGAATATTGCCATTGCAATTAATGCCATACGCCACTCTAATAGAAACATAGCAATAAGCATAACAACAACTAAAGCCATGGCTCTAAATAGTGTGGGTAATACGTTGACGAAGAGATCTTTTATTGTTTCTGTATCATTTGTTACTCGAGAAATTAGCTGACCAACAGGTTGGTTATCAAACGCACTTAATGGCTGCTTTAATGCTGCACTCATTACATCAGTTCGCAATTGTTGCACCACACCAACAGCGGCTTTGTTAAATGCTATTGCTTGATAATAATGCAATAATGCTGCTGTAATTTGTAATAAAATAAAGGCTAACCCAAGCCCTAATGCTGGCATCAACTCAACATTATTCCTAGCAACTTTTGCATCAATAAAGTAACCAACAATTAATGGTCCACCGACCTCAGCAATAGCCGCTATCCATAACATAACAACACCTAATGTCATCGGCTTGCGGTAAGCTTTGCCATAAGTAAGTAGACGTTTTAATGCAGGTAGTAGCGCCTTAACAGACTTATTTTTATTCATCGTCATCTAGCGCTGCCTCTAACTGCTGATAATGATACATATCTTGATACCAACCTGGCACAGAAATAAGCTTCTGGTGTGTTCCTTGTTCTATTACTTCACCTTGTTTTAATACCAAGATATTTGTTGCCCCGACTAAGGCAGATAAGCGATGCGCACTGATAATTAATGTCCTATCTTTACGCCATTGAGATAAATTTTGTAGGATTTGATGTTCAGTTTGTCCATCAACTGCAGATAATGCATCATCCAGCAATAAAATTTCCGCATCCAGCAACAAGGCTCTTGCAATAGAAATACGCTGTTTTTGCCCTCCTGATAACATAACCCCTTTTTCACCAACTTGAGTTTGATAGCCTTCTGGCAAACGTAAAATATCATCATGAATATTAGCAAGTTTAGCAACAGCTTCTATTTCATCTTTAGAAGCATTTGGGCGACCAAGAGCGATGTTTCCGGCGATAGTATCAGAGAATAAAAATGGCGTTTGATTTACAACGGCTAAACGTGCACGCCACTCATCAAGTTTTAATTGATAAATCGGCACTGATTGAAAACAAATTTCACCTTCGTTGATATCATAAAGGCGCTGTATCAAAGTAAATAATGTACTTTTCCCCGAACCTGTCATACCACAAACACCCAACATTTCACCAGGCGATAGAGTGAAATGAATATTTTTCAGTACATCAGTATGTTGTTCTGGATAATGAAAATGTTTTATATCAACACTTAGTACACCACGACCTGGTAGAGGTGACTGCTCACCATCAAGCATATCGTTTTTTTCATTTAATAATGCATTAATTCGGCTATAAGCAGCACTACCACGCTCAACAATATTAAACATCCAAGCTAGAGCAAGCATTGGCCAAATCATTTGTCCTAAATACATAACAAAGCTGGTTAATTCACCTAATGTCATGTTGCCATTGAGAACTAAATAACTACCACCTGCGACTGCCAATAAATTAGCAAAACCTATCGCCATAAAAATAGTCGGATCAAATAGCGCATCGACCCTTGCAACACGCATATTTTGCTGTCCGGTCTCTTTTGCTATCTCATCAAACCGAGAGGCATGTTGTTGCTCTAGACCAAATGATTTGATCATACGAATACTACTCAAACTTTCTTGTGCTTGATTATTTAATGAAGAAAACAAGGCTTGTGCCGTTTTAAAGCGGCTATGTAATTTATCCCCATAACGTTTAATTAAAATAGCCATCAAAGGCATGGGTAATAATGAAATTAAAGTCAGTTCCCAGCTGAGTTGAACACTCATCATAACTAAAACCGCTAATCCCATCACCATAGAATCGACGAGTGTTAATACCCCTTCACCGGCGGCAAAAACCACTTTATCAACATCATTCGTTGTACGTGCGATTAGGTCACCCGTGCGATAGCGCTGATAAAAAGAGGAAGATTGCTGGCTAAGTTGGCGATAAATTTGCATACGCAGTTTCACCGCTAATTGGTAGGATGCGCCAAAAAGCCACAAACGCCAAAAATAGCGTAATAGATAGACGGCAATGGCAATAAGCACCATCACACCAATCCAATAAATGACTTGTTGAAGAGATAAGGTATGATTATCGACACCATCTACAATTATTCCCACAATTTTCGGTGGAATGACTTGCAAGACTGCGATAACCATCAATAGGAAAATAGCACCGACATAGCGACGCCATTCACTAAGAAAATACCAACTGAGCTGTGAAAATAGAGCCACGCCTTAAGATCCTAAGGTTATATCAAAAATAAAATTGCCAGTTGGTAGAAGATGAACCTTAATCAGGTATCGGCATTGCCGTTGTGTATTTAATTTTTTCCATTGCAAAGTTAGAAGTTACATCAATAAGACCCGGCACACCATTAACCATACGTTTATAAAATAGGTCGTAACTTTTCATGTCTACAACTTCAACATGCATTAGATAATCACACTCACCCGCCATTCGATAGAATGTCAGTACTTCTGGCATCTGCTTAACAAATGAAACAAATTGTTCGTACCATTCGCTATTATGTTGCTGCGTTCTTATCATAACAATAACTGTTAGACCTAGCCCAATTTTTTCACTATCGAGTAATGCAACACGCTTGCGGATATAACCTTCGTCCTCAAGTCTTTTCAATCTTTTCCAGCAAGGTGTTGAGGTTAGATTAACCGCCTCTGCCAGTGTATTAAGTGAGAGGCTAGAATCTTCCTGTAATAGCGCTAATAATTTCCGGTCAATCTTATCTAACATAGATACTCCTTCACAATATGCCCCTACAAAAACTAATGATAACCTACCCCTTTACTATAAGAATAATCATCTGCTGAAAAATCGGTAATAAATTGCCATAATATTGGCTACTTTGTGCGTATTAACCCTTATAAAAACTCAATATTCAGGAGTATTCTGATGAAAAAAACCGTCGTTGTCTTTAGTGGTGGACAAGATTCAACAACTTGTCTTATTCAAGCAATAGAACAATACGATGAAGTTTATTGCATCACTTTCAATTATGGGCAACGTCATAAAGAAGAAATTGAGGTAGCACAAAAAGTGAGTCAATTACTTGGTGTTGTAGCTCATAAAGTATTAGATGTTAGTTTATTAAACGAGCTTGCCATTAGTAGCTTAACGCGTGACAACATTCCGGTACCTGATTTTAAAGAAAGTGAAGAAAGTAGTATTCCAAGTACTTTCGTACCTGGAAGAAACATTCTTTTTCTTACTTTAGCCGCTATTTATGCTTACCAAATTGGTGCTGAAAGTGTAATTACTGGTGTTTGTGAAACAGATTTCTCTGGTTATCCCGACTGTCGAGATGAGTTTGTTAAAGCATTAAATCATGCCGTTTCTTTAGGTATTGCTCGTGATATTAAATTTATTACTCCTTTAATGTGGTTAGATAAGGCACAAACTTGGGCATTAGCAGATTACTTTCACAGATTGGATTTTATTCGCCATAATACTTTAACTTGTTATAACGGCATTCAAGGTGATGGATGTGGCGAATGTGCGGCTTGCCATTTAAGACAGCGCGGTTTGATGACTTATTTACAAAACAAAGACAGCATATTAAAAAGTATGAAAGAAAAAATAGGTTTAAAATAAAAGATAAGTAATCAATATAAAGTTATTGTGCTTGATTTTATTAATAGCTAATAACTTTTTAATACAGTGATAATGTTTTTTCACCATCACTGTATTAATTTATTAATTCTGCTAAAGACGGTTATATTTTATTTATCTGATGATTGCCGTACATACTCTAGTTTTTCTCTTAATTGGTCGGTTAGCATTAAAGCTTTTTTCGTATTAATATCAATTAAGACAAATGTGACTAAAGCATCTGAAATGAGAACACCATCTTTTTTTCGTACTATTTTTTGAGAAAGAACACCACTTTTGACACCAATTTCGGCTACATTGCAATCAACAATTAATTCATCGCCTAGATTTGCTGGTGTTCGATAATTAATATTGATGTTAGCGACCACAAGTGCTACACCATTGCGCTTAAACCAAGAAAAATCTAAATGTTGCTCTATCCAATCCCATCGAGCTTGCTCTAAAAACTCAAGATAACGAGCATTATTAACGTGTTCAAAAATATCAAGATGAAATCCATAAACTTTAATTAATGTACTCATAAAACTTTATTACCTCTTGATTATAATCATATACTTTATTGTGATGAAGCTATGTGCAATAAAAATAAATATAGTCAAAATTTAGGGTAAGTCACAACCAATAGCAATTATTTTATTATTCCATAAGATATAAACACATTATACTCAAAAATTGTGTTCCTTATATCAAAGTCAAATAAAGGAACACGTAAATTAGATCAATATATTATGCAAAAATAATTAATATCAGATGAATAATTACCAATTAGTAGATCCGCGAATACAGATACTATTCGCTAATCATTAAAAAATCTCGGTTTTGCTCAATCAACTTTGAGCTGATACCAAAGACTTTTTCTAACTGATCTATTGAAGTAAAATTTCCTAACTTTTCGCGGTAATCAATAATCGCTTGAGCTTTTGCTTTGCCTATCCCTCGTAAAGTTATTAACTCATCAATTGACGCTTTATTTAAATCAATTTTATCCTCAGAGGCCGTTCGTGTTTGTTGTTCTGTGTTTGACGTTACTCGTTCAATAGGGATCGTTGTTGCAGTGTTTATCGATATATTCTCGTTTGCATAAGCAATAGATGACATACCAAGTCCCAAAGCAAAAAAAATTGATGTTATAAATGTTGATACTATTTTCTTATCCATATAAATAATCTCCTTTTTATAGAAAATACCTTGCTAATCAATGGTAAATATTCGCCATTGAGTGCAAAAAAATAGTGCCAATATTTCAATAAATAGACAATAACTGGAAATAAAAAACTCGAAGATGCTAGAAAAAATAAAAAAATAACCTGCAAAGATTGCAAATAAGTGTCGGAATTTCTCTCAAATATTATTTTTTATTTTAGCGAATTTAGCGAATACCTTTTTAAATATAAAAAAAACCCAGCTTCACGCTGGGTTTTAAAATTAATACATAGAGTAATAATTATTGATAATCTTTATCAAAGATTTCAATTTTTGCTTTTCCTCTTAAATCACTCAGCATTAACTGTAGCGCATCCTCACCCATTTGAGCGCGATACAGGTTAGTCATAAACTCTAACTGTTCAGGTGTGGGTTTACCCTCTGTAACGCTGTCTAATTGAATAAGAACCACTTTGGTTCCTGGTACATTCGACATACCATATTCTTTTTTGCCTTCAACCGGCTTTGGCATAGCAAAAATAGCGCTTTGTACTGCATCTGTTGCTGATGAGTGAACAATACTTTCAACTTCACCAAAAGAAATATTGGCCGATTTCATTGCTTCTTCGCCTTTACCTTCTTTTAACGCAGCCAATAATTTCTGAGCTTCAGTATTCATCATCTGAGAGGCTTTTTGCTGTTTTACTAAAAGAGCCACTTTGTCGTGAACTTTATCTAGTGGCTCAGTTGCTGAAGGTTTGTAACCTTCAACACGCACGATAAATGCGCTGTCATTGCCTAGCGTGATCATGTCTGAGTTCATTCCTGTTGGGCCATTTTCATCAACTAATGAGCCACCAAAAATTAACTGAGTCAGTTTTTCATTGCTCAGTGCTGCAGGAACAGTATTTTCATCAAACCAATCAGTCTCAACAACAGTTACATCTCCAGCTGTAGCCGCTGGTGCTAACGTATCGTTGTCATTAGATGCCGCTTGACTTACTTTTTGTTGCAGCGCAAAAAAATCATCAATAGATTTGTTTTCACGCATTTTCGCAATTAAGTCATCTTTAACGTCAGCAAAAGGCTTAACTACAGAGGCTTTCATGTCATCTAGACGGAAAATAGCATAACCATTGCTAATTTTAACAGGTGTAGAGACTTGTCCTACTTCAGTTAAACTTGCGTTAGCGAGTTCAGGTAATTCTTGTCCAATAGTGATCCAACCTAAAGAACCATTTTGTTTAGCTGAAAAGGTATCTATTGATTTCTCTTTCACTAATGTAATGAAATCAGCACCTTTTTTCAGTTCCTCTTCAGCAGCTTTTGCGGCAGCTTCATCAGCTAAAACAAGAATGCTATATTTTTTCTGACCCGGCGCTGTAAATTCACTGATATTACTGTCGTAATAAACTTTAGCTTCTTCATCAGAAATATTGATATTGCTAAGGTCTTTTTGTGCATTCAGTTGAATATAGCTAACTTTAACTTGTTCTGGTGCAACGAACATCTGAGCATTTTGCTCATAAAACGCTTTGATTTCTTCGTCTGTTACTGTTTGTTTTTCAAGGAATGATTGAATATCTAATGTTGCTAAGCGCACATTGCGGCTTTGTAACATTAAGCCTGCAAATGAATTGACTTCGCTTGCTAACGCAAAATCAGTACCTTGAATTGAATATTTAAGTTGCTGATTAATTAAGTTTTGGCGAATACCTTCAGCAAAAGCATCTGCATCAATATGGTTACTTTTCAATAAATCGACATATTTTTTATTATCAAATTTGCCATCAGTTTGAAAGTAAGGCAGTGCAAAGATTGCATCTCTAATTTGCTGATCGCCCGCTGAAATACCAAGCTCTTGCGCAAATTGGTCAAGTAATGCTTGGTTAATTAGCAAGTCTAAAGATTGTTGACGAATTAATTTTTGCCCTTCTTCTGATGAAGCAAGTGCGGCAAAATTCTCACCCATATCTTGTTGTAATTGAGCACGACGTTGCTGATAAGTCTGTTCTAACTGAGAACGGCTAATTTTTTGCCCATTAACTTCTGCAGCATCATTAACGCCTGAACTAAATAAATATCCGCCCACACCAGTTAGGACGAAAGAGAGGATGATCACAGCCAGTAATACCTTGATAAATGGATTATTAGCAGTTGAACGAATGTTGTCCATCATAACGAGACTAGGCTCCGTTTGGTGAAATAAAAAATTATTTTTATCAGTGTTGCACGACTATTTTGAGCACAGCGAAAAATAATATGCTCATTGCTGGCCTAATATCAAAATGTCACACCACGCGACAATCCATAGAAATAGCCAGTCCCGTATTAAACGTACAGCCTTAACATGCACAGTCTATAACCAGGAACAAAATAAACAGCATTATTTGATTCATTGATTAACACAATCATTTAACTAACCACTGAATCATTCATTGCTGCCTATTTCAGTTATAGAACAACGCGCTATTCTATCAAATGACTACTCTAGTTTCACGCGTTATCGCCAGAGAATACAAGGTTTAATCGCTATTTAGAACCTAAAAAAAGAAAAGCGCATCTATTTAAGATGCGCTTAATTTCTTAATTGATACGCTTTCTGTCTACTCATAACAATATTGTTATTACAAGTGTGTAGAGATAACGCTCAAAATATTACTGATTTACTGCGTCTTTTAAGCCTTTACCAGCACGGAATGCAGGTACTTTTGCAGCTTCAATCTGAATTTCTTTACCCGTTTGTGGGTTACGGCCAGTACGCGCAGCACGATCACGTACAGTGAAAGTACCGAAACCTACTAATGCTACATCATCACCTTTTTGTAAAGATTCAGTGATTGAAGCAACCAGTGCATCTACAACACGACCTGCAGCTGCTTTTGAGATATCTGCATTTGCAGCGATTTTGTCGATCAGTTGAGTTTTGTTCACGCTTTCATCCCCATAATTTTATGCGTTATTTTTCACCAATAATGGTAAATTTTGCAAACGTCGTTATATCAAGCCTTTTTAGATATAGCAAGACCGATAAAACAGCATTATTAATTAAAATCCTCATTAAATTAGCGACACAAAAAAAGGCTGGCAAGCTTTTATTGCTTATCCAGCCTTACTTTTAGCTATAATTTATGACTAACATCACTATTTAGTGAGATTTGTTAGTCTCTACTTCCATGCCAAACGGCGAATTTTGCAGAGCTAACGATAAAACTTCCTCAATTGTTTTCACTGGGTGAATATCCAGATCCGCAACAATATTTTCAGGAATTTCTTCTAAATCACGTTTGTTTTCATCAGGGATAAGAACAGTCTTAATTCCACCACGATGTGCTGCAAGTAACTTTTCTTTTAATCCACCGATAGGCAATACCTGCCCACGTAACGTAATTTCACCCGTCATTGCAACATCCGAACGAACTGGATTTCCGGTTAAACTGGAAACCAGCGCTGTACACATGGCAATACCTGCGCTTGGGCCGTCTTTTGGTGTCGCACCTTCAGGCACGTGTACGTGCATATCACGTTTTTCATAGAAGTCGCCATTGATGCCAAGTTTATCAGCTCGAGCACGAACAACGGTCATCGCTGCTTGAATTGACTCTTGCATTACTTCACCTAATGAACCTGTAAAGGTTAGTTTACCTTTACCCGGAACACTCGCAGTTTCAATGGTCAGTAAATCACCACCAACTTCAGTCCACGCTAAGCCTGTTACCATACCAACTCGGTTTTCCGTATCAGCACGACCGTAGTCAACTTTACGTACACCTAAGTAGTCTTTGAGATTATCTTCGTCAATCTCAATATGTTTTATGGTGCTATCCATCAGCAATTGTTTAACTGCTTTACGGCACAGTTTAGAAATTTCACGTTCTAAACTACGTACGCCCGCTTCACGCGTGTAATAACGGATAATCCCCATAATTGCACTGTCATGGATCTTCAGCTCGCTCTCTTTCAGCGCATTACGCTCAATTTGTTTTGGCAGCAAATGCTGTTTAGCAATATTAAGCTTTTCGTCTTCGGTATAACCCGATAAGCGGATAACTTCCATACGGTCTAGCAGCGGAGCTGGAATGTTCATGGAGTTAGACGTTGCCACAAACATCACATCAGAAAGATCGTAATCTACTTCCAGATAATGGTCATTAAATGCGATATTTTGTTCTGGATCTAACACTTCTAACAATGCAGATGCAGGATCACCACGCATATCCGATGACATTTTATCAATCTCATCTAACAAGAAAAGTGGGTTTTTAACGCCAACTTTCGCCATTTTCTGGATAAGTTTACCCGGCATTGAACCAATATAGGTACGACGATGACCGCGGATCTCGGCTTCATCACGCACACCACCCAATGCCATACGAACATATTTACGACCTGTCGCACGAGCAATAGATTGACCCAGCGAGGTTTTACCCACCCCAGGAGGCCCTACCAAGCACAGAATTGGGCCTTTAATTTTGCTGACCCGTGACTGTACTGCGAGATACTCAAGAATACGTTCTTTAACACGCTCTAAGCCATAATGATCCGTATCAAGTACTTCTTGCGCCTTCACTAAGTCTTTTTTCACTTTGCTACGGCTATTCCACGGAACTTGAACCATCCAATCGATATAACTACGTACCACTGTTGCTTCTGCAGACATTGGCGACATCATCTTCAATTTTTGAAGTTCTGCTTCTGTCTTTTCTTTTGCCTCTTTTGGCATTTTTGCAGCATCAATTTTACGTTTTAGCGATTCCATTTCATCAGGCGCATCATCCATCTCGCCTAATTCTTTTTGAATTGCTTTCATCTGCTCATTGAGATAGTACTCGCGTTGGCTTTTTTCCATCTGCTTTTTAACGCGGTTACGAATGCGTTTTTCAACTTGTAGCAGATCGATTTCTGACTCCATCATCGCCATTAAATATTCAAGGCGTTCAGTAACATCAGACATTTCCAGCACAGCTTGCTTATCTTTTAATTTCAGCGGCATATGAGAAGCAATGGTATCTGCTAATTTCGCTGATTCTTCAATAGCATGTAAAGAGGCTAATACCTCTGGCGGAATTTTTTTATTCAGTTTGATATAACCTTCAAACTGATTAATCGCAGTACGATTTAGTACTTCTTGTTCGCGCTCATCAACATCGGGAGTTTCAAGGTACTCTGCTTTCGCTTGAAAATATTCACCGTTATCCGATAGCGTCGTAATTTTGGCACGACGAATACCTTCGACAAGTACTTTAACTGTTCCATCTGGCAATTTTAGCATCTGTAAAACCGATGCTACTGTACCGACAGAAAAAAGATCATTAACACCTGGTTCATCAGTAGATGCATCTTTCTGCGCAACCAGCATAATTTGTTTGTTGTCGTTCATCGCAGCTTCTAAGCAATGAATTGATTTTTCACGACCAACAAACAACGGGATCACCATATGCGGATATACAACGACATCACGTAATGGCAATACAGGTATTTCAATACGTTCTGGACGCTCAGGATTCATAGAGCTCTCTCTTCGTTTTTAGCTTAACGCTTTTACAGGTAATTTTATTCGCATGTCACCAAATAAAATTAATTCCACGGATTGTCAAAATATATAAGGGCACTTTTCTGACATTCAATAGCCTTACCCATTAAAAAAACAAAATGAGGGAAAAATCCCTCATTTTTATCACGTTGGCGCGCTTTATCTTACTTTTCTCACTCTTTTAGTGAGAGAAAAAAGATAATGTCAGACAAGAGACATTGCCAATGTACGGTGAATTATTCACCTGATGCCTGATTTTCTGGTTGACTATAAATAATCAACGGCTCAGATTTTCCATTGATAACACCTTCATCAATGACAACTTTCTGCGCATTTTCAAATGAAGGCAGATCATACATCGTATCAAGTAATGCAGCTTCAACAATAGAGCGTAAACCACGAGCACCCGTTTTGCGTACCATCGCTTTTTTCGCTATCGCTGTTAGTGCTTCTTTACGGAACTCTAAATCTACACCCTCTAAATTAAACAGTGCCTGATACTGTTTTGTCAGTGCATTTTTAGGTTCTTGTAGAATTTGAATCAGTGCATCTTCGCTTAATTCACCTAACGTTGCTACTACAGGTAAACGTCCAATAAACTCAGGGATCAAACCAAATTTAATCAGATCTTCTGGTTCAACTTGAGCAAGCAATTCACCTTCACTGGCTTTTTCACTCTGGCTTTTTACTTCTGCGCCAAAACCAATGCCAGAATGGGTATTTAAACGTTGTGCAACAACTTTATCTAGCCCAGCAAAAGCACCACCACAAATAAAGAGGATTTTAGAAGTATCAACCTGTAAAAACTCTTGTTGTGGGTGTTTACGTCCACCTTGAGGCGGAACAGACGCCACCGTACCTTCAACTAATTTCAGCAATGCTTGCTGTACACCTTCACCAGAAACATCGCGTGTTATTGATGGGTTTTCAGACTTACGGGTGATTTTGTCAATTTCATCAATATAGACAATACCACGTTGTGCTTTTTGTACGTCGTAATCGCATTTTTGTAGGAGTTTTTGAATAATGTTTTCAACATCTTCACCTACATAACCAGCTTCAGTCAGTGTTGTGGCATCTGCCATTGTAAAAGGTACGTCAAGGTAACGAGCCAGTGTTTCTGCTAATAATGTTTTACCACTACCGGTTGGTCCAATTAGCAGAATATTACTTTTTCCAAGCTCAACACCGTTGGCTTTATCACCATTACGCAGACGCTTATAGTGATTATAAACGGCAACCGCCAACACTTTTTTCGCGAGTTCCTGACCGATAACATAGTCATCAAGGTGTTTACGGATTTCATGTGGCGTTGGTAATTCACTGCGTTCATGATGAGGTGCCAGTTCTTTTATTTCTTCACGAATGATGTCAACACAAAGATCAACACATTCATCACAGATATAAACCGACGGACCAGCGATCAGTTTCTTCACTTCATGCTGGCTTTTCCCGCAGAAAGAGCAATACAGAAGCTTCCCTGAGCTATCTTTGCGCTTATCTGTCATCAGTCAACCTCACTTAGTTATTCTTCCTGTGATTTCACAAGAAGAAGAAAGACTTTTTCAATAAATGGAGATATTCATTTCCTTTGTGTCGTTATAAACACAAAGGAAACATTTTAAATTTATTAGCTACGTTGCGTATAAACTTTATCCACTAAACCGTATTCTAACGCTTCATTCGCAGATAAGAAACGATCACGCTCAGTGTCTCTCTCTATTTCTTCAATAGATTTACCTGTATGTTGAGCCATTAACTCATTCATACGAGATTTCACTTTTAAAATTTCTTGTGCGTGGATTTGAATATCTGTTGCCTGACCTTGGTAACCACCTAAAGGCTGATGAATCATAACGCGTGAATTTGGTAAACAGATACGTTTACCTTTTGCGCCAGCAGATAATAAAAACGCCCCCATAGAACAAGCTTGGCCCATACAAATAGTACTTACATCTGCTTTGATATATTGCATAGTATCGTAAATCGACATACCTGCAGTAATAACACCACCGGGTGAGTTAATATACAAGTTGATGTCTTTTTCTGGATTTTCTGCTTCTAAAAACAGCATTTGGGCAACAATTAGATTTGCCATATGGTCTTCGACTTGACCTGTCAGAAAAATAATACGTTCTTTTAGTAAACGAGAATAAATATCGTAAGAACGTTCTCCACGCGAAGTTTGCTCGATAACCATCGGCACCAGAGCCATATTAGGTGCGAATTGTTCCTGTGAGTCGTTAAATGACATGTCTGTCTCCTATTGCATTCTTATTGGTGCCAATGACAACAATTTTACTTGAGATAATTGATCATGACCATTTCTAATGATCTAATCTCTCACAAGACATTCAAGGCGCCTCGCGAGGAGTGATAAAGAGAATATAGAATTATCTGGAGATAATCGCTCAAATTTCAAGGCAAAATTTGATAAAAATACATAAACTGAAAAAAACCCGTGGTAAAAACCACGGGTTTTTGCTTCAAACCGTTAATCGCGGTTAAAAATTAGCCCATTTGAACTTGATTCATCAGTTCAGTGAAGCCAGTTTCTTTTTCAGATACTTTAGCATTTGCTAAGATTTTTTCTACCGCTTGCTCTTCTAACGCAAGATTACGAATATTATTCATCAGTTGTTCGTTCTTGTTATAGAACTCAACAACTTCTGATGGATCTTCGTAAGCTGAAGCCATTTCGTTGATCAGTGCATTAACGCGCTCATCTTCAGCTTTCAGTTCGTTAGTATTGATCACTTCGCCTAACAGTAATCCTACGATCACGCGACGTTTAGCTTGTTCTTCAAACAGTTCACGAGGTAATTGCAGAGCTTGTTGCTCATCACCACCAAAACGTTGTGCTGCTTGACGTTGCAGAACTTCGATTTCGCTGTCAACTGCGGCTGCAGGAACATCGATTTCATTTGCATTAACTAAACCATCAATCACTTGTGATTTAACACGAGTGCGGATTGCATTTTTCAGTTCACGTTCCATATTTTTACGTACTTCTGCACGTAAACCTTCAATAGAACCATCAGCAATACCGAAACGTTTGATAAACTCTTCAGTTAATTCTGGCAGTTCACGCTCTTCAACTTTTTTCAGGTTAATAGCGAACTGTGCTTTTTTACCTTTCAGGTTTTCAGCATGGTAATCTTCAGGGAAAGTCACATCAACAGTGAACTCTTCACCGGCTTTATGACCGATAACGCCATCTTCAAAACCTGGGATCATACGGCCTTGGCCCATTGCCAATACGAAATCTTCAGCTTTTCCGCCTTCGAATTCTTCACCGTCGATAGAACCGTTGAAATCTACAGTTACACGATCTTCAGCTGCAACTTCACCGTCTTTATCTTTCCACTCAGCTTGCTGTTTACGCAGAGTTTCCAACATGTTGTCGACATCTTCGTCTTTTACTGTAACAACAGGTTTTTCAACTTCAATGCTTTCCAGACCTTTCAGTTCGATTTCTGGGAAAACTTCGAATTCTACGGCGTAAACAAAATCTTCGCCTTCTTTGTACTGCTCTGGTTTGTAATCAGGCGCGCCAACTGGGTTTACTTTATGTTCGATGATAGCGTTAATGAAATTACGCTGCATCAAATCACCCAGAACATCATTCAGTACAGACATACCGTAACGCTGTTTAACCATAGACATTGGAACGTGACCTTTACGGAAACCATCAATGCGAACAGTTTTAGCAGCTTTTTTCAGTTCACTGTCTACAGCAGTTTGGATATCAGCGGCTGGTACGGTGATTGTGACACGACGCCCTAGGCCTTGAGTCGTTTCAACAGAAACTTGCATCTTGTTACCTCAAAATAAGTTTTAGTGCTCGGTCTACTTTAAAGAAGTGCGTATGACATTGCATATTCGCGCTTATCTTTTTGTTTCAGAACCGGGGCCGCCACATTTAAAAAAACGAGGATCCCTGATATCAGAAGCATCCCGAAACCTTACTGAAAATTAGACGCGACATTATAACGATCTAGAGGGGGTGAGTCGAGAAAGAGCCGTTTTATTCCGCAATTTTTTCGCGAAAACGGGCTTACCGTTCCTTTTTCATCCCATAAAGAACAAAAAATACGCATCCTAGAATTAATTTGAATGCAGTTAACTACAACTTAGTTAATCTTCTTGGCTTGCGCCACGACATCCTGGAGAGCGTAATGCTTTATCTTGCTGCTCATTCCATTCACTAAGTGTAAATGTATGCAATGCGAGTGCATGAACACCATTATCAAGCTCATGTGTTAGTGTTTGGTATACATCACGATGGCGAGAAACACTGCGCTTATCATTAAAAGTATCACTGACAATGATCACTTTAAAGTGGCTTTCAGAACCATCTGGCACATTATGACGATGGCTTTCGTTTATTACTTGTAAAAAATGCGGTGAAAAGCGTGAAATCAGCTTATTCTCAATATCATCACGGATCATTTCTGCCTCGATAAAATAACACTCTTAACTTTTTTCAACTTTGCTGATGATAATCGCCTATTTTTCATCTTGAGTAAAATACTTGGCTTAAAAATGTTAAAAGGCATGATATAAAAGTCGTTAATTTGAAATAAAATCAATTGATAAAATCAGATAATTTCATCTTTTGAGGGGATATTAGCGGCTCATTAGCAGTGGTATGATAGACTCAATTTAATCATCCTTTCTGCTGCTAAAATCAGCAGATATATTTAACTGAGATTATCCCATGATAAAAAATTTACTCTGTGCTTTTTTTGCATTAACAATGCTTGCGGGTTGTGCTGCACCGACCAATAAACTGACAATAGAGCCTAAGTTATCAGTACCGGCAGCAGATCCCACTATGCGACCAATTTCACTGAATATCTCAAGCCAAGATAAACGTCCATCTCAAACCTTAGCGGAAATTAATCGCAATGGTAAGTTGGATTCGCTTGTACCGACTCGTGACTTGGCTTTTTTAATGCAAGAAATTCTACAAAAGCAAATGACTGCTCGTGGTTTTATGATTGGCTCTCCGGCTGCTGCAGATGTCATTATTACTATCAATAAACTAAAAGCAGATGTAGGTGAAGGCAGCGTGCGCCATAACATTAGTGCAATGGCTGATGTATCCATTATTGTTACTTTGCCAAGAGGAAATTCAACCACCAAAACATTCCGCACTAGCTATAACGTTCAAGGCCCATTTGGTGCAACCAACGAAAAAATCGCAGCTGCAATTAATAATGTTTTAACTGAACTTGTCAGTGATATGGCAAAGGACTCTTCAGTGAGCCAATTTATCAAATCTAATGCTCGCTAATTAAATTACAACACTGCCTGTCGCTTTTTACAGGCAGTCAAAAGGAATTTTGCATGGTTCAGCCCGCCTTTAAACAAACCACATGGTATAAATCATTTATTTTACTTCTATTAGGTTTCACTTCTGGCTTGCCTTTAGCGCTAACCGCAGGAACATTACAAGCATGGATGACAATAGAAAACATTGATTTAAAAACTATTGGTTTTTTCTCATTGGTGGGACAGGCTTATGTATTTAAATTTCTTTGGTCCCCGTTTATGGATCGCTATACTCCGCCTTTTCTCGGTAGACGCCGAGGCTGGATGTTATTAACACAAATAGGTCTTGTAGCGGGTATCGCAGGAATGGGTTTTTTAAATCCAACAAGTCATTTATGGTGGCTTGCTTCTTTAGCGGTGGTTGTTGCTTTTTGTTCCGCTTCTCAAGATATTGTTTTCGATGCTTATAAAACCGATATTCTAAAAGCTGATGAGCGTGGTACAGGGGCTGCGATATCTGTTCTTGGCTATCGTATTGCAATGTTAGTTTCTGGTGGTATGGCTTTATGGTTAGCTGATAAATATATTGGCTGGCAAAATATGTATTGGTTAATGGCTGCATTAATGGGTATTGGTATTTTAGCTACTTTGTTAGCACAAGAACCCCAAATGGCAACAAAACCACCACGAACACTGTCTGAAGCCGTTGTTAAACCTTTGTATGAATTTTTTTCTCGTAATAACGCATGGCTAATTTTATTACTCATTGTGCTATATAAAATGGGCGATGCTTTTGCTCTTAGCCTTAGTACAACCTTTTTAATTAGAGGTGTTGGTTTTGATGCAGGTGAAGTTGGGTTAATTAATAAAACTTTCGGATTAGCAGCCACTATTGTAGGTGCTTTATTGGGTGGTTTATTAATGCGTAACTGGAGTTTATTCAAAGCGTTAATGGTTTTTGGTATTTTACAAGGTGGTTCAAATATTGGTTATTGGTATTTAGCTATTTCAGAACAAAATATCTATACCATGGGCGCAGTGGTTGCATTCGAAAATATTTGTGGTGGTATGGGTACAGCGGCTTTTGTTGCACTATTAATGACACTTTGCCATCAATCATTCTCAGCAACTCAATTTGCCTTACTTTCAGCACTCTCTGCAATTGGCCGTGTTTATGTTGGTCCTGTGGCTGGTTGGTACGTAGAAAGTCATGGCTGGGAAGCCTTTTACCTTTTTTCTATTATTGCTTCTGTACCTGGGCTTTTCTTATTGTTAATTGCAAAAGATACCCTTATTTACACACAAAAAACAGGCGAGTTTCTTCGAAGAACGCTATTTATTAAACAATACCATTTTGCTATTTATGGCTTGATATTTACTGTGTTTTTATTCTTATGCAGCTTAACGTTAGTGATTATTAATTCATTAACAGGTCTTACCATGCTGCAATCTGTTGCATTCATTCAAAAAATAGACACTGAGATGCTAAGTAATTGGGCAACAAATCTCTTTTTATATGGAGTGATTATCGGTGCTATTAGCCTTATTGTCGGCACAGTATTAGATTATTTAGCATTAAGAAAAACAGTACATTAATTAATAACTAAATAATTTATTACCCACAATGCAAAAGGACAGCTAATGCTGTCCTTTTATTATTCTATTTTGATAAATCGTCGTTAAAACTTATTATCTAAACAATCTCACTTTAACTGATTTACCTTTAATTTTACCTTGTTGCAACTGTTTCCATACTTGTTTAGCAATGGATTGTTTTACCGCAACATAGGCATGAGTTGGGTTAATCATAATTTTGCCAATATCGGCGCCATTAAAACCCATATCACCTGTTAATGCCCCTAAAATATCACCTGGGCGCATTTTTGCTTTTTTACCACCATCAATACAAAGTGTTGCCATAGTCGCTTCAAGTGGTGTGATTGGTAAAGCATTTGGTACTGGTAACCAACTAAGTTTCATATGAAGCATTTCTTCTAATGCATTTGCACGTTGAATTTCTTCTGGTGCACAAAAACTAATAGCTAATCCACTTTCGCCAGCGCGAGCAGTACGGCCAATGCGATGTACGTGGACTTCAGGATCCCATGATAATTCGTAATTAATTACCATCTCTAACGCTTTAATATCAAGTCCACGCGCTGCAACATCGGTTGCAACCAACACTCGACAACTACCATTAGCAAAGCGAATTAGCGTCTGATCTCGCTCTCTTTGTTCCATATCACCATGTAAAGCAAGCACACTTTGGTTGCTTTCTGTTAGCGTTTCATAAACCTCTTGGCAATCTTTTTTAGTATTACAAAATACAACACAAGAAGCTGGTTGCTCTCGACTTAATAATTTTTGTAATAATCCAATTTTTCCATAGCGAGATACTTCATAAAACTGTTGTTCAACAGCAGGTAATTCATCAACTGAGTTAATTTCAATTGTTAATGGATTTTGTTGAATTCGACGGCTAATTGCTGCGATTTCATCAGGCCATGTTGCTGAGAATAGTAATGTTTGACGCTGTGTTGGCATCTGATTGATGATGCTATTGATATCATCAAAAAAACCCATATCCAACATGCGATCTGCTTCATCAAGCACGAGAGTTTTAACATCGCTTAAAGTTACAGTCTCTTTTCTCAGGTGATCAAGCAATCTACCAGGTGTCGCTACAATAATATGAGCGGCATGAATAAGCGAATCACGCTGGATGCTAAAAGGCACACCGCCACATAGTGTTAGTACCTTAATATTAGGAAGATAACGAGCAAGACGGCGTAATTCATTAGCGACTTGGTCTGCCAGCTCGCGTGTAGGGCACAGCACTAATGACTGAGTATTAAATTGTTTAGCATCGATGTGCTGTAATAATCCCAAACCAAAAGCAGCCGTTTTTCCACTTCCTGTTTTTGCCTGAGCACGGACGTCTTTCCCTGCCAGAATTGCTGGTAAAGCAGCTTCCTGAACAGGTGTCATAGTTAAGTAACCAAGTTCATTTAGGTTATCAAGTTGTTCGGTAGGAAGTGCGTTAAGTTCAGCAAATGAGGTCACGATGAAAATTCCGAATAAGTAAATAAAGTAAAAAACAGATATCGCGCAATGATACTATCCCTTCACTGCTGTGTCGTGAGGTATTTTTATTCAGTTATCGCTATATTTTGCCCCAAAAAAGCTTTTAAACACCTTATTAATTACATCTCTCTTCACTTAAAATAAATTAGCAAAACTGCACCCACCGCGAAATAATAAAAATAAATTAAATAATATAAATATTGCGACAAAATAATTCAAACTAACATTCTAAAAAACAACCCAATAAACAGTATAATAATTTACAAAAGATAATTTTATAAATTATAATTCCAAAATAAATAAAAAAACAAATTCACCTTAATTATAATCCATCAATAAATTTGAAGTTAATTTATGATAAAAGAAACGTCTTTATTTGTTATCGCAACTATATTTTCATTATCAGCTCAAGCCAACTATTTAGGGGGATTCGCTAGTAGCAGTATTAACTATCTTGATTGGACACAACACACAACACACAAAACAGGCAATACTACGCATAAAGATGATTTTGCTTACTTAGAACTAGAAGGCGGCGTTAATTTTTCATGGGGTGAGTTTTATGGATTTTTTGATTTAGAGAATCCATTTAATCACCGAATCACTCAACCAGGACATAATCAACGCTATGCAACGAAAACAACTGGGCGTATTTATCTAGGAAAGAGTAATTTTAATTTTTATGGCCACGTCTATGGTGTCTGGTCACTACCAAGTCAAAAATATGGAGGGAATTTTCATGAAATAAATACACTTTATGGGATTGGTTATAATACCCAATTTGCTAATTTATGGTTTAAACCTTTTATTGCCTTTCATTATGTTGACCAAACTTTTTATTCTGGTAACAACGGCTATGTGGCAGGTTGGATTGCTGGATATGATTTTTCTTTATATCAGCAAAAGTTTAGCCTGACTAATTGGCATGAAATGGAGTTTAACCGTAATAAAAATTATGGCAATGGAGGGAAAAATGGATTTAATGGCGCTTTAGCATTTTGGTGGCACGTAACTCCTTCTATTACTACTGGTGTTCAATATCGTTATGCGTATAAAAAGTTAGGAGAAAACTTCTTACAAGACGGTATTGTTTATAGCTTAAAATATAACTTTTAATAACTAATTGTTAATTTTTATTACGGTGGATGTCTATTTATCCGCTGTAATGTCTTTTTCACTATTAATAGGCATTATTCTTGTAAGATATTTAAACTCGATAAAAAGATATATTTCAATACTAAACTTCAAGTTATAACCAAATAGTGACATTAAACATCAGCATAACGAAAATACACTTCATCAACTCTCCTCCGACCTCCAATTGAATATTTTTCAAACAAAACACCATTTCTTACACTTTTTTCTACGATTTTATTTGTAAAAATATGTATTTATTTTAGAAACATGTTATTTTATGAAAATCTCGTTAATATCCAATAATTAAATTAACATTTACGTAATAGTTTGATTACTTGTGATCACATTAACACAAAAGACCAACCATTCACCTACTTACCATTACAATTGTTTACACTGCCGCAACCTTACCGTAAAATGTCCTTACTGATACTGATGAAACAACAATAGAACCTTTGTCATTTGGGTCGTTGGATGAGACTTATGAAATACATAAAAAGTATTGGGACACTCTCGCTATTAGCAGCTGCACTTTTACTCAGTGGCTGTGACATGGCGTTAATGAATCCCAAAGGCGCTATCGGCGCTGAACAAAAAACATTAATCCTTATCGCTCTTGGCTTAATGTTAATTGTTGTGATACCGGTAATTGTGATGGTGATCGTTTTTGCTTATCGCTACCGTGAATCCAATACTAAAGCCACTTATAGCCCAAACTGGGCTCACTCAAATAAAATTGAACTCGTCGTTTGGACTGTGCCAATTATCATTATCGTGATTTTGGCGAGCATTACATGGAAAACAACCCATGAGCTTGATCCTTATAAACCACTAGATTCAACAGTAAAACCAATTACTATTGAAGTTATTTCAATGGATTGGAAATGGTTATTTGTCTACCCAGAACAAGGTATCGCTACAGTTAATGAACTGGCTTTCCCTACTAATGTTCCTATTAATTTCAAAATCACATCTGACTCTGTAATGAACTCATTCTTTATTCCTCGCTTAGGTGGCCAAATCTATGCGATGGCAGGAATGCAGACCAAACTCCATCTTATTGCAAATGAGCCTGGTGAATATCAAGGTATGTCAGCAAGCTATAGTGGACATGGCTTCTCTGATATGAAATTTACTGCAATAGCAACGCCTGATCAGGCGGGTTTTGATGCGTGGGTTGAGAAAGTAAAACAATCATCAGATACATTAAATACGACCGCTGCATTTGATGAACTTGCTAAACCAAGCCAGAAAAATCCAGTGACCTACTATTCAAGCGTGAAGCCAATGTTATTCCAAGAGACCATATCTAAATTTGGACACACTGGACATGGTGCTCACGGTGGCAACGATCAGACAGCACAACAGCACTCTGATGCGGCGATGAATATGAACATGAGCCATGCGGCACATGCAGGAGCAGAGGAATAAAAGCATGTTCGGAAAATTAACTCTCGATGCAATCCCGCTACACGAACCAATTATTATTATTACATTAATTGGTATCGTTCTGGGTGGGCTTGCTGTTGTTGGCGCTTTAACTTACTTTCGTAAATGGAAATGGTTATGGAGCGAGTGGTTAACCAGCGTTGACCACAAAAAAATTGGTATTATGTATATTATCGTAGCGATGGTCATGATGTTCCGTGGCTTTGCCGATGCGATAATGATGAGAAGCCAACAGGCGCTCGCCTCTGCGGGTGAAGCAGGCTTCTTACCGCCACATCATTATGATCAAATCTTTACAGCTCACGGCGTTATCATGATTTTCTTCATGGCAACCCCTTTTGTTGTTGGTTTGATGAACCTTGTCGTTCCACTACAAATTGGTGCGCGTGACGTTGCATTCCCATTCTTAAACTCATTGAGCTTCTGGTTCTTTGTTGTCGGCGTGCTGCTTATCAACATCTCTTTGGGTATTGGTGAATTTGCACAGACAGGTTGGTTAGCATATCCGCCACTTTCTGGTTTGGAATACAATCCGGGGGTCGGGGTCGATTATTGGATATGGAGTTTACAGATATCCGGTATTGGTACGCTACTAACAGGTGTTAACTTCTTCGCGACTATCTTGCGTATGCGTGCACCAGGTATGAGCATGATGAAAATGCCAGTATTCTCATGGGCAGCGTTATGTACTAACGTCCTGATTATTGCTGCATTCCCAATTTTGACCGTCACTATCACCCTACTCACTTTAGACCGCTATCTTGGTACGCATTTCTTTACCAATGATATGGGCGGTAACATGATGATGTACATCAACCTAGTTTGGGCTTGGGGTCATCCAGAAGTTTACATTCTTGTTCTACCTGTCTTCGGTGTTTTCTCTGAAGTAACAGCAACATTCTCGAAAAAACGGCTATTTGGTTATACCTCATTAGTAGGTGCGACCGTGGTTATTACCGTATTGTCATTTATTGTTTGGCTACACCACTTCTTTACTATGGGATCGGGTGCAAACGTCAATGCCTTCTTTGGTATAGCCACTATGATTATCGCAATACCTACCGGGGTTAAAATCTTCAACTGGTTGTTTACGATGTACCAAGGTCGCATTGAGTATAAAAGCCCAATGTTATGGACTATCGGCTTCCTGATCACTTTTTCTGTCGGCGGGATGACAGGTGTTTTATTAGCCGTTCCTGGTGCAAACTTCGTTTTACACAACAGCCTATTTTTAATTGCGCACTTCCATAACGTTATTATTGGTGGTGTTGTCTTTGGTTGTTTCGCGGGTATGACTTACTGGTTCCCTAAAGCATTTGGCTTCACACTAAATGAAAAATGGGGTATCCGTGCATTCTGGTTCTGGTTTATCGGCTTCTTTATGGCATTTATGCCACTGTATATCCTTGGTTTTATGGGTATGACTCGTCGTTTAAGCCAAAACATCAATCCAGAATTTAACCCAATGCTACTCGTTGCTGCTGGTGGTGCGGTGCTGATTGCTATCGGTATTGCATGTCAAGTAGTACAAATTTACGTTAGTATCCGTGACCGCCATGAAAACCGCGATTTAACCGGTGACCCGTGGGGTGGGCGTACTCTGGAATGGTCAATCTCTTCTCCAGCACCTTTCTACAACTTCGCTACAGAACCACAAGTTAAAACTCGTGATGATTGGTGGGATCAAAAAGAAAAAGGTACTGCTTATCAACGCCCTGCTAAATATGAGCCAATCCACATGCCTAAAAACACAAGTGCAGGTGTGATTATTTCGGCATTTAGCTTAGTACTTGGTTTTGCCATGATCTGGCATATCTGGTGGTTAGCTATCGTTGGCTTCGCTGGCATGATCGTGACTTGGATCGTTAAGAGCTTTGATACTGATGTTGATTACTACGTTCAAGTCCCAGAGATTGAAGCTATCGAGAATAAGCATTATGAAGAACTGAAAGAAGCAGGTGTGAAATAATGTCTACTCAAACTGTAAATAACGCAAACGCCCATGAGCATCATGGGCATCACGATGCAGGAGCAACGAAAGTATTCGGCTTCTGGATCTACTTAATGAGCGACCTTATTCTGTTTGCTAGCTTATTCGCAACTTATGCGGTGCTTGTTAACGGAATTGCAGATGGCCCATCAGGTAAAGAAATTTTTAGCTTACCTTTTGTTTTGGTAGAAACCTTCTTACTGTTGTTTAGTAGTATTACTTTTGGTTTTGCCATGCTGAGCATGAATAAAGGTAGTGTCAGCCGAGTTAATCTTTGGTTATTTGTCACTTTCTTATTCGGTTTAGGTTTTGTCATCATGGAAGTCTATGAATTCCATGAATTAATCGCAGAAGGTTATGGTCCTGACCGTAGCGCATTCTTATCAGCTTTCTTTGCTTTAGTTTCAACGCATGGTCTTCACGTTACTGCGGGATTAATTTGGATTGTAATCATGATGATCCAAGTTTCACGTCGCGGTCTAACTGAAGTAAACCGTACCCGTTTAAGCTGTTTAAGCCTGTTCTGGCACTTCCTTGACGTTGTCTGGATCTGTGTCTTCACCGTAGTTTATCTGATGGGGGCTATGTAATGAGTCATTCTAATACCTCTCCTTCAGGCGCAAGCCACGGCAGTATGAAGTCTTATCTGATTGGCTTTATTCTGTCAGTTATCCTTACCGTTATTCCTTTTTGGATGGTAATGGAAGGAACAGCAACACCAGCAACTATTCTGTGGACTGTCGTCGGCATGGCTGTCGTGCAAATTGTGGTTCATTTAGTTTGTTTCTTACATATGAACACTTCTTCAGAAGAGCGTTGGAACGTTACTGCATTCTTGTTCACACTGCTTATTATCGGTATTGTCGTAGTAGGCTCGCTGTGGATTATGTACAACCTGAACATCAATATGATGATGGATTAAGGGTTGTTATTATGATTAAGCAATACCTACAAGTCACCAAACCAGGAATTATCTTCGGTAATTTAATTTCTGTTATCGGTGGTTTCCTTCTCGCCTCTAAAGGTGAGATTGATTACCCCCTCTTTTTCGCGACTTTACTTGGGGTATCTCTGGTCGTTGCTTCTGGTTGTGTTTTTAACAACTATATTGACCGTGATATTGACCGTATCATGGAAAGAACGAAGAACCGCCCATTAGTTAAAGGATTGATCGATCCACAAGTTAGTCTTATTTATGCTGCCATATTAGGTATTGCAGGTGTTGTACTGCTCTATGTAGCCGCAAATCCACTTGCTATGTATATCGCTGTATTTGGCTTTATTATTTATGTAGGGGTATATAGCCTTTATATGAAGCGTAAATCTGTTTATGGCACCCTAATCGGAAGCTTATCTGGCTCTGCTCCACCAGTTATCGGCTATTGTGCTGTCAGTGGTGAGTTTGATGCTGGTGCGATGATCTTGCTATTAATCTTTAGCTTGTGGCAAATGCCTCATTCTTACGCTATCGCTATATTTCGTTTTAAAGACTACCAAGCTGCGAACATTCCTGTATTACCTGTTATAAAAGGTATTTCAGTCGCGAAACGCCATATCATTCTTTATATTTTAGCGTTTATGATTGCAACATTAATGCTAACGCTGGTGGGTTACGCCGGTTATAAATACCTGATTGTGGCTTCAGCTGTCAGTATTTGGTGGTTAGGCATGGCGTTATCAGGCTATAAAGCGACTAATGATAAAGTATGGGCACGAAAATTATTTATTTTCTCTATCGTTGCCATTACTTCGCTTAGCGTGATGATGTCTGTTGATCCAACAAGTTCAACCGAAACTGTATTTGCATATCTAAGATAATGCATTTTCAATAGATAGCTTAAATAATGCCAGTCAGAGTCTGACTGGCATTTTCTTTATTATTTATTACGGTTTAAAGTCGTATCAGTACAGTTTTGTCTTTTTTGAATACCATTTATTGATTAACCTCACCAAGAAATGTCATTACAATGAGGTATCAGTAATATGAGGTAATCCATGAATGATAATAAAATGACCCCACTAGAGCGCAAAGCAACTTGGGGGCTAGGGACTGTTTTCTCTCTTCGCATGCTCGGCATGTTTATGGTACTTCCAGTTTTAACCACTTATGGGCTCCAGCTACAACACGCAACAGAATCACTTATCGGATTAGCTATTGGTATTTATGGTTTAACACAAGCTATTTTTCAAATTCCATTTGGTTTTTTCTCTGATAAATTCGGCCGAAAACCAATGATTATTTTCGGTCTGATTATCTTTATTTTAGGTAGTCTAATTGCTGCGTTAAGTGACAATATTTACGGCATTATTATTGGCCGAGCATTACAAGGTGCTGGGGCAATTTCTGCTGCTGTAATGGCCTTATTATCAGACTTAACCAGAGAACAAAATCGGACTAAAGCCATGGCATTTATTGGTATTAGTTTTGGTATTACCTTTGCTTTAGCTCTGGTTTTAGGCCCTATTTTGGCCAACATTGTTGGCTTAAATGGTCTATTTTGGGGGATTGCGCTACTCGCTTTCTGCGGTATCATTATTACTTTATTCACAGTACCTAATAGTGAAAATCATATTCTTAACCGCGAGTCGGGTTTTGTTCGTGGTAGTGTAAAAAAAGTCTTATTTGATGCACAACTTCTTAAGCTCAATACAGGTATTTTCTCTCTGCATACTTTGTTAATGGCAGCATTTGTCGCACTTCCTTTAGTCATGAGCAAAGCGGGTTTGGCACCAGAAAAACATTGGATTGTTTATCTGGTAACAATGCTAATTGCATTTATTACTGTTTTGCCTTTTATTATTTATGCAGAGAAAAAACGTAAAATGAAACAGATCTTTTTGTTCTGTATTTTTTTACTCATTATTGCTCAAGTAATTTTAATTAGCTCTGGTTCAACACTATGGTTAATTATTGCAGGGATCCAAGTCTTCTTTATTGGCTTTAATATTATGGAAGCTTTATTACCTTCACTTATTAGCAAAGAAGCCCCTGCCGGTTATAAAGGTACAGCAATGGGAATTTATTCCACCAGCCAATTTCTAGGTGTTGCATTAGGCGGTATTTTAGGTGGATGGTTATATCAACATTATAATGCACCAATTGTCTTTGGCGGTTGTTTGCTTATTGCCATTATGTGGTTTGCTATTAGCTTAACATTACGCCAACCACCTTATGTCAGTAGCTTGCGAGTCGAACTACCAACAGGTTTATCGCTAATACAACAGCAACAACTTCAACAATTATTTAGTCAACAACCGGGGGTCAATGAAGTTGTTATTATTGCAAATGAGCAAAGCGCTTATATTAAAGTTGATACCAAACAGACCCCAAGAGCCACATTAGAATCTTTAGTGCTTTCTGTTTAATAAATAGCTGTAGAGTGTAAATAAACAATAGAAATGAAAACGCGCTGGTAAACAGCGCATTTCTTTATGACAAAATTAATCGCGGAAATTATTAAATTGAAAAGGTTGCCCTAATTCACCCTCTCGCACTAATTTCATCACACCTTGTAAATCATCGCGAGATTTACCAGTAACACGAACTTGTTCACCTTGGATTTGAGCCTGAACTTTCAATTTACTGTCTTTAATGAGTTTAACAATTTTCTTTGCCAGCGCTGCATCAATGCCCTGCTTTAATGTCGCTTCTACGCTATACATTTTTCCGCTGTGAGTCATCTCTTCAGGGATATTCAACACGGCACCATCGATCCCTCTTTTTGCCATTTTCTCACGCAGAATATCTAATAACTGCTGAACCTGAAACTCAGATACACTGGTTGTTTTAACGGATTCTGTTTTTTCGTTTAGCTCAAAGCTAGCCTCAACATTACGAAAATCCCAACGAGTCGTCAGTTCACGTTGTGCGTTTTCAACCGCATTACGCACTTCATGTAAGTCAACTTCAGATACAATATCAAAAGATGGCATTCTTTCTTCCTCAATAAATAAATACAACCCGAATAATAGCTGTTTTTAAGGCAGCAAAAAAGTATTGAGCACCGAATAGCACTCTTTATTGATCATTTGAAAGCAAACATACTTTAAACAGCCAAGCTTAATCAATGATATAATTTTCATGACAACGCGGTTGGATAAATAATGCATAGCCACCTGTTTGCCATTTAACAGGAGAAAAGACTCAATGAAAATTACCGTATTAGGATGTGGTTCAATAGGTAAACTTTGGATTGCCGCACTCACACTTCAATCGCATGAAGTACAAGGATGGCTTAGAGTTCCTCAACCTTTTTTAGAGGTAAATGTAGACTCCATTAAAGGTCATGCATTTAATCAACGTATTTTTGCTAATCAAAAAGAAGTATTAAAAGAGTGTGAATTACTTATTGTTTGCCTAAAATCTTGGCAAGTTTCAGATGCCGTTAATAACCTTTTACCTCATCTTTCTGCACAATGTCCTATTCTATTAATTCACAATGGAATGGGAACTATCGATGAACTTCCTGTCTCTGAAACCCCGACAGCTAGAGCTATTTTACAAGGTGTCATTACACATGGTGCTTACCAGCAAGGACAAGATGTTATTCATTCAGCAGAAGGTATCACCCATATAGGACCTCTTAATTTTGCTGCTCGCCAATATAGTTTTTTAGCAGAAATCTTACACCACGCACTTCCTGATGTAGCTTGGCACAATGATATCCATACTATTAGCTGGCTCAAGCTAGCCGTAAATTGTGTTATTAATCCTTTAACTGTTTTTTATCAATGTCGAAATGGTGATTTACTCCGTTACCCCGAACATATTCAAACAGTATGTGATGAGGTTTACCAAGTAATGGAAAGAGAAGGCGTTATTCCAACTTCAAAGATGCATTTACATGGCTATATTATTGATACAATAGAACAAACTGCTAATAATTATTCATCCATGTATCAAGATATAAAATATCAGCGTCACACAGAAATCGATTACATTACAGGTTATCTATTACGTCGCGCATCAGAGCAAGGGCTCGTATTGCCAGAAAATAACCGTCTTTTTCAATTTATAAAACAAAAGGAAGGCAATTATGACCATATCAGCACTCATCTGCCTAGCTAATGGCAGTGAAGAAACTGAAGTTGTTACGACAGCAGATTTATTGATTAGAGCGGGAATCAAAGTTGTATTAGCCAGCGCTGAAGATGACGTTGATGAATTAATTATTACTTGTTCACGAGGTATCAAGCTTGTCGCGGATGCGCCACTTGTTCGAGTAGTTGATCATCACTATGATGCGATAATCTTACCCGGTGGATTACAAGGCTCTGAAACATTAAAAGACAGCCCATTAGTGGTTGAAAAAGTGCGCCGTATGCACAGCGAAAATAAACTTGTTGCGGCTATCTGCGCAGCTCCCGCGATTATTCTTGAACATCATAATATTTTTCCTATTGGAAATATGACGGGATTTCCTGCATTAAAGAATAAAATATCGCCAAAGAAATGGGTTGATTACCGTGTTTATTTTGATGAAAGAGTCAACTTAATTACTAGCCAAGCACCGGCAACGTCTATTGATTTTGCGCTAAAAATTATTGAGCGTTTAAAAGGCAAAGAAACTGCAGCCGAAGTCGCCAAACAACTTGTATTACCACCAGGTATTTATAATTATCAAGATGAATTCACCGGTTTTGGAGATAAGTAATTTATTATAACCGCTAATATCTATTCTTACTTTAGTGGTTATAAATTTATTAATTGATTAATCTTAAATATTGTTCTTTTTTTATGATAATCTGTAAGTGCCCTTTATATTCTTCTATCTTACCAAATCCACATACTTTTTTATTTTCTAATAAAAATAACGAACCAATTTTTTTATTAAACATATCTAAATCACTCTTCCAAATTAAAAAAGTAATATTTTGATTTGGATATTTATTGTCTAAATTTATTAATATTCGTTTATTTAGATCTCTTACTTCAAAAACAACGCCACAAACTAACAGTGATTCATTTACATGAAATGGCGCTTTATTAGCATTAATTGATGAGCTAGCAAAAGCTGTTGGTATTGATAGCAAAACAACTAATATTATTTTAAAGAAATTCATGATTATCTTACCCCCTTAACTGTGATTTTTCTTTCAAAGTAATTCTTGGAATTCCATTATACTCACTAACAATACCGTTAATACATATTGGCTTATCCAAATTCAAATTAATTCCGCTAAACTCTCTTGCATTATCATCCCATATAACTGCATTAAACAATATATTAGGGTAATGGCTATCAATATTTAACAAGGTCATTGTATTAAATGATTTTATTTGTTCTAATTTTCCACAAACTATTTTTTCTTCACCTATATAATTATAGGCTTCACTTGCTGATATTGTTTCTTCTATTACCAGTGGAACATATTGCTTTTCATCTTCTATATCAATCAGTTGACTCTCTTTGTTCCCTGTCAAAAAAACAGAATTATTATCATGATTAATTTTATTTTCTATCGTTTTATTATCATAAAGATATATAGCAGAAATAATAACAATAAATAATGCTGAGAAAGAAAAAAGAAGTGAAATTTTATTTTGTTTTTGTGATTTTTCTTTATTTTCATCTAATAGCTTTATTATATTATTTTTAAATTCATTGTTTTTTTCTTCACTTAGTGTGCCCAGTGCTTCATTAGGTTTTATTCCTATTAATTCACCAAGTGCGACACTCGTTATTTTATCTTTTTCTGTTTCAGATAACTTCTCGTTTTCTTCCACCAATGTTATTACTTTGTCATTTGATGAAAATTGTTTTCTCTCTACATCATTTAGACCTTTTCTAAATAAATCTAATTCATGTAATGTTTTTTCTCTTAACGACTGTGTAATTAAAGTAATCTTCTGTTGTTCTTCTAGTTTTGCTTTTAATTTAAGGTTAAAGTTAATAATTTTATTTTTTTCTTTTAAAATATCGTCTACTTTTTCTTTATGTTCTTTTAATTGTGATATTTCCAATATTTTTTCATTAAGTCTTAATTCTAAATCTGTCCTATAGTTTATTTCTTTAATTTTATCTTCCAGTGCTTTTGAATAATCAATTTCTTGTTTTAATAATTCATTTCTAATTTCATTAATAACAAAGTTAGGTTGATAACGCCATTGTTGATTAGAGTATCTTAATAACATACAGCCTACATTTTTAAGCAATGCATTTTGTCTTTTTAATAAGTCTCCAAAACTATAATAATCAATTGCATTATTATGTGATTGTATTTTGGATAGGCCATCAACTTCTATTGCTAAACGAATTCCTTTGCTTTCATCTAATACCATAAAATCTATGCGACGAGATCGATTATCTTGGTCTTTAAATGGAAATTGAGCTTGCAAATGGCAAGCTTTTAATTCCAGTATTTGACTCAGAATTTTCTCTACAAATAAAACTTCATAGTTAGCAGGATGCGTCATTAAATGACTGTTTTTATTTATCCATTCTTGCCATTCACTCGATATAGACATATTTATGCAATTACTCATAAACACAAATTAATCTATAAATTTTACTTATATTAAAATTAAAGTCTATATTAATTAAGTATTCTCTATCATCACCGTTATAAAACAAAAAAAGCCACTTTATTAGTGGCTTTTAAATTTGGCAGATTAAAAAGTTTATTGCGCTACTTTTTACGATAAACTTTTACGTTATCAAAGCCTTGCTCGCGTAAATAAAGTGCCTGTAAACGACTCATCATACCGCGATCACAGTAGAGTAAATATGTTTTTTCTTTATTTAAATCACCAAATTGAGTACCTAATTTATAGAAAGGTAACTCTTGAACTTCAACGCCGTCGAGTTTCAGTGGTAAGCTCTCTTGTTCTTCTGGAGAACGAATATCCAAAACAACATTGTTAGCTGTAAATTCAGAAACTGTTTCAACTTCAACCACTTGCTGTACAGTTTCTTCAGCAATACGACGGATATCCATATTTTTAGCATTTTCAACAACCGTATCTAAAATAGCAAAATCGAATTTTTCTTCTTCCGCTTCTATTTTCTCTTTAACAGCTTTTACGGTTGGACTTTTTGAAATAACACCACAGAATTCTGGCATGGTTCGTGCGAAATCTTCAGTACCTATTTGGCGCGCAATATTAATAATATTTTCTTTATCATGTGTAATCAGTGGACGCAAAATTAAAGTGTCTGTCGCATTATCAATCAAACGTAGGTTTGTTAATGTTTGACTAGAAACTTGACCTAATGCTTCACCTGTTACTATCGCCTGCACACCATAACGCTCTGCAACACGTGATGCCGCACGTACCATCATACGCTTAAGTACAACACCCATTTGGCCATCATCAATTTTTTCTAAAATTTCTGCGACAACAGGCTCAAAATCAACGGCAACAAAATGTACTTTATGAGAACGACCAAAGCGATTCCATAAATAGTGAGCAACTTGTTTAACACCAATTTCGTGAGCAGAACCACCTAAATTAAAGAAACAATAGTGAACCCGGCTACCACGACGTATCAGCATATAACTTGAGACACCAGAGTCATAACCACCAGAAATCAGCGATAAAACATCTTCTTGGGTACCAATAGGGAAACCACCAATACCTTCGTATCGTGCATTAACTAAAATAAGTTTATCGTCTTCAATTTCTAAATTAATAGTGACATCAGGACGCGTTAATTTAACTTTTGCACTTTCAACATGCTGATTAAAACCACCACCGACATAACGCTCAACTTCATTTGAAGTAAAGCTATGTTTGCCGCGACGCTTAGCGCGAACACAGAACGTTTTATTTTCAACTAAATGCCCAAATGCAGCAAATGTTTGCTCAAAAATATGGTGTAAATCGGTATAGCTATGCTCTTCAACTTGTAAAAAATGATGGATACCCGGAATTCGAGTTAATGCATCACAAACATCAGCACTTTTACTTTCATCTTTACTTACTACGATAATATTGTCCCAATTACGAACAACTGTAGTATCCTCACCTAACGTGCTTAATACATTACGAATATTACTAGTAAGAATTTTGATAAAACGTAAACGTACAGAAGGGCTTTTGATTGTGATTTCTGGAAATAATTTAATAATAAACTTCATAGTCAATTAGTCATAGGTTATTAAGTAGATACATAAACTACAGTGATGTTGATTGACTGGAGTTTATAAAAGTCACAAAGTATATCACCAATATTTAGGGCTCACCCGCAAAAATCACTGACTGAATAAGAAATTTTCTGCTTAAGTGTAGTAAGATGATCGCTATTATTCAGCTAACATGCTTTATTATCAGAAATATTATGGCTAAAAAAACGACATCTATTAACGAAGACATCGCACAAGTACCAAGCTTTGAAGCATCAATGCAAGAACTTGAGCAAATAGTTAACCGCTTAGAATCAGGTGAATTGCCTTTAGAAGAGGCGCTCAATGAGTTTGAACACGGCGTTCGTCTAGCCCGTGTTGGACAGAAAACCTTACAAGATGCCGAGCAACGCGTTCGTATCCTTCTAAAAGAGGACGACAATTCTGCTCCTGATGAATTTATCCAAGAGGCTGAATAATTGAGTAACGCTATTTCAAATTCGGATACATTCCGTCAAAAATTACATTTAGCGCATCAACGTGTCGATGATGCATTAAATCAAGCACTATCAGCACTTCCTTTCACCGATATGCCATTAGGCAAAGCCATGCACTATGGTGCTCTTTTAGGTGGCAAACGCTTACGCCCTTTTCTTGTTTATACTGTCGGTGAAATGTTTAAAGTTCCTACTGTTAATCTTGATGCTCCCGCGGCAGCTGTTGAGTGTATTCATGCTTATTCACTTATTCATGATGACCTGCCAGCAATGGATAACGATGACCTACGCCGCGGTAAACCTACTTGTCATATTGAATTTGGTGAAGCCAATGCCATTTTAGCCGGTGATGCTTTACAAACTTTAGCTTTTGATATTTTAGCCAAGAATTCAATGCCAGATGTTACTATGTCAGATCGCATTGCTATGATTTCAGAATTAGCAACAGCCAGTGGCCTTGCGGGTATGTGTGGTGGTCAAGCACTTGATCTTGATGCTGAAGATAAATCAGTAGATTTAGTCTCTCTTGAAAAAATCCATTTGCATAAAACGGGTGCATTAATTCGTGCCGCAGTTCGCCTTGGCGCATTTAGTGCGGGCCAAAAAGGTCATGATGTTTTACCCGCTTTAGATAAATATGCGCACTCCATTGGACTAGCCTTTCAAGTGCAAGATGACATTTTAGATGTTATTGGTAGCACAGAAGAGACCGGAAAACGCCAAGGAAGTGATCAAGAATCGGGTAAAAGTACTTATCCTGCATTACTTGGTTTAGAGCAAGCTCAAAAGAAAGCACAAGAATTGTATAATGAAGCATTGGATGCTTTAGCGTTTCTAGAGCAATACGAGTACGATACAACCACGCTTAAACAATTAGCGAGTTTTATCGTTGAACGGAAAAACTAATAAAAAATAAAGAGAGCAGCTTACCTGTTCTTTCCCTATTTAAGTGATTAATTAATAGGCATCACATGAGCATTGATATCGAAAAATATCCCACACTGGCGTTAGTTGATACTCCTGAAGATTTGCGCCTTTTACCAAAAGAGAGTTTACCCAAACTCTGTGATGAGCTAAGGCTATTTCTTCTTAACAGTGTCAGCCGCTCAAGTGGTCACTTCGCCTCAGGTTTAGGTGCTATTGAGTTAACCGTTGCCCTTCATTATGTCTATAAAACACCTTTTGATAACCTTATCTGGGATGTTGGACACCAAGCCTACCCACATAAGATCTTAACAGGTCGCCGTGATCGTATTGATACTATTCGCCAAAAAAATGGTTTACATCCATTCCCTTGGCGCGAGGAGAGTGAATACGACAAACTTTGTGTCGGTCACTCATCTACCTCGATTAGTGCGGGTCTTGGAATGGCTGTTGCAGCCGAACAAGAAAATCTAGGCAGAAAAACAGTCTGTGTTATTGGTGATGGTGCAATCACCGCAGGTATGGCTTTTGAAGCAATGAATCATGCGGGTGATATTGAACCAGATATGTTGGTTGTGCTTAACGATAATGAAATGTCAATTTCAGAAAACGTAGGTGCTCTAAATAATCACCTAGCGCAACTACTTTCAGGCAAACTGTACACCACCTTACGCGAAGGTGGGAAAAAAGTTTTTTCTGGTATTCCGCCAATTAAAGAATTACTGAAAAAAACTGAAGAACACATTAAAGGCATGGTGGTTCCCGGTACCATGTTTGAAGAATTGGGCTTTAATTATATAGGGCCTGTTGATGGTCATGATGTCATCGCATTAGTACAAACATTAACCAATATGCGTGATTTAAAAGGCCCTCAATTACTGCATATTATGACCAAGAAAGGTCGTGGTTATGCGCCAGCAGAACGAGACCCAATTAGCTGGCACGCAGTACCTAAATTTGATCCACAAACAGGGACACTACCTAAAACCCCTAATGCACGCCCAACATTCTCCAAAATATTTGGTGAATGGTTATGTGAAGAAGCAGCCTCTGATCCTAAATTAATGGCAATTACCCCTGCAATGCGCGAAGGCTCAGGTATGGTACGCTTCTCTAAAGAGTACCCTGAACAATATTTTGATGTAGCGATAGCAGAGCAACATGCAGTGACTTTTGCCGCAGGTTTAGCTATAGGTGGTTATAAACCTGTTGTGGCTATTTACTCAACCTTTTTACAGCGTGCTTACGACCAAGTTATCCATGACATTGCCATCCAAAAATTACCCGTTCTTTTTGCTATTGACCGGGGTGGAATTGTCGGTGCTGATGGTCAAACTCACCAAGGTGCTTTTGATCTCTCATTCTTACGCTGTATACCTAATATGGTCATAATGGCACCAAGTGATGAAAACGAATGTCGCCAAATGCTTCATACTGGGTATCAGTATCAAGAAGGCCCTGTCGCTGTTCGATATCCAAGAGGCTCAAGTATTGGTGCTGAGTTACAACCTCTTTCAACATTACCCATTGGTAAAGGCATTATTCGTCGCCAAGGTAAAGGTATTGCTATTCTTAACTTCGGTACACTACTTCCAGAAGCCTTAGAAGCAGCAGAAAAACTTGATGCAACAGTTGTGGATATGCGCTTTATTAAACCACTCGATAAATCACTTATTCTGTCATTAGCACAACAACACGATACACTTGTTACGCTAGAAGAAAATGCAATTATGGGTGGAGCAGGTAGTGGTGTTAATGAACTGCTAATGCAAGAACGTTGCTTAGTACCGGTCTTAAACTTAGGCATTCCTGATCTTTTTGTACCACAAGGCGGACAAGAAGAGATCAGAGCCGATTTAAAACTTGATGCTAAAGGCATTGAAGAATCCATTATCACTTATAACCTAACGAATTGATTTATAAGCTTTAAAAGTCGCTCCTATTTTATAAACAGGAGCGACTAATTAAAATCTTAGCCACTTCTCCTTTAACTTTCTTTTAAAAAATTACCCTCTAGTATCGTAATAATTAATTCTTAATAACCGACACAAAATATAATACCACTAATAATAATCACGATAGAAAATTACATTTAAAGTTGAATCCATTCAGCGTTAATTTTTTCAATTAGTTATATTTTCCTTTCTTTTTGCTTGCTAACGAAACGTTTCGATCTTGCTCACAATTCAAATAACTCCCGCTTGTTTTCTACCTTTTATTTTCTAGTATATGTATAGCGAAACGTTTCGCTGAGGAGGAAAAAATGAAGAAAGGGGTATTATTAAATAGTCATATTTCTACGGTTATTTCATGTCTTGGCCATACAGACAAAATAACTATTGCGGATGCTGGATTACCTATTCCCTCCTGCGTTGAGCGTATTGACCTTGCATTAACTCAAGGGATCCCTGATTTTATATCCGTCTTACAAACCATAACCCATGAAATGCAAATTGAAGCGGTTATGTTGGCTGAAGAAATCAAAAGCATAAATCCCATTTTATTAAGTGAAATCACAACTTATCTGCATTTATTAGAACAACAACAAAAAAACTCCATTACGATTTTTTATGTCACCCATGAAGAATTTAAAAAGCAACTACCTGAAAATAAAGCAGTAATCAGAACGGGTGAATGCTCACCTTATGCCAATATCGTACTGTTTTCCGGCGTGACCTTCTGAGGGAAATATGGAACCTTTACTTGAACTCAAAGATATTGATAAGTCATTTCCTGGCGTAAAAGCCTTATCAGGAGCAACGTTGCGCATTTACCCAGGGCGAGTCATGGCTCTTGTCGGGGAAAATGGAGCAGGTAAATCTACATTAATGAAAGTACTAACTGGCATTTATAAAAAAGATGCGGGTGAAGTCATTTATCAAGGCAATAATTGTTCATTCAATGGTCCAAAATCATCTCAAGAAGCGGGTATCGGTATTATTCATCAAGAGCTTAATCTAATCCCTGAACTCACCATTGCTGAAAATATCTTTTTAGGTCGCGAGTTTACTCGCACTTTTGGCGCTATTGATTGGAAAAAAATGTACGCAGAAGCTGATAAGCTTTTAGCCCGATTAAACCTCTCATATAGCAGCCACCGTTTAGTATCTGAATTATCAATTGGTGATCAACAAATGGTTGAAATTGCCAAAGTACTTAGTTTTGAGTCTAACGTTATCATCATGGATGAACCAACCGATGCGCTTACTGATACAGAAACTGAATCTCTTTTTAGCGTAATTAGAGAGCTAAGAAATCAAGGTTGCGGCATTGTTTACATCTCTCACCGTTTAAAAGAAATTTTTGAAATTTGTGATGATGTTACTGTACTACGTGATGGGCAATTTATCGGCGAAAAAACTGTTGCTTCATTACAAGAAGATACCTTAATTGAAATGATGGTAGGCCGAAAATTAGAAGAGCAATACCCCCGCATTAATATCCCGTTAGGAAAAACTAAACTTAATGTCATAAACCTTAGTGGCAAAGATGTGCATGACGTCAGTTTTTCATTACATGAAAATGAGATTTTAGGTATTTCAGGATTAATGGGTGCTGGTCGTACTGAATTAATGAAAATCATCTACGGCGCATTAACAAAAACTAACGGCACTGTTGAATTAGATGGCAAACCTTGCCAAATAACCAAACCTGCTGAAGGTCTTGAACAAGGTATCGTTTATATTTCTGAAGATAGAAAACGCGATGGCTTAGTACTTGGTATGTCAGTTAAAGAAAATATGTCATTAACCGCCCTGCGCTATTTTAGTAATTCAATGAGTGTGCTTAACCATAAAGAAGAGCAACTTACTGTGGGTGATTTTATTAAATTGTTCAATATAAAAACACCGTCGATGGATCAAACCATTGGTTTTCTCTCAGGAGGAAACCAGCAAAAAGTTGCTATTGCCAGAGGCTTAATGACTCGTCCTAAAGTACTCATTCTTGATGAACCAACTCGTGGTGTCGATGTTGGTGCGAAAAAAGAGATTTATCAGCTAATAAATAAATTCAAACAAGAAGGATTAAGTATCATCTTAATTTCTTCAGAAATGCCTGAGGTAATGGGGATGAGTGACCGCATTTTAGTCATGCATGAGGGGCGTATTAGTGGCGAATTTTCAGCTCACAATGTCACACAAGAGATGCTAATGGCGGCTGCGGTTGGCAAACAATATGGCGCAGAGGTAGGAGTTTGATATGAGTACTAATTCAATGCCAGCGTCAAAACGCTGGTTTTCTAAAGCTTGGTTGCTAGAGCAAAAATCACTGATTGCATTACTGATTTTGATTGTTGTGGTTTCTACACTCAGTCCAAATTTTTTCACTTTAAACAATATTTTCAATATCCTACAACAAACCTCAGTTAACGCCATTATGGCTGTAGGCATGACATTAGTCATTTTAACCTCCGGTATTGATTTATCTGTTGGCTCATTATTGGCATTAACCGGTGCTGTTGCTGCTTCTATGGTCAGTGCGGATGTCAATGCTATGGTCGCAGTTGTTGGTGCATTAGCACTTGGTGCAGCAATAGGTGGTGTTACAGGCATTATCGTTGCTAAAGGTAAGGTACAAGCTTTTATTGCTACCTTAGTGATGATGTTATTGCTACGTGGTGTCACTCGTGTTTATACCGATGGTAGCCCAATAAATACCGGCTTTAGCGATAATGCGGATCTTTTTAGCTGGTTTGGTATTGGACGTCCTTTTGGTATTCCAACCCCTATCTGGTTAATGATGATAGTCTTTTTAGCTGCTTGGTATTTATTACATCACACCCGTTTAGGTCGCTATATCTATGCTCTTGGGGGCAATGAATCTGCAACACGTTTATCGGGAATTAGCGTCGATAAAATTAAAATTGCCGTTTATGCCTTATGTGGTTTATTAGCCGCTCTTGCGAGTGTTATCGAAGTTGCACGCCTCTCATCAGCGCAGCCAATGGCCGGTAATGGTTATGAACTTGATGCTATTGCCGCTGTTGTACTTGGCGGTACCAGTCTTGCTGGGGGTAAAGGTCGCATTATCGGTACGTTGATTGGTGCTTTAATTTTAGGATTCCTAAATAATGCACTGAATTTATTAGGTATATCATCAAATTATCAAATGATAGTAAAAGCAGTCGTCATATTACTTGCTGTTTTGGTAGATAACAAAAAATAACGCTCTTTTCTCTTAATCTGAACCCGACAGGAATTTATATTATGAAACTAAAAAAGATGGCAACACTTCTTTCTGTTGTTGCACTTAGCGCCACAATCAGCGCCAATGCTTTTGCAAAAGAATCTATCGCTCTTGTTATTTCCACACTAAATAATCCTTTCTTTGTCACCATGAAAGACAGTGCTCAGAAAGAGGCTAACCGTTTAGGTTACGATTTAGTGGTGCTCGATTCGATGGATAATCCAGCCAAAGAGCTTGCTAACGTGCAAGATTTAACAGTAAAAGGCACTCGTTTAATGCTGATTAACCCAACAGATTCTGATGCGGTGGGTAACGCGGTAATTATGGCGAACAAAGCCAATATTCCTGTTATCACGTTAGACCGTGTTGCAAACAAAGGCGATGTGGTAAGTCATGTGGCTTCTGATAACCGCCTCGGCGGTAAAATGGCTGGCGATTATATTGCTGATAAAATAGGAAATGATGCCAAAGTGATCCAACTAGAAGGGATCACAGGAACTTCAGCTTCACGTGAACGTGGCGACGGCTTTAAGCAAGCGGTTGATGCACATAAAATCAATGTATTAGCAAGCCAACCTGCTGATTTCGACCGCACTAAAGGTCTTAATGTAATGCAAAACTTACTGACAGCCTACCCTGCTGTTCAAGCCGTATTTGCTCAAAATGATGAAATGGCATTAGGTGCATTGCGAGCACTACAAACTGCGGGCCGTACTGATGTGTTAGTTATTGGATTTGATGGTACTAATGATGGCATTAAAGCCGTTAATCGTGGTGTTTTAGGTGCAACGATAGCACAACGCCCTGATCAAATTGGTATTATCGGGATCCAAACCGCAGATAAAATTCTAAAAGGCGAAAAAGTGGATGCAACAATCCCTGTTGAGCTTGAATTAGTTATCAAAAAATAACAAAAATTATGCCACGAAGTTTTTTCGCTTTGTGGCAGCTTTAATCATTAAAAATGTTTTCCACAAGGATAATGGCTATGACAACACCTCGCCTTGCTGTACTTGGTAGCATTAATGTTGATCACATTATGAATATTTCACAATTTCCGAAGCCTGGTGAAACAATTATTGGTCATCACTACAAAATAGCCTTTGGCGGTAAAGGTGCTAATCAAGCTGTTGCTTGTGGCCGCAGTGGTGCTGACACCTTATTTATCGCCTGTGTGGGTGATGATTCTATTGGTAGCGATATTATTGCTCAATTAAAAACGGATAATATTCAAACCTATGCCATCAGTATTATTCCAGAAACACCAACAGGTGTTGCAATGATATTGGTTAATGAACAAGGCGAAAACGTTATTAGTATTAGTGCTGGTGCAAATGCAGCGTTAACCCCGGCTCATTTCACACAGTATCACCATGCCATTGAGCATGCTGATGCGCTATTAATGCAGCTAGAATCTCCATTAGATACCGTATTTGCCGCGGCAAAATTAGCTAAATCACATCAAACAAAAGTAATTTTAAACCCAGCCCCCGCACTGCCTTTGTCGGATGAATTTCTGAGTTTTATTGATGTTATTACGCCAAATGAGACAGAGGCAGAAATATTAACAGGTATTTCTGTGCATGATGAATCAGGCGCCGCAAAAGCAGCAGAAGTATTACATAGCAAAGGAATTAAACAGGTTCTTATAACCTTAGGTAGCCGTGGAGTTTGGTTTAGTGAACAAGGGAAAGGAACGATTATTCCTGGTTTTAGTGTAGAAGCTGTTGATACCATCGCCGCAGGTGATACATTTAATGGCGCATTTGTGGCTGCAATACTAGAAGGTAAATCTTCCATTGAAGCTATCCGTTTCGCACATGCTGCTGCCGCAATTGCCGTAACACGCCACGGAGCCCAATCATCAGTACCTTGGCGAGATGAAATTGAATCTTTTTTAGCAGAGCGAGCATAAAACCTTGGCAACAATGAAAGATGTCGCCCGTTTAGCGGGCGTTTCGACATCAACCGTTTCACATGTTATCAATAACAACCGTTATGTCAGTGAAGGCATTCGTAAAAAGGTCAATGATGCGATTGAATCTTTAAATTACGCACCTTCCGCACTCGCACGCAGTTTAAAAATGAACTGCACACATACAATCGGTATGTTGGTAACAACAAGTAATAATCCGTTTTACGCTGAAGTAGTGCGTGGGGTTGAGCGTAGTTGCTATGAACGTGGTTACAGCTTAATTTTATGCAACACAGAAGGCGACTATGAACGTATGGATAGCAGCCTTGAAACATTGTTACAAAAACGCGTTGATGGTTTATTGTTGATGTGTACTGAATCACGCGCACCTTCTAGCGAAGTTCTTAGCCGTTATCCTCGTTTACCTATGGTAATGATGGATTGGTCACCATTTGAATACGGCGGGGATATTATTCAAGATAATTCGCTATTAGGTGGTGAAATGGCAACACAATACCTTATTGATAAAGGTTTTACTGAAATAGCTTGTATTGCAGGCCCTCAAGATAAATTACCAGCAAAATACCGCCTACAAGGCTATTACAATGCAATGCAAAAAGCAGGACTCCCTATCCGTGAAGAATTTGTCTTAACCAGTGATTTCGAATTTGCGGGGGGATTAACAGCCATGCAGAAATTACTTTCACTCGCTAAATTACCACAAGCGGTTTTTACCTGTAATGATGCAATGGCTGTTGGCGCTTATCAGGCAATTTATCAAAAAGGATTACGTGTACCTGAAGATATTTCGGTGATGGGTTACGACGACATTGATCTTGCTTCTTATATGATCCCACCGCTTTCAACGATTCATCAGCCAAAAGATGAATTAGGTAAATTGGCCGTTAATCAATTACTCCATCGTATGGAAAATATCGATGCTAAAGCCAATGTGTTGGTACTTACACCGAAGCTTATTGAGCGTGGTTCAGTGATCAATTTCACAAAATAAGAACAAGAAGATCAACACTATTATTGATGATGCTCTCTTTTAATCTGGGGGCGTTTATTTTCAATTAAATTTATTTAAATAAACATTAAATATCAAACTGTTAGTTAATTTTTAAAACTATAAATCTTCGTCTTTATTTCTTCTTTAACGCCCTATATTAATCATTTTTTATTCACTCGCGCCATCATAATTGGTGAAGGATGAAATTTTTCATCAAATCTATTATACTGTTGCCCTTTCGCATTATCTGATGCAGACCCATTTTGGGCATTGCTTTGGGATTTTCACTCTTAAACGATAATGTGTTCTTTAATTTATTGGGCTAGTGTTATTCATATTTAAGTGATTTATCACTCCCCCATTTTGATAAAATTTGAGAGTATTATTATGTCATTACCTTCTTGTCCTAAGTGCAATTCAGAATACACCTATGAAGATGGTGCAATGTATGTGTGCCCTGAATGTGCGCATGAGTGGAATGATTCTGAGCCTGTCGTTGAAAGCGATGAATTAGTGGTTAAAGATGCTAACGGCAATCTATTAGCCGATGGCGATGCAGTGACTGTTATTAAAGATTTAAAAGTAAAAGGTAGTTCGACCATGTTGAAAATTGGTACCAAAGTAAAAGGTATCCGTTTGGTGGAAGGCGACCATAACATTGATTGTAAAATTGATGGTTTTGGACAAATGAAGTTAAAATCTGAATTTGTTAAGAAAAACTAAGATAGCAGGTTACTGATAATATCTGGCTTGATTAATCTAGATGTTATCACGATCCTGAAAAAGGCGCTTATTAGCGCCTTTTACTTAATAATTATTTAGTTATTAACCAACAGTTATTAATTAGTTCAATCAATGCTCTCTGCGCTAAAATGATCAAATCCTTTCAGTGAAGGATGTACTTCTTTACCATCACGTAAATAACGAATACCTTCTGCAATTGGCATTATTTGTCCTACACAGTGAAAATCAGCACCAGTATGAGCAAGTGCAATATCTAATGCACCGCGGTTAATTTCTGGCACGGTAAAACATAATTCATAATCTTCACCACCGCTTAGCGCCCATATTTCAGCTTGCTCAGAGCTAACTTCTTCTTTCATTGCCGCAGAATAAGGTAAAGCATCTAAGTTAAGGCGAGCACCGCAACCACTTGCCGTTAAAATATGGTTTAAATCAGAAATTAAGCCATCTGAAATATCTATCGCTGATGTGGCTAAATGACGTAATGCCTGTCCTTGCAATAGCCTAGGCTGTGGTCGTAAATGTCTCGCAACAAAGTAATCACGATTTGCTGGCGCTGTTGGATGTAATTTATTTTGTAATACGGCAAGCCCAGCGGCACTATCGCCTAATGTTCCAGTGACATAAATCCAATCACCAATCTTGGCACCTGATCGTAATAATGCAGTTCCTTGTGGAACAAGCCCTTGTATGGTTATTGTTAAACTTAATGGGCCTCGCGTTGTATCACCACCAATTAATTGGATGGCGTAATAATCAGCTAAAGCAAAGAAAGAACGGCTAAATGCCTCAAGCCAATCACTATTAGTATCAGGGAGCGTTAATGCCAGTGAGGCCCACGAAGGATCGGCGCCAACAGCAGCAATATCACTAATATTTACAGCAAGGGCTTTATAAGCGAGATCTTCAGGGGAGATAGTCGGAAGAAAATGGATCCCACTCACAAGAGTATCAGTACTAATCGCAATTTGTTGTTTTTCTGGTACCGTCAGGATTGCGCAATCATCGCCAATTCCCGTACTGACATCCTTTCGCTTTACAGGCTGTGAAGTGAAATATTGCTTGATAAGATCAAATTCACCACAAGGCATTATCTATTCCCTATTAAGCAGAGCATATTAAACAAAAGGCCGGAAATACCGGCCTTGGATTATTGATTTACCATAGAGGAAACGTGAATAACGTTATTTTTTACGAACAACAGGTGCCGCTTTATCAAGAACGCCATTAACAAACTTATGGCTATCGTCCGCACCAAATACCTTAGCCAGCTCAATCGCTTCGTTAATCGCAACTTTGTAAGGAACATCTTCACGGAAGCTAAGTTCAAACATTGCTAAACGTAAAATCGCTTTTTCAACTTGGCCTAACTCTTCCAATTGGCGGGATAAATAAGGTTCCATTGCCTTATCTAAACGAGCTGCATTAATAGCAACACCCACTAAAAGCTGACGAAAGTAAGCAATATCTACACCTTGGGTATCCTGCTCGGATAAAAACTCCAATTCCACATCCGCAATGTCATTTCCGGATAATTGCCATGAGTAGATAGCCTGAACAGCACACTCACGAGCACGACGACGAGCAGCAGGTTTCACAAAATTCCCCTTTAGTTAAAACAGATGATTAGCCCTTTATGGCTTTAAGTACATTGATCATTTCAAGTGCTGTCATTGCCGCTTCAGCACCTTTGTTGCCCGCTTTAGTACCAGCGCGTTCAATAGCCTGTTCAATACTTTCAGTTGTTAAAACACCAAAAGTCACAGGGATCTCACTTTGCATTGCAACTTGAGATAAGCCTGAACTACATTCGCCAGCAACGTATTCAAAATGTGCGGTTCCACCACGGATAACAGTACCTAATGCGATAACTGCATCATATTTGTCGGTTTCTGCTAACGCTTTAACCGTTAACGGTAGCTCATAAGCACCTGGAACCCAAACGACGGTAATATTTTCAGAGGAAACTTGTCCAATGCGTTCTAATGCATCAATCGCACCTTCTAATAGGCTGTCGTTGATGAAATTATTAAAACGGGCAATTGCAATTGCTACGCGTGCGTTTTGCGCCGCGACAACACCTTTGATTACGTTCATAGGTTACCTTTTTCTCCTATCCGCGGGGCGCGGATTTTATCATATTCTTTCCTTTACTGCGCTCTGTTTTATTATCACACAGCAAAGGAGCCAAAAACCCTTGATAAATCAAGGCATTTAGTTGGCTGATAACAATGTCGTAACGACAGGAAATAACACACACGGCGCCATTTTACTACAAATAGCGCCGTAGACACACTTATTTGCGTCTATTAATAACGAGGTTTTAAGCAGACTCTAATATCAGAGCCAATTTGTTGAAGTGAATCTATTGTAAATTCAGGAGCTTCGGATAATGATGATAGCGGTGAAAGAGCAAATAATCCCCTAGCATCGTTACCTAAAATTTTAGGTGCAATGTAAATAATTAGCTCGTCTACTAACCCAGCTTCTAATAATGCGCCAGCAAAATGCGCACCGCTTTCTACCCACAGGGTATTAATATTGCGTCGACCTAATTGCATCATAAGCAAAACAAGATCAACGCCATTATTCTTACCATTCGTAGGTAATAAAATTTCACAGACATTTCCTTGCCACTCATTTTTTTGAGAGTGAGTACGCGCTAACCAACACTCTCCTTCAATTTGCGTGATTTTATGTTCTGGCGTTACTCTGTTTTGACTATCGGTAATAATTCTAATGGGCTGGCGTAGTTCTTCTTGTGGATAAATGGCTTTAAATTCGTTAGAAAGTTCATCCCAGCGTACATTCATTGAAGGATTATCTGCTAATACAGTGGCACTTGTCGTTAAAATTGCACTGGCTTGTGCTCTGTAATTTTGCACATCTTGACGAGCAGCTTTAGATGTTATCCATTGGCTTTCGCCATTAGCGAGTGCCGTTTTACCATCTAAAGATGCACCTAATTTGAGTTGGATATAAGGGAATCCAGTTCTCATACGCTTAAAAAAGCCAACATTAAGTTTTTCAGCTTCTTGCATCAATACACCATGAGAAACATCAATTCCCGCAGTCAGTAATTTATGTAAGCCACGCCCTGCAACTTGAGGATTAGGATCTTGCATAGCTGCAACAACCCGCGCTATGCCTGCATTAACCAAAGCATCTGCACAAGGTGGCGTTTTACCAAAATGACTACAAGGTTCTAAAGTGACATAAGCTGTTGCCCCTTTAGCATTATTACCTGCCATTTTTAATGCATTAACTTCTGCATGAGGGCCGCCAGCATGATGATGGTAACCTTCACCAATAATTTCACCCTCTTTAACAATCACACATCCAACATTAGGGTTCGGTGATGTAGTAAAACGACCAAGTGCTGCAAGCTCAATAGCACGACGCATGAATTTTTCATCATCGTGGTGGTCAGTAAAATCTGTGTTATTGTTGTTATTTATCATAATAATTACATTTAAATTTATTATTTATCGTTATTTTTCAAATTATTAAATTAAAGTTTATTTCTTAATCCTGTAATTTAGCAATTTCTTCACCAAAATCACGAATATCTTCAAAGCTACGATAAACAGAAGCAAAACGAATATAGGCAACTTTATCGAGCTTTTTCAATTGCTCCATAACAAAATTACCAATCTCTTTTGATGGAATTTCTCGCTCACCCGTGGCTCTTAGTTGTGATTTGATTTGGCTAATTGCGGCCTCAACATCATCAGAACTTACAGGGCGTTTTTCTAATGCTTTTAACATGCCCCTACGTAATTTTTCTTCATCAAAAGGTTCACGTATTTCATCACTTTTTACTACCCTAGGCATCACCAGTTCTGCGACTTCAAAGGTAGTAAATCTCTCATGACATACAAGACATTGACGACGACGGCGCACTTGTGAACCATCACCAACAAGTCTGGAATCAATTACTTTGGTATCTACGGCTCCACAAAATGGGCAATGCATAGTTATTCCTACTTTTTGACAATACTCATAAACAGTGTACCTGTTCAGTGAACAAAAAACACCCTGTCAGTCATTAACTGGCAGGGTGTCCGCGATGTTTTATCAGAGAAACACTCAATTAAGGTAAGAGAGTTGTCTGATCCGCACCCTCTTTTTCCACTTTTTGTACAATCAAGTGTTCACGTTTCATGCCCATTTTCAGTGCTAACGCAGAAGCCACATAAATGGAAGAAATTGTACCTATCGTAACACCGATCAACATAACTAAAGAGAAGCCTTTGAGCATTGAACCACCAAAGATATACAGCATTAATACAACTAACAATGTTGTTGCTGATGTCATGATGGTACGGCTTAATGTCTGCGTCAAAGAAACGTTCATAATTTCATATGATGTTCCACGACGAATTTTACGGAAGTTCTCACGAATACGGTCTGATACAACAATACTATCGTTTAGTGAGTAACCGATAACAGACATCAATGATGCCACAATGGTTAAATCGACTTCTATTTGAAATAGTGAAAGTAAACCAAGCGTAATCACTACGTCATGCGCAAGGGAAATAACAGCACCCAGCGCCAAACGCCATTCAAAACGGAATCCAACATAAATAAGAATACAGATAAGTGCAGATAATAACGCCATTGCCCCCGTTTGAGCCAATTCACTACCTACACTTGGCCCAACAAATTCAATCCGTTTAACTGTCGCATCGTTATCAATTTCAACATTGATAATATCGATGATTTTCTTACCTAATTCTTGTCCTGCCTGCCCTTCAAGAGGAGGCATACGCACCATAATATCGCGGCTGCTACCGAAGTTCTGTAACAGAGGATCTTTATAACCAGCAGCTGCTAGGCTATCACGCATTTTATCAAGGTCTGCCGGTTGACTGAGATTGATCTCAATTACCGTACCCCCAGTAAAATCCAATCCCCAGTTAAATCCTTTCACGGAAATGATAGCAATTGACGCTACCAAAAGCAGAAACGAAATACTAAAGGCGACGTTGTCCCAACGCATAAAGTCAATGACTCTACGACCGTGGTTTAATTGTTCAACAGTATAATCCTGTGCCACAACGTGCTCCTTAAATAGACAGTTTCTTAATGCGTTTACCACCATACAGCAGGTTGACTATCGCACGAGTACCGACAATAGCGGTAAACATGGAGGTCGCAACCCCGATAGCAGTTGTGATTGCAAAGCCTTTAATGGAGCCAGTACCGACCGCATAAAGGATCACCGCTGTAATCAGTGTGGTTAAGTTCGCATCAATAATACTGGAGAAGGCTCCTTTATAACCTTCATGGATTGCTTGCTGTACTGAGCGTCCGTTACGTAACTCTTCTTTAATACGTTCGTTTATCAGTACGTTAGCATCGACCGCTACCGCAAGTGTTAACACAATACCTGCAATACCTGGCATTGTTAGCGTTGCACCGGGTAATAATGACATTACCCCGACAATCAACACCAAGTTCGCCATTAATGCGGTACTCGCAATCACACCAAATTTACGATAATAAAGAATCATAAAGGCAACAGAAGCAATCAGACCCCATAAACAAGCTTCTAAACCTTGTGTAATGTTCTGAAGACCTAAAGTTGGCCCAATGGTTCTTTCTTCAACAATTTGGATTGGTGCAATCAAAGCACCCGCACGAAGTAACAGCGATAATTGACGTGCTTCATTTGCGTTAGAAATTCCCGTAATACGGAAGCTATTTCCTAAACGTGTTTGAATATTGGCAACGTTAATGACTTCTTCATTTTTTACCAATATTGCACGATCATTTTCATCGCGTTTTCCACTGTCTTTATATTCTACAAAAAGCGTTGCCATCGGTTTACCGACGTTATCTTTTGTAAAATTAGACATAATGGAACCACCCGCACTATCAAGTGAAATACTCACTTGTGGCTGACCATATTCATCAGACTGAGACGTTGAGTCTGTAATATGATCACCCGTTAAAATAACGCGTTTATAGAGAATGGCAGGTGCACCATCTCGGGTATATTTCACTTCTGAGTCACCCGGGATACGACCTGTTTCTAGCGCTGATGGGTCAACAGCAGTATTCACTAAACGGAATTCTAATGTTGCAGTTGCACCTAAAATTTCTTTTGCACGAGCAGTATCTTGGATACCCGGTAATTCAACAACAATACGGTCAGCACCTTGACGTTGAACTAATGGCTCAGCAACACCGAGTTGGTTTACACGGTTACGTAAAATGGTGATGTTTTGTTGTACTGCATAAGTACGTGCATCACGTAAACGTTCATCAGTAAAAATTGCTCTTAAAGAATTATTAGCACCATCTCTAAAAATTAAATCTGGGTTACGACGAGAGAGGTAATCTGAAGCCTTAGAGCGATCATCTGAGTTACGAAAACGAACTTCAACACCATAATTATCCGTTTTACGGATAGAAGAATACGCAATGCCTTCGTCACGTAATAAAGTACGCAGACTCTCAACATTTTGTTCCTGAAGTTTGCCTAGCGCAGTGTCCATATCAACTTCCATCAGGAAGTGAACACCACCACGTAAGTCCAACCCCAGTTTCATTGGCTCACCACCAATGGCTTCTAACCATTTTGGTGTTGCAGGAGCAAGGTTAAGTGCAACAACGAACTGGTCACCTAAAGCAGGTAACAACACTTCACGAGCACGTAACTGAATATCAGGGTTATTGAAACGAGCCAATATCGCACCATTTTCCAGTGCAATTGATTTCGCTTCTATTTTTTCTTTATCTAATAATGATCGAACTTGATCCAGTGTTTGCTCATTGGCGGCGGTTCCCCGCGCGCCAGTGATTTGAACAGCCGGATCCTCACCATATAGGTTAGGAAGTGCGTAAAGCAGACCGATGAGGATAGCGAATATCAGCATCAGATACTTCCACAAAGGATAACGGTTTAGCACGGCAGTTCCCTTTTCCCTTTGGGGAAATTAAATTAAATTGCTTTCATTGTGCCTTTAGGTAACACAGCAGCAACAAAGTCACGTTTGATGGTTACTTCAGTTGTTTCATTCAGAGCAACAACAACATAGCCGTTATCTGAAACTTTAACAACGCGTCCGATTAAACCGCCAGTGGTTAAAACTTCGTCACCTTTACCAATAGAGTCCATCAATTTACGATGTTCTTTAGTACGTTTTTGCTGTGGACGTAGGATCATAAAGTAGAAAATCAAAATAAAGATCACTAACATCGGTAAAATAGACATAAAGCTTGCTTCAGGCGCTGCTTGTCCAGCAGAAGCAACAGCATCAGAAATGAAAAAACTCATTCACTTTTCCTCATTGTTGTCGATATCGACGATATTCAAATTATAAGCCCAATATCATACACAGAATTGGGCTTTGTCGTATACATTAATCACACTTACTTGTACTGCTATTTAACGGTGGCACGGGTTTTCCGATACGCTCGTAGAATTCGTGGACAAACTCTTCAAAACGACCATCTTCAATAGACTGACGAATTTCGGCCATGAGACGCTGATAATAACGTAAGTTGTGAATTGTATTCAGCCTTGCACCTAAAATTTCGTTACAACGATCAAGGTGATGCAAGTAAGCGCGGCTATAGTTTTTGCATGTATAGCAATCACAATGCTCATCTAACGTTGATGTATCTGAACGATGTTTTGCATTACGAATTTTAACTACACCATCAGTCACAAAAAGATGACCATTTCGTGCATTTCGTGTTGGCATCACACAGTCAAACATATCAATACCACGACGGACACCTTCAACTAAATCTTCTGGCTTACCAACCCCCATTAAATAACGGGGTTTATCCGCTGGGATTTGTGGACAAACATGTTCTAAAATACGATGCATGTCTTCTTTCGGCTCACCGACTGCAAGGCCGCCGACAGCGTAACCATCAAAACCGATTTCGACTAGTCCTTTTACGGAAATATCACGTAAATCTTCGTAAACACCGCCTTGAATAATGCCGAATAATGAATTTTTGTTATTTAACTCATCAAAGCGTTGACGACTACGTTTTGCCCAGCGTAATGACATTTCCATTGAATTTTTTGCATAATCCCAATCTGAAGGATATGGCGTACATTCATCGAAAATCATCACGATATCGGAGCCAAGGTCGTATTGAATTTCCATCGATTTTTCAGGGCTTAAAAAAATCTTTTCCCCATTAATGGGATTACGGAAATGGACTCCCTCTTCTTTAATTTTACGCATTGCGCCTAAACTAAAGACTTGGAACCCCCCTGAATCCGTTAAAATTGGTCCTTTCCATTGCATAAAATCATGTAGATCACCGTGTAATTTCATTATTTCTTGGCCAGGGCGCAACCACAAATGGAAAGTATTACCTAATAGGATTTGTGCACCTGTTGCTTGCACTTCTTCAGGTGTCATTCCTTTAACTGTGCCGTAAGTACCCACGGGCATAAATGCAGGAGTTTCAACAACACCACGATCAAAAATAAGGCGACCACGACGCGCATTGCCATTAGTCGTTTGTAATTCGTATTTCACACATCCTCCGGGCACCAGAAAAACAGTCTGATGCGTAATAAAAAAACAGCACATTCTAAACATTTGTTAGACGACTGTATATGTTACATCAATAAAAACCCGTGTTTAGTCAAGGTCATCGGGGGTTAATAGTGAAATAACAGCACACTTGACCTAAAAGACAAACTTAAAACGATAAATTCTGATGATATATCTAAGTTATATTCCAACTTTTTCATCTATAGCTAATGGATTACGTGTAATAAACATCGCATCGCCATAACTAAAAAAGCGATATTGTTGTTCAACTGCTTCTTTATAGGCATTCATGGTATTTTTATACCCCGCGAATGCAGATACCAGCATAATCAACGTAGATTCGGGTAAATGGAAGTTGGTAATTAATGCGTCGATAACTTGGTAGTTATAGCCTGGGTAAATAAAAATCTGAGTATCATCAAAGAAAGGAGCAATCAATGCATCTTTCGCCGCATTAGCAGCACTTTCTAAAGAGCGTACAGAAGTTGTTCCTACCGCAACGACTTTATTACCACGTGCTTTGCACGCTAATACTGCATCCACTACATCTTGAGGCACTTCTGCATATTCAGAATGCATAGTGTGCTCTTCAATATTATCAACACGAACAGGTTGAAAAGTACCCGCTCCTACATGCAGGGTAACAAACGCCATCTCGACGCCTTTATTTCTTAAAGCTTCAAGTAAAGGTTCGTCAAAATGCAGACCCGCTGTTGGCGCAGCAACCGCACCAGGGCGCTCGTTATAAACCGTTTGATAAAGCTCTTTATCAGATTCTTCATCAGGGCGATCAATATAAGGAGGTAGTGGCATATGCCCAATACTATTGAGAATAGTCAATACATCTCGCTCATCATCAAAACGGATTTCAAAAAGTGTATCGTGACGCGCTACCATAGTAGCTTGAACACTTTCATCCTCACCAAGAATAAGCGCAGCGCCCTCTTTGGGTGATTTAGATGCTCTTACATGAGCCAACACGCGATGCTCATCAAGCATACGTTCAACCAACACCTCAATTTTACCGCCAGAAGCTTTACGTCCATATAAACGAGCAGGAATAACTCGCGTATTATTAAAAACCAGCAAGTCTCCAGCATTTAATTTATCTAAAACATCCGTAAATACATCGTGCGATAATTCCCCCGTTGTGCCATCAAGAGATAGCAAGCGACAACCACTGCGTTGCGGCTGAGGATAATGAGCAATCAAGGCTTCAGGTAGTTCAAAACGAAAATCTGATACACGCATAATTAAACAGCTATATTGATAAAAAACAGGCGGACTAGTCTAGTGCTGAGAGCTAATCAGTGCAACAAAGAAGCTCTTTTTTATTTAAAAAGCGCTATGATATTGAAATGAACTATCTCGCACACTTACACCTCGCCTTTAGAGCAAAAAGCTCTCTATTAGGCAATATGATGGCTGATTACGTAAAAGGCACGCCTAGCTCTGATTACAGCCCCGCTGTCGTTGAGGGCATTCGTATGCACCGACGCATTGATGTGCTAACAGACACACATCCTTTAGTAAAAGAAGCGCGTTTACTTTTCCCTACTGAATATCGCCGTGTTGCTCCAATTACCTTAGATGTTTTTTGGGATCATTTTTTGTCGTTGAATTGGTCTCAATTTGAGCCACAAATACCACTGACCGAATTTGTAACACAGATCCGAAAAATAATTGAACCTGATTTATGGAAAACACCAGAAAAATTCCAAGAACTCAACGAATACTTATGGTCACAATCTTGGCTTATCCGTTATGCAGATCCCGCTTATATTGAACAAACATTAAAAGGAATGGCACGCCGCCGGCCTAAACTCAGTGCACTTGCAGGTTCTTATATTACTCTTGAAACGCATTACAGCGAACTCAGTGAGATTTTTTGGCAGTTTTATCCACAATTGCTAGAAAGAGCACAACAACATCAGTTGAATGACTGATACATTTACACTTGTTTTTTAATTCATCTTTTTGTTATATATTGATATTACGTTGTAATATCAATAAGATGCTTGAATTAACCACCACTTTATTGGTAACGATTTGTTAACAAGCGTGGTATTCGTTTTCAAAGTTGATTAGAATACCGAGTCATACAAGGAGTCATAAATAATCCTACTTTATCGTATTCAGTTAATAGTTAGAGTCTATTAAATAGATTGTTCTGTTCGACTTTATCGATAGCGATTGATTATTTATGCTGTATCCATCATTTAAAAACAGGGTACATACTCTAAATAATTCGAGGTGTAGCTAGGCGACAAGTGAATGAGTCACTAGGAGCATACAAAAGTATGTGATTAGCGCGAATGAACACAGTCAACAACGCTACACCTTGAAGTATGACGAGTATAAATATCCTTAATATTTCAATCTACAGGAGTACATTATGGTTCTGGTTACTCGTAAAGCCCCTGATTTCACTGCTTCAGCTGTTCTTGGTAACGGTGAAATTGTTAATGATTTCAACCTGCATTCATTTATCAAAGGCAAACCTGCCGTTATTTTCTTCTGGCCAATGGATTTCACCTTTGTTTGCCCTTCAGAACTGATTGCATTTGATCACCGTTTTGAAGAATTCCAAAAACGCGGTGTGGAAATCATCGGTGTTTCTATGGACTCTGAGTTCGTTCATAACGCATGGCGTAAAACCCCTATCGATGATGGTGGTATTGGTGAAGTAAAATACCCAATGGTTGCTGATATCAAACATGACATCATCAAAGCCTATGGTATCGAACACCCAGAAGCCGGTGTCGCGCTGCGTGGTTCATTCCTGATTGATAAAGAAGGTGTTGTTCGTCACCAAGTGGTTAACGACCTGCCATTAGGTCGTAACATTGACGAAATGATCCGTATGGTTGACGCTCTGCAATTCCACGAAGATCACGGCGAAGTTTGTCCAGCTCAGTGGGAAAAAGGTCAAGAAGGTATGGGCGCATCTCCAGATGGCGTTGCTAAATACCTGAAAGCGAACTCTGGTAAGCTGTAATACCGTCATTAAGTTAGTAATATAAGTTACTTTCTATAAAAAGAAATATACTTAAAAAAGATAAAGCCTCTTTTGGGGGCTTTATCTGTCTATACCTGTTTATATCTGTCTATAAACGGATAGTAAAAGAAATATCCCTCTTCTTATTCTCCTCTCGTTTTAAAAAATCGGTTACTTCATCTGACTTTTTTAAGTTTTAAATAAAAATCCAAACTAAATAGTCATCATATAACGATATAAAAATATGCTAGTCATAAAATGATACTAAATAAACAACCATCATAATATGATAAAAAAGGCATTAATCATAAAATGATATTAAATAAATAATCATCATAATATGATTTAATTTTTATTTTTAATGAATAGCTATATTATTAGAAACAAATTATTACAGTTATTATTATATTCTTACTCATTTTTTAGGTTCACTTTGAATTATATTTCCTAGTGAGAATTAATATCAAAAACAATCACTCTATTTCTCATCAATATATTTTTTTAATATAAAACAATACATTAAACATAAAAAATAAAAACATCAGAAAAATATCGGAAAAATAAAACCACTTGAAGTGGTAAAACCGATCAATAAATCAATTACAATAGACAAAACCTATCAAAACTATACTGATTGATCGTTTAAAACGCTTTTACAACAGATTTGAATAAATATAACCTTGGCTTCAGATAAAAGAATATTTAACTTAAGGTAATTAAAAAATGAGTACTTTAAATACTGGAAACAATTTAAATTTATTTATTGGCCATTTTATAAAAAAAAAAGAAAATTAAAAAACCTATCAGGCAAAGAACTAGGTAAATTATTAAAACTAAGTCAACAACAAATATCTAGATATGAAAATGGTAAAACATCTTTTACTTTAGAATATATATTGAGCTTTTCTTCCATATTAGAAATGGATACTTTTGAACTATTCGAAGAAATAGAACTATGGCTAAAAAAAAATAATATTGTAGAAACAAAAATAATTTACTACTAGAAATATTAAGAAGACTTTAAAATGAATATAAAAACAAAATTTTTGTTATCTCTTTTGCTATCAATTTTTTCTATTAATGCTGTATCAGAAGAAATAAATAATGATATAAATCTTAATAAAAAAGAGTTTCGCTTAAAATTAGGTGCTTCTCGCGTTATCTATAACAGTGAAGATAAAAAAGGAACTTCTCTTACAATTTATAATGAGCAAGATTATCCAATCCTAGCTCAAGTTTATGTCTTAGATGAAAATAGAAATAAAAAAGACAATAATTTTATCCTAACACCACCATTAGTAAAATTAGAGGCTAATCAACAAAGTAGAATACGTATTATTGATACCGATTACAATAAATCTGAAAAAATTGAAACATTAAATTGGTTATGTGCACTTGGTGTTCCTCCTAAAGAAGCCGATAATTGGGTTGATAATAAAACTAAAGAAACGCTAGATAAAGCCAATATTAACTTTCAAGTTAGTGTAACGAGCTGTATTAAATTATTAACACGTCCCCCTTCTTTAAAAGGGGCATCTGAAAACTTTGCCAATCATCTACAATGGAAAGTAGAAAATGATAAGATTGAAGTAAGAAATCCTTCACCTTATTATATTAACTTTGACTCTATCTATATTAATGATAGACAAGTTAATTATGCTGGATATATTCCTCCATTAGGTTCTAAAGAATATCCAATTATAAATAAGAGTAATATTTATAATATAAAATGGAGTGTCATCACTGATTTTGGTGGCATAACAGAAAAGTATACTCAATCTATTAGATAGTCTATAAACTAACAGATAATAGAGGTTTTCTGTGCGAATAAATAAATCAACATTAATAATAATATCATTAAGCTATGCAGTTACCTCTTATGCGGACAGCTATACTTTTGATAAAAATTTTTTCAACAGTTCTATCAATGACATTGATTTAGCTAATATTGAAAATGATAAAAAGCAACCAGGGAATTATTTATTTGATATTTATCTAAATAATCAAATTGTTGATATAAAAGAAGTTGAATTAAGAGATATAAATAATAAATTAACACCTTGTTTATCATCACAACAGCTAGAAAATTACGGTGTTAATATAAAAAAACTAGGTATATCAAAAACAAATTGTGCAGATTTATCTAAAATACCTTATATTATAACTAATGTTATTTTTAGTGAGCAAAAATTAAATATTTCCATACCGCAAATATATCTAGATAACAAAGAAAAAGGATATATTGCAGCAAGAAATTTATGGAACAATGGCATTAATGCGTTTATTTTAAATTATAACGCAATGGTAAATAATATATCAGGAGATAATTATAGTAATAACTTTTCTTATTTTCAGCTTTCTCCAAGAATTAATTTAGGTGCTTGGCGTTTTTATAATCAAACAAACTGGAATAAAAACAAGAATAATAATGGTAAATGGGAAAATGTATATAACTATGCTGAAAGAGCAATTAATAGCATAAATAGCCGGGTTACATTAGGTGATAGTAGTACACCAAGCGAAATATTTAATAGTGTTCCTTTTCGTGGTGTCATGTTGGCAAAAGATGACAGTATGATCGCTAGTATACAAAGCCAGTTCTCACCAACAATACGAGGAATAGCCCGTACACAAGCTATTGTTGAAGTAAAACAAAATAATTTTACTGTTTATAAAACCTCTGTTGCTGCTGGTCCCTTTGAATTAAGTGATTTTTTACCAACAAGTTCTAACGGAATTTTAGAAGTCACTGTTTATGAGTCAGATGGGAGTGAACAATATTTTACAGTACCATTTAATAAGCCAGCTATTGCTGTCAGAGAAGGATATCTAAATTACCATACGATGCTAGGAGAATATCGTCCAACAAATAGCCGTATTGATAAAGCTGCGATAGTACAAGGAAGTGCAATTTACGGATTGCCTTGGAATATGACCATATTAGGTGGTTTTCAAGGTGCTAAAAATTATCAATCTATTGCTTTAGGTGTTGGGAGTGATCTTGGAAATATCGGTGCTATCTCTATTGATGCTATAGCAAGTCATTCGCAGAAAAAAAATCAAGACACGCAGTCTGGTGCCGCTTGGCGATTACAATATAGTAAGGCGCTATTAGCAACGAATACCATGATAGCTTTATCAAGTTACCAATATGCATCACCAGGATTTAACGATATTAATAATGTACTTGATACCTATCAGGATGATGATTATACGACGCTTCAAACAAAAAATTATACAACGCTTTCTTTAATACAAAGTTTTAAGAGTTTAGGTAATTTTACTTTATCAGGTAGCAAACGAAAATTTTATAATAATAGTAATGAAACCAGTTATTCTGCTAGCTATTGGTATGGATGGAAATATGCTTCTCTTTCACTGAGTTTAGCGAAAACGAATACAATACGTAATAATAAAAAAGAGTCAGATAATATTTTTAATTTACAACTAAGTATCCCGCTAGAAAGATTAACGAATACAGATACAACTTTAAGATATCAAACAATATCAAATAAAAATGGCTCAGATAGTAATCTTATTGATTTAGCAGGCTCAGCATATGATCACCAATTAAATTGGAATATTAGCCAAAATCTCTATTCTGATAGTGACTCAAATACCAGTTCACTGGGATTAGGTTGGACAGGTACTTATGGAAAAGTAACTAGTAACTATAGCTATAATAAAAATGTAACACAAAAAGGCGCAGCAATTTCTGGTGGCTTTATTGCTTCTGAAAATAATGTAACTTTTAGCCAAACAATTGGTAATACGGCAGCATTAATAGAGGCTCCACATGTTACAGGTAGTCAGGTTAATAGTTATCCTGGTTTACATACCGACTTTAAAGGAAATGCTGTTTTATCTAATTTAACACCTTATCAAGTGAATGTTGTCTCCATTGATCCTACAACATTGCCTGATAATGTAGAATTACCACAAACAGATATGAAAGTTATTCCGACAAAAGGGGCAATTATTAATACTCAATTTACTACAAGAGTAGGTGAACGAGTCTTAATAAATATAAACACACACAATAATAAAAAGATTAGTTTTGGTTCAATTGTTAAGCTTGAAAATAACACCAATATTATGGGTATTGTAAACGATAACTCTCAAGTATATTTATCAGGATTACCTGAAAAAGGAACATTAGTTTTATACTCTGGTAAAGAACAATGTAATTTATATTATAATTTAAAAGATAAAGAAAATAACAATGGTATTTATCATTTAACATTAACATGTCAGCCATAATAATGAGATTAAAAATGTCTTTATTTAAAAAACATATAATATCAAATTTAAAGAAAACTATATTTATTTCACTAGGATTATATTTACCTTTCTCTTATAGTTACGCACAGCAATTAATTTTTGATATTAGTATAAATAATAAAAATTTATCAGGATATTACTCAGATGGAACTGTTATTGGTTATGGCATGATATCTCACCTAGATGAACATAAAGGATTTTTGATTAGTACTAATCAAAGAAAATTGTCTATAACAGAAAACAACATCATTATTACAGGAAAAACAAACATCAATAATACAATCAATATAAAAATAGCAGGTAATAATTGGAGAACAGACGAGGACAATAATTTTATTTTAATTACTAAAGAGAAAGAGGCTTACTTCCAATTAATTTTAAATGGAGAACAATATATAAAACCAGATAAATATAATATTTCATTAAATGGAGCGTATATTATAAAATAATACCAATTAAAAAAATCAACATTATCTTTAAGTTAATAATTAATCTTATTATTTATTTAAATAACAAGCTATATATTGTTTTTAAAATAATAATTAACTATGTAAATAGTAAATAATAAGGTTGGTTATTTATACCACCTATCATTAAATATTGGAGAATATAAATTGAAAACATTAACATTAAAAAATATCGTATTAGCATCAACTTTAGCAGTTATTTGTGGCTCAGCTAGCGCAGCTCAAACCGCTGTTTCTGATATCAAAACTGCAACTGCTGATATCACTTTTAGCTCAACAAGTACCATCACCCACACATTAACACCAGTGAAAGATCTTGTTGCAGGTAAAGTCGCAGATAGAACAACTGTTGCTAATGGTTCTGTTACTGGTGCAGATGCAAACAATTATGTTGCACTTCGTTTTACAGCAAATACAGCTGAGGATATCGACCCAATGCTAGGTAACTTTGCTACTCTTGTTGGCAAAAATAAAGATAACAAACTGCAATTAGCTCTTACCCCCGCAGTTGGTTCAAACTACAAAGCAGTACAAGTTGATAATGTTGCTTGGATGGCATTAGAAAAAGGTCAAAATGCTTATAAATTAGTTGTAAACAAAGAGCAAACAATAGCTGCTGATACTTATACAGCTTCTATTGATGCACTAGAAGTCACACAATAATTAAACAAATAAAAAATGGGGCTTCAAGCCCCTTTTTTTATTCAATATGCCAACCAATCCTTATCTCCCCTCTTATTGCTTATTTTTAATTATCACATTAAAAAAAAATTCACTTCATTTATCATCTCTTCCTATACTTATTGTTACCTAATTGTTAATTTTGATTAATTACAGTGTGTTACTTCTTTTTTATTTTAAAAAAATAAGCATAACCCACTGTTACTTATGGAGATAATAATGATTACAATAAAAAGAACACACCTGCTGTTACTCACCGCCCTTTTTTCTCACTCACTCTATGCCGCTTATGAGCCTGCCGTTGAAGCACAGCATGGCATGGTTGTCTCTTCTCAACATTTAGCCTCTCAAGTAGGGAACGATATTTTACAAAAAGGGGGGAATGCGATAGATGCTGCCGTTGCCGTGGGTTATGCACAAGCGGTAGTCAATGCTTGTTGTGGCAATATTGGTGGTGGTGGCTTTATGACTATACACCTTGCTGATGGCACAAATACCTTTATAAATTTTAGAGAAACCGCCCCTGCTGCGGCTTCAAAAAATATGTATCTAGATAAAGAAGGTAATTTGATTAAAAATGCCAGTTTATATGGTTATCTTGCCTCTGGTGTGCCTGGTACAGTGAAAGGTCTTGATGCCGCATTGGAAAAATATGGCACCCTATCACGCCAAGAAGTGATGGCTCCTGCAATTAAGCTCGCTAGAGAAGGTTATATTTTAACCCGTGCTGATACTGACGTGTTGGAAACCACTACAGAACGATTTAGACAAGATCCTGGATCCGCAAAAATATTCTTAAGACCTGATGGCTCACCTTGGCAACCAGGAGATCGCCTTATTCAAACTGATTTAGCTAACACATTAGAATTAATCGCCAATCAAGGATCGGATCAGTTTTATCAAGGAGAGATCCCTCAAAAAGTAGAACAAGCCTCAAAGCAACACAATGGGATGCTCACTAAAGAAGATTTTGCTAATTTTACTATTACTGAAACCAAACCTATCACTTGTACCTATCGAGGCTATGAATTTATTTCAGCGCCGCCACCAAGTTCAGGGGGGATCACAATTTGTCAAACTCTCAATATCCTAGAAGGATACGATCTTAAATCGATGGGCTTTAACTCTGCTCAATATGTTCATACATTAACAGAAGCAATGCGTCACGCTTATATGGATAGAAATACCTTTCTTGGCGATCCACAATTTATTAAAAATCCAACAGAGAAACTACTCAGTAAAACCTATGCCACAGAAATCCGCCAACAAATCACGCCAAATAAAGCAACGCCTTCAGAAAATGTACAACCCGGGATCGCTCCTCACGAAAGTCCAGAAACGACTCACTATTCTGTTATAGATAAAGACGGAAATGCCGTTTCAACCACTTACACTATTAATGGACGTTTTGGTGCTGTCGTTATTGCTCCGGGAACAGGATTTTTCCTTAATAATGAAATGGATGATTTCACCACCAAAGTGGGTGAAAAAAATCTCTATGGATTAGTACAAGGTGAGCGTAACAGTATTGCACCATTAAAGCGTCCCCTATCATCAATGAGCCCAACTATTGTCACTAAAGAAGGCAAACCTTTCTTAGTATTAGGATCACCAGGTGGGTCACGTATTATTTCGATCACCTTACAAACCGCACTCAATATCATCGAATTTGGTATGCCACCACAAGAGGCCGTTAATAGCCCTCGGATCCATCATCAATGGCTACCCGATGAGGTTTACTACGAGCAACGTGGACTATCAAAAGATACATTAGAGCAGCTATCATCTATGGGATATAAAATGGTAGAACAAACGCCATGGGGTGCAGCTGAATTAATTATGGTTGGTATTCCTGGTGAAGAAGGTGTTATTCCAGCCTCGTCTGGTAATGATTCTGCCGTTTCTGGTGCCGTGCGTGAGGGTTACCTGTATGGCTCAAATGATGTGCGTCGCCCTGCGGGTAAAGCAGTCGGTTACTAATAACTAAACACAAAATAACACTGACACAAGAAACCTTATTCAATTAGATAAGGTTTCTTTTTTTATAAAAATGATCTAGTCACGGTTTTACAATTAATTAATACATTATTTAATTAATAATTATCAATATTCGAATTTGGTAATATTTTTTATTTTAATCAAATGTCAATTTAGTATTTAAATAATAATATTTAATAAAAAATAAGAGCAAACTGCCTTTAATTTAAATTCAATAATAGAATATATATAAATAGTAGTTATTCTCTTTCGTAATTACAGATAAAAACAATAATCATTTAATTAAAATAATTTAATAACATTAATTATTTTTATTTCTATGATAACAATCACAGAATAAATTTTTTAATAACCACACTATCAGAAAGGATAATAAAAAATACGTAAAAAGTGGATATAACACATTGTAAATACAAATATTTAACATTTCATCACGGCGTATTTTTAATTATAAAAAAGTTGAAATCTATAATATATCTTCTATCTACATCGTTATTATATTTTTTATATAACGGTAAGGCAAGCGGATAAAAAAAGAATTTATCATCACAACTTATTTCTTAATAAAATTAGTTAAGCGGAGATAAATATTAATGTCTGATAAACATCATCGTCCGATATTAGATCTCGGACTATCAAGACTAGAGTTTCTGCGAATATCCGGTAAAGGGCTGGCAGGGATAACAATAGCACCCGCATTGCTTTCTCTTTTAGGCTGTAAGCAAGAAGAAATAGACAGCGGCATTATTCAACTCACTACAACGCCTAAAGGCGTATTAGTGACTAATAGAGCCCGTTGTACAGGTTGTCACCGTTGTGAAACTGCTTGTACAACATGGAATGATGGTAGTGTTGGTTCATTTTTTTCTCGAACAAAAATACATCGTCATTTCTATTTTGGTGATAAAGGCATTGGCTCAGGCGGTGGTCTTTATGGCGATTTAAACTTTACAACGGATACCTGTCGCCAATGTAAAGATCCTGAATGTATGAAAGTCTGCCCTGTAAAAGCTATCCGTTATCAAGAAGAGTTCGGTTGTATTGTCGTTGATACGCGCCGCTGCATTGGCTGCGCTGCATGTACCACAGCTTGTCCGTGGATGATGGCAACCGTTAATCCACAAACTAAAAAATCCGGCAAATGCAATTTATGTGGTGAATGTGCATCAGCGTGCCCAACAGGTGCACTGCATATTATTGAATGGAAAGAAATTACCGTTTGATAACAACAAAATGCAATCACTTCACTGAACCACATTTAGATTAGGAAGCAATATTATGATTAACGGCTGGACTGGAAATATTCTAAGAATTAACTTAACTACCGGTGCCATATCCCGCTCAAGCTCAAGCAAATATAAATCACTGATAGGTGGTATGGGATTTGGCTATAAAATCATGTACGAAGAAGTCGCTCCCGGTGTTAAACCTTTTGACGAAGAGAACAAAGTTGTCTTTGCAGTCGGTCCTTTAACTGGCTCTGGTGCACCTTGTAGTTCTCGCGTTAATATCACCTCACTTTCTACCTTTACGCGTGGCAACCTTGTTGTTGATGCCCATATGGGTGGTTTTTTTGCCGCATGGATGAAATTTGCGGGCTACGACGCGCTGATAATTGAAGGTAAATCTGATAAACCCGTTTGGATCCATATCGACGACGATGAAGTTTCTATCGAAGATGCGTCATTCTTATGGGGCAAAGGTGTTCGTCAAACCACAGAAGAACTTTGTGCACAAACAAGCCCAGAGGCTTGTGTTGCAGCAATAGGCCCTGCGGGTGAAAACTTAGTTCCGCTTTCAGGTATTATTAACAGCCGTAACCACAGTGGTGGCGCAGGTGTTGGCGCAATATTAGGTTCTAAACAATTAAAAGCGATAGTCGTTGAAGGAAGCCGTGGCGTTAACGTTGCAGATCGTAAAGCGTTAAAAGAGCTTAACGATTATATGATGACACAACTTATTGGCTCAAATAACAACCACGTTGTACCAAGCACACCACAATCATGGGCTGAATATTCTCATCCAGGTTCTCGCTGGACTGCACGCAAAGGACTTTTCTGGGGTGCGGCTGAAGGCGGACCTATCGAAACGGGTGAAATTCCTCCTGGTGATATCAATACCGTTGGTTTTAGAACCATGAAATCCACCTTTGACCTGGGCCCTGAAGCTGAAGAATACACGGTCAAAATGGGAGGTTGCCACTCTTGTCCTATTCGTTGTATGGCGCAGCTTAATGTTCCACAAGCGAAAAAATTTGGTGTACCGCAAACTGGGGGTAATACCTGCGTTGCAAACTTTGTTCACACGACTATTTTCCCTAATGGCCCCGCAGATGTAGAAAAAAAAGGGGATGGCAACGTTGTGGGTAATCTGGTTGGCCTGAATATTTTTGATGATATGGGCTTATGGTGTAACTACGGCCAGCTTCATCGTGACTTCACTTATTGCTATACCCACGGTGTATTTAAACGCGTCCTTTCTGAAGAAGAATACAACGATATACCTTGGGATAAGCTCGAAGCAGGCAACCCTGAATTTATTAAAGATTTCTACTATCGCTTAGCACATCGCAAAGGGGAATTTAGCCACTTAGCCGATGGTTCATATCTTATCGCACAGCGCTGGAATTTAGGTGATGAGTACTGGAGCAACAAGAAAAACAAACTTTGGTCACCAATGGGATTCCCTATTCACCACGCTAACGAAGCCTCTGCGCAAGTAGGTTCTATCGTTAACTGTATGTTTAATCGTGATGCGATGACACATACCCATATCAACTACATTGGTAGTGGATTACCGCTGAAATTACAAAAAGAGATTGCCGCAGAACTATTCGGTTCTGGTGATGCCTTTGACGAAACCAAAAACTATACCCCAATTAATAAAGCGAAAATTGCTTATACCAAATGGACACTATTACGTAGTTGCTTACACGATGCAGTCACACTATGTAACTGGGTATGGCCAATGACCGTATCACCACATAAAAGCCGTAATTATCGTGGTGATTTAGAAATGGAAGCCAAATTCTTTACTGCAATTACTGGCGAACCAACCACATCAAAAGATTTGGATTTAGCATCAGAACGTATTTTCACCTTACACCGTGCTTATACCGTTAAGCTGATGAATACCATGGATATGCGTAATGAGCATGACCAAATCTGTTCCTGGGTATTTGATAAAGATCCTGATATTCCTGTCTTTAATGAAGGCACAGACAAAATGGACAGAGAAGATATGCAACTCTCTCTCACCATGTTCTATGAAGAAATGGGCTGGGATCCACAATTAGGTTGTCCAACAAAAGCGACATTAGTTCGCCTTGGACTACAAGATGTTGCTGACGATTTAGCGTCTCGTGGTTTATTACCAAGTTAATAGGTAAAAGAAGGAGATCATGATGAGTAAACAGAGTGCATCGGCTTCTATACCACCAGATATCGCTGATGGTGATGTTTTAGTAGAACAACCAGATATTTCTCGTCGTCGTTGGCTACTGCCATTATCAGAACAAGGTGTTGGTTTATCATCCAATACCAGTGCTGAGATAAATGAAGAAACACCGACAGAAGTACCGAAATTATCTGCTGAACAACATTTAGCGAATGCTATACGTCAATGTTCAAAGGAAGGTGAACTTTTAGCCATTTCAACGCTTTTTGAAGCGCCCTATTCGCTATCTGTTGAAGATATAGCGCAATTAAAAATAGCGTTAAATGGAGATGAGTTTATCGATATCGCCCATTTAAGTCTCAATGAACAAGATTATTTCTACTCAACTGATTTTATGTCAGATAACTACGCACAGCTGCAATTGCTTAATCGCCACGCAGATATTTGCACCGCAATTGCAGGTGTTGTGCGCTTTGAGTGTGAAACTTACCCTCGTCCATTGAAACAGAGCATGTTGATGTCTGAGCCTTTTAAATATGCGGCTTCAGAGATTGAAGATGCACTGCTACTGATGAAAACCCATCCTGACTTTCAGGATATTCAGCAAATTTATGCCTCAAACGATGCACCTTATCTCTTTAGTAACAAGCTAATGAGTTATGGCAAAGCACGAGGCTTAACTGAATGGCTAGAGGTAGAACAATATGAAAATCCTTAATGTTGTTCCTACTTATAGCGCCAAAGTCCTGTGGGTATCACAACATCATCAGACAGAGGAGCAAAAATAATGCGTGTTTCTCGCCGTAAATTTGTAGCAGGTATGGGATCGGTCATTTTTTTCAGTGCGCCACTAGGAAGTGCGCTAGCCGCAACAGCAGAAAAAAAACCAATCCGCTATGCCATGATCCATGATGAAACGCTATGTAATGGCTGTAATATTTGCGCCACTGCATGTCGTAGACTAAATAAAGTCCCAACGGGAATGGCGCGTATGGATATCGCTCATATTCCATTGAGCCTAAAAGAAGATAATGACCAATATCACTTTTTTCGCCACTCTTGCCAACAATGTGAAGATGCACCTTGTATCACTGTTTGTCCTACTGGTGCTTCTTGGCGCGATGAAACAAATGGCATTGTACGCGTAGAAAAAGAAAAATGTATTGGCTGTAGCTACTGCATACCAGCATGTCCATATCAGGTCCGTTATCTTAATCCTGTCACTCATATCGCGGATAAATGTGATTTTTGCCTTGAATCGCGCTTACAAAAGGGATTTCCACCGATTTGTGTCAGTGCTTGTCCACAAAATGCGCTGTTATTTGGTAAAGAAGATAGCCCTCAAATTCAAGAGTGGCTCAAAACACATGATTACTATATCTATCAGTTAGATGGTGCAGGTAAACCACATCTCTATCGTCGTGTAGGTCCTCATGCACAAGAGGGGGGTAAAGTATGAGTGTCGTTAATATCATGCCAAATGCTGAGCAATTTCAAGCTAGCTTAAAAGAGTACGTCTTAATTTATACCCCTGACTATTTGCCGCTTTGGCTAATTGTTGCAGGCGTACTCTTTATCGGTATGCTTTTTGTGCTCGCGCTCCATGGTTTTTTACGCTATCGCTTTGCAACACCACAGGGTGAAGCTCATAAAGAAGAGCGGCTTTATCTTTACTCAAAAGCGGTTCGTTTATGGCACTGGAGTAATGCATCCTTATTTATTTTATTACTTATAAGTGGTGGCATTAATCACTTTGCCCTACTTTCGGCTCACGATACGGCATTACTCGTTAATGTACATGCTATTTGTGGTTATCTACTGTTAGTTTGTTGGTTAGCTTTTGTATTGATTAATCTTGTGGGTGGAAATGGTAAATTTTACCGCATTGACGGAAAAAACTGGATCCAACGTGCTTTGATGCAAACTCGTTTTTACCTCTATGGCATCATCAAAGGTGAAGACCACCCTTTTCCTGCAACAACTTGCGTAAAATTTAATCCATTACAACAAATGGCTTATTTAGGTGTGATGTACGGCTTAGTACCGCTGTTATTGATTACAGGTGTTTTATTACAGCAACCTGAATTAATCCCAGCTGATGCCATCATGTTTAAAGCGTGGTTATTAATAGCGCATCAAATCTTAGCGGTTTGTAGTGTCTTTTTTATCTGTGGTCATCTTTATTTATGTACAACAGGTAGAACACCATTTCAAACATTCCGCAGCATGGTTGACGGCTATCATCGACACTAATTAAGGAGCTTATATGTCTGTACCTTCAGAGGAAAATATTACATTAACTAAACAAAACTTGCGCCAATTACGAGTTTCTACATCGCTATATCGCTGGTTTCTAAAATATTTTCCTCATGGAGGAACTTACAGTGCTATCCACACTGAATTGATAAAACAACGTCGTACAGAATGGATAGAAAGCCTGATCCAATATATTTATCTACGCCATTTTAGCAGTAGTTCCTTTGCTCAGCAGGAACAAGAAGTGATGGAAAACATCTTGTCCCTGTTAGGCAACGAACAGCAACAAGGTATTACACTACAACGATTACCTTATCATGTGAATCTTCCATCTTCGGAGAATATTCAATTTTCTACTGAATGGCATCAATTGGTGTTAAAAAGTCAGCAAATCAGTACTAGTTTAGCGCTATGTGGCAGCAATAATATCGTGGCTTTTTCTGGTGATGAAAACAGCATTGCTAATACAGGCTATGGTAATCAGCTAATGAATACTGGCTTTGCCGGCAAAATAAGTAATACCGGAAATCAGTGCCGAATTGGTAGTTTAGGTGGCCGCTCTCGTCTTTGTAATAGTGGAAATGATGTCAAAATTTACGCTTCAGGTAACGGGGTTCATATCGCTAATAGCGGCATGCGCAATTTTATCACAGCGTCTCAATCTCGAGCCAAAGTCACTAATACGGGTGATTTAGCACAAATTAAACTACTGGGTGAAAATGCTATTGCAATCAATACCGGTGATAACTGCAAAATTACCGTTTCGGGTAACGATAGCATTTGTATTTCAACGGGAAGTATTCATCAATTTTGTCTAGGAAAAGGCGGCAGTGCCGTTATTGCTTATCACGATGGACAACGAACTCGCTTTAAAATCTTTTATGAAGGTGAAGATGGCATTATCGCAGGTATTCACTATTATTTAGATGAAAATCAACAAGCTATTTCAGATATAAAACAGGCCGCTACTTCGTTTTAAATCAGACTACAAGCAAATATCATTAGGACAAATCAAAAAGGGAAACTCACGTTTCCCTTTTTGCTATTCAATTAAATAAATTATCGCTTACTTAGTCACTTCAGTATGAATAACTTTTTTTCTATTAGAGCCTGCAACTCTGTCGTAAATACCACACACAACGATAGTGACTAGCACTGGGATTAACCACGCTAAACCTTGCTCACTTAATGGTAATTTTGCCGCCCATTCTGGTAATAAATGCTTTAAGTGATCGGATGCTTTCATTGCATCAAAGATACCAAAAAACAGACTTATAGCCATTGCGGGTGCAATAATACGGCTTGAGTTATTCCATAAACGTAATGTGAAACTCATTAAGATAATCACAATACAAGGTGGATAAATCATGATCAGCACTGGAATTGAAAACTCAATTAACTTACTTAAACCTAAGTTTGATACCACCGCAGAGAATACCGCTAGCACTAATACCAATGTACGGTAAGAAATAGGTAAGTAACGGCTAAAAAATTCGGCACAAGCACAGGTTAAACCAACCGCAGTAACCATACAGGCTAAGAAAATCAGCAACGCTAAGAAAAAGCTACCGAAGTTACCAAAAGTATACTGGACATAGGCATGAAGAATATCAGCACCATCTTGCGCGCCAGGGATAATGCTGCCACTTGCAGAGCCGAGTTTAAATAAACTCAAATAAATCCCTGTTAATAACACACCAGCAATAATACCAGCCCACATTGTATAACGCGTCAGTAGCGATGAATTATCTATGCCACGAGAACGCGCAGCATTAACAATAACAATACCAAATACCATAGCACCCAGCGTATCCATAGTGAGATAGCCATTAATAAAACCTTGGGTAAATGCCATTTCTTGATAGGCTTGTGTGGCAGGAATTGGCGCACCCGCTGGCCAAAATATTGCGGCTAAACCTAATGCTGCAAGCGCTAAAATTTTAATCGGTGCGAGAATATGACCAACACTATCAAGCAATTTTCCCGGATAAAGCGAAATACCGATAACAATTAAAAAGTAGACAACGCTATAAATCAGCAATGCTATTTCAGTATCACCGACTAAAGGGGCAATACCAACTTTAAAGGAAACTGTTGCGGTACGAGGTGTTGCAAAAAGGGGACCTACTGCTAAGTAAGCAACTATCGCCAATAGAAGCCCCATAGGCTTACCGATAGGCGTGCTAAGTGCTTCAATTCCGCCACCCACTTTTGCGAGTGCAACAACGGTTAATACAGGAAGGCCTACTCCTGTTATCAGAAAACCAAGTGCAGCAGTCCAAACAAATTCACCTGACTGCAAACCTACCATAGGAGGAAAAATGATATTTCCAGCACCAACAAACAGTGCAAATGTCATAAATCCTAATGCCAGAATATCTCTGGAAGTTAATCGATGCGCCATAAGTTTTGTTAATATATCGTTACAAGATTAGTCAAAATACATTAACAGCCAATTAGTTAATGCAACATAAAATCAACAATATCTATTTGAGCAAATACCATTGCTATTCAGGATAATATCCATAAATAATCATTTAATGCAGAGTAATTACGCTTTAAATAGAAAAAATCGCCGATAACAGGGTACAAGTAAAACTTTTATAATGAAAAAAGGCAATAGCCAATCAAAAAACCAGAATAATCATCCAAACTCTATTTCATAGATAGTTATTACTATCATATATCATCGAATATCCCCGATATGATTTGCGTATTTTTTCATCATTTATGCAAAATAAAATTTTCAATTAAAGTTCTTATTAATTAAAAATATTAAAATTTAACGCTACTATATTAAAATTTATTGATATTAAAACCCGCTATTATGAACAGAAAAAAGCCTTTAAAACTTACGATATAAAGTAAGTGATAAAGGCTTTTTAGATACAAATTTGTATTCAGTGCTATTTGAGTTCAATGCTATTTTTAGCAGACAACAATGTTTGAGGTAAAATAAATGAGAAGGTACTTCCTCGGCCTACTTTACTCTCAATATTAAGTTGTGAATGATGATGCTGGAGCGATTTTTTAACTATTGCCAAACCTAATCCTGTTCCACCTGTATGACGAGAACGCGCTTTATCAACACGATAAAAACGTTCTGTTAAGCGTGTTAAATGCTCCGCACTAATCCCTTGTCCATTGTCTGACACACTAAATAACATACCCTGTGGAATTTTCTTCCACTCGACATTAATTGTTGTGCCCTCGGGGGTATGATTGATAGCGTTATAAACTAAGTTAGAAACCGCGCTGCGTAATTGTTCCTCGTTTCCTCGAACTGCCCAATGATTATCAATATTAAAGATAATATTATGCTGCCCTTGGCTTAGTGAGTTTGCTTCTTGCTGTACTACAGACAAAATCGCCGGAATATCAACAACGGTATTTAAATCAATATGCGGGGCTGATTCAATGCGTGAAAGCTGTAAAAGCTGCTGAACCAAAAGATCCATACGCTTAGCTTGCTCTTGCATCGTCGAAATAGCTTTATGCTCTCTAGGATTTTCTACCGCCCCCTCTTCCATTACTTCAAGATAACCTTGAATAACGGTTAAAGGTGTTCGTAATTCATGACTCACATTAGCGAAAAAATCACGACGAGCATTTTCTAACTTGTTCTTTTCAGTAACGTCTCGAGCAACCATTAAGCGTTGATCTTCACTGTATGGCATGATCCTAAATTCAACAATAGAGCCATTATTAAGCGAGAGGGTTAAGGGACGGCTAAAATCAGCGACCGTAAAATAGTGCAAGAAATCAGGATAACGCAGTAAGTTAAAAATATTTTGCCCATTATCTTCAGGCCAACGAAATCCTAAAAGATGTTGCGCTAAGCTATTACACCAGAAAATATTACCTTCATTCGTCATCATCACAACCGCATCAGGCAAGCTTTCTGCGCCACTACGAAAACGCTTAATTAACTCACCTAACTCGCGACGACGCTTACGGTTACGCTGTTGTGTTTGTCGAATACCATAAAAAATAGGTTCCCAACCTCCTTTGCCTTCTGGAGGTAATACTGACCTATCTAGCCATAACCATTTAGATAATTTCAACAAATTATAAGCATGCCACACAAGTGCGCCAAGTAGCGATGCCACCAGCAACCAAGGAAGATGACCAATAAAAAGTGACAATATAAAGGCAGGTAAACAAAATAGACACAGCCCCCATACGAGGGCTTTCCACGATAATCGTTCTAACACCTGACAGTTACTCCCTTATTGACTCAGAAACGGGCAGAGAAGCGATATCCCGTTCCACGTACCGTTTGTATCATTCTGTCATGCCCATCTTGTTCTATCGCTTTACGTAATCGACGGATATGAACATCAACGGTTCGGTCTTCCACATAAACATTCGTTCCCCAAACATAGTTTAGTAGTTGTTCTCTACTGTACACACGTTCAGGATGCGTCATAAAAAAGTGCAGGAGTTTAAATTCTGTTGGCCCCATATCTATCGGCTTATCTTGGCTTGTAACTCGGTGTGACACCGGGTCAAGGTTTAATCCATTAAATTCAATAAGATCTTCAGCTGACATTGGTGATAAGCGTCGTAAAATAGCTTTGACTCGTGCGACTAACTCTTTAGGTGAAAAAGGTTTAATAACATAATCATCAGCACCCGTTTCGAGTCCTTTGACTTTGTCTTCTTCTTCACCTTTTGCCGTTAACATAATTATAGGGATATCACGGGTAGTACTTTCCCGCTTCATTTGCTTTATTATCTGTAATCCTGATCCACCCGGGATCATCCAATCTAATAAAACCAGATCAGGGTAAGGATCGATAAGAAAACTCAATGCAGAATCATAATCTTCTGCTTCAATGGGTTGAAATCCATTTTGCTCAAGCACAAAACAGATCATCTCTCGAATTGCGGTTTCATCTTCAACAACAAGAATACGCCTTGCCATACTCTATCCTGTGTTATGTATATAGAGGGTCGTAATGATTATGAGGCACTTTTATGACAGATTTATGACTAACCATGACATTACTGGAATACGAGGGTGTTGTTAAGGTAAATAATACAAAATAAGGTGAAAAATCACGCAAAAAAAGCATCTAACAACGTATTTTCACTAAAAAAGCGAGGTGCGCTATACTCCTTGCTAGATTAAAAAGAGGAATAGCAATGCGGATTATTCACACATCAGACTGGCATTTAGGGCAATATTTTTTTACCAAAAGCCGAGCGCAAGAACATCAACAATTTCTTGATTGGTTACTAAAACAAATACGTGATTACCAGGTTGATGCACTTATTGTTGCTGGTGATATTTTTGATACGGGTTCTCCCCCTAGTTATGCCCGTGAGCTTTATAATCGCTTTGTTGTTGCAATGAAAGACACCCAGTGTCAGCTTATTATTTTAGCTGGAAATCATGATTCTGTTGCAACATTAAATGAATCGAAATCATTGTTAGCCTGTTTAAATACTACAGTGATTGCCAATGTGCATTTTGATGAACCTCAACCCCCTGTTATCCTTAATCAAAAAAACAACACACCCGGAGCGCTGCTTTGTGCCATTCCTTATCTGCGTCCTAGAGATATGATAACTAGCCAAAGTGGACAATCAGGCGCACAAAAACAAAATGCATTAAAAGATGCAATAGCGGCTTATTACCACAACCAATATCAAGATGCACTAGCCTTGCGTAATCAATTAGATGTAGCTATTCCAATTATCGCAACAGGTCATCTTACAACGGTTGGTGCCAGTGTTAGTGATTCGACCCGTGAGATTTACATTGGCACTTTAGATGCATTTTCAGCCACGTTATTCCCTAAATTTGATTACATTGCACTCGGACATATCCATCGCCCACAAATAGTGAATAAATCAGAACATATTCGTTATAGCGGTGCTCCTATTCCACTGAGCTTTGATGAAAGTGGGCAACAAAAAAGCATCTGTCTTATCGATTTTGAGCAAGACCAACTATCTCAACTTACGCTATTACCTATTCCTGAATTTCAACTTTTGCGTACCATAAAAGGCTCACTAAAAGAGATTGAAACGCAGTTAGAAAAACTCAGTGACCAGCATCAAGGACAAGACATCACTATTTGGCTTGATATTGAAGTAGCAACACAAGATTACCTCAGTGATATACAAAGCCGAATTCAAGCGCTGACTGATAATCCACTTTTTGATGTGATTCGATTAAGAAGAGCGAAACAACAGCGCAATGCACTGACTCAAGATGAAAAAGAGACACTATCAGAACTCTCGGTGTATGACGTTTTTGACCGACGTTTAGCGCAATATGAAATTAATGATCCACAAAAAAAACAACAACTAAAAACGCTATTTAAGCAAGCCGTTGAGATGGCAGAACAAGAGGATAATAAAGAAGCATAATGAAAATCTTAAGTCTGCGTTTTAAAAATATTAACTCCCTAAAAGGCGAGTGGAAAATCGATTTTTGCCAAGAACCTTTTGTCAGTAATGGATTATTTGCGATAACTGGCCCTACTGGTGCTGGTAAAACAACGCTGTTAGATGCGATTAGTTTAGCGCTTTATCACCGAACACCTCGTTTAGATAAAGTCACACAATCACAAAATGAATTAATGACACGCCATACTGCGCAATGTTTAGCAGAAGTTGAGTTTGAAGTAAAAGGTGTGCCATATCGTGCATTTTGGGAACAACGCCGCGCGAATTATAAAGAAGATGGCAACCTTCAAGCCCCCCAAGCAGAATTGGTAAAAATCAATACAACAGGTGGTGATGATAAAATATTGGCAACAAAAATTAGCCAAGTAAAAGAGATGATCATTAGTATCACAGGGCTTGATTTTGAACGTTTTACTAAATCGATGTTGCTTTCACAAGGGCAATTTGCTGCTTTTCTCAATGCAGATGATAAATCTCGAGCTGAATTATTAGAAGAACTCACCGGAACCGATATTTATCGTCATATTTCACGCACTATTTTTGATAATTGGCGAGAAGAAGAAAAAACATTAAACGCCTTAAAACAACAAGCTCAAATGATGGCGTTATTAGATGAAACTGCTCGTCAAGCGCTATTAACTCAACAAACAGAGATCCATACTCAAGAGACTCAATTACAAAAAGAGCAATTGGAATATCAAACCACTAAACAATGGCAAGAAAAAGAAGCCGATTTAAAACAACAACAAAATGCGGCGCTCATTGGTGTAAATGCAGCACAAGAAGCTCTAGTGGCAGCACAGCCCGATATTCAACGCCTTGAAAATAGCGAACCTGCCGAAAAAATCCGACCTCTTTTTGATGAGAAAAACCGACTTTTACAAGAGCAAAGCTATATTGAAAAACAACTATTAACAATCAATAGTGAAAAACAGCTACTTGAACAACAAAGTCAGCCTATTAATGAAAAACTGGTTATATCTCGCGATAAACAGAAAAAGCACCAGGAGCAAAAACAACAAACACTGCAATTAATTCGAGAAAAAATCACGCCACTAGATAGTCAGTTAGCCCTATTACATCAAGAAATTACTGCCAAAACGCATCAAAAAAATAACGTCGAAAAAATATGTTCAGATTCGCAAGAACAGATTACTCAAATACAACAACAGTGGACATCATCCCAAGCAAACCTAGACCAATTAAATGACTATTTAATAAAACATGCATCCCATGCTCAATTAACAGAAAACCTACCTTTATGGCAACGTTATTTTGAACAATATGATGAAGTTACAGCGCAATATCAAACAAGCCTGTTAAGTGAAAAAAAAGAGCAAGAAAAAGAACAAGTACTGGCAATCTCACTAAAAAAAGCCATTAACGAATTAGATGAGCAACAAATACACCTTCATTTACAGCAGCAACGATGGCAAACACATCAAGCTCAGCTTGATAAACAATTTAAAACGGATGCAATTTCGGATATTCCACCCCGCATACAACAAATAAATCAGCAACGAAATGCGCTGGCCAAATTGACCGGGCTACAAACTCAACTACAACGTAATACAAAAATAGCGCAGCAATATCATCAAACATTTGCAGATAATCAGCAGAAAATAACTACGCTAGCAGAAACAATCCGCACTAATGAAACGGTTTTAAAAGAGAAAGAGCAGCACTTTAATGATTTAAGTGATAAATATCGGCTTGAACAAAAAATTGCTGAATATGAAAAAGATAGAAAACATTTAATCAAAGATAAACCATGCCCGCTTTGTGGTTCACTGCAACATCCTTATATTGAGCAATATACAGAAATTAAGCCCGATGAAACGCAACAACGGCTGGAGCAATTAAAGCAACTTATACATAATTTAACCGTAGAGCTTGTTGAGCAAAAAACGCAATCGACCGGCTATCAAACACAAAATAAAAAACTAACAGAAGAGATAAACCAACTCACTCAAGAAACTGAAGTATTAGAAAAACAATGGCATAAATTAGTAAAAATATATTCATTATCTGTTGCTGATTATGCTGAAAACACCTTGCTTGAATTAGACCAAAAACTAGATCAAGAAGAAAAAGAACTCGAAGAAAAACAAAAAAATTATAAAGCATTAGAAATACAAACAACCCAAGAAATGACTTTATTATCAAATGCAAAAGAACTGTTCAATCAGCAACAGCAATCCGTTATTCGTCAACAAAGTGACTTAGAACATCTGCAAAAAAACATTGCTTATCAACATCAGCAAACGACTCAATTACTGCAACAACAAGAACAATTAGCCAAAGATATTCATAATCGAGTTAAACAACAAGGCTATGATTTGTGTCAGTTTGCAGAAAAAACACAGTGGTTAGCTGAACGTAAAGCAGAAAATCAGCAATATCAATCTACGTTAAAAACGCAGCAAGAATTACAGCAAACACTACGCGAGTTGCAGCTCTCACTGAAAGAAAAACAACGTTATCGGGTTGAAGCTCAAAAAGAGCGTGACACTCTTTTAGCTGATTTACAGCAACAGATTAATCAGCAAAAGAAAATTCAAACTCAGCGCCAAACTTTATTTGGTACTCAAGTCATCGAAGATGTTAGAAATGAGCTAGATAAGCAGAGTTATTTATTACAACAAGAGATTGAACAATATAGTAATGAAAAAAATCAGCTAGAAATTCGTCTCAGCCAACTGAATGGACAATATCAAGAAAATAATAAATCGCTTCAACGTGTTAAAAAACAGCTGCAACAAGCAACAGAACAATATCAACAAGCCTTGGCTGATAGCCTGTTTGCAAATGAAAGCGAGTTTCTTAGTGCGCTGTTATCACCCGAAGAAAGAATGCAATTACAGCGACAGCAAAAACAGCATTTAGATAAGCTATTACAAGAAAAAACACGTTTAGAAACACAAGAAAAAGCATATCAACATCATTTATTGCAACAGCCATTATTATCAACTCAGTTAAGTTTTGAGCAGATAACCGCACATTTAGTATCACTAGATACCCAAGGAAAGGCGTTACAAGAGACAAAATTTCGTATTCAAGAACAACTTCGTCATGATGAAGAAAAACGCCAAGAACAACAAAGCTTGCTAACAAAAATCGTACAACAACAGTCTCATTTTGATGACTGGAGCTACCTTAACGATTTAGTCGGTTCTGCAAATGGAGATAAATTCAGTCGTTTTGCACAAGGTTTAACCTTAGATCACCTCATTTATTTGGCTAATCGCCGTTTAGAAAAGCTTCATGGGCGCTATTTTTTACAACGTAAAACTCCAGCGAGCCTCGAATTACAAATTGCTGATACTTGGCAGGCAGATGCATTACGCGATACTCGTACCCTTTCTGGCGGTGAAAGCTTTTTGGTGAGTTTATCTCTTGCATTAGCGCTTTCTGATTTAGTCAGCAATAAAACACAAATTGAATCACTCTTCTTAGATGAAGGTTTTGGCACATTGGATCCAGATACTCTGGATATCGCATTAGATGCACTCGATAGTCTTAATGCATCAGGTAAGATTATTGGCGTGATTAGCCATGTTGAAGCAATGAAAGAACGTATTCCAGTACAAATAAAAGTGAAGAAAGCGGGCGGTTTAGGGATAAGTCAGCTCTCACCTGAATTTAAATATGCAGGTAAATAATAGATAAATCATAAGGTTAAAAACTAGGTCGAATATTTTGACCTAACTGATTAAATTTTTTATCTATCAATAAATCACAGATAGCACCTATAGTAGGTTTATAGATTAGCTCAACAGGCTATACGCATTAAGCGCTTAATATTATCAAGGAGACAACGATGTCTAATAAATTTACTGATTTAATGAAACAACGTAGAACAATTTATCATTTAGGTAATCAGCTTCCTATCGACGAAGAAAAAGTTATTGCAACTATCAAAGAAGCCGTTAAAGAAAGCCCTTCTGCATTTAACTCACAAACTTCTCGCGTTGTTGTTCTGTTTGGTGAACAGCATCACGCACTGTGGAACATTGTTAAAAACACCTTGAAAAAGTTAATCCCAGCAGACGCTTTTAGCGCAACAGAAGCTAAAATTGACAGCTTTGCAGCAGGCGCTGGTTCGATTCTTTATTTTGAAGATACTGATATTGTTAAAGGTCTTCAAGAGCAGTTCCCACTGTATGCAGAAAACTTCCCTGTATGGTCAGAACAAGCAAGTGGTATGGCTCAGCTTTCTGTTTGGACTGCATTAGCAGCAGAAAAAGTTGGTGCGTCATTACAACACTACAACCCAATTATTGATGATGAAGTTCATGCAACTTGGGATCTGCCAAAAACGTGGAAACTAAGAGCTCAAATGGTTTTCGGTTCTATTGAACAAGAAGCTGGCGAGAAAAACTACATCGAAGATGATGCTCGTTTTAAAGTATTTAAATAAAACATCTTACTAAATTACCCTACAGCATTACCCTCTTTACTTTCATTCCTTTGCCCACAGCCACTGTGGGCTTTTTTTTATTACATGCCCACAAAAAAAGAGTGGCGACCTTATGCCACCACGCTTTTATGATTTAATCAGTTTCAGATCGGTCTTTCGCTGTTTTTTCTGAGCGTCATAGAAATTTTCATAAGACCCTATATGTAGTAGATGTAGTAGATGTAGTAGATGTAGTAGATGTAGTAGATGTAGTAGATGTAGTAGATGTAGTAGATGTAGTAGATGTAGTAGATACAGTTCAACTTTGTTGGCTATCCATGAATAACCTAGTAGTACAGTCAACTCATTAAGCCTAAATTTGTGCACACTGAGATAAGCAAGACAACCTTTTTTCTGCTCACCAATCAATAGATTATCGATTATTTGACCAATTTCATCTTCAATGATTTTTACATCTGAACCAGGCAACTTTTTCATTACCTTTTCAAATTGAGCAGACTGATAAACATCAATCTCTTTTGGTGGTTCGAACATATCGAGAAACCTTTTTGTTTTCGACTTCCACCTGTGCCAGTAACAATTCTTCGATAAAGCGATATGGCAGCTCAGGGTTATCTTCAGCTATACACCCGATTTTAGCCCAGTGTTCAATTTGTTTAGGAGCACTTCTGCTTTTCGCTTCCGCATGCATTTTAGCATCAGACACAAAGTCTTCATCTAATCTTACAGAAATAGCTATTGTTTACACTCCTAATACCTATCGGGTGCTTTAACTTGATAGAATTAATTCTATCCGTTTTTATGTTAATAATTTATAAGAACTTAATTCTATAAATTTTTATATTGATAACTCACGATAAAAAAATGAAATCTTTTGTCGCTAAATGCAGCATTACATTACACACTATTTATTGTAAAGACTGCAAATTTAGTTCTCATATCTTGATACTCGCTAAGATACACATGTTCCATAATAGAAACATAAAAAAAGAGCAAAGTGCGCAATGAATACAAAGGTAGGGATGGACCCTTTGTGTTCAACACTTTGCTCTCTTTATTTAGTTACGCACCTCTTACAAAAATAGAGGTGCGATTTTCACAAGGCGTATGAAAATACCTTATTTGCGTGTGATGTTATTTGCTTTTGGTTGAGCAATTGGAGACTGTTCTGCAAAGTATTTCACTACTGCATCAACGTCTGGCACGCTATAAACTGGATCTTTACCTTCTTTTAATACTGAGAAGTTACTACCACCTGTTGCTAAGTATTCATTAGCCACCACACGGTAGTTCGCTTTCATATCGACAGGTTTGCCATCAATACGCATTGATTCAGCAATAACACGGTTACCTACTGGTGCTTTGCTGTCCCATGTATATTGGAAGTTGCCTGAAATAGCTAACACTTGCGGGCGTGAACGATCCCATTGTTGCTCTAGCAGACGTTTAATTTGTTCACCGGTTAAGGTTTGAGTTAACAGTACGTTAGAGAATGGCTGTACAGTGTAGATTGCGTTATAAGAAACGTCTCCACCCGTCATGTCGGCACGAATACCACCGCCATTCATCAGACCAATTTGTGCACCACCCATCTCTTTTGGTTTTGCAGTATACAGATGTGCATCAGCGATAACTTGACCTAAACCTGACTCACCTGCATCGTTAGTTTGCTTAGTTAAGTTACCTTCTAACTTACCAATAATGCGGTTAGCTAATGGAGTAGCGATTTTTTCGTAAGCTTCTAACAGTTTGGTAATTGCTGGATCTTTTTCATATTTGCGGTTATCAACCCAAATATTACGTGCTTCAACATCAACAACGTCTTTTGTTGTTTTGTCTAATTTCAGGTCTATACGCGTTAACATTGCACCGTTTGATTGTGCCGATGTTACTGATCTACCATTGATAGTACAGTTGTAAGCTTGATGAGTATGACCCGTTACAACAAAATCAATTGCTGGATCTAATTGTTCAACAACACCTAATACTTTACCGGTAATACCATTACATGCGTTGATATTAACTGGGCCACCATCTCGACGCTGTGCAGCACCTTCGTGGATTAACACACCTATCGCTTGAACACCTTGTGCTTTTAGCTGGGGAACTAAGGCGTTAATTGTTTTTGCTTCGTTGTGGAAGCTTAAACCTTCAGTCCCTTTTGGTGTTACGATAGCCGCAGTACCTTCTAAAGTGACACCAATGAACGCAACAGGGATACCGTTAAATTCTTTGATAACATATTCAGGAAGTAGCGTTTTGCCTGTTTCATTAACAGTAACGTTAGCCGCTAAATATTGGAAGTCAGCACCTTTAAATTCTGTTGGCCCTTGGCAACCTGTTACTGGATGACAACCACCGTTTTGCTTACGCAATAATTCGCCCATGCCTTTATCAAATTCGTGGTTACCAACCGAAGTGGCTTCCAGTCCTGCTAATGATAATGCTTCAATTGAAGGCTCATCATGGAACATAGAAGATAACAGTGGGCTTGCACCAACCATATCACCCGCTGCAACAACGATGTTGTTAGGGTTATCTTTCTTCATTTCTTTGATTAATGTTGCCATGTGCTCAATGCCACCAGGTTTGTTTGGACCTGGCGCTTTAAGCGCACCGTGGAAGTCATTCATTGCAATAACACGAACGTCAACAACATTAGCTTCGTCGTAATTCTTTGCGCAACCTGCTAATAAGACTGAGCTTACAGCAAGTGCAACGAGTTTATATTTATGGTTCATTTAAGTTTATCCCTAAGATCAAAATTCACGTTTCGGACAATCAATTACTTCGAAATCTTTGCTATAACAGATATAGAATTCATCTCGATTAATTTGGATTTCCTTATCCCTCAATGATGGGTTGTGTTCTTTTAAGAACTTAATCAACTCACTATTCGAAGGACGGCCTTCTGGTAGTACTAACGCATCAAATAACGCTTGTTGCTGACCAAAGAATGCATCAGGAGTATCAAATGCACAGACACCGTGTTTTTCCCACTCGCCTTGTAACAGATCAATACCCGGAGATGAGCACAGGTAAGGTTTGATCGCTGAATATTCTAATGGTGCTAAATCGCCTTTACATAAACGAGGATGCTTGCGTATATCTTTCCAATCGCGACATTCATCCCATGATTTACCATCACAGGTTTCAGCCCACAGCCCATGAACAATCCAGCCAAATTTGTTATCAGAGAAACACTGGATTTCAAATTTATCAAACTCACGTTTTGCACGATCTTTTTCATTGTCGTTATTTAAACGTTTAATATTATTACTTTTATAGTCACAAAAAGCAGGTGAGTAGTTAATCGCCAGCTTGAAATAATCTGTTGATGCAGTGCTGTTTTGACCATAACGATCATTCGCAGCAATGTAGTCATAAGGTGCAGTAGGAGCATCAGGTAAAACGCAAGAAACACCTTCAACTAACTTAGCTTGGGGTTTTAGTGGTTCTGTTATTTCAGGTGTTTGCGTTACACAACCAGCAAGAATTAAAGCAAATACCGCGGGTAGTAACTTCATAAAGCGCATAAGATCCCCTTAAAGAGTATTTAAGCCACTCTTTTGGTTCAAAATGTTAGGAAAACCTGCCCGAATGGGCAGGTATTTATCGGCTTATTTTTTTTCAGTCAAATCGATTTTGTAAATTGCAAAACCAATTTCGTCATTTCCAACGAAAGTCATTGGATACTGAGCAAAATCTTTAATAAATGCAGCCGCTTTTTCACTTGGAGAAGTTTCAAAACGAATATCTAGCGCTTTATCAGTCTTAATAGGTAAGAAAGACCAGTTGTTAGCCGCTTTAGTGACAACTTCGCCTTTCTCTTTAGTTTCTTTCGCAATATAAGAAGCTAAAATAGCGCGGTTTTCATCTGGAGATGCAAATGCGATGTTGCTTTCACCTGTTCCTGCAAATTTACCGCCGTATCCACGGTAGTTATTTGTCGCAACTAAGAATGTTGCTTTAGGATCAATCGGCTTGCCTTCATAAGTGACGTCTTTAATACGATTTGCATCTTTATTAATGACTTGGCAATCAACGTCGTATTTAGCTGGTTGAGTTACGTCAACTTTATAATTCACACCACTGATGGTATCGAAGTTATAAGTACGGAAACCATCCCAGTTAATCAGTTCTTGTGGTTTAGTTGAATTAACATCAACTTGGTTCCACATACCCGCTGAACATTCTAACCACTCAATAACATCAGCACCGGTCGCTTTAACAACAACTAATGTATTTGGATACAGATACAGGTCGGCAGCATTACGGAATGTCAGGTCACCTTTTTCAACTTCGACGAAGTCTGCTGGTGCGTTTTTACGACCACCTGCTTTAAATGGTGCCGCTGCGCCTAATACTGGCAGCCCATCTAAGTTAGGATCGCCTTGAATAAAGTGTTTGGTGTAATCAACTTGAGCGTCGTTAACGATTTGTACTGTAGGATCGCTTTGCACTAATGCAAGGAAGCTGTACATGTTAGCAGATGCTTTACCAATGTGTTTACCCACGAAATCGCGAGTACCTTGGTGTGCTTTTTCAATGATTTGAGCCAATTGTGCATCACGTTCAACTAATGCTTTTTTGTTCGCTTTATCAAAGATTGGACGAGCTTCACCTGTTGCTTGTGTCATCACCCATTTACCGCTGTCGTTATTGATAACCATATCAACGACACCTAAGTGATCACCCCATTGACCAGGCATAACAGCTGGAATGCCGTTTACAGTACCTTTAGCAACATCAACGCCTTTAATACCTTCAAACTCTTTGCTTGGGAATACGCCATGCGCATGACCAAACATAATTGCGTTAATACCTTCAACTTCACTCAGATAATACACTGAGTTTTCAGCCATTGCTTTGTACGGTTCAGAAGCAAAACCAGAATGAGGAATAGCCACAATCAGGTCCGCACCCTCTTTTTTCATTTGAGGAACGAATTTTCTCGCTGTTTCTGTAATGTCATTAACAACGACCTTACCATCCAGATTGGCTTTATCCCAGATCAAGATCTGTGGTGGTACAAAGCCGATATAACCAATCTTGATAGTGTGTTCTTTGCCATCACGATCTTTTACTGGTGTATCTACAATGATATAAGGTGTGAAATAGTTTTCGCCTGTTTTTGCATCAAGAATGTTGGCATTGATGTAAGGGAACTTCGCACCAGCGATAGCTTTTTTCAGATAATCAAGACCATAGTTAAATTCATGATTACCAAAGTTACCTACTGTATAACCCATTGTGTTCATCAGCTGATGCGCAGGATGGGATTCCCCTTTTTCGATACCTTTAGCTGCTTGATAGTCAGCCAGCGGGCTGCCTTGGATCAAGTCACCGTTATCAACTAAAACCGCATTGGTTACTTCAGCTTTTGCTGCTTTGATTAAATTAGCAGTACGGACATAACCAAACTGTTCAGTTGGTTTATCTTTGAAGTAGTCAAAATCGATTAAGTTACTATGAACATCAGAAGTCTCCATAATACGGAGATCAACTGTTGCAGCATTCACGTTGAATGCAACAAACATTGCTAATGTTGAAATCTTCAACACATTCTTAACCATTACACACCCCTTATATATTGGTTAACAGGAGAGCGATATCGCTCTCCTTTCATTACTTCTGTCAAACCTTAATTCTTGGCAAGACTAGAAGTACAGACGCATACCGGTTTCGAAGATATATTGTTTTTTATCTTCATATTTCGGGTTTTCGCTACGAGCATCGTCGTATGCCATTTCAGCAAATAAACGTAAGTTGTTGTATTTAGATACCGCAAAACGTTTATCTACACCCACAGTATAGGTTTCTTTTTTGTAGTTGAAAGTGTTCGCATCACCATCACGCAGGTAGTAACCCGCATACATGCCACTTTCGATACGATCCCAGTGCCATTTCACACCAACACCATACAGATCAGCTTTCCAATCGCCTTTAACTGAGTTCCAACCACGTGGAGCTTGGTTTGAATACAGCGCTAAACCTGGATTTTTACCACGAGATTGACCATAGTCTAAACCGATAGAGAATTCACGACCTGGGAAGAAGTATTCCGCACCAAATGCTAAAATACTGTTCTCTGGAACTTTGTCTTTATTTGGACCAGTAACGTTTGCTTCACCTTTAGCTGCTGAGTAACCCGCATCAAACTCTAAACCGAAGGTTGATTTATAGAAACCAACTAATGAATATGCACGAGTGATATCACCGGCTACACGACGTCCATCTTCACCTGTTTTACCCGTCACAGTACCCGCTAATTTAAAGCCTTCATAACGGTTAGTTTCGATGAAAATAGTTTGTGGTAAACGAGTCATGAAGTTGTTTTTACCAACACCATTAGTATTTACATATTTACCATTAACCGTAGTTTCACCACCAGAATAACCCACTGAACGGCCTAGAACATCACTAAAGTAGAATACACCCGTGTTACCATAGCCGTAGCTTGATTTTTTAACCCAGTCGATAGGAATATAAGTACGACCAAATTGGATTTGACCATAATCACGGTGAGAGAAACCGACATAACCAACACGGTTGTACATTTCAAAGTTTGATTTAGGGTTATCACTATTTGTTTTTTGAGTGTCTGAACCCCACTCTAATTTACCAAATACTTTGATATCGTTAGTCAGTTCATGTGAACCGAAGAAACCGATACGGCTACCATCATCAGTCATTTTCATTTCATGATTTTGGCTAGTTACTTGTGTTTTTAAACGGAACTGACCATTTACATCGAAACGTGTCCCTTTATCGTTATACACGTTTACTGCGTTTGCTGATCCAGAAAGGATCAGTAAACCAACCAATGCTGCTAAAGGCTTCAAGCTTTTCATGATTAAAATACCCATCTATTTTCTATAGTTTTATGATTTTCTTTAAGGTTAAAAAGAATACCGCCGTAATTTAATTAACCTGTAATTCAGACAAAAAGATCCCTGCCACGAATTTCGAAAAAGAAAATCGCTCTCACAATCGATAATTTTTATGACTACTAATTATTACTCTACTTTTACTCTACTTATTACTCTATAAAACTTCTTAAGGGTTTTAATTTCTGGACACAGACGTAATCACCATTAAGACGTAAAAATAACGTCCTCATCTATATTTAAATAAAGGCATTACTTTTATTTCTATCTGGAAATGAATTACATCATTGATGTTTTCGCTGGCATGTTACTCAAAAAAAAGCCTAACTTTCGTGATGCAGCCCACAATTACACCAACATACATTTTCATGGTTACATACCTAAGTGATAGGTATCACATTAAAGAGTAAAGATACGTGTTTTTTGAACTTAATCAACTTTTTCAAAATTATTATTTTTACTTTTTCTTTTATATTTCATTCCGTTATAGCATTATTTTTTTTGACAATAAAAAATTTATCTCCTCCTTTAATATATTTAAAAGGAAGTATTAATTTTAACCACTAAATAAATAACACTAAAGGTTTAAATATTATTATTCTGAATTAATAATTTTATATTTTTATATTTATTTCTTATTTAAATAAAAACAAAGTCGAATTTAAATACAATTTCACTGGTGGTAACGAATAACAACTGCTCATTAAAAGAATAAACAACCAAAAATATTAATAAAGAAAGCACAATAGCGAGATTCAATTACAATATCTAATCAATACGTAGAGGTATTAAAAAAAACCAAAGAAACATTACAAAATCTAAACAATAACCATATGTAATATAAAAAGGCCATTTGTGCGATTTTCACTATATTTAGAAAATAAATATTCAAGTTTGTGATCGCCATCACTATAAATCCAATGAAAAATCACCTGTTATATTTTCCTAATTTTGTGATATCAATCACACACAATCGTCAAGAAGATTTTTGTTTTGTAAATTACTACAGGGATAATTCAGAAAATCATTTCATATTATGAATAAAAAATAGCTATAAAAAGAAAGAACGTGATCATAGTCACATAACAAGTTGTACTAAAAATTTAGTAATTTCATTATTAATATTCTTAAGTAAATCAAAACAATTGAGAATGCCTATCATTTTCATAAATCGGTTTCACTAATTATTCGTTTCAGCTTTTCTTGGCATTTTTATTAAATAACTAACTGAGTATTTTCTTTTCAGGGATATTACCTTTTAGATACTCCAAACATTCAGTATCATATCGGAGTTAATTATGATTAAGGGGAATGTCAGATGCTGTGGTTTAAAAATATTTTGGTCTATCGCTTAAATAAAGAGATAGCACTGTCAATGGATGAGTTAGAACAACAGCTTGCTTCATTGGCATTCACTCCTTGCAGTAGCCAAGATATGACAAGGACAGGCTGGGTTTCACCTATGGGTGACCGAGGTGATGCTTTTATTCATGTTGCAGGCAAACAAGTGATGCTGTGCGCTCGAAAAGAAGACAAAATTTTACCCGCAACCGTCATAAAACAAGCGGTACAAGAAAAAGTAGAAAAACTTGAGGGTGAGCAAGGTCGTAAACTGAAAAAAACGGAAAAAGCCACATTAAAAGATGAAGTGGTTCATACCCTACTTCCTCGTGCTTTTAGTAAGTTTAGTCAAACCTTTTTATGGCTAGATTTAGAAAAACAACTCATCATCATCGATTCAGGTAGTTCAAAACGCGCCGAAGACAATTTAGCGCTGTTACGTAAAACCCTTGGTTCTTTGCCTGTTGTTCCACTTAATTTTAACGAATCTGTTGAGCTGAAAATGACAGAATGGGTACGCTCTGGTGAACTACCAGCAGGGTTCTCATTAATGGATGAAGCGGAATTAAAAGCGGTATTAGAAGAAGGCGGCGTTATTCGCTGTAAAAAACAAGAACTGGTTTCTGATGAAATCGCGACACATATTGAAGCGGGCAAATTTGTCACTAAGCTTTCTATCGATTGGGAAGAGCGCCTGCAATTTATGCTTTGTGATGATGGCTCAATAAAACGGATCAAGTTTAGTGAAACTTTACGTGAACAAAATGATGATATTGATAAAGCAGATTTTGCCCAACGTTTTGATGCCGATTTCGTTTTAATGACTGGTGAACTCAGTGCTTTAATTGAACGAGTCACCGAAGTCCTAGGTGGCGAAGCAGAGTAATCCAGATAAAATCACGGGTAGAACAGCCAATTCGCCGATCTACCCGCTATTAATGTTTACACCCTCACTCCCTTCATTCTTTTACTCTTTTTATTCTTTTAGCTCTTTCTATCCTCATAAATACTCTAAATAATTCGAGGTGTAGCTAGGCGACAAGTGAATGAGTCGCTAGGAGCATACAATAGTATGTGACTAGTGCGAGTGAACGTAGCCACAACGCTACACCTTGAAGTATGACGAGTATTGTGACTAGTGCGAGTGAACGTAGCCACAACGCTACACCTTGAAGTATGACGTATTACCAAGGCAAGGATCCTTTCTCCCCATTAGCATGCTCCCCATAATAAAGTGAAGGTAGGAAACGAGAAAGATAAGTAAATTCATTATAACAGTGCTGTAATAAACCAAATCCAATCTCATCAGATAACTCTGTTAGCGGATCAGCAAGTGAATTTCCTAAGTAAAAACGACTTCTTAATACACATCCCCATTGTGTATCTCGGGTTAAATGCACCATTTTTCCGTCAGTTGGATCACCGTTATTATCTATTTTTATATGCTCACCAAATCCAATCGTGCCGCAAACCGCTGCGGAAAGCGCGCCTGAATTATAGGCTTGAGTAAGTTTAGAATGATCAAAAAAATCATTGGCATCATGAAATTTAAGTTGCGCATTGACTGGAGGAATATCCCCTAAAGACTCAACAGCACTAATCGATGCACCAATATAGTTTTTTCCTTTTATCCATTTATCATCCCAACCATGATGAGCGACATGGTCATGAGGATGCCACCAGCGAATATGCTGTGAGGTTTCAAAAAAAGTAAACCACCACGCTAACATTTTTCCTTTGCAACCATGCAAATCCGTTCGAACTGCTACTGTTAAACACCCTTTTTCATCTCGCTCAAGCCCCATTTCTAGGCGCAATGGCGCTGGCAACAGTAGTTCATTAATTTCATTAACGGCCCAAGGTAAATAACGTGTTTGTTTTTTCATTGTCATACTCCAATCAATTAAGAAACGAATTATGTTTCTTAATTGTTTTATCGCTAAAGAATGATAAAATCAATAAAAAAGAGGGATTCGAATGACCGATAGCAAGATTAATCAAAAACGGGGACGTCCAGCCCGTCCTGAGCAAGAAATACGCCAAGAAATTTATCAGGCAACATTAACATTGCTTTTTCAACGCGGTTATAACGCGACAACGGTGGATGATATTGCTAAACAAGCAGGAATGGCGAAAAAAACACTCTATCGGTTTATTACAGATAAAGAAAATTTAGTAGAACAAATTGTATTATCGTGGACAGACCGTTTTATTGAAGTTTTTCATGATGATGCAAATAACTTTGATGAATTTAAAGCACTATTATCACAGCATTTACATCACATGACACAAACCGTACTTAATCATGATGCCGTGGGGTTATTTAAATTGTTGCAGCAAAATTTCCCAAGCCGAGATATTTTGATGGAGAAATATCAGCGTAGCGGAATTTTACGTGGGCGTGAGTTACTCACTCAATGGTTAAAACGCCAAGAAAAAAATAAAATTATCAACCAATACGATTACGCTACGTTAAGTGACCTATTACTGGCTATGGTTATCGCTGAGCCTTTACGTCAAATTACGTTAGGCATTATTCCCCCAGCGCCTCAATCTGATTTTACTGCGCGCATTCAACATGCTATCGCATTAATTTTGCCTGCATTAAAACCTTAAAATAATTCACAAAAAAAACAGCAAATAAGCCTAACTAACTTATTTGCTGCCTTTTAATACTATCTACAAAGTTATTTTTGAATTAAATAACGAATTGTTGGACCATCTTGTTGAATATCTAATACGGTATAACCGTAGTTTTTAGCATCAAGAGGTATGTTATTAATCGATTGAGGGCAATCACTTACCACTTCTAATATTTCGCCTTTCTTAAGTGATGGCATTGCTTCTAACGTCGCTACCGCAGGATAAGGGCAAGGCTCACCCACCATATCAAGACGATAATCAGGGATTATTGTGCTTTTCTCACTCATGCTATTTCCTTATTAATCTGGTTAGAAATTGATTGTGCCTGCTGTGCTTTTTTGCGGAAAAAGTGTTTTTCCCACCACAGTAACAACACAAATGACAGACCCAGCATAAGATAAGTCACTACTAATCCACCTACTGGCCCAAAAGTATCAAGAAGATTTATTTTGTCGTAATCTGTGGCTAATACTGCTGAGAAATCATCCCAATAATAAGCCAACAAAGTAGAACCAATAACGTTGCCTAACCCCACCCACCAAAAGTGGATTTGTCCTTCAACGGCACGATACATCCAACCTGTTTCACAACCACCCGCAAGTACGATACCAAAACCAAACAGTAACCCGCCCACAACAGCATTTGGCCCAGCCCACATAATTTTTGGTGCAGCACCTAATTGGACATAACTAAAAATACCCACAGCACTCACGGCCATACCAATAATTATCGCTTTGGCCATATGCGTTCTGCCAGTTATCCATAAATCACGGAAAGCAGAGGTAAAACAAATTTGTGCACGTTCAATTAAAATACCAAAACCAATTCCACCCAACATAGCAAAGCCGAGTTTAGGCGAATCAAAGAGAATAATTAATGACCATGCAATCATGGCAAAAAAGATAACCATGCCCAATCTAAAGCGGCGTTTTGCGCGCTGTTTATCTTGAGTTAATGGCGAGGCTTGACTTACTTTTTGTAATTTAACCGGAATACGGAAAATTGGCATAAGTGAAAGTTTAGCGCCAAAATAGGAACCAATTGCCGTTGCAACCGCGAAAAACCACGCATGAAGCGAGAATTGAGGGATCCCCGTAAAGAAAGCAGCAAGGTTACACCCCATTGCTAAACGAGCACCAAATCCGGCAATAATACCACCTAAAACGGCCTGAAGAATGCGGATTTTATGTTGAGGATGGCGAAGTTTGACGTTGTTAGCCCAAAGTGCGGCCATAATGCATCCAGCGAACATACCAATAATCATCACACCATCAATGCGTGTTAATGGCGTTCCTTCAAGGCCGATGATTTTAAAATAACCCCATTCCTCAGGGTGAGCACCAAACCATTGCATAATGTGACCACCCCAGCGAGTAAACTCACCAGTAACAGCCCAGAATGTGCCGGTTAAACCAAAGTAGTAAGTTGAAATGATACCCGCCGCAATGACTGCTGGAAGAGGCTTCCAAAAACGGATCAGGTATTGAGCTTTAAATTCTGACCAAGACATGTTTTTTCCTAGAACTTACCTCTACGAGAGACCCTCTCCACGCAGTAGGATGAGCCGAACATGTTACTACTAAAAATTTTTTAGCAAAGAGCCAGAATTAAGATAAATGACGGAAGTTTGCGTTATAGCAAACTTCCGTAACAACTAAGCAACTTATTTTATTTACAAATCAATAATACTTTTCGATTTATAAATAAGAAGAGAAAACTTAACAAATACGAGGAAGTGGTTCGTTATAAGGTAGGTCAAGAATACGGCTAGTACCAAAAATACCTGTTAAACGAATATAATTATCTGTTGTAACTTCACCAATAGCACAAGCATCTTTGCCTAATGGATGTTGATGTAACGCCTCTAATACTTTGGCCTCAGCTTCAGGTGAAACCACTAATACAATTTTACCTTCATTGGCAAAATTAAGTGCTTCTAACCCTAAGAGCTCACACACACCACGAACAGATTGTTTCATTGGTAGTTTGTTTTCATGCACATTCATACCACAACCACTTGCTTGCGAGAATTCATGCAAAATAGCCGTTACCCCACCACGCGTTGCATCACGCAGTGCTTTAATGCCATCAATATTACGTAAAGGTGCTATCATCGGCTCAAGTACCGCGCAATCACTTTGCAGATCAGCTTCAAGACCTAAATTTTCACGTAGATTAAGAATAGTTGCACCGTGATCACCAATAGTACCGCTGACTAAAATCTTATCACCCGCTTTAATATTCGATGCAGCCCAATTAATCTTAGTTGGGATCACACCAATACCCGCAGTATTAATAAAAATTTTATCCGCAGCACCACGAGGCACCACTTTAGTATCACCTGTAACAATTTGAATGCCTGCTTGCTTTGCAGCATTTGCCATTGCTGTTACTAATATTTCTAACGTCTCAAAAGGTAAACCTTCTTCAAGGATAAAACCACAAGAGAGATAGCGAGGAACGGCACCACCAACAGAAAGATCATTTGCCGTACCACATACTGATAATTTACCGATATTTCCACCAGGGAAAATAATCGGATCAATAACATAGCTATCAGTACTAAACGCTAAACGATCACCTAATGCGGTGAGATCATTTAACGATATGCGTGCCTGATCTTCTTTTTCATTAAGTAACGGATTATCGAAAGCCTTTAAAAAAAGACCTTCGATAAGTTGTTGCATCCCTTGCCCACCATTTCCTTGAGCTAAGGTTATTTCATCAGGTTGTTTCATATATTACCTTCGCGGCGATACTGATAATAAGCCGCACACGCACCTTCTGAAGAGACCATCAATGCACCCAACGCAGTTTCTGGTGTACAACTTTTACCAAACAGTGGGCAATCAGATGGTTTACAGCGCCCTGTTAATACATCACCACAACGAGATTGCGGATTATCAGCAACTTTTTGTGGTGCTGGCATAAAGCGTAACTCAGCATCAAACTGTGCATAATCTGGCGTAAGTTGAATGCCCGACATAGGAATTTCACCTAATCCACGCCATTCGCTGGTTTCTTTTAGCATAAAGACTTCTTGCAGTGCTTTTTGAGCAAGCTTGTTGCCTTCATTAGGTACAATGCGACTATATTGATTTTCAATACTTAAAACATAATTTGCATTTTCTGCTTTTGCTTTAAGTTGCTTTATGACCATCAGTATAGCTTGTAATAAGTCTAAGGGTTCAAATCCTGTTACAACAAAAGGCTTTTCAAATTCGTCACATAGCGGTTGATACGGTGTACAACCAATCACCATGCTCACATGTCCTGGAGCAATAAAACCGTCGATACGAACATCATCTTGTTCAAGTAAACAACGTAATGTAGGCACGATAGTAATATGCTGACAAAACAGTGAAAAGTTTTTCAGCCCACGTAATTTTGCTTGTTGTAGCGTCATTGCTGTACTTGGCATGGTGGTTTCAAAACCAAGACCAAAAAAGACTACTTGTTTATCTGGATTTTCTTGTGCGATTTTTAATGAATCGAGTGGTGAGTAAACAATACGAATATCAGAACCACGACGACGTGCATCAAGCATAGAGCCATTACGACCCGGCACTCGCATGGCATCACCAAAGGTACAAAAAATAACCTCAGGACGAGCCGCTATTTCTAAACAAGCATCAATCCGCCCCATTGGTAATACACAAACAGGACAGCCAGGTCCATGAACAAATTCAATTTCTTCAGGTAATAAACGGTCTAATCCAAATTTGAAAATGGCATGGGTATGCCCACCACACACTTCCATAATTTGTAATGGCCGTGTAATGGGATGAGGCCATTGTGAGATTGTTTCACGAATTTGCACTAATAATGCTTTAGCAAGTTCGGGATCACGAAATTCATCAACGTATTGCATCATCAGCCTCTTCAAGGGTGACACCATAAACATGCTGTAATGCATCAAGGGTATCTTGTGCTTCTTGTTCGTCAAGAATACTCATGGCAAATCCAACATGAATAAGCACCCATTTACCTAATAATTCTTCCGGTTCACCTTCGCATACCATTGAAATATTAACCGCACGTTTAACGCCACTGACTTCAGCCCAAGCGAGTTGGTGGACATCTTCGCCCACCTCTACAATTTTAGCGGGAACACCTAAGCACATAAACGACTCTCCAGCCAAGCCAGCCATTTTTCCATGCCTTCACCTGTTGTGGCAGATAACGCAATGATTTGAATATCTGGGTTAACTCGACGAGCAGATTCAATGCACGCATCAATATCGATGTTTAAGTAAGGTACTAAATCGATTTTATTAATGATCATTAAATCAGCAGCTGCAAACATATGTGGGTATTTCAGTGGTTTATCTTCGCCTTCAGTTACTGAAAGGATAGCCACTTTATGTCTTTCACCAAGATCAAAACTTGCAGGGCAAACTAAGTTACCTACGTTTTCAATAAACAGTACGCTGTTGTCCTGTAACCCTAATTGGTGAGTCGCATCATGCACCATTTGCGCATCAAGGTGGCAACCTTTACCTGTATTCACCTGGATCGCAGGAACACCTGTCGCACGAATACGATCTGCGTCATTTGTGGTTTGTTGGTCACCCTCAATAACCGCACAGGCTACTCTTTGCGCTAACTGTTTTAAAGTTTGCGTAAGTAATGTGGTTTTGCCTGAGCCTGGGCTTGAGACTAAATTTAAAGCCAACACATTTTGCTGTTCAAAATGTTCACGGTTATGCACAGCGATACGATTATTTTTATCCAGCACATCCATTTCAATTTTCAGCATACGTTTTTGGCTAATACCAGGAGCATGAGTTCCTGCTTCACCTTGACCATAATGCATATTTTGATTTTCGATAACTGGATTAAATTTTTCTTCATGTTCATGGTCATGATTATGCGCATAATCGTGAGTATGACTGTGTTCATGGTGATGATCGTCATCTCCATGATGATGCTCATGGACAACTTGCGGTTTATTAGGCTGAGTGTCGCTATGAAAATGAAGGTGTACATCACCACTGTTATGATAATAGTGATGATGAACAATGATAGGCTGACCATTGGTTTCGTAGTTATGTTTATGCTTTTGTTCAGACTTATCAATATATTTATGAACGGTATTTGCTGGAGCAGCGTCGTGTTCATGATGATGATCGTGACCATGATGATGATCGTGATCGTGGTGATGACCGTGGTCGTGATGATCATGGTCATGAGAATGATGATGGTGGTGCTCGTGCGAATGAGGCTCTTGACCTTCAATTCTCACATTGCCTTCGCCACAACCGCAAGTGCTACACATATTCTGACTCCTGACTATTCAATAAGAAGAATTTGACTCTGTGTCGCGTAAAATTTCTACCCTATGATCTTAACTGACCACGGAAGAGAGAACGACGACTTAAATCAACTTCTGCTACGGATTGAGTCTGAACAGGAAGAGAAAGTGCCATTTTTACACTATTTTCTGCCAACTCAACCGCCTGATCACCTTTTAAATGACGATCAAGAGGCGACATTAATGAACAAGCAAGATATTGAATACCATCAGCAAGCTCACCAACGACAAATTTAACCTGACCACAAGGCAATTCTAATGCGATGCGTTCGCCAATTTTACGTCGTGGCCACTCTTGTGAAGGCCCAGGAAACACAACTAACTCTAACATCCAAGGTGTTAGTACTGTACCTATCCATTGCTTTTCAAATAAAGTGAAACCACCCGCTTTTACCGGAATACCCTCTCTAAAAAAGGGCAGGCCTTTCATCTCTTTTTCTGCAATTTCACTAAAACAGGCTTCTAGTTGTTCGATAGGCGGTGCGTCATACCCCATGATATCCCAGCTTAATTCTAGTTCACTCATGCGGTTACCTCTTTTGGTGTTACTACAACACCATATTCACGTAAAATATTCACAACGTGTTCTAACGCGATTTCCATAGACTGATTACCAATGTCAGACAGCGACATGCTTGGCTCTAAAGAGGCTGGCTCAATCCCAACTAAAATCAGTTTACGCGGAAACTCATCCGTCATACGTAATGCCATCAAGACATCAGATAAGCCTAGTTGATGAGGCGATATTTTCTGGGTGAATAATGCAGGTACATCATCATCATGCAAAATAAAAATACTACCCGGTTTATGATTACTTCTTACCGCATCAGCAACAATCAGTAAGTCTCTTGCTGCGATATCTTGCAAGATTTCCATACCTGATGTGCCACCATCAATAACATCGACGTTCTCTGGTAAAGAGAAGCGCTCTTCGAGCGCTTCTACTATACGAACACCAATGCCTTCATCGCTTAGTAATAAATTACCAATACCTAAGACAAGAATTCGCATTACAATACCTTCACCTTACTCAGTTCTTTACCAGTCAAATCAACCATATGCACGGCGCATGCCATACATGGGTCAAATGAGTGGATAGTTCTGACAACTTCCAATGGTTTTTTCGGATCAGCAACAGGTGTGCCAACCAGAGATAACTCATATGGACCCGGTTCATCATTAAAGTTACGAGGACCCGCATTCCATGTAGAAGGAACGACTGCCTGATAGTTAGTGATTTTACCGTCTTTGAAAACAATCCAGTGAGAGAGCATACCGCGTGAGGCTTCTTCAAAACCAACACCACGATATTCTTTACCCGGTTCAAACTCTGGCTTAATAAATGCAGTGGTATCACCACGGCCAATATTATCTACCAGTGATTGCCACAAGAAGTTTAGAGAATCTTGTAACACACACGCATGAACAGTACGTCCAATAATGCGTCCCCAAGTTGACTCTAACTGCTCATTAACCAGTGTTTCACCCGTTAATTTAGTATAGATCCCATTGATTTCATTGTAGTGTTTAACAGTCCCTTCATGCTTACCTGCTAAACCACATACTAACCATGCTAACGTACCCACTTCGACAGGTTTGCCGTAGAATGTAGGTGATTTAACCCATGAGTATTTTTCGTTCTCATCCCAACCTGTATATTTAGGACGAGTCAAACCTTCCCACGGTTTTAATGGTTCATCATCTTCATACCAAGCATGCTTACCACTTTCTTCAATACCGTCTTTTAGGTTTTCATCTTTCCAGTCTTTGATTGGACGATACGTTGAGAAATCAACGCCTTCCATATAACCACCAGAAAGTAAGAACTCTGTATTGTTACCATTAATAGGTAACTCTGGCACAGATAAATAGTAGTTAGCACCTTTACCAATTTTTAGCCACTCTGGATAGTAAGCAGCAAAAATCGCGGTATCGACTTTATAAACTTGCTCAATAAAATCGCCAAGATTATCGATAAAGTGTTTCACATACATTAAGCGTTCTAAGTTAAGAACACTTGGCGCATCAAGGTTAATTGGGTTAGCAACGCCACCCACTGCCAAGTTTTGAATGTGTGGTGTTTTACCACCCAGAACCGCTACGATACGGTTTGCATCACGCTGGCATTCAAGCGCTTGCAGATAGTGAGCTACCGCAATCAGGTTAACTTCTGGCGGTAATTTCATAGCTGAGTGACCCCAGTAGCCGTTAGCGAAAATACCTAACTGACCGCTGTCCACCAGACCTTGAATTTTCTTCTGAACTTTTCTGAACTCTTCAGCAGAGTTTAGTTGCCACTGAGAAACACCTTTCAGCATTGCTGACGCTTTTTCAGGATCAGCTTGTAATGCTGAAGTAATATCAACCCAGTCCATCGCAGAAAGCTGATAGAAGTGAACGATATGGTCATGAAGAATGTGAGAAGCCAGAATGATGTTACGGATATACTGCGCATTGACAGGAATATCCATCCCTAAGGCATCTTCAACTGCACGTACTGAGGCTATGGCGTGAACTGTCGTACAAACACCACAGATGCGTTGCACGATAATCCATGCATCACGAGGATCGCTTCCTTTTAGGATCTCCTCCATTCCGCGCCACATGGTACCGGAAGACCAAGCCTTAACAACTTTTCCGTTATCAATTTCACAATCGACGCGTAAATGCCCTTCAATACGGGTAATAGGATCAATAGTAATGCGTTGGCTCATGATTTAACCTCAGCCTTTTTTAATTGTATATTTGAGTCTGTTTGTGCTGGTAAAACCGGCAGTAAACGGATAATAAGAATGTAAGCTGTCACTTCAAATGCAACGAAACCAATAGAAATCAGCAATTCACTTGCTGTTGGGAAATAGTGGTAACCATTGCCTGGATTGTAAGCAACTAAAGAATAGTTCATACGCCACATTGCTGCGCCAATTAAGATAAATACAGCACAGACAAACAACATTCTTGGACTACGGCGATTGTTATTTAAATGCATCAGAATAAGAGGAAGTAATAATAATGCACTTTCAGCGATAAATAACCACGAGAACATATCCCCATTGGCGATATAACTCAGTTTACCGTTCCAAATTACCTCACCCCAGCGACATACCAAGAAAGCAATCAATAACACTTCAATCACTCTAGTTAACTTGGTAAATAGTGGTGTTTCATCATCATTCATAGTGCGACTTGCTTTTAGCAAAGAGCCTTCAAAGATAACGATAGTGAAACCAAGGAGAAAAGCGGTCAGCAAAGAAAACAGAGGTAACATCTCATACGATTGCCACAATGGATGTACTTTCCAACCCGCTGAAATCATTAATGATCCCATTGAAGATTGGTGCATAGTTGGCAGCAAAGCCCCAAGACCAATGATAAAGAACATCGCTTTGTTGAGACGTTTCAACGACACTTTCCAACCTAAACGTTCTAATAACGCAGGTAAGAATTCTAATGCCATCACCATAATATAGATGGTCATACAGGTCGCTGTTTCAAACAACACAGAGTTGACGTTAAAGTACTGAGGCATAAAGAAGTGAGGCATGTTCCAGTAACGACCGATATCAATGGCGATAGATAAACCACCTAATGAATAGCCGAACAAGCTCGCTAATAATGCAGGGCGCACTAATGGATGAAATTCCCCTTTATTAAAGACATAAACCGCCCATGCAAGTGCCCAACCGCCACATGCAAAGCCTGTTCCTATCAATAAGTCAAAGGCAATCCAGATACCCCAAGGGTATCCCCCATTCAGATCGGAGACATCACCCAGACCTAAGACTAAACGCTTACCAATAAGAATAAAACCGAGCACAGCAAGCGGAAGGAAAACTCTCACCGCGAGAGTAAATAGCTTACCGCCAAGTGGACGAGGATCATGACTCGACATCGTTATCCTCCTTGTGGTGTTCCTGCTCTTGTTTTTTACTATTACGGTTAACCAAATAGGTGATCCCTGCAAGGGCTGCTATTGGTAATACCATGCCTTTATAAAGCGTATGTTGGATATGTTCAGAACGCGCACCTGTTGATAATGGATCAACTTCTGGCATTCCTAATTTGTCAAAAGGAACAGCAGAAAGCACCATTACCTGAGTACCACCACCTTCAAACTCACCATAGATATGATCCTGATATTCTGGGATCTTATGCAGATAAGTATCGCCACCACTAATGGTTTGACGGGGATAATGATATTCATCACCTGCTTTTTTCGCTAAACGACGTTTAGCTTCTTCAAGCAGCTCTTCACGAGTACCGAAAATAACCGCACCTGTAGGACAAACTTCAACACAACCCGGTAATAAACCTTTATCCAAACGCTCTACACCTTTTTGGTTGCAGAGTTCACATTTATAAAGCTTACCGAAGGGATCATCGTAGTCATATTTAGGAATGTTATAAGGGCATCCCACCATACAATAACGACAACCTGTACAAATATCCGCGTGATAATGAACGATACCGGTTTTTGGATCTTTGGTTAATGCAGAAACAGGACAAACAGAAACACAGTTTGCATCAACACAATGCATACATTGCTTCTTAATAAAGGCATAACCGTTTTCAAGTTGGTCTTTATTATCACCTGTGCCATCACGCCAAATTTGGATAATGTTATTTGTGTAAGGACTTAGCTTGTCATTGTTTGACCAAATCGGATCACCATTAGCGTAAGTATCACCACGCTCCATAGGTTCCGGATGATTAATTTCCTGACATTTTGTGACACATGCTTGACAGCCTACGCAAAGTGTAGAGTCATAGAGCATACCGAGAGACCCAGGAATTGGGGGACGGTTCTGCGCCGCAGCATGACTCACCGTGGGTGCCATTCCCGCAAGAAGAACCCCACCTGATGCCAGCTTAAAGAAATGACGCCTATTCACCGTTTATCCTCCTGTGAGGCTGCTCCTGTGGCATTTTTGTCACGGCCTAATTGACGCACAGCCATCACACTCACACCCGCTACTGCCCCTACAACTGCACCAAGTAAACCAGCCGCACCGTAGGATACGCCACCACCTTCTTTCGCATTCACATCAGGAACTTGTGCTTTTGGTGTTGGTTGATAAACATTCGCTAATTGGAAAATACCTTTAGTAAAGCCGATACCTTCTTCGTTACAGCCATAGCAAGGGTGACCAATACCGACAGGCCAAATGCCCCCACCAATATCACAGAATTCTAGTGTTGGGCAGTTACCGTAAGTCTCAGGCCCTTTACAGCCTAAGTGATATAAACACCAACCTTGGCGGTGACCTTCATCACCAAATTCTTTAGCAAAACGACCCGCATCAAAATGAGGACGACGTTCACAGTTTTCGTGGATCAGTCGCTCATAAGCAAAAAGCGGTCTGTTTTTGCTATCTAACTTAGGCAGTGAATTGAAAGTAATAATATGAGCCACAGTCGCTAAGAAGTTATGTGGGTTTGGTGGACATCCTGGAATATTAATAACCGTTTTACCCGGTAAGATTGCTTCCAGTGATTTTGCACCAGTTGGGTTACCTCCCGTTGCCGGTACACCTCCCCAAGCAGAACATGAACCAATAGCAATAATCGCAGCAGCCCCTTCAGCGGCTTCTTTAATATGCTCAATAATTGGTTTTCCAGCGACCATACAGTAAATGCCACCATCTTTGTCTGGGATTGACCCATCAACAACGAGAACGTATTTACCTTTATATTTCTCCATCGCATTATGCTTGTTCTCTTCGGCTTGCTCGCCAAAAGCAGAAGAAAGCACTTCGTGATATTCGAGTGCGATAACATCAAGAACGAGGTTTTCTAAAGTTGGGTGAGTCGCTCGTAATAAAGACTCAGTACAACCAGTACACTCTTGCGCACCAATCCAGATAACCGGTGGTCGCTCTGATGATGCCATTGCTTCAGACATTTCTGCGGCAGCTTTGCCGCTTAATCCCATGGTAGCTGACAACGCAGCACACAATTTCATAAAATCGCGTCGGTTAATACCATGATGGGAAAAAACATTATTCCCCAAGGCCATATATCTCTCCTGATATGATGATTTTTAATTGGAATAATTTTAAAACACCGCCTTTTTAACACTCCGTCATAATAATGACTTGATCATTATCAATCGATAATTCATTAAAAAATAAATTACTCCTTTATGTGAGTAAAAACGTTTCAGCAATATAAAGTTCAATCTATATTTTTTATATATTACGTCATTTTAAATTTATTTATTCTCTATTTAGTAATGATAAAAGAAATGTGAATAATTCTCATTATCTAAATAATGATTAACCAATAATATTTTAAATCATTAATAATCAACAAGATAAAAACAAACCAAAAAATAAACAAAATTTAAGACAATATATTTAAAATAATACAAAATTAATAATTCATTATTTTTACTTTCTAATAATTTTTATTAAAAAAATTTTTTAATATATTTTTTAATTATAATGGTGACTCTTATTTTCATATTATCAACCTTTACATTACATTATAAAAAATGTTAAAAATTGCATTTCATAAACAATAAATCATTACATTAATATATTTAATTTCAGCTTATACCCATTACTAATTTAACAAACCTTTTATAGTTATTAATTTTTAACCACTATTTAAATGATTATATCTTAGTCACTTATCAACCTATTTTTTTTATCATTTTTCATGTAGTTATAAGTATATTCACTTTTGGAATAAGGATATTTCTCTGTACAAAATCGCTATAAAATTAAATACATATTGATGAGTGATAGTGATATTCATTTCTTATTATTCATAATTGCTAATTAGTATTTATTGGTAATTATTTCAAAGCGTTACTTTATAACATATCGTATCTATAATAAAATTAACCTGAATAAATTTTCATGTTAAATCCTTGTTATTGTTATGGATAAAAATTATTCAATTTATCGTCTAATAATGACTAATTAGAGCGCATATTCATTTTTTGTGAGAATAGATAAAAAAAATGACCATAAATCTAAAAAGTAAGAGGATCACTTTGTTAAGAATTTGTAGTCGTCTACCGACGATGAGCAGTTAAAAGACGATAAATAAGCACTTAGATAAGCGAGAGAAAGGGGTTTAAAGATAATCGAGATAAAAGATATTTGTTTTTGCCCTATCGCAAACAAACGCGTTTTAAACGCTGAAAAGAGTAATAAAGAATATCGATGAAATAAAAAATAAAAAAAGCCATAACACCAAAGTGTTATGGCTTTTAAATTTATTAAAATAATAAAATGCTATGTGTAGTTCTCTGCCTTTCACGCTTTATTTTACTTATCTCTTATAATAAATAAGAGATAATTTGATAAGTGGAAATTTCCACTTATCGGAAATTAGAATGACTGAAAACAACGGTCTACCTGGTGTAATAAAAAAATAAGTTACCAAAGGTGGATAACTTAGATAATAAACAAATTTGGCGTATTAATATATTACAAGATGTTTCATTCTGTAACATGGAGGCATTATATCCAATAAGAATTTTTGCGCAAGTTTTTTTACACCTAAATCAAATGGACACAAAAACATTATTTTTCATGTGGTTATAGCACAATTCACTTTAAAACAAAGAATATTAATGAAATAAAAAGTGAAAAAAAATGAATAGTTAATAAATATTAATGTTCTTTTAATTGAAATAATCGTAACTACTTAGTATTAATTGATTCAGCTTATAATCTCACGATTAACTTAATTAATGAACAACCATTAAATTTAATCTATATGTTATTAGCATCGCTTAACACTAAAGCTAAATTTTATTCTATCTCAAATTTCAATTTAAATTAATAACAGCCTAAATAGATAAATCATCCTATTTATTTAATCAGATAAATAAAAAAATATGGAAAATAAGATAATAAAAAAGCATCTTATCCAATCTAATTTAATGAATAAGATGCTTTTTTTATCAATTTTGTCAGCTTAATTAGTGTATTACTTCTTACTAATTAACCTCCCGCAGAGACAGTTTCCATGCCAACAAGCCCCACTTTGAGATAACCCGCTTTTCTTAGCGAATCCATTGCACTCATCAGTGTCTCATAATCGACTGTTTTATCGGCTTGGAAAAAGATAGTGGTGTCTTTATTTGCCTGCGTTAATGTGTCTAGCACATTTGCAATAGTCTCATGCGTAACCATCTCTTCACCAATAAATATTTGTTTGTCTGATTTAATGGTCAGATAAACAGGTTTTTCAGGACGAGGTTGTGGTTTTGCACTTGAAGCCGGCAAGTTCACTTTAATATCAACGGTTGCTAACGGTGCAGCAACCATAAAGATAATGAGCAGAACCAGCATGACATCAATAAAAGGCGTCACATTGATATCATGCAATTCATTATCATCACCTGAATCATCACCAAGACGCATTGCCATAATTCATTACCTTGCTTTGCTGTTTTCAATATCTAAGTCACGGCTAACTAATGTGACAACCCCAGTTGCAATATCACCAATTTCACCACGGTAACCAGCAATCATACGAGCGAAGATATTGTAAATAATAACGGCAGGAATAGCCGCGATCAGACCAATTGCGGTTGCTAATAAAGCTTCTGCAATACCCGGTGCAACAACCGCTAAGTTTGTGGTTTGAGAGTGAGCAATACCAATAAAGCTATTCATAATGCCCCAAACGGTACCAAACAGACCGATAAAAGGAGAAATTGCACCAATTGTTGCAAGATATCCATTACCACGACCTAATTCACGAATGATTGCAGCAACACGACGTTCCATACGCATTTCAACTCGTTCTTTAATGCCTGCGGCAACTTTACTCTCTTTAGAATACTCACGTTCTAGATCAGCATCGGTAAAGAAATCAGCACTTGCGCTTTTATTACCAAATTTTTTACTAATAGCTAACGCATCATCTAATGATTTTGCATCTAATAATTGTGCTGTTTCATTTCTTAAACGACGACGAAGTGCTAATAAATAGCTGCCTTTCGCGAAAAAGAGTGCCCAAGTCACAATAGAAGCCAGCAATAAACCAATCATGACACTTTTAACGACTAAGTCAGCATTACGATACATACCCATAACAGAAAGATCTTCAGCAAAGCCACCACCAGCAACCATTTCAGGTTGTGCTTCTGGGGTTGCATTTTCTACGACAGGGGTTACTGCCGTCGTATTTACACCTTCGGTTACTGGTGTTTCAGACCCAGTTGCTTTTATTTCACTACCTGTTGTCGCAGTATTAGCCGTATTTTCTGTTGTAGTTGCTACAGTATTAGTTGTAGCTGTTCCCTGTGTAGAAGCTGTTGAAGAAACAGCAGCAGTTGTTGGCTGTTCAGTTGGTGTGGCAGGTGTTGTATCCGCAAAAGCAGAGCCTGTCAGACCGATTGCCAATAGAATAGAAGCTGTCAAATTACGCATCAGTTGGCCTTTTACTCTCTTTTTTATCTATTTATATATTCAGTAATGAAGAAAAATGCTTCATTACTTACCCAAAATCGTTCGCTTGCCATGAGCCTGTTTGCCATCAGGAAAGAGAAAACGCTCAAATGATATCAAACATGAAGCATTTTGATAGTAATTATCATTACTATTTGGCTATTTTTTCTCATTTGTTTATTTTTAAGACAATCTATCGTCATTTTACGTAACATGAAATTTTATCAATTGCCTTGATTCCCTTTTGTACTTGTACAAAAAATGCATTAACGTGAGACAAACACATCATCAAATTAAAAGAAGGTATTAAGGATGACGCTAAAAAAATCAGAAACCTCACTTATTCTTTCTGGACGAGCTAAAAAATATTCACAATCCGCCGTAAATCCGATTATACAACGAACTTCATCGGTAATTTTTGATTCTGTTGCGCAAAAGCGTGAAGCAACCAAAAAACGTGCTGAAGGCACACTTTTTTACGGCCGCAGAGGTACTACGACTCATTTTGCATTACAAGAAGCCTTAACTGAGCTAGAACAAGGCGCAGGTTGTGCGCTCTTTCCTTCTGGTGCTGCTGCGATAACACAATCTATACTCGCTTTTATTAAACCAGGGGATCACATTCTGATGACAGGTTCAGCTTATGATCCAACACAAAATTTCTGTGATCAGATCTTAGGTAAGCTATCAGTCACTACCACCTATTTTGATCCCTTGATAGGTAAAGAGATCAGCCAATTACTACGCCCTGAAACTAAAATTGTATTTCTTGAATCGCCCGGCTCTATCACAATGGAAATACAAGATTTACAATCCATAGTAACTGCTGTTAGACAATATAATCCCGATATTATTATCATGTTCGATAATACATGGGCGGCTGGTTTATTACTCAAACCCATCACTTTTGACGTTGATATTTCCATACAATCAGCAACCAAATATATTATTGGTCACTCTGACGGAATGCTGGGATTTGCAGTAGCAAACGAACGTTGCTGGGCTCAATTACGCGAAAATGCCTATTTACTTGGTCAATGTTGTGACCCTGATACCGCTTATATTGCAGCTCGTGGCTTAAGAACCTTATCCGTAAGAATGAAGCAACATGAACAAAGTGGTTTAGAAGTTGCTCGCTGGTTAAAACAACATCCATTAGTCGATAATGTCTATCATCCTGCACTTTCATCTTGCGCTGGCCATGAATACTTTCTACGGGATTTCACTGGCAGCAATGGGCTATTTTCTTTTAGTTTAAAGAAAATCTTAAATACGGATGATTTTGCCCTCTTCTTAGATAATTTATCATTATTTAAAATGGCATTTTCCTGGGGTGGATTTGAATCGTTAATTTTAGGCTACCATCCAAATGATATTAAAGCGATGCGCCAATATCACTCACAACCTGAATTTAATGGCACTCTTTTCCGGGTGCATATTGGATTAGAAAATGTCGATGATTTAATTGAGGATTTAGCGCAAGCATTTATACGTATTTCTGATTAAATAATGAATTTTTTATTAAAAAAAAGCTATCCCTGTGGTTTCACAGGGATTAAATCAAACGATCATTTTTTTTTTGCGTTAGAATAGTTGCTATAAAGTCCTTTTTTATGCGAGTTCGCGAATGGATACATTAAAAGAGATAATCCACGCACTATTGCAACATGATTATATGGTGCTTGCTGATCCAAATATAATGTGGGTTATCTATGTTGTACTTTTTATTATTATTATGCTGGAAAACGGTATTTTACCCGCCGCTTTTTTACCAGGAGATACACTGCTTGTTCTTTGTGGTGCGTTAATAGCCAAAGATGTTTTACATTTTATTCCAACCATAGCCATATTAGGCACCGCCGCAAGCGTCGGAAGTTGGCTTGGCTTTTTACAAGGGCGTTGGCTAAGTGATACAAAGATCGTTAAACGTTGGATGTCACAGCTACCAGATCAATATCACCAGCGAGCCAACGAGCTATTTCATCGCCAAGGTTTATACGCGCTATTAATTGGTCGTTTTATTGCCTTTGTGCGAACTTTATTACCAACACTCGCTGGTTTATCAGAGCTAGAACAGCGACGTTTTCACTTATTTAATTGGATAAGTGGATTTTTATGGGTAGGTATCATTGTTTCGTTAGGCTATATCTTAAATCAGATCCCTTTTGTTCAAAAACATGAACAATTGGTCATGAATATTCTAATGATAATACCTGTCGTATTACTTACTGCGGGGCTAATTGGCTCTATTGCAATGTATATTAAGCATCGTCGTAGTAGCGCAAACAAATAAAAAATACGCCATTATGTTAGTCAGTCATAATGGCGTATTTTTATTTAATTCATCATCAAAAGTTCAGTTTTTCATCAGTTTTTCTCCTATCAAATTAATATCTAATCAAAAATCCGTTTATATTAATAACTATCATACTCTCACCTTAAAGCTTAATTGCCTTTGAAGCCAAGAATGTCGGAATATAACTATCAACTAAAAAACGCACATGAGGAGCAAAGTCTTCAACAAACTCTTGTAATAAGAAACCAGCGGTTAATTGCCCACCGATTAAATCAGTTAAAGAGTGACCAAATACCAGACAGTCACCTCTTGCTACTTTTTCTTGCAGAATATCTGATGGTAATGAATTTTGATCACTATAAGGCAAGCGATAAGCAAGTCGCATTAATCCTTGAGCTCGCAATTCAGGATCCCTATCATCGACAAATACAATAGGATTATAAAAGCTGGCCATCAACACACCACCTTTTTTCAATACACGGTAACACTCTTGCCAAACAGGATTTACATCAGGCACATACAAATTAGAAATGGGATGAAACACAATATCAAAGCTTTCATCAGCAAAATCGCTTAAATTTGCCATATCACCTTGTGCAGTAACCAAATTTAATTGATATTTTTCTGCTAATTGTCTGTCTTTACTTAATTGCCCTTCTGATAAATCAAAAACTGTCACTTGTGCACCTGCAGCAGCTAAAATAGGCCCTTGTTGCCCACCAGCAGAGGCTAAACAAAGTATTTTTTTACCTTCAATATCGGTTAACCACGATGCTTTTACCGGGGTAGGTGTGAGATGTACTTTCTAATTCCCTTTTTTAGCAGCCATAATTTCTTCATCGCTGACAGGTTTAGACCACTGATTTTCCATCGCAGCTTGATTATCCCAGTGAGCTTGGTTTAATTTTAAATAATGATTTGTCATATATCTCCGATAAATTAAAAGTAACTTATAATTAGTATTGTGTTTATCATTGAGAGAAAACACCAATACTCTCATTTTCACAATCTTATAGTTATAGTTTTGTCACTATTATCCGTCTATATACAGAGAAAAATTTTTTACTTATTTATTGTCATATCACACACCAAAAAAACAAGGTGAAAACTATAATGCAAAACTTTACTTATTACTCACCAACACGTATTCATTTTGGTCGAGGACAAATAGACAAACTTCGTACTGAAATTGCAAAAAGTGAAAGAATTTTACTCACTTATGGTGGAGGTAGTATTAAACGAAATGGCGTACTAGACCAAGTTTATACAGCGCTACCTGGTTATCAAATTCATGAGTTTGGCGGTATTGAGCCAAATCCCTCATATGAGACCTTAATGAAAGCAGTCTCATATGCTCGCTATTATGGCATTACACACTTATTAGCCGTTGGTGGTGGTTCTGTTGTTGATGGCACTAAATTTATTGCCGCGGCAGTACCTTATCAAGGCGAGCCTTGGGAAATTGTCACTAGCCGCGGGAACGTGGTGCAAAAAGCCCTGCCATTAAGTTGTGTGCTAACACTTCCGGCCACAGGTTCAGAAACCAATAGCTTCTCTGTTATTAGTAAAAAACAGACAATGGATAAACAGAGCTTTGCTAGCCCTTATGTTTATCCTCATTGCGCAATTTTAGATCCTACAACCACGTTTTCATTACCACCAAGGCAAACAGCTAATGGTGTTGTTGATGCTTTTATTCATATATTAGAGCAATATCTCACTTATCCAGTGAATGCTCGTGTACAAGATGAATATGCAGAAGGTCTTTTACGTATTTTAATTGAAGAAGGCCCTAAAGCGTTGGTATCACCAACAGACTATGATATTCGTGCTAATATAATGTGGACAGCATCACAAGCGCTTAATGGCATCCTTGGTGTAGGTGTCCCTCAAGATTGGGCGACCCATGCATTGGGACATGAACTTACCGCTTTACATGGTCTTGATCATGCCCAGACTCTCGCCATTGTTTTACCTGCCCTACTCAATGAAAAACGCCAGGAGAAATACCAAAAGCTTATCCAATATGCACAGAAAGTCTGGGGAATTCACCAAGGTTCTGACGCTTTTAAAATTGAAACTGCAATTAACGAAACTCGAAAATTTTTTGAAATTATGGGACTTAGAACTCGACTGTCTGATTTTAAAATCGGCGAAGCGGATATCCCAGCCTTAGTGCGAAAACTGCAAGAACATGGTCAAACCGCACTAGGTGAACATCAAGATATCACCCTTGAAGTTAGCCAACGGATCTATACAGCGGCGATCTAAGTACTTTAATGGGACTGGAGGCATTAATGGATAAACCTAAATTGATTCAACTATCTGATGGAAAAACCATACCACAACTTGGGTTAGGTGTTTGGAAAGCAGATAATAATCAGGTCATTAAAGCGATTCACCATGCATTAGATACAGGTTATCGTTTATTTGATACAGCAGCGATTTATCACAATGAAGAAGGTGTGGGAAAAGCGCTAAAACAAACAACTGTTCCTCGTGATGAGCTTTATATCACCACAAAACTGTGGAATAACGATCAAAGTCATGCTCGTGGCGCTGTATTAGAAAGCCTCCAGCGTTTGCAACTGGATTATATCGACCTTTATTTAATGCATTGGCCAGCACCTTCGCGTGATCTCTATGTTGAAGCATGGAAACAAATGATCATCTTACAAAAAGAAGGGCTGGTTAAAAGCATTGGTGTTTGTAACTTCCAACCAGAACACCTTGAACGTCTTATTACTGAAACTGGTGTTACGCCTGTTATTAACCAAATCGAAATCCACCCATTAATGCAACAAGCCCCGCTACGCGCTTGGAATACGACTCATAAGATTGTAACTGAATCGTGGAGTCCGCTCGCTCAAGGTGGTGAAGGTGTATTTGATAGTCCGATCATTCAAAAACTAGCTGAAAAATACAACAAATCACCGGCACAGATAGTGTTGCGTTGGCATATAGATAGTGGATTAGTGGTTATTCCAAAATCTGTGACTCCATCAAGAATTGAGGAAAATTTTCATATTTTTGACTTCAAACTTGAAAGAGAAGAAGTTACAGCAATAACAACATTAGACCAGAAAAAGCGTTTAGGTCCAGACCCTGATTACTTTATTGATATGTAGTTGTAGTTATTGAATACCAAAAGCCAATGTAAATATTTACATTGGCTTTTTTATCAAAAAAATCTTATAACACTATTTGTTTATTTTTCTAACTATCTTTTTATTTTATTTTTATATTTTTGATCTTGATTTTTTAGATATTTAAAAATTAATGAATTCAAGTTTAGTTTCTGATATCGAAAACATCTATAAGTAAGAGAATCTCATCATTATTTATTACGATGAGTTTCTAAAATGACAATATCGAAATATGGGCTAACACCGCAGCTATCGTCTATAGCTAAAAAAGTTGCATGGGCAAATATCTTTATTCAATTTATTTTCCCCATCGCAGCAAGCATTCCTGCCAATGTTTTCGCTAGCGAAAATATTAATGAAAATCAGTTTATTAACAAACCATTACTGCGAAACCTTTATCAAGTAAAAGATGGCGATACACCTGAATCAATTGCTAAAAACTTCAATATAAAACTCTCAAAATTAATTGCCACCAATCCTGATTATGTCTCTTTGGTAGGGAAATTAAAAATTAAAACCGGTATTACACTTAATATTCCTAATAATGAGCCACGAAAAGGAAAATGGTTAAATAATATCAGTCAAGATTTACCTGAAATATCTTCTGATGGTAAAGAGTTAGCACAATTAATTGTTAATAACTCAGCTTTATTAAATAAAGAAACTAATGCAAGCCAGTATGCAATAAGTCAAGTGACTAACAAAGCCAACGAAAAAATAGAACAATGGTTAAATCAATTTGGTCATGCTCGTGTATCACTTTCTACTGATAAAAACTTCACATTAGAGAGTAGCTCTGCTGATCTTTTAATTCCTTTGTATGATCAAGAAAAAAACTTAGTTTTTTCTCAAACAAGCTATCATCGTAAAGATTCTCGTAGCCAAATCAACCAAGGCATCGGTTATCGCCATTTTACTGAACGCTTTATGCTTGGTATTAATGCCTTTTATGATTACGATTTAAGTCGTTACCACAGTCGATTTGGTATTGGCGCTGAAGTATGGCGAAATTATTTTAAACTCAGTGCAAATCATTATCACCGAATATCTAATTGGCGTACTTCTGATGATGTAATGGATTATAACGAAAGACCCGCCAATGGTTGGGATATACGCACTGAAGGTTATTTACCTTCTTATCCTCAATTAGGTGCAAAATTAATTTTCGAGCAATATTATGGTAAGGAAGTTGGTTTATTTGGCAAAGATAATCGCCAAGAAAACCCTCACGCATATACAGCGGGATTAACTTACACTCCAGTACCTTTAATTACCTTTGGTGCAGAGCGCCGTTTTGGATTACATGAGCAATCAGATAATAAGTTTGATGTTAATGTACAATATCGCCTAGGTGAATCGCTCTCTTCGCAACTTAATTCAGATAATGTACGTGCTATGCGGCTAATGTCTGGTAGCCGTTATGATTTTGTTGATAGAAATAATGACATCGTACTTGAATATAAAAAGAAAACCTTAGTCTTCCTTTCTGTTGCCCCTTCTATTGCCGGATACGCTAAAGAAGAAAAAGACTTAGCCGTTCAAGTTCGTTCTAAATATCCAGTGAAACACATTGAATGGTCAGCCAGTCAATTAATCACGAATGGTGGAAAAATTAAAAATAATAATAATTTTAATTACTCCGTTATCCTTCCTAATCATATCTCTGGCTCGAATAGCAAAAATAGTTATACCATTAGTGCTGTTGCGATAGATGAAAAAGGTAATCGCTCTGATCCCGTACAAAGTAAAGTAACGGTCGTTCAGTCTGCGATAAATACACAAAATAGCAAATTTGAACCTGATTTTAGCCAATTACCAGCAGATGGTCATACACAACAACAATTAGAACTTTCCATATTTGATAATGATAATCTGCCTGTTGATATCAATATCAATGAATTATCATTAAAAAAACAGACTGACAACTCTCTGAGCGGAAGTACTATTTCTAAGTTTAGCCGTATAGACACAGGTAAGTATCAAATTACAGTAACGGCAGGTAGTTCACCTGAAAAATTAATTTTAACACCTTATTTTAGAGAGAGTATTTTTAAATCAGCAGAAATTAGTTTTCATGCTGATAAAAAAACAATTCATATAGGAAAAGGTAACCTTACTGTTATTAAAGATAATTCACCGGCAGACGGTACAAGTGAAAATAAAATAAAAGTCATTGTTACTGATATTAATAACAATCCCGTTATTAATTACCCTATTCGTTTCACCGCTGACAATGGTGCAAAAATTATTCCTATTGGTTACAGTGGATTTTATGGTGAATCTGAAATTCCTATTACTAATACCACTGCGGGCATAACAAATATTAAAGTCAGTGTCGCAGATATTGACTACCCTATTTCAGTCAACTTTGTTGCCGATAAAAAAACGGCTTACATCCCTCGTTCTTTATTAACAATTAAGCCTGAAATTTCACCGGCTGATAATGTAACAGAAAAAGAGATATCATTAGCCGTCATTGATAAAAATAACAATCCTGCTCCTAATATTAAGGTTATTTTACGCGCTAATAATCAAGCTCAAGTTAAAGATAAATTCGTTACTACCGATAAAGATGGGAAAGCCAGCACCACAATGGTCAGCCAATTCGCGGGTGATGTTTTACTAAAAGCAGAAGTAACCCATAGCCATGAAGTAACGGAAGCAACAACCACATTTATTGGTAATCTTTCTAATGGGCAAATCGTTTCTATTACACCATCAGCACCACCTTATATCGCCGATGGAAAAACAAAAGTCACATTTACAGCAAAAGTGACTGATAATTTTAATAACCCATTACCTAATGCATTAATTTTATGGTCAACAGATAGAGATAAAAATGTCGTTAATATTCAAAACACTTCATCGACAGATATAAATGGTATTACAAAAACCACATTAACCAGTACTCAAGCTTTAGATGTTGTTGTCACTGCAACAACAAATAATCACTCATTATCCACAGCCCCTATTACTTTTATTGCAGATAATCAGCAAGGTTTAATTACATTATCTTCCGATAAAACACAATTAATTGCAGATGATCAGGAGCATGCGATATTAACAGCAACAGTAAAAGATAAATTTGGTAATAAATTACCAAATGTTATTGTTGAATGGCAATCTAATTCTGCCACTACGCTTAATAAACAAAAAACAACTACTGATAATCAAGGGCAAACCTCTAATCAAGTTAGCACCAAAGTTGCAGGCGATTTTGATATTATTGTCAAATTAACCAATAACGAAAAAACACAGATTACACTAAATGCAATTGCTAATCCTAACAGTGCAAAAATAACATTAACCACGGTTAATAATAAAATACAGGCAATTGCAGATAATAACGACAGTATTACCTTACTTGCTCATGTTTCTGATAAACAAAATAATCCTTTAATTAAACATGCTGTTTTCTGGCGTTCAAATCATAATAACCTTAGCGAAAATGTGGTTAAAACAGATAATAATGGCGATGTGAAAATAACAATTAAAGGAACTCAAGCACTTCTAACAACTATTACGGCAACTTTAGCGAATAAACAAACTGCGGCTGAAGATGTTTATTTTATTTCAGGTACAGCAGATCCTTCTCATAGTATATTCACTCTTGATCCACAATCTATTATCGCCAATGGACAATCACTTGCGACAGGAACCCTTATTTTAAAAGATAAGTTTGGTAACCTTATCTCTAAACAACAAAAATTTATTTCACTTACTGGCGACAATAGCACCATTCAATTTGGTGTAATAAAAGAAACAACTGATGGTATTTATCAAGTAACCATAAGTGGTAAGAAAGAAGGTATTAGCATTATTAACGCTAAATATACTAATGCAAAGAATACATTTACCTTAAGTCAACCACTTGGTTTTATTGCCGATAAACAAAATGCCACAATTCAAGCAGTTAATGTTGTAGCCCCTTTCGATGTTACAGCGAACGGCACAGATAAAGTAACGATCCGCGCTAAAATTGTCGATAAACAAGGCAATCCAAGCATGGAAGGCATTGCCGTAGGTTGGTTAACTTCATTAGGTAAACTCTATTCCCCAATCAGTAAAACCGATAAAAATGGTATTGCAACAATTACCCTAAGCAGTACACAAACAGGCTCAGCACAAGTAACTGCTATGTTAGATAGCCAGCAATCTCTTGATGCTGACCATACAATTACTTTTAATGCTGATGTAATCTCTGCGGATAAATCACAATTATTTGTCTCGCCAAATACAATTATCTCAGGAACAGATAAAGCACTTATTACCGTAAAACTGGAAGATAAAAACAGTAATTTATTAACGGGGTTGGCAAATAAAATCACCATAAATCACACGACTGATTTAACTTTTACGACCAGCTCATTTACTGAAAAAGAAAAAGGTGTTTATCAAGCACAAATTAGTGCATTAAAAGCAGGCAATACAATATTAAATGCAAATGTAGATTCAACGTTAATTAAGCAAACAGCACCGTTAACCGTATTACCCGATGCTCAAAGTGCAAAAGTCAGTAAGTTTAATATAAGCGATACAAAACCACATGCTGGCGATACCATTATTTATAAAGCTTACCTTGTTGATAACAACAATAATCCATTAAATAGTGGTGTTGCTGTTACATGGACAACAGACAAAGACAGTTTATTAGCGCAACCTTTAACGCTTACGGATAATCAGGGGATTGCTCAAGTTAAATTAACGCGTAATCCAGCAGGGTTATCAAAAGTAAATGCGGTATTAAATACAGGCACTTTTGCTGCTCCTGATGTGAGTTTTGTTGCTGATAATGTGGATGAAAACAGTTCGGAAATCACTTTATTACCCGCGACTATTATTGCCAACGGAAAAGATAAAACGCTATTAAGTTTAATTATTAAAGATAAAGGCGGAAATATTCTACCTAACCAGCAAGTAAAAGGTATTTCAAATAATCCGACCATTGTTTTTGGTGCGGCAAAACAAGTGTCACCAGGTCATTATGATATTGAAGCGACAGGAACTAAATCAGGTACAGCTAATTTAAGTGTCAATATCAACGGTATTGACTTTAAAAAACAAAAAACCTTACAACTCAATGCTGACCCAACGACATGGAAAATAAAATCAACAGATGTAGATCGCACAAGTATAATTGCAGGCGATAAAGGCGTTAATTATCAAGCAACTATTATTGACGCTAATGACAATATTTTGCCAAATGTTATTGTGTCATGGAAATTATTAGGCTTAGCTGATGACTACGATTTCAGCACTTATACAGATGCTAAAGGTATAGCAAGAACCAATATTACCAGCAAAGTTGCAGGTATATTAAAAGTCAGTGCATTCCTTGATTTAAATAATCACCAAGCTATTTCTGATGTAACTGTATTACCTGCTGATATTGATGCTAATAAGTCAACTCTGAGAACAAACCGCCAGAATATTGGGGGCGATAATAAAGACGAAGCCGTATTAACGGTCCAATTAGTTGATAAATATGACAACACGATTGATGGCAAAACGGTTAGCTTAAAAGCCACAACGGGTACTGCGCATTTTAGTGATAATCCATTAAAACCATTAGGAAATGGCCAATATCAAACCAAACTAACTTCTAATGTTAAAACAGATATTACATTAACCGCAGAAGCCGAAGGAACCGCGATTGCTCAACCTATTATAGTTAAAGTCACCATTCCTAAACCTGAAATTATTTTTGATAAAAAAATTCAGCAAGAAATTTATGCGTCATCGCCAATAAATGCGCTAAGTTTTACAGGGCTGCCAAATAATATTGATAAAATGTGGTCAAGTTCCGATCCGAGCATTGCTTCTATTGATAGCCGCAATGGAACAATTTTGATGAAAAAAGCGGGAACAGTATCCATCACATTACAGACCGCAGGTGATGATCACTATCTTCCTGCTGAAAGTAGTTATCCATTACTTATTGAAAAAGCAGATATAGGATTATCTGCTAAAAATACTCAAATAAATTCAACATGGGATGATGGTATTACACAAATTGTTAGTGCTAATTATAATAACCCAGATGCGACTAACAGCAAGCCACCATTACAGTTTACAAGCTCAGATGACAAAATATTATCTATTAATAACAAAGGGGAAATCACTGCAATTAAACCAGGTGATGCGAAAATTAATATAATTTCTGAAGCAACTGATCAATTTAAATCGTCAGCAATAATCGTAAATTATCATCAAGAAAAAGGGATACTTAATTATACCTTTAAAGATAAGACGGTATCTTTATCAGATGATTATATTAATAATGGTCCTATAGCAGCTCAAAAGACAATAAATCCTATTCCAAGCAAAGCACAAGCAATGTGGCATAGTGATGATCCAAATGTTGTTAAAATTACACCTGATGGAATGATTACTTATCTAAGTGTAGGTAGCACTGAACTTATTCTTGAGGTACTAAATAATAATTACTATCAAGATTATAATAATAGCTATAGCGTCAATGTAGCTAAAACACCAAAGATTAATATTGATAACATTGAATTTATTTCAATGGATGCTAAAAACAGTGAAACTAATACGGCTAATATAAATTGGCATCCTTTATATAAAACTGATAACAGTTTTACCGTAAAATGGAGTCCAGTTGGAGAAGATCCACATGCCATTGATTTTATCTTACGAGATAAAAATAATATAGAAATAAGTAGAATAAGCAGATTAGGATACCCACCTAAATTTAACTTAAAAGATCCTGTGATATTTGATTCTATACCTGAAAAATATTTAGACAATATCAACACATTAATATTAGAGGTTGAAGTCTTTGATTCAAATAATAAATCTTACAAAAAATCCTATAACATTAATATATCAGGAATAGATGCTCAAGATGCAACAAGCCTGATGAATATTAATAAAAATTCAATATTCATCCATACTTTAAATGGCTCAAGTACAACAGACCATTGCCAATATCCTAGTGAAACAAAACCAACACATTTATTTATAAAGGTTGAAGTTTCTCTTCATCGACAAGATAAAGAGCTACTCTATCCAATAACATTAAATGCAAAAATTAGGGATGTTACTCTTGGAGGTAGTGATGCATTTGTTGGCACAATAATTAAGAGTGTGGACTACCCAGATAGTTATACTTTCCATAAAAACTTAAGTGAAAAAATTACTTTTTATTATCCTTCATCTAGTTATGCTATTGATAGAGAATGCCGAAATACTGATAGCGGTACAGGGAACTTAATTATAGAGCTGACTGTAAATGGAAATAAAAGCCAAATTAAACAGGGGTTTAGCTGGAGTGGGGATAGCAATATAACAAAATAGAGTCTATTATTAACTAAGTAAAACCTCACTTAATATTTAATATTAAGTGAGGTTTAATATAATAGTACATGACTATTTAATAAATTATTGCTTGAACAATTTTTTAATATTTATTTAAAATAAATGAAAACGTTTATATTCCGCATAAGTGATAAATACGAAAAAATATAGGCCATATCGACTTAGTAATCATTTTCGCTACAAAATCGAGAAAACCATATTGATGATGACAATAATTCTGTTGGTGTTCCTTGTTCAATCACCTTTCCATTATCTAAAACAACAACATAATCAGCACATTTAGCAAGTTCAGGATTATGAGTAATAACAACCCGAGTACAATCTAATGGCTGTAGATAATCTGCTATTTTTCAATGCATATGGTATCAATTACTGGCGCTAATAAATGAGCCAGAATACTCATAGTGTTATGAAAATAGAATTCAGGGCTTTTCTCTTTCTGGCTCTTGCAAAATGCTTGAACCAAAATGATCCAATCGCCCAGCACTATAGTAACAGAACTCCCCTTACCCCCTAGATTGCCTCAATAGAAAATAAAAAATATAACAAGTTAAAACAACATATTATAAGATATTTAAAAACAGTTTCTTCTTGGCTTAGGCTCAAAAAAAGACGAAAATCAATCCGTCAAACAAAGAAATTAACATGCTCTATTTTTAGAGACGTCTTCTGTAAAAAAAGAAGACAAAAAATCCTGAATACGAATCTTTCCGTATTCAGGATTAATATAGTGACAAGGGTTAAAATTAAATTTTATTTATCTTTTTGTGCATTTCTTGGACTGAAATCACATCAGCAGTAGGATCAGCACTTAAAGATAGCGTCGTGGCAAATCCGCCATTTAATGTGGTGTCATAATGGACTTTATATCTTAATGCACTACGACGAATAATTTTAGAATCCTCAATCGCTTGGCGACCTGAAGTGGTATTGACAATATAATCATACTCACCATTTTTGATTCTATCTTCAATATGCGGTCGCCCTTCATGGACTTTGTTGACTAGGCGTGGATTTATACCCGCTTCACCTAATACAACAGCGGTGCCATGTGTCGCATCTAGCTCAAAACCATATTTTAGAAGTTTGGTCGCTAAATCGACAACTCGCTTTTTATCACCTTCACGTACTGAGAGCAGAGCTCTGCCTTTTTTCTTCATCGTAGAGCTACTGCCTAACATGGCTTTAGCAAAAGCCTGAGCAAAAGTTGCACCAACGCCCATCACTTCACCGGTAGAGCGCATCTCTGGCCCTAAAATTGGATCGACTCCCGAGAACTTATTAAACGGTAAAACCACTTCTTTTACAGAATAATAAGGCGGGATCACTTCTTTAGTTACACCTTGCTGTGCAAGGGTTTGCCCTATCATTACCCGTGCTGCAACTTTAGCGAGAGGGACTCCCGTGGCTTTTGAAACGAAAGGTACTGTACGTGCAGCTCTGGGATTGACCTCGATAAGATAAACATCGTTGCCTTTTACTGCAAACTGTACGTTCATCAACCCTTTTACACCTAATTCAAAAGCAAGCTCACGGACTTGTTTACGCATCACATCTTGAATTTCTTTGCTTAGGGTATAAGCAGGCAATGAGCACGCAGAGTCACCAGAGTGAACGCCTGCTTGCTCGATATGCTCCATAATGCCACCGATAACAACTTGCTCACCATCACAAATGGCATCGACATCAACTTCTATCGCATCATCAAGAAAGCGATCTAACAACACTGGCGCATCGTTTGACACACTCACTGCGGTTTGGAAATAGCGACGTAAATCGACTTCATCGTAAACAATCTCCATTGCGCGTCCACCAAGTACATAAGAAGGACGCACCACCAGCGGATAACCAATTACCTGCGCTTTTTCTACTGCTTGTTCTAGCGCAGTCACTGTTGCATTTTCTGGCTGTTTTAAGCCTAATTTATCGACAGCTTTTTGGAAACGTTCACGGTCTTCGGCTTTGTCTATAGCATCAGGACTTGTACCAATAACAGGCACGCCTTCAGCTTCTAGTGCTCTGGCTAATTTCAGAGGAGTTTGTCCACCATATTGAACTATCACCCCTTTTGGCTTTTCTATGCGGACAATTTCCAGCACATCTTCAAGCGTTACGGGTTCAAAATAGAGTCTGTCTGAAGTGTCGTAATCGGTTGATACCGTTTCAGGGTTACAGTTCACCATAATGGTTTCGTAGCCATCTTCACGCAGCGCTAATGCCGCATGTACACAACAATAATCGAACTCAATACCTTGTCCTATCCGATTTGGCCCGCCACCTAATACCATAACTTTAGGCTTATCTTGATGCGGATTTGATTCGCATTCATCTTCATACGTTGAATACATATATGCGGTATCCGTCGCAAATTCAGCCGCACAGGTATCCACCCGTTTATAAACAGGATGTAATTGATATTGATGACGTAACTCGCGAATAACCTGTTCTTTAACACCTAAAACTTGAGCTAAACGTGCATCAGCAAAACCTTTACGTTTTAATTGACGTAAAAAGTCGGCCGTTAAGCCATTTATTCCCACTTCAGCAACTTTTTCTTCAAGGCGAACGATTTCTTCAATTTGTACTAAAAACCAGCGGTCAATATTAGTAAGGTTAAACACGCCATCAACCGATAAACCGGCACGAAAAGCATCTGCGATATACCAAATTCGGTCAGAGCCCGCTTCTTTTAACTCTCGGCGAATTTTAGTTAACGCTTCAGGATCATCTAAACTCACTTTAGGATCAAAACCTGTTGCGCCAACTTCAAGGCCTCGTAACGCTTTTTGCATTGATTCTTGCTGAGTTCGGCCAATAGCCATGACCTCACCAACAGATTTCATTTGTGTGGTTAATCTGTCGTTAGTACCTGCGAATTTTTCAAAATTAAAACGCGGAATTTTTGTTACCACGTAATCGATAGAAGGCTCAAAAGAGGCTGGCGTTCTACCGCCAGTGATATCATTCATTAGCTCATCAAGGGTATAACCCACAGCCAGTTTTGCCGCTATTTTAGCGATAGGAAATCCTGTCGCTTTTGACGCTAACGCTGATGAACGTGAAACACGTGGATTCATCTCAATAACAATTAAGCGTCCTGTTTTTGGATCAACAGCAAACTGAACGTTAGAACCACCTGTTTCAACACCAATTTCGCGTAAAACTGCCATCGAGGCATTACGCATAATTTGGTACTCTTTATCCGTTAACGTTTGAGCTGGTGCAACCGTAATCGAATCTCCAGTATGAATACCCATCGCATCAAAGTTTTCGATAGAGCAGACAATAATGCAGTTGTCGTTTTTATCGCGCACCACCTCCATTTCATACTCTTTCCAACCAATAAGTGATTCATCAATCAATAACTCGTTAGTCGGTGATAAATCTAATCCACGAGTACAAATTTCTTCAAATTCTTCACGGTTATAAGCGATACCGCCACCCGTGCCGCCCATAGTAAATGAAGGACGAATGATGCAAGGGAATCCGACATCTTCAGCGACGGCAAAAGCTTCTTCTAGATTATGAGCAATACCTGAGCGAGCTGTGCCTAAGCCGATTTTTTTCATTGCTTTATCAAAGCGTTGTCTATCTTCTGCTTTATCGATAGCATCTGCCGTAGCGCCAATCATGGTCACACCAAATTCGGCTAAAACACCTTGACGTTCTAATTCTAATGCGCAATTTAATGCCGTTTGCCCCCCCATTGTTGGCAAAATCGCATCAGGGCGCTCTTTTTCAATAATTTTTCTGACGACTTGCCAATGAATAGGCTCGATGTAGGTGGCATCCGCCATTTCAGGATCAGTCATAATAGTTGCTGGATTAGAATTAACCAGCACCACTCGATAACCCTCTTCACGTAATGCTTTACAAGCTTGAGCTCCTGAGTAGTCGAACTCGCACGCTTGACCAATAACTATTGGGCCGGCACCTAAAATCAGGATTGTTTTGATATCTGTTCTTTTCGCCATTTTCTTTCGCTCCTGATTTATTTGGTTGTCACTGATTGCAGGTTTTTACGATAGTGTGTGATGAGCTCGATAAAGTGGTCAAAAAGAGGCGCCGCATCATGAGGGCCAGGGCTTGCTTCCGGATGCCCTTGAAAACTAAAGGCCGGTTTATCGGTGCGATGAATTCCTTGTAAAGAACCATCAAAGAGTGATTTATGAGTGACTCGTAAATTAGTGGGAAGTGTCGATTCATCAACTGCAAAACCGTGATTTTGCGCAGTGATCATAACGGTATTGTTATCTAAATCTTTTACAGGATGATTGCCACCGTGGTGACCGAATTTCATTTTTATGGTTTTTGCGCCACTGGCGAGGGCTAATAATTGGTGACCTAAGCAAATACCGAAAACCGGAATATCCGTCGTTAAAAAGGTTTTAATCGCACTGATGGCATAGTCACAAGGCTGTGGATCACCTGGACCATTAGAAAGAAAAATACCATCAGGTGAAAGCGCAAGCACCTCTTGTGCCGGAGTTTGCGCCGGTACGACTGTAACGCGACATCCTCTATCCACCAGCATACGTAAAATATTACGCTTCACACCAAAATCATAAGCCACAATATGCAACGGTAATTCATCCGCTAGCTTAGCGTTAGGGTGTTCATTTTCTAATCTCCAGCTCCCTTGTGTCCATTGGTAAAGCTGTTTCACCGTTACCGTTTTTGCCAAGTCCATGCCTTTTAAACCGGGAAACGCTACTGCTTTTTCTAGTGCAAGTTCATCATCAAGTTTATCACCCGCAATAATACAACCGCTTTGCGCGCCTTTTTCTCGTAATAAACGCGTGAGTTTACGGGTATCTATATCAGCTATTGCGACGATATTATGGCGTTTTAGATAATCAGATAGGCTCTCTTGAGCACGATAATTACTCATCACCAATGGCAAATCGCGAATAATTAATCCTTGAGCATGAATAGCATCTGATTCTTCATCTGAATGGTTAACGCCAGTATTGCCGATGTGGGGATAAGTGAGAGTGACAATTTGTTGAGAGTAGGAAGGGTCGGTTAGTATTTCTTGATAACCGGTCATTGAAGTATTAAAAACGACTTCACCAATAGCGGCGCCTTGTGCGCCTATCGACTTGCCGTGGAATTTGGTTCCATCTTCGAGAACCAGTATAGCTGATTTGTTCAAAACGCCCTCCTGAGAATAATAAATCACATTTCATGCATATTAATTCAGATTTAACGCACTAAATCAATGCCAAAAAGATAAAATAGGGCAAATTTTTGGCAAATTGGGCGCATTCTAAAGATCGAACTGCTCGATGTCTAGAAAAAACACATTTTTAATTGAAAAAATATCAATCATTAGCATTTTAACCACCCAAGTGATCATTAAAGCAAGATTTCTTACAAAGTTAACCGTTTGCTTACCAAGATAATTTAAAAATGTAATTATTTTTAGAGAAAATCAGAAAAAAAGGAAAAACACGATAAAAAGAGAGAATAAATATAGGATTAGATAAATAAATAACATCAATTAATAAAAATTAAATAAAAACCAATAAAAAACCCAAAGTTATATATTTAACCCTGGGTTTTCAATCAATTAAAAAATAAAAATATTATAAATCTTCTAAAGACAACACATCTTTCATATTATAAAGACCTGACTTTTTACCACTTATCCAAATGGAAGCCTTTACAGCACCATTTGCAAATGTCATGCGACTAGAAGCCTTGTGGCTTATCTCTACTCGCTCACCAATATCTGCAAAAATAGCGGTATGCTCACCAACAATATCGCCAGCACGAATAGTCGCAAAGCCAATACTTTGAGGATCACGTTCGCCAGTATGGCCAACGCGCTCATAAACAGCGCAAGTTTTTAAATCACGTCCAAGAGCATCAGCAATAGATTCCCCCATTGCTAAAGCGGTACCTGATGGTGCATCTACTTTGTGACGATGGTGCGCTTCTACAATTTCAATATCACTGTAAGAACCCATCACTTTAGCTGCTTTTTCAAGTAATTTAAGCACCAAGTTAACACCAACGCTAAAGTTAGCTGCGAAGACAATAGGTATAGATTTTGCAGCATTGCTTATGGCTTTTTTACCTTCGTCATCAAAACCTGTTGTACCAATAATCATACCTTTATGATGTTTAGCACAAAAGTCGAGATGCAAAAGTGTTCCGTCAGGGCGCGTAAAATCAATTAATACATCAAAATTACCCGCTTGCTCTAATAAGTTGTCCGTCACAGTAACACCAATATGACCAATACCCGCCAATTCCCCTGCATCAGCACCAATTAAAGACGAGTTTGTACGTTCAAAAGCAGCACCTAATACCGTGCCTTGCTGTTGAGAGATCGCCTGAATTAATTGACGCCCCATACGTCCACCTGCACCGACAACCGCAAGACGAAGTTCTTTTACAGACATAATCTAGTTTCTCCTAAGCAACGCTTAAAAAAGCTTATTTGTTATTTACAGATTAGCGATGTCGCCTCTCTGACGCCAGCATTTAACGTTGGTGATAAGAAAAACACACAAAAGTATACTAATTATCAGTAAAACCAATAATCAGCATGTTTATTCATTTTGTTATTGTGTGGGATTATTGCAGGAAAAATAAAAAAGCAGAGGGATAGGCTCTGCTTTTAAAATTTATGATTGAACGCAAAAGGTTATTCGATAACTTTATAGTCAAGGCGCAGTTCTTTAGGAACTTCAAAAACAATATTTTCTTCTCGTCCTGAAAGTTCAATTACTTCATCAGCACCAAAAGATTTAAGCTGTTCTAATACTTGTTGCACTAAAATATCCGGAGCGGAAGCTCCCGCAGTAACACCAACAATATTGACGTTAGCCACCCAAGCTTCATTGATATCCTCAAAACTATCAATTAAATAAGAGGGTTTTCCTGCACGTTGCGCAAGTTCAGCCAATCGATTTGAATTAGATGAGTTTTTTGAACCCACGACAAATACTACATCAGCTTTCTGCGCTAACTCTCTTGCTGCCTCTTGACGATTTGTCGTTGCATAACAAATATCATCTTTACGAGGACCAACAATTTTAGGAAATCGTGCATTTAATGCATCAATAACCTCAGACGTATCATCCACTGACAGCGTGGTTTGTGTCATAAAACAAAGATTATCTTCATCTTTTACTTTCAGTTTCCACACATCGTCGGGTGACTCAACTAAATACATGCCCCTTCAGGGTTGTTGTATTGCCCCATAGTGCCTTCCACTTCAGGATGCCCCGCATGACCTATTAAAATGGCTTCTTTGCCTTTACGGCTTGCTCTAGCGACTTCCATATGTACTTTAGTAACTAATGGACAAGTGGCATCATAAAGCATAGTTAAATTACGAGAACGTGCTTCTTGGCGAATAGCTTGAGAAACACCATGAGCAGAGAAAATTAAAATCGCGTTATCTGGTACTTCGGAAATTTCTTCAATAAAGATAGCGCCACGTTCACGTAAATCATTGACAACATAACGGTTATGTACAACTTCATGGCGAACATAAATTGGAGCGCCATAAATTTCTAAAGCACGGTCAACAATGCTGATAGCTCGGTCAACACCCGCACAAAAGCCTCGTGGGTTAGCCAGCAATATTTGCATCGGTTGCATCCTCCTGCACATCAACATTAACGACTTCAATATCAAAAGTAACCTCTTGAGAAGCTAAAGGATGATTGAAATCGACGGTTACAGAGTCTTCTGTGATTGCTTGCACAATACCCGGCATTTCATTGCCGTTCATCGCTGTAAATAGCATAATAGTGCCAATTTCTGGCACACCCGATTCTGCAAAGTCAGAGGGCATAAAATACTGGAGAAGATCAGGGTTATATTTACCAAAAATATGCTCGCCGGCTAGCGTAAAGGTTTTCTTATCGCCTTCAGCTAATCCAATCAATTGCGCTTCTAATGCTGGAGATAAACTTTCATCGCCAAGACGAAAAAGTGCCGGTTTACCATGTGTTTGAGTAGATTCAGCGACTGAGCCATCTGCTAACTTTAAGGTGAAATTCAACAACACTGCGCTGTTTTTGTGCACCTGCATAACCATGCTATTACCTTTTATTAAGCGTAACCCCGCCATAAGGCAGGGGTTATCTAAGTTGACTAATTGTCTGATTGTTATTGCTTTTTAGCTTTTTGTGAGCTGACATTTTTATCAGGAAAAAAACTTTCAATGATAATTAAAGCAGCACCAATACAAATTGCCATATCTGCGATATTGAAGGTAGGCCAATGCCAATCTCCAACATAAACATCCAGAAAATCAATAACGAATCCATGGATCAGACGATCAGAAAGATTACCCAATGCTCCACCAATAATTAATGCATAAGCAATATTACTTAGTTTGGCACTCGCTTGGTTTTTATAGAGCATGACCAATAAAGTAATACAGATAGCTAATGCAATCAGAGCAAAAAACCAGCGCTGCCATCCGCCTTTATCTGCTAAAAAGCTAAAGGCTGCACCATAATTATGAGCATAAGTGAAATTGAAAAAAGGCATAACAGCGACAGACTCATACAGACGAAATGTCTGCATGAAATACTGTTTTGTTCCTAAATCCAAAACCACCACAGCAATTGCAAGCCAAAGCCAGCGTAAACCTGTAGAGCAAAGCGTTTTCTTCATTGATTAAGCAAACTTACGTTCTTCACCGTTACCGGCTACGTTAGTGACACAGCGTCCACATAACTCAGCGTGTTCCGCTACCTGACCAATATCTGTTGCATAGTGCCAGCAACGTGGGCATTTTTCACCTTCAGCTTTATTGAAGGCAATCTTAAGACCCGCCATATCAGATGCAATAGCTGATTCTGGTGCTTCGTTAATATCCGCAACTTTTACTTGTGATGTTAATAAAACAAAACGCAATTCGTTACCTAATGCATTAAGTTTTTCAGCTAACGCTTTATCCGCATATAAAGTTACCGCAGCTTCTAATGAACCACGCAGTTGTTTATCGGCACGAGCTTGCTCTAATACTTTATTGACTTCACCACGAACAGCTAATAATTCAGCCCAGTAGTCATCATTCAGCGGTTGCGCTGAATCTAAACCAAATAAGTTTGTATACCACTCTTCAGTTAATACAAATTTTGCCCGTTCACCAGGTAGTTCATTCCAAATTTCATCGGCAGTGAATGACATTACAGGTGCCATCCAGCGAACTAATGCTTCACTGATATGGTAGAGTGCTGTTTGGCAACTACGGCGCGCTACGCTATCGCTTTTCGCCGTGTATTGTCGGTCTTTAATGATATCTAAGTAGAATGAACCCATTTCTACTGAACAGAACTGCATTAAGCGCTGAATAACATTATGGAAATCATAATTTTCATAGTGTTTTAAGATCTCAGCTTGAGCAGCTTGTGCACGACCGACAGCCCAGCGATCAAGTATTACCATATCTTCTGGTTTTACTTGGTGTTTAGCCGGATCAAAACCATTTAAGTTAGCTAAGAAGAAACGCGCAGTATTACGAATACGACGATAGGTGTCTGCTGCACGTTTTAAGATTTCATCAGATACTGCGATTTCGCCAGTATAATCTGTAGATGCAACCCATAAACGCAAAATATCAGCACCCAGTTTATCCATCACTTCTTGTGGGCTAACGGTGTTACCGATAGATTTAGACATTTTACGACCTTGCCCATCAACGGTAAAACCATGTGTTAATACTTCACGGTATGGCGCTTTGCCTTTAATGGCAGTCGAAATCATCAGTGAAGACATAAACCAACCACGATGTTGGTCAGAGCCTTCTAGATACATATCTGCTGAATTACCATGAAATTCAGGACGAGCATCAACCACCGTCGAGTGCGTTGATCCTGAATCGAACCATACATCAAGTGTATCCGGTGTTTTCATGTAATCATCAGCTTCATCGCCTAGCACTTCACGGATATCTAAATCCCACCATGCTTGAATGCCGCTAACTTCAACACGTTTGGCAACCTCTTCCATTAATTCTAATGTGCGAGGATGTGGCTCTTGCGTCTCTTTATGAACAAACAGAGACATTGGTGTGCCCCAAGTGCGTTGGCGTGAAATGCACCAGTCAGGGCGATTTTCAACCATTGATTCGATACGAGCTTGGCCCCAATCAGGGATCCACTTAACACCTTTGATTTCTTTTAACGACTGCTCACGTAAACCATTTTTATCCATACCCACAAACCATTGTGGTGTTGCACGGAAAATAACCGGTGTTTTGTGTCTCCAACAGCATGGATAGCTATGTTGTAACACTTCATGATGTAGCAGTGCGCCTTTTTCTTTTAATAATTCAACGATGACATCATTGGCTTTAAACACAAAGACGCCATCGAGTGTTGGATAAGTATCTGGCAGATAACAGCCATTTGGTCCAACTGGGTTTGCAGTCTCTAAACCGTATTTTTGACCTATTACGAAGTCATCAGGACCGTGGCCTGGTGCAGTATGAACAGCACCAGTACCCGCTTCTAATGTAACGTGGTCACCCAAAATTGCAGGAACATCAAAGCCCATAAATGGATGATTAAAGCGTAAAAGCTCCAAATCAGCCCCTTTACATTCGCCTAAAACTGTCCATTGCGCGATACCAAGACGTTTCATCACGCTTTCGACTAAATCTGCCGCTAAAATGACACACTCATCATTAAATGAAACCAGTGCATAATTAAATTCAGCATTCAGTGCAATAGCGCGGTTAGCCGGTAAAGTCCACGGAGTCGTTGTCCAGATGACTAACGAAATTGTTTTATCCGTAGTGGCTCCAAATTTAGTGGCAACCGCTGCTGAGTCAACCGCAGTAAAACGAACATCAATAGAAGGTGATGATTTATCGTAGTACTCAACTTCAGCCTCTGCCAACGACGAACCACAAGCTGTACACCAGTGCACAGGTTTAGCACCTTTGATCAAGTGACCATTTGCAATGATGCGAGCTAAAGCACGAATAGTGTTCGCTTCGGTTTTATAGTCCATAGTGAGATAAGGCTTATCCCAATCTCCCAGCACACCTAAACGGATAAAATCTTTTTTCTGGGCTTCAATTTGCTCGTGAGCATATTTACGGCATTCCGCGCGGAATTGCGCTGCTGATATTTTCTCTCCTGGCTTACCTACGATTTGTTCAACTTTTAATTCGATAGGTAATCCATGACAGTCCCATCCTGGAATGTACGGAGAATCAAAACCTGACAGCCCTTTGGACTTAATAATAATATCTTTGAGAATTTTGTTAACTGAGTGACCAATATGAATATTGCCGTTGGCGTATGGAGGGCCATCGTGCAAAATAAATGTTTTCTTACCACTTTTAGCCTGACGAATTGCTTGATACAAACCTTCTTTGTACCAGCGTGATAACATATCTGGCTCGCGCTTTGCTAAATCCCCGCGCATTGGGAACCCTGTTTCTGGTAAGTTCAGGGTATTTTTATAGTCACTCATTCGATTCTCAGTTCCAAGTTTCCGCTAGTTTATGACTCCGACCGCTGCAATAAAAAATCCCTAGCAGTAGCCACATCATCTGCGATTTGCTGCTTCAATGCATCCAATGATGCAAATCGCTGTTCATTACGTAATTTCTTTCGTAACACAACATCAATGCGACGTCCATATAAATCCATATTAACGTCGATTAAATGAACTTCTAATTGTACGCCTTTACCTTTCACAGTAGGGCGAGATCCGATATTTGCAACACCCGCTAAAGGTGATTGATGACCGGATAAATAAACATCAACCGCATACACGCCTTTAACAGGGGCTACTAAGCGTTTCATTGGGATATTCGCTGTAGGAAATCCAATTGTTCTACCCAATTCATTACCATGAACAACACGCCCACAAACACTGTAAGGGTGCCCAAGTAAAGATTCAGCAAGGGCTAAATCATCATTGAGTAATGCTTCTCGCACTGCGGTACTACTAATACGTAGGCCTTGGTCACAATAACTTTCTGTATTTGCGACTTCAAATCCGTATTTATCACCGGCTTGTTGTAAAAAATGGAAATCACCTTCTCTATTTTTACCAAAACGAAAATCATCGCCAATGGCAAGAAATTGCACACCTAATTTTTTCACTAAAAGTGATGAAACAAACTCTTCAGGTGTTTGTGCCGCAAATTGTTTATCAAATTTAACGCACAGAAGATAATCAATACCACATTCCGCTAGATACTTTATCTTGTCGCGTAAACGCGTAAGACGCGCTGGTGCCTTTTCAGGCAAGAAAAACTCCAGTGGTTGAGGTTCAAATGTCATAACCACTGTGGGTAAACCACGTTGTGATGCTTCTTGCTTCAAGTGCTTCAATAATGCCTGATGGCCTCGATGGACTCCATCAAAATTACCAATTGTCAGGACACAACCATTATGCTGTGACCGGATATTTTGTATACCGCGAATTAGCTCCATAACTGGCTCAATACCGTGGAAATTATTAGATTATACCTTGTCAAAGGCTTGAGAGTAACCCAATATATCAATGTTTATCTACGAGTAATATCTTGATGGCGCAATTCCCATTGATTGCTAAAAATTCACATTGGTTGCTAAATTAAAATGCGGGCATCAAATAGTAAAATAAACGATCACTCAGTTGTTGGCGATAAAATCGCATAAAATCAAGCGTAGATCCTCTATGAATCTACTATTTATTACTCATATACACGATTTTGATGATTTTTTCACTCAAAAGACTGTATTCTACCCGCCTTAACTGATAAAATCTTGCGCCATCACAACGAAACAAGTGTCGCGTACAACGACGCTAATTTTGTATAAATCCATTGACAAACTTAGGTTGAAAAGGCATATTCCTTCACCTTTGTATTTGTCCTCGCTAGAATATATTTGGGAGTTGGAACTTGGCTAATATCAAATCAGCTAAGAAACGTGCGGTTCAGTCTGAAAAGCGTCGTCAGCACAACGCAAGCCGTCGTTCTATGATGCGTACTTACATCAAAAAAGTATACGCAGCAGTTGCTTCAGGTGATAAAGAAGCAGCACAAAAAGCATTTAATGACATGCAACCGATTGTTGACCGTCAGGCAACTAAAGGCTTAATTCATAAGAATAAAGCAGCACGTCATAAAGCTAATCTTCAAGCACAAATCAAAGCAATGTAATAATTGTTTTCTTGTGTTATAAAAAACCGGCTTAGGCCGGTTTTTTGCTTTCTATTGATTTTTCACTCTAAATAACACGTTATGAAACGGCAACACTCTTCTTATTGCCATTAAATAGCTCTGAAAAATCGGTATTACACACTCGCTGAACTGCGGGGTGTTGGATCATTCTTTCTGCAAAGATAACGTAATACTCTTCTTTTACTGAATCTAATACACCAATTTCTTCAATATTACTCTGTGCAAAAATTTCATTAGTATAAAGTGAAGGCGCAACAAAAATGGCATTATGATTTAAACCAAATGCTTTCATTAATGCAGCATCATCAAATTCACCTAAAATTTCGACTTGCAGATTTTTATTACGTATCCATGTTAATAAATGGCGACCTAACATAGAACGGCGACCAGGAATTAACAATTTTCGCGTTTCTAAACACTCAGGAAATGGCTTTTCAGGAACAGGCTGGCTACAAAAAAAACTTACATTACATTCGCCCAGTTTTACTGAAAATAATCCTTCTTGCTGGGAAGAATCCACAGGGCAATCAGATAAAATCATATCTAATTTATGTTGGCTTAGCTGCTCTAATAATAATTCATGAGTAGATTCAAAACAGCGCAAATGAATTTGCTCATGATCAGCAACTGCCGTTTCTAATACCCGGCTTACTAATTGTTTTGATAAGGCGTCAGCGACACCGACATCAAATAATAAATTAGATTCGCGACTGTAATTAACGATATCGAGCATTTCTTGGCTCAGCATAAACATCTTATCAGCATAACGGAAAATAAGTTGTCCTAGCTCAGAAGGGACTAATCCTCTTCCTTGGCGTTTAAATAACTTCCCACCCAGTCGTTCTTCTAATGCTTTAATTTGTCCTGTAATTGTCTGTGGTGTCAGATACAGCGCTTCAGCTGCTCCTACAACCGAGCCTTCTTTACATACATGCCAAAAATAATAAAGATGGTTAAAATTGAGATGTGACACCCGCATAGTTATATTCCTTTCAACTTCTGTGCTCTCGCAACACAGACTATTCAACAACGCATTAGTTTGCGACAGGCCTTCCTTGCACCCAATCCCCATAAAAACACCTACGGCACAATAATCAATATTGCACCGTAGGTTTAAGTATATAGCTCGGTATTTGTTATGTTGACAATACCAAGTTCATATCAGTTTTTGCTGTTTTTATTTCTGTTTTAACTTCGGTAAAACAGAGTGAAGCAATAAATACCCTACAATTGCAGCTACTGTTGAACCCACTAAGATCCCTAGTTTAGCGTAGGTATTATAAGCATCATCAGCTCCTTCAAACGCAAGCCCTGCGATAAAGATAGACATAGTAAAACCGATACCACACAGCACTGACACAGCAAATATCTGCTTAAGATTAATCGCATCTGGTAATTTTGCAATGCCTAGTTTTACCGAAACCCAGCTAAAGAGAAAAATTCCTATTGGCTTACCTAAGAATAGACCTAATGCAATACCTAAAGGTAAGGTAGATAACATTCCATCTAACGTAACACCTGTTAAAGAAACCCCCGCATTACTAAAGGCGAACAGCGGCAGAATTAAATAAGCAACCCAAGGATGTAACACATGTTCTAAGTCTTCAGAAGGAGAGGCTCCCTCTTTGTCTCTTAATGGGATAAGAAATCCAACAATCACCCCAGCAATAGTAGCGTGAATACCTGATTTTAAAATACAAACCCATAAGACAAACCCAAGTATTAAATAAGCGGGCGTATTACCAACTTTGCGCCAATTCATAATGAAAAGGATGACCACAATAGCGCTCGCTATTGCCAGTGGTAATAACGCCACACTCTTTGAATAAAAGAGCGCAATAATGACGATAACACCCAAATCATCGATAATAGCCAAAGCTAATAAAAATACTTTTAATTCAACAGGAACACGTTTACCTAATAACGCCATAACGCCAAGAGCAAAAGCAATATCAGTTGCAGCTGGGATTGCCCAACCTTGCTGGCTAATTGCATCACCATTATTAAAAAATAGATAAATCAACGCAGGTGCTAACATGCCACCTACAGCGGCAATAGCCGGAAAAATAGCTCTATCTCTTTGAGCGAGAGAGCCCTCTTTAAGCTCACGTTTTACTTCAAGTCCAACGACAAGAAAAAAGATCGCCATTAGAGCGTCATTAACCCAAAGAATAAGCGGTTTATCGAGTTCAAACATTCCAAACTTAATCATAATTGGAATAGATAAAAACTCATTATATAATGCGCTCAAAGGGGTGTTCGCCATGATTAATGCAATAATTGCAGCAATAATCAGAAGAATACCACCAGAAGCCTCTAATCTTAAAAATTGTCTAATAATTGCTGTCATAGTATTAACCTCAAATCTGTATTCATGTTAATAATATGCTAATTATAAATTCGTAAAAAACAGATTATTTAGCGTAAATAGCTCGGTTTTTACGACTAATAATGCCAATATCAAGGAATATAAGAAAAAAAACCATCATTACCAATGATTAATAATAATAATTTAAAATTTCTATATAATTATTTTATATAAAAACAACTATTTGATATTGTTAAAAAAATAACTAAATTTAATAAAAATCAACTATTTCAATGATAATTAAAACCAATCATCAAAATAACCAAGAAACAATAATATTTCTTATGAAAATAAGATACGTTATTTGAGATCTTACCTTATGCAAATAGCTGTCATAATAATAAAATAATCAGCGGAGCTATTTCACTATTTAATCATTATGTTATTGTCTTATAGATAGTTGCCATATTTTTCTATGAGAGCTTCATTACAATGTCGATTACCGTTTTTATTGCTGTTTTATTTGCTGCAATATTTCATGCTTGCTGGAATGCCCTCGTAAAAATAGGCTCTGATCGATTTCTTGGTATTTCACTCCTCACCTTCTTTTCCGGCATTGTCACATTACCCGCACTATTTTGGATTGGATTACCTGATATTGCAGCATGGAAATGGATTGGCCTCTCTGTTCTATTTCATATTGGTTATACACTTTCCTTAAGCCGTTGTTACACTCTGGCTGATTTTAACCAGATTTACCCTATATCGCGTGGAAGTGCTCCATTAATGACCGCGATCTTAGGCTTTTTACTATTTCATGAACAACTTCCAACAATGGGTTTAGTCGGTATTTTGCTTATCATTGCAGGTATTATCCTTATCTCTCGTAGTAGACAAAGCACCGAGTTTAATTTACGCAAAGATGCACTCTTTTTTGCGCTACTCACCGCATTATTTACCGCAAGCTATACCCTAGCTGATGGTAATGGCTCTCGTGTTGGCACATCACCATTAGCTTATATTTTATGGCTGTTTTTTCTTAATGGTATGGTGATGTATTTGCTAGCTTGGCTTCGTTATCGTAAAAATTTAAACGGTAAAATAAAAAGTTACTGGAAACCTGCTTTTTTTGGCGGTGTCATGCAGTTAGTCAGTTATGGCATTGTAATATGGGCGATGAGCCATGCCTCAATCGTGCTGGTTGCTGCACTAAGAGAAACTAGCGTATTATTTGCAATGCTCTTATCCATTTATATTCTAAAAGAACAATTTAATCGTAAGCAATTACTGGCTTGTTTAGTTATTTTAGCGGGAATTGTTGCTATTAAAATGGGATAAAAAGCATAAAAAAAGCCTAATGACCGTTTTTATCATTAGGCTTTTTTAACGTAAGTATGAAAAATTACTTAGTTAAATCATCAAAGAATTTTTTCACACCATCTAAAAAGCTTTTAGAACGCGGTGTATTTTTTTCACCACTCTTACCGCCAAATGACTCACCAAGTTGTTGTATCAACTCTTTTTGTTTCTCATTGAGTTTAACTGGCGTTTCAACCACGACACGACACATAAGATCGCCAATGGCATTACTACGAACTGATTTCACGCCTTTGCCTTTCATGCGAAACATTTTTCCAGTTTGGGTTTCTGCTGGAATTTTTAATTTCACGCGGCCATCTAGCGTTGGAACTTCAATTTCGCCACCAAGAGCTGCTATTGCAAAGTTAATTGGTACTTCACAATAAAGGTCATTGCCATCACGTTCAAAAATATTATGCTGACGAACATGAACCTGTACATATAAATCGCCAGAAGGAGCACCGTGCTCACCCGCCTCACCTTCGCCACTTAAACGAATGCGGTCACCAGTATCAACGCCTGCTGGTATTTTAACTGATAAGGTTTTATAACGCTCAACACGACCATCACCATGACATTTAGAGCAAGGCTCTTTGATAATTTTTCCGCGACCATGACAAGTCGGACACGCTTGTTGTACGGTGAAGAAACCTTGACGTAAATGAACCTGACCTGCACCATGACATGTCGAACATGTTTCTGCTGATGTACCTTCTTTCGCGCCACTACCATGACATTTATCACATGTCTCCAGTGTTGGAATACGAATTTCTTTACTTACACCACGAACGGCTTCTTCAAGCGTTAACTCCATGTTGTATTGTAAATCAGAACCCCGTGCTGCGCGTTGCTGGCGGCGACCACCACCAAAAATATCACCAAAAACATCACCGAAAATATCACCGAAATCAGCGCCGCCGCCAAAACCGCCGCCACCTTGACCACCAAAACCACCTTGCTCAAAAGCAGCGTGTCCATATTGGTCATAAGCAGCACGTTTTTGTGCATCACTTAAAATTTCGTAAGCTTCTTTAATTTCTTTAAATTTAGTTTCAGATTCTTTATCACCTTGGTTTCTATCTGGGTGATATTTCATAGCTAAGCGCTTATATGCGCGTTTAATTTCTTTCTCATCTGCGGACTTTGCCACACCAAGAACTTCGTAAAAATCTCTCTTCGCCATACTCGTTTACCCTTGACATAAGCACACGGGCGTTGAGTTTCCTCGACGCCCGTGCTCGGTATCAGTAACTGTTCACTTATGAGTTACCGCGGCCCGTGAAGGGCATTATTTCTTATCTTTGCCGTCAACTTCTTCAAATTCAGCATCGACAACATCATCATCTTTCTTCGCACTTGCATCAGCACCCGCTGCATTACCGGCGCCTGCCTGAGCTTGTTGTTGTGCAATTTCTAGCAGTTTTTCAGAAGCTTCAACTAATGCTTTAATTTTCGCTTCGATAGCATCTTTATCTTCGCCTTTAGATGCGATATCTAATTCGCTAACTGCTTTCTCGATAGCTTCTTTATCTGTTGCTGGTAATTTATCGCCAGCTTCTTCAATTTGCTTACGAGTACCATGAATTAATTGGTCTGCTTGATTACGAGTTTGAACTAATTCTTCAAACTTACGGTCTGCTTCAGCATTTGCTTCTGCATCGCGTACCATTTTTTGAATTTCTTCTTCATTCAAACCAGAAGATGCTTTAATGGTGATGTTTTGTTCACGACCGCTATTTTTATCTTTAGCAGACACATGCAAGATACCATCAGCATCAATATCAAAAGTAACTTCAATTTGTGGCATACCACGTGGTGCAGACTGAATACCATCTAGGTTAAATTGACCCAGTGATTTATTATCATTTGCACGTTTACGCTCACCTTGTAACACATGAATAGTTACAGCAGATTGATTATCTTCTGCAGTTGAGAACACTTGGCTGTGTTTAGTTGGGATTGTGGTATTTTTCGCAATCAGGGAAGTCATTACGCCACCCATTGTTTCGATACCTAAAGACAGTGGAGTTACGTCAAGTAACAGAACGTCTTTTACATCACCCGCTAAAACACCGCCTTGAACTGCCGCACCCATTGCAACCGCTTCATCAGGGTTAACGTCTTTACGTGGCTCTTTGCCGAAGAACTCAGCAACAGTTTTCTGAACCATAGGCATACGAGTTTGCCCACCGACCAGAATTACGTCGTTAATTTCGCCAACTTTCAGGCCAGCATCTTCTAATGCAACACGTACTGGCTCCATTGAGCGTTTAACTAAATCTTCCACTAAAGATTCTAGTTTTGCACGAGTTACTTTGATGTTTAAGTGTTTAGGACCTGTTGCATCAGCAGTAACATAAGGCAAGTTCACATCTGTTTGTTGTGCAGAAGACAATTCAATTTTTGCTTTTTCTGCAGCTTCTTTCAGACGTTGCATTGCTAATGGATCATTACGCAGATCAATGCCTTGCTCTTTCTTAAACTCATCAACTAAATAGTTAATTAAACGGCTATCGAAGTCTTCACCACCTAAGTGAGTATCACCGTTGGTAGATAGAACTTCATAGGTTTTTTCGCCATCAACTTCATCGATTTCGATGATAGAGATATCGAATGTACCACCACCTAAGTCGTATACAGCGATAGTACGGTTACCGACTTCACGATCTAGACCATAAGCTAATGCTGCAGCTGTCGGCTCGTTAATAATACGTTTAACTTCAAGACCTGCGATACGACCCGCATCTTTAGTTGCTTGACGTTGAGCATCATTAAAGTAAGCAGGAACGGTAATAACCGCTTCTGTAATAGTTTCACCCAAATAATCTTCTGCTGTTTTCTTCATTTTTTTCAATACTTCAGCAGAAACTTGTGGTGGAGCCATTTTATCGTTACGAGCTTCAACCCATGCGTCACCGTTATCAGCCTTAACAATTTTGTAAGGCATGATAGCAACGTCACGTTGAACTTCTTCATCTTCAAAACGACGACCAATTAAACGTTTGATAGCAAATAATGTATTTTGTGGGTTAGTCACCGCCTGACGTTTTGCAGGTTGACCAACTAAAATTTCACCATCTTGCGCATAAGCAACGATTGAAGGAGTAGTACGATCACCCTCACTGTTTTCAATAACCCGGGCATTTTTGCCATCCATTACAGCAACACAAGAGTTAGTTGTACCCAGGTCAATACCAATAATTTTACCCATTTAAACGCCTCCAAAGAGAATTCTTTATCAATTTGACTACCAATCTATATGAGGATGAATATTCCTATTTCAAGTCATGAATAAAAGACTTAGGCACATCATCTCAAAGCGGATATAAATCAACGCAACTCAATAGTGGTAATTGCAGTTGAAAAAGTAGATGGGGTCATAAATACATTCATCAAGGGGAAATATGAAAAAAAAGACAAAAATACGAAAAAAAAATTAAGGATAAAAATCAAAAAGAAAAAAATCACATACATATCAATGAATTAAATAACAATTCGATATTTATAAATTTCAGCCAATTAAATCACACTAAAGGCAACAGAAAAAACAAATGTAACATATTGATAATATTTAATTTATTTATTATGAAATGAATAAGTTTAATAATTCAAAGTAAAACAAGAAGAAGAAACAAGCAAAAAAGAAGTGATAAGAATAAGGTTTAAGGTACTGATAACCCAATCAGCACCTTAAAATTCAATATTTACTCAGGACGGCGAGCTGATTTAGGTCTAAATGCCACAACTTTATTCTCGTTAGTTTCAACGTAAGGGCCATCTAAAAGTTGAATACAATAAGGTACGCTGGCGAAAATACCGCTTACAATTACATTACCCTCTTTATCTTTTAAGCCTTCCAAGGTTTCTGCTATTGCTTTTGGTTGTCCTGGCAGATTTAAGATTAATGCTTGATTACGAATAACACCCACTTGACGAGATAAAATTGCAGTTGGTACAAACTGTAAGCTTATTTGACGCATTTGCTCACCAAAACCAGGCATTTCTCGATCTGCGATAGCTAATGTTGCATCAGGAGTCACATCTCGGCGAGCGGGCCCTGTTCCACCCGTTGTTAATACCAAATGACATCCTGTTTCATCAACAAGTTCACAAAGTGTTTGCTCAATCATTAGCTGCTCATCGGGGATTAAACGCGATTCGATATGAAAAGGTGTGGTTAATACTTCTTTAAGCCAAGCTTCTAATGCAGGTAGCCCTTTATCTTCATAAACTCCACTGGATGCTCGATCAGAAACAGAAACAAGCCCTATACGTAATTCATTCATATCAACCTCAATTTAATCAATAACCGCCAAATAGCTCGCAGATATTAACATGGGAACACAATACATTCATTGTTCTATATGATGATTAATATAAACAAAAATGGGAGCTAATTAGCTCCCATCCCCCTTAATCAACAATATAATTAAATATTATTCATCAAGATATTTAGCAATATAAGAAGCCGCTAACGCTTTCGCTTCAGCTAATTGTGCAGCATTTAGTGCACGAGCAGTACGTTTTAGCATTGCTTCATCACCATCACCATTTTCAACGGCAACAGAGAACCATGCATAAGCTTCTTTTAGATCACGTTTAACGCCTTTACCATAATAGTAATTTAAAGCGAGGTTGTTTTGCGCTAAACCATTACCTTGGAATGCTGCTTTTTTATACCATTCAACAGCTTTACGAGTGTCTTTAGCAACACCGTCGCCTTCGTCATACATTACACCAAGGTTATTTTGCGCATCGCGATTACCTTGGTTTGCTGCTTTGGTGTACCAAAATACAGCTTTGCTGCCGTCACGTTCAACACCTTCACCATCATCATAAGAAACCGCAAGATTATACTGAGCATCAGCATGACCTTGTTCTGCCGCTTTGGTGTACCATACTACTGCTTTAGCGTGATCTTGACCTACACCAATACCTTCATCATAAGAGATAGCAAGGTTGTATTGAGCATCGCTATCACCTTGTTCACCCGCTTTGGTATACCAATAAACGGCTTTTTCGTGATCTTGTTCAACACCATCACCATCATCAAAAGAGACAGCTAAGTTATACTGTGCTAAAGAAACTCCTTGAACCGCTGCTTTGTTATACCAATAAACGGCTTTTTCCGCATCACGGTCTATATCGTCACTCATATCATACATTAATGCTAAGTTTAACTGAGCTTCAGCATGACCCTGTTCTGCTGCTTTGGTATACCACTCCAGTGCTTTTTGAGCATTTTGCTCAACCCCTTCACCACTTTCGTATTTGATACCCAGTTGATATTGAGAGGCTGCATTTCCACCTTCAGCACTTTTCTCAATAGCAGGTAAAGAGAAAGCGTTTTTGCTTTCTGCCATAGCCATGCCACTAAAAAATAGCGATGCAAGCATGGTTGCCAAGACAATTTTTTTCATAATTCACCAATAATAAATAGAGTGTTTTAATAATTAATTTTTATAATTATTACTGGATAAATAATATATTCCAATCAATTTAATCTTAAAACTTGCTTAAATGTTATTTTGACTCGCGAAAAATAAAAATACCCACCTATAAAAGGTGGGTACGGAAGTTTTTTATAAGAATTTAACGACAGATTATAATAAATCCGCAATCATTTTCTCTAATTTTTCCTGATCAACAGCAAATTTACGAATACCATCAGACAATTTGTCTACTGCCATTGGGTCTGCATTGTGATCCCAGTAGAATTGAGCTTCTGTAATCGCTTCTGGACGCGCCTTTGTTTCACCTTTGAACACTAATTTATGTTCAACTTCACCTTCTGCTTCTGACAGTTCTTTTAGCAGTGATGGAGAGATGGTTAAACGGTCACAACCAGCAAGTTCTAAAATTTCACCGATATTACGGAAGCTTGCGCCCATAACAACCGTGTTATAACCATGTTCTTTATAATAGTTATAAATTTCAGTAACAGAAATAACACCTGGATCTTCTGCTGGTGCGAATTCTTTTTTATCTGTATTGGCTTTATACCAATCCATAATACGGCCAACAAATGGAGAAATCAGGTAAACACCCGCTTCCGCACATGCACGTGCTTGAGCAAAAGAGAACAGTAAAGTCAGGTTACAGTTGATACCTTCTTTTTCTAATTGTTCTGCAGCACGAATACCCTGCCAAGTTGAAGCTAATTTGATCAGAATACGGTCATTACTAATACCCGCATCGTTGTATAACTTCATCAAATGACGCGCTTTTGCGATACAAGCATCGGTGTCATAAGACAGACGCGCGTCAACTTCTGTTGAAATACGACCCGGAATAAGTTTTAAGATTTCCAGACCGATATTTACTGCCAGTTTGTCGCAAGCATCTACAATTTGTTGCTCACGAGAAGAACTTTGTGAACGAGCCCATGTAATCGCTTCATCGATTAATTTACGATATTCAGGAATTTGTGCAGCATTAAGAATTAAAGAAGGGTTGGTAGTTGCGTCTTGTGGCTGATACAGTTTCATTGCAGCGATATCGCCAGTGTCAGCAACAACGGTTGTCAGCTTACGCAAAGAAGTCAATTTGTTGGTCATTTTATTTATCTCATCTACTAGGTAAATCTGTTTGCAGTCACCTGCGGATATCTTTGATAATAACATGGACTGCTCACACTACAAGATGGTTAAATCCATACAGAGCAATTATTTGAATGCCAAACGTTTTCGCGGAATGAAAGCGGAAAAAAACAGAAGGAAATCACAAGCTGAATCGATTAATAACCCAACTTTACCCTCTTAAAGTAGATATCATTGTTTTTTCCTATCACTACAATTTAGCTTATTATCCGTAAAAATTTGCTATATTGCAGACTCATTAAAGTAACGAATTGAGGGAATTATGCTAATTACCATTTCACCAGCAAAAACGTTGGATTACGAATCGCCTTTAGCAACAACACACTTCACCCAACCTGAATTGCTGAAATATTCCCAACAACTTATTGATGAATGCCGAAAATTATCTTCAAGTGATATCGCAAGTTTAATGAAAATAAGCGATAAATTAGCGGGTCTTAATGCAGCTCGATTTGGTGAATGGCACCCAGAATTTACACCAAATAATGCACGCCAAGCTATTCTCGCTTTTAAAGGCGATGTTTATACCGGTATGCAAGCTGAACACTTTTCTGAAGATGATTTTCTGTTTGCTCAACAACATTTACGCATATTGTCTGGTTTATATGGCGTATTGCGTCCATTAGATCTTATGCAACCTTATCGCCTTGAAATGGGTATCAAATTAGAAAATAAGAAAGGCAAAGATCTCTATCAATTCTGGGGTAATATTATTACTGATACACTAAATAAAGCGCTTGACGAACAAGGCGATAATATCCTAGTAAATTTAGCTTCCGACGAATATTTTAAATCTGTTAATACTAAAAAACTAAATGCAGAAATTATTAAGCCAGTATTTCTTGATGAAAAAAATGGTAAGTATAAAGTCATCAGTTTTTATGCCAAAAAAGCACGTGGTTTAATGAGTCGTTTTATTATTCAAGAAAAATTAACCAATAAAACACAACTCAAAGAATTTGAACTTGAAGGCTATCGGTTTAATTCAGCCGAATCAGAAGGTAACACCTTGGTCTTTAAACGCTCTGAGTCTATGGCTAGATAAATATAAATTCTTTAATTTTTAATATATAAATCAATAATAAAACACGGCTCTAATAAGAGCCGTGTTTTATTCATTATTTTAATAGACAAAAGTTACAAATATTTTGTCACTAATGTTAAAGGTGACCATGTTGATGATGGAATAAATTCACTGCCTTGCATTGTAGTGAGTTGTTGCTCATTAAACTGAGCCATCTCCTGAATAATAGAAGCAAGTGATTGCATTGAAAATGTGTTTTGTTTTTCAATTAAAATAACCGATGAATTATTATTCTCTTTTGTTTTAACTGTTAAGATAAATTGGTTATCTTGGCTTCTATATTGTATATCATCACCGATTTCAGAATAAGTAAAAGTGTCTTGTTCAGATAGTCCGGTAATAAAAAGGTGGCTATTTTCACCTTCATCATATACCGTCACATTACCTTGCCTTTTTTGCACAATATAAACATTACTTCCAGCACCGCCATTCAGATAGTCATGACCGGATTGTGAAATAAGCAGATCGTTCCCACTTCCTGCATTAATATTATCGTTACCTTCTCCTGCTATCAAAATATGATGTCCACCATTTACTACAATATGATCATCACCATTTCCACCATCAATAACTGAGCTGCTTTTATTATGATTAACCACAATATCATCACCATCCATTAATTCTAAAATAGGTAATAAATCAATCGATTTATTCTTATTGTCTTTTAAACTTAATAAGATAGGCATAAAGTGAGATTCGGGAGTATAAATAGAATAGGCTGATAATACTGCTTTATTTAAAATAAGTGCTTCAGGGATCATAAGTACATCATCTTCAGCACTTATTGTTAAATTTAAATTAGCAATAGGCGTTAACAAGCCTTGCTGATTCTCTTTTATTGGAAGCGTGAAGATAGTATTATCTTTATCAATAAATCTAATATTTGCGCCTGAATCAAGAAAATATTTTAAATTCAACTTATTAAAAGTTATTTTTAAATGTGCATCAGGATGATAACGATGTGATAACATACCATTATTAAAGATCAAATCGAATCCGCTCACATCCGATAAAAAAAAATTACTCATGCAATTTTTATTTAAATCACCTGAAGAGTTAGAAAGAGAAACTTTAATCTCATCACTCTTATTTTTAGCTAAAAATGTTTTAATTTGATAATTATCATGCCCTGAGCTTAATTTTATAAATGAATTTGCTGTAATAGAAAAGTAGTTATTATCTTCTTTATTACTATCGATACCAAATCGCAAACCTTCGCCAGAGGAAAAACCACTATATTTAATTTTAGAAAATAATTTTATTATTTTATTTTTATTAGCATAAGATAAAAGTAAAGATTTATTATTTTCATCAATATAAATACTCTGTATTTTATCTGTATCATTAGCATAGATATCTAAATAGCTAAAATTATATAATACATTATCTGTAATATCTTTACTTTCATTAATGGTTAGCATAAAACCATCCATTGTCGTTAACATATACCGATGTGCTAATGTATTAATTTGATTATCATCATAAACATTTTTTAATTTTACCGAGTGATAAATTAATTCATTATTTTTATTTCCATCATTGACTTTAATATCTAAAATTATATCTTTTTTATTACGGTGAATTGAGATAATTTCATCAAAGCTATAGTTTAACTTCACAATACTAGACTCTATTTTGCTTATTTCATTAATAATTGTTTCGAATAAAATACTATAACTTTTTTCTAAGGAAGCTCTTAAAATAATATATTTATCATTTCCCTCTCCCCCTTCTGCATAACCATCTTGTAGAACAAGAGTGTCATTTCCGTCTAACCCATATAATAAATCAGTACCATCAATGCCATCTAAATAATTATCTTCCTGGTTACCATAAATAGTATCATTGCTATTTTCACTACCAATGACATTTTCAATACTGTCTAAATACGCAATTACTTTGTGATCTTGCAATACAATATTTGGCATTGTATCAAGTAATTTTTTTGAATAAATATGACCATTTTTTTGATATAAAAAAAGTTTTGAATGAAAATTATGACTATTAGTTGAATTTTCAGCGCCTTTAAATCTAACATAATTATTTAATAAATTAACTTCATATCCTGTATATTTACCTGTTGTTTTTATAAGGCGAAGTGTGTCATTTCCCTCTCGACCATAAAAGCGACTTGCATAATTAGGTGACTCTGAAGCCAATAAATTAAACATATCATCTTTATTTCCACCACTTAATCGTTTATTTCCATTATAAATATCAAAGGTATTTGTTGTTGTTGAAGGAGCTGCGATAATGTCATCTCCATTGTAACTATTAAAATAAAAAGATTCACTTTCACTTAAATCTGATGAATAATATTTTTTATAATCATTTATCTTTATTAAATTATCAACCAGCTCTCCTTCATCTAACTCTTTAAGAAGTTCTTTTTCTGAACTCTTGATTTTATCGAAGAAATCACTATCAACCATATCATCAAAAATAGATGATTCATTATCTGAAATAATATCTATTGTGTAAGGTTTTAATTTATTAATATAAAAATCCATATCAAAAATTAAAATTTCATCGGTGGATATTGCTTTTTTAGGAAGATAATATTTATACTCGGTTTTTTCAGCTCGTAAATAAGAAGAAAGTTTAGCTATTTGCTCAGCTTCTTCTTGGCTTATATTTTGTGATATTCGTTGAGAAACATACTCACCTAAAGGATTTAAAGCAGCATCTAATGTTTTACCCATTAAATTTGGCATTACTTTGTAATAATAATATTCCTGATAACTATGCTTTTCATTAGTATAAAAATAACGACTTAAATTATTTTGTTTTTTTACTGTTTTCAAATAGCTTGCTGCATTTTTATCTGCCATATTTTCTAATTGATTTTCTGTTTCTAAATAAACAATCTCATTTTTTTTACTTGGTAATAAATCTCCCATTAAGAATGCATAAAAACCATTATCTAGCTCTTCTAGTGGCGTAAAATGTACCTTCATCTTTGCTTCTTCAATAAGTCTTGCTGCATTGTAAATAGATGTCGCTAGCGCAATTACTGCGCCTGCAACAATACCAATAGGTCCCGCAATTACTGAACCTGCTAGCATTGCAATAGATACACCTAAGGTAACAAGACTTGAAACAATGGCAAGAGAGCCGTTAACAATATAATCAATTTTTCGCTTTTCATTACTTTCGCCAGAAATTCTACTAAAGTTATCGTAAGCATTATAAATATCAAAACCAATAGAAAGAATATTTAGTCCAATACCTACCCTTGTACTCATTTTGCTCACATAATCTAATGGATTATGACGATACTTTAATAATCCTTTTGCTAATGCAATTTCAATAATTTCAGAAAGTCCATTAGAAGCTATTTCAGACCACATAATAACTAGATTATTTATTATTTCTTTTCGTTCTTTGGTCGTTAACTCTGGATTGTTAAGTTGCTCAGCAAATGTAAATGTAGTATTAATTGATTGCCACATTCCATAAGTGATATTAGCATAGCCAATTTTACTAATTATCTTCATATGTCGTGGTATTTTCAATGATACCTGTCTTAATGCATTCCAATCCTTGTCGTTATAATTTTTATTACCTAATTCAATAATTTTTTTAAATCGCTCAGAAGCAGCCAAATAATCCATTCTATTACTATCGTTAGAAATAAGATGTTTTATTTTATCTTTTTTCCCATTTAATAAATGATAAAAAAATGCAATAACTTTTTTATCATTTTCATTATCAGATATTGATAAAAAATAATCATTAAGATGATGAGGATCAAATGTCAATTTTAAATCCCATTGTTCCATATTATTAAGATCAATATTATCAATATTTACTCCATTTATTTTTGCACCTAAGCTAATTAATAATTTTTTATTTATATATGTTTTATTTATTTCTACAACTTCATCATAAATCAGTTTTTTATTAATATCTAAAGTAGTGGCATTCTCTAATGTACTGGCTTTGTCTAATGCTTTTACTGGTGATAACGTATCAAATATAAGATTATTTTTATTCATAAAAATAATCTTACTAAGTTTATTTATTATATTTTTATAATTTTCAAAAGTTGAAATGAAATTTAATAGTACATGATATAAAACACCTTTATTATTTGTATCAAAAAATGATGAAAGTAAATTATTAGATAATGAACTTAGTTTTCCAATTGTTTTTGGATTATCATATATTGCATGAACAAGCTTTATCGCTTGATTTGTTTTTTCTACTAATGTTAGTTTTTCTTCTGTTAATTGGTTATATGACTTCCATTCTTCAATGGTTATTTTATTCATTAAATATTGATTAAACTTTTCATTTATTAATGGATCATAAATTACTTGATATAATTTATTAGTAATGTTTTTTTTATCCGATGTCATAAAGAAAGCTGACAATTCGTAAAAATACTGATTACATAAAACCTTTATAGATACATTGTTATTGATAATAATATCACTAATATTTTTTAAGACTTTTTTATGCCTTTCAATATTAAGCTGATCCACCTTATTAATAATAGTACCTAGTTGATAATCATTAAGGCTGTATCTATTCAATTTAATATAATTAAAAATATCAGCCATTGTCATTTTTTCTGAATAGCTAGAAATAGCTGTAGTAATATTTTCTTTATAACCTAAAGTAAATTTATTATCATCTCTAAAATTAGAAAAAATATCAGATATAAGTTTATATATTTTATTAGTATAATTATCTTCCTCAATATTTATTTTATTGTTTTTTAATTTACCAGAAGCATAATCTGCTTCTGGTATAATAATATCCATTTCAGCACTATTTTCTAATAGTGGTTTACTTATATAATGTTGAACAGTTAATGGTTTAATAACGAAATTTTCATTTAAAAGTAAAAGTTTATTATCAATAACTTGATAAATAGGCATATTTAATCGTTGCGATAATCCTTCAATGAAAAGATGACCATATCGATGACTTAATAACTTTTCTTTTTTGGCGAAAACAACTATTTTTTCATTGCTATATTGATTTTCCAATATAATATTATGTAGATAATTAATTTTATTTTTATGTTTAATAAAATCTTGATGTAAAAATTCGTCATCTTCATTTCCTGTTGCAATAATTCTTATTTTATTTTTTAAACAATAGTCAAGGAAATTACTAACCTCTGGTTTATTTTTCAAATAACCACTTAATCTTTCACTTTTAACACCATTATAAAAGTACATTAAAATATCATCTTGATAATAAGAATTTATGTTATCTACGATTACTTTAGATATATTTCTTGCGGTGAAAAATGCATTATCATTAAATAAAAATTTAAAATTATTTTCATTTTCATCAAATAGTATATAACTGCTATCTATTTCGTTTTTATTTTTGTCAAATGACTTTTCTAACAAAGCACCAGGATTAGTTTCATCAATATAAAAGTTATAATAATGGTAACCATAATTACGCTCACGTAAATTATTATTAAAATAATGCTCTAATTGCTCTATGTCATGAACAATCATTCTATTTTTAAACTTATTATTTACAAATAAATCAAAATATAAGTCTCGATAAGAATCTGATGAGCCCTCTCTTTTTAAATCAATTTCATTTTCAATAATACTCACTAATTTAGCTACATTTTCATTATTTTTATATTCAGATAATCTTTGATAATTATATTTTAAATGTAATATATTTAAATCTTCGATTAACATAGTATTTTTAAGTTCAGGTATATTAATACTCTCTACAATATCATGTAGTTCTTGGTGATTCTGTTTAAATTTAATTGTATAATCATATCCTTCAATACCGGTGTGTTTATTTTTATCTAATAATAAATAAGGACTTTCGATAATTTGATTATAAATAAAATTGCTAACACCATAATTATTATCGTTAATTTCATTAACCATTAGCTGATAAAATTTTGCGGCAACTAAGCTGTTTGATTCAGACAAAGAAAGTATTTTTTCTTTTCCATAGATTAATTTATCATAAAATAGCTTCCCCTCTAATTTATCTTTTATTTTATTAAGAATTTCAAAAAGAGATCCGTGACTGTTATGATTGAAATATTTTATTTTATTAATTAGCGAAAAAGCAGCCATTATTTTATCAAAGTATATACTTCCCCTTAATATATCTATTAAAGAAGCTATCTCATTTAATGCACTTGCTTTTTTACCTTTTAATAAAGAACGGTTGATATCAATTAATTCTCTATAATAAATATCATCAAATTCTATATAACCTGTTGCATTTTTTATTTCTTGATGTGTATTAAGTTCAATTATACTTATTGATATATCATTATTTTCTGTTTTTTTTACAATTATTTTACTCGCGTTATTATTTTCAGTAATTTTATTTATATTATTTTTTATTAAGTAAAGCCCCTCATCAATATATAAATCTTTTACAATAACCTCTGTTATTTTATTATCCTTTTTTAACTCAACAATAAGTTCGCCTTTTTCACTATAATGAATCACTCTCCCTGTAACGCTTTCATCAAAGAGTAGTGAAAATCCTGTTTTCTTTATATTTTCTGCAATATTTTTATTAATATCAATAGGATTATTTTCCCAATGGATCTTATGTTTTTTTACTTTACTTTCTTTAAATTCATTTAAAATAAAATAATTATTATTATCTATTTCACGTCCACCATAATGCTCAATCTTATAGTAAAGATCATCTATTAATGATTTTATATCATCATATTCCATCACTCCATGATTAGGATCGAAAATTGAAAAGCGATAATTATTATTAGAGTATTTAGTATATGCTATAGCAATAGCGTGATCTTTTAAAAGAATAACAGAATAATATTTATTACTTTCTTTAATAATAGAGTTTATTTTATTAATTATATTTTCTTTTTTAAACTCAATATAACTAAAATCTAGCTTATCTAATCCAAATTCATATAGCAACTGAGTATATTTATTTACTCCTAATGAATCCCCAATAAAATAATCATCATTCGTTGTTTTTTCCATCACTTGAGAATATTGAGAATGAATAATACTTTTAACTTCTTTTATATAATTAACAGTTTCATATTTTCTTGCATTATTAAATAATAGCATATCAAAATCATTATATATTTTTTTATTCTTATTGATATAAGCATATGCATTATCCTTTAGCCAATTTAAATATTTAGTTCCTCCTTCCAATCCACTATATCTAACCTCTAATAAATAATTTAGGCTAAGTCCATAACATAATCCTTTTTTAGGATCATCCATAAAATTATAGCTGGTTTCTAATGATGATATTAGATGAATTTCATTTATTATTTTTTCTAGAGGTTTTAATAGATCCATTTTTTGTGAGAATAATTGATAATTATCATTTCTAGTTTTGACAATAATCCAATCTGAGTCTACTTTATATAGTTGATATTCACCATTCTCTTCTATCTGATTATATCTAGATTTTGCAATAGAAAAAGATTCTTCAATATTATTAGTATAGATATGTAATACTTTTTCTGACTTCTCTATTTTATCTCTAACAACGAAAATATTTTTGTATGAATAACCTTCATTGAGCTCAATAGAAACATTTTCATTAATATATATTTGTCTTTTTTCTTTAATATCGTTAATTATTCCATTAATTATATCATTATTATTAACATTAAAAAGATCATTAATATTATAAAGTGAAAGATGCTCATTTTTATTATAAAACCGATAGCTAATTATATTATTTTCATAGTCATTTTTAATTATAGAATCAACTTTATTGATCAATGTATCTTTGCTATAAAAAAACTCAGCCTCGCCATTAAAATCAATAAATTTAAAAACACAATTTACATTATCTATTTGTAAAAAAAAATATTGATCATCTATATTAATATAATATATACCTGATTGATTATGCAAAGCCAATGAAGTAAGACGTTCACCTTTAATTTGCATGGAATTTACATTCCTTAATCTAATGCTATTAACAAACAAACGTTCTATATTTGAATTTATTTTTTTTCTAACAACATCTATATTTTTTGTAAATTCATTTTGGTTATAAAGTGATAAGTTTTTCTCTATTTTAATTAAAAGTTCATTGGCAACATATTCATTCTTATCAATAAGTAATGAAGTATAGTTTTCGGTAATCATTTGTTTTATTGATTCAAACGTACAAAATAACTCAGTACAATGCTCTTTTATATGTTGCTCTATCTTTAATGCGATGCTATTTATACTTTCTTTAAAATTTACTTTTTTGAATCCATTCATATTTACTCCCTTATATATAAAAACAATAATTTTTAACAAAAAAAACTTAAGATAAACATATAATTTAATTTTTATTTTTTTTAAAGCTTTATTTTTGTTTTTTTATAAATGAAAATAAAAACATATAAATTAACTTTTAATATAAAACTTATAAATAATAAAATGAAATATTACTTAATAGGTCAAATAAGAAATAAATAAGATGATAATAATTATATTGAAAATTTTTTTAAATTTAGATAAAAATAATCTATCAAGAAAAATAGAACCTATACTATGTTATAAATAATATATTATTTATATTTCATATGTTTTATATTTTATGTATAAAAAAACTCAACTATATGTTGAGTTTTTTATACATAATAAATGTATTAATTTTTATTTAGGTGCACGTTCTAATAAAAACTCACGTAATTGACCGAAATCAGCAGGTAAAAAATGCGATAATAATGGTTTGTCTGCACGCTCTGCTAATTCTTTAGGTAACGGTAATTCACCGCCTAAAATACGTTCTACACTTTCTTTAAATTTAGCTGGATGCGCGGTTCCTAAGAACAGTCCATATTCGCCATCTTGTAATTCATCACGCAATAAACGATATGCAACAGCGGCATGAGGCTCTGAAATATAGCCTTTTTGGGCTAATTCACGTACCGTTTCTTCAGTTGTAGCATCATTTACAGCACCATGAGCTAAATCAGCCAGCTCCCAACCTTTGCGGCGATATAGCTCTTCAATACGAGGCCAGTTATTAGGTTGGCTAACATCCATCGCATTTGAAAGTGTTGCAACTGTGCGATTAGGTTCCCATTTACTATTATCTAAATAGCGAGGAACCGTATCATTAATATTAGTTGCAGCAATAAAGCGTTTTACAGGTAACCCTAAAGATTTAGCAAGTAAACCAGCAGTCAGATCACCAAAATTACCACTAGGCACTGAAATTACTAATTGATCATGTTTTTCTGCGGGAATTTGAGCGACTGCTTCAAAGTAATAGCAAATCTGAGCAAGCAAGCGGCTGATATTAATTGAGTTCGCTGAATTCAAACACATAGTTTTCTTTAAAAATTCATCATCAAACGCTTGTTTTACTAGTGTTTGGCAAGCATCAAAGTCATCTTTTACTGCAACAGTGTGAATGTTTTCACCTAATGTACAAAATAGCTTTTCTTGTAATGGACTGATTTTCCCTTCTGGATAAAGAATAATCACTTGAACATTTTCAAGTTTATAGAAAGCATGGGCAACAGCTGCACCTGTATCACCCGATGTCGCAGTTAAAATAGTAACGGGCTGATTACCTGCAACCTCTGTTAGCATTTGAGCCATAAAACGTCCACCAAAGTCTTTAAAAGCAAGCGTCGGGCCGTGGAATAACTCTAAGCAACTAATATCGTCTTCAACTTGTGTTACGGGTGCAGGAAAAGCAAATGCAGTACTAACACGTTTTGCTAATACATCAGCAGGAATTTCGTCACCAATAAATGCCGATAAAATACGGCTACTACGAGTTGCAAAATCAAGTGCGAGTAGTTCTTCGATTTCTGTTTTAGAAAATGAAGGCAAATCTTGTGGAAAAAACAGGCCTTGTTGCTTTCCTAAGCCTTGCTTAACCGCTTGTGAAAAACTAACTTGCTCTTGATTATCTTTTAAATTGTATAATTTCATGATTTACCCTATCTGTCTTGCGCCACGAGTATCTAAACGGCAAATGTGTACAAACCCTTCATCGTTTTGTACATAGTGTTGTTTTAACCATTCTGCCATTTCTTGAGCAACTGGCAATGAATCACAGATGGTAAAAATTGTTGGCCCTGAACCTGAAATACCACAAGCGAGTGCTCCTTTCATTTGAGAAGCTTCTCTCGCTTTGTCAAAACCAGGAAGTAGCTGAGTACGATAAGGTTCAGCAATCACATCTTTCATTAAATTTGCAGCTAAATCTGGCTGCTGTGTATGACAAGCGTGGATAAAGCCAGATAAATAACGACCATGATTAATAATATCAGCCTTTGCATATTGCTTCGGTAAAATGGCCCTCGCTTGTGCTGTAGAAACTTTAATACCTGGGTATGCCATTACCCAATACCAATCATCAAAAGCAGGCACAGACTGACAAATAATACCGTTTTGTTCTAAGATCAGCTGCAACCCCCCCAAATAACAAGGTGCAACGTTATCATAGTGAACGCTTCCTGAAATACGGCCTTCAAGCTCTCCCATCATCAATAATAGTTGTCTTTCAGTAAACGGTTTTTTTGCAAACTCATTAAGCGCAACTAATGCCGCAACAACAGAACAAGCGCTTGATCCTAAGCCTGAGCCTATTGGCATGTTTTTTTCTAATGTCATGGCAACAGGAAGTTCATTTCCTAGCTTTTCACAAAATAACTGCCAACATTGATACACAATATTTTGTTCAGGTTCTGGTGGTAATTTGCTGACAAAATGTCCTTTGCATTCAAGAATAAATTGAGGAGCGGCTTTAACAGTGACGCAATCGCCAAGTAGTTGCCCATCAATTGGAGAAACCGCTGCTCCTAATACATCAAATCCGACACTCACGTTACCTATTGATGCCGGTGCATAAACTTTAACCACGCTTAAACTCCCAGTTTCCATGACAATGTACGTAACACATCTGCAAATACCCCAGCAGCCGTAACATCATTACCAGCACCATATCCACGCAGTACTAACGGAATTGGTTGGTAGTAGCGAGTGTAAAAAGCTAAGGCATTTTCACCATTTTTCACTTTAAATAGTGGATCATTTGCATCAACCGCTGCTATTTTAACTTGGCATTTACCTTCATTAATGACACCCACATAGCGTAATACTTTGCCTTCTTTTTGTGCTAATTCAACTTTGGCATCAAATTCGACATCAGCCTTTGGTAAGCGACTTAAGAAGCTATTTACATCACCAGTGCTGTCAAAAGATGCGGGTAGAACGGGCTCTACATCGATGTCACTGAGTTCTAATTGATAACCCGCTTCACGAGCCAAAATAAGTAGTTTACGTGCAACATCCATTCCTGATAAATCATCACGAGGATCAGGTTCAGTAAAACCTTTTTCTTTCGCTGAAAATGTTGCTTCTGACAAGCTTTTACCTTCATCTAATTGGCCAAAGATGTAAGATAATGATCCTGAAAGAATACCATTAAACTGTACTAAATCATCGCCTGCATTAAGTAAGTTTTGTAAGTTCTCTATAACAGGTAAACCCGCGCCAACGTTGGTGTCATATAAAAATTTACGGCGAGAAGACTCAGCGGCTTGTCTAATTTGACGATAGTAGTCCATCGACAATGTATTCGCTTTTTTATTTGGTGTAACCACGTTAAAACCATTTTGTAAGAAGTTTGCGTATTGCAACGCAATTTCTTCGTTTGATGTGCAATCAACGATCACTGGATTTAAGAAGTGGTACTCTTTTTCTAAACGAATAAGCTGGCTAAAGCTAAATGGCTCTTTAGCTTCTTTTAGTGCTTGTTGCCAATTATCTAAATCGATACCTTGCATATTTGTTAGCATAGCGCGTGAATTGGCTATTCCACAGACACGTAAATCAATATGCTTGTTTTTCAACCATGATTGTTGACGATGAATTTGCTCTATCAATGCATTACCAACACCACCAGCACCAACAATAAAGACCTCAACAATTTGATTTGTATTAAATAGCATTTGGTGACATAGGCGGACAGCATTAGTTGCTGAATCATTAGCAATAACCGCTGAAATTGAACGCTCAGAAGAGCCCTGTGCAATTGCAACGATATTAATGTTGCCACGTGTCAAAGCGGAGAAGAAACGCGCTGAGATACCTTTGAGTGTGCGCATACCATCACCAACAACCGAAATAATAGCGACGTTGTTCATGATATCTAACGGATCTAACACACCATCTTTTAATTCAAGATAAAATTCATCTGATAATGCTTTTTGTGCACGTAGTAACTCTTTTTGTGGCACACAAAAGCTAATGCTGTATTCCGAAGAAGATTGCGTGATTAAAACAACAGAGATCCCAGCTCTCGACATAACAGAGAATACGCGAGCCGCCATTCCCACCATACCTTTCATACCAGGACCAGATACGTTTACCATTGCCATGTTATTTAGGTTGGTAATTCCTTTTACAGGAGTGCTGTCATCTTTTTGACCATCACCAATTAAAGTACCTAGAGCCTCTGGATTACCTGTATTTTTAATCAAACAAGGAATTTGGAATTGAGCTATCGGCGCAATAGTACGGGGATGAAGCACTTTAGCACCAAAGTAAGAGAGCTCCATAGCTTCTTGGTATGACATACCTTTTAATAGGCGAGCATCAGGTACTAAGCGAGGATCACAAGTGTAAACACCATCGACATCAGTCCAAATTTCACAACATTCTGCACGTAAACACGCAGCCAATACTGCCGCTGAATAATCAGAGCCATTACGTCCTAATACAACCAGCTCATTTTTCTCATTACCTGCAGTAAAACCTGCCATTAATATAATGTTTTCTTTAGGAATATTGAGCTCAGAGATACGACGAGTTGACTCAGGAATATCAACAGTTGATTCTAAATAGTGACCTTGAGCGAGTAAATTTTGCACAGGATCAATAACAGTAACGTTATAGCCTCTTGCTTGTAATACTGACGCCATAATCGCAATAGAGAGTTTTTCACCACGGCAAATCATTGCAGCATTAATGCTATTAGGGCATTGACCTAATAAAGAAACGCCATGAAGAATGTGTTTAATTTCAGCAAATTCGCGTTCAACCTTGATTTTCAGACCTTCATAATCAAAACCAGGTTGTTGTTCTTTTAAACCTTGCAGTAAATTGGCAAAGATTTGCTCTGCTTCTCGTACTTGAGTGAGAGGATCTTCTCCTTCTGCCGTTTTATCAATCATTGCCACCAAGTAGTTTGTTATCTTGGCTGGTGCTGATAATACAAGAGCGACTTGTCCCTGCTCTCTTTTTTTCTCAGCAATATCAGCAACATTCAGCACCCGCTCGGCATTGGCAACTGAAGTTCCCCCAAATTTTAACACTCGCATACAACTCTCCTGATTTTTCGCCAAAAAAAAACCCGCATTCTTCAATGCGGGCTCTTTCGTTTTTTGTTTTTTATATGCGCCAGCCCGCCCCGCAATATAAAATTCCGGTGGTGGTGGTAATAATTGTTTTCATAGTCACTGTAGCTTGGCTGTTAATACGCATAACTATCCTGTCTGTCTCAAATTTTGTTTGACCCTATACTGGTTAAAGCAAAGCGAGAGGAATGTCAAATTTTTTCTTATTTTAAAACTTAAATTTACCACTACATAAATAAAATATATTCGATGATTACCCCAATAGAAGTATAGATATTACTATCTACAAGGGATACAAACAGAAAATAAAGCTACTTATTAAGTGTTAATTGGCTGTTTGTACTTTTGTAAAGAATAAGGTATTTTATTCTACTTCATTTTTAATAGTAAAACTGGTAAAAAAATAAAACCTCACTATATTTAACATATATTTTTCTTTTACATTACATAAATCAAATTATATAGTTAACTATTGAAATCAAGGTTAAGCTGTTATCTTGATTTTGATATGTGTCAACAAAAGTTAGCTTTTTAGATGGTATTTAATGCAACTGGTGTTATATTGCTGTTAATAGACTATGGGCGTTTTCCATTCTGATTTTAGCGCTCATCTAGAGTTAAAAATGTAATGTTTGTAATAACGTGATGGTTATTTATCGAATTCTAATCTGGGTCTAAGTTTTTGCGTGTTAATAACAAAAATGAATAACCACACTATACACACAGAAGTTAAACGCAGATCTCCTTTTTCTATTTTTGGTAATTTTAGGTAGCAAATATGCAAACCCCGCACATTCTGATTGTTGAAGATGAAGTTGTTACTCGTAATACCCTGAAAAGCATATTCGAAGCTGAAGGGTATATTGTACACGAAGCCACTGATGGCAACGAAATGCACAATGTCTTATCTGATCATGATATTAATCTGGTCATCATGGACATCAACCTTCCGGGTAAAAACGGCCTATTATTGGCTCGTGAATTACGCGAACAGGCAAGTGTTGCATTAATGTTCCTAACGGGTCGTGATAATGAAGTAGATAAAATCTTAGGCCTCGAAATTGGTGCCGACGACTACATTACTAAGCCATTTAATCCTCGTGAATTAACTATTCGTGCACGTAATCTGTTATCACGTACCATGAACTTAGTTAATGGCACTGAAGAGCGTCGTTTAGTTGAAAGCTACAAATTCAATGGTTGGGAGCTGGATATCAATAGCCGCTCACTGATAAGCCCTGCTGGTGAACAATATAAATTACCACGTAGTGAATTTCGTGCCATGCTACATTTCTGTGAGAATCCAGGAAAAATCCAGACTCGTGCAGAATTACTGAAAAAAATGACAGGTCGCGAGCTAAAACCTCATGACCGTACTGTGGATGTTACTATCCGTCGTATCCGTAAGCATTTTGAATCGACACCTGATACACCCGAAATTATTGCCACCATTCATGGTGAAGGCTACCGTTTCTGTGGTGATTTAGACGAATGATCTAAGCGTTTTCAACTAACTTAGTGAATAAAAAAACCCGAATTTCTTATTCGGGTTTTTTATTTTATAAAAAGAATAAAACAAATAGTTAAAATGTAAAAATTGATCTTAACAACTTTTTTAAAAATAAATGGATAAGTTATCTAAAAGATTTTTTTACCTGATTTTTCATTAATTTTATTAACTAATTTATAAAAATCAATCTTTCCAAGGCATAATTGGTACTGCGCTAATCGCATTTTTAGGTGAACCATCTATCACTTTATCTGAATAAGTCAGATAAATAAGCGCATGACGCTCTTTATCGTAAAATCTTACCACTTGAAGCTTTTTAAACACCAAAGATGTTCTTTTCTGAAAAACAACATCACCGCGATTCTTTCCTTTTAATACATTCGCACTGAGTTCTATCGGGCCAACTTGTTGGCAAGAAATTGCCGCATCAGCTGTATCTTCCGCAAGACCTAAGCTTCCTGATATTCCCCCTGTTTTAGCTCGACTTAAATAGCAAGTTACATTTTTTACTTCAGGATCATCAAATGCTTCAACGACAATTTTATGATTAGCACCAAAAAATTTAAATACAGTATCTACATAGCCAATCTCTTCTGCTTTTACCATTAATGAAAATGGCAATAATATTGAGACTGCTAGTATCTTTTTGAAATTAAACATATTTACCTTGTTCCATTAAAAAGAAAAAAGAGCTATGTTGACTAGAGTAAATCAATATTTAATCAACGGGTAGAAGAATTTGTGTACATAAGCTGAAGAAAAAGACTATATTTTATAATTATCTATCAATGTAACTTGTTATAGCTGTTTAGCCTACTTACTATCTATAACTATAAACAAACGAATATAAATAAGGGAGATGTATGGATCAAACCAACATCATACGTGATTTGCTCGCTTGGATTGACAATAATTTAGACCAACCATTATCACTCGATAATGTTGCTACTAAAGCGGGTTACTCCAAATGGCACCTACAACGCATGTTTAAAGAAATTACAGGACAAGCGATTGGTTCTTATATTCGTTCAAGGCGCCTATCACGGGCAGCTGTTGCATTACGCTTAACTAGCCGCCCTATTTTAGATATTGCCTTACAGTATCGATTTGATTCCCAACAAACCTTTACTCGTGCCTTTAAAAAGCAATTTGAACGAACACCTGCACTTTATCGTCGTACAGACGAATGGTGTGCTGCTGGTATTTGTCCTCCGATTAAATTAGAGCAGCAAAATTTACCAAAATGGGAATTTGTTCAGTTACCAGAGAAAAAACTCATTGGTATTGAACAAACCTGTACTCATACCCTTGAAGAATGGGCTAATGCTTGCTCAGATATGCGTCAGATATTCTGGCGTTATTATATGACTAAAATTAATGCTGTTCCTCATCAGGTTTATGGTTTACACCATACACAACATAGTGATGAGCATGAAGATGAACAACGTGTGCTTTACACCACGGCCGTTGAACCTGAATATGCTACTTTTATTAATGATGATGCTGCTAATGAAGTTTCATTAGCCGGTGGCGACTACATTCGTTTTGACTTTGCAGGTGAAGCCAAACGCGATGCCATACAGGAGTTTCTATTCCTGATTTATGGTGTTTGCTTACCTAATCTGGGGCTTACTCGCCGTAAAGGCTATGACGTTGAAAAGTATTATCTTAAAAATGTTCGTTGCGGCAATGAGATGGTAACGGAATCGCAAGATCATATTGAGCGTTTTGAGTATTACATTCCTATCAAACGTGAAAATGTAGCGGTATAAAAAGAAAAAGCTCTCTTTTTGTTATTAAAGAGAGCTTTAATTTTTAGCGTTGAACTTCATCTAACGCAGTATCAGTAAGATGACTGACATCACCAGCTGTTTCAATTACCCAGCCATTAGCAAGCCAAGGGCTGTTTTGGTAATCAACACGAGATATTGAGCAATTACGCAATCTTAAACGGCGCTCAGCGTAGGCTGGTAGCCCTAACACCGTACTTAATAAGCAACCTAGAGCAATACCGTGGCTAACCAATAATGGTCGACTATTTTCGGGTAAATCAAGACAACGCGTTAAAGCAGCCTGCATTCGACTACCTAATTCTGTCATTGATTCTCCTTGGGGAATTCGTCCATCAGGTGTACCATCAATCAAACTCTTGCGCCAAGCCTCTTCTTGTGTATTTAATGTTGCGATCTCTCGCTGTTCAAGAACGCCCATATTGAGTTCACGCAAACGTGAGTCAGTCATCACTTCACAGCCACAGGCTTGTGCAATGATTTCTGCCGTTTGTCGAGTGCGGCCAAGATCACTAGAAATAATGTGGGTAATACCAGCTGACTTCACTTTTTCAGCAACTTGTTGTGCTTGACGCACACCATTTGCGGTTAGTGGGCTATCAGATTGCCCTTGAATACGTCTTGCCACGTTCCATTCAGTTTCACCGTGGCGAACAAGATAGACCTGTAACATACATTTTTTCCGTTATACTGCTCAAATTTTTCAAAGGATGATTAATTCATTATGTATCATGTCATTGCAGCCACTACGAATCCAGCAAAAATCAATGCGATTAGACTTGCCTTTGAGCAGGTATTTGGTAAAGATACCTTTGATATTGAAGATATTAATGTCGATAGCCGCGTTCCACAGCAACCTATTGGAAATACAGAAACGAGAACTGGCGCACGCCAGCGCGTGATGGCAGCTCGCCAAGTCCGCCCAGAAGCTGATTTTTGGGTCGGTGTCGAAGCAGGTATTGAAGACGATATGACCTTTGCTTGGATCGTCGTAGAACATGGTCAAATTCGTGGAGAATCGCGTTCAGCAAGTTTAATGCTGCCAGAACAGATTTTAAAAGGTATTCGTGAAGGTAGAGAGCTCGGTGATGAAATGGCTTTCTTAACTAAAATTGACAATATTAAGCAACGCGGTGGTGCTATTGGTTACTTTACTGATGGCCTACTCAGTCGCACCTCTGTTTATCAACAAGCACTTGTGCTTGCATTAGTACCAGTAACTCACGATATCTATAAAGAACTAAATCAAAGAGAAGATTAACAATTAATCGAATAATACTCGGTTAAAAAGACTCAAAAACAAAATGCCATTTAATATTGATTAAATGGCATTTTTATTATTTCTTAGTCATCAGCTCTTTTTCAAGCCACAGCTTTACTTCATGAGGCGCTGTTTTTAAGCTATTAGAACCTCGTGTGATAGTTGCTATTCCTACACCAAGCTCTTCTTTTAACTCTCGTTGGCTCAATTCTCCTCGCATTAACTCTTGTACTATGCGCACTCGTGTTGCTAATGCGCTACGCTCATCTGGCGTCATTAAAAGTTGTAAAACAGGATATTGCACACCCTGTTCAAATGCGTGTTGCAGTAATTCAACAAATCGTAACCAGTGCTCATTATCTTCTGGTGATAACGCAGGATCTTGCATCGTAGGAACCTCTTTTATCCACACTCTTTAACTAGTACAAACTATAACATAGTTTATAGCTTGGCAAAGAGGCTCCCTTCGATAAATCCCTTAATTATGTACTAATAACGGCTATTTAATTCTGTATCTGTTAATACGGGTTGTTGCTCACCCGCGAAATAACTGTAAAAAACAGCGAAAGAGAGTACATTTTTCACATACCCACGCGTTTCAGCAAAAGGAATACTTTCCACAAATGCAATGGCATCCAATTGGCCATTAGCATCTGATAACCAACGATCAACACGCGCAGGTCCCGCATTATAAGCAGCACTTGCTAAAATACGATTTTGATTAAAACGTTGATAAACGGAATCAAGATAAGCCGTACCAATTTCGATATTTTTCACAGGATTAGTTAATTGTGCACTACTCACATATCCTGTAATACCGGCTTGTTTAACGGTGTATTCCGCTGTTTTTGGCATTACTTGCATTAATCCTGTTGCACCTGCTGAAGAGCGTGCTTGTGGATTCCAGGCGCTCTCTTGGCGGGCTATCGCCATTGCATAGTTGCGATCTATTGTTTTATCTTTGGTATATTGATCAAATTCGGCTTTCCAAGCTAATGGAAAGCGTTCTTCAAGATGATCCCACATTTTACCTGTAATCGTTGCCTGTACGGCTAAATCTGCCCATTTTTGTTCAAAAGCATAACGAGCCAACTGAGACTGCATTTGCGCGGGTTGCGATGCAACATAATTAGCCCATTCAGAACGTGCTAAATTATCCATCTGCCAGTACATCAATTCACGCACTCGTTGCACCTCAGCACGAGTAGGGATCTCGGCACTAACACTCGGAGCTTTATCAATCACCATAATATAAGGCAGGCCTAGTTTTTGCGCCGCTACCATTGGGTAAAAACCACGGTTTTGTGTAAGCTGCTGCAAAATAGTTTTCGCTTCACTGGTTTTACCTTGAGATTGTAAAACCATCGCTCTCCAATAACGCCATTCTTCTTTATTTTTACTCTCAGGTGAAAGCCTTTCCAACCATAACGCTAACTCAGCAGGTTGATTTTGGCTAAGTGCTAAACGCACACGACGTTCACGTAACGTATCAGAAGCAGTATCTTGAATCGTACTATCACGCCATTTAACCTGTTCAGGCGTTGCATAAGGCATATATTGCCATGCAATGGCATCTTTCATTAATTGCCGTTCACTCGCCGTCATTTTTTGTGCATGTGCAATAGAATCAAGCTGTGCTCTTGCCGCATCAGGATCTTTTCTTGCCCAACGGGAAAATGCAGATTGCACAACAGAACGCGTAAAATCAGTTGGCGAAAGTGCCGTTGCATAACGCGAAACCAAACTAGGTTGATCTTGTAATTCTACCAATGCATCACTAATCGTTTGATAATCAGCAGGAAGACGTCTCGCCAGATACGCTGCTAAACCCGTATTTCCAGCTTTAATTGTAAGATTTATACGTTCTAATACTAATTCTGGTGTTAACTGCCCTGCTTTTTGCCATTCATCAAATAGAGCATCGCAGCTTGATGGCATCGATGTTCCATTTAACCAAGCCTCTTTAGCACCTAACCAAGCAGTTTGCGCATCACCTGTAGCCCATTTAGCATAATAATAATTACATCTTGCAGCTTTAGGATTAGGAGGAACCGGGCTAAAAGTCAGTAAATTTTGCCACTCTTGGCGTTTAGCAAGTTCATTAACAAATAATGAAGGCAAAGCTTTAGCCGGTGGAAGTGTAGGATATTTAGCAACAAATTCCGTTACAACAGCGGGTGCGATAATATCTAGATTATCAGTAATTTGACGATATTCTAAATAAGGATAAAGAGGATAATCTTGCAACGTAGGCAGTAATCTTTCGACTTCATCATTCTTTTTTAAATCCCACGCTGCTTTAATTTCTTGATAGCGAGCACGTTGTTCACTTAATGAATCGGCTTGTACCCATGCTGAAAAACACAATGAACTTATTGCTAACATTAAAGGCCACTTTTGCTTAACCACGTTATCTCTCCACCTCAAAATAGAACCGCCAATAATAAATACATTAGCTAATATGATAATCATTAACAATGTAAGTTCCCCCGTTTAAGATAAATTATCAAGACTTTAAGAGGAAGCGCTAAAGTAAGATCAAATCCACTCTTTTCACTAAGGTTTTCTTTTATAAATCGGGTATACTGGCGACTTTCATCATTTTCGGGTCTTTGGCAAAATACTGACATTGACTCTGCTATTGTTCATTTAGGTGCCAAAAACTATCAACTTAAATACAATGCTTTGTATTTAACCATGAAAAATGGCACATTAGATAAAATCTCTTTTATAATCAAAGGGTAATTATAGTGGCTCAATACGTTTATAGTATGTTGCGTGTCGGGAAAGTTGTCCCACCTAAGCGACATATTCTTAAAAACATTTCACTCAGCTTCTTCCCGGGCGCGAAAATTGGTGTGCTTGGTCTTAATGGTGCTGGTAAATCAACACTACTACGCATTATGGCGGGCATCGATACAGATATCGAAGGTGAAGCACGCCCACAGCCAGGTATTAAAATTGGTTACTTACCACAAGAACCAAAATTAAACCCTGAACACACAGTGCGTGAAGCCGTTGAAGAAGCAGTAAGCGAACTGAAAAACGCATTAAACCGCCTTGATGAAGTTTATGCAGCTTATGCTGATCCTGATGCTGATTTTGATAAATTAGCGAAAGAACAAGGCCAGTTAGAAGCGATTATTCAATCTCATGATGGTCACAACCTCGAGAACCAATTAGAGCGTGCCGCAGAAGCGCTACGTTTACCTGAATGGGATGCAAAAATCGAGAAACTGTCTGGTGGTGAACGTCGTCGTGTTGCTATCTGTCGTCTTCTATTAGAAAAACCAGATATGCTGTTATTAGACGAACCAACCAACCACTTAGATGCTGAATCTGTCGCTTGGTTAGAACGTTTCTTACATGACTATGAAGGTACCGTTGTGGCAATAACCCACGACCGTTACTTCCTTGATAACGTAGCGGGTTGGATTTTAGAGCTTGACCGTGGTGAAGGTATTCCATGGGAAGGTAACTACTCTTCTTGGTTAGAGCAAAAAGATGCCCGTCTTGAACAAGAAGCAGCAACTGAAGCCGCTCGCCATAAATCAATTCAAAAAGAACTTGAGTGGATCCGTCAAAATCCTAAAGGTCGTCAAGCTAAAGGCAAGGCTCGTCTTGCTCGCTTTGAAGAACTTAACAGCGTGGATTACCAAAAACGTAATGAAACCAGCGAACTCTTTATTCCACCTGGACCACGTTTAGGCGATAAAGTATTAGAAATCAGCAATCTAACTAAATCTTACGGTGATCGTATTCTGATTGATGATTTGAGTTTCTCTATCCCTAAAGGGGCTATTGTTGGTATTATCGGCCCTAATGGTGCAGGTAAATCTACACTATTTCGCATGATCTCCGGTCAAGAACAACCTGATTCAGGCACATTAACGCTTGGTGATACTGTTAAATTAGCGGCTGTTGAACAGTTCCGTGACAGCATGGATGACAGCAAAACAGTGTGGGAAGAAGTTTCTGGTGGCCAAGATATTATGCGTATTGGTAACTTTGAAATCCCAAGCCGTGCTTACGTCGGTCGCTTTAACTTTAAGGGTATTGATCAAGGTAAACGTGTTGGCGAGCTTTCTGGTGGTGAACGTGGTCGTTTACATCTTGCTAAACTGCTTCAAGTTGGCGGTAACATGTTACTGCTCGATGAACCAACCAACGACCTCGACGTAGAAACCTTACGAGCGTTAGAAAACGCCCTGTTAGAGTTCCCTGGTTGCGCAATGGTTATCTCGCATGACCGTTGGTTCCTTGACCGTATCGCTACACATATCATCGATTATCAAGATGAAGGTAAAGTGGAATTCTTCGAAGGTAACTTTACTGAATACGAAGAATACAAAAAACGTACATTAGGTAACGAAGCTATTCAGCCTCGTCGCATGAAGTACAAACGCATGACTAAATAAACACATAACTTAATGTATTTATTTAAATAATAAAAAGCAGAGATAACTCTCTGCTTTTTATTTCATTAGATTGATAGTTAATTAATATATTTAAAATTTAAAAACTTAAATGACATTACTTTGAGCCTTATAGTTATTACAAAAATAAATTATTAGTTTATATAATTTTTAATAGTGTCAATAAGGTTATAATATCTTTATTTAGAGAACATATTAATGATAAAAAAGCATATCCCATCTTTATTACAAAATCACTTATTGAAAAAAAGAACATCGATGAAAAATAAAAGAATCAGAAATAACCATATAAACAAAAATAGTTTATTTATTAATATTTGATTGTCACCAAAATATATTTATTGTGATATTTATCTATCTCAAATATTAAAAAAAACATTACAAAAGTGCTAAATCTATACTTTATCTTAGTGAAATTGTTATCGTAAATTTAGAGATATTTTTTCTTCCCTCACATTAGATGCAAATATAAAAACGAACAAATGCTACCCTAATAATATTCAGCAGGGTGAAATGCATACAAGAAAACCAACTATCGTTGTAAAGATAGATGATAGAGAGGTTAAAATCATTCCCCTTCACCTCAAAAAAACCTAAAGATTTAGATGTTAACTCTTCTATTTTTAAATTATCGGATGAGTCAATAAAGAGTATTTGTGACCTTGCAAAAAAAGAAACCTATACTTTATGCGATATAATACAAACTGTCTGTGTAACAAGAATACTTCCTCCTTTGTTTAAATTAAAAGGTTACAAACAATATTATAGAAATGAAAATTATCGATTATCTATTTATCGCAATGATAAGAGATTATTAGATAAAGGATTAGCTTTATCTATATCAAAAATTAAAATATATCTAGAGTTGGAAGAATTAAAAATCAATACCAAAACAAGAGATTCAGAAATATATAAATTAAAAAATAGCTCATTCACATTAAAAGAGAGATATATGTATACCTCTGAAATTAATGCTTTACATATCGATGAGATTGATGAAGATGTTTTATTATAAAAGAGTTCCATTTTAAAATAATGTTACTCACATTTTTTAATTTGATAGTATTAATTCCTTGGTGAGGATAAAAGGGGCAGCAACCTTCCCCGCGACGCTGAAAAATTGCAATGCCAACAAATATAAAATGAAAAACTAAAAAACCACCGTAATGGTGGTTTTTTAGTTTTATATATTTAAGCGTAATAATTGTCTATTTTCATTCATTTTAAATTTATTATTACGCTCTTATTAACTTCTATATAACTTATTATTTTCTTATCAACTTTGCTGCTTTAAATCAAAAGTCACAGGAGCCGTAAATGAAATAGTTCCATTCACTAAACGGTGACTTTCTGGTGCAGGAAATGGCGATGCTCGTTTTATGGTATTTAGCGCTTCTTTATCTAAAATACGATTGCCAGATGACGTTTGTATGCTCACATCCAATAACTCTCCTTTTGCATTTAACAAAATAGAAAGTTGAGTAACCCCAGTTGCTTTAAAGCGTAAAGCAGCAGGTGGATAACGTCGATACATTTGAAGATGACTATGCACTAAACTTTCCCATCCCAGATGTCCACTTGCTGACACCGACGATAAGCTATTAAATTGAGCGCTACTGGCAGAGCTAGAGCCTGAAATCGGTGCACTGGTTGTCTCTGATGGTGCTTGAGAAACAGGCAGGTCATCTGGCACTTTCACCGCAACAGGTTTAGGCTTCACCACAGGTTTTACTTTTGGTTTTTCTGGGATACGTTCATAAGTACCCTGCTCAACAACAGGCATTTTAGGAACATCAAGCACTTCTTTTATTGGCTCTGGTTCTGTTTCTACAGGCTCAGAAACAGACATCATTTTTTCTGGCCCAATAGGTAGCTCTTTAACCTCAGCTTGTGCTAATTGGTACACGCCAAGATTCATCGTCATTGCTGGTGGTAAAATTCCATGCTGCTCATCTTTAGATGTTATCCAGCCAATTGTGGCAACCACCAGTGTTACATGAAACAAAATACTCGCGGTTAAACCACCAATAGAAAAAGACCCACGGCGTGGAAAAGTCGCCGACATACTACTCATAATTCTCGCCCCTGATTTTCTTTCTAATTAATTATAGGCATAATACAAACACAAATGATATTGCTTATTATTAATAAGCACATAAAAAATTAGCTTGATAATTATCATTATTTGTTCGTATGAGAAGCAGTAAGAGCTTATTATTTCACTCTTTTTTAGACACCAGAGATTATGGCTAGCGATAAATCATTGGCACAAAAAATTAGTTGTGCCTATCAATCGACCTATGGACAACTTGTACGTTTTTTCCACAAACGTACGGGTAATTACCATGATGCAGATGATTTGTCTCAAGATGTGTTTACACTATGGCTAAACCGAAAAGAACAAACCCCAGTGCAAGAACAGCGGGCTTTTCTATTTAAAATTGCCAATCATGTCTTGATTGACCATTGGAGAAAAAATCAAAAACAGAAAAATATTTATCAGGATGAATATGAATTAGACGATGCGGTTCAAAATTACACAACGGAACTTGATCCCGGATATGTACTCGAACATCAGCAACGTTTAAAACTACTTAGCGAAGCAATTGCCTCTTTGCCACCTCGGCGTAAAGAAGCTTTTGTGCTTTATCGTTTTGATGGATTATCCCAAAGCGAAATCGCTGAGCAAATGGAGATTTCAATCAGTATGGTTGAAAAGCATATTGCTGCTGCGCTATTACATTGCAAAAGATATGTCGATGCAGGACAGGAGAACCGCACGAATGATGAGTAAACCGGAATATACCATCCCGGAAAATAAATCTCACACAGATGAGGTATCAGACTCCCTTTCTTTAGGCTCTGATGATTATTTACTCAATGACTTAATTGATGAACAAGCCGCACTCTGGTTTACACGTCAACACAGTCAAAAACTAACGCCTCAGCAACGTCAAGAATTTAAACAGTGGATAGCAAATGATGCTCATCGACAAGCTTACCAAGCCATAGCTGAAGTTTGGCGTGGCTGTGAAGCCTTATCACGACCCATAATTCCTTTAGTTGAAAAAAGAAAACACTCAATTTGGCGCCCTTTAATTCATACTACAGCGACTTTATGTTTACTCATTATTTTGTATCTTCCCTATAGCCGTTTACCCGCATTATTGATGGATAACATGACGCTAGCCACCAGCAGCCAATCTAAAGAGATGACGCTCGCAGATGGCTCAAAGGTTTTTCTCGATAGAGAAACACAAGTTAGAGTGGCATATATTCAGCAAGAACGCCGTTTATGGTTAGATAAAGGACAAGCTTATTTTAAAGTTAAATCAAACCCTTACCGTCCATTTTATGTTCATGCTGATAACCGTCAAATTAAAGTCGTTGGTACCGAATTTGAAGTCAGTCGATATCAAAACAATCAAATTAATGTCGCAGTACATGAAGGTATTGTCGAAGTAAAAACCGCTGAAAAAGCATCGCCAGCCTATTTATATGCAGGCTCTCAAGCAATAAGTAAATCAGCAGGAGATACGTTGGCTATCAGCACAATTAATATTGATTCTGTTGGTAGTTGGCGTTTTGGACAACTTCATTTCTTCGAACAACCTCTCTATGAAGTCATCACCAAACTCAAGCCTTATCTTGATATTAACATTCAAATTTCCTCACCTGAAATTGCTAAAATGAAAGTCTCTGGCGTTGCTAATATTAACGACGCGAAAAGCTTTATTACCGCAATTCCACTGATATTGCCGGTTAACGTTGTTTTTAGTGATAAAAATAATGCGTTAATTATCAATAAGTAAAAAGAAAAATGAAAAATATTCCTTTTTACAGGTGAGGATAATTCTCATTTCACCCTCATCTCTAATAACAACAATTATTAAGTTAGTGAATGGGATTGGTGAAATGAGTATGAATAACAAAAAAAGGATCCTACAGAGATCTTTACTAGCATTGCTAATGAGTACCACCATCGTTGCGCCTTGCGCTTATGCATCTACCGTTTCTGTGGCTTTGCCAGAACAATCTTTGGCAGATTCACTCAGCACTATTGCCAAGCAAGGGCAAGTGCAAATCTTATTTGATGCCAATGCAATTAAAAATCTACGTGCTCCAGCACTTTCGGGTCAGTTTGAAACTCAAACGGCGCTACAAAAGCTTTTGATCGGCAGTGGTATGGAAATTATTCCACAAGGAAGTGGATTTGTTATTCGTCCTTTAGCAACGACTAACACGATTATTATTCCTGAAGTTCAGGTCACAGGAGTGGGTAGCACTTATCACCCTTCTACTGACGTAGTATCAGCACCGCAATACATCTCAGCGGAAGAGATAAAACAACGAAATACGGGCGATGGTAACGTTACTGATTTACTAAAAAGTAACCCCGCAGTGCAGTTTTCAAATAACGACAGCACTTCAATGAATCAGGGTGAAATTAAACCTTCTCGTATTTCTATTCATGGTTCGAGTAGCTACCAAAACTCCTACAAACTTGATGGCGTCAGTTTTAACAATGATTTTGACCCAGCAAATTCAGGTTTAGGTGAAACCAATACTAAAATTTCTAGTGATGAACAAGGGATGTACCTTGATAGCCGCTTAATTGACAGCGTAACGGTTTACGATAACAACATTCCGGTTGAATTTGGTGGTTTTACAGGCGGTACTGTGGAAGTTCAGAGCCGTCGTTGGTCTGGTGAAACCCATGGTAATGCTTACTACCGCACCACTCGCTCAAGTTGGAATAACATTTTTACCGATCCAAAACTTAATTTTGATACTGCTAATAACGATTACAGCAACCCAGCTCGTTTTCAGAAAAAATACGATAAACAAAACTTTGGTGGCTGGTTTGAAACAGGTTTAACGGAAAATACCGGGCTGATTTTTTCTGCATCTCGTCGAGAATCAACAATTCCGATGATGGTGAGTGCTGAAGGTGGGATCATACATACTCCTGATGGCGAATTAGAACAAATTGAGCAAACACCACATTATCGTGATCAAACTCGTACTTCAGATAACTACTTTTTAAAATATTCTTGGAATATCTCAGAAAAACAAACCTTTGATTTATCAAGTAATATTGCCCGTTATAATAGCTATTTATTCTCAAGTTCTGTTTATAACTCAGGTTATGATAATGAACACAACGGATTAAGTTTTACTGCGCTTTATAAGCACCAACTTGATTTAGGAACATTAGAATTAACAGCAAGTTATCAAGATCTCGAAGATAGACGTACTAGTGATCAAAACTATTTTATCATTCTAAAAGACTACACCGATTGGCAACACCCAGAACAAATTAGTAGTGGTGGTCAAGGCGACCTGAAGAGTACTCAAAAAACCTATAGCGCCAAAAGTGTAATGCGCTTTGATCCCGTTGAATGGGGAGCAGTGAGCCACCAACCGACAGCTGGATTTGAAATCAGCCGTACTAAAGGCGCATATATTCGTGATAAAGATTATTACAGCTATAGCTATTCTGGTTCTACATGGAACGATGAATGGATGGGTTCGTTAACACAAACAACTCGTTATCTTTCAGGCACCCATGATGCAACTTACACCAATTACTCTATTTATCTTGACGATAATATTCAATATAAGCGTTTAACCTTGCGTCCTGGTGTACGTTTAGATCGTGATGATTTTGTTCAAAAAAATAACATCTCACCACGACTCAGCGGCACTTATGATATTTGGGGAACAGGCAAAACATTAGCTATTGGTGGTGTTAACCGCTATTACGGCCGTTCAATGCTTACCTATGCACTTTATGGTGCGCAAAATGCGGGCTTACAACATTGCTATATGGATTGCTCGGATAATGCTTGGTTTAATCGAACTGACTTTGATGGAGTGGATTCATTAAAAACACCTTATAACGATGAAATTACCTTAGGGTTACAGCAAGAAATCGCATCTACTACATGGCGCTTACAGTATGTTCATCGTGAAGGTCGTGACGAAGTTCGTAGTGATACCAAGTATCCAGATGCAAACACCCCTGAAGCACTGAACATTCGTGAATTTAACAACCGAGGACGCAGTTCTCACGATACCGTGACTTTATCTGTTAAAAATACTCAACCTTGGGAATTAGCAGATGCATACCATATTTTTGATGCATCATTAAGCTGGCAACAAAGTAAAACCAACACACCAAAAGACTCAGGTTACGCTCAATTCGATCCTAATACACAAAATGTTAACTACAACAAAGTGTTGTATAACGGACAGCTAATTAACGCCAAAGACTTACCATCTGGTAATTTTAACTCACCATTTAAAGTAACGGCTGAACTGACCAGTGTTTGGGATGATTGGAATGTAACTTGGTATAACCGCTTACAATGGAATAGCTGGCGTACACAAGCAGAAAAAACCAATAACGGTGCCCCTGTTAACACCTCTGAAGGTTATGTTTATGCCTATAAAAAACAAAAATTTAGCAGCCGCTTTACTTGGGATACCAAAGCAAGCTGGAAACCTGAATTTGCCTACGGTGTAGGGGTTTCAGTTGAAGTGAACAACGTGCTAAACACCAAGAACGTTGCTGATCACTTAACCTATCAGAATATCGAGTACAAATCTTATGAACCAGGCCGTCAATTCTGGCTAATGGTGAATTACGACTATTAATAAATTGACGAAGTTAATGTGAGCAACCAAGTCGATAAACAATAAAAATATGACCAATAAGCAATGAAAACAATAAAACAATTTTTCTATTTAGTTTCACCTTTTTGGGGGCGGCGTGCCGCCCTTTCCTGCTGGTTTCTGTTGATTGTATCACTCACGTTAACCCTTTCATCTGTATGGTTTAACGTCAAAATGAATGAATGGAATGGAAGCTTTTATAACGCATTACAGCAACTCGATGGACAAGCGTTATATAAACTTCTTCAGCAATTCGTGTTGATTATTGCCGGTTTAATTACTGTGGTCGTTATGGGCGATTATTTACGCCAAAAAATGATCATTCGCTGGCGTGAAGGGATGACAGAACAAGTCCTCAATCGTTGGTTATCTAAAAACAGTAAACACTATATGCTGAGACTAACCTCTCAAGAGCCTGATAACCCGGATCAACGTATTGCAGAAGATATTCGTTTACTCATTGAATCGACAATGCGTTTAACAGTAACTTTTTTACACTCGTTACTCACGCTTATCTCTTTTGCTACCATTTTATGGTCTTTATCGGGTGCCATTTCATTCTCATTAGGTGGCAGTGAATGGACAGTGCCCGGCTATATGTTCTGGGCTTGTATCATTTACACCATTATTGGTATTACTGTTACACAACTTATTGGTTCGCCACTACGTAAAATCAATATGGATAAACAACGTAAAGAGGCTGACTATCGTACAGCACTAATCACTCGTAAACAGCATGGTGATGCAATTGCAGGTCAGCGTGGTGAAAGTAGTGATCGCAACGAACTTATGGGCCGCTTTTTAGGGGTTATTCGTAACTGGAATAGCCTTATTCGTTATGAAAGAAACTTGTCATTTTTTACTGTGGGCTATCAACAAGCAACAGCAATGGCACCGATTATTTTTGCCTTACCAAAATTCCTAGCTGGCGAATTAATGCTAGGTGGTTTAATGCAATTAAGGCAAGCATTTGCCAGTGTTGCAGGTGCATTAAGCTGGTTTATTTTCTCTTATAAAGAGATTGCGGCATGGCAAGCCACTGTTACTCGTTTATATAACTTTGTGGTGCTACTAGAACATGATCATGAACCACAAGTCAGTGAGCTAAACGACACTAAAACGCGATTAAAAGCCAATCTTTCATTATTTATGCAAGATGAAAGCTTATTAATTAAAGATATCAATATCACTGTAAATGCAGGCGAACTCGCAGTGATTGAAGGTTGTTCTGGTTTAGGTAAATCAACTCTATTAAGAGCATTAAGCGGCCATTGGCCTTATTTTAAAGGTGATATAGCACGCTCAGCCAATATCAGTTGGATCCCACAACGAATGTATCTTCCCCATTCTCGTTTAGATAGTTTACTTGCTTACCCTTGTCAGACTAATCAGTTTACTCAACAAGAGTATCAACACGCACTCCAATTAGTGGGATTAGATAAGATCAAAAATCAGCTATCTCTTGAAACAGATTGGACGACTCGATTATCTGGTGGTGAACAGCAGCGCCTTATTTTTGCGCGTTTATTACTCAACAAACCTGATTTAATTTTATTAGATGAAACCACATCAGCACTTGATGAACAAAATGCTCTCATGATGCTGCAAAGGTTAAAACAACACTTACCTCATGCGGGTATTGCACTTGTTAGTCACCAACGATTCACCCATGCAATTGCAGATAATGTGATTTCACTGAAAGCACCAACAGCATCCACCTCTCAATCTGCTGGAGTTAGCGAATATGTCTCGTAATCTACTGATAATCTCTATCAGTCTTTCACTGTTAGGGTGCGCTGCTGGCGCGCCTTCTCAACAAAATAATAATGCGCTATCACTGCGCCCCGATGTTCGCCATTTTACCCTCGATAATGGGTTAGATGTCTATTTACTACAACGCGCACAAACTGGCGTAGAGATGCGTCTGTTAGTGAAAAGCGGTTCAGTACAAGAAGATGAAAAACAGCTTGGTTTTTCTCATTTTACTGAACATATGGCATTTAAAGGTACAACCCATTTTCCTGGCACTACTGGCTTTAAACAATTAGAAAGTTTAGGTATGAAACTAGGTAGCCATGTTAACGCCGCAACCAGTTTAAATGCGACAACCTATAAACTTTCGCTGCCCAATGCAAATCCCGTGCAAATTAAAACGGGATTAAAAATCTTATCCGATTGGGCTTTTGAAATGACATTTGATCCCGCCGAGTTTGATAAAGAGCGTCCGGTTATTGTTGAAGAGTGGCGTTTACGCCAAGGTATCGGTTTTCGTATTAATCGCCAATTAGAAGAACTCCGTTATTACGGTAGCCGCTATCTTTCTCGTGATCCGATAGGTGATCTTAATATCGTAAAACAAGGCGATGTGAAAGATGCTAAACGCTATTACGATACATGGTATCAACCTGAAAGAATGGCGTTAGTGTTGGTGGGGAATTTTAACCAAGGTGATGCTATTGCTGATATTAAACAGCTATTTAACGCTAAGAACAGTGAAAATAAAGGTATTGATGATCCGTCATGGCACAACTTTATCGATCATAAAGATTTGTTAGTTAAAACTATCTTCGATAAAGAACAAGGCTCACGTATTTTACAGTTTAGTTTGCAACGCACATTGCCTGCCCCATTAAACAGCCGCCAAGGCCAATATGAAGATTTAATGGATTCACTATGGTTATCCATTTTAAATCAACGTTTTTCAACCATCGTTGATAATGGTTTAATTGCATCTGTCAGTGCTAACACCCAAGGTGCAATGCTAGATCCACGCCGTTCACAACAACTAATGATTGCTCATCCAAAAGGTAGCGATTATCAAGGCGCGTTAGATATTTTATTCACTGAAGTTCAACGTTTAGCCTCTGTGCCTGTTTCTCAAGAAGAGTTAGATAACGCACGTAATGCGATGTTAAAACGTTTAAGTCAGCAAGCTGCGGGTGAAGAGCGCTATGAACATGATTATTTAGCCAATCAAATCACCACTGCTATTGAATTAGACATGCCTATTCAAACTAAAAAGCAGATGCTGAATTTAAGCTATCAATTAATCAATAAAGTTACCCCAGAAACGCTGGCTGATTACTTTGCTCAATATCTGAAACAAGCGTCTCCACGTGTTGCTGTTATTGGCCCAGACAATGATTCGGCTCTATTTAATGCCACACAAGCAACACAACGCTGGCAAGAAATTAGGCAATCAAATCCCGGCGCCTTCAATTTAAAAACACAAGCCGTTACCTTAGATATCACCCCTGAATTAACAGGATCTATTGTTTCAACTCAATCATTACCGATAGAAAAAACTCAAGAGTGGACACTAAGTAACAACGTTAAAGTGATTGTAAAAAATGATAATTATCTCACAGATAATATTCAGGTTTCATTGCGTATTCCGGGTGGTACTTCACTTGAGACAAAACAGAGCTTAGGTATGGTGCAATGGGCGTTAAAATTACCAGAGGTCAGCGGGTATGGTAATTACAACGCTAGAGAGTTATCACTCTTTACTAAGCAGCATCAAATTAGTTTACGTCCTTATAGCGAACTGTTATTTCACGGTTTTCGTGGCGAAGCACCGATTGATGAATTAGAAACCTTGCTCACATTGATGCATCTAAAAATTACCGCGCCACAATTTAATGGGGAAAAATTAGAGCAACAAAAACAAGCGATGGCACTAGGCCTTTCTAAAACACCTGTAGAGCGCACTTTCTTAGATAACATTAATAAAGAGAGTTACCAAAATGGTGAACGCTTAGTCGTCTCGCCTCAAGGCGCTTGGAATCAATTTACAGCTCAACAACTACAACAAACCAACCAAATGATTTTAGGACAACCTGCTGATATGACTTTGGTTATCAGTGGGCCTGTAAATCTTAACCAAGTGAAGCCATTAATCGAACGCTGGATTGCAAGCCTTCCGCTACGTTCATCACAACGTCTTTTCTGGGCTGATCCTGCCGTTAACCCGAAACTCACTTCATTTAGCAAAACCTACCCTATCGCAAGTAGTGATAAGAGTATGATCAGCATTCAATATGCTGCGCCTGCGCAATGGTCACAACAGCAAGTGTTAGCACTTAATTTGCTTGATACGGTTGTTAGTCAACGTCTACGTTTAAATCTGCGCGAACGTGCGGGTGGAATTTACTCTCTTAGCTTTTCTGAAATGTTAACCAAAGTGCCAACTAGCTACTATACTGGCCGTTTAAACTTTACTGCCTCACCAGAGCGTGCTGATGAACTTATCGCGCTTGCTCGCAAGGTTATCAGTGAAATAAAACAATCAGGTATTACAGATAAAGAGTTACAAGAAGCGAAAAATATGTGGCTAACAGAGAACTCACAAGTTAATGACAGTGCGAGTTATTGGACTGATGCGCTGGCACAAGTGGCAACCGATGATCAGCAATATCAGCGTTTATTAACGGATCCTACGGTAATCAAAGCACTAAGTGTAAACGACATTAACCAAGTTGCTCGCCAATGGTTAGGTGAAAATGAGAAAATATTTAAATTGACACCCGCTAACCAAAAATAAAGATAACCGACTCATTTTTAATAAGTCCTTTTAATCTCTATAAAAAACGCCCAGTCATTCTGTGAACTGGGCGTTTATTCATCTAATTTAACTAAGTTATAATAAACTAATTCAATTTTATTGATTATTAATAATATTAATCTTTTCGTACGGCGAAGCGACCACTACCTAAAAACATCACGGCAATGGCGGCAAATAAATAAAACCCTGCACTTTCAGGTGCCCATCCACCTGTTTTAGGATTTAACGCAAATAAATCGCCAGAATGAACCATTAGCACCGCAACAAACATTGTGCCTGCTAATACAAAAGCTGAAACTCGCGTAAATAGACCAATTATCAATAAAATAGGCGCAACAACCTCGCCAATTACGGTACCGTAAGCAATAAAAGCAGGTAGATTAAAGCTCGCCAACATACCTTGAATACCAGCTAATCCACCGGGCTCCATTTTATGGATCCCATGCAGCAGCATTAAAACACCAAGAGAAACACGTAATATAAACTTACCTAAGTCAGGATGGTTAACGAGCTGATTAAATTTATTAATCATAGATTCTCCAAAATCAAGGAATTGATGTGTGTTATAAATACGTAATAATAGGTATTAACCATTATATGATGAAAATTTATGAATAAGTGTGATTTTTATTATCATTCTTTGTTCTGATTAATCGGTTACTTAGATTATTATCTATTAGCAATCCACAATTCACCTTTTCCATGATTAAGATCACAACTTATTAACATAATGAACTCTTAATCGCAAAGTTCTCGTTATGCTATAGATATCTCATCTGACCAGTATAAGAAAGGTATCTGATGGCACACTATCCTCATCTGTTTGCACCCCTTGATTTGGGGTTTACTGTACTTAAAAATCGCGTACTTATGGGCTCTATGCACACAGGCTTAGAAGAAGATCCCAAAGATGCACCTAAACTTGCACAGTTTTATGCTCAACGCGCTGCCGCGGGTGTTGCCTTAATTGTTACTGGTGGCATATCACCAAATACCCAAGGGGTTTTATTACCTCACGCCGCGACACTGGTTTCAGAACAACAGCTAGCTACGCATAAAATAGTGACTGAAGCGGTACATCGTCATGGGGGAAAAATTGCCCTGCAGATTTTGCATACTGGTCGCTATAGCTATCAACCAAAACTTGTTGCACCCAGTGCTATTCAATCCCCGATAACACCTTTTATGCCTCAAGCAATGAGCCATGAACAAATTGAACAAACTATTGATGATTACATTCGTTGTGCCCAATTAGCACAACAAGCGGGCTACGATGGCGTTGAAATCATGGGGTCTGAAGGTTATTTAATTAATCAGTTTTTAGTTAGTCATACTAATCAACGAAGCGATCAATGGGGTGGCAATATCGAAAATCGTTGTCGTTTTGCACTGCGTATTCTTGAAGGTGTAAAACAAGCTGTAGGTGAAAAATTTATTATTATTTACCGCCTTTCTATGTTGGATTTAATTAAAGAAGGCGCTGATGCAACTGAAGTACTTTATCTAGCAAAAGCGGTAGAAAAAGCAGGCGCAACTATAATTAATACGGGGATTGGTTGGCATGAAGCACGAATTCCAACTATCGCAACAATGGTACCAAGAGGGCAATTTGCTAATGTCACCAAGCAATTAATGGGAAAGCTCAATATTCCACTCATTACCTCCAATCGTATTAATACACCACAAGTAGCTGAAGCTATTTTAGCTGAAGGCTGTGCCGATATGGTATCTATGGCTCGCCCTTTCCTTGCGGATGCTGAATTTATATTAAAAGCACAGCAAGGAAGAGAAGATGAGATAAATACCTGTATTGCCTGCAATCAAGCCTGTCTTGACCAAATATTCTCAGGGAAAGTTGCCTCTTGTTTAGTCAATCCTTTTGCATGTCGAGAAACTGAGCTTTTAATTATTCCAACCACACAACCGAAAAAACTTGCCGTTGTTGGTGCAGGCCCCGCAGGACTTGCTTTTGCTATTACAGCAACACAACGGGGGCACCATGTCACACTGTTTGAAAAAGAAGAAAAAATTGGTGGACAGCTAAAAATAGCAAGTCAAATACCGGGTAAAGAGGAGTTTCAAGAAACCTTACGTTACTTCAAACGTCAACTTCAATTAACTGGTGTTATCGTTAAAAATAATACTGAAGCAACACTTAATCATCTTGAAAATTTTGATGAAATTATCTTAGCCAGTGGTGTTACTCCTCATCTCCCTGATATTGAGGGCAGAGATAAACCGTTAGTAAAAACCTATCTTGATGTACTTAAATCTCATCAGCCAACGGGTGATAATGTCATTATTATTGGAAGCGGTGGTATAGGTTTTGATACTGGATTATATCTTAGCCAAAAAGGGCAATGCAGTAGCTTAAGTCCATGTGCCTTTTATAAAGAATGGGGAATTGATCCGACACTTTCTTATCGTGGAGGATTAACACCAGAAAAACCTTCACATGAAGCACGCAAAAATATAGTTATGACACAGCGTAAAGAAGGAAAAATAGGCCTAAGTCTAGGAAAAACCACAGGCTGGATACACCGCTTAACACTACAGAAAAAAGGTGTGAAATTCATCACCCATTGCCAATATCGAAAAATAACCAATGAAGGCTTAATTGTTGAACACGAAGGAAAACAACAACTTATTCCTGCTGACACTATTATTTTATGTACTGGACAACGTGCTTATCACCCTCTGCTTTCTGTTTTAGAAACAGCACAAAGAAAGGTACATCTTATTGGCGGCGCAAAAGATGCCAGCGCATTAGATGCAAGACGAGCAATTCGACAAGGTACTGAATTAGCTATTGCTATTTAGTTAGCTAAGCTCGCTGCAAAAGAAACCCCACATTGCAAAACAATGTGGGGTTCTCGTTTTTTATTAATTATTATTTTTACTGCTTTCCTGTCTACCCTTTTTCTTTTTACTGCTACTTATTTTTACCCATCATTTTTTTCTGTTAATGGATTATCGATAATACGATTATCTTCAGCGATACATGCCGCAGCGGTAAAAAGGACGTCTGTTGATGAGTTAAGTGCTGTTTCTGCTGAATCTTGTAACACTCCAATCATCACACCTACAGCAACAACTTGCATTGCAACATCATTGCTGATACCAAACATGCTACATGCCAATGGAATTAACAGTAAAGAACCACCAGCAACTCCAGATGCACCACATGCACAAATTGCCGCAACTAAACTTAATAACAGCGCTGTAGGTAAATCAACCGGCATCCCCAGAGTATTAACTGCAGCTAATGTTAAAATAGTAATAGTGATTGCAGCCCCCCCCATATTAATGGTTGCACCAAGTGGAATCGAAACTGAATAAGTGTCTTCATCTAAATTCATACGACGACACATCGCCATATTCACAGGAATATTTGCGGCTGAACTACGCGTAAAGAATGCAGTAACACCACTTTCACGTAAGCAGGCAAAAACCAATGGATAAGGATTGCTGCGGATTTTCCAAAATACGATGACTGGGTTAACAACTAACGCAACGAAGAACATACAACCAATCAATACAACCAGAACTTGAGCATATCCAGCTAAAACTTCAAAGCCTGTTGTTGCAATAGTTGATGAAACTAAACCAAAGATCCCAATAGGTGCTAAGCGAATAACCACTCGCACTAGGTTAGTCACCGCATCAGCTAAATCTTGAACAAGAACTTTAGTATTATCATTAGCATGGCGTAATGTGATGCCTAAACCGATAGACCATGCCAAAATACCCATATAGTTACCGTTAATTAAAGCATCTACAGGGTTAGCTACCACATTAATTAATACGCCTTTTAGTACTTCAGCTATATTTTCAGGTGGTGTCAATTGTGATTCATTCACTACCAACGTTAAAACAGATGGAAACATAAAACTTGCTACTACCGCTGTTAATGCAGCAAAGAAGGTTGCCAAAAGATATAGTACTAGCACAGGACGTATATTTGATTTTTGCCCTTGACGATGATTGGCAATTGACGCCATAACCAGTACCCAAACAAGGATAGGGGCAACAGCTTTCAATGCACTAATAAATAAGCTACCTAATAAACTCATCATTTTAGCAATATCAGGTGCTAACCAAGCGAGTAAGATCCCTGCAACTAAACCGACAAGTATTTGTTTGACGAGGCTCCCCTGAAAAAACAGGCTGAAGACTCTGGATTGTTGTTTATCCATAGTTATTCCATTACTTAAAATAATATTTAAAAAAGCAATATGTGTGTTTGCATTGCCAGTATAAGGAATTGAAGCGTGCTGAAAAGCTGATTATGCAAAATATACAGCATTAACCGTTATTGTTAACAATAAAATAACATATATGTGATCATAATAGGGTTTTGTTCTTTTTAGCATACCATATGCAAATGAAAGAAATTATTATTATCAGTAAGTTATCTAACATTCCATCAGTTGGTATTTTTACTACTAATTATCTGATTTACTTTAAATACTATTTGAAGATATTTTTTATTAACATAATAACTAACATCAATAGGTATAAAAGAACAAAAAATAAGCTATTGAGCTAAGTTTAAAACTGAGAAAATGTTTTATTTTCATTCTCTGATTTAGCCAAATCTTCGTTATCCATTCATTTAAATAACGAAATGATTTTCATCATTTCGTTATTTCATAATCTTAAGGTTAGCTATTTAAAATAATGTATCCTGAACTCAAAAAGAGAATGAGTGTCTATTTCTAAATATTCAATACCAATGAATGGGTTGTATAAAGAAATGATGAAAAAATTTTCTGTCTAGTTTTTACTGATTTTGTTAGAGTGTTTCTGTTTTAAACAATTAAAAATAGACCCTACGATGTGGAAAACGGGTAAAGGGTGTTACACCACCCCTCGGTTTTATATTTACCCCCAAATGACTCAGTTTTAGGAAGCCTTTTATATGGAAATCGTAAGAGAGCTGTTTTTGGCGCTTTGGCACCAAGATTACGAAACCCTCGCTAATCCGTCATTAATATGGATTATCTATATATTATTATTCACCATACTATTCCTAGAAAACGGAGTATTACCCGCTGCTTTCTTACCAGGAGATAGCTTATTAATTTTAGTGGGTGTGTTGATTGCTAAAGGAACGATGGATTTTCCATTAACCTTACTTATTCTTACCGCAGGAGCCAGTCTGGGTTGCTGGTTAGGTTATCTTCAAGGACGGTGGTTGGGAAATACCAGATTAGTACAAAGTTGGCTATCACATTTACCAGAACATTATCACCAACGTGCTCATGGACTTTTTCACCGCCACGGTTTAGCGGCATTATTAGTTGGTCGTTTTTTAGCCTTTGTAAGAACGCTATTACCAACCATCGCGGGTCTTGCTGGATTAAACAATACACGCTTTCAGATCTTTAATTGGTTAAGTGGTTTTTTATGGGTGGGTATATTAACAAGCCTTGGTTATCTATTAGGCAACAGCCCGCTATTTCGCCAATATGAGCATCATTTGATGAATATTCTTATGTTGTTGCCTGTTTTCTTATTAGTGATGGGCTTAATTGGCAGCATTTGGGTGGTAATTAAAAAGAAAGGAAAGCAGAGTAAACTTTAGAGAGTTTTACTTATTCTTTTGCTGATTTATCCATTATTAATCACACAGCAGATAAAATATAAAAATGTAAACTAGCCTGTTTTATTTTATAGAACAGGCTGTTATTTTTGTTTTCATTGTACGTCTGCTTATATTATCTCTTCACAATCTACATAAATGATTTCTACCGTAACTTTCGCATTAAGATTTTTCTCTATTATATCGAAATAAGTCACTATTTTATTTTATAAATGTACAATAGTGGTCTATGGTTATAAATATACCATCACATTTCTATTAAGGAGTTGCATATGTCTCATCAACGTTCAAGTGAAGACCTGCGTAGTGAATTGAAATCTCTTGCTGATACTCTAGAAGAAGTACTGAACTCCTCAACTGATAAATCCAAAGAAGAGTTACAAAGCTTACGAGAAAAAGCAGAATCTGCATTAAAAGGCTCTCGTGCAAAACTCAGTGATGCTGGACGTGAGTTAGTTGATAATACCAAAGAAATGGCTGGTAAAGCTGATAACTATGTGCGTGAAAATCCATGGACAGGTATCGGTATCGGTGCTGCAGTTGGTGTTGTTCTTGGTGTTTTACTCGCTAAACGTTAATACACCATGAGTGAATCTCAACGACCACAGGGCCCCGCATCAGGGGTTCTGACTTCTATAAGCCGTATAGGCACTATCGTTATTGGAATGATAGAAACTCGCTTAAGCTTAATTGCGGTTGAATTAGAAGAAGAAAAAACTACACTAATCCAGCTTATTTTAATGGCTGGAATAACCCTTCTGCTTACTGCATTTGGCTTAATGAGCCTACTTATTCTTATCTTTTGGGTCATTGATCCAGAATATCGAATTTATGCTTTAGCAATTACAACTGCTGTACTGCTTATTGGTGCCTTAATTGGGGCGATCATGACATTGAGAAAGTCACGTAATTCCACTTTATTAGGCGATACTCGTCAGCAACTTGAATTAGATAAGCGCCTTTTGGAGCAATATCATGATGAGCAAACCAAGTAAGAACAGCATATTAGCAAGACGCAAAAAGCTGTTGTTGAATAAAATTCAGCAGCAGCGCTCTGATTTAGGGCAAAGCACCCAAGTGTGGCTGGATGTGACGGAACCTTATGATAAAGCATGGCGAATATTGATTTCTTTAAAACCAGCATTATTAATTGGTGCCAGTCTTGTTTCTCTTTATAGCATAAAACACTCAAGTAAAATCATACAGTTAGGAAGACGTACTCTTGGTGCAATTGGCCTAATTCGAACCATTCAAAAGTCCTTCAAAAAAAACCCAGATTGAACATCAATTTTTTTGTTTAAGAATGTTAATTCTTCTTAATATCCTCTTTTATCAATTAACACTATTGTATACCTCACAACCTAGTAGTGGTTATTAAATCTAAAAATAGAAAAATAACCGCCGAAAATACAATACAAATCGATATACATTGCGAATATATAGAGTTTAATTAGGAATAAACAACATGAAAAAATTTGAAGACATTGCCTTATTAATTGCCCGTATTTTAATGCCTATTTTATTTATTAGCGCAGGCTACGGAAAAATTGAAGCTTATGAAGGTACACAACAATATATGCAAGCAATGGGTGTTCCTGGCTTCTTATTACCGTTAACTATCTTACTAGAATTAGGCGGTGGTCTTGCAATCTTGTTCGGTTTTTTAACTCGTACTACAGCTATCTTTACCAGCGTATTTACTATTTTAACGGCTTTGCTATTCCATAGTAATTTTGCTGAAGGTATGAATCAGTTAATGTTTATGAAAAACTTAACTATCGCAGGTGGATATTTACTCTTCGTCGTAACCGGCCCTGGTAAATGGAGCTTAGATCGCGTTTTAAATAAAAACTGGTAATCTCACCAACGAATAAAAAGAAAAAGATCCCTTAGGGGATCTTTTTTTATGCTTCACAAATAAAACATAAAGATTTTCTTATTGCTTATGACTATTTTTTGTCATTTGCAAAGAGTTTAGGAATTTCACGTAAACACCATGATTTAGCTTCACCCATACTATCTCTTCGCCACGCCATAATAATGTTGTTTTCATGATGATATTCAGGACCGACAACACGTAATCGCCCCGCTTTAATATCGTCTTCAATTAAATCATAAGGCATTGTGGCAACACCTAATCCCGCAATTAATGCTCGGCGTTTATCTTCAATAGAGCTGACTGTTAAACGTCGCTGTTTATCTAATAATAAAACCGTTAATACCGGACGTTCTCTTGCGGTATCTGCTATTGCTATTCCGCGATATTTTAAGCGAGTTTCTTCTGCCAGCGGTTCCGGTTCATCATGAATAGGGTGATCAGGGCTTGCTACATAAACACTAACCGTGTTGTAGAGCGGACGAAAATTAATTTCTGACGAAGTGCGAAAATGCATATCAGGTGAGATGACAATATCACATTTACCACTTTCTAAACTTTCCCATGCTCCCGCTAATACTTCCGTGACTAATGAAAGTTGAGTATTTGATTTTTCAGCTAATTTTTCAACTAATGGGAACAGTCGAGAGGCCGGTGTTAATGCTTCACAAACAATAGTGATATGCGGTTCCCAACCTCTGGCTAAAGCTTCAGCATCAGAAGTCAGTTTATCTGCAGCCTCTAATAAGATCCGCCCTCTATCAAGCAACATTCTGCCTACATTGGTAAATTTTGTTCTATGCCCTGAACGGTCAAAAAGAACAACATCTAAATCTTCTTCTAACTTTTGCATGGTATAACTGAGCGCTGAAGGAACGCGACTCAGTTCATCAGCAGCAGCTGCAAAACTCCCTCTACGATCAATGGCATCCATTACTCGTAAAGATTCCAACGTAATTGCTTTGTCTTTACTCATTGTACTTATCTCTATCAAATAATTTGATTATAGGCACCAGATTAACTTGCTAACAATGCGCAGTCCATATCTCTATGATGATATTATTGATTATTTAATAGAAATGTACCGCTATGATAAAATACAGAACAGCACAGCAGTGTGGCAAAGCGGACTATGGCTGGCTACAAGCTCGCTACACATTCTCTTTTGGCCACTATTTTGATCCTCATTATTTAGACTACGGCACGCTGCGAGTGCTAAACCAAGAAGTACTTGCACCTAACTCTGAATTTAAAGCAAAAACCTACCCTCATGTTGATGTGGTTAATTTAATACTCAGAGGTGAAGCAACTTATCTTGATAATATGGGGCGCACAGTAACGGCAAAAGAAAATGAGTGCTTACTTATTTCACCTCATAACACCGAAACCTATATTGAAAAAAATAGTAGTTTAGATACGCCACTTACTCGAATTCAGCTTTGGTTAAATGCATGTCCTCAACAAGAGAGCTTAGCAACTCAAAAATTAGTATTAGATAAGCAAGCAAAATATCAACTATTAGCATCCCCTACAGGGGATAATAATAGTTTGATGTTAAGGCAAAATATTTGGCTATATCACATCAACTTGCAATTTGGTGATGAAATTACACTGCCAATAAAAGGACAAAAAGGTTATTTACAATCAATAAAAGGTGGCGTTAATTTACATACCGCCTCACAAGAGGAAGGGCAAATTCAGTGTGGTGATGCAGCTTTTATACAAGAAAGCGATACCATGACACTTTACTGCCAACATGGATCTTTTCGTGGATTATTTATTGATATCATTTCATAACGACTTAAAAACAGAAAACCCTCAAAACACATTGTGCTTTGAGGGTTTTTAATGAGGTGAGTTGACCGTTAAGCCGGGTTCTGTCGTGGACAACCATTCATCTAGGCCAGAACTTGCGCGCTGGCTCCAGCAACCTACCCGGGTTCAATGCGGGCCGCACCATAAGAACCCCTATTTGGTCTTGCTCCGGGTGGAGTTTACCTTGCCACAAACTGTTACCAGCTGTGCGGTGCGCTCTTACCGCACCCTTTCACCCTTACCTGATCCTGTAAACAGGCCATCGGCGGTTTACTCTCTGCTGCACTTGTCGTAGGCTCGCGCCTCCCAGACGTTATCTGGCACCCTGCCCTGTGGAGCCCGGACTTTCCTCCCCTCTATCCGTCTCCCCCGAAGGGACAACGATAAAGCAGCGGTTGTCTAGTCAACTCAGGGGGCGGATTATAAGGACTTTCCTTGATAATGTATAGTACAAGAGACTAAAAAATCTTACTCCTCGTTTTGAGCTTCACCGTTTTGCTCAATAACATGTTTATATAGTGCATTTTTCTTCACACCATAAATTTCAGCAGTAACAGCCGCCGCTTTCTTTAGTGGCAACTCTTTTTGTAAAATGGCTAAAGTACGCAGTACTTCTGGTGCAAATTGGTCACTTTCGGTTTTTTGATAACCTTCAACAATCAGCACCATTTCACCTTTACGACGGTTTTCATCTTCAAGTACCCAGTTAAGTAACTCTCCTACTGGCATACCTTGAATAGTTTCCCATGTTTTTGTAAGCTCTCTCGCTAATACTACATAGCGGTTTTCACCCCAAACGGTCACCATATCCGCTAAACTATCTAACAACCTGTGGGTTGATTCGTAAAAAATAAGGGTACGAGGCTCTTCCATTAAATCGCGTAAGCAATCTTGGCGGCTTTTCGTTTTCGCTGGTAAAAAACCTTCGTAACAAAAGCGATCAGAAGGAAGACCCGCAGCTGATAATGCGGTTACAGCAGCACAAGCGCCAGGTAATGGCACTACATTTATACCGTTTTTGCGGCACTGGTTGACTAAATGATAGCCTGGATCGTTAATTAATGGTGTACCTGCATCAGAGACTAATGCGATACTTAGCCCTTGTTGCAATTTGCTAATTAATTGATCTGCTTTTTGCTGTTCATTATGATCATGTAACGCAAACAAACGTGCGTTAATGGCAAAGTGCTGTAATAAGAGCCCGGTATGACGGGTATCTTCTGCAGCAATTAAATCGACATGAGACAGCACATCAAGTGCCCGCTGGGTGATATCGCCCAGATTACCAATAGGTGTGGGTACTATGTACAGTGTGGATGTCGTTACCGCTGCTCGATTAGGTTGATTCATTGTTTATTCCGAATGACCGATTTAAAATTGAGCATAATTATAAAACATCACTGGGTACAGTATGCTTTCCTCAATTTTTGTGCGTTTTAAAACAGGTTTATCCTATACTGCGATACTTTCTGCCCTGATTATGTCAGGTTGTACCCTTACGGGGCAACAAGAACAACCTCTTGATCCTGTGAGAAAAGCAGAATTGGAGATGCGTCAGCTGCAGAAAGTCATCGAGGATTCTCAAGGTCAGGCATCTTTAGATGTTATCCGCGCCTATATTGGATTAGAACCACTAATAACTGATCCTACACTTCATCAGCAAAATATCGATGATACTTGGCTAACACTGACAAAATTGACACCAGAGCAACGCCAAGCTGTGGTCATTAAAGCTGATGAAAATATTCTGCAAGGCTGGTTAGACTTACTCAATACTTATGAATATAACCGAGAAGATACAGATAAACTTTCCAAAGCAGTTCGTGAATGGCAAACTCGCTACCCTCGCAATCCAGCGGCATTAACGCTTCCTGCAGCATTGTTACGTCTTTCACAGCCCTCTGTTAGCACCAGTAGTCAAATTGCATTATTACTGCCATTAACAGGACAAGCTAAAGTTTTTGGTGAAGCAATTCAACAAGGTTTTCTTGATGCTCAAAGCGGTTTACCACAGCCTCCAGCAATGCCAGAAACAAAAGCTGAACCTAAAGAAGATAGCCTTGCGTCAATCTTAGAAGAGTTAGGCATCAACAATGCTGAAACCCCATCAGCCGATACAGACTCAACCAAAGAACCAACAGAAAATAGCGAAACTAGCCAAAATAAAGAAACTGAAGCTATTGAAGCCAACTATACCGTTCAACTTGATCCTATTGCCCAAAATAGCCGCCAAGTCATTGTGTATGATACAAATAGCCAACCCATTGATGTACTTTTGAAAAAAGTGCAACAAGATGGAGCTAATTTAATTGTTGGCCCGCTATTAAAACCTGAAGTGATGAAAACCATTGAGCTGCAAAGTGGTATTCCGGTTTTAGCATTAAATGAATTAGATACGGTACCTGCTGCGACCACAGTTTGTTTCTTCTCGCTTTCGCCAGAAGATGAAACACGTAATGCGGCACAGCATTTACGTCAACAGCAAAAATCTAATCCATTAATTATTGTTCCTAGCAATAAATTTGGTCAGAGAATGGCGCAAACTTTTGCAGATGAATGGCAACGCACCGGTGGTGGTACAGTTTTACAACAAAGCTTTGGCTCGCTTGAAACACTGAAATCATCGATTAACCGTGGTGTTGGTATTCGCATGACAGGAACACCGGTGTTGCCAACAGAAAATGCACCATTACCATTAGACAGTCAATCTCTTCCATCAACAGATGGTGCTATTGACTCTGTCTATATTATTGCCACCAGCGATGAATTAACCTTGATTAAGCCAATGATTGATATGGCGATTAGTACGAAAAAACGCCCACCTATTTATGTGAGCTCGCGTAGTAATCAAGGAGGAACTGGCCCTGATTTTCGCATGGAAATGGATGGTATTCAGTTTAGTGATATCCCATTAATGACTGGTGCTAATTTGCCATTAATGCAAAAGGCATCCAGTAAATTTGCGAACGATTACTCATTAATGAGACTGTATGCAATGGGAATTGATGCATGGTCTTTAGCAAACAATTACAATGATCTGACCAAAGGAACATTACGTTTTAATGGTATTTCAGGTTCATTGCGTGTTGAAGATAACTGCACGATTTACCGACAACTACCTTGGATGCAGTTTAAACAAGGGAAAATAGAGCCGGTAGAACAATAATTACGCTGTGTACTATAGAACAAACCGCCTTTTCAGGCGGTTTGTTTATAAATAAATGAACGGTGCTTTAAACAAGGAATTCATGGATGACATTCCCTAAAAGTCCTTATTTTTTAGGACTGTACTATGAAAAAAGAGCATTAAAATACCTAAAAAAACAGGGATTAAAATTAATTGCTACTAATGTCCGATATCCCTGTGGCGAAATTGATCTTATTATGCAAGAACATCAAACATGGGTATTTGTTGAAGTTAGGTTCCGACGCAATACATCGTTTGGTGATGCAATGAGTTCGATTACTTATCCTAAACGGCGTCGTTTATGGCGTGCAGCAAGCTGTTGGTTAGCCCAACACCAAGAAAGTATCGAGACAGCAGATTGTCGTTTTGACATTTGTGCATTTAATCATCAAAAGTTAGTATGGTTAAAAAACATGCTCGAACATACGGAATTTATTCGTTAAATTAGATTATATAGGTCATAACGTGCTTGATAGAATAAAAGTCTGCTTTACTGAAAGCATTCAAACTCAAATTGCAGCAGCAGAAGCCTTGCCCGATGCCATTTCCAGAGCAGCAATGATGATGGTCCAATCTTTGCTTAATGGACATAAAATATTAAGCTGTGGAAATGGTAGTTCAGCCGCGACAGCTCAACGCTTTGCAGCCAGTATGATCCATCGATTCGAAACCGAGCGCCCAAGCCTGCCTGCCTTATCTTTAAATACAGACAGCGTAGTAATGACTGCAATTATGGGTAATCGACAACATGATGAGATTTATGCCAAGCAAGTACGAGCATTAGGGCAAGCTGGTGATGTACTTCTTGCTATTTCCACTCATGGTAACAGCAGAAGCATTATTAAGGCTGTTGAAGCAGCAGTAACGCGAGACATGACGATAGTAGCATTAACAGGTTATGACGGTGGTGAACTTGCTGGATTACTGGGACCTCAGGATGTTGAAATTCGTATTCCATCTCAGCGCACAGTTAGAATACAAGAAGTCCAGATGTTAACCGTAAATTGTCTATGCGATTTAATTGATAATACATTATTCCCACATCAGGATGACTAAGGAGTTACTATGAAATTGCTGCCTATTACTGCAGTGCTTTGCTCTGCACTTTTACTGCAAGGTTGTATTGGTGCTGCCGTTGTCGGCACTGCTGCTGTTGCCGGAAAAACAGCAACTGACCCACGTACATTAGGGCAACAAGTTGATGATGGTACATTAGAAGCGCGAGTTTCTGGTGCACTAAATAAAAATGAACAAATCAAAAAAAGTGATGCTCGTATTGTTGCAACAGCCTATGAAGGTAATATCTTGTTGACAGGACAATCTCCCGATATGTCTATTGCTGACACAGCAAAACAAGTCGCAAGTAAAGTAGAAGGCGTAAACAACGTTTACAACGAAATTCGTCAAGGAACACCCGTTACTCTAGGTACTGCCTCTTCAGATACTTGGTTAACAACTAAAGTACGTTCACAAATTTTAGGCAGTGATTCAGTGAAATCATCGTCTGTAAAAGTGATCACTGAAAATGGAGAAGTGTTCTTATTTGGCATATTAACGCGCCAAGAAGGTGCTGCGGTTGCTAAAATAGCCAGCGAAACAAAAGGTGTTGTAAAAGTCACAACGGCATTTACTTACTTAAATTAATCCGCTTGTGAGCTGCTAGTCTCTCATTCTATTCTGCCAGTGCTTATGATTATTCTCATGATCAGCACTGGCAGCCCACTACTTAATTAATACAAATAAATCAACGAGTTAACATGCCTTTATCGATAATGAAATCGATAATTGTCTCTAACCCTACTTTCTCTTTTAGATTAGTAAAAACATAAGGTTTCACAGGACGCATTCTTGCAGTATCTGCTTCCATTACTTCCAATGATGCACCAACATAAGGTGCCAAATCGATCTTGTTGATCACTAGCAGATCAGAATGAGTAATTCCCGGCCCACCTTTACGAGGGATCTTCTCACCTTCAGCAACATCAATCACGTAAATGGTTAAATCCGCTAACTCAGGGCTAAAAGTCGCACTTAAGTTGTCACCACCACTTTCAACGAAAACGATATCAAGGTTTTTATGGCGCATCGCCAGTTCTTCAACTGCCGCCAAATTCATTGATGCATCTTCCCGAATTGCCGTATGAGGGCATCCACCAGTTTCAACACCAATAATACGATCTGCATCTAACGCCTGAGCACGAGTTAAGATCTTCGCATCTTCTTGGGTATAGATATCATTAGTCACAACGGCAATTTGATAGGTATCACGCATTGCTTTACAAAGTACTTCTAACAGTGCGGTTTTTCCTGATCCAACAGGGCCACCAACACCAATACGCAGTGGTTGATTATATTCTTGCATTTGGGTTTCTCATGAACGAAAAAGTCTTGTGTATTGAGTTTCGTGACGACTACTTGCAATAATTTGCGCTGGTGTAAAACTACCGATATCTTCTCGCGGCCAATGGGCTGATTGCTCAATAATTTCTGGAATTCTCTCAGCCAAGGCGAATAACATTTTCTGCCCCGCACTTTGTCCTAGGGGGATCAATTTTACACCAGACATTACTGTATTTTCTAACCAGCCCCAAGCATAAGCACAACACAACTTTTCACTGCTGATATTCCACTCAATAGCGGCTAAAGCAAATGCCATTAGTTGTGTCTGTTTTACACAAGCCAGCAAAGTATCATCTAACTCAATACCTAATTGTGGTAATAAACGAGCAAAGGCAATGCCTCGCTGGCGTTCTTCTTGCCTTAGCTCTTTGGTTTCACGGCTAGCAACAATAAAATCGCACCAATATTTCACATCATCTCTATTGGCCACTAAAAGACTTTGCTGTAATCGCCGTAAAACGGGGAGTTCTAATGTTGCTAATGCACCCGTCATTTGCGCACTTAACCAATCAGACAGTGTTTCTGGTGAACTTACCCAGCCTTTTTCTATCGCCCACTCTAATCCTTGGGAATAAGTAAATGATCCCACAGGTAAAGAAGGACTTACTAATTGATATAAGCGCAGATCTGCAAGCATCAATATATTCCCTTAGTCATAATCATGTCATTAATGATGATGGTGATGATCATCACCATGGTGGTGATGGTGTCCACCAGACGATCCACCATAAGCTCCCGGTTCTGGTTGATATTTCTCTAATCCCACAACCACCGTTGCACCTAACCCATGCGCCATATCATCTAAAACATGATCATGAAAATAACGACACCAACCAGCCTCTATTTGCAAAGGTACATGGCGATTACCTAAGTGATAGCAAACTCTCGCAAGCAATAAAGGATCCTCACTATAAACCGTAGAAACCTGCTCTTTTGCAGCTTCTATCGTTACAATATCGCCATCTTCAGAAAGTAAAATATCGCCTTCTTTTAACACTGTGCCACGAGGCAAAAATAACCCGGCCTCTTGTCCGTCACTCAATGTCACTTTTAAGCGGCTTTTAGTGCGTTCATCCATCGTTAAACAAAGTGTTAATGTCAGCTTTTCAGCTGTTGTAAACTCAAGCGCTTTCTCTTGACTAATAACTTGGGTAAATCTTTTCATTGTAAATTCTCAATAAAACACTTATCAGAATAGAAAATAACGCTGTGCCATTGGTAACTCTGTTGCTGGCTCACACACGAGTGGCACACCATCGGCTTTCACAATATAAGTTTGGGGATCTAGTTCAATATGCGGTACATAACTATTATGGATCATCGAAGCTTTAGTCACTTTGCGACATCCTTCTACACGCCCAATTAAACTTTGTAAGCCCAGTTTTTCTGGCACCCCAGCATCGATACCGGCTTTTGACATAAAAATCATCGAGGTTTGATATTTGGCTTTACCTAAACACGCGTACATAGGGCGATAATGCACAGGTTGTGGTGTTGGAATAGCCGCATTAATATCCCCCATTGGGGCATAAGCCACCATGCCACCTTTCATAATTAATGCGGGTTTAACACCAAAAAATGCCGGATCCCACAATACGATATCAGCAAGTTTACCTTTTTCTATCGAGCCAACTTCATGAGCAATTCCATGTGCTAATGCTGGGTTAATTGTATATTTAGCGATATAACGTTTAATACGATTATTATCATTTTCAGCTGTATCGCCTGCTAAACTTCCACGCTGTAATTTCATTTTATGCGCACATTGCCAAGTACGCATCACCACTTCACCAACCCGCCCCATTGCTTGCGAATCCGAAGACATAACTGAAATTGCGCCCATATCATGCAAAATATCTTCTGCTGCAATAGTTTCACGACGAATACGTGATTCAGCAAAGGCAACATCTTCTGGAATTGATGGATCTAGATGATGACAAACCATCAACATATCAAGATGTTCATCAACAGTGTTAATGGTATAAGGCATAGTTGGATTGGTTGATGCAGGTAAAATATTCGGCTCACCAACTGATTTAATAACGTCTGGCGCATGTCCACCACCCGCACCTTCAGTATGAAAAACATGAATAACACGCCCTGCTATCGCTTTTACCGTTTCTTCGTAAAAGCCGCCTTCATTTAAGGTGTCAGAGTGAATAGCAACTTGCACATCCATTTCATCAGCAACATTTAAGCAATTATGAATTGCCATTGGTGTTGCGCCCCAATCCTCATGAATTTTAAGCCCTATTGCACCCGCTTCGATTTGCTCACGAATAGCCTCTGGCTGGCTAACACAACCTTTTCCAAATAGCCCTACGTTAATTGGCAATTCATCGACCGCTTCTAGCATCCGATGCATATTCCAAATCCCTGGTGTTACTGTTGTTGCGTTAGTGCCTGCAACAGGACCTGTACCGCCACCAATAAAGGTCGTTACACCAGAGATCAAACCTTCTTCAGCTTGCTGAGGGCAAATAAAGTGGATGTGCGTATCCACACCACCCGCAGTGATTATTTTTCCTTCGCCAGCAACGACTTCAGTGCCAGGGCCAATCACGATATCGACATTAGGCTGAACATCCGGATTCCCTGCTTTACCAATTCCGGTAATACGGCCATCTTTAATACCGATATCCGCTTTCACAATGCCCCAATGATCAATAATTATCGCGTTGGTAATAAGCACATCAACGCATTCAGCGCTGACAACTTGGCTTTGCCCCATACCATCACGAATAACTTTACCACCGCCGAATTTAACTTCTTCACCATAAGTCGTGAAGTCTTGTTCAATTTCAAGAAATAACTCTGTATCGGCTAATCGCAGACGGTCACCCGTTGTTGGGCCAAACATATCTGCATAAGCTTGTCGTGAGATAGTTTTCATTTGTTCTCACTCTCTAATTTACCCATTACTTTTCCATGAAAGCCGTAAATTTCACGTTTTCCATCAAATGCCACTAATTCAACAGTACGACATTGACCCGGTTCAAAACGAACCGCCATTCCCGCAGGAATGTTCAAACGAAAGCCAAGTGTTTCTTCACGTTCAAACTTAAGCGCTTCATTTACTTCATAAAAATGGTAATGAGAACCCACTTGTACGGGTCTATCACCATGATTAGCCACTTGGATTATTTTTGTTTCACGACCAGCATTAAGTTCAATATCACCTAATGCTTGATTAACTCTAATTTCACCAGGGATCATGTTGTCACCTACACAATAGGGTCGTGAATAGAAACAAGTTTTGTACCATCAGGGAATGTGCATTCCACCTGAATGTCTTTGATCATCTCAGAAACGCCTTCCATAACTTGTTCTGCTGTTAATACAGTACGCCCTTCACTCATTAATTGAGCCACTGTTTTACCTTCTCTTGCACCTTCCATAATCGCGCAACTAATTAATGCGACAGACTCTGGATAGTTAAGTTTAAGTCCTTTCGCTAAACGTCTTTCAGCAACAAGGCCTGCTGTAAAAAGCAGTAATTTATCTTTCTCTCTTGGTGTTAATTCCATTTCTGCTCCTAAAAATTAACGATTATGTCGCCCATATACGAGGCGGCTCAGGACAATATCCCAACCAGTATTTGCGCGCGGTTTGCCACACATGAGCAAAACAGGCCATCATCGGTTCAGTTTGGGTACCTAATAAACGCAAAACTAAAATGCCATCGACGTCAGTTAGACCATACTCAATGACGTTTTTTGCCGTTAAAATCTGCTCAACATCCTGTTGGATAAGGCTTTTTAGCGCTTCACAAGCGGGATAAATATAGAGCGACCCTAACATGGGATATTCGCGCATGGCAGCGGCTTGCTTTTGCAATCCCTCAACAAAAATAGACTCGGTTAATGTCAGTTTTTCATCGATATAAAAATTTAAGCGTCCTCTTACATTGCCATTTTCAAACCATTCATTAAGCACTGGGCGGCCAAAACATTGGATCTCCCAACCAATAAATTTAGCGCTAGATGCAATATAAATGTGGGTTTCTAAACGCACTTGGGCATCAGGAAAAAAGATATTCTCTTGAGGAAGCCATTCTAAAAAACCTTCGTTAGCAACATGCAATGTTTGGATCTGTTGTGCGACACCACCAGCACTACGATAAAATTTAGTCGCGCCAGGGGTGGTGAGTAATGCATGAGCTTGAGGTTGCACATCAATATTAATCAATAGCTTATCGCCACCGACTACACCACCAGGAGGATGAAGTAGATAAGTGTGTGCAATTCCTTGTTCGGGATAAAAAGGACGCTGAACCATTAAGGGGCCAATGTGGCGTTTATCTGTTAAGCGAGTTACTCCTCGTTTTACTTCATAACGTAAAACGATTTCAGCGAGCCACCCCTTCCCTGAAAAATCAGACATACCTACTCCTACCTATCAGGCAAAATAAATCAGTAATCAGGAAAAATATGCGAATATGTACAGCACTACCCATTAGATAATGTCATTCAAAATCAAAGAGAAAATAAGTTAATGAATGTGGGTAGGATATGAATAAAAACTAAAATGGCACTTCCTCTAGACAGGATAATGCCCTTCATCTGTGCCGCGCGATTGTACACCTTATTACAAAAAACGCGTTTTGAATAAATAGCAATTTATTTAGAAAATATAACAGCTTTAATAATAATAGTAACAAATGAGCGAATATCTATATTGTTATCTTTTATCAACAGGATTATATTCTGTGCCACGCCTATACATAAGTGCATCATTGCACTCATTGACCCTAAGAACAGCGCACAGTCAGCGGCTCTTAGTCTGGCTTATAGGGTAGATACAATACACAGTTAACTTTAAATATTATTCATTCTAGGTCATGTTTTTAAACATGCTTGCGGTATATTTGAGATTATGGAATATAAATACATTCGTTCCTCTAGACAGATTTCCTTAAAAACGTTTTATATCGAAAATCCGATGATAGCGATGATTTGTGGTGCAAAAGGCGAGATAAGCATCAATGGGCAATCTATTGTAGTGACTACAAATTTAACGCTTATTATCCCTAAATATAGTCAAGTTTCTTGTGATGTAATGAGTCAATCTGAACATAATCCTATTGAATTACATACATTAGTATTATGTGAAGCAGAGCTTCAGTCTGTGTTTTCACTGCTTAAACCACTGATAAAATCAGGTGCACCAATTACCAGTCATCTTCCTGATTATCATTTATCAACGCCTGAAGTCGTAAAAACAAACTTTAATTTGCTCAAACAGTGTTTACCTTTAAAACAAGGCACTCCAGCACAAGAAACAATGTTTATGCAGCAAAGTCTATTTTTTATTTTGATGGCGGTTTACCACTCTGGCATCGATATACTTAATGTCTTTCGTTTTAATTATGATGAACCTAAAAATCAGGCAATTACGCATTTAATTACACAAGATCCACAAAGAAAATGGCATTTAGATGATGTAGCGAAAACACTGTTTACCACACCTTCAACATTACGCCGTCATTTAAACAAAGAAGGTGTTTCATTTTGCCAATTATTATTGGATGTTAGAATGGGCATTGCACTTAATTACCTCACATTCTCTAACTACTCTGTTTTCCAAATTAGCCATCGCTGTGGTTTTGGTAGTAACGCTTATTTTTGTGATGCCTTCAAAAGAAAATATGCAATGACACCTTCACAGTTTAGAGCTCAATCTCGCCAATCCAATGATCTTTCAGCATTAACTCAACTATCACTAAAAACGGGTGAGCATGTAGATAAAAATATTTCCTCTAGTATCAAATTATGACAAATTATTTCGCTTTAAAAAGGTGATCCCCCCCATCAAGCGCATTTGATTTAAGATCCACTGCTGGCGTTTTAGTACATAAGCTGAAGGTTTATTAATATGATAAATGTGCGGATTAGGTAAAACTGCGGCTAATAATGCGGCTTCATTTGCTGTTAGTTGTTTTGCTGGTTTTCTAAAATAGTGTTGTGCAGCTTGTTCGACACCAAAAATACCCTCACCAAACTCAACAATATTAAGGTATACCGTAAGGATGCGTTTTTTTGACCAAATAAGCTCAACAACAGGCGTCATACCTGCTTCTAAGCCTTTTCTTATCCAACTACGACCATCCCATAAAAACAGATTTTTTACTGTCTGTTGAGAAATTGTCGAGGCACCACGCAACGTTTTTACTCCGTTACGGCTTTTTTTGAAAACTTTCTCTATTGCATCAAAATCAAAGCCCCAATGTTTTGGAAAATTTTGATCTTCAGATGCCATAACAGCTAAATACATGACTGGTGCTATCTCTTCTTCACTCACCCAAGTGGAATGAGACACATAAGAAAAATCGAAGTTACTCCATGCAGAAATTTGACGTTGAACCATCACAGCAGAAAAAGGTACAGGAAAAAAAGAAAACAGCACAACTATTAACAGCCATAAAGCAATTAAAATAATTAATAGTTTCTTAAGCTTTCTAATTAGTACCATCTGCTGTGATTATCTCGTCAGTTATGCTAATTCAAGGACTTTTCTTACTAGTTTATCAATACCTATTTGTGCTTGAGCAATAGATTCAGCTAGCATATAAGCAGGTGTTGTTACGACTCGTTGGGTTTCATCAACAACAATATCATCAACGGGACAATCGATATGGATCCCGCCCATTTGAGTTATCATTTCAGCTGTTTTAGCATCATTTCCAATTGTTAATTTTATTGGAGAATTTAACATTTTCGGTAACATAACAGGGGCAATACACATTAATCCCAATGGTTTTTTTTGTTTATGCATATCCCTTACAAATCTTAAGAGATCTTGGTTAATTTCGCAGTTAACTCCTTTAGTTGCGAAATTACATAAGTTTTTAGCTGCACCGAAGCCACCAGGAATAATAACCGCATTAAAGTTTTCAGCCTTAGCATCAGACAAAGGTGATATTTTCCCACGAGAAATACGAGAGGATTCTTCCATCATATTCCTTTTTTCTGATTTTTCTTCTCCTGTAATATGGTTAATTACAGTAGGTTGCAATTCATTAGGTGAGAAAAAATGAACTTCAGTGTTGTTTTGGCTTAAAGATAGTATAGTTAGTACCGATTCGTGAATTTCACTACCATCAGATACACCACAGCCACTTAAAATTACAGCAATTGATTTCATATCTTTGTCCTTTTGTAGTAGATTACTAGTTACCCATTTATAGGTGTAAACACCAATCGCCATCACATATTTAAATGTTTCTTGTAACAAAAAAACTTATCTTTGCTATTTTGTTGCTTGTATGATGTATGGAATAGTTTCATCCTATTCGCCTATGTAATAAGAATCAAAAAAGCGAGTAGAAAAGTTTCCCTGGTGTTGGCGCAGTATTCGCGCACCCCAACCTTCGGTTGGGGTTATTTTTTTCTAACGCCTGATAACCAGTTTCTTAAACTTTCCACATCCTTTCTCCAATCTCTTTCCAACTCATCCACCCATTCTTGAACATTATCCCACCATGCAGGTAATTCTGGTGATTGGATCTGTTTTGCTAGTTGCTGTAAATGTTTTAATCCGATAGAACCTGCTGCGCCTTTGATTTTATGTCCTTCCTCAGTGATTCCCTTCTGATCACGGGCTGTCAGATTAGATCCCAGTACAGACATATAACTCGGCATCATCTTTTCAAAAACATCTAAACCATCAGTGATTAGTTGAGGTCCGACGAGTTCGATGTATTGATTTAGCATATCAATATCTAATAACTCTTCATTTTTATTCAACAATTCCGACTGCTCATTAACTGATGTACAAACCGAGCCATCCCCCCAAAATTTATTAATAATGGTGGTTAATGCATCGACTGAGAGTGGTTTACTAAGCACATCATTCATTCCCGCGTCTAAATACTCTTTTTTGTCTTTCAAGACATTTGCGGTTAATGCAATCAGTGGAGGTAATTCATTGCTATCAAACTCTTGACGTAGTTTTCTCGAAATATCAAAACCCGTCATATCAGGTAACTGAATATCAAGCAGTACCAAATCATACTCATCAGGTTTAAACATTGATAAGGCTTCTTGCCCCGTCATAGCGACATCAACAGTATTACCTAACTTTTCTAATACTGAACACGCGACAATCACATTGAGCTCGATATCTTCCACAAGCAAAATATTTAATGCTGGTAATAACAACTCATCATCACTTTCAATATCGCGTTGTTCTTCAATCGCTGGTGCCTCAATAGTGAGTGTAAACGTTGAACCCTTGCCTAACTCACTCTCAACATGGATATCGCCGCCCATATGCTGTGCTAGGCGTTTAGATACCGCAAGACCGATGCCTGTTCCCGTTGCAGAACGTCCACCTTGGCTATCAGTAACTTGATAGTACATCGCAAAAATTTTTTCAAGCTCACCTTGAGGGATACCAATACCGCTATCTTTTACCTCAAAATAGAGTTTATTGGGTGCTTGTTGCCAAATATGAACTTGAATTTCACCCTCTTGAGTAAATTTCACTGCATTACCAATTAAATTCCACAATATTTGGCGCAATCGCGTGCCATCCGTCATGATTTTATGTGGCAAGGTTTCTTCTGCAATTAAAGTGAATTTCAATCCTTTAGGTTGCACTAATAAACCCGAAAGGTTTTCTAAATCACTAATAAATTCAGTGAAATCTATTGGCTGGTTATCGAGTTGAATTTTTCTACGTTCAATCTTATCCATTTCAATGACATCATTAAAAATATTCCCTAACGTGATGGCACTGACATGAATAGTTTTTAAATAGTTAAGTTGTTCCGCTGATAATTCAGTATCAAGTAAAATACGACTTAACCCCACAATCCCATTAAGCGGCGTACGCAGCTCATGGCTAATTGTTGAAATAAAGGTAGTCTTATCTCGGCTTGCATTTTCTAACGCGTCTTGATAGCGCTTACGCTCTGTAATGTCACGCCCGAAGCCCATAAGCCCATGACGTTTACCAATTCGGTCATAAAAAGGAACTTTACGTAGTTCAAAACAGGCTTTACGCCCATCGGGGTATACCAACCACTGCTCATAAGTAAGAGAGACGTTATGGCGAAAGACTTTTTCATCAGTTTCCATGACTTTGATTGCAATATCTTCGTCATAAACATCTAGTGGTGTTAAACCAATAAGCTGTTTTTCACTTTTACCCGTCAGCAACTCAGTGGCACGGTTGCAGCCTGAAAATTCGTTATCTTCATTGCGGTAATAAACTAAATCGGGTGATGCATCTAAAAAAGAACGTAAAAGCGAGGATTGCTGCTCTAACTCAATTTGAGTTAACTCACGGCGTTTCATCTCACTTTTTAGCTTTTCAAGTAATTCAAGGTGTGCTTTTTCGACTTTTTCACGCTCTTGGATCTCTAAATTTAATTGCTCGATATTCTCTTTAAGTTGAGAGTTAAGCTCTAAATCTCGCTGACGCATCACGCCCAATTTATCAACCATCCGCGATAATCGACGGCGAGATTCTTCTAGCTGTTCAACCACCACAGAAAGAAAATAGACAGCCCAAGGAGTAATAATCAACCCAAAAAAGATTGAACGAACAAGGTCAATACTGGTGACGTCACCGGCTAATAAAAATGTCACCGCCATTTGTACAACCATGGCTAAAACAACTAATGCTGACGCCAACAACAATGAGAAGCGAATTAACCCAAGCCTCATCATTAAATCAACGTAATACTGGGCAAGCCCTTTGAGCAGTTTCATTGAAAACTCCAATATATTGAATCTTTGAAATGATACCCCAAAAATGAATTAATTCAGCGGTGAACATTCAGAAATATTGTTACGCAACACTATCCTTCATAATTTTGTCATTTTTTATTTATGTGTTTTGTGTAAGAAACCGAGGCTTTACACTCAAAGAGGAAATCACCAATCAACTTACATAAATAATAGACATACTTATAGTGAATAGACGCGATTGATAAAAAATTCAATTTGTCTTTTTTTATACAAATTGTATAAAATGATAAAATTCCAACATTAAAGCAATTTTCAGAATAAAAAATCACCATTAAGCGTCACTAAAGGATGTGTTAAAGCTAAACTCGTTAAATAAAGTGATATAGCTCACACCAGATAAATACTCAACTCAAATAACCAAATACGTAAATTTATATATTAATCAAATTGTTAATATAAAAAATAACGCTATCTCATTATCGCAGTCGAATATTCTTGAATATTGACGTTTTTTTTATTTATCGATAAGTTGAAATGGCATTACAGAGCAAAAAAACAAATCTAGCTAAGCAAAACACAACACCACCCAAATGAGCATCCATAAATCATCAATAATTTATGAGCAAACGTTCCCTTTGCTCTCTATTTTGAGGTGCCCATAAAACTGAGTAGGAAGCAGACCATGCTCTATCAAAAAACACTAGAAAAAGACAACTGTGGTTTTGGGCTAATCGCGCACATTGAAGGTGAAGCCAGCCATAAAATTGTAAGAAATGCGATTCATGGCTTAGCTCGAATGCAACATCGTGGGGCTATTCTATCTGATGGAAAAACAGGTGATGGTTGTGGTTTATTATTACAAAAGCCAGATCGCTTTTTTCAATTAATCGCCAAAGAAAAAGAGTGGCATTTAGCCAAAAATTACGCAGTAGGTATGCTCTTTTTAAGCCAAGATCCTCATATTGCAGCACAATGTCGACATATTGTTGAAGAAGAATTACAGCGAGAAACACTAGCTATTGTTGGTTGGCGTAAAGTTCCTATCAATACGGATATCTTAGGAAGTATTGCGCTTTCAACACTTCCTATGATTGAACAAATTTTTGTTAACGCCCCAGCAGGCTGGCGTGGAAGCGATGTAGAACGCAGATTATTTGTCGCGCGCAAACGCATAGAAAAACGCATCACTGATAACGATTTTTATATTTGCAGCCTTTCTAACTTAGTAACGGTTTATAAAGGCCTTTGTATGGCGACTGATTTACCACGTTTTTTTACTGATCTTGCTGATTTACGAATGGAATCCGCTATTTGTCTTTTTCACCAACGTTTTTCAACTAATACCACCCCTAAATGGCCACTAGCACAACCTTTTCGTTACCTCGCCCATAATGGTGAAATTAATACCATTACAGGGAATCGCCAGTGGGCGAGAGCGCGATCTTACAAATTTCACACGCCATTAATTCCTGATTTACAAAGTGTCGCGCCTTTTGTTAATGAAAGCGGATCAGACTCGAGTTCATTAGATAATATGCTCGAGCTATTTCTAAATGGTGGTATGGATATTGTTCGTGCTATGCGTTTATTAGTACCACCTGCATGGCAAAATAACCCTCAAATGGATGAAGATTTACGTGCTTTTTTTGATTTTAACTCTATGCATATGGAACCGTGGGACGGCCCTGCTGGTATCGTTTTATCTGATGGACGTTATGCTGCCTGCACTCTTGATAGAAATGGTTTACGCCCCGCTCGTTACGTAATAACAACAGATAAACTGATCACTTGTGCTTCTGAAATTGGTATTTGGGATTATCAGCCAGATGAAGTTGTCGAAAAAGGCAGAGTAGGTCCTGGTGAATTAATGGTGATTGATACCTATAACGGTCGTATTTTACATTCAACTGAAACGGATGAAGATTTAAAACGACGCCATCCATATAAATTATGGCTAGAGCGTAATGTGAAACGCTTAAAACCGTTTGAAAACCTGCCCGAAAACAAAGCAGTAGGCGAGCGAGCCTTTGATGATAATTTGCTGGCTACTTACCAAAAACAATTTGGCTATAGTCGTGAAGAGCTTGAAAGCATTCTGCATGTTTTAGGTGAGAATGGACAAGAAGCAACAGGTTCTATGGGCGATGACACACCATTTGCCGTATTCTCTCAGCGCCCTCGTATTATTTATGACTATTTTCGTCAAAAATTTGCTCAAGTAACCAATCCACCAATAGATCCTTTAAGAGAATCGCATGTAATGTCTTTAGCGACCTGCATTGGCCGCGAAATGAATGTCTTTTGTGAGGCGGAAGGTCAAGCGCATCGTTTAAGTTTTCAATCACCCATTTTGCTCTATTGCGATTTTCAACAGTTAATCAACCAAGACAGCAGCCACTATCAATCCATCACTATTGATATTACTTATTCACCTTCAGAGATTAATCTAGAAACAGCAATACATCTTCTATGTGAAAAAGTGCAACAAGAAGCCAAACAAGGTGCCGTTTTACTGGTTTTATCCGATAGAAATATTAGCCAAGAGCGCCTACCTATTCCCGCACCTATGGCGGTTGGGGCTGTTCAAAAAGCGCTTGTGGATAATAACTTACGTTGCGATACCAATATCATTGTTGAAACAGCAAGTGCTCGTGATCCTCATCATTTTGCTGTGTTGTTGGGTTTTGGTGCAACGGCAATTTATCCTTATCTTGCTTATGAATCATTAGCTCAACGAGTTGATAAACAAGCGCTTTCTGGTAGCTATGCTCAAGTGATGTCGAATTACCGCAACGGTATCAACAAAGGGCTGTATAAAATTATGTCCAAAATGGGCATTTCTACCGTTGCTTCTTATCGCTGCTCCCAGCTTTTTGAGGCCGTTGGATTGCATGATACGGTAACCGATCTCTGTTTTTATGGTGTTGATAGCCGTATTAATGGCGCTGATTTTAACGATTTTGAACAAGATTTATTTAACCTTTCTAAACGAGCATGGTTAATTCGTTATCCTATCGAGGCTGGTGGATTACTGAAATATGTCCATAAAGGGGAATATCACGCTTATAATCCTGATGTCATTCAAACCCTACAAAAAGCCGTGCATAGTGGCGATTATCAAGATTATCAACGTTATGCTTCATTGGTTCAGCAACGCCCAATCACGACACTACGAGATATGTTAATACTCAATCGCAATGCGACGCCGATTGCAATTGATGATGTTGAGCCTGAAACCGAATTATTTAAACGTTTTGATACCGCAGCAATGTCTATCGGAGCATTAAGCCGTGAAGCACATGAAGCACTCGCTGAAGCGATGAATACACTAGGTGGGTTTTCCAATTCAGGTGAAGGCGGTGAAGATCCCGCACGCTACGGAACCAATAAAGTATCAAGGATCAAACAAATTGCATCAGGTCGCTTTGGTGTCACACCATCATATTTAATGAGCGCCGATGTACTGCAAATCAAAGTAGCGCAAGGCGCAAAACCCGGAGAAGGCGGGCAACTCCCAGGTGATAAAGTCACTCCTTATATTGCACAGCTACGCTACGCTGTTCCTGGTGTAACGTTAATTTCACCACCTCCTCATCACGATATCTACTCGATAGAGGATTTAGCACAATTAATTTTCGATTTAAAACAGATAAATCCAACCGCTCTAATTTCCGTCAAATTAGTCTCTGAACCCGGTGTAGGCACTATTGCCACTGGGGTTGCTAAAGCTTATGCCGATTTAATTACTATCGCGGGTTATGATGGTGGCACCGGTGCTAGCCCATTAACATCGGTAAAATATGCCGGAAGCCCTTGGGAATTAGGTCTAGTCGAAACACAACAAGCTTTAGTCGCAAATAATCTTCGCCATAAAATTCGATTACAAATTGATGGTGGATTAAAAACAGGTTTAGACATTATTAAAGCCGCAATTTTAGGTGCTGAAAGTTTTGGTTTTGGTACTGGTCCTATGGTTGCTTTAGGTTGTAAATATTTACGTATTTGCCATCTTAATAACTGTGCAACAGGCATTGCTACTCAAGATGAAACCTTACGACGTAATCACTATCACGGATTACCAGAACGCGTAATTAACTACTTTCGCTTTATTGCGCAAGAAACACGTGAATTAATGGCATTGCTAGGTGTAAGAAAACTCACGGATTTAATTGGCCGAACAGATTTACTTTCATGCTTAGAAGGCTATAGCAGTAAACAACAAAAATTGTTCCTTGAGCCTTTATTAGAAACGGTAACACCCTCTACTGGCACCGCACTTTATTGCCAAGAAAAAAATGAAACTTACGACAAAGGCGAATTAAATCAGCGAATTATTTCTCAAACTAATCAAGCAGTAGAGCAACGGAAAAGTCAGACATTTTATTTTGATATTCGTAATACAGATCGCTCTGTGGGTGCAACTTTATCTGGTGTGATTGCAAAAAAATATGGTGAAACAGGGTTATCAACAACACCATTAAAATTGCATTTTACGGGTACCGCAGGACAAAGTTTTGGCGTTTGGAATGCGCAAGGTGTTGAACTAACATTGATTGGTGATGCTAATGACTATGTTGGTAAAGGCATGGCAGGCGGGCGTATTGTAATTTCACCACCAATAGGTTCAGCATTTAAAAGTCATCAAGCAACCATTATGGGCAATACCTGTCTTTACGGTGCAACAGGTGGCAAACTTTATGCGGCCGGCTTAGCAGGTGAGCGTTTTGCAGTCAGAAATTCTGGTGCTATTGCAGTTGTTGAAGGCGTGGGTGATAACGGCTGTGAATATATGACAGGCGGCATTGTCTGTATTTTAGGTAAAACGGGTATTAACTTTGGCGCAGGCATGACAGGTGGATTCGCTTATATTTTAGATGAAGAGGCAACGCTCTCGCAACGCATCAATACTGCTTCTATTGAGCTACTTTCTGTTGCTTCTTTTGCTATTCTCGCTGAACACCTAAGGGGCATGATTGCCGAGCACGTTAGATTAACGGGTTCACAACAAGGTGAAGTATTGCTTTCGCAATGGGAATACTGGTCACAACACTTTAAATTGATTAAGCCTAAATCTAGTGATGTAAATGCATTATTGGGTCATCCTCGTCGCTCATCAACTGAATTACGCGTTCAGGCACAATAGGAAAATAATATGAGTCAAAATGTGTATCAGTTTATCGACTTAAATCGTATTGAGCCGACAAAAAAGCCATTAGCACTGCGTAAAATTGAGTTTGTAGAAATTTACGAAGCCTTTTCATCGCAGCAAGCAGCAGCCCAGGCAGACCGTTGCTTAAGTTGTGGTAATCCTTACTGTGAATGGAAATGTCCCGTTCATAACTATATTCCCAATTGGCTAAAATTAGCCAATGAAGGTCGTATTATAGAAGCCGCTGAGCTTTCTCATCAAACTAATAGCTTGCCTGAAATTTGTGGCCGCGTTTGTCCCCAAGACAGACTCTGTGAAGGTGCTTGTACGTTAAATGATGAATTTGGTGCGGTGACTATTGGTAATATCGAGCGCTATATTAATGACACTGCATTAGCGCAAGGATGGCGTCCTGATCTTTCTCATGTCACGATGACCAATAAAAAAGTAGCCATTATTGGTGCAGGTCCTGCAGGTCTTGCTTGTGCTGATGTCCTTATTCGTCATGGTGTTAAACCTGTCGTTTATGATAAGCACCCAGAGATCGGTGGCTTACTTACTTTTGGTATTCCCTCTTTTAAACTCGAAAAATCACTGATGGTAAGACGTAGAGAGCTCTTTAGTGAAATGGGCATTGAATTTTGCCTTAATACTGAAATAGGTAAAGATATCTCTCTTAAATCACTGACAGAACAATATGATGCAGTATTTATCGGCATAGGAACGTATCATAGCCTAAAGGGGAACTTTGCACATGAAGATGCTTCTGGCGTTTATAGTGCACTACCCTATTTAATTGGAAATACGCGTTATTTAATGGGTTATGAAGAAGATCCACAAACACCTTATATCGACCTAAAAAATAAACAAGTCGTAATCTTAGGTGGCGGTGATACAGCAATGGATTGTGTTCGTACAGCAATTCGACAAGGCGCAACTAAAGTAACGTGTGTTTATCGTCGTGATGAAGCCAATATGCCAGGCTCAAAACGCGAAGTGAAAAATGCCAAAGAAGAAGGTGGCGAATTTTTATTTAATCTTCAACCTGTTGATATTGAAATTGATAACAAAAATAATGTTTCTGGCATTCAGGTTATTAAAACGCAAAGTAATAATACGATGGAGCATATTAAAGGCAGTGAGCATATATTATCTGCCGATGCTGTTATCCTCGCATTTGGTTTTAAGCCCGCACATTATCCGTGGTTAGATGAAAATAATATTGCTTACAGTAAATCAGGAAGAATTATTATTTCTGAAAATCAAAAAGTAATGAATCAAACAACAAATCCAAAAATATTTGCCGGTGGCGATATAGTGAGAGGCTCTGATTTAGTGGTAACGGCTATTGCAGAAGGAAGAGATGCAGCGGAAGGGATCTTACATTACTTATCTTGTTAAAATTTATTGCTTTTAACTTTAATTTTTAACTATTTATTCTATTTATTATCCCATTTCTTTAACGTGGGATAATTTATTTTTGTGTTTTATTTTCTAATAAACATTACTTTTATAACTAAAATGAATTTAATTAAATAACCATTCTCATTACCATTTGATATATTTTGTTGTTTTATATATTAATAAAAGTAGGTATTATTTTTTGTATCAAAATAACAGCTGCACTCTATAGTTAATATAATTTATTTTCGTACTGTTTACTTCTTCTCTTTTTATTTAACTTTTCTGTCATCTTTTAATGATAAATATCTTGTAGCATTTGTTAATAACATCACAGTCTAAAAAAATAGATTTTATTTCGGCTATTAAATTTGATAACAATCAAATATTGTCAATCAACCAACTTCATAATGGAGTCACCTAATAACTTTACAGAAAAATATAATTTATTGATGTTAGGTTCGTTTTCATAAAATTGTCATAATTAACTAGGGGATCACTATGGTGATGCAACTTATAGCTGTAGCCGTTATTATCGTAACTGTCTATTTGCTAATAAAAAAATATGAAACCCGAATGGTGCTAATTGGCGCGGGCTTATTGCTATGTATTTTAAGCCTAACCCCATTAGATGCATTTAATGCATTTAGTGAGCGCATGGTGTCTTCATCATTAATTCAAGCAATCTGTGCGAGTATGGGTTTTGCTTATGTAATGAAATACACCAAATGCGATATGCATCTGGTACATGTATTATCAAAAGTATTAACGCGTCTTGGTTTCTTCTTGATCCCAGCGACTGTTATCGTTACTTATTTCATTAACATTGCAATTCCATCAGCAGCAGGTTGCGCAGCCGCGGTAGGTGCGACATTAATTCCATTATTAATCGCCGCACGTATTCACCCAGCTATCGCGGGTGGTGCAGTTTTATGTGGTACTATCGGCTCGATGTTAAGCCCTGGTATGTCGCATAATGCCTTCGTTGCTAATATGGCAAATATGGAAGTAGTCGACTTAATTGCTCGTCATAGTCCATACAGCTTAATGGCAGGTGGTATTGCAGCCGTTTCACTGGCCGTTGTCGCTTTAGTGAAAAAAGAGTTTAAAGTTGCAGTTGCTGGAGATGCAGCTTCAGCATCATCAGCTCAAGCAACACCAGAGGCGGTTCGCCCTAACTATTTATATGCTACCGCGCCTTTTATTCCATTACTTCTGCTCATTTTGCCATTCTTTGAAACGTTCAGTACCTTCAAATTGTCAGTACCAGCAGCAATGTTAATTGGTTCAATCTATGCGCTGTTCATCACATTAACTAACCCTGCTCAAGTTACTAAAGAGTTCTTTAAAGGTATGGGTAATGCTTATGGTGATGTATTAGGTATTATCATCGCAGCAGCAGTATTCGCAGCAGGTCTGAAAGCATCAGGTTTAATCGACGCATTCATTAGCTTCTTAACTCACTCTCCTGAGTTCGCACGTTGGGGTGGTACTTTAGGGCCATTCTTAATGGGTATTATTACAGGTTCTGGTGACGCAGCAGCATTCGCATTCAACGAAACAGTGACACCACATGCATCACTGTTTGGTTATGAAATTCCAGACATGGGTATGGCTGCAGCGCTATCTGGCGCATTAGGTCGTACAATGTCACCACTTGCAGGCGCAGCAATTGTTTGTGCTGGTCTTGCAAATGTAAATCCTATGGAAATCGCAAAACGTACTGCACCGGGTATGATTATCGGCGTCATCGCTGTTGCGTTATTCATGTTATAAGTGTGGAGAAATGAATATGTCAGCAATTACTCTCGAAAAATTAATTAAATGGCGTCGTGAATTTCATCAATATCCTGAAATTGGTTGGTCTGAATTTTTAACTACAGCAAAAATCGTTAAAGAATTACGTAGTTTAGGTTTAGAAGTTAAAGTCGGACCCGATGTTATTAATCAAGAGTTTGCTTTTGGTCGTCGCCGTCAAGTAGTCGAAAAAGGACTAGCTGTAGCAAGAGAGCATAAAGTTGATGAAGCTCTGCTAAGCGAAATGAAAGAACTTACTGGTTGTGTGGCTATTTTTGACAGTGGAAAAGCAGGTCCAACTGTTGCACTACGTTTTGATATTGACTGTGTTGGTGTTAATGAAGCAACCGAAGATAAACATCGTCCACATGCAGAAAATTTCGCATCTTGTCACGCTGGTGAAATGCATGCTTGTGGTCACGATGGCCATATTTCTATCGGTTTAGGTGTTGCACACTGGTTAGTAGAAAATAAAGATAAAGTTGTTGGTAAAGTTAAAATCTTATTCCAGCCAGCAGAAGAAGGCGTTCGTGGCGCAAGAGCAATGGCTGAAAGTGGTATTGCTGATGATGCTGACTACTTTTTAGGTGCTCATTTAGGCTTTATCGCTAACAGTGGTGAAATCGTTATTAATCCAACGCATTTCCTTTGTACAACCAAATATGATTTTCGTTTCAAAGGTGCGCCATCTCATGCCGGTGCTGAGCCTGAATTAGGCCGTAACGCATTAGCGGGTGCTTGCCATGCGGCAACACAAATGCTGGGTATTTCTCGCCACGGTAAAGGAATGTCACGCATTAACATCGGTGTATTAAAAGCGGGTGAAGGTCGTAACGTCACTCCTGCTAATGCCGAAATGCAAATCGAAGTTCGTGGTGAAAATGAAGAGATCAACAGCTTTATGGCTGCAAACGCAGTACGTATGGCTGAAGGCGCAGCACATAGCTTCCAATTAGAAATGGAAAGCGAAATCATGGGTGAAGCCGTTGACCTTACTAATGACCAAGAACTGATTGATGTGATGACGAAAGTTGTCGGCAAACACGCTGAGCTCACCGCTGTTGCGACTCGCCCGTTTGGGGGAAGTGAAGATGCGACTGTTCTAGCTAAACGAGTACAACGTTGTGGTGGTAAATCACTGTACTTCGTTGTAGGTGCTGATAGAACGGCGGGTCATCACCAAGCGGGTTTTGACTTTGATGAAAAACAATTAATGACCGCAGTTAATCTTTACACGGGTTGTTTAGAAGAACTGCTGAAATAATTTCAGTTAAATACTTAACAAAACGCGCTATAGAAATATAGGGCGTTTTTTTTCTCTCGATAGCCAGAAACAATAAATAGCTTAATAAAAATAAAAAAGCCCAGTTGTTTTAAACTGGGCTTTCTAATTTATAAACAATAAATTCAATAAATTATTTAACGACTCGCAGTGATGGGCGACCTGTTGGACGAGGTGGCTCTGGATCACCATCTGGCGGGGTTGTATCGTCAGAAGCGTTATCTGTTACTAAAGATAATACTTCACCAGTAGGTGCTTCTGAGCTCTCTTGACGATCTTCTTCAGCAAATGCTGATGGTTGGCCATCTTCATATGCAGGTTCAGGCTCAAACATCATTCCCGCACCGTTTTCTCTCGCATAAATTGCCATAACAGCAACCATTGGCACTCGTACTTTACGAGGTATTCCACCAAAGCTTGCGCTAAATAATACCTGTTGCAGTGTTAACTCTAAGTTATTCACAGCTCGAGGTGAAATATTCAGTACAATTTGACCATCGTGCGCATATTCCATAGGAACCTGAACACCAACAATATTCACATCGACAACAAGATGTGGGGTTAAGTTGTTTTCTAGGATCCACTCATAATGCGCACGCAATAAATGCGGACGGCGCGGAGACATATCCATAATCTCCATGCTCAATTACCCTCTTGAAGGTAAGCGCATTTCACGCTCTGCTTCGGTTAATGACGCAAGGAAAGAGTCGCGTTCAAAAACACGTTGCATATAAATTTGCACATCTTTAGCCGCTGCACCACTTAGGTCTACACCTAATACTGGTAAGCGCCATAATAATGGAGCAAGGTAGCAATCTACTAAGCTAAATTCTTCACTCATAAAGTAAGGATATTCTTTAAACACTGGAGAAATAGCTAACAGTTCTTCTGCTAACTGTTTACGTGCAGCGTTAGCTTGTTGCTCTGTACCTTTCTCAATGATGTTCATGAGAGAATACCAATCCTGCTCAATGCGGTGCATCATTAAACGGCTGCTACCACGAGCAACTGGATAAACAGGCATTAAAGGAGGATGAGGGAAGCGTTCATCAAGGTATTCCATGATGATACGTGAATCATACAGGGTCAATTCGCGATCAACCAAAGTCGGTACACTTTGGTATGGGTTCAGATCGATAAGATCCTGTGGAAGATTACCAGCTTCAACCTGTTCAATTTCAACACTGACACCTTTCTCCGCTAGGACAATTCTGACCTGATGGCTGAAAATATCAGTCGGACCGGAAAACAAAGTCATTACCGAACGTTTGTTGGCAGCGACAGCCATGAAAACCTCCAAGTTAATCAATTAAAGGAATGAATCCGTTTATGCATCCATCATTCCCCCATTCCTAAAAGACAAGCATACCAAAATAGCTAACTTAAATAATTATCTAAGCTATTTCGCTATGTTGGGTGACTACCTGTATAAACGAATTATCGAGGGATAATCTTATTCTACAAAGGTAAATGTTCACTTGTCTTTGCGGCACATATCATTATCAAGCAATACCAAAACAATCACACAGCCACATAACGTCACTGTCGTTATAATAGTTTTGGTATTACTTTCAAATTATTAATGAGCATTATTATAAAAACACCCACTAGGCAGCATTATGAAATCACAGAAAGAAAGACGCCAAAGTACGCTATTCTATCAGATTTCATGTTACTTAGGGTGACTCATGCAAATAATTCAACAGAATATGTCATGTTATTAAAGAATAAAGATAATAATATTAAAAAATAATTTAAATTAGAATATTAATCTAAAAATAGTGATTTTTTGTTCTAATTAGTGCTTACCTATTATGTGATTTAGTTACGTTAACGCCTAAATACATACAATTAATTTATTTTCATACAGTTAACAAAGTTAATTAACAAAACAATGAAAATAAAAAAACCCGCCTGTGAAGACGGGTTTCAACATCAAATTGATATCTAGAAGATAACAAATTAACGTTTTGAGAACTGTGGACGACGACGTGCTTTACGCAGACCCACTTTCTTACGTTCAACAGAACGCGCATCACGGGTAACGAAACCAGCTTTACGCAGATCAGAACGTAGAGTCTCATCGTACTCCATCAGTGCACGAGTGATACCGTGGCGGATCGCACCTGCTTGACCAGAAATACCACCACCTTTAACAGTGATGTATAAATCTAATTTGCCCAGCATATCAACTAATTCCAGCGGTTGACGAACAACCATACGCGCTGTTTCGCGGCCGAAGTAAACTTCTAGGCTACGTTTGTTGATTACGATATTACCGCTACCTGGCTTAATGAAGACACGTGCGGAAGAACTTTTGCGGCGACCTGTGCCGTAGTATTGATTATCAGCCATTGCCTAATATCCCGATTAAATGTCCAGAACTTGCGGTTGTTGTGCCGCGTGGTTGTGCTCAGATCCTGCGTAAACTTTCAGTTTACGATACATCGCACGACCCAGAGGCCCTTTTGGCAGCATGCCTTTTACCGCGATTTCGATTACACGCTCAGGACTACGGGCGATCATCTCTTCGAAAGTCGCTTGTTTGATACCACCTACGTGACCAGTATGACGGTAGTAAACTTTGTCAGTACGCTTATGACCAGTTACCGCTACTTTTTCAGCGTTTAAAACGATGATGTAATCACCGGTATCAACGTGCGGAGTGTATTCTGCTTTGTGCTTACCGCGCAGGCGGCTAGCGATTTCAGTTGCTAAACGGCCTAAAGTTTTGCCGTCTGCATCAACAACATACCAGTCGCGTTTTACGGTTTCTGGTTTAGCTGTAAAAGTTTTCATTATTGAAAATTACCCAATGTTTAGTTACACGTTGGTGAACGCTCGGTTCAAATACTATTGAGGTTCACACGACTCTTGTGTCCAGCAAACCTACCCCTTCGAGTAGCACTGCTGACTCTAAAATGCGAGTTTTTTGGGAAATAAAAAACTTGCTGCAACGTGGGGTCGCAAGATTATAGAGAAGTCAGAAAAAAAAATCGAGTTATAATTGAAAACAATTGAATTATTTTTTATCAAATTCGCTTTATCAGCCAATTTAACCTGATTTCCTGGGCTAACCAATCTAACTATTAAAATCAATGCCACCTGAAGAGAAGAATTGTCCCTTTCCAAAGCGCTTGCTAGTAGCTGAGTGATTCTTACTTTAACGTAGAAATAGCTCTGTGCTACTCAACGGGTGCCATCCTAACACAGTAAAAGCTGACTTTCTTCAAGAATTAAGCAAGATGAGGCTCTATTAAATACGCTTCACTTTGCATCTCTTGTAAGCGAGATAAACAACGCTGATATTCAAAGCGTAAGAAGCTCCCTTGATAAATATCATCCATCGCCACTTCAGCATTAATGATAAGCTTCACTTTACGCTCGTAAAATTCATCAACTAAAGCTAAAAAACGTCGTGCAGCATCTTCATTTCTCGAGTCCATTTTTACCATTTTATAAATTAAAACAGTGTGATAGCGTTTTGATAGCTCGATATAATCTAGCTGACTACGCGCTTCAATACACAGCGTTGAGAAGTTGACGCCAAGTACACCATTAGCTGATTTTATAACTTGCATCGGCCGATGATTAATCATTAATGTTTGTTCTGATTGACCTTCATGGCTAGCTAGATTATTAAAAATCCTCTCCATTTCTTGAGTATTTTTATCTGTTAACGGTGATAAAAAAAGATGAGCTTGCGTTAACGTGCGCAGGCGATAATCAATACCCGCATCAACATTTAAAATGTCACAATGCATTTTAATTTGTTCTATTGCAGGTAAAAAGCGAGCACGTTGTAACCCATTACGATAAAGATTATCAGGTGGAATATTTGATGTTGCCACCAGCGTTATGCCGCGTGCAAATAAGGCTTCAAGTAATGTTCCTAAAATCATTGCATCGGTAATATCCGAGACAAAAAACTCATCAAAGCAGAGCACATCTGTTTGTGCTTTAAAAGTATCAGCAATGATTTCTAAGGGATCCTCTTGCCCTTGCAAAACTTTTAATTCATCTTGAACCCGCAACATAAAACGATGAAAATGTAGGCGAAGTTTTCTTTCAGTTGGCAAACTATGATAAAACATATCCATCAGCCATGTTTTACCTCGACCAACCCCTCCCCACATATATAAACCACGCTCTGGCACCACTTGCTCTTTCTTGTTACGAAAACGGCCAAATAAGCGCTGAGTTAAGGTATTTTTTTCTGGCGAAGTTGGCTTTAGTAATGCATGGTATATCTGTTGAAGATGGATAACCGTTTGTCGTTGAACGTCATCAGGTTGGTAATCACCCTGTTTTAATGCGGCTTCATAAAGAGATAACGGCGTGCTAACAGTCATGAATGCCCTCGGTCCTTAAATTTATAACATGCTGATTATAGTCGCTAGAATGACACCATTATAAGCATTAAAAATTGATTTAACATCGACGTAACACGTGAATTTCATATTAAGATTAAGGATATTATTCCACTCATGCCTTTTAGTGGTTATGATGTTATAAGAATCCATCGTCCTCACTATTAGATGAAAAGGAGTTGCCATGGTTTGGGTTTATGCACTGATTGGATTAGTTGTTGGTCTCATTATCGGCGCACTCGCAATGCGTTATGGTAATAGCACCCTTCGCCAACAAGACGCTATAAAAGCAGAATTAGATACTAAAAAAGAAGAACTTGATACTTATCGCAATGAACTTGTTAGTCACTTTGCGAGAAGCGCTGAACTTTTAGATAATATGGCGAAAGATTACCGTCAGCTTTATCAACACATGGCAAAAAGCTCTAATGAGTTAATGCCTGATATGCCAGTACAAGATAATCCGTTTAACTATCGGTTAAGCGAATCTGAAGCGGCGAATGACCAATCCCCAATTAAGATGCCGCCTCGCGATTATTCCGAAGGTGCTTCTGGATTGTTCAGACCTACTGAGAAAAAAGATAGCTAAGATGAAAACGCCGCAACTTCAAACTTGCGGCGTTTTTCTTTCTAAATAAAAGTATAGAAACAGCAATAATTTATTGTGGTTTTAAAGATAACTATTGTCTTGTAAATCCATGTAAAAGGAAGCAAAACTCGCCTTCTCTCAGTGAACTTTCCTTTGTTAGTACAGGTCTTAGTGACATCGCGCCCAAATTGGGCACTCAATATTGTTTTGATAACTGTATCAAGAGACTCTAATTCATGTTGACTAAAAAAAGAAAATTATTACTTAGCGCACTTGCTATGAGTGTCGGACTTTCACTATCAACAATCCCGACAACCAGTATGGCTGCTCTTCCTGCGGTAATGCCTGCGGGTCAAGAGTTACCAAGTCTTGCACCAATGCTAGAACAAGTATTGCCAGCCGTTGTTAGTGTGCATGTTTCAGGTACTCGCGTACAAAATCAGCAAGTACCTGAAGAGTTTAAATTTTTCTTTGGCCCTAATTTCCCATCACAGCAACAAAGCACTCGTCCTTTTGAAGGATTAGGCTCTGGCGTGATTATTGATGCACAAAAGGGCTATGTATTAACGAATAACCACGTTATCGATAGCGCAGATAAAATTCAGTTACAAATTAACGATGGTCGTGAATTTACCGCTAAATTGATTGGTAGCGACCCACAAACTGATATCGCCCTACTTCAAATCGAAAAACCAGTCAATTTAACTGCAATAAAAATGGCAGATTCAGACAAACTTCGAGTGGGTGATTTTGCCGTAGCTGTTGGTAATCCGTTCGGTTTAGGTCAAACCGCGACCTCAGGTATTATTTCAGCATTGGGTCGTAGTGGTTTAAATCTTGAAGGTCTAGAAAACTTCATTCAAACCGATGCCTCTATCAACCGTGGTAACTCTGGTGGTGCTTTAGTTAACCTAAATGGTGAGCTAATTGGTATTAACACAGCAATTTTAGCGCCTGGTGGTGGCAATATTGGTATCGGTTTTGCTATCCCAAGTAATATGGCTCGTGACTTAAGCCAACAGCTTATTGCTCATGGTGAAGTTAAACGTGGCATTTTAGGTATTCGTGGCGCTGAAATGAACGCTGACCTTGCGAAATCCTTTAATATCGATGCACAACGTGGTGCTTTTGTTAGTGAAGTGCTCCCCGAATCATCCGCAGCAAAAGCAGGCATCAAACCAGGAGATGTGCTTATTTCTGTCGATGGCAAACGCATCAATAGCTTCGCTGAATTAAGAGCAAAAGTCGGTACAACACCACCAGGTAAAGAAATCTTAATTGGTTTAATCCGCCAAGGTAAACCAATGGATGTCAAAGTGACCTTGGAAAAACAGTCAGCTGATGCGACCCGTGCAGATAACTTCTCACCAGCATTACAAGGTGCGACACTCAGTAATTATGTTAATAAACAAGCAAAAGGGGTTGTTGTCGATTCAGTTGAGAAAGACTCTCCGGCAGCAATGTCTGGTTTACAAAAAGGCGACCTGATCATTGGTATTAATAATACTCGTATTGAATCATTAGGTGACTTACGTAAAACCATTGATGCAAAACCACCAGTACTGGCATTAAATATTCAACGTGGTAATGAAGAAATTTATCTTTTACTGCGTAATACACCACGCTAATTAATTCGCCTTACACATACTTTGTTTGTTTCCTTATGCCCTATAACTGTTCCTGTTATAGGGCTTTTTTTATCACTCTTTTCGTATGAATCAGGAATTTATGCGCTGGCATATCCTTTCATAAGCCAAACTATGATATTCTCGCTGCACTTGTACAAATAATCTCCCAATCAAACATAAATACAGGATTTTTATGTTAACTAAGCTACTGCGATCTACCTTGATTGGTATTTTAACAGCTGCCATTCTCTTGGTTGCGGTACCCTCTATTCGCCCTATTTTTATTGAGCACTTACTCAATGGCGACTTTCTAAATGCCCCATTTAGTTACAATAAAGCAGTACGGCGAGCAGCGCCGGCTGTCGTTAACGTCTATAGCAGTACAATGGGAAGCTTCTCTCAAGAAGGTAGAGAGTTAACCTCACTAGGAGCTGGCGTTATTATGGATAGCAGAGGTTATGTTTTAACAAATCAGCATGTTATTAATAATGCGGATCAAATAATTGTCGCATTACAAAATGGTGATCTCTATGAAGGCTTATTGATTGGTTCTGATCCTTTAACTGATCTTGCTGTCTTAAAAATTGATGCTGAAAATCTTCCTACCATCCCCATTAATAGTAAAAGAGTTTCTCATGTAGGTGATGTTGTTCTCGCTATTGGCAACCCCTTTAATATAGGGCAAACCATCACTCAAGGTATTATTAGCGCTACGGGGCGGGTGGGACTTAGCCCGACTCGTTACCAAAATTTCCTACAGACTGATGCCTCAATTAACGAAGGTAACTCTGGAGGCGCATTAATTAATACTGAAGGCGAACTAGTGGGTATTAATACAATGACGTTTGATTCGGGCACTTATAATGGCTATCGCCCAAGTGCGGAAGGTTTGGGATTTGCGATCCCTACTGAACTTGCTGTAAAAATAATGAATAAACTCATTCGCGATGGTCGTGTTATTCGGGGATTTATTGGTATCACCGCCAAAGAGCTACCAAAAATTCGCTCTTCAAATTCAGATATCAAACAAATTCAAGGATTACGTATTTTCCGTATTAGCCCTAATAGCCCTGCGGATAAAGCGGGTATGAAAACAGATGATATTATTCTTAGTATTAATCATGCACCCGCAGTCTCTGCAATGGAAATGATGGATTATATTGCAGAAACACGTCCAAATACGGTATTGCCAGTCACACTATTACGCAATGGCGAAGAAATTAACCTTAATGTCACCATTTCTGAATATCAGCCTGAATCATAAAGCAAAAAACGCCCTCTTTAATAGGGCGTTTTCATATAAAACGTAGCGTCTTGTAAACAATTTTGTTCAAAATCCACCGTTTGTCGGTAATCAGCCAAAGTACTATGGTTGCATTCACTGTATTTATCACCTGTAGTACCATCGTTTTGCCAGCCACAAACGGGACAAATTTCAAAAAAGGCTTCGTCTTTATCTTTAAAAACTAAGTAGTGACAAGCGACACAACTTACTTCCAAAGGAAGATGACAACTTCGCTTCTCCATAAATATCAACTCCGATCACAATCATTCATTAACGTGACATTACTCTTTATGTGTTTTGTCAGCGCTATCGATACCTATCAAGCTATTATTATCAATACTATGCCAAATTTTTTCTGCTTTTCTACCAATCAATATTAATGAAACAGCTAAAATCGTGAAGAAAATCGCACTATGTAAACTATTCCAGAAATATTCAAAAAAGCGGGTATATAAATTAAGGCCAAGGAAAGTCAGCCCAAACCCTCTTAGCATTCCATCATCTGTTTTCAAGCTAATATAAATACAAACAGCCGCTACCACACCAAATAATAATGCCCAAGGCAATAAATTAACGCTTGAAGTGTAATACCATGTATCAGGATCATAATTACCAAATATCGACATTATCCAGAGTGCGATAAATAAATAAGTTAGTCCCATAATTTTACTCATGGTAAATAGGCGACGATTTACTAATAAATTCTGTAGAAAATAACAGGCTGCTAATAGCCCTAAACCAAAAAAGACAAAGCGTATAGGGTAATTCATTCCTAACCAATAAGCGCCCCAGCCTGACATATAACCAGTTTTAGCGCCGAACCAACTACCTAACATTAACAAGAAAAATAGCCAGACCAAAGAAGAACGACTGATAAAACCAACCACAGCATAAATCACACATCCAATTAAAAATAGCGGCGCTATATGACCACTGCCTGTATCTAATAACTCACCTAGCTGCCAAAGAAAAAGAGCCGTAAATATCACACCGATAAATAGAATGAACTCGGTACTGTAGTGCCATTTCACTTCGTTTCTTTGCCGTCTAAAGCCCCAAAAATAGAGAACAGATGCAATAATACCAGGTGAGATAACGCGCATTATTTCAGAAACACTAAAAATTTCGATTAAATAAGCGACCAACGCACTGTCACTAAAAATACTGCCAACAGCGATAATTAAACATGCAATTGCTGTCCAAAATGCATAACGACTCAAACGCTTCCAATCAAAAAGGGCACCTTGTAAAGTATTACCTAATTTTTGCTGTTCTTCGGTTGATAATATGCCCGATTTTTGCCACTCATCAAGCGCTTGACGAATAATACGTTCTTGTTTCCTTGTTACTTGCATATCAATTCATTCCTTTTCGGATGATCGACCTATTTTTATTTATGTTTTGTGACTAAATATCATCCTTAGCCAAGATAATTAGTCCGGTTATTTTAATAAAATAATTAATGTATTTTCTTTAATGTATCGCGCGCAAAATGAAATACCTTATGAATTATCTGATTCTCAAATAATGCTTTATTCTTATGATATTCGAAATAAAAAAACCGTAGCAAATACAACGCTACGGTCTCAACATCATCAATTAGGAGTAATGACTTATTCAGTATCACTTGAACTTAAACGTTCAATTTTAGCCCCTAATCCTTGTAATTTAGCTTCGATATGCTCGTAACCGCGATCAATATGATAAATACGATCAACGATAGTTGTGCCCTCAGCAATACAACCTGCTAATACTAAACTTGCTGACGCTCTTAAATCTGTAGCCATAACTTGTGCACCAGAAAGCTTTTCAACACCGTGGCATAATACCGTATTACTTTCGATCTCAGCATGAGCACCCATACGGATCAGCTCAGGAATATGCATAAAACGATTTTCGAAAATCGTTTCAGTGATCATACCTGCACCTTCAGCAACTAAGTTCAGTAAGCTAAATTGTGCTTGCATATCTGTAGGGAATCCCGGATGTGGCGCGGTGCGCAGTGTAACCGCTTTTGGGCGTTTTCCATGCATATCAAGGCTAATCCAATCTTCACCTACTTCAATATCTGCACCGGCTTCACGTAATTTTGCCAATACCGCATCAAGCGTATCTGGTTTTGCATTACGACAAACCACACGACCACGAGAAACCGCACCAGCAACTAAAAAAGTCCCTGTTTCAATACGATCAGGCAGAATTTTATAGGTTCCGCCACCAAGGCGCTCTACACCTTCAATAGTAATGCTGTCTGTTCCTGCACCACTAATTTTTGCACCTAAGGTATTTAAGAAATTGGCTGTATCTTCAATTTCAGGTTCTCTTGCCGCATTCTCAATAATGGTTTTACCTTCAGCTAGCACTGCAGCTGTCATAATGGTGATAGTTGCACCAACGCTGACTTTATCCATTACGATATGAGCGCCTTTTAAGCGGCCATTAACGTGGGCTTTTACATAACCTTCATCAAGGGTAATTTCAGCGCCTAATTGCTCTAAACCCGTGATATGGAGATCAACAGGACGAGCACCAATAGCGCAGCCGCCAGGCAGTGAAACTTGGCCTTGACCAAAACGTGCCACCAATGGACCTAATGCCCAAATAGAAGCTCGCATTGTTTTAACTAAATCATAAGGAGCACAAAATTCGTTGATATTACGAGCATCAACAAAAACAGAGCCATTACGTTCAACCTTAGTACCTAAGCGATTAAGTAACTTAATCGTTGTGTCGATATCTTTTAACTCAGGCACATTGGTTAATTCTACTGGCTCTTCAGCAAGGATCGCAGCGAACAGGATTGGTAATGCGGCATTTTTTGCGCCTGAAATAGTGACCTCGCCTGATAAACAGGTTGGCCCTTGTACTCTAAATTTATCCATCTGTAGAACTCTCTTTTTTATTTTGCTGTACGCTGTATGCCTACTTTATCAAAGCCCGTTGAGTTTGCGATCCCTTTTCCACTCTTCAGGTGTGTAGGCTTTAATAGACAAAGCGTGAATACGATTATCTGCGATATATTCCATCAAAGGTGCATAAATGGTTTGCTGCTGTTTTACTCTGCTCATTCCCTCAAACATTGCGCCAACAACGACGACCTGAAAATGACTACCATCACCATTGACGATGACTTCATCTAAAGACAAGTTGTCCATTAATACTTGTTTGATTTCATTTGTATCCATAATTGCTCAATCTCAACGTTAAAATAATAATCAGTTGCCTATCCTAATAGAATCCGTCCTACTCTTAAACCACGAAAAACCCCCTTAATGATAAAAGTATCACCAAGGGGGCTTTTTATTACTTATGGCAAAAAATAAAACTAAGCAATATTCATAATTTCATCAAGATCATAGAGTGTAATCAATGTTTGAAAACGCTCTGTGGCACCTTGAATATTTAAATGACGATTTTGTGTTTCGACTTCCGCCTTCAGATGCACAAACAGGGCTAATCCCGTAGAATCAATATGGCTTAATGCAGAAACATCAATGGTATTTAAATCTGCTAACAACGTTTTACGTTGCTGCCAAACAGGCAATAAAGTTTCACGATCCAAGATCCCTTGGAGATAGAGAATATCGCCCTTTTTTTCCCAGTTTAGCGAAGCTGACATATTATTTTTTCTCTTCAAGAGTAATAGGTGTTTTTGCACTAATAGCTAACTGTTTCGTTAAGCCATCAACACCTTTAGCACTTAAAATATCAGACCACTCGTTCTGTTTTGTCGTGATCATACTAACGCCTTCCGCAATCATATCGTAAGCCTGCCATTCACCTGTTTTACTATTTTTACGCCATTGGAAATCAAGACGTACTGGTGGGCGACCATTTTTATCAATAATAGTGACTCGGATAGCTAATGTGGTTTTGTCAGCAAAAGGTTTTGCAGGTTCAATGCGATATTCTTGACCTTCATACATTGCTAAAGCCTGCCCATAAACTTGAGCCAAATAAGCTTCAAACTCAGTAAAATAAGCATCACGCTGTGCAGGTGTCGCATTTTTATAATATGGGCCTAATACCAAAGCACCTGCATATTTGATATGCACATAAGGTAATAACTCTTGCTGAACAATCTGACGTAAATACTCAGGATTTTTACGAATTTCAGGCTGTTCATTTTTCAATCTATTAAAAGTTTTTTGTGCTGCATCATCCATTAATGCATAAGGGTTGGTTTTATCAACCGCCATGGCAAAAGGTGTTATTACGACTAATAATGCAACCATCAATAAGCGTTTAAACATAATTTCGCTTCCCCTTGGGATATTTTATCAATAAATAGGATGTCTATTACCAAACTGCCATTTTAAACATCCTATTAGAATTAAAAATTAAGGTAATGTTGGGTGTTGTGTTGTTGGCTCAGATTCAGATTTTACTGAGCCATCTCCATCACCTGTTTTATAAAGGAATTGTCCGATTAAATCTTCTAACACCATAGCTGAATGAGTATTTTCAATTCTGCCACCGTCTTTTAAGAAATCAGATCCTAACTCTTCATCATAAAAGCCTAAATTAAGTGCTAAAAATTGCTCACCTAATAAACCAGAAGTACGAATAGACAATGAGCTGCTGTCTGGAATATGTTGATAAATATTCAAAATATCCAGTTCAACTTCAGGGCGATAATTCCCTTCACTTTCTTCTTTTAACGTGATTGACGAAACACGACCAATAACCACACCACCAATTTTAACGGGTGAGCGCTCTTTTAACCCACCAATATTACCAAAACTTGCATAAACGCGATAAGTCGGCTGATTTCCCATCGCTTTGATATCAGCTACTTTTAAGCAGAGAAAGGTAATCGCGGCTAACGCGATTAAAACAAATAATCCGACCCAAATTTCAACTTTTTTACTTTGCATGGCTTAATTCCCAAACATCAGTGCTGTTAGCACAAAATCTAAACCCAATACCGCTAGTGATGAATGAACAACGGTACGTGTTGTTGCTCTGCTAATCCCTTCTGATGTTGGGATTGCGTCATACCCATTAAAAAGTGCTATCCAAGTCACCGTAATGGCAAACACCACACTTTTAATAAAGCAGTTTACGAGATCATGTCGCCACTCGACAGCACCTTGCATTGATGACCAGAAAAATCCTTCATCTATCCCTTTCCAATCAACACCAACAATAGCACCACCCCAAATACCCACAGCAACAAAAATTAAAGAGAGTAACGGCATACTAATAAAACCGGCCCAAAAACGCGGTGCCACAACACGTCTTAATGGATCGACAGCCATCATTTCTAGACTTGATATTTGTTCAGTGGCTTTCATTAATCCGATTTCAGCAGTCAATGCTGAGCCTGCTCGTCCGGCAAAAAGCAATGCTGTAACAACTGGGCCTAATTCTCGAAGTAATGATAATGCGACCATCATTCCAAGGCTGGCTTCTGCGCTAAATGTGGTTAACACAAGATAACCTTGTAAACCCAGCACCATACCAATAAATAAGCCAGAAACCATAATGATCAGCAACGACTGAACACCAACGTTATACAGCTGCTTCATTAATAATGGCCACTGTTTACGAAATTCAGGCTTACCAAAGAGCGCTCGGAATAGCATAAAACCTGCTCTACCGAATGTCGCACAAACTTCTAACGCCCTAGCGCCTATGCGTGCTAATAAATTACCCACTTACTAATTTCCTCGTCCTAATAGGTCATCCTGATAATCACCAGCAGGAAAACGGAAAGGAACAGGCCCATCAGCAATACCATCCAAAAATTGTCTGACTTGTCGATTCGGGTTTTCCTGTAACTCTTTTGCACTACCCTGAGCAATAATCTTCTGTTCTGCAATAATATAGGCATAATCTGCAATACTCAGAACTTCTGGCACATCATGAGAAACCACAACACAAGTTACACCAAGTGCATGGTTTAGCTCATCAATCAATTTAACTAACACACCCATAGTAATAGGATCTTGTCCTACAAACGGCTCATCAAACATAATGAGTTCAGGATCAAGCGCTATTGCCCTTGCTAAAGCTGCTCTACGAGCCATACCGCCCGATAACTCAGAAGGCATTAAAGTTGCAGCTCCGCGTAAACCCACGGCTTCTAACTTCATCATTACCGTTGTACGGATTAATGATTCCGGTAAATTAGTGTGTTCTCTTAGTGGAAATGCTACGTTTTCAAACACATTCATATCAGTGAACAATGCACCGGACTGAAAAAGCATACTCATCTTTTTTCTTGCGTGATATAACGCCGAGCGAGATAAAGCGGGAATATTATCGCCATCAAACCAAATTTCACCGCTATCAGGAAGAATTTGTCCTCCCATTAAGCGTAACAAGGTGGTTTTGCCAATCCCTGAAGGCCCCATAATCGCTGTCACTTTACCTTTAGGTACCACAAGATTAATCTCTGAAAAGATTTTCCTGCTACCACGAGTAAAGTTCATATTGCGCACTTCAATTAAATTGTCAGTTTGTGCGGTCATGAATAAAACATCCTTAAGCCTGTCTGCATAAACAAATTTTTACGCTATTTTGGCAGGTCGTTACCTATGTTACAAAGAAATCACTATTATTTAGCAATTTATTGCGCGGTTAATTTTACTTTTCGTGCTTGGCTAGTCAAAATATGGCTGATTAGCAAAACCTTTTGACAATTATGTTTTTTATTGGCTCTGTCTTATTGGTTTTTTCTTTACCTTTCGTTCATTTTTGGAAAACTAATGGCATGTTGCTTACTTTGTCTTTATTGATTTTCGGGTTGATGTTACTCGTCTATGCTTCAGATAGGCTAGTCTATGGTGCTTCAGTTTTTGCACAATCGTTAAAGATCTCACCCGCTGTCATTGGTGTTTTGATTGTAGGCACGGGAACATCATTACCAGAACTTTTTGTTTCTACTGATGCTGCCGTTCATAACTTACCTGATATTGCTATTGGTACTGCTATTGGCTCCACTCTCACAAACCTGCTTTTAATTGCAGGTATTGGTGCCATGATTTACCCCATGAATATCCAATCTGCCGTTTTGAAAAAAGAATTTCCATTGATGATTATAGTCATCTTACTTGCTGGCATAGTGGTTTCGAGTGGTAATTTAGGATTACGAGAAGGTACCTTACTCTTTTTTATTGGCTTTGCTTCCATTTATCTAATGATAAAAATGATGCATAAAACACTGACACAAACACGTTATGTTTTACCATTAGAAACGTTAAGTCGATTTGAATTACAGACGAATCCACGTAATTCAGTTGCCCTCTTCTGGGTGGTTATCGCATTACTGATCATTCCTGTTGCAACAAGAATGATTATTGATAATGCATTCATTTTAACGCAACAATATCAAATTAGTGGTTTCTTTGTTGGACTAACCTTGCTATCGATAGGTACAAGCCTACCTGAATTAGCCACCACTATTGTTGCCGCCCTAAGAAGAGAAAATGAGTTAGCATTAGGCAATATTATTGGCGCTAATATTTTTAATCTCACATTTGTGCTTGGGATGCCAGCATTGCTCTCGCCAAGTGGTTTTAATGTTGATGCTTTCTACTTTAGTTTTGCTGTACTAGTGGCTGCCAGTTTACTCTTTGGTATCTTCTCATTAGGACGAAAACAGCGCCTTAATAGAGGGAAAGGGATATTCTTATTAGTTTGCTTTATTATTTATATTACGGTGTTGTGCGTCGCACATTCTCTTTTAACCTAAAATAAATGGTACAAAAAATGACCGAGTTTGATTTTCAGCAAGCAGGTAAAAAGGTTCTTCATATTGAACGAGAAGGATTAGCTGAATTAGAGCAATACATCAACGACGATTTTACCCTCGCTTGTCAAAAGATTTTTCACTGCCAAGGTAGAGTCATTGTGATGGGAATGGGCAAGTCAGGCCATATTGGACACAAAATTGCCGCCACTTTTGCCAGTACAGGCACACCTTCTTTTTTTGTTCACCCCGGCGAAGCCAGTCACGGTGATTTAGGCATGGTGACAGAAAAAGACATTGTTCTTGCAATTTCAAACTCAGGTGAAGCTAGCGAGATCTTAGCACTAATCCCTGTCCTTAAACGTAAACAAATAACACTGATTTGTATGACACGCACTCCTCACAGTACAATGGGGAAAGCGTCTGATATTCATCTTTGCATTAAAGTTCCTCAAGAAGCCTGCCCTTTAGGCCTTGCGCCAACTACCAGTACCACTGCAACACTAGTCATGGGTGATGCATTAGCGATAGCTTTACTACGAGCAAGAGGCTTTACGGCTGAAGATTTTGCACTTTCTCACCCTGGTGGGGCATTAGGCCGTAAATTACTGTTGCATGTCAGTGATTTAATGAATAAAGAAGATGATATTCCATGCGTTAAAAAAGATGCCTCTTTACGAGAAGCTTTGGTTGAAATAACCCGTAAAAAATTAGGTATGACAGTTATCTGTGATGATAATATGTTGATTAACGGGATTTTTACTGATGGTGATTTACGTCGTATTTTTGATCTAGGTATTGATTTAAATAACGCTAAAATTTCAGATGTTATGACTAAAGGGGGCGTACGTATTCGTCCTGATTGTTTAGCAGTAGAAGCCCTCAATTTAATGCAGGCTAAACATATCACTTCACTCTTAGTGACAGAACCTAATAGTGATATTCTATTAGGTGTTTTACATATGCATGATTTATTACAAGCCGGTGTAGTATAAGCTTGTCATAAGTTAGTAAGGATAAAAATGAATACAATGATAGAGACCTGTTATGGCGCAGTAAGTAATCAAATAATCAAAAAAGCAGAAAAAGTCCAATTGCTGATTTGTGATGTTGATGGTGTGATGTCTGACGGGTTAATTTATATGGGCAATAATGGTGAGGAATTAAAAGCCTTTAATGTCCGTGATGGTTATGGGATCCGTTGTTTGCTTACTTCTGGCATTGAGGTCGCTATCATTACAGGTCGTCAATCTAAATTGCTAGAAGACCGAGCTAAAACTCTTGGCATTACATATCTTTACCAAGGTCAGCATAATAAGCTTTTGGCGTATCAACAACTGTTAGATACACTGAACCTCAAGTCAGAGCAAACCGCTTATATTGGTGATGACTTAATTGATTTACCTGTAATGGAAAAAGTGGGGCTCTCTGTTGCCGTTGCTGATGCGCATCCATTACTGATACCTCGCGCTAACTATGTTACCCGTATAGCGGGTGGGCGTGGTGCAGTACGCGAAATGTGTGATTTAATACTTTTAGCACAAGGTCGGCTTGACGAAGCTAAAGGTCTTTCGATTTAAAACGTATAACGATACAGAATGAATAAATTAAAATCCTGGTTTACCCTGTTTCTTGCCATTGTAGCGCTTGGGCTAATCGGCTGGAACTATACAAATAACACTGAATTCGGTGATGGCGACATTGTTGATGACGGGCAACCGACTTATCAATCTAAATCATCGGTATCCTTTGTTTATGAACCAACAGGTTTACTGGGATATAAACTGGTTGCTGATGACGTTAAAAACTATGCTCAGCAAAAGTTTACATGGTTTACTAACCCTGTCTTAACCACTTACTCACCGACAGGAGAAGCAACATGGACTGTTCGCGCAAATAAAGCGAAGCTAACCAATAGTAAAATGCTCTATCTTTATGGCGATGTTCAAGTCGATAGCTTATCTGCCGATGCACAATTGCAGCGGATCAGTACAGAGAATGCCATCGTTAATCTGGACACACAGGATGTTTCCTCTGATGATGAAGTGACTATTATCGGCGTCGGACTGAAATCAGTCGGCTTAAAAATGCGAGGCAATCTGCGTAATAAACACGCAGAGCTGATTGAACAGGTGAACACCTATTATGAGATCTCTAATGAATCTAAAAATCCGTAATACACTGATTATCAGTACATTATTATCAATTAGCGTACCAGCTATGGCGCTTAAAGATGATACACAACAAAAAATTGTTGTGAATTCAGAAAAACAGTCGCTTGATCTGGAAAAAAACATCACGACATTTACTACAAATGTAGTAATAAAACAGGGCTCTATCGATATTCGCGCAGATAAAGTGGTTGTCACGCGCCCGGGTGGTGACTCAAATAAAACCGTCATTGAAGCCTTTGGTAATCCAGTAACTTTTTATCAATTACAAGATGATGGCAAACCTATCAAAGGTCATGGTGATAAAATGACCTATGAAATGAATAAAGAGCTGGTGACGTTAACAGGTAAAGCTTATCTTGAGCAATTAGACAGTAATATTTCTGGTGATAAGATCACCTACCAAGTTCCAACTCAGCAAATGGAAGCATTTAGCTCTAAAGGTAAACAAGTCACCACTGTCTTACTGCCATCTCAGCTGCAAGAGAAAGGTACTGGTACTGGTACGAATAACAAAGGTAAGTAACACTTTATGGCGCTGTTAAAAGCTGAAAATTTAGCAAAAGCATACAAAGGGCGCACCGTCGTTGGTGATGTTAGCCTGAATGTTAACTCTGGTGAAATCGTGGGGTTACTTGGTCCAAATGGTGCCGGTAAAACAACCACATTCTATATGGTTGTGGGTATTGTTGCTCGCGATGCAGGTTGCATCACCATTGATGATGAAGATATCACTCTATTACCTCTGCACGAACGCGCACGTAAAGGTATTGGTTATTTACCACAAGAAGCGTCTATTTTTAGGCGCTTAAGTGTTTATGACAATATTATGGCTATCTTAGAGATCCGCCATGATCTTAGCGCTGAGCAACGTAAAGACCGAGCTGAGGAGCTGCTTGAAGAGTTCAACGTCAGTCATTTACGTAATAGCTTAGGTCAGTCATTATCAGGTGGTGAACGTCGTCGTGTTGAGATTGCTCGTGCATTAGCCGCAAATCCTAAGTTTATTTTATTAGATGAACCTTTTGCGGGTGTTGACCCAATTTCGGTATTGGATATCAAGAAGATAATCCAACATCTACGTGATTATGGCTTAGGTGTTCTTATCACCGATCATAATGTTCGTGAAACCTTAGATGTTTGTGAACGTGCCTATATCGTTAGCCAAGGCCATCTTATTGCTCATGGTTCGCCAGAAGAAATTCTTGAAAATGAGCAAGTTAAACGTGTTTATTTAGGTGAGGGCTTTCGTCTATAACGCTTAATTTCGCTTTTGCTCAGTCAAGGATGACAACATTAAAGGATTTATCACATCACTATGAAACAAAGTCTGCAACTTCGTCTTAGTCAGCAATTGGCGATGACGCCACAGCTACAACAGGCTATCCGTTTGTTGCAACTTTCTACGCTTGAATTACAACAAGAAATTCAGCAAGCGCTTGAATCAAATCCTCTTCTAGAGCAAGACGAAGATCAAGACGATCACAACCAAAATGATGAAGATTACACCGATAATCTCTCTGATCACCACATTGAAAATAGCACCGACAACGAAAGCGAACATGAAACGCAAGAGCTCGATACATTAGATGCGTTAGAACAAAAAGATATGCCAGAAGATCTTCCCTTAGATACACAATGGGAAGAGATATACACCGCAGGCACACCATCGGGCACAAGTAGTGACTATGGTGATGATGAGCTGCCACTTTATCAAGGTGAAACAACCGCATCACTGCAAGATTATCTTACGTGGCAAGCTGATTTAACTCCCTTTACAGAGACAGACAGAGCTATTGCTATTGCCATTATTGATGCTGTAGACGAAACCGGTTATTTAACTGTTTCAGCGGATGACATATTGTCTGGAATGGGCGATGATGAGTTAGAGCTCGATGAAATTGAAGCAGTCCTAAAACGTGTCCAACGATTTGATCCTATTGGCGTTGCTGCTCGTGATTTAAAAGAGTGCTTGTTAATTCAGCTTTCTGCATTAGCAACAGATACTCCTTATCTTAAAGAAACGAAGCTAGTTATCGAACACCATTTAGAGTTGTTAGGTAATAGAGATTTTCGCCAGCTCATGCGTCAAACAAAATTGCGAGAAGAGACACTAAAATCTGTTATTGATATGATTCAATCTCTTGATCCAAAGCCGGGTCTTAGCATTGATACTGGTGAGTCGGAGTATGTTATTCCAGATGTACTGGTAAAAAAATCAGGTGAACACTGGCAAGTTGAGTTAAATACAGATAGCATTCCTCGCTTACGAATAAATGAGACCTATGCCGCATTTGGGTTATCGGCGCAAAATGAGAGCGATGGAAAATTTATTCGTGATAATTTACAAGAAGCCAAATGGCTGATAAAAAGTTTAGAAAGTCGTAATGAGACATTATTAAAAGTCGCTCATTGCATTGTTGACACACAGCAGGCATTTTTCGAATTAGGTGATGAGCATATGAAACCGTTAGTTTTAGCCGACATTGCTGAACAGGTTGAAATGCATGAATCAACTATTTCTCGCGTGACAACACAGAAGTTTCTGCATTGTCCAAGAGGAATTTTCGAATTGAAGTATTTTTTCTCTAGCCATGTGAATACTGATAGCGGAGGCGAAGCCTCTTCCACAGCAATCCGGGCTTTAGTGAAGAAACTAATCGCAGCAGAAAACCCAGCGAAACCACTAAGTGATAGTAAACTGGCTAATATGCTCGCTGAGCTTGGTATACAAGTTGCTCGACGAACTGTTGCGAAATATAGAGAGTCATTATCCATCCCGCCATCAAACCAACGTAAAGAGTTAGTTTGAGCATAACTGAGAAGGAAGACACTATGGAACTTCAAATCACGGGTCATAATATTGAATTAACCGATGCTCTGCGTGACACTGTAAAAGCAAAAAGCGCTAAATTACCTCAGTTCTTTGACAAAATTAACAACATTCAGGTTATCCTGAAAGTCGAGAAAGTGAACAAAATCGCGGAAGCGACCATTCAAGTTAATGGCGGTGAATTACATGCCTCTGCAGAAGCAGATGATATGTACGCAGCAATTGATGGATTAATGGACAAACTGGCTCGTCAATTAACCAAACACAAAGATAAACTGAGACAACATTAATTCATTTCCCATTGTAAAATGGGAATACAATCGGCAATGTTACTGCGTTGTTTACGCTGAGTTTGCCATATTAAAAACGACGCCAAATTAATCAGTAACAAAAAACCAGATGTCACTTTGTGGCATCTGGTTTGCTGGTCTAAGTGAATAAGACAATGAACAACGATACAAAAATGAAAATTAGTGACGTTCTTTCTCTGACATGTACCCATAACGATGTACATTGCACGAGTAAAAAACGCGCTTTGGAAATTATCAGTGAATTAGCTGCTACTGAGCTTAATTTGCCAGAAACGCTGATATTTGAAGCCTTACTGACTCGCGAAAAAGTGGGTACAACAGGGATCGGTGGTGGCTTAGCTATCCCTCATGGGCGAATTGAAAGTGATCGAGCAGACCGTGTCGTTGGTGTGTTTCTTCACCTAAACGAACCTATTGCTTTTGACGCTATTGATAATCAACCTGTTGATTTGTTGTTCGCATTACTCGTTCCTGCAACACAGTGCAAGGAACATTTACACACACTGTCTTTAATTGCCAAACAGTTAGCGGATAAAAATTTATGTCGCCAACTACGCTCCGCACAAAGTGATGAAGAGCTTTATCAGATTGTCACAGAATAGACCCACAAGGTTTATTAGGAAGCGAAAAGCATACAGTGGGATGATATTCATCACTGGGAAATTTTAAGGGGAGCTACCTCATGGTGCTGATGATAGTCAGCGGACGCTCTGGTTCAGGTAAGTCAGTCGCTTTGCGTGCGCTTGAAGATATGGGATTTTATTGCGTAGATAACTTACCCGTTGATCTGTTACCTGAGCTTGCGAAAACGCTGGCGGAACGTGATGCTTCTGCTGCCGCAGTCAGTATTGATGTTCGTAATATGCCTGAATCGCCGGAGATCTTTGAAAAAGCGCTGGAAAGTTTACCCGCTGAATATTCTCCACAGCTGTTATTTTTAGATGCTGACAGAAACACCTTGATCCGTCGTTATAGTGATACACGACGCCTTCACCCTCTTTCGACCAAGAACCTTTCTTTGGAAGTGGCGATAGATACGGAAAGTGATCTGTTAGAGCCACTGCGATCACGTGCTGATCTTATCATCGATACCTCTGAAATGTCTGTTCATGAGTTAGCTGAAATGCTACGTACCCGCTTATTAGGTAAACGTGAACGTGAACTGACTATGGTGTTTGAATCTTTTGGCTTCAAACATGGCATCCCTATCGATGCAGACTATGTTTTTGATGTCCGTTTCTTACCAAATCCACATTGGGATCCTAAACTTCGCCCAATGACGGGTCTTGATCGCCCTGTCGCTGCATTTTTAGATCGTCACACAGAAGTACACAATTTTATTTATCAAACCAGAAGCTATCTCGAACTTTGGTTACCTATGTTAGAAACCAATAACCGTAGTTATTTAACGGTTGCGATAGGTTGTACTGGTGGTAAGCACCGTTCTGTATACGTTGCTGAGCAATTGGCTGATTATTTCCGCTCTCGTGGTAAAAACGTACAGTCGCGCCATAGAACGTTAGAAAAACGTAAATGACCCAACACCGACAAGTTGCGATAAAAAATCGGCTTGGTATACACGCTAGGCCAGCAATGAAGTTGTTTGATTTAGTAAAAACATTTCAATCAACGGTGATTTTACGCAATCATGAAGGGGTTGAAGCACAAGCAGATAGTGTGATAGCAATGTTGATGCTTGACTCGGAACAAGGGAGTCATATTAACATCGAAGTCACGGGAAGTGATGAAAAAGAAGCTATTGATGCTATTATTGCATTATTTGAATCAGGGTTTGATGAAGAATAATCATAATAGAAAACAATAGATTAGCATTTCTTAACAAAAGTACTTGAAAGAGATCGTGATCACCGTCTCTTTCTTTTTTATACAGAACCGCCTATTATCTCTATATGAGTTTAACAACACCCCCACCTAACCCGTGGGGGTGTTGTTTTGCATTGGAATAAATTGGAGTGTGGTATGACAAAGCCAACAATTATCATCAACGAACTTGATGCAGAACGTTTAGATTCATTACTAGAGCAACCTGCATTTGCAGATAGCCCAATTGCAGAAGCGCTAAATGAAGAGTTAGATCGTGCTGACATTGTAGCACCCGCTGATATCCCAGCGAATATCGTTACCATGAACAGCAAAGTCCGTTTTATGGACTTAAAAAATAATGAAGAGCGTACACGTACTTTAGTTTACCCTGCATCATTAAAAGACAGTACTACAGAGCTATCTGTAATGGCACCTATGGGAGCAGCATTACTGGGTTTAACCATTAATGATGAGATCAGCTGGAAGTTGCCAAACGGCCTTGAAACAAAGGTTAAAGTGTTAGAAATTCTTTATCAACCGGAAGCCGCTGGTGAATATCACCGTTAAGCAACGCTGAAGGTTCGTGTCTTATTTTTGTTTTAATTACTGTTAAACTACATCAATAAACGCGATATCTCAGCCCATCAATGGGCTGAGATTAATGGCTATAAATACCCTTTAGGTCTTATTCACCCGCAATACTCATTTCTGGCAATAACAGCGAGCCACACTGAATATTACTACGGGTTTCAATATCATCACCAATCGTGGCAATATTCGCCCACATATCTTTTAAATTCCCAGCGATAGTCACTTCGCTAACCGGATATTGAATTTCGCCATTTTCAACCCAAAAACCACTTGCACCACGAGAATAATCACCTGTTACAGTACTTACCCCTTGCCCCATCAATTCAGTCACAACCAGTCCAGTGCCCATCTCTTTTAATAGAGCATCAAATGACAGACCTTGCCCTGGAATATACCAATTATGAATACCACCAGCATGGCCATTACTTTTTAAACCTAATTTTCTTGCTGAATAGGTTGTCAGTAACCATTCTTGCAATACACCGTTTTTAATAATGTCAGCATCCATAGTACGAACGCCCTCACTATCAAATGGAGTTGAAGCAAGCCCCCCCATTAAATGTGGGCGCTCTTGAATATTCAGCCATTGAGGAAAAATCTGTTTGCCTAAGCTATCTAACAAGCAAGAAGATTCACGATAAATCATGCTGCCACTGATTGCGGCAACCAAATGACCGAAAATACCCGTTGCAACTTCAGAAGAGAAAATAACTGGCGCTTTCATGGTAGAAAGCTTACGAGGAGAAAGACGCGACAGTGTACGGCGCGCACACTCTTTACCTACCCACTCAGGCGTCTCTAAGCCATCAAAACGACGACTAATGGTATAAGCATAGTCACGCTCCATATCTTCGCCTTCTTTTGCTATTACACAGCTAGACATTGAATAACGAGAGGAAGAATAACTTTTTAGTAACCCAAGACTATTACCAAATACACGCGTACCACTGTGGCTATTAAAACTACCACCTTCGGTATTAATAATACGTTTGTCGCAGTCTAAAGCCGCTTTTTCTGCACGAGAAGCCAGTTCTATCGCTTTATCGGCAGTCACTTCTGCAGGATGGTAAAGATCCAAAAAAGGCGCATCAAATGCCAGTAGTTCTTTATCAGCAGGGCCTGCGTAAGGGTCAACTGACGTATAACGTGCAATATCAACAGCAGCTTGTACAGCGCGTCTAATCGCATCAGGACTTAAATCTGTGGAAGAGGCACTACCTTTACGTTGTTGTTGATAAACCGTGATACCTAAAGCACCATCGCTATTAAATTCAACATTCTCAACTTCACCATAACGCGTACTCACGCTAATGCCTGTTGATTTATTAATTGCCACTTCTGCACTGTCACACTGCTTTGCTGCTAGCTCTAAAGCGAGCGAAACAGCGTCTTCCAGCTGTTTTACCTGATCTGAATTATTCATTGAGAACCATTTTTCCTAAGGAGAACATCACTTTTTACTTATTTTTAGTAAAGTAAATCAATTGACAGGTGGTCAACAAGCGATTTTCCCAGTTACAATAGAAGATATATGAATGTTATCACCCGTCGGGCTTTTGGTCATTCACCAAATCGCACTCCCGGCTTACTCTGCAACAGGAATTTTTATTATGGCAAAGCAGCCAGAAGAGTGGCATTACCTTGACCCTGAATTTGACAACACATCATCAGAAGAAGAAGAAGATGAAGAAATCATCTGGGTCAGCAAAAGTGAAATCAAACGTGATGCTGAAGTACTGAAAAAATTAGGCACCGAACTGGTTGAATTAAGTGCTCAAGAGTTAGAGCGGATCCCACTCGATGAGAAATTACTCGCATCCATTCAATTAGCGCAAAAAGTACAGCGTGAAGCACGCCGTCGCCAAATCCAATATATAGGTAAATTACTGCGTAACGTTGATGAAGATCCTATTCGCCAAGCGTTAGACAAACTTAAAAATCGTCATAACCAACAGATTCTAGTATTACATAAATTAGAAGATCTGCGCATTCGCCTTATTGAAGGTGGCAATGAAGTGATTGAAGAAGTTGTCGAACTTTATCCAATGGCAGATCGTCAACAATTACGTACACTTATCCGAAATGCCAAGAAAGAAAAAGAAGGCAATAAACCACCAAAATCATTTCGTTTATTGTTTCAGTATTTGAAAGATCTTTCTGAATCAGCGTAAAGCCTACGCTTTACCCTTATGCCCCTGAAAACGCAGTGTAGTGAAAATGGACTGTCACTGCTGTTTTCGGGACTAAGGATGTTATTTGTTACTCTTCACATATGAATTGAAAAAGTGCATCACCTAATTCAATTTGGGTTTCTTGCATCAGCACGATCAACGGCTGGAAAACCGGCGAGTATTGAGGAAAATGCTTAAAAACCACCTGCACAGGTAATGCTATTTCCCCAGTTAATACATCCCATAGCGCATCTAAATTATTACCAAAGTAATTAGGTAGATCGAACTGCTTAGCAAAGCTAAGATAAAACGCTTCCATATTGGGAAGCCTTGCAAAATCAAAAATTATTTTCTGCATTAGGGAGCAACTTTTGTCATAGTGCGATAATGATCTGTCGTTAAATAAATCAACCCATCATTAGAATACAGCAATCTATCACTGCCACGATGTCCACAGTGATAATTCACATCTGCCTCAAACCATTGACGACCACTTTTTTCAGGAAGCTGTTTTTCGCGATTCATAAAACGATCACCCCCAATTGCTCTGCCGGGTAATACTTCGCATAAATTACCGGCTTTTGCATCCCAGCCATTTGCTCTAGCTTCTTTTTTCGTTAGATAAAAATCTGGCAACTGCTGATGGCGCTGTAAATAATCAGCAACTTTATTAGCTTGTGTTTTTTCATCAATTGGTAAAGGGATCTGTGCGGGTTTATTCGTGTTACTGCTTGGTAATGTAGAAATAGACGTTGATGACGTTGAGACAGGTGCTTGGGTTTCAGACAATAAACCTTTATAAAGAACACCAAATAGCACTGCGACAACAATAAGTACTGGTAATAAACGTTTCCCCATTCGTTAGCTCCTTTAACTATAACTATGATTCTGATAAAAAACTCCATCATTTGATGGAGTTTTAAAAATACGTATAGATAACTATAGCAACAATTAAGCGGTTCCGCCGACAGTAATTTTATCAAGCTTCAGTGTTGGTTGACCCACACCAACAGGCAAGCTTTGACCTTCTTTACCACAAACACCAACACCTTTATCTAAGGCTAAATCGTTACCAACCATAGAAACTTGCTGCATCGCTTCAATACCAGAACCAATTAATGTTGCGCCTTTAATAGGTTTAGTAATTTTGCCATTCTCAATTAAATACGCTTCCGAGGTTGAGAAAACAAATTTACCTGAAGTGATATCCACTTGCCCACCACCAAAGTTTGGCGCGTAAATTCCACGCTCAACGCTAGCAATAATTTCTTCAGGTGAAGAGCTGCCAGCTAACATATATGTGTTTGTCATACGCGGCATAGGAAGGTGTGCATAAGATTCACGACGACCATTACCTGTAGGAGCAACACCCATTAAGCGCGCATTCATCTTATCTTGCATATAGCCTTTTAAGATGCCGTTTTCGATCAACACATTATATTGGCCTGGTACACCTTCATCATCTATTGCCACTGAGCCACGACGACCTTCTATCGTACCATCATCAACAATAGTACAAAGCTCAGAAGTCACTTTTTCACCAAGGCGACCAGAAAATACGGAGGTTTCTCGACGATTAAAATCGCCTTCTAAACCATGCCCCACTGCTTCATGAAGTAAAACACCCGGCCATCCTGCGCCAAGTACAACAGGCATTGTGCCAGCAGGTGCAGCTATTGCAGATAGATTAACTAATGCCATACGCACTGCTTCACGGGCATAAGTTACAGCGTGGCTTTCACCGTCAATTTTCGTTAAGAAATAATCATAACCAAAACGACCACCACCACCGCTTGCGCCACGCTCACGCTTGCCATCTTCTTCCACCAACACACTAACGGAAAGGCGAACGAGAGGACGCACATCAGCAGCTAATGTACCGTCTGTTGCTGCAACTAAAATATGTTCATAAACGCCGGTTAAAGAAGCATTAACCTGTTTTACGCGCTTGTCTTCAGCGCGAGCTGCTTTATCGACTTCATGTAATAAAGCAATTTTTTCTTCGCGAGAAAGACTTTGCAGCGGATCACTTAAGCTATACAACGGAGAATGTTGAATAGCACCCAAGGTATGAATACGACCATTTCCCTGAGCTTGAACAATGCTTCGTGCAGCTGCAGCGCTTTGATTAAGTGCATTAAGTGTTAACTGGTCAGCATAAGCAAAACCGGTTTTTTCACCGTAAATAGCTCTAACACCTACCCCTTGATCAATATTGTAAGAGCCATCTTTAATAATTTGATCGTCTAAGATCCACGCTTCGTGGTAACTAGACTGAAAATAAAGATCACCATAATCAATTTGACGCTGTGCAAGCTGTTCAAGTGTAGATGCTAAATCATCCAGACTGAGTTGGTTCGCTTCCAACAGACTTTCGCTGACAACAGCTAAACTCATAATTCTTTTTTATCCTTAACTTTTTTTATTAAGTGAGTCAGTTTCGGGCGAAAGCGATTATGTTTCACAACCCGTATCTGTTCACGCATACCATCTAAACTATCAACGCGAATATTCAGCGTTAGTGCACTTACGGCATCAGGATTCTTTTTCAAGACCTTCCCCCAACCGTCAACAGCCATCGTATGGCCCCAAGTGCGACGCGTATCATGAGTACCAACTTGTGCAGGAGCCAAGATAATACATTGGTTTTCTATTGCACGAGCACGTAGCAGTGGTTCCCAGTGCGCTTTTCCTGTTAAACGAGTAAATGCGGCAGGTACAGAAATAATTTCAGCACCTTTTTCTCTTAATGCTTGGAAAATACCAGGGAAACGTAAATCATAACAAATAGTTAGGCCTAACTTACCAACAGGTGTATCAACAACAGTTAAACGTTCACCGCGTTGATAAATAGCAGATTCATTATATTCGCCCTGCTCATCATCAATACTCACATCAAACATATGAATTTTGTCATAACGAGCACGAATAACACCTTCGTTATCAAATACTAAACTACTACTGGTAATTTGGCTTGGATCATCACGACTAATTAAAGGCATAGAACCCACAAGGATCCACACTTTATAACGCTGTGCCATTTTAGCAATAGCGTCTTGTAAAGGCCCTTCACCCTGAATTTCAGCATGTTTATGATAATCTTTAGCACTCGAAAAAAGTAACGCATTTTCAGGGGTTAACACAAGTTCAACTGAATCGGGTAATTGCTTAATCTGTTGCTCTATTTGCGCCAGATTATTTTTTATATTTTTTCCGCTACAAAGCTGCAAAAGTGCGACATTAACTTTTTTCATAACGCCTGATTCTCCTTGAGCTGACGCAGTACTTCGTCGATTTTAGGTTGTTCCATTGTTCCGGTCACATGATAACGTATTACTGAGATCTTACTCCAAAGTGGACCAAGAACTTTTGATGCCGCGAATACCGCAGCACCTGCAATTGGATTAATAGCAAAAGCGGTAGCTACTCCTACTGTAGCTGAAATCTCTGGGGTTACCACAACTTGTAGATCCATTTTACGCTCAATTAAATCAACTTGCCCTGTAATAACAATATCGGCAATTACCCCATCGATACGAACACTGTCGGCGTTCATCACACCTTGCTTAATGATGATTTCGCTCTTAATAGAATCATATTCAAAATTATCACTAAAAGTATCTCTGAAATCGAATTGTAATTTACGCAATAATGCATCAAAACTCACAAGGCGCAGTAGTTTCCCTGCTTGTCCTACATTGACTCGTTCGATACGTCCCTTACCTAATAACGATTTAACTTCTCCATTCAACGTCGCTAAATCAAAATTCCACGGGGTATTGTGCCACTGTAATGAAAAATCAGCCGAAAGTGGGGATTGAATAATTGGCACGATATAACCAAAATAGGCCGCCATTTCATCAATTTCTTCTGCTTTCAGTTTCCCACTGAGTTTAGTGTTATTTTGTCCAGCTGCATTTTCAGACCACACACCCGTAACGGATAATTCCCCGCTGCTATTGACCAATTTACCGTTTGTCAGAAATAACGCGCCATTGCTCTGTTGCATAGACGCTTTAATGTTGCCTAACAGCAATCCGTTAACCCAACACTCTTTACATTCAAATTCGACAGAAGGTATATTTTTCACTGAGAATGCAGCAGATTTACTTGTAGGATCCATTGCTATTTTCAATGTTTTTTCTTCTTCAGAAGACTGCTCGCCATTGAAATAGAGATAATTAACATTAACTTGCCAAGGTGCTGTTGTCGTAGGTATAAACATATCACCGCGTAATTCACTGCCTGAAAAAGAGAATTTTATACCATCGTTAACTCGCATAATTTCAGATTGCTGATCACGCCATTTTTGTCCTGCAAAATTAAGCTCTGGTAAACTGATATGAATATTATCAGGGAAACTGATTTCATTTTCAGAAGGTGTTAATGCAGAAAAAGCGACTAAAGTAGGCAGCCATTTATCGCCATTTAATCCTATAAGTTCAATTGTTAATCTTTCTTGTTCAGTAAGCTTTGGTAATTTAATTGATGCTGAAGCAAGATTACCACGTAATAAACGTAACTGTTTTCCAAGCAACCATTCGCTATTTAGTGCCCACAATTTATCCGCGCTCACATCAATATTTAATTTTTCGCTATTACCTTTAGCAGAAATAATTATTGGTGGTGATGCTTTAAAATCTTGTGTTTCAGGTGCGGACAATTTACTGATTAACCCATTCACATTTCCAGTTAAATCAACTTGATAATTAATATCACCGGTCTCAGGTAAATTAACTTTCACCTTCCCATTCCAAGGTAGCACACCGCTTATTTGACGTTGAATATCCGATGGCAGACCTTGAATTTTTTGCATATTCCACAGGCCTTTTAATCCAACATCTACTTGATAAATATCGCTATTATTGTGGCTTGCAAATGAAAAAGAGAGCGGCTGTCCAAACCAATTCCCCGTTAATATATCGCTTTCAAGTTTATCATTATTATAACGAAATTGACCTGTTACGCCCTTTAACGTGGTATCCATAAACGCGAGTGTGACGTCATTATTTTTTAGATTGATATCACCACTTGCAACCACATCTTCACCATCAAAAGGAATATCAAGCTTCAGCGTGCCATTAATATTGCCAGCAACTTTCAGTTCTTCAAGAGTATGGCCAATACTCGCCATTTGAGAATCGAGAAAATAATCTTTTAATTCATCACCTGTTGCAACAATATCGGCATCAATCACTATTTTTTCTTGCGCATAATCACTGATAACAGCCGTTAAATTCGATGCAGAAGCATTACCTACTTTGGCTTTATCTGCAGACATCCACAGTCCTTGATTGCGAAAATCTAAATTAATATCAAGATCAAACAACGCAGGCCATTCATTATCGAATTTAAATGTTGCCTGCTTTACAGGAGCATAAACTTGGAACCAACCATCGTGTTTTTCAAAAGGGAAATCCACTGGGTCACCATGAAAAATAAAAGTCGCATTCTCAATATTACCCGTAATAATCGCATCAGAAAGATACTGCGTTAAATTTTTACCCACATACTGCTCAGGTAAATAACGCCATGTATCACCAGCATTGCTAACTCTGATACCAGACAAAATAGACAATAATTGATCGTCGCCTTTTTTCTCATAGCGAAAATCACCCGTCACCCATGCTGACGTTGCTTGAATATCTAATTTTTGGCTCCAAAGAGATAAATCATCCTCTTTATATTGCCAATAAATTGTTCCACTTCCTTTCTCAATCTCAAGCGGGGCTTTAAATAACTCGCCTGTATCAACCTTACTATTGGTTAAAGAAAAATCTAGCTCACCACCTTGTAAGTTACCTTTTAGGCGACCATCAAAATGCTCTACTGATGGGATCTCCTGCCAACGTTTCCAACCAACATCTTGCCAACGCATATCAATGGCACTTTGTTCAAAATTAGCCGGCGTAAGGTCTAAAGCAAAATCACTCACTAAACCCGAAAATTGACGATATTGCCATTGACGCACAAAGTCTGGTGTTAAAAATGAAAATAGAGGCAATACTGCATATAAACTATCTAGTTCTATATTTTTAGCTCGGATCCGCCAAGCTTCATCACGCTCTTTCTCTTTTGGCTGATAGAGCACCGCTAAATAACCATCGGGCCACTCTTTACCATCCATCGTAATTTTTCGTGTATAAGGAATATCTGCAAGCCAGCCATTTTCTTGCCGTCTCATCCGCAAAATAAGATCTTCTACATTTAATACGTGTGAAACCCCTTCACTTTGCCAATCCATTTCACCTTGGTGGATTTGCAACTGGCTGCCAGTAATACGCCCTTGTGTTATTTCAATCCAATTAGATAAGCTGGCTTTCGCCTCATCAAGACCACTATTACTTTTTACCCATTGGCTTAACCACGGTGATATATCAACATCATCCGCAGTAACGAAAATTTCACCGTTATCTATCAATCCCTTATCGTTGGTGTAGAGATCAAGACGAACCTTCATCCCACCATAATGATTAAGCAATGTATCAAGAGTTACCTCACCCTGAGCCCGATGACGCTCTTTTTGGTTTAACCACATTAACTCGGGAATGTTTAAGGTGCTGGTATCCCCTGAAGGGGTAAGAAAAGTAAAGCGGCTATTAACCAACTTAAAACGGTCGAACTGTTCAAAAAATAGAGAAGAGATATCATCAGGCTTAGTTAAAGTAATATCACCACTTTGCCCTGTAAAAATAGGGCGATGATAATTAACGTATAACTGTTCAAAGGTGAGTTCACGAAAGTAAGGACGAAAAGCAAAAAGAGAACGCCAGATATCAAAAGAAAACGTAATTTGTTGAGCCCTAACATCCACATCTTTGTTATTAATAACAAGTGAATCGACTTGAATATCAGGACCAAAATTTTGCCATTCCCCTTTAATTTTAGCCATACTAACAGGGCTATTGAGTTGTTTTGTTAGATAAGCTTCAATTTCAGGACGATAATTATCAAGCCTTGGCAGAAAGTAGCGAAAACCGCTTAAAATTAAAGCAAAAACAATGAGACAAAAAACCGTTAGTAATAACAGGTATTTTGGCAGCCGCTTCATTTTTTTCTCCTTTCTACCGTCATTATCATGACAAAAGAGTATCCATTACATCATCACCACATCAAATTGTTCCTGACTATAAAGCAGCTCTGTTTGTACTTTAACCTGCTTACCAACAAAGATTTCAACTTCTGCCAAAGCGTGAGATTCTTCACTTCGTAGCGCTTCTGATACGGCGGATGAGGCATAAACAAGAAAGCGATCTGCATCTATCGTTTTATGGACACGCACAATTTCACGTAAAATTTCATAGCAGACTGTTTCTACTGATTTTACCGTTCCTCGACCTTGGCAAGCTGGACAATCGTCGCACAATACATGCTCAAGGCTTTCGCGAGTTCTTTTACGGGTCATTTCAACTAACCCTAACTGAGAAAACCCATTAATCGTGGTTTTTACTCGGTCTTTACTTAATGCTTGTTCAAGGGAAGCTAATACTCTGCGTTTATGCTCATCATTATTCATATCAATAAAATCAATAATAATGATGCCGCCTAAATTACGTAATCTTAATTGACGAGCTATTGCTTGGCTTGCTTCAATATTAGTATTAAAAATAGTTTCTTCTAAATTACGATGCCCCACAAATGCGCCAGTATTAATATCTATTGTGGTCATTGCTTCTGTTTGGTCGATGATAAGATAACCACCTGATTTCAGTTCAACCTTACGCTCTAATGCACGTTGAATTTCATTTTCAACACCATAAAGATCAAAAATAGGTTGATTACCTTGATGCAATTCAAGCTTGGCCGTTAACTCAGGAATATATTCACCAATAAATTCCTGTAATTGATTATAGGTAAGTTTTGAATCAACACGAATACTATCAAGTTCAGAACTCGCAAAATCACGCAAAATACGTTGTGCTAATGCCAATTCGCCATAAATTTGAATACGTGTTTTATTTCTTTTCTTACGTTCAATAATTTTATTCCATAAACGTTTAAGAAAAGCCGCATCCTGTTTTATTTCGTGCTCACCCACCCCTTCAGCAGCAGTTCGAATAATAAAACCACCGTTTTCATCGCAATATTCTTCAACTAACAGCTTTAAGCGCTCTCGCTCTTCTTCACTTTCAATACGCTGAGAAACACCAACATGAGAAGCGCCCGGCATAAAAACTAAATAACGTGAAGGGAGTGTAATATCTGTGGTTAAACGTGCACCTTTCGTGCCTAGAGGATCTTTAACAACTTGTACAATTAAATCCTGCCCTTGATGAACCAACTGAGCAATATCACGGACATTGAATTTTTTTTGCTCTTCACCAGCAATACATTCGGTGTGAGGCATAATATCAGAAGCATGTAAAAAAGCGGCTTTATCCAGCCCGATGTCAATAAATGCAGCTTGCATCCCGGGTAAAACTCGACTCACCCGACCTTTGTAGATGTTTCCGACTATGCCACGTTTGGCTTCTCTTTCAACATGAATTTCTTGAAGTATGCCTCCGCTGATATAGGCAACACGGGTTTCAGATGGAGTGATATTCACTAATAGCTCTGCAGTCATGAAATCTCCTTCTCATTAGCTAGAGACAAAAATTGAGCTATCAACGCCTCGGTTTCAACAAGAGGTAATCCGACAACAGCGTGATAACTTCCCTCAATCCGTTGAACAAAACGGCCTCCTTTTCCTTGAATACCGTAAGCGCCTGCTTTATCCATCGGCTCTCCCGTTTCAATATACGCGTTAATTTCCTGATCTGTCATCTCTCTAAATGTAACTAGTGTGACGACCAATTGATTTACTGTATGATTTCTATCAGAAATTGCAATCGCGGTGATCACTTGATGGGTTGATCCCGCTAGCGCGCGTAACATTTGTGCGGCGTGAGCTTTATCACGCGGTTTTTCGAGAATTTTACCTTCGCAAACAACTATTGTATCAGAACCTAAAACCGGATAATCACAAGGTGCTTGTCGCACCCCTTCTAGCGATTTTTCTGTCGCTAAACGAGTAACATACTGTTCTGGCGTTTCACCTTGTTGCCAAATTTCATCAATAGCTGGCGTAATAATACTAAATTCAACATCCAATAATGCGAGTAACTCGCGTCGTCTTGGTGAACTGGAAGCAAGGTAAAGCGTTGTCACAGTTAGTGTCCTCATGACGGTAATACAAAAATACCGCCATGTTCAGTAAGCTGTTAGTGTACAGAAAACTGATGACGGACTTTGCGAAGTAAAAAATAGAGCCATGGCCAAAGAATACCACTGACTGGACTATTCCAGAATACTTGGGGGTGAAAAGTAACGGGGGAAAGCAAAAATTCTGCCCAAAATACAGCAAGATCAACCACCACAACGGTAACCATAACAACCAAAGATTGCTGCCATAATGCAAGATTACAAAAAAGTTGATATTTAAATGCCACGACATAACTCACTAAAGTATAAGCAAGGGCATTCACACCTAAGGTTGTGCCTTGGACTAAATCCATACTCATACCCAGCACAAATGCCGTTCCCACACTAACACGATGTGGAATAGCTGTTATCCAATAGATAAGAAATAGTACTGGCCAAATAGGGCGGTACATCTCTAATTGCTCAGGCCACGGCATAATTTGCAATACTAATGCGATTAGAAAAGAGAGCCAAATAATCCAGCGCCCGCGGCTTTGATAAGGATTCATCGCCACTATTGACCTCGGCTTGTGCTAGGTTGCACACCCGTATTTGTTGTAGGAGGTGCGACAGCTGGAGTCTTGGAGTCAGGTGTATTTTCTAACGGCTCCTGAGACATAGAACGTGGTAATGGAGGGCCTGCTTGCTCATAGTTAGGCAACACTTGTGGCATCAGCTGCATTAAACGTTCATTTGCTGCATGATAAACTTCTGAAGGTAAAGGCGGTTCACCTTTTTTATCCGAAGCCCCCCACAATAAAAGTAGATAACGTAAACGCTGTAATTCCGCAGAAGGTCTTACATCAATAACAGAATAAGCACGTTGATTATCCACTTTAACCGAAGAAACAACCCCAACTGGGTAGCCTTCAGGGAAACGGCCACCTAATCCCGATGTCACTAATACATCCCCAACACGAATATCAATATTAGCAGGCAATGCTTCTAATAACAGATCGTCAGCACATCCACCACCAGATGCAATAACGCGAATATCATTTCGCAATACTTGCACAGGCAAAGCATGGCTCGTATCACAAATTAACAGCACTCGGCTAGTTAACTCACTTACGGCAATTACTTGTCCAACAACTCCTTTATCACTGATAACGGGTTGTCCTTCATACACACCATCATTGGTACCTTTATCAATTACAACTTGATCTCGATAAGGTGTACTGTTGCCTGACAGCACTTGAGCTACTGTCATCTGTTCATTTTGGCGTAAAGGTGAACCAAGTAACTCTCGTAAACGAGCGTTTTCTTGCTTAAATTGTTCAAGTAATTGGCTTTCACCACTACGAACAAGCAGCTCTTTTCTCAGGGCTTGATTTTCAAACTGAAGGCGTTCTCGTGTGGCAAAAGTTTCAGAGATTTGATCAAGAAAACGACGAGGGCCATTGGCAAGAAAATAGAAAGGGCTAACAGCCGTATCCAAATATTGACGGACTTTAGAAAACGCCCCCAAACGATTATCAGCAATTAGTAATGTAATAGCGATAATCACGGCGATTATTAATCTTAGTTGCAGGGATGGTCCCCGACTAAAAATTGGCTTCATAAACTCAGAAATCACTCACACGGGAAGTAAAAGAACGGGTGTCGATATTTCACACCAAGGGGGAATCCGTTCTCCCTTGTTTAAAATCAATCTTAATCTTCGCTAAACAGATCGCCACCGTGCATATCGATCATTTCTAATGCTTTACCACCGCCACGAGCCACACAGGTCAGTGGATCTTCAGCCACAATCACAGGGATGCCAGTTTCTTCCATCAATAGACGGTCAAGGTTACGTAACAGAGCACCACCGCCGGTTAATACCATACCGCGCTCTGAAATATCAGAAGCCAATTCTGGCGGACATTGTTCTAATGCAACCATAACTGCGCTGACGATACCTGTTAATGGTTCCTGTAATGCTTCAAGAATTTCATTAGAGTTCAATGTAAAGCTACGAGGCACACCTTCTGCAAGGTTACGGCCACGAACTTCGATTTCATTAACTTCATCTGAAGGATACGCTGAACCAATATCATGCTTGATACGTTCTGCGGTTGCTTCACCGATTAATGAACCATAGTTACGACGGACATAGTTAATGATAGCCTCATCAAAGCGGTCACCACCAATACGAACAGAAGAAGAATAAACAACACCATTTAAAGAAATAACGGCAACTTCAGTGGTACCACCACCGATATCAACCACCATAGAGCCTGTTGCTTCAGAAACTGGTAAACCAGCACCAATAGCAGCAGACATAGGTTCTTCAATCAAGAACACTTCGCGAGCACCTGCACTTAATGCAGATTCACGAATTGCTCTGCGCTCAACTTGCGTTGCACCAACAGGTACACAAACCAATACCCGAGGGCTTGGACGCATAAAGCTGTTGTTATGAACCTGTTTTATGAAGTGTTGAAGCATTTTTTCGGTTACATAAAAATCAGCAATCACACCATCTTTCATTGGACGGATAGCTGCGATATTACCAGGAGTACGCCCCAACATCTGTTTGGCTTCATGCCCTACGGCTGCAACACTTTTTGAGGTTCCTGCGCGATCTTGACGAATAGCGACAACGGAAGGTTCATCGAGAACAATACCCTGCCCTTTGACATAAATAAGGGTATTGGCGGTACCCAAGTCAATAGACAAATCGTTGGAAAACATGCCACGAAATTTTTTAAACATACGAAAGGATAATCCTGCAAGCCGGGACGGAAAAATCCGTCTACTCTACCAACCACAATAAGCAGCGACAAGGCGCGATTCGCTACTTAGTTAAAAGTGGACACGTGAATAATCTTAAAGGCACAATATTCTACGTTACTTTTCCCAATTGGAGCAGAAAAAAACTGCATAAAAATGGGCTAATTAAAACGATTAACGTATAAATTCGATCCTACGTTGTAGATATTTGACTTAGCTACAATACAAACAACGATTGCATCAATAAAGAAAAAAACTTTCTTAGTAGCCACTATGTGACTCAAAAGCCTTGCTACAAGTTCAAATAAAATTTATTCATTTGATTATTCACATTAGCTATATCGAAATTTGATGATATTTCACCTTGTTATTTTTATTGATTAACCAATAAGAATACTCACCAAAGGCATATCAAAAACAAAGCATTCTTCTATTGACCCACAATATAAGTGCTTAATTTTCATCCTATCGTAAAACACCAAAGGCATCATCCATTAATCAAGATATAAACCCCAGAATAATCTCTACTCCAATTAACGCAGAACCCTGAGTTTATACACTAAAAAAGGTTAATTTGTCTCATTATTACAATAGATATTGTGCACAATCACGACGCCACCTAAAAAATCGCCTATCATGTTAGCAATAAAAAATCGATAAGGGGTCATCATGAAAGCATTATTACTTGAAGAACAAGGCGATAAAATATTAGCAAGCGTTCAAAACGTCGATGAAGCCAAACTACCCTCTCATGACGTTATCGTTGATATTCACTATTCCACTCTTAACTATAAAGATGGATTAGCGATAACAGGTAAAGGAAAAATTATTCGACAATTTCCAATGATCCCTGGTATCGATTTTTCTGGCGTTGTTCATCACAGTGAAGATCCTCGTTTTCATATTGGCCAACACGTTCTATTAACGGGCTGGGGTGTAGGCGAAAATCACTGGGGTGGATTATCACAAAAAGCGGGCGTTAAAGGCGATTGGCTTACTGCTGTTCCTGAAGGCTTATCCTTAAAAAATGCCATGATTATTGGTACTGCGGGTTTCACTGCCATGTTGTGTGTTATCGCATTAGAACAAGGTGGTATTACCCCTCAAAGCGGTGAGATCTTAGTGACTGGTGCAAGTGGTGGCGTCGGAAGCACTGCAATTAGCTTATTAAGTACGTTGGGATATCAAGTTACTGCGTTAAGTGGCAGAAGTAGCAACCATGAATACCTAAAAAAATTAGGTGCAACAAACATTATTACCCGTGAAGAATTTGAACAGCCGGGTAGAGCACTAGATAAACAACGTTGGGCTGGTGCGCTAGACACTGTTGGCGGACAAATTTTAGCTAATATTTTAGCGCAAACAAACTATAACGGAACCGTGGCTGCTTGTGGATTAGCAAGTGGTTTCTCATTACCAACTACCGTTATGCCGTTTATTTTACGCAATATTCGTCTGCAAGGTGTCGATTCTGTTTATTTCCCAGCAGAAAAACGCGCTCAAGTTTGGCAACGTTTGCTACAACTATTACCAGAAACTTTCTACCAGCAAGCCATGACCGAGATTACACTTGATGAAGTACCACGTTATGCTCAAATGATCATGGATAACCAAGTAACGGGTCGCACACTGGTAAAAATTAGTTAAATTTACGTCCTATCGAACAATTTTCTGGCATTAAAACACTTCTTTTAATGCCAGATTGCGATTATTTTCATTTCAAATCGCCAAGTAAACGTGATGCAGATCACATTTTAAAGATATATTAACGATCACCCTCAAATAAGGTCATATTTCCAGTGACATCAATAAATAACGTGATGTTATGATTATTTTTTAAACATACGTTTATTTTGCTTTATGAGCATAACAATAGCGCAAAAACGTTCTCTATTTTACCGAAATAAAGCTCGCCTTCCCTGATTAGACCAGTATTTTGCTGCTATCTTCTGTGAAATGTCTATAATGTCGGACTTTGTGATATGCATCGTGACATTAAATACAATAAAAGATGACAAAACGAAAAGCACAGGTTATTTTGTCATTTCGTTGACGTATTGACGGAGATAGAAGCATAATGTCGGAAAATTTTCATATTTTGCTCCTGAATGGTCCGAACCTGAACCTGCTTGGAACGAGAGAGCCGGAAACCTACGGACACTTAACTCTGGACGATATCGTTCACAGTTTGTCAGCAGATGCTCAAGCATTAAATGTGAAGCTTAGTCACTTTCAGTCGAATGCTGAATTTGAGCTAATAAATAAAATTCATGCAGCGCGCGGTAATATCGATTATATATTAATCAATCCCGCGGCTTTCACGCATACCAGTGTTGCACTGCGTGATGCATTATTAGGGGTGAATATTCCATTTATTGAAATTCACCTTTCCAATGTCTACAGTCGGGAGCCTTTCCGCCACCATTCTTATCTTTCTGATATCGCAACTGGCGTCATCTGTGGATTAGGTGCAGAAGGTTATCGATTTGCTTTACAGGCAGCGGTTAACCGTTTGTCTTAATAAAAAACATCAAAAAGAGTACGGAATCAACTCATGGATATTCGTAAAATTAAAAAACTGATCGAGCTGGTCGAAGAGTCTGGCATTTCTGAACTGGAAATTTCTGAAGGTGAAGAGTCAGTACGTATTAGTCGTAACTCTGGTTTTCAGGGTCAAATGGCTCCTCAGCAATATTTTGCGGCACCAACAGCAGCGCCTCAACCTGCATTGGCAACTGCCGTTGCACCAGTAGCGCCTGAAACGTCAGCAGTTGTAGCCCAAGAGATCAGCGGTCATGTTGTTCGCTCACCAATGGTAGGAACGTTCTATCGTTCACCAAGCCCAGAAGCCAAAAAATTTGTTGAAGTCGGTCAACAAGTGAATGTTGGTGACACTCTGTGTATCGTTGAAGCAATGAAAATGATGAACCAGATAGAATCCGATAAAGCAGGCGTTGTTAAATCTATCCTTTGTCAAGATGGCGACACCATTGAGTTTGACGATCCACTCTTTGTCATCGAATAACGAGGCAGGTCCATGCTAGAAAAAATCCTCATTGCCAACCGTGGTGAGATTGCACTGCGTATTCTAAGAGCTTGTAAAGAACTTGGGATCAAAGCAGTTGCCGTTCACTCCACGGCAGACCGTGATTTAAAACACGTTCTGCTGGCAGACGAGACTATCTGTATTGGTCCCGCTGCTTCAGCAAAAAGTTATCTAAATATTCCTGCAATTATTGCAGCGGCTGAGATCAGCGGTGCACAAGCTATTCACCCAGGATATGGTTTCCTGTCTGAAAATGCTGATTTTGCAGAGCAAGTTGAACGCTCTGGCTTTATTTTTATCGGCCCAAAAGCTGAAACCATCCGCCTAATGGGCGATAAAGTTTCTGCTATTGAAGCGATGAAAAAAGCAGGTGTTCCTTGTGTTCCAGGATCTGATGGTCCTTTAGGTAACGACACCGCAAAAAATATCGAGATTGCTAAACGTATTGGCTATCCAGTCATTATTAAAGCATCTGGCGGCGGCGGCGGACGCGGAATGCGTGTTGTCCGTGCTGAAAAAGATTTAGAACAATCCATCATAATGACTCGTGCTGAAGCCAAAGCGGCATTTAGTAACGATATGGTCTATATGGAAAAATACCTTGAAAATCCACGCCATATTGAAATTCAAGTCATGGCTGATGGTCAAGGTAATGCAATTTATTTGGCTGAACGTGATTGCTCTATGCAACGCCGTCACCAAAAAGTTGTAGAAGAAGCGCCAGCACCAGGTATTACTCCAGAAATCCGTAAAAATATCGGCGAACGCTGTGCGAACGCTTGTATCGAAATCGGCTATCGTGGTGCAGGTACTTTTGAATTCCTATATGAAAATGGTGAATTCTACTTTATTGAGATGAACACCCGTATTCAGGTTGAGCATCCAGTAACAGAAATGATCACAGGCATCGACCTAATCAAAGAACAATTACGTATTGCATCTGGCTTGCCGTTATCGGTAACTCAAGATCAGATAAATGTTCACGGTCACGCTATTGAGTGTCGTATTAACGCAGAAGATCCGAAAACCTTCTTACCAAGTCCGGGAACGATTACTCGCTTCCACTCACCGGGTGGGTTTGGTGTACGTTGGGAATCGCATATTTACGCAGGTTATACTGTTCCACCTCATTATGATTCAATGATCGGTAAATTGATCACTTATGGTGAAACTCGCGAAATCGCGATCTCTCGTATGAAGAATGCTTTGACAGAACTTATCATCGATGGCATTAAAACCAATATTGAGCTGCATCAGTTCATTATGAATGATGAGAAATTCCAACAAGGTGGCACAAATATTCACTACCTTGAAAAGCGTTTAGGATTAGCTGAGAAATAATATTTTCTCATCGATACAAAAAAGCATAGTTAAATTAACTATGCTTTTTTTTTGCTTTATTTAATTGGAAAACCTTTAAAAGGTTTGATTTCACGAATACTAAAGCTGGTATTCATCTCTTTGATATTACCTATTGCACGTACTTTCACCATCGATACATTATGAAAATCGTCCATATCCTTTACGACTAACTGCAAAATATAGTCATAACGGCCAGAGATATTATGACAAGAAATAACGTTTTCAATTTTCATTATCTCTTGTTCAAAATGCGCCATATTATCTTCAGAGTGTAAATCTAGCGTAATATTCATAAAGGCATAAAAATTAAATCCCAAGTGTTTAGGATCAATATTTGCACGATAATTTTTTATCACGCCCTTCTCTAGCGCCTTAAGTCTTTTCCAACAAGCTGGGGGAGACAAAAATACACGCTTAGCTATTTCTGCATTATTTAATCGCCCATCTTCTTGTAACAGCTTAAGGATCCCCATATCCGTTTTGTCAAGACTCATCATATTCGAGACCTTGTGACGTTAATCAAAATAACGTTTTTATCAAATATTATTCGCTTATAGACTTATTTTAACTAATTTTATTAATAAATAAGCGCGTACAGATTCCAATATGAAAAAATAATTAACCAGCCTAATTGTTAGAATGATCCGTGAAGTCTCGTTATTCAGCTAATACAAAATCATTAAAAATCGTGTTCTAAAACGAGTTAATAAAACAAATACTATAAATTAATTACACATGGGATTACACGTATGACCTTATTAGAAAAAAAAATCGATAGGACCTCACTATCAAAAGAAGAATGGAAAAAATTAACCCGTTTTGATAATACAGACGCGGGTTGGATCATCATCAGTATTGGTATGGCAATTGGTGCAGGTATTGTTTTTTTACCGGTTCAAGTTGGCTTAATTGGGTTATGGGTCTTTTTGCTTTCTTCTATTATTGGCTATCCTGCCATGTACCTTTTTCAACGTCTATTTATCAACACACTTGCCGATTCTAAAGAGTGTAAAGACTACCCCGGCATTATCGAAGGTTACCTGGGTAAAAACTGGGGAATGTTTCTTGGCTTACTTTATTTTTTAATGCTTGTTATTTGGATATTTGCTTACCCTACTGCATTAACTAATGACACTGCATCTTATCTACATACTTTTGGTGTTACCGATGGACTTCTTTCTGACAATCCATTCTATGGCTTAATTCTTATTTCATTTTTAGTACTCATTGCATCACGGAGTGAAGAGCTGCTATTTAAAATTTCCAGTTTTATGGTGTTATCAAAATTACTGGTTGTGCTCGTTCTTGGTTTAATGATGATAAGCATGTGGGATTTATCAAAAAATATCGATTCATTCCCTCCTTTTAGTCTGCTTATTAAAAATGCCATTATTACGTTACCTTTTACTCTTACCTCAATTTTATTTATTCAATCACTTAGCCCGATGGTTATTTCCTATCGAGCCAAAAATCAGTCAATTGAAGTTGCTCGCTATAAAGCATTAAGAGCCATGAATATTTCATTTGGTACACTGTTTTGTATCGTTTTCTTCTATGCCGTTTCTTTCACTTTCGCCATAGGCCACGATGAAGCGGTAAAAGCGTATGAACAGAATATCTCTGCACTAGCAATTGCAGCGCAATTTATTGAAGGAGACGCCGCTAAATTTGTCACACCTGTTGGTGTTGCTCTGAATATTTTTGCACTAATGACCGCTTTCTTTGGTGTATATCTTGGATTTAAAGAAGCCGTTCAAGGATTAGTAATGAATGCGCTTACTCGCGTTATTCCAGCAGAGAAAATTAATAAGAAAATACTTAATTTAAGTATTGTTATCTTCACTGTGGTTATTGCATGGGGAGCTATTGTTCTTAATCTACCCGTATTAATGTTCACCTCTATTTGCAGCCCAATATTCGGTATTGTCGGTTGTCTTATTCCTGCTTATTTAGTTTACAAAGTACCTTCGTTGCACCGTTATAAAGGATTATCACTCTACTTAATTATTTTTACGGGCATCCTACTTTGTATCTCTCCATTCTTGAAATTTATTTAATAAAATGTATTAAAGGCTAAATCATGAAATATAACTTTGATGAAATTATAGATAGAAAAAATACAGATGCGCTAAATTACGATGGCTGGCGTCAGTATATTTTCAAGACAGATAAAGATGCAAAATTTGCCTTTACAGATGATGAATTCATTAGAATGTGGGTAGCTGATATGGATTTTTCTACACCACCAGAAGTACTTGACGCAATTAAAGCCAGACTAGACAGAAAAATATTAGGTTATACCAAAATCTATGACGATGAGTATTACCACATTTTTAAAGATTGGTGCCAAAGACACTATAATTGGAATATTGATACTCGTGAGATTGTTTTATCTCCAGGAATTATTCCTGCATTAAATCGCTTAGTTTCTTTATTAATTAAACAAGATGAAAGCATTTTAATTCAAACCCCTTCTTATACGCCATTTAAACAAGCAGGTGATTATAATTCACGCCAAGTTATCTATTCTGATTTATTAGAAAAACAAGGTGAATATGCACTTGATTTTGCTGATATGGAACGAAAAATTAAAGATAACTCATTAAATATTAAATTATTTATTCTATGTAACCCACAGAACCCAACAGGGAAAGTGTGGACACAAGAAGATTTAATAAAAATGGGAAAATTGTGCGTCGAAAATGATATTTGGATGATATCAGATGAAATTCACTGCGACTTATTACGTAATGGAGTCAACCATACTCCTATTGCCAAGCTTTTCCCTAAATATGACAAAATCATTACCTGCATGGCTCCGAGTAAAACATTTAATCTCGCGGGCAACTTAATGTCTCATATCTTTATTAAAAATGAAGAAGTGAAAAAAGAGTGGCTTCGCTTATATGATGACTTTATTTCACCATTAAGTTTAGTAGCAACAAAAGCGGCTTATTCAGAGTGCGATGAATGGTTAAAACAACTTAAAAACTATCTTGATGATAATTTCAAATTAGTTGAAGAATTTGTTCATACTCATTTTCCAAAAGCAAACTTTAAAGTGCCTGATTCAACCTATTTAGCATGGATCAATCTTAAAGAATACTTGCCAGAGAATATCGATAATCAACAGCTTTCACTCTATTTTGCTAACAAAACAGGCATCCTGCTAGAAGGTGGAAATATGTTTGTTAGCAATGGTGATAACTATATTCGCATCAATCTTGCATGTCCTCGCGCCATAATTAAGCAGGGATTAGAAAGAATTAAAAACGCCCTTTAGTTTTTTAAAGTTACCTTTGTTTTAAAGGAGGGAAGGGAATACTTTCATTTTATAGAGGTGAGTTATATTAAAAAGAGTACGATGATAATTAATCTGTTGAAATCGTACTCTTTTTGTTTTTTATTACTCATAAAATCGTAGAAAAATATTTCTTTATTATTTTGATTAAAAAAACATCTTTAATCTGATTATCTTGATAATGAACGCGAGATCGCCTTCAAAGCAACTCTATATAACTGTTAAAAAACAATCAGATAATAAATACTTTAATCTAACTGCTTAGTTTATGACTAATTTTCACTGAATCACTATTCACTTTCCCGTACAATCCTCCCATTCGTTTTAACCCTATTAAGATTGGGAGAACAGATGGACAAGCGTTTTGTTCAGGCCCACAAAGAAGCCCTTTTGGCCCTAATTTTAACTTTTATGTATTTATTGGGTTGGTTAATGACCGCCTATTTACCTGATAACACACTAGGCATTATTGGTTTACCGCTTTGGTTCGAGCTTTCATGCTTATTTTTACCTATTTTGTTTTTTCTGTTGTGCTATCTGATGGTTCGTTATTTCTTCAAAGATATGCCGCTAGGAGATGAGCATGACGATGCAAACTGAAGTTATTGTACCGCTGATTGGTTATCTACTATTGGTCTTTCTGTTGTCGGCCTACGCCTACCGTAAACGTGAGAAAGGGGAATTTCTTAACGAATACTTTCTTGGTAATCGTTCGATGGGCGGCTTTGTTTTAGCCATGACTATCACTGCAACTTATGTCAGTGCAAGCTCCTTTATTGGTGGCCCCGGCGCCGCTTATAAATACGGCATTGGTTGGGTGCTGCTTTCTATGATCCAGCTACCTGCCATTTGGCTTTCTTTGGGCGTATTAGGGAAAAAATTCGCCATTTTAGCGCGTCGTTATAATGCAGTAACACTTAACGATATGCTATATGCACGCTATCAGAGTCGTTTTTTAGTTTGGTTTGCCAGTTTAAGTTTGTTAGTCGCTTTTATTGGTGCCATGACTGTGCAGTTTATTGGTGGTGCTCGACTATTAGAAACCGCCGCAGGCATTCCCTATGAGTTTGGTTTATTAATATTTGGTATCTCTATCGCGCTGTATACGGCAATAGGTGGATTCCGCGCAAGTGTATTAAATGATGCATTACAAGGTCTTGTAATGCTGCTGGGTACCTTTATTTTACTGTTTGCTATCATTTATAAAATTGGTGGCTTAGATATCGCGATACAAAAACTCAATGCTATCGACCCCGCATTAACATCGCCACAGGGCGCTGATGGCATCTTAAGTGGGCCATTTATGGCATCATTTTGGGTGTTAGTCTGTTTTGGGGTGATTGGATTGCCCCATACGGCAGTACGTTGTATCTCGTATAAAGATAGCAAAGCAATGCACAAAGGCATTATTATTGGCACTATTGTGATGTCATTACTGATGTTTGGTATGCACTTTGCTGGCGCATTAGGTCGTGCCATCATTCCTGATTTAACGGTACCTGACCAAGTAATACCCACACTAATGGTTGATGTATTGCCGCCTTTTGCCGCAGGTATTTTCTTAGCAGCACCAATGGCGGCGATAATGTCGACCATTAACGCGCAATTGTTACAATCATCAGCGACGTTGGTCAAAGATCTCTATTTAAATTTTGCGCCTCATGCCATAACGAATGAGAAACGTATTTCACGCTTATCGAGCCTTTCAACCTTGATTTTAGGTATACTTTTGCTCTTTGCAGCGTGGAACCCACCGTCAATGATCATTTGGCTAAACTTGCTGGCATTTGGCGGATTACAAGCGGTTTTCTTATGGCCATTAGTGCTCGGCCTTTACTGGAATAAAGCCAATCGCTATGGTGCGATAGCTGCGATGATCACCGGGGCAACGCTTTATGCAACCTTAGCAACATTCAATATTCAAATTGCTGATTTTCACCCTATTGTTCCTTCACTATTGCTGAGTTTAGCGGCATTTCTTGTGGCTAATCGGTTCGGAGAGCATACTTTAGCGCAATCCGTTCCATTACAGTGAACCCGTTTTTAAAGAGATAGATTAATATGCCTTGGATACAATTAAGACTTAATGCAACTGCGGCGAATGCAGAAGCGATTGGTGATGAACTTGTCGAAAGTGGTGCTGTATCAGTCACTTTTCAAGATAGCCACGACACGCCTATTTTTGAACCTCTGCCGGGTGAAACTCGTCTTTGGGGTGATACCGATGTTGTTGGTTTATATGATGCTGAAACCGATATGAAGATTATCGTTGCCATGCTGGAGAACAACCCGCTATTTGGTCAGCATTTTATTCATAAAATCGAACAGATCGAAGATAAAGATTGGGAACGCGAATGGATGGATAATTTCCACCCGATGCGTTTTGGCGAGCGCTTATGGATTTGCCCTAGCTGGCGTGAAGTGCCTGATCCTAACGCCGTCAACGTTATGCTAGACCCCGGTCTTGCTTTTGGTACAGGAACCCACCCAACAACCTCTTTATGCTTACAATGGCTTGATGGTTTAGATTTAGCGAGCAAAACGGTTATCGACTTTGGTTGTGGCTCCGGTATCTTAGCTATTGCGGCACTTAAACTGGGTGCAGCAAAAGCGATAGGCATTGATATCGATCCGCAAGCTATTCAAGCTAGCCGAGATAATGCTCAGCGTAACGGTGTTTCTGATGCTCTGACGTTATATCTTGCCAAAGATCAACCAGAGAATCTTTCTGCTGATGTTGTTGTCGCTAATATTCTAGCCGGCCCACTACGTGAACTTGCGCCTGTGATTAGCACTCTTCCTCGTCAAGGTGGCCATCTTGGTCTTTCTGGCGTATTAGCAACCCAAGCAGAAGGAGTGAGTGCTGCTTATGAAGGATTATTCACTCTAGATCCTGTTGCTGAAAAAGAAGAATGGTGTCGTATTACCGGTGTGAAAAAATAACAATGTGCAAATATTAACCAAATCGAGATAATCTCATTAGGTTAAAATTTCACTTAATTATTGTTTATCAGACATTAATCTCATTTTTGTCTGATAAACTTCACTTTGTTAAGAGTGTTTATCAATTCTGTACTATCAATTTTCAAAATAAAAAATATTTATAACTATATGTTTTTATTGACTAAATAATATAATCAAAAAAAATCAAGTGTAAAAAAGTAACTTTTTTTCACGATTTGGTTAAACTTTGTCCTTTCATATCTGATAAAAAATGCGTAATATACGCGCCCTTGCAGTCACAGTTTGGCCCTCTTTTCATCTATGCGAATCGGACAGTATCAGTTAAAAAATTGCCTTATCGCAGCTCCAATGGCTGGCGTTACAGACCGACCTTTTCGGTCACTTTGCTATGACATGGGCGCGGGTATGACAGTTTCTGAAATGCTTTCTTCTAATCCTCAGGTTTGGAAGACAGACAAGTCTCGGTTGCGAATGATACATAGCGATGAATTGGGGATCCGCTCCGTACAGATTGCTGGAAGTGACCCTGCCGATATGGCTGCTGCTGCGAAAATAAACGCAGAAAGTGGCGCTCAGATTATCGACATAAATATGGGTTGTCCGGCAAAAAAGGTGAATAAAAAGCTGGCGGGTTCAGCATTGCTTCGTTATCCCGACCTTGTCGCAGAGATCCTCTCTGCTGTGGTTAACGCGGTTGATGTACCTGTTACTCTGAAGATCCGTACTGGCTGGTCACCTGATGAACGTAACTGTGTAGAGATTGCCAGATTGGCTGAACGTTGTGGTATTCAGGCTCTCACTATTCATGGACGTACACGCGAGTGTTTGTTCAAAGGAGAAGCCGAATATGACAGTATTCGGACAGTTAAGCAGAGTGTTTCTATTCCCATTATTGCGAATGGAGACATAACTGACCCGCTAAAAGCCAGAGCAGTGCTCGACTACACTGGAGCCGATGCTTTAATGATCGGTCGCGCTGCTCAGGGAAGACCCTGGATCTTTCGGGAAATCCAGCACTATCTGGACACAGGTGAACTGCTGCCACCAATGCCGATTGCAGAGGTACAGCAAATAATGCAAATGCACGTGCGTGAGTTGCACGACTTTTACGGTCAAGGCAAAGGAACTCGCATTGCTCGCAAGCATGTCTCTTGGTATCTCAAGGAACATGCCCCTGATGATCAGTTTCGGCGCTCCTTCAACGCCATAGAGGATGCCAGCGAACAGCTGGAGGCGTTGGAAGCATATTTCGAAAATTTTTTGCGTAAATAAATAAAAGAGCTGACAGAACTATGTTCGAACAACGCGTAAATTCAGACGTACTAACCGTTGCCACCGTAAATTCACAAGATCAGGTGACCCAAAAACCTTTACGTGACTCCGTTAAGCAAGCACTGAAAAACTATTTTGCTCAATTAAACGGTCAAGATGTTAATGACCTTTATGAGCTAGTATTGGCTGAAGTTGAACAGCCTTTGTTGGACATGGTAATGCAGTACACCCGTGGCAACCAAACACGTGCAGCGCAAATGATGGGCATCAACCGCGGCACACTGCGTAAGAAACTGAAAAAATACGGCATGAACTGATCCTAGTCAGTTAACAGTCTGTTTTAAAAGGCACTATAGTCATTGGCTATAGTGCCTTTTTACAACAAGCTCAACAGCAACAAAAAGGCAGTGTCACATTAAAAAATAGTTTATATTACAATTACTTTCGCTACTATGATAAGAATTAGGACAGTATCCAATAAATTATTCGGTCGTTTTCTTTAAAAAAGAACCATAATTAGCCTATTTATAATTAAAATATAAAATTTATGAACCTAGAGAATTTAAATAAAATACTACCACCGCCAATATTTTCATATGAAACAGGTCAAAACACTGAATGGCCTTTAATCGATAACAAATACTCATTTCCCAATGATTATATTGAATTTATAACTCAATATGGTTCAGGTAAAATAGATAACTTTCTTACTCTATTTAACCCATTTAGTAATAATGATGATTTAAATTTTTTCAAACAAAAAGAATGGATAATTTCTGATCTTTCTGAGTTAAATAAATCTGATCCAGAATATTATTTATTTCCTTTATATCCTAATATCAATGGACTACTCCCTATTGGTATTACAGATAATGGAGATTATTTATTTTGGGTTATTTCATCAGATAATAGTAATTTATGGAATATCGCAATTATTGCTTCTAGATCACCTGATATTGAATATCAACAAGGACATCTCACTCATTTTATAAATAATATTTTATCTAGAAAAATACGATGCATGTCTTTTCCTGAAAATTTCCCCTCATCAAATATCGTATTTAATAGCAATATTTTTGGTTAAAATAATTAATAATTTTTATTTTAACCACATTGTTAATGATTTTGCTAAACTGACTTCTATTATCGCCATCATCACGATACCCTCTATGCTAATTTTTATAACACCAATTATTTAAATTCTGACAAGAGTGTCAAAATGCAAACACCTCAATCTACCATTACTTTTATTGATAGCGCTTACCCTAAGCCTCATGAAATTAAAGAATTCATTTGGTCTGGAAGATTAGATAAAACAGGGCAACTTTGGTTTGATCTTCACCTTAAAAGTGCTGATTACTATTTAAGTGAAGGTGAAGATTATCTTTCTGATATAGAAGATGATACGTCAGATGATAGCCAAGAATATACCAGCCTTGCTCACTGGCAAGATAAAATTGTCTGGGATAATTACCATTGCTGTACTCTCTCTTCTACTTATTGGTCGAATGACCAAGGTATTTTACTCAGTAATGGGGAAAAACCTTTTGATTTTACCAATTTTATCACTCATCAATTTAATGTTGATAACATCTCTCAAATAAATATTAATGAATATGATGAAGAAGAAATCCAAGAAATTCCTGCTTTTAGTCTTTATTTATTAGGCCATGATGAATGCAAAGCTCATCAAATTAGTTTTCAACGCCAGAAAGATAATACTTATGACATTGATTGGAATGGGGAAATAGCACTTTTTTATGCGGGATTTGATGAATATATTCATCAATTTAACGCTAAACTTGAAAATATTCCTTTTGATGGTTTTTATTTTCCTAAATCTTGGGATCTAGATAAAGCAGCTACTGAATTTAAAAAAGTGCTCGCTCATTTTGAACAATATGAATTTGTATTAATTAATCCCCTAAGCCCGATTAAACAGTGGAAGCTTAAATAGAGAAATAGAAATCAATAAATCAGCCATTTGTTTATACAGATTTTGACTATACAATAAACAATATTTTGGTTTATCAGGGAATTACCATGGCCGTTTTGCCTAGAAAAAAAGTGTGGCAGATTGTTGTTACAATTGTCTTAGTCGGTATAAACTTGCGCCCTTTTTTAACTGGGCCTGGCCCTGTGATTGACGATATTATTGCCTCAACAGGAATGAGTTACAGCCAAGTCTCATTACTTACCTTATTACCTATGATTTTGATGGGCATGGGTGCACTTATTGTTCCGTTCTTGCAGCCTTATATTCAGGCTCGCAAAGGGCTACAAGTCGCGATGTTAATGCTGCTATTAGGTTCTTTTTCGCGAGCTTATGTTTCGGATGGTAATCAACTGCTATTTACTGCACTATTTTGTGGTTTAAGTGTTGCTTATATTCAAGCAATATTTCCCGGTATTATCAAAGCATGGTTTGGTAACAGAACACCTATTATGATGGGGCTTTATTCTGCCATGTTAATGGGTGGCGGTGCGCTGGGTGCACAATTATCGCCTATCCTTACTGAGCCAAATGGTAATTGGCAGAATGCGTTAGCATGGTTCGCATTACCTGCTAGTTTTGCATTTATTGCAATAACGGTTTCAATTAAAAAAAGTGCGTCGCAAAGTAATAAGGTGCCGCTTAATACACTTATTTGGCGCCCAAGAACAGGACTACTTATTTTGGGTTTCGGCTTTGTGAATGCGGGCTATGCTTCGGTTATTACTTGGTTAGCGCCATTTTATCAATCTTTAGGAATGCCCAGCGCACAAAGCGGCTCATTAGTAGCAATCCTTTCACTTTTTCAAGCTTCTGCGGCACTTATCATCCCATTTTTAGCCGCAAAAAATCATGACCGACGCTTTTGGCTACTATTAACATTAACCAGTCAAGTCATTGGCTTTTTAGCCATTATGCTCATGCCAATGAGCGCCCCTTATTTATGGAGTATTTTCTTAGGCTGTGGCTTAGGGGGATGTTTTTCTGTCATGATGATTGTTGCCCTCGACCATATTCCACATCCAGCTCAAGCCGGCGCATTATCAGCATTAATGCAAGGTGGTGGATTTATTATTGCTGCTTTTGGCCCTTTGGTTGCCGTTTGGTTACGCCAATCTGATGGAAGCTTTACCTATGCATGGGCATTTCATGCCGTTTTAGTTGTATTAACAATGGGATTATTCTCACGATTAAATCCAAATCACTACGCTAAAGCATATCCTGATAATCATACGAATACTGAGCAATAATATAAAATTAGCGCAGATACTTTATATTTCAATATAGAGTATAGCGCTAATTTTTATGCTTATTTTTACGTTAATTACACATTAATAGCCACCGTAATTAGGCGATAATATGAGTACCTGTTTCGCCACGTAATGCCATTGCTAGTTTTTCAGGGGTCGTGATAATAACGCGTTTTCCACCAGCTGCTAAAAACGATAAGCTAGCTTCAATTTTTGGTAACATGCTTCCCGCGGGGAAATGCCCTTCGTGCATATAACGAGTCATTTCAGCAACGGTTGTTTCACCTAATGCTTGCTGTTCTGGCTTACCAAAATGAATACACACTTTTTCTACACCCGTGGTGATAATAAGAATGTCTGCATGCAATTCTTTGGCTAGTAATGTTGATGAGAGATCTTTATCAATAACGGCATCAACACTGTGATAGCTTCCATCTGGATCTTTAATCACTGGAATACCACCACCACCTACCGCAATAACTACATATCCGCTATCTGATAATACGCGAATAGCACCTGACTCAACAACATGCTGAGGAATAGGAGAAGCCACAACACGGCGATATCCACGACCAGAATCCTCAACAAAATGCCAACTAGGATTTTCTTGTTTTAATTGCTCAGCATCTTGCTGTGAAAAAAAAGCACCTATTGGTTTAGTTGGAGATAAGAAATGAGCGTCTGCTTTATCAACTTCAACCTGAGTAATAATAGTAACGGCTTGCTTACCTTGTTGATGGCGTAATTTATTGGTTAATGCTTGTTGAACCAAATAACCAATACCGCCTTGTGTATCTGCAACACAGTTAGCTAATGGGGTAAGAGGTAACCCATCTTGCACATGAGCAATTTCAGCGCGACGTAAATCCAGACCAACTTGAGGGCCATTGCCATGGGTTAGAACAATATTATAGCCATCAGCAATCATATCACTGATATGCGTAGCTACTTCTTGTACGGCTTGTTCTTGGTGAGCGATAGACTGGCTAGCATTGTCTTTGATAATACTGTTGCCTCCGATGGCAACAACCACGAGTTCTTTCATGTTCAGCTCTCAACAATATCATTTTGTTATATAGGTAGAGATTTATCATCTCTACCATCGGAGGTTAGGTAAATTAGGCAGTTGCGTCAGTTTGCCGTTTTTTCCTGTTATTACACATTAACGAAATAAACTTTATCTGCTGTGAACCTAAAGTTAATGATTCACACAAATAAGAGTTATGCCTTCATTTCGCGCAAGGATAATAACAGAGAATATTGAGAAAACATCTATTACTCACCTTTAACCATTTTTAGCTGGCTATTATTAAGTGTTTTTTAAATAGAAAATAGAAGATATATGAGGATAGAAAATTGGGCGATGAAACAAAAAACTAAAGGCACAATAATAAAATATCTTGCGCCTTAAACTTTTAAACTAGACTTTATACTACGTTTAAAATCACACAACCTACAACCGCGCTCAAGTTTATGTCTAAAACCTTTTTATTTATCGGCTTGATAAACATCTGGCATATCAGTAATTAGCATATCGACACCCCACTGTTCAAAGTGTGCAACCTCTTTAGGATCATTCGGCGTGTAGCAATAGATCTCATAACCTGATTGTTTCAGCATTTGTGCTTGTTGCTGGGTTAAAAATTGATAATTACAATGCACACTAAACGCATCGATTAACTTTAATGTCGATAATGCATCAGCCTTATCAGGAATTTCATCCCATAATTGGCCTCGGCGAATAGATGGCAAATATCTTTTCATTACCACTAACGCATGGGTATCAAAAGATGAAAAAAGAATTTGATTATCAGGAATATCTGCACTTTTTATCATATCGGATACGGCTAAACACAAACGTTCAATATCATCGTCAGGCCATGTTTTTAACTCAATATTAAGCTTAGTGCCTGAACGCTTAATCAATTGCAGTCCTTGTCTTAATGACGGTATTTTCTCGCCTTGATAAAGCGAACTAAACCAACTACCTGCATCAAGTCGATGTAAATCATCTAACGTATGAAAACGAACAGCACCTCGCCCGTTAGTGCAGCGGTTTACGGTTTTGTCATGAATAAGCACTGGCACATAATCTGCAGTTAATTGCACATCGGTTTCAATCCATTCACAACCAAAATCGATTGCCATTTTAAAAGCAGCTAATGTGTTTTCGGGTGCTTTTCCAGAAAAACCTCGGTGAGCAGCTATTTTCATTTCTATCTCCTTTTTTATTCACATCACCATCATGACAACCATTTGTGACAGTAATTTGACAACTACACCATCAATATATCTTCATTTAATTGTCACCATTTTGTCATAAATAACACTTAGGGTAATTCCAACAAATAAGATTAAACCTTTAACTTTCGATTAAAAAGGAAATACTGCATGTCGATAAAATCACTGACGGGTCTTGCTGTTGTGATGGCGCTATTTACCTCTCCAACCTATGCAAAAACAGAAATTGAGTGGTGGCATGCAATGGGAGGAGCTTTAGGTCAGAAGGTGAATCAAATCGCCAATGATTTTAATGCTAGCCAATCCGATTATGTTATTAAACCCGTGTATAAAGGCACTTATGCGGAGACGATGACTAGTGCTGTTGCTTCATTTCGCGCTAAAAATCAGCCCGCAATAGTACAAGTTTTTGAAGTCGGTACTGCAAGTATGATGGGCGCTAAAAAAGCCATTTTCCCGGTTTATCAATTGATGGAAAAAACCAAAGAACCCTTTGATCCTAATAGTTATTTATCTACCGTTACCGGCTATTACACTACCAGTGATGGCAAAATGATGTCGCTACCATTTAATAGTTCTACACCTGTACTTTATTACAATAAAACGCTCTTTAAAAAAGCAGGAATTGAACAGCCCCCTGCAACCTGGAAAGAGATGGAAGAAATTTCTAAAAAACTACTCGATTCGGGTGTGAAATGCGGCTTTACCACCACATGGCAATCATGGACGCAAATAGAAAACTTTGGTGCTCGCAATAACTTACCTATTGCCACTAAAAACAATGGGTTTGATGGTACCGATACAACATTTCTTTTTAATACAACCCCTTTTGTTAATCATATCCAACAAATGGCGGATTGGTCCAAATCTGGCATATTCAAATATGGTGGCCGTCAATCTGACGCAATGCCACTATTTTATACTCAAGAGTGCGCGATGGTGATGGAGTCATCCGCAGGTTTTGCTGGAATCAAAGAGAATATGAAAGGTGTCGATATCGGCGTTAGCCAATTACCTTATGACGACAAGTTAGTACAAAAACCCGCTAATACCATTATTGGTGGTGCATCTTTATGGGTAATGTCTGGTCGTCCAGATGCAGAATATAACGGTGTAGCCAAGTTTTTCACTTATCTTTCTAGCCCCAAAGTACAAGCTGATTGGCATCAAGCAACGGGTTATTTACCTGTCACTAAAGCCGCTTATGCGCTAACTCAGCAGCAAGGTTTTTATCAACAAAATCCGGGTACTGAAACGGCGATATTGCAAATGACCGCTTCAGAATCAACTGAAAATTCTAAGGGATTACGCTTTGGTAACTTCCTACAAACACGTGAAATTGTCGATGAAGAATTAGAGAAAGTATGGTCAGGAAAACAGAACGCACAAACTGCATTAGATAACGCAGTGACACGTGGAAATGAGCAATTACGCCGTTTTGAACGTACTCAGTAGTAATCTATCTTTAAGCGAGTCTTTTAGGCTCGCTTATTTTTTAAGATTTATTGGATAACATATGGCTTCTCAATCTATCCACTTCAAACAAAAATGGTTACCTGCTGCGCTTATTTTCCCTCAGCTAGCAATCACCTTAATCTTTTTTATTTGGCCTGCTGGACAAGCACTTTTTCAATCATTTCAATTAGAAGATGCATTTGGTCTTAGTCGAGAATTTGTTGGATTTGAAAACTTTCAGCGCCTTTTTAGTAATACTTATTACTTTGATAGCTTAATCACTACATTAGTTTTTAGTACTTGTGTGGTGTTTTTATCCATGCTTTCTGCACTTATTCTTGCGGGTATTGCAGAGCAAATTTTACGTGGAAAATTATTTTATCGTACAGTTTTAATAGCACCTTACGCCATCGCTCCGGTTATTGCCGGTTTTTTATGGCTGTTTATGCTAGACCCAACCATTGGAATAATAAGCCATTTATTAAAAAAGGTAGGGGTTAATTGGGATCCTGTTCTTAATACCCATCATGCAATGTGGATGGTGATTTTAACTGCAGCATGGAAGCAAATAAGCTATAACTTTTTATTTTTTCTTGCAGCGCTGCAATCTGTTCCTAAATCGCTATTAGAAGCGGCGGCAATTGATGGTAGTGGTCCTATTAAGCGCTTTATTACCATTAGTTTTCCATTAATTTCGCCCACCACTTTCTTCTTGTTAGTGGTGAATTTTGCTTACGCCTTTTTTGATACTTTTGCCATTATTCATGCCATGACACAAGGTGGACCAGGAAGCAGCACATCAACCTTGGTTTATAAAGTTTATAACGATGGTTTTGTCGGATTAGATTTAGGTTCTTCAGCAGCACAATCCGTTATTTTGATGCTCATTGTCGCTGTACTGACGGTAATTCAATTTCGTTATATTGAAAAAAAGGTGGCTTACTAATGGTTGAACGCAGACCTTTATTTCACTTATTTTGCCACTTTATTTTGATTGCAGGCATTCTCTCAGTGGCTTTCCCTGTGTGGATTGCGTTAGTGGCAACAACACATTCAAACGCTGAATTTGCTACAGGCTCTCCTATTTGGTTTGGATCACAAGGATTTAGCGTATTTAAAGAGATCTTATCGCAAGCGGGTACCACGCAAAATAGTGCGATCTCTATTAATCGTATGTTATTTAACTCTTTGGTAATGGCTTTAATCATCACCATAGGAAAATTAACTATTTCTATTTTATCGGCATATGCTGTGGTTTTTTTTCGCTTTCCCTGCCGAACACTTGCATTTTGGACTATCTTTTTTACCCTGATGCTACCGGTTGAAGTTCGTATTATGCCAACATTTGAAGTTGTCACGAACCTTAACATGCTCAACGCTTATTCAGGTTTAACCATTCCTCTTATTGCCAGTGCAACAGCAACATTTTTGTTTCGCCAATTTTTTCTCACCATCACCCCTGAATTAATTGAGGCTGCCAAAATAGATGGCGCAGGGCCGATTAGATTCTTTTTCACTATCTTGCTGCCGTTATCACGTACCAATATTGCCGCCCTTTTTGTTATTACATTTATTTATGGGTGGAACCAATATCTTTGGCCAATGCTTATCACAACAGATACTAACTACTACACCATTGTGATGGGAATTAAACAGATGGTTGCGGTTTCGGATGGTGTTATTGAATGGAATAAAATTATGGCAACCACCTTAATTGCTATGTTGCCGCCAGTACTGATCGTCATTTTGATGCAAAAAGCCTTTGTAAAAGGCTTTATTGATACGGAGAAATAATATGACTACCGTAACGCTGACTCATTTAGCAAAACGTTATCCCAATGGACACAATGCCATTTCAAGTTTAAGTCTTTCTATTGAACAAGGAGAAATGGTCGTTTTAGTCGGGCCGAGTGGTTGTGGAAAATCGACACTATTGCGTATGATCGCAGGGTTAGAAACTATTACTGAAGGTGATTTATTGATTGATAATTTGCGTGTCAATGAACATGAACCCAGTGAGCGCGATATCGCTATGGTATTTCAAAATTATGCACTTTATCCCCATATGTCGGTTTATAACAATATGGCTTATGGCCTGCGCAATCGTAAAACACCAAAAGCAAAAATTGAAGAATTGGTTAATAGCGCAGCCGAAATGCTAGAAATCAGCCATTTATTAGAGAGAAAACCGAAAGAACTTTCAGGTGGGCAACGCCAACGTGTTGCAATGGGTAGAGCTATCGTCCGAAAACCTAAAGTATTTTTATTTGATGAGCCATTATCAAACCTTGATGCCAAATTACGCGTACAAATGCGCCTCGAGATAAAAAAGCTACAGCGAAAGCTCTGCACAACATCGATTTACGTTACTCATGACCAAGTTGAAGCAATGACATTGGCAGATAAATTAGTTGTGCTTAATCAGGGTCATATCGAGCAGGTGGGTACTCCGTTAGATATTTACCAAAGCCCAGCTTCTGTATTTGTTGCTACTTTTATGGGATCACCTGCAATGAATATTTTAGAAACACCCATTAATCATGGTGTTATTGAAATTGCTGATGGTTATATTGCTATATCAACGCAACAGTGGCATTTCAATACCATCAAATTAGGCTTACGTCCTGAACATTTAATTATCGATAATCAGCACCCTATTTTTCATGCTGAGGTAGAATTTATTGAAGCATTAGGTGCCGATGTTTTAATTTATGCCACAACATGTGACAAACAAAAACAACCGATAGTTATTCGAGCACCTAACGATCATGGTGTAGAAATCGGTAATAAAATTGGTTTAACCATTCACCCTGAATATTTACATTTTTTTGATGCACAAACAGGCATTCGAATAGCTCGTCCTTTTGTCTTAATAAATAAATCAATGGTTTCCTAAATCATGTTTTATCTATTCAATGTATTTTCAGTTTAATCTTAATAACGATGTATTTTGCATCGTTATTTTTATTGTTTAAGCAATAAATACCGCCCATTTAAATATATTTAGTTTTATATTGTTAAGTCGATGATTGTTATAATATGTTTTTTATATTATATAGCGAAAATCCTAAAAAATATTTTACATCTAAATTAATCTAATAATGAGTATAAACTTGTAAATTCATAAGGTTAATATATTACTCACTCACTTAAAAATTAAGAAAATCTTATTGTTTTTCTTAATATTATAAACGTACCTTTATCATTACCTAATAGTAAATAATATTATATTTATAAAATAATTTTTATAAATATATAAATAACCACTTATATTTCCTAAGAATGAATATATTGCACACCTAGATAAGCGCTGCTATTCTTTCGCACGAATTTAACCTGCAATTACATTAAACTGCTAGGCAGAAAAGGACTTAACTCACCATGAAAATAAAATTACTTGCGACAGTGATGGTATCAACAGCATTACTCTCTGGTTGTCAAAACCTTGATACGGCTATGCTGACAAAATCAGGCACCCAACTTTTCCAAGCGGCAACATTAAGCGATGACGATATAAAAGCGCTGACTAATGATGCTTGTAAAGAGATGGATGCTCAAAACAAAATTGCTCCAGCAAACAGTACCTACACTAAACGCTTAAATAATATTTCTAAAGCATTAGGTAATGAAGTTAATGGTACCCCAGTAAACTATAAAGTTTACATGACAAAAGATGTTAATGCTTGGGCAATGGCAAATGGCTGCGTTCGTGTTTATAGCGGTTTAATGGATTTAATGACCGACAACGAAGTTGAAGGTGTGTTAGGTCATGAAATGGGTCACGTTGCACTAGGTCATACGCGTAAAGCAATCCAAGTTGCTCATGCGACGGTTGCAGCACGTACAGCAGCTTCATCTGCTGGTGGTGTTGCGGCTCAATTAAGTAGCTCTCAATTAGCTGAAATGGGAGAAAAACTGGTTAATGCACAGTTCTCTCAACACCAAGAATCAGAAGCAGATAACTTCTCTTATGATCTGCTAAAAAAACGTGGTGTAAGCCCCGCAGGCTTAGTCACTGGTTTTGATAAACTAGCGAAATTAGGCGGTGGTGATTCAAGTATGTTTGATTCTCACCCACCATCAAAAGAGCGTGCTGACAATATCCGTAATCGTATCGCTGAAGATAAAAAATAATCACTCGGCCCCTGTATCCCATGATATGGGGGTATTCTTTTTATTGTAATTAACAACGTAAATGCGTTATTACATCGTCAAAAAAGCGCTGAATAACCTGCTTTTCGGCTCCATTATACTTATCAAATAAAGCCACCCATTGAGTTTGTGACTGCTGATGTAACACCTCATGCGCTTTAAAAAGCTGCTGACCTTCTGAAGTCAGAATAAAAAAGACCTCTTTTTGATTATCTGCCATTTTCATTTTTTCAATGGCGCCTTTTTTCTGTAGCCGATGACAAATTTTAGAAATCGCACCGCGCGTCATCGCCATATATTCACTAATAGTGGTGAGATTTCGCATACTCTCTTCACCAATACAGTGAATGACATGTAATTCAGTCAACGAATAATTATCTAACCCTTTCTCTTCTAATACTTTTTTGTGCTCATCATCGTAACGTTTATCTTTAAGCTCAAGTAATTGACTTAGCCCCTTAAGCAAACGTTGAGTATCTACTTTATCACCTGCCATTTTGTTTCCTTGGAAAAAATATTATTTAAAATATTATCAAAAGTATTTACAACAATCAAAATATCGCTATTATCTATATTGTTTCCACGGAAACAATATAGATAAGGCGAAAAAAATGAAACTCTCAATACGTAATCTATTTTACCTCATTTGCTTTAGTGCTCTGTTAGGCTCTCTAGCTCAAAATATTTACACACCTGTTATTCCATTGATTCAACAACAGTTTAATACGACATTGCCACTTATTAATCTGACAGTTTCAGCATTTACTTTTACTATGGCAATTATGCAACTTTTTTATGGCTCGTTGATTGATAAATGGGGAAGAAAACCGGTTTTATTATGCGGTTTATTCATCTCTATTATTGGTGCTTTAGGCTGTTTTTACTCTTATTCAATCGGTTTATTGATTTTTTGGCGTGTGATACAAGCTATTGGTATTGCGGCTATTCCTGTCGTTGCCGTCACAATTTTAGGTGATCTTTATCAAGGTAACCAACGCGCTAAAGCAATGGGAAGCTACCAAATGTTATTAGCATTGGCACCTGCTTGTGGCCCTTTATTAGGTGGATATTTAGCACAGCATTATCATTACCAAGGTATTTTTGCTTTTCTCGCTTTAACGGGTGCAGTTTTGCTTATCATCCATTTGCTTTTTCTACCCGAAACTCGTCCTCAGCAAAATATAAAATTTAAAAGCCTAATCGCCATGCGGCAGGTTTTTTTATCACCTACAGGCCGTTCTATTTTTGTTATTAGCTTTATGGTGTTTTATAACTATTTTTGCCTGTTAGTCTTTTTACCATTAATTGCATTTTATCTTTATCAGCTAAATAGCACAGAAATTGGTGGATTATATGTTCCAATGTCTATCGCTCTTATTTTAGGGAGTTATTTGTATCGTAAGGTTTGTCATCGATTTAATGCTGAACAAGGTGTCATTATAACTTCTATTATAAATCTTGTTGCTTTGGGGTTATTTGCTCTATTTTGGCAGCTTTCATTACCTATTATGTTGGTATTAACTATTTTTTATGGTCTTTCTCTTGGTTTAACGATGCCAACACATACAACTTTATTAGCTAACACTTTTAGCCAAAGCCGAGCAACCGCAATGGGCATGTATAATTTTATTCGTTATTGTGGAATGGCAGCAGGGCCAATGGTTGCTGCACTGTTTGTCGTAGATGGAAACTATGAGTATGTCTTTTATTCTTGTGTAATATTCACAACTTTGGCATTGTTTTTCACTATAAGAACCTTAAAGTCATCATTAATAGAACAAAGACAAACTGCAAACTGACGGAAAAATTGATGAAATTAACGATAGAGAAACTGACACAGCTTTCAGCACAAGACCAGATTGATTTAGCAAAAATTTGGCAAGATGCACGTTACCAAACAGCACTAACAACCCCAGTCACTGAGACGAAACCGTTATTTGTTGCACGGTTTAATGAGCGGCTGTTAGCCGCCTGCCGTATTGATTTATCAGGCGAGCAAGCGCTGATAACCGATTTTATGGTAAGAGAGGTGACGCGCCGTCGTGGTGTTGGCCATTATTTATTAACGCAATGCTTAAGCGCTTATCCTTATCTCAATCATTGGCAGGCATTGAGCTTATCAACAGAAGAAAGTGGGTATGATGTTGCACATGCTTTTTTAATACACCATCAATTTAATCCATCATCACAAGGTCATATTTATATTCTAAATAATTTGAGGTGTAGCTAGGTGACTAGTGCGGGTAAATGCAATCAACAACGCTACAACTTTGAAGTATTACGAATATTTACGGTTAAAGCATAAAGCCTTGCCACATTATAAGCCGTTTCATTAAGGTTTTGTTGTGCATTATTTAGTGCATCAGAAAGGGTCGAAATACCCGGTACAATAGAAAAAACGGCATCAATACCCTGCTGATGAACCACATCGTAATCCGGTAAATAACCACCGACCAGCGCAATAACAGGAAGGTGGTATTTTTTTGCCAATTTAGCAACGCCTGTCGGTGTTTTACCTTGTGCTGATTGGATATCCATTCGCCCTTCACCCGTTATTACCAAATCTGCATCGATTAACTGTTTTTCTAATTCAACAGCATTAGCAACCAATTCAACACCTTGCGAAAGTGTTGCTTGCGTAAATGCAAGCAAAGGCAAAGCCAATCCCCCCGCAGCACCACTTCCTGCAATATTGATAAGACTGCGTTGCGTCATTTTCTCAATATAAGTACCAAAATGGTGTAATGCGTTATCAAGTTGCGCAATATCGTCTTGGGTCGCTCCTTTTTGAGGACCAAAAATAACGGATGCCCCTTTTTCTCCACATAATGGATTAGAAACATCGCAAGCAATCTCAATTTCGATATTTTTAAGCTTCGGATTTAACGAGTTGATATCAATAGTTTGAAGCTGAGCCAAAGCCGCGCCGCCAAAAGGTAAACAAGTACCGAATTTATCTTTAAGATCCAAGCCAAGCGCTTGCATCATACCTGCGCCAGCATCATTAGTAGCACTTCCACCTAACCCTAAAATAATCTTTTTTACACCTTTCTCTAGCGCAGCATTTATTAATTCGCCGGTGCCATAACTTGTTGTTAATGTTGGATTACGTAAATTCGGAGGTACAAGATGCAGACCAGATGCTTGTGCCATTTCAATGACCGCGGTGGTTCCATCACCTAATATTCCCCAATTTGCGGTAATTTGTTTTCCTAATGGCCCACATACCTTGGTCGAAATAAACGCACCGTTTGTCGCATCAACCAGCGATGTAACTGTACCTTCACCACCATCCGCCATCGGAATACAACAGTATTGCGCATCTGGTAAATAACGAGAAAAACCCTGTTTGATTGATTCGGCAACTTCTTTCGCACTTAAGCTTTCTTTAAATGAATCAGGGGCGATAACTATTTTCACATTATTTTCTCCAGATAATAAAAAAGCGATATTTTCATATCGCTTTTATAACATAATCTGATGCGTTATCTGGTTTGCTTAATCTAAAATGTGATTAATCTTCTATCGCCAGACGCAGTTTTTTCATCGCATTTTTTTCTAATTGACGAACACGCTCGGCAGAAACACCATATTTATCGGCAAGCTCTTGTAATGTTGATTTGCTGTCATCATCTAACCAACGTGCGCGAATAATATCTTGGCTGCGCTCATCAAGAGTTTCTATTGCTGATGTAAGTTTATCTGTTGCATGATTATCCCAGTTATCTTCTTCAATACCGTCTGCAAAATCAGAAGATTTATCTTCTAAAAAGAGTACTGGCGCAACAGGATGCGAGTCATCGTTATCATCGTTACTCATATCAAAAGCCATATCTTGTGCTGACATTCGCGATTCCATTTCGCGCACATCACTTTCAGATACGCCAAGCTCTTTAGCCACTAATTCCACTTCATCTTGATTAAACCAACCTAAACGTTTTTTGTTTTTTCTTAAATTAAAAAACAATTTACGTTGTGATTTTGTCGTTGCGACTTTCACGATGCGCCAATTGCGTAGCACATATTCATGAATTTCCGCTTTGATCCAGTGTACAGCAAAAGAAACGAGTCTCACCCCAACTTCAGGGTTAAAACGACGAACAGCTTTCATCAAGCCGATATTACCTTCTTGAATAAGGTCTGCCTGAGGTAAACCATATCCAGAGTAACTACGAGCAACATGAATAACGAAGCGTAAATGTGAAAGGATTAGCGTTCTTGCTGCATCCAAATCACCATCGTAATGCAGCCGTTCAGCGAGTTCCTTTTCTTCCTCTGCAGTTAACATCGGATAGGAATTGGCTGCACGGATATAAGCTTCGATGCTGCCTTGCGGAACCAATGCTAAGGATTGCATTTCTTTTGTCATTCAAATCCTCATGAAAAATCAATTAAACAACTATTACACAGTAAGAAGAGTAGATGAGCCTTATAAATATAGCTTATAGGATATATTTGTTGGACATTTTATAAACTTTTTATCATAACCTAATTACGACCAGCATAAAGACTAAAGGTTCATATGGCATCTATGTTTACATTTCTTTTTACTTTACCGAGCCTATTTAAAATGACATAGCGATCACAACTCATTGGTAACGATTAAGTGCAATGCGTTATTATGCCAGAAATGAGGCTACGATAAAATAATGGGTTACCATAATAAAGCAACCCATCATAATAAAAAGAGATAAAGATGCTAAGTAGTTATTCAGGGGTAAATTGACGCAAATGCTGCATTGTCGTCAGCCATGCTGCAAACCAGCCTACTATCATGGAGACTAAGATCAGAATAATAGATTCATCAAAACCTAAACCTGAAATTGAGAAGGTGGTACCAAAAACAGTTGCAGCTTGCGTCACCACATCCGATAACTTCCACACCAATAGCGCAGAAAATACCAAAGCAAAAATAGCGCCAATAAAACCGAGAATTAATCCCCAATTGAGGAATGGACGCATAATAAAGCCATCAGTTGCGCCAATCAGTTTCATTACATTAATCGTATCGCGACGGCTAAAGATATTGAGTCGTACGCTATTACCTATTACCAATAACAACGCCACGATCATAAGTGTGCCTATCACCAGAGCAATATGCCCAACTAATGACGTTAAAGTTGAAAGCCGAGTAAACCAACTATCATCCATTCTCACTTCATCCACACCAGCAATTTGAGCAACACTATCTCGTAGCGTTGTCATTAGTTGCTGATCGCTAGGATCCATTTTAGGTGTCACTATCGCGACAGCAGGAAGCGGATTTTCTTCTAACATATCCAGCGCGCTGCTAAACCCAGACCATGAACGAAATTCAACTAAAGAATCTTGGCGTGAAAGATAATTAACCTCTTCTACTTTTTCTAGCGCTTCAATCTTTTTAATGGTTGCTTCTGCAAGGCTATCATCTAAGGATTTATCGAGATAAACCGTTAATTGGGGAGTGGGATACCACTGTTCAGCCGCTGTTGAGACGTTTTTCCACACAATATAGCAAATACTTGGCAGCGTTAATGAAATAGCCACCACCATAATAGTTAAAAATGAAGAGAGCGGTTGGCGCAAAAAGTCAGCCATTGTGTTACGCCAAGCATAACGCCACTGTTCACGTCTTCCACCACGTAAGGCTTTTGTTTTTGCGCCCGGCGTTGGCATTGACTTACGGGAACTCTTTGCTTTAGCCATTTTGACCTCCCACCATTCTGCCTTGGCCTAATGTTAGAATGCGATAATTCCTACGCTCTATCAGTGCCATATCATGTGTTGCCATTAGTACCGTGACACCAACGCGGTTAAACTCTTCAAATAGACGCATAATGCCTTCTGAAAGCTCGCCATCAAGGTTACCAGTAGGCTCATCTGCAAGAAGTACAGTCGGTTTATTCACAACAGCACGGGCAATACCAACACGCTGCTGTTCACCGCCAGAAAGTTGAATTGGATAGTTTTTAGCTTTATCCAATAACCCCACTTTATCTAGCGCAGCTGAAACTCTGCGCCGGATATCCTCTTCGCTTGCGCCAGCAATAATTAATGGAAGTGAGACATTGTCATAAACCGTTCTGTCCATCAATAAGTGGTGATCTTGGAAGATCATCCCTACTTGGCGGCGCAGAAAAGGGATCTCACTATTTTTTAATCGACTGATATCATGACCAGCAAACCAAATAGCGCCATCACTTGGACGCTCTATTCCACAAATTAACTTAAGCAATGTACTTTTACCGGCACCAGAGTGACCCGTTAAAAAAGCCATTTCACCAGGATGAAGATGAAAATCGACACCCTGTAATGCTTGTCTTCCACCTAAATAAGCTTTGCTGACATGTTCGAAGCGGATCATTACAGCTACTCCTCGCGGGCAAACAGAGCCTCAATAAAATCGTCGGCCTTAAATGGACGTAGATCTTCAATACCTTCACCTACACCGATATAACGGATAGGAATTCCAAACTGATCAGCAATAGAGAAAATAACCCCCCCTTTCGCTGTACCATCCAGTTTAGTCAATGTTAATCCTGTTAGTCCAACAGTCTCATTAAAGAGTTTTGCTTGGCTAACAGCATTTTGACCAGTACTTGCATCTAATGTCAGCATCACTTCATGTGGTGCTTCTTCGTCCAGCTTTTTCATGACACGTACAATTTTTTTCAGCTCTTCCATTAAATGGGATTTATTTTGCAGTCGTCCTGCGGTATCGGCAATAAGAACATCGACACCTTTTGCTTGTGCTGATTGAATTGCATCAAAAATAACAGAAGCCGGATCGGCACCTGTATGTTGAGCAACAACAGGAATATTATTACGATCACCCCAAACTTGTAGCTGTTCAACTGCTGCTGCACGGAATGTATCTCCTGCGGCTAACATGACAGATTTTCCTTCAGCTTGATACTGACGCGCTAACTTTCCGATAGTCGTGGTTTTACCCACACCATTGACGCCCACCATTAAAATAACAAAGGGCTTTTTACCTTCAATTTTTAATGGCTGGTCGACTTTACTTAAAATTTCACCCATTTCTTCACGCAATTTGCCGTAAAGTGCTTCAGCATCTTTAAGGTCTTTATGATTTGCATGTTTAGTTAAGCTGGTGATAATTTTTGTTGTGGTTTCCATTCCCACATCGGCAATCAATAACTGTTCTTCTAATTCCTCAAAAAGATCATCATCGATTTTTTTACCACGAAATAGACTTAGAAATCCTGAGCCTAAGTTTTGACGCGTTTTCAATAAGCCTTTTTTCAGCCGAGAAAAGAATCCTTCTTTTTTAGGTTTCTCTTGTTCAATCGGTTTATCGGCAAGCACTTCTTCACGTAAAGATTCAATATCTTCAGCTTCGGCTTGCGCAATGGCTAAACGCGCTTGTTCCTCTTCTTCTGCTTCTTGTGCTAACCGTTGTTGCTCTGCACGTTCTGCCGCTAAACGTTCTTCTTCTAAACGCGCACGCTCGGCAGCTAAACGTTGCTGTTCTTCGGCTTCTTGTGCTTGGCGCTGTGCCTCTTCTTGCGCTAGACGTTGCTGCTCAGCTTCTTGTGCTAACCGTTGTTGCTCTGCACGTTCCGCCGCTAAGCGTTCTTCTTCTAAACGCGCACGCTCGGCAGCTAAACGTTGTTGTTCTTCGGCTTCTTGTGCTTGGCGCTGTGCTTCTTCTTGCGCAAGACGTTGCTGCTCGGCTTCTTGTGCTAACCGTTGTTGCTCTGCACGTTCCGCCGCTAAGCGTTCTTCTTCTAAACGCGCACGCTCGGCAGCTAAACGTTGTTGTTCTTCGGCTTCTTGTGCTTGGCGCTGTGCTTCTTCTTGCGCAAGACGTTGCTGCTCAGCTTCTTGTGCTAACCGTTGTTGCTCTGCACGTTCCGCCGCTAAGCGTTCTTCTTCTAAACGCGCACGCTCGGCAGCTAAACGTTGTTGTTCTTCGGCTTCTTGTGCTTGGCGCTGTGCTTCTTCTTGCGCAAGACGTTGCTGCTCAGCTTCTTGTGCTAACCGTTGTTGCTCTGCACGTTCCGCCGCTAAGCGTTCTTCTTCTAAACGCGCACGCTCGGCAGCTAAACGTTGTTGTTCTTCGGCTTCTTGTGCTTGGCGCTGTGCTTCTTCTTGCGCAAGACGTTGCTGCTCAGCTTCTTGTGCTAACCGTTGTTGCTCTGCACGTTCCGCCGCTAAGCGTTCTTCTTCTAAACGCGCACGCTCGGCAGCTAAACGTTGTTGTTGTTCGGCTTCTTGTGCTTGGCGCTGTGATTCTTCTTGCGCAAGACGTTGCTGCTCAGCTTCTTGTGCTAACCGTTGTTGCTCTGCATGTTCCGCCGCTAAGCGTTCTTCTTCTAAACGCGCACGCTCGGCAGCTAAACGTTGTTGTTGTTCGGCTTCTTGTGCTTGGCGCTGTGATTCTTCTTGCGCAAGACGTTGCTGCTCAGCTTCTTGTGCTAACCGTTGTTGCTCTGCATGTTCCGCCGCTAAGCGTTCTTCTTCTAAACGTGCACGCTCGGCAGCTAAACGCTCTTGTACTACACGTTCTGCTGCAAGATGCTCTTTTTCTAAGCGTTGTTGCTCTGCTACTTCTTCAGCTTGGCGCTGTGCTTCTTCTTGCGCCAAACGTTGTTGTTCTTCTTTCTCTTGCTCAATATTCTCTTCTTTACTACGCCCAAATCCGAGCCACGAGAAAAAACCTTTTTTTTCTTTTGCCATTAGCTACTAAACTCCTCGCACTAAATCATGGCGCGATACATTGACGATATTGAAAATAATAATGAAGTCTATCATTTGATCATGGATAAACGCATCTTTTATACGAATTTTATGGTAAATTATTGCGGATTAAATTAAGGGATGTTGCCAATATATCTGCAACAACACATTCCCTATTCAATAACACATCCCTAAAGATACATTTAAATTATATAAATCAGAAAAATATGGTCAAAAAACCGCAAAAATCACCGATGGGACAAATCAGAATAATCGGGGGTAAATGGCGTGGTCGTAAACTTCCTGTTCTTGATAGCCAAGGGCTACGACCCACAACAGACAGAGTTAAAGAAACGCTCTTTAATTGGCTAATGCCAGTTATTCAAGACGCACGTTGTCTTGACTGTTTTGCTGGCAGTGGTGGATTAGGCATAGAAGCACTTTCTCGTTACGCCAAAGAAACAACTTTTATCGAATATGAACGCAATGTTGCTCAACAAATAACGGCTAATCTCGCACTATTAAATGCTGAAAATGGCAAGGTTATCCAAGACAGCGCATTATCTTGGCTTGCTAAACAAGGTACTGCTTATAATGTTGTCTTTCTTGATCCCCCGTTTCATAAAGGTATGTTGTCAGAAACTATTCAGTTATTAGAAAATAACAGCTGGTTAGCTGAAGATTGCTATATTTATGTAGAAGAAGAGATAAACGCAAATACTTATACTCTTCCAACTCATTGGACATTACATAGAGAAAAGCTCGCAGGGCAAGTCGCGTATCGCCTTTATATTCGTAGTTTATCTGCTTAATTTTTTATGGAGCTGTTATGTTAATCTTTTTTGGCCGATTTTTAATGGTCGGCGTTTGGGGTTTTCTATTTTTAAATATTGTCTCCCCATTTCCTAAGCCACTAAAATATTTTATGGATATCGCTTTAATTTTTATGGTGATAATGCACGGACTACAAATTGTCATGTATAAAGCGGGCCAGCCAAAAGATCAAAAACCCTCGGCAGCATTACAATGTCGAATTTTCTTTTTTGGTATCTTTGAACTACTAAAAATACAAAAACAGCTACGCCAAGAATACGAAGACAAACAAAAAAATAAACATAAACCGTCATAACAATATTGTTATTTTCTGGGGTATTAATCGTCGAGATTTACCCCAAAATAACCAATCGCGCTATATTAGCCGTTACTTTTCACTATTTTCGTCGGGCATATCTGTTTCAAATTGCACAAAACGGCTTCCTTGCATAAATAAACGTCCTTTCATTTCAGGCTCGATATTGTCATAAGTGGCTTTATCTACACGTAAAAGTAAATCGTTACGAGAATCTGTCGTTAAACGAAACGTTACCTGATAGTAATAAACCGTTTCAGGGCCATTAACATCATTTTCTCTTGAACGGCGATCATTTGCTGGAAGTGTTTGCTTCTTAACAACTTCCACCATATAAAGCTTTACGGGAGCATTATCATCACTCATTCGTTGCTTTCTTTGTTCAAGAAAACGATATGTTGCTGATGCAATAATAATGATCAATACCGCAATACCTATCATTCCAGCTTTATTCATTACATTAATTCCTATGGTCTGCATTGGGTAAATGCGCTAAGCCTTTATATTATTTTAATTGATTAACCAGTTTCGTCATTAATCGCTATTCTTAAATAATGCTTTCTGTTATGAATAATAAAACAGTTCTGAATATAAGGAAGATATTATGAGTTGGCCTTTTCTCGCCGTATTATTCTCAGGATGGCTTTATATCGACGCTGCATATCGAGGTCCTAATTGGCAACGTTGGTTATTCCGTCCTATCACATTACTACTTTTATTACTTTGGGCGTGGCAAGTACCTGAGCACTCGATTAACAGCTATCTTATCGTTGGTGCATTACTCGCCACGCTAATTTCTGATTTATTGAGAATATTTGAAGGTAAGTATTTACTACCGTCCATCGCACTGGTTTTCCTAAGTTATATTCTTTATCTTGTTAGTTTTGCAATACCGTTGCAGATTTCGTTTTATCTTCCTTTACTCGGATTTGTCATTATTTTTGCTATCGTTATATTAGCAATAGTATGGACTAAACTCGATAAACTGGCTATTCCTGCCACATTTACCTTATTAGCTGCCTTAGCTATGTTTTGGGTCGCGGGTGAAAAATTCTTTTTCTTAAGTAATGACTACAACTTATCCATAATGATAGGTTCGTTTTTGTTAGTGGTTGCTTACTCCGTTTGGTTGATTAACCGTTTTCGCTTCTCTTTCTCTGCCTCTAAAGGCTTAGTAAGCGCCTGTTATTTCATTGGTCACTTCTTTATTGTTAGAGCGCTATTCCTTTAATTAATTTCCCTTTGTTTCTGGTAACAAGAGAAACAAAGGGAATAATTTATCGACAAAATTAGCACTTTTTGCCAATTTATTCACAGTATTAGTCTTGACTCTGGACTCTACTCCAAGCTGTAAAGTGCATCTAAATCATTAGACTTTACTTCTCGTTGAACAAGGAGAGCCAGTTATGACTAAACACGCTCATCAACACGATAACCACAAACATACTGACGCTTGCTGCTCAAGTTCTCATTGCTCTGGTACTTCTGAGAATAGTGCACGCTCACATACTGAAAGTGCGCATTCTCATGCCAAAATAGATAAAAGCGATCCCGAATGCGAGGATGAGCACCAAGGTCACGACCATAACCACGACCATAGTCATGATGAACATAACCATTCTGATGGTCGCTGTGATATCAATGCCCCAGTTTCAAATACAGAGCCAGAAAAAATAGGACAACAGCGTTTTAGTTGGAAAGTACAAGGTATGGATTGCCCAAGTTGCGCTCAGAAAATTGAAACTGCAGCGCTTAAAGTTATGGGAGTCAAACAAGCTAAAGTCATTTTCGCTACAGAAAAACTGGTCGTTGATGCAGACAGTGATTTACGACCACAAGTCATCGCGGCTATCAAAAGCGCTGGGTTTGAGTTATTTGATCTCACCTCACCCAACGCTAAAAACGCACCAAAACAAAGTCTACTGAAAGAAAGCTCATTCGTTATTATTTTAGCTTTATTAATGGCAATAAGCTGGGGTGTGGAATTTATTGATCCTCAAGCTGGCCGTGTTGCCTTTATTACTACAACATTGATTGGTTTATTCCCCATTGTGAAAAAGTCTCTACAGCTTATTCGCAGTGGTACGCCGTTTGCTATTGAAACATTAATGAGTGTCGCAGCAATTGGTGCACTCTTTATTAATGCTACTGAAGAAGCAGCAATGGTTATTTTGCTGTTTATGATTGGTGAAATGCTTGAATCTTATGCCGCAGGTCGCGCTCGTCGTGGTGTTAGTGCGTTAATGGCGTTAGTACCAGAAGAAGCCATTTTGGTTAAGGATGGTAAAAAACAAACCGTTTCAGTCTCTGAATTACGTCCTGGCGATATTATCGAAATTGCTCCTGGCTCACGTTTACCTACCGATGCTGAGTTAGTCAGTGCTTTTGCTAGTTTTGATGAAAGCGCATTAACTGGTGAATCAGTACCTGTTGAACGCTTACAAGGTGAAAAAGTCGCCGCAGGCTGTTTATCGGTTGATCGTTCAGTACAGATGAAAGTGGTATCTGAACAAGGACAAAATGCCATTGACCGTATTTTACAACTGATTGAGGAAGCTGAAGAGCGCAGAGCGCCTATTGAACGCTTTATTGACCGTTTTAGCCGTTACTACACGCCTCTTATCATGTTGTTTGCAGCATTAGTCATTATTGTACCACCACTATTATTTGCTCAGCCTTGGGAAACATGGGTTTATCGCGGATTAACCTTATTACTAATCGGTTGTCCTTGTGCATTGGTTATTTCAACCCCAGCGGCAATTACCTCCGCTTTAGCGGCTGCAACAAAACGAGGCGCATTAATCAAAGGTGGAGCAGCACTAGAGCAATTAGGCACGGTAAATACTATCGCCTTAGATAAAACGGGAACATTAACTGAAGGGAAACCACAAGTTACTGATGTTGTAGCTGAGAATGGTTTTGATAAAAAACAGCTGCTCACTTTAGCATCTTCAGTTGAAGTCGGTTCTCATCACCCATTAGCAAAAGCTATTATCAACAAAGCTCAAGAAAATGGGGTAGTTGTAGTTGAAGCCGAAAATCGTAAGGCCTTAGCGGGTAAAGGGATTGAAGGCTATTTAAATAACCAACACATTTTAGTCAGCGCGCCTTCACAATTGAAAGAAGCATCTCTTTCATCACAATGGCAACAAGAGATTGCACGCCTTGAAGATGAAGGCAAAACAGTAGTCGTGGTATTAAAAGATGATCAGCTCATTGGCGCGATTGCCATGCAAGACACCTTGCGTAGTGATGCTATTGAATCAATGAAGTTATTGAAATCGATGAATATCAATGCAGTGATGTTAACAGGTGATAATCCAAGAGCCGCAGCGGCAATTGCACAAAAGCTGGGGATGGATTTCCGCGCTGGATTACTGCCAGAAGATAAAGTCACGGCGGTAATGGAAATCAGTAAAACACACAACACCATGATGGTGGGTGACGGGATTAATGATGCTCCAGCAATGAAAGCAGCAACCATTGGTGTAGCGATGGGAAGCGGCACCGATGTAGCACTTGAAACAGCGGATGCAGCATTAACCCACAACCGCTTGACTGGATTACCAGAAATTATTCAGTTATCTCGTGCAACACGTAAAATTATTCGTGAAAACATCACTATCGCACTTGGATTAAAAGCGGTGTTCTTAGTGACCAGTTTATTAGGAATAACAGGGCTTTGGGTGGCAGTATTAGCGGATTCAGGTGCAACAGCATTAGTTACTGCCAATGCGGTGAGATTATTAAGCGTTAAATTAAAATCATCATCTCAAAACTAATTAAGATTTAAAAAATAAAAGCAAAACCCAACCCTTAAATATTATTAGGGGTTGGGTTATTTTTTATCTTTATTGTTACTCAAAAAGCATCGTAAACCTATAAACTACTGTCTTTTTTACGAATAAGATAACGGTAAGGCGCTGATTCAATTTCTTGATTTAATAAATCATGCTCCATAAAACGGCAAAAACCGGGGATATCACGCACAGTAGCAGGATCGTCAGCGATAACTAATAACGTTTCACCTAACGCCATATTTCTTATGGTTTTACGCACTAACATCACCGGTTCAGGACAGCGTAATCCCAACGTATCGAGAGTTTTCGTTGCATCATCAAATTGGGCATTCATTCTATTAACCATTTGTTCTTTCACTTACAGATAACGTTATTATATCGCGCTTTAACGCTGACATCACGATGCATTGCGACAAAGACATTTTGCCGTAAACTTTGCTTTTGTTGCGCAACGGGCGTATTATGCGCTCCCACTCTATTGAGAGTGGATAATGAATGTCTTATTGGGTTCCCTCACCCCAATCTCTAAAAAGGTACAATTTATGTATTTGTTTACTCCCCGCCAAAAAGCGGTGGCACTGCTATGGCTTTCTTTATTTCACATCCTGATAATTACCTCTAGTAATTATCTAGTGCAATTACCTATCTCCATTTTTGGCTTCCATACTACTTGGGGCGCGTTTACATTTCCGTTTATTTTTCTGGCAACAGATTTAACGGTTCGTATTTATGGTGCACCACTTGCTCGGCGCATTATCACTGCCGTTATGCTGCCTGCATTAGCCATTTCTTATCTTATTTCTACCCTCTTCTTTCAAGGAAGTTGGCAAGGATTTGCATCATTAGGTGAGTTTAATTTAATGGTGGCAAGAATTGCGACAGCAAGCTTTATGGCGTATGTATTAGGCCAGATTATGGATGTCTCGGTATTTAACCGTTTAAGACAACAACAAAAATGGTGGGTAGCGCCAAGTGCCGCAATGTTTTTTGGTAATTTGCTCGACACGCTCGCATTTTTCTTTATCGCTTTTTATCGCAGTACTGATGCTTTTATGGCCGCTAATTGGATTGAAATTGCATTAGTTGACTATGTCTTTAAGCTCACGATTTGCATGCTCTTTTTCTTGCCTGCTTATGGTGTATTGCTTAATTTCCTTTTGCGTTATTTTTTCTCTCAAGAAAAACAAAAGCAAGATTATGCTGAAATCAGCTCATAATCTGTCCTATCTCGCAAAATAATAATGATATTAATGTCATTATTCCCCAATAAAGCTTCATAACTCAACTTTATGAAGCTTTACTCCGATATTGTTATTTATTTTGTCTTCTTATCGGTAGAAAATGTTTTATTTCATAATTAATCGCATGATAAGTTAAGCAGCTTCTAATTTATTGTTTAAATATAGCAATGCACTTTTTGGCTTGTGTTAATATAAATATTATTAATTATTTTCAATGAAATATTTTATTCGGTGATTAAACTGATACTGTATTCCTAAATTATCTTCTCTTAATGACGTTTACTGGGATGACAATTCCCACCATAAGGATTTTTTACTCTCTTTTACGAATAGTAGGAGTCTATTATGTTAAAAGTTATTCAATCTCCAGCAAAATATATCCAAGGCCCCGATGCGCTGTACCATATAGGTAAATACACGAAACCCTTCGGCGATAGAGCATTAATTATTGCTGATAAATTTGTCATGGATCTCGTTGGTAGTACCGTAAAAGACAGTATGTCTCAATATGAGGTAAACGGACATTTTGAACTGTTTAATGGTGAATGCACACACAACGAAATAAATCGGTTAGTTGAATTAGCAAAAAGCCAAGCATCTCAAGTAATCATTGGTGTTGGCGGCGGTAAAACTCTTGATACCGCTAAAGCAGTCGCGTTTAAATGCCATACTCCTGTTGTTATCTCCCCCACTATTGCATCAACAGATGCCCCCACCAGCGCACTATCTGTTATCTATACGGAGTTAGGTGCTTTTGATAGTTATCTGCTTTACCCAACCAATCCTGACGTTGTTGTTATGGATACAAACATTATTGCAGCAGCACCTGCGCGTTTGCTGGTGGCAGGTATGGGCGATGCGTTAGCGACTTACTTTGAAGCCAGAGCTTGTAGTCTGGCTCAAAAACAGACAATGGCGGGTGGAAAATCAACATTAGCGGCATTAGCGCTTGCCGAGCTTTGCTACAACACATTGCTTGAGGATGGTTATAAAGCCAAACTTGCTGTTAGCCGAGGTGTTTGCACAACCGCAGTAGAAAATATTATCGAAGCCAATACGTTTTTAAGTGGTATTGGTTTTGAAAGTGCAGGTTTAGCGGCGGCTCATGCAATTCATAATGGATTTACTGCTCTTGAAGAGTGTCATTCAATGTATCATGGCGAAAAAGTTGCCTTTGGTACATTAGTGCAATTGGTATTAGAAAATAGCCCACTTGAAGAGTTAGAAGAATTTCTCGATTTCTGCATATTAGTAGGTTTACCCGTCACACTCGAAGAACTAGGTGTTACTGCTATCGGTGATGAACTTAATGAAAAGATCATGGCTGTTGCAGAACTGAGCTGTGCTGAAGGTGAAACTATTTATAATATGCCATTTGATATTGATTCAGATAAAGTTTATGCCGCTATTCTTACCGCAGACCAACTAGGACGGGAATGGCTTTATTAAAAAAGTCTGAGTAAATAGGGAGTTTAGTCCTCCCTATTTATGCTTACAATACAAAGGGGCTTTATGGTCAGTATCGTATTAGTTTCAAAGAGTCTTACACTCGCAAATGGTATCAAAGAACTCGTTAATCAAACGGTAGAACATCAAGTTAATTTAACTGTTGCGACAAACTATCAAACACCTTCAGATCTTGTTAACGAGGTCGCGCCTGAAACCATATTGTACGCCATAAAAGAAGCCTACAACGATGACGATGATGGTGTCCTTGTTTTACTCGATACTTATCATTCAGCACATAATGCAGCCCTTGCGATAGCTAACCTTGAATATGATATCGCGGCACATGTTTCGTTATGTTCAGCACCGATAGTTGAAGGAACGCTTGCTGCGGCAAGTAGTATCTCTTTAGGAGCCTCTCTTGAAGAAGCCAAAAGAGAAGCTCACAAAACCATTTCAGTAAAAAAACTACTATTAGGCGAAAACATACCAGACTTCACTATTTTCCCTAAAAACACCAACTATGAACCCGTGAGATCAATTACTGCACCTGTTTGGCTTTATCCCTATAATCGTTTTGTTATCCCAAGAAAAAAACTTTACCCACATCTATTACTAGAAGAACAAAAACGTCTTATTAACGTAATAGAACAATCTAAAAGAGATATTGATTGGCTAACGGAAGAGGTACATAGAAAATTAGGTGATCAATACACACATATTTTTTCGAGCCATCGTTTTTTACTTGAAAATACAGAGTTACAGCTCACCGTTTGCAGCATGATCAACAAATACCACTGTAACGCCGAGTTTGCATTACAACAAACTTTCATCGATTTAATAGATACTTACGCACAAATGGATGATGATAATATGCGTGCGCGTGAAAGTGATTTAGATGATATTCTCTCCCGCATGTTACGCTATTTAACCTCGTCCCCACCGCCTTTAGCTCAGCCCCCGTATCCAAATGTAATTTTAGTCACTAAACAACTCCACCCATCAACATTAATGACATTAGAACCCAATCGAATTAAAGGTATTTTATTAAGCCACGGAAACCCATTATCGAACACCACCTTATTAGCCAACGCATTAGATATTCCTATTATTAATGGCGCTGGAAAATCAGCACTTACACTTACCAATGGGCAAAATATTACACTCAAAAAAATACAGAATATGTGGCTATATCAGAATAGTTATATTTCTCATTAAAATAACTGACTATTAAAATAGCTAGTTATTAAAAGTAGCTAGCTGTTAATTTAATAATTAATAACAACATTTTTTATTTACTAGCAATAATTCTATCTCAATATATTATTCATAAGTCTATTTATTAAAATAATAAAAAAGGGAATAAAAGATCCTCTTTTATTCCCAGTAGCTTGTTACCTTCGTAATCAACAACTTTATTATTATATAATCGGCGTTCTTTATAGTGCTCTTGCTAGTAAACTAATCGGGTGCTCACATTTCTTGGTAGTAGACATCTCAATTTGCCATTTACAAGTTTCGCAGTCTGTTATAACTAAATCACAACCACTCTCTTCGATTTGACGAAATAACCCCGCACCAATACCTTGAGCGACATCGTAATTTTCAGATTTAAAACCATAGGTTCCTGCGATACCACAGCATTGAGAATCTAATACAATGACTTCAACACCCGGAATACGTTTGATTAAATCAATGGAATAGGCTGTCCAACCCATTTTCTCCATATGACAAGGCGTATGATAGACCACTTTTAACGGCGTGTTTTTTAACGGTAACTCACGACCTTGTTCTAATAAGCGATAAATGTAACGCGTTGCCAGCTCAATATTTTCGCGTACCTTTGAGGTATCAATATCAAGGATATGCTCATATTCATCACGAATAGTAAATGTACAAGTTGAAGAAGTAGCGACAACCGGAATATTGTTTTCAACAATTTTCTCAGTTAATGACTCTAAATTTACTGTTGCTTGTTTTTTCGCTTGTTTAACAAAACCATTAGCGATTAACGCAACACCACAACATTTTTCGCGTTTTAATAACTGAACCCCAATCTCCATTTTATTAAACACTTTAACCAAGTCTTTCCCTAATTGAGGGTGGTTGTAATTTGCGTAACAACCATGAAAAAAGGCGACTTGTTCTTTAAAGCGTTCTTGTTCTTTCGCTTGTTTTTTCATCCATGTTCTGAATGTACCAAATGAATATTTTGGTAATTCACGACGATGGTCTATTTTAAGTGCCTTATCCAAGATATGGCGAACGGGTTTTAGCCCTGTAATGGTATTAACTATCGGCGCTAATGGCGTTGAAAGTGTCCCCATTAAATCAGTGTGACTTAAAATAGCATCACGCAGCTTAGGCGTTTTAGGATTATAGTTCAGCTTCGCACGTGAAATGATATCGCCAATTTTCACATCAGAAGGACACGCCACTTCACAACGTTTACAATTGGTACAATATTTTAATGCTTCATCATAAAGCATTGGATCTTTTAAGCGTAAACGCTCACCATCTGGGCCTGCTTGTTTTGGGCCTGGATAAAGTGGATTAACTTTTGCAACCGGGCAATACGTGGTGCAAACCGTACATTTGATGCAACTTTCGAAACTGGTATCGTGTAAACTCATAGTGCTGCCTCCACAACCGTAGATGTGGTCTGTTCTGTCTTATCCTGCTGTAAAATTTGTTGTGCTGCATACAGCGCGCTAATCATCGAAACACCGGCACCACAACCTTCATTTAATGGATCAAACCCACCTAACACTGCACCAACAGCATAGACATTATCGAGAACTTCACCATATTTTATCGGTCTTAATTGACTGTCAGTATCAACACCAAATCGCATATAAGGTTGTTTTGCAAAAACATTAACCTGCGTCCATTCATTACGAGGTAATGTTTCTAGCATATCCAGTTCCATTAATGGCTCATAAACACGGTCAAATTCCGCGATCAAACCATTATTAAAGAAACTACCTGTCGCCAACACAATATGATCACTACGGATAGGAATATCGGTGTGGTTACGAGTATGAATTCCCACAACTTTGTTGCCGACTAAATCCACTTCTTGTGCGCGATCACCCGGCATAATTAAGCCACCTGCTTTTTGAAAACGCAGTTTTAACGCTTGATGTAAGCGAATACCTAATAGTGAAGGTGGCAGTGTGGGTAATAAGCTAATAGGTTTACCGACTAGTTCTTGTAATAAATTTACGGGTTCTTCAGCATCTAGTCCAATACACGCTGGTAAAATAATGGCTTCAACGTGCTCATCAATCTGCTTAATTAGCTCTTGTGCCAAGAGTTTTGTATTTTCAGGTTTATCTAAATAACGCGCAATATTAACTGCTCTAAATTCACTTGGGTTATCGCGTAACGTGTCTAATAACGGCAAATGAATATGATAAGGGATAGCTTCAATACCTTGCTCATTTAACGTGCTGCTAGCGAATTGTGGTTGGAAATCTAAAAAACCTTCAATACCAACAACAGCAACTTTTTTCCATGCTAGTGGCTGAGTAACACCATGTGTCGGTACACGGGCTGGACTTAACCAGCTCATTCTTGAGCGCCCTACTGGCGTAATGCGATAATGGTTTTCATCACCATTACCTTGGTAAGCAAGGCCATGAGTGCTAGATAATAATGCTTGAGCTTGTTCAATAAAGGTCACAACATTGGATTCACCCATACGACTATAAGGGTGTTTTGGTGCTAATTGCGCAAGCGCTGCTAATGCTTTTTTCGGTTGTGTGACTTCGGTACCATCAGGAAGATGAGTTAATAAATCAAGTGAACCAGATGAGAAATGCAGCGCACTTTGTCCATTACTAATAATGGCGCAAGATTTACCTGCCTCAGCAAGACGAATGCCCGCAGTTAGCCCAGCAAGTCCACTTCCTATAATCACTACATCAAATTTCATCATCTGCCTCCGCTGACACTGTACTTTCAATCATATCGGCATCTAAACCGCATAATCCTTGATATACCCAACTAGTAAATTCACTTTCACGCAATGCATTTCCCCAAGCAATTGGTCGAATGCCTTTCCAGCGCTCATTTAAGAAATGTGCCAGTTGTTGTTCTGATTGATGAGGGGTAGTGACTTGTAAACGATTAAGTAATCCCGCAGCACGGCAAGCACAAAGTTCACCTTGGCAGGTTCCCATCCCCACACGGGTACGACGACGAAGATCAAGTAAATTATTGACGGTTAAAGAATTAACAGCATAACGTACTTCACCTGCGGTGACCGCTTCACATTCACAAACCAAGCTTTTATCAATACGTTCGCTACTAAGTAATTTGTTAGCTAAATCACCGTGACGATATACCGCTGAGCCGCGAATAGGTGCAGGTAACGAAACCACACTACGCAACGCTTGTTCTGCGGATTGGCGAGAACCCGGCAATGCTTCTTCAGCAGTAGTACATTTTGCTGAAATGTTTAACTTCTCACAGATTTTATCTGTTGCCCATTCAGCCATTAAGCGGTAAGTCATTAATTTACCACCTGTAATAGTGATAAACCCTTCTAAACCATCACGCTTAGCGTGGTCAAGTAATACAATACCGCGACTAACATTACGACCAGATGGATCATCATCGCTCGCCACTAAAGGTCGAACACCCGCGTAAGCTCGTAAAATACGCGTTTGCGCTAATTTAGGTGCTAACATTGAACCTTCGCGGATCAAAATATCGACTTCTTCTGGCGTCACATACATATTGTCGATTTGATCATAAGGCACACGGGTTGATGTTGTACCGATTAATGAAATCGTATCACCAGGTACTAAAATATCGGCATCAGCAGGCTTACGACAACGGTTGATCACCATATTGTTGATACGATGACCTAAAATTAACAGCGCCCCTTTTGCAGGAAACATGCGCACTTTTAAATCACCGTATTCTGCGATTTTTTGTCCCCAAATCCCGCCAGCATTAGCGACTATTTGAGCACGGATTTCATACATATTTTTTGCTTGATGATCGTAAACGCGTACACCTTTAACTCGATCACCTTCACGAATCAGCCCCATGACTTCATGATAAGTCAGTACTTTAGCGCCGTGTTCACGGGCATCAAGCATATTAGCGGCCGTTAAACGAAATGGATCCACAGTGCCATCAGGAACACGAACCGCGCCAATCAAGTTAGGGTTTACTGATGGCTCTAAACGAATAGCTTCTTCGGGTGAAATCGCTTGAGCATCAATTCCTGCCGCTTGGCAAGATTGAATAAAGGTTTGCTGAAATTCTAATGAATCTTCAGGTAAGGTGATAAACAGGCCATCCGTTTTTTCAACGCAGTGACGAGCAACCCGTTTTAGAATCATGTTTTCTTCTATGCACTCTCGCGCAGATTCAGGATCAGTCACAGCATAACGCGCTCCGCTGTGTAACAACCCGTGGTTTCGACCGGTTGCACCGGTTGCGATATCGTGTCTTTCCAGTAGGATACAGCGCAATCCACGGCGAGCACAGTCTCTTGCCATGCCTGCGCCTGTAGCGCCACCACCTATAATAATGACATCAGTTTCTGTTACTGGTGAACCGCTCATCATAAAGATGCCCTCTCACATTGCATTCAGCAAACGCTAATTATTCTTTAACGTTAATTATAGTGTATAAGATACACAAAAAATGTGGTTAATGTTTGATAATGAGCAAAAACGAAAGAGAAACGCTCATGAGGGAAAAATTAAAACCACAAGTGTGATACTAATCACAAATAATTTAACAAAATCTATTTCATAAAGTTAACATATCACTCAAAATCATCCATCTTGAAAATTTTTTCGACAACTGAGCAATACCTCACAGTAAATTTGATTGTATAAGTTTACTATTAAGTTCGTTAAAGAAAATTTTTTGATAACTTCACTGTTCGTTTTGTCATTATTTAATGTCAACATATTAAAATAAAGCCATCGGAGGCTAATATGTTAAGTCTGTTTAGACCTGCGCCACATACTGCGCGTTTGCCAAAAGAGCAGATAGATCCTGTCTATCGTCGTTTGCGTTGGCAGATCTTTATGGGGATTTTCTTTGGTTACGCTGCTTATTACTTAGTAAGAAAAAACTTTGCATTAGCAATGCCTTACCTTGTAGAACAAGGATTCTCTAAAGGAGATCTAGGTTTCGCTTTATCAGGTATCTCCATTGCTTATGGCTTCTCCAAATTTATTATGGGGTCGTTTTCTGACCGAGCTAACCCTCGTTACTTCTTACCCGCAGGTCTTATTTTAGCATCATTAGTCATGCTATTTATGGGCTTCGTGCCGTGGGCAACTTCGAGCATTATGGTTATGTTCGTTCTGTTGTTCCTTTGTGGTTGGTTCCAAGGTATGGGTTGGCCTCCTTGTGGACGTACCATGGTTCACTGGTGGTCACAGAAAGAGCGTGGCGGTATCGTTTCTATCTGGAACTGTGCGCATAATGTCGGCGGTGGTTTACCTCCATTACTATTCTTATTAGGTATGGCATGGTTTAACGACTGGAAAGCGGCATTATATATGCCAGCTATAGCCGCTATTTTAGTGGCAATGATTGCATTCGCATTAATGCGCGATACCCCGCAATCTTGTGGCTTACCGTCTATCGAAGAATATAAAAACGACTACCCACCAGATTATAAAGAAACTGACGAACAAGAACTGACTGCAAAAGAAATCTTCATGAAGTATGTTTTCCCTAACAAACTACTGTGGATGATTGCTATCGCTAACGTGTTCGTTTACTTACTGCGTTACGGTGTTCTTGACTGGTCACCAACTTATCTGCGTGAAGTAAAACACTTCGCAATGGATAAATCATCATGGGCTTACTTCTTATACGAATACGCGGGTATTCCGGGCACATTACTGTGTGGTTGGATGTCAGATAAAGTGTTCCGAGGCAACCGTGGTGCGACGGGTGTATTCTTCATGACCTTAGTTACTATCGCCACTATCGTATTCTGGATGAACCCAGCGGGTAACCCAAATATTGATATGGCATGTATGTTGATTATCGGTTTCTTAATCTACGGCCCTGTTATGTTAATCGGCTTGCATGCTCTTGAGCTAGCACCGAAGAAAGCAGCAGGTACAGCAGCAGGCTTTACGGGGCTATTTGGCTACTTAGGTGGTTCTGTTGCGGCAAGTGCTGTCGTAGGTTACACCGTTGACTACTTCGGCTGGGATGGCGGCTTTATGGTCATGATCGGCGGTAGCGCACTGTCTGTCGTGTTATTACTTGTCGTGATGGTTACAGAAACCAAACACAAACGCGAAATGCTTCAGAAGTACGAATAATCACAAATGACAATGATGACATTCAATAAATCTCATCGTTAAAACTAAGCCACATCTGCTGTCAGGTGTGGCTTTTTTATTATCAACTGTACATAACCTCACTGTACCTAGAATTAAAATGGAGCAGCTTTATGAGTACATATTTAAAACCCGTAGTTGCAGGCATTCTTTTAACTCTATCTTTAAGTGCTATCGCACAAGCAGCAAGTGATAAAGTGGTTATCGCTCACCGTGGTGCGAGTGGTTATTTACCTGAGCATACACTACCCGCTAAAGCGTTAGCCTATGCTCAAGGTGCTGACTATCTCGAACAAGATTTAGTCATGACAAAAGATAACGAACTGGTCGTCTTACATGATCACTATCTAGACCGTGTTACTGATGTTGCTGAACGTTACCCTGATCGCGCAAGAAAAGATGGTCGCTATTATGCTATCGACTTTACACTTGAAGAGATTAAAGGGCTTAAATTTACTGAAGGCTTCGACATTGTTGACGGTAAAAAAGTCCAAAGTTATCCAAATCGTTTCCCTATGGGGAAATCCGATTTCCGCGTACACACCTTCCAAGAAGAAATTGAGTTTATTCAAGGCCTAAACAAATCTACCGGCCAAGATATTGGTATTTACCCTGAAATTAAAGCGCCGTGGTTCCATGAGCAAGAAGGAAAAGATATCACCACAAAAGTACTCGAAGTGCTTAAAGAGTATGGCTATACCCAAAAGAGCGATAATGTCTATTTACAATCTTTTGATGCGAACGATTTAAAACGTATCAAAACAGAGTTAATGCCTAAAATGGGTATGGACTTAAAACTTGTTCAACTTATTGCCTATACTGATTGGAACGAAACCTACGAGAAACAACCTGATGGCACATGGACTAACTACAGCTATGAGTGGATGTTTAAACCCGGTGCAATGAAAGAAGTCGCAAAATACGCTGATGGTATTGGCCCTGATTATCATATGTTAGTCGAAGACAGCTCAACGCCAGATAAAATCACCTTAACCGGTATGGCGGCGGATGCTCATGCTAATCAATTAACGATTCATCCATTCACTGTTCGTATCGATAAACTCCCTAAATATGCCAAAGATGGTGATCAGCTTTATGACATCATCTATAACCAAGCGGGAGCAGAAGGTGTATTTACTGATTTCCCTGATTTAGGTGTGAAGTTCTTACAAAAACAAGCTAAATAACTCATCGAGTTTTATTTACAATCTAAATAATTCAAGGTGCAGCTAGGCGACAAATGAATGAGATGCTAGGAGCATACATAAGTATGTGACTAGTACGAATGAATGTAGTCAACAACGCTGCAACTTGAAGTCTAACAAGTCGATACTCTACATAATTCAAGATACCGCTATTAGAATATAGCCAGTAGATACTCTAAATAATTCAAGGTACAGCTAGGCGACAAATGAATGAGATGCTAGGAGCATACATAAGTATGTGACTAGTACGAATGAATGTAGTCAACAACGCTGCAACTTGAAGTCTAACAAGTCGATACTCTACATAATTCAAGATACCGCTATTAGAATATAGCCAGTAGATACTCTAAATAATTCAAGGTGCAGCTAGGCGACAAATGAATGAGATGCTAGGAGCATACATAAGTATGTGACTAGTACGAATGAATGTAGTCAACAACGCTGCAACTTGAAGTCTAACAAGTCGATACTCTACATAATTCAAGATACCGCTATTAGAATATAGCCAGTAGATACTCTAAATAATTCAAGGTGCAGCTAGGCGACAAATGAATGAGATGCTAGGAGCATACATAAGTATGTGACTAGTACGAATGAATGTAGTCAACAACGCTGCAACTTGAAGTATGACGAGTATCCTAGAAAGAGTAGGATCTTTGCGCCCATTCTGATTGTATATTGCTTTATTTTTGTCTAATTTATCCTCTATTATTGTTCAAAATAAAAATAATGATGTTTTACCATTAACCCGCGAGTGCCATTCTCACTACGCTATCGTTACTATTTTATTTATTTTCTATAAAGGAAAGGGATCACGATGACAATAACCTTAATTGTATTGGTTATTCTGGCAATCATTATTATTGGCTGGGGTATCTCAATTTATAACCGTCTTATTACGATGCGTAATCAAGTAAATAATCAATTTGCCAATATTGATGTAATACTCAAACAACGAGTAGACCAAATTCCACAATTGATCACTGTTGCTGAAAAAGCAATGGAACATGAAAAAGGATTATTTCTTTCATTAAGTGATGCGCGACAAAACTATTTCCGAGCCAAAAATATTAATGAAAAAGTGAGTGCATCCAATGAAATGGATAATGCATTACGTAGTATTATTGCGATAGCTGAAAATTATCCAACACTAATTTCGGGTGAGCAATTAACACAAATTCAAATCGCACTAAGTGAAGTAGAAAATAAAATTGCTCAACGTCGAGAAGGCTTTAATGATGCCACGACCAATTACAATACTGCAATAGAGCTCTTTCCTGACAGCATTATTGCTAATTTCTTTCACTTTGAGCCAATGCAATTACTTGAAATCCCCAAAGAAGAAATGAAATTTGAAGGCATTAAGTTTAAATAACATCATTAAGGATAGATGATTGTGAACAGCTATTTTTTTATTGGTTGTGCTGTGGGCGCATTAATTTATTTTTTACGCTCAAGAAGTACCAAAAAAAAGAAAGGCAGCCTGAGTATTATTCCGTTCTTGGGAATCGCGTTTATGGCTGGAAACTATATCTTCTTTTCTCGAGATAATAATTTTTATCCTATTGGAAGTTCTTCCAGCATTCATATTATTTCCTATATTGCATTTGCTGTTATTTTACTTTTTGCCCATGTTATCTCACTTCATATCACTAATATTGGCGAAAAAGCGGTTAAAAACTATCACCAATTACAAAATGATGGCGAGTCTAAATTTACAGCGCTTATCAACACAGTATTTATTAGTTTATTACTACTGTGTTTAACCTTCGGCTTTTTTATTGATCAACGATTGTTCTTTTTAAGTTTCGTTTTAATGTTCGTTTACCAATTTATGAAAAGAACACCTGAAAAGCGCTTTCTACGATTTCAAAAAATTCTCGCTACATCAAAAATTCGTTCTGTTGCTATTGGATTGGTTGAAATCGAAGGAAAAATTACCGCAGGTGAAACGCTAAAAAGCTGTTTAGGCAACAAAGCGTGCTATGGGTATTTTTATTATGAATATAATGTTTCTAAAGATAAAGAAGGTAAAAAAAGTTACCACCAAACCCATAACGAGAATAAAATAAATAACTTTACGATGACCGACGATACCGGCTCTATTGAGGTTTTAGCCGCTGATAACCCTTTTATTCATTTAGGTATCGAACCGCATAAAGATTTTGAAGCAGGAAATAAACGCTATAAAGAATATTTGATTGAACCTAACACTGATTATCTTCTAATAGGCAATGCTGAATCTATTAATGGTAAGGTTGTTATCACCCGCAAACCACCTCATTACCTGTTAGGTTTATCTCCGTCAGACTATGTTACTCGTTGGAATAACACGCGCCCTTTCCGTCGCAATTTAGCAATAACCGTTGTTATCGCGCTACTGGTTATTGCCACTATTATCATCACCCCAATAGATTATAAAGATGGCTTGTTAACCTTCTATTTTAACAATATCTCATTTTAGGTAACTAACACTATGGAATGGTTTATTTTTATTATATTTATACTCACACTGGTTTATTTTTTAATCCGTCAGTTAGTGACTATTTATAATAATATGGTGATGCTAAAAAACAATTGCTATAAGGCATTTGCAAATATCGATGTTCTACTAAAGAAACAAGTTGATCTCTTACCAATGCTGACTGTTATTGCACAAAAAGCAATGGAACATGAAAAAAGTATTTTTGAATCACTGGCTATAAGTCGAAACAACTATATTAATGCGACATCGTTAAATACAAAAATTGATTCTGCTAATACACTTTTCCCACAACTAAAACAGTCGATATTAATTGCAGAACGTTATCCTGAGTTAATGAGTGGTAAAACCTTAATGACATTACAGCACCAAGCAAAAGCATTAGAAGATTGTATTGCAGATCGGCGTGAATTTTTTAATCAATCAGCCACTCTCTATAATACTGAAATACATGTATTTCCTAATCTATTGTTTGCCTTTGTTTTTAAGTTTCAAGATATTCCGCTATTTTACCCTAATAGGGAGATAGACTAATGTTAACCATCCCCTTTTCACTTTTCGGTTTAACTGACTGGATCCTCAGTTTTGACGCAGCCGTAAGCATTATTATGTTTGCGACTTTTGGTGTTCTTTTTTCACTTTTTATTATTTTGCCACTAATGAGCATAACACCATTAAAAAAATATACGATGCAAGTAACCGGTGCGTTATTTAGCTCTATTTTTATTAGTCTAATAATTTTAATTAGTTTACATTTAGTGCTTGGTGTTAATTCATCAATAAAATTATTACTTGTTTGGTGGGTAATTTTATTCTCTAGCTTAATTTTTTGGTTTGTTAATTTTAAATATATAAAAGAGGTTACTGGGAATAAGTTTTCTCAAATTAAAAAAAAAGCACAAGAGCTTGAAGCTAAAAAAAAGAAAAAATAAATATTATATTGCCAATGATTTATTATGTAATACCCAGAGAACAAACTTATTCTCTGGGTTAGCCGTTCATAAAATAGCTCGATTCACTTTATGCGCGATAGACCGGAAAAGCAATGATATCACTTATGTGCTCCACACCTAACGCCAACATAATTAAGCGATCTACTCCCAACGCAACACCAGAACATTCTGGCAGACCTGCTTCAAGAGCAGCTAAAAAACGTTCATCGATAGGCTGCTCAGGTAGCCCCATTGCAACACGCTTACGATTATCACGCTCAAAACGATGGCGCTGTTCTTGTGCGTCTGTCAGTTCACGGAACCCATTCGCAAGTTCGACACCTTTAAAATAGACCTCAAAACGCTCTGCAACTCGATGATCTTCAGAGCTGATTTCAGCTAATGAAGCTTGCGATGCAGGAAAATGATAAATAAAAGTCGGTTTCTCAAGGCCAATATGAGGCTCAACCCCAGAAACAAAGAGAAGTTGAAGTAACGTATCTTTATCTTCTTCTGTATCGGCAATATTTGATAAATCTAATTTTGCCGCCACTTCACGTAGTTTTTCTTTATCTGCAGATAATGGGTCGATATCAAGATAACGTAAAAAAGCTTGTTGATAAGAAAGCGATTCAGAGGCCTCGCAATCTAATACTTCCTGTAACAAATCATCAACTTCATTTATTAACCGGTACATATCAAAACAAGGACGATACCACTCTAGCATCGTAAATTCCGGATTGTGATATCTACCGGCTTCCTCGTTACGGAAGCAACGCCCCATTTGATAAATAGGACCACTATTTGCAGCAAGCAAACGTTTCATATGATATTCAGGGCTTGTCATCAAATAAAGCTTTAATCCCTGAGATGCACCGGGGCCGACAAAGGTAGTTTCAAAGGGGAAAAGATGAATATCGGTAACGGTAGCCTGACTCATCATTGGTGTTTCAACTTCTAACACACCACGATCAGCAAAAAAACGCCTGATATTACTGACTATTTTTGCCTTTTTCAGTAAATTGGCGATTGAGGCGCTTGGCTGCCAATCCGCTATTTCACTCATGAACAGAAAACTCCAAAAGAAAATGAAGCGAGCAGTTTACTCGCATCTGATCCAACAGACAAATTTCTCCCCCAAATGGGGTTACTGATCTTTTATAACAGGTCATAAACTAAAGAAGCAAATACGCAGCAACACATAAGATAAATAAATGTAACTCTACAAAACATCTACTTTTTCGTAGGGCTACTCGATAAATTTAGCAAAAATAGCGCGTTTAGATGCTCAATTATCTACCCATTTATTATATTCTTTATGGCCGAAGTAAATTGTAATAATTCTTTTTCTCAATTACAGGCAACAAAAAACTAACACTATTCTTATATTTAAATAGATGTTTTTCTCTCGGCTTTAAACTTAATTTAATATTTAAAATGACACATTTGGATTAGTACTATAAAAATTAAGAAATATTATTAATATTTTATTAACAATTAACAAGACAAATCGATTTGTTTTAGATAAATAGTAAAAATTTATTTTAACTTTAAGCCTAATTTTTTATTTTATTATATTAAGCATCAATTAAGTAAAAATATTTCTTCTTTAAAATCAATTGATAACAAAAAAACATTGTCAATTACAATTAAACTTATCTATACTTTAAAAACAGATTTTTCATTACAATTAATTTTTTCATTTTAGAAAAATATATTTTATTTTATCTTCAAGTTTATCTGGCGTCTTATTATCTAAACCCAGAATTCTTGGTGTGGATCACACTTTTTTTGCGAAATACGGGAAAACCATCATTCATATCAAATTTCGGTGCCCAACATTTCGTTATACTAAAATTACAGTCAATGATAATAAAGATGTTATCAAGCGTAGTCACAAGGCAGTGAAACAATTTAGTTACGGATAGCTTAAAAAAATAGCATTACTAATTAATAATGTCAGTGAATTGAATTCTAGACAATTATTCCAATTTTCACTTGAACAATGGAGAAGCGCAGTGCAAACCTTTAATGCCGATATAGCGATAATCGGAGCCGGGGGCGCAGGCTTACGAGCAGCAATAGCTGCAGCGGAAGCGAATCCTCAACTGAAAATTGCTCTGATCTCAAAAGTATACCCAATGCGTAGCCATACCGTGGCTGCAGAAGGCGGATCAGCAGCAGTGACTCAGGCTCACGACTCCTATGACTTCCACTTCAATGATACCGTTTCTGGCGGTGACTGGTTGTGTGAACAGGATGTCGTTGATTACTTCGTTGAGCATTGTCCAACAGAGATGACTCAACTAGAACTCTGGGGCTGTCCTTGGAGCCGTAAAGAAGACGGGTCAGTTAACGTCCGACGTTTTGGTGGGATGAAAATCGAACGGACTTGGTTCGCAGCCGATAAAACCGGCTTCCACATGCTACACACTCTCTTCCAAACGTCTTTAAAATATCCACAAATTCAACGTTTTGATGAACACTTTGTTCTCGATATTCTCGTCGATGAAGGTCATGCACGCGGCGTTGTTGCTATTAATATGATGGAAGGTACGAAAGTTCAAATTCGTGCTAATTCAATCATTATGGCAACGGGTGGTGCAGGACGTGTTTATCGTTTCAATACCAATGGCGGTATTGTAACGGGTGATGGTATGGGGATTGCTTTACGTCATGGCGTTCCACTGCGTGATATGGAATTCGTTCAATATCACCCAACAGGCTTACCTGGCTCTGGTATCCTGATGACCGAAGGTTGTCGTGGTGAAGGTGGTATTCTGGTTAATAAAGATGGCTATCGCTATCTGCAAGACTACGGCCTAGGCCCAGAAACACCATTAGGTAAACCAGAAAACAAATATATGGAATTAGGTCCACGCGATAAAGTTTCTCAAGCATTCTGGCATGAGTGGCGCGCAGGCCGTACCATTAAAACTCACCGTGGTGATGTTGTTCATTTGGACTTACGTCATTTAGGTGCGAAAAAACTGCACGAGCGTCTGCCATTTATCTGTGAGCTAGCAAAAGCTTATGTCGGTGTTGATCCAGTTAACGAACCAATCCCTGTTCGTCCTACTGCGCACTACACTATGGGTGGTATCGAAACCAACCAACGTACAGAAACGCGTATTAAAGGCCTGTTTGCAGTAGGTGAATGTTCATCTGTTGGCTTACACGGTGCTAACCGTTTAGGTTCTAACTCACTGGCTGAACTGGTTGTATTTGGTCGCCTTGCGGGTGAAGAAGCCGTACGTTGTGCTCAAGAAGCAACACCAGCAAATGCATCAGCACTTGATGCACAAACTCGTGACATCGAAGAAAACCTTAAAAAGCTGATGAACCAAAAAGGGACTGAAAGCTGGTCACAAATTCGCGATGAAATGGGTGAGTCAATGGAAGAAGGTTGCGGTATTTACCGTACACCAGAATTGATGCAAAAAACCGTTGATAAACTGGCTGAATTAAAAGAACGTTTCAAACATGTTGAAATTAAAGACACCAGTAGCGTCTTTAATACTGATTTACTTTACAAAATCGAGCTTGGCTTTGGTTTAGATGTCGCTGAATGTATGGCTCACTCAGCAATCAATCGTAAAGAATCCCGTGGTGCACACCAACGTTTAGACGAAGGTTGTACCGAGCGTGATGATGTGAACTTCCTAAAACACACTCTGGCTTTCTATAACCCAGAAGGTGCGCCTCGTTTAGAATATAGCGATGTGAAGATCACTAAATCCGCCCCTGCGAAACGTGTGTATGGTGGTGAAGCTACTGCACAAGACAAGCAGAATAAGGAGAAAGCGAATGGCTGATGACATGAAGCACATTAAAATGGAAGTCATGCGCTATAACCCAGAAGTTGACAATGCGCCATATTTCGTCACTTATGATGTACCTTATGATGAGCAAACCTCATTACTGGATGCATTGGGTTATATTAAAGATAATTTAGCGCCTGATCTTTCTTACCGTTGGTCTTGCCGTATGGCGATTTGTGGCTCTTGCGGCATGATGGTCAACAAGGTACCTAAACTGGCGTGTAAAACGTTCGTTCGTGAATACCCAGATGGTGTAAGAATTGAAGCACTTGGTAACTTCCCAGTGGAACGTGACCTTGTTGTTGATATGACTCACTTTATTGAGAGCTTAGAAGCGATCAAACCTTACATTTTAGGTAATGATCGTAAGCCTTCAGAAGGTCCTAATAAACAGACACCTGCGCAAATGGCAAAATACCACCAGTTCTCTGGTTGTATTAACTGCGGCCTTTGCTATGCAGCCTGTCCTCAGTTTGGTTTAAACCCTGAGTTTATTGGCCCAGCAGCGATTACTTTGGCACAACGTTACAATACAGATAGTCGCGACCATGGGGCAAAAGAACGTATGCCTCAGTTAAATGGTGAGAACGGTGTCTGGTCTTGTACCTTTGTTGGCTACTGTTCTGAAGTCTGTCCAAAACATGTGGATCCTGCTGCTGCTATTCAGCAGGGTAAAGCAGCCAGTGCGCAAGACTTTGTCATTGCAATGCTGAAACCACGTTAAGGAGGAAACAAGACATGACAACAAAACGTAAGCCTTATGTTCGTGGTATGCAGCCAAGCTGGTGGACGAAACTGGGATTCTATCGTTTCTATATCACCCGTGAAGGTACTTGTCTTCCACAACTTTGGTTCAGTCTGGTTGTACTGTTCGGTGTATTTGCACTGAAAAATGGACCTGAAAGTTGGGCAGGATTTGTTACATTCCTGAGTAACCCAATCGTCTTTATTATTAATATAGTGACCTTAGTAGCAACGCTTTTCCACACGGCGACTTGGTTTAAACTTGCGCCTAAAGCCGTTGTCATCGTAGTAAAAGATGAAAAAATGCCACAAGAACCTATCGTTCGTGGTTTATGGGGTCTCACTATCGTTGTTACTGCCGTTATTCTGGCAGTAGCGCTGATTTAACCCAGGAGGAAAGTAATGAATCAGAATCAACTTCCTAAGCGCTCTGATGAACCTATTTTCTGGGGATTATTTGGTGCAGGTGGTATGTGGAGTGCAATTGTCTCTCCTGCCGTTATTATCCTGCTTGCCATTTTAATTCCAATGGGTATTGCGCCAGAAGCATTTACTTATGACCGTATCATGGCATTTAGCCAAAGTTTTATTGGCCGTATTTTCTTACTGCTGATGATAATTTTACCGGTCTGGTGTGCACTGCACCGTATTCACCATACACTGCACGATTTTAAAGTGCATGTCCCTGCAAGCAAATGGGTATTCTATGGTGGTGCAGCAATTATCAGCGTTATCGCAATTATCGGTGTCTTCACACTGTAATTGATAAGTGATTGATAATAAACTAAAAAGCCACTCGAATGAGTGGCTTTTTTTATAAATATATTCGCTATAATTAACTGGCTAATTTCAAACCAATAATACCAAAAATTATCATCGCTAAACTCAGCAAACGATAAATATTGGCAGATTCACCAAAGACCAAAATACCAAAAATCGCAGTACCAACAGCCCCTATACCAGTCCAAATCGCATAAGCCGTGCCCGCAGGTAAGCCTTTCATCGCATAAGATAGCATTCCCATACTCACAATCATGGCCGTTATCGTAATAATGCTTGGTGTTAGTCGCGTAAATCCATGAGTGTATTTCAAGCCAACAGCCCAAACTATCTCAAGTAAACCAGCAACAAATAGAATTGCCCAGGACATAAATTACCCCTTTTATATATATTTGGGGTCGTCCCCTGAATAAACAACAGAAAGCTGGGTCGTCCCAGCTTCAGAGAAATGAGATTGAATTATAAGAAAAAGTAATAAAGCATGCAATAGCTTGAAATTTATTCAAACTTGTTTAGGCGCGCCCTCTTCACCATAAAGAAAAGCAGAAACATCGTCTTCAACTTCCCCCATTGCCATCAACGCATCAAGTGTTTCTTTAGCTTCTTCTTCATTGACGATACTCATAGCAAAGCCTACATGCACTAACACCCATTTTCCAATCATGGACGACGGCTCGCCCTCACAAACTAGAGCAATATTGACTTCTCGTTTAACGCCACAAACATCGACCATTGCGTTGTCAGTGATTGTTTTTCCTACTTCCACAACTTGACCCGGAATACCAAGACACATAACAACCCCTATTCGATCTCTATTTGCTTAATACGCATTGCATCATCATTTTCAACACGCAAATTTTGGCTGCCACAAGAAGGACACCCTGCGTTAAATTCAGAGACAGTAACAACCTGATGACAATCCCAACACCATGCTTTAGCAGGAATGATGTCGATATGAAGCTCGCATCCTTGTGCGAGAGTGTCTCGGCAAACAATATCAAAACAGAATTCAAGCGCACTCACTTCAATACATGAAAGTGCGCTAATCTCCATCCACACACTTTTTATCTTTTGCGCATTATTTTGTTTTGCTTGTGAATCGATAATTTCAAATGCGCTTTGGCAAAGTGTTATTTCATGCATGTCAGTACCTTATTGATGCCAGATAAATAATAGCAACTATAGTATCAGTACATAGTTGCCCTATTATTGATCTTAGAACAATAAATCAGCACCACTTTCAAAAGCGGCACGACGACGGCGTTCTTTTACCATATCTTCAAGCGCATCTCTATCGATACACACTAACGCATGAGTAGGACATACCTCAACGCATGCAGGACCTTCTTCTCGGTGATGACACAAATCACATTTATTTGCTTCTGCTTTAAAGGAATCAATTGTATTAAGTGCAGTTAATTTACGCATTACAGGGCGAGATACCACTTCCATAGTACCGTAAGGACAAGCAATCACACAGGTTTTACAACCAATGCATTTTTCCTGATCCACATAATAATAATCTTTATTATGAATAATCGCGCCATTAGGACAAACATTGGCACAAGGGGCGTCTTCACATTGATGACAAACAACGGCGGTACTAATAGTGAACCCTTTTACAACATGAATACGTGGTTGAAAATTTTGCTCAGTGATTTGCTCAATGGCTAAATTATCTTGTTCAGCTTGTTGATGCGACACAACACAAGCAACTTCACAAGTGTGGCAACCAATGCATTTTTTAGGGTCTGCAATGATGAAACGGTTCATCATATTCTCCTGCTATCTGTTATATGGTCGTTATATATGGCGATAAACGTATTTAATTATCTAATTAAGAATAATAATTATGATATCTATGCACTTAATCTAGCATTGTTCATGCCAATATATTTACGAACTAACTATTCCTTATTTTTCAATTAAATAATTCATAAATAAAAATGATTATTAATTATCATTTAGTCACTTCGTCAAATTACTCGACAATTTTGACGATATAATAACTGGCTATATAAATAATTATATATCGAATTGATAAATTTAAATTTTCACTATTGATCGCAAACACAAAAATAGCGTACTGGATCAAAAATGATTCAGTCATTCATATAATTTTATTATAAACCTACTACAATATAGCTAATTTTTTAGGGCAATCGGTGGTGTCATGAAATTAAGCAGTAACAATGCTGAAACTATGGAAAGCCTTCGTAATGAGCGTAATCAATATCGTATCCTAGTCGATATTACTAATTCAGTATTAGCTCATTTGGATATGGATGGTCTTATTTCTGAAGTCTCTAAAGAAATACATCGTTTTTTTGGACTAAACCATATTAGTCTTATGTTAAGTCGTACTTCATCACAAAATAGTAATGAAGTTATTCTTTATTCTAGTCGTTATCAGACTGGAAAATCCGTTATTCGTCAACAAAGAAAGTTTAGTAGCGCGAATAACAAAGCAGAAGAAATTATTAATCAAAATAAACCTGTCTTAATCGATATTAATAATGAAGATCAAGACGATGTATTGATTAAACGTCTCGTTAAACAAGACATGAAGACGGCTTTGTTATTGCCACTGGCTTTTAATCATAAACCTGTCGGGCTATTAATTCTTGCTCATGAAATAGCAGGCGTTTTTACTGAAGATACTTGCCAATTATTGCAACAAATTGCAGCTCGTATCGGTATTGCTATTGAAAATGCCGCAGCATATGAAGAAATAACGCATCTTAAAGACAGTTTAAAGAATGAAAATATTTGGCTCAATGAACAAATAGATAAAAACGCCTGCTTTAGTGAGATTATTTACCAAAGCGATGCCATGCATAATGTGCTAGAACAAATTGAATTAGTGGCTAAAAGTGATAGTACCGTTCTTATTTTAGGTGAAACAGGAACAGGTAAAGAACTTATTGCACGAGCAATCCATCGATTAAGCCTACGCAAAGATAAATCGATGATAAAAATGAACTGTGCCGCAGTGCCCTCAGGATTACTTGAAAGTGATCTTTTTGGTCATGATAAAGGCGCATTTACAGGCGCAACAAGCACGCATATTGGTCGCTTTGAAATGGCAGATCGCAGCACCCTATTTCTTGATGAAATTGGTGATATGCCAATAGAGTTACAACCAAAATTATTACGTGTATTACAAGAGCGAGAAATAGAAAGACTCGGCGGTAATAAAGTTATTCCTGTTGATGTACGTCTAATTGCTGCGACTAATAAAGATTTATGTGAGTTAACGGATGATGGTGATTTTAGAGAAGACCTTTATTATCGATTAAATGTTTTTCCTATCATTATTCCACCACTAAGAGAGCGCCCAGAAGATATTCCATTATTAGCCAAATATTTCACGCAAAAAATAGCTCGTAGAATGGATAGGAATATTGAATGCATTCCTGCCAATGCACTAGAGCAATTAACGCATTACCCTTGGCCAGGTAATGTGCGTGAACTGGAAAATATTATTGAACGTGCAGTTATTTTAACAAGAGGTTCAACATTAAATCTCCAATTAAAAGAGCTACATATCAATAAGCCTTCGCGTTTAAAACAGGTATTAACTCAACCATCATCAATTGAAAAACGTATGCAAACCAATGCACCGGAAAGTGATGATGAAGAGCGAGAACGGATTATTCAAGCATTAAGAGAAACAAATGGCGTTGTAGCAGGTGCTAGAGGTGCAGCATTAAAATTAGGATTAAAACGCACAACGTTATTATCACGGATGCAACGTTTAGGTATTTCAATTCCAGAAGTACTTTAATTCTAAAGTACTACCTCATTATTTCATGTAAAGAGAGTGTAATTAATTTATTACACTCTCTTTTTTGATACATTTGAAACTTATTTATCTCTTTCTATACTGTAGTTGATTATATTTTTTCAATTATCCCCACTTATTATAATTAATAATATAAACCATCAATGGAGCATATTATCTATGAACGACCTGCTTATAAATAAAATCCGTGAAATAAAAGAAGAATACAAGAAAAATAAACATGTTTTTATTCCTCAAGCCGTTGTTATTGATTTAATTAAAAACTTAGGAGGTGAAGAAAAAGATATCAATGAACTAATAAACTATGGTGACTATTTAGCACAAGATCCTACACTGTCATTCCGTCATACTCGCACAGGGCGCTATCTTTTCGATAATGATATCAAGACTATCTCTCGCTTAGAATATCAGCCATTTGTTCTGACTGAAGAAGATGGTTTTATTCGGGAAGACAGCGGCGCTCAGAGGCACTTTAGAGCGATTGATGATCGTTGGCAAAGCAATAGCGCCTATCAAGCATTATTAAAACTCAAAATGTTATTAATTGAAGGTAATACCTTTACGCCTCGTCGTTTAACCAATCCATTATCATCAAAATTAATTTCAACTGTTTTTCATTTAAGATTAATTGCTCAGCCCAATTCTTTAAGCGAACTTTCTATTGAAGGTGTTCATAAAGATGGCGTTGATCACACCATGATAGTAATGATGAATAAGAATAATGTTAAAGATAATTCAGGTGCTTTACGTGTTCATTCACCCGCGGAGGAAATAGGTACGCCTTGGCAAGAAATTAGTCATGAAAACATTCTCTATGAACATAATAATGCACAACATTTCGATATATTATTAATTGCTGATAATGAATTAAATCATAGTGGCACACCTATTTTTACACATGATAATAACAATCAGGCTTACCAAGATTTTATCGTTCTATTATCTCGTTATCCAACGGTTGAATCTCACCCTGCTCATCAATTTGACTCAATAAATGTGCATCCTGATTTACCTTTAACAGTACATTTAAATCAGCCTTAAATAACGTTATAGCAAAACAAGTGTAATGGTAAATTAAAATCGTTGAGCTCGACTTAGTAACAAATCAATCATTAAGACTAGGTTTGATTCAAAAGAAGAGCTCTCGATAGTATCGCATTGAAAACTAATTGCATCGTCATAAATAGGAAAATGAATATCCGCAATTTCAGCTAACGAATTAGCGCTCGCCCTAGTAAATGCGACTATTTTCATACCAATACTTTTGGCTATTTTGGCTTTTTCTAATACTTGAGCCGTTTCACCACTACGAGAAATCGCAATAAACACCGTATAGCGAGAAGCATTATTAATAAAAATATTCTTACTATCGCTTAGCCCTGAAAGAAACGCATCTTTACCAATAAGCTGTAAACGCTTACTAATGTATTCTGAAAAAATATGCGAAAAACCCGTGCCATAAATAAAGAAAGAATTTTTACCATTGATTAAATCAACAAAATATTTTTTACGTTCATCGGGAATAAGTGAAAAAGTTTTCAGGTAATTAGCTAAAAACTGATCAAAAAGAGGTTCAGCAATAGTACTCTCATCGGTAACAAGCACTTTTGATATCGGTGTTGTCGATAATAGCTGCTTACAATAATAAACCAGCTCGCTATAGCCCGAAAAACCTAATTTTTGGCACAGCCGCATAATCGTTGTTGTTGAAACAAAATTAACTTCTGCTAGCTGTCGAATAGTTAATTTTCCTATTTGAGATGGATTATCAATAAGATAGGAAAGAATACGATATTCTGCGCGAGTTAATTCTGTGGCTTTTGATAATAAAGATGATAATCGAGCTGACATAACTGTTACCTCATTGATACATCATCCTCATCAAAGGAAAATGCTGTTCCTATTATAGAACAGCATTTTATTCAATTATCATTTAACAGCAAGGTTTGAGATCAAACACGTTTACCCTTTACATAAGCTTTGCGTAATTCAGGCCAATACGCTTGATTTGCTTCAATCATATCATCCAAAATTTTCTTCGCATGAATCACGCTAGGAACCGTTTTATTCAGCGTAAAAGCTTCGAGCGCCTTTTCGTAACTCCCTTCTAGTGTTGCTTCCACCAGCAATTGTTCTGAGGCTAATTGTTGCTCAAGCAAAGTACGGTGAAAACGTGGAATATCACCAATACGAATAGGTTCAGGGCCATGAGAAGTAATATAAGCTGGTACTTCTACCATTGCGTCATAAGGTAAATCCGCAATTGCCCCTTTGTTTTCAACAATCACTAAATGGCGCTGGCGTAAATCAAACGCCAAAGAACAAGCGACATCGACAATAAAGGCACCATGAACACCAACATGGAATGCATCAGGTAAAATCCCCGTTTCTTTATATTCGCGAGCCGCCTCAAATAGCCGCTTTTCACGACCATCCATTACTTCATTTGCACGAGTGTAATCAGGATCCTGATGCTCAACAATATAATTTGGCATCAGATAATATTGTAAATACGGGTTTGGAATATATTCTGGAAACGCATCCATTAGCGGCTGAATATGACGCCATGTTTTTACCCATGAAGGATCAGAATGCTGAGGATCAGTTTGTGCGGCATCTTCAGTTAAAAGACCAAACTTGGCGATATGTTCACGTAACTCTGGCAGCTTTTCTTCCCCTTTTACACGAACAGAGGTAAACCAGCCAAAATGGTTTAAACCAAAATAATCAACATCTAAATCATGGCGATCAACATTTAATACCGCCGCCATATTACGCATTGCAGCAACTGGCATGTCACAGATATTAAGTACACGCGCATTAGGACGTAAACGGCGCACACCTTCAGCCACTATCGCCGCAGGATTGGAATAGTTTACAATCCATGCTTTAGGGTTTGCATATTGTTCAACTAAATCAATTAACTCAACCATAGGTAAAATGGTACGTAAGCCATAAGCTAATCCACCTGGCCCACAGGTTTCTTGCCCTACAACACCATAACGTAGGGGAATTTTTTCATCTTGTTCACGCATTTTATATTGCCCAACACGCATTTGCGCAAAAACAAAATCAGCGCCATCAAATGCTGTTTTCGCATCCGTTGTTACCGTGAATTTTATGCTATCACTATGATCACGGATCACTTTTTCAACCACTGGCGCAATAGTGTCTTGGCGCTCTTTATCGATATCGTATAAACGAATCTCACTTAATGGAAAATCATCTAAACGAACCATTAGGCTTTTTACAATTCCTGGGGTGTAGGTACTTCCGCCGCCAGCAATGCTTAAGATAAAAGGTGATTTATTCATTTGTCTTTCTCCAATCAAAGTGCGGCTTCGACCGCTTCACGCATTTGTTTCACATGTAATCCATAAACGACCTGAACATTATTACCGTGGCGAACAACGCCTTTAGCTCCGGTTTTTTTCAGTAGTTCTTCATGGATTGCATCGACATTTTTAACAATGACTCTTAAGCGGGTATAACAATTATCAACAACTTCAATATTGTCACGACCTCCTAGTCCTTCAATAATCTCTTCACCTAAGCTATTGATTGTTTTATTTATTTGTTCTGGCATGCCACTTTCGGCTTTCTTTTGATAATCTTCTTTGCTGTACAAACGTGTTTCTTCATCATCATCTTCACGACCCGGAGTTTTAAGATTAAGTTTTAAAATCAAAGTTCTAAAGATAACGAAGTAGAGCACCGACATAATCAAACCCACCACGATATACATAGGCCAATTTGATTTTTCAGTTCCCAGCGGTAAGTTATATAAGATGAAATCAATTACACCATTTGCACCTATGGCGTGGACACCTAACAAGTAAAACAGCATCATGCCGATACCTGTTAATATGGCATGTACAAAAAATAGAATCGGTGCAACAAATAAGAAGGAAAACTCAAGAGGTTCGGTAACACCAAGCAAAAGAGAAGTTGCCGCCGCGGGAATTAAAATCGCCTTTGCCATCTGTTTTTTCTCTTTTTTCGCTACAGAAATCATGGCTGCTGCCGCGGCAGTTAAACCAAACATTTTAGCAATACCACGAGCATCCCAAATAACTGTGCTACTGAGTTGTTTGACTTCAGGGCACGCCATTTCAGCAAAATAGATATTCCTTGCACCTTGATAGGTCGTGCCACAAACATCAGCAACACCGCCTAATTCTGTATATAAGAACGGGGTATAAACTAAATGGTGTAAACCTGTTGGAATAAGAATACGTTCTAAGAAACCGTAAATAAGTGCACCAAATGCGCCTGAATCATGAATAATCAGCGCCATTTTGGTGATACCCGCCTGTGCAAATGGCCAAATCTCACACATTAAAACCGCAAGCGCGATAGTCAATGGGATAGCAATAATCGCGACAAAACAGTGCCCCGAATAAATCGCCATAATGCCGTTAAATTGACGACCTGAATAACGGTTATAAAGCCATCCAGATATTGCACCTGTTAAGATACCAGCAAACACGCCCATTTCGAGAACTTGAACACCAAGTACCATCCCTTGCCCAGCAGCTCGCATTTCTTCAGCACTGACCAGTTTTCCCTGTAATGTCAGCGTAATATTCATGGCATTAGTAAAAATAACAAACGTCACTAAGCCAATTAATCCAGCATAGCCTTTATCTTTTTTTGCCAATCCAACAGGAATACCAACAGCAAAAATAAGGGCGAGATTAATTAAAATGGCAACAGAGGATTTTGCCAGTAATTGTCCAACACTTTGAATAATTGGGTGATTTAAAAAGGGAACATACTCTGCAAGATTACCATTACCAAAAACATTACCCAGTGCAATATATAAACCAACTATCGGCAATATCAGTACCGGGCCGTATAAAGACTTTCCAAACGCTTGTAGGGCATTAATGAGTTTTTTCATACTGTATCTCGTTGTTGTTTTCTTACACTCATTTCCATATCAGCATCCTGCGCTGGCATAAAATAAAAAGCAATTTATCCACTTGATTTAGAAACAGATTACTTTAAAAGTAACATGTTACTTTTTTAACTGTGAACTCACTCAAGCTTGATAAACAAACTAAAAATAAGATGTTTTTAACTTATTAATAAAGAGAGAAAAAATGTCATTAAATCGAGGAGTAACAAAGAAAGACCAAATAAAACCAACAAAAAACCGACCTTAATGACATTCTATTCATTAAGGTCGGTTTTAGTAGCACAACCACCGTATTAACAAGATTAGCCTTCGGCGGCTTCTCTTAAACGGCGTTTAATATTGTTGTATTCTGTTTTCACAAAGTGTTCAGCCTGAGTCTGTTCTTTAATTGGCTCAACACAAACGGCACAATATTTATACTCTGGCGTTTTAGTGATTGGACTTAAGTTTTCTGCAACCAACTCATTACAAGCCCCAATCCACCATTGGTAAGTCATATAAATCGCACCTTTATTAGGGCGATCACTCACAGCAGCACGAGTAATAACTTTACCTTGGCGTGAACGTATCCAAACTAACTCTTGGTCTTTAATACCCAGCTGTTTTGCATCTTCAGTGTTTAACTGAACATAGCCTGGTTCATCAGCCAATGCAGCGAGGGCTTTACAGTTACCCGTCATTGAGCGGCAAGAGTAGTGCCCTACTTCACGAACTGTTGCCAACACCATTGGGAACTCATCAGAGAGTTTATCAATAGGTGGAGCCCATTCGCAGGTAAAGAATTGACCTTTACCATTAGGTGTATCGAATTGACCGCCTTCATACAAATATTGTGTACCTGGGCTATCTTCTGTTGGGCAAGGCCATTGAATATAAGCCAAGTCCGCCATTTTTTCGTAAGTTGCACCGTAATAGATTGGGCATAGCTCACGCAACTCATCCCAAATTTCTTTGGTATTGTTGTAATGCATTGGATAACCCATTGCCGTAGCCATCAGACTGATGATTTGCCAGTCTGTTTTCACATCACCAACAGGTTCAACAGCTTTGTAGAAACGTTGAAAACCACGGTCTGCTGCGGTATAAACACCTTCATGTTCCCCCCATGATGTCGCAGGGAAAATAACATCAGCAATAGCTGCTGTTTTGGTCATAAAGATATCTTGTACAATCAGCAAATCTAGTTTTTCAAAAGTTCTACGAATAGTTGCTAAATCAGGCTCAGTTTGTAATGGATCTTCGCCCATAATATAGTGCGCTTTTAACAGCCCATGATCGATATTATGAGGTACTTCACTTAACGCATAGCCCACTTCTTCAGGCATTGATTCAATGCCCCAAAATTTAGCAAATTTCTCACGCGCATTTGCGTCAGTGACATACTGATAACCTGGTAATGTGTTTGGTAATGCACCCATATCACAAGCACCCTGTACGTTGTTTTGACCACGAACAGGACCAACACCTACATATTTTTTACCAAAATTACCCGTTAATAATGCCAAGCTTGTCAATGAGCGAACCGTTTCAACACCTTGATAGAACTGGGTTACACCCATTCCCCAAAGAATTGTTGCTGTTTCTGCTTTTGCATACATACGCGCCGCTTCACGTATTATTTGCGCACCTAAACCTGTTGTTTCTTCAACCGATTCTGGTGTGTATTTTTTAACTAACTGACAATATTCTTCAAATTGTTCAGTATGATTTTCAACAAAGGATTTATCATATAACCCCTCTTCAATAATCACATGAGCGATAGCATTTAATAACGCAATATTTGAACCGTTTTTCAGTGCCAAGTGCAAATCAGCTAAACGGGCTGTTTCGATGTAACGTGGGTCACATACGATAATTTTGGCACCCTTTTCTTTCGCCTTAACAATACGGCGAGCAACAATAGGATGCGAGTCTGCGGCGTTATAACCGAAGACAAATAGACATTTGGTATCCTCAATCTCAACGATTGAGTTACTCATAGCACCATTACCGACCGAACGCTGCAGACCTGCAACCGAAGGGCCGTGTCAGACACGAGCACAGCAGTCTATATTATTATTTCCGATAACCGCACGCGCGAATTTCTGCATAACGAAGTTAGCTTCGTTACCAGGTCCACGAGATGAACCGGTTGTCATAATAGATTTAGCACCGTATTTCTCTTTGATAGCAAGTAGTTTGCTACTGGCAAACTCAATGGCTTCTTCCCAAGAAACCGATTCTAGCTTTCCGCCTCTTTCACGACGGATCATCGGTGTTTTAAGGCGTGGAGTCAGTATCTTAGTATCATGGATAAAATCCCATCCATAATACCCTTTCAGACACAGCTCACCTTGGTTTGTTAAACCATTAGCCCCTTCAGCGCCAATGATTTTACCGTTTTCCACCTTCAGGTAGATTTTGCATCCTGAGGCGCAATACGGACAGACCGTGATGACTTTTTTCATCAACATTGCTCCTGTGTTCATCAACTTTCAGGTTAATACCTGATTCTCTCCTTTATCTATGCAGAGAGTGTGCCAAATAAGCAGTTATTTTTTATAACAGCACAACAAATTGATATATAAAGAAAATAAAACATTAAAGAGATATTAGAAATGGCGATAATGAAAAAAATACAGGAGATAATCGACACTAATGACGATCTTTATGTCGATATTTGTTTGGCATAAAAGCGACATTTTTTTCTGTAAAAAAGAAACCATGAGGGATCTGCTGTCAATAACCTTTTGAGTCATCAACATTTTTAAGTAAATACGCCTATTTGTACGCCGCTATCTCACTATCAGCCTTATTATCTGGCGACAAATAGTTAATATTTCTATTTATATTCTTACTTATTGTAATTATTAGAAACTAATCATTTCAATAACAATAGGTTTAAAACAAAAAATTTTTAAATTTCAATAAAAAAAAGCACATAATACTGAACCAGAAAACAGCCTTGTGGTCTTAAAGACCTCTACACCATAAATTTTGATAATAATTTAATATGCAAAAGTTAAAGTTTTTAAGATTTTCTAAAGAAAACATTGCCCTTTTTTTAGCCATTTATATCGGTTTTTTTCTTAATCTTTCTGTTTATATTGGGCGTTTTGGCACCCAAAACACACATAACATCATCATTGATTCGTTATATTTGTTGGGTGAAATCGCAGTTAATATTGCCTTTACCTTCTTTTTACTCCGATTGCTTTCATTCTTTGGTACGCTATTTTTTAAAATAATCGCGTCTTTTATTTTAATTGTCAGTGTTTGTGCTAGCTATTACATCTCGTTTTTCGATGTGGTTATTGGCTATGGCATTATTATTTCAACACTAACAACAGACATTGATTTATCAAAAGAAGTTATTAGCTTAAATACCATGTTGTGGATTGCAGGTTTATCTATTTTGCCTTTAGTGGTTATTTGGCTATGCAAGAAACCAGATCCTAATTTAACTAATACGCAAAAAAAGAAAATATGGATAAAAAATACCACCATAATGGTTGTGATCGCTCTTGCTGTTTTTGCTTATCTAAAAACATTAGATTCAAGACAAAAAGCGTATGAAATTCGTAACAATCTTGATTTACCGAGTTACAGTGGCGGCTTAAGTTATGCGTTTTTACCAACAAACTGGATTATTCCATTGTTTCAATATGGAATAACTCGCTATGACGATACCTTTAATAACCAACAGCTGTTTAATCCAGCAGACCATTTCACCTATCAACCATCAAAAGTGAATGACGATGTGTATGTCGTGTTTATTATTGGTGAGACGGCAAGATGGGATCATATGGGGTTATTAGGCTATGAAAGAGAAACAAATCCACTATTAACACAAGAAAAAAATCTTGTTGCATTTCGTGGCATCTCTTGTGATACGGCAACTAAACTCTCATTAAAATGTATGTTTGTTCGTGAGAATGGTACTGATGATAACGACCAGCGGACACTAAAAGAAAACAATATTTTCTCTATTCTTAGACAGCTAGGTATGACATCTGAACTTTATTCTATGCAAAGCGAGCTTTGGTTTTACAATAAACTCGATTTAAATAATTACGCAATGAAAGAGATGATGACAGCAAAAAACAGTAATTTTGGTAAAGAATTAGATGATACATTGCTCATTGCTGAAACGGCTAATTCTGTGGCTAATTACCCTAAAGGAAACCATTTAGTTATCTTACATACTAAAGGTTCTCATTTTATGTATTCACAACGTTATCCTGAATCATTTAAAAAATACCAACCAGAATGTTTAAATGTCGATGATGAGTGCACTAAAGAACAATTAGTTAATGCTTATGATAATTCTATCCTTTATACGGACTATTTTATTGATGGTGTATTAGATACATTGCGCGATAAAAAAGCGATAGTGTTTTATACCTCTGATCATGGTGAATCAATTTCTGAAAATGGCGGCTTACACGGTACACCAAAAGAAATTGCACCAGAAGAGCAATTTAAAGTGCCATTCTTAGTATGGATGTCTGATAGCTATTTAGCTGAACCAGAAAACAAAAAACTATTTGATAATTTAAAACGTAACCAAGAACAAGAACGCGTTTTTTATCATCACAATATTTTTGATTCAATGCTAGGTTGTTTAGGTTATACCTCTACTGATGGGGGGATAAATAACAAAAATAACCTCTGTTTTGGTGATACACCATCGGCCAAAGAATAAATATTTTAAATTGAAAACATTTTTTAAATAGATAAATAAAAACCACACTCAATATTCAGTGTGGTTTTTTTATTATTTAATAAAATAAGCTCTTTCTGTTTATTTTTTACAACCATAAATTATCCTCATTATAAATAGAATTATTGGTTCGAGTAATAAGACCTTAGCTGGGCCATTCTCTTTAGTATCATCAACCATCTCCCAACCAATTGATTTACTTTTAAATCCCATCCAAATATGTCCAAATGTAGATTCCTTTGATTTCTCATTATTTCAGGAATAAAATGTACCCGACGGAGCCATTTTTACTGTGATTTTTTCTCTAATTGTATAATTTTTTCCTTTTATTTCATCTCGCGCTATAAGACCAAAATCTTTTCCAATATTATTATTCATAACATAATCTATCATAAGAATAGTGAAGTAAAAATATGACGATATGCTTGGTGTTTTGACTTTTACATAAAAGAAAAACCTCACTTAATTTATTTATAAAATGAGGTTTTTAATGAATTAAATAAACGATAACAGAAGGATTATTTAAAATCAGCCTCTGTATAAAGTTGAGTGGCTTGAATATCTTTCACTGTTTTAGTACCACCTAACATCATATTAATTTTCAATTCTTTATTTAATTGTTGGATAACTGAATTTACACCTTCAGCACCCCCTAAATTTAAGCCATAAAGAATTGGACGACCTATCGCAACAACATCAGCACCACTTGCTAATGCTTTAAATACGTGAGAGCCACGACGTACACCACTATCGAAAACGATAGGTACACGCTTGTTCACAACTTTTGCAATAGCAGGTAATACATCAATCGTTGCTGGCGCACTATCTAATTGACGACCACCATGATTTGATACCCAAATTGCATCTGCACCGGCTTTAATTGCAGTGTCAGCATCTTCTGGTGATTCGATACCTTTCACAATAACAGGTAAACCAGACATTTTTTTCACATACTGAATATCTGCTGGGGTAAATGCTTGCTTAGCTTGCGCGTAAATTTCGCTAATACCCGCACCTTTACCCGTTTTCGATTTATCATCACTAATTTTGGCAAATGCTTCTAAGTTGGCAAAACCTAATGGGAATTGAAAATTATTTTTCACATCATCCTCACGATAACCACCCACTGAAGAGTCGATAGTCATAATGATCCCTTTAGCACCATACTGTTTCGCTTGAGACAAAATATATTCATTAAAAGCGTCGTTCTTACTCATATAAAGTTGGAAGAAGAACGGATATCCTGGCTTAGCATCAGCCACTTCTTTAATGGTTTTATTACCATAAGTACTTAATGAGAAAATAGAACCTGCTTTAGCCATACCTTTTGCTGTGGCGACTTCGCCTTGTTGATGAGCAAGCCCTTGAGCTGCCATCGGTGCCTGAATAATAGGCGTATCTAATTTAATACCTAAGAATTCTGTTTTTAAATCTAAATCAGAAAATTCGATGCCTTGTAGTGCGCGTGGCATTATATATTTTTTATCAAATGCTTTTGTGTTGGCACGTAAATTATTTTCATCTTCAGCACCACCGCGAATATAACCAAAGGCGCCTTTTTCCATATTTCCTTTAACTTGATTTTCCATTGCATTCAAGTTAACTATTTTTATTGGACCTTCAGCTGTACTTGCTTTATATTCCGCAGCTTGTGCAACGCCAATGCTTAATGCCATTGCAATAGCCGTTGTCTTTAATATTTTGTTTTTCATTTCTTATCCAGCGTATTATAAATAAAGGGCTTACACTTATTAATTAATAAAATAGTTTTATTAACTAACATCTGTAGTGATAAATATAAGCCCTATTTTTACGGCGAACTTAAATTAATCGCTTATTTTTTTGTTAAAGCATCATAGCTTGTCATTAAATTACGATAGTCAGGAATATGATTTGCAAATAGCGTTCCTAACCCTTCAACATCATTACGCCAATCACGGTGTAATTCACAGGCTAAACCAAACCAGTTAATCAGTTGAGCCCCCGCTTTTGACATTCTGTCCCATGCTGAATCGCGAGCTATTGAGTTAAAAGTACCTGAAGCATCGGTGACAACAAAAACCTCAAAACCTTCTTCAAGTGCTGATAACGCTGGAAATGCAACACAAACCTCAGTAACGACACCAGCAATAATCAGTTGCTTTTTACCTGTTGCTTTTACTGCTTTGACAAAGTCTTCGTTATCCCATGCATTAATTTGACCTGGACGGGCAATATAAGGTGCATCAGGAAACATCGCTTTAAGTTGAGGCATTAATGGACCGTTAGGGCCATTCTCAAAAGAGGTAGTTAAGATAGTTGGTAAATTAAAATATTTTGCAGCATCGGCTAATGCTAAAACATTATTATTAAATTTATCAGGCTCGATATCTCTTACTAAAGAAAGTAATCCAGCTTGATGGTCTACCAAAAGAACGGCGGCATTATCTTTATCAATACGATGATATTTATAGCTCATAATAATCTCCGATAGTTTAATAGGGTAAGACTCAAATAAATGATAGCAGAAAATCTATATTCAAATACTCCTCAAATATTAAGATTAATTTAAATTTATATGTAAATTTACTTTCTTATTAATTAATAAGAGATTTATCAATCTTTAATTTTAATTAAATATCACGATATTTAATTAAATATTTATTTGGTTTATATACATTTTCTTGTTTCGTTGAAAATAATTATAGTGCAATAATTGTTAAATGAATCTAAAGATTATTGTTTTAACCCTTCAAATTTTTTGTTCAAGATTTTTAGGTAATGAAGCATAAAAAAACCCCCGGCGGGCGGGGGGGAGATAAGCGCAATTAAAAGGTCTCTAAATTACTATCAGGAGATGGGTCGTTGCTTAATGACGATTACGCACGATTTGATAGCGGCGAGTTAAATATTCAACAGGTACGCTCCAAATATGTACTAAGCGGCAGAATGGAAATAATAAGAAAATCGTCATTCCTAAGAAGATATGCAATTTAAACACTAATGCCACACCTTCTAAATTGGCTGATGCACCACCGTGGAATGTCACAATAGATTGTGCCCAAGCCACCAGCTTCATCATTTCGCTGCCATCCATATGCTGAGCAGAAAATGGAATTGTGAGCAATCCTAACGCTACTTGAATAACCAAGAGTGTTAAGATCATGATGTCACCAAATGACGATGTCGCACGCACTCGTGGATTGGTTAAACGGCGCTTTAGTAGCATTACACCACCTATTAGCATTAACACACCACAAGTACCGCCCCCAACCATAGCCATTATCTGTTTGTATTCTATCGGTAAGAAAGATTCATACATCCAATGAGGCGTTAACATACCGAGAAAGTGACCAGCAAAAATACCAATGATCCCAATATGAAACAGGTTAGACGCTAAACGCATGTTTTTCTTATCTAACATCTGGCTAGAGCCAGCACGCCATGTGTATTGTCCGTAGTCGTAACGTAACCAACTACCAATAATAAACACCGCACCTGCAATATAAGGATATATATCAAACAATATCATATTGATGTAATTCATTTTTGTGCTCCCGTATCCAATGAACTCCCAAGATTGAGATATTGCACTGTCGTCTCTTTTGCAAAGCGACGTTGATGTTGGCTGATATCACTACTGCCACACTGAGCGCCCTCACCAAGGAAGGTAACTTGTTCTTCTTCCCAAACTGCATCTAAAGCGGCTGGCGTATCATCTTGAGGTTCATTTTCTACCTGACCTGCCAGTTGAGATGCTTCTAATCCACTTTCCGATAAGCATAGCAACACATCAAACAGCACATGATAATCACTGCCGCGCTGTGTTAAACGTTGCCCTAGCAGAGCCAAAATAGGGGCAATATTATTTAAGCCTTCAATACCTTCTTTGGCTGGCAGCAAAGTTAAGTATTCAAGGTAAGTTGGTAAGTAATCGGGTAATTCACGGCTATTTAGGGTGATCCCTGCTTGTTGATATTGATTTAACAGATCAACCATTGCCTGACCTCGGGAGCGAGATTCACCATGAACATGTTCAAATAGCAGCAAAGATCTTGCTCTGCCTCTATCAAATAATTCGCTGTAACTAGATTGTGCATCTAATAATTCTTGTTGCGTTAAAGTGCGAATAAACGCCATTAATTTTGCAACCTGAGTCACAGGAAGCTCATCAGCTTCCTGTAATGCATCAATCAATTCATTGCGATTTTCCCATAAATCTTCTGTGGGATAATCCAACAAGTGAGAGATAACTTTCAGAGAGATCATTATATTTTCTCCTCTGAACGACGTTCGTCTTGTGGTGTTTTCGACGTAATATCGATAGCATCAATACGATGGCTATTAAACAAATTAAATTTACTGTCGCTACCATGACAACCATCGCCAAAGCTAAAACCACAGCCATTACGTTCAGGGAATGCTTCTCTTGCTAATTCACGATGACTTGATGGAATAACAAAGCGATCTTCATAATTAGCTATCGCAAGGTAACGATACATCTCTTGAGCTTGAGCTTCAGTTAACCCAACTTGCTCTAATGCGCTCAGATCTGTAATACCTTCAACGGTTTCAGCGCGTTTATAATGACGCATTGCCAACATACGTTTTAATGCTAATAAAACAGGTTCCGTATCACCCGCAGTGAGTAAATTCGCTAAGTATTGAACCGGAATACGTAAGCTTTCAACATCAGGCAATACACCTGTATGAGGTAATACACCCGCGTCTGCCGCTGATTGAATCGGTGACAAAGGTGGCACATACCACACCATAGGGAGGGTGCGATATTCAGGGTGAAGCGGTAATGCTAATTTCCAATCTACCGCCATTTTATAAACAGGTGAACGCTGTGCCGCATCTATCACACTAAGTGGGATCCCTTGTTCTTCCGCTGCTGCAATAACTTCAGGATCAAAGGGATCTAAGAAGATATCTAATTGGCTTTGGTACAGATCTTTCTCATTATCAGCACTTGCTGCTTGTGAGATCTTATCCGCGTCATAGAGCATGACACCAAGATAACGAATACGACCCACACAGGTTTCAGAACAGAGAGTCGGCTGACCGGCTTCAATACGTGGATAACAGAAAATACATTTTTCTGATTTACCGCTTTTCCAGTTGAAGTAGATTTTTTTGTATGGGCATCCGGTTAAACACATGCGCCAACCACGACATTTATCTTGGTCGATAAGCACAATGCCATCTTCAGCGCGTTTATAAATCGCGCCACTTGGGCAAGTTGCAACACAAGCCGGATTCAGACAGTGTTCACATAAACGTGGCAAATACATCATAAATGTATTTTCAAACTGTCCATACATCTCTTTTTGCATATTAGCAAAGTTAGTATCCGCTGCACGTTTGCTAAATTCGCCGCCTAAATCATCTTCCCAGTTAGGGCCTCTTTCGATTTTAGTCATGCGCTGACCTGTTATCAGCGAACGTGGTCGTGCTGTTGGTAATGAGCCTTCTGGCGCATTTTTCAGATGCTCGTAGTCATAATCAAATGGCTCGTAATAATCATCTAATGCAGGTACATCTGGGTTTGCGAAGATTTTAGACAATAGACCAACACGGTTACCCATTCTTGGTACTAATTGGCCTTTGATATTTTTGATCCAGCCACCCTTCCACTTTTCTTGGTCTTCCCAATTTTGTGGATACCCTATACCCGGTTTGGTTTCAACGTTATTAAACCAAGCGTATTCAACACCCTCACGACTAGTCCAAACGTTTTTACAGGTAACAGAACAGGTATGGCAACCGATACATTTGTCGAGGTTCAGTACCATGCCGACTTGTGAACGAATTTTCATTATGCCTTCTCCTGTCCATTCAGGGTTTGTTGATAAGCATCGCCTTCACCATCAAGCCAATCAATCTGTTTCATCTTACGTACCACAACAAATTCATCGCGGTTAGAACCCACAGTGCCATAATAGTTAAAGCTATAAGAAAGCTGCGCGTATCCACCAATCATATGAGTTGGTTTTGGACATACACGCGTTACCGAGTTATGGATCCCACCACGCATGCCGGTTATTTCAGAACCAGGTAAATTAATTTGGCGCTCTTGCGCGTGATACATATAAATCATGCCATCTGGAATACGCTGGCTGACTATCGCTCTCGCCGTTAATGCACCATTACTGTTATAAGCTTCAACCCAATCGTTATCACGAATTCCCATCTCTTTAGCATCATCTTCACTTAGCCAAACTACAGGGCCACCACGACCTAGCGTTAACATTAATAAATTGTCGCTATAAGTAGAGTGAATACCCCATTTTTGGTGAGGAGTCAGGAAATTCAGTGCTTTTTCAGGGAAACCATTTGGTTTTTTACCTTTTACTGAATCTATTGCTTTAGTATCAATAGGTGGACGATAAACTACTAGGCTCTCGCCGTAAGCACGCATCCACTCATGATCTTGATACAATTGCTGACGACCACTAATGGTACGCCAAGGGATCATTTCATGAACGTTGGTATAACAAGCGTTATAAGAGACATGTTCATCTTCTAAACCAGACCATGTTGGGCTAGAGATAATTTTGCGTGGTTGAGCAACAATATCGCGGAAACGAATTTTTTCATCTTCTTTAGCGCTCGCCAAATGAGTATGGTCACGCCCTGTGACTTTACTCAGCGCATCCCATGCTTTTACGGCAACTTGACCGTTAGTTTCAGGGGCTAAAGAAAGGATCACTTCGGCAGCATCAATAGCGGTTTCTATCGCAGGACGTCCTTTGGCGACGCCATCATGACGTACACGATTGAGTTTCTTCAGGAAATCAACTTCAGTTTGTGTATTCCAACTAATACCTTTACCGCCATTACCTAATTTATCCATCAATGGACCCAATGAGGTAAATCGCGCATAAGTATTTGGATAATCACGCTCTACAGGAATAAGGTGCGGCGCTGTTTTACCCGGAATAAGTTCACACTCACCTTTTTTCCAATCTTTGACATCAAAAGGTTGCGCCATTTCAGCAGCAGAGTCATGCTGAATAGGCAGTGTCACTAAGTCTGTTTCCACACCTAAATGACCGACACATAATTCAGAGAAAGATTTCGCTATCCCTTTATAGATTTCCCAGTCTGTTTTTGATTCCCAAGCGGGATCTACAGCGGCAGTTAATGGATGAATAAATGGATGCATATCCGATGTATTCATATCGTCTTTTTCATACCATGTTGCCGTTGGTAACACGATATCAGAGAACAAGCAGGTGCTTGACATACGGAAGTCCAAAGTCACCACTAAATCGACTTTACCCTCGCCACCTTTGTCTTGCCATTCCACTTCTTCTGGTTTGACTTGGCCTTGCTCGCCTAAATCTTTACCTTGTAATCCATTTTCTGTACCCAGCAGATACTTCAGCAAATACTCATGCCCTTTACCGGCTGAACCCAACAAGTTTGAACGCCAAATAAATAAGTTTCGAGGGAAGTTCTGTGGATTATCGGGTTGTTCAGAAGCAAAGCGAATTTCGCCTGATTTCAGAGCATTAACAGTATAGTCAGCCGCACTCACGCCCGCTTGTTGCGCTTTTTTCGCAATCGATAATGGGTTTAAATTTAATTGTGGTGCAGAAGGCAACCAGCCCATACGTTCAGAGCGCACATTCATATCTACCAAGCTGCCGCTAAAGCGTGATTTATCTGCTAACGGCGATAATAATTCAGTTGGTGATACCGTTTCATAACGCCACTGACTTGAGTGGTTATAAAAAAACGAAGTACTATTCATATGACGAGGAGGACGCTGCCAATCTAGACCAAAAGCTAATGGCAACCAACCTGTTTGTGGACGCAGCTTTTCTTGTCCAACATAATGTGCCCAACCACCACCACTTTGACCGACACAACCACAGAAAATCAGCATATTGATAATGCCGCGATAGGTCATATCCATGTGGTACCAATGGTTAATACCAGCCCCCACAATCACCATTGAGCGACCGTGTGTTTTTTCTGCATTATCAGCAAACTCGCGCGCAATACGGGTGATATCTTGACGGCTAACACCTGTTACTTTTTCAGCCCATGCTGGGGAATAAGCTTTTACTTCATCATAAGTGGCTGCACAATTTTCATCATTTAAACCACGATCAACGCCATAGTTTGCTAACAATAAATCATAAACAGTGGTGACATACTTCTCTTCACCATTTGCAAGCGTGATACGTTTCGCTGGCAGTTTATGAACTAACACATCATCAAGAGCAACACCTTCAAAGTATTCACTTTTAATGCCACCAAAATAAGGAAAAGCGACCTCAACAACATCATCGTGGTTATCTAATAACCCCAATTGGAATGTGATTTTTTCGCCTGTTTTGCCATCTTTAGGTTCGAGATCCCATTTAGCTGCACCTTCCCAACGAAAACCCATAGAACCTTGAGGAACCACTAATTGCTGAGTTTTTTCATCAATGGCGATAGTTTTCCACTCAGGGTTTTTCTCTTGCTCGAGATTATTCACTAAATCAGAGGCACGCAGCATACGACCTGCAACTAAATTGCCAGAGTCATGTTTGTCTAACATCACCAACATTGGCATATCAGTGTAAGTGCGCACATAGTTGCGGAAATACTCCGCTTGGCGCTTAACGTGGAATTCGTTAAGAATAACGTGTCCCATCGCCATCGCCATTGCACTGTCTGTACCTTGTTTTGGATTTAACCATTGGTCACAAAGCTTAGCGATTTCAGCGTAATCCGGCGTTACTGCAACTGTTTTAGTTCCTTTATAACGCACTTCTGTGAAGAAATGCGCATCCGGCGTACGTGTTTGTGGAACGTTAGAACCCCAAGCAATTAAATAAGAAGAGTTGTACCAATCAGCCGATTCAGGAACGTCAGTTTGCTCACCCCAAGTCATTGGTGATGCAGGTGGTAAGTCGCAATACCAGTCATAGAAACTTAAGCAAGCCCCACCAATCAGTGACAAATAACGTGCACCTGCGGCATATGACACCATCGACATTGCTGGAATTGGCGAGAAACCGATAATACGGTCAGGGCCAAACTCTTTTGCCGTAAATACGTTAGAAGCAGCAATGATCTCATTAACTTCAGACCATGAGGAGCGAACAAAACCACCACGGCCACGCGCTTGTTTATAGCTTTTTGTTTTTTCAGGTGAGCTAACAATAGAAGCCCAAGCATCAACAGGATCACGGTGCTCTGCTTTTGCTTCACGCCATAATTTAATTAGGCGTTTACGCACCATTGGGTATTTAACGCGGTTAGCACTATATAAATACCAAGAATAACTTGCACCACGAGGACAACCGCGAGGCTCATGATCTGGCAGATCAGGGCGTGTACGTGGATAATCCGTTTGTTGCGTTTCCCATGTCACCAAGCCGTTTTTAACATAGATTTTCCAGCTACATGAGCCGGTACAGTTTACACCATGCGTAGAACGCACAATTTTGTCATGTTGCCAGCGGCTACGATAACCATCTTCCCAATCGCGATTAACATTTAACTCTTGCCCGTGATCCTTAGAAAAAGTATCACCAAGCTGCTTAAAATAGCGAAATCTATCGAGAAACTTACTCATCAGATGCTCTCCCAATGCGCACGATAGCGCTCACATTGCATATAATTTGTCATTATTTTTTGTTGTGATTGCGTCCGTAGACCAACCAAGTAATCAGAACGCAGGCGATATAAAACAGGACAAAAATTTTCATTGCCCCAGCAGGTGAGCCTGTCATTGCTAACGAAGTACCAAATGCTTTTGGAATAAAGAAACCGCCTATCGCACCAATGGCTGAGATAAAACCAAGGGCAGCAGCACTTTCTGTTACTGCTTCTTTTTGAGCAGCCTCATCTGTTGCACCTTGTGCTTTCATACGGTCAACAGTGATCTTGCGAAATACGACAGCAATCATTTGGAAAGTAGAGCCACTGCCTAAACCTGCGGTTAAAAACAGCACCATAAATACGCCATAGAAAGCGATAAAAGAGCCACCAGCACCGTGTTCAGGTAAGGTTAAGAAAAGCAGAGCGGAGAAAATAGCCATAAGAATAAAGTTAATCAGCGTGACTCTAATACCACCAAACTTATCAGATAACGCGCCGCCAACCGGGCGTGCCAAAGCACCTAATAAAGGTCCAAAGAACGCATAGTGCAAAATCACCACATCAGGAAATTGGGTTTTTGATAACATGGCAAAACCGGCAGAGAACCCAATAAACGAACCAAATGAACATAAATATAAAATGCTCAATAACCACAAGTGACCACGTTTCAGTACCGGTAATTGTTGGCTTAATGAGGCTTTATTTGCGGCTAAATCATTCATGCCAAACCAAGCAGCAAAGGTGAAAATTAATAAAAAGGGTACCCAAACCCATGCTGCATTTTCTAGCCATAAACGAGAACCATCTGGCTGTAGAACACCAGGGCCACTAAACATAGCAAAAACACCCACACCAATAACTAATGGTGCGATTAACTGCATAACGCTAACACCCAGATTACCTAAACCCCCATTTAAACCTAATGCACCACCTTGGCGTGCTTTAGGAAAGAAAAAGCTGATATTGGCCATACTTGATGCGAAATTTGCGCCAGCAAAACCACACAATAGTGAGATAACAATAAAGGTAGAATAAGAGGTGTTAGTATCTTGAACTGCCATGCCTAACCATAAGCAAGGAATAATCAAGAAAATGGTGCTAATTGCAGTCCAACGACGGCCACCAAAGATAGGAATAACAAAGGAATAAGGAACGCGTAAAATCGCGCCTGACACAGAAGGCAGAGCCGTCAGCATAAATAGCTGATCAGTGGTAAAATTAAAACCGACCTTGTTTAAATTAACTGCCACAGCACTAAAAAGCATCCATACGCAGAATGATAAAAGTAAACAAGGAACTGAAATCCATAAATTACGTGAAGCGATTTTTTGACCTGTTTTTTCCCAAAAAGCCTTATCTTCAGGATGCCAGTCTTCGATCACCCCTTTTCTCATTTTTTCCGGGTGTTGAGTGAGTGCCATAGCGACCTCTATTAACAATTAAATTGGCACCTTTTTACGATTAGAATTGTTAACGAGTCATGATCTGAATCAAGCAAACATTTGTTTGATTTTTAAGCTAAAATGCTAATACCCACCTAAGTATTAATAGGATTACATTAATATTTGTATTAATAATCAATAAATTAAAGTAAAGTCATTATAATTTACCAATGAAATTATTCACCTTGTCTATTAAGGGGTAATACTTTAGTAGTATGTGACTTTTAATGAGTTTTTAAGGCAAGATAGCAGCAGAATAAATATGGGAAATATAGAGATGACAGTAAACCGAGTACGATGGAATTACCGTTTTTCAATAATTAATCAAATCGCAATATTAATGCTGCTATTCACCTTATTAGGTGTCGTGGGCATGGCTATCTCTAACCATATTGTTTTAAGTGTTCAAGGAAATGCTCATGCGATAAATAAGTCTGGCTCTTTACGTATGCAGAGCTACCGCTTGTTAGCATCTTTGCCTTTAGATAAAGCTCATCGTTATTATATTGATGAATTAGAACGTGATTTAGATAGCGAAGAACTGCTTCAGGTTATTAGTACATCATCGTTAAAATCACAATACAGTACTCTGACTCACTATTGGAAAGAAACACTAAAACCTACGTTATTATCGGCTAAACAACCCCAAGATGTGCAGCAAGAGGTCATTAGTTTTGTCGCACAACTGGATAAATTAGTGCTTAGTATTGATCAGCTAACAGAGCAAAAAATTAGGCTGGTGGCTTATACTCAACTTATTTTTACTGCCCTTACCTTATTACTGCTTTTTGGCTCTGTTTGGCATTTTCGCCGTCGTTTGTTGCATCCTTGGCAACAATTAATGGCAATGGCAAATTCTATTGGCCATGGTAATTTCTCTACACGTTTTCATCAACGAACACACCATGATGAAATAGCCACATTAGGTATTGCACTGAATACGATGTCTGAGGAGCTCTCTACTCTTTACAGCGAATTAGAAAAAAGAGTAGTAGAAAAAACCCATGATTTACAACAAAAAAACCAAGTACTTTCTTATTTATATCACTCTAGTCAACAATTACACTCCCAAGCCCCTCTTTGTGCCCGTTTACGACAAATTTTACATGAATTACAAATGATTATTCCCGATGCTTATTTGCAAATTCGACTCTACGAAGATAATCATCACACTCTTTTTAATGAGATAAATTTAGCACCTCAATCACGACCAGAGCACTGCCCTGATCAACAGTGTGACCGCTGTGAAGAAAACCTGCCTATTGAGCTACAACCAAAAAGTGAGTTATTACATTGGGAATTAGCTGATCAAATCCATCGTTATGGATTATTTGTCATGCAGCTACCTGAAAATATTACGCTAACAGATGAACAGAATAATCTTATGCTATTGTTAATTAAACAAATTTCAGCGATGTTAGCGATGGAGCAACAAAATGAGCAGCAACAACAACTGTTATTAATGGACGAACGATCCGCTATTGCTCGTGAATTACATGATTCTATTGCGCAATCGCTCTCATGTTTAAAAATGCAAGTAAGCTATTTGCAGATGCAATCTGAAACCTTACCAGAGAACTGTCAAAAGCTCTTAAAAGAGATGCGAGAAGAGTTAAATGTAGCCTATCGTCAATTGCGGGAATTATTAACGACATTTCGTTTAAAACTTACTGAACCGGGGCTGTTAGCTGCATTAGAAAGTACATTAAATGAGTTTAACCAACGACTCGGTTTTTCAATTAGTTTTGATTATCAGTTACCCGCTAAATGTGTCAATTCACACCAAAGTATTCATGTGGTACAAATTGTTCGTGAAGCCTTAAACAATATTTTACAGCACGCCAATGCTAATTGGGCAGAAGTGTCTCTGAGCCTGCATGAAGGCGCTGTTGAACTAAGAATTAATGATAATGGTGAAGGGATTGCACCTAATCCTGAAAAGCTTAATCACTATGGTCTGATTATTATGCGTGAGCGCGCACATAGCCTAAATGGCTCTTATACTATCAAGGTACGTGAACAGGGCGGTACCCAAGTATTTGTTAAATTTCCATTGATAACTACTCATAAAGATCCTGTCGAAAATGGAGCAAGTCGTAATGAATAATATGGAATCTATCGCAGAGAAAGCGACTATTTTATTGATTGATGATCACCCGATGTTACGCAATGGCGTAAAGCAGTTATTAAGCCTTGATAATACTCTCACTGTTGTTGGTGAAGCAGGCGATGGTATTCAGGGCGTTAAATTAGCTGAAGAGCTCGATCCTGATTTAATCTTGCTTGATCTTAATATGCCAGGAATGAATGGATTTGAAACACTGGATCAACTGAGATTAAGATCATTATCAGGGCGGATCGTAGTATTTAGTGTTTCTAATTACAGTGACGATCTGGTGACGGCATTAAAACGCGGAGCCGATGGTTACTTGCTAAAAGATATGGAGCCAGAGGAACTACTCTCTTCACTCAAACAAGCTGCGGCAGGAAAAATGGTATTAAGCCCGGCGCTTACACCTATTTTAGCAGAGTCATTACGCGAAGATAGATCTGAAGGTGAGCGTGATATCGAGCAACTCACTCCACGCGAGCGCGATATTTTAAAATTAATCGCTCAAGGGCTATCGAATAAAATGATCGCTCGTAAGCTTGATATCACAGAAAGCACCGTTAAAGTGCATGTAAAACATTTACTGAAAAAAATGAAATTAAAATCACGTGTTGAAGTGGCGGTTTGGGTTCATCAACAACGCGTTGATTAATTAATATTAGGCATAGTGGGCTGATGAATATTCATTAGCTCAACTAATTCTTTTGCTCCTTTTTGCAATGACTCCCCTTTTAACCACATTGCATGAATAGGCAAACGTAACTCATTTTTTGTATTCTTAAATTGAAGCTGTTTTAATTTACCTTTTTGCAGCTGAGTATAAATCAGTGAATAAGGCAAATTACCCCATCCCATACCTGCTTCAACCATACCTAATGCCATTTGGAAGCTGTCAGTTTGCCAATAGTTGGTCGCGACTAAAGAGCGTACATCTCGTAATTCTTGAGTATGGCTAGCAATAATAATTTGGCGAACATTCACTAAATCTTCAATAAATACACCTGCTGGATGAGCAAGAGCTATGTGGCTCGCTGATATTGTGGCAACAAGTGATTCAGAACCTAAATATTGAAATTGCTCATCACCATTAACGTACATTCCCCCATACACCAAACAGAGCTGTATTTTGCGCAAATGAAGCATTTCAATAATATCATCTTGCGCTGCCGTTATTACATTGACATTGAGTAGTGGGTAACGCTGAGTCAATTCTGATAATGCAGGTAATAAATAATCTGGGTTAATATCAGCAGCAACACCGATATTTAACACACTCTCAAGATCCATCGATAATTCCTGAGCATGTGCCTGTAATAATTTTAATTGCTCGGCAATCATTCTTGCATGAGGTTCAAGCGCTTTGGCTTTTTCTGTTGGTTGTGGCTCACGCGATGATCGTTCAAAAAGCGCATAACCTAACTCTGCTTCCATATTAGCAATTGCCATACTGACTGCCGATGGAACGCGTTTTAACGAACGTGCAGCCGCAGAGAAAGAACCTTTGTCCATCACTGCTAAAAATAACGCAATATGTTCACTAGAGAACTGCATGTTCACTCCTGATGTTTCAGTTAAATTGATACTAGCTGACTTTTTCTGTCATTTTTGTTGATTTATCTTACGATGCTTAACGTCACTTATCCATAGAAAAAGAGAGCAAGATGCAAGGAATTAAACGAAAAATTATTTACGTTACCGCTTATGAAATTTTTGGCTGGATAATTTCTTCGGTGGGATTAGCCTTGCTTGCAGATAGCTCAACCGCAGTAACAGGGCCATTGGCATTAGTGATAACAACAATTGCAGTAAGCTGGAACTTTATTTATAACTGTCTGTTTGAATATTGGGAAAGCCGCCAGATTTCAAGAATTCGAACGTTTAGACGTCGACTGGCTCATGCTATCGGATTTCAATTAACGCTGGTGCTTTATTTAATCCCATTAATTGCATGGTGGTTAAATGTTTCATTATGGCAAGCATTAGTGATGGATTTTGCACTGATTATTATTATTCCTTGCTATACCTTTGTTTATAATTGGATTTTTGACAAAGTATTTGGATTACCCAAATCGGCATTACCTGAAAATGCGCCAGTAGCCTAACGTGTTGAATAGTATAAATAGAGTGATCCTTTATAGGATCACTTTTCAACCGCATAAATATCTTCTAACGCAAATTGCTCAATCCCGCCTTCTAACTCACAACGACCTAACCCCATATTTTTATCATCTGCTGTTGTTCTTTTTAGCAATTTACCTGTTACTTGTCCTAAATCTTTATCAAGCTCAATAACACGGTAATACTCTTTCATATAGCTCTCTTCACCTAATGCCATATAAACTAAAAATTCATCACCCATTTTGATGTTCATACTTTTAGTTACTCACACTTAATCGTTAATCGAAATAAAATAGTGAGGTTCAGTCTAACTAAAGCTTCTCTAAGATAAATTGACTCACTCGATATTACATTAAGTTAGTTTATCAATTTCCAACTCATCATTATGATGCTGATCAGAATAAATGAGAGCGTAAGATACTGAAAAAAGCGTTCAGATAAATAAACCAAAAGATAACGCGCTAAAGGAATAGAAAAAAGAGAACCTAAACAGAGGATCAGTGCTGTATGAACATCGGTATATCCACCAGCACTATAAGCAATTGCAGAGCCGCCAGAAAGGATCGTGGTAATAAAAATAGAGGTACCTATTGCCTCTTTAATTCCCATTTGAGCAAAACGCATTAATACAGGTAACACCACTAATCCTCCTCCAACGCCAGTCGCACCTAATACAAAACCGGCACTCATTCCCGGAACAAGTAGTGATGAAACAGTTATCGCACTAGGTGGTGTTAATAATGTTAAGGGATCAATAGAAGATTTTCTTATCATTCGTTGTAAAAAAAGGATGAGTGAAAAAACGATAGCCACGATCATCAAGATATTTATGCCCGATTCTACTCGCGCATAATATTGGGGTTGGTTACCTAACCATGTTACGCCATAGCTGGCTAAAAAAGTGGCCGGAAACATAATACCTAAAATAAGTAGCGCCGGTTTTAGCGGGATATTGCCTAAACGAAAATGAATATAAGAAGATGATAATTTCATTAGCATCGAGAGCAAATTAGCGGTTGCAACAGCCGCTAATGCATTCATACCAAAAAGATAAATAAGTACAGGCAATAAAATAACACCACCACCAACACCTGTTGTTGTAATAACTAAACCAATCACAGAACCAATGAGGAGTTGTGTTACTAACAGCATCTTATTCCCTTTTCACCATGCTCTAAATATGGATAGATTATAAGCAATATAACTTATAACCAAAAGGAATTAGATATAACAAATAGAAATATGAATTACGTTATTATAAAAAAGCATCTTAGCTTGCTGAAAAACAAAACCAAGATGCTTTATAATTAAAATTAATATCAATATTAATCAATGAATTACTGATATTGGATTAATTAATTTCAGCTAAAACAGCTTCTGCTGAGAAATATTCACCCGTTTTGGCTTTTTGCTGTAAAACACCATTACGAGAAGCAATAACCTGTACTTCCATTTTCATTGCTTCCATTATTGCAATTACATCACCTTCATTCACATTTTCACCATCAGACAAAATCCAGCTATGTAATACACCTGAAATTGGCGCAGTTACTGCTTTTTCATTTTCTTCTTTCTCATCACTCATGCTTATTGCTGTTGGTATTAGCGCAGATAAAGACAAAAGTTGCGCTGGTAATGCAAGCTGATGACGACGGCCATCAATTTCAATAAAGGTACGTACTAACTCCTCATTTTTTGCTGCTGTACTACGTGGAAATTGAGAATTAGTGCTATTAAAATCAGTTTCTATCCAACGAGTATGCACTTTAAATTCATCTGTAAAATCATGCTGTTCCAACATTGCTTGATGAAAAGGTAATACACTTGCCACGCCTTCTATTTTAAATTCAGCCAATGCGCGACGAGCACGAGAGATAGCCTGCTCACGCGTTGCCCCCGTTACAATCAATTTTGCCATCATCGAATCAAACTGGCGCGATACTTGATTATTTTCAACTACCCCACTATCAACTCGCACACCGGGGCCTGAAGGCTGAGTAAAATGCGTAATTAATCCTGGTGTAGGTAAAAATCCTTTAGCCGGATCTTCCGCATTAATTCTAAATTCAAAGGAATGGCCACGAGGTACCGGTGTTTTATCAATACTTAATGGCAAACCTTCTGCAATACGTAGCTGCTCGATAACTAAATCAATGCCAGCAGTCTCTTCAGTAACTGGATGTTCAACTTGTAGCCGCGTATTCACTTCAAGAAATGAAATAGTGCCATTCGCACTTAATAAAAACTCTACAGTTCCAGCACCAACATAGTTTGCTTTAGCGCAGATATCTTTTGCTGATTGATGAATGCGTTGGCGTTGTTCATCACTTAAATAAGGTGCTGGAGCTTCTTCAACTAATTTCTGATTACGACGCTGTAAAGAGCAATCTCGCGTACCAACAACGACGACATTACCCAATTTATCCGCAATAATTTGTGCTTCAATATGGCGAGGTTTATCTAAAAATTGTTCGACATAGCATTCACCACGACCAAATGCTGTTACCGCTTCTCGTACTGCTGAATGATAAAGTTCTTCAATCTCATCCATTTTATAAGCAATTTTTAACCCTCTTCCACCACCACCAAATGCGGCTTTTATCGCAACGGGTAAACCATATTGTTTAGCGAAGTCGAAGACTTCTTTGGCATCATTAACCGGATCAGCTGTACCATTTACTAATGGTGCTCCAACAGATTGGGCAATTTTACGCGCCTGTACTTTATCACCCAGTACTTCTATTGTTTCAGGATTAGGGCCGACCCAAATAAATCCTGCATCTTGAACTGCTTTTGCAAAGTCAGATCGTTCAGAAAGAAAACCATAACCGGGGTGGATCATGGTTGCTTTAGCCTTCTGAGCAATAGCGATAATTTTCTCAATATCGAGATAACTCTCTTTGGGTAAATTACCCTTTAATCCATAAGCTTCATCGGCAAGGCGAACATGTAACGCATCAATATCGTCATTAGCATAAACTGCTATCGAAGTGGCACCATAGTCTTGGCAAGCACGAATAATACGAACAGCGATTTCACCTCTGTTAGCAATAAGTACCCGATGCTTCACTCTGCTATTTTGGTTAGTTATTGTCATGAGTGATATGCTCCTATCAATATTCCTGAAATGGGGTGATGGGGTTAAAACGAATTTTTGCATTAACAGGAATTTGCCCTGCTAGTGGTAAATGGTATTCAGCAACAGCGCCAATAACAGGGTAACCACCCGTTAATGGGTGATCATTAAGGAATAAAACGGGTTGACCATTGATTGGTACCTGAATTGCACCAATACAAGTCCCTTCACTTGAAAGTTCTTGTTTTTGCTCTCGTTCTAAAGGTGTGTTCCCTAATAAACGTAATCCTATACGATTAGATTGCGGAGTCACTTGCCACAATTGCGAGGTTAACGTTTTTATTGCATCAGTAGTAAACCAATCAGCGCGAGGCCCTAAAATAACGTCAAGCGTAACGGTATCACCTGGTTTAGGTAATTCAGTTAATGGCTGTTCTTCAACAATTATGCCACTTAGCTCAGTTTCACTATTTAGATGTAATACATCCCCTTCTCGTAATGCATTTGGGCCAATTTGCGCTAATGTATCAAACGCGTGACTACCTAGTATTTTTGATAGAGAAAAACCCCCTCTAACCGCCAAATAGCTGCGTACGCCAGCAATAGGTACACCAATAGTAAGCTCATCACCACAGCGAATATCTAGCGGTTGATATCCACTAAAGCGCTCAATATCACCTGTTTCATGCTTTAAGCTAATAACACAATCTGCGCCTGTTAATGCCATTACACAATCTTGTCGTGCTTTGAGTGTTAACCCACCTTGCGTAATTTCAAGCGCAGCTAAAGTTGGGGGATTTCCTACTAAACGATTCGCAGCATGTAATGCGGGTTTGTCTAATGCACCTGAAGCTGAAACCCCCATTGATGCAGCCCCAATACGTCCTTCATCTTGAAATAGTGTTTGTAATCCCGCTGAAATAACATAAAGCCCTTGAGTACTAAATAAGGGGGATAAATGAGTATTTTGCGTTTTTTCTGGCAGTGAAATAGTTGTTGGTACTTTTTTTGTATCCACAAAATGAACTTCATTACCAGGTAATAATAATGCGGGTTGTTCACGAGAAAGATCCCACATTTTTATTTCGGTAGTACCAATTAACTGCCAACCACCGGGGCTTTGTTGTGGATAAACACCACTAAATTCGCCAGCAAGCCCCACTGAGCCAGCGGGGATACGTGTGCGAGGTGTTTTTTTACGAGGAACATACAGCGGCGTTTCTTCAGAAATAAGGTAAGCAAATCCCGGAGCAAATCCGGTAAATGCAACTTGGTAAGTTTGTTCTGTATGTTTACGGATCACATCACTAACGCTGATCCCTAATAATTCGGCGACCTCATTAAGATCTTCCCCTTGATAATCAACAGGGATCGTTAATGATCGAGTTTGTCGAGATAACACGGCTTTTATTTCTAACTTTCGCACCATTAACACAAGTTCTTCGGCACTTATTAGCCACGGTATATAGTGAATTAACAGTGTTTTAGCTGCGGGGACCATGTCTTGTATCGCAGGAATATCCGCCTGTTTTATTGATTCATATAACGCCAGAGTCTCTTTTAAAGATGAAAGCTCAACAAGTAAGTGAGATAAATTAACCGGCAAAAAACGCATAAGATATCTCCTTTTTAAACATGGTAAGCAGCATCAGGCACATCCGTAATAAACATATGTCCTGGTGCGTGGCTTAATGCAAAAGGAACACCTGAGCGCATAACAGCTGCTTGTGGTGTTACCCCACAAGCCCAAAATACAGGTATTTCACCTTTTTCTATTCTGACGGGCGAACCAAAATCAGGTGACATAATATCGCTAATTCCCAATGCGAGAGGCTCACCAATATGCACAGGTGCACCATGAACAGAGGGAAAACGGCCACTTATCATCACAGCATCAGCGACACGATCTGCTGGGATAGGACGCATCGAAACAACTAATTCCCCTTCTAAGCGCCCTGCGGGACGACATAAACGATTTGTTTTATACATCGGTACATTGCAATTATCAGTGATATGACGAATTTCAATACCCGCGTCTAGCATGGGTGTTTCAAACGTAAAACTACAGCCAATCAGAAAAGTGACTAAATCAGGATGCTGTGCCCAAATATCTGTCGCATCGGTTATTTCATTAACTAATTTGCCATTTTCCCAAACCCGATACAGCGGAATATCAGTCCGTAAATCAGCACCTTCAGCTAAAATAGTGTGATAACTTCCTGCTTCACAAACATCTAAAATAGGGCAACTTTTGGGGTTACGCTGCGCATAAAGTAGAAAATCAAATGCCCAATCGCGAGGCAGGCTTATCATATTAGCTTGTGTCATTCCTTTCGCCATTCCCGCTGTAGGTATGGCTAAACCATTGCGAATGGCTAATCTGGCTTCTTGCGCTTGCATCACTGCATCAGCTGTTGCTTTCATTAATATCGTCATCATTTACACCTTTTTTACCATTAAAGAAGGTGCAAATGGCTTAATTTCTACACCATGATGAACTAAAAGTTCTTTGACGCTTTTTGCTAAATTAACCGCATCTGGGCTATCGCCATGAACACAAATCGAATCTGCTTGTATTGGTGTAAATATGCCTTCAATTGATTCAACCCCACCTTCTTGCACCAGTCGCAACATACGTTGTGCAACAAGTTTTGAGTCATGTAAGACAGATCCTTCTTTTTTTCGTGAAACCAATGTGCCATCTGAATGATAAGCCCTGTCCGCAAAAGCCTCTGCTATAACCCGAAGCCCTTTTTCTTTCGCTAAAGCGATTAATGGTGATCCTGCCAATGCAACTAGCACTAACTGAGGATCAACAGCGAGTATTCCTTCAATTACAGCTAATGCTTGGCGTTTATCATGGACAATAGTGTTGTAAAGTGCGCCATGAGGTTTGACATAAGTGACTGTCATATCTGCGGCTTTAGCTAAACCTTGTAAGGCACCTATTTGATAAATCACATCAGCGATTAATTCATCACTGGCAATATCCATATTACGACGACCAAATCCCACTAAATCGGGATAAGCAACGTGAGCACCAATGGCTGTGTTGTGTCGCTTGGCTGCTTTTAATGTTTTTAAAATACCTTCAGGAGAACCCGCATGAAACCCACAAGCAATATTAGCGCTGCTAACAATTTCTAATACTGCGGCATCATTACCCATTGTCCATTGACCAAAGCTTTCACCTAAATCACTGTTTAAATCTATCGCCTTTATCATCGTTGTTATTCCCTTAAGCAATATTGAGGTAATTGAAGATAGCGCTTACTGACATAACACCCATATACCATGTTAATGCACAAACAATGATGCCTGACCATAACAGCCATGCAGGGTATTTATAGCCATTCATTAAATCTTTACGACGCCATGCAACGAAAATAAATAACGTCATACCAATAGGTAAAATTAAACCATTAAAACCGCCAGCAAAAACTAATAACGCCGCAGGCGCCGTGCCCATAACCATATAAATAACTAATGATACAGCGATGAAAATAATGGTTGCGATATTACGTTGACGTTCAGTAACACCTTTTTTAAATACAGTAATAAATGACATCGAGGTATAAGCTGCACCAATAACACTTGTTAGTGCTGCGGCCCATAAGATCAAACCAAAGACACGTAATCCAGTAAGCCCTGCAGCATGTTGAAATGCTTGAGATGCTGGATTAGCGGCATGGCTAGAGATATCAAGCGTTACACCGCTAGAAACAACACCAAGGATCGCAAGGAATAAAATGTAGCGCATCAAACCAACGACTAAAATACCTTTAGTTGCTGCACTCGAAACCACCTCAATGTTCTCAATACCAGTTGTGCCTTTATCAAGCAGTCGATGAGCTCCGGCATAACAGATATAACCCCCGACAGTTCCCCCAACAATAGTTGTGATAGTGGCGAAGTTAATTTCATCAGGCAAAACAGTTTGTCTTAGTGCTTCGCCTATAGGTGGATTTGAGGCAATCATGACAAATACAGTCAGTAAAATCATAACTACACCAAGAATAATAATCATCCGGTCAATAAAATTACTGGCTTTACGTGATGAGAAAATATAAATCGCAAGCAAGGCACTTAAAATCCCTCCCCATTTAGGATCAAGCCCAACCATGGCATTTAATCCCAATCCTGCCCCCGCAATATTACCAACGTTAAAAACCAATCCACCAAAGATAACTAATACGGCTAATAAATAACCACTTCCCGGAATGGCTTTATTTGCAATATCAGATGCGCGCATATTAGTGACGGTAATAACTCGCCATATGCTTTGCTGCACAATGTAATCAATAACAATAGAAGCGAGGATCCCAAAAGCAAAAGCTGCACCCATTGTCGCGGTAAATGTTGCTGTTTGAGTAATAAACCCAGGACCAATTGCAGAGGTCGCCATTAAAAAAATGGCAGCAATTAATGAAGAGCGCCTATTTTTTATAAACGAAGTTGGAGCTGTATTTGCAGTATCTTGTGTAGCCATCGGCTACCCCCTTTATCATCATTATTTTAATTATTATCACTTAGGCAATTAACGTGCCATTGTTGAGCACAACATCTATATTGTTAATCATATGATATTAGATTGTTGAACAATTAATAATAATAGATGAATAAATAAGCAAATAGATTTAAATATGAGATTGTAAAAGTGCAAACAAGATCACTTTTTTAACATTTTTATGACATTTAATCGTGCTTAATAAGTGATAAAAATGCACTCAAATAAAGCATCAAAATTTAACATGATCAAAAATGGTGCATTTTATTGATAGCTGATTTAGCTTAATTATTAAAATTTTCGAAGAAAGAGACTAATGATCGTTGATAAAAATAGAAATAAATAGGGAACTCTATCAGTGAGAAATGCGACATACTGACACAATAGAGGTTATATATTTTAGAACTCGCTGGTAGAATGAGCACTTCTATCGAGGATCTATAGCAAAAGATGACGCAAAAAAAAATCTCACCACAAATTCTTTCCCAAAAAGTTGCTGATATTATTCGGCAAAAAATCACTATTGGAGAATTACCTCCTGGTGAGAAGCTTTCTGAAACCGCCTTAAGTGAAACTTTAGAAATTTCGCGTAACACATTAAGAGAGGTTTTTCGCATACTCACAGAAGAAGGTCTTCTTACTTATAAACCTAATCGTGGCGTGTTTGTTTCTGTACCAGATATGGCAACTATTATGGATATTTATCGGGTAAGACGATTAATTGAATGCGATGCTTTGCGCCATTCTTATCCTATGCATCCTGCAATAAACAAGATGATAGATAAAGTTAACGAAGCTAAAATTTTTCAAAATCAACAAGATTGGAATGGTGTTGGAACATGTAATATGCATTTTCATACCGCGATTGTTGAGCTTTCTGATAGCCCTCGATTATTTAAGCAATATCAGTTAATTTCTGCTGAATTACGTCTAGCTTTTGGTTTGTTAAACGATCCCCAACTTCTTCATGCCCCGTATATTGAAAAAAATAGGTATATTTTAAAGCTGTTGATGGATGGAAAAGCACAAGAAGCAGCATCTGCAATGGAAGAGTATTTAGATATTTCAGAACGAACTGTTCTAGCGGCATTTTCTCGCCAAAATCTCTGCTAAAAATGCCCTAAATTAGGGCTACTTTTATTGTTGTAACCCTTATTATAACTGTAGTTTTAACAATAAATATTCAGATTGTTTTTTAGTCACGTTTAAAAGTAAATAACTTATTACACGTTGGAGCCAAGGTATTATTTAATAATTATCTTTAAATAAATTATAAAATAATCCAAGATTGCAGAGTGATAACGATTATTTCTCACTTTTTAAAAAATACTAAAATTTAAACGCAAAAAAGCCAACCCAGTGGGTTGGCTTTCTCGTCTTATTTAATGCCTGGCAGTTCCCTACTCTCACATGGGGAGACCCCACACTACCATCGGCGCTACAACGTTTCACTTCTGAGTTCGGCATGGGATCAGGTGGGACCGCTGCGCTATGGCCGCCAAGCAAATTCTGTTATTACCCGTTACGCCAATCTCTCCACGTAACCAGTAATTCAATCTTAAAACAAGCTTACTTTATTGATGTTAGTCTCTTCTCTCAGACAAAACACCTTCGGTGTTGTCAGGTTAAGCCTCACGGTTCATTAGTACTGGTTAGCTCAACGTATCGCTACGCTTACACACCCAGCCTATCAACGTCTTAGTCTTAAACGTTCCTTTAGGTCACTCAAGGTGACAGGGAAGACTCATCTCGAGGCAAGTTTCCCGCTTAGATGCTTTCAGCGGTTATCTCTTCCGCACTTAGCTACCGGGCAATGCCATTGGCATGACAACCCGAACACCAGTGGTGCGTTCACTCCGGTCCTCTCGTACTAGGAGCAACCCCTCTCAATCTTCCAACGCCCACGGCAGATAGGGACCGAACTGTCTCACGACGTTCTAAACCCAGCTCGCGTACCACTTTAAATGGCGAACAGCCATACCCTTGGGACCTACTTCAGCCCCAGGATGTGATGAGCCGACATCGAGGTGCCAAACACCGCCGTCGATATGAACTCTTGGGCGGTATCAGCCTGTTATCCCCGGAGTACCTTTTATCCGTTGAGCGATGGCCCTTCCATTCAGAACCACCGGATCACTAAGACCTACTTTCGTACCTGCTCGAGCCGTCACTCTCACAGTCAAGCTGGCTTATGCCTTTGCACTAACCGCATGATGTCCGACCATGCTTAGCCAACCTTCGTGCTCCTCCGTTACTCTTTAGGAGGAGACCGCCCCAGTCAAACTACCCACCAGACACGGTCCCCGATCCAGATTATGGACCTAGGTTAGAACATCAAACGTTAAAGGGTGGTATTTCAAGGTTGACTCCATGCAGACTGGCGTCCACACTTCAAAGTCTCCCACCTATCCTACACATCAAGGCTCAATGTTCAGTGTCAAGCTATAGTAAAGGTTCACGGGGTCTTTCCGTCTTGCCGCGGGTACACTGCATCTTCACAGCGAGTTCAATTTCACTGAGTCTCGGGTGGAGACAGCCTGGCCATCATTACGCCATTCGTGCAGGTCGGAACTTACCCGACAAGGAATTTCGCTACCTTAGGACCGTTATAGTTACGGCCGCCGTTTACTGGGGCTTCGATCAAGAGCTTCTCCCTAAGGATAACCCCATCAATTAACCTTCCAGCACCGGGCAGGCGTCACACCGTATACGTCCACTTTCGTGTTTGCACAGTGCTGTGTTTTTAATAAACAGTTGCAGCCAGCTGGTATCTTCGACTGGCTTGGGCTCCGTCCGCGAGGGACTTCACTTACCGCCAGCGTGCCTTCTCCCGAAGTTACGGCACCATTTTGCCTAGTTCCTTCACCCGAGTTCTCTCAAGCGCCTGAGTATTCTCTACCTGACCACCTGTGTCGGTTTGGGGTACGATTGTTGGTAACCTGAAGCTTAGAGGCTTTTCCTGGAAGCAGGGCATCAATTGCTTCACCACCTTAGTGGTTCGTCATCACACCTCAGCATTAAGTGACCGGATTTGCCTAATCACTCTGCCTACATGCTTGAACCGGGACGACCGTCGCCCGGACAACCTAGCCTTCTCCGTTCCCCCATCGCAGTTACCACCAGTACGGGAATATTAACCCGTTTCCCATCGACTACGCTTTTCAGCCTCGCCTTAGGGGTCGACTCACCCTGCCCCGATTAACGTTGGACAGGAACCCTTGGTCTTCCGGCGTGCGGGTTTTTCACCCGCATTATCGTTACTTATGTCAGCATTCGCACTTCTGATACCTCCAGCATGCCTCACAGCACACCTTCGCAGGCTTACAGAACGCTCCCCTACCCAACAACACCTAAGTGTCGCTGCCGCAGCTTCGGTGCATGGTTTAGCCCCGTTACATCTTCCGCGCGGGCCGACTCGACCAGTGAGCTATTACGCTTTCTTTAAATGATGGCTGCTTCTAAGCCAACATCCTGGCTGTCTGAGCCTTCCCACTTCGTTTCCCACTTAACCATGACTTTGGGACCTTAGCTGGCGGTCTGGGTTGTTTCCCTCTTCACGACGGACGTTAGCACCCGCCGTGTGTCTCCCGTGATAACATTCTTCGGTATTCGCAGTTTGCATCGAGTTGGTAAGTCGGGATGACCCCCTAGTCGAAACAGTGCTCTACCCCCGAAGATGAGTTCACGAGGCGCTACCTAAATAGCTTTCGGGGAGAACCAGCTATCTCCCGGTTTGATTGGCCTTTCACCCCCATCCACAAGTCATCCGCTAATTTTTCAACATTAGTCGGTTCGGTCCTCCAGTTAGTGTTACCCAACCTTCAACCTGCCCATGGATAGATCACCGGGTTTCGGGTCTATACCCTGCAACTCATTCGCCCAGTTAAGACTCGGTTTCCCTACGGCTCCCCTATACGGTTAACCTTGCTACAGAATATAAGTCGCTGACCCATTATACAAAAGGTACGCAGTCACCCCATAAAAGAGGCTCCTACTGCTTGTACGTACACGGTTTCAGGTTCTTTTTCACTCCCCTCGCCGGGGTTCTTTTCGCCTTTCCCTCACGGTACTGGTTCACTATCGGTCAATCAGGAGTATTTAGCCTTGGAGGATGGTCCCCCCATATTCAGACAGGATAACACGTGTCCCGCCCTACTCGTCGAGTTCACAATAACAGCATCTTCAGATACGGGGCTATCACCCTTTACTGCCGGACTTTCCAGACCGTTCTCCTGATGCTGCTATTGATTAAGACTCTGGGCTGTTCCCCGTTCGCTCGCCGCTACTAGGGGAATCTCGGTTGATTTCTTTTCCTCGGGGTACTGAGATGTTTCAGTTCTCCCGGTTCGCTTCATTACGCTATGTATTCACGTAATGATAATATCCATTGGATATTGGGTTTCCCCATTCGGAAATCGTCGGTTATAACGGTTCATATCACCTTACCGACGCTTATCGCAGATTAGCACGTCCTTCATCGCCTCTGATTGCCTAGGCATCCACCGTGTACGCTTATTCGCTTAACCTCACAACCCGAAGGTGTCTTTTTCGAAGATAATCTTGGTGGTGATGGCTGTGCAGATTACATTTCGTCGTTGGGCAGTGCTCGCCATGCTCACATACTTATGTATGTTGCGCTGGCTGCGCGCTGTCCGCCTCGAACTGTAAATTGCTCGCGCATCCCACTTTGATGTCAAAAACACATTCAAAGTTTGAGATTTTGAGAGACTCATCAATATACCTCGGTGATATATTGATTTGTTTTCAATTTTTCAGCTTGTTCCAGATTGTTAAAGAGCATAAATAGTTAAAATAACTTACTTAAATTATTTTAACTATTTTCTGATTTTCATCAGACATAGTGTGGTACGCCTTTCACTCATACCGCGCATTGGCGTCCCCTAGGGGATTCGAACCCCTGTTACCGCCGTGAAAGGGCGGTGTCCTAGGCCTCTAGACGAAGGGGACTCTTGTCAGCTTCGCAGACGCGCTTTTGCTCGTTCTTCATCAGACAATCTGTGTGAGCACTACACATAACACGTATCTCTTAGGTAAGGAGGTGATCCAACCGCAGGTTCCCCTACGGTTACCTTGTTACGACTTCACCCCAGTCATGAATCACAAAGTGGTAAGCGCCCTCCCGAAGGTTAAGCTACCTACTTCTTTTGCAACCCACTCCCATGGTGTGACGGGCGGTGTGTACAAGGCCCGGGAACGTATTCACCGTAGCATTCTGATCTACGATTACTAGCGATTCCGACTTCATGGAGTCGAGTTGCAGACTCCAATCCGGACTACGACAGACTTTATGAGTTCCGCTTGCTCTCGCGAGGTCGCTTCTCTTTGTATCTGCCATTGTAGCACGTGTGTAGCCCTACTCGTAAGGGCCATGATGACTTGACGTCATCCCCACCTTCCTCCGGTTTATCACCGGCAGTCTCCTTTGAGTTCCCGCCATTACGCGCTGGCAACAAAGGATAAGGGTTGCGCTCGTTGCGGGACTTAACCCAACATTTCACAACACGAGCTGACGACAGCCATGCAGCACCTGTCTCAGAGTTCCCGAAGGCACTCCTCTATCTCTAAAGGATTCTCTGGATGTCAAGAGTAGGTAAGGTTCTTCGCGTTGCATCGAATTAAACCACATGCTCCACCGCTTGTGCGGGCCCCCGTCAATTCATTTGAGTTTTAACCTTGCGGCCGTACTCCCCAGGCGGTCGATTTAACGCGTTAGCTCCGGAAGCCACGCCTCAAGGGCACAACCTCCAAATCGACATCGTTTACAGCGTGGACTACCAGGGTATCTAATCCTGTTTGCTCCCCACGCTTTCGCACCTGAGCGTCAGTCTTTGTCCAGGGGGCCGCCTTCGCCACCGGTATTCCTCCACATCTCTACGCATTTCACCGCTACACGTGGAATTCTACCCCCCTCTACAAGACTCTAGCCAACCAGTTTCAGATGCAATTCCCAAGTTAAGCTCGGGGCTTTCACATCTGACTTAATTGACCGCCTGCGTGCGCTTTACGCCCAGTAATTCCGATTAACGCTTGCACCCTCCGTATTACCGCGGCTGCTGGCACGGAGTTAGCCGGTGCTTCTTCTGCGGGTAACGTCAATTGCTAAGAGTATTAATCTTAACACCTTCCTCCCCGCTGAAAGTACTTTACAACCCTAAGGCCTTCTTCATACACGCGGCATGGCTGCATCAGGCTTGCGCCCATTGTGCAATATTCCCCACTGCTGCCTCCCGTAGGAGTCTGGGCCGTGTCTCAGTCCCAGTGTGGCTGATCATCCTCTCAGACCAGCTAGAGATCGTCGCCTAGGTGAGCCATTACCTCACCTACTAGCTAATCCCATATGGGTTCATCCGATAGCGCAAGGTCCGAAGAGCCCCTGCTTTGGTCCGTAGACGTCATGCGGTATTAGCTACCGTTTCCAGTAGTTATCCCCCTCTATCGGGCAGATCCCCATACATTACTCACCCGTCCGCCGCTCGTCAGCAAGAAAGCAAGCTTTCCTCTGTTACCGCTCGACTTGCATGTGTTAGGCCTGCCGCCAGCGTTCAATCTGAGCCATGATCAAACTCTTCAATTAAAAGTGTTTGATGCTCAAAGAAATCGAATACTTAGCTTCATTCATAAATGAATTTTACTTTTGTAAACACTCTTTAAGACTTATATACATCTAAATATTTTAGAAGATATCGTCTCTGCGAGTGCCCACACAGATTGTCTGATAATTTGTTAAAGAGCAGTGCAACATTCGCTGCCGTTTCCGGTCTTCTGCGTTGTTGCGAGGAGGCGTATATTACGTTATTCCTCTGAAGAGTCAAGAGTTTTTTCAAACTTTTTTCTTTTCTCTTCGCTGTCCCTCGCGGCTGTTGTTAGCTCATCGTGGGTCAGTGGATGCGCATTATAGGGACATCTGAGATTAGCGCAAGTGTTTATTTGAAATTAATTACTGTTCGACTAAAACTCCAACAATACGCATAAAAACAGTACAACCGAGCCTAAAAATCAACCTATTTTGGCAAAATTAGTAGCAAACTCACTAACTTTATTCCAATCCGTATATTCAATTTCTTTTGTTGGGTCTGTTTCCCCCTTTGTCATTTTCATAATAAGTTGGATCATCACTCTATCAATCCATTTGTAGCGAGGGTAAAAAAGCGCACCAGCAAATACACCTGTTAATGTTGGCTTCCAAGGTGTCTTATCTAAAAACTTGCATATATAAGAATTAGTCTCTGGCGTACTCTTTTCTTCTTTTCGTGCAGTAAGATTAACACCAAAGAATGCTGAAGGCATATTATTGAGTTGAGAAAGATGTCGAGTTATAAATTTATCCAAGGCTTTATTAAAGTAACCATAACGAATAGAAGCACCGACCAATACCTTATTATAAGCAGATAGATTTAAGTTCTGCTGAACAGAAGTTAAATCTCTCACATCACATTCATAGCCATGCTGCCTTAATTCATTCGCAATTTGAGTCATTATTTTTTTTGTTTGACCATCAGTACTACAATAAAGCAATAGCGCGCTCATACATCACTCCTTTATTTGGTTAATCACGCCAAAATGTTGGGGTAAATAAAACCAATAATGTGAAAACTTCTAATCGACCAAATAGCATGGTCACAACAAGTATCCATTTTGCGGCAGGGTTCATCGTTGTAAAGTTGTCAGCAACGATACCTAAACCTGGCCCTAAGTTATTTAATGTCGTCGCAATAGCAGAAAATGCAGAGAACTCATCAACCCCTGTTGCTATCAGTAACATTAAGCTAATAATAAAAACCAACGCATAAGCAGAGAAAAATCCCCACACCGCTTCAATGATCCTTTCAGGAAGAGCTCGGTGCCCAAGCTTGATGGTATAAACAGCATTTGGGTGAACAAGACGTTTTAATTCTCGATTACCTTGTAAGAATAAAAGCAAAATACGAATAACTTTAAGTCCACCACCAGTTGATCCAGCACATCCACCAATAAAAGCTGAACATAATAATAGAAGAGGTAAAAATGCAGGCCATTGAGCAAAGCTGTCTGTCGCAAATCCTGCGGTTGTTGCCATAGAAACAACTTGGAAAAATGCCTGATTTATTGTTGTCCATCCCGAATCATAAACAGAATAAAGCCAAAGTATTCCGCTACAAATAATGACTAATCCTATTTGAATAGAGATAAACATACGAAATTCAGGATCACGCCAATAAATATTAAGGCTTCGTCCAGTTAATACTGCAAAGTGCAGACCAAAGTTACAACCAGAAATTAATAAGAAGACCCCAATAATCACATTAATTGTTGGGCTATTAAAATAACCAATACTGGCATCGTGCGTTGAGAACCCCCCAATAGCAATAGTTGAAAAGCTATGAGATATGGCATCAAACACATCCATTCCAGCTATCCATAATGCTAAAGCGCAAACAATAGTAAGCAGAACATAGATAAGCCAAAGCGCTTTAGCTGTTTCAGCAATTCGAGGTCGCATTTTATTATCTTTTAGCGGTCCTGGCATTTCAGCTCGATAAAGCTGCATTCCCCCAACCCCTAACAGCGGAAGTATTGCTACGGCTAATACGATGATCCCCATACCACCAAGCCATTGTAACATTTGCCGGTAAAATAGAATTGCTTTAGGCAACGAGTCTAGACCAACAAGTGTTGTAGCGCCTGTGGTTGTTAGTCCTGAAAATGATTCAAAAAAGGCATCGGTAACGGATAAATGAGGTTGTTCGGAGAAAATAAATGGCAATGCCCCAACACTGCCAAGTACAGTCCAAAATAAAACAACGATGAGAAAACCTTCTTTGGGTTTTAGCTCACTTTTTTTATTTCGATTGGGGATCCACAGCATCAATCCAATAATCAATGCCACAATAAATGTTTGGCTAAATGCACGCCCAGCACCATCTCGATAAATAAGAGCGACGATACCAGGAATTATCATCGTGACAGAAAATAAGATAACGAGAAGTCCGACGATACGGGTTATTGAACGAAAATGCATTTAGCGATTTCCTTGATAGCAAAGATTATTCATTTCTGTCTAATGGTTTTAATTGCATACTACCGCGACTTATATCACGTAGTTTTATTTCAACTTCATCACAACTTGTTGCTGGAAGTGAGAGTGTAAATGTCACTTTATCAGTATATTCGCTTGATAAAATTTGCCCTTGATACTGCTCTATAACTTGCTCAAGCAACGAAACCAGTGAATACTCACACTCTACAATAAAGAACGACTGCGGCACTTTTATTTTTGTTGGCAAAAGTTTTAATGCTTGCTGAACACCACTGCCATAAGCACGCACCAAGCCGCCTGTACCTAATTTGATCCCACCGAAATAACGCACAACTACAGCAGTTACCTCTCCCATGCCACTCCCTAAAAGCGGTGCAAGAATAGGTTTCCCCGCAGTTCCTGTTGGCTCGCCATCATCAGAAAAACCTAATTGCTGAGAATCATCAGGCCTTCCGGCCACAAATGCCCAGCAATGGTGTCGAGCATCAGGAAATTGCAATTTAATAGATTGAATGTACGCTTTTGCCTCATCAATACCATCAGTGTGAGCAATAAATGTAATAAAACGGCTTTTCTTTATTTCTTCACTGAATTCAACCGTTTCAGCTGGGATCAAATAGGCTTTCATCAGGCTAAGTGTAAATCTCTTGTCATATTTTCGATTTTATTATCATGGATAATAATATTGTCTTCAATGCGAATGCCACCGAATGGTTTAAAGTGTTCGATAAGTTTCCAGTCGAAGTTTGCGTTGTACTTACCTTCGCGCCAAGGTTCAAGCAATGAATCAATAAAATAGAATCCAGGTTCAATGGTTAATACCATGCCTGGTTCAACAACACGAGTGCAGCGTAAGAATGGATACATTGCTGGTGCAGCAAGGTGTGTCCCTTTATCGTCTTGCATAAATCCCGCGGCATCATGAACTTGTAGACCTAATGCATGACCTAAACCATGAGGAAAAAATGGTGTTGTTAAGCCTTCACTTACCATTTCTTCTTCGCTCACACCTTTTACAATGCCATATTTATGTAATAACCCAGCAATACGCTGATGCATTTGAAGATGATATTCAGTGTAACGAACGCCTGCTTTCATCGTACCAATAAGTGCTTGCTGTGCCTCATTCATATCTTTGACTAAAGCTGTAAACTCATGGTTTTCTTTAGCTGAAGCTGAATAAGTACGCGTAATATCGGCAGCATAACCATTATATTCAGCTCCTGCATCAATCAAGAAGCTGCGATACTCATCAGGTGATTGATGATCAAGTTTTGTATAGTGCAATACGGCTGCATGTTCATTTAAAGCGACAATATTTCCATAAGGTACATCTGTATCGCGATGCCCCGTTGCCATTAAATACGCCATATTAATATCAAATTCGCTCAATCCCGCTTGAAATGCTTCGCGAGCGGCGATATGCCCATTAACAGCCATTTTTTGCGCTTCACGCATACAGGCTAATTCATAGTTTGTTTTATAAGCACGATAATAATGATAATAATTAATAAGTGACTGATTATTAGTATTATCGATACTAATACCTAATGATTCAGCACGTTGCGTATTCGGCCCAATATAAGCGGTATTTTTATTAATATAAGGTGTTAACTCTTTTGGAATATCATCGACATTTTTTAAATGAATTAACTCAATTTCATGAGTCCAGTAGCTATTAGGCAGAGCTTCAACACTATGCCAATAATCGACTGGAGAATAAAACCAAAGCTTTGGTTTATTAATTCCATCAACTAATAGCCAGCAATGTGCCACATCGGTCACTGGTACCCAGGCTTTGAAGTGAGCATTAACTTTAAAAGGGTAATCACAATCATCTAGAAAAACACGAATGGGCTCACCAGAATGAATCAATAAGGCATCAATATTGTGTTTGGATAAAGCATCACGAGTACGACTTTGTAGGGTTTTGATGTGTTCTTGATAGAGAGAGAGCAATTTTTCCATTATTAATCACCTTATCTTATTTATTGTTAATAAGTCAGCTTAACACGCCAGCTCTTTCGCTGGCTAACACCACAACTAAAACAGATTATCACCATTTTAGCAGGTTTGTTTTTCTCTATTAGAGAGATAGCATGAAATTCAATTAGTTAAATATTTTCGCTGTGATCTTCTTTGCATTTTTTTAATTATATATTTGCATTTTGTTAACATTATATTCACACTTAAAATATCTGGTCATACCAGTTTATACTTTTAGGGAGAATACAAATGCTCTATCAAAGCGAAAATATTCATGCCAATTGGGTGAAACAAGGTATTGTTGAACTCGTTTTCAGCGCCAATGGTTCAATTAATAAATTAGATACAAAAACTGTTGCTATGCTAAGCGAAGCTTTAACGTTATTAGAGAAAACCCCTGACCTAAAAGGAGTTATCTTACGCTCAGACAAACCCGCATTTATTGTTGGTGCTGATATTACTGAATTCTTATCGCTCTTTGATGCACCCGTTGAAGAATTAACTCAATGGCTACAGTTTGCCAACCAGATTTTTAATCGACTAGAAGACTTACCTGTTCCCACCGTCTCAGCAATCAATGGCTATGCCCTTGGTGGCGGCTGTGAATGTGTACTTGCCACCGATTTTCGTATCGCTTCTGCTGATTTACGGATTGGCTTGCCCGAAACCAAATTAGGCATTATGCCCGGTTTTGGTGGTTCAGTTCGCCTTCCTCGTCTTATTGGCGTCGATAATGCATTAGAGATAATTACTGCAGGTAAAGATATAGATGCTGAAACGGCCTTAAAAAATGGCCTCATTCAAGCAATTGTTCCAGTAGAAAATCTAAAAGAGAGTGCTATCGCTTTAATAGAACAAGCAATTGCTGGCAATATAGATTGGAAAAAAGCGCGACACCCAAAAAAAGAACCACTAAGACTAACTTCTCTTGAGCATAAAATGTCTTTTGGTGTTGCTAAAGGTATGGTGATGAAAGTCGCTGGACCTCATTATCCTGCACCAATGACTGCTGTTAATACTATTGAAGAAGCTGCTTTTTTTCATCGCGAAGAAGCTCTTGCTCTCGAAACTAAAAATTTTGTAAAACTAACACGTACTGATGTGGCTAAAGCATTGGTAGGTATATTCCTCAACGATCAATATGTAAAAAGCGTCACTAAAAAACGCCATGCAGAACTGCCAAAACAAGCGGCTGTCCTTGGCGCAGGCATTATGGGTGGCGGAATTTCCTATCAGTCAGCGTTAAAAGGTATTCCTGTTGTTATGAAAGATATCAACCAGAAATCCCTTGAACTTGGTATGAATGAAGCTCTGAGTTTATTACAAAAACGACAAGAAAAAGGTAGAATGAGCGCCGTTGATATGGCAAAAACATTAGCATCCATTCAACCGACACTCAATTATGCCTCAATTTCTGATGCTGATGTGGTTGTTGAAGCCGTAGTCGAAAATCCTAAAATTAAATCTGCCGTTCTTGCTGAAACAGAAGCTTTACTTTCTGAAACAGCAATATTAGCCTCAAATACATCAACAATTCCTATTTCATTACTCGCAAAATCACTCCAGCGACCTGAAAATTTCTGTGGTATGCATTTTTTTAATCCAGTACACCGAATGCCTCTTGTAGAAATTATTAAAGGTGAAAAAACCAGTGACGAAACCATTAATCGTATTGTTAGTTACGCTAGCAAAATGGGTAAAACTCCCATTATTGTAAATGATTGCCCTGGATTTTTTGTTAATCGCGTGCTCTTCCCTTATTTTGCTGGTTTTTCTTTATTACTAAGAGATGGTGCTGATTTTATCACTGTGGATAAAGTGATGGAGAAAGTATTTGGCTGGCCAATGGGTCCCGCTTATTTACTTGATGTTGTAGGTATTGATACGGCAAATCATGCTCAGGCTGTTATGGCTCAAGGTTTTCCAGACAGAATGAGCATAATAGAACGCGATATCATTGCTCTTTTATACGAGCAACAACGTTATGGACAGAAAAATAATCAAGGTTTCTATCATTATTCTGTTGATAAACGAGGTAAAAAACAAAAAACGCTAGATAACCAAGTTCAGAGTTTAATCCAACAACATGTAGGAAAAACGCAAGAGTTTAGCCAAGAAGCCGTCATTTCACGCATGATGATCCCAATGATCAATGAAGTTATTCGCTGTTTAGATGAAGGCATTATTGCAACGCCGGCTGAAGCGGATATTGCACTTGTTTATGGCTTGGGCTTTCCTCCTTTCCGTGGTGGTGTTTTCCGTTATATCGATACCATTGGTTTAGCTCAGTTTGTTAAAAATGCTGAACAATACACATCGTTAGGATCACTTTATCAAATCCCTGACAGCTTAAAACAAAAAGCATTGCGTAACGAAACCTATTATCCAAAGCCCAAAAAAGTTGATGTTAACATCAGAGAACTCGCTTAAGGAGAGATGAAATGGAAAAGGTTGTCATTATTGATGGTGTTCGTACTCCTATGGGGCGCTCAAAAGGTGGCGTTTTTCGCCACGTTAGAGCGGAAAATCTCTCTGCTCAGTTAATGCAAGCACTACTAAAACGCAATCCTAATATTGATCCAAATGATATTGGTGATGTGATTTGGGGATGTGTGCAACAAACATTAGAACAAGGTTTTAATATTGCACGTAATGCCGCATTACTGGCTGAATTACCACATAAAGTTCCTGCGGTTACTGTGAATCGCTTATGTGGCTCATCAATGCAAGCATTACATGATGGGGCTCGCCAAATTATGTTAGGTGATAGCCAAGTTGCTTTAATTGGCGGTGTTGAACATATGGGTCATGTTCCCATGACCTATAATGCAGATTTTAACCCTGAGCTGAATCTCTCTGTTGCCAAAGCTTCATTTTCAATGGGATTAACTGCTGAGATGCTGGCCAAATCATTTCAAGTAACTCGATCAGAACAAGATCAATTTGCTTATCGCTCTCACCATTTAGCCGCATTAGCTACAAAACAAGGTTATTTTGATAACGAAATTATTGCGATTAATGGGCATGACGGAGTTGGCAACTTTATCAATATGAAAAATGATGAAGTGATTCGCTATAACCCAAGTATCGATGAGCTCTCACAACTAAGGCCCGTATTTGATCCCGTTTCCGGTTCAGTAACTGCCGGTAACTCATCTGCGGTATCTGATGGTGCATCGGCCATGTTTATCACCAGTGAGCGTTATGCCAAAGAACACAATTTAAAACCGAGAGCCGTTATTCGTGCTATGTCAGTTACAGGCTGTGATCCTGCAATTATGGGTTATGGCCCTGTTCCTGCGACTGAAATTGCATTAAAAAAAGCGGGTTTAACACTAAATGATATTGATATTTTTGAGTTAAATGAAGCTTTTGCAGCGCAATCTTTGGCTTGCATGAAAAAGATGAATTTGCTTGATAGCATTGAAGATAAGATTAACTTAAATGGTGGGGCTATTGCGTTAGGGCACCCATTAGGTTGCTCGGGTTCAAGAATAACAACGTCTTTGCTAAATATCATGGAGCGCAAAGATGCTCAATTTGGTCTCGCGACAATGTGTATCGGATTAGGACAAGGAATAGCGACTATTATCGAACGCGTTTAATGCCATGTTTGTATTATCCTCATGATTTATATCACCTGACTGATAGATTTTTCGATTGCATGGTTAAACCAACCATTTTCCCGCCGTCAGGGGCGGGCTTTTTATAGGTTTGAGTGATACATGCAATATCTGAGGAGAAATAACCGAAGACTTATTAATTAAATAAACTCAAAGGCATCACTAAATAGTCGCGTCTCATCAGCATTGCGTTCGTTACAAAAACGATCTCTCGCAATTTTTGCCATTTCAAAACGCCCCGCGATGTAGATATCGTATTCTGATAAATCACCAAAATCTTCACACACCGCGCCCAATACTGTACCTTTTCGCCCACGCCAAGCATCATCCGGTTGCTCGACAACAGGGATAACCGATAATGAAGGATATTTTTCTGATAATTCTTGTAATTCATTAAGATCGTAAAGATGAAGGCTTTCTCGGCCTCCCCAATAAATCGTGACTGAACGTTGTGGGTTTTCAGTTAAAGCAGCGAGCAGCACAGAATGGGTATAAGAAAATCCCGTTCCTCCAGCAATTAATAATAAAGGACGTTGGCTTTCTTTTCTAAACCATGCTTGCCCATGAGGCATATCAATCTTAATTTGTTGTGTTTCCAAAATAAGATCTAATACAGCCATTGCATAGAGATTAAGCTCAGATGCACCGATATGAAGCTCAATAAAGTCTTTATTCTCAGGGATAGAAGCAATAGAAAATGGACGCTTATCACGCTCATCCATTATCGCTAAAAGATATTGCCCAGCCTGAAAATCAAATGCGTCATCAGGTAATAATTTTACCCGATAAACCGTATCTGTCATCGGCTCAACAAGTGAGACTTTACAGTTCAAGATTGCCATATCGTTCCTCTGTTATTATTTAAGAATATCGAGCTGTTCCCAAATAGTATCTACTCGCTGTTTTATTTCTTCTGTCATTACTATAGGTCTGCCCCACTCTCTATCCGTTTCACCCGGCCATTTGTTAGTGGCATCAAGCCCCATTTTTGAACCTAAACCTGAAACGGGTGAAGCAAAATCAAGATAATCGATAGGTGTATTTTCCATCATAATGGTATCTCTTGCGGGATCCATTCGTGTGGTGATTGCCCAAATAACATCTTTCCAGTCTCTTGCATTAACGTCATCATCGCAAACTATCACAAATTTTGTGTACATAAATTGCCGTAAATAGGACCAAACACCCATCATTACGCGTTTTGCGTGACCGGCGTATTGTTTTTTCATTGTCACAACAGCTAAGCGATAAGAACAACCTTCAGGAGGTAGATAAAAATCGACAATTTCTGGAAATTGTTTTTGTAATATCGGGACTAAAACTTCATTTAACGCTACGCCTAAAACAGCTGGCTCATCTGGCGGACGACCTGTATAAGTCGAATGATAAATAGCATCTTTACGACGCGTTAAATGTGTAATGGTAAACACGGGGAAAGAGTCAATTTCATTATAATAACCCGTATGATCACCATAAGGTCCTTCAGGTGCCAGTTCGCCAGGTTCAATATAGCCTTCAAGAATAATTTCTGCACTTGCAGGAACTTCAAGATCATTAGAAATACATTTGACGACTTCCGTTTTATTACCTCGTAATAAACCAGCAAATGCATATTCAGATAATGTATCTGGCACAGGTGTTACTGCCCCCAAAATAGTGGCAGGATCAGCACCTAATGCAACTGCAACAGGAAAGCGTTCGCCAGGATGTTTTTGACACCATTCTTGGAAATCTAAAGCACCACCACGATGCGAAAGCCAGCGCATAATAACTTTATTTTTACCTAACACTTGTTGGCGATAAATACCGAGATTTTGGCGTTCTTTTAATGGACCTCGGGTAACAGTTAATCCCCAAGTAATAAGGGGTGCCGCATCTTCAGGCCAACAATGCATAACTGGGATTTTAGTTAAATCAACATCATCACCTGTTAAAACAACCTCTTGACAAGGCGCTTTACTCAGGCGTTTTGTTGGCATATTTAATACTTGTTTAAACTTAGGTAACTTATCAAATAAGTCACGAAAACCTTTTGGTGGATCGGGTTCTTTTAAAAACGCTAGCAATTTACCAACTTCATGCAGTGCTTTTACATCTTCTTGGCCCATTCCCATTGCGACACGTTCTGGTGTACCAAATAAGTTACAAAGCACTGGCATATCAAAACCTTTTGGATTTTCAAACAGCAGTGCTGGCCCACCCGCCCGTAAAGTTCTGTCCGCTATTTCGGTCATTTCAAGGTAAGGATCTATTTCAAAGGTGATACGTTTTAATTCACCTTTTTCTTCTAGTAATGAAAGAAAATCTCTTAAATCGCGGTATTTCATCATAATCTTACGAGCCAGTGAGTGAAAGAAAAGAGGGCTTAGCCCTCTTTGAGACACTATAAGCTAAACGCATAACTCACTAAAAAGCAATGCTTTTTATTTAAAATCGTTGAGTAAACTTATAGACAACGGAATGGAACCCATTCTGCGAGCATTTTAGTATCAAACTGCTCAGGGAATGTTTTTCCATGTTGGAAAATTTTAAACCCTTCATTTTTAGCACTAAAATAATGCAGTTCATCCCCTTGGATATGCAAATAGCTGCCTTCACGGATTGCGACAACAATTTCTTCTGGGTTAATTGCACAAAATTCCGCAATCCGCTCGTCACGAGTTTCGCCCATATGCCCGCTAATAGTGGCATCAATATAGTGAGGGTTAATTTGAACAGGGAATAGACCCAGTGAAGGCATAATAACAGAAGAGCGAACAGGCATATCATTGGTTGTACGAATAGTTGGTGTTGCTACATTACAACCAGCACTCCAACCAATATAGGGAATATTACGTTCGCGCACAGCACGTTGAATAGGAACAACTAATCCTTTCTCATGAAGCATTTGGTTTAATAGCCAAGTATTACCACCGCTGACTAAAATGCATTCTGCATTATTAATAGCTTCAACTTCCGAATCAAAATGTTCAATACAAGTGACTTCGATACCTAAGACGTCTGATAAATCACGAGCACGTTGGTCGTGATCTGAGCGGATAACCGCATAAGCAATCAGCACTGCTGAACGAATACCGCGTTTTTTAATCATGCTATCGATAGGATCTTTAGCATAACTTAACCATTGTGGATCCCCAGCGATTTTTCCGTTACTTAATAAAAAAACTTCCATTTCAGAACCTCTTTATAATTATGGATCAAAATCTAAGATAATTATCTTGGAAGTTTTTTCTTCATTTTACCATCACTTTTTTGTCAACTTGTTATCTCTATCTGAGATCCTATTAAAACTAATAAAAACAGCGACATTTATTGCGTATGCACACAGTTTTTATTCGTTTTTTTCAGTATAAAACAACATTGTTTTCTTTTTCTTTTCTGCTGATAGTAATACTCTGTCCCCCTAATCATATATTTGTTATCATCGACAATATTAAAATTAACTAACCTATTGTCTCTATTATGAAAAACTGGCATTTACTGTATTGTAAACGAGGGCAAATCCCTCGTGCTATCGAACACTTAGAACGTCAGCAAGTGGCATGTTTTACGCCTATGGTTGCAATAGAAAAGTTGATTAGAGGTAAACGTTCAATAGTAACAGAACCTCTATTTCCTAATTATCTGTTTATCCAATTTGATCCGGAAGTGATTCATACAACAACCATTAATTCGACACGAGGCGTTAACTCATTTGTTCGTTTTGGCCAATACCCCGTAACAGTGCCACAAGATGTGATTGAAACATTACAAATACCTCAGCTTTCGCCCATTATTTATAGTGAGGAAAATGTGCCACATAGTGGGGATCGTGTCTTAATTACAGAAGGGATTTTTCAAGGGATCAAAGCGATATATCAAGAGCCTGATGGCGAAGCTCGTTCAATTTTGCTTTTAAATATATTAAATAGCGAAGTTAAAAAATCATTAGATAATAAAGAATTTAAAAAACAGTAGCCCAATAAAAAGTTAACCCAGCAAACGCTGGGTTAATCATAAAGTGTTTCAGAAAAATATTATTTCTGAGATTATTTTTGCTCTTCAGCTTCTGCTGCTTCTTGCGCTTCTTCGGCTTCTTCTTCTGGTGTTTTTCTTCTGCCATTTCCCACATAGAAACGCGATACCATGACACCAACTTCAAATAAAAGGTACATTGGTACTGCAAGTAATATTTGAGAAAAAACATCAGGAGGCGTCAATAGCATCCCAACAACAAAAGCGCCAACTAAAATATAAGGGCGTTTTTTCTTTAAAGCTTCTGGCGTTGTTACCCCACTCCAACACAGTAAAATAATCGCTATAGGTACTTCAAATGCAGCACCAAAAGCCATAAAAAGCGTCATAACGAAGCTTAAATATTTACTGATATCTGGAATAAAATTAACCCCTTCAGGGGTGGTATTAACAAAGAAACCAAATGCAAGAGGGAACACAACAAAATAAGCAAACGCCATACCGATGTAAAACAGTAACGTACTTGAAACAAGTAGCGGTAGCATCAAACGGCGTTCGTGTTTATACAATGCTGGTGCGATAAAGGCCCATACCTGATAAAGGATAACAGGCACAGAAGCAAAAATTGATACCATTATTGTCAATTTAATCGGAGTCAAAAACGTTGATGCGACATCTGTCGCACTCATATTTGACCCTTTTGGCAGCTTATCCAGTAATGGCGCTGAGACTAATTGATAGATATCGTTAGAAAAATAAACCAGTCCTAAAAAGACCACCAGAACAGATATTAAGCTATACATTAAACGCTTACGCAATTCTATCAGGTGGCTGATCAGGGGTTGGGTATCATTTACTGCCATCTTTTAATGCTCACCATTTGCCTGATCAGTTGTTTTTTTCTCTGTTACTACTGCTGCTACTGGCGTAACAGGAGCAGGAACCTCTGGTTTTATAACTTTTTCAGCTACAGGTTTATCACTGTTAGCATCATCGTTAACATCATTAGCCTCAGCAATAGCGGCTAAATCAGAAGGAGAGGGTTCCGCAGAGTCGGTTTTTACAGACTGCTCTTTTGTTAAGTCTGGCGTTGTCGGTGCTTGATAAGTTTGCTTTAAAGACTGTGCAGCCTCTTTTAACTCATCCATCGACGCTTTAAGCTCTGGCGATAAACTTTGCAAATTCGCTTTCTCTTCAACTTTCTTCAGGCTCTCTTGAAGCTCTTGAAGTTTTAATTCTTGAGTTAGCTCATTTTGCACATTCGCAGCCAGAGAGCGAAGCGCTCTCACCCAGCCAGCAATTGTTTTTACTGCTACGGGCAATCGTTCCGGCCCCAGAAAAACAAGACCGATCACCATGACCAATAGCAGCTGACTAAAACCAATGTCAAACACGGTTTACACCTGCTCTTTGTTTTTGCTCTCAGTTGTAGACTTCTGTTCTGTTGAAGTCTTCTCAGCTAAATTTTTTGTTTCAAAATCTGCATCGTTATTTGTTTTTTCAGCGCTGTTGGCTTCTTTATCGTTACTATTTTCGTCACCAATAGCTTTTTTGAAACCTTTTACAGAAGCACCTAAATCGGAGCCCAATGTACGCAGTTTATTTGTACCAAATAATAAAACAACGATGACAGCGATGATGAGTAATTGCCAAATGCTAATACCGCCCATTTTATGTTCCTCAACTATTTTCGGGGTTATACTTAATAACAGTGCTCATTATATACAACGAATTCAATCTTCGGGAATCTCGAATTCATCTTTTAACTTGCTCAAAGACAAACTTTGATGTGTTTTTATTGTGCATTACCAGATTTGAACCAACCCCAAATCCATGCGAGAAGACCTAAACTGATAAAAACACTAAATAATGTTTTAAAACCAGATACAAAAAATAGGCTACCGCATAAAAACAGTGTCGTACCTATACCCAATAAAAATAACGACTGTCTTTGTTTGACTCTTTGTGAACCTATTCGTTCCGTCAATTTATCCAGCGTTAACTTCATATTTTTATGTTGTTTCAGACTATCATAAATCAATTCGGGGATCTCTGGCATCTTTTCAATCCAGTAAGGTGCCTTACTTTTTATGCCATTAACTAATGCGGTTAATCCAATTTGACTATGTAGCCAATCTTCTAAAAATGGTTTGGCGGTTTTCCACAAATCGAGCTGAGGATAAAGCTGACGTCCTAGACCTTCAACATAGAGTAATGTTTTTTGTAACAACACTAATTGTGGCTGCACTTCCATATTAAAGCGGCGTGCAGTATTGAAAAGATTAAGTAATACATGACCAAAAGAGATCTCTGAAAGCGGTTTTTCAAAGATGGGCTCACATACTGTACGAATAGCAAATTCAAAATCTTCAACATTAGTATCCGCAGGAACCCAACCAGAATCAACGTGTAACTCAGCAACTTTACGATAATCGCGATTAAAAAAAGCCAAGAAATTCTCAGCAAGATAGCGTTTATCCTCTTTATTTAATGAGCCGACAATACCACAATCAATACCGATATAATATGGGTTTTCAGGATGATCATAACTAATAAAAACATTACCAGGATGCATATCTGCGTGGAAGAAACTGTCTCTAAACACTTGAGTAAAAAAGACTTTAACACCCCGTTCTGCCAATAGTTTCATGTTGGTTTTTTGGGCATTCAACGCATCGATATCAGAAACGGGGATACCATAAATACGTTCCATCACCATCACATTTTCATGGCAATAATCTGAATAGACTTCTGGAATATACAACATTGAGCTATTTTCAAAATTACGACGTAATTGAATAGCATTCGCAGCTTCTCGTAATAAATTTAGCTCATCAAGTAATGTTTTTTCATATTCGCGAATCACTTCTTTTGGTCGTAAACGACGTCCATCGGGTAAGAATGGCAGTAAATTCGCTAAACGGTACATTAATCGAATATCCGCTTTAATAATTGGCTGAATATCAGGACGGATGACTTTTAAAACGACTTCTTTGCCATTTTCTTTGAGTTTCGCGGTATGGACTTGTGCGATAGATGCCGAAGCTAATGGCGTTTCATCAAAATCATCAAACCATTTATCTATCGGGCCACCAAATGATGCTTCTATATATTGGCGTGCTTTTTTTCCATCAAACGGAGCAACTTTATCTTGTAATAATGCGAGTTGGTCTGCAATTTGAGGTGGGAAAAGATCGCGTCGTGTTGATAACATTTGACCCAGTTTTATCCAAACTGGCCCTAATGTTTGCAATGCAAGTCGTAAGCGTTCACCTAAAGGTTTATCTGTGTGTTGATTTTTTATCCAAAATAGTGCTCGACGCCCTATTCTTATAGGTAATGTAATTCGATGTTTAGGGATAAGCTCATCAAGCCCATAAGATAAAAATACCTGAATAATATGATAAAGGCGCTTTAACTCGCTAAGGAGCATTATTTTTTCTCCAGTGTGCTTAACCGTTTTTCAAACTCGGCAGTTTGTTGTTCGAGTTGTTCTATTTCATCATAAAAATGAACAGTCTCTAATGTTGAGGGCGCTGTTTTCCACTCTTCAATTAAAGTATCACGTAAATAATCTTTTTGCCGACTAAACAGCGTTGTAAGCACCTGCACACTCTTTCCTGCAACCATAGAAAGCCCTTGCGCAGCTAGGTCACCAATATAAGGTGCCAAATATTGCGCGGGATCCCATTCAGCCATATCCAGTAATGCAGACCAATGTTGAACTACCTGCATATCACCTTCAATAACGATGTCACCACGATTAATTAGCGCAGACATCTTCTGACGATCTGTCAGTTTTACCAACGTCAATAGCTTAGTTTTAATCGTACAATCGGTTTCATCATCCCACTGACTTAATACATCGACTTGCTGTTCGCTGAAAATTAAGTAAATGGAATGAGGAAACTCATCAATAGAAAGCGCTAATACTTTGCCCACAAGACGATTGCGGGCAGGTTTAAGCACATTTTCCTGATACAAAACATGGTTAAGTGCCGTTTCCATTGATGCTGTTAACAGTGGATAGAGCACTTGTGATGCAATGTCATGAGAAAAAGAGGCTTTTTCCATATTAGAATTTAAATCCTTTGTGTAATGCGACTATACCCCCAGTCATATTGGTATAGGTAACTTGATCAAATCCAGCTTCTTCCATCATACCTTTCAAGGTTTCTTGGTCGGGGTGCATACGGATAGATTCTGTTAAATAACGATAGCTTTCCGCGTCATTAACAATCACTTGACCAATTTTTGGCAGAATATAAAAAGAATAAGCATCATAAATCTTGCTTAAAGGATCTAAAACAGGTTTAGAGAATTCAAGCACCAATAGCCGTCCACCCGGTTTTAATACACGGAACATTGAGCGTAATGCTTTGTTTTTATCTGTTACGTTACGTAAACCAAAAGAGATTGTAATACAATCAAAGTGGTTATCTGGGAAAGGAAGTTCTTCGGCGTTGGCCTGCACATAATTAACATTACCCACAATACCGTGGTCACGCAATTTTTCGCGTCCCATTTTCAGCATCGAGTCGTTAATATCAGCAAGAACAACTTCACCATTTTCACCGACAAGGCGAGAGAATTTAGCAGTTAAATCCCCAGTACCCCCTGCAAGATCAAGTACACGCTGGTTACGTCTAACACCACTTGCTTCAATGGTATAGCGTTTCCAGATGCGGTGAACACCAAAAGACATCAGGTCGTTCATTAAGTCATATTTAGAAGCGACAGAGTGAAAAACACGTGCAACCATCGTTTGTTTATCATCTTTGTCAACGGTTTGGAAACCAAAATCTGTTGTTTCCTTTGATTGTTGAGTCATAGTATTTGCCCGCTAATTAATCAAAATTTAGTAAGTCAGTACAGATCTTTATTTGGAAACTTTATGTCTATTTATTTTTAAAAATCAATCAGAAGCAGATTTTTCAACGAGATCATTATCTATCGTTTTCTTTATCTCAACCCCTAAGGATTTAAAGCTTTCTGCTTGGCTAATAAGGTTTCCACGACCTTCAGAGAGTTTTTTCATCGCTAATAGATAGCCAGACTGCGCTTTTTGAATACTGTTTCCTAGCCCTTGCATATCATCAACGAAAAGTCTTAATTTGTCATACATTTTAGCCGCTCTGTCAGCAATTTCTTGTGCGTTTTGGCTTTGATATTCATAACGCCATAATGCAGCTATTGTACGCAAAGCAACAAGTAATGTAGATGGTCCAACTAACATTATATTATTTTTTAATGCTTCTTCTAACAGGTCTGGCGAATGCCCAATAGCAACAAGATAAGCTGGTTCTATTGGTATAAACATTAAAACATAATCTAACGATGTGACGCCTGGAAGCTTATGATAATCCTTGATACTCAATCCACGAATATGCGTTTTAATTGAATTTACATGAGCATTAAGCGCTTGTTTACGCTCATTATCATCATGACTATTAAAGTACTTTTCATAAGCCACCAGCGACATTTTAGCGTCAATAATGACATCTCTACCATGAGGTAAGTGAACAATTACATCAGGTTGATAGCGCCCACCACTTTCATGCCGAATACTGACTTGCGTTTCAAATTCATGCCCTTCACGTAATCCTGAGGATTCTAATATCCGGGCAAGAACAGTTTCGCCCCAATTTCCTTGTATTTTATTGTCGCCTTTTAAAGCATTAGTCAGGTTCACTGCTTCTTGTGCCATTTTCACATTCAATTGCTGAAGTTGGCGAATTTCATGAACTAAAGTATGTCGCTCTCTTGCCTCTTGTCCAAATCCATCTTGAACTTGTCGGCGAAAATTCTCTAATTGTTCACGAAAAGGAGAAAGTAAATGGGTTAACCCTTGTCTGTTAAGTTCTTCAGCTTTACGGCCACTTTGTTCAAAAATACGATTAGCGAGATTTTCAAACTGGGTCGCCAAACGCTGTTCGCTATTTAACAGCAAACGTTGCTTCTCTTCTGCAGATAATCGGCTTTCTTCCCAACGTGTTGTCACTTCTCGAATTTCTGCCTCTTGAGATGTAATAACTTCCCGCTGAGCTCGTAATTCCTGCTCTAATTGTTCTATATGTTGTTGTAATGAAGGAATTATCGCACTTTTTTCTTGTGCAACAGCAAGCTGCGTATAGTTTTCGCGTAACATGGTTTCTTTGTCGGATAAACGTTGTTGGATAAGCCACCAAACAAGGCCGCCCCCTACAAGTACACCACCTAATAAACCAATGATCCCATATAACAACTGAATATCCACTAAAGTGACCTTTTTACTTTCCAGCGGGCTACGTTAAAGCTCATAGATAACATTGTCTAGCAACAATTCATATCATACGTTGATTTGCGATAAAGTACGCAGTTATCCCACCCATTTCGCAAGCCATTGCAAGCCAAACGCACCGGGTGCCAAAATACCAAACGCCCATATCATTGCTGAAACGAAATTAGCCACCTGAAAATAGCGCTGTGGCATTGCACAAATACCTGCAACTAAAGGTACCACGGCACGAAAAGGGCCAAAGAATCGACCAATAAAAACGCCCCAGACTCCCCAACGGTTAAAAAAATGATGACCTCTAACTAATACTTGAGGTGAACGCGAAATAGGCCACATATTTCTTACGCCATCTTTATAATGAAAACCTATCCAATAAGAGAGCCAATCACCAAAAAAAGCGCCTAATGCAGCCGCTAGCCATATCGGCCAAAAAAATAATCCGCTTTCCCCAATTAAGGCACCTAGCCCCAATAAAATAACAGTGGCGGGTAATAACAATGAAATAAATGCCAATGACTCACCAAAAGCAAGAAAGAACACGATAGGAATAGCCCAAATTTCGTGTTCTTTTACAAAGAGAGTGATGGTATGAATAATATCTTGTACAGTCAAAATAGAGACCTTAATTCGGTTAGCCTAATTAAAATAAAAAAGTGAGATTAACCGAATATAGATCACTTTATTACTCTAGAAAATAATTTTGTAGTTTCTCTCGACTATTAGCATCCAAACCAATATCTTTTTCTAGCCAATTATCAATACTGCCATAATGGTGATTAATACTTGTTAATGCTGTTTGTAAAAATTCTTCTTGTACTGAATATACATAGGAAAATTTATCAACAATATTTTCACTAAACGTTTTTGCGTGTTCAGCTAATAAATAATCGCGATAAGGTTCCAACGTTTTATTCGTTAATAAATAATCTTCCATAACCACATCTAATGATGCGCCTAATGCAAACAACACTAAAGCTGAGCCTACACCTGTTCTATCTTTACCTACAGCGCAATGTTGCACGACTCCGCCTTTTTCTGGCTGTTGTAATAATATTGCTAATTGCTTATACGCTGGATTATTAATTGGTAACAACTCATATAGCTTGAACATAAAAGCTTGAGCATCAAACTGCTCAAGTAATTGAGGCGTTAATTTTTCTAAATCAGCAGAGACTTCTTTTGATAATGGATTAGCTGGTGAATGATAATATTGTGCACCATTCCACACTCTATCTGGTTTATCTAAAATTTCGCTGTTATCGCGATAATCAATTATCTGAAATAAATTTTTATCAATCAGCAGGGATTGGTCTGTTTCTGTTAACCTATCAAGAGAACCTGAACGAAATAACATACCTGATTTAATAATGCCGCCGTTATTAAGTTTTTTCCCTCCTAAATCACGAAAATTAATACCACCTTTTAAAGGCAATACCGAAGAATGTATTTGCAGAATATCAGTCATAACGCCTCTTTTCATTGTTGTATTGTTTAGACTCTATGACCTTAACAGAAATAATGTTCTATTGTCATTCCATATTAACCTAATGAATTCGTCCATAAAAAAAGCCCTTAATACTTCAGTATTAAGGGCTTTTAAAATTCAAGTTAAACGCTTATTTCATTAAAATACGGGCAGCTTCAATAACAATACCCAGCGCATTATTTTCTGTTTTCTTCAGTAATTCAGCATCTGGAATTTCTTGTTGAGTACGGTTTACGATAACACCAGCAACCATACCAGCACGTAAGCCTTGGCTTGCACACATTGTTAACAATGTTGCTGATTCCATTTCATAGTTCATCACACCCATTTCTTGCCACTCTTTCATAGAGCCTTTAAAACGGCGAGTTACACGGCCTGTATAAGTGTCGTAACGTTCTTGGCCTGGGTAGAAAGTATCAGAAGATGCAGTAACACCTACATGTACAGTAGAACCATTATCTTTAGCTGCTTTATAAAGTGCGTTCATGCACTCAAAATCAGATACAGCTGGGAACTCCATTGGTGCAAAATGTAAACTTGCGCCGTCTAAACGAACAGCCGCAGTAGTTACTAAAATATCACCAACATTGATATGCTCTTGAATAGCACCCGTTGTACCAATACGCAGGAAAGTGCGAATACCTAACTGAGCCAATTCTTCTACTGCAATAGAGGTTGATGGGCCACCGATACCAGTAGAACAAACAATAACTGCATTACCATCAATTTCGCCACGCCATGACGTATATTCACGTAAAGAGGCCAGATGAACAGGGTTATCCATTAATTTTGCAATTTTTTCAACACGTTTCGGGTCACCCGGAACTATTGCTAGCGTTGCACCCTGTAGGTCATTTTTAGTTAAACCTAAGTGAAATACATCAGACATATCGGACTCCTCAATGGGACAAAACCAATGTTCATTAAATTAAAACTTACTCTATCGGATCCTTTCACTTTTTTTAGTGACCAAGGTCACTTAAGGAGCACCAGATAAAGAAACAATTTCATAAAGATGTGATTAAGATCACAAACTGTCCGTGTTCAAACGTCATTTCATCAATAATGGCTGCAAAAATTAGCGGCGAAATCATTCCCTAAAAAAGCGCATATTAATAAGCTTTCTCTTTATTTGTCGTTAATTTGATAAACGATTCTTACAGTATAGATGAATATAATAACTTCACGTACACTACCCGCCTTTAAAATGAATATTTAATTGTGTGACAACATGGCCTTGTCACGGGAGTAACCATGAGCTTATTTAACCAAATCGCAAACCTTCTTGGTGGTGAAAAAATCAATCAATACAAAACAGTACTAGACTGGGTTGAATCTCAGGGAGGAATTGATGGCTTAATTAAACAATTTAACTCTGCCGGTTTAGGTGAACTTATTCAATCTTGGATAGGAACAAGTGCAAACTTACCTATCAATGCAGAGCAGATTGTTGAGATTTTCTCATTACCCGTTATTAATGAATTAGCGACAAAAATTAATATGAGTACAGGTGAGGCTTCTGAAATGGCAGCTCAATATTTACCAAAACTCATTGATAAAGTAACGCCTGATGGAGTTGTTCCTGAGAATTTAGATTTAGTTAGTGCAGGAATGGATATATTAAAAGCCAAAATTTTTGGCGGCTGATAATACACCAATGAATTAACTTATTAGTCTTATTACTGGCGTTTTCTCACCTTGTACCAAATAACTGTGAGAAAACGCACCATAAACATTAATAAAACTACAACAACCCTTCTTCTATTAATGCTTCATGAAAACGTTGTTTCTCTTCAGCTGTTGCTTGAATTCGAGCTAATGGTACATCTAACGCGTATGGAATATTTTGTTGTGGAGAGTAAACAACCAGTACATAAGTTTTACCATTTACTTCTATCACCATAGGGGGTGTTTTTTTATTACCAGAATAAGCAACAGAGATTGTTTTCCCTAACAAATTAATTTTATACGTTGCTATAAATTGCTTATTACTTGAAACAACTTTCGCGGGAATAGCAGCCAGTTTTAATGGTTTTTCACCAACTGATAATAATGCTTTTTTTACTTTACTCGTGAGTATTTGGCGATAAATAAAAAAGAACACACTAAAACCAAATAAGCCAACAAAAATAATCGTACTAATTAAACGAAGCCACATATTATCTATTGCAACATCCACCGTCATTTTACTCATATCGTTTGCATCAGCAACGGGTTCAACAAGTACATCCTTTGAACCTAAATCAAGGAAGGTAAAATTACGAGAAACCTGGTTGCCTTTATAACTCAAATCAACACTACAATTAGTGATGATCAGAAGTTGAGAACGACAGGAGCCTTTAATATTAGCATCTACAGGTACAGCATTTTCACTAATTTTATAATCATAAAGAATATTAGGAATTTGGTAGGCACTGAATAGAGTCATTACTAGCATCGTAATAACTAAAAATAAGGTGCGAAATAGTCCGCCATCGCCTCTTAACGGTGTGAGTTTTAATGCTCTAGTGGGGAAAGCGTCTAATACTTTATCCGAAAGTTTAATGCTATCTTGCACAAGAATAATATCCATAAAATTAAATAGTATTCGCAGTATAGCAACTGTTTATAATATCAATAATAAGATTCAATCTTATTTTTACTTTCTATATATTTTCTCAACATGCTGTTTAATAGATAATTAATAATAAAAAAGCTCACTTTATAAATATTTAATTTTACCTAAAAAAGTGAGCTAATTTAAATGAAATAATTACTACATATTATGCATTTTGACGTAAATATTTAGCAGCTTCGACCATATTAGCTAATGCGGCACGTGTTTCTACCCACCCTCTTGTTTTTAAACCACAATCTGGATTTACCCATAAGCGTTCTGCTGGAATTCTTGATTGTGCTTTTCTTAATAAAGCAATAATCCACTCTACATTAGGGACATTTGGCGAGTGAATATCGTAAACACCTGGCCCAATTTCATTTGGATAATCAAAATGTTCAAATGCTTCAAGTAATTCCATATCTGAGCGCGATGTTTCAATAGTAATAACATCCGCATCCAAGGCCGCTATTGAATCCATAATGTCATTGAACTCGCAATAACACATATGAGTATGAATTTGTGTTTCATCATCAGCGATAGCAGCACTTAACTTAAAGGCATCAACCGCCCAGTTAAGATAAGCTTGCCAATCTTCACGACGCAATGGCAGCCCTTCACGTAAAGCAGGCTCATCAATTTGGATAATACCAATACCTGCTTTTTGTAAGTCATCGACTTCATCACGTAGTGCTAAAGCAATCTGTTTTGCAATAGTTTCACGACTGACATCTTCACGAGGGAATGACCAACATAAAATAGTGACAGGCCCTGTTAGCATTCCTTTTACTGGTTTTTCCGTTAATGTTTGTGCATAAGTAGCCCAATCAACAGTAATGGCTTCAGGACGGCTAATATCACCAATAATAACAGGCGGTTTTACACAACGAGAACCATAGCTTTGAACCCAGCCATTTTGTGTAAACACATAGCCATCAAAATGCTCACCAAAATACTCCACCATGTCATTACGTTCTGCTTCACCATGCACTAATACATCAAGGCCAAGGCTTTCTTGCTCTGCTATAGCTTGTTTAATATGCTCACTAATATTTGTACGATAAGCCGCGGTATCAATGCGCCCTTTTTTAAAGTCTAAACGTACAGTACGAATTTCCGTTGTTTGTGGAAATGAACCGATAGTCGTTGTTGGCCATAATGGTAGGTTAAAACGAGCACGCTGCACTTGTGCACGCTCTGTATAAGGTGAGTTTCTTTCACTATCTTGAGCATTAATGGCGGCTAAACGAGCTGCAACTTGCGCGTTATTTACACGTGCCGAATGTTTACGTTGGCGGATAGGTGCACTATATTGCTCCAGTTGTTTATCATATTCACCCTGTGGGGCATTTAACGCGTTAGCCAGTAAAGCAAGCTCTTCACATTTTTGAATAGCAAAGGCAAACCAGCTTTTAACTTCCTCATCTAATTTCGTTTCTGCATTTAAATCAATTGGGCTATGCAGTAGCGAGCATGATGTACCTACCCACAGTGGACGCAGATCTTTCAATGTAACAACTTGCTGATAACGCTGTGCTAAATCCGCTTTCCAAACATTTCGACCATTAATCACTCCTAACGAGAGCACCCAGTTTTCAGGTAGTGTTTGGTGTAAATGTTGAATATCATCTTGCCCTGCTGAAATATCAACATGAAGTCCATCTACAGGTAACTTTTTAATAATATCAAGATGATGAGAAATACCATCAAAATACGTTGTTAATAGCAGTTTTACTTGTCCTGATAATGCTTGATATGCAATTTGATACGCATTTTGCCATTCTACTGGTAAATCAAGGACTAATGCGGGTTCATCAATTTGTACCCACTCAATACCTTTTTCTTTTAATGCAGTAAGAACTTGTTGATAGATAGGCAAGATCTCTTTTAAAAGCGTTAATCTATCAAATTCAGGGCCTTTAACTTTACCAAGCCATAAATAGGTTACAGGACCTAATAGAACAGGTTTTATTTTATGGCCTAAAGCTAACGCTTCGTCTACTTCATCTAATAACTCTTTCCATGCCAGCGTGAAAGATTGTCCTTGTTGAAACTCAGGAACTATATAGTGATAGTTAGTATTAAACCATTTGGTCATTTCAGATGCAGCAGCCGGCTCGCCAGAAGGCGCTCTACCTCTAGCAACTCTAAATAAGGTATCAAGATCTAATGTACCTTCTTTATTACGGTGACGAGGAGGTACATTACCCAGTAATAGGCTAGTTCCTAATACTTGGTCATACCAAGCAAAGTCCCCTACGGGTAATAATTCAACACCCGCTTTAGCTTGTTGTTCCCAATGACGGGCACGTAGTGTTTTACCAACTTCAATTAATTCTGCTTGAGAAATTTTACCTGCCCAATAATTTTCTTGCGCCTTTTTTAGCTCTCTATCTAAGCCGATACGCGGGAATCCAAGTGTGTGATTGCGAATTGTCATAATTAAAATCCTATTTTTAGCCGTCTAGATGTTTACACATCCATAATCTACAGGTAGTGTATAAATCACAAGCGCAAATTTTTCATCAACAACCTGAAGGTTTCTCATGATAGAAATAAAACATTTAAAAACGATACTGACTCTTAAGCAAACAGGCTCTCTGGCCAATGCTGCTAATCAGCTACACCAAACACAATCAGCCCTTTCACATCAATTTAGTGAATTAGAACATCGTTTGGGCTATCGAATTTTTGTACGCAAAAGTCAACCTTTGCGCTTTACATCACAAGGAGAAGTGTTATTACGCTTAGCGCAAGAGGTATTGCCTATCGTGCGTAGGGCTATTGAGGAATGCAATGAACCAGGAAGTGATAATCTCAATATTGCTATTGAATGTCATAGTTGTATTCAATGGTTAACACCCGCATTACAGCAATATCGCCAAGCATGGCCTGAAGTAAATGTTGATTTTCATTCAGGTGTGACGTTCGATCCTCAACCTGCTTTATTACAGCAAGAGTTAGATGTGGTGCTCACTTCAGATATTTTAGACGATCCCCGTTTAAACTATACTCCACTGTTTGATTATGAAGTGAAACTGATTTTATCACCGGATCACCCTCTTGCTAATCGCTTACATATTCAGCCACAAGATTTAATTTCAGAAACACTGTTTATTTATCCGGTACAAAGAGAACGCTTTGATGTATGGCGTCATTTTTTGCAACCAGCAGGTATCACGCCACATTTTAAGCATGTTGATAACACACTGTTATTAATACAAATGGTTGCTGCAGGCATGGGGATCGCTGCACTACCTCATTGGGCCGTTGAGAATTTTGAAAAACAAGGACTAGTGGTGACAAAAACATTAGGTGAAGGGCTATGGAGCCGGTTATATGCTGCAAATAGAGCAGGAGAACAACATCAACCGGCAATTCGTGAATTTATACGCTCAGCGTGTCAGCATGCGATTAACAGCCTTCCTTTTGTGAAGCAGGTCGGTGGATCCAACGCCGGTGGATCCATAGAGATGCCACAATTAAGCTCGCGCCTATGATAAAACTAGGCCAATTAGGATGTTGCTGCCAAATAGAAAAATTCACTAATAATCCCGCTGGGATCATCATGTTATTCATAATAGCAAGGGTTCCAGCATCCACTTGTGTGGCGCCGTAGTTCCACATAAAGTAGCCTATTCCAGAAGCACCAATTCCCAACCAAAGTAATACACCCCATTGCAATGAAGTTGTTGGTACTTTTTGTCCATCACCAAAACATATCCACCCTACCAATGCGACCACACATGCACCAATATAAAACCATGAAAATGCATGATGTTGAGGAATAGGATGGATCTCCATTAGTCGTTTATATCCCACTTGTCCGATAGCAAAGAAAATATTAGCAAGCTGAACTAATAACAGCCCATACCAAAAATCATCACTTAAATGGTCATAACGAATAATTGCCGCGCCCAATACAGCAAGCAGCGAGCTAAATACATAACCCCAGCGTAGCCGCTGACGCTCTAATAAATCATAAATTAGCGTGACATAAAGAGGAGTTAGTACAGTAAAAAGCAAAAACTCGGCAACAGTTAAGTAGTTATAAGCATGAAAAACAAATAAATACATAATGCCTAGCTGACACGCGCCCACACACATATAAAGCAAAATCACTTTAGCTTTAATACCTTTCCAACGTAAAAAAGGTAAAAAAACGAAAGCGGCTAAAGAGACGCGAATAAGAACTGAAAGCCAACTATCAACCTGACCCGCAAGATATTCGCCGATCAAGCTGAAAGAGGCTGCCCATAACAGGGTTGTAATAACGAGCAGCCACATAATTAATTATCTTTCTCTACTAACAATGCTTCCATTAAATCCAACTCATGTAGCAATAATTGAAGGGTTTCATTGCTGATTTTTCTAGTTGCACGTAAATGATAAAGTTCACCACGTTCAGCACGTAATGCTGTCAAACGAAAACGTCTTTCGAGATCTTCTTCCAACATATTATGAACCATCTCATCTTGCGTGGCGGTTCGACGCCTTAAATATCCCGTTACACGAGATGCAACTTCGTTAATTTCTTCTGCATCTAATTGTTCTTCAGTACTTGCGGCTAAACGCTCTTCCATTTTATTAAGACTAACAATAGCCACTTCTGCCATTACTTTTCTGGCATAGCGCACTTCGTTTTTATCTGCTTCTTTATCTGTTGCCTGTATACCTTTTAGTAAGAAAGGCAGCGAGATAATCCCCACCAAAATAGACAGCAAAATAACCCCAGCTGCGATAAAGATAATTTGATAGCGTCCAGGGAATGTACTGCCATCAGTTAAAAATAGCGGAATAGAGAGTGCACCAGCTAATGTTATCGCCCCACGAACCCCGGCGAAAGAAGACAACCATAGCTCACGAGTAGTGTAATTTGAAAAGTCTAAAGGATGCTTTTTCATAAAGATACGGCTTATCTTTTTCATCAGCCATAACCAAGTAAAACGCAAAATGAGCAGTGCTAAGTAAATCACAAATACAGCCGCAAACAGCATCCAAACTTCCACTTCTGGATCTAAATCGGCTTGAATAACAGAGCTAGTCCAAATAACAGGAAGCTGTAGCCCCAGCATAATAAACACAAGGCCATTGAACACAAACTCTAACATTGACCAAACGCTATCAGCGCGTAAACGCATAGCTAAAGGCGCATTACGAATCACGCCGGATTTACTAATTGTCATACCGGCCGCAACTGCCGCAAGAATTCCAGAAAAGCCGATATGCTCTGCAATTAAATAAGAAGCAAAAGGTAGCAACAACATAAAGACAATTTGTGTCGCAGGATCATCACCGCTCCAACGGCTCATTAATCTTAATGATTTGCTGTAAATTAAAGTCACACCGATACCGGCAAGCAAACCACCCACAGCAACTTTAAAGAATTCAAGTGTTGCGCCACCAACAGTAAACACCATAGTGCCCATTGCGACTGCAACAGCAAATTTTAAAGCAACCAGACCTGAAGCGTCATTCATTAACGCTTCGCCTTCTAAAATACCCATTATTCGTTTAGGTATTCGTCCTTTCCCCACAATAGAAGAAAGTGCGACAGCATCTGTAGGTGAAAGAACTGCGGCAAGGGCAAAAGCAGAAATCAGAGGAATACTTGGCATCATCCAATAAATAAGATAGCCAATACCCACAACCGTGACCATAACAAGCACAAGCACAAGGATGAAAATTTCACGCCCATTTTGAATAAACTCACGCGTTGGTGTCTTCCAGCCATCAACAAATAACAGCGGTGGAATTAATAGAACGAGAAATAATTCAGGATCAAATGTGACATGCAAACCAAACTGAGGCCATGCCAATAAAGCCCCTATAACAATCTGTATTAATGGTAACGGAATACGAAAAGGAATAACTTTTGTAATTAAACCTGAAACTGAAACCACCAATATTAAAATTAAAATAGTAAAGAAAATTTCCATGTTACCCTTACATGCCCATTTTTACCCTGAAAACTGCTATCTTCACGCTAGATGAAAAGAACCCCTACTTAATGATAAAGAATACACACCTGTAAAATCTAAGCACTATGCCTATTCTTTACCTTTTCTTATTTTAAACTGATTCTTCTTTAACCCATGAGTAATCATTTAAAATTAAGATTAATCGCACTTTAATTGCTAGAACACATTTATCTCTTAAGAGATAAGCGTACTTTTATTAACGGCATATGAAAAAGAAAGAATACGTTTTTATTCCTATTTTTTGTTCTATCAATGTAATAGAGAGTATAAAAACGTAAAACATACAATAGTTAGAAAAAACTAGCCGATGAAAAACGATATTTATAAAAAATAGTTATTAAAATAGAGTATTCAACTTACGCTTCAATATTTTTGAAACGTGCCATCATAACAACATCACAGTATTTGCCTTCTTTAAATGCAGCATTTCGACGAATACCTTCAACTTCAAACCCTAACTTTTTATACAGATGCAACCCTTTTTCATTATCTGAATAAACCTCTAATTCTAATCGAGTCGCAGCTAACCAATTGAAAGCATAATCAATCGCCGTATTAATTAATAATTTTCCGACACCTTTTCCTGAATATTCAGCACCAACACCAATACCAAAACTGACAATATGCCGACGTCGAGGATGTGAATCAAGGATCAACGCTAAATGCCCAGCAACCTGATCATCGATAGTCGCAACAAAGTTAGGAACACCTTGCTCTGCAAATTCAGTAAGTCGTTTTTTCCATGTTGTGACGGAAGGATAAGGAAACTGACAAGTACATATATATAGATCAGGATGCATATACAATTGCTGTATTGCACCCGCATCTTCAGGTTCACTATGTCGAATTTTTATTTCTTGCATATGTTCTACCAACTATTTAATAACTAGCCTTAATTTCGACAATAGCGAATAAAAGTAGATAAATAAATAGCAAAAAGGCGGAATAAAGATATATTCCGCCTTTTGTTATTAAACCTGATTATTTAAATTAAATTGCCCAGTGACCCGCATAAAATGCCACTAACGCAATGGTAATTAATACTGTACCAATATTGAGTTTACGCCATTCGCCAGCGAATATTCTGCCAATAACTAAGCAGCCAAAACCTAGCATAATGCCCGTGACAATATTACAAGTAAGAACAATAAATACAGCACAAACCATGCCTGACATAGCATCAACAAAATCACTAAAATCGAGCTTAGTGACATTACCTAACATTAATAATCCTACATACATTAAAGCGGGCGCAGTTGCATAAGCGGGCACTAAATAAGATAGTGGCGATAAAAAGAGAATAAGTAAAAATAAGATCCCAACAACCGTTGCTGTTAATCCGGTTTTACCACCTGCTGCGGTTCCTGCGGCTGATTCGACATAAACTGCGGCAGGGGCTGCACCAATGACCCCTGCAAAAATACTACTTACTGAATCCGATGTTAACGCTTTACCACCATTGATAATTTGCCCACGTTTATCAAGTAAATTAGCTTGACCTGCAACAGCGCGAATCGTGCCTGTAGCATCAAAAATGGCAGTCATGACTAAAGCTAACACACTAGGTAATACTAATGGCTGTAAAGCACCTTTAATATCCATTGCAAATAATAAAGAAAGTCCTTCTTCACCTAATTGAGGCATTTTAAATACGCCTTGATATTTTACATTAGGATCAAAAATAAGCCCGATAATAGAAATAGCAATAATCACTAATAATACGCCACCGGGTACTTTACGTTTTTCTAAGCCAAAAATCGCAGCAAGTCCACCAATAGACATTAAAACAGAGAACGAAGTAAATTCGCCCATAGCAACAGGAAGTCCTTCAAAAGGATTTTTTATGACTAATCCAACGCTGTTGGCCGCAATTAAAAGTAAAAATAATCCGATACCAATACCTGCACCATGCGCGATACCTGTAGGAATATTTTTTAATATCCAAGTTCGAATGCCAGTTAAAGAAAATAAAGTAAACAAACAGCCCATTAAAAATACGGCACCTAAAGCAACAGGAACCGAAATATTTTGCCCTAAAACAAGACTAAAAGCTGTGAATGCTGTTAGCGAAATCGCACAACCTATCGCCATTGGTAAATTAGCCCACAATCCCATTAACAGGGAGCCTAAACCTGCAACCAAACAAGTGGCAATAAATACTGCAGTATGTGGAAAACCGGCTTGTCCTAACATACTAGGAACGACAATAACAGAGTACACCATAGCAAGAAATGTTGTTAAACCTGCGATCATTTCTTTACGAACCGTGGTTCCTCGAGCGGTAAGTTTAAAATAGTTATCTAGTTTACCTGTTGCTGCTGATTGATTAGCGGACATTACATTCCTCTGACATAAATACGGTTCTCTATCCATCAATACGAAAACGATTACGTATAAATAACAACATCCTCTTCAGGAGTAAAAATGAGGAGAAGAAATTTAGGCGCAAACGTTTGTTTTTTAGCGTGGATAAAGCAATAGAATTTGACGCAAACGATTATCTGGTGAATTTAGGGTAACAATCAAGCAAAAAAATGCTTTTTACATAAAAAAATCATAAAAAGATAGTTCAAAAGGGATAAAAAAGAAAAGAAGAGCATAGTGACCTACACTCTTCTAAATTTGATTTTTCATTATTAATAAAATTTTCAATATTTACCATGTAAATAATTAAATTTAATTAATATATTATTCTATTGTTATTTTTTCTACATTTCCCTAGCTTGGCTATTAATCATTCAATTCTTCATCATTAATCTGCTTAAAAAGCACTCATGTACTACTATAAAGTTAGTTGAGCTCGAACAGTTTTAGCAAATAATTTCCTATTAAATATTAATATTTCTAGATTATTCTTAATAAACTAAGTTAAATAACCTAGATATAAATGATAATTATATTCAATTCATAGAAAACAAATGGATAGAAGACTATCTTTAAGAAAGATACAAAATAGAAAGAAATGATTTAGATAAACAATAGAAAACAAATAAGACTTACTGTATATCACCTACTTAACTATCGCACTCTACAACTTACATTAAGTAGATGAAAAAACGATTAAATAAAGCATTCCATTACGGAGTACTCTTGTTTAGTGCATCGACACCCACATTAAAACGCTCTAATGTCGAAAGTAAAAATAGCCCCGTCATCACAACGAGCAAAAAAGGCAACGATGACGACGATATCTCAGACATTGCACCAGCAAGGAGTGGCCCAGAAAGATTCCCAATCCCCCATAACATCGCTGCAGAAGCATTTGCTACCATTAAGTCATTACCAGAGAAATATTGTCCAATTTGTACCAATGCGATGGTATAAATTGCGCCCGCAGTTGCACCCAATACTAATAAAAGAGGCCAAATTAAAATAGGATGAGACATAGTCACTGGCAATAACAAGCTAGAAAGTAGTGTGATCACCCCGCAAATACGATATAACCTTGTCCGATTCATATGATCAGCAAGCCAACCAAATGGCATTTGCATAATGGCATCACCCGCAAGAATGGCACTGATCATCATTGCAGCTATCGCTTCCGTGTGCCCAAGGCTTAAACCATAAATAGGGAACATCGACAATACCGTGCCGTCGAAAAAAGCAAAAAATAAAATACCACCACAAATAGCAGGTGCCACTTTAACAAAGCGGAAAATAGAAAAATTAGGCTCTTCAGTATTTGTTGGTAATTTGTCGCCTTTTTTCTGATCCATCATTAAAAATAGAACAATAGAAATAAGGTGAATAAAAATGCTAATTAAAATAGGTGTTTTATCCGCGACGCCATAAAGCGCAATAATAGAAGGCCCTAATAATTGGCTAATAGTGAACACTGTTGTATATACCGCTAAAATACGCCCTCTTTTGTTATCTGGCGAAAGCTCATTAATCCATGTTTCGCCTAAACAAATCATCACTCCACTAGCAATCCCTGTAATAAGCCGTAAAGGAAAGAGTAACTCAAGCGGTAATGTGCCCATTAAAGGCAACAAGCTAATAGCAGATAGCATTGTCGCCAATAACATCGCAAAACGTTTACCAAACCATTGCACAATACGTCGTGCAAAAGGCGAAATAATTAACATACCAATTGCAGGCGCAGCCGAAATAAGTCCAATAATAGATTCACTAATTCCCGCTAAATTAAGGCGTAATGCCACCATAGGAATAGTTAATCCGATAACAATACCGATAACCCCAATGCTTACCGTAATAGTTGTTATCGCAAAAATTTCAGATTGACGATAATTAGGATGAGACATGTCATTTTGTTTCTACTGGCTGTAGAAACCTCTTTATAAAGGAAATGGGTTAAATAAAATATTGTCGTATTATAGGGGATTAGAAATAGATAAACATGCTTAAAAATAGTAAGAAACCAGCGAAAGATCTTAATTTGTAGTAACTCGATCTCTCGCTTTCACAATATTCTCGTTTACATAATAATTGGCTTTAATCTTAAGCGAAGTAACGATAAATCAATACAGTGCCAGAAATTAAAACAATAGTGTAAATCACACTCATAAATCGCGCTTTAGACATCCGTAAAGTGAAATGTCGGCCTAACCAAATACCCGCTATCATCGCTGGCAAAAAGATAAGAGCCAATTGCACAATCTCTAATTGCCAATAAATTCCAGCAAAAAGAAAAATAATAACTCTCGTTAATGTGCTAAAACCAATTAACGTTGTTTGAGTAATACGAAACGTATTTTTATCTACTATTCGCCCTGATAAATAAATAGCATATAAAAAACCACCACTGCCGAAAAGTGCACTAAATACACCGCCAATTAAACCAAAGGGATAAACTAAGTGCTGAGAAAAATGACTCTCTTTCTTTTTCCAACATAAGGCATACAGCGCATAACAAGCGGCAAAGACACCTAATAGAAGCGAGAGTAAATCAGGTCGTGTGGTTAACAAGATAGCAGCGCCAACTAAACTTCCGATAATAATTAAGGGAATAAGGTAACGGATCTCTTTAAAATCCGCTTTTTTGCCATCTCTTAAAACATTAATAACCGCAGCGGTTAAATCAATCAATGCTAGCAAGGGGACTATTATTGATAACGGTAAATAAAGTGCCAACACAGGGCCTGCAATTAATGCTGAGCCGAAACCCGCCATGCCAAATATAATATAAGCAAAAAATAAGGTAAGAAGGCAGACAATAATATCTGTCCAAGAGAGCAATTCGATCATAATTAGCCTTGAATAATTATCATTTATAGCCAAGATATTAGCTTAGTAACTGAAAATCGAACAGATGGCGTAAAACTATTCACAAAATACAGTAGAAACAGAGTCTCATTTTCCCGAATGTGCCTAATTAGTGCTATTATCTAATGCGAATAACACTTTTAAACTGATGATATCTTGAATTGGCAATGAACCCACAACCCACAAAGAAAACCAATGAATACCTTGGTAATAAAGTCAAACAGTTAAGACAATCCCGAAATTTGTCACTTAATGAGCTATCAAGAAAATCGGGGATCTCCAAGGCGGCATTATCCAAATTAGAATCTGGCGATTCTAATCCTAGAATAGACACGCTAGAAGCTATTGCAATAGCCCTTGGCTTCCCTTTAGGTGATCTATTTAGTTTTACACGAGAAGAATATCCTCGTTTAGAACGCCATAAACCGATTATTGGTGATTATGCTCAGGAATTTAAATTCCGTATTGGTATCGGGAATATTACCGAAATTTGGCATATTGAAATGAAACATGGCGCAATTATTAATAGCCCTGCTCATGCCGATGGTACCCAAGAGCATATTATGGTCTATTCAGGAAAACTGATGATGCGCTTTGCTAATGATGAAACCGTATTATTAGAAACTGGCGATTTTTACGCATTCCATGGTAATGCACCGCACTCTTATATTTGTGTTGAAGGACATATGCGCGCTTCCGTTATTATGTCTAGCCCGAATCAACAACATTATCACCACCGCCCTTAAACTCTTTTCTGCCTTTATCACACGATAATTAATAAACTACTTATACTGTATTTTATTATCGTGTGTTCTCAATTTATTTTTATTTATTTTCAGCTATGTTTTAAATAGTGCTGTAAAACAATAAGGATACTTGAATGAGTGGAAATCATGAACATGCAGATGTAAAAGCATTACCTGAATCACGCCTATTAATTGCGTTCGGTTTAACATCATCATTTATGCTAGTCGAATTTATTGGGGGATATCTAACCGGTAGTTTGGCATTAATTTCCGATGCAATGCATATGATGACAGATGCTTTTGCTCTTTTACTTGCACTAATTGCTATTCATGCCGGTAGAAAAGCTTCTGATGTCTTGCGAACTTATGGTTATGCACGCTTTGAAATATTAGCAGCCACCATGAATGCTCTTATTTTAATGGCCGTTGCTTTTTATATTTTATATGAAGCCTATAAACGTTTATCTTCCCCTCCTGAAATTCAATCTATTGGTATGCTTATCATTGCGCTAATAGGTCTTATTGTTAACCTAATTTCAATGAAAATGCTCGCCAGTACAAAAGACGAAAGTCTCAATGTAAAAGGTGCCTATTTAGAAGTTTGGGCTGATATGTTGGGCTCAATTGGTGTCATTATTGGCGCTGTGATTATTTGGCTAACAGGTTGGGCGCTTGTTGATTCAATTATTGCGGTATTAATCGGCTTTATGGTCTTCCCACGAACTTGGATATTACTTAAAGAGTGTCTGAATATTTTACTTGAAGGTGTGCCACGCGGTATCGATTTAATTAAGGTTACTGATACCATTAATAATACAGAAGGTGTTATTGACTCTCATGATTTACATCTATGGGCACTCACACAAAGTAAACTTATTTTAAGTGGTCACATCGTTTATCAACCCAATGCCAATCATGAAGAATTAAGAATTCACCTTGAGCAACAACTTCGTGAGCAATTTCATATCAATCATATTACGTTGCAGATGGAATGCGAAGACAGGCAACATCTAGAAAAAAACCATCATTAAAACAAAATACGCTTATATCCTTATAAAGTTCTGGCTCTCTCTTAATAATTGAGAGAGAGCCAATAACAAACTAATTAATTTAAATAGCTTTCCATCTGCTCAAAAACACGCAAATCACCACTAAACCTGACTTCTTTAACATCTTCTAGTTTTTCAACCTGACTTACCATCTGCATTAAACGGTCATCTTTCTGTACTAATAACCAAATACGACTTTTATCACTATTTTTCATTGGCAAACAGAGAATGCCATCAACGTTAAATGCACGACGAGCAAATAATCCACAAATATGAGTCATCACACCAGGATGGTTGCGAACAATTAACTCTAGCGCGATAGGTTGTGTTTGTTGTGACATAAATTAAGCTCCTATCATATCGGTATTTGCCGCGCCTGGCGGAACCATTGGAAATACTTTTTCGTGAATATCAATCATTACATGAATTAAGCAAGGGCCCGGTTTATCTATCGCAGCTTGTAATGCTTGTTGCGGATCTGCCTCTTGGTTTAAATCACAGGTTTCTAATCCAAAACCTTCAGCGATGCGAATAAAATCAGTTTGATAAGGATAAGCCGCAGCATAAATACGCTTATCAAAAAAGAGTGTTTGTTGCTGGTGAACTAATCCTAATGCCTGATTATTTATCAAGATAATCTTGATATCCAATTGGTGTTCAGCCGCCGTTGCTAGCTCTTGGATATTCATCATAATGCTACCATCGCCTGAAAAGCAGAGGATTTTTTTATTCGGCTCTGCTAACGCAGCACCAATTGCCGCTGGCAGTCCAAATCCCATCGTACCTAATCCCCCAGACGTTAACCATTGTCGAGGTCGATTTAATGGATAAGCTTGTGCAACCCACATTTGGTGCTGACCAACATCTGTAGTAATTATCGCGTCATCATCAACGCAACGCGCTGCGGCTAATACAATGCCATAACCACTAAGAATGTTTTCTGAGTTTTTCATTTCCAGTGGATATTCTTGTTTCAATGTATTTACGCGCTCTATCCACTCACTGCGCTTATTATTATTAATAAGTGGTAACAGTAGTGATAACACCGATTTGGCATCAGCATGAATCGCGATATCTGGTTTTTTTATTTTGCTTATTTCCGCTTTATCAATATCCACATGAATAATTTTGGCATTAGAGCAAAATTTTTCTGCTTTACCTATCGCACGATCATCAAAACGGGCACCTAAAACGATTAATAAATCTGACTCTTCTAACACAAAGTTTGTACTACGCGCCGCGTGCATTCCTAACATGCCTAAATACAAAGGATGTGAAGGTGGCATTAATCCTAATCCCATCAAGGTCATGGTGGTAGGAAGATTATTTTTCTCTGCCAGCTCAATCGCTTCTTTGCAGGCGTCAGCACTAATAATGCCACCACCGAGATATAACACAGGATTTTTAGCTTGATTGATCATTTGAGCCGCTTGAATAACCAAATCCGTATTAAATGGCGGCACCAGATCTTTTTGTGGAATTGGCGGTAAATTATCAAAAGTAATAGTGGCTTGTTGGATATCTTTTGGTACGTCAACCCATACCGGGCCAGGTCTGCCTGACATGGCTAAACGAAATGCATCACAAATAATTTCAGGTAAATCTGCAATATCACGCACTAAATAATTATGTTTAGTAATGGGAATAGACATGCCATAAGTATCAACTTCCTGAAAGGCATCTGTACCAATCATTGCAGAAGAAACCTGCCCTGTAATACAAACCAGAGGAATTGAATCCAGTTTTGCATCTGCAATAGCAGTCACTAAATTTGTGGCGCCTGGGCCACTCGACGCAATACAAACCGCGGGTTTGCCATTAGTTCTAGCAATACCTTGCGCAATAAAACCAGCACCTTGCTCATGGCGAGTAAGGATATGACGAATAGATTGGCTTTGGCTCAATGCATCATACAAAGGTAAAGCGGCACCACCGGGGATCCCTGCAACCGTTGTAATGCCTTGCCGTTCCAGTAAATAAACGATTAATTGCGCGCCAGTAAAGGTTCTTTCTGCGGCATTGTCTTGTGATGCACCCATTTCTCTGTGTCCTTCATTTTAGGCCGGACTCCAATGGGCGGTTAGAATAAAAAACCCCGCCCGGTTTGTGCGCCGGCGGGGTTGCGAAACTATGTTGATTCGACCCGTTACGGCGCTTTGCCGACGACCACCACACGCACGACAACCGCAGACGCAATGTGCGCTGTTAGTCGTAGGCCTTGTAGTAGAGTAGTGATGATCATGGGGTACCTATCAATTTATTTAGTGATGTGTTTATTTGTTGTCTGTATTTAAAAAAACATAACTTATACAAATTAACAACCTTTTTTTACGGTTTATTTTTTATTGCCATTAAAAACGAGATCTTGATCACTGATGTTAGATGCAAAAATTCCCCCTTAGCTTGGAGTAAAAAACTATATTAACTTGCATTATTAGCATAATAAAAAACAAACTCAGTTAAATAAATACATCAATCACAAATTATAAAAGTGCCACTTGCACCAATAATAATGTCGCTGATAGTACAAACATAAATAACACCATTGGTATAATAAACTTGAGCCATTTATTATAAGAAATATCTAGCATTTGCAATGTGGCTAATACTAATCCTGTTGGTGCTAAAAATAACATAATATATTGTCCCCAATTATATGCTGATACCACCATATAACGAGGAACACCCACAGCATCCGCTAATGGTGCCATAATTGGCATTGCTAATACCGCTAATCCTGAAGATGACGGCACAATAAATCCCAAACAAATAAAAACCAATAATTGTGCAATTAAGAATAAGCTTGGTGGCATTCCAGCAACCATATGAGACATAAATTCAAGAATAGTATCTGCTATTTTTCCTTGTTCCATAACAAGGTTAACACCACGAGCTAAACCAATAATCAGTGAAACCCCCACTAATTCTGAAGCACCGTGAATAAAACCATCAATTGCTGTTTTTTCTTTTAAACCTGAGATACAAATAATGACAATGGCGATGGCTAAGAAAAGTGCTGCCATTTGTGGAAACCACCATCCCATATGCATAACACCCCAAACCATAATTGGGAATGCGGCAACAAATAAGCATAAGATGATTTTGCGACGCCAAGAAAAATCAAGTATCTCATTAGGATCATAATGGCTTAAAAAACGCTGTTTAAAACTTTCTGCATTTTCATAATTATAAGAAAAAGAAGGGTCTTTTTTAATTTTCTTACAATACCAATATAAATAAACAATAACGCCTATTGTGCCAATAATAAGCCCAATAGTACGAAAACCAATCCCTTCAATAAAACTTATCCCTGATGCATTAGAAGCAATAACCACAGAGAAAGGATTTACAGTTGAGAATCCAGCCCCCATTGACGAAGCTAAGAAAATAGCCCCAACACAAACAATAGCGTCATAACCCAGAATTAAGAATATTGGTACTAATATGGGATAAAAAGCGACCGCTTCTTCTTCAATCCCACAACTAGTTCCCCCTATGGATAAAATAATGGTGACACCAAATACCACTAAAAACTCTTTTCCTTTAGTTCGATTAGCCAGTGCTGATAAACCTGCATTAAATGCACCTGTTTGATTTACAACACCAATTAAGCCACCAAGCACTAAAATAAAAACAATAACATCAGCCCCCTCTATTGTCCCTTTCACCATGCTTTCGGTAATATCCATAATACCTTTGGGCTGCTGCGCAACTCTTTCATAAGTACCGGGTATCGCAATAGGTTTTTTTATTGTTCCATCAGTAAATTTATCAATTTCAATAGAAACATTTAAATTATCTAATGTTGATTGAGTAGCAGGTAATATTTCACTAGAGCCATCTATTTTTGCCACAATTAATGATGAATCTACGGAATTATAACTTAATCGTTCATATTCTCCTGCTGGAATAATCCATGTTAAGCCAACCACTATTACTGTAATTGCAAATAAAATAGTAAAAGCGGTCGGAAACGCAAACTTTTTAAGTTTCATAGCGTCCTCGACTTAAATAAGAGAGTAAACTCTGCTAGTAGAGGTAATATCTATCTAACAGAGTCAATTATTAGAATTAATTTTTAGTTAAAGATGATTAGGATATTAATTTAGTGTTATTGTTGTACCTGTTTTCCCCTCTAATGCAGATAACGCATTATCTAATGAAGTAATAATAGCTTGAGATGAAGAACCTCTTTCTTTAATAAAGTTAAGGCAAGCTTCTACTTTAGGTAACATACTCCCCTTAGCAAACTCACCATTATTTATATATTCTTGTGCTTGAGAAAGCGTTAATTTGTCTAAATTCTTTTTCTGAGGCGTATTAAAATGGATCGCCACTTTATCTACAGCAGTTAATATTAATAAAGTTTCTGCTTTTAATTCGACAGCTAATTTAGAACTGGAGTTATCTTTATCAATAACAGCATCAACACCTTCTAATACACCATTTTTACGAATAACAGGGATCCCCCCACCACCGACAGTAATAACCACCACATTATTCTCTACTAATTGCTTAATAACCAAAGATTCAACAATTTCTAATGGCTTTGGTGAAGGAATAACACGACGATATCCTCGTCCGGCATCCTCCATAAAATGAAAACCATGCTCTTTTTGAATTGTCTCAGCTTGCTCTTTAGTATAAAAAGCCCCTATCGGTTTGGTGGGTGATAAAAAAGCAGGATCTTGTTTATCAACCACGACTTGCGTAACCACAGTAGCGCAACCGTTATTCAGATTTCGTGCACATAATTCATCATTAATCGCTTGTTGCAGATGATAACCAATATAACCTTGGCTCATGGCACCACATTCAGCAAATGGCATATAAGGAGTACCAATATTTTGTTGCGATGCATAGTCCATTGCCAAATTGATCATGCCTACTTGAGGACCATTACCATGACCAATAATCACTTGGTAGCCCTTTTCTACTAAATCGACTATCGGTTTTGCCGTTTTTCTTACTATTTGTTTTTGCTCTAGTGGCGTATTTCCTAGTGCATTCCCACCTAAAGCAATGAATACCTTTTTAGGCATTTTAAGCTCCTTGCTTTAGCTTAATGTTGCAAACATCACTGCTTTAATGGTGTGCATACGATTTTCAGCCTGATCAAATACTTTAGATTGGCGAGATTCAAATACACCATCAGCCACTTCCATTTCGGCTAGGCCAAATTTTTGATAAATATCTTCACCAATAATCGTCAAGCGGTCGTGGAATGAAGGTAAACAGTGCAAGAAAATCGCATGCGGATTTGCCATTTTCATCATTGATTCATTCACTTGATAAGCTTTTAGCAGACGTATTCTTTCATCCCAAACGCTATCTGGCTCACCCATAGATACCCAAATATCGGTATATAAAACATCCGCATCTTTCGCACCTTTTTGAATATCATCAGTGAGTGTTATTGAGCCTTCATTTTCAGCCGCAATTTCACGACATACTTTCACCAACCCTTCTTCTGGCATTAATGATGCTGGGCCACAAGCTGTAAAATGCAGACCGAGTTTGGCACAAACAACCATTAAAGAATTCGCCACATTATTACGTGCATCACCAAAAAATGTCAGTTTCAAGCCTTTTAAATGGCCAAAATTCTCTTCAACAGTTAGCATATCTGCCAACATTTGTGTTGGGTGAAATTTATCTGTTAACCCATTCCATACTGGCACTCCTGATTTTGCTGCCAGCTCTTCAACCAGAGACTGATCAAAACCACGATATTCAATCCCATCATAAAAACGTCCTAAAACCCGCGCAGTATCTTCAATAGATTCTTTCTTACCCATTTGAGATGAACCAGGATCAAGATAAGTCACTCCCATGCCTAAATCATATCCAGCGACCTCGAAAGCACAACGAGTCCGTGTTGAGGTTTTTTCAAATAATAAAACAATATTTTTGCCTTCAAGTGAGCGATGAGGAATTCCCGCTATTTTTAATGATTTAAAATGTTTAGAAAGCTTCAATAAATATTGAATTTCATCAGAAGAGAAATCGAGTAATTTTAAAAAACTTCTGCCTTTAATATTAATAGACATAATAATCCTATCTCCTAATTATTTTGAGAATAATAGAGTGAAAATACGTTATTATTAAAAATAGAAACTCACCCGATAATATTGAAAGTCAATATAATCAGGGAATATATACGTACTATTAGAGAGAGAAAAAGAAATTATCCGTTAAATACAGAGAAATGAAAGCATTGGCGCTGCTTATACATCATGATATGTGTAATACGTCTTATATGAGGCGTTTTTCTATTATTATTTTCCATAATACTAGCACCCTCCTATATAGATATTTAAACGAGGGATTAAGTGAAACATATAGGAAATAATATTATTGTGACTATCATCTCAATTATCTATTTATAGCTAAAACTAGTTTTAGTTATAAATTAATGGCGAAAAGCACATACTGTTAACACTAAAAAAATGATAGCAATATATTATGGCCATTATCTTATTAATCTATCTCGATTAATTATTAAATATAAAAAATAGCGATAAATTTTATAAGATTTAATTTATAACGATTTATTAAAGTTATTTTTTATTAACATTATAGATACATTAAATATCAAAATAATCTAGCTAACATCATCACCGCACTACAAATAATTAAAAAAAGCGTGGCATATTGAAATACGCGATCAGGCATTCGGGTAAGTAACCACTTTGATAGCGGAATTGAGATTAAAGATCCTAAAAAAAGCATCAGAGCAAGATGAACATCAGTGTGGCCATCTTGCATATAAGCTAATGCTGAAGATCCCGATAATAGTGTTGTGGTAAAAATAGATGTACCAATGGCTTGTTTAATAGAGAGATTGGCATAACGCAAAAGCAAAGGCAGCACGACAACCCCGCCACCGACCCCCGTTGCACCTAATACTACACCTGCACTTATCGCCGGTAATAACAATGCCCGAATATTTAATGGTACAAGTTCTGCACTATCATTAACGGTTTTAGTCGGTAATGAAAAAAACATACGCTGAATAAACAAAAATAGAGAAAAAACTATCGCAGCAACTACCAGCGCATTGATTCCCCATTCGACTTGCTGCTGATACTCATTTAATGAACCTAAATAATTGACGAATATACTGGCTAAAAAGGTACTTGGTAGCATTATTCCTAATACTATTAAGGCGCGTTTAAAAGGAATATTACCTAAACGAAAATGCATGTAAGAAGAAGTTACTTTCATTAGCATAGAGAGCAAATTAGCGGTTGCTACAGCCATTAATGCATCCATACCAAAAAAGTAAGTTAAAACGGGTAAAACAATAACACCACCACCCACACCTGTTGTGCTAATAATTAAACCAATTGCCGCACCAACAGCTAATATGGTGACTAATAACATTTACTGATTCCCCTGCATAACAGCTTGTCGTCCTTTTAATAAGGCTCTTTCTGCTTGCTCATTTACCAATGTCATATATTTAAAAAACAGCACATCAAATGCCACCATTTGTAAAACTTGAGGAGTAATAACACCTAATTGGGAGTGCTGCTCATCATAGAAATAAGGCAAAGTATAATCAGCAAGTCGTGTTGCTTCATCTTGACCGAAACGAGTTAACGCCATAGTTAAACACTTATCTTTTTTTGCTGATTTTAGCATACGGTTAATATCAACCGTGTTTCCCCTCGCTGTCACCGCAATGGCTAAATCATCGGAAGATAAATTGGCAGAATAAGCTAATTGAGCATGCAAATCGGGGCTAAATAAGGCGTTTTTATTTACTCGAATTAATTTATGAAAAATATCGCTCGCAACCACCGAAGATGCGCCTATACCAAATAAAACAATACGTTTTGCCGACACCATATTTTGAGCTAACACATCAATAGTGTTCGCATCTAATAATGCTAATGAATCCTGAATTGCACTGGTAAATAAGTGACCTGTTTTAACAATAATCTGTTCTGTCGTATCTGTTTTAGCTAAATTTCCATAAAGTACATCGCCATTGTTTTTTTGTTGTTTTTCTTCTGAAAGGTAATCAACTTTAAATTCAGGATAACCGCTATATCCCATTTGGCGAGAAAATCGGATAACAGAGGCACTGCTAACACCCGCTTTAAGCGCAAGCTCTGCCGCATTCATACTGGCAATATTTTCGCTATTTTCCAGTAAATAATGCGCTATACGCTGTTCAGTTCCTTTGCCTTGCATGAGTAAATTTTCAAGCTTTTTTGTCACTGTAGACATGCTGTTATCCTTTTTATTATCGATTTTTTTCTTACTTTTCTGGGTCTGTAAATCCGATGATCATACTGGCAATAAAGCCAACAACCCACGCCCCTAATACGGCAATTAAGAATTTAGTGATTTGCCCATCACCAACTAAAGGAATTAATGATAAACCCGCAGTACCAAATGGAATAATAATGCCCACTTGGAAATAAGCCATTAATGCACCCCCAGCAGCACCACCAATACAACCCGCGATAAACGGTTTTCCTAGTGGTAATGACACACCGAATAATAATGGCTCACCGACACCAAAAATTCCCACAGGTAATGCACCCATTAATGTTTTCTTTAAGCGCTGATTTTTAGTACGTAAATAAACCCAGAAACAAGAACCAACTTGTCCCATTCCCCCCATGGCTAAAATAGGGAATAAATAATTTAACCCGAAGGTATTTAAAATCTCAGTATGAATAGGAATTAAACCTTGGTGTAACCCTGTTAATAATAAAAATAAGAAGCTACCACCTAAAGCAGCACCCGTTACAACAGCACCGCCACCTTGATTTAATAACGACAACGACACACCTTGTGCCAATAACTGATTAAGATAATGACCAATAGGTTGGAAAATCATTATCGCTACTAGGGAAGAAACTAGAATAGTGACAAATGGCGTTAAAATAAGATCGAGGCTTTCTTTAACAATGCTACGAAACCATAACTCTAATTTTGAAGAGAACACCACAACCATTAATACTGCAAAAATTCCGCCGCTATTTGGCTGTAATTTTTCACCCAATAAAGTGATATCTGCAAGCCCTGGCATCGCCAGTAACCCTGCCATTACTGCACCAATAGAGGTTGATGCACCTAATTCTTTTGCCGTATTAATACCAATCATAATAGAAAGATAAGCAAATACGGTGCTACCAATTAATTTAAATAATTTAAATAACTCAGGAAACTGTTCGACTAACCCCGGAGCTACTAAGCGAATAATATTAATTAGCCCCATAATCAAACCACAGCCAATTAATGCTGGAATAGTCGGAACAAAAATAGCAGCCAACGTATTCAATGTACGGCGAATTGAAAAACCTTTTTTCACTGGTGTTGACGCCGGTTCTTCGTCGCTATTTTCTGCATTTTTTTGCATGCGCTTATTCATAATAGAATAAACTTTTGCTGCGGTTCCCATTCCGACAATAACCTGATGCTGTTCACCATTAAAAACAACACCTTTAACGCCTTCAACCTGTTTTAACGCATCTGAATTAAACAGTGAGCCCTCTTTTAAAATTAAACGAATACGGGTCATACAATGGGTTAAGGTTGCGATATTTTGAAACCCACCGGCTTGTTTTTCTATTTCTAATGCTAATGTATCTAGGTGTTCTATTTTATTAGCCATAAGTGTGCCTGCTAGAGTTTAAGAGTAGTGACTCATCTTGTTATTAGTTAAATAGAGCAAGTTGTTGTTGTAGTGAACGATAAGGGTATTGCTGTGTGATCTGCTCTACCTTATCCACGCTAAGGTGTAACTCATACATTAAAATGGCTTTTCGTGGATGATAATCAACCATATTTAACAGCTCTGCGGCTTTTTCTGCTGTGATGCCACACACTTCACTCACAATACCTTCAGCGCGTCGTTGAAGCTTTTCGTTACTCGCAATAACATCAACCATAAGATTTTTGTGCACTTTTCCAAGTCGAGTCATTACGCTGGTGCTTAACATCCCTAAAATCATCTTTTGTGCTGTGCCACTTTTCATTCTGGTTGACCCAGTTAAAACTTCAGGGCCAACATCAGGAGCAATTGAAAAATCAGCAATATCGCTCATGATGCTTTTACCGCGTGTAGTAATAGACACGGTTAGTGCGTGAATTTTTTTGCCATATCGCAATGCTGCCACGGTAAATGGTGTTCGACCGCTGGCTGCAATACCAACCACAACATCTTTTTCGCTCACATTACGGCGATGGAGTTCTTCAATTGCGGCACTTTGGCTATCTTCAATATTTTCAACCGCTTTTAGCATTGCATCATGCCCACCAGCGATAATAGCTTGCACAAGTGTTGGCGATACGCCAAAAGTAGGCGGACACTCTGCGCTATCCAAAACAGCCAATCGACCACTGGTACCCGCACCAACATAAAAAATACGTCCACCTTTTTGTAATCGCTCAGTAATGGCTTCCACTGTTTGAGCAACGGCAGGTAACACCTTCTGCACTGCTTGTGCCACTGTCATATCAGCGCTGTTTATCAAGGTGACTAATTCTAATGCTGTTAACTCAGAAAACTGAGCTGTTTCTTGATTACTCTCATTGATAAGACATTGGCTCAATGCATCATCTTTCATCGCAACAACCTTAATGAAATTAAATTTCACACAAAAATACATCTTGTGAAATTTTATTTCAACTAAACTTGTTACTATTTTGTGAGTTTAATCACACTATAAAAATTCATGAAAAAATATTTTGATAGGTAAGAAATTGTCCAACATCTCGCATTAATGCAGTTTTTTCAAAACTAAATTTGATAGCACTATTATTTTTATATTCTCCTATCTCAATAAGATAGGAGAATTAAACGCAGTTACTTTAGCAATTAAATAGAATTATTTTTATTCGATAAAAATAAGCCAAACTCTTCAATACTCGGATATGACGATTGCGTCCCTTTACCTGCAACACTTAATCCTGAAAACATAACTGCTTTATTTAACGCCTCTTCAATATTACCTGTGTGCACATAATAGTGAGAGAAACAGCCAATAAAAGCATCGCCGGCACCACTGGTATCAATAGCATCGACATCTATTGCTGGAATATATTTCTCTATTTCGCCGTTCATCCACAGCGCGCCTTTTTCACCTAATGTCACAATGATATTTTTAAAGCCTTTCTTCAGCAAAAAGCTAGCCGCATCTCGGATTTCATCCATTGTGGTGATTGGCATTGCAGTTAAAATTTCAAGTTCTGTTTCATTAGGAACAAAAAAATCACATTGAGCAGCAATAGATAAATCTAACGTTTTTGAAGCGGGGGCGGGGTTAAATAACACAGGAATTGCGTGTTTATTACCAAACTCAATGGCGTGATAGACCGTTTCAACTGGGATTTCTAATTGCAATACGATAATTTTGCACTTTTTCAGGCTCTCTGCCGCTCTATCAATATCTTCTGGTGATAAATGTTGATTGGCACCTTTCACAATTAAAATACTATTTGATGATTTGGAAGTCACAAAAATAGGCGCAACCCCACTTGTGGTACCGGGTACTTTTTCCACATAACGAGTGTTAATACCATAAGACTCTAAATTCATAATGGTGTTATCTGCGAAAATATCATCGCCCACTTTTGTTAGCATCATCACTTTTGAATTCAATTTTGCAGCAGCAACCGCTTGATTTGCGCCTTTACCACCACAACCAATTTTAAATGCCGGCGCCTCAAGGGTTTCTCCCTCTTTTGGCATACGGTCTATATAGGTGATCAAATCCACCATATTTGAACCAATCACTGCAATATCCATAGCGCCTCTTACTCTTATGTGAAATTAATAATGTTATAAAAGTTACATTTTGATAGGTGTATAACAATATCATGTTATTTAAATATCATTTGTGATTGTTATCGTGTTAGAACAGCACTAATATGTTGCCAAAATCACATGAGTGATAAATAACAATCTTCTATTAAGGAATACACTATGCGTCCATTAGCTAATTATATCGATCATACCCTTCTTGCTGCAGATACAACTGAAACACAAATCAAGACATTGTGTGCTGAAGCTGTAGAACACGGTTTCTTCTCTGTTTGTATTAACACTTCTTATATCCCTTTAGCAAGAACTTGCCTTGAAGGCAGTGATGTTAAAGTCTGTTGTGTTATCGACTTCCCATTTGGTGCGGGTTTAACAGCAACTAAAGCATTTGAAGCAGCTGAAGCTATTCGCCAAGGTGCACAAGAAGTTGATATGGTTATCAATATCGGTATGTTAAAAAGCGGTCGTTTAGACTTTGTAAAACAAGATATCGAAGCAGTAAAAGCGGCTTGTGGTAACACAACACTGAAAGTTATTTTAGAAACTTGCCTATTAACTGATGACGAAGTACGTTTAGTTTGTGAAATGTGTCGTGAGATCCGCGTTGATTTTGTGAAAACATCAACAGGATACAGTACAATGGGTGCAACAGAGCATCATGTTGCTTTAATGCGTGCAACAGTCGGTGACGAAATTGGTGTAAAAGCATCTGGTGGTGTTCGTGATCGCCAAACTGCACTGAATATGATCAAAGCCGGTGCAACACGTATTGGTGCTAGTGCAAGTGTGGCTATTGCAACAGATTCAGATGCACCAGAATCAAACTACTAATTATAGTTAGCGTGCATTTTCTCGGTGCACGCAATTAATTAACACAAGGATCCTTCGGTGATAGAGACCAAACAGCACGAACGTTTGCGCCGCCTCAGTGAATGTATTAAACGCTCAGGTCGCATACATCTTAAAGATGCCGCAAGGATCCTTGAAGTTTCAGAAATGACTATCCGACGTGATTTAAATTCGGATTCAGAAAACCCATTTCCGATGTCGCTGCTTGGTGGTTATATTGTTGCATTAGCACAACCTCATGCTGGCTTAATAGCAACATCGTCCGATATTATTACGCCAGATCAAACCCAAGAGTTACATATTCCTAATCTTGCTGCGGGCATGGTTTCAGAGGGGGATGTGTTATTTTTCGATAATGGCCAATCTATTCCCACTCTAATTGAGCTTATCCCAGATAACCTTCACTTCACGGGAATTTGTTATTCACATCGGGTATTTCTTGCATTAAGTCAGAAAAAAAACGCCACCGTATTACTCTGTGGTGGAGAATACCGCCCTAAAAGTGACTCTTTTTATAACCCAACTCAACCTTCTTATCTTGATAGCATTAATCCTAAAAAAGCATTTATCTCCGCTGAAGGTGTACACCTCGATTTTGGTGTTACCTGTTACAACATCGACGATTTATATATGAAGAAAAAAGCGATGGATAAATCTATTCGTAAAATCCTATTAACGAAATATCACTGCTTTGATGAAACAGCAACAGGAAATATGGGCGATTTAGCGCTATTTGATGTTGTTATTACCGATAGAAAATTAACGGATGACTATGAAAATTATTGTCGAAAAAGCTCAGTAAAAGTTATTTATTAGTTTTCCGTTTAGTTTTTATCATTAACTAGAATAGTTAGTTAACAAAAGTAAAACTTAAATAAAATAATCTACTTTTATTTTTATCTTCTCCAAAAATCAATAATAAACAAAACTCGTTTTCCATTGCCAAAGCAAAAAAAAGTGGTTACTATGCCCCCGATTTTTTATTAAACACTCATTTCACTTAACTGCAAGGAGGTATCCCATGACAACAATTAATATGAATACTCTTTGCGGACAATCTCAGAAGTAATTCTTTTTTCCTTCTTTTTGCTGTCCGCCAATCAATTTATTTTTTTATCCTTTACATTATATGGATTGGTATATGGACAAGTGTGTTCATTATTTATCTGACCGTGTTTGTTATATCGCGTCAGATGATACTTGGATTGAAAGCAAAGCAATCCAACAATTAGAAATTACTGCTCAACTCCCTAATATGGCTTATGTGGCTGGCATGCCAGATCTGCATCCCGGCCGTGGTTATCCTATTGGCGCAGCCTTTTTTTCTGTTAACCGCTTTTACCCTGCTTTAGTTGGTAATGATATTGGCTGTGGTATGACGTTATTTCAGACCGAATTTAAAAACAATAAACTCAATTTAGATAAGCTGGAAAAACAATTAAGCCAAATGAGTGATATCGCCACTTCTGAATGGCTAGAAGAAAATTTGCCAAAACAGAGACAAAATCATCCTTTCGCAGGCTCTTTAGGATCTATTGGTGGTGGTAATCATTTTGCTGAGTTTCAGCAAATTGACCAAGTTGTAAATGAAACCCTGTTTGCACAAAGTGGTATTAATAAAAAACAGGTGTTGTTATTAGTGCATAGTGGTTCTCGTGGATTAGGACAATCTATTTTACGATCCCACACTGAGCAGTTCGGCCATAAGGGTTTAGAACAAGACACTGATATGGCAAGCGATTATTTGCTCGCTCATAACGATGCACTTCGTTATGCAGAACTTAATCGTCAATTAATTGGCGAAAGAATGATGCAACAGATCCATACTCATGGTCATGTTATTGCGGATGTTAACCATAATTTGGTTGAGCCTTGCGAATTGCATGGTCAACAAGGTTGGTTACATCGTAAAGGGGCAACGCCTGCACACCATGATCTCGTCGTGATCCCTGGTTCTCGTGGTGACTATAGCTATATTGTGAAGCCCATTGCTTCTGATTTAAGCTTAAATTCGTTACCTCATGGCGCGGGTCGAAAATGGATGCGTACAGAATGCAAAGGCCGTTTATCTCATCGTTTTACACCATTGCAGCTTTCTCGCACATCATTAGGCAGTCGCGTTATTTGTGCCAATAAACAATTGATTTATGAAGAAGCACCTCAATCTTATAAATCGATTGAAACCGTGGTAGAAAGCATGGTGAGTATAGGTTTAATCGAGGTTATCGCACGTTTAAAACCACTGATAACTTACAAAACCAGTGGGGAGATAGCGTAAATGTTATTACAATTTTCCTCAGCTCAAGGGCCTGAAGAGTGTTGTGTAGCCGTTGAAAAAGCGTTGCACTACTTTTTAAAATCGGTTGAAAAGCAACAAGTAAAAATCGCGGTACTTGAAAAAGAACCTTCTCGTTATGGTTTAAAATCAGCCTTAGTTTCTATTGAAGGTACTGATGCACAATCTATTGTTCAACAATGGACAGGTTCAGTGCAATGGCAATGTGCAAGCACCTTAAGACCAAAGCACAAACGTAAAAATTGGTTTATTGGTGTCGCTTGTTTTGAGCAACCGAATGAAATTAACGATAACGAGATTGTGTTTGAAACCATGCGTTCTAATGGTCCCGGAGGTCAGCATGTCAATAAAACAGAATCTGCGGTAAGAGCCACACATATCGCCACAGGTATTAGTGTAAAAGTACAATCAGAACGTAGCCAACATGCCAATAAAAAGCTGGCTAAACAACTTATTGCATGGCATTTAGATAATTATATGATGAAACAACAAGCCTCATTAAATAGTCAGCGCCATATTGCTCATCATCGCGTTATTCGTGGAAACGCAGCACGGTGTTTTTCAGGTAACGATTTTGTCCCAACGACTAAATAAGTATTATTGATATAACAAAATCAAAGCCACGATTTTAATCGTGGCTTTGTAAAGACAAAAATGCCCTGCAATAAGATTTTTAAATCACATCACAATTGCAGATGCAGCTAATGCCACAATCATAAAAATAAACACACTATCATAACTGTCACCACTCGCTTTAATTAAGATGTCCATTATTGGTGCAAAGAACACGTCTATTGATAACGATAAACTCACGATGATATTTCCCCATGATTGGCCAAGTAACATCAGAAAATAGTGTAATATGATTGAGTATATGTATGTCATACAAGGTAAAAACACCTATTTAAATCTAAGCTGCCTTCCGCCTTACCTATTAGAAAAGAAAAAAGTTGAAAATGAGCGATTACTTGAATTAATTATAGTGAATAAAAATAGTAACGATAATTCATCTCAATTAAATAAAGAAAAATACAATTTTAAAAAATATTACGCAAAACATCAAACCATTATTCAATTATTCAATTATTCAATTATTCAATTATTCAATTATTCAATTATTCAATTATTCAATTATTAGATCAATCTTGACATACTCTAGATAGAAAAAAATAGTAGAAACATTAGAAATAAGTATTTTTACACTATATAGAAGAATGAAAAAAGTATAATCACTCTAATTAATTTGTTTTCTGTACAACTATTTTATATTAAAGATAAAAAAACAAATCATTTTTAGACTATTATTTAATGAGCATGATAATTTATTAATGAATAAAAATTTAACTTAACACAATATCATTTAAAATCTTGGTCATCTTAACACATTAAATGACTCCGTATTTGTAACTAAATATATTACTCATAAAGTAAGGTTAAACTATATTATAATAGAATACTTATCATAAATTAACGTAACACGTTGAAAGTGTTAATTATATATATGCATTATTCATTACATTATTAATGAATTCAGATTTTTTATAAGAAAATTTTGTAACATTGTCTTTAAGACATCATTCAATAAAATCACTAAACTCCTTTCACATAAGCCCATTTTAATGCCATAAAGAACCCAGCATTAATTATAAATCAATAAATATATCTAAATATGAGCTTTATTTAATAATTAATGCTAACAAGCTATTTTATAAAAGATTATATCTTGTTATTTAATTTATCTGTTTAAAGCACTTGTATATTCAGGTGACTTTACTAGATTTATAATTGGTAATAGTAAGTTAATCTCTAAATTAAATAGCACCTAATCTGTTTTCATTGAGAAAACAACTACTATTTATATAAATCTATAGAGGTCATAAAATGACTATTTCGACAAAGAAACTTCTGCCTATCACTTTATTGGTTTCAGCAATGACAACAAGTGTAGGTGTATTAGCCGCTGAAACACAATCAGGTACTTTATCCTTTAAAGGATTAATCTATTCTTCTTCTTGCATCATTGATATTAACGATACTAACTCACCTAATGCGAACGTATTAATGGGTCGTTATCCTACGAGTGCATTTAGTGGAAAAGATTCTGAAGTTGGTGGCGAAAATGGTAATGGTAAAATTGAAATTACGCTAGAAAACTGTCCACCTGTTGGGAAAGTAACACTTAAATTAGATGGTAAAGCAGATAGTAGCTCTGACCAAACCTTAGCATTAGATAATCCAGCCGATTCAAAAACTGCGCAAAACGTAGGCATCCGTATTTATAACGCTAAAAATCTATCCACTCCTTTGATTATTAACGGAAGTAAAACTGAATCTATTGATGTAGAAGGTGCCGACTCTTCTTGGACGGCTGAGTTTGTTGCTAAATATATTAGTACAGCAAACACCGTTTCAGCAGGTCAAGCTGATGCAACACTGAATTACACTCTTACTTATCAATAATAATTAAACGCAGGTTAATATTTTAACCTGCGTTTTTACATAAAGGTTGTCATCGTTATGTCTTTTAAAAGAGCACTTTTAGGATTAGGACTTATATTTAGCACAGTAACATCAAGCTTCGCAGGCTTTGGCTTAGAAACAACACGTGTTATTTATAATGAACAGAGTAATAACGAAGGCTTTGTTGCATTTAATACCGATAAAGATACCAACTACTTATTACAATCTTGGATTGAAGATCTTAATGGCAAAGTCACACAAAGTTTTGTTATTACACCGCCATTATTAAAACTTGTTGCACAGCAAAAAAATACACTACAAGTGACTAAAAATACGACATTACCCAATGATGTCGAATCGATGTATTGGATTAATGTAAAATTTGTTGCCCCAAGCAATGAGAATTTAGAAAATGTTTTACGTTATTCTATGACTAATAAAATAAAACTAATTTATCGCCCGCAATCTCTTAGTAATATCAATGTTGAAGAAGAAGTAAAAGCACTCAAGTGGTCAGTAAAAAATGGCAATTTAGTTGTTGTTAATAATTCACCTTTCTTTGTAAATATCGGAAAAATATTTATTAATAATAGTGAAATTGAAGAAAATCCTGGTTATCTCCCCCCCAAATCTGAAACTGTTATAAAAACCAATAAAACACCCAATAATCAAAGCAAGATACAACTGCTTTATATTGATGATTTTGGCAAAGGTGTTCCAGTTGATTTCAAATTATAACTAAGAGATTTATTTTAAGATGAAAATGGAAAAGGGAATGGATAATTATTTTAATAAATCTTCACTCTATTTATTGATAGCGGGAGGTTTATTTACCTCTTTCAATACTTCAGCAGATGATTATTATCCACCTAATCTATTGAATATTGAAGGTAGCTCACAACAGATTACTAACGAAGATCTCAGTGTATTTAGAGAATCTTCTATTGCCCCTGGCTATTATCATGTTGATTTTTTTATTAATAAAAATCGTATTTTCAATCGTGAAGTTGAATTTGCATTGATGGATGATGCTGAAAATAAAAAAATTCTAGTGCCATTATTAACTGCAGATGAGTGGTATCAAGCCGGAGTTGATATTCCCAACCAACTGATTAATCAAGATGATCAATTTGTTAATATTAGTCTTATTGAGCACGCTGTGGGTGTACTCGATTTAAACAGAAGCCAGTATGTTTTGACTGTGCCACAAAAATATATTAACGAGAATAGAATTCAACTGAACGAAGTAAATAATTGGGATTCTGGTATTCCCGCAGCTTTAGTTAACTATTCATTTTCATCTTTTAATCGTCGTAGCGATGGCAAAACTAACGACAGCTATTATGGTAATATTCAAAGCCAAGTTAACTTTGATGCATGGCGTTTCTATAATTATTCCACATGGGCTAAAAATGAAAATGGTGAAAGCCATTGGAATACATTAAGTAATGTTCTTTCTAGAGATATTTATACCTTAAAAAGTGAATTACAATTAGGAGACCTTTACAGCTCATCCCAACTATTTGACTCTGTTAAATACCGTGGCTTAAAGCTAATGACAGATCGCCTAATGACACCTTATCAAAATAGAACTTATGCCCCTAGTGTTATTGGAATTGCTAATTCAGAATCAATTATCACCATTACGCAAAATGGGCAAGTTATCTATAAAAAGAGTGTTCCCGCAGGGCCTTTTAATATAGTGGATTACTCCCCAATGAGTAGTGGGGGAAATTTATATGTTAATGTGAAAGAATCTGATGGCTCAGAAAAGAATTTCATCGTGCCTTTTTCTTCTATAGCCAGCCTAGAGCGAAAAGGTGAAATAAAATATAGCTTTTCAACAGGTAAATACGACAGTCACAACAGTGGTGACGGTAGCTATTTAACCCAAGCTGAAGCTTATTATGGTTTAACGGATTACGTCACACTTTATAGCGGTTTATTGGTTGCTGAGAAATATCAATCTTTTGGCTTCGGTAGTGGCCTTAACTTGGGGAGTTATGGTGCTGTTACCGCAGATTGGCTCTATGCAAAATCAACCGTTAATCATGACGAGTCTTTAAATGGTAATGCCTTTAGAGTTAATTATTCAAAAAATATTGAGTTAACCAATACCAATGTTTCAGTAGTGGGTTATCGCCATTTTGATGCTAATTTTCTTAACTTCAATGATGCCATGGAGTACAAAGATAAAGAATATCAGGTGAATGATGGATTAAAAAATGAATATACCATGTCCATTAGCCAACCTTTATTTTCAAATAACTCATCAATAAACTTAAACTCTATTATATATAAGTATGCTGATGGCAAGAATATTAGCTCTTATAATGTTGGTTTTAATAGCTCTATAAATAAAATCAGCTACAGCATTTATTATACTTATTACGATGGTAATCGATTCGATAATAATGATAAAAACACTTATGACTTAAGCATGAATATTAGTATCCCATTAACATGGCACGAAAACTATGTGTGGGCAAACTATGCTGTCTCAACTAATAATAATGACCAAACCTTGCATACCGCTCGTTTAAGTGGAACCTATGGTGACAGAAATCAAGCAAGCTGGGATGTTTATCAAGGTTATGGTAATAAAGGTGTTAACTATAGTGGTGGATTAAACGGTTCTTATAAAACATCAAGTGCTATTGTAAATGCCGGTTATTCATATTCAAAAGATAGACAAAACTTTAACTACGGAATAAGTGGTGCTTTAGTCGCGACACAATATGGTGCAGTACTTGCCCCATCATTACAACAAACTAATGCTTTGATTCTGACGAAAGATACAGCAGGTGTTGAAATTATTAATGGTCAGTCAGTCAAAACCAATGGTCGTGGTTTAGCAGTTATTTCAGGGATGTCTCCGTATCAGAAAAACAGTATTAGCATTGATACTCAATCTATACCAGCGGATACTGAAATTACGAATAACATTATTAGTAATGTTATTCCAACTAAAGGTGCATTAATTCTTGCTGACTTTGATGCTAAAAAAGGATTTAAATTCTTACTCACATTAGAAACACCTGATAACAGTATTATCCCTATGGGTGCTCAAGCAGATATTGGGCAAACAGAAAAACAATTAGTCGCTAACTTTAATCAGCTTTATTTTATTGCAGATAAACCACAAGGTGATATTCAGGTTTCTTGGAAATCTGATGGTAAAACATATCGTTGCCATGCCAATTACAATGCAAATAATGAATCATCAACCAATGGGTTATATATCTTAACGACTGAGTGTAAATAAGGAAATAAAATGACTAACAGTAAAAAGAAAACCAATAATTTATTATTTCTTACTTTTATACTTGGTCTATCCTCGACCTCGTTTTATAGCTATGCGGCACCAAATTGCGTTAATAATGGCGGTATTAAACACGGTACAATGGATGCAAAAGCAGGTACTGTTGAATTAACCGGTTCAATTAAAAAGAACCAAGAAATAGGCCGTTTTACCTTTGTACGAGATGGCTATGACGTTTCTGTTGCAGATTGTCCTGATGGCGCAGAAATTTATGGTTATGCCACCTATAGTGAAGCTAGTGGTGTTATACCAACCTACTATATGGATATCGATGGCAGACCTGCTTATTATGTTGTTCGTAATGCTCCTATTGTTGGATTAGATGATTATGCTTATGTGCTAATTGATAATAAAACACAGCTCTCTTTTAGAAGTCAGCCAGGACAGGAGATCCCTGTAAATGACAATAAGCTCTATTCCAGAGATGCGACAGTTATTGTCTATGCCACTAAAGATAATCCTAAGTCACAACGTTTTACTACCCAATATATTGGCTCAGTATTAATTAATCGCTTTAATTCAGGCGGTGGTACAACAGCAGTAGGTTTTAGTTATCGTCTTTCTGTTAATATTATTAGTGCACCAACATCATGTAGCGCTGAAAATACGGATCTTGTTATGAACCTTCCTAGAATATCAACATCGGCATTTCCTAAAATTGGTTTTCCAACTGAACAAGCTTATGCAGAAGATAATTTAAGAATTAATTGTACAGGTAATGTTTCAGCCAAAATAAAACTAATGGCGAACAATACAGCAAGTTATGAAGGTCAAGAATCGGTCATTAAAGCCGATAATGAAGGTAGTCGCGATAATGCACAAGGTATTGGCTTTGTTGTCTCATCACCCTTGAGCAATGATACACGATTAGTCAATAATCAATTTGTTAAGCTAGCAAATTTAACCAGTGGCACAACAAGTGTACCGTTGAAAGCTGAATATTTTCGTTATGGTGATGAAGTTAAACCCGGTAAAGTGAATGGCTCAGCTAATTTTGTACTGGAATTTAATTAAGATAAAAATTATTAGAAATTAAAAAATACGATATTCAATGAAAAAAGCGCTATTAAAGATAATTTAATAGCGCTTATTAATAAACCAAAGGTATTAATTAAGGATAAGCTGCAATTAATACCGCAGTACCACTATAGTTACCGCCATCGGCGTTCTCACCTTTCAATATACTTTCAATTTGAATTTGTTTATATTGCCCTACTTTTGAAATAAAGTGTTGTCCCTTATTCCCAGATTCCGCATCAATCATTTGAATTTTACTGTAAATAGTTTTATTTGTACCATCTACTTTTAATGGCAGTCGCTGCTGTGAATCATTATCTTTAGTATAAAGTAATTCAAATTCAACTGGTGTTGGAATAGCGTGATCACAAGAGAAATTAATCGGTTTAACTATTCGACTATCATATTTTTCTGCATTTAATACACCATGATTAATAATTAAACTACCACCTATATCTGTTCGGCATTCTGCCGGCGAAATAATTGTTGCACCTTTTAATCTCATTGGTGCCGTAACATCTTGTATCGCCATAAATCCTGGTAATCTTGAAAAAACTTCCGATTCATTTCTAAAATTACTAAATGCTCTGGTATAACCGGCAAAATCCGTTGATGGGATGACCGTGACACCATCGATATTTTTCTTCTTAATATAAATATTAATTTCTATTGGAAGGTGAGCATAAAAATCACTCATTTTTCTTGTGCCACCATCAAATCTACTGGCTTCATTACAATAAGGACCATAAGCCCGGATCCACCCCAGTCCCATTCCTGGTAATTTTGAAAGGTCAATGGTTAAAAAAGTATTGTAGCTTAGCTGATAAACTTTACGGCCATTAATGGTATAAGGCATTACAGGCATATACATAAACACACGATGATAAGAATTAGATGTATAGCTAGAAGTTTGAGCACCTGATCCACTATTAAAAATAGCACCACCATTACAATAGGCATTACCTATTCTTTCTACACCACCTTTAGTACTACTTGTATTTTTTATTTCAAAAGTAGTACCAACCTGATAAAAAAAAGTACCATCAGAAGCTACTGTAGGATTTTTAAAAATTGTTGCTTTTTGCTTACTTAAATCAATTAAATACCCATCTGTTGATGATACCGCTTTCGCTGCATATATTAACGGACCGCTAGGCCTAGCTGCTTGTGCAGAATTAATTAACGAAATTGCACCAATTATAATTAAAGGTAGATTAATACCTAATTTTTTTATCTTTCCAAACAATGAATAATGTTTACTCATACTAACCTCTAATTATAATCAACTAATAACGAGACATTGGCGGTAAATGGCCCCATTTTTAGTTCTGTACCCGGTTTATTTGCAACCAATTGTGTGCTTAGTGAGATCTTCCCTGAATTGCTGCTGCTAAGAATTGGTGTAATACGTTCATAACGTTGAACATTAATTTTACGCTTGCCGCTGGTAATATCCGAAAACTCTATTCCCAGCTGGTCTGTTGTTGTGGCTAATACATCAATGCCATTATAAGAAAAATAACCATTATCTTTAGGAGAAAGATATAAGTTCATCATTTTATTGAGGTTACAATCTTTAATTAATACATCAAAATTTCTTGGTGGTGTTTTTACCACGGCATTAACATCCACATTTTGAAAATCGATAAATAATTCTTTTGCCCCTTTGTCATCTGTTACTGTACATGCGGGATTAACTAACAGTGCATTAACTGTAATATAAATTTCAGCTGATGAAATAGGCACATATAATAGGCCAAGGGTTAGCGCAATTATTCTTTTTTTCATTATCGCTCCCTATTGATAATCAATATTAAATGTAATGGTAGAGGAAAATGCACCCTCTTTTAAATCACCAGTAATAGGAGGCCTAGCATAAACTTTAAAATTCAGTAAATTTTGTTCATCTTTACCACTTACCATTACGCGTGACATATCAATTTTTTCATTGAACTTTATCGCTGCATCATTGCTATCAAGTAAGCCTAATAAAATATTAGAGCCCCCTTCCGTCTTTAAATAGCTCACACCTTGATCTGTTACGAGGCTATTGCTATTTAATTTTATTGAAATCATTTTGTTTAAATCACTGACATAGCAGTCAACAATTGGAATTGAGAAATCAATGGATTGAGAACGACCATATTCGTAAAGATATTTACTGCTTATTTTATCCAACTGAACTTCTAAGTTATAAGGTGATTCAGGTAATTTACAGCCTGTTGATACCAAATTTCCCATAAAAGAGATATCTAATGAACCACCTGCATTGCTATAGCTAGTAAAGCTACATAATGGCAATAATAGATAAATTAACTTATTCATAATAAATCTCCATTAAATAGCTATGAGCACCTAATTCACGCGCTTCAAATTGCAGTGAATTTCTACCATTTTGTAATAAGAATTTATGCCGTGATAGCACGTGATCATACTCAATAAATGAAAGATTTATTGGTGTTGGCGGTGACATACCCTTTACAAATAAATTACCAGCACCACACTGAGATAAGTTAGCGGTAATAAGAAATGCATCATAAGAGAGAAATTTATTTTTTGGGCGATAACTCTTAATATGATAATCAATAAAATCACAAGGTGAACTTATAATATTCGCCGTCACATATAAATAACCACTATTTCTATTTTCATAAATATCTTGAACATTTTTAGTCGATGATAAATCTACTGTTTCATCAATAGAAATGTTCTCTGCATAGACATAACTCCCAGATAATAAAATTATCACAGATAAACATGTACTTTTTAAATAACGTAATTTCTGGGAGCTCATCTCTTATTCCTTAAGTTACATTTCTTTTTCTACAGTACATTTTGCTGCATCACACTTAAATTTCAGTGTTGGTTTTCCGCCGTAGTCATTAATAATAGTCATATAAGGAACTGTCGTTTTTGCCATAGCAAATTCGTGGTCTGATTTAGGTGGGATCATAACTACATCAAATGCACCCGTTTCAGCCGTTTTTTGGCTTGATGCTAACCCAATAACGGTTAAATAAAATGGTGTCACATTATTAACAGTATATCCTTTAGCAGATGGCGTTAAGGTCACGCCATGAAACCACATGCTATCTGCTTGAGACAAAATACCTGCTGGGCGATAAAACAGTTTTACGCGACTTTGCAAGGCGATTTGTAACACGTTCGCTTCTTCAGATTTTGGTGGTACTTCACGTAAGTTATAGTAAAAAACAGACTCCCTATCTTGTGGTAATGACGCAATAGAAGGTGTTGTACTGATTTGAACAATACTTGATGATTTAGGGTCTAACCGCTGAATAGGCGGTGTCGCAATTAATGGCCCAGTGGTGAGTTTTTTCTCATTAGAATCATCAATCCAAGTCTGAGCTAAATAAGGAAGCGTTGGATTATCGTTGCGAATAGTAATATTAATAGACTTCTCAGAACCCGGAAAAATAATTCGAGTTCTATCTAAAGTTACTGCACTTTGAGCAACAGTAGAGACCCCCATTAATGAGATGAAAAGAGTCGAAATAACGGTATTTTTAAGTTCTTTTTTCATTGTGATTAACCTTTATTAGCATCACTTACATGGCATTAATAGCATTTGTGTTTTTGGATCTATGGTTTCAGGAAGACTAATGGTGCATCGTTTCTCATTTCCCCAGAACACACCCAATTCGTCATTTTCCGCGACACCAACTACCCATGCCACGCCTTCGTCACCCACAATGCCTAATTCAACATTATCTTTATTACGGATACTTGCTCCAAATGGCGGATGTTTACCATCACTCATTTTAACTGTAGCAAACAACTTATACCCTTTAATGACTTTCATCTGACGATAACCTATCGCACCACGCGTTAAAGTTACGTCAGTCATTGTATCTATTGCATCGTAGTTTTCAGGTAACGCACTGACATCTATCGCGGCAGATGAACTACGGAAACTGGTTACGCTAGGAATTATCGCTAAGCCAAATGCATTTGTTTTCATTGATTCTCCTTCTATAGGCACACCTGATATACCCGGAGTTTCAATAAGTAAACGTGTATCGCCATAAGCCGGTTGGTGAAGTACAAGACCATGAGATGTTCCTGTTAAACCGCCAGAAATACTTCCGCTTAAGCTTTTATATTGACCCGGAACATAGCTCGCACTTGCCGCAGCATTTGCTAAGCTCATGTCTTTACTGACATAACCACTAAATGAAGACTCGTTATCAATGGCCTGACCATGGGTTAAACCTGCATTCATGCTATAGCTTAAACCTTCGTCATATCCACTGTAGCCAACACTATGGTTGTAACGTCCTTTTTCATCAGTTTTAGTATATTGTTCAGAGAAAGTAAGGTTTCCACCTTGGTCAAAAGGTACTGATACATAAAGGTTTAAGGTGTCGTCGTTAATCCCTTCACGCTGTGATCTAAAAGCAGAAAGCGTGAGGTTAATATCACGAATTTTTATTTTAGATAGCGAGAAGCGGGTATTAGCATAAACACCGTATTGAGTCTGAGAGCGGCTATTCCAGAATGTATTATGTTGATAGTTAAACGATAATGAAAAATCATCAAAATATTTATTTAAATAAACTTGATAGCTTTCTTTCGGTGAATAGGCATCTTGCCCTGTTCTTCTTTCTTCCATCGTTTGACTAATTGTTCGGTAATCTTCATCTGTAAAACGATAGCCTGCGAAAGTAATATTTGTTTTTACTTCATCAAACGATTTTGAGTAGTTCACTCGATAAGAACGACCCTGTTTATCGCTATCTGATAATTTGGCGAATGATTGGTTAATATCAAAAGATAATGCACCAAACATAGAAAGGTCACGACCAATACCTAATGCAATAGATTGATAATTTTGTGCTAATTGGCTACCACCGTATACGCTCCATGCGTTACTGACACCATATGAAACCTCACCACCAATAACCGTATCGCCAGTTAATTTATGGTCATCATAACGTGTTTTACCACCAACTAATTTATAACGAACTTGTCCTGGTCGAGTTAAATACGGCAGTGTTGCCGTAGAAATAGTAAACTTACGCTCTTCACCATTATCTTCACGAATGGTGACATCCAATTGACCTTGAATTGAGCTGTCTAACGTCTGAATTCTAAAAGGTCCTGGTGGTACAGTCGTTTCTAATACAATACGATCTTGGCTTTTGACAATAATGGTCGCATTCGTTTTTGCCACACCCACAATTTCAGGGGCATAACCAACTAGCTTAGGCGGCAACATACGATCATCACTTTCTAGCGTGATACCTGTATATTGCCATGCATCAAATAACTGAGAGTAAAAGTAATTTTCACCCATCGTTAATGTTGCCGCTAATGCCTTGATAGAACGATATGCATAAAAACGATTAAAATCGAAATTATGAGATTCTTGGTTATCGTTATTTCCACCGCTTTCTTTCTGATAGCTCATGCTATAGTCGCTACGAAAACGCCAAACCCCCATATTAAAGCCACTAGTACCATTCATTGATGCATAAACTGATTTTGAACCTGAGTTATATTTCGCACCACTTAGTGACAAGGTATAGTCTACAAATGCACCAACAATCCCCTCTTCCCAACGAGAAGGTGGCACCCAAGAAGGATCTGAATATTGTAGCCATGTTTGTGGCACTGTTAATTTCAGTGCTAAAGAAGGAAGGTCGAGAGTTAAATTTGTCCCTGTTAAAGCAGATAAATCTAAGCATTGATCGTCATGATAAACTTTGACTTTCTTTTCCGCTTGTTCTGTTAATCCTAATAATTCTAAATTATTTTTAGGAATACAGACGGTATTAAAAATATTTTCAGAAGAGGCGGTTTTTTCGACAGGAAATACACTGATTTTTTGGCTTGGGCCTATTCGCTCACCATTACTGAAAATAGAAAGGTGATAATCCCCTGGCATAATATATCCAGAGCTATTGAATTGACTAATATCAATATTAGCAGCATCAGAAGCATCAAGAATATCAGTATTAAATTCTACAGAATAGGCATAGAAGCACGGTGTCATTGTTAGCAATAAGACTATTTTTGCCATATTTTTAGAAATTAGCATATCCATCCACCGTGATAATGTGACCAAGCGAAAATAAAATGGTTATTTATTTATAATCAATTGAAAAATAAACAAATGCAGAATATTTACCTGCTTCAATAATTTGATTTGTAAAAGCGAGTTCCACTTGGTACTTCAATTCCGGATCTTTTTTCGCATCTTGACCGCGATATATAAGATGATCAATATAATAAGGCCGATTAGGAGGAATAATATTTCCCTCTTCATCTAAAATATAAAACCCAAGTCCTTGTGAGTTGCCAGACATTGAAAATATAGAATCATTATTTGCTTCTAATCCATTAAATTGAATATTTAATGATTTTTTGTCTGTATTACTATATTGACTAACACAACCCGATAATCTTATATAAAAGCTTTTCCTTAAACTTTCCCTTTTTACTTTATTATCAATCATCGATAGTGCAATATCCGAAAAGTCGATGTATTGATAACGATCTTCCATTTTTATAGAGCAAGGTGATGCAATAACTGATCCCGATAATGTTGCATTTGCTTTCAGAACTTTAGGCTCAGCCATATCATCAAAAGCAAAAGAGGCCGATGATGCAAAAAATAGTACTCCCATCATATTTAAAATAGTCAGATACTTATTTTTATTAAAATTCATCATCTCATTACCATTAGATAAATATGTATAGGGGAATATCCCCTATACATATATTGGTGCATTATTCGTATGAAATACGGAAGTCAGCGATAGCAGAGAATTCGCCTTCTTTAACATCTTTAGTAACGTCAACAGCTTTTGCTAAAGCAGTAAACTCAAGTACGTTAGTACCTTGTTTGTTACGAATTTTTGATAAAATATCTGCTGCTTCACCAAATTTGTAAGTATCGATAGCGATACCAACGTTGTTTTCTTTAGCTCTGTCAGTTGCTAACAGAGTGTTGGTTGTATCAGCATATGAACGTCCATCAAATTGGATTTTCATAGTCTTAACAGGTAACCATGCACCTTGGTCATCTTTTTTGAATTTGTCGAAATTACATTGTTCTAATTTAATAGTGAAAGCTTTCTCTCTTTCATTACCTTGTTCTAAGAACACACGTGAAATTTCGCCAAATTTAACAGTTTGGTTTAAACTTTCATCAGCAATATTACATGGAGAATCAACAACTGAACCTACGAAGTTAATTACACCATTATTTTCAGCCATTGAGCCAAAAGAAGCTAAAGATAAAGCAACAGCAGCGCCAACGATGCTTAATTTATTGAATGTCATTATGAATACCTCAAAAGTAAGTTAATATCTGACATGACGTCATTTTTTTAAAATATCAAAACCCGTCTTAATTAAAAAATAATCAAGATTTACATATAGAATAATAAAAAATCCAATCTACAAAAAATAATTAAATTTAATGAAAATTAATAATAAGAATTAACTTTCATTATTAATTTAATCACCAAATCTTGTTGCAAATATATTAATCCTTGAAAAACTTATTTTCAATTAAGTATATTTACAATGAACCGATAGATTATAATATGGATCAAATAATTCAGATGGTATAAAAAATTAATCAACTCAAAAAACGAGTAAAAAAACAATATTTAACACTATCAAACAAAATAAGATAATCTACTTACGAAGAGAGAATAAAATAAAGACACTCTAAATATGATTAAGTTCTGGATGTTTTATATAAAATTAAGATTATTCTTGCACATTAAAAATAAATAAAAATGATCAAATTTACACACCGAGGGAGTAAAATAAACATAAATATACAAATTTAAACATAATTGAAACAATTGGCATGAAAAATAAAAAATAATAATAACCTGTAAATAGTATTTATCTTAAAATATCATTAATGATAAAGTCTATATTTAAATGAAATATCCAATAACATTGGAGAAAAAATTAAATATTAAGTAGTATTACTTGCATTAATTAAAGAAAAATAAAAAATAGGTAGTATTACCTATAGGTTAATATTGATAATAATTAAAGAACAATCATCATTAACTGTATCCATAGTTTATTGACGATGCTGCTTTTATGATTTTTTTATCTTGTCTTTATCTTCAAACTCACCGCCCCAGCCTACATCATATAGTTATTAAATAATTTATCTGAAGTACAAATCTAGTAAGTGCACAAATATTTAGGACTAACTTCATTAACCAAGCCAATTAGTCTGATGACTAAATTCAATTTCATAAAATTGTTTTTTTAGTCAAGCGTCTGAATTATGCACAAATAGCGATGAGATTTTTAATCCTGACCACGTATTGGCCATTTAAAAGATCTTGTTTGAAGAATATCAGCCAAATGTAAATCATTATCTTTTGAGGTATATCACCAAGCAACTATCCCTCAATACTATCTTTATAATTACCCCAATTAAAAGTCACGGTTGCATCAACAAAAAATCACGCTGAACTAACTAACGTTTCTTATTCAAACAGTGCTTCACTAGCAAAATCATCTGCGAATACAATTAATGATTATCACAAATGACACCTCAGTACTTACTGGATGAATAATTCCTACTTCAATATTTCTATGCGTATTTTGCAAATGACAAAACCTTGAGTATGTAAATTTCCACGATCCTGATCCTATCACTAAGTTTTTTAGTTTTCGTTTACACTAACTAAAACTTAACCTGAGTGATTAAGGAACGTTCATCTTTGGGAGGCAAAAAAGAGTGAAAAGATAACTTACGGCAACTAAGCATAGATTGAACTAGCTTATTTTATACACAGCGGGTAAGACCTAGGATCAAATTTGGTGCTATCTAGTACTAATAAGCATCTAAATCAGATTGGTTAAAATCATCGATTAACTGTACTAAAATTTTTAGAAAAATAAACAAGTCATATACTCAGCTTTTCAATAATTCTATTACCTACTAATTTCTACTATAAAACACCTTCATCAATTCTATTTACAGAACAACTATGCTCTCGCTTACTTTGTCATTAATTTACCTATTATTAATAATGAGGTAAGTAAACTCACCTATGGTTAGCGTTTTGTTTTCTATAATTATGTTTTTTCAATTTATTAGGTTGTATTAATCTTCTCTCATAAATTTCATTCTAAGACCTATTGATACTCTTTTAATCGGAATAAGAATAATACTTATCACTAACTAATCAAAATAAGAATAACCCTTATCATCATCTCATCAAAATAAGAACTATACTTATCACTGCATCTTAAAAAATATATAAAAATTAATTTTTCTCATACTTTTCTTATTATCATTTTAAATATTTAAAATACCAATCTTATATTGACTCTCTTATTTAGATATTATTTAATTTCATTTGTAACAAACTATTTCTAATAAATTTTTACCGTTAAAACGATGATATTTTTTTGTTAAAAATATTATTAAATACAATAAATCCATTTTCAATATTAAATAAAATTTATTTATAAATCAGTATACTAACTTCTGATTAGTTGACTTGTGTTATTACTTTGATCTGTTTTGACGATCATTAAAGCAATTTTGATAGGCTGTGACTATCACAGAAGGGTTATTGATCGGTATTATCGTCTTTAAAGATATTTTTTAATTGTATATAGTTTCCTTAAGTTAAATATAGAAATATATATTCCAGTAGAAATACTTAATATATTAATTAGCAAAAATTATATATCTTATTGCTGGCAAAATACATTAAGTAGGAGAAATTAAATGAATAACAATACTAATGATGTTATTGACTTAAATATCAAAACAGGAGCATTTATAAAAAAACATCGTATTAGTAAAGGGTGGAACGGTGTTTTATTTGGTAGTTTACTTTTCATTAGTCAGCAACAAGTTTCTAGATATGAAACTGGAAAAAATATTTTGTCCATCACTATGTTAAATCAATGCTTAACTGTATTAGGTTTAACATGGGATGATTATATTAGAGAAGTCATCTATAAAAACACGGATATAAATAACATTGATGTAATCATATAAAGAACAAAAAGAGTTATCAAAGAAGTTTTAAAATTCTATTTTCCCATTTATTTGGCATGGCCGCTATTTAATAAAATTATTTAGAATACGTTGATAATACTATATATATAAAATCAATTAGATTTTATATATATAGTGATATTTTTTGTCTGGTAAATAATCATGTTTATATTTATTCATAACTAATAAAAGGTGTTAAAAATGAAATTATTAAAAGTATCTGGTCTAGCTGCAGTATTAACCCTGGCGTTTGCTGGATATGCTAATGCTGCAACTGTAACCGTAAGTGGTGGTACAGTGCATTTTGTTGGCCAGATTGTTGCTGCTGGTTGTTCTGTTGATAGTGAGTCAATGAACCAAACTGTTGAAATGGGCCAAGTAAGAACGGCAGCCTTCGCAGCTAAAGGTGACAAATCGGACGCTAAAGATTTTAATATTACTTTAAATAATTGCGATGTTGCTATTGCAAAAAATGTAGCTTTTTCATTCTTAGGTCAAACTTCTACAGCTACTGATATTTTAGCTCTTTCTGGTACTACTGATGGTTCAGCAAAAAATGTTGGTATCAACATTATTGACCAAAGCGGTACTAACTTAAAAGTTGATGGTAGTACATTTGGCGCTAAAACTGCATTAGTTAATGGCCGAAATATTATTCCTTTAACTGCTCGTTATATTTCTACAGGTGATACTGTACAAGCTGGGCAAGCAAATGCCGTAGCTACATTTAACGTTCAATATGATTAATTGATTGTAAGGCAGATATGAGAATTTTAATTTTCATATTTGCATTAGCTTTACCACTTTTAGGGAATGCTAAAAGTGGTAATCTAAATGCAAAGACGAGTGGGTTTACTTTCTTTCATGGAAGTATTGTTAATTCTGCATGCCAATTAGATATTAGTGGAGATTATCAAGAGAGAGATCTTGAACGAATTATTGATTCAAATATAAAGCAAGAAAAAGACATTATAAATTTATTAAAATATTCATTTACACTTAAAGGATGTAAAAGATACATCTCGGATGGCGTTATTGTCTCATTTAATAAAGTGTCTTCTACAAATCAAGAAGTCTTAATGGTGAAATATGATGGCAATATAAAACACCATACAGGTGTTGTTCTTTTTGATCATAATAAAAACCTGCTTGTTGTTAATTCAGACTTTGATCCTAATTATCAGTCAATGGACGATGCTGTTGAATTTTATTTAATTGCAAAATACCGTCTACTTAAAAAAGAAAAGCGAGAGCTTATTCCAGAAATTGTTGCGGATCTACTTATCAGCTATCAGTAAAAATAAAGTTGGAAACTTAAATGATATTCAAAAATAAAATTATTGAAACTATAGTACTAATTATAGGAATGATGAGTGTGTCATTATCGACACAGGCAGGCGTATCTTTAGGTACAACAAGGGTTGTTTTTCCAATAGATAAAGAGCAAGTCATATTACCTGTTAGCACTAGCTTAGATGAGGATGCTTATCTTATTCAATCATGGATAGAAAATAAAGATGGAGAAAGAAGTGATCAATTCGTTATCACACCTCCTCTTTTTATGATGCAAGGAAAAAAAGAAAATAATTTACTTATTCTTAATAAAAAAAATGTGGAATTACCTAAAGATAGAGAATCTTTATTTTGGGTAAATGTTAAATCAATACCGGCTTCTGATAAAAAAGATGCTGATAAAAACATACTTCAGTTTTCTATTACAAATAGAATAAAAATGTTTTATCGACCTGAAGGGTTGTTAAAAGCATTAGAAGAAGCGCCTAATAAATTAGAGTTTTCTATTGCTAATAACTCGTTAACAATAAAAAACCCCTCACCTGTCTTCGTTACCATCGTTCAATTAAAAATAAATGATAATGAACTGAATAATATAATGGTAGAGCCTTTAGGTCAGGAAAATATCCCTATTAAATTCAGCTTAAAAGCAACTAATGAAGTTAGTTATGAAACCATTAACGATTATGGTTCTATGACTCCAAGGAATACAAAGAAAATATAAAAATTTCTATACGGATGGGCTGGATGCATTATGAGAGAAGATCACAAATTAAAGAAAAGTACTAAGTATAATATTACTTATGCTTTTATTGTTTATATTGTTAGTTTTAGTTCATCTGCACAAGACCTATGGTTTAACCCTTTGCTTTTGTCTGATGATGTCGAAAATGTTGCTGATCTATCAAATTTTGAGAAAGGTCAAGAAATCCCTGATGGTTTTTATAAAGTAGATGTTTATATTAATAACAATTTTTTATCAACATTAACTTTAGATTTTAAGTTTAATATTGATAAAAAAAGAATGCAGCCATGTTTTAGTGAAAATGAAATTGGCATTATGCCAATTAAACCCGAGTATCTACCCGAAGAAATAAAAACATGCACGACTATAGATGCTATTTTTCCTGATGCAACAACCGATTTAGATATTGGTAAGCTACGACTAGGTATATCGATACCACAAGTATATATAGATAATAAAGCAAGAGGGTATATTCCAGCTAGTCAATGGAATAGTGGTATTAATAGCGCCATTATTAATTATACTTACTCTGGTGGTAATTACGATTACAAGGGTAGCTCTTCTAATCGACATTATTTAAACTTAAGATCCGGATTAAATATTGGTGCATGGCGACTAAGAGACTATTCGACATGGAATTATAATAGTAGTAAACAAGATTCTAAAAGTGAATTTAACCATGTAAATACAACCTTATCTCGCGATTTAGGACAATGGCGCTCGCGATTAGTATTAGGGGACACTTATACATCATCAAACTTATATGATGGTGTCAGTTTTAGGGGTGTTAAGCTCACTTCTGAAGAATCTATGTTGCCCGATAGTCTGCGTAATTTTGCGCCAGTAGTACGTGGTATTGCTAAAGGTACTGCGGTTGTATCTATAAAACAAAGCGGATATGAAATTTATCAAGAAACCGTTCCTGCGGGGCCATTTGAAATTAATGATTTAAATTCCGTAGGTTCTGGTGGTGATTTATACGTAACAATAAAAGAAGCTGATGGTAGTTCTCAATCATTTGTTGTCCCATGGTCTTCCTTACCAAATATGCAGCGTGAAGGTGGCTTCCAGTATTCTATCAATTTTGGTGAAGTAAGAAATGCGGGTGCAGAAGTTGAAAAAAATAAATTCATTCTAGGTGAGTTTTATTATGGATTAAAAAATGATTTAACTATCTTTAGTGGTACTCAGTTATCTAAAAATTATAATAGCTTTACATTAGGTAGCGCCAAAAATTTAGGCACGTTAGGGGCGGTTTCTATTTCAGTCACACAAGCTCATGCCAAGCTTGCCGATAATAGCTCTCATGATGGGCAACAATTTGAAATATCTTACCAAAAGAACTTAGAAAAAACAGATACAGATATTCACTTTGCCGGGTATCGTTACTCAACAAGTGGTTATTATGATTTTAATGATACTAACTACAAACATATGAGTCAGAATAAATATGACAATGATGATAATTATTACTATGACTTAAATTTTAAAGTAAAAGGGAAAACGAGTATTAGTATTTCGCAACCTGTAGGAGTTGGTTCGATATATTTAAGTGGCGAGAATAAAACATATTGGAATACCTCTAAAAAAGAAACGTTATTGCAATTAGGTTATTCAACTAGTTATAACAGCATTTCTTTTAGTACAAACTACTCGAATAATAAAACGGTTTGGGGTGATAAAAATGATCAAATGTTATCCTTCAATATGTCAGTCCCGATGAGTTTATTTTTATCTCCTGATAGTACGGCTATCTATAAAAATAGTTATATTAGTAATTCCTTTGTGTCAGATTTAAATGGTTCACTCAATGATCAAATGACGTTAAGTGGCAATTTACTTGAGGATGATGCTTTAAGCTACAATATCTCTCAAGGGTATAATAAAAATGAAAGAACATTATATCAAAGCAGTATTTCAGGAAGTTATTATTCACCTAAAGTGCTCTCTAGTGCGGGCTATTCTTATAATAAAGACAGCTCACAGCTCTACTATAGTTTATCAGGTGGTGCATTGATCCATTCTGGAGGCATAACCTTAGGGCAGTCTTTAAATCAAACTGCTATTTTGGTTAAAGCGCCTGGTGCCAGTGATACACCAATAAGTGGGCATCGAGGTCTCTCAACCGATAGTCAAGGTTATGCGCTTATTCCTTATGCTACTAATTATCGCGTTAATAGAGTGGAATTAGATATAACCCAGCTACCTAAAAATGTTGAAATTGAAAATGCGATAGTCAATGTGGTACCTGATAATGGTGCTGTTGTGCTCGCCAGTTTCGAACCTCAAGTGGGATATAAGGCCTTCATTAATATAAGTTATAAAGGAAACCCAATACCTTTTGGTGCTATTGCAACGTTAGAAGGTAAAAATATTTCATCTTTTGTTGGAGATTCTGGACAAGCTTATATTACTGGCTTAAGTGACAAAGGAATCATTAATGTGAAGTGGGGAAATCAAAAAGAACAGACTTGTTCATTTGCATATGAATTATCAGATGCTGAGAAAAGTCAGTCTATTGTAAACATCTCTGCTCAATGTCAATAATATTAAGGTGAATGATGAATAAGCCATTTTATATTTTACCTATAATTTTACTTTTCTCTTTTATGCCTATCATTGCTGAAGCGAAAACAGAAATAATTATTAAAGGACAAGTTTGGTCTAATTCTTGTGAAGTTGCCGTGGGAAGCCAAAACTTTACTGTCGATTTAGGCTCCAATGCCAATAAAAGCTTTTTAGATTTAAATCGAAGAGGGCCTAAAAAGAGCTTTAATATTATATTGAGTCGATGTGGAGAAACGGTTCAGGGTGCATATTTAAGTTTTAATGGAGAGCAAGACCCTTCTAATCGTGATCTATTGAAATTAAATAGTGCTCCAGCGGCAGCAACAGGAGTCGCTATTATGATCACAGATAATAATAATACTCTGATCCCAATAAATAAAAATAGGGCTATTACTGTTAAGCTACAACCAAGTGTAAGTAATGTTATTAATTTAAATGCGGAATTAGTTTCTGTTCGTTTACCTGTCACTATGGGTAAATTTACAGCGACTTCAAACTTTGTACTTGAATACCTATAAAAGAAGGTTCTTATGACTAAATATATTGTTATCTGTATGCTATGTTTATTCAGCCTACCTTCATTAACATATGCAAAGACAATTAAGTCTTCAACAGTCACAATTAATGGTAGTGTTTTAGCAAAGCCGTGCGAAATTATTCCATCTAATAAAATAGTCGACTTAGGTGATATATTTACATACAAAATGAATCCTTATTCAGATTGGGTTGACTTTGATATTAAAATGACTAATTGCCCTAATGTAACAAATAAAGTTTCGGCAGTGTTTATTGGTGATTTTAATGCTCAAGGAGGTTATTTTATTAATAAAGGAACATCAACTAATGTTGGTATTCAAGTTAAAAATAGAGACAATAATAATTTACTTCGCTCCGGTGAAACGATAGAAAAAAATATTGTGAATGATTCTGATATTTTAACTTTTAATTTATCGGCAAGAGCATCAAAACTTTCAGGTATTACTCAGTCAGGTACACTACAGGCAAATATAAACGTAACATACACTTGGCTTTAGTGATTAAAATAAAAAGAGATAAACAGTATGAAATATAAATTACTTTGTTATTCACTATTTTTAATTTCATCATCAAGCTATGCTATTGATGTCTATTGTGGACCTGGTTATGATGATTTTAATGTCGTTAAAGGACAAGGAGTGCCTGGAGATCAAGCCAGTCCAATAACTCTTGTTACAAAACCAATAATAACGCCAGAAGAAGCATATACTAACGGTTTATCAGTATTACTTCCTGTTGAATGTGGATTTGTCTCTCATAAAAAAATTAATGGTTATAAAACTAATAATAATTACATGAATTTCGGTGGTAGCTGGAGCCCGACGATTGAGAATATAAATACACAATATGTGGATAGAGTTCCTGACCCTGGTCAATATAGAGGTGATAGAGTACCACAGAATAATAATAAGATGCGTGCTATTGCAAATGAGCAGACTAGAAATAATCTTATTTTTTTAAAAAGTAATGTTACAGAAATTCCACCAAATACAACACTATTTAAACTCAGATTACATGGTAGGCTTGATCTAGCAAATACAAGAGATGAGAATTTTACAACTTATATTAGAGTTGTTACTGGCAGTAAAATTCAGATCCAAAATCCTACCTGTGATTTCAGCGCGACAAATACCATCGTAAATTTAAAATCTTATAATGGTGGTGGTTCTACATCACAACAGATACCTTTAGAGATTAATTGTAATTTAGATAATACAGTAAACATAACATTAAAAGGGCAAGCTGAAAGCAGTAATTCATCTATTTTAAAAAATACATCAACTAATAATCCAGCAAAGGGAATTGGTTTTAAGATATTTGATATGAATGGAGATACACTCAGCGTTAATATACCCAAAGCTTATCGATTATATGCTAACGAACATAAAAAATTGTTTAGTACAGACTATGCGCCTGTTCCTTCATCAAGAATAAAAGCGGGGAATGTACAAAGTGTTGTAAATATTGAGATGGAATATAATTAGTTAAGATATTTAATTGTAAGTAAAGATTACATCATTTTGTATCTCTGCATTTAAGTTACTAATGTAAATAAGGCAGATTTTATTCATTATGATAGTATTAAAAATTATTAATGATATTTTCTACAAAATAATTATTAAAGGTGAATAACTTCATTGATGCCGAGCATCGGATCAGGTTTTCACCTTTTTTTCTTTTTTATTTCAGGACATACTAACACTACGACATTTTTTATCAGGAACAACATGGATTGATAAGATATGATCAATAAAAATATTTCGACTTGCAAAAAATTGTCATCTTCTCCTATGATGTTCATTAATCAAATCAATCCAATTTCATTCATTAATAAGCATATTAATCAGTACGTTATAAAAAATCGATAATAATAACCAAGAATATAAATATTCAGTTGAAAATACTACCGCTGATTCTTAACATTCTTAATTAAGTGTTACCGTCACTTCTGCCGATGCAGTCACTTTGCCGTAAGGCAACTTACCATCGCCCCCAGCACAAAGACGCCATAGAACTGGATTAATAAAACTGGCTGAAGGTTGATCTTTAGTGATATGTCCGAGTTTTATGTGGGTTGCGTTATCAAAAGGAATACCTCTTCCCGTTAAACCACAGCTGCCATCAAAAGATTGCTGAGCGCCTTCAAGTTGGCCAGTTATATATCCGCCCCCTTCCTTTAAACTTAATTTACTCATATCGTTCCCGTAATTTCCCGATACACTCTTAAAGGTCAGGTTAATATTACTATCAATAACCTCATCACCCTGTGAGCAATAAGTCTCAATGGTGGTCATCTTACTGGCTAACTCTTTACCCGCCTCATTAGAGTGAATAACATCACCAAAGTTAATGGTAGGTGGGGTATTAATATTGCATTCAAGTGTTGATACTTTAAACTCGACTGTTCTAGGAAAAATAGATGAATCACTGCTAGGGGAATTTGATGAGCCGGTTCCTAAAACAAATGACGATATAAAAGAGGCTGTTGTTGTTTTTTGTGTCCCATCTGCTAAAAGAACCCAATATCCACTCATTTGTGCGTGATATGTCGAATAACCAGCAACTAGCTCTGTTTTATTCTTTAATGATACACAGTTTGCTTTATCATTTATGATTTCTAATTTAGGTGAACTTGCAGGCGCATTTGATGTAATAAATTTATTGTTCCCAAAAGATCCATTAAATGAAACAGTTTTATTACTTCTGTAATCCTTGTATTCTCCCATAAAATTACCCACTACAGCAAAATAAAGTCCAGGAGTGACCACTGTGGCATCATAGCCTTGAATATGGACGACATCTCCTGGTGTTGTTATTGAGCCATAAGGTCTACAAATTGCATAATATCCTCCACCTGGGCGGTATAATGTACTCGTAGTTGTTAGAAAGTCTGTGTAGCTAGCGCCACCACCAAATAAGTAAGGGTTATAATACGGATTTTTTTCTTGCAACAATTTGCTGGTAAAAGGTTTCCCTTGCCACACAATTCCCGTTCCTTTTGGAATAATAATCACCTCGTTGGCTTGCACTATCGAGGCGATCACAAGCAACCCGCTCAGTAACAATAAAGCGAGCATTTTTTTGACTGCGTTTAAAGATAAGAACGAAAACATCGGATTTTCTCCTACTGTGAAGACCTAATGAATAACCTGTTGTGTTATTTTTGTTGAACCACCTAATTCATCCAATAGGCTCCATTCGATAGAATATTCGCTTTTATTTTTTGACAAGGCGGGAGAGACATATCGCACCGTCCCTAAAGGGGGAAGCATCCTTCTTAACGATTCTTTATCTATATTAAGTCCCTCTATCGTTAAATGGTCGAATGTTATCCAATACGGTGTAGGGTTGATTATCTCCACTGCACCCTGTTTGATACTGAACGTTAATTTCTCGCTGTCTGGAACTTCTTCGATAAACCATTTTTCTAAGGCATTCGGTCGATAAAATAATTTCAAGTTAATTACCGTTGAAATCGACATATTGTTCTGATTCATTTCACTGTGAATGATGGGGATTGCTTTTAATGAAATATAAAATACAGACTCTTTTTTATCATCCAATAACACACTCGGTACCCGTCTAATCAGTAGTTTAATCTCACTTTTAGGCTCAAAACGAAATAAAGGAGGGGTGACCATAAAAGGTTTTTTGTCACTTAGTGTTGAGTCTTCACTTAGGCTTTCTGCCTCCATAACCAATCCCGTATTCGGATCCACGCTGTGTATCACTGATTGCAATAAATAGGCGTTATCCGTTTTATTATTGACTTGTAAACTAACCCCTTTCTCATCACTTTCATGGAAAATTACCCGTGTAAATAATAGCGATAGTCCAATATTGGTATCGACCTTCTCAGCCTGTGCCGGTAAGCACAGACAGCACGAGAACATCAGTCCAAGTAACAACCCTTTCATCCTCATCACGCCCTCTTATATGGTTTATTGGCAATCCGCAGTATATTCAATGACTGGGGTATTTTTATCCTGTGGTGCGCTCTCTATTGGCAAGGTGTAATTCACTTGACAGGTCTGCTGGGCATCATTCCCCCACCGAACCGTTAACTGCCCTTGTGATGCAAGCCCCGCGAGATAAGCCTCTCCATTGTCGCCCACCACTGAAGTATTCGTTTCATCCCCTACAACCGATACCAGCGCCCCAAAAGGGAGCGGTTTATGCTGACGCATCAGCGTCATAATCACTTGATAACCCACTTTGGTATTAAATTTCGTGTAAACAACCGCGTCTTTGGTGGGATAGAGTTGATGAATAGAATTATCGACTTCCACGTTGTTCGGTAAAGAATAGATATCCAGAGAAACGGGGTTTTTATTGTAAGCATTGCCTATCGGCACTAAGGCAAAGCCCCTGTTATTGATGGTCCCAATACCCGAATTGACTTTGGTGCCCGCAGCCTGTTCTGCTTCTACTAAGGCCAGCGGTGATGCTCCCACATAACGGGCTAACGTTACCCCATAAGGATGGGCAATGATCCCACCATTAAGACTACCTGATAAGGTATTGTAATCATTACTGTAACTGTAGCCTAACGCACTGTTAGACACCTCACCCACATAGTTAATATTTAAATTGCTATTATTGTTGGTATTTTTATCTTTGCTGTAATCTTGGTCAACGGAGATCCCTAGCCTATCTTCTAAAAGAGAAGTTCTTAACCCTATATTTTGCGTAGTATTACCATGGTTTCCCGTATTAATCGCATACGATAACGAGGATTTCTCGGCCAAGGTAGAAGGATTAAATATACTGAAAGGAACTTGCATCCCTATTGATAAACGCCTATCTTCTGGCCAATTATTATATTCATCTTTACGCTTTTCAATATTATACGTAACAAAATAACTAACTCCTTTTAATGTGGCGTTATACGATAATGACACTCGTTTATTGACTTCATGGCTATTCCAATAGTCTTCCCGATTTCCCGATAAAATCAGGGAGCCATAACGACCTAATTGTTGACTTATACTGACTTGGAAATTATTTTTACGTTTTGCTCTGCCCCACGATAATAATCCATTTTCATCAATTAAATTCGCATCATTAAAACTGTAATAATCTTTGGTGGAATAACGATAAGCAGCTAAATCAAAGGTTGTGCCCGTTGACAACATATTTTTGGCGTAGCGGACGCGGTAGGATTGTCCATTTTTCCAATCATCCATCCCATTTAATTTTGCCCGTGAAGTGGTTGCATCAAAAGAGATTGCGCCTAAAGTACCTAGCGATGTACCAATTCCGACAACGGATGACACATAGGTATTCCCACCCATTACGCCTCCGTAGAGGGTGATATTGTTGTGCAATCCATAACTAAATGTACCTAATGCAAACTTCGATTTCTCTGAGCCTGACGCATTATATTGCCCTGCGGAGACTTCATATTTAAAAGCCCCCTCTCTTTCCATGATAGGTAAACTGCTGCTGGCAATCATCTGCTTGCGAATAGAACCGTCAGCTTCTTGGATAAAGACTTCTAATTCCCCTGAAAGCTGAGTCTGTCTTAAATCGTCAATCTTAAATGGCCCAGGTGAAACATAGGTTTGATAGACTGTATTGCCATTTTGCTTCACGAGCACTAAGGCATTGGAATTTGCATATCCCGTAATGACAGGTGCAAATCCACGTTGAGATTGTGGGATCATCTCTTCATTTGAGGACAGTGAAATCCCTTTAAAAGGAAAGGATTCAAAGATACTCAATACCGGCATAATTTCACCGAGTTGTAAGGTCGATTTTAACGATTTGATATCACGGTATAATCGCACATTATTAAAATTATTATTGGTGCCGGTATTAGAATTACCGTGGCCATCGTATTTATTATAGTTACCAAAATAGTTAAAACGAAAACGCCAAGCTTGGAGATTCATACCTCCAAACACTTGAGCTAAGACGTTTTTCATATTCGCCCCAGAAGTGTGGGAGGACGTGCCCATCAGCGAATAGTTAAAGAGTAACGCCGGGATCCCTTCATCCCATAATGTAGGATCGACTTCACGTTCCGATTTATTTTTCATGATTAACTGAGGAAAGCTCAGCTTTAATTTTAAATCCGAGGTGATAAACGTTGCTCGATAATCAGGAATAAGAGCGATGATATTCTCTATCGGGGCTTCTTTCGGTAAGTTTTTAAGTGCGGGAACATTCTCCACATCCACACCCAGCGCCTTCAATTGATTGGGCGTAAAGACGGGCACCAGTTTGTATTCTTTATTCAAGGCAAACTTGACCATTTTCTCTGGCATCACTTTTTCATTCACGCTGACTGAGACTAAATAATCCCCAGGTGAAATATCCCCGTCTTTTGAATAAAAAGAGAGATCTAATTGACTATCTTCATTCCCACTAATAAATGCTGGATCAAAATATTCTGCTGCAAATGTTTTGGTTGAGTAGAGCGAGAATAAAACCGCAAGGGTTAACAGGCTTAAAGAGTGAATGCAATTATTATCAACCACGTTGAGTTTTTGTTTGTTTTTCACACAACACCTACATACTTTTTAGTCAAGAGGAGAGTCATTCAATACGAGGGTGTTGTATAGTTGAACGACACCACTCTGAAGCAAAGCCATAATCATTAATCGTTTGCCAATGAATTTGTGTATTGGGTGGGATCTTTTTATTATAAATAAAAGACCCTTGTGCCAACGGTGAAAGCATTAATGTGTTAGATAAGAGATTTTTTTTGTCATCATTGAGTGTGACCGTCACTAACGTAATAAAATACGGGGTATTATTTTTTAAAATAATCGCCTCGTTCTCCTGATTTATCTCAATAAAGCAATCATTGTCTTTTTTCTTTTCGGACAATGCCTCTGGGCGAATAAAGACCTTAATAATATTTCGTAAGCCTACCGCCACCGTATTTTTATTTTCTTCAGACGCTTTATCGAGAGCAGGAATAGCCAATACCGCCAAATACCCGAGTGATTCCACCGACGCCTCGGGGCTATTTTTTTTATACAATTTAATGGGTCTCGATTCATGGGCGGCCAATTTAAATAAAGGTGGAGTGATCATGACCGTATTATTTTTTTTATTATTATCGGGCGACTCAAGTAAATCTGATTTAATTAAATAGCTAGTGTTTCCATTATTAATAATTTGAATCGTTTTACTGTCTTTATCTAAAATGACACGTGTCGTGCCTAATACAATGCCGTCATCAGCAAGGGATAAAGAATGAAAAGAAATAAGAAATAAAATACACAAAAATAAATATATTGATTTCATCATTTTTAATTAATCATAAAGAAGGTCAAAACTCACAATTGCTTTAATAATGCCGGTCTCGACTTTCGCTTTATCACAGGTTTCGCTATCACCGCAGGCCATCATGGCATAAAATTTGGTATCCAAATTAAGTGTCGAGACTTTATAGGTTTGGTGATAATCAATAATGTCATTATTTTTAAGTGAGATATCCGAATAACTCGGCTGAGTATCACTGTGATACAATAAAAACCCCATATTTTTGACGGAAGAGTCCTGGGTTTTAAATAACCATTTTCCATCACTGGTATTAAATCCCAACCCCGAGACTTTTAATTTGGGAGTAATACTGTCTTGGCCATCTACGGCATTACACCGCGAAATATTCAAAATAAAATCACGAGCGCGAATAAGGGTATGCGGTTTAATTTCATTATTCATCACTGGATCAAATTTAATTTGACTCTGTGAGACCGATAATTCACAAGCTACCTTCACAACATTGGCTTCAAAATTAATGGTTGCTCGGGATAATGCAAACACACTTGAAGAGAACAATGTCAGTAAAAAAAGAATGAACCCACACAACACCGGCTTATTTTGAATATTCATACATGCCGCCCGAATCATTAATTAAAGTCCATTGGAATTGATGTGGGGTTGATGGGCTCTTTTTCTCGGTTAACGTATATTCAAAGGCGTCATAAGGCGGCAACATGCCTTTTCCCTTTAAAGGCACTTGTTGACCATCTACTTTAACATTCACCAAGGTAATGTAATAAGGAGAGGCATTGGATATTTTTAATTTATTGTCTAAAGCTTCGAACCGTAAATTTTCTTGGGCAGTCTCAATACTCATGGGTAAATTTTGGGGGCGATAGAAAAGTTTTATCACCGACGATATACCAATATTAATTCCCCCTGAGATATTTTTTTCTTGTTCTTCTTTATGATCAATTAACGGGATCGCTTTACTATTGATATAAAAAATAGATTCGCGATCTTTAGGTAACGACGTCGCCTCTTTGAGTATGATTTTCACATTTGTTGATGACTGCGGTGAAATTTTGACGATAGACGGTAGAACATAAAATATTTTTTCTTCTGGTCCTGAGGGGGTTTTTAATGTCACTGTTTGGGTTAAAACGGATTCCTCTTTAGTGTTATTAATTAGCATTAAAGGGACCCCTTTTTCCCCTTCATGATAGACCACTCTTAGTGCCCCTAATTGGTAAGAGATCCCCGCGAAAGTATAAGCGGGGCATAATGCCACCATAGCGGTAAAACATAATGTCAAAATCGATTTCACAACGTATCCCCCTGATATAATAAAAAGGGAGGTTTTCCCTCCCTCATTTCTATTTATTCATAAACAAATGAGAATAAAACAGGCGCTTTAAATGTCCCAGTAGTCACAGCCGTATCGGTGGCAGTTGAACCATAAGCAGCGGTTAATTTTAAAGACACATTGTCCAGTGAGGTGTAATCATCACCTTCCGTAGGTGCGGAGATTTCAGCCATTTGAACAGATTTACCATTTTCAATTGGTTGTTTTTTATCATCTAAAATCATGACACCTGCATTACTGGTTGGGTTTTTACTTTTTTGTAAGAAAATATTAGTGCTTCCTGGTACGGTATCACCGTTAATTTCAACCAGTGCTTTACCCGCAGTTTTTAGTGCATCACAGCCACTTAATGTTAATTGAAATTCAGTTTGACCCTCCGCAACAGGGGTAGAGGCGGTAGTGAAGTCAGAAGTACGCACACTCCCTAAAGTCACTTGGTTTTGACCATTAACATTGACGTCGCAGCTCACCGCTTGGATATTACCTAAAAACTCAATGTTAGTTTGGTTAGCCGCTTGTGCTGAGCCGATCCCCATTAATAAGAAAGGGACTGACAGCGCGATTAATTTAGTACGCATAATTAAATACCTTTGAAAAATTAAAATGACACTTATTCGGTTATATTCAGAAAACAATGTCTCTCGATATAACCCCTTTTTTTAAAAAAAAGAATCAGCCTATCATTGACTCTTTTTTTTAAAATGATGTTCAAACCTTTTTAAAAGACAGCCTAAGTCCGTGGTCAACCACCCCACTAAAAAAGATAAATAATGAAGAGCCTGTAATAAAAATAAAAAGTACATGAAAAGAGAGAGTGCACTTTTCTATTTACATTTCCTTTTTCATAATATAATCAAGAAAATCAAACCAATCTTTCTCTAAGATAATTAAAATGACATTTAAGGTTTCGATATTAATGCTGGTCACGGCATTTTCATATCGTGATATCTGCTGTTGGCTCAAATTTAATAAATCACCCAACTGCTTACCTGATAAAGATTTATTTTTACGCGCAGTCTTAATATAAACACCGATATTTTTTCGCAATAATAAATCATTATTTATTCTCATGTTATAAAATTGTTTTTTTTGATTCATTATGATTATCTCACCATACTCATCGGATTTAATTAGTCGAAATAAGATTTCCTTTATTATTATTTAACTCTCTTTATTACTTTCTTTATTTTTTATTATTTAATAATTTATTGAGTTAAATTTAATATTATTAATAAGGCGTGTAAACACGTTACTACCGATCAATAAACACCAAATTGATAGCCATAACCTATTAAACAAGCAGTGATTGATCGTTAATTTCTATTTATTTTTTTATATTTTACTTTATTATCAATACATTAATGAAAAAATCACTAATAGCATGAACAGATAACATAAAAAAAGGTTTAGAGGATATTTTCAATTTATATGATGAAGATAAAAATTAAGTAATCGAATAATGATTAAATGCGTAATAACCTAATTTAAAAAAGTGGTTAGACTAGGTTTAAATAAATAGATAATGCGAATAAAAATAATTTTTTTGAATCATTTTCTAAGAGTACAAATAAAGTTTCTCGGAGTTATTATTTAAATTAGTGCCCTTTTTAACGTCTTATACATCAAGTTCAATCTCCGAAACTTCCTATAAAAATGGATACTTATTTTTATCGAAAAATAAGCTAATTTAAGACTAGTCATTATTAAAATAAAAAGAGCCAGTGTTATTAATAATATTATCTAAAAATAACTTGTGGATACATAAATAACCTGTGTTTATATTGATTTGTAACAGAACTAGCTTGTGCCATCCAAATTCACTCAAAAGAGAGCATGCCGATCCTATTTACTTTAGTGTTCCCTAAATAATAATTAAACCATGCAGGTCATTTTTATCGGTGATCTTGCTTTGTAGTGTTCAACTAGAGCTAACTACCGTTTTAGTGTTTTTCCAGTATCGCTTTTCAAATTTGTTGGGTGATAACCCTTGGTTATATTCGTGCGGTCTGTGTATGCTGCAATACCCGACGATATAACCCGTTATTGCATGAGCATCATCACTAAACTTATATAACCAGCCACTGGTACCCGCTCGTTCTTCTGGCTCATGAAGAAGCACTCCATTAAGCTATTATCCCAGCCGTTTCTGCGCCTACTCATATTTTGTCTGATCTGGGCATCTCCACAGTAACTACTGGAACTGCTTACTTGTATAGTGACTAACCTGATCGCTATGGAATTACCTCGAGTTGCCCACTCCATATCTAGCGCTTTGATGGTCAGTTTATTGCCCAGAGAAAACGATACTGCAAACGCCAATATTTTGAGCCGTTGGTATGTACCATCAAGTGCATACCATCACCGTCTGTTAATTTATACGATTTATCCAAGGCTTGGCAGACCTGACTTAAGCATCTGTAAAAGCCATGATTTATCTACTTCTATTGATACAAACTATTATCGAATCGAGAGATACCAACACATATACCAACAGCAGGTACTTGATGTGGGTTGACCTTAGTATACTTGGGAAGACTAAAAAGTGGGGAACGCCTTATAAAACGCAGATTTTGGACATAAAAAAAGACGCTCTTAGGCGTCTTATTTTGGTGCCGAAGGCCGGACTCGAACCGGCACACCCGAAGGCGGTTGATTTTGAATCAACTGCGTCTACCAATTTCGCCACTCCGGCACTGAAGTGTATCTGGAAAACCCGCCCATTATACTTGCGTTAAATAGCCCCGCAACAATTATTGTTGATTTTCAGGCTGATTGGCGAAAAAAAGTGCATATCTTACTTTTTGTGTATATAAAATCTGCTATTTTTACTATCCAATCAATTATTAGCTATACTTAATCCTTAATCCTTAATCCTTAATCCTTAATCCTAGATAAATATTATGATTAAATTATCAATATATTTATATTGGTTAATTTATATCGATATCTCGATATAAATTATTTTATATATCGAAAAGCAAAAAAAGGATCAAAACTTGGGTTAGTGTTTTGATCCAACAGTACTTCTAATTGAGGGCTTAGTTTTGTTTTAATGACTATAAATATTGTTTTAGCGTCACTGCCCTTTCTTCCCTGGTGTGAGGAAGATAGTAGTTATTTTTTATTAATATATAGGAAGTTATTTTCTAATATATAAGTACTACTTTAATAAAAAAGAAACTTACTTTTGATATAAGAGATAACCCTATTAATAAATAGATATTTTATTTTTAATTAAAAATATTTATTTATTAAAACAAAGAAATTCATTTTAACTCTAGATACTTTGTAATGTATTTAAAGGAACGTCTCATTTAATATATAATAATGTAAAACTAAAAGTTTATTCTTATTTATAATTTACTTTATTAAATCTCTATTATTTGCTGTGTTATCTTTGCTCTATTTAAAACAATTTACTGGCTCTTAACTCGATGAAGCTATAATAAGTTTAATTTGTGAATCTCACAACGAATAAATTATTACAAAATATGACACACCATTATATTATCTTTATATAATACTAAAAATAACATCATAAAAAGATAAAATTTAAAATAAAAAATTAATAACCCTAACCGTATTGAATGATAACTCTATTAATTAACATTTTCTTGATAAACATATGCTAACTGAATAATAAAGAAAAGCTAATATTTAGATTGAAATAGCAGAACTTAAGGCCAGATTGTAACTTAGCTGTAATACTAATTTCTCTTTTTGATAGTAAAAAAAAAGAATATTTATTGTCTTTTTGTGATACCCCACGTAAAAATTTTTGAGTTATGACAATTTGACACATTTATCTTTATATTTTTGTTAACTCACACTTGCACTGATAGACATTCTTATTTCTGATAATATAATCAAAATTTAGTTTAAATCTGATAGATTGGGGGGGTTATGGGCATTGTTGGCTGGATTATAACAGGTATGTTTGTTGGTATTATATTAGGCGCTGTACTAAAAATGATAAATAAAAACAAGAAGTAGCACGACGAAAACAGCACAAACCAGAACATAAATGGATTTATGTTGCTCATACTCTTTCTACTCACTTACTTTTGTTGATCGTAAAAATGAAAAAACATGTTCTGAATTATCTATTGCTCCCTCTTGCCATGTTAACGCTAAATGCTTGTAGCCAGCGATCATCAATACCACCAGCATCATTGCCTTCTTCACCATTTAGCCAGAATGTACCTGAGCTAACGCAGTGGCCAACAACGTTAACGCCAAATGCCCGAAATGCCAGCGCTCTATTTGATAAATATGCATCACAGATTTATCAAAAAAGTAATCCGCAAGGTATGGTCATTGTGATGATCAATAATGATCAATCTATGAATCGTGCATTTGGTACCACAACACCTGAAAGCCGTAATGCTCCAACAATGAATTCACTTATCCGTATTGCCTCTATTACTAAATTAATGACGAGCGAAATCATGCTCAAACTGCAAGATGAAGGCAAACTGTTAGTGACAGATCCGTTGCAAAAATATAATTATTATGGTGTTGATATCCCATTAGTCAGTGCACAGTCGCCTATTCGTCTTTATCATTTAGCTAGCCACACTAGTGGCTTTCCTCGTGAGCAGCCCGGCGGAAAATGGGGGAGACCTGTTTTTATTTGGCCGACACATGGTGATCGTTGGAATTGGTTGAAGAAAGCGACATTAACTTCGCCTGCTGGAAATAGCGCTGCTTATTCTAATTTAGCTTATGATCTTCTTGCTGATGCGCTAATTAAAGCATCTGGCAAAAGCTATCCTCAATTACTACAACAATATGTCGCTAAACCTGCGGGTATGAGAGATACCACACTGACGCCAACACCCGCGCAGTGTCAGCGTTTATTAGTGGGTTATCGTCCAAGCCCATGCTCAGATACTTTAGCGGCAGCAGGTAGTGGTGGGGTTTACTCAACACCGGCCGATATGCAACGCTGGATGCAAGGTTTTTTAACCTCACATAACGCCATGAGAAAAGCAACAGCAAGTAAAGAGCAATCTATCTATTTTCCTCGTAATCAACTCTCTTCAATAGAAGGTATGGATGTTGCCGGGCGTGCTGATGGTGTTGGCTTAGGTTGGGTTTATATGGCTCCTGCAAATGGTATTCCAGCTATTTATCAAAAAACCGGTGGTGGTGGTGGGTTTAACACTTATATGGCCACCATTCCAGAACTTAATATTGGAGTGTTTGTGGTGATAACACGTAAACCTAATGGCACTAAATTTAGCGAAGTCACACAAGGTACCAATGCCCTGGTGCGTGCTTTAGCAAAAGATTTTTATCAATAACACGATAAAACATCCATAAAATAACCAATAAAAAAGCACCTTCGATTTTTAATCAAAGGTGCTTTTACTTTTTATTATGCTCTATCTTTTAACGATTACGTCTCATTAATAACCAAAGGCTAAGAGTAAGAAATAATATTCCTGGAACTAAAGCAGCAATAACTGGCGGAATGCCATATACCAAACTTAATCGCCCCGAAACTTCATTCACAATATAGAACAAGAAGCCAAAAGCGATACCTGTTACTACTCTTAATCCCATGGGTACCGTACGTAATGGCCCAAAAATAAATGACAATGCCATCAGCATCATTACCGCAACAGAAACAGGAGCAAAGATTTTTTTCCAAAAGTTCAGCTCATAATTACCAGACTCTTGCCCACTCTGTTTTAAATATTTAACGTACTGATATAAACCACTAATGGATAAAGCATCAGGATCTAATGCCACAACACTCAGTTTTTCAGGCGTTAAACGTGTATTCCACTCGACTGAAACCTGTTTTTTGCCCGTGATTTGTTGCTCATTACTTAAATTCGATTCTTCAACTTGTTTTAATACCCAAGTTTTCTTCTCGCTATTATACGTCGCACTAGAAGCGTATCGAACTGATACCAGTTTTCTATCTTCATTAAAGTCATATAGTGATACACCTTGCATCTCATTTTGACTTTTAATACGGTTGATATAAATAAACTGATTACCGTCTTTTGCCCACATACCGCGATTAGTTGAAACCAAAGAGTTACCCATGATTTTCTCTGCACGATAGTTACGAGCGTATTGCTCGCCTTGTGGTGCGCCCCATTCACCAATCAAGACTGTGAGTAACACCAACGGTATTGCTGTTTTCATCACCGAGCCCGCAATTTGCAAACGGGTAAAACCAGAAGCTTGCATTACCACCAACTCACTACGCGTGGCTAATGCACCTAGCCCCAACAATGCACCGAGTAATGCCGCCATAGGGAAGAAAATTTGCACATCTTTTAGGATATTTAAAATGGCATAAATACCAGCATCTAATGTGGTGAAATCACCTTGCCCTACTTTACGCAGCTGATCGACAAACTTAATAATGCCAGAGAGTGATACCAGTAAGAAAAGCGTCATCAAAATAGACTGCAATATAGTACGCCCGATATATCTATCTAATACACCAAACATCAGGCAACTCCTTTCTTAAAGCGAGAGCGTAATTTACGCATTGGCAAGGTATCCCAAATATTAAACAAGATAGCCAATACCAGATATGCGCCATTTACCGCCCACATTGCAATTAAAGGATCTACTTTTCCTTTTTCTCCACTAGAGCGCAAAGAGCTTTGTAATAAGAAAAAGACCAAATAGAGCAGCATTGCTGGCAACATACTTAATACTCGACCTTGACGAGGATTTACCTCACTTAAAGGTACGACCATTACCGCCATTATGACTACAGAGAAAATCAGCGTTAATCGCCAATGGAATTCAGCAATAGATTCTGCTTCTGTCGAGTGCCATAACTCTGACATGGTTTTTTGTTCGACACGATTACTGTTGATGGTTGACTCATGGTGCCCAATGACCGCTTGGTAGTCGGTAAAATCAGTAATACGGAAATCACGCAATACCGCAGTACCTTCGTAGCGAGTACCTTCACTCAAGACCACAATCTGATTACCATTTGGTAATTCTTTGGTATAGCCCTTATCTGCAACAACCACAGAAGGACGCTGATCTTGTGTTGGTCGTACTTGTGCAAGGAAAACATCTTGGAACTGATTTCCTTTTACACTACCAAGATAAAGCACCATATTGCGGTCGCTGGACATTTTAAATTGCCCTTCCATCAATGCAGCTAAACTTGGATTTGCTTTAGCATCTTCAAGTACTGTCTCTTGGTGCACTGATGACCAAGGAATAAGCCAAATAACATTCCCTGCGGCTAATGCGGTTGTCAGTAATGACAGCAGAAGTGCAGCTTGCACTAAGGCTTTCTTACCTATTCCACACGCATTCATGACGGTTATCTCACTTTCAACATAAAGTTTGCTGTAAGTCATCAAGAGCCCAAGGAAAAGGCTTAGTGGAAGAATAAGCTGTGCCATCTCTGGTATTCCCAGCCACAGCAGAGAAATAACAAGATTAGTAGGGATATTCCCTTCTACTGCTGCCCCTAAAATTTCAACCAATTTCTGGCTAAAAAAGATAAGCATCAAAATAAATAAGATGGCTATCTGACTTTTAAGGGTTTCCCGAGCTAAATATCGAATTATAATCACGCTAGTTATGCCTGTGAAAACTTGTCTTTTTGCAGGAAAATCGCTAACTTCGTTGTCTATCTATCATTTGCGCATCTCAGTTAGATATTCTTGCAGCCCAAATGATATCAAAACATGCTATAAACAGGTTCCCAATAAGAACAAGCTTATAAGTTAGCTAAATTAGTTGTGTTCAATTAATGCATTTAGCTTAACATAAAAAGTAAACTTTCTATGGGGTAGATTAATGCGGATCGTTATTCTAAACGATACTTTCCGTCTTTGTCTTTAATATTCAGGAGAACGCATGGAGTTTAATGTAAAAAGCGGCAGCCCAGAGAAACAACGCAGCGCTTGTATTATCGTGGGGGTGTTTGAGCCTCGTCGTTTATCTCCGATAGCGGAGCAACTAGATAAAATCAGCGATGGTTACATCAGCGCCTTATTACGTCGAGGTGAACTGGAAGGTAAAGTCGGCCAGTCATTGCTGCTTCACCATGTACCAAATGTTCTCTCTGAGCGCGTGTTACTCATTGGTTGTGGTAAAGAACGTGAGCTGGATGAACGTCAGTATAAACAAATCATTCAGAAAACAATTAATACGCTCAATGAGACGGGCTCAATGGAAGCAGTCTGCTTTCTGACTGAGTTACATGTTAAAGGCCGTAATAATTACTGGAAAGTTCGTCAAGCTGTCGAGACTGCAAAAGATTGCCTCTATACTTTTGATCAACTGAAAAGTAATAAAACTGAATTACGCCGTCCTCTGCGTAAAATGGTCTTTAATGTGCCAACTCGTCGTGAGTTACCAAGTGGTGAACGAGCTATCGCTCACGGTTTAGCTATCGCATCAGGAATTAAAGCCTGTAAAGATTTAGCGAACATGCCACCAAATATCTGTAATGCCGCTTATTTAGCCTCTCAAGCGCGTCAATTAGCAGATACAGCACCTAATGTTGCAACGCGTGTTATCGGCGAAGAGCAAATGAAAGAGCTGAGCATGAATGCTTATTTGGCAGTAGGCCAAGGCTCGCAAAATGAATCTTTAATGTCGATTATCGAATACAAAGGCAGTAAAGATCCGCAAGTACGTCCTATCGTATTAGTGGGTAAAGGACTCACCTTTGACTCTGGTGGTATTTCAATCAAACCTGCTGATGGCATGGATGAGATGAAATATGACATGTGTGGTGCCGCAACTGTTTATGGTGTGATGCGCGTCGTTGCTGAATTGCAATTACCTATCAACGTCATTGGTGTACTTGCTGGCTGCGAAAACATGCCAGGTGGCAAAGCGTATCGTCCAGGTGATATTCTCACTACGATGTCAGGCCAAACGGTTGAAGTACTTAATACTGATGCGGAAGGCCGTTTAGTATTATGTGATACATTAACTTATGTAGAACGTTTCGAGCCTGAATTAGTTATCGATATCGCAACACTAACGGGTGCATGTATGGTCGCTCTTGGGCATCATTACAGTGGATTAATGTCAAACCATAATCCATTAGCTCATGAATTAATGAATGCATCAGAACAAGCAGGTGATCGTGCATGGCGTTTACCATTAGGCGATGAGTTCTACGAGCAAATCGAATCTAATTTTGCTGATTTAGCCAATACAGGTGGCCGTTTAGGCGGTGCTATTACCGCGGGCTGTTTCTTGGCGCGTTTTGCAACCAAATACAACTGGGCACACTTAGATATCGCAGGTACTGCATGGCGTTCAGGTAAAGCGAAAGGCGCAACAGGTCGTCCTGTTTCTTTACTGTCTCAGTTCTTACTTAATCGTGCGGGTTTGAATAGCGACGATTAATACCGCATAATTATTAGGGTAAAGGTATTATCCTAATTTGCTAGCGACGTACTTAATAGCTAGTTAATTATTACGGTTAATAGAGCAGACTCAAAGAAGGGTATTGCAACGCAATACCCTTCTGTTATCGGGATATCATGAAAAACGCCACGTTTTATTTAATGGAACATCCATCAATACATGAAGATCTACAGGCTCATGAGTGGCTTGCCTGTCAACTTATCGCTACTCATTGGCGATTAGGTAAACGTATTTTGCTCGTTTGCGAGTCACAGGCACAAGCTGAGTTACTTGATGAAGCGCTATGGGCAAGAGAGCCTCATCAGTTTGTACCTCATAATTTAGCAGGTGAAGGACCTCGTTATGGCGCTCCTGTTGAACTATGCTGGCCTGGTAAGCGTGGAAATGCCCCTCGTGATCTCTTAATTAATTTGCAATCTCAATTTTCAGACTTTGCCACAGCTTTCCATGAAGTGATAGACTTTGTACCTATCGATGAACAATTGAAACAGTTGGCGCGTGAGCGATATAAAATCTATCGTAGCGTCGGCTTTACTTTGACTATGGCTACGCCGCCAACCTACTGAATACGTAAAGAATATGGAAAATAAATCCGCACCTAAAGAGCCATCGCTCGACACAACTTATAACCCAGCAGAGATTGAACAACCTCTGTATCAACACTGGGAAAAAAACGGTTATTTTAAAGCTAATGGTGATACGACCCAGGAAAGTTTCTGCATCGTTATCCCACCACCAAACGTTACTGGTAGCTTACATATGGGTCATGCTTTTCAGCAAACCATTATGGATACCATGATCCGTTACCAGCGTATGCAAGGTAAAAATACCTTATGGCAATCAGGTACAGACCACGCCGGTATCGCGACACAAATGGTAGTAGAACGTAAAATTGCTGCTGAAGAAGGTAAAAATCGTCATGACTATGGTCGTGATGCATTTATTGACAAAATTTGGGAATGGAAAGCTGAATCCGGCGGTAACATTTCTAACCAAATGCGTCGTTTAGGTAACTCCGTGGATTGGGAGCGTGAGCGCTTTACCATGGATGAAGGTCTATCAAAAGCCGTTAAAGAAGCGTTTGTTCGCTTACATAAAGAAGACCTTATCTATCGCGGTAAACGCCTTGTTAACTGGGATCCTAAATTACACACTGCAATTTCTGACCTTGAAGTTGAAAACCGTGAAGTAAAAGGTTTTATGTGGCATCTGCGTTATCCATTAGCGGATGGCGCAAAAACCGCTGAAGGTAAAGATTACCTGATTGTCGCAACCACACGACCAGAAACTATGTTAGGTGATACAGGTGTTGCGGTTAACCCTGAAGATCCACGTTATAAAGACTTAATTGGTAAAGAAATTATTCTGCCTATCGTCAACCGTCGTATTCCAATTTTAGCGGATGAACACGCTGATATGGAAAAAGGCACGGGATGTGTAAAAATCACCCCTGCTCATGACTTTAATGACTATGAAGTAGGCCGCCGTCATCAATTACCAATGATTAATATCATGGATTTTGATGGCAATATTCGCGTGAGTGCCGAAGTATTAGATACTAACGGTGTCGAGACTGACGTTTACAGCACAGAGATCCCACAAGCCTACCAAGGCATGGAACGTTTTGCTGCACGTAAAGCGATGGTTGCTGAATTTGAACGTTTAGGTTTATTAGAAGAGATCAAACCTCACGATTTAACCGTACCTTATGGTGACCGAGGTGGTGTTGTTATTGAGCCTTTACTCACAGACCAATGGTATGTGCGCGCTGCGCCTTTAGCAAAACCCGCTGTTGAAGCCGTTAAAAATGGCGATATCCAGTTTGTGCCAAAACAGTACGAAAATATGTACTTCTCTTGGATGAACGACATTCAAGACTGGTGTATTTCGCGTCAACTGTGGTGGGGTCACCGCATCCCAGCTTGGTACGATAATCAAGGTAATGTTTACGTTGGTCGTGACGAAGAAGAAGTTCGCCGTGAAAATAATATCGCTGCTGATGTCGCATTACGCCAAGATGAAGATGTGCTGGATACTTGGTTCTCTTCTGCATTATGGACATTCTCAACATTAGGCTGGCCTGAAAATACTGAAGCACTAAAAACATTCCATCCAACGAATGTATTGGTCAGTGGCTTTGATATCATTTTCTTCTGGATCGCACGCATGATCATGATGACCATGCACTTTATTAAAGACGAAGATGGTAAACCACAGGTTCCATTTAATACCGTTTATATGACGGGTCTTATTCGTGATGAAGAAGGCCAGAAAATGTCAAAATCTAAAGGTAACGTACTTGATCCTTTAGATATGATTGATGGTATTTCATTAGAAGCGCTGTTAGAAAAACGTACGGGTAACATGATGCAGCCTCAAATGGCTGAAAGAATTGGTAAACGTACGAGCAAAGAGTTCCCAGAAGGCATTGAAGCCCACGGTACAGATGCACTGCGTTTCACTTTGGCGGCATTAGCCTCTACGGGTCGTGATATCAACTGGGATATGAAGCGCCTGTCTGGTTACCGTAACTTCTGTAACAAGCTATGGAATGCTAGCCGCTTTGTGCTGATGAATACCGAAGAACAAGATTGTGGTTACCAAGGTGGAGAGATGACACTCTCGCTGGCAGACCGTTGGATCTTAGCTGAATTTAATAATACCGTTAAAGCCTATCGCGAAGCGTTAGATAACTACCGTTTTGATATTGCAGCAGGTATTTTATATGAGTTCACATGGAACCAGTTCTGTGACTGGTATCTGGAGCTATCAAAACCTGCGGTACACAAAGGTAATGATGCGCAAAAACGTGCGGCTCGCCATACGTTAATTGAGGTGTTAGAAGGCTTACTGCGTCTTGCACACCCAATCATTCCATTTATTACAGAAACTATCTGGCAGCGAGTGAAGGAAGTGAAAGGTGTTGAAGGCGAAACGATTATGTTACAACCTTTCCCTGCTTTCGATGCCGCTCAAGTGGATGAACAAGCGCTAAACGATTTGGAGTGGATCAAAGAAGTTATCGTTGCTGTACGTAATATTCGTGCTGAAATGAATATCTCTCCGGGTAAACCGTTAGAAGTTATCTTACGTGGTGCTGATGATACAGCGAAGCGTCGTGTCACTGACAATATCGGTTTCTTGAAGGCGATGGGTCGTTTAGAAGATATTCGTCCATTAGCGCAAGGCGAAGAAGCACCATTATCTGTAACCAAATTGGTTAGCGGTGCAGAATTGCTGATCCCAATGGCTGGCTTTATTGATAAAGATGCAGAGCTTGCACGCTTAGATAAAGAGCTAGAAAAAGTAGAAAAAGATATTACTACTTTAGATAGCAAACTTTCTAACGATGGCTTTGTTAGCCGTGCCCCCGAAGCGGTTGTTGCTAAAGAGCGTGAACGTTTAGCGACTTGCTTAAGTGCAAAAGAAAAGCTGATTGCCCAGAAGATCTCAATTGCTTCACTGTAAGTGATAAATCAACAAGCCACTTTTATAGTGGCTTGAACACTGGCACTAAAACCCGCATTTATCGCGGGTTTTTACTTATTTTATCGTCAATAAAAACCAGGGCCAAAGAAAACTATTTTCTACTTAATTGTTATCATTTTTCGAGTTCATTTATTTATAAACATATTTTAATCTCTCTATTTCCTCTTTGATTTAATTGATTAATAAAATATAAAACTATTAATAATTAGCCTTACTTTATCAATGAGTCAGTTTCGCTGTTTACAATCATCTCAAATCAATTAAGATGGATTTTGTAGCTATCAATGCTACTTCCTATGAAGAAGTTCCTTTCCGGTGCTCTCTCAATAAGTTATCAAAAAATATTCTACTAAAAAGTAAAAACGATGAGTGCAACTATGACTGCAATCCAAGCTACAACACAAAATATTGTTATCAGAGTTATTGAAGAAAAAGACAATGCGGGCATTGCACGCATTATTCGTGAAGTCTCTGCCGAGCATGGCTTAACTGCCGATAAAGGTTTTGCTGTTGGCGACCCTATTTTAGATACCCTATATGACGTTTATCATCAACCTCGTAGTGCTTATTGGGTTGTTGAAATGGATGGCGAAATCGTTGGTGGTGGCGGTGTTGCACCACTTGCTGGTGGCGATAGTAATACCTGTGAACTACAGAAAATGTATTTATCATCGGTATTACGAGGCAAAGGTATTGCGAAGAAAATCGTTCAGCAATCCTTGGCCTTTGGTAAAGAACAGGGCTATAGCCGCTGCTACTTAGAAACAACAGATATTCTGAAAGCGGCTATCGGTTTATATGAAAAACTTGGTTTTGAATTTATTGATGAAGCATTGGGTAACACGGGTCATGGTGACTGTGAGATCCGTATGCTGAAATACCTATAGTCGTTTAACGTTACCTTAACACCCCCCGATTAAAAAATAAGAACAATCTATCTTACCCACACAATAATATGTGGGTTTTTCAACGCCAAATAGCATCTATCAACACAATTCCTATTTATCAAAATGATATAAAAGAGCCGTTTCCTTCCCCCTTCTTTTTCTAATTAATTTATTATTTAATTATGAGTGACTCGGTTTTTTCCTTAAATACTATCAAATTAATAAAGTTTAAATTATTTTTCATTTCACTATAAATAATCATATTTCATTTCTTAAATAAAATATTTTTTATCTTATTTTTTATTTTAAAAATTCTATTTTTTCACATTGCTATTTTTATTTATTTTAATATCTTTATACAGATAAAATCATGCATTGATTTTTATTACTCTAAAATTTAAAAGGAATTTTTCATGAAAAACTTTGTTAAGATTGCACTTCTTGCTTCTGTTATCACCGTTATGACTGGTTGTACTGGTAGCGTATACAATAAAGAAAAAGACTGTAACTACGACTATTTATTGCATCCGGCAGTTTCTATTTCTAAAATCATTGGTGGCTGTGGCGACACAAGTAAATAAGAAATAAATTTATTAATAAACTACATTCTGACTTATTGTTGCTAAGAAAGAATGTAGTTTATTATCTTATAAAATAATTAATTTTATTTTCCATTACATTATAAACTCTATTTTTAATTCTCCAAATAAACATTATTTTTTATTCTTGTTCTACTCATTAGATTAATAGTTATTTCTATTCTCTCGTTATTAAAGTCATTCATATTTTTTGAACCCTATCAACAAATTCACCTTATTTTGTTTATTGTCAGAACACTTTAAGATGGCTGTCATTAAGAAGTCGCGATAACCTGTTTTGCCTCCTTCTGTGTTTGGGTTGTTGCGATTTCTTTCCTTAATTCGGAGAATAATCATGACCATCAGACAGGTTAATCATATCTATGACGCGCCAAATTCACATTGGGTAGGTAACGGTTTTCCAGTGAGTTCAATGTTTTCTTATCAAGAAAACCCTGAGCAATACAGCCCGTTTCTGCTGATGGACTATGCCGAGCCAACGCTTTTTAAACCAGTAACAAATGCACGTGGGGTTGGAGCGCATCCACACCGTGGATTTGAAACCGTAACCATTGCTTACCAAGGTGAAGTTTCACATCATGACTCAAAAGGCCATGCTGGAACTATTGGTACTGGTGATGTTCAATGGATGACCGCTGCATCTGGCATTTTACATAAAGAGTATCACTCTGAAAAAATGACCAAAGAAGGCGGTACGCTAGAAATGGTGCAGCTTTGGGTAAATTTGCCTACAGCGTATAAAATGACACAGCCTCGTTATCAGGCGATAAAAGCAGAAAATATTCCCCATGTTGAATTACCCAATGCTCAAGGTTATGTCAGAGTCATCGCAGGTGATTATTTGGGAACCCAAGGCGCAGCAAATACCTTTTCGCCAGTAAATGTATGGGATATGCACCTAAATAATGCGGGTATTTCTCATCACCGCATTCCAAACGGCTATAATGCAATGTTATTTGTGGTAAAGGGTGCAGTACATATTAATGACCGCGAAATTGCTCGCCAAAACGAAATGGTTATTTTAGATAACCAGGGTGACACACTAACATTAGAATCAATGGGCGACACTATTGTGCTGATGTTAAGTGGTGAAGCAATTAATGAGCCTGTAGTCGGCCAAGGCCCTTTTGTGATGAATACACAAGAAGAGTTAGCACAAGCATTTGATGATTATGATAATGGGAAGTTTGGTGTATTAGAATAATGATTAATTGCTAATATTTAAGTACTAAAAACAAACAACACCAGTCACAACTCATTGATTTTGTGGCTGGTGTTATTATTTTGTACTGACAAATTTAGTACAAAGGGACAACATTTAGCGAAAAATTAATGTAAACGTGATGATTTGTCAGAATCGTCTTCTTCAGCTTCATCATCGCCATCTTCATCATCATACTCAGCATCAGGATCTTCAAAGTAAGTTCCCCAGCCATCGTAATAGACACCCATTTTTTCAGCTAAATTCATTAACTGTTCAACTTGCGCATCAATAAGTTCTGCATTAAGACCACTTTCACTTACGGCATCAAAACAGACTAAAATTTGCCCTGATTCAACTTCTATTTCTTCAGGTTCTGTCACTTCATAACCCAGTTTAAATACTTCAACGGCTGCTTTTTCTAATGTTTCAAAATCTTCACAAGAGATGTGATGTTCGATAGCATACAGCGCATCGGGATCACTACCATCCTCAAGTAATTCTTCAATAATCAGCCGAGTTTCTTCACATTGTTCTGCTAATTCTTTGCTGTCCGCCATAATCATGCTCCGCAATAGTCTGAAAAGGTATCCGGCTCATTCTCCCACAGCCAGAATCAACACACCATACCTAATCGCGCGCTCGTTAAGTTCTCACTTTCGGTTAAAAGTTTTCTTTCGGGGGTTGTTTGTGAATATTTATTGATATAAATTGAATATAAATTCAATGAAAGGATAGATTTTTTATGAACCCATTTTACCAAAAATCATTTTTGCGGTTGCTAGATTTTTCTCCTACAGAGATCCAGCAATTACTTACGTTATCGGCAAAACTTAAAAAAGCAAAAAAATCAGGTAATGAAATTCAATACCTTACTGGCAAAAATATTGCTTTAATCTTTGAAAAAGACTCAACACGGACTCGTTGTGCTTTTGAAGTCGCTGCATTTGATCAAGGTGCCAGAGTGACTTATCTCGGTGGTGGTAGCCAAATTGGCCATAAAGAATCAATTAAAGATACAGCCCGTGTATTAGGTCGCATGTATGACGGTATTCAATATCGTGGCTATGGGCAAAAAACAGTGGATGCGCTAGCACAATATTCTGGTGTACCGGTTTGGAATGGCTTAACTAATGAGTTTCATCCAACACAATTACTCGCAGATTTATTAACAATAGCAGAGCATCAAACCAAACCATTATCTGACACTGTTTTTGCTTACTTAGGTGATGCTCGTAATAATATGGGAAACACCATGCTAGAAGCAGCCGCATTAACCGGAATGGACTTACGCTTAGTTGCGCCAAAAGCCTGTTGGCCAAATGCAGAACTCGTTGCACAATGCCAAACTATCGCGAGTAAAAATGGTGGAAAGATAACCTTAACAGAAGATGTTGCAGCCGGTGTTAAAAATGCTGATTTTCTCTATACCGATGTTTGGGTTTCCATGGGAGAACCCAAAGACGTTTGGCAAGAACGTATTGCCCTACTCAAGCCTTATCAGGTAAATATGGACGTCATCAAATTAACAGGCAATCCTAACGTTAAATTTTTACACTGTTTACCTGCATTTCATGATGAAGAAACCACGATGGGCAAAACGTTAGCACAAGATTTTAATTTATTTGGTGGCTTTGAAGTGACAGATGAAGTGTTTGAGTCAAAACATAGCATTGTGTTTGATGAAGCAGAAAACCGTCTTCACACCATAAAAGCGGTTATGGTGGCAACTCTTGCAGATCCTTTCTAAAACACATATTCATGCAAAAACACCGTATTTTTTATCCTAAAAAGAGCGGTGTTTTATTCATTTATCTTCAATCTCTTTGATTTTTAAATTAAAAAAATTTATTTTGCAAAAAACAAAAGCAAACGCTTGCGTGCAAATTTAAGATGCGTATAATGCGCCACAATTTGTCAGGAGGAAAGATGAAACAGCGCCTATTCCAGTTTGTCTCAATAAAATGCACCCTACCATCGGGTCGCAAGCGCATTCTCTTTTTTCCAACAATCCTATTTTTTAAAACCCCTCTATTTGAGGGGTTTTTTTTGGCCTGTAAAAAACCATTCATCGCACTATTCCATCTCATCGCACGAGGAGAACTCAAATGACTAATCCGCTCTATCAAAAACATATTATTTCCATTAATGATCTGGACAGGGAAGATTTGGAGTGTGTTCTCCGTGTTGCTGATAAATTAAAGCAGCAACCAAATAATGAATTATTAAAAGAGAAAGTCATTGCAAGCTGCTTTTTTGAAGCATCAACGCGTACTCGCCTCTCTTTTGAAACGGCCATTCATCGCCTTGGTGCATCTGTTGTCGGTTTTGCTGATGGCAGCAATACATCATTAGGTAAAAAAGGGGAAACACTGGCGGATACAATTTCGGTCCTTCGCACTTACGCTGATGCGATAGTCATTCGCCATCCTCAAGAAGGTGCGGCGCGCTTAGCGGCCGAGTTTGCTGGTGATATTCCAGTACTCAATGCAGGTGATGGTGCAAATCAGCATCCAACTCAAACTTTGCTGGATTTATTTACCATCAAAGAAACTCAAGGCCGATTAGATAACCTCAATATCGCAATGGTCGGTGATTTAAAATATGGTCGAACAGTACACTCTCTAGCGCAAGCCTTAGCCAAATTTACAGGAAATCACCTCTATTTTATCGCGCCTAAAGTATTAGCGATGCCAGAACATATACTGCACTTACTTGAGGAAAATGGTGTCGAATATAGCCAACATGAAACGCTTGACGAAGTAATGCCAGAGCTAGATATCCTCTATATGACAAGAGTGCAAAAAGAACGTTTAGACCCTTCTGAATATGCCAACGTGAAAGCACAGTTTGTTTTAACCACTGCTGATTTAACTCATGTGAAAGATAATCTAAAAATTCTTCATCCACTACCACGCATTGATGAAATCACCACTGATGTAGATAAAACCCCTTACGCTTACTATTTTCAACAAGCAGGTAATGGTATCTACGCGCGTCAGGCATTACTTGCCTTAGTTCTGAATAAAACACTGGTTCTTTAATAAGGAGCACACCATGACACATGATCACAAATTAAAAGTTGAAGCAATTAAACGTGGCACTGTGATTGATCATATCCCAGCGCAGGTGGGCTTTAAAATCCTATCGCTCTTTCGCTTAACAGAAACAGACCAAAGAATTACTGTCGGTTTTAACTTACCTTCTGAGAACTTGGGTAAAAAAGATTTAATTAAAATCGAAAACGTGTTTTTAACCTCAGAACAAGCAAACCGTTTAGCGATGTATGCACCACAAGCTACGGTGAATATTATCGACGATTATCAAGTCGTTGATAAAATGGCATTAAGCTTGCCAGAGTTACTTGAAGATGTGGTTCCATGCCCTAATAGCAACTGTATTAGCCATAATGAACCTGTACAGAGCAGCTTCCGCGTTAAAAAGCTAGCCACAGACGTTGTATTAACCTGCAAATATTGCGAAAAAGAATTCGAGCGTCACGCCGTTATTCGCTAAAACCAATGCACTATCTGCTCATTAGGGCAGATAGTTTTTTCTTATATTAACAATACCTAATATAAATCTGTCGACAAATTAAAACTACAATAAAGCAAATTGTAGACATTTGCTCTACATAGAATCGCCAAATTCGTTCTTCTGTTTGATTTCACTTTTTGTCACCATAGCCATCAAGGATATATCCGCAAAACTATTTACTTACTCTCTTTAACAGGGACGAAATATCGTCTTCTGCGGATAGACTTATGCAAACGAAAACTCGCTTATTACTTTTAACGCTGTCACTTGCTGTATTTGGTGTAATTACAACTGAAGTTGCAGTTATTGGACTTTTACCTCAATTAATAGAACAACTTAATATTACTGCACCACAAGTTGGCTTTTTAGTCAGTATTTACGCCATTGTGGTCGCAATTACAGGTCCGGTGATTACTTTATTATTCGGTAAATTTAATCGTAAAACTGTATTGTTGGTTATTATGGCGATCTTTATTGTCTCCAATACTGTTTATGCTTTAACTCATCAATACCATGTTATTTTGCTATTTAGAATTCTGCCTGCATTAACGCATGCCCTATTTTTTGCCATAGCACTAATGGTAGCAGCCAATTCAGTACCCGTTGAAAAATCGGCACATGGTGTCGCAATTGTTTTTTCTGGGGTCGCGGTGGGGATGGTATTAGGTATGCCTTTAAGTGCTTTTATTGCTGAAACTTGGTCGCTTAATATGGCATTTTACTTTGGAGCACTTACCAGCATTATTGCTTTTCTGGGTATTGCTATTTTTGTTCCTTCGATGAAAGTCACACAACCACTAAAAGTTCGTGATCAATTAAAAGTACTAACACAATTTAATGTTTGGTTAAGTATCATAACTGTTACCCTTATTTTTTCTGCTATGTTTGCCGGTTTTAGCTATATCGCTGATTTTTTGGTTAATATCACCGGTTTTTCTAACAATATCACCAGCACATTACTCATTGTTTTCGGTATTAGTGGCTATATAGGTAACTTTATTTTTAGTCATTATTTACAGCAAAATACGATTAAAACCACACTGACTTATCCCATTTTATTTAGCTTAATCTATTTTGTTATTTGGTTAACCGGTGCTCATACATTCGCGATGATCCCATTAATTATTGTTTGGGGAATGCTGCATACTTCTGGGTTAATTGTATGCCAGACTTGGTTAATGCGAGATGCAAAAACGGCACCTGAATTTGCCAATAGTCTTTATATCGCTTTTTCTAATTTAGGTATTACGGTGGGTTCTATGGTAGGTGGTTGGGTTATTTTACACCTAGAACTAAAAATGATTATGTGGGTAGGAATACTTTTTTCATTATTAGCCTTAAGCACAATTTGGTTGCGAATACGCTTACCGTCACCTAATACTCATATTGCTTATCAGTCAGAAAGTTAATTAAATCCCCCTTCTTTCGCCACTTGAAGCAACGCATCTGCAATATAGCGGGTTTTAGGTGGCACATTGCGTCCTTTAGGCCACATCATATGAATAGCCGATTGATATCCTTGCGACTCAGGTAACACTCGTTGTAATTGACCTTTTTTAAGTTTATCGCCAATCATCCATAAAGGCAGTTGAGCAATACCATTACCTTGCAGCGTGGCCTCTAACATTGCATCACCATCCGCCAATTCATAAAAAGGAACAGGGGTATATTGACGAAATGTATTTCCCTCTTTTAATGTCCAATAAAAAGGCGTTTCTTGGCGAAACCCAACAATACAACGATGCGCTGATAACGCATCAATATCTTTAGGATGCCCTTGTTTTTGCAAATATAAAGGTGAGGCACAAAGCACTAATTTTTGAGTCGTGAGTTGTCGTGCAACCACATGAGTACTATCAGGTAAATGGCCGATTCGAATGACGAGATCCACACTTTCATCATGCATATCAATATAGCGTTCACTAAAAGAGACACTCATTTTAAGTTGAGGCTGTTTATCCATCAGCTTAATTAAAATTGGCATAATACATTTACGACCAAAAGCAGCAGGCAAGTCGATACGCAGTTTTCCTGTTAATACAGACTGATGTTCTTGAATTTGATCATTCGCTTGCTCAAGAATAGTCAGTGCCATTTGACATTGCTGGAGGTAATGTTCCCCTTCCGATGTCAAAGTTAAACGCCGCGTTGTTCTTAAAAAGAGAGTGACACCCAGATATTCTTCTAATCGAGTAACACTTTTCCCTACCGCGGACTTTGTTATCCCTAAACGAGAGGCAGCACTAGTAAAGCTCCCTGTTTGAGCCGCGGCAACAAAAGCGGTAATACCAGCAAGTGAGTTAAACTGAAACATAAATTCCTATTACTGTTTTAGCCAAATCTAAAAATAATACTGAGTTTGTTTATTATAGAAGATTTAACCCTTAAATGAATAAAGGCGAGAGAAGCAAAAAATATAAACTTTCAAAAATCCATTATTTATAAAAAAATTTTCTATAAAACCCCCGTTAAACACGATAAAAAATGATGTTATATCGGGATCTTTACTTAAGTTCATTTTCTTTTTATCTACATAGACTTTATGATAAAGCCTGATATCTATCATATTGCTAATACTACCCGCTGGCTATAATAGCAGCGTGCTAACTCAGCGTTAGCGTCAATCTTATAAAAACAGGAGTTATACATGTCTTACGAGATTAATACCGAAAAAGCCCCTGCAGCTATCGGCCCTTATGTACAAGGTGTTGATTTAGGTAATTTAGTTATTACATCAGGCCAATTACCTGTTGACCCTGCTACCGGTGAATTTGTTTCTGACAACGCCGCAGAGCAAGCCCGTCAATCTTTAGAAAATGTGAAAGCGATTATCGAAAAAGCTGGCTTAACTGTTGCTAATATCATCAAAACAACTGTTTTCGTTAAAGATTTAAACGATTTTGGTACAATCAATGCTGCTTATGAAGCATTCTTTAAAGAACACAATGCCGCTTTCCCAGCACGTTCTTGCGTAGAAGTTGCTCGGTTACCAAAAGACGCAAAAGTAGAAATCGAAGTTATCGCTATCCGTTAATTTCGTCACAATTATTTATATTAAAAAAGCAAAGGTCTCTTTCTGAGCACTTTGCTTTTTTTATGTTCTCACTTTTTGATGGATAATTTATCACTTCGCTTTTCGGCACATATTTACAATCTCACCAAGCCCTCGACTTGCCTGATGTAGCAAAAATACCTTGATTTAGATCAGTATTTATGAAGATTATTTCCCTTTCAATTACTATATATTGTGCTTTAATACTTGGCGACATACAACATATAGTAATTATACACATCTTATCCACAATAAGCCTAAATGCAGTGCCATCGCCTGTTTTTATGGGATTTAAGCCTGTGGATAAACAGTTAAGGAGTAGGATTGTGAAAACCATAGTGATAAAACGAGACGGATGTAAAGTCTCTTTTGACCAAACCCGCATCAGCGATGCTATCAAAAGAGCAGCCGTAGCTTGTGAGATCACTGATGATGATTATTGCGAATCTGTCGCTCAATCTGTTTCACAATCTCTCGCAGGACGTTCAAATGTCGATATCCGTGAGATCCAAGACGCCGTAGAAAATCAGCTGATGGCTGGCGAACATAAAGATGTTGCCAGAGCCTATATCGAATACCGTCATGACCGAGATGTTGCCCGTGAACAACGTGGCAGGTTAACTCAGGAAATCCGAGGTCTTATCGAACAAAGTGATGTCTCTATTCTTCATGAAAATGCGAATAAAGACAGTAAGGTTATCCCAACTCAACGCGATTTACTCGCGGGTATTGTGGCTAAACATTACGCAAAATTACATATCCTGCCAAGAGATGTGGTACTAGCTCATGAACGCGGTGAAATTCATTATCATGATCTTGATTATTCGCCATTTTTTCCCATGTTTAACTGTATGCTTATCGACCTTAAAGGCATGTTAACTAATGGGTTTAAGATGGGTAATGCCGAAATTGAGCCACCTAAATCAATTTCAACAGCAACCGCAGTAACAGCACAAATTATAGCGCAAGTTGCTAGCCATATTTATGGTGGTACAACAATAAACCGTATTGATGAAGTACTGGCTCCGTTTGTTAAAGCCAGTTATGAAAAAAACTATCAAGTTGCACAAGAGTGGCAAATTACTGATAAAGAAGCCTATGCTAATGCACGTACTGAAAAAGAGTGTTATGACGCATTCCAATCATTAGAGTATGAAGTAAACACACTGCATACCGCTAATGGACAAACACCTTTTGTTACCTTTGGCTTTGGTCTTGGTACATCGAAAGAAGCACGCCTAATCCAACGTTCTATTTTAGAAAATCGTATGGCTGGCTTAGGTAAAAATCGCAAAACGGCGGTATTTCCTAAACTTGTTTTTGCTATTAAAGATGGGCTAAACCATAAGTTTGGTGATCCTAATTACGATATCAAACAGCTTGCTCTTGAATGTGCAAGTAAACGTATGTATCCCGATATTCTTAATTATGATCAAGTGGTTAAAGTCACTGGCTCGTTTAAAACGCCAATGGGTTGCCGTAGCTTCTTAGGTGTTTACGAAGAAAATGGTGAAATGATCCACGAAGGCCGTAATAATCTTGGTGTTATCAGCTTAAACTTACCACGTATCGCAATAGAAGCTCGAGGAGATGAAACCGCTTTCTGGTCACTACTTGATGATCGCCTCGAATTAGCGAAAAAAGCGTTAATGACACGTATTGCTCGTTTAGAAAATGTGAAAGCACGGGTTGCACCTATTCTTTATATGGAAGGCGCTTGTGGCGTTCGCCTAAAAGCTGATGACAATATTGCTGAAATCTTTAAAAACGGTAGAGCCTCAATTTCACTTGGTTACATTGGTGTTCATGAAACGATTAATGCACTCTTTGGCACTCAAAAACACGTTTTTGACGATGAAGTATTAAGAGAAAAAGCTGTCGCGATTATTAATCGTTTAAGAGAAGCCACCGATCAGTGGAAAGCAGAAACAGGTTATGGCTTTAGCCTTTACAGCACGCCAAGCGAAAATCTGTGTGATCGTTTCTGTCGTTTAGATGCTGCCGAGTTCGGTATATTACCTGGTGTAACGGATAAAGGTTATTACACCAACAGCTTCCACTTAGATGTTGAAAAGAAAGTAAACCCATACGATAAATTGGATTTTGAAGCACCTTACCCTCCTTTAGCGAATGGCGGTTTTATCTGTTATGGCGAATACCCTAACTTACAGCATAACCTCAAAGCCTTAGAAGATGTTTGGGACTATAGCTATACCCGAGTTCCTTACTATGGCACCAATACGCCTATTGATGAGTGTTATGACTGTGGTTTCACTGGTGAGTTTGCTTGTACCAGTAAAGGTTTTACTTGCCCTCGGTGTGGTAATCACAACCCTGCAAGAGTCTCTGTTATTCGCCGTGTATGTGGTTATTTAGGTAGCCCTGATTCACGCCCATTTAATGCAGGTAAGCAAGAAGAAGTTAAGCGTCGAGTAAAACATCTGGCAAATGGTCAGTTAGGTTAAGATTTTGAATTACCATCAGTATTACCCAGTTGATGTGGTTAATGGCCCAGGTACTCGTTGCACCCTGTTTGTTTCAGGGTGCATACACCAATGTCGAGGCTGTTATAACAAATCAACGTGGTCATTAAATTCAGGTAAGCCATTTACCCAAGAAGTGGAAGATCAGATCATTTTTGATCTTCAAGATAACCGTATTAAACGACAAGGATTATCACTTTCAGGTGGCGATCCCCTACACCCTCAAAATCTTTCTGCTATATTAAAATTGGTAAAACGCATTAAAACGGAATGCCCTGAGAAAGATATTTGGGTTTGGACTGGCTATTTACTGGCTGACTTAACCCCAGAGCAGCAAGAAGTCGTTAAGTATATTAACGTACTGATTGATGGGAAGTTCGTACAAGAACTTTATGATCCCGCATTACTGTGGCGTGGTAGTAGTAATCAGGTGATCCATAAATTGAAGTAATACACATTGAATTAACTGGAGGATGTATGCCTTTAAGTGATAATAAATATGTAAGCTTTTCTGAAGATCATGAATTGAACTACCATTTAAAAAAATGGGGTAAAAAGCAGTCTAAAGCGAATCGAGAACAACTCGTGAAGCTAGGCACCGAATTGAAAAAGAAACTCGGTGCTAAACATCTCCAACATACTGAAATTGATGCTGAGATAGAAAAAAACCTTTCATCATTTGAGTAATAGTTAAAAAAACCTGCTGATAATAGTGATATTCTATCGGCAGGTTTTCTTTTTCTAGCTTCCTTTTACTTAATTCTAACTAATCACCTTAGTTATCAAATGCGAATCATTTTCAAAAAAGATAGCAAAATCTATTAATTCTGTTTTATTATTATTGTTCTTAACTATTCTTTTTACGATGATTAACTTTATGAAGTCTCTTATTTTATCTTTATTTTCAGTTGTTTTACTTTCAGGCTGTAACAGTACTTGGGAGCCGAAAGGCGTATCAGACTACACATTACAAGAAGCGAAGCTTCTTTGTGATCTTAATGCCAATACCCGTTATCCAATACGTAAAGAAGTGCTACAACGTACAGTCTATCGTGATGTGCAAAAAACATGTCGCAAAGACGATAAAGATCACTGTGGTGATAAAAAAACCTACACTGAACGTGTGCCTATGACTGAAAGTTATGTAGAAGACATTAACCAAGAAGATAGAAAACTATTCTATACTTCATGTATGTCTTTAAAAGGATGGGAGCAAAAAAATCATTACTTTTGGGAATAAGCAGAAAATATTAATCTCGTTGCCAATAGAGTTTAGTGCCAAAGCCTAAACTATTATTAACCATCTTGATTTCTTGCAATTGTAATTGCCATATGGGGGTATGAATTGCGGCCAACGCGACAGGAAAACGCGAACAATAATGCTGTCTTGCACTCAGTTCTTCAATACCTGTTAGCAAAAACACTGAGCCTGTAAATTGAATACCTTGCAGATTCGAGATACTCATCTCTTGTGTGCTAATACTCCCTGCAACAGATAAATTTTTCTGCATTATTTGAGCGTGACGCGTCTTTTTTTCTGTCAGAAAGATCAGCCGCATTTGCTGCTCATCAAACCAATAAAAACAATTTGCACACCAAATATCTTGCATAGAATTTGTTGTGCACAAAGTAAATACATGGTGTTCGTTTATAAATTGTTTAATTATTTTGAGCGAGTTTATAGGCGACATTATGTACCTGTATAAAATAAAAAGAGACGCTGTTCATCAGATAATTATATCATCAGAACAAGCGTCTTGCGCGTGTCTCTTATTACAGGTTATTTATCGGTAATAAATAAGCTATTAACGATAAATTTGAGCACTAACAGTCAGATATTCGTCACCTGTAGCGCCGATAACTTTATAGCTTGTTGCACCTTGGTCTTTCGCGATTTGTGCAATTTTAGTGGTTAAACCGTCTAAAGTATCATTACCTGAAATAGTGATATACTCACCTGTTGAGGTATGACTTGTAGATACGCTATCAGCAGCGATTGAACCAAATGAAATAGCACTTAAAGCTAATGTTGCAGCGATTAATGTAGATTTTTTCATAATAAACTCCAATTAAATTCTAAGATTTGTTATTTATCGCGGAGTATGTCTCTGTGATGTGATTTATATTATGCACTTTCATTTGACTTTAAAATTAGCAATAATTGCTGTTCTTATTCAAAAAAATTGATTATATTTTTATTGAAATGAGTGATTAACATCACAAAATATTTACAACTCATTGATAAGATTGATAGATTTAACATTAATAAAGCTGTAAATTATTCACCTCAACAATTAAGAAATATAATTTATTAAATAAATTTTCAGCACAAAAAGGGAAAATACGATGCCAAGTGAAGTATGGTCACTTTATATCGTTAGAAATCGTTTAGGACATCTTTATACTGGGATCTCGATTGATGTTGAGCGACGTTTTACTCAGCATGAGAAAGGCGTTGGTGCAAAAGCGTTAAAAGGAAAAGGCCCTTTATCTTTAGAATTTCAATGCAAGATAGGCAGTAAACAACGGGCTTTGCAATTAGAATACCAACTAAAGCAACTGAAAAAAAAGCAAAAAGAAAAGCTGATCACAGACCAGCCTTCAGACATTGCATGCTATTTAGCTCAAAGTTAAACCTGTTATGGTTATATTAGCTAAATTGATCAAACAGCGGTGAGTAATTAACTAAACCGTGGATATCTTCAATGCTGCCATTATCCAACGCATAAATTTGAAATGCGTCTTCAGTATCAGGCCATTTACAGTGAAGCCCTTGTGTTTTAGCTGCAACAAATCCTGATTTTTGATAGTAATCAGGCGAACCTAATACCACTACGGCACCATAACCAAACTCATTTAGGCTATCAAGGCCTTCATTAATAAGCTGGCGGCCAATGCCTTGACCTTGGAACTCTTTAGCCACAGCCAGAGGGGCAAGTCCAACCCACTGACAATCTTTTCCATCAATATCAACAGGCGTAAATCCGATATAGCCCATTACTTGGCCTTCATCATCAACTGCGACCATACCTAATGTCAGCAGCCCTTCTTCTCGTAAATGTCCTACTAAATCAGCTTCAGCATGAGTAGGAAAACTATGGCGCAAAAGGTTATCTATCGCGGGGATATCAACAGGAATTTCAACACGTATTAGCATGAAGTTGAGCTCAGTTCATGGCTGTGTGTGATGTCTTCAGTTGATTCTTGAAGTCCACTTTTCACAAAATCAGCCAGTTGTAATAAACCAAAACGCAACACAGATGGCATTGAATCTAGTTCAATTGCATCCATCAGGTTTTTTACATATAACCCGAGTTCTGTATCGCCCTCAATTTGTAGGCGACGCTGGAAAAAGAGTGTATCTGGATCTTCTTTGCGAGCAGCAATTAAAATAAGATCATTGGCATTTCCGCTAAAGCTGACATCTTCTTTTTCCAAGCGGCTAACAATTAATTTATCATCACGAACACTGATAAACCACTGTAATTGTAAATCCTTAATTTCGATTTTTAGCCATTTATCTTCTAAAAAATGCAAATCACCTTCAGCGAGTGACTCACGAAATTGCCAGCTTAAAAACTGTTCTAAAATATCACGTTGCAGTGCAAATGGCGTAACTTGCAAAGGGTAACGTAAGAAACGGGGGCCATCTTTTACTAGGCGGGTACGAATTTTACTGAACACTTTTTCGGACTCCTTTAAATTAAATAGGGGCTATTGTGCCAGATATAGACGGATATTCTGCGATCCTATATCAATATTCCGTTAATCCGTTGGTCATATTTTGAGTTATCTTATTTTACTTAAGTTAAACGCACTGTTCTCTGCCCTAAATCAAAACCTTTTTTTATCTTGCTAATTACAATTTCTGATCATTTTTAATCTCTAAAGGGAAGTGAAGATGGAATTGTTGTGCCCCGCAGGTAACTTACCTGCACTGAAAGCGGCTATTGATAATGGCGCTGACGCTGTTTATATCGGCTTAAAAGATGATACCAATGCCAGACACTTCGCCGGACTTAATTTCACGGAAAAGAAGCTACAAGAGGCGGTTAATTACGTTCATCGCCACCAGCGAAAATTACACATTGCTATTAATACTTTTGCTCACCCTGATGGCTTTGAACGCTGGCAAAGAGCCGTGGATATGGCGGCATCTCTAGGAGCCGATGCATTGATTTTGGCTGATATTGCGATGCTAGAATATGCCGCGGAGCGCTATCCCCATATAGAGCGACATGTTTCAGTACAAGCCTCAGCAACCAATACTCAAGCTATTGAGTTTTATCAGCGCCATTTTGATGTGGCTCGTGTCGTACTTCCTCGTGTACTTTCTATTCATCAAGTCAAACAATTAGCACAGAGTAGCCCTGTACCTTTAGAAGTATTTGCTTTTGGTAGCTTATGCATTATGGCTGAAGGACGATGTTATCTTTCGTCTTATTTAACTGGCGAATCCCCAAATACGGTTGGCGCTTGCTCGCCAGCTCGTTTTGTTCGTTGGCAACAAACACCACAAGGCATGGAATCGCGTCTGAATAATGTACTCATAGATCGTTATTTACCTGATGAAAATGCGGGTTACCCAACATTATGTAAAGGTCGATACCTTGTTGATGACCAGTGCTATCACGCATTAGAAGAACCCACCAGCTTAAATACACTATCTCTACTGCCTGAGCTTATGGCAATGAATATTGCCTCAGTGAAAATTGAAGGCCGTCAACGTAGCCCCGCTTATGTTACTGAAGTAGCAAGAGTTTGGCGTGCAGCCATTGATCAGTGTAAAAAAGTTCCTCAAGGCTTCAATACCAATCCACGTTGGATGAATGCGTTAGGAAATTTATCAGAAGGAACACAAACAACCTTGGGTGCTTATCACCGAAAATGGCAGTAATAAGGATTTGAAAATGAAATATGCTCTTGGTTCTGTACTTTATTATTGGCAAAAGGCGACGCTTGAAACCTTCTATGAAAAAGCCAAAGCATCAAATGCGGATATTATCTATTTAGGCGAAACCGTATGCAGTAAACGTCGTGAAACAAAACCACAAGATTGGCTAAATATTGCTAAAGAAGTTGCTAAAAGTGGTAAACAAGTCGTTATTTCTACATTAGCACTTTTACAAGCGCCTTCAGAACTTAAAGAGATAACAAAGCTTGTTGATAATGGCGAATTCTTAATAGAGGCTCACGATTTTGGGGTCATCAATATGCTCGCTGAGCGCCATCTACCTTTTGTAGCAGGTCATGGGCTTAATTGTTATAACGCCTATGCGCTGCGGTTATTGCACAAACAAGGAATGATTCGTTGGTGTATGCCTGTCGAGCTTTCTCGTGATTGGTTAAATAATCTTTTAGCACAGTGTGAAACATTGGGTATTAGAGACAAATTTGAAGTTGAAATATTCGCTTATGGGCATTTACCTTTAGCTTATTCAGCGCGTTGTTTTACCGCTCGTTCAGAAGACAGATCAAAAGATGATTGTGAAACCTGCTGTTTAAAATATCCACAAGGCCGCGAAGTATTTTCTCAAGAAAATCAGCAAGTTTTTATACTCAATGGCATACAAACACAAAGTGGCTATTGCTATAACTTAGGTAACGAACAAACCTCAATGGCAGGATTAGTCGATATTGTTCGTCTTTCACCTGAATCAGAAGCTATTTTTGCTACCTTGCAGAAATTTCGCCAAAATGAACAAGGTCAGCAACCTATTACAACAATTCAACACCATGATTGTAATGGTTATTGGCGTAAATTGGCTGGATTGGAGTTGGTTAAGTAGACAATCTAAACCACTCTATTTTATTTCATCATAGAGTGGTCTTATTCTTCCCAAGGTAATTTTGATTGTGGGATTTTAATTAAATCAAATTTTGGGGTTAAATACGCTTTAACTGATAAGATTATAATGTATTACCTACTTGGTTCCACCGCGATGATACATCCAATGACGAAACTGATGAGTGATATGTCTTAACTCACCATTGCGTAGCATTCCTACAAATACGCCCAGCGCGGTGTAAACTAAGCCTAAAATCAACATCATCACGATATCACCCAATATACCTTGGAATGACATACCCATTTGATTAATCCCCGCCATCGCGTTTACAGCCCATGTAGAAGGAAGTGCAGATGAAACAGCGAATACCCAATCAGGCATTGCTTGCAAAGGCCAAATAGTGCCTGAAATATAGAACACAGGCGTGGTAACAAATGCTAGCGTTAAATAAATCATTTCCACACTACGTAAGCATTCTGTGATTAATTTACCTAATCCCAATACTGCTAATAAAAATGGGAAAGTTAACATCCATATTTGATAAAGCGGAGCTTCCTGGCGATAGCCCAATATCCAAGGCCATAATGCAAAAAATACGGTAGATAAAAATAACCAAATAGGAATAAGTGCAGATAATGCACCAAGATAAACAGCTAAAGGCGGTTTACCTTTTGGTGTACTTCTCACAGCAATACTCACTCGGACACAAGCAATTAATAATGAGTGTTGTAATAACATCACTAATAAGCCCGGAAAAACAATTGCCGCAAAGCTCACACCAGGGTTGTACATCGTGATTGTTTCACTTTGAATCGGCTTTAATAATATCTTCGATTGCTCAGCACTGAAACCTGCGTTCTGTAAAATACGATTATTGTAAGAATCTAATAACTGTTGATAGGCAAGCATTAGCTCTTGTTGAATTTGTCCACTGGCTAAACGGTTAGTGGCATCACCAAATACAGGAACAGTGACATCTTTGCCATTGAGTAATTTTTTTTCAAAATTGGTGGGGACAATAATAATGGCAAATAGCTCACGCATAATCATATCGTGACGAGCTTCCTCGAGATTATCGTAATTTTTCACACTCAGTTTGGGTGTAGCATTTAATGAACGAATCAGTGAATAACTAGCAGGACTATGATCTTGATTAATTACCGCAACCGGAAGCTCCCACAACACTGGTTTTGCATAAACTAGACTCATCACACAAAGGGATACAATCAACAACATCCACATTGGCTTTTCTAGCATTGACAATAAGACACGTTTAAACGTTTGAAAATACATCTGCATCATGCAACACCTACCTGTAATTTCAATCGTTTAAAAATACGTTTACGGATCAGGAGTGCAATAGCCACAGGATAAATCAGCAATAACAAGCACACATAGATAATACCTTGTAGCGATACCTCTCTTAAGAAAATATCAAACATCGCATTTAATGCGTGTGTTAAAGGCTCTAAATTAGAAATGATCCGCGCCGGTAAAATCATAGAAAGTTCAGGTACGGCCATACCTGAAAACGCCAAAGCAATACTCACGAGCATACCTATCATACTGTAAGCAGCAATGGCGCTGCTGGTAAATGCAAAGAGCAGTAACCCCACACTCTGTGCAGCTATAATATAAAAGAACCCCACTAACACCATATACAACGGATTACCGTTAACTTTTGCACCTGAAAAGTGTACCAACGCCGCTAACTCAACAATTAATAGAGTGAGAAAAAACAACGTATAAGGAGATAATTTACCAATTAAAGCAAAAGTGAATGGTTTAATATTGAGTAGCATATTGCCTCGTGACAGAGAATAGATAGTACATGTCACGACAAATAGCTGAAGCATATGAATCGTTGCAGCAAATTGTTGATAATAGATATAACTACCACTTGCATTAAAGAGGCTGTCATAAGAGAGAGTCACTTTGGCTAAAGGCGGCACAGGTTTATGCATTTCTTGTGCTAATACCGTGCGATATTGTGCATTTAATTCGGCTATTAACCCACTGAAATCCTGTATGGCGTAACTGCCTGCGGCATAATATAAGCCATTATAATACATACGTACTGTGGGCTGTTTTCCAGCAAGTACCCAATTTTGAAAATGGCGAGGAATAGTAAGAATAGCGTAATCTTGCGCACTACCTAATCTTTCCATTGCTGTGCGTGGATTCCCATCCAAGGTATTTAATTGCGCATGAGAGCCTGCATTTAAGTTACGAATAAGTGTTCTTGATAACGGACTATTATCGTTATTAATTACAGATACTGGTAAATTCAGCAATGTGCCTTCAGAAAAGTTAGCGCTTATTAACGTAAACAACATCAATGGAAACAGCCAACTAAGCCAGTGGAAAACGGGGCTACGAACTGCCATATGAGTTTCTCGCGAAAACGCGCTATTAAATCCTCGCCAAGCTGCCTTTACTCTCATTATTCGTCCTTATTTATCCCAGCGCCATAATGCGCTCATACCCGGACGCAGCCCTTCAATTTGTGTTGTAGGATAAAGTCGAACTTCAAAAGTTTTAAGGTCAAAATCACCCGTTGCACGCGTTGCTCTTTTCGTAGCGTAATCACCCATTGGAGCGATATATCGTACTTGCGCCTCAATTTCTTTATCACCTAATGCAGGAACCACCACTGTAATGCGATCACCTTTGCGGATATCAGCCAAGATATCTTCTCTTAGGTTATAAACAAAATAAGCTTCAGGAATACGAATCAGCGTTGCTAATGGGCTATTTGCATTGAAAAGTTCACCAATCTCAGCAGGAATTGGGCCAACTTCACCATCAACTGGTGCTTTAACTTGTAGATCTTCTTGCTGGATCTTCAATTCAATCAATTGTTGTTCTGCTTGATCTAATGCTGCCGTATATTTATTACGTAACTCAATACGATCACCATTTTTAGCTTCATCAAGATCAGCTTGTGCAGCGCGAACTCGCTGATTCGCTACATCTCTACTGCGTCGAGCATTATCTAACTCTGTAGCAGAAACATAACCTTTATTGGCAACAGCACTAATACGTTGAAAGTCTCTTGCTGCATTAGCAGCCTCAACGCTGGCTTGAGATAAAACAGCGGTTAAATTACGAATGCTCTCTTCTCTTGTACCGTGGAGTGATAAATCTAATTGAGCTTGAGCCTGTGCTTTAGCCGCTTCAAGCGCAGCAACTTGTGCATTAAGTTCAGGGCTTTCTAATGTAATCATTAATTGCCCAGCTTTTACATCATCACCACGCTCAATATGACGCTCAATAACGCGACCTTTTGCTTTAGACGCAACAATAACTTCAGGTGCGTCAACTTCTCCTTGCAGCAATAAATATTGATTATGCGCGCGGAAAAGTATGGCTAATGCGATTAATATCAGCATTAGTAAAATCAGATAAATTGCACTTTTTTTCATATAACGATTAAACCTTAATAGTGAAGCAGAACACTCACTGACAAGTTATATTACACAAAAACATCAAATCCTTTTAAGAATTTTGTGCGCTAGATCACTGATGTAGAGGAATATTTTATTTGATAGTTCGATTAAGTTATTCTTATATCAAAATTTATCACGCAATTAACTATCGCGTTTTATTAAATAAAAAAAGAATGGTGCACCACACTAATGTATGAATTTAACCTTGTTTTGCTGTTATTACAGCAAATGTGCGTTTATCTAATAATTGCTTGGTTTTTAAGCAAAACACCTCTTTTTACGCCACTTTTACAGGTTACAATAAAACTTCCTCATAAGTTAATGTGTTATGTCATCTTCTCTATTTTCTGCATTATGGGCACCTATTTTGGGCTTCATATTAATGATTCCATTGCCAATACTCGAGCCATAGGTTCTGTATTAGGAGGCCTATTGGGTGGCCCTTATGTTGGCGTCCTTGTCGGTTTTACAGGTGGATTACATCGCTATTCTCTTGGTGGTATGACCGCATTTAGCTGTATGGTTTCCACCGTTGCAGAAGGCCTCATTGGTGGTTTAGTTCATCGCCATTACGTTAAACAAGGGCAAATGCATCGCATTTTTAACCCTTGGACAGCGGCATCTGTCACCTTTGTCGCTGAAGTGGTACAAATGAGTATTATTTTATTACTCGCTCGCCCTTTCAATGAAGCTCTTGCCCTAGTTAAAGATATTGCGGCACCTATGATTGTAGCAAACACTATCGGCGCAGCGATGTTTATCCGGATATTGCAAGATAGGCGGGCTATTTTCGAAAAATATACTAGTGCCTTTTCTACTCAAGCTTTAAAAATAGCTGTATGTACTGAGGGTATTTTACGTAAAGGATTTAACCAAGATAATAGTACCCGGGTAGCAAAAGTTATTTATCAAGAGCTTAGAGTGAGTGCCGTTGCTATTACTGACAGAGAAAAGTTACTCGCATTTATTGGTGTAGGCGCCGATCATCACTTACCTGGTACACCTATTTCATCAAAACAGTCTAAACAAGCCATTAATAATAATGAAGTTGTTTATGCTGATGGTAATGAAACGCCTTATCGCTGTACGATTTCTTCTAATTGTAAATTAGGCTCAACCTTAGTTATCCCACTAAGAGGCGAAAATAATCAAGTTATAGGCACAATTAAGCTTTATGAGGCGAAAAATCGTTTATTTAGCTCAATTAATAGAACATTAGGTGAAGGTATAGCAAGTTTATTATCTGCACAAATTCTTGCTGGACAATATGAACGTAATAAACAATCGCTATTAGAATCTGAAATTAAATTATTACACGCACAAGTTAATCCACATTTTCTTTTTAATGCATTAAATACATTACAAGCTGTTATTAGGCGTGATGGTGAACAAGCAAAACAATTAGTCCAATTTTTATCTACATTCTTTCGTAAAAACTTAAAGCGCCCTGAAGCCATAGTCACACTCAGTGATGAAATCGATCACGTAAATGCTTATTTGCAAATTGAAAAAGCTCGTTTTCAAGAAAGATTACAAATAGACATCCATATTCCAGAAAACCTGCAAAATGCACGGCTTCCAGCATTTTCACTTCAGCCTATGGTTGAAAATGCAATAAAACATGGAACATCACAGTTATTAGAAACGGGAAAGGTTACAATCCATGCTTATCAAGAGTGTCATTTAATCATTATCGAAATTTGTGATAATGCGGGTCTTTATCGCCCTCAGTGTCCTTCTCATGAGTTAGGACTAGGTATGAGGCTGGTGGATAAAAGATTAAAGCTGCGCTATGGCGACCTTTATGGCGTTGTTGTTGATTATCAACCTGACGAATTTACTAAGGTCAAAATCTGCTTACCTTTAGAGAAAAGTATGGATAACACAGCATAATAATGAATATATTAATTGTTGATGATGAGCCATTAGCTCGTGAAAATTTACGTTGCTTACTTGAAGTAGAAAAAGATATTCATATCGTAGGGGAATGCAGCAACGCCATTGAAGCTATTGGCGAAATACATCGTAAAAAACCCGATGTCGTCTTTGTTGATATTCAAATGCCTCGTATTACAGGGCTTGAAATGGTAACAATGCTTGATCCTGAGCATCGACCTTATATCGTTTTTTTGACTGCTTTTGAAGAATACGCTATTCAGGCATTTGAAGAACATGCATTTGATTATTTACTTAAGCCACTAGAGCAAGAACGTTTAAGTAAGACACTGAACCGTCTACGCCAAGGAAATAAACAAAATATCGATTTATTAACGCCACCAGAAGAGCGTTTAAAATGTATTCCTTGTACCGGACATAGCCGTATTTGGCTAATGCCAATAGATGACGCAGTATTTGCGACATCAAGACTTAGTGGTGTTTATGTTACCAATAGTCAAGGGCAAGAAGGCTTTACCGAGCTGACATTACGTACATTAGAAATGCGTACACAGCTTGTACGTTGCCATCGTCAATATTTGGTAAATATGGACTACGTGAACGAAATTATTTTTGGCGATAGCGGCCAAGCCGAATTAATATTGCATAATAATAGTAAAATTCCTGTCAGCCGACGTTATTTAAAACCGTTAAAAGAAGCGATAGGTTTAAGTTAATTAAATAGTAATGAAAAAATAAAAGGATATAAAAATAGGATGGAACCGATTTATTTAAGGTATAGCTATTAAAGCCATTCAGGCTGCGCTTGAGCGTGTGAGCATTAATTTGAGTTAATTAATAAAGCTTAATAATGAAGTAAATGGGTATTTAAATAATTATAAATATTTTTCTAAATACTCATTAAAGACTTGTTGATATTGCTGTCGAGTAAAAATAAGTTGTTTAATCGTTCTAATACCATGCTTATCAAGCTCTAATTCATCTTCGCTATCTAAACCATCATCATAAGCAATATTACACCATTTCACATATTCATCATTAATTTCTAAATCACAGGAAATAACAGAACAATAATCACAACCACAATGGCAACGATAAAGTACCAATCGGTTATCTTCTAATTGGGTAAAGATCGGTTTTATGCCTAGATATTGGTCTATTTTATTGCCAATAATTTGGCGATGGTCATAATCAGGAAACAGAGTTTTATCTACAACAAAAATATCAAAATCAAAATTTAAAAAACGCCAATCAGTTTGTTTATTAAAACCAAGCCATTCATCTAATGCTTTTCCATCAATATAAAAATTAAAATAATAATTTTGAGTTTCAGTATCTAACTCAATACAACGTAATTCTAATTGATTGGTTTGATTCCATGGCATTGATTTCCTTATTCCTCATATTGATAAATACAGTTCGTTATACTCCTTTTGTATCATCCAAATAGGCATAAAAAAACCAGTCCATTTTCACAGACTGGTTTTTATTTTCATCACTAATTCAGATTAAAACTGAATTAATAGCCTTCTCTCTTATTGGTTATGAGAGCTGCTACGACGACGAGGAGTACCTTCGTTGCTACGGCTACGGAAGTTTCCACGCTCACCACCACGTTCACTACTGCTGCGTTCACTGCTGTTAGCACGATCAGCATTACCACGACGTTGTGGTTGTTCAGCATTACTGCTAAAACGACGACCACCTTGTGGCTGACCTTCACGACGGCTGCCGCTATTGCTGCTGCCACCACCACGACGTTCGCGGTAAGGTTGTGCATCACCCACTAATTGCATATTCAGTGGTTTGTTCATGATACGCGTGCGAGTAAAGTGACTTAATAAGTCTGTTGGCATACCTTTTGGTAACTCGATAGTTGAGTGAGAACCAAATAATTTGATATTACCAATATAACGGCTGCTGATATCACCTTCGTTAGCAATTGCACCAACGATATGACGAACTTCAACACCGTCATCGCGACCTACTTCAATGCGGTATAAATCCATTTCACCTGCTTCGCGACGTTCGCGACGAGGTGAACGCTCACGGTCGTTATCACCACGACGACGATCATCACCACGACGATCATCACGATCATTAAATTCGCGGCGTGGGCGACGAACTGGATCTGGTGGAAGAATAAGCGCGCGCTCACCTTGTGCCATTTTCAGTAATACAGCGGCTAATGTTTCCATATCTAACGCTTCTTCACCCGCTGGCGCTAATTTTGGTAACAGAGCACGGTACTGATCCAGATTGCTTGTTTCTAATTGTTGAGTAATTTGTTGTGCAAATTTTTCTTGACGGCGTTGGCTGATGAGCTCTGCATTTGGCAGTTCAACTTCAGGGATTGTCATCTTCATTGTGCGTTCGATATTACGCAGTAAACGGCGTTCACGGTTATCAACAAATAAAATTGCACGACCCGCACGACCCGCACGACCAGTACGACCAATACGGTGAACATAAGATTCTGAATCCATAGGGATATCATAGTTCACAACAAGGCTAATACGGTCAACGTCAAGACCACGAGCAGCAACATCTGTTGCGATCAAGATATCTAAACGACCATTTTTCAAACGCTCTAATGTTTGTTCACGTAATGATTGGTTCATGTCGCCATTTAATGCCGCACTGTTATAACCGTTACGCTCTAACGCTTCAGCAACTTCTAATGTTGCGTTTTTAGTACGAACGAAAATAATTGCTGCATCAAAATCTTCCGCTTCAAGGAAACGAATTAGCGCTTCATTTTTACGTGCGCCAAATGTCATCCAATAGCTTTGGCTGATATCTGGACGAGTTGTTACGCTGCTTTGAATGCGAACTTCTTTAGGATCATTCATAAAACGGCGTGTAATACGACGAATTGCTTCTGGCATTGTTGCAGAGAACAGTGCTGTTTGGTGTTCTGCTGGGATTTTACTTAAGATATTTTCAACATCTTCGATAAAGCCCATGCGTAACATTTCATCAGCTTCATCCAGTACTAAACCTTTCAGTTTGGATAAATCTAAAGTGCCACGATTTAAGTGGTCTAACAGACGTCCTGGAGTACCAACAACAACTTGTGGCCCTTGGCGTAATGCACGTAATTGCACGTCATAACGTTGACCACCATAAAGTGCAACAACATTCACTTTTGGTAAATGTTTAGCGAAATCTTCAATAGCTTCAGCAACCTGTACTGCAAGTTCACGGGTTGGTGCTAATACTAAAATTTGTGGTGCTTTTAATGATTCATCAAGATTGTGTAATAGTGGCAGGCTAAATGCAGCGGTTTTACCACTACCGGTCTGTGCCATACCTAAAACGTCATTGCCGTTTAAAAGAGAAGGAATACATTGTTGCTGAATTGGAGAAGGCTTTTCATAGCCTAAGTCATTCAGTGCAGTCAAAATAGGTGCTGATAAACCTAGATCAGCAAAAGTCATATCGGTTTCAGTAGTCATTGTCACTGTGCCTCATTCATTATGGCAGCCAGTTGACATAACATACCGCATGGTTTGTCGGTCTTTATCATCTAAAATGTGAACTGGCTCAAATTATATTATTAAACGAACAAACAAGCCCTCATCCTTCATAGATGATGGCTTTCAAACTGATCAGAGAAATGTTCGTCAGCTATTGCTGGTCCGATTCCGCTAGGTCTTCTTGTTGGCCTAACAGCGCTAATTCCAACAATGCATAGCGGTGCTCAACAAAGTTATGTGCGTTGTTGGCAACCGTCAGCTTGAATAACGCTTGTGCGCTATCCATGTCCCCCAGACTTAGGTAATACTTACCTAAATAGAAGTTAGTTTCACTGAGATGCTCAGCGAGCGAAGTGTTATCGGTTGAAACTTCACCTAGTTTTGCCATCAATGTTTTTTCATTGATATCACCTAAGTAAAATTCAACTATATTCCATCCCCATTGCCCCGTTTTATTCGCCTGCTGGTATCGCTGTTTCAGCTGTTGTTTAGCTGAATCAGTGTTTATCTCTTTTTCAACAAGATATAACCAAAGCGAGCGAATGGGGTCATTTGGATCGACCTGATAAAACGCCTGCAGATCATCCTGCGCCAATTTCAATCGGCCACCGTAGTATAAAGCGATACCACGATTAAAACGCGCATTATTGTAAGTTGGATCAAGCTCTAAAACAGAATCAAACGCTTCGTATGCAGCATCATAATTTGCTGCTTGCGTAAAATAGATACCTAGAAAATTAAATATTTCTAGCATATCGGGTCTCATTGATAGCGCCATTGAAAAATCATTACGCGCTAGTGCTCTTAAACCGAGACTATCATACAGCACACCACGCTCATATAAAAGCTGTGCGTATTCATCTTCGGTTAATGAGCGGCTCGCAAGGATCTGTTCTATACGAGCCAATATCACTTCTTGTTGTAAAGAAGGCTGTAGTGGAGTAGCAAAAACTGCATTCTGACGCCATTCTGGGCTAGTGCTGCATCCTGAAATAAAGACGAAAGCAGCAATAGAACAACCGCGCAGAAATGTTTTCATTTCCAACTCCCAAAGTCAGACTCTTTCAACAAAAAGCATTCAATGACGTCCTATTTGTCAGTAATAATAAATCCCTACCGATACCTATGTCTAGATACCGGTAGTAGAATATCATTAATTAGCAGATTCTTCAGATGAAGTTTCTGTTGCTTCCTGCTGATTTGCTTGTGCTTCTTTCATGCTCAAGCGAATGCGGCCTTGACGGTCAATTTCCAGTACTTTAACAGGAACTTCTTGTCCCATTGTTAAATAATCACTGACTTTCTCAACACGCTTATCTGCGATTTGAGAAATATGAACCAAACCTTCTTTGCCGCCACCGATAGCAACGAATGCACCGAAGTCAACAATACGGGTTACTTTACCATTATAGATACGATTTACTTCTACTTCCGCAGTGATTTCTTCGATACGAGCAATTGCCAGTTTCGCTTGGTCACCGCTAGTTGCAGCAATTTTCACAGTACCGTCATCTTCGATTTCGATAGTTGTACCTGTTTCTTCGGTTAACGCACGAATAACAGAACCACCTTTACCGATAACGTCTTTGATCTTGTCTGGACTGATCTTGATGGTATGAATGCGTGGTGCAAACTCAGAAATATCAGCACGAGGTTGGCTAATGGCTTCTTCCATAACACCTAAAATATGTAGGCGAGCGCTTTTCGCTTGGTTTAGCGCAACTTGCATAATTTCGCGAGTGATACCTTCGATTTTGATATCCATTTGTAATGCGCTGACACCGTTACGGCTACCCGCAACTTTAAAGTCCATATCGCCTAAATGGTCTTCATCACCAAGAATATCTGAAAGAACAACGAAGTTTTCGCCTTCTTTAACAAGACCCATCGCAATACCTGCAACAGATTCTTTAATTGGTACACCTGCGTCCATCAGTGCTAAAGAAGCACCACAAACAGAAGCCATTGAAGATGAACCATTTGATTCTGTGATTTCTGAAACCACACGAACGGTATATGGGAATTCTTCAAGTGTTGGCATTACTGCTAATACACCACGTTTCGCTAAACGGCCATGACCGATTTCACGACGTTTTGGTGAACCCATCATACCTGTTTCACCAACTGAGTATGGAGGGAAATTATAGTGCAGTAAGAATGAATCTGTGTGTTCACCCATAATATCATCGATATTTTGAGCATCACGCGTTGTACCTAATGTAGCAGTAACCAGCGCCTGAGTTTCACCACGAGTAAATAGTGCTGAACCATGAGTACGTGGTAATAAACCAGTGCGAATATCTAACGCACGTACCATGTCTTTTTCGCGACCATCAATACGTGGCTCGCCAGCTAATACACGAGCGCGAACAATGTTTTTCTCTAAGCTAGAGAAAATATCATTGATTTCGCCTTCGTCTAATGTTTCGTCTTCAGCTAATAAAGTCGTTACTACTTCATCGCGGATAGCATCGATTTGCTCATAACGTTCTTGTTTTTCAGTAATACGGTAAGCATCACCAATACGTGCTTGAGCAATTTGTGCAATACGGTCATGTAAAGGTTGATTAACGGTTTCTGGTGCCCAGTCCCATTTCTCTTTACCCACTTCTGCAACTAATGCATTAATATTTTCAATCACAACTTGTTGTTGATCATGACCAAATACTACCGCACCTAACATTTCTTCTTCTGATAATAAATCAGCTTCTGATTCTACCATTAGTACCGCACCCGCAGTACCTGCAACCACTAAGTCTAATTTACTGACTTTCAGCTCATCAACAGTTGGGTTCAGAACATATTGGCCATCGATAAAGCCAACACGTGCACCACCAATAGGGCCATTAAATGGCACACCTGACAGTGCTAAAACCGCAGAAGCACCAATCATTGCAACGATATCTGGGTTAACTTGTGGGTTAACAGAAACAACAGTAGCAACGATTTGAACTTCGTTTAAGAAGCCTTCTGGAAATAATGGGCGTAAAGGACGGTCAATTAAACGTGCAATTAACGTTTCGCCTTCACCAGGACGACCTTCACGACGGAAGAAGCTACCTGGGATACGGCCAGCAGCGTATGAACGCTCTTGATAGTTAACCGTTAATGGGAAGAAATCTTGACCCGCTTTAACTTTTTTCTTGGCAACAACAGTAACAAAAACAGCGGTGCCGTCCATGTCTACCATTACAGCTGCCGTTGCTTGACGAGCCATCATGCCCGTTTCAAGCGTTACGGTATGTTGACCGTATTGAAATTTACGAACTGTAGGATTCAGCAAAATAATATCCTTTATCTTATTGTCGCCACATGTTTAGCGACGATGAATGATTTTTTCTCCGCTACGTCCCCTCGCGACTAATGAAAATATTTTCCACATTGTATTAAAATATTTTCATTAGCCGCGCGAATTGTCGTAACTAGAGAATCTAAATAACAATCACCACATTAAAACATAACGACTAGTATTAAAAATAGCACGTTCTAGTAGAAAAGGGGCCAACAGGCCCCTTTCCACTGAAACTCGCTTAATTAGCGGCGCAGACCTAAACGTTCGATCAGTGCAGAATAACGAGCAACATCTTTACGTTTCAGGTAGTCCAGCAGATTACGACGGCTAGAAACTTTACGCAGCAGACCACGACGGCTGTGGTGATCTTTTTTATGCTCTGAAAAGTGACCTTGCAGGTGGTTGATTTCTGCTGTCAGCAGTGCAATCTGAACTTCGCTAGAGCCGGTATCGTTAAGACCACGACCGAATTCAGCAACGATTTTTGCTTTCGCTTCAGTACTTAGAGACATAATAAACTCCAAAATGATATAAAATATTTAGATAGCCAATCTCTAATTCAGCTACCCAACTCAGCCACCTAAACAGATAGCCGCATTATTCTACGCTGCAAACACAGTTTGCGCAAGAATTGCTATTAAGTGTTATCAGTTGTGTTGTATTCAACAACCACTCTTTTAGGTGCAACCAGTCCATCTCTGATAATAGCTAAACCAATAAATTTTTCTTCATCACCTTCAGTGACTCTAAGTAATTCACCTTCAGCAATATCATGGTTAACTCTAACAGGTTGACCTAATTTTAAGTATCCCGCAATAACCGTGGATAAGTTAACAACTGGGAAATGAGCAACAGCGGTATCCATTGGTAATAATAACGCATCAAGTCGAGAGAACGGCTCGTCTTCCATTGATTGTGCTTCTTCAATCAATTCTCTCAATTGCTCAAGTGTTACCATACGTTCTTTAGGATAATCAGCAACTTCTAATCGACGTAAAAAAATAACATGTGCTCCACACTGTAATTTCTCACCAAGATCATCGATTATCGTACGAATATAAGTTCCTTTAGAGCAGTGAATTTCAAGCTCTAACTCGTCATTTTCCCAACGTATAAATTGTAGTTCATAAACAGTAATAGGTCGCGCTTCACGTTCAATTTCAATGCCTTGTCTTGCATACTCATACAAGGGTTTACCTTGATGTTTTAATGCAGAGTACATTGAAGGCACTTGTAACGTTTCGCCCCGAAAGCTATCTAATGCAATATCCAATGCTTGTTGTGTGAACTCAATTGGACGTTCTTGGATAATTTCGCCATGTGCATCAGAAGTATCCGTTCGTTGCCCTAAACGCGCAATAACACGGTAACGCTTATCTGAATCCAACAAAAACTGAGAAAATTTAGTTGCTTCACCTAAGCAAATAGGTAGCATTCCTGTTGCTAAAGGATCCAGTGCCCCCGTATGTCCTGCTTTACTTGCATTGAACATACGGCGGACTTTTTGGAGCGCATCGTTAGAGGAAATATCTTGGGGTTTATCGAGTAACAAGACACCGTTAATCTCACGCCCCTTACGACGACGCGCCATTACTCTTCCTCTTTATGACGACGTTTTTCATCATCCTTAACCACATTAGTTACAAGGTTAGACATACGCATACCTTCAACTAATGAGTTGTCATAAGAAAATGTCAGCTCAGGCACAACACGTAAGCGCATCGCTTTACCCAGTAATGAACGAATAAAACCCGCAGCTTCATTTAATGCTTTTAAGCCATTAGCAACCATTTCTTCTTCGCTTTCTTCACCACCAGATAGATTAAAGAAAGTCACGAAAACTTTGGCGTAAGCCAAATCACGTGAAATTTCAACACCTGATACAGTAGCCATTCCAATACGAGGATCTTTGACTTCACGCTGTAAGATGATTGCGATTTCTTTTTGCATTTCCTGAGAAACACGTTGAGCACGGCTAAAATCTCTTGCCATTTTATCTCTCCCTGGCAATGCAGCATTTTCTCTGATTGCCACTATTGATTCTGATTCAAAAATAGATAACTTCTAAAGAGTATACATGATGTGGCGTCTTACGACTGCTTTCTGCTCATATACACTTTAGAAATAAACATTTTTCTTCGTTGCTATTTTACCCTGTTCTCTTGCTTTCATAAATTACTGAAAGCCAATCTATTTCGGTTATATTGAAAAATAAAGGAGAAAAATAAGCGAGGATAAACAGAGCAAAGAAGGGAATAAGAAGGGAGCTATTAAGCTCCCTTTTAAAGCAAGACGTACTAAATTAAGCAATAGAACGTTTGATTTCGATAACTTGGAACACTTCAATCATGTCGCCAACACGGACATCGTTGTAGTTTTTCACACCGATACCACATTCCATACCATTACGAACTTCGTTAACGTCATCTTTAAAGCGACGTAATGACTCAAGCTCGCCTTCGTAGATAACCACGTTATCACGTAGAACACGGATTGGGTTGTTACGTTTGATGTTACCTTCAACCACCATACAGCCTGCAACTGCGCCGAATTTAGGTGATTTAAACACATCACGGACTTCTGCAAGACCCATGATTTCTTGTTTGTATTCCGGTGCTAACATACCGCTCATGGCCAGTTTGATTTCATCAATCAGGCTATAGATAACGGAGTAGTAACGTAAATCAACACTTTCTTGTTCAATGATACGACGCGCTGATGCATCTGCACGCACGTTAAAGCCAAGAATAATTGCTTCAGAAGCTGCAGCTAAAGTTGCATCTGTTTCAGTGATACCACCGACACCAGAACCAATGATTCTCAGTTTCACTTCATCGGTAGACAGTTTAACTAATGCATCAGTAATTGCTTCACAAGTACCTTGAACGTCAGTTTTCAGTACGATGTTCAGTTCAGAAACTTTACCTTCTTCCATGTTAGCAAACATGTTTTCCAGTTTAGATTTCTGTTGACGAGCAAGTTTCACTTCACGGAATTTGCCTTGACGATACAGTGCAACTTCACGCGCTTTCTTCTCGTCACGAACAACTGTCGCTTCATCACCAGCAGAAGGAACATTAGACAGACCTAAGATCTCAACTGGCATTGAAGGGCCTGCAGACTGAACTTCTTGGCCTAGCTCGTTACGCATTGCGCGAATACGACCGTATTCAAAGCCACACAGAACGATATCACCTTTATTCAGTGTACCTTCACGCACAAGAATAGTTGCAACTGGACCACGACCTTTATCAAGGTAAGATTCAATAACAACACCACTTGCCATGCCTTCTTTCACTGCTTTCAGTTCAAGAACTTCCGCTTGCAATAAGATTGCATCCAGTAATTCATCGATACCAAGGCCTTGTTTTGCAGATACATGCATAAACTGAGTCTCACCACCCCAATCTTCTGACAAAATGCCATATTGAGATAGCTCAGTTTTAACGCGATCTGGGTCTGCTTCGTGTTTATCGATTTTATTCACAGCCACAACAACAGGTACGTTAGCCGCTTTAGCATGCTGAATTGCTTCGATAGTTTGAGGCATTACGCCATCATCCGCAGCAACAACGAGAACAACGATATCTGTTACCTGAGCACCACGAGCACGCATTGAAGTAAACGCGGCGTGACCTGGGGTATCAAGGAACGTAATTTCGCCTTTATCAGTCTTAACGTGGTAAGCACCAATGTGCTGAGTAATACCACCCGCTTCGCCTGATGCAACTTTCGTTGAACGAATATAGTCAAGTAATGATGTTTTACCGTGGTCAACGTGACCCATGATAGTAACAACTGGCGCACGAGAAACCTCGCTTTCTTCACCAGTATCACGGTCATTCATAACTTGTTCTTCTAACTCGTTTTCACGACGTAAAATAACTTTATGACCCATTTCTTCAGCAACTAGCTGTGCCGTTTCTTGGTCTAAAACCTGATTAATGGTTGCCATTGCGCCCATTTTCATCATGGTTTTAATAACTTCAGAACCTTTTACAGCCATTTTGTTTGCTAGTTCAGCAACCGAAATGGTTTCACCGATGATAACATCACGGTTGACTGCAACAGCAGGTTTGTTAAAGCCTTGCTGTAAAGTGCTGCTCTTACGTTTGCCTTTCTTGTTAGAACGACCCGCTGCACGTGCTTCTTCACGATCAGCTTTTTCAGAGTGGCGGTTATTTTTCTTAGCACGAGGTGCTTTAGCAGTACGACCGCGACGGCGATCACCTTCTACTTCTGCATCGCTTTCATCTTCTGCATCACGAGCATAACGAGATGTAGTTACATGATAGTCCGCGCTTTCTGTTTCAGGAGCTTTAGGTTCAGCAGTCCATTTTTCAGCGTTTTCTTCAGCTAAGCGGCGTGCTTTTTCTGCTGCAGCGCGCGTCTCTTCTTCAACTTTAAGGCGCTGTGCTTCTTCTGTTTTACGTTTCAGTTCAGCCAGTTCAGCATTGCGACGTGCTTTATCCTGATCTGCTACATCAGCTTTTGGTTTATCGTTTTGTTTCACTTTATTTTTTTCCGCTGCTTCGCGCTTAGCTAATTCCGCTGCTTCACGTTTTGCTTCTTCAGCTTCACGTTTCGCTTTTTCTTCGGCCTGTTTCTTGGCCTCTTGTGCTTCACGTTTTGCTTTTTCTTCAGCTGCGCGCTGTGCTTTTTCTTGTGCTTCGCGCTGTGCTTTCTCTTCTACTTCGCGATGCGCCTTTTCTTCCGCTTCACGCAGCGCCTGCTCTTCCGCTTGTGATTTTTCAATTACATCACGGTTCACATAAGTGCGTTTTTTGCGGACTTCGATGGCTACTGATTTACTTTTGCCACCTGTACCAGGAACACTTAACGTACTACGAACTTTACGTTGCAGTGTCAATTTACTTGGCTGGCCAGTTGATACGTCTGTATCACGGTTCAACCAAGCCAGCAAGGTCTCTTTCTCTTTTTGGGAGACAGAATCAGAGACGGTCTTCTTAATACCGGCATCAGCAAACTGCTGTACCAAACGTTCAACCGGTGTCTGAATTTCTTCTGCCAGTGATTTTACTGTTTCATCTGTCATTCTGTTCCTTCCTGCTCAGTTATTATGCATCATTCCCAAACCAGCAGATATTACGTGCGGCCATAATGAGTTCGCCTGCGCGCTCACTATTTAAACCTTCAATATCAGTTAGGTCGTCGATACCCTGTTCGGCAAGATCTTCCAGTGTGCAGATACCACGGGCAGCTAGATCAAATGCTAAAGAGCGCTCCAAGCCTTCAAGGGCTAATAAGTCCTCAGCTGGCTGGTTATCGCCTAGGCTTTCTTTTTGAGCTAATTCAATTGTCGTTAATGCAGCTTTGGCTCTTTCACGTAGAGCTTCGATAGTTTCTTCATCTAAACCATCTATTGCTAACAATTCGTCAATTGGCACATAAACTAACTCTTCAAGGGTAGAGAAACCTTCTTCAACCAAGACGGTTGCGAAGTCTTCATCAATGTCGAGATGCTTAGTAAATATTTCAATGGCTGCGTTTGCTTCCGCCTGATGCTTAGCATTCAGGTCATCAGCAGTCATGACGTTTAATTCCCACTTGTCATCACCGCGATGTTTTTTCAGTAATTGAGCAGCAAGACGAACGTTTTGACCGTTACGGCCTATCGCTTGAGCTAAATTACTACTTTCAACTGCCACATCCATTGTGCATTTGTCTTCATCGACAACAATAGAAGCAACATCTGCCGGAGCCATTGCGTTAATAACGAATTGTGCAGGATTATCATCCCACAGAACAATGTCAATTCGTTCGCCGCCCAGTTCACTGGAAACAGCTTGTACACGCGCACCACGCATACCAACACATGCACCGACTGGGTCGATACGTTTATCGTTGGTTTTTACTGCGATTTTGGCACGAGATCCTGGATCACGAGCGGCTGCTTTAATCTCAATGATTTCTTCGCCAATTTCTGGCACTTCAATGCGGAATAATTCAACCAGCATTTCAGGGCGAGAACGAGTAACGAAAAGCTGTGCGCCACGTGTTTCAGTACGTACATCGTATAACACACCACGTAGACGGTCACCAGGACGGAAGTTTTCACGTGGAAGCATATCTTCACGTAGAATAACGGCTTCCGCGTTGTTTCCTAAATCTAGGGTAATGTTATCACGGTTCACTTTCTTCACAACACCTGTGATAATTTCGCCTAAGTGTTCGCGGAATTGATCAACAACCATTGCTCGTTCAGCTTCACGTACTTTTTGTACGATAACTTGTTTAGCCGTTTGTGTTGTGATTCGGTCGAAAGTAACAGATTCAATTTGATCTTCAATGAAGCCACCTAATTCAATTTCAGGTTCTTCATATTGTGCAGCTTCAAATGTAATTTCGCGGGTAGGCTGAGTCACTTCCTCAACCACAAGCCAACGGCGGAATGTATCAAAATCCCCCGTTTTACGATCAATGCACACACGCACATCAATCTCTTGTTCATATTTTTTCTTAGTTGCTGTCGCCAGTGCGGTTTCCAGTGCTTCAAAAATCTTTTCACGAGGAAGAGATTTTTCGTTAGAGACCGCTTCCACAACAGCCAGAATCTCTTTGTTCATCCTAGTTGCCTCTTCAAAACTTAAAAGTGGGGTACCAGGTTAGCTTTCTGGATGTTGCTCAGTGCGAACACTTCGTCTTTACCATCCACAGTAACCGTGATCATTTCGCCGGCGACAGATTTAATAATGCCCTGCCATTTGCGGCGGTTTTGCATTGCAATTCGTAATACAACGGCGACTTCTTCACCGATAAATTGCTCATAATGCGTTGTAGTGAATAAAGGTCTTTCTAAACCAGGAGATGAAATCTCAAGGTTATAAACGGTTTGGATCGGATCTTCGACATCCAACACAGCACTGACCTGGTGGCTGACATCAGCACAATCATCAACAGTGATACCATCTTCACTATCAATATAGATACGCAATGTTGATTCTCGGCCACGAATAAACTCAAGACCAACAAATTCGAAGCCTAATGCTTCTACTGGTGCTGAAACCATCGCTGTTAATTTTTGCTCTAATGTGGACAAACCCACCCCCAAGGCATAAAAAAAGGGCCTATAGCCCAGTATTCTATTCTCTGATAACAAAAAACCCCGAAATTCGGGGCTTTATGCAACTGGACCCTGTAAATTGCCATTCGAGAATAACCTCTTCTTACGGCACATTCCACTCAGGATCATAATCGATTTACAAGATGATTAATGAGAAAAGTGCTGTATTGTTAGAAGTGGTTGCGGGGGCCGGATTTGAACCGACGACCTTCGGGTTATGAGCCCGACGAGCTACCAAACTGCTCCACCCCGCGTTCGAAAAACGTGGCAAATTTTACGCTGATAACAAGCAAAACGCAAGTTATCTGGAATAATGGTGCCGAGAACGGGACTTGAACCCGTACGCCCGTTTTGTAGGCACTACCACCTCAAGGTAGCGTGTATACCAATTTCACCACCTCGGCACTTGAATGAGACTGTTATTTATAACTCAAAACCTAACAATCTCACTTTAAACTTTACTTAGATTACTGCGGAATATCTGTTTTTGCTGGCGCTACAGGCTGGGCTGATTGTTCAGCTTTCTTTGCTTCTTCTGCAGTCTGCTCGATAGACATCCACTTACTGTCTTCACGTACAGTTTTATTGGCACTTAAATTACCTAAAATTAGGCAAAGTACAATAAACACTGTTGCTAAAACAGCGGTCATACGGGTCATGAAATTAGCTGAGCCGCTTGAACCAAATACTGTACCGGAAGCACCTGCACCAAAAGAAGCGCCCATATCAGCACCTTTACCCTGCTGTAACAGGATCAGGCCAACCAGCCCTGTTGCTGCAATGATAAGAATAACAATGAGTGCTGTATACATTTGCGTTACCTATTCTATGGAACTTATCGCCTCGGCGATAACCTTCGATTGCTTCACCCGCTCTAGCTAAACGACCTTACTAAGCGGGTGTGAATACTAACCAAAGCTGAACTGACAAGCAAGGTTATTTTTCTATAAAGTGATTGATTGAAGAAAAAAACAGCAATTAACCAACGTGTTTTACTGCATCAGCAATACGGTTTGCCATTGCTGTGACTTGCTCTTCATTTTCGCCTTCAACCATCACACGAATTAATGGTTCAGTGCCCGATTTACGTAATAGAACACGACCTTTACCTGCAAGCTCTTCTTCAACTGCCTTAGCGATACTTTGAACTTCAGGTGTTTGTAGTGGATCATGACTACCCGTAAAGCGAACATTAACCAATATTTGAGGTAATAACTTCATGCCGCTGCATAAATCATGCAGGCTCATATGATTACGTACCATTGCACTAAGCACTTGTAACCCAGCAACAATACCATCACCTGTTGTTGTTTTATCAAGTAAAATAATATGGCCTGAGTTTTCAGCACCTAAACGCCAACCTTTTTCTTGCAGTTTTTCAAGAACATAGCGGTCACCTACTTTAGCTCGAACAAAAGGGATACCCAATTGTTTTAGTGCTATCTCTAATCCCATATTACTCATCAGTGTGCCCACTGCGCCACCGCGCAATTGCCCCTGACGTAACGCTTCTCTTGCAATAATATAGAGAATTTGGTCGCCATCCACCTTCAATCCTCGATGGTCTACCATAATAATTCGGTCACCATCACCGTCGAAAGCTAAGCCAACATCAGCACCTTCTTCCACTACTCTTTTTTGTAGCATACGAACATCTGTTGCACCACATTCATCATTAATATTAATACCTGTTGGATCGCATCCAATAGTAATGACTTCAGCACCTAGCTCACGAAAAACATTCGGCGCGATGTGGTATGTAGCACCATGAGCACAATCAACAACAACTTTTAACCCATTAAGGTTATTTTCACTTGGAAACGTTCCTTTACAGAATTCAATATAACGCCCCGCCGCATCAACAATACGATTGGCTCTACCTAATTCAGCAGACTCTACACAAGTAATTGGTTTTTCCATTTCAGCTTCAATGGCTTCTTCTACTTCGTCAGGGAGTTTTGTACCATCGATAGAGAAGAATTTAATCCCATTATCATAATAAGGATTATGAGAAGCTGAAATCACGATACCCGCTTCAGCACGGAAAGTCCGTGTAAGATAAGCTACAGCAGGTGTTGGCATTGGCCCTGTAAATGATGCAGATAATCCCGCTGCGGCCAGACCTGCTTCTAATGCAGATTCCAACATATAACCCGAAATACGTGTATCTTTACCGATAATGATTTTACGAGAACCATGACGAGCTAATACTTTACCCGCAGCCCAGCCTAATTTTAAAACAAAATCAGGAGTAATTGGGCTATCTCCTACTTTTCCACGGATACCATCTGTTCCAAAGTATTTACGTTCGCTCATTCATTATTTTCCTTTGCAGAAAGAGTCGCTTGCACGACTTTCATCGCATCAACGGTCTCTTTAACATCGTGTACACGAATAATCTGTGCGCCTTGCATTGCCGCAATAACAGCGCAAGCAACACTACCAGCAACACGCTCTTGTGGTGGAACATTTAATAGTTGTCCAACCATAGATTTGCGTGACATTCCGGCGAGTATGGGTAAACCAAAGTGATGAAATTCACTTAAGTGTGCTAATAACTGATAATTATGCGCTAAATTTTTACCAAAGCCGAATCCTGGATCAAGAATAATTTGATTTTTTTCAATCCCAGCATCAATACAACGTTGGATATTTTCCTCAAGAAAACGACTAACATCCATCACCACATTCTTATAATGTGGCGCTTGTTGCATTGTTTTAGGGTCACCTTGCATATGCATGATGCAAACGGGTAATCCCGTTTTAGCGGCAGCTTCCAATGCTCCAGGTTCTTGCAATGAGCGAATATCATTAATGATAGCTGCACCCACTTTTGCTGATTCGGTAATAACTTGCGCTTTTGAAGTATCAACAGAAATCCAAACATCGAAACGTTGTCTTATTGCTTCAACAACAGGAACCACTCGATGTAGCTCTTCTTCAATGCTTACATCACTTGCGCCAGGTCTTGTTGATTCGCCACCAATATCAATAATCGTCGCGCCTTGTGCAATCATTTTTGCCGCATGATTGAGTGCATCATTAAGTGAGTTATGAGTACCCCCATCAGAAAAAGAGTCTGGGGTTACATTTAAAATACCCATCACTTGAGGTGTTGATAAACAAAGCTCTCTATCATTGGCAATTAATTTCATTATGTTGATACCTTTATAAAAAAACCCCAGAAGCCTGGGGTTTGTATTTTACAGCTTACTCATTTATCTCTTAAATAGGATTAGTGAGTATTGTTATCAGACGGTGTGTCACCATCCGATTTAGGTTCATTCGCAACATGTGATTGAGCTGGTTGTGCAGTTGTGGTGTTAGAACCACTGTTGCCATTACCATCCCAGCCAGCAGGTGGACGTACTTCACGACGATTCATTAAGTCATCAATTTGTGGTGCATCGATAGTTTCATAAACCATCAACGCATCTTTCATTGAATGCAGAATATCGATATTGTCCATCAGGATCTGACGAGCACGAACATAGTTACGGTCTACAATTGCTTTAATCTCTTCATCAATTGTACGTGCCGTGTCATCAGACATATGTTGTGCTTTAGCGACTGAACGACCTAAGAAGACTTCACCTTCTTCTTCCGCATACAGCAATGGCCCTAATTTTTCAGAGAAGCCCCACTGTGTCACCATGTTACGTGCAATGTTTGTCGCTACTTTAATATCGTTAGATGCACCTGTAGAAACATGTTCTGAACCATAGATAATTTCTTCAGCTAAACGACCACCATATAAAGTTGAAATCTGACTTTCTAACTTCTGGCGGCTTGCGCTGATTTGGTCACCTTCTGGTAAGAAGAATGTCACACCTAATGCACGCCCACGAGGAATAATCGTTACTTTATGCACAGGGTCATGTTCAGGGACTAAACGACCAATAATTGCGTGACCAGCTTCATGATAAGCCGTTGATGCTTTTTGTTCTTCGGTCATTACCATTGAACGACGCTCTGCACCCATCATGATCTTGTCTTTAGCTTTCTCAAACTCAACCATAGAAACAACACGTTTATTACCACGGGCAGCAAACAGTGCAGCTTCATTAACTAAGTTAGCTAAATCAGCACCAGAGAAACCAGGAGTACCACGCGCTAAAATCGCTGGATCAACATCTGGTGACAACGGTACACGACGCATGTGGACTTTCAGAATTTGTTCACGACCACGAACATCAGGTAAGCCAACAACAACTTGGCGGTCGAAACGACCTGGACGCAACAATGCTGGGTCTAAAACGTCAGGACGGTTAGTTGCCGCAATAACGATAATACCTTCATTACCTTCAAAACCATCCATTTCAACCAGCATTTGGTTTAGTGTTTGCTCACGTTCATCGTGACCACCACCTAAACCTGCACCACGTTGGCGACCTACAGCATCAATTTCATCAATAAAAATGATACAAGGTGCAGCTTTTTTCGCTTGTTCAAACATATCACGAACACGCGAAGCACCTACACCCACAAACATTTCAACAAAATCAGAACCAGATATAGTGAAGAATGGAACTTTAGCTTCACCTGCTATCGCTTTTGCTAATAATGTTTTACCTGTACCAGGAGGTCCTACCATTAAGATACCTTTAGGGATTTTACCCCCTAATTTTTGGAATCGACCCGGTTCACGTAGATATTCAACTAATTCACTCACTTCTTCTTTGGCTTCATCACAACCTGCAACATCTGCAAACGTTGTTTTGATTTGGTCTTCCGTTAGCATACGAGCTTTACTTTTACCGAAAGACATCGCACCTTTACCGCCACCACCTTGCATTTGGCGCATAAAGAAGATCCAAAGACCAATCAGTAATAGCATTGGGAACCAAGAAACAAAAATCTGAGTCAGTAGACTTTGACCTTCTAGTGGTTCACCCGTTACTTTTACATTACGGTTCATTAAAGTGGTCAGCAGGTTGTCATCACGCATAGGCATATACGTGCTGTACTTTGAGTTATCTGTTTTAGTTACATTAATATCATAACCACTTATGCTGACCTCGCGTAATTGGTTATTAGTTAACTCATTGATAAAGGTAGAGTAATCCACCTTACGACTATTCGAATCGCTGGGTCCGAAGCTCTGGAATAATGACATCAAAACGACTGCAATGACTAACCAGAGGATCAGGTTTTTCGCCATGTCACTCAAGGGATTAACCTCATATTACAACTGTGTTAACAAATAGCTTTAGGGTACTAAAGTTTACGCCCTGTGGCTACAATATATACCTCACGAGAACGAGACCGCGAAGCGTCAGGTTTACGAACTTTTACCTTCGTAAACAGGGAGCGTATTTGCCCCAGGTATTCATCAAAGCCTTCTCCCTGAAACACTTTGACAATAAAACTTCCCCCGGGAGCCAGCACATCACGACACATATCAAGCGCTAACTCTACTAAATACATGGATCGAGGAATATCGACCGCGGGTGTTCCGCTCATGTTTGGAGCCATGTCAGACATGACAACCTGGACTTTGTTGTCACCTACTCTATCAAGCAACGCCTTCAATACAAGTTCATCACGAAAATCGCCCTGAAGGAAATCGACTCCAACGATAGGATCCATAGGTAAAAGGTCACATGCGATGATTCGACCTTTGTTCCCTAACTGCTGTACAACATATTGAGACCACCCACCAGGAGCAGCTCCTAAATCGACAACGGTCATACCCGGTTTAAAAATGTTGTCACTTTGCTGAATTTCTTCCAGTTTAAACCAAGCGCGAGAGCGAAACCCTTTTTTCTTTGCTTGTTGAACATATTTATCACTAAAATGTTCTTGTAACCAGCGGCTAGAGCTTGCCGAACGTTTTTTATTGGCCATTGCGTTTTCCAACTATCATACACTTAGCTATCAAAATTTTTACTATCTCACTCATTTAACCTCGTCATAACGACATTTTATGGTGATAAGTGAGAGATGGCGTTAGAATAGATCGTTTTCAATCCCAACAAAGCAAAAATTAATGATGACTCTTAACAAAAAACAAATTCAACACCTGAAAGGGCTCGCTCATCACCTGAATCCAGTCGTTATGATTGGTAACAACGGGTTAACTGAAGGCGTTCTTGCAGAAATTGAACTCGCTCTGGCACACCATGAGCTTATCAAAGTCAAAATCGCAGGCGAAGATCGAGATGTTAAAAACTTGATCGTTGCAGCGATTGTACGCGAAAGCGGTGCACAGAATGTACAAGTTATCGGAAAAATATTAGTTCTTTATCGCCCTTCACAAGAGCGCAAGATTATTCTACCGAAATAAAACTTATACCTTTATATAAAAATGCCATTACTAACTCTATGGCAAAAAAGGCCTTTTAAGGCCTTTTTTTATATTACCACAGGATAACAGCTGAGTTTTCTATAGAAACGTAAAATTACAAATTAAATATATTTTACATCTAAAACTTCATACTCAACTTGACCACCTGGAGTGTTAATAACAACCACATCATCTAATTCTTTACCAATAAGTCCCCGAGCTATCGGTGAGTTTACTGAGATTAAATTTTCTTTAATGTTGGCCTCATCATCACCAACGATGCGATAAGTTTGCTCTTCTTCAGTATCAACATTTAGCAACGTTACTGTTGAGCCGAAAATTACACGACCATTATTAGTTACTTTTGTCACATCAATAACCTGAGCATTCGATAACTTAGCTTCGATTTCTTGTATGCGACCTTCACAAAAACCCTGTTGTTCTCGGGCAGCGTGATATTCAGCGTTCTCTTTTAAGTCGCCATGCTCGCGTGCTTCTGCAATAGCAGCAATAATTTCGGGACGACGAACACTTTTTAAAAATTCCAGTTCTTCGCGTAATCTTTCTGCACCGAGAACTGTCATAGGGATCTGATTCATGTGTTAATACCTCAATACTATTCCTAATAAAAAATAGGTATCATCCTGATTTTTTATACTAACAACACAGAGAAAAAGATAAATTTCCTCTTCTCAAGACAAAAAAAGACACAGGCAACCTGAAATTGGGCCCGTCTCTACATAAATTCAGTGAATTAGAGGCCTATTTGGCAACTGATTCGTGCTATTGAGAAGTGAAATTAACCTCTCACATTTAAACTAAATCTAACACAAGACTCGAATAGCTTCACGCCTTATCTATATTTATAAATAGATAACTAGACATTTTCTGATAATGACATAATCACACTCATCAACGTTTACTTTTGCCCTCATTGCCCTTTAGTATTACCTACTTGGCAATCAACACTGTAACGTTATTACGCTATAGTCATGGATAGAGAAATTATGCGCTTATTCCCTAATTTACGACGAATACTTTGCACTTTAAGTATCGTTAGCTTTTCAACACAGGCTATTCCTGTAGAAAACTACATAGAATATCTTCCTGACGGAACACAAGTTGGCTTGATAACGCAAACAGTTGGCGCACCATCGCCTAATCTCACTTACCATGCAAATCAATTAGCACTTCCAGCCAGTACACAAAAAGTGGTAACCGCATTGGCAGCCTTATTACAGTTGGGTGGAGATTATCAATTTACAACAACAATGGAAACCGAAGGCAAAATCAATAAAGAGACACTGAATGGTGATTTAATCTTTCGTTTCAGTGGTGACCCAACCTTAACTCGCCAACAGCTTAGAGGTATGGTGACTATTTTAAAACAGTCAGGTGTCACAAAAATTAATGGTAATCTGCTTATTGATACTTCTGCATTTTCTAGCCATGACCAAGCGCCTGGTTGGGTTTGGAACGATATGACACAATGTTTTAGTGCGCCGCCAGGAGCTGCCATTGTTGATAAAAATTGCTTCTCCGTTTTATTGCAAAGCGGCACTAAAGACGGTGATATTGCAACTGTTCGCAAAGCGTCTTTTTATCCCGTTACCGTATTAAGTGAAGTTGAAACCTATGAGAAAGGTTCAACTCGAACCCGTTTTTGTGAATTAGATGTCACTGTTCGCGACTTAAATACCTATGTTATTACAGGTTGTATTCCAAAACGAGATGATGCAATCCCTCTTATGTTTTCAATTCAAGATGGCGCTCATTGGGCCGGAACAATCTTAAAAGAAGAACTGCAAAGAGCGAATATTGAGCTTGATGGCTATGTAAAACGCCGTTCCCAAGCTAAAGCCCCCGTTACCATTCTTGCTCAAACACAATCTAAACCACTGCATAAATTGCTCACCACCATGCTAAAAGAGTCTGACAATATGATTGCAGATACCATTTTTAGAACAATAGGCCGTGAATATTATGGTGTAGCAGGTACTTGGCGCTCAGGTGCAGATGCAACTCGAGCTATTTTAAAACAGAAAGCAGGTATTGATTTAAGTAATACCATAATGGTTGATGGCTCAGGCCTTTCTCGCCATAACCTCATTGCGCCTGCTACCATGATGCAAGTACTTCAATATATAGGACAACATGAGAGCGAACTCAATTTTATTACTATGCTGCCACTATCAGGTCACGACGGTACGCTGCAATATCGTGGAGGATTTCATGAGGCGGGTGTTGATGGCAAAGTATCAGCTAAAACAGGCTCTTTAAAAGGTGTTTATAACCTTGCTGGATTTATGACAACAGCTAATGGACAAAAAGTGGCTTTTGTACAATATGTTTCTGCTTACTCCCCGCCAACACAAAATCGTAATGCTGGTCGAGCCTATTTAGTTCGTTTTGAAACTAATTTGTATAAAGATATGTACAACAATAAATAATTTGATGATTCAATAAATACTAATCATAGTTAATTTATAAGTAAGATAAGTTAGCAATAATAATTAATCATAAAAAAATGCCTGATAAATCAGGCATTTTCTTTTAATTTACTATTTAAAGAAACGACAAATTAGCGTTTATAAATAAACTCGATACCTTCGTCATCTTCTTCATCCCAATCATCTTCGTCATCTTCTTCAAAATCAGGATTTTCAAGCTGTTCTTTATGGTAATCATCCCACATAAAATCAACTTTATCGCTACTCTCAACAGTAGCAACCACATCTTGCTCTCGTGGTGTTACATTGAGGAATTCCATGATATTCCAGCAAAGTTTTTTCACACCCTCTTGGTTGATCGCTGCGATCATATAGTAATCGCCTTCCCAACCCAGCGCTTCAACGATAGCTTGTGCTTTCTCTTTTGCTTCTTCAGGATCAAGAAGATCAACTTTGTTGAACACTAACCAACGTGGTTTTTGTGCTAATTTTTCGCTGTATTTTTCTAATTCAGAAATGATAATTCTGGCATTTTCAACAGGATCTGAACCATCAATAGGATCGATGTCGATCAAATGCAATAACACTCGGCAACGTTCTAAGTGTTTTAAAAATTGGATCCCAAGGCCAGCACCATCAGCGGCACCTTCAATAAGACCCGGAATATCTGCAACTACAAAGCTCTGATGATTGTCCATACGCACAACACCTAAGCTAGGTACTAATGTGGTAAATGGATAATCAGCAACTTTTGGTTTTGCTGCTGAAACAGCGCGAATAAAGGTTGATTTACCCGCATTTGGCATACCTAACATGCCAACATCCGCTAATAGCATAAGCTCAAGCAGTACTTCACGTTCCTCACCAGGTGTTCCCATTGTGCGCTGACGTGGCGCTCGGTTAACTGATGATTTAAAACGTGTATTACCTAATCCATGGAAACCGCCTTTAGCGACCATTTGCTTTTGACCATGAACCGTTAAGTCGGCAATGATCTCATTAGTTGCCAGATCACGAACTCGAGTTCCGACGGGTACGCTAATGGTAATATCTTGACCACGCTTACCAGTACAATCACGGCTATGGCCGTTTTCGCCTCGTTCAGCACGATAAGATTTAGTAAAACGATAATCGATAAGGGTATTGAGGTTTTCGTCTGCAATCATGTAGACATCACCACCATCACCACCATCACCACCGTCAGGTCCCCCATTAGGGATATATTTTTCGCGACGAAAGCTTACACAGCCATTACCACCATCGCCAGCGACGATTAGGATCTTGGCCTCATCAACAAATTTCATGATTTTACTCCGTATGATAGCCATTAACGTGCTGGATGGCCGAAATTACCCAGAGATGGCCTTTTTTAAATATAAAAAGCCCCGCAACAGACTGTGCAGGGCTTTTAACTCGGTATTTAAAGGACCGGTAATTATTCAGCGTCGATGCTGATAAATTTACGGTTGTTTGGACCTTTAATTTCGAATTTAACTTTTCCGTCAGCTAATGCAAACAGTGTGTGGTCACGACCACAACCAACGTTAGTACCTGCATGGAACTTAGTACCACGTTGACGAACGATGATGCTACCTGCTAATACAGCTTCACCACCGAAACGTTTTACACCTAGACGTTTTGCTTCGGAATCACGACCGTTACGAGTCGAGCCGCCAGCCTTTTTATGTGCCATTGAACTACTCTCCTAAACCTTAAGCGATACCAGTGATTTTAACATCAGTAAACCACTGACGGTGGCCCTGTTGTTTACGGCTGTGTTTACGACGACGGAACTTAACAATCTTAACTTTCTCGCCGCGACCGTGAGCAACCACTTCCGCTTTAACTTTAACGCCCGCAATGATAGGAGCGCCAATTTGAATGTTGTCGCCATCAGCGACCATCATAACGGTGTCAAACTCAATAGTTTCGCCAGTTGCTACTTCGAGCTTCTCTAAACGAATAGTTTGACCTTCGCTGACTCGGTGTTGTTTACCACCACTTTGGAAAACCGCGTACATATAAACTCCGCTTTCCGTGCACTCTCAATATGATAATCTGAGCGCACAATTAAAATATTCACATAGGGCGCGAATTCTACGCAACTTTAATGTCGATGACAAGTACAGATCGCAAACTACCGTTAAAAAAAAGAGTTTTTTACACGATATTTATTTCAGCAATTTTTAAAGTACAATCTAAATTATAAGAGAGTAAAATCTGTGGCATGATAATTTTTTATTAATAATAACGCGCTCATTGGCGAGCCAAAGTCGAAAAAACATGAATTTAGAATCTATTATAAAACTGACATCCACTGATATGACGGCGGTAAATGAGGCAATTCTTTACCAACTGAATTCAGATGTTTCTCTGATAAATCAGCTCGGCTACTACATCATTAGCGGTGGAGGAAAAAGGATCCGCCCAATGATCGCAGTACTTACTGGCAGAGCTTTAGGTTATCAAGGGGACAAACATATCTCGGTTGCTGCACTTATCGAGTTCATTCACACCGCAACATTATTACATGACGATGTTGTTGATGAATCAGATATGCGTCGAGGAAAACAAACGGCAAATGCGGTATTTGGTAACGCTGCCAGCGTATTAGTCGGTGATTTTATCTATACACGATCCTTTCAGATGATGACGGATCTCGATTCAATGCGTGTATTAAGATTAATGTCTAGCGCAACAAACGTGATTGCTGAAGGTGAAGTTTTACAATTAATGAATTGTAACGATCCTGATATTACTGAAGAAGACTATATGCAGGTTATCTACAGTAAAACAGCCCGTTTATTTGAAGCCGCATCTCATGCATCAGCTATACTTTCGGGCGCAACGCCTGAGCAAGAAAAAGCATTCCAAGATTATGGTCGTTATCTTGGTACCGCTTTTCAGCTCATTGACGATCTGCTTGATTATGATGCAGATAATAGTCAGTTAGGTAAAAATACGGGTGATGATCTTGATGAAGGGAAACCAACATTACCACTGTTACATGCAATGCATAATGGCAATGAAGAAGAATCTCTACTCATTCGCCAAGCAATTGAACAAGGCAATGGTCGTCATCTGCTCGATACTGTTTTAACTACCATGAAACAGTGTGGCTCTTTGGAATATACCCGCCAAAAAGCAGAAGAAGAAGCTGACAAAGCCATTGAGGCCTTATCTATTATTCCTGACTCATCTTATAAAGATGCGCTAATTGGGCTTGCACACGTTGCTGTACAACGCCAATCTTAATCGTAATGAAAGAGTATTAAGCATTACTTAGAAGCCCTCCAGAGCGACTATGTCGATTCTGGAGGACTTTTTAATTTTCGCAGTACTTCTTCATTTTCACGTTCTATCGCGTCTTGATTATCGGCATCGATATAACTAATCAATTTTGACAGCCCTTCGCGTAAAACAAACTTTACAATTTTCTCACGCTCAGATTTTGTTAACTGGTAATAGGCTTCAACCCAAATAAGAAAAGCATCCTGTCGCTTAGATAAATATTCTGCAGGAGGTTCATGAGCAGCTAAGACACCAATAACCTCATCAGGTAGGCTTTTTATCGAGTATTCGACGGCTTTACCCTGCACCCCACGTTTGCGACGATTTTCCCATCCTTCACGACGAGCCATCAAGTTAACCCCTTGCGGTGAATTGGGTAATCCCGCAAGCCCCACTAATTCTTTTGCTGTATACCATTCTTTTTTCATGATCTCATCTCACATTCAACTAAGAGGTTAGTCAGATATCTGTTGCGGATAACGCAATAATCATTCTTTAAAATCGCTCAATCATTGGCAATTTTTTCTAAAAAACTCCTAATACCATCTCGCAATATCAGCTCTGTTAATGTTTTTTGTTCACCATCATTTAGTTGTTGGAATGCTTTCACCCAGATAACGAGTGGCTCCTCTTTATTTAGTTTGTAATGTGCTAATGGTTCATAAAGTTCCAAAGCAATTAAAGTTTTTTCTGGGAAACAAGAATAATGATATTCAACTCCACTACCTTGTTTATTATTCACTTTCTTTTGTTTCAACCAAGACTCACGTTTTGCTTTCGCATTAACACCCTGTGGCGATTTAGGTAATCCACCTATACCCGTCAATTCCATTGCCGTATACCACTCTTTTTTCATTACGTTTCTCTAAAATTGTTATCAACTTCAAAAAAGAAATTATTAAGAAAAAAATCAGAAATCTTTTTAGAAAAATAATGTTATTTTATTTTCTAAATAATCAGTTTAAATGCTTTTAGGCATTTCTAATAAACTGTTATTTATACCACTAACACAGCATTCAATTTTATAGAAAAAGGATTAAAAATGATTTCAAGGAAATCTGATTGGCATCCTGCCGATATTATTGCCGCACTCAGAAAAAGAGGAACAACACTTGCAGCCATCTCTCGCCAAGCTGGGCTAAGCTCATCAACACTGGCTAATGCTCTGTCACGACCTTGGCCAAAAGGTGAAAAAATTATTGCTGATTATTTAGGTATAGAACCTTCCGAAATTTGGCCAAGCCGTTATTTCCATCCTGAAACGGGAGAATTACTTGAACGAAAGATTCGTGATAAAACTAATAATTAACTAATAATTACATACATTATAATTAATAAAAAAAACCGCTGATATAGTACCAGCGGTTTTTATTTAATTTTGCATTATTTTTATAGCAAAAAAAGTATTTCTTATTTATTAATAAATTCTTCGCCAAGGATTATATCTTTTTTCAATACATCCAACATGCCATTAAGAGCTTGTTTTTCAAAATCGCTTAATTTACCAATAGATAAATATTCTTCTACACCATTTTTACCTAAAAGAATAGGTTGGGCAAAGAAACGGGCATATTCCCCATCACCTTCAGTGTAAGTACATTCAATAACATTTTTTTCGCCATTTAATGCACGAATTAATGAAAGACCAAAGCGTGCTGCAGCTTGTCCCATTGATAATGTCGCGGATCCGCCACCAGCTTTAGCCTCTACAACTTCAGTTCCTGCATTTTGGATACGATGTGTTAATGCTGCAATTTCATCATTGGTCAATGAGACATCAGCAATTTGTGACAACAGAGGAAGAATAGTAACACCAGAGTGTCCGCCAATAACAGGAACATTGGTTTTTTGAGGATCTTTACCTTTTAGCTCTGCAACAAAGGTATTTGCACGAATAATATCAAGAGTGGTGATACCAAATAGGCGTCGTTTATCGTAAACACCTGCTTTTTTGAGAACTTCAGCAGCAATAGCGACAGTAGTATTGACAGGATTAGTAATGATACCGATTAATGCCTTAGGACAATTTTGTGCAACTTTCTCAATCAGATTACGCACAATTCCCGCATTCACATTGAATAGATCTGAACGATCCATACCGGGTTTACGAGCAACACCTGCAGAAATCAGCACAACATCTGCGCCCTTTAGAGCCGGTGAAGGATCTTCGCCCGCAAAACCTTTTACAGTGACTTGAGTCGGGATATGACTTAAGTCTGCTGCAACACCCGGTGTGACCGGAGCGATATCATATAAAGAGAGTTCACTACCAGCTGGAAGCTGATTTTTAAGAAGAAGTGCCAGTGCCTGACCAATACCACCTGCTGCACCGAGAACTGCTACTTTCATTCTGATACTCCTTAGTTACGAGATAGTGGAACGCCTTTGATATATTCACTATTACGCAATCCGCCTTGAAAAAAACAATTATTTAACAGCAATATTGCATAATAAGGCATTTACATTAAAAAATAATACTTCGGTTATTTTAAACAAATTGCTTATCTGTTAATGAGATAGCGGACACTCTTTTGATAAATAATTCCAATAAATATAGTAAAGTGTTAAGTGTACCACTCTACTTATTCAAATCATTTAAGATTATCATTTTGTTAACAAATGTTTTACCTCATCTGAATTATCGCATTCAGCCAAAATAAATAAAACTCTTTTGTAAGGCATCACATTGTGAAAATATTTAGAGGTAAATCATCTTTCTAACACGATGTTATGTTGCATAAAAATTCACTCCTCTGCATAATGCAGGAGTTATTGATAACTCACTAAAGGTGAACTATGCGCGTTCCTTCTAAGCAAGAAGACTTGGTTAAAGCGTTTAAAGCCCTACTGAAAGAAGAAAAATTCAGTTCACAAGGCGAGATCGTGACAGCATTACAAGAAGCTGGTTTTGATAATATCAACCAATCTAAAATTTCTCGTATGCTAACAAAATTTGGGGCAGTAAGAACTCGCAATGCCAAAATGGAGATGGTTTATTGTCTTCCTACAGAAATGGGCGTTCCCACCGCAAGTAGCCCACTCAAAAACTTGGTGCTAGATATTGACCATAACCATTCTGTTGTAGTGATAAGAACCAGCCCTGGCGCCGCACAGCTTATTGCTCGCCTATTAGATTCATTAGGAAAAGCCGAAGGAATACTTGGTAGTATTGCGGGTGATGATACTATTTTTTCAACCCCTGCACCGGGTTTCTCTACGGAAGAACTTCGTGATGCAATTTTAAACCTGTTTGATCAGGAATTATAATCCTACACTAACGAAGTTGAAAATGATAAGCCACTGAAATTATATTATTTTTTTCAGTGGCTTTTTTATTTTAGTACTGATTTTCAGTCTGCTTAGGTTTAGCGAGCTCTGTTAATAATTTTTCGTGTATTCCGCCAAAACCACCATTACTCATCACCAAGATATGATCTCCAGGTTGCGCTTCTTTCACTATCATATCAACTAACGTATCTAAATCTGTACTCCAGCGAGCGGGCTGTACACAACGTTCTGCAATTTCACTCACTAACCATTGGATATTCGGTGGCTGAAATAAAAACACTTCATCCGCGCGACCTAATGCCGGTGCAATATCGTCTTTACTAATCCCCATCTTCATCGTATTTGAGCGTGGTTCTAATACCGCAATAATCCTAGCGGTTCCGCCAACTTTGCTTCGCAACGCTTCAAGTGTTGCTAAAATTGCAGTTGGATGATGCGCAAAATCGTCATATACACTGATATTGTTGACTTCACCGCGTAACTCTAAGCGACGTCGCGCATTAATAAATTTATTAAGCGCTTCACAAGCGTCTGCAGGTAATACACCTACATGATGAGCAGCCACAATGGCCATCAAGCCATTTTGCATATTATGTTCGCCAGAAAGCTCCCAACAAACTTCACCAACACACTCACCTTTGTGATAAACCTCAAAATGACTACTGTCATTGTTGCGTTTTTTGGTCTGCCAATTACCCGTTTCGCCTGTATATTCTTGCTCACTCCAACATCCCATGCCGATAGTATGTTTTAGATTCATATCATTATCAGGCATGATAATTTTGCCACTTGCTGGCACGATGCGAACTAAGTGATGGAACTGTTTTTGGATAGCAGCAAGATCTTCAAAAATATCCGCGTGATCAAACTCTAAATTATTAAGGATTAATGTGCGTGGCGAGTAGTGAACGAATTTAGAACGCTTATCAAAAAACGCACTATCGTATTCATCTGCTTCAATAACGAAGAAAGGACTTTCTCCTAATTGCGCGGATACCTGAAAGTTTCCGGGCACACCACCAATTAAAAAGCCTGGCTTATAACCACAATCTTCTAAAACCCAAGCCAACATACCTGCTGTTGTTGTTTTACCATGAGTACCTGCAACCGCTAAAACCCAGCGTTCTGGTAAAATATAATCGTGTAACCACTGAGGGCCTGAAGTGTAAGGTAATCCTTTTTCAAGCACAGCTTCAACACAAGGGTTGCCTCGTGTCATTGCATTGCCAATAATCACCATATCAGGAGCGGGTTCTAATTGTTTTGGATCATACCCCTCAATAAGTTCTATGCCTTGGTTTTCCAGCAATGTGCTCATTGGTGGATAAACGTTAGCATCCGAGCCTGTAACTTTATATCCCTGAGCTCTAGCAAGGATAGCAAGGCTTCCCATAAAGGTGCCGCAAATACCAAGAATATGAATGTGCATGAATTTCTGTCCAATAGCATGAAGTTGGTCACTATTCTAACCATCAAAAAGCAGATTAGGAACGGATTAACCTTTGAATCATCCGATTCTTTGGCTAAACTTGCCACCACTAAGGGGATTTTTCTCCTTTTTTACTTTACCCACTCACATTCAGGACCTGCGTCATGAAAACATTAGGCGAATTTATCGTCGAGAAACAACAAGATTTTCCCCATGCTACTGGCGAATTAACAGCACTGCTTTCGGCAATTAAGTTAGGGGCAAAAATTATTCATCGTGATATAAACAAAGCAGGGTTAGTCGATATCCTTGGTACCAATGGTATTTCTAATGTTCAGGGCGAAGCCCAGATGAAACTGGATCTTTACGCCAATGAGAAACTAAAAGCGGCGCTTAAGGCTCGAGGAGAAGTTGCTGGTATCGGTTCAGAAGAAGAAGATGATATTGTTATCTTTGAAGGTGACCGTGCAAATAACGCTAAGTATGTTGTGCTAATGGATCCTTTAGACGGTTCTTCGAATATTGATGTAAACGTTTCCGTCGGTACAATTTTCTCTATTTATCACAGAATTACCCCTGTTGGGCAATCTGTTACTCTTGATGACTTTTTACAACCAGGTAATCGTCAAGTTGCTGCAGGTTATGTCGTTTATGGTTCATCAACCATGTTAGTTTATACAACAGGTTGTGGTGTTCACGCCTTTACTTACGATCCCTCTTTGGGTGTTTTCTGTTTATCTCATGAAAGCGTACATTTTCCACCAACAGGAAACATGTACTCAATCAATGAAGGCAACTATATTAAATTCCCATTAGGGGTTAAAAAATATATTAAGTATTGCCAAGAACAAGATACTGCAACTAACCGTCCTTACACGACTCGTTATATTGGTTCTTTAGTTGCCGATTTCCACCGTAATTTATTAAAAGGTGGTATTTATATTTATCCAAGTACAGCAAGCCATCCAACAGGTAAATTACGTTTACTGTATGAGTGCAATCCAATGGCATTTTTAGCGGAACAAGCTGGCGGTAAAGCAAGTAACGGTAAAGATCGTATTCTTGATATTGAGCCTAAAGAACTTCATCAGCGTATGCCTTTCTTTGTTGGTACCAAATCGATGGTCGAACAAGCAGAAAGCTTTATGGCGCAATATCCAGACGAAGAATAATTCATTGATCTAGCATCAATATAGATAAACCGGGCTTGCGATTCGTCCGGTTTTTTCATCTTTTAAAATCGTCCTTCTATTTATGTGCTGCTTATTTTTACATCAGAACACAACAGCTTCGGCAAAAAACGGGTATTGTTAAAAACTTTTCGCTATACTACAGGCCACGTAAAATTAATTTTTTCATAGGAAATTTTTTATGAGCCTGAATCATGTTCCTGCTGGTAAAGAACTGCCAGAAGATATCTATGTTGTTATTGAAATCCCAGCAAATGCTGATCCAATTAAATACGAAGTTGACAAAGAAAGTGGCGCTCTGTTCGTTGACCGTTTTATGTCAACTGCAATGTTCTATCCATGTAACTACGGTTACATCAATAACACCTTATCTTTAGATGGTGACCCAGTAGACGTTCTGGTTCCAACTCCATACCCATTACAACCAGGTTCAGTTATTCGTTGCCGTCCCGTTGGCGTACTGAAAATGACTGACGAATCAGGTGAAGATGCGAAACTGGTTGCTGTTCCTCATACTAAACTGAGCAAAGAATATGATCACATTAAAGATGTGACAGACTTGCCAGAACTGTTAAAAGCACAGATCAAACACTTCTTTGAACACTACAAAGATTTAGAATCTGGTAAATGGGTGAAAGTTGACGGTTGGGAAGGCGTAGAAGCAGCTAAAGCTGAAATTCTGTCTTCTTTCGAACGCGCTAAAAAATAATTCTGAGTTAATCAGAGTTCATAAGGTAAGTTGTTTATAAACAAATAATTCACCTTAAAAATATAAGCCCTTTATCTTTATTGAAGGGCTTATATTAATAATCCAGCCTATTAACTTTAACCTACTGTTTTATCTTCTTTTTCTTTCTATCTCTCATGAATAAAATAATAAAAATAAGCAAAGCAGTAATAATACTTATCTCTATAAATAGGTAAAACAGGCTTATTATTAATAATAATAAAAATAAATCTAGAGAATAAATAAGTAAATGTTTTTATATAGCTTTATGCGTAAAAACGGCCCGATATCACTATCGAGCCGTTTTATATAACTTGCAGTAAGGAGTAACTAACCCTTTACTCTTCTTCGTGACGTTTTAGCCAATCACCGCATTTTATCTCGCGCAAACCATCAACAGACTTTTGATAAAGATAGATCCAAGCACTGCCATAAGGTGTTGAAATCAGTTGTCGCTTGTAATCTTGATCATTCTTTTTCAATTCATCAAGTTCTGTCAATATAGAAGGTGTTATTCGATAAACTTCACATTCTATTTCGCCATCACCTTCAACAACCGCAGGGTAAAACCCCAAATCATAGAGTTTATACCCAACTAATTTATGCTCACCTAATAGTTGTGCATAGGTCATCCAGTGATGGTTACCTTGGTTTTGCCGTAAACTACCATAAACAATAATTCGCATATAATTAAAACTCAAATTGATAAAGCAGATCTATTGCCTGATTCATACCAGACACGGCTTGTAAATACAACCTAGGCATCAAGCGATAACGTAGAGTTAACGTCGCTAGCGAATCAAAGATACCCACACCATATTTCACTTGTAGATCATTGGTTATCTTACCACTGACCACAACTTGTGAGTTGTCACCCACACCTTGTGTATCCAGCGCTAAATCTGAAACACCAAAGGTTTCACCAATGCGCCCGACAAGTTGACCACTTTGACCAACACCTAATCCTATCAGCATTGCTGTCATTTGTGCTGAATCTGCATCACCACTTTTATCTAATCCTTCGCCTCTTAACAAGTAAGATAATGCCTCTTGTTGAGTAAATGCAGGTTCAGAGAAAATTTCAACCTTAGGTTTATCAGCAAGCCCTGTTACTCGAACTCCAGCAATAACATTATTTGCGGTATTCTCAGGATTACGAATAGCTTCAATATTTAAGTAAGGCTGATCAACAGGCCCAGAGAATAAGATTTGCCCCTTACGTACTTGTAAATCTTGTCCATAAGCTTTGAATTCCCCTTTAGGGATATCAATTTGGCCATTCAAACCAAGCCCTTGTTTACTCTGGTCGACTTTAAGCATACCCGTCAATCTAGCTTTAAGTCCAAATGCGTCCAATGTCACATCATCACCAATATTAATCGCTAAATTGCTTTGAATTGGAATCGATGTTTCTTTTGGTGCAATAGGTTGTAAATCATCATTTAGCATGACTTCGTCTGAAGAAGCCGATACTGCAGATTCAGGTAGGTCTTGAACAACAATTCTAGCCCAAGGGATATCAATACGACCGTCTAGTTTAAGTAAATGTGGACCTGCTTCAAAAACTAAATCAGGATTCACATCAATACGTACCATAGGTGGTAGCGATACTCGTAATTTATTGCCATTAGCAGCAACAACCGCCCGCCATTCATCTAATTTACGCCAATCAGCATTACCAGTAAGGTTTAAGTAACCTTCAGGTGTTTCAATTCTACCGCCTAAATCAGAGGTTGCACCATTAAAGCTGATATCAACATTTCCTTTAGTGATATCAAATGGGATCCAGTGCCCAGCCACTTTTAATTGATTGATACCAAATTGACCAAATAATAATGGTGATTGTGCACTACCACCTAAACGTAATTGAGCGCCAATGCTTCCTTGCGCAATTTCACCTTTACCTAAGAAAGGCTTAATTAAGTCTAAAGTTAAGTTATCAATATCTACATTACCGGATAACTGACGTTTACGTTCAAGGTCTGAGACATGCACATTCCCTTTAAAATCACCATTGCCCACAATACTAATAAGCCACTGAAGTGATGCTTTACCATTATTAATGTCAGCATTAAGTGTGATTGCATCAAAATCTATTGGTAAAATAGTCCCTTCTAGATTTTGCTTTAATGCAACACCTTGCCCTTTAAGATTAACAGAGGCTTTAGGTAATCCACCTTTAGAATTCCACGTTGCCGTTGCATCTCCCGTAAACACACCTTTAAGTGATGTTTCTGGCGGTAAGAAGGGTTTTATCATGGCTAAATCAAAGCGTGTTAGCGTGATTGCAGCAGAGCCACTTTCGCCAACAGTAATCGCTTTAGGTACACACAACTGTGCATTTGGATTCACCCAGCAATGAGAACCAATGGTGACTTCTTGTTTTTCAGCTAACAAGTTAAGAGCCATTGCTTTATTTAAACGCCATTCACCTACTGGTGTATCAAATGCCGTGTTATTTAAAGTTCCTTTCCATTGCTGTTTTTCTTTATCAAATGAACCTGACAGTGTCAGCCCACCAGAAACGGGTTCACCTTCCACTTTTAGCGTTAATTTATGCTGTTTTTCAGTACCTGATGCGTTTAAAGCTAAATTTCTTATAATTAAATCAGCTTGTCTTAGCTGACGAGCTGTAATAGCAAGTTTGCCACCAATCTCTTTATCAGAGGTGACATCACCTTTTATTGTGACTGATTCAACGCTAACTTGGTCTTGCCATTTAATGCCTTGTGCATTTATGTCAGCAATAATTTTAGGTGTATTAATATCACCACGAATATTCACTTTACCTTTAATAACACCCGCTAATCCCGGAACTAAGCCATTTAAACCAGGTGCATTGATATTGGCGTCTAACGCCCATTTATCCCCTAAATGCCCTTCAATATCGAGGTTATTTTTACCTAAAATAAGTTTTAATTGGGGGATATTCCACTGACCCGAGTCATTACCATAAGCATTACCTCGAGCTTTAATTATGTTATTTTTAACACTGCCATCTAAGATAATTTCAGGAACTCGTAGTTGCCAACTTCCACCATACAGGCTTCCGGTTGTTGCTATACGACCATCGAGCTTAGCGGGAACATCTGGGTATTGTTTTGCTGTATTAATTCCTGAAATGGTTAATAACGCATTCCAGCTAATGGCTTTGCTCCAATCCGCAACCCCGGTGATATCGGCATGGCCTTGCAAGGCAGCTAAACGTAGGCGTGTTAACTCTATTTTCTCTTCATTACCTTTCGCATCCAGCGTTAATTTGGCTGGCGGTATATCTTGTCCTTGAATATCCGAACGTAATGAAAGATCGTAATTATCTGTCTGACCATTAAGACGTAGCCTTGTACCATCAAGTTGATATTGCACATCACCTGTTAATGGCCAGCGTACCTTTTCACTTTCAAGGGTAAGTTTTAATGGTAAATGAGGCTTGGCTAATTCAGCTTGAGCATCAAGCGTTGCCGTCACCGCGCCCGTTAATGAAAGAGCCAGTTTTAATTCGTCTAGAATAGCACCTTGTAAAGATAAGGTGATTTTCTGATCTTTAAAATCTTCAAGTCCAACCACATCACGAATAGCACCATTAATATCAAGATTAACAGGCCACTGCTTATCCAATGTAATACCACCAGATAAAGTGATTTCACCCTCTGGAGCATCAACCGCAAATTGAGTAAGAGATATGTGTTTATCTTGGGTCTCAGCTTGCAAAACCAACTGATTAATAGTGACTGGTGTATCACCTGTAACTTGAAGTTGTTTCCCTTCAATACCTTCAATCTTCACATCAACAGGGATAATAATTTCAGGTAATTCAGCGAGTAATGGTTTTGCAAAAATCTCTTTAATCGTATCTGCTAAGGCTTTCTCTTTCTCTTCTTGTGTCGTTGGTTCAGCTTTAGGTTCAGCTATTGCTACCTGTTTTACCTCTTGTGCTACCGCTTCTATACTGCCTTCTTCAGGCGTTTTAGGTAACGCCACCAGCAAATTGTCAATAAGGGTAGATTTTAAGGTAACTTGGCGCCCTTCCCACTGAGCTGCGGTTTTAAAATCACTCAGCGATATCGCCATATCGTCAATTTTAACGTGGGTATTTTCTAATGAAAGTGAATTTAAGAAAATCGGTAGGGGTGCATTAAGCTCCGTTAAAGGTTCCGATGGCGGCGTTTCTTCAGAAGGAGGAAATGCACTGGTATCGACATTCACCACAACATCTTTTGTGCCTAAATTATCAATACAAACCTGTTTATCAGTTAGACACGCTAAACGTAACCCAAGTGATAACTCGCCGACATTAACGTTAATGCCCGGCATTTGGTATTCAACACCCGTTAAGTGCAGATCTTTCCAACCACCATTAACATCTTGAATTTCTAAACCTGGAACCCAACGAGCTGCGCTGTTAATTGCAAAGTGTAAGCCTGACTGTGTACCTAAAATCCACGCTATAGCGCCGAAAGTAAGCAGAATAATGATAAGGAGTGTAAGCGCAATCCATTTCAACCACTTCATCATAACTCTGCCCCTAATCCGATATAAAACTGGAGTCTACGTTTATCTACATCACTAACAGGTAATGCTAAATCAAATTTAATTGGGCCAACAGGCGATGCCCAACGAACACCCGCACCCGCACCTGTTTTAAAATCGCTTCGGGTGAAATCATTAACAGCTTCACCACTATCAATAAAGACTGCACTCCACCAGTTTCCAGTGACGTTATATTGATATTCGACTGAGCCGACTAACATTCTTGATGCACCCGTTAAATTACCTTTACCATCTTCAGGTGAAATACTTTGATATTTAAAGCCACGAACGCTTCTATCCCCCCCAGCGAAGAAACGTAATTCAGGAGGAACTCGCTCAAAAGCATTGGTTTCAATCCAACCGAAATGACCTCGGACTACAAAACGATGCCCTTCCCACGGTGTGCGGATCCAAACTTGTTGTGCTTGCAATGCAGCAAATTCAACATCAGAACCCCAAATTTTATTTGAGTAATCAAGCGAATAACGTTGGCTATCCCCCCAATATGGCATCATACCACCTCGTTGACGAACCCGACTGGCATTAACACCTGGATATAACAGCATGGTGGTATTAGTAACGTCACCTTGAGTAAAGTGGCTGAGGCTCCAACGCGTATTAATGCTGTATTGCCATCCTGTAGACATATCCCAGTTACGAGAAACATTCAGCGTTGTGGTATCAGAACGAGTGTCGTTCAAATCAGTACGTTTAAAACCACCTTGAACACCATAATATTGTTCTAATGGGTTTACTTTAAGTGGGATCTTATAATTTGCACCAATAGATTGCTCAGGTTGAGACAGGCTAATATTTGATGTCAGACTATGACCGCGAGAATTCATCCACGGTTTATCCCACTGCATATTAAGTCGAGGACCAACATCAGTTGCAAAACCGCCACCAAGTTCAACATAGTTTTGAGAACGTGGTGTTACTGTGGCATTCATGGGTAAAAGGTATGAACCTTCACTCCGTGCTTTAGCGATATCTGGCGTTACCATTGCAGAATTAAACCAGCCAGTTGCAGCTAAGCGTCGATTGAACTCAGCTAATTCTTCAGAAGAGTAATAATCACCTTCTTTAAAAGGGACGATATTTTGTAAGTAGTCTTCTCGTATTTGAGATCCGGTATAGTTCACTGTGCCAAAACGATAACGTTCACCGCTATTAAAAACGAAATCCCAATAAGAGGCATGCCGACCTAAAGAGACACCTAATTGGCTTTTTTCCATTTCTGCATCGAAATAACCACGACGAATAGCAAGTCCCGTCAATGAGCCTTTTAGCTTTTCATAATCACCGTGATTTAACACACTATCTAAAGGTGGTGTATTTTCTTTAATAACTTTAGCGTATTGCTCGTCTGTTTTTGCGCCACCTTCAAGTACAATATCAACACCTTTTAGTAAAACAGGAATACCTGGATTAACCTTCGCGGTTAACACCGAGCGTGCAGGAGGTGTATTTTCTTGGTAATCGAAAGTGATAGTAGGCTGATAGTAGCCTAAAGGCCGAAGCCCTTCTTGAATTGCTTTCTCAACACGCGCACGAAAACGCCCATCTGGTGCAACTTCTTCTGTTGTTATGTTTGATAGCTGCACTCGTGCATTCTTTTCGAGTTGCCCTTCTAAACCTTCCACTTTTAAACGCAAATTTGCCCCATAGGCAACAGGTGCAGCGAAAGACAGACAGAGAACGTAGATAACGGAGTATCTCGGCACGCTTTCTCCTCAATAGTATTTAGTCGATTTGATGATTTGACGACGGTCTATTATTAGCTTTATTGTAGATTTAGTTTATAACAATATTAAACCTTTACCATACTAAAGCGTTTACAAATATAAAAAATGGAGTCTACCTTGCAACATCGAGCTTACCAACCAGAGAATGCCTTCAAAGGTAATCTGACACCATTAGACATTTCTGCTTATCATGCAGTTAATGGACATCCCATCAAGACTTCCCCTCCAAATATGGAAACCGCTTATTTTGCTATGGGCTGTTTTTGGGGGGTAGAACGTCTTTTTTGGCAACAGCCTGGAATTTATACCACTAGTGCAGGATATAGCGGCGGCGTGACCGAAAACCCAACTTATGAACAAGTTTGCCAAGGTCGTACGGGTCATGCTGAAGTGGTAAAAATCGTTTTTGATCCCAACATTATTAGCTACCAACAATTGCTCACTCTCTTTTGGGAAAATCACAATCCTGCACAAGGAATGCGTCAAGGTAATGATATTGGTAGCCAGTACCGTTCGGCAATTTATACCTGTACGGCATCTCAATATCAGCAAGCAATAGAATCAAAAAAACGTTATCAACAAGCGATGCAACAACAAGACAATCATCAAGAAATCACGACAGAAATACAACCCACAGGCCCTTTCTATTTTGCTGAGGATTACCACCAGCAATACTTATATAAGAATCCACAAGGTTATTGTGGTTTAGGGGGGATTGGTATTTGTTTACCACCTGAAAACTAAAACTAAAACTAGCAGAAAATAGCAGGGTGATGATATAATCGCGCCCTCTTATCTGTCTTTGTGTCTATTTTTATTGAATAGTCTATCACAATATATTGATTTATCTTCTATTGTTAACACTCTGGTATTGCCCTTTAAATAAAATACTCCGGGTGATGTGAGCCTTATATGCTTAATAGTTTACTCATTGTGCTTTTGCTTTGTGCCATCAGCGCCTTTTTTTCGCTGTCTGAAATCTCTCTTGCAGCTTCTCGTCGTATTAAACTCAAACAACTGGTTGATGAAGGAAATATCAACGCAGCTCGCGTATTAAAAATGCAAGAAATGCCTGGTATGTTTTTTACTGTGGTACAAATTGGCCTTAATGCCGTTGCCATTTTAGCGGGTATTGTTGGTGAATCCGCATTTTCACCATCATTAAAAAGCTTTTTCTTACAATTTTTCGAAGAACCTCTTGCCCAACAATTGGGATCAATCTTCTCGTTTATTATCGTCACTTCAATGTTTATTCTTTTGGCAGACCTTACACCAAAACGAATTGGAATGATTAAACCTGAAGTGATTGCATTAAAAATTGTTAACCCAATGCGTTTTTGTCTCGCCTTCTTTCGTCCTCTTGTTTGGCTATTTAATGGTATTGCCGATCTTATCTTCAAATTATTTAAAATCCCGATGGTGAGAAATGAAGATATTACTTCTGATGATATTTTTGCCATTGTAGAAGCCGGTGCTGTTGCGGGCGTTTTACGTAAACAAGAACATGAGTTAATTGAGAATGTATTTGAATTAGAGTCACGTACTGTTCCGTCAGCCATGACCCCTCGAGAAGACGTTGTCTATTTTGATCGTGAAGAAACAGAAGACGATATTAAGCATAAGATTGCGACTCAGCCTCACTCTAAATTTTTAGTTTGTGAAGGTGATATCGACCATATTATTGGTTATGTCGATTCTAAAGAGCTACTTAATCGCGTTATTAATGGACAAAGTTTAAACTTAAACGAAGGTGTTCATATTCGCAAAGCGCTAATTATTCCCGATACTTTAACACTCTCAGATATGCTAGAGAGCTTTAAAACCTCTGGTGAAGACTTTGCTATCATTCTTAATGAATACGCGATGGTAATGGGCGTCATTACACTAAATGATGTGATGACAACACTAATGGGCGATTTAATTGGCCCTGGGCAAGAAGAACAAATTGTCAGTCGTGATGAGCATTCATGGTTAGTTGAAGGCGGAACACCTATTGACGATGTGATGCGAGCACTGGATATCGATGATTTCCCTGATTCCAGCAATTACGAAACCATTGCCGGATTTATGATGTATCGCTTACGTAAAATTCCAAAACGTACAGACTACGTGAAATTCTCTGGTTATAAATTTGAAGTTGTCGATATTGATAATTATAAAATCGACCAATTGTTAGTAACTAGAGTAGACGATACTCCACCGGTTAAAGCTGTTTTACAAGGACAAATGCCTGTAACTCAAACAACCACAACCGAAGTTGAAATGAGAACAGATAAGAATAAAACAGAGCAAGGTGATGTAAGAGAAAACAGTATCAATAAAAACAATGCAGGTGAGAACAAAGCGGAACATTAAACGCGGATAATATAAAACTAAACTTACCAAAAAAATAACTGAAGAAATTAATAACTGAGTCTTATCAAATTCACCCAAGATAAAGACTCAGTTATCTATCAGATAAAAGTTAGCCCATCTCTGCCTTAAGCAAAATAACCTGTTGGTTAACTTCACTCATCACATTAAAATGTAGCTTATCTTTTATTTTGGGTAGCAATATTTTACCGTAGTCGAATTCAAATGCGCCCATTCCTTTGATGTAAAACCGTCCACGAAATAATGTCTTAACGTAGAGAGCAATTTTTTCTGGGTTATAGCGGTTGAAGATTTTCATCTTTCAGTTAGTCTCCCATGCTCAGTTGTGAGTTTAATCAGTCATAAAGACCTATCAATATATATCAAATCTAAAGACCTAATTATAAGTACTAGGTTCCACTTATTTAGTTTTCTTATCTATTTTTACATTTATTGACACTAAAGCAGATAAATAGAAATAACTCTGACTCTATATTACACCTTATATGTTAAAAAAATGTATCTATAATCAAGTATTATTCGACACTACCTTCTATAATTAAATAGAAAGTAAAATCGATTTAAATAATAGGACAACGGCTATGCACAAGATAACTTTAGCTGCACTCTTACTCAGTGCATCAACATGGGCGTTTGCTCATAATATTACTGAAAACACTCAGCTTCCTGCTGTTATAGTCAGTGATAAAGGTGAATTACTTTATGACACTGCAACCAATAAGTTTAGCTACCAAAACTGGAATAGTGGTCTGCTCAGTGGAAAGGTTCGTACGGTGCAGCATATTGCTGGACGCAGCAAAGCTAAAGAAATGAATGCCCCTCTGATTGATGCGATAAAACAAGCTAAATTCCCACAAGGCAGCTATCAGACCACCACCATTATTAATACTGATGATGCTATTTTTGGTACTGGCCCTTTCGTTCGTGGCAGCGTTGAAGACAGTAAAAAAGAGTTTCCTTGGTCGCAATTTATTGTGGATGCCGATGGCTCTGCATTAAAAAGCTGGGGGTTAGCAAAAGAGAACTCAGCAATTGTTGTTCTTGATAAACAAGGTAAAGTGCGTTTTGTAAAAGAAGGCGTATTAAGTGGCGCTGAAATAACAACAGCAATCAATCTTATCAATGATTTAATTAAAGAATAATCGCTATTGTCATATCAGAGCCCGAATAAATTAAGGGCTCCGATTTAATCTAATTAACTCAAAAAATAGAGACTCTAAAGCCTGGATTTATCAGTGACTCTTTCGGAGTGTAATCTAGCGTTACTCCTTTCCAATCAGTAACATGTGCACCAGCCGCGATGGCAACTGCATGTCCTGCAGCTGTATCCCAAGTGTGAGTAGGCCCAAAGCGAGGATAGAGCTGAGCTTTACCTTCAGCCACCAGACAAAATTTTAACGATGATCCTACTGCAACAGTTTGATGAGAACCCAATTGAGATAAATACTCTTTTAATTCATCATCTTGATGCGAGCGGCTAATCACAATAACAGGTGGTTCAGCACGGCTGGCATGAATAGGGAGTCGCTGTCCGCACACTTCTTTCCAAGCTTGTTTATTCGCGGCTGCATAAAGTACGTTTTGCACAGGCGCATAAACTACGCCTAAAACAGGTATGCCATTTTCAATCAATGCAATATTGACGGTAAATTCACCATTTTTACTGATAAATTCTTTTGTTCCATCAAGTGGGTCGATAAGCCAATAACGTTGCCAATGGCGTCTAATTTCCCATTCGGGTGGATCTTCTTCAGATAGCTGAGGGATCTCAGGCGCAATTATCGCAAGTCCTTGTTTAATAATCTGATGAGCAGCGAGATCAGCTTCAGTGACAGGTGAATTATCACTTTTTTCCTCTACTTTTATTGGTGCTGATTGCTGATAAATATGCATTATTGCTACACCCGCTTGACGAGCTAATTCGCTGACTTGTTCTAACATGATGCACCTCTCTTGTTTCTATAAGAGTTAAAGTCTCCCTTATAAGAATCAATCACGCTAAATCTCTATTACCATTGTTTACTACAGTATAGAGACAAAAATAGCCGGAAAAACCGGCTATTTCTATTTGTTTTATCGTGAAAGATGAAATTATAAAATTTCGAGTAATTCCACTTCAAAAACTAATGTTGCGAATGGAGGAATAGCCGCACCAGCACCGCGTTCGCCATAAGCTAATTGGTAAGGAATATATAATTCCCATTTTGAACCTACTGGCATTAAAGTTAATGCTTCAATCCAGCCAGCAATAACGCCATTTACTGGGAATTCAGCGGGTTGGCCACGTTGTACTGAACTATCGAACACTGTGCCATCAATTAAACGACCGGTGTAATGAACACGAACGTGATCAGTTTTTGCAGGAATTGCACCTTCTCCCGCGTTCAGTACTTTATACTGTAAACCTGATTCCGTTACGTTAACACCTTCGTTTTTCACATTTTCTTCTAAGAAAATTTTACCTGCATCAGCAAGTTCTGCTTGGCGTTCTTGACGAACAGCTTCAGCACGCTCATGCATAGTACGTAATGCGTTATGTAGCGTTTCAACAGGTACAGAAGGTGCATTCCCTTCTAATGCATCGGTCAAGCCAGCTAACAGCGCTGCAGGCTCTAATCCTTGAAGACCTGACTCAGTTAGTTGTTGCCCAACTTGCAGACCAATACCGTAACTTGCTTGTGATTCAATAGAATCAAATGATGGTTTTGACATGAAAAATACCTGTTTTTTATGGATGTTAATGCCAAGAATAACAGTGGTAAGGTACAGCGTAAACCGCCAGCCTAAACTTATAACGGTTATTCATCGAAAACAGGGGTATTTTCTTCGCTTTATCACGTTTTTTTAATACTTTTAGCCGAAAAATTTCACTCTTTTTTTCACAACATTAAAACACAGGCATATAATTACAAGCAGGCATAAAACTACGTAGTCCTGTTAATTCAGTGCTAAATATCAATATATAAGTGTTCAAAGAGGTATTAAGTGAAGATAACTGCAAATCCCTATTTCCGTGAACAAGGTTATATTGATGGTCTTTGGTGTGATGCCAACAATAAAGACAAGGTAAATGTTATTGACCCTGCAACAGGTGCTCTTCTTGGTACTGTGCCAAATATGGCAACAGAAGAAGCAAAAGCCGCTGTCGATGCTGCACAAAAAGCATTACCTAAATGGCGCGCATTAACCGCTCATCAACGAGCAATCTTGTTGCAAAATTGGTTTAGATTAATCAGTGAAAATAAACGCACACTAGCTGAACTAATGACTTTTGAGCAAGGTAAACCCGTTTCTGAAGCAGAAGGTGAAATCACCTATGCCGCTTCTTTTATTGAATGGTTTGCAGAACAAGGTAAAAGAACAAACGGTGAGATAATTCCATCACCTTCTGCGGATAAGCGTTTAATGGTGATAAAGCAAGGCATTGGTGTCTGTGCGGCTATCACACCGTGGAACTTCCCTGCGGCCATGATCACCAGAAAAGCAGCTCCAGCATTAGCGGCAGGTTGTACTATGGTGATAAAACCTGCCAACGAAACTCCCTATACCGCATTAGCATTAGCAGAATTAGCCTCTCAAGCAGGTATTCCTGCTGGGGTAATTAATATCGTTACAGGTGACGCCATTAAAATTGGTGAAATATTCACCTCTGATAATCGTGTTCGCAAATTAAGCTTTACAGGTTCAACTGGGGTTGGTCGCTTATTAATGCGTCAATGTTCTGATAGCGTAAAAAAAGTTTCTCTTGAATTAGGTGGCAACGCACCTTTTATCGTTTTTAACGACGCGGATATTGATAAAGCCGTTGAAGGTGCTATGGGTGCTAAATTCCGTAATGCAGGGCAAACCTGCGTTTGTGCTAATCGTTTTTATATTCATAACGATGTATATACCCAATTCAGTGAACGCCTTGTTGCGGCCGTTAAAAAGCTCAAAGTTGGTAATGGCTTTGAAGATGGCGTGACTATTGGGCCTTTAATTAACCGTAAAGCAGTTGAAAAATCACGATCTTTACTTGCTGATACTTTAAAACGTGGTGCAACATTACTTTGTGGGGGTGAAGAGCATGCTGCAGGTGAAAATTTCTTTCAACCAACGGTTGTAGGCAACGTTCCTGCAGATAGTCACATTCTTGAAGAAGAGATTTTTGGGCCTGTTGCACCCTTAGTTATTTTTGAACATGAAGATGAAGTGGTGCATTTAGCCAATAATACTATTTATGGTCTCGCTGCTTATTTTTACAGTGAAAATCCACAACGTATTTGGCGCGTAGCTGAAAATTTAGAATATGGTATGGTTGGTATAAATACCGGATTAATTTCCAATGAAGTTGCCCCTTTTGGCGGAATTAAACAATCAGGTTTAGGCCGCGAAGGCTCAGAACACGGAATTGAAGATTACATGGAAATGAAATATCTCTGCCAAGGGCTATAACTCGTTTTTACTAAAAAATCCCTCGATATTTTTATCGAGGGATTGAATATTAACCCATCCCGTTGTAAGGGCTTCACAATACTATAATCATCAGCTTTTATTAATGATGTAGCATTTCATGCACAATATCGTCCCCTTTCATTGAATAAGGGTAATAGGTTGGCCAATTAGTTAGCTCTTTAAGTAATTCATCTTGTGAGATATTCCCCATATAAAGATGAAAATGTTCTGCTTTTTCAGGCGCAATAATATGGTCGCTAAATTGAATAAACTTAGGTGCTTGGCTTTTCGAGTCATCACATCTAAAGAGATAACGCACCCCTTTTTTACCTGATGTATAATTTAAAATACGATAACCATCATAATGATATTCACAACTTGCGACATTTTCACCTCGATGAAACTCAATGATGTTATTTTCAATACCAATCATATCTACATCTGATTTATAACCTTGTGCATAATAAGCACGATACTCTTCTACAGTTTTATCCTTTTTAGCTTCGGCTTTAGCTTGTAAAACAACATCTAGTTCGCCACTACGTAGATAAGGCTCAACAGATTGCCATACACCTTCCCAGTCACTTAATTGGCGATCAAGAACATCCTTGTCCTCAAAAATTCCATTAGCAGCATCACGTTGAGCTTGAGTTTGTTGCTTTTCATGATGATGTCCATGAGCCAACACCGACATTGTTGAACCCAGTAATCCCATAATGAATACACAAGAAAGAAATGGTTTTTGCATCATCTCACCCCTGAACGGCTTTAAAACGAGGATTAGATTTACAAATGACATAAATACGACCACGGCGGCGTACTACTTTGCAATCTGGATGACGCTGCTTAGCACTTCTTAGTGAACTTAATACCTGCATGTTTTTCTCTGCTCTAATTAATTAATAAAACGACCAAAACGCTTGTTAAAGCGAGCCAAATTACCCTCTTGAGAATGTGTTTTTTGTTTTCCGGTATAAAACGGATGTGATTGAGAAGAGACATCAAGAGTAATGTAAGGGTAAGTTTGCCCTTCATATTCAATCGTTTTTTCCGTTTTAATCGTTGAGCCTACTTTAAAATAAGCGTCAGCGCTTGTGTCATGAAAGATGACAGTACGATATTGTGGATGGATACCTGATTTCATTATCAATCTCCCTTATATCTTATGTGATGTTATAATATAACAATATGGAATTGCGATAATGTAGCGTTTTTTTATTTTGATGACTAGTTTTTTTGAAGAAATTTTTATATCTCATCTCTAGGATGATCTTTTTTGATGTTATTTTTTAGCGATGATCTGCTTTTTCTGTCTTATTTTTATCCATCTTGTTTATTTTCCACTAAAGTTATATTAAGAGGACGAAATGAATAGGACATATTATGGCTAATTGGCTCGATAAAATTTTTGGTAACTCATCTGTGCCAATTGCGTTTACTCTCGATTTTCCTGAGATCTCCTCATCATTAGTTCCTTCGCTTTTCTCGCGTTTACAACCTTATGAAATAGGCGATTCACCATTGCCCGATGCGTTAAATTTATTATCAGAAGCACCAAAAAAGCCTGATAAATACAACGCTTCTGTTACTTTTAGTTGGTCGGCAGGTGCAAGAGAAGGTCTTATTTTGCATCAGCGTATTGGCCGCTCAATAGAACAGTACCCTTCTGATAAGCATTGTGAAGAATTTGCCGATCTGATTTATAACGCAATTAAACAAGCAATTGTTTTACCTGATAAAGATAATCTCTCATTTTTTTATACTATGCTTTGCCAAGATAAATTAGCACCTATCACTTATCTTCCTTTACTCATACTCAAACTAGAACAAGACAATAATATTGATAAAAACGATATTTATTATCAATTATTCTTGTGGATCTTAACTAAAAGCCCAGATCAAAATCCGGTTAAAATTGCCCTTGCATTACTAAGTCATTTTTCTGATAGCCTTTCTCAACGCCTATTAATGCTTTTTATGCTACATCCTGAATTTACGCTTTATTCCATTATCTCACTGAAAAAGCGTCTTTCTTATGAAGAATTTCACCCATTTTTATCACCTATTGGGCAACGTACAAAAGGATGGGGAAGAATTCAATATATCGAGCATTTACCTCAAACTCTTACTATTGAACATTGTTACTGGATACTAACTCAAGGCTATAAAAACAATGTGATGACAGAATATGTCGCTTATGATTGCGCAGTAAAAGGGACAATGTTAGCAATGCTCAACACACAACCTTTAAATACAGCATTACTATTAGGTTGTAGTGATATTTTGCGTGCCTTACTAAATGGTGGGCCGGCAAAAGATATTTATGATTACCAGCAAGGTGCAGAAACATGTAAAGTCTTTATTTCACAAGTCAATGCTATGCCAGCAAAAGAATTAAAACTGCTTTATTGTGTCTGTGAAATAACTGATTTTGTACAAAATAGTGGTGAAGACTGGATATTGTTAGAAACATTAGGGTGGAATGATCGTTGCCAACAACAAATTATGACATTGTCACAACAGGTTATTCAAAAGTCAGAATGGGCGAGCCTGATTATTGGCGCATTACAAAGCACTTCGCGTCATCAAAATTATCAAGCAAGTCTTGTCGCAAAATCCCTACGCCTTGATATCTGGGAGCTTCTCTTTTCATTACAAAAAGATAAACCTAATTCAGATTGGTGGTATCAATTAATGCAGACAGACTCTTCTCATAAAATAGAACGAGTAGTCAAACTTGCAGAGCAACAAATTGATTTAACAGCATTAAACAGCAGAGATGATCCATTAATAACACCTCCCCCTGAATATAAACTCCATCATGCCGTTGAATATATAATGCAAGATCTTGGTGGTTTTCCTGGTATAGGTTGGTCGTTGATAAAAAGACAGTTACGCAGTTCAACATTACGTGACAGAAATATGGCTCTTAACGCGCTTTCCTCTTGGTCTGAAGCGTTATTGCCTCGTGATTTCTATAGTGAATTGAGTAATGCATTAACCATAGAAACCAATAACGATACCTATCAGCGTATTAAGCAATTTTTAGTTCATTATCAGGATGGTAAATAATATAGTCAGTCAAAAATGGATAGATAATTCTGAAAAGAAATCAGGGAGCGAGTTAGGATCATGGTTCGTGCTAGTATGGCTACAAGAAATAAAACAGAAGTTACAACAAATAATACCAATGTGCAGTCTAGTCATGAGGTGAATATGGGCAAATTCCCTGGTTTACATCGTAAAGCAATACTTGCTATTGCTGCTATTTTGCTGGTCGTATACTTCTTACCGACAAGTGAAGATAACAATTCGACACCTCAAACACCGTCTTTAACACAGGATCTTCCTGTTCCTATTGCTCCTTCAGTGAACGATCTTAACGATCAAACCACATTACCCACAGCTCCAGATAGCTTAAATGAGGATCAAGAGTCAACCAATATTAATATTCCATCCACTAGTGATAACAACACAGCCAATGATGTGACAACTCCACCAACACAGCCATCTGAAGTGCCAACCACTGCTGAACCATGGAAAACCTATACCATTCGAGAAGGACAAACACTGGCCCAATTGTTTAGAGATAACCAACTTCCCGTAAATGATGCGTTTGCGATGGCGAAATCAGAAGATCAACAAAAATCACTTAGCCAACTACGTGCTGGTCAAACAATTCGTTTACAACGTAATCCACAGGGAGATATCAGCATGTTAGAAATAACAAATAGTGCAGGTACAGTGATTACATTTACACGTTTAAGTGATGGTAGTTATTACCGTACACCATAGATATTAATTAGTTAAGTTTACACCAAAAGAAAAACGCCAGCTTAGCTGGCGTTTTTTCTATCAACATCAAACTCAATAATCTAAAGATTATTCAGCAACGATGATGACATTCAGTTCAGCGAATACATCACTGTGAACTTGGAAGTGAACTTCGTGGTCACCAGTAGTACGCAGAACGCCATTTGGTAGGCGAACTTCGCTCTTACACATTTCAACACCAGCTGCAGTTACTGCATCAGCAATGTCACGTGTACCGATAGAACCAAACAGTTTACCTTCGTCACCCGCTTTAGAGCTGATGGTGACTGAACCCAGTGCATTGATTTTCGCTGCACGAGCTTCAGCTGCTGCTAAAGTTTCAGCTAATTTAGCTTCTAACTCAGCACGACGCGCTTCGAAAAACTCGATGTTTTTCTTAGTCGCAGAAACAGCTTTACCTTGTGGGATTAAATAGTTACGAGCATAGCCCGATTTTACGTTAACCTGATCACCCAGGCTACCCAGATTCGCTACTTTATCAAGCAGAATAATTTGCATTACCTTATCCTCTATAAGTCATTAATGGACTATATACCTATTACTGATGACGATCAGTATAAGGTAATAAAGACAGGTAGCGCGCGCGCTTGATAGCACGAGCCAGCTGACGCTGGTATTTTGCGCGAGTACCGGTGATACGGCTAGGTACAATTTTACCACTTTCAGTGATATAGTTTTTCAGCGTAGCGATGTCTTTATAATCGATCTCTTGTACGCCTTCCGCTGTGAAACGGCAGAACTTACGACGACGGAAATAACGTGCCATATGGCTAGTCTCCAGAATCTATCAATTCAATCTGTTCGGCATGAAGCACCAGTTTAAACAATCCATTTCGCGCCTGATGGCTACTAATGAATCCTGAAACGGTGATTGTGCTGCCGACCGTTATACTGTGAGTATCAGCTTGTAACGCTTTCCCGCTGGCAATTATGGGCATTCGACACCATGATTGTCTTTTTAATCCCGCCTCTTCTTGTATCGAACGATGTTCAATAACAAATTGACAATGCGGGATCCCAGCAGGGCTAACTTTTCGTATTAATGCTTTGCACACTGTGCCAGTAAGCACCAATCGATTAGCCGTCACAGCACTAATTACTCTTCAGAATCCTCTGCTACATCATCAACTTCTTCTTCATCGAGGTCATCAGCGATATCACGACGGCGTTCGTCTTTTGCTTTAACCATTGGTGAAGCTTCAGTTACTGCGTGTTTAGTACGCATAATCATGTTGCGGAGAACGGCATCGTTGAAACGGAAAGTAGTTTCCAGTTCATCAATCACTTCCTGCGGAGCTTCAACGTTCATCAGAACGTAGTGTGCTTTATGCAGTTTGTTGATTGGATAAGCCAGTTGGCGACGACCCCAGTCTTCAAGACGGTGGATCTGACCATTTGCATTAGTGATAGCGGTTTTATAACGTTCGATCATACCAGGAACTTGTTCGCTCTGGTCTGGGTGAACCATAAAAACGATTTCGTAATGACGCATTTGATATTGCTCCTTACGGATTTATCAGCCTCCTGTCAGGGTCAGTCACCACCCATGGAGGCAAGGAACTTGTTTAAGTTGTGACTGAAAAAATTGACGCGTAACTATACCCCCGCTGCTAATAAAACTCAAGGGAGTATAGTGAATAAAACGCGCTAAAAATTTATTTCACTGCAATCCGTTGGCGCATGGCTTCAAATAAGCAAACACCTGTCGCGACAGAGACGTTTAATGAAGAAACTGAACCTGCCATTGGAATACTAATTAGCTCATCACAATGCTCGCGAGTTAAACGGCGCATACCTTCACCTTCAGCACCCATCACCAATGCCAAAGGACCTGTCAGTTTACTTTGATATAAGGTGTGATCAGCTTCACCCGCAGTGCCCACAATCCACACATTCTCTTCTTGTAGAAAACGTAATGTACGTGCAAGGTTAGTCACTTTAATTAGAGGTACGCTTTCAGCTGCACCGCATGCCACTTTTTTTGCTGTGGCATTTAATTGTGCAGAACGGTCTTTAGGAACAATTACCGCATGAACACCTGCAGCATCTGCGCTACGTAAACATGCACCTAAATTATGGGGATCTGTTACGCCATCTAATATCAGTAAAAAAGGTGTTTCTACTTTTGCTAATAAATCGGGTAAGTCTTGTTCTTGATACTGACGACCTTGTTTTACTTTAGCAATAATACCTTGGTGTACAGCCCCTTCCGTTTGGCTATCAAGCCACTGACGGTTTGCGATTTGAACTAAAATACCTTGCGCTTCTAGTTCATGAATAACCGGCGTTAAACGGCGATCTTCACGCCCTTTTAATACATAAACTTCTTTGAAACGCGTAGGATCACTCTCTAATAATGCTTTTACAGCATGGATCCCATAAATAATTTCTTCGCTCATAGCGTTTTCTACTCGTAAAAAATAAAAGGCACAATAACAGATAAAAGGCGGAGTACCCGCCTTTTTTATAGATAACAACGCCACTAAATGGCTTACTAAACTTATTCTTTATCGCGTTTAGCCGCTCGTTTAGCTTTTAATTTTGCTTCAATCTTTTTGGTTTGTGATGAAGTCTTTTTGCGCTTACTGCTCGCTTTATCTTTAGCAACTTGGTCTTTTACTGCTTGATCTTTACCAACTGCTTTATCTTTGCCAGCTGTTTTTCCTCTACTGGTAGCTTTTCCTTTATTGCCTGAGGCACCTTTTTTAAATGCGCTATCAGGTTCAAAGTTTTTATCTTTGCTTGTATCACGGCGGCGTGACTTGCTACTGCTGGCATTTTTCTTGTCTTTATCCCCTTTTAACGCACGAGTTCGTGCTGTTTTTCCAGGGTTACGCGCGGTACGAGTTGTTGAAATTAACGAGAAGTCGATAGTACGTTCATCCATACTTACCGCTTCAACTTTTACTTCAACTTCGTCGCCAAGACGATAGACTTGACCTGATGATTCACCAATTAAGCGCTGACCAACATTATCATATTGATAGTAATCATTATTCAATGTTGATACATGCACAAGACCGTCAATAAACAGATCGTTTAGACGAACAAAGAAACCAAATCCCGTTACGCTGGTGATGATACCTGTAAATTGCTGGCCAATTTGATCCAACATAAAGTCGCATTTCAGCCAATCCGCTACATCGCGAGTCGCTTCATCAGCGCGGCGTTCCGTCAATGAACAATGCTCACCTAGCTGTAACATGGTATCCATATCACTATGGTAGCCACCTGTTGGTGTCCAACGTTGTGACCCATGCCCTTCTTGTTTTGCAATTTGATATTTAATTGCACGGTGTAACGCTAAATCAGGGTAACGACGAATGGGCGAGGTAAAATGTGCATAAGATTTTAGTGCCAAGCCAAAGTGACCACGATTTTCAGGATCATAAATGGCTTGTTTCATCGAACGTAAAATCATGGTTTGTAGCATTTCATGATCAGGACGCTCTTCGACTTCTTTCATAACACGCGCGTAATCAGCGGGTTCTGGCGTTAAACCACCAGGTAATGTTAAGCCTAGCTCGCTAAAGACAGAGCGTAGATTCATTACACTCTCTTCTTTTGGCTTATCATGAATACGATAAAGCGCAGGCTCTTCATTTTTTTCAACAAAACGCGCAGCCGCAATATTGGCGAGGATCATGCACTCTTCAATTAATTTATGTGCATCATTACGAACAACTGGCTCAATACGTTCAATACGACGTTCAGCATTGAAGATAAATTTCGCTTCTTCAGATTCAAAGCCTATCGCACCACGCTGTTGGCGTGCGATATCTAATGCCTGATATAACTCATACAGATGCTCAATATCTTGTACGATAGGTTTATAGTGTTCACGTAACTCTTCATCACCTTGAAGGATTTTCCACACTTTGGTGTAGGTCATGCGAGCATGCGAGCTCATCACCGCTTCATAGAATTTATAAGAAGATAAACGCCCTTGCTCAGAAATCGTCATCTCACAAACCATACAGAGACGGTCCACTTGTGGATTGAGTGAACACAGACCGTTAGAAAGAACTTCTGGCAGCATCGGGACGACTTGAGAAGGGAAATAAACAGAGTTTCCTCGGCTACGCGCTTCGGTATCTAACGCTGTTTGCGGACGAACATAATAGCTCACATCTGCAATGGCAACCCATAAACGCCAGCCGCCACCTTTTTTGCGTTCACAATAAACCGCATCATCGAAATCGCGGGCATCTTCACCATCAATAGTAATTAATGGCAACTTACGTAAATCGACACGACCTACTTTGGCCGATTCAGGTACTTCTTCTTTTAAATCAGCAATTTCTTTTGTTACGTGTGCAGGCCAAGTATACGGTATTTCATGGGTACGCAGGGCAATTTCTACCGCAATACCCGTTCCCATTGTTTCGCCTAAAATTTCAACTATACGCCCCACGGCCTGAGTGCGACGAGTTGGTCTTGTTGTAACTTCAACAACGACCACATTACCCATGCGCGCGCCCATGATATCTTCTTTAGGAATAAGAATATCAAAGCTTAAACGGCTATCATCAGGCACAACAAATCCCATACCTGACTCAATAAAATATCGACCTACAATTTGGTTGTTTCTTGGCTCAATAACACGAACTACACGACCTTCACGACGACCTTTTCTATCCATACCCAAAGGTTGAGCAAGAATAACATCACCGTGCATGGTTTTTTTCATTTCATCTTGTGAAAGATAAAGATCATCTTTTTGACCTTCGGCACGTAAAAAACCATATCCATCACGATGACCAATTACTTTGCCTTTCCAAAGATCAAGGCGCTCTGGTAAGGCGTAACATTGACGTCGAGTAAAGACTAACTGACCATCACGCTCCATTGCTCTAAGACGACGACGTAAGGCTTCAAGATCTTCTTCGCCTGAAAGTTTCAACGCCTGAGCCAAGTCATCACGACTCATTGGCGCAGTACGTTTCTTCATTTCTTCTAAAATATATTCGCGACTTGCAATTGGAGAGGCGTATTTTTCTGCTTCTCTATCCTGAAAAGGATCTTTTGACATCATGACCTCCGAGCTATCAGAATCGATGAAATAGTTGACTCAAACATCTTCTAATAACAATTTATATAGTGGGCTGTTATTTTCAACTAACTCAGCCAATGTGTGACGATCCAACTCTTTCAAAAATTGTTCAATTGCCTGATTTAATACCAATTTTAATCGACAAGCAGGGGTAATATGGCAAAACTCAGCACTACAGTTAACTAATGAAAGAGGCTCTAAAGCACGAACAACATCACCAACAATAATTTGCGATGCAGGTTTCCCTAAACGGATCCCACCATTTTTTCCACGTATCGCATCGACAAAACCAAGATGGCTCAGTTGATTGATAATTTTGACCATATGATTACGTGAGACACCATAGACCTGCGTCACTTCAGTGATGCTTGTCATTTTGCCTTCAGGCAATGAAGCCATATATATCAATGCCCTCAATCCATAATCTGTAAAACTGGTTAATTGCACAATGACCTCTGAAAAGTAGGTTTCCCTATTAAATATATTAAGGGATAAATAATTAATAATGAGAATATCATTTTATTAAGCAATATTATGTTTAATGTTTGGGCATTTAGCAAAGATATACTCAAAAGTGAGCAATTCCTCACTCTCACGAAGTTATTAATAAAATAATAGCGATATCACAGACAAAGAAAAAGCGATACTGCCGTTTTTTCAACAGATCGCTTCTCTTTATGACTTATCAAACAATAATAACGTTGTATTTTTATCTTTTGCCAAAGGCAATAAAACAGAACCGAGTGTAAACCATTTTATTGCACCTATTATTGGCATTTTTTGAACAAACTACTGACTAACAGATATGAAAAAATCGCCCCTGTCATTTTCAGGGACGATTTTCGCATCAAACCATTAATACAAATTATGCATCAAATGGATGACGGAGAATAATTGTTTCTGAACGATCTGGGCCTGTAGAAACGATATCAACAGGTACACCGGTTAACTCTTCAACACGTTTGATGTAGTTCAATGCTGCTTGTGGTAACAGTGCTCTATCTTTCACACCGAAGGTCACTTCGTTCCAACCAGGCATTGATTCATAGATAGGCTCGATACCTTCCCAATCATCAGCAGCTAAAGGTGTTGTTTCAATCACTTCACCATTCGGTAAACGGTAACCTACACACACTTTCACTTCTTTCAGACCATCTAAAACATCAAGTTTGGTCATGCAAAAGCCAGATAGTGAGTTGATTTGAACAGCGCGACGGATAGCAATAATATCTAACCAACCAGTACGACGGCTACGGCCTGTAGTAGCACCAAATTCTTGGCCTTTTTCACGTAGAAAATCACCTGTTTCGTCGAACAATTCAGTTGGGAATGGACCCGCACCAACACGTGTAGAATAAGCTTTGATGATACCCAAAACATAACCAACGTAACGAGGACCTAAGCCAGAACCTGTCGCAACACCACCTGCAGTTGTGTTAGAAGAGGTTACATATGGATAAGTACCGTGGTCGATATCTAATAAAGTGCCTTGTGCACCTTCAAACATCACCAGTTCGTTATTTTGAGTTGCTTTATAAAGTAAATCAGAAACATCAACAACCATACCGGTCAGGATATCTGCTATCGCCATGATATCGTCTAAGGTTTTTTGATAATCTACTGGCTCAACTTTGTAGTAGTTCACCAACTGGAAGTTATGGTATTCAATGATTTCTTTCAGTTTTTGTGCGAATGCTTTTTTATCGAATAGATCGCCAACGCGTAATCCACGACGAGCCACTTTATCTTCGTAAGCAGGACCAATACCACGACCTGTTGTACCGATAGCTTTCTCGCCACGTGCTTTTTCACGCGCGTTATCTAATGCGATATGATAAGGAAGAATTAGCGGACAGGCTTCAGACAGAAGTAAACGCTCGCGAACAGGAATACCACGCGCTTCAAGCTGAGTCATTTCCTTCATCAGGGCTTCTGGCGATAAAACGACACCGTTTGCTATGATACTAATCACATTTTCACGGAGAATGCCTGATGGGATTAAATGGAGAACGGTTTTTTCACCGTCTATGACTAGAGTGTGACCTGCGTTATGGCCACCTTGATAGCGAACAACATATTTAGCGCGTTCTGTTAGCAAGTCAACAATCTTGCCCTTGCCTTCGTCACCCCACTGGGTGCCCAATACGACAACGTTATTACTCATTTCAAAATACACTCGGTTGCTTAAAAAAGGATTCTACCATCTCAGTTCAAGAGTTACAGTAGATTTTATCTAATTATGCCATCACCGCTTTTAAGCAATAGAAAATCTTGCCATAGTCAATATTTTCGCCCTAAAAACCCACAATATAAGATAGTTGTGATTTTTATCGACAGTTCTGAATGTAAAACCAGAAAGCAGAGTGGCATAAAAGTGAAAATGGCTCAGAAGACGCCTCGGAATAGTCGAAGGATTATCTTGAAATGCAATTTTCGCTTTATACTATCTCAGCTAAAGACAATTTGGAAATCATTGTGAGTAATTTTTCAGCTTAATCGTCATATTTAGATTTCTTTCACCTATTTTTATGTACTATCTCCATGATAATAAACTAAAAAAAATCCTCTGTTTTTTATCACAGAGGATTTTATTATTTTTTCAGCTTAAAATAACGAATACTTAATCGTCAATCATCGCTCTCGCTTTAGTTGGTGCTTTCATATAGCGTAAGAAATCGCTATCTGGGCTTAACACCATGACGTCATTGCCGTCTTTATTAAAGCTATTTTCGTAAGCACGTAAGCTACGAATGAATGCATAGAAATCAGGATCTTGGTTGAACGCATCAGCAAACAATTTAGTTGCTTGTGCATCACCTTCACCACGAAGACGCAGAGATTCACGCTCAGATTCAGCTAAAGTTTCAGTTACTGTTTTATCCGCTGCTGCGCGGATCTTCACAGCTTGTTCCTGACCTTGTGAACGGTGACGACGAGCTACGGCTTCACGTTCTGCACGCATACGTTGGTAAATTGCTTCAGATACTTCCATTGGCAGGTTGATTTGCTTGATACGAACATCAATCACTTCAATCCCTAATGCCGCCATACTATTCATATTGATAGCTGGAGCTTGCCCTTTAGTTTCTTCTGCTACTTTTTTCGCAGCAATAGCAATTGCATCATCTGCAGCGCTTGTATCTCGAGATGGTGTACCTTCATTCAGTGCATTACGCACATCAATGGTTAAACGACCACGTGAGTCAGTAATAATTTGGTTGACACTCATACGACCAATTTCAGAACGTAAACGGTCACTGAATTTACGACGAAGCAATATTTCTGCTTGCGTTGTATTACCACCACCTGTCGCCAGATAGTAAGTACTGAAATCACTGATACGCCATTTCAAGTAAGAATCAACCAATAAGTCTTTATTCTCACCTGATAAGAAACGGTCTTGCTGAATATTCATTGTTTGAATACGCGCATCGAGTTTCTTAACATTCTCAATAAATGGTATTTTGAAGTGAAGACCTGGTTCATACACAACCGGTTTATTTTCACCATCACGAACAACTTTTGCGAAGCGTAAAATAATGCCACGCTCATATTGTTGAACGACAAATACTGAAGAGTACAGTAACGCTAAAATAATAACTGCAACAACAGCGATAACTTTACGCATGATTATTGTCCTCCTTGATTAGAGCTATAAGGCTGACCATAACCGCCATAATTATTATTGTTGCTATTATTACCATACCCACCATTACCATAACCGGTTGCAGGTTTTTGAGCAGGTGCCGTGTTTGAATTAGGCGTTGGTGCTGGCATACGAGCAGGCGCTTCCATCGTACTATTTGACGATGTTGACGACTGTGGCTGCTGGCGTAACATCTGCTCTAAAGGTAGTACTAACATACTGTTACCTTTATCATTAGCAATAACTTTACGTGTTTTCGAAAGCACTTTTTCCATGGTTTCAATGTAAAGACGCTCACGAGTAATCTCCGGTGCAGCACGATACTCAGGTAAGATTTTGGCGAAACTCGCCACCTCACCTTCTGCTCTCATTACCACACTGGTTTTATAAGCAGTTGCTTCTTCAATCATACGCTGTGCGTTACCTTTAGCTAAAGGTAAAACTTCGTTCTTGTAAGCCTCAGCTTGACGAATGGTTTTTTGCTCTTCCTCACGGGCGGCAATTACATCATCAAATGCAGCTTTTACAGCTTCTGGTGGGCGAGCAACTTGGAAGTTGACGTCCACAATAGAGATACCCATGTTATACGGTCGGATAGTCTCTTCTAATTCTTGACGCGTTTGGTCACGAATTTCTGAACGATTAGAAGTCAGAATTTTTTCCATTTCTGAACGACCAATAACACCACGAACAGCACTGTCAGTTGCCTGACCTAAACTGTTAATTGGTGTTGTTAGGTTAAATAGAAATGTTTCTGGATCTGAGACAACATACTGCACGTTTATCTCAACTTGAACCATGTTTTCATCCGACGTCAACATCATACCACCCGTGGTTAAATCACGAATAGTTTTCACGTTGACAGGCTGAACTTCATCAACAAAAGTCGGTTTCCAGTTCAAACCAGGTTCGACGATTTGATAAAATTTACCGAAACGAGTGACAACACCTTGTTCAGCTTCTTTAATGGTATAAAAACCACTGGCAGCCCAAACAACGATAACCGCACCTAATGCAAGAGAAACCAGCAGATTCCCAGCATTACTACGAGGCCCGCCATTTTGTCCTGAAGAGGAATTACCCCCTTTTTTACCGCCGAAACCGCCAAGCTTTTCACTCAGTTTACGAAACATATCATCGAGATCTGATGCCCCGCGATTCCGACCTCCTTGATTGCCGTTGGAGTTACCATCGCCGTTATTATTACCGCCGTTCCGGTTACCCCACGGGTCGCGGTCTTGTCCGTTGTTACCGGGCTGATTCCACGCCATGTTCTAGCTCCATTATTATGATTAGATTTATCAGGCTTAAGAGCCGATTTCGTCGCCAGCTCTCAGTTTATGTTCTTTATTATGGCCGTTATCAGACCACGTAATCCAATAAATTTGGTTCCTGCTTGCAAAGGCGGAGCCAGTCTACCATAGGCATACGTATGATAAGTCCGACTTTACCGTCTTTTTCAATCCACTCTCGCTCTATTGATTGCGATTGATAAAAACGGCTACGTAAGCGCCCTGCGTCTCCATCTTCTGGCGGTAAACGTAATTCAACGTGTGCGATCTCACCTGAAAGACGCTCTGTCAACGCTTGGTATAACAGAGGAATACCTTCACCTGTTTGTGCAGAAACCCAAACCCTAACAGGTAGATTATCTTCATTTCGATCAATTCTTGGAGTGAAGTCTTCAAGAAGATCAACTTTGTTCATAACATGCAGTGTCGGTATTTCTTGAGCATCAATCTCTTCTAATACACTTTCTACTGCATGAATATTATCTTCAAAACGGCTATCCGCTGCATCAATAACATGAAGAAGTAAGGTTGCTTCTCGTGTTTCTTGCAATGTCGCTTTAAACGCAGCAACAAGATCATGAGGCAAATGTCGGATAAAACCAACAGTATCCGCTAAAACAACTGTACCCACATCATCAACTTTAATACGCCTTAATGTTGGATCTAGCGTTGCAAATAACTGATCTGCAGCATACACATCTGAACAGGTAAGGTAGTTAAATAAACTCGATTTTCCTGCGTTTGTGTAGCCAACGAGAGATAATGTTGGAATATCAGCTTTACTTCGCGCTTGTCGTCCTTGTTCACGCTGACGTTCAACTTTACCCAGTCGCATAAGAATTTGACTAATTTTACCTCTGAGTAAGCGTCGGTCTGTTTCTAGCTGAGTCTCACCTGGGCCACGCAATCCAATCCCCCCTTTTTGTCTTTCTAGGTGTGTCCACCCTCGGACTAAACGAGTTGATAAATGGCGTAACTGAGCGAGTTCAACCTGTAGTTTACCTTCATGTGTTCTTGCTCGTTGAGCAAAAATATCAAGGATAACTCCCGTGCGATCTACCACACGGCATTCACAAAGTCTTTCCAGATTTCGTTCTTGTGCAGGTGTGAGTGCATGGTTAAAAAGCACAACATCAGCACCACTTGCTTTTACAGCCTCAGCAATCTCCTCAGCTTTTCCTTCACCCACATAATACTTGGGATGAGGTGCCTTACGATTCCCTGTAATAATTTGAACTGGTTTTACACCCGCAGATGTCACCAGTGATTCAAACTCTTGCAAATCATCAACGTCTTTTTCCTGAGAAAAAAAGACGTGCACTAAAACGGCTAACTCGCCACCTTCATAACGATCAAACAAAGGCGAAACCTCTTGGACTTTATAAAGACAGGAAAAAACATAGGTAAAGTCTCCCTACCTATGTTTTTATTATTTAAAGAATAATAAGTGATAATTATTCTGCAACATCATCCTGCTGAGTCGTGCTACCGCCATTATAGCCAGTACCTGTTTGGTTCGTGCCTGTGTTGCTATGATGAGAAACAGGACGAGAAGGTACCACGGTAGAGATAGCATGTTTATATACCATCTGACTTACTGTGTTTTTCAGCAAAATAACAAATTGGTCAAAAGATTCGATCTGACCTTGCAATTTAATGCCGTTTACCAAATAGATAGAAACGGGAACCCTTTCACGACGTAATGCGTTCAAGAAAGGATCTTGCAAAGATTGCCCCTTAGCCATTCTATGTTTTCCTTATTTTGTTGTTTTATACTAGAACCCAATTGGTCCGAAAAATGAACTACTCAAAAATTGCGCTTTGGCAACTATCAATTTTACACAAACCTACCATCTATGCACTAATAACCTGCAAAACAGTATTAAGAGAAAGGTCAGGATCTTCACTATCAAGCCAATGAATATCTTTCCAACCTCTTAACCAAGTGATTTGTCGCTTTGCTAATTGCCGGGTAGCGCAGATCCCTCGATAAACCATCTCATCATAATCGATTTCACCAGATAAATATGACCACATCTGGCGATAGCCGACACAACGTACAGAAGGTAAATCTTCATGCAGATCACCCCGCTCATATAATGTTTTTACTTCATCTTCAAATCCACAAGTCAGCATTTGCTTAAAACGAGTTTCAATACGTTGATGAAGTACATTTCTGTCTTTCGGAGCTATCGCAAACTGATAAACCGTATAAGGCAATGATTCGCCCGATATTTTTGTTAATTCAGTCATTGTTTTACCTGATATCAGGTAAACTTCAAGCGCACGCGATAATCGTTGAGGATCATTAGGATGGATCCGCTGTGCAGCGACAGGATCAACCAAAGATAACTCTCTATGAATCGCTTCCCAACCCTGTTCCATTGCTTTTTTTTCTATTTCAGCACGAATTTCAGGGTCTGCGCTGGGTAAAGGTGATAAGCCTTCAAGTAACGCTTTAAAATATAGCATAGTCCCGCCCACTAATAGTGGAATTCTCCCAGCAGAACTAATTTCATTCATTGCTTTTAATGCATCACGACGAAAATCAGCAGCTGAATAGGGTAATGCAGGATCTAAAATATCAATCAATCGATGTGGTGCAAGCGATTGCTCTGTAGCATCTGGTTTTGCCGTTCCAATATCCATTCCACGATAAATCAGAGCGGAATCAACACTAATAATATCAACAGGTAATTTTTGTCTTAGCGCAATCGCCAGTGCAGTTTTACCAGAAGCAGTAGGCCCCATTAGAAAAATAGCTTTAGGTTTTGTTTGCGTGTTTACTTCGCTCATTATTTAGTGCCGCTACCACAGGTTGTAATTCTATTAATTGTAATAAGTTTTCTGGTGGCTGTCTGACATATTGAGGGCAAAGCCTTTCAATATCAGCCAATAATCCAACTGCTTGAGCTTGCGACCACGGAGCCGACTCATAGATTATTTGTTTAGCAAACCAATGTCCGAGTTGCTGTTTTGTGCATGACTTTTCTGAGGAAAGATAAGTCAGCAATGTTGTCAGCAATACTGGTAAATTTTGCTTACGCAACGGCAACGATACGGCATGTATTGTCGCTTTACCGTGGGATACCTCGATAATAATCCCAAAATCACTAATTAATGCCTGAAACTGATTAAAGGTATTTATTTCTTCTTTATTCAACACCACTTTTAATGGAACCAATAGTGGCTGAGGTTTCAATGTTTCATTTTCAGGCAATAACTGAGCACATTTTAACAGAAAATCTGCTTCTTCCAACGCTAATAGCCCAAGACCTTGAGAAGATTCAATTAACGCATATTTCTGTTGATAAATTGCCAATACTCGCCCAAAAGTATAATCATTTTGCTGTTCAGATACATTGGCAGAACGAGGCACGACAGAAACACGATTTTCTATATCACTAGTAGTATGAACGCTTTCACCTAAATTCAATGGGGTACGCTCAGGAAATAGCGGTATTTTTTCTGTTTTTTCAACCGAACTAGCACTTTCTTGCATCATTTTTTGATAAAGCATGCCCTGAGTTCGCTGATAGCTATCACCAAATTGGCGATTACCACCACCTGAAGGCATCGATTTAGCAGTGTTTTCTCTCTCTTTACTCTGTTTTGACTCATCTAACGATGATAAAACATTTGAGGAAGTGTGATTATTACTTTGATGACTAACAGTGGCTTGGTAAGGCTGAGAAAATACATTTTCTCCTGCCACTTGACGATTTTCAGGAAAACTAGGTGGCGTAATGAGATCAACATCATCATAAGTTGAAAGAGATAAACTATCTTGTGTTGCTTGGCTTAAAACACTCAGTACACCTTGATAGATAAAATCATGCACTAATCGGGATTCATGAAAACGTACTTCGTGTTTCGCAGGATGTACATTCACATCAACTTGATGAGGATCAACCGTTAAATAAAGGACATATGAAGGTTGTTGTTCTCCTTGCAAATAGCCTTCATAAGCTTGGCGAATAGCGTGATTAATTAGCCTATCGCGCATCATTCTGCCATTAACATAACAATACTGAATGTCACTACTGTGTGTAGGTGAAGATGGGTGTTCAATCCAGCCTTTTATTGCTAAATCGCCGTGTTCCCATGACAACTGCATAGATTGCTCAACAAAATTATTACCACAAATAGCACTTAAGCGGCGGGTATACTGATGCTCTTCTTTGGCTGCCCGATATTGACGCATACGTTTACCGTTATGAGTTAAACTTATCGAAACATCAAAACGCGATAATGCGATACGCCGTACTACTTCATCAATATGACCAAATTCTGTTTTTTCAGTGCGCAAAAACTTACGCCTTGCAGGGGTATTATAAAATAAGTCAAGTACCTCGACGGTACTTCCCACTGGATGCGCTGCCGGTTTAACAGTCACAGCCATATCGCGCCCTTCGGCGTAAGCCTGCCAAGCTTCTTCTTGAGAAGCAGTGCGTGAAGTCAACGTAAGGCGAGAAACAGAGCTAATACTGGCTAATGCTTCACCACGAAATCCCATACTAATGATGGCTTCAAGATCATCAAGGCTTGATATTTTGCTTGTTGCATGGCGAGCAAGCGCTAACTTCAAGTCCGCTTGATTAATTCCACATCCATTATCACGGATACGAATAAGCTTAGCGCCGCCTTTATCGATATCAATATCAATCGTTGTTGCACCGGCATCTAGGCTATTTTCCAGCAACTCTTTAACGACAGATGCGGGTCTTTCAACAACCTCCCCAGCAGCTATCTGATTCGCTAACTGAGGAGGCAATAAATTTATTGCCATCACCTTGATTCCATTTTAATTATTTGGTGCATTTTGCAATGGGTGAGCCAGAAAATATTGACGCAACCCGGCATGAATTGCAGCGGCTAGTTTTTCTTGATAAGCATCAGAGGTCAATAATTGCTCTTCAGAAGCGTGGCTAATAAACCCCGTTTCAACCAAAATAGAAGGAATATCGGGTGAACGAAGTACACCTAAGCTTGCGTGTTCAGGTGTTTTTTTATGAAGTGAGCCGACTTTTCTTAATTCTGATAACACCGCAACAGCAACGTCATAGCCAACACGTTGTGAATTACCAAATTGTAAATCCAATACAGTCTGACTTAAATAAGGGTCTGCACCTTCGGCCAAAGCATCGCCAGCACCACCTAACAATTCAGATTGTTTCTCACTTTGTTCAAGCCATTTACCTAATTCACTATTTGCACGACGATTTGAAAGCACCCATACAGAAGCGCCTCTAGCACTATGATTAGGTGCAGAATCTGCATGAATAGAGACCAACATATTTGCCCCTTGTTTACGGGCAACTTCTGAACGTCCAGCGACAGAAATAAAGTAATCACCATTGCGGGTTAATACGGGTTTAAACATTGGGTCATTACGTAAACGTGCTTCTAGTTTTTTAGCCACACTTAAAGTGACATCTTTTTCACGCATCCCTTTTTGCCCGATAGCACCAGGGTCTTGCCCCCCATGCCCAGCATCAATAGCAATAATAATTTGGCGAGAACCCGCAGTAGGTTTAGAAGGTATTGAACGAGGCTCAACTTGAGCTGTTGGCGTTACAGTTTGCACTGTTGTTGGCTTGATAGGCGTCATCGGTGCCATATTCATATTTACGGCAGATGACGATAACACCACCGTGTTTACTGAAGTTTGATTACTTGAGCCTTGGCGTGAATTTAATCCTTTGAGAGTAAGTACTAACTTATAGTTACTCCCCTGAGCACTAATGCTTTCTGTTACCGCAATCGGCTGAGCAAGCTCTAAAACAATACGCTGATATTGACTATCTTGCGATTGACTCGTCCGTATTTTAGTCACTAACTGACTCGCACTTAACGACATAGGCAATCCAGTAATTTTAGAACTCTGCTTAAAATCGATAACTAAACGATCTGGCTTTTTAAGCGAAAAATATTTATAACCCGGCTTCCCATCACTAAAAGTAAATGTGAGGGTTGTTAATGATGCACTATTTTCCACTTTAACTTCTGTTACTGTTGCAGCCTGTGCTGATTGCACAAAGAAAAGCGAAATAAGAAACAACAAAAAGCCAACGAAATAACGCTGACTTTGGCTCACCATAGTGACAAGATTTGACATAATCAATATTCCTTTATACAGACTGAATACGGGATAAAACTGTATTCCCTCTTTGAGAAAGGGCAACAAAACGAGCCGTTCTACCTTCATTTTCATAACTTAAATGAAGTTCTAAATCTGCACTTGGTAAAAAACCTTCGCCTTGAGAAGGCCATTCAATTAAACACAGTGCATCTTGTTCAAAATAGTCACGTATTCCCATAAATTCTAGTTCTTCAGCAGATGCTAGGCGATATAAATCAAAATGATAAACAGGATTTGGTGACAGCATATATGGCTCAACTAGCGTATATGTTGGGCTTTTAACATGTCCTTGGTGACCAAGAGCTTGCAAAAAGCCTCGACTAAAGGTTGTTTTTCCAGCGCCAAGATCACCGTATAAATAGATGATCAACCCAGCATGATCAGCGGCAATAGCAACAGAACGCCCCAGTTCTACTGTTGCAGCTTCATCTTTTAATGTAACAACCCATTCTTTCATATTCATATAATCTACTATTAGGTAATAACGGCTAAAAAAAGCCAGATCTTTGGTTAAAATCAAATACCAAGCTTTTTGTATTCTCTTAAGGTAAATAGCTATCTAAATCAGTGATCAAATAACCATACCATAAATCTATTTATCACGAGGATTTTTCCTAATGCCTCTCTATGATACACTGCGCGCTCTTAGGACTCACCTCTTACCTATTTATTTGGTTTATCATGCCATTACTTGACCTCAATCTCCTCGCTCACAACATCAAATTATGGGGCACTGAACTCGGTTTTCAACAAACGGGAATATGTGATACCGACTTATCTTTAGAAGAACCTCGCTTACAAGCATGGTTAGATAAGCAATATCATGGAGAAATGGCATGGATGGCAAAATATGGAATGACTCGCGCCAGACCTCATGAACTCGTCCCCGGCACTTTGCGCGTAATTAGTGTCAGAATGAATTATCTTCCTACTGATGCCGCTTTTGCACGAACACTTAATAATCCTGAGCAAGGCTATATCAGCCGTTATGCGCTTGGCAGAGATTATCATAAAGTTTTAAGACAACGTCTTAAAAAATTAGGGGAAAAAATTACACAATACTGCCAAGAATATGAATATCAAGATATCGTCAATTTTCGTCCATTTGTTGACTCAGCACCGATTATGGAACGTCCTTTAGCCGTAAAAGCTGGACTCGGTTGGGTTGGTAAACACTCACTAGTGCTCAACAATAAAGCGGGTTCTTGGTTTTTTTTAGGTGAGTTGTTAATTGATTTACCATTGCCTGTCGATTCACCCGTTGAAGAACAATGCGGCAAATGTGTTGCTTGTATGACAACCTGCCCAACAGGTGCCATTGTTGAACCTTATACGATTGATGCTCGCCGCTGTATTTCTTATCTCACTATAGAGCTTGATGGTGCGATCCCTGAAGAGTTTCGCCCTTTAATGGGTAATCGTATTTATGGGTGTGATGATTGCCAACTTATTTGTCCTTGGAATCGTTTTTCATCATTAACTGATGAAGATGATTTTTCTCCTAGGCGAGCACTTCACACGCCTGAATTACTGGATCTTTTCCATTGGACAGAAGAGAAATTTCTTCGTATTACGGAAGGTTCACCCATTCGCAGAATAGGCTATTTACGTTGGCTTAGGAATATTAGTGTGGCGTTAGGAAATGCGCCTTATCAAGATAAAATCATACTTGCTCTACAAGAACGCTTTGGTTTGAGTGAGGTTTTAGATGAACATTTACATTGGGCGATATCACAGCAGACAGCCAAACGTAACGAAAAAGAGATAAAAATACAGACTTCGCAGCAAAAGCGTCTAGTAAGAGCTATAACTAAAGGCTTACCTAGAGATGCTTAATTTTTAATAGATTAAACCAATCTGCAACTATAGATAGTTTCGTCTGTGAATAAAATAAAAACCCCTTGCCTATCAACATGAAGAAAAAATTCAAGCGAACCAAGACACAATTTTTAAAAAAAATAAAATAGAGTTAAATATCAAATAGATATAAACGAACGCAATTTGAGAGTAAAAGCGAATAATATTATCGTTTTATGATAATGCCCTGTGGATAACTCTGTGCAGTAAAAAAATGAAAATGACTTAGAAGCGGTGATTACCAGAATCTGACTGTGGATAATTCAATTTGGGAATATATTAAGAATAGTAGAATATATATCACATTTTTTTAAAGAAAAGCCCTAAAAACACTTTCCTTTGCTCAAAACGTTATTCAACCTGTTCTTAACAGAATAAAGACCTAAAATATAAAAATGTAACTAACAACGAACACTTCCCTGAACAAGGAAAGGCGCACATTCTAGTGCTGTAAAAATAGAAAAGCAAGGAAAGATCGAAGATAGATCACAAAAAAATAGCTTGATCTTACTGAGAGTTACAATATTGATCCTTTCATACCAAAATAGCTAATCCTCTTTTCTAAAACACTAAGTAAAATCCACTAAACAAACACCATACACAGTGTAGTCGATATTTTAAAAAGCGAGAGAAAAAAGAGATTTTTTGATGAATATTTTAAGAATTGAAATTTGATAAAAGTAGAAGAGGAAAAATTTGGAGCGGGAAACGAGACTCGAACTCGCGACCCCAACCTTGGCAAGGTTGTGCTCTACCAACTGAGCTATTCCCGCATATTTGGTAAGGCTTAGATAATTATCAAAGAAAAATTTGGAGCGGGAAACGAGACTCGAACTCGCGACCCCAACCTTGGCAAGGTTGTGCTCTACCAACTGAGCTATTCCCGCGTCGCATAATACTGATAACTATCAAAGAAAGATTGGAGCGGGAAACGAGACTCGAACTCGCGACCCCAACCTTGGCAAGGTTGTGCTCTACCAACTGAGCTATTCCCGCATCTTTCTTACACCCGTACTAACGAAATTCTTCATCGGTACGGGAAGCGCATTATACGAGAAAAATGATTAACCGCAAGCCCTTATCACCAAAAAAATACGTTTTTTTGATTACATGCTGATAAAATCAGCATAATGCTGCAAGAACAATCATCAATGCTTATTTTTTATTCTTTAATAAAAGTTTTACGATAATACGCAAGTTCAGCAATGGATTCACGAATATCATCTAAAGCTTGATGCGTATTTTTCTTAGTAAAACCCGCTAAAACTTCTGGTTTCCAGCGACGAGCCAATTCTTTTAACGTACTCACATCAAGATAACGATAATGGAAGTATTGCTCTAACTCTGGCATATAACGGAAAAGAAAGCGCCGGTCTTGCCCCACACTATTACCACAAATAGGTGATACCCCTTGCGGTACCCACTTTTCTAAAAATTCGATAGTGGCTTTTTGTGCGGCTGCATCATCATATTCACTCGCTTTTACACGCTCAACTAAACCGCTACCTGTATGAGTACGTGTATTCCAATCATCCATTAATTCCAACTGTTCATTTGATTGATGTACAGCAATAACAGGGCCTTCTGCTAAAATATTAAGTTGAGGATCTGTCACGATAGTGGCAATTTCAATAATACGATCACGTTCAGGATCAAGCCCAGTCATTTCCAGATCTATCCAGATAAGATTGTTCTCGCTTTTTGACATAATATTTCCTAGCTGTTTCTAAGAGTGAGACATGATATTTTAACGCTATCATAACGCGTTTACTCAATAAGCACGACTGAAGAACATCTAACCGAATAACACAAGTGAGGATCGGTGACAAAACGTAAATTATCTAAGGGCCAGCAACGCCGAGTACAAGAAAATCATAAAAAGCGTTTGCACAGCAAAGAGAAAAAAAACCACGTTGAATTAGACGATACACAATTAGGTGAAGCCACTGAAGGCCTAGTTATCAGCCGTTTTGGTCAACATGCGGATATCGAAGCTGCAGACGGCACAATAACGCGATGCAATATTCGACGAACTATCTCATCATTAGTGACTGGCGATAAAGTTGTCTGGCGCCCTGCATTACAAACTCAAGAAGGTGTACGTGTTAATGGGATTGTAGAAGCAGTACATGAACGAACCTCTGTACTGACTCGCCCTGACTATTATGATGGCATAAAACCTATTGCCGCTAATATTGATCAAATCATTGTTGTTTCAGCTATTTTGCCTGAACTCTCACTCAATATTATCGACCGTTATCTTGTGGCATGTGAAACATTAGATGTCGAGCCATTAATTGTGCTCAATAAAATTGATATGTTAGATGCTGACAGTAGAAAAACAGTAAGTGAGTGGATGCAAACTTACAAAAATATTGGTTATCGTGTTATTGAAGTATCGAGTCACTCGAAAGAGGGCTTAGATGATCTGACAAAAGAGCTTATTGGCAGGATCTCTATTTTTGCGGGTCAATCGGGTGTGGGCAAATCAAGCTTACTCAATGCGCTACTGCCACCAACTGAAGAGAGTATTGTTGTCAACCAAGTTTCTGATAACTCTGGTTTAGGCCAACATACAACGACAGCATCACGCCTATATCACTTTCCTCAAGGCGGTGATGTTATTGATTCTCCCGGCGTTCGTGAGTTTGGCTTATGGCATTTAACGCCCGATCAAGTTACTAAAGGTTTTATTGAATTTAGGCCTTATCTGGGTGGTTGTAAGTTCCGAGATTGCAAACATTTAGATGATCCGGGTTGCCTGATTAACGAAGCCGTTGAAAAAGGCGAAATCGATGAAACTCGTTTTGAAAATTATCATCGAATTCTAGAAAGTATGAGTCAGGTGAAAGTTCGTAAAAACTTTAATTCAGACTCTTAATAACAGATTCACTGACAACCCTATCAAGGGTAGGTACAATAGACCCCTTTTGTCTATTTTTTATCGTTCAATCCTAGAGGTTGCCATGTTGGACAAGCTAAAAATTAAACTACAGTATTTATTGCCTAAATTATGGCTAACACAGCTTGCAGGTTGGTTTGCAAATAAGAAAGCCGGTAGCATTACTCAATTTGTTATCAAGACTTTTGCCAAAACGTATAAAGTTGATATGAATGAAGCTAAAGACAGCCAATTTCAGGCTTACGCTACATTCAATGACTTTTTTATTCGTGCCCTAAAAGAGGGTGCTCGCCCTATCGTTGAAGGTGACAACCAGCTTGCTTTACCTGCCGATGGTGCAGTAAGCCAATTAGGTCTAATAAAAGATGATCAAATTTTACAGGCAAAAGGACATCACTACACATTAGAAGCGCTGCTAGCAGGTAATTTTATGCTGGCAGATATGTTCCGTAATGGTCAATTTATTACAACATATCTTTCTCCACGTGATTACCACCGAGTGCATATGCCATGCAGCGGTTTACTAAAAGAGATGATCTATGTACCTGGCGATCTTTTTTCTGTAAATCCATTAACCGCAGCTAATGTGCCTAACTTATTTGCTCGCAATGAACGCATTATTTGCGTTTTTGAAACTGCATTTGGCCCGATGGTACAAATTCTAGTTGGTGCAACAATAGTGGGTAGTATTGAAACTGTTTGGTGTGGCATGGTTACACCACCTCGCGAAGGTATTATTAAACGCTGGACGTATCCTCAAGCGGATAAGGCAGGCGCAATCTTCTTGAAAAAAGGCGAGGAAATGGGGCGCTTTAAACTTGGCTCAACAGTGATCAATCTTTTCCCTGAAAACAGTGTTCAACTAAATAAAGATTTAGTAAATGGCTCCGTTACATTAATGGGGGAACAATTAGGTTCCATTATTAATGTCGTTGACAATGAAAATTCCACTATCAACAAATAACATGTAATTCGGAGTATACCTTTGTGCGCCTGATAATCAGTCTGCTCTTCACGCTTTTTCTGACTGTTTCAATGACGACATCAGCATTATCCGCTGATGTAGAGAAATTACGTCAAGACATTAAACAACTTGAAGGAAGTACTAATCCTCAAGATATCGAGACGGTTCAGGCGCTACAAGGGACTATAAATTGGATTAATGATGGTGAAAAAGCACAAGCAAGTGCTGATAATTACCAAAAAGCAATTGATGATTACCCTCAAATGACACAAGAGCTTAGAACTAAGCTACTTGAAGAGAGTAATTCACTGCCTTCTATTCCTGAAAAAATCAGCATCCCTGATCTTGAACAAAAAATTATTCAAGTCAGTAGTCAGTTAATGGAGCAAGCAAGGCTCCAACAACAAGAACAAGATAAAAGTAGAGAAATAAGCGAATCATTAAACTTACTTCCTCAGCAATTATCTGAAGCGCGTCGCCTACTTAGCGATGCAACGGCGCGACTTGCCTCAGCCAGCACATCAGCCACCTCACTTGCAGAGGCTCAAAACAAGTTGACGCAAGCTGAAGTGAATGCGCGCAAAGCAATGGTAAATGAACTAGAAATTGCTCAACTTTCGGCGAATAACCGTCAAGAAATTGTTCGACTTCGCCTTGAGCTATTTAAAAAACGCTACCAACGACTTGATGTACAATTACAACAACTGCGCAGTTTATTGAATATTAAACGTCAAGAAGTCGCTGATCTCGCCTTAGAAAAAACAGAAATGTTAGCAGTACAAGGCGGTGAATTACCTGAATTTTTACGTAAACAGATTCAAACTAACCGTGAGTTATCTCAAATCCTCAATAAGCAAACGCAGGAAATGAGCCAACTGGCAGAAAAACAACGTATTACCAACCAGCAAACTCAACAAGTTCGCCAAACACTGACTACGATTAGAGAACAAGCACAGTGGTTGAGTGGTTCAACAGCCTTAGGTGAAGCATTGCGAACGCAACTTGCACGCTTACCTGAAATGCCTCGTTCACAAGAATTAGATAGGGATATCATTCAATTACGTGTTGAGCGCCTTGGCTACGAAGATATGCTGGAAAACCTCAATAAAGTCCAACCACCAGAACAAGCGACCAATGGTGCAAAACTACCAGAAGCTCAGCAATATATTTTTGATTCTTTAATTCAAGCACGACATGAGTTACTTAACTCACTGCTATCAGGTTACGATACACAAATCCTTGAATTAACAAAACTTAAGGTCGCCACAACTCAGCTATCAGACGCATTAAGAGAAACTAAAGACGCAACAAATCGGTATATGTTCTGGGTTGCAGATGTAAGCCCGATAAAATTTAATTACCCTGTTCTATTAATTAAAGATATCACTCGCTTACTTTCATTAGATACTTTCTCACAGCTTGGTCATGCAGCAATTAACATGCTCAAAAATCAAGATACCTTCTTATACCTATTTGTGACGTTATCTATTGTTGGCTTTAGTATTCGGACAAGAAAACACTACAACGCCTTTCTTGAAAGAGTCAGTAACCGCATTGGCAAAGTGACTCAAGACCATTTTTCACTTACTGTTCGCACCGTTTTCTGGTCCATTTTAATCGCGCTTCCCTTACCACTTTTATGGTCAGCAGTGGGTTATGGTTTACAAAGTGTTGAGTGGCGTTACCCGATGGCGGGTGCTATTGGTTATGGCGTAACCGCAGCCGCACCAGTGCTATGGCTATTTATGATCAGTGCGACATTTGCTCGTCCTAATGGCCTATTTATTTCACAATTTAAATGGAAAGAGAACCGTGTTAAAAAAGCGATGCGCTTTTATCAGCTCTCTATTTTTGTCATCGTCCCATTGATGATGTCACTTATCACTTTTGAATATTATAGTGATCGAGAATTTGCGCCTACAGTCGGACGTTTTTGCTTTTTATTACTCTGTATTGCGCTAAGTTTTATTACCTCAAGTCTGAAAAAAGCGCATGTTCCTCTCTATTTAGATAGACATGGCTCTGGCGACAACCTCATTAACAGCATTTTATGGTGGTTCTTGCTTATGGCCCCCGTTATCGCGGGATTAGCTGCCGTTTTAGGTTATCTCTCTACGTCTATTATTTTACTTGGTCGATTAGAGATGTCCGTGGCAATTTGGTTTGCCTTGCTAATTATCTACCATATTATTCAGCGTTGGATGCTTATTCAGCGCCGTAAACTGGCCTTCGAAAGGGCAAAACAAAAACGTGCTGAAATTTTAGCTCAGCGAGCAAAAGGCGAAGACGAAAATACGATAGTAAGTAGTAGTGGTGAAGGCTTAGCAGGATTAGAAATCGAAGATCAAGCTATCGACCTTGATGCAATCAGTGCACAGTCTATCGACTTAGTTCGTTCAATACTCACGATGCTCGCATTAGTTTCAATGATATTACTGTGGTCTGAATTAAATACTGCATTCTCATTCGTTGGCAATATTCGACTGTGGGATGTCACCTCTTCGATTAATGGTGTAAACACCATTCAACCGATCACTATGGGTTCTATTCTGGTTGCAGTACTTGTCATTATTATTACCGCACAGTTAGTCAGAAACCTACCTGCGCTGCTTGAATTAGCTATTTTACAGCACCTCGACCTGACACCAGGTACAGGTTATGCCATCACCACAATGACCAAATACAGCATCACTCTAATAGGTAGCATTGTTGGTTTCTCTTTATTAGGTATTGAGTGGTCGAAATTACAGTGGCTAGTGGCGGCTATGGGGGTTGGACTTGGTTTTGGTTTACAAGAAATTTTTGCCAACATCATTTCAGGGCTAATGATACTCTTTGAAAAACCAATTCGTATTGGTGATACCGTGACAATTCGTAATCTCACAGGAAAAATTAGTAAAATTAATACCCGAGCAACGACATTATCTGACTGGGATAGAAAAGAGATCATTGTTCCTAACAAAGCATTTATTACAGAGCAGTTTATCAACTGGTCATTGTCAGATTCAATAACTCGTATTGTAATGACAATACCCGCACCAGCGGAATGCAACAGCGAACAAGTCACTAACGTGCTATTAGAAGCGGCTCAGCGTTCTACGCTTATTTTAGATAACCCAGCAGCAGAGGTTTACCTTGTCGATCTACAACAGGGTATTCAGATATTTGAATTACGAGTATATGCCGCAGAAATGGGGCATAGAATGCCAGCTCGTCATGAGATACACCAAAACATTCTTGCTGCATTTGCTGAGCATGGTATTGCACTGCCATTCCCACCATTCCAAGCTAGAGTTGATATGATGGGAAATACTATTCGTAGTACAACTCGAAACTCTCAACGAGAAGTGGGTGGTTTATAAACTATCCTCATCGATTGTTCTGATAAAAAGCCACTATTACTTTTTAGAAAAATAAAGTTAAATAGTGGCTTTTTCTTTCATATTTCATTTTTATGCTCTCAATTTAATCTTCATATCAGCCTACCCACTTTATCATTACCTATATCTAACTGATCTAGCCTGTACAATTTAAGTACAAATTGTTTGCAAATCACTCAGATGATTATAATCAGATACACGCTTTTTTCTTTTTTTTGTTAAACAAAACTAATAGATAGTAACACGTGAAACTATTTAACTTATGTAAAAATAAGATAGTAATAAAGAGAGCATCATAAATAAATAGTTCTTATTTTGCATTTTTCCTATCAATATCTCTTTACTCAATTTATTTCACTAATAAAACGTCAATCCAAAGAAAATGAATATTGATTTACTAATGTGATTATTTCTGTTTATTGCGTTGAGTCTAGTTATAGCATCGAGATTCCACTTCCTCTTTTATTTCGCTTTAATTGACTCTCATATAAAAATCACTCTATTTATTGATCGAGATCATTACTGTTACGTTTTTGTACTTATCATTAACTCATAAAATGAGTGACGATATGCTATTTTTAGAACTTAATTTTATAAATTAGAATTAAAATCACATTTAAAAACTCCTAAGCCAAATACATTAAAACCTAAACTAAATATATTTAGCCCTTCCCTAACAGTCACCAACATAGCTTTACATAGCAAATTAATTCTACAAGACGAGATATAACACCTAAAATATTCTAAATTAGACTTGTTTTTTACTCTTTTACTGTTTTTATTTTTTGTCATCACCACAGTGATCATTTATAAAAATAATATAACAGCAAATTTCAATACTATTTTTATTTAAATCTATTTATTTTATTTTTATATAGTATTAATGAAAAATAAAAAAACAAATAATAACAATAAAAATAGAAAATAATTCATAATAACTTTAAACGTCAATTAAAAATAAATAAAAATCTAATAAAGATAAAAAATATAAAAATAGAAAATAAAAAAATTGTCTTGTTTTTTTATAAAAAAACAAAAAACATTAATTAAAATAAAAGATGAACACTATTTAAAATTAATAAAATATTATAAAAAAACAAAAAAGAAAAAATAAACATTAAATAAAGAAAAAGAACATAATTAAAAAGTAGTAACACTTCTTATAATGTTAATATTTATTAAACTCAATATAAAAACCAGTATTACTACCTATTAACAATGCTAAGATATATTGCTAGCTTCATTTGTAGCGAGTAATTAATAAACAATAATAAAAGGCTCCATTATGGAAAAATCACGTACAACACTCGACCAATGGATTACCTTACAAGCCGTCGTTGATTACGGCGGATTTGCTCAAGCTGCTGAAATACTGCATAGAACCCAGTCATCAGTGAGCTATACTATTAATAAATTAGAGCAAATACTGGAAATTGAAATCCTCTCATTAGAAAAAAGGCGGGCCGTGTTAACTCATGAAGGTGAGTTATTGCTTGAGCTATCAAGAGAAATCACTGAAAAAGCAATATCTCTAGAAAAAAGAGCTAAAAAAATAAAACAAAACAATAAGTTAAAAATAAACCTACTTATCGATCCATTATATACATCTGACTATCTTTTAAACAAAATATCTATTTTTATTCGAGATAATAGACACTATGATGTGAATATTAATAAGGTTTCACTTAATAAATCAGATATTTTTTCTCAAAAAGAAAATGATATTATTATTACTCATCATTATATTAAATCACTGCAACCTATTGTATTAGAAAGAATTAAAACTGTATTAGTCACACATCCAGAGCATCCATTACAACAGTATGTGGGTGATGAAATTTCTCAACAATTACAAAAGCATACCTTTATTTCACTCTTACCTGACACTTCAGAAAATAGTAATAGTATACAAAACGTTAGCGTTGGCTCTGTGGAAACAGCGCTTAATTTAATTCAGCATAGTATTGGTTATTCACGTTTACCGTTATCACTTATTCAAGATGAACTGAATAAAAAAACAATAAAACAATTAAATATGCAACAAGAAGAAAAAGAATATAAATTCTATCTCTATATGAATAAAAATTCATTTCCAACGGAGGATATTAAAATTTTATTATCAACAATAGGTAATAAAAACGCATAGTTAATTATTAAATAGCATCAAAATATATTTAATTAAATAAACGAACATTAAACAAATCGATAGTAAAACAAAAAAACTCATGTAAATGTTTATTAACTTAACAAATGAGCAATGTTATATTTTATTCGCATATCTTCTATGCAAATAAATCTATTCTTATAAATTAATTATTAAAGACTAAAAAGTAAATTTCTTTACTTTTTATATAGGACCGACCATGAGCAAATTAAATAAATCTCTCTATTTATTAGGGATGAGTCTCTCTCTGCTTTCTGCTCCTGCTGCATTTGCTTCAGGCACAATTAACTTTACCGGAGAAATAACCGATCAAGCTTGTACTGTTGATAGTACATCTAAAAATCTAACCGTAGATTTAGGAAAAGTTTCATCAAAAAGCTTAGCAACTAAAGGGGAAGTTGCTGGACTTAAAGATTTCACCATTAAACTTGTCGATTGCCCAGTAGATACAACTGTTGCAGTGCGTTTTGGTGGTACTCGCGATGCAATTGATAGCGATATTTTAGCCATTGATACTGTTGCTGGCGGCGCATCTAACGTTGGTATCGCACTGTTTGAAAAAGACGCTGTTTCTCAAATCAACCTGTATGCTGACTCAAAAGAAGTCATCATTCCTGGCACTGAAATCAATTTAGATTATGTTGCTCGTTATAAAGCAACCGCAAAAGCCACACCAGGCCCAGCTAACAGCTCTGCTGTATATAGCATCCAATACAAATAATAAAAATGGAGGGTAATCGTTATTACCCTCTTCCCCCATTTTCTCAACCTTATGGCCTCTTATGAAAAAGCATATTTTCTTAATTCTATTTTTGTTTTTTTCTCTCATAACGGTAAGCCATGCTGCTGGAATAAGTGTGGGAGGAACGCGTTTTGTTTATAACGATAGCAAACGTGAAATTAGTATTCCTATTATGAATACCGATAAAGAAAAGCCTTATTTAATTCAGAGCTGGGTTTCAGCGTATCAAGGCACAGAAAAATCGCCTTTTATTGCAACTCCGCCTCTGTTTCGTATTGAACCTGATAGCACAGGTACTGCACGAATTTCTTATACGGGAGAGCCTTTAGGCTCAAACCAAGAAGTCGTTTATTGGTTAAATATTAAATCAATTCCACCTGTTGAAAAAAGTCCTGAGAATCAACTGCAATTAGTTATTAATTCTCAGTTCAAACTTTTCTTACGTTCAAATGATATTGAACCTATGGATTTTAATAACGTTAAATTATCACAAAAATCCCAAGGTCTTGTTATCAACAACGACACGCCTTATCACCTGACGATTAAGCATATTTTAATTGGTGATAAACGCTATCCATTTGATGATTTTATTAATCCTCACCAAGAAATTGTATTGCTTAAAGAAAGCAATATTCACCAGAAAGTGACCGTGCAATTTATTAATGATTACGGCGCAACTGTAGATAAAGTATTAAATTAAGAGCGCATCGCTATGTCTTCATCAATAATGACTTTATCAAAAAAACAGTCTATTCCTGCGACTGAACATTACCGCTACTGCATGATTGCTATGGCTATTAGTGCAGTATTATTTCCTTATACAACAGCAGCACAAACCTTTAACCCAGAAGCACTCAATTTAGGTGTCGAAAATCAGGTTGCGGATATTAATAATCTTGACTATTTCTCTTATGCCGGTGGTCAACTTCCAGGTGTCTACTCTGTTGATATTTATTTAAATGAAAAATTAATCGATAACCGCCAAATTAGTTTTATCTTTGATGATGATAAAAAGGCTTTAGTTCCTGAAATCACGAAGCAAGATTTACTTAATTGGGGCGTTAAAGAAACGACAACGCCAACACTAAACCAACTCAATAGCGCTGCAACAATTACCGATATTGCGAGTGTTATTCCTAATGCCACGCATAAATATGATTTCTCACGAGCGCGTTTATCGTTTTCTATTCCTCAAATTGCTTTATACAATTATGGACAGGGTTATATTTCCCCTACAGAGTGGAACGATGGTATTAACGCCGCCTTTGTTAACTACACTTATCGCCAAAATAAATATTGGTATCAAGAGCAAAAAGATAGCAATAGTATCTTCTTGGGGCTTCGTAGTGGCGTCAATGTCGGTGCATGGCGGTTACGTAACCATAGTACTTACAATAAAAATAGCGATAATGCGTCGGAATGGAATAACCTACAAACCTACGTTGAACGTGATATTCGTAGCTTAAAAAGCCGTTTAACTATTGGGGAAACCGCATCTGATGACGGCATTCTTGAAAGTACACCTTATCGTGGTATTAAATTAGCCTCTGATGAAAGTATGCTGCCCCAAAGCCAGCGCGGTTTTGCCCCAGTAGTCAGAGGTATTGCACAAAGCAATGCCGTTGTAACCGTTCGCCAAAATAACAGCGTGATTTATCAAACATCTGTTCCTCCAGGAGAATTTGCTATATCAGACCTTTATCCCACCTCTTATAGCGGTGATTTACAGGTCACAATAGAAGAAGCAGATGGCACAACCAGAACTTTTTCTCAGCCTTTTTCTGCAGTTCCCATGATGCAACGAGCGGGTAGCTTAAAATACAGTTTCGATATTGGTAAATATAACGCTGATAATGCAGCAAGAAAGCCTACTTTTTTACAAACCACGGCTATTTATGGCCTGCCTTATAATCTCTCTATTTATGGTGGTACGCTATTATCAAGCGATTACCAAGCTTATGTATTAGGTACTGGTATAAATTTAGGTTATATAGGCGCGGTATCAACAGATATCACTTATGCTCGCACTACGTTACTTGATGATACTGATGCTCAAGGGCAATCTTATCGCATACAATATTCAAAATATCTGCCAGAGACAAAAACCGGCTTTTCATTAGCATCTTATCGTTATTCAACCAAAGATTACTATGATTTTTCATCGACTAACGAACAGCTTTCACATCTAAACCATAAGAAAAAACAATTTCAGGTTTCTATTTCTCAATCATTAGGTGACATCGGTTATCTTTCGTTAAATGGTTATCAACAATATTATTGGGATAGAGACAGAGTTGATCGCAATGCGACATTAAGTTTTAACTCAAATTATCGTTCTCTCAGCTATAGCGTTTCTTATGCGTACAATAAACGCCAAGATAATGAATTAACAGATCAAATTCTATCGATAAACTTCAGCCTTCCTTTTGATATTACTAATAATAACAATTGGTTAAGCTATCGCTATAATACCAGTAAGCAAGGTGATTCCATTAGCTCAGTTAGCTTAAGTGGAACCCAATTAGAAGATAACAATCTTCAATATGATATCTCACAAAACTATAATCACACCCGCCAAGAATATAGTGGTTCAGTCAACAGCAACTATACCGCTTCTGGTGGTGAATTAAGCGCAGGTTATAGCTATGACAAACGCTATCAATCAGTTAATTGGAGCGCAACAGGAGCATTATTAGTCCACCAAGGTGGTGTTACACCTTCTCGTACTATTTATGATTCTGCCATTTTAATTAAAGCCGAAGATGTTGATCATTTAAAAGTCAGCAGTACGCAGAGTTTATATACCAACTCTCAAGGTTATGCCGTGATCCCAAATGTTTCACGCTACGAGCGCAATAAAGTAACTGTAGATCCGGCATCTTTAACAGGTAATAACGATGTTGAATTAACATCAACAACAGTTATACCAACCAAAGGTGCCATTGTTTTAGCCGATTTCAAAGCAAGAAAAGGTGCCAGAGTGCTCGTCAGTTTGCATTATAACGGCGCAGTATTGCCATTTGGTACTCAAGTCGAGATTTACCAAGATGACCGCGTAATTTCTAGTGGGATCATCGCCAATGAGGGTGAAGTTTTCCTTAATGGCGTACCTGAACAGAGCCTATTACGTGCTAAATGGGGTAATAGCCAAACTGAGCAGTGCCAAGCCACATTAAAAGCGGATCTTTCATTAGAAAAAATTCAATTTTTACAACTGGATTGCAGATAGGTGATAAATATGAATAAGTATATAACGCTAGGTTGTCTGTCTGCTCTTTTGTATACATCAACCGGCTTGGCAGAATATCGAGCTGATATGAAAACAAAAACAGTGACTTACTCGACACCTATTTATGTATCCAGAACCGCACCAATATTAACTGAACTTGCGACGATAGACTTAGGCTCGATGAATGCATGGACATGGTGGAATACCACCGGCACTGTTAGACCTGGGATATATTTACCAGGCAGTTTATCAGCCTCTAGCCCCAAAGTCGGTGGGGCTTATGTTAAAGAGCTTGGTTCTAGCGGTGTCGGTTATACATTATATGGGTCAATCAGTGGTGGTTGCAGTGGAGCCGCTTATGTTGATGGTCTGCAGAATGTTGATGGTAACTATAGTAACCGTCTTATTTGTTCGACAGCCTCAAGCAGCAGTAATTATGCAGTATCATTAAAAATGACTCTGTACAAACTACGCAACGATGTTAAATCACAGACAATACCGACTACATGGGTCGCAATGTTGATTTTGTATAATAACGGCTTTATCACAAGTGATACTTATGGAAAGGTTGAACCTAAAATTAATCTCGCGCCATTAACTATTATTTCAAGTGGTTGTGATGTCGTGAATAATAATATTAATGTGCCGATGGGATCCGTCGCGAAGTCCAGCTTTAATGGTGTTGGCTCCGTTAGCCCTGATAGTATTAATGATTTTAATATTGATTTAAGTTGTGACCCAGTATCACCAATTAAAATTAAATTTGATGGCGTTGCGGATAGTAGCCAAACCGCAGGAACAATAACCTTAAATAATGCCAACGACACCAACACGGCGAAAGGCTATGGCATACAAGTTAAGTATCAAAATCAGCCGATAAAACTGGGTCAATTAATGACGATTAGTGAAAAAAATAACGGCGCTGGTAATTATTCTATTCCGTTAGAGGCCGGTTATATTCAGATTTCGGATACAACAACAGCAGGAAAAGCCGACGGTACATTACAATTTACGATGCAATATCACTAAGTTAATTAAGTACAGCGGTCACTATCAAAAAAGGCAGAACATGAGTTCTGCCTTTTAACGTTATAACGGGAAAACATAATTGTGTGCTTAAACCTGATATAACTTACGTAAATAATGAGGAACTGCATCATCGACATTAGAACCAATGACTTCCATATGAGGTAACAGATCTTTTAGCATTTGATGCGCATTTTGCATAATGCAGCCCTTACCTGCCATTTTCAGCATCTCTTTATCATTCATACCATCGCCAAACGCGATAGCATCATGAATTGTGTGTTGCATCAGCTCTGCTACTTTTTCAAGAGCTTCACCTTTTGATACTCCACCAGCCATTACTTCTAAGCAACTACGTAGTGAAAAACTCACATTAACCTTATTGCCCCAACGTTGGTTAATTTCACTTTCTAGTTTTAATAGCAATTCATGATTTTCTGAAGTAAAGAAGACCTTACAAACATCTGTTGTCGGAAATCCTGTTTTACCAAATAATTTATAATTAAACTCAGACTCTTGAAAAAACTCACAAAATTCAGGTGTTTCTTTGTTGATATACCAGTAATCACCACAGTAGATGTTGGTTTCAACTTCAGGATGTTCAAATACCATTAATGAAAGATCGTAAGCTATCTCAGGCTCAAGATCTTGACTAAAAATCAGGTCACCATGAGTATTGTGAACTCTTGCCCCATTGGACGTTATCATATAAGCGTTAATGCCTAATCCATCACGGATTTGCGCAACATCAATATGATGACGCCCTGTTGCAAAAACAAAGTGAATGCCTTTATTAATAAGTAAATGCAAAGTTTCTTGAGTATAGGGAGTTAATAAATGATCGGGTGATAGCAGCGTGCCATCAAGATCTGAAGCGACTATCGAATACATACACGTTCCTGATTAAAATAAATGCTTATCATAAAACTCACAAATTTTACTTAATGCTTGTGAGCGTAGCTTATCTATTTCGAACAAGATTTCGTGATGTGCCCCTTCAATCACCAAGGGCAGTTTTTGCTTTTTTTCTCTTGTTCTGGACTGACTATATTGTTCACAGAAAGCCCTTAACTCCCGATTATCCACCACTTTATCTTGTTCAGCCTCTAACACCAATAAAGGGGTATCAATCTCTCCCGCATGTTCTATCAACCAATTTCCTGCTTGTAAGCTTTCCCCCATCCAATGATAGGTGGGTCCACCTAATCGCAATTCAGGAAAATCAGCGTAATAACGTAAATAACGACGGTATCGTTCATGACTGTGGGTTAGCACATTAAGAATAAATGGCAATGGAAACCACTTACCTGTTGATGCCGCATAGTTATTTCTATCTGATAAATTTTGCTCTGCTCGGCTAACTAAAAAATTAGCAACCCATCGAGGTATAGGTAAATTAATACCAAACATCGGAGCGCAGAGTGCTGCTGCTTTAAAGATATGGGGTTGTCGTAGAAGATATCCTGCTAATATTGCGCCTCCCATTGAGTGCGCTAAAGCAAAGTGATATTGATACTGATAGGGTAATACTACGCTATCAATAAAAGTTGAAAAATCATCAATATAATCACTAAATTTTTCTACGTGTCCTTTTTGTGGATCATCAAGCATACGACCCGAAAGTCCTTGTCCTCGATGATCAAGGAGAAAAATATCATACCCCATATGGAAAAAATCAAAGGCAACTTCTGGATACTTTACATAACTTTCGCTACGACCCGAAGCAATAACTAAGGCTTTATTGTGCGAAGGTGAACGCCAGTACACATAGCGGATCATAATGCCATCGACACCAATAAATTCCCCTTCTTGCCGCTGATTCCAAAAATCTAATAAGGTGCCATTCGTAAAAGCGGCAAATTGCTTTTCACGAGATAACCACATGTATTTTAAAAGAGTGGTTGTCATTGGCTCTCCTTACTTCGTTATTCAAAGCCCTCGATATGATCGCGGATCAGCGTCATAAAAGCGGGACCAAAACGTTCAAGCTTTCGTTGCCCTACACCATTAATTAATAACAGTTCATTGGGATAAACTGGGCACTGTTGTGCCATTTCAATCAACGTGACGTCATTAAACACAACAAATGGCGGGATATTCTCTTCATCAGCAATAGATTTACGTAATTTGCGCAATTTCGCAAATAGTTTTCTATCATACTGTCTATGGCTATGTTTTGTTTGTTGATTACGGCTTTTTGTTGGGCTAAGTAATCTTGGTACCGCTAACTGCAACGCAATTTCGCCTCGTAAAATAGGTCTTGCCGTCTCAGTTAACTGTAACGCCGAGCGATGAATAATATTTTGAGTCACCATACCTAAATGGATTAATTGGCGAATAACACTTACCCAATGCTCGTGGCTTTGCTCTTTGCCAATACCATAAACGGGTAATGTGTCATGAGCTGTATCTCTAATACGTTGATTATTAGCACCACGTAATACCTCAACAATATACCCAATGCCAAAATGTTGTCCTGTTCGATAGATACAAGATAACGCTTTTTGTGCATCAACTAAGCCATCATATTGTTTGGGTGGATCAAGACAAATATCACAGTTTCCACATGCATCTTGGCGATGCTCACCAAAATAGTTCAATAACACTAAACGTCGGCAAGTTTGCGCTTCAGCAAAAGCGCCCATGGCATTTAATTTATGAGTTTCTATTGCTTTTTGGTCGCTTTCTGGCTTTTCATCTAAGCAACGACGTAACCACGCCATATCTGCCGGATCATAAAATAATACGGCTTCAGCAGGTAATCCATCTCGTCCTGCTCGCCCTGTTTCTTGGTAATAAGATTCAATATTACGAGGGATATCAAAATGTACAACAAAGCGTACATTGGGTTTATTAATTCCCATACCAAAAGCGACTGTTGCCACCACAATTTGTAAATCATCGCGTTGAAAAGCATCTTGCACTTTAGCTCGTTCAACGATTTCCATCCCTGCATGATATGCCGCAACACTTAAGCCACGTTTACCTAGCCGTTCTGCGGTTTCTTCAACCTTACTACGGCTATTGCAGTAAATAATACCTGATTTACCTTTTTGGCCGCGAATAAACAGCCAAAGTTGATCTAAAGGTTTGTACTTTTCTACTAAAGTGTAGCGGATATTTGGCCTATCGAAACTGCTGACATGAATTAAAGGATCACGTAATACTAGCTGATTAATTATATCGTAACGTGTTGTGTTATCAGCCGTTGCAGTTAATGCAATGATAGGAACATCAGGGAGATACTGACGTAATAGTCCAATACCTCGATATTCAGGCCGGAAATCATGCCCCCACTGTGAAATACAGTGAGCTTCATCCACTGCTAATAATGCAGGCTGCCACTGAACTAAGTTATGAAGAAAGCTCTCCATCATTAAACGTTCAGGGGCAATATAGAGCAGTTTTATTTCACCTTGTTGACAACGCTTTTGTACATTAAATTGTTCTTCACGTGTTTGGGTCGAATTAAGATAGGCTGCTTCAATACCATGAAGACAAAGCTGGTCTACCTGATCTTTCATCAGTGAAATTAAAGGAGAAACAACGACAGTGAGTCCATCGAGCAAAAGTGCTGGAATTTGATAACAAAGAGATTTTCCACCTCCCGTTGGCATAACCACTAAACAGTCACGGCCTGTTGTAATGGTATGAATAATCTCTTGCTGACCTGGGCGAAATTGTTGATAACCAAAGGTATCACGCAAAATAACCTGAGCTGATGGCATTGAGTTAAGAACTTCTGCTGTGGACACTCGTTCCTCTGAAAAACGGATTAAAACTATGATGAAGAGCGAAAGAAAAGGCACCTGCTGGGTGCCATCATCATTTGTATAACTATGCTACCCCAGAACGAGGAAAATTACAGCATATCATTAAGCATCACGCCAACACCAAAACGCGTCTGGCGGAAATCATAATCAATCATTGATTCGCCATAGCCACTAAATAATTGAGTGTAGAAACGCACATGTTTAGTTATTGGATAACTCCAGCCTAATTCGGCGGCACCGTAACCACTATTCCAGTTATATCGCCCTGTTGCTGTTATAACACTATCCCCTAATTGGTAACCCGCTTTTAAACGGTAATAACCCATATAACGGTTAATTTCTGGATTATCATCATTATGAGCACTTTCACTAAAGCGATACCAAGGTTTTAAATCGAGCTGAAAGTTGCCTTTTTGCGCCATAAAACGGGCATAAACACGGTTCCAGCTGCGAGAAGTTGGGTCAGAACGACCATTTGATTCGTGGTTAAAACCCGTTTCGATTTCGCGTAATGTCCAACCCGCAAAACGGTAATCCGTGACCCAACCTAAAAAGAGTTGCGGTTCATAGTTAGTTTCACGAAAAGGTGCAGATTCTTTCTTGTTACTTAATTGCCACCAAGAACGTTGGGTATAAGAAGCAGCTAATACTGAGTTTTCGCCAGCAATGCCACGCCAAAGAGGGAACGCAAGGCTTAACTGAAATTTCACTTCATCTTTTTTAGCTTTATCACCCCAATCATAACTAGCGATAGCCTCTTTATTCATATCAGAGGTTTTCGTATAAATAATATAGTTTGATTCATAAGGATAAAGTACAAAAGGTGAGTCATATTCTTGCAATAAACCAGAAATAATACTGCCCTGAACAAGCGGTGCCGGAGAAGAAGTCAATGTTTCTGACGCTGTACCCCATGCTGGATAGAATAAAATCACCGCTAGCAAAGAACGGATGTAACGCATAGTTAATTATCCTGTATTATTGATGAATAAGAAAAAGAGTTAGCGCCAAATAGCTAATTAATTCTTTTTAATACGACTTATTACACTTAAGGCTCCATATTTTACACGTAATTTCCATTAAATCTCGTATATTTTCTCATCATTATATTTATAGCACGAATAGAAAATTACGATTTCGTCATGTATTATTAACATTATATTAACTTTAATAATGTGATATTAGAGGATTAAAAATGGAAAAGCAGTTAACGCTAGAAGAAGCACAAGCTTTAATCGGTCATGTTTTTGTGTATCAGATGCCATTTAATCAGCTTATTGGTTTAGAGCTTCTTCGTTTTGAACAAGATTACGCTGAAATTCAATTTCGCTATCAGGAAAAACTTGTTGGTAATATTGCTCAACGTATATTACATGGCGGAATGATCGCCGCGGTTTTAGATGTCAGTGCAGGGCTTGTTTGTGTAGGCAATGCCTTAACTCGTTTAGCACCGATATCCCAAGAGCACCTCCAACAAAAACTCGCGAAAATGGGTACTATTGATTTACGCGTCGATTATTTACGCCCTGGCCGTGGAGAAGTTTTTACTGCCAGTAGCCATATTTTGCGCAGTGGTAACAAAGTGTCCGTTGCTCGTGTTGAATTACATAACGAAAAACAAATTCATATCGCAAGTGGTACAGCAACTTATATTGTTGGCTAAATTGTTGGCTAAAACTGATCGTGCGCTGAGATGTTTAGAATGTTATTAATTACTTGTAAAAATGCATACCTGATGACACATTAGAGAAGTCATTGGGTATGATAACCCCGTCACAATTTTCCTTTCCATCAATTCCAGAGATAGCATGAGCCAGAAAAACACGATGAAAGGCGTCTTATGTGCCTTAGGCGCCTATTTTATCTGGGGTATTGCCCCTGTCTATTTTAAAAGCATTCAAGAAGTGCCCGCCGAAGAGATCCTAACGCACCGTATCTTATGGTCTTTCTTTTTTATGTTGATTCTAATGACAGTAAGCCGTCATTGGCCTTATTTACGTCAACTTATCCGTCAACCAAAGAAAATACTCCTTTTAGCCTTAACGGCGGTGATTATCGCCAGTAACTGGCTAATTTATATTTGGGCAGTGAACCACGGATTTATGTTAGAAGCCAGCCTCGGTTATTTTATTAATCCACTGGTTAACGTACTCTTTGGGATGCTCTTTTTAGGTGAACGCTTTCGCCGTATGCAATGGATTGCTGTTGGATTAGCCTTTACTGGTGTCCTAATTCAATTATGGCAATTTGGTTCTGTTCCCGTTATTGGGCTAAGCCTTGCAGTGACATTTGGTCTTTATGGGTTATTACGTAAAAAATTAGGTGTTGATGCACAAACAGGTATGACCATTGAAACGCTTTGGTTATTCCCTATTGCGTTAATCTACATACTATTTTTCACCCATTCCTCAACCAGCAATATGATGGAAAATAGCTGGTCATTAAATACATTGCTGATTGCAGCGGGTATTATCACCACTATCCCACTACTGTTATTTACAGAAGCAGCACAACACTTGCGCTTATCTACATTGGGGTTTTTCCAATATATTGGCCCAACGTTGATGTTTATTCTTGCCACTATGGTTTATGGCGAACACATTGATGCCGAGCGTTTAGTCACTTTTGGTTTTATTTGGGTTGCACTTATTCTGTTCACATTAGATGCGTTATACACACAGCGCCGACTAAGACGTTCTTAATTACCTCGCCTTTACTCTTCCGCCAAATTAGTTATTGCGACAAAGGCGGAAGAGGGTCGTTTTCTTTTATCAGATTTTAATAATGAGCTACGCGCAATATTTTCTACATACCGATAAGCTCTTTTCATTACAAATACCGGTGAATTAAAAATACGGATGCTACGTTGCCAAGCGACATAAAATAAATTTACGTGGGGTATAAAATTACGTTGGCGCTGTAATAGTTTTATATAGGAGTCTTCGTCATTGTTTAGCTCAGAAGGTCGATAAAAATCCTGTTCAATAACAGGTGGCGATAAAGTCTCTACCGGTATTGGCTCCTCTGCTAAATCAAAAGTAGCATGTTGATATTTATTTATTTTATTTAACGAAGTAACCGTATCTAAACTGGAAATGTAATAACACGATATAGGAGCTATTTTCATAAATTAATATCCGAAATAAAATTTTATTTCGCGATTATTCGATACCTTCTTATAGCGAACCGTAAAAAAAAGCCCTTATTAGTCGTTTATACTAATAGAGGCTTATTTTTGATAATTATGCTTATCATATAAAGTGAAAACGGCTTATTCTAACCGAGCAAACGCAGCCACCAGCCATTTAATCCCTTCACCTTGAAATGCAATTTGTAAGCGGCAATGTTCACCACTTCCTTCAATATTAATAATTGTACCTGCACCAAATTTAGGGTGTTTTACACGCTGACCTAAAGAATAACCTGAATCGTTACTGATAATAGGTGTACCCAATCGTTGGTGATTAACAGGGCGTGAAACCGTCGCTCTTAAGCGCACCTCTTCAACACACTCTTTAGGTAACTCACCAATAAAACGAGAGGGTCGATGACTGACTTCTTTACCATACAAACGCCGATTTTCAGCATAAGTTAGCGTTAGCTTTTTCATCGCTCTAGTTAAACCAACGTAAGCAAGGCGGCGTTCTTCTTCTAAACGCCCCCCTTCATCCAGTGACATTTGACTAGGGAACATTCCTTCTTCAACACCCACAATAAAGACTTGTGAAAATTCTAACCCTTTTGCTGAGTGCAATGTCATCAATTGAACTGCATCTTGATAAGCATCTGCTTGGCTTTCCCCTGATTCAAGTGCTGCATGTGAAAGGAAGGCTTGTAGCGGCATTAAATCTTCGTCTTCATCTTGATAGCTAAATTGGCGTGTTGCAGTAACGAGCTCTTCAAGGTTTTCAATACGTGCTTGGGCTTTTTCACCTTTTTCTTGCTCATACATCGCTTTTAAACCCGAATCACGAATAATACGGTCGGTTTGAACATGAAGAGGCATTTCTGAGGTTTCAGACGCTAAGGTTTCGATCAACTCTAAAAAGCGCTGTATTGCTGCGGTTGCTCTACCTGCTAGCATTTTGTGTTCAATAACCTGTAATGAACTTTCCCACAACGTGATTTGGTTATCTCTCGCTACTTGGCGAACAATATCTAATGTTCTATCGCCAATACCTCGCGTTGGGGTATTCACAACACGTTCAAAAGAAGCATCGTCATGACGGTTGGCAGTTAATCGCATATAAGAAAGCGCATCTTTAATTTCTTGACGTTCAAAGAAGCGCTGACCACCATAAATACGATAAGGCATAGCAGCTTGTAATAAGGCTTCTTCCATTATACGAGACTGAGCATTACTGCGATAAAGGATAGCGCAATCAGAAAGTGCACCGCCCTCTTCTTGCCAACGCTTAATTCGCCCGACGACATAACGGGCTTCATCTAAATCGTTAAATGCACAATAAAGCGAAATAGGCTCGCCTTCAACACCATCAGTCCACAGATTTTTACCTAGCCTGTCACTGTTATTCGAAATTAACGCATTAGCCGCTTTCAGAATATTGCTGGTCGAACGATAGTTTTGCTCTAAACGTATAGTTTCAGCACCAGGAAATTCATTTAAGAAGTTTTGGATGTTTTCAACTTGTGCGCCGCGCCAACCATAAATGGATTGATCATCATCTCCGACAATCATTACTTTGCCGGTTTGACCCGCTAGCATTCTTATCCATGCATATTGAATGCGGTTGGTATCCTGAAACTCATCAACTAATACATTTGTAAATCGGTTTTGATAGTGTTCTAGAATTTGTGGTTTGTTTAACCAAAGCTCATGAGCTCGTAATAAAAGCTCGGCAAAATCGACTAATCCGGCACGGTCACAAGCTTCTTGATATGCCTGATAAACTTTTAACCATGTCGCTTCAACAGGATTACCATAAGTTTGAATATGTTGAGGGCGTAATCCTTCATCTTTTTTACCATTGATGTACCACGTTCCTTGCCGCGCTGGCCACTGTTTATCGTCAAGATTCATTGATTTCACAATGCGTCGAATTAAACGATATTGGTCATCGCTATCAATAATTTGAAAATCTTGAGGTAATCCTGCATCAAGGTAATGAGCACGTAATAATCGGTGGGCAAGACTATGAAAAGTACCTATCCACATACCGCCTTGGCTTGTACCAATTAAGTCTTCAATACGATGGCGCATTTCTGCTGCCGCTTTATTGGTAAAGGTCACCGCCATAATTGAGAATGGAGACGCCTGTTCAACTGATAATAACCAAGCAATACGATGTACCAGTACCCGGGTTTTACCACTACCCGCACCTGCCAGCACCAACATATTTGTTCGAGGTGCCGCAACAGCTTCACGCTGTTTATCGTTAAGGCCTTCTAGCAGAGATGAGACGTCCATAATTACCAATCATTGAGTGAAGAGAAAATACTGTGGATATATACAGAAACAATTAATCTGTAACAAACTAACAGGATTTTACGCCCTGTGCAAAGTAAAGCCTATCTTAAAGGTCTTATTAGGTTATTTTAACTTAGCGTTTATCTTAGATTAATTCTGTCAGCTTGCTTAAATCTGTGATTTCAACATGTGGCATCACTCTTGTTTCACCATCTTGAAATAAACTACGGTTATCAAGATTAATCCAACAAGCTTGTAATCCACTACGAACAGCACCTTCAACATCAGTAACAAGATGATCGCCGACATGCAAAATTTTCTGATGAGGTAAATTCAGCAAAGATGCCGCTTTATCAAACATATCAGGGTAAGGCTTAGAGCGGCCATCAGGCCCAGCTTTCAAAATATAAGAAAAATATTGTCCTAAACCACAACTTAGAGGATTTGCATTACCGTTTGTTATCGCTACTAGCGGCATTTTTTGCGCTAACTCACTGAGTACTTGATGAGTATTATTCGGCACCGTAATGCGGCTACGCCAATAAGCAAAATGCGCCATTATTTCGTCTGCACCTTGCTGTGCTTTTGCTTCACTGTAGTTGTAATCTAACAACATATTTCTTGCTGCAAGCCAACGCCATTGAGTGATGTCATGAAAAATATCAGGATCTTTTTCTATCAGAGGCGTTTTATAGGCATTTACATCTTGTTCTGTAAAATGATTAAAACGCTGATCATATTGACGAATAAATACCAGTGTTTCTTGTTCAGTTTTGTCCATCACAGGGACGTTGTCATACAACGTATCATCAAGATCGAAAGTCATTGCTGCAATGGGCATCAGTGTTCGATAAAAGTGCATTATGATTTTTCTCTCTTAGCTCTAGGATGAGCAGCATCGTACACTTTAGATAAATGTTGAAAATCTAAGTGCGTATAAACTTGTGTAGTCGATAAATTAGCGTGACCTAATAATTCTTGCACTGCCCGTAAATCACCACTGGACTCCAGTAAATGAGTCGCAAAAGAATGACGTAATTTATGTGGGTTAACATGGCTGCTTAAGCCTTGACGAACACCCCAAAGTTCAAACCGTTTTTGCACACTACGCACTGATAACCGCTTACCACTTTTGGTAGAAATAAACACCGCTTTATCTTCTGGTGCATACAATTCTCGCATGGGATACCAATGTTGTAGCCACTCAATTGCCATTCGCCCCAACGGCACTTTTCGTTCTTTACTTCCCTTACCTAATACACGAACTTCACCTTCTTTAAGATCGATATCGGTAATATTTAATCCGGTTAATTCTGATAAACGTAATCCTGCACCATACATCACTTCTAGCATGGTTCTGTCTCTTACAGAGAGAGGATCTTTCAAGTCAATATTCATCAGCTGATTTACTTCATCAACATCCATATTTTTAGGAAGGTGGCGACCTGATTTCGGCGTACGAATTCCTTTGGCGGGGTTAACCTCTAACATTCCTTGAGCAACTTGCCAATCAAGAAAACTGCGTAGCGCAGAAAAACGTAAAGCCAAACTGGTTGCTTGTAATCCACTGCGGTGACTTTTTGCTAAGAGCATACGCACATGTTGGCTTTCAAGTGATGACCATTGAATAATATTCATCGCGACCATCATTTGTGCTAATGCAGAAAGTTGGCGCTGATAATTTTCAACAGTAACAGGACTTAATCGACGTTCAACTTGGATATAACGCAAAAATTGTTCATAAGGTAATGAAAGCGTTTCGGGTATCGCCACTAAATGATTCATTGCCTTGCTACCCAACGCATTAATAATTCGGGTAATAAATGAGCGAGTTTATCAAGCATAACGGTCCCCATTCCTTGCTGGAAATGTTGATTATCTCGGCTATTAAAAATAATCAGACCTAAGTCACCATAATGCCCCAATAAAGAGAGTGCAACAGAACCAGAGCGACGCACATTAGGCATTAACAGCATCATTTCTTGCCCATTTAAAGTACCCAAATAGTGATTTTTTTCACCCATATGCTGAATTCGAAAATGCTCAAAAGACTGGCGAGATAATGCTAAATCTTGTGCATCTAAAGGGGGATTTAATTGCCAGCGATCGGTAAATAAGCGCAACTGTACAGAGTAAAGTCCTAGACCTTTAGCCCAAAGATTTAGGCGCTCTAACATATCATTAAGCGAAGTGCTGCTTGATAACTCAGAAATAAGTCTCAACAATTGACTAAATAGTGATTCATTCTCTGACGCTTGCTCTATTAGTAATCGCATATCTTCTTCAAGATAATGAATACGATTACGCTGACGAGACATAATCCATTCCACCAATGAGACGGTGCCTCTTACTGGGTGAGGGACCTGCATTTGCTCAATATAACTGGCATTACGGATAAAAAAACCAGGGTGTTCCCTAAGATAACGAATGACCTGTTGATCATTTAACTCGTTTTTTTCTGGGTAACAAAACTGCTCATTTTTATCCGTCATACAGATAACCTCTTAAAAAATAATATTATAGCTGAATGATCCCATCATAAATATGTGTCGCAGGACCTGTCATATAAAGTGGGTGGCCAGCACCTCGCCACTCAATTAGCAATGAACCACCAGGTAACGTCACTTTTACTTGTTTATCGAGTAAGCCTTGTGAAATACCTATCGCAACAGCAGCACAAGCCCCACTTCCACAGGCATTGGTTTCACCTGTACCGCGTTCAAAAACGCGCAGATGAAGGGTGTTTCTATCCACAACTTGCATAAACCCTATATTAGCACGCTCAGGGAAACGTTCATGTTGTTCTAATACTGGCCCTAATAATTCAACTTCTGCAGTTTGAATATCATCGACCTGAATAACACAATGTGGATTTCCCATAGAAACGACACCACATAATACGGTACGTTCCATCGCTCTGATAATATAGGTCTTTTCTGCCTTTTGCGCACGAAAAGGTACTTTTTGTGGATCAAACTCTGGTTCGCCCATATTGACGCAAACATCGTCATTGTCCATAACGTGCAGTGTCATTCTGCCAGATTGTGTACTCACTTTTATTTCTCTTTTATTTGTGAGTCCTTTTAATCGAACAAAGCGAGCAAAACAACGCGCACCATTACCACATTGTGCCACTTCACTTCCATCCGCATTAAAGATGCGATAATGAAAATCAAGTTCAGGATCATAAGGCGCTTCAACGACTAAGAGTTGATCAAAGCCCACACCTGTATGTCGATTAGCTAATCGGCAAATCAGCTCTGGTGAAAAATAAACATTCTGAGTCACGGCATCAACCACCATAAAGTCGTTGCCAAGACCATGCATTTTTGAAAATTGCATTTTGCCCCTGCCTGAAACGGTGTCCCGTTCCTAATATTGACTAATTACTCTGAGTCGAGGTGCTCTCAACTTGCTGGATTGGCTGGGATGACTGAGTCATTTTTGCCTGAGTATCTTCAGGAGGGAAATAAAGAGGGCCTTTCAAGCCACAACCAGAAAGAGAAATCAGTGTTATTATAGCAAGAGTGCAACGTAAATACGTTTTCATTCGAAATCTGCCTGTCATTAATTTGATTAATATCCTCTATAATCGCAGTTAGATCTCGAAAAGCAAATAGGAAATGAAGATGAACGACAGTGAATTTCACCAATTAGCTGATGAATTGATGTCAGCAATAGAACAAACTATCGACAACTATGAAGGTGATGCGGATATTGATTGTGAAATCAATGGTGGCGTTATGACATTAACCTTTGAAAATAATAGTAAAATTATTATCAATCGCCAAGAAGCCTTTCATCAAGTTTGGTTAGCAACACGTTCTGGTGGCTATCATTTTGATTGGAAAAATAGCCAATGGATTTGTGATAGAAGTGGCGGCGAATTCTTAACCATGTTAGCAACAGCAATAACTGAACAAAGTGGTGAAGCATTTTCATTTTAGTTAATGTATTCATGCAACAAAAACAGGAGCCTTAATTAGCTCCTGTTAATTTTTATACACTTCATGACGATACAAAAATTAAGAGTGTTGAACGGCCTGATAATCAGTAAAGGCACGAGATTCAACTGAGATCATATCTTGTAGCGAATCATCTCCTTTCCCCAACTCGCTTAATCGACCAAAAGATCCACCCGCAAAAGGCAACACCTGTGTTAATCCCTCTACTTTCACGATTTGATAAAATTGAGGCAAATTAAAGTTGATAAAACTTGAGCCGTAAGTAAATCGATCATGAGACGATGAATAGAAACGGCTAACATCTTTAACCAAATCTTCTTTACTTCCCTCACAATGAGAATAAATTTCTACTCGATTTGCTTCATCTAAAATATAGATATTAAAGACATTGTTATCTTCAGTGGTTTCAAAGAAGAACTGAATAATTCCTTCACAAGCGAAACCATCGATAACCGCAGGTAAATAACGCGCATCTTTGTCTAATTTAACCGGCAATCCATGTAATTTGTTGTAGGAGATAGCGCCATAAAACTCAATAGCATTCTCTAATTTTTGTACTGACACATTAAGGCGTTCAAAAAACAATCCCCATGTTTGTCCCGCAATACGCAACGCTTTAAAACGACCTGGCTCTAAACGGTTAGTTGATAAACGTAGCTCAACACATTCTGATACTAACTGTTGAACACGGGTACGAATTAGACCACGTAAATGTTGGCTATAGCAGAACACTTCAACAGAGGCTGGAGGTGCTGCATCTTGATGCATCTTACCTAAAATCGTTTTTAACGACTCCAACATCGATTGAGTGCCACTAAAATGCAGCGTTCTTACTTCATTCCATGAATTACGATAGAGCAAATCAATGCTACCAATTAAACATTGCTCTTTTTCACCAAAACTAAATACATCAAGTTTTCTAAAATCAAAGTGAACCACTTGATCAGAAAAGCTTTCTGTAGGATCCGTTTCTAAATTAACAATAATGGCTAAATGTCGAATTTCACAAGGGCTATACAACGCTTTAGGTGTTGGTGCTGGTAAGCGTAATGGAAAGTGCCCAGACATATCTCTAACTAATTCATGCAGCTTAATTTCATCACAAGAAGATTCACCCTGATGAATATAAACCTGAGAACGACTAGTCAACAGGCCATTAAAATAAGACCATGCCACCAACTTATTTAAGTAACGGTTATATTCTAAAGGTTGATGCCCGACGATATTGGCAAAATCTGGTGCTCGATTATACAGATACCAACCGCTGCGATTAGCGCGACCTTGTGGAACATAAATAAAGGTTAAATGAGGCTCTGATAAATCAGGAGAAATTTGCGGATTAACTAAAGTCACCTTACCCGGTAATGCTTCAAATGCGGCATAAAGTTTACGTGTTAATACACCAATATCCTGAGGACTCGCGCTTACACTTAAATTATTTCGGCGAGCGAAACGAATAAGGTTGCGATAACTTTGCATCATCGTATCTAATAACTCGTTATGTGCATCACGCACACGCTCTATTTTCCAGCTGTCTCGGTTATCTAATACGGTTAAGCGCTCATTATCCCACTGCCATTGAGTAACTAATTGAGATAATACTTGTCGCCTCCAGCCGATAAGCTCACTTTCTGTGTTTTCGTTAGATAATTTTTCACAGACTTTGAGGTAGAAACAACGACGGATAAGGTCAAGACGAGTTAAGTCATTTATAGAAACCAAATAGCGAGTGACTCGCTCAAGTATCATGCAATAAGCATCTAAACCGTAGTTCACAATTTCACCACGATGTAAATGTTGTTTCATTTCTAATGCTAGCAATTTGCCATTCGGATAATCAGCAGAATAGGCTTCTAATAAAATACTCTTTAATACGGCTTTATACGGTGAATCGACGCTTTTATAAAGCTGCCATAAACTTGCACCGAAATATTCTTCAGCAGAAAGCTCACCTAATCCCCCTAAATCTAACCACTCATTCGGTGTTAAAACACCTTGAGAATAAAGAGAGATAACATATTCATCATAATGATGTTCTTCTTCTACTGGCACCATAGTCCACAGCAAGCGTTTACCTGCTAGGCGAACCGCCGTACGGTAAAATTCGTCAAGCAAAAGGATATGCTGAGTCGAGCCGCAATCTTCTCCACCCAAACTACCACTTGCATGATGACGAAATCTATTTTCATCGATAAGAAAAAACGTAACATCAATCCCCAGCTTACCTGCCCATTGCTCAATCAGCTGACATTTACGCTGCAAAAGCGCACGCTCATCCTGATCCAGCCAAGATTGATGACAGACCCAAATATCAATATCGGAGCTGTGACTTTGCCCAATAGAAGAAGTACTCCCCATCGAATAGATGCCAGTAATTGGCAGTTCTCCGCTGGCGTATCCATCCATTGGCTCATCACATAATGCGCTAACCAGTTTGGTTGTCCATTGACGTTGCACATCATCAGGTTCAAAGAAACATGTCCCATGAGGTACATTTCCCTGAATATAACCAGGTAACTCAGGATGGTGATAATGCAGTAAAACAGGGATCAAACCATAGACCTGTTTAAAAACATCACCCATCGATGCAAAAGCTCGTTCCAGTCTGAGTTGATTAATCGCATCCAGCCGTTGCTTCAGTGTTTCAATATAAAGATACAAGAGTTTCGCCTGAACAATACTAAGAAGATAGTAGAATCTGAGTTTATAAGTTACCGAGCTTGAATTATTCATTTATTAATAGATAAAACTTTACTAACAAAATCTCGGAAACGTGATCAATTTAACACCTTGCAAGCAAAGCGTAAAGAGGAACTAAAAATATAGCACCAAGATCTAAAAAATATATTTAGCAGCTAAATCGTTTAAAGCCATAGCAATAACATCTTTATAATCAAAACGATAGAGCATTTAATTTATAAAAATAAACCATAGAATTTAACATCAATCCGCCGTTAACCCTGTAAAAAAGCACTGTTTCCCCATGATGAAAAGCTAAAAAAATTCTGATAAAATATAAAAAAGTGAAAATAAACGAAAATAAACACAACTTATTGATAATAATAAATAATATTTTATAAATGCTATTTTTTATTTTTATACCTAATAATATAAGATTATTTTTAATGAATATTAAAGATATAATTAGAGAAAAAATAAATTTAATTTATTAATTATTTTAAAAATAAATAAATATATATTTTATTTTTTATAATATTTTTAATTATTAATTAAAATACTTTTTTGTTAAATTTTATAATGCCTTTATATTTAATCAGAAAACAAAAAAGAAAATCATATAATAAAATTATTATTGCTTTATCAATACGTTCAGTGATATTCATCTCATTTATTCTTTGCATTTAAAAATAACGTTAATTGTTATAACTAAATGTTTAATTTTTGTAAATAACCACATTCTTTATATAGGTATAAAAATAGCAAAATATGAAATAAGAAAAATGATAAGTACTTTTTTTATTTTTTTCTTATTATTCGTTTTTTTCTCTCTCAACTTTCTTTTTATTTCTCGCAATAAAAGACCTCATTTTTTGTATCAAAACGCTCATCTCAGATCCCTTAACTGGAAAAACGCGCGCTAAAATGTTAAAACAAAGCCTTATTTATAAACAAAAATATCGCTAATTGCTCGGAAGATAATACTATTATGTCAAAAAGTACCATCCGTATTGCAACCCGCCAAAGCCCCCTCGCTATGTGGCAGGCTCTGTATGTAAAAGAACAACTACAGCTTGCTTACCCAAGCTTAGCGGTCGAACTGGTACCGATGGTCACAAAAGGTGACATCATTTTAGATACCCCATTGGCAAAGGTTGGAGGTAAAGGGCTATTCGTTAAAGAATTAGAATTAGCTTTACTAGAATCTCGTGCTGATATCGCCGTTCACTCTATGAAAGATGTGCCTATCGATTTCCCTGAAGGCTTAGGGCTAGTTACTATTTGTAAACGAGAAGATCCACGCGATGCCTTTGTTTCTAACCATTATGGTTCTCTAGATGCACTGCCAGAAGGCAGCATCGTTGGAACCTCAAGTCTGCGCCGCCAATGCCAATTAAAAGCACAGCGCCCAGACCTTATTATCCGAGACTTACGTGGTAACGTAGGTACACGATTAAGTAAATTAGATAATGGCGACTATGATGCGATTATTCTTGCTGTAGCGGGACTCAAACGTCTTAACCTTGCGCAGCGTATCCGCTCACCATTGTCTGCAGAACAATCTTTACCGGCCGTAGGACAAGGTGCTGTGGGTATTGAATGTCGATTAAATGATCATGGAACTCGTGAATTATTAGATGCGCTAAACCATACTCGTACCGATATCTGTGTAAGAGCAGAACGCGCCATGAACACTCGACTCGAAGGCGGTTGTCAGGTACCTATTGGTAGTTATGCCATTTGGCAAGATGATAAAATCTGGCTACGTGCGCTTGTTGGTTCACCTGATGGTGAAACTATTTTACGAGGCGAGCGTTTAATCGCACCAGAAGAAGCTGAAAAAGCAGGAATTTCCCTTGCTGAAGAATTATTAGATAAAGGCGCTCGAGAAATTTTAACTGCGGTCTACCAAGGCAATGCACCTAAATGAGTATTCTTATCACGCGTCCAAATCCTGCAGGAGAAGCACTAGTACAACGCTTAAATAATGCAGGGAAGCGAGCCTTTCTAGCTCCTTTAATAAAGATAGCCGCTGGTCGAGAGCTACCTTTATTAAAAAATAAGCTAGATGAGCTTCGGCCGGGTGATTGCCTTTTTCTTCTTTCTAAAAATGCGGTGTCGTACGCAAACTGGCAGTTAAATCAATTACAACAATCATGGCCAGATACGCTATTCTATTATGGAATAGGTCCGAGTACTGCAAAAGAATTTCAAAGTTTAAGTGGTCTTACTATCAGTTACCCTGAGTATGGAGAAACGAGTGAAGACTTACTCACACTCCCTGAACTCAATCAGGTAGCAAAGAAACGAGTTTTACTGCTTAGGGGGAATGGTGGCCGAGATTTACTAGCCACCACACTACGCCAACGCGGTGCGATAGTTGATAAGTGTGAGTGCTATCAACGTCTATTTATTGATTACTCGCCAGAGGCATTTAGCGCTCAGTGGCAAAACGCACAGATTAAAACACTGGTAGTGACGAGCGGCGAAATGTTGCAACAACTTTTTGATCTGGTCACTGAACCTAAAAAAGCATGGTTGTTACACTGCCGTTTGATTGTTGTAAGTAAACGATTAGCAACAATAGCAGAAACACTAGGGTGGAAAAATATCACCGTTGCTGATAGTGCCAACAATGATGCTTTATTTCGTGCATTAATATAGAACCTAAATGAGACACCGATATGACGGAACAGAAAAATATCAATGAAAATGACTTGCAAAAAGGCGCATCGAAAGCTGATGAAGATGTCCGCTATCAGGAAGTTAAACCTGTTAATAATAAACGTTCAGGTCTAATTGCTAGTGCTGTTGCGATTATCGTTATCTTAGCAATTGGTGGTGGACTTTACTCTTACACCAACCAACAAGCATTACGTTTAAGTGATGAAAACCAATCGCTTAAAACAGATCTAGCGCAACTACAGCAATTACAAGACTCTTATCAACAGCGTTTTGATAATATCGATAGTATGTTTAATTCACAAAAACTGACTATTGATAAGCTACAAAATGAACGCCAAATTACAGAGCGCCAACTTCAAGATCTTCAAGCTCGATTTGCCGCCATTTCAAGTGCTGACGTAAAAAGCTGGCTACTTGCTCAAGCTGATTTCATGGTAAAAATGGCAGGCCGTAAGCTTTGGAATGACCAAGATGTTGTTACTGCAGTAAGCTTATTAAAAGGCGCTGACAGTAGCTTAGCTGAAATGAATGATCCAAGTTTATTAGAAATTCGTCGTGCTATTAATGAAGATATCGGCAATCTTTCTGCATTAGCTAAAATTGATAACGACGGTATTATTTTACAGCTTAATCAATTAGCTAATCAGGTTGATAACTTACGTTTATCTGGTTTTGAACGTAATGGTGCGCCAATGGATAAAAATGATGAAGCCATTTCAGGTTCACTTTCTGACTGGAAAGAAAACCTCAGTAAGAGCTGGAAAAGCTTTATGGATGACTTTATTACCATTCGTCGCCGTGATACAGCTGCCGTTCCTTTATTAGCACCAAACCAAGATATTTATTTACGTGAAAATATTCGCTCGCGTCTATTAATTGCGTCTCAAGCTGTTCCGCGTCATCAAACTGAGATTTATCAACAATCACTTGAAGCGGTGTCCACCTGGGTTCGTTCTTATTTTGATACGACTGATCCGAATACAACGGCATTTTTAGATACGGTATCTGCCCTTGAGAAACAACCTATTACCCTAGCAATGCCTGCCGAACTAAAAAGCCCCACACTGTTAGAAAAACGGGTTGAAAAGCAAATTCGTAATTTACTCACCCAAAGTGAATATACACAACCTGAGGCTGTTGAAGCTCAAGGTACTCAAGTTACTGAAGCTGAAAACCCAGTTGCAGATGCTACAACGAACACGGTTACTGACAGTGCAACAACTGAAACTGTAACACCACAGGGAGAATAATCGCATGTTAAAAGTATTGCTCCTTTTTGTGGTACTGATTGCTGGCGTTATTTTTGGCCCAGTGCTAGCGGGTCATCAGGGTTATGTTCTTATACAAACCGACGATTGGGATATCGAAACCAGTGTTACCAGTGTCGTTATCATGTTTATTTTACTTCAACTGGCTTTGTTACTCATTGGTTGGGGCTATCGCCGTTTTATTGGAACGGGATCAAAAGCTTATAGCTGGTTTTCTTTTCGTCGACGCAACCGTGCACGTAAACAAACCAGTCTCGCGCTAATGAAATTAGCTGAAGGTGATTTTAAACAAGTTGAAAAACTGATGAGTCGCAATGCCGATTATGCAGAGCAACCTGTCGTGAACTACCTTCTTGCCGCAGAGGCAGCGCAACAGCGAGGTGATGAATTCCGCGTTCAGCAATATCTTGAACGTGCGAGTGAACTGGCAGATACCAACCAGCTGCCTGTTGATATTACCCGAGTGCGTATTTTATTAGACCAAAATGAAAATTACGCTGCTCGTACTGGTGTCGATGAGTTGTTAAATCAAGCACCTCGTCACCCTGAAGTACTGCGTTTAGCTGAAACAGCTTACACCCGCACGGCGGCATGGCAGGCATTGTTAGATATTATTCCTTCAATGCAAAAAGTTGAATTACATAGCGATGATGAATTAAACCAACTGCGCCAAAATGCTTATATCGGTATTATGGGTCAGAAAATGTCTGAAAGCGGTTGCGATGGGCTGAAAAATTGGTGGAAAGCACAACCACGTAAAATTCAGCACGATAATGCATTACGCGTTGTACTCGCTGAACATCTTATTGAATGTAATGATCCTGATACCGCCCAAACGATCATTTTAGAGGGTATTAAACGTCACTATGATGAACGTCTGATCTTATTGCTTCCGCGCCTGAAAAATACAGATGCAACAGCGGTTTTAAAAGTACTCAATACACTGATAAAGCAACATGGACCAACACCTTTGTTAAACAGTACGTTGGGGCAAATTTCAATGCAACAAGGCAAATGGGCTGAAGCAGAAGCTGCTTTTCGTAATGCATTAAAACAGCGCCCTGATGTGCACGATTTTGCATGGCTTGCTGATGCATTAGATAAACAGAAAAAGCCAGAAGAGTCTGCGAAAGTACGTAAAGATGCGCTATTAATGACGTTGAAAAAAGACTCTGTTATTTTTGAAGAGCCTAAAAAAAGCAAATAGTCATTTACACCTAAATCTCGATGCCCCTCCCTAGTGAGGGGTTTTTTATTTTTAATAACAACTAAGCTATGGTAACTAAATCAAAAATAGCAAAACAATTTCAACACCAGCCGCCAATAAGATATATCCCCACGCAATACGATAAAAACGACTCGGAACCTCTTTAGCATTTTCTTGCTGATAGGCTAGATAGCGTTTTCGGGCTTGATAAAAAACGCCAATATAAACTATCGCAATTCCCTGACAAACAAATAACACATTGTGAGCCCACCCTTTTCCACCAACGATCAAAATAATCAATGGGATCAAAAAAAATAGCAGAGGGCCAAATTTCTCAATAAGAAACAACCGTTCTTCTGCGAGGCGTGCATTTTGTTTATCGTTCATTGTTATGCTCTCTTCAGCAATATATCGCCGAAGGATAATAGCCTGATAATTCTATGAATACAAAAAAGGTAACTTAGTATTTGAAATGGACAGGAATATTGCGATACACAGATCCAAAAAAACACCTATCACAAAAAAGAAGCAAAAAAAACACCTGTATACAAAATACAGGTGCATAAATATACAATCAGGTCTACAGACGGATGGTGCCTCACTCAACGTTTCGTCCTGTTGATGATGAATGATGTTCATCGATAACGTGGACGTAGGCACCGAATAATCGGCTCTGCATCATTCCTAGGTTTATGAAGCCAATGCTGTCATAAGGAGTGGAATGAGCATCTACGAACTAATTAATGCATTTAGTGTGCCAAGTTTTCTTTGTCTGATACACAAAATAGATGTCTCAACTTATAAAAGCTAACCTACTGAATTTTGGTTACCCTATTTGCCTTTACTCATTTTTAATAACAAAAGAAGTACTATTCATGGTTTCATTATTCTATTGCTAAATAGGAAATAAAAAATAAGGCTACCTATTCGTCTCTTTTTCACGACAATAAATGGCACTTGAATATTTAACACTTTAAAATCACAAGGTTAAATGTCTCCTATTGGAGACAAAAAAACAACCTACTGTTGGCATTTACCGACAAATTAAATAAAATTATTATTATTCATATGGTTATAACCTTTAATTTAATATTGAGTATTCATCTTTATTTGAAGTGCGATATATGGCGGTAAAGTAAATTATCAATAACGCTTAAGTGATAACAGTAATAAGACGCGGAAAGGTATCTTTCTCATCAATAAATAGCAATAAAGAGTGAGAGGATAAAAAATGAAAATAGTCGCTTTATTCGCATGAAAGAGGGTTCAACAAACCTAATATATAACCCATAGATTTTGTCGCTAATGTGAGCATAAATAATTGATGGATATGGATATGGATATGGATATGGATATGGATATGCAGGATAAATCGCACAATAGCAAAACGTAAACGACAGATGCGAAAAAGCCCCGATAAAATCGGGGCTTTTTCTTAATATGGTCGGCGAGAGAGGATTCGAACCTCCGACCCACTGGTCCCAAACCAGTTGCGCTACCAGGCTGCGCTACTCGCCGTTTGAATCACTGTTCTTATCTTGTTTATGGTGCGAAGGGGGGGACTTGAACCCCCACGTCCGTTAGGACACTAACACCTGAAGCTAGCGCGTCTACCAATTCCGCCACCCTCGCATAAACAAAAACTAAGATAAGATGGGGTGGCTAATGGGACTCGAACCCACGACAACTGGAATCACAATCCAGGGCTCTACCAACTGAGCTATAGCCACCATAACAGCTATCTTATTTACTTCTACAACAACGTTCTTCACCGTAACTCTTAGCACGCTTTTTATTGGCGCGCCCGACAGGATTCGAACCTGAGACCTCTGCCTCCGGAGGGCAGCGCTCTATCCAGCTGAGCTACGGGCGCTTCACGCCGTTGCGGGAGAGGATAGTACGGATTTACGCACTGTCTGTCTAGTGCTTTTTGAAAAAAAAAATCTGTTTGACGATAGTTTGTGCATTTCGTCGATAAATGGAGCGTTTTTACGCATCTAACGCCCCATCAGTATAATATTCGAACAATCAATATACTTGTTAAATACTATTATTTCTACATTAATACATTAAACCTAATAAAAACGGGTTCTCTAGTCTTATAATTTATTGGAATAGTAGTAACCGACAAATTTTAATAGCTTAAATTGACGTTTAATCCTGCTTGGTTGTGACAATAAACGGTATAACCACTCTAAACCAAGGTTCTGCCACGCCTTAGGCGCTCTTTTAACGTGCCCAGTAAAAACATCATAAGTGCCACCAACACCCATATATAACGCATCTGGGTGAATTTCACGACATGCACGAATAAATAACTCTTGTTTAGGGGAGCCCATCGCAATAGTAATAATTTTCGCACCAGAAGCTTTTATACGCTCAAACAAAGCATCTCTATCTTGTGGTGTAAAATAACCATCCTGACTCCCGACTATATTAACGTTCCATTGCGATTTCAGTTTATCTTCTGTTTGGGATAAAACCTCAGGCTTACCACCCACTAAAAAAACAGGCGTTCCTTCTTTACCTGCTCTTTCCATTAATGCTTCCCATAAGTCAGCACCAGCAATACGCGAGACTTGAGCTTCTGGATATTTACGGCGAATACCTCGTACGACACTAATTCCATCAGCATAGAGATAATCAGCCTCTTTTAACTGCTCATTCAAAGAACTATTCGTCTCAGCATTAAGAATTTTTTCAGCATTAAGCGCAATGAGTGAACCACTCTTAATTTGCGTATCCTCATAAAGATAATCCAGAAAATGTTTCATATCTCGAAATCCCCAGATGCTATGTCCGCGGATTGAATACTTCGGAATTGAATTCGATTCCATTACTTTTCCTTTTTCTCTAAACGAGGTTTATTACCCATTTGGCTTGTTACATAGTGACGGATTAATCCCGCACTCTCAAATAACCAGTAGAGTAGTTTTGCAAAAACTAAACATAAACCAAAAATAAGACAGAAGAAGACAACACGAGAGACAAAAGAATCAACACCTTCTCGCGCCAGCACTATCATGTTAAAAATAGCACCAAAACAAAATGCTTGTAATATGGCTGATTTGTAGCGATTGGATTCATTTACGCCCTGCTGATAAAGCCAATCAAACCATTTAATGATAAGCCCAACCACAACCGCACCTAATGGAATAAATACAACCCCTCCCATCACAACGAGTGATCCGATTAAAGTCGGGGAAATCGCTAGTCCAGCATGATAATTCAACACTTCCCACGTAAAGTAGTTGGCTGAGTTAAGAACAACGTCAGGACGTTCTGGCCATACCCAAGAAGGAATAAAGACATAAAAATCACGAATGATAGGAGCCAAACCTTGGAACTCTATTTTGTCGTAATTATTCAATAATAGTGCGAGATTTTCCCAAGGTGAGAAAGTATCACGCGTTAAATATAAAAAGGTATAAAATGCTTCAGCACCACTAACATCAAGCCCATAGCGTTTTAATGCCAGCCAAAACATGCCTACAATACTCATAACACCCGCGGCAATCAGCATCCATAGCGTTATCCAGCCACGAACAATACCAATAAATAAAAACAGCGCAAAAGCGATAATAATATTAGCGCGTGTTCCACCAACAATAATGTAAGTCAGAATACCAAAACCAACGGTGGCGCATAAAAAGAAAATCCAGCGCTGTTGCGTTGGTTTTAAGAAATAGACCACCAGCATTGCAGGAATAAAGAAGTAAAAGAACCGTTTAAGCGCAACGCCAGAAACCTGACTAGAAAAAATTTGGCTATAGGTTTTTAACTTAAACAGTAAGAAACCATTTTGTAAAAAGAAAATTCCTACAGTCACAAAGGCAATAAGCGCTAACAGGATCCAGGTTAGATTGGTTTCTACTCGATTCATCGTAAATAACGGCCTAGATGGGCCACTAGTAGGTTTTCTTAGCCTAACCTTATAAGTTACATAATAAATCGCATAGAAGCTTGTAGAGGCTAATAACGCATGTAGTAGCGCATCGACGGGAACAACCGCCACATCAAACTGAAAGACCAGCATACAGGTAAGAGGAAAACCAAAATAGAAGGTCAACAAATAGAGCATGGAAAAAAAGACATTAAAATTAAAGCGAACCCGACGAAACTCTTGATAGGTCAGCAATAAAATAAAACCCAAGGAGATAAAATAGACAAGCGTGAGTCCGCCTAATTCCGCCAATGTCATTGCGGCTCTCCTGTGCTCATCTCAATTAATTGTTTCCAGCCCTGCGTAAAATTAGGGGCGAAGAAAGTAATCTCATCACGATTTAACATTAATAATTGACGTTGGGCTTCTTCAATTAATGGCACATCAAGCTTATCACCAGAAAAAAATACAGGCACACTCTGCTCAGTTAAATCTTGCCAGAATGGATTTTGCCTGCTGATAACAAAAGGAATGGCGAATTGAATAAGCAAACACAACGTACCAATGCCTTGCTGACGATGGAAAATAAAATAACCCAAATTACAGGTTTTCAGTAAAGCCAGATAATCATCAAAGGCCAGTTTTTCACGTAGTATCTCTACGTTACCTGTTACAAACAATTCATCAGCAGCTTGAGAAACATCTTGGATATAGGCATCGTTATTTTCAGGATAGCCCATTGGAATAATCACTTTAGCTCGTTGACCAAATTGTTCCGCTATCGCATTTAGCGCATCAATATGACGGTTAGATTTATCCCCAGAATTACCGAGCAAAATAGTAATTTGCTGCTCATTAATTCCCTTTTTCTCAATAACCGTAAGTCTAGGATCCATTCGGGTTGGGAAATAGAGCAAACTTGCAGGAATATTCACGTTAGATTGCGCAAAGTAGTTAAGGTCACCCCGCGTACCAAACACGCGTCCTACACGCTTTTGAGCCAATCTGCGCAAGAGATAAAACAACTTAAATTTTAATTGTTTTGAATCTTGATAAAGGTCAGCGCCCCAAATATGCCACCAAAATTGGTCGCGTTTAATTTTACCCATTAGCAACGCCATCCAAATAGGCGCATTGAATTGCCCTAAAAAGAGAAATCGCTGGGTTCTATCTGCTTTAGCTAGGGCAATGACGCGCTGTGCCACCTGCTGTTTATCTGCTAAGCATTCAATTTCTAAAGCAGGATAGTGCGCTTGAAGAGCACTATCTTTACTGGCAACGATAAAACGAGGTTTATACGTTAACGCCGCCTCAGTCACGAGGTGGTCATTAAAAAAACGTAGCATTGTGCTGTTATGATGCACAATATCTGAGCCTAGTACGTAAATCAAAGTTGTCATTTGCGCCTGCAATAAATAACGAAAACAGAACTACAGAGAAAGAAGTAAATAATGTATGTCGCCATATAGGCTTGAGCAGCACCTAATGCACCATGCTCAGGAATTAGCCAACGGGAAAATAGCGTTAGCAAAGCAAATTGGCTTACTTCAGTGAGAATATAAAAACGCAAAGCTGCCTTTGCGATAACTAAATAACCAAATACATAAGAACCGACTTTTAAAACATCCCCAACTAATTGCCATGCAAAAAGATCACTCATTGCAGTAAATTTATCTGAAAACAGCAACCAAATAGCAAAATCGCGCAGTAACCACACCATAAAACTAGCAACAGCAACGGCTGGAAGGACAAACTTCAATGATTTAATGATTTCTTTTGCAATATCACTTTTTTGCGTTAAACGAGAAAGCGTAGGTAGCAAATAAACCGAAAAAGAAGCTGTTATAAATTGTAGATAAGCATCTGAAATACTGCTCACGCCTTGCCAAATACCGACTTCATCCCAGCTATAATTTTCAGCTAAAAGATTACGCATCATGATATAAGCAACAGGTAAGGTAATTGAGGTTAGTATTGCCATAATGGTGAATTTACCAAGATGGCTCGCTATCGCTTTATCCCAGCGTGGCCTAAGCTCACTCAACGCAAAGCGCTTACGCTTTAATAATATAGCAGTAGCAGGAAAGAGTATTAACGCAGGGACTAGCGCAAGCCCAATTAACGCACCATGATAACCAGCAAAGAGATAACATAAATAGTATGCAACAACACCAATTAAACTTCCGGCGATAATCGCCAGTGCATTACCCGATGCATCACGATAACCTTTTAAAATTGCTAAAAAATAGTTGGTGTAAGCAATACCCATTTGAATAAAAGCAACTGCTCTTACAATATTTTGATATTGCTGATAATCATCACCAAATAAAACTCGGCTAATTGGTACTGTAAAAAGAAGAAATAGGATGGCTAAAAGCGTTGAAAACAGCAAAATCATTGATGATGATGTACCCAACACATTTTTACGTTGAGTTGCATCATCTTGATATTGTGCTATTAATTTTGTAACGCCATTAAAGATCCCCGCACCTGATAACACACCAAGTACAGTAATTAACTGACGAAAGTTACCCGCAAGCCCAACCCCTGAAGGGCCATAAGAAACTGCAAGTAATTTTACAACTAGCAGACCAACCCCAATCTTTATTAGGGTTGATCCGGCAGTCCAAATAGATGCTTTAGCTAATGACATATTAGGCAAAGAAGCCGCGAATATGACCAATAACAGCCTGCTGTTCTTCTTCTGTCATATTGTAGAACATCGGCAAACGAACTAAACGCTCACTTTCTTTTGTAGTGAAAATATCTTCACCATCAAAACGACCAAACTCCATACCTGCAGGGCTGGTATGTAATGAAACATAGTGGAATACGGTTAATACGCCGTGTTCTTTCATATATTCATTAAATTCAGTACGTTGTTCAATATCTTTCAGTTTGATATAGAACATATGTGCATTGTGTTCTAACCCTTCTGGAACCACTGGCAGCGTTAATAAACCTTTGGCTGCTAATGGCGTTAATGCATCATAATAAATCTGCCAAAATGCAAGGCGGCGTTCATTAATTTTCTCGGCTTCTTCAAGTTGTGCCCATAAATAAGCTGCTTGTAAATCAGACATTAAATAACTCGAGCCAATATCGCGCCATGTGTATTTATCTACCTGACCGCGGAAAAATTGACTGCGGTTAGTCCCTTTTTCACGAATAACCTCGGCACGATTAATTAAGGCCGGATCATTAATCAGGGTGGCACCACCCTCACCACCTGATGAGTAGTTTTTAGTTTCATGAAAACTATAGCAACCAATATGACCAATAGTGCCAAGTGCCTTACCTTTATAGGTAGACATCACACCCTGTGCCGCATCTTCAATCACAAACAAGTTATGTTTTTTAGCTATCGCCATAATAGTGTCCATTTCACACGCTACACCAGCGTAGTGGACAGGAACTATCGCACGAGTTTTATTGGTAATTGCCGCTTCAATTTTTGTTTCATCAATATTCATGGTATCTGGACGAATATCAACAAAAACGATAGTAGCACCGCGTAATACAAAAGCATTAGAGGTCGAAACAAAGGTAAAACTAGGCATGATGACTTCATCGCCAGGCTTGATATCCAATAAGATAGCAGCCATTTCTAACGATGCAGTGCAAGATGGTGTTAACAGTGTTTTATGACAATGAAATTGTTCTTCTAACCACTTTTCACATTTTTTTGTGAAGTTGCCATCGCCACAGAGTTTGCCACTTTCCATAGCTTGTTTCATATATTCTAATTCTGTGCCGACAACGGGTGGTTTATTAAACGGAATCATATTATCCCCTGTATAACCAATAGGTGGTACTCTCTATTAAAGCACCACTGTGTGTGTATAAACGCGAAGCTACAATATTGCTGATCTGTGTTGCAACATACAGGGTTGAAATACCTTGTTGTTGACACCAAAACTTCGCTGCCGACATCAGTTGCTTACCGATGCCTTGTCCTGTTCTATTGGGCATTACAGCAAGTAAGCCCACTCTTGCTTCACTCTCTGAAACTCGGCGCAAAGTAACAAAACCACTGACTCTGTTATTGCTATCAATCGTCAATAAGCAGGTGTTATCAAAAGTGCCTAACACAGCTTTTTTCACCCATAGCGCATAAAAACGACCGCTATCATCAGGTTGATACCAAGGGGTTCTAAAACGGCTTTGTACAAAAACTTCGCGAGCAGTTGTCATCAATAAATCGATGTCGCTTTCATTTGCTTCTCGAAATTGTGATGTTTGCGCCGTTACTTGTTTGCAACTATTTTCTGTAGCATTTTCTGTGCCAACTAAGAGTTTGAAATCGATTTCACCTTCAGCAAATCGAAAACCAAAGTGACTCAATTCATCAATTAGAGATAATTTATGTGATGCAACTTTGGCATGAACCACACCGAATTCATCAAGTTGTTTATGTGTTAAAACAGGCGCCTGAGGGCTAAATTCAAGACGCCCAGTTTTAAGGGAAAAAAACTCACTTTCCCACTCTAAATGATTAATATTGGCGAGGACGGACATGTAATAAATCCAGTAGATAACGGCCATAGCCCGTTTTAGACAGTGATTTAGCGCTTTCTCTTACTTGCTCGTCAGTTAGCCAACCATTACGCCAAGCAATCTCTTCAAGGCAAGCCACTTTGAATCCTTGACGTTTTTCTACAGTTTGAACAAAGGTGCTAGCTTCAATTAGGCTGTCATGAGTACCTGTATCAAGCCATGCAAAACCACGGCCTAAAAGTTCAACATTTAACTCGCCGCATTCCAGATACATTTGATTGATAGAGGTAATTTCAAGCTCTCCACGAATAGAGGGTTTTACTTGTTTTGCAAAATCCACCACTCGATTATCGTAGAAATAAAGCCCAGTAACAGCCCAGTTAGATTTAGGCTTTTCGGGTTTTTCCTCTATCGATAACACGCGAAAATCATCATCAAATTCAACAACACCAAATCGTTCAGGATCCATCACTTGGTAACCAAAGACCGTAGCACCGCGTTCACGCTGAGCAACTTGTTTTAGTTTTGGACTAAATCCTTGGCCAAAATAGATATTATCACCCAACACTAAACAGCAATGGTCATCACCAATGAATTCATCACCTAAAATAAAGGCTTGGGCTAATCCATCAGGTGAAGGTTGAACTTTATAATGAAGATGAACCCCAAAAGCAGAACCATCACCCAATAAACGTTGGAATGAGGTGAGGTCATCAGGTGTGGTGATAATTAAAATATCTCGAATACCTGCTAACATCAGCACAGATAATGGGTAATAGATCATTGGCTTATCATAGATAGGCAACAACTGCTTCGACACCCCTTTCGTTATTGGATGTAATCGCGTACCAGAGCCACCAGCCAGAATAATACCTTTCATCATCTATCCTTTTTACTCAATCAGTTTCCAAGCCCTAAACGTTCACCCGCATAAGAGCCATCGAGAACGCGTTGCCACCATGTCTGGTTATTTAAATACCACAGCACTGTTTTACGAATACCTGATTCAAAGGTTTCTTGTGGAACCCAACCTAATTCGGCTTCAATTTTTGCAGCATCAATGGCATAACGCAGGTCATGACCAGGTCTGTCTTTCACGTATGTGATTAAATCCACGTATTTTTCAACGCCTGCGGGTTTTGTTGGATACAACTCTTCCAATAGATCACAAATTGTTTTAACCACATCAATATTACGGCGTTCGTTATGTCCGCCAATATTGTAAGTTTTACCCGGTTGTGCTGTTGTTGCGACTAAATACAGCGCACGAGCATGATCTTCAACATAGAGCCAATCACGGATCTGTTCACCTTTACCATAAACAGGTAATGGCTTGCCTGAAATCGCATTTAAAATAATTAATGGGATTAATTTTTCAGGAAAATGGTAAGGACCATAGTTATTCGAGCAGTTCGTAATGACAGTTGGTAAGCCATAAGTACGTAACCACGCACGAACTAAATGATCACTAGAGGCCTTAGATGCAGAATAAGGGCTACTTGGTGCATAAGGTGTAGTTTCAGTAAAGAAATCATCCGTGCCGTCTAAATCGCCATACACTTCATCTGTTGAGATATGGTGAAAACGGAATGCACTCTTTTTTTCTTCTGGCAAAACTTGCCAAAAGTGGCGAGCCGCTTCCAATAACGTGTAAGTACCCACAATATTGGTTTCAATAAATGCCGCAGGGCCATCAATAGAACGATCAACATGACTTTCAGCGGCTAAATGCATCACGACATCCGGCTGATATTGCGCAAATACACGATCCAGTGCTGCTCTGTCGCAGATATCTACCTGTTCAAAAGCATAACGATCACTGGTTGCAACCGTTGTTAATGATTCAAGATTACCGGCATAAGTCAGTTTGTCTACAACAACAACACTATCTGTGGTGTCATCAATAATATGTCGAACAACAGCAGAGCCGATAAAACCGGCTCCACCTGTAACTAGAATGCGTTTCAACGCCATACTCCTTTGGTATCTACAATCCATTTTTGCGTTACTTTGCTGCCCGGAATCGCTTTAAACTGTTGATGGTCGACCAGCATTAACACAATATCTGCTTCTTTTAATGCTTGTTCAGTAGACACTAATTCTGTAATACCTTTCAGTTTAGTCGGCAATTCGTGAATATTCGGTTCAACAGCATAAGTCGTTCCACTGTGCCAATTTGCCACTTGTTGAGTAATATTCATCGCTGGGCTTTCACGTAAATCATCGATATTGGGTTTAAATGCCAAACCAAAACATGCGATTTTAATTTCGTTAGCACGTTTTCCAGTTTCAGTTAGACAATCAGCAACCGCCGCTTTTACCTGATCAATAACCCACACTGGTTTACCGTCGTTAACTAAACGTGCAGTGTGAATTAAGCGAGATTGTTTTGGATTTTGTGACACGATAAACCAAGGATCAACAGCGATACAGTGTCCGCCTACACCTGGGCCTGGTTGTAAAATATTTACGCGAGGATGACGGTTTGCCAAACTAACCAATTCCCAAACATTAATATCTTGATCAGCACAAATTAATGATAATTCATTGGCAAATGCGATATTAACATCTCGAAAGCTGTTTTCAGTCAGCTTACACATCTCTGCGGTACGCGCATTAGTGATAACACACTCACCTTCAAGGAAAATTTTATATAATTCGCTAGCCCGCTCTGACGATTTACGGTTCATACCTCCCACAACACGGTCATTGCGGATAAGCTCAATCATTACTTGTCCCGGTAATACACGCTCTGGGCAATAAGCGATATCAATATCAGCATCTTCACCTTGTTGGTGTGGGAAAGTTAAATCAGGACGTGCCTGCGCTAACCATTCTGCCATTTGTTCTGTTGTGCCCACAGGTGATGTGGATTCTAAAATAATTAAATCACCTTTTTTAAGCACAGGAGCAACAGAACGCGCAGCAGATTCTACATAAGCTAAATCTGGCTCGTGATCACCTTTAAACGGGGTTGGAACCGCAATAAGATAAGCGTCAGCAGGTTGTGGTGTGGTGTAGGCTTTTAAATGACCTTCTTCCACGGCTTGTTTTACCACTTTATCAAGATCAGGCTCAACAATGTGAATTTGACCTTTGTTGATGGTATCAACAGCATGCTGATTAACATCAACACCGATGACGTTTTTCTTGCGAGAGGCAAAAGCTGCCGCAGTAGGTAAACCAATGTAGCCGAGGCCGATAACAGAAATAGTTTCAAAACTCATAATGTCACCTGATTTTTTTTCAATGCTTCAAGAATACGTTGGCAGGCATGACCATCACCATAAGGGTTTGTTGCCTTACTCATTTGGTGATACGCGTTTTCGTCTGTCAATAAAGTAGTTACTTCACTTACTATCCGTTTAGTATCAGTTCCAACTAAACGAACTGAACCTGCTTCAACTGCCTCTGGGCGTTCTGTGGTATCTCTCATCACAAGAACGGGTTTGCCTAATGAAGGTGCTTCTTCTTGGATCCCACCTGAGTCAGTTAAAATAAGATAGGCATGATTCATTAAATAAACAAATGGTAGATAATCCTGCGGCTTAATTAATTTAATATTTTCAATACCATGCAAGATTCGTTCAACCGGTTCACTGACATTGGGGTTAAGATGGACAGGATAAACCACTGCAACATCAGGATGTGCCAGTGCAATTTCAGCTAATGCTTGGCAAATACGTTCAAATCCACCACCAAAACTCTCTCTACGGTGACCCGTAACTAGGATCATTTTTTTGTCTGGCTGAATAAATGGATAGTGAACAGCAAGCTCATCACGTAGCACTTGGTTTCCCATGACTCGATTACTCACCCAAAAGAGTGCGTCAATCACGGTATTTCCTGTAACAAAAATATTCTTATCAGCAACGGCTTCCCGAATAAGATTTTGTTTTGCTGTGTCTGTAGGAGCAAAGTGATACATTGCAAGATGTCCTGCAATTGTCCGATTTGCCTCTTCAGGCCAAGGTGAGTAAAGATTACCAGTGCGTAACCCAGCTTCAACATGACCAACGGGAATTCGTTGATAGAACGCCGCTAAGCTCGCAGCCATCGTCGTTGTTGTATCACCATGTACCAAAACAACATCGGGTTTAAATGAAGCTAAAACAGGTTTTAGCCCTTCTAAGATACGGCAAGTAATATCAGTTAAATCTTGTCCTGGTTTCATAATATTGAGATCATAATCTGGCTGGATCTCAAAAAGATTTAATACCTGATCAAGCATTTCTCGATGTTGGGCCGTAACACATACCTTTGCTTCAAACGAATTATCATTTGCTAAAGCGTGCACTAAAGGTGCCATTTTTATCGCTTCAGGGCGTGTGCCAAAAACAGTCAACACTTTCACAGTGGCTCTCTTTTTTTCATTGTTATATTGCTTATTTTTGGGAAAGCAATATGCCCTTATTCTCAGCACATCAGGTGCAGATACACCTGATGCCTCGTTATTGTCATAACAGATAAAATTAATTATTATTTTTTAATGGCTTACGTCTTGTCAGTGCAACACCGGCTCCTACTAAAACACCAATAGCACCCCAAAGTACCATCATAAAGGCACGACGCGGGCTATCTCGTTTCACCGGATCTTCAGGTGTACGTAAAAAACGGTAAGTTTGGAAGTTATCTTGTAATTTTGCACCAACAGCGAGGGTCGCTAACATTGCCGTATTCTGATCATAATCGCTATCAAAATCTGGCCCCGTAGCAATCAAGGTTTCTAGCTGCGACTGTAAAAGCGGAACACCTAACATAAATAACTTAGAATCAGGTAACTCATCCATAGCAATCGATGTCTGTTTTTGAGAAATTCCTTGTTTCTCAGCAATTTTCATTGATTGCTCTAATAAATTAATCTGACGTTGATAAGCAGCACGAGCTGCCATTTCTTGACGTTTAACTAATGCTTTCATCGATTGTGTTCTGGTTGCCCAAGCCGCAATCACCTCTTCATTAAGATGAGTTGAAGCGCGTTTATTAGCGAAAGCAATGTATTCGTTTAATAGCTGGCTGGCTTCTTTCGAGGTTTCAGCAATTAATTTTAGTTGATCATTAACCAACTTTTTCTCATCTGCTGGTATAAATTGAATATTGTTAATCAACTCGTCCAATAGCGCGGCATTTGCCTGCTCGTCTCTCTCTTTACGTTGCTTGTAGTAATCTGTTTGCAACCAAAATTCACGACGAGTATCAAAAGCGGCTATTTGAGTAATAAACTCTTGGTAAGCTTCATCTGAAATACTCAATGATGAATTAAACGTTGAAGGATTAATTTGTGTATCAAGATTACGTAAAAATTGAGACTGAGAGTAATAACTACCTAAGTTATTAACTGTCGGTTTCTCTGTCATTGCGAGAGCACTCCATTTCGGTTGCATCAAATAAGATGCACCGAGAGCCACAACAGCAAAAAGCAGAGCGAACCCTATAATCCAAATTTTTCCTGACCAAAGTGTGCAACAAAGACCCCGAATATCGAGTTCATTATCAGGTGAAACACCTTGTCGGGAAGCGTTATTTTCCGAGTTCATCACGTTACAAAACCTCTGCTTATTAATGCTTAAGTTGTGTTGCTTTACGTAGGCGACGCTTATGTCGTTTAATAAAACGAGCGACTCGCCACGCGCGTTTAATGCAGTAACCATACATTACAAATGCAAGCAAGAATAATGCCAACATTACCCATTCAGGCACAAATGATAGGTTTTCGCCAATAATACCAATTGCCGCTAATAAGGCCGCCGCTACCGTAATTAGAATGAAGGCTTGATGAGGAGTAAAACCGGCTCTCATAATAAGATGGTGTATATGTTGGCGGTCTGGTGAGAAAGGACTCATTCCTTTACGTAAACGGCGATACATAATTGCCACCATATCCATAAGAGGAATAGCAATTATCCATAACGCAGTAACCGCATTAATAGGATGAGGTTCGACTTGTGTTGATGAAACCAATAACCAAATAATGGTAAAACCAATAAGTGTACTACCCGCATCACCCATAAAGACTTTGAATTTTTTACCACACACGCCTAAATTTAATAAAATATAAGGTAAGATCGCGGCAATAAAGGAGAAACACCAGAATGAAAGGGCTGAGTTACCACTTTGATATAACAAAATACCTAAAGCGCCAAAAGAGACACAAGAAAGGCCTCCTAATAGTCCATCAATACCATCAACCATATTGAAAGCATTAATTGCAGCCCAAACAGCGAAGAGAGTAACAATATAGCCAAAAGGTCCTAAATGCATATCCCAAGGACCAAACGCATGACCGAGAGAATCTAATTTCAATCCTCCCCACACCATCATGGCAATCCCCACAAATGCTTGAATTGTCGCTCTTATTTTTACACTAATATCAAAACGGTCATCTAAGGCACCAACAAAAACTAAAAGTCCCGCACATGCCAGATAAAGTTCCTTATTAGGAATATATAAATCTGAAATATAGAATGCGAAAACAATACCAAAATAGACTGATATCCCGCCTACAAGAGGGATCAATCCATGATGCCGTTTACGATAGTTAGGTTTATCCACGAGTCCAATTTTCTTTGCGATTTTACGTGCAACAAATAAAAATGCGAAAGAAAATAAGAACACATATAAAACACTTGTGCTCATTTTTAGTATATCCACAGTACTGTTCTCTATAATAAATATAGCTGGTTATTTACTCATCCATTGTTTTTTTATTCTTTTCCAGCCTGTACCACGACGAGTTAACTCAGTAACCCACCACCCTTCATCAATAATAAGTTTTCCTTAACTATTTACATTGATGCCACCGCTATTTTTATCAAAAATAATAAACATGCAATATATGTACCAAGATTAAGGTTTCATCTCTTGCAATCAATAAATAATCCATATAAAAAAACGCCACAAAAATTGTGGCGTTTTTATCATATCGTTATTCACACAAAGTAAACGAGCTTAACAGCATATAAATTGAGGTGATATTACTTATTTTTGTAATAGCGCACACTGTTTCATCATTTTTTCTTTATAATGATCTCGTTTTCTATATGAATATTATGAACGTTTCATAAAGTCGAAGAACTCTTCATTCGTTTTTGTCATAGCTAATTTATTAATGAGGAACTCCATTGCATCAATCTCACCCATTGGATGAATAATTTTACGCAGGATCCACATTTTTTGTAGCTCGTCTTGTGATGTGAGTAACTCTTCTTTACGCGTACCTGAGCGGTTGTAATCTATCGCTGGGAAAACACGTTTTTCAGCAATCTTACGCGACAGGTGTAACTCCATATTACCTGTACCTTTAAACTCTTCGTAGATAACTTCATCCATTTTAGAGCCCGTATCAACCAGCGCAGTTGCAATAATGGTCAGGCTTCCACCTTCTTCAACATTACGTGCCGCACCAAAGAAACGCTTAGGACGATGTAATGCGTTGGCATCCACACCACCCGTTAACACTTTTCCTGAAGAAGGAACAACGGTGTTATAAGCACGCGCTAAACGCGTAATAGAGTCTAATAAAATGATAACGTCTTTTTTATGCTCAACTAAACGTTTCGCTTTTTCAATTACCATTTCAGCAACTTGCACATGACGAGAAGCAGGTTCGTCAAAGGTCGATGCAATAACTTCACCTTTAACTAAGCGCTGCATTTCTGTTACTTCTTCAGGACGTTCGTCAATAAGAAGAACCATCAATACGCAATCAGGATAGTTATGAGCGATGTTGGCTGCAATATTTTGCAGTAACATTGTTTTACCCGCTTTAGGCGGTGCAACGATAAGACCACGTTGTCCACGACCAATTGGTGCGGCTAAATCAAGCACTCGCGCGGTTAAGTCTTCTGTAGAACCATTACCACGTTCCATGCGTAAGCGATTATTAGCATGTAAAGGCGTTAAGTTTTCAAAGAGGATTTTACTGCGGGCATTTTCTGGTTTATCAAAGTTAACTTCATTAACTTTTAGGAGGGCAAAATATCGTTCACCTTCTTTAGGAGGACGAATTTTCCCTGCGATGGTATCACCAGTGCGAAGGTTAAAACGGCGAATTTGACTAGGAGAAACGTAGATATCATCGGGGCCTGCAAGGTAGGAACTGTCTCCTGAACGTAGGAAACCAAAGCCATCTTGTAGTATTTCCAGCACACCGTCACCGAAAATATCTTCTCCACTTTTAGCATGCTGCTTCAAAATAGAGAAAATAATATCCTGCTTTCTCATTCGAGCCAGATTCTCTAGCCCCATATTTTCGCCAAGTGCTATCAGTTCTGATACCGGCGTATTTTTTAATTCGGTAAGATTCATAATGGTGGGTTCTTAATAACTCGGGGTAACTCTCGAACTATGAACGTGAATAGTATAACAGCGAATCGCTGTCAGTTTCGTCATGTGTAAAATTACAGATTACTATTTTCTAACATTGGTATATAACATAAATGATAATGCTAGAGTGTATGATGATACTTTTATATAGACCAGTCAGCATCATATCCAGAAAAGTGACATCCATTGTAATAATGAAATGATTATACTTTCAACATATGGGTTAGGAACATATTGGAAAAATTTTATATTCCCTGAATACTATAGATTATTCTAAGGCAACTTGACTGGTTAGATGAATTCAGATTGCTTATATACAGATTACTTATATTCAAATACTTGTTCAATATTTGAGATACTCAGTATTTCAGACTTATTTAATTGTGTCTAATCAAATAAACAAGAAAATCCGATGTATTATGTAAGCAAGTGGCGCTAACTTATCATGCTTCTAAGCGGACGTCTAGCGGTCAATAACAGAAATACCGACAACATCTAAACGTCCTACTTTATTTTTGTTATCTAAATCAAATTAGATATTTTCGTCTAAAAACTCTTTCAGTTGAGTTTTTGACAGTGCGCCCACTTTAGTTGCAGCAACTGCACCGTTTTTGAATAAAATCAGTGTAGGAATGCCACGAATACCGTATTTTGGTGCAGTAGCAGGGTTTTCATCGATATTTAATTTCGCTACTGTTAATTTACCTGCGTATTCTGTTGCAACTTCATCTAGAATAGGAGCAATCATTTTACACGGGCCGCACCATTCAGCCCAGAAATCAACGAGCACGGGGCCGGTTGCTTGTAATACATCAGCATCGAATTTGCTGTCAGATAAGTGAAGGATTTTATCGCTCATTGTTCTACTCCAAAGAATAATATTGACCGTACCAGTGTAACATTAAACAACAAAAGTCTGCCTGCATTTCAGCGGATAAACTTTTGTAATGCAACCCATAACTGATATTCTATTACATTATGAGCAAAACATATTTGACAGAAAAGAAGTTTTCCGACTTCGCCTTGCATCCAAAAGTGATAGAAGCCCTTGAGAAAAAAGGGTTCTCTAATTGTACACAAATTCAGGCATTGACGTTACCTATCACTGTGAAAGGTCAAGACATTGCCGGGCAAGCCCAAACAGGAACAGGAAAAACGTTGGCATTTTTAACTTCAACGTTTCATTATCTTTTAACGCATCCAGCAAAAGAAGGTCACGTAACTAATCAACCTCGTGCCTTAATTATGGCTCCAACACGTGAGCTAGCAGTGCAAATTTACTCTGATGCACAAGCGCTTGCGCAATGCACGGGGATTAAAATGGGTCTAGCCTACGGTGGTGATGGCTATGACGAACAACTTAAAGTCTTAAGTAGTGGCGTTGATATCGTTATTGGTACAACAGGCCGCCTAATTGATTATGTAAAGCAGGGCCACATCAATCTAAGTGCAATTCAAGTTGTAGTACTTGATGAAGCAGATAGAATGTATGACCTTGGTTTTATTAAAGATATTCGTTGGATTTTCCGTCGTATGCCTATCGCGGCAGAGCGAATGAACATGCTATTTTCAGCGACACTCTCTTACCGTGTAAGAGAATTAGCATTTGAGCAAATGAATAATCCAGAATATGTTGAAGTAGAACCAGAACAAAAAACGGGCTTTAGCATTAAAGAAGAGCTGTTTTATCCATCAAATGAAGAAAAAATGCGTCTTCTTCAGACTCTTATTGAAGAAGAATGGCCTGAACGCTGTATTATTTTCGCCAATACCAAGCACCGTTGTGATGATATTTGGGCGCACCTTGCTGCCGATGGACACCGCGTTGGCTTATTAACAGGTGATGTTCCACAGAAAAAACGGCTACGTATTTTAGAAGACTTTACACAAGGTAATCTTGATATTTTGGTTGCAACCGATGTTGCAGCGCGAGGATTACATATTCCTTCAGTAACTCATGTCTTCAACTATGATTTACCTGATGATTGTGAAGATTATGTTCACCGTATCGGAAGAACAGGACGCGCAGGTAACAGCGGTAATTCCATTAGCTTAGCTTGTGAAGAATATGCCCTGAATTTACCTTCGATAGAAGAGTATATTCAACACTCAATTCCTGTGAGTAAATATAACAGTGATGCGTTGTTAACCGAATTACCGGAACCTAAACGTCGTCATCGTCCTCGCCAAGGTCAGCCTCGTCGTAATAATACGGCACCTCGCAGAGGAAATAATACTCAACGTAATAACCGACCTAAACGCCAGAGTCACTCATAAATTATGCTGAAATCCTCATCACTTTATGCTGCTATCGATTTAGGTTCAAATAGCTTTCATATGCTAGTTGTTCGTGAAATCGCAGGTTCGATACAGGTTCTTTATCGTGTTAAACGTAAAGTTCGCCTGGCAGCAGGTCTAAATGAAGAGAATGAATTGTCAGAACAAGCAATGGAGCGTGGCTGGCAATGTCTAAAACTCTTTTCAGAATATCTACGTGATATTCCTACAGACCAAATCAGAGTTGTTGCAACTGCAACACTGCGTATCGCCAAAAATGCAGAAACTTTTGTCACTAAAGCGTCTGAAATTTTAGGTAATACCATTCATGTTATTAGTGGTGAGGAAGAAGCTCGTCTTATTTATCGTGGTGTAGCACATACCACAGGCGGAGCAGAACAACGCTTAGTTGTTGATATTGGTGGTGGTAGTACCGAGCTTGTTACAGGAACAGGGGCTAAAACCACGCAATTGATGAGCCTTGGTATGGGCTGCGTAACTTGGTTAGAGCGCTATTTTAGTGATCGCTCGTTAACACAAGAAAATTTTAAACAAGCTCAAGATGCCGCTAAAGCAATCCTTGCACCTGTTGCTGATAAATTAATTCAGCAAGGCTGGCAAGTGTGTGTCGGTGCATCAGGTACCGTTCAAGCACTGCAAGAGATAATGATTGCACAAGGTATGGATGAACTTATCACCTTACCTAAATTAGAGCATCTTAAACATAAAGCGATTGAATGTGGAAAACTAGAAGAGCTTGAAATTGAAGGTTTAACCTTTGAAAGAGCACTGGTTTTTCCTAGCGGCCTTGCGATTTTAATCGCTATTTTTGAAACGCTTCATATTGAAAACATGATCCTTGCCGGTGGTGCACTACGCGAAGGTTTGGTTTATGGCATGTTACATTTGCCTATTGAACAAGATATTCGTCAACGCACATTGCGTAATGTTCAACGCCGTTTTCAAATCGATATCGAACAAGCTCATCGCGTTCAACAACTTGCCGAACACTTTTTTATTCAGGTAAGTAAAAGCTGGCAATTGGATAATCGTTGTCGTGAGTTACTTAATAGCGCTAGCGCACTACATGAAATTGGCCTTAGTGTGGATTTTCGCCAAGCACCATCACATGCTAGTTATCTAATTTCTCACTTAGATTTACCGGGCTATACGCCAGCACAACGACGTCTATTAGCTTCTCTATTGAGAAACCAAACGGGTATTATCGATTTAGCGCCACTTAATCACCAAAATGCGTTACCAATCAATCAGGCATACCGATTAGTCCGCTTATTACGACTAGCTATTATTTTTGCTAGCCGGCGCCGTGATGACACGCTGCCAGCACTTCGTTTACGAACAGAGGATGAAAAATTGGTAATTACATTGCCTCATCAATGGCTTGTAGAGCATCCTTTACGTGCTGAAAATCTTCAAGAAGAGATACAATTACAAAGCTATATCCATTGGCCTCTTATTATTGAAGAGCAAAATAGTTCACGTATGGGTTAACACATTTTAATTGGTGTTTAAGCAAAAAATTTAAAACAAAACCCCTTATCTATTAGTCGATAAAGGGTTTTGCCTTTTAAGATATCACTCGATGTAATTAGATTGATGGTAACACTGATATAAAAAATTTAAGACTTATGCCTTGCTAACATAGCTCTTAATCCTGCCACACCTACCTGTCCTTTTTCTTGTTTCTCTTCGGCACTTAACACTTTCTTTTTATTGGTATCCCAATTTAAATCATCTTGTGGTAGTTCATAAAGAAAGCGGCTAGGATCTGGACGAATTAACTCACCATATTGACGTCGTTCTTTGCACAATGTGAAGGTTAGTGTTTTCTGTGCACGGGTGATCCCCACATATGCAAGTCGTCTCTCTTCTTCTACATTATCTTCATCAATACTACTTTGGTGAGGCAATATCCCCTCTTCCATTCCCACTAAAAAAACATGTGGAAACTCAAGCCCTTTAGAAGCATGTAATGTCATTAATTGAACTTGATCCAGATCTTCATCTGCTTCACCTCGTTCCATCATATCGCGTAATGTAAAACGGTTTACAACTTGAGAAAGTGTCATAGGTTCGTGAAGATCATTACCTTCTAACATTTCACTCATCCATGAAAATAATTGGTTAATATTTTTCATTCGCATCTCAGCAGCTTTGGCACTGCTAGAGGTTTCATATAACCAACTTTCATAATCCATTTCATGAAGCAAATCGCGCACAGCTAATAACGGCTCTTGCTCTGATTTTTGTACAATACGAGACATCCATTGTGAAAAAGCTTGTAGTGAATTTAAACCACGCCCTGTTAAAGTTTGGCTTAAGCCAAGGTCAAAACAAGCGTTAAATAGACTTTTATCACGTATTTTTGCCCATTCACCAAGTTTTTGAATTGTCATTGGCCCAATTTCACGGCGTGGTTTATTCACTATACGTAAAAAAGCAGAATCATCATCAGGATTTGTTATTACTCGCAGATAAGCCAAAATATCTTTGATTTCTTCACGTGAAAAGAACGAGGTTTCACCTGAAATCCGATAAGGAATGCGATTTTGCATTAAATATTTTTCAAAAACACGAGATTGGTGATTACCACGATAAAGTATCGCGTAATCTTTATAGTTCGTTTTATAAATAAAGTGATGAGCAATTAATTCACCAGCAACTCGCTCAGCCTCATGTTCTTCATTATTTGCCGTTAATACACGAAGTTCATCGCCATAACCCAACTCTGAAAAAAGTTTTTTCTCAAAAACATGAGGATTATTCTCAATCAAAATATTAGCTGATTTTAAAATACGTCCTGAAGAACGATAATTTTGCTCTAACTTAACCACATTTAATTGTGGGAAATCTTTTTGTAGTAAAACCAAGTTTTGAGGGCGAGCCCCACGCCATGAATAAATGGATTGGTCATCGTCACCAACAACCGTAAAACGTGCTCTTTCGCCCACTAACCATTTTACTAATTCATATTGGCTGGTATTGGTATCTTGATATTCATCCACCAGCAAATAGCGAATACGTTGTTGCCAACGCTCTCTAACGTCTTCATTTGAGCGTAAAAGCTGTGTAGGCCGACTAATTAAATCGTCAAAATCCAACACATTACAGCTACGCAGATGTTGCTCATAACGACGGAAACATTCAGCAAAAGTATGTTCTTGTTGCGACCTCGCCATACCCACGGCTTGCTCTGGTATGAGCATGTCATTTTTCCAGTTAGAGATTTGGCTCTTTAGCTGTGATAACAAATCTTTATCTTCTTCTAATAAATCTACCGTTAATTCTTTTAGTAATGCGGATTGGTCTTGATCATCAAATAATGAAAAATTAGATTTAATGCCTAGCGCTTTATATTCCCGTTTAATAATTTCTAAACCCAAAGTATGAAACGTTGAGATCATTAATCCTTTTGCTTCTTGCTTACCTAACGTTTGAGCAACACGCTCTTTCATTTCACGCGCGGCTTTATTCGTAAAGGTCACGGCTGCAATTTGTTTTGCAGGATATCGGCATTGACGAATAAGATGAGCAATTTTATTGGTAATAACGCGCGTTTTACCCGAACCTGCACCCGCCAAGACCAAACAAGGGCCTGACACATATTCCACTGCTTTTTGCTGACCGGGGTTTAATCGCATACTTTTTCCAAACTTCATTAACCAAGAACATAACGGGGGATAATTGTAGCAGAAACCAACCAAAGTCTTGAGTCATTCCCTCTTTCAATTTCCCTCAAACTGTAAAAACAAAAAACCGTATTTCATTAAGAAACACGGTTTTCAACAAATTTGGATCTTACGCTTATTTTTCTAAGCTATTTGCGAGAGAAGAAGGCGGCAAAGGAGGTTATCCCAAGGAGCATACATTAGTATGTGACTTGGGTAACCGAGCATAGCCAACGCACTTATCACGTAAAGAGCGACGAAAAATTGAAAAATTAGTTGCCGACAGCAATCTTCTTCATATCGGTCATATAGCCGCGTAAAGTTTTACCTACAGTTTCGATAGGATGCTGACGAATCGTTTCATTAATCTCACGTAACTGCGCATTATCAGTGCCACTATCTTGAACATTCTTGGCTAAATCACCGCTCTGTAATGTTGTCATAAATTCTTTCAACATTGGTACAGCTGCAAATGAGAACAAATAGTTACCATATTCTGCGGTATCAGAGATAACCACGTTCATTTCATACAGACGTTTACGCGCAATAGTATTCGCAATTAATGGGAGTTCATGCAGCGATTCATAATAAGCTGACTCTGCGATAATACCGGCCTCAATCATGGTCTCAAATGCTAACTCAACTCCTGCTTTAACCATCGCAACCATTAATACTCCGTGATCAAAGTACTCTTGTTCACTGATTGTACCGCTATAATCTGGGTAATTTTCAAATGCACTAGCACCCGTTTCTTCACGCCATGTCAGCAAGTTTTTATCATCATTAGCCCAGTCTGCCATCATTGTTTCAGAGAATTTACCTGAAATAATGTCATCCATATGTTTTTCAAACAGCGGTGCCATAATTTCTTTTAATTGCTCAGATAACGCATAAGCACGCATTTTTGCGGGGTTAGATAATCGGTCCATCATTAAGGTGATACCACCTTGTTTCAGAGCCTCGGTGATGGTTTCCCAACCGAATTGGATCAGTTTTCCTGCATAGCCCGGTTCAACACCATCAGCCACCATTTTGTCGTAACATAACAGTGAACCCGCTTGTAACATACCGCACAAAATAGTTTGCTCACCCATTAAATCTGATTTTACTTCAGCAACAAAAGAAGACTCTAAAACACCGGCACGATGACCACCTGTTGCCGCAGCCCAAGCTTTAGCAATTGCCATGCCTTCGCCTTTTGCATCATTCTCAGGATGAACTGCAATCAGAGTCGGAACACCAAAACCACGTTTATATTCTTCACGAACCTCAGTACCAGGGCATTTTGGTGCAACCATCACAACAGTGATGTCATCGCGAATTTTCTCACCCACTTCAACAATATTAAAGCCATGTGAATAACCTAATGCCGCACCTGATTTCATCAAAGGTTGAACAGCTTGAACAACGACTGAGTGTTGTTTGTCTGGTGTTAAGTTAACAACTAAATCTGCTTGAGGGATCAACGCTTCATAAGTTCCTACTTCAAAACCATTTTCAGTTGCACGGCGCCATGATGCACGTTTTTCATCGATAGCTTCTTGGCGTAACGCATAGGCAATATTTAAACCTGAATCACGCATATTTAAACCTTGGTTCAGGCCTTGTGCGCCACAGCCCACGATAACGACTTTTTTGCCTTTCAGATAATTTGCTTCATCAGCAAATTCGTCACGCGACATAAAGCGGCATTTACCCAATTGCGATAACTGCTGACGCAGATTTAATGTATTAAAATAGTTTGTCATAAGTGACTCCAAAATCGTTGTGTATGTGTTTGCTATTTTTATCCTCACTCTCTGTGAGGTGTTGCATAACTTCACTATAGGGGATGAAAGCCATTGCTTAAATTGATATATTTACAAGATGATGTTGCAGAATATGCAACGTACTTTTTTTCATTAAAATAGGTGGCTGATAATGGATATTCGCGATCTCAAGCTGTTCTTGCATCTCGCTGAAAGCTGTCATTTTACAAAGACCGCACAAGCGATGCATGTCAGCCCTTCTACGCTCTCTCGGCAAATTCAGCGCTTAGAAGAGGGTCTTGGTCATCCACTTTTTTTACGTGATAATCGGCAAGTTACTCTCACCACAGCAGGTGAACAACTTAAGCGCTATGCACAACAAACATTATTACAATATAAACAACTGAAGCACACGCTAAACCAAAATGGTCCAACACTTTCAGGCGAGCTCCGATTATTTTGTTCTGTCACCGCGGCTTATAGCCATTTACCATCGATTCTTGACCGTTTTCGTGCTGAAAATCCTCTGGTTGAGATAAAACTAACCACAGGAGATGCCGCTGATGCCGTTGATAAAGTACTGTCTGATGAGGCTGACCTCGGTATTGCGGGTAAACCAGAAAAACTACCAGAGAATATCTGCTTTGAAAAAATAGGTGAGATCCCTTTGGTTCTTATTGCCCCCGCCTTACCTTGCAATGTGCAACATCTTGCTACACAGAAACATCCAGATTGGCTGAATATTCCCTTTATCATTCCAGAGCATGGCCCTTCTCGACAACGTATTGCCTTATGGTTTAAACGCCACCGGATTCATAATCCTTCAATTTATGCGACTGTTTCAGGACATGAAGCCATAGTTTCAATGGTCGCATTAGGTTGTGGCATTGCGCTTATTCCGCAAGTAGTGGTTGATAATTGTCCTGAACCTGTCCGCAATCGCATCTCATTGCTAGATAATATTTCGCTAGTAGAACCGTTTGAATTAGGCGTTTGTGGGTTAAACAAACGCCTTCAAGAGCCTGTAATCAACGCGTTTTGGCGATTACTCCACCGCTAAATTTGTTGTTTGAGGAGATAGAAATAACTGAAAAGAGGGATTTCCTGTCTCGTCATGATATTCATAGCCTAACGCATCTAAATGTCGTTCAAAGCGTCCTTCTGTTTCTGGTAATTCAAACGCTACCAGCACTCGACCATAATCAGTGCCATGACTACGATAATGAAATAGCGAAATATTCCAGTAAGTTCCTAATGTTTTTAGAAACTTCATTAAGGCACCCGGTGATTCTGGAAATTCAAAGCTAAAGAGGCGTTCTTTTAATGGCTTATTTGGACGACCACCAACCATATAGCGCACATGCAATTTAGCCATTTCATCATCTGAAAGATCAGTTACTTGATAACCCGCAGCAGTTAATTCACGTAAAATATCTTTACGCTCTTGTGATCCTTGGCTTAAACGTACACCGACAAAAATACGCGCATTATCCGCATCTGCATCGCTATAACGATAATTGAACTCAGTCACCACTCGCTGACCTAAAATTTGACAGAAACGTAAAAAACTACCTTTTTGCTCAGGGATCGTCACTGCAAATAGTGCTTCTCGCTTCTCACCTAATTCACATCGTTCTGAAACATAACGTAAACCATGAAAATTAACATTAGCGCCAGAAAGCACATGTGCTAAGCGTTCACCTTTAATTTGATGCTCTTCAACGTATTTTTTAAGCCCCGCTAACGCTAACGCCCCAGAAGGCTCTGCAATTGCACGAACATCTTCAAATAAGTCTTTCACTGCCGCACAAATTGCATCACTATCGACAGTGATAACATCATCGACATATTTTTGACATAAACGGAATGTTTCATCACCGATACGTTTAACTGCAACACCTTCGGCAAATAGCCCAACTTTAGGTAACTCAACAGGATGTCCCGCTTCTAACGCTGCTTTTAAACATGCAGCCTCTTCTGCTTCAACGCCAATCACTTTTATCTCAGGCATTAATTGTTTAATTAATACAGCGACACCCGCAATTAAACCACCACCACCAACAGGGACAAAAATTCGGTCTAAGTGAACATCTTGCTGCAAAAGCTCCATAGCTAATGTCGCTTGCCCCGCAATGACAGCGGGATGATCAAAAGGCGGCACGAAGGTGTAACCCATCTCTTGCGATAGCGCAATAGCTTTGGCTTTGGCCTCATCAAAGTTAGCGCCATAAAGCAGAGCCTCACCGCCAAACTGACGTACTGCATCAACCTTGATATCGGCCGTTGTCACTGGCATAACAATTAACGCTTTTACACCCATTTTATTGGCTGATAATGCAACACCTTGTGCATGGTTTCCGGCTGATGCTGTTACTACACCTTTCACTTTCTGCTCTGGTGTTAAGCCTGCGATCATCGCGTAAGCACCGCGTAATTTAAAACTGTGTACGGGTTGTCTATCTTCGCGTTTAACTAAAATGGTATTTTCTAAGCGCTCAGAAATTTTAACCATTTCTTGTAATGGTGTGACAACCGCAACTTCATAAACAGGCGCACTTAACGCCGCTTTTAAATACTCAGCACTACTGGGTGCCGAGTTTAAAGGTCTAAAGGCAGCCATTCTTAGCCCCCAAGTTTCGATTTATCACGTACCGCACCTTTGTCTGCACTTGTTGCCAAAGAGGCGTAAGCACGTAAAGCAAAGGATACTTGGCGTTCTCTATTTTTTGGCGTCCATGCTTTATCACCACGTGCATTTTGTGCATCTCGGCGAGCAGCTAAGGTTTTATCATCAACTTTTAGCGTAATTTCGCGAGTAGGAATATTGATAGCAACTATATCGCCATCTTCAACTAAACCGATAATCCCGCCATTAGCCGCTTCTGGTGAAACATGACCAATAGATAATCCTGAAGTACCACCAGAAAAACGTCCATCAGTTATTAATGCACAAGCTTTGCCTAATCCCATCGATTTTAAATAAGAAGTTGGGTACAACATTTCTTGCATACCCGGACCACCTTTAGGCCCCTCATAACGAATAATAACAACATCACCAGCGACCACTTTGCTGCTTAATATGGCTTCAACTGCATCATCTTGGCTTTCAAAAACTTTAGCTGGGCCATTAAAAACTAAGTTATCTTCATCAACACCCGCCGTTTTAACGATACAACCATCTTGCGCTAAATTGCCAGCAAGCACGGCAAGTCCACCATCTTGGCTATAAGCGTGCTCTTTACTACGAATACAACCATTTTCACGATCCGTATCTAATGTTGGCCAACGACAATTTTGAGAAAATGCTTTAGTGGTACGAATACCCGCAGGCCCTGCTTGGAACATAGATTTAACTTGTTCATCTTGCGTTAACATTACGTCGTATTGAGCTAACGTTTCTGGCAAAGTTAGCCCTAAAATATTATTAACATTGCGATTAAGTAAGTTTGCTCTGTCTAGTTCACCCAAAATACCCATAACACCACCAGCACGGTGAACATCTTCCATATGATATTTTTGGGTACTTGGTGCAACTTTACATAAATGTGGAACTTGGCGAGAAAGTCTGTCGATATCTTCCATCGTGAAATCAACATCACCTTCTTGGGCTGCCGCTAACAAATGCAATACAGTATTAGTCGAGCCACCCATCGCAATATCTAAAATCATCGCATTTTCAAACGCTTCTTTTTTCGCAATATTACGAGGTAATGCTGATTCATCGTCTTGCTCATAATAACGCTTGGTTAATTCAACAATGCGTTTACCCGCATTGATAAACAGCGTTTCACGATCAGCATGAGTAGCAAGTAATGAGCCATTTCCCGGTTGAGATAATCCCAATGCTTCGGTTAAACAGTTCATCGAGTTTGCCGTAAACATTCCCGAACATGAGCCGCAAGTCGGGCAAGCAGAACGCTCGATCTGTTCGCTATCAGCATCACTCACATTAGGATTTGCGCCTTGGATCATCGCATCAACTAAATCGAGTTTGATGATTTGGTCTGAAAGCTTAGTTTTACCTGCTTCCATTGGCCCACCAGAAACAAAAATAACGGGAATATTTAAGCGTAACGATGCCATCAACATGCCTGGAGTGATTTTATCGCAGTTAGAGATACACACCATGGCATCAGCACAGTGTGCATTCACCATATATTCTACTGAGTCAGCAATTAGCTCACGAGATGGCAGAGAATAAAGCATTCCGCCATGTCCCATTGCAATTCCATCATCAACGGCAATAGTATTAAACTCTTTAGCAACACCACCTGCAGCCTCAATTTGCTCTGCAACCAATTTTCCTAAATCCCGTAGATGCACATGACCCGGTACAAATTGAGTAAATGAGTTCACAACAGCGATAATGGGTTTTCCAAAATCAGCATCAGTCATTCCTGTTGCGCGCCATAAAGCACGTGCTCCAGCCATATTGCGACCATGAGTCGTTGTCGCTGAACGGTATTTAGGCATTTTTAACACTCCTGCGATAATGAAAGTGAGTAGCGAACAAACCACCCGCTAAACAAATTTATTTGATTTATGATTATTGATTAACAGGATCTAACCAGCCGTATTTATCTTCTGTTTCGCCTGTAAATAGACCGAAAAACGCTTTTTGGATAGCTTTAGTAACGGGTCCACAGCGACCAATACCGACTTGGATACCATCAACACTACGAACTGGCGTAATTTCAGCTGCCGTACCTGACATAAAGACTTCATCAGCAAGATAAAGTGACTCACGAGAAAGTACTTGCTCGCGGATTTCAAAGCCTAAATCTTTTGCTAATTTAATAATTGCATCACGGGTGATCCCCGGTAGTGCAGACGATGTAAAGGGGGGTGTAAAAATAATGCCATCTTTTACTTCAAACAGATTCTCACCGGCACCTTCAGAAAGATAACCATGAACATCTAAGGCAATACCTTCTTGGTAACCATGACGGCGCGCTTCACTACCGACTAATAACGAAGAAAGATAGTTACCCCCAGCTTTAGCTGCGGTAGGGATCGTATTTGGTGCTGCGCGATGCCAAGACGAAACCATCGCATCGATACCCTTATCTAGCGCCTCTTCACCTAAATAAGCACCCCAAGGAAATGCCGCAATAATGATATCTGTTTTATAACCGTCTGGCGGATTAACACCCATACCCACATCACCAATAAAAACTAATGGGCGAATATAAGCGCTGACTAAATTATTTTTGCGTAAAGTTTCACGGCAGGCTTCCATTAATTCATCGACACTTTGTGCAACAGGCATACGATAAATTTTGGCAGAATCATGTAAACGCTGCATATGCTCACGATGACGAAAAACAACCGGCCCTTTATGTGAGTTATAGCAACGAACACCTTCAAAAACAGAAGTTCCATAATGCAATGCATGAGACATTACATGAACCTTGGCATCAGCCCATGGAACCATTTCACCGTTAAACCAAATATAATCAGCTTGCTTTGTCATTCTTCTATCCTTACATGGCACCAAGTGCACTCATGAATTGTAATTTTTCTTTTTGTTGATGTTGTTGTAACACCTGAATTCCTGCAACATCAGCTAACTTAGTTAACTGGCTACATAAAAGGTCTAAAGGTCGTTGGCTACTCACAGTCAGAGCAAGATTGATATTATTACTCTCCGTGATATTCATATTCATTGAGCATATATGAAAACCACGATGACGGATAACTCTCAGGATACGTTCTAAGATCTCTGGACAAAAACGGGCTTCAATTGTGATATTGTGTTGGTTCATTTTGATTTCTCCATCATCTCATCATTACTTGCGCCCGGCGGAACTAAAGGCCAGACATTCTCTGCATCATCGATAGATACCTGTAATAAATAAGCGCCATCACTCTCTAATAAGTTTTTGATTGCACCTACAACCTGTGATTTTTCTGTAATGCGTTGTCCCGGAATATCAAATGCTTTTGCTAAAGCAACAAAATCAGGATTGTCAGTTAAAATCGTCTCGCTATAACGCTGTTCAAAAAACAACTCTTGCCATTGACGCACCATGCCAAGACGTTGGTTATCTAATAACACTAATTTGATTGGTAATTGCTTACGTTTGATTGTGCCCAACTCCTGCACATTCATCATAAAAGAGCCATCGCCAGAGACACAGATAACACAAGCATCTGGTCTTGCGATTTGCGCGCCAACAGCAGCAGGAATGCCAAATCCCATCGTGCCAAGCCCGCTAGAGGTAATAAAATTTTCAGGTGCATCAAAGATCATATGTTGCGCTGACCACATTTGGTGTTGACCTACATCGGTCGTTACAACCGTATTTTCAGGTTTAGCATCCGAAAGTTGTTTTAATAACAATGGCGCATAAATTGCAGAGCCAGGATGATCATAACGCCAAGCATGTTCAGTTTTTAAATGCTGAACTTCTTCTCTCCAAGGCGCGATATCTAATGTCTGTGATAAAACAGGTAATAAAACCTTAACATCACCTAACAAAGCAACATGTGCCTGTTTGAGTTTATTCAGTTCCGCATGATCAATATCGATATGAATAACTTTGGCATTAGGCGCAAACGTATTTAATCGCCCCGTAACACGATCATCAAAACGAGCACCAACAGCAATCAATAAATCACTGCGCTGAACTGCATAGTTAGCCGCTTTGGTACCATGCATACCTAACATACCTAAATAGTTAGCATCTAACGCATCAGCACAACCTAAACCTTTCAACGTTGAAACAACAGGGATCTGCGTTTGTGTAACAAAGGCTCTTAAAGCATTAACAGCACTTCCCATCGCCACACCACCACCCACATACAAAATAGGTTTTTGTGCCTGCGCCAACATTTGCAAAGCTTGCGCTAACTCTTGTGTTGGATAAGGAAATTCCTGCTCTTGAGGTAATTCATAACTGGATAAATGTGAAGCATCAGCTAATTGCACATCTTTAGGGATATCAACCAATACAGGGCCAGGCCTTCCTTGTGATGCAATAGAAAAAGCTTCGGATAAAATTCTTGGTAACTCATCAACGGTAGAGACTAAAAAACTATGTTTTGTACAAGCCAACGAAAGCCCTAACACATCGATTTCTTGAAATGCATCTGTACCGATTAAGTTTGAAGCGACCTGACCTGTGATAGCGACAACAGGAACAGAATCTAATAATGCATCTGCCAGTCCAGTAATCACATTTGTGGCACCTGGTCCTGAGGTTGCAATACAAACTCCTGTTGTACCTGTAGAACGAGCAAAGCCAATAGCAGCAATGGCAGCACCTTGTTCGTGGCGACATAAAACATGTTCAACACCGCCATCATAAAGTGCGTCATAAACAGGCATGATTGCGCCGCCGGGATAACCAAATACGGTTTCAACCTGATGCTTTCGCAATGCCTGTACTAACCACTGTGCTCCATTCATTTTATCACCCGTCTATTTAACTCATTGTTTAATATTGATTTATTCTATTTTTGCTTTATTTCTCAAACTTAGGCTCAAAAAAAACCCCCGCGCCTTTCGGTGCGGGGGTTTTAAGCGATCCGGCTAATTACTTAGCCATTCTTCGTCCTAGTGCAGCCCCGCACGGTGGGATAATAATCACCACCACGCTGACAATAATTAGGCTAATCACTAGGACGATATTATTCATAGTTTTATGACTTCTTTTTTATTTAAAATGTATGTTTGTAATGTTGTATTGTGTTTTATTTCACTCTGTCCTTTTAGAGTTACCATGATATTTTAACCTTGACAACGATTATTTTAAAAATAAACGCAACACATTGTAATTTATAGTTATTTTTTATCACCCCAACTACAACAGAACAATAAACCAAGAAATAAATAATAAAAAGAATTATATACTAGCTAATAACTATTTATTTAACTTTTTAAGCTACGATTGAGATATATTTATTTTAAAAGATGAAAAATATATAAATATAATTAAACACCTATTAATAATATTAAAAATATTATTAATTTATTTATATTTTTCATGCAATTAGGATATTTACGAGCCTGCTCTCATTTATTTAAATAACCATTTAACAAAAAAATTAAAATAAATTAAAAAGAATAAAAATAATGGAGAATAATAAATGGCATTAGCAGTAATATATACACGAGCTTCGTTAGGAATATCTGCGCCACTTGTTACTATTGAGGCTCATATAAGCCAAGGACTCCCTGGGTTAACTTTAGTGGGGTTACCTGAAACTGTGGTAAAAGAAGCAAAAGATAGAGTAAGAAGTGCATTAATTAATAGCGGATATATCTACCCAGCAAAAAGAATAACAATTAATCTTTCTCCGGCTGATTTACCAAAAGAAGGCGCACGTTATGATTTACCGATAGCCCTTGCAATTTTAATTGCTTCTGAACAATTAAAATCAGATAAATTAAATGGTTATGAGTTTATTGGTGAGCTTGCCTTATCAGGAAAATTACAAAGAGTTAATGCTGTTATTCCCTCCATTATTAGTGCATCTCAAGATAAACGTACATGTATTGTTTCAATAGAACATGGCACTGAAGTTTCATTATTGCCAAATAAATCTGTTTTATTAGCTTCTCATATTTTAGATATTTGCCATTACTTAGAAAATAACACACCATTAATTGAAGCTGAGCAACTTAATATTAATCACGCAATTGAAAACCAAAATAATAAAGATATGAGTGATATTATTGGTCAAAATAATGCAAAAAGGGCTGCAGAAATCACAGCAGCAGGAAATCACAACATTTTATTTCTTGGGCCACCCGGAACAGGGAAGACAATGTTAGCAAAAAGGGTTGGTACACTATTACCCCCTCTAACCCATCAAGAAGCACTAGATGTTTTAATCATCAGTAGTTTAAGAGGCGTAATATTTACAGAAGGGCAGTGGCCATCAAGGCCGTTTAGAGCGCCTCATCACACATCATCAGCAATAGCTTTAACGGGGGGAGGTTCAATTCCTAAACCTGGAGAAATAACGCTAGCACATCATGGTATTTTATTTTTAGATGAGTTACCTGAGTTTGAGCGCCGAGTATTAGATGCATTACGCGAGCCTCTTGATGCGAGAAAAATTGTTATTTCACGGGCAAAAGCCAAAATAAGTTATCCTGCCAATGTACTACTTATTGGAGCACTAAATCCTAGCCCAACAGGACATTATCAAGGCACACACAATCGAGCACCAGTAAGACAAGTATTGCGTTATTTAAGCAGAATATCAGGTCCCTTTTTGGATAGATTTGATCTCTCGGTAGAAATGCCATTATTACCTCAGGGTGCTCTTATCAATCCCTCGCATTCAAATGAAAGCAGTGAAGAGATAAGACAGCGAGTATTAAAAGCAAGAGAACGACAATTAAAGCGGTGCGGAAAAATTAATACTTATCTGACAGGAAAAGAAATTGAACAGCATTGTGTGTTAAATACGGCTGACGCAACCTTTTTAGAAAACACTCTGAATAAGCTTGGGTTATCTATACGTGCATGGCATAAAATCCTTCGAGTATCGAGAACAATTGCCGATTTACAAAACGAAGAAAATATACAACGAAATCATTTAATTGAAGCGCTAAGCTTTCGTGCAATGGATAGATTAATGATACATCTTCAAAAACAGTTTGGTGAATAAACAAAAAGGAGCGAAAAACGCTCCTTTTAACTAAAACTAATGATATTAATCATCAGAGTCGGTATAGTCATCAGATGGATCGAGCTGTGGCTTTCCACCCGACAATGTATGAAAACGCTTTGGACGACTTATACGACTGGTATATTTTTTCCAAATTTTTTCTTCAATAGTTGCTGCTTCTCGTTCGCCACGACACATGGCAACAAATAATTTTTCCGTTTCGGTTGTAGGCTCTCGTTTGCCCAAATCAAGCTCATTAAATGCTTGACCATGACGTTCCAATATCTGAGCTTCCTTGATAGTGAAATCGCCATGACGAGAAAAACCACGCGGATAATGTTTATTGTCAAAAAAACGATTAGTCGTGATAAAACTTTCTGCCATCTGACACACTCCTAATTCTCTATCGTCATACTTATGGCGCGGAGTATTAGGTAGTCATGCAGTTCTGTAAAACAAAATATTTAAATCGTAACGACAAATTTTTTTGGAGATAGATGTGGATACCGAATTACTGAAAACCTTTTTGGAAGTCAGTAAGACAAGACACTTTGGCCGAGCCGCCGAATCTCTTTATTTAACGCAGTCTGCGGTGAGTTTTAGAATACGACAATTAGAGACACAATTAGGTACAAACTTATTCACTCGCCATCGCAATAATATTCGCTTAACCGTGGCCGGTGAAAGGCTCATACCTTATGCTGAATCGTTGATGAATACTTGGTTGCTTGCTAAAAAAGAGATTAGTCATGCATCTCAACATTCTGAGCTTTCAATTGGCGCAACAGCATCGCTCTGGGAGGCTTATTTAACCTCTTGGCTACAAGAATCTTATCTAGATAAAAAAGAGCTCAGAATCGAATCTAGAGTCTCTACGAGACAATCTCTTGTAAAACAACTTCATGCCAGAGAGCTTGATCTTCTTTTCACGACAGAAGCCCCTAAAATGGATGAGTTGGAAAGTAAGATTATCGGTAATATTGCATTTCAACTGATGAAAATATCATCAGATAATACTGACAAAACAGCCCAATTTATCAAAATAGAATGGAGTGCTGATTTTTATCCATCATTACAAAATGATATAGATAAAAAAACTGATCCTATTTTAACTACTAATTCAGCAGTAATTGCCTATCAGTTAATGAAAACAACACATGCAGTTGCTTTCTTGCCTGTACATTGGCTTGATCTTTACTCTGATTTATCTGCAGCTTCAGCTGATATTATTCAAAAACCCCTCTTTGCCGTCTGGTTAAATACCAGCGATCAGCAAGCATTAATACAACAATTACTAAAACAACCAGTCACTCATCAATAATATTAAGCTTCAATTTATTGTATTTACATAAAATAAAAATTGAAGCTTATTATTTTATTGTCTATTTTCAACAAAAGCAGCATTAATTTTGCATCTCATATTAAGTTATTATTTTGGAGTTCTAGATTTTTCTGAGGAATAGGCTTGATTTGAATGGAATAATTGAAGGGAAATCTTATTGTTAATAAGAATATATTTGGATTTTAAATAACAAAAAGCCCAGTTAATTAACTGGGCTACAAATATAGTATAAATTTCGTTATTACTTAATTGGTAACTGGCAGGGGCGGAGAGACTCGAACTCCCAACACCCGGTTTTGGAGACCGGTGCTCTACCAATTGAACTACGCCCCTAAATAGTTGGCGGAACGGACGGGACTCGAACCCGCGACCCCCTGCGTGACAGGCAGGTATTCTAACCAACTGAACTACCGCTCCGCGTATTCTTTTTGCTTTAACATCTTAAGATATTAAGGCGATATTTAATGCCTGGCAGTTCCCTACTCTCACATGGGGAGACCCCACACTACCATCGGCGCTACAACGTTTCACTTCTGAGTTCGGCATGGGATCAGGTGGGACCGCTGCGCTATGGCCGCCAAGCAAATTCTGTTATTACCCGTTACGCCAATCTCTCCACGTAACCAGTAATTCAATCTTAAAACAAGCTTACTTTATTGATGTTAGTCTCTTCTCTCAGACAAAACACCTTCGGTGTTGTCAGGTTAAGCCTCACGGTTCATTAGTACTGGTTAGCTCAACGTATCGCTACGCTTACACACCCAGCCTATCAACGTCTTAGTCTTAAACGTTCCTTTAGGTCACTCAAGGTGACAGGGAAGACTCATCTCGAGGCAAGTTTCCCGCTTAGATGCTTTCAGCGGTTATCTCTTCCGCACTTAGCTACCGGGCAATGCCATTGGCATGACAACCCGAACACCAGTGGTGCGTTCACTCCGGTCCTCTCGTACTAGGAGCAACCCCTCTCAATCTTCCAACGCCCACGGCAGATAGGGACCGAACTGTCTCACGACGTTCTAAACCCAGCTCGCGTACCACTTTAAATGGCGAACAGCCATACCCTTGGGACCTACTTCAGCCCCAGGATGTGATGAGCCGACATCGAGGTGCCAAACACCGCCGTCGATATGAACTCTTGGGCGGTATCAGCCTGTTATCCCCGGAGTACCTTTTATCCGTTGAGCGATGGCCCTTCCATTCAGAACCACCGGATCACTAAGACCTACTTTCGTACCTGCTCGAGCCGTCACTCTCACAGTCAAGCTGGCTTATGCCTTTGCACTAACCGCATGATGTCCGACCATGCTTAGCCAACCTTCGTGCTCCTCCGTTACTCTTTAGGAGGAGACCGCCCCAGTCAAACTACCCACCAGACACGGTCCCCGATCCAGATTATGGACCTAGGTTAGAACATCAAACGTTAAAGGGTGGTATTTCAAGGTTGACTCCATGCAGACTGGCGTCCACACTTCAAAGTCTCCCACCTATCCTACACATCAAGGCTCAATGTTCAGTGTCAAGCTATAGTAAAGGTTCACGGGGTCTTTCCGTCTTGCCGCGGGTACACTGCATCTTCACAGCGAGTTCAATTTCACTGAGTCTCGGGTGGAGACAGCCTGGCCATCATTACGCCATTCGTGCAGGTCGGAACTTACCCGACAAGGAATTTCGCTACCTTAGGACCGTTATAGTTACGGCCGCCGTTTACTGGGGCTTCGATCAAGAGCTTCTCCCTAAGGATAACCCCATCAATTAACCTTCCAGCACCGGGCAGGCGTCACACCGTATACGTCCACTTTCGTGTTTGCACAGTGCTGTGTTTTTAATAAACAGTTGCAGCCAGCTGGTATCTTCGACTGGCTTGGGCTCCGTCCGCAAGGGACTTCACTTACCGCCAGCGTGCCTTCTCCCGAAGTTACGGCACCATTTTGCCTAGTTCCTTCACCCGAGTTCTCTCAAGCGCCTGAGTATTCTCTACCTGACCACCTGTGTCGGTTTGGGGTACGATTGTTGGTAACCTGAAGCTTAGAGGCTTTTCCTGGAAGCAGGGCATCAATTGCTTCACCACCTTAGTGGTTCGTCATCACACCTCAGCATTAAGTGACCGGATTTGCCTAATCACTCTGCCTACATGCTTGAACCGGGACGACCGTCGCCCGGACAACCTAGCCTTCTCCGTTCCCCCATCGCAGTTACCACCAGTACGGGAATATTAACCCGTTTCCCATCGACTACGCTTTTCAGCCTCGCCTTAGGGGTCGACTCACCCTGCCCCGATTAACGTTGGACAGGAACCCTTGGTCTTCCGGCGTGCGGGTTTTTCACCCGCATTATCGTTACTTATGTCAGCATTCGCACTTCTGATACCTCCAGCATGCCTCACAGCACACCTTCGCAGGCTTACAGAACGCTCCCCTACCCAACAACACCTAAGTGTCGCTGCCGCAGCTTCGGTGCATGGTTTAGCCCCGTTACATCTTCCGCGCGGGCCGACTCGACCAGTGAGCTATTACGCTTTCTTTAAATGATGGCTGCTTCTAAGCCAACATCCTGGCTGTCTGAGCCTTCCCACTTCGTTTCCCACTTAACCATGACTTTGGGACCTTAGCTGGCGGTCTGGGTTGTTTCCCTCTTCACGACGGACGTTAGCACCCGCCGTGTGTCTCCCGTGATAACATTCTTCGGTATTCGCAGTTTGCATCGAGTTGGTAAGTCGGGATGACCCCCTAGTCGAAACAGTGCTCTACCCCCGAAGATGAATTCACGAGGCGCTACCTAAATAGCTTTCGGGGAGAACCAGCTATCTCCCGGTTTGATTGGCCTTTCACCCCCATCCACAAGTCATCCGCTAATTTTTCAACATTAGTCGGTTCGGTCCTCCAGTTAGTGTTACCCAACCTTCAACCTGCCCATGGATAGATCACCGGGTTTCGGGTCTATACCCTGCAACTCATTCGCCCAGTTAAGACTCGGTTTCCCTACGGCTCCCCTATACGGTTAACCTTGCTACAGAATATAAGTCGCTGACCCATTATACAAAAGGTACGCAGTCACCCCATAAAAGAGGCTCCTACTGCTTGTACGTACACGGTTTCAGGTTCTTTTTCACTCCCCTCGCCGGGGTTCTTTTCGCCTTTCCCTCACGGTACTGGTTCACTATCGGTCAATCAGGAGTATTTAGCCTTGGAGGATGGTCCCCCCATATTCAGACAGGATAACACGTGTCCCGCCCTACTCGTCGAGTTCACAATAACAGCATCTTCAGATACGGGGCTATCACCCTTTACTGCCGGACTTTCCAGACCGTTCTCCTGATGCTGCTATTGATTAAGACTCTGGGCTGTTCCCCGTTCGCTCGCCGCTACTAGGGGAATCTCGGTTGATTTCTTTTCCTCGGGGTACTGAGATGTTTCAGTTCTCCCGGTTCGCTTCATTACGCTATGTATTCACGTAATGATAATATCCATTGGATATTGGGTTTCCCCATTCGGAAATCGTCGGTTATAACGGTTCATATCACCTTACCGACGCTTATCGCAGATTAGCACGTCCTTCATCGCCTCTGATTGCCTAGGCATCCACCGTGTACGCTTATTCGCTTAACCTCACAACCCGAAGGTGTTTCTCTCGAAGACGACTTTAAAGGTCATGGCTACACAAGTATCAATTCATTGTTGGGCAGTGCTCGTAATGCTCACATACTTATGTATGCTGCGCTTACTGCGCGCTGTCCGCCTAGAATTGCTATTGCTCGCTCATGACACTCGCCTTGGAGTATCACAAATTCAAGGTCTGAGATTTTGAGAGACTCATCAATATACCTCGGTGATATATTGATTTGTTTTCAATTTTTCAGCTTGTTCCAGATTGTTAAAGAGCATAAATAGTTAAAATAACTTACTTAAATTATTTTAACTATTTTCTGATTTTCATCAGACATAGTGTGGTACGCCTTTCACTCATACCGCGCATTGGCGTCCCCTAGGGGATTCGAACCCCTGTTACCGCCGTGAAAGGGCGGTGTCCTAGGCCTCTAGACGAAGGGGACTCTTGTCAGCTTCGCAGACGCGCTTTTGCTCGTTCTTCATCAGACAATCTGTGTGAGCACTACACATAACACGTATCTCTTAGGTAAGGAGGTGATCCAACCGCAGGTTCCCCTACGGTTACCTTGTTACGACTTCACCCCAGTCATGAATCACAAAGTGGTAAGCGCCCTCCCGAAGGTTAAGCTACCTACTTCTTTTGCAACCCACTCCCATGGTGTGACGGGCGGTGTGTACAAGGCCCGGGAACGTATTCACCGTAGCATTCTGATCTACGATTACTAGCGATTCCGACTTCATGGAGTCGAGTTGCAGACTCCAATCCGGACTACGACAGACTTTATGAGTTCCGCTTGCTCTCGCGAGGTCGCTTCTCTTTGTATCTGCCATTGTAGCACGTGTGTAGCCCTACTCGTAAGGGCCATGATGACTTGACGTCATCCCCACCTTCCTCCGGTTTATCACCGGCAGTCTCCTTTGAGTTCCCGCCATTACGCGCTGGCAACAAAGGATAAGGGTTGCGCTCGTTGCGGGACTTAACCCAACATTTCACAACACGAGCTGACGACAGCCATGCAGCACCTGTCTCAGAGTTCCCGAAGGCACTCCTCTATCTCTAAAGGATTCTCTGGATGTCAAGAGTAGGTAAGGTTCTTCGCGTTGCATCGAATTAAACCACATGCTCCACCGCTTGTGCGGGCCCCCGTCAATTCATTTGAGTTTTAACCTTGCGGCCGTACTCCCCAGGCGGTCGATTTAACGCGTTAGCTCCGGAAGCCACGCCTCAAGGGCACAACCTCCAAATCGACATCGTTTACAGCGTGGACTACCAGGGTATCTAATCCTGTTTGCTCCCCACGCTTTCGCACCTGAGCGTCAGTCTTTGTCCAGGGGGCCGCCTTCGCCACCGGTATTCCTCCACATCTCTACGCATTTCACCGCTACACGTGGAATTCTACCCCCCTCTACAAGACTCTAGCCAACCAGTTTCAGATGCAATTCCCAAGTTAAGCTCGGGGCTTTCACATCTGACTTAATTGACCGCCTGCGTGCGCTTTACGCCCAGTAATTCCGATTAACGCTTGCACCCTCCGTATTACCGCGGCTGCTGGCACGGAGTTAGCCGGTGCTTCTTCTGCGGGTAACGTCAATTGCTAAGAGTATTAATCTTAACACCTTCCTCCCCGCTGAAAGTACTTTACAACCCTAAGGCCTTCTTCATACACGCGGCATGGCTGCATCAGGCTTGCGCCCATTGTGCAATATTCCCCACTGCTGCCTCCCGTAGGAGTCTGGGCCGTGTCTCAGTCCCAGTGTGGCTGATCATCCTCTCAGACCAGCTAGAGATCGTCGCCTAGGTGAGCCATTACCTCACCTACTAGCTAATCCCATATGGGTTCATCCGATAGCGCAAGGTCCGAAGAGCCCCTGCTTTGGTCCGTAGACGTCATGCGGTATTAGCTACCGTTTCCAGTAGTTATCCCCCTCTATCGGGCAGATCCCCATACATTACTCACCCGTCCGCCGCTCGTCAGCAAGAAAGCAAGCTTTCCTCTGTTACCGCTCGACTTGCATGTGTTAGGCCTGCCGCCAGCGTTCAATCTGAGCCATGATCAAACTCTTCAATTAAAAGTGTTTGATGCTCAAAGAAATCGAATACTTAGCTTCATTCATAAATGAATTTTACTTTTGTAAACACTCTTTAAGACTTATATACATCTAAATATTTTAGAAGATATCGTCTCTGTGAGTGCCCACACAGATTGTCTGATAATTTGTTAAAGAGCAGTTCAACATTCGCTGCCGTTTCCGGTCTTCTGCGTTGTTGCGAGGAGGCGTATATTACGTTATTCCTCTGAAGAGTCAAGAGTTTTTTCAAACTTTTTTCTTTTCTCTTCGCTGTCCCTCGCGGCTGTTGTTAGCTCATCGTGGGTCAGTGGATGCGCATTATAGGGACATCTGAGATTAGCGCAAGTGTTTATTGTGATTTTTTTTCTGTTCGTTTTCTTTTTAAACTTTACGTCTATTTTTGATACAAAAAGCACCCTAATAGATTAAAAATCATACTTTTATTAACCTTATTGTCCACCAGCGATATTCTATTACTACTAATTTCACTCTACTATTGAACAAAACTCGCAAAATTTGCAATCTGAAACAAGACCGCTCGCAAAAAAGATATGTCCGCTGCTATGCTTCCTTTCACTATGCATCTCTATATTAAGTTTGGAGTAACGAATGAAATATCCCACCATTAGAAGTTATTTGAATTTATCTCCCTCTATTAATGACAACGTTTTTATTGATGAAACTGCAACTGTTATTGGTGATGTTCGCTTAAGTAAAGATGTAAGCATATGGCCAATGGTTGTTATCCGTGGAGATGTAAACTATATCAGCATAGGGGTAAGATCGAATATTCAGGATGGTTCAGTACTCCATGTATCCCATGCTTCTACAGAAAATACTGAAGGATTTCCTCTTATTATTGGTAATGATGTCACTGTAGGTCATAAAGCTATGCTGCATGGATGCATTATTGGTAATCGTGTTCTGGTGGGCATGGGATCAATTTTATTAGATGGTGCAATAATTGAAGATGATGTGATGATTGGAGCAGGGAGCCTTGTACCACCGGGGAAACGACTAGAAAGTGGTTTTCTTTATTTAGGTAATCCTGTAAAAAAAATTCGCCCTTTATCGTTAGCAGAAATAGATGCTCTCATCTATTCTGCTAATAATTATGTAAAATGGAAAAATGACTACTTAGCTACAACTCATACATCCATTAATAAAGAATAAATAGGATGAAGGGCTGATAGCTCATTGTTAGTTATCAGCTCTTCAAACTCTTCTTCTATTTCCCAGCGATTTTTTTGAAATACAATTAGGGCATTTTCTTTATTACCAAAACGCTTAAACAACTCATCTTCTGTTACTTGGCAATCAAGTAACATTCCATTTATCATTACAGGAAATTGGATCTTTTTTTCCTCTGCTAACCACTCTTCACGATCTGGAAATTGAATAGATTGGTTCATTGATTTAACTTTTCTCTTAATACATTAAGAACAGGATCCATTTCAGGGACAAACTCATACCACAACTCAAATGCATAAGCAGCTTGTCCAACTAACATACCTAACCCATCAGATAAACGAGTACTACCATGCTTTAGTGCATGATATAAAAATGACGTTATCCCTGCTTGATAATAGAGATCATAACAAGCCGTCTCATAGCCATACACATCATTCGGCACTGGAGGCAACTCATTCATCATGCTCGATGATGATGCATTTATAATTAAATCATAATGTCTATCTGCAACATCTTGTGCGGGCATAGCTCTAATTAAACCAAATTGACTAAACTCTTGTGCCAATTGCTCAGCTTTTGCAAAAGTACGATTAGTAAGGGTGATATCACAATCATATTCTAATAATGGAAGTAAAATTCCTCTTGTTGCACCACCAGCACCAATCACAAGTACAGATAACACTTTACCCGGAACAATAAAATCAAGCCTGGCTAAATCAAGAATAAGTCCTTGACCATCAGTGTTATCTCCCAGCAATGAACCGTCTGGTAATTTTTTAATTGAATTAACAGCTCCACATCCTTTTGCTCTAGCTGTCAAGCTATCAACAAAGCGAAATGCATCTTCTTTAAAAGGTACGGTAACATTTGCTCCCAGTCCTCCTTGAGAAAAAAAATGACTAGCTGTTTTTTCAAATTCACCAAAAGGTACTAATAAGCGACCATAGTCATACTCTACACCCGTTTGTTTTGAAAAAAACTGGTGAATAAATGGTGACTGGCTATGCTCTATAGGATTTCCCAATACAGAATATTTTTCCATTACACAGTTACCCCTGTCTATATAACTCACCCGTCAGCGCGTCACGAATTTCAGATGGATTTAGTCTTCCACCAACAACACCATTTAGAATAGGGATACTATTTTGAAATTGGCCTTCCACTTCATCAACCGTACGACAAGGTGGTAAACCACTTAAATTAGCGCTTGTAGAAACTATAGGCTTACCATAAGCAAGGCATAACGCTTTAACTAAAGCGTGATCTGTCACTCTCACAGCTAATGATGAAAACTTTCCAGTTAGCCATTTAGGTGTAGATGCCTTTGCTGGAATAACCCAGGTGACAGGCCCAGGCCATGACGCAAACATCCTTTCACGTTGTGTCTGCGTTAACATACCATCATCTATATAAGGTTTTAATTGTTCATAGTTATCAGCAATTAAAATTAGTCCTTTTTCTATCGGCCTTTGTTTCAACGCTAATAGTGCCATTACCGCTTGTTCACTATCAGGATCACAACCTAAGCCAAACACAGCTTCTGTTGGGTAAGCAATAACTTGATTATTTTGTAATGCGCTTACGATAGTATTATTTACAGGTGATACTTCATTATTCATGTTCTTCTCTTTTTGTTTGTTGCTTTCCACATAATTTGCTAGCGCAAACTAATCTTACTCCTTGAGAAGACCTTTTTTCCATCAATAATGGATAATTGCAATGCTCACATTCCCCACAAATTGGTTTGTTATTTAGGATAAATTGACAATCGGGATATTGATTGCACGCATAAAAAACCTTACCAAATCGTGACTTACGTTGTAGCAACTTACCATTTTCACACTGAGGACAATGAATAACTGTTTCATCTGGTTTGTCTATTTGTTCTACATGCTCACACTCTGGATAACGACTACAACCAATAAACATGCCAAATTTACCTTGACGCAAAACTAAATCAGCACCACAGCACTCACAAGGCTGGCCTTCCAAAATTTTAATAATTTGGCTATCACTTTGAGGTTTTAATGTTTTGATATAGTGGCATTTAGGGTAAGCAGAACATCCTAGAAAAGGCCCATGCCCACCATTTTTTATAACGAGAGTATTACCACAATCAGGACACATTTCTTGTTCATTTTGCTGTGTAAACGGCATATTTTTTGCCATTGTTTTTACCTCATTACACTTATTTCAATCGAATATAGCCACCAGCCACAATAGCTATTTTTTCAATAAGCTCAAGTTCTAATAAAAGAGGGGCTAAATCAGATGTTGATAATGCACTACGATTAGCAATGATATCAATTGCTGTTGCCTCATCAAAGCGCAATAAAGGTAATATTGTATTAATAGCTTCTTGTTGAACTAAGTTCAGTTGCTTACTTTCTGCTTTTTGAGAAAGAGCAGATTGTGACGGTAATAAATATTGTTGCTCATGTATATCGTCATGTTCAGATAGCCAATGTAATGAACTATTTAAATATTCCAAAATATCATTGGGAAATGAAGCTAGGTTTGCTCCTTGTTTAATAAGTTGATGATTACCTTCAAAATGTATATCACCTAATAAACCAGGTAGAACAAATAACTCTTTTCCTTGCTGCAAAGCACAATTAGCTGTAATCAAAGAACCGCTTTTTATTCCTGCTTCTATAATTAATAATGCTGAACTTAATCCACTAATAATTCGATTACGCTGTGGGAAATGGTGTGCTAAAGGTGGCATATCAGGTAAATACTCCGATACAAGAAGACCAGTTTCTTTGATTTGCAAGGCAAGTGAGCGATGAAAAGAAGGATAGATATGTTCTAAACCACTTCCTAATACAGCAATAGTAACCCCTTTATTTTTTAAAGCGCTACGATGCCCTACACTATCAATACCTTGGGCGAGCCCACTTGTAATAGCGATACCATTATTGACCAGTTCTTGAGCAAAATATGTTGCCCATCTAGTTCCATAATGTGTTGCATCACGGCTACCTATTAATGCTATTTGAGTATTTGATAAGTGTTTTCTATCACCTGCAACAAAAAGTAAAAGAGGTGGCGATGAAATCTGCTTTAATAAAGATGGATAATCGGGATCAGAGATCGTTAAAAGTGATGACTCATTTTTATCTAACCAATTTAATGCACTTTTAACAGAATCTTTATGAAGCCTCATAAATTGAACACATTGCTGGTCTGATAGCCCACTGGCTTTTAATTGTTTATCATTTATTCGTGATAAACTTCGTAAATGGCTGACTAATTGCATCACTTTATTAATAGGTAATCTTGAAATAGTATTTAGTCTTATCCATATTTCTCTAGCATCCATGCATTATCCTAGTGTTATTTTTAATAAACAGGGTGAGCGCTAAACCACCAAATACTGTCAATCTAGACAATAAATGTCTAGAATAGACGTTAAATCTCATTCACATTTTAGAAACAGTCCGAATAAACTATGGCCGTGTTACACGTATTACATTATCCAGACGAGCGTCTTCGCACGATTGCAAAGCCAGTCGAAAAAGTTAATGCTGAAATTCAACAAATCATCGATGATATGTTTGAAACGATGTATTTAGAAGAAGGTATTGGGCTAGCTGCAACACAGGTGGATATCCACCAGCGCATTATCGTCATTGATGTCTCTGAAAATAGAGACCAAAAACTAGTACTAATAAATCCTGAGCTTCTTGATTCTGATGGCGACACAGGTATAGAAGAAGGCTGTTTATCTATTCCAGAACAGCGTGCTTTTGTACCAAGAGCTGAACGAGTAAGAGTTAAAGCACTTGATTATAATGGCCAGCCATTTGAATTAGAAGCAGATGACTTATTAGCTATCTGTATTCAACATGAGATGGATCATTTAGTTGGTAAGCTCTTTGTTGATTATTTATCTCCACTTAAACGTCAACGTATCCGCCAAAAAGTGGAAAAATTAGATAAGTTAGATAAGAAAAGAGCTAAAGCAGGACAGTAATTAAATTGAAACAGGAAGAAAACGTGTCTGACTCATTACGCATTATTTTTGCGGGAACGCCCGATTTTGCAGCTCGACATTTAGCTGCATTATTATCAACTCAACATAGTGTTGTAGGAGTACTTACACCTCCTGATAAGCCCACAGGAAGAGGTAAGAAGCTGACCTTTAGCCCAGTTAAAGAACTCGCGCTAACAAATGATATTCCTGTTTATCAGCCTGCATCTTTAAAACCAGTAGAAAACCATGAATGGATTCAAGCACAACAAGCTGACATTATGATTGTTGTTGCTTATGGCATGATCCTGCCTAAAGCAGTGCTCGATATTCCTCGTTTAGGCTGCTTAAATGTTCATGGTTCTCTTTTACCTAGATGGCGAGGAGCGGCACCTATTCAGCGCGCACTTTGGGCTGGAGATACAGAAACGGGTGTCACCATTATGCAAATGGATATAGGACTAGATACTGGAGATATGCTGTATAAATCAGCATGTCCAATTACTAGCGAAGACACTAGTTCATCACTCTATGAAAAACTCGCCGATTTAGGTCCCAAAGCTTTAATTAGCACATTAGACCTAATTACTGCAGGAAAGCTAAAAGCAGAAAAACAAGATGATAATTTAGCAAACTACGCACAAAAATTATCAAAAGAAGAAGCCAGAATTGATTGGTCATTATCAGCGGAACAAATAGAACGATGTATTCGAGCATTCAATCCATGGCCGATGAGCTTTTTCATGCTAGAGGATCAACCTGTAAAGGTTTGGAAAGCACAGGTCATTTTGGGTGACACTAATCAAACACCTGGCATGTTACTAAAAGCTGATAAAACTGGCATTTATATAGCAACGGGAAAAGGCACGCTGAATATTGTAGAACTTCAGCCATCAGGCAAAAAACCGATGACATCTGCAGATTTTCTAAACTCTAAGCGAGAGTGGTTCACACCCGGCAAAGTTATTAAATAACAATTCTAACCCCTGATAAAACTTATCGGGGTTTTCCTTTTTTCACGCCGATATTTTTGGCGCTAAATATCAAACGTTAACTCATTATGAAAACGTCATACAACATACGTAGTATTGCGGCAAAAGCAATCAGCCAAGTTTTAGACCAAGGTTTATCATTAAACACTGTCATTCCTGAATTACAAAAGAATGTTTCTGATAAAGACCGTTCTTTATTACAAGAACTTTGTTTTGGTACTTTACGTACACTGCCTCAATTAGAGTGGACTATCCAGCAACTAATGGATAAACCACTTAAAGGTAAACAACGCATTTTGCACTATCTTATTATGGTAGGCCTATATCAACTTCTATATACCCGTATTCCTGCACATGCAGCTTTAGCCGAAACCGTTAATGGTGCAGTAGCATTAAAAAAGCCGCAACTAAAAGGTTTGATCAACGGTGTATTGCGCCAGTTTCAGCGCCAACAAGATATTTTAAGTGAGCGCTTCCAAAATAATGAGAGTCGTTTTTTACATCCTTCGTGGCTATTAGCTCGAATAAAACAAGCTTATCCAAAAGAATGGGAAATGATTGTTGAAGGAAATAACCAAAAACCTCCTATGTGGTTACGAGTTAATCAGATTCATCATTCACGTGAAGAGTATCTTGCCTTACTTGAAGCTAATGAGATCGCTGCAATAGCTGACGGATCGCTTCCTTATGCAATCCGTTTAGAAACGCCATGTAACGTTAACATGTTACCGGGATTTGATGATGGTTGGGTTACCATACAAGACCGATCTGCTCAACGTTGTGCTGAATTATTAGCCCCGAAAAACAAAGAGCAGATCCTCGATTTATGTGCGGCTCCTGGTGGTAAGACTACTCATATTTTAGAAATTGCGCCTCAATCTCAAGTATTAGCAATAGATATTGATGAACAACGCCTAAACCGAGTTAAAGAAAACCTAAATCGACTAAAACAGCAGGCAACTGTAAAAAGTGGCGACGGTCGTTATCCTGAGCAGTGGTGTTCTGGTATGCAGTTTGACCGAATACTACTTGATGCACCTTGTTCAGCAACTGGCGTTATTCGTCGTCATCCTGATATTAAATGGCTTCGCCGTAATGACGATATTGCACAGCTAGCACAAATCCAGAAAGAAATTTTACATGCTATATGGCCGTATTTAAAATCAGGTGGCACATTAGTTTATGCTACCTGCTCTATTTTGCCTGAAGAAAATAGTCAACAAGTTGAGATGTTCCTATCTTCCACAAAAGATGCTCAATGTAATTACCAAAACCAATGTTTACCTGAACCTAATGGTGGCGATGGATTCTTTTATGCCGTGATAAAGAAAATCTAACTTGGTGATAAAAGATGATCTAGGATCTAAAAAAGGCTACTATTTCAACGCAAGATCACTTAGATCATGCGTTTTGTTTTCTACTTGTTAACTAAATACTCTGAGAAACATCGATGAAAATTATTATATTAGGCGCAGGACAAGTTGGTGGAACCCTTGCCGAAAATCTTGTCGGTGAAAATAATGATATTACTGTCGTTGATACTGATGCTGCTCGTTTGCGTCAACTTCAAGACAAATTCGATTTAAGAGTCGTTAATGGGCATGGCTCACACCCTAGAGTATTAAGAGAAGCAGGTGCTGAAGATGCTGACATGTTAGTTGCTGTCACCAACTCTGATGAAACCAACATGATTGCCTGCCAAGTTGCTTACACTTTATTTAATACGCCAAATAAAGTAGCTCGCATCCGAGCCTCAGAGTTTGTTCGTGAATCAGATAAGCTTTTTTTACCTGAAGCAATCCCTATTGACTACCTTATCTCACCAGAGCATTTAGTTATTGATTATATTTATAAACTCATCCAATACCCAGGCGCATTACAAGTTGTTAATTTTGCTGAAGGACAAGTCAGTATTGTTGCAGTAAAAGCATATTATGGTGGATCTCTAGTCGGGAATGCATTATCGACTTTACGAGATCACATGCCACATATTGATACTCGTGTTGCTGCTATTTTTCGCCAAGACCGTCCAATCAGACCGCAAGGTTCAACAATTATTGAAGCAGGTGATGAAGTTTTCTTTGTAGTTGCATCACAACATATTCGAGCCGTTATGAGTGAGCTACAACGCTTAGAAAAACCTTATAAACGAATTATGATTGTTGGAGGTGGTAATGTTGGAGCTGGATTAGCAGCGAGGTTAGAAAAAGATTATAGCGTTAAATTAATCGAACATAATCAACAACGTGCAACTGAACTTGCAGAACTCCTTCATGATACCATTGTTTTTTATGGTGATGCATCTGATCAGGAACTACTTGCAGAAGAACATATAGAACAAATTGATGTTTTCATCGCCCTAACGAATGATGACGAAGCTAATATTATGTCTGCAATGTTAGCTAAACGCATGGGAGCCAAGAAAGCGATGGTTCTTATTCAACGTAGTGCATACGTTGATCTAGTCCAAGGCGGCGTTATTGATATTGCTATATCACCACAACAAGCCACTATTTCTGCATTACTCGGACACGTACGTAAAGCAGATATTGTCAGTGTTTCTTCATTACGTCGTGGTGTTGCTGAAGCTATCGAAGCCGTAGCACATGGTGATGAAAACACATCAAAAGTAGTTGGCCGACGTATTCAAGATATCAAACTCCCACCAGGAACCATCATTGGAGCCATTGTTAGAAATCAAGATGTTATTATTGCTAATGCAAGCCACTCTATAGAACAAGGGGATCACGTTATTATGTTTATTACTGATAAAAAATACGTTCCCGATGTAGAGAAACTGTTCCAACCTAGCCCATTCTTCTTATAGATATTTTACAGAAATAAGAATAATAGTCATTGTTACCTATTGTGGTCTACTATTATTATTATCATTCCGAATACTAAATTTTCACATAATAATTCTATTTTGATATATCTAAGGGGTAGCTATGGCTTTTTTTAAAGAGTTTCGTGAATTTGCAATGAAAGGTAACGTTGTCGATATGGCAGTCGGTGTCATTATCGGGGCCGCATTTGGGAAGATTGTTTCCTCATTAGTCGCCGATATCATTATGCCACCATTGGGCTTATTAATTGGTGGTATTGATTTTAAACAGTTTAGTTTTGTATTAAGAGAAGCTACTGGAGATGTGCCAGCTGTCGTATTAAATTACGGTATGTTTATTCAAACTGTCTTTGACTTTGCTATTGTTGCATTTGCCATCTTCTGTGCGATTAAATTAATTAACAAAACTCGCCGCCAAGCTGAAGAAGCGCCAAAAGCGCCACCTGCGCCTTCAGCAGAAGAAACTTTATTAACTGAAATTCGTGATCTATTAAAAAATCAGCAAAAATAAAAACTAAAAGGCCAGTGATAACAATTGAAAAAATCTTTTGTTATCACTGGCCTCCCAGTTCCCCTTCTTATTATGTTTCTCTTTTCTCATAAAACTCCCTTTGCCTTTCTTGTTTTTTTCCACACGTTGTCTAAATAGTGGGTCATGAACAAGTGCAGCTAGGGCATTGTCTTTAATCACACCTTTTTGATGCTGATATTTACTAGACATAGAAACCTCTAAAATTATTAAAGAACATACATAGTATTATCTGATGAAATATTATTGCTTTGTAGCGCCAGATTCAAGTATTTCTAGAATAGAACAATAAGTACTTTCATGAGCACTGCCACAACACGCATCACTTAACATTTTTAGTGAATCACGCATTCTTTCCATTTCTTTAAGCCGAACTTCAACTTCAGCAAGCCTAGCATCAACAATATGTTTTGATTCAACACAAGTATGATGTGCAGGATCTACACGTATTGATAATAGCTCAGTGATTGCATCTAAAGTAAAACCTAATTCTTTAGCATAACGAATAAAACGCAATCGCTGTAAGTCTTGATCTGTATAAAGTCGATAGCCACCTTCTGTACGTCTATCGTGCCCCATCAATCCTTGCTTTTCATAAAAACGAATTGTATCTGTTGTCACATTAGCTAACTTTGCAACTTGCCCAATACGATACATGGATCATTCCTCAGTATTAATTATTAATAAGCATAACAAATAATCAAAAAAATAGAATTGAAAGATAGTGCGATACTAAGAATACATTTTGTCTATACCACATTATTTTTACACTAGAAACATAGCAGTATGATCAAATAGTGAGAAATAAATATAATACAGCTCAATAGTAAGCAAAATAAAGGGAAGATATAAAGGAAAGTTTTTCAGAAAATATCTAACTAAAAAAGTAAAAAAACCGGATTAAAAAATCCGGTTTTTTTATTCACTGCACTAAATAATAATAAAATTATTCAGCTGCTGCTTCTGTTTCAGAATCAGCACGGTCAACAAGCTCAATGTAAGCCATTGGAGCGTTGTCACCAGCACGGAAGCCACACTTAAGAATACGAGTGTAACCACCTGCACGGCTCGCAAAACGCGGACCTAATACTGTAAACAGTTTTGCCACGACTTCGTTATCACGAGTACGGGCGAATGCCAGACGACGATTAGCTACGCTGTCGGTCTTGGCAAGAGTAATCAGCGGCTCAACGACGCGACGCAGTTCTTTCGCTTTTGGCAAAGTTGTCTTGATTATCTCATGACGAACTAAAGAACCTGCCATGTTACGAAACATAGCCTGACGATGGCTGCTGTTGCGGTTCAATTGACGACCACTCTTACGATGGCGCATGACCTTATCCTTCTCAGTAAAACCTTAACCTGTGATCTTATTCATCAGCGATACTTGCAGGTGGCCAATTCTCAAGGCGCATGCCAAGAGATAGTCCACGAGACGCCAGTACGTCTTTAATCTCGGTAAGAGATTTTTTACCGAGGTTAGGCGTCTTAAGTAATTCAACTTCAGTACGCTGTACCAGATCACCGATGTAGTGGATTGCTTCTGCCTTCAGACAGTTAGCAGAGCGGACAGTCAATTCAAGATCGTCAACTGGGCGCAGCAGGATCGGATCGAACTCTGGCTTCTCTTCTTTAACTTCAGGTTGACGAACATCACGTAAGTCAACAAAAGCTTCAAGCTGTTCGGCCAGGATAGTCGCTGCACGGCGAATCGATTCTTCTGGATCGATAGTACCGTTAGTTTCCATCTCGATTACCAGCTTATCCAAGTCGGTACGCTGTTCAACACGAGCTGCTTCCACATTATAAGCAATACGCTCAACTGGGCTATAGCACGCGTCTACTAATAGGCGACCGATAGGGCGCTCATCTTCTTCCGAATGAATTCGGGCAGAAGCCGGCACATATCCACGACCACGCTGAACTTTGATACGCATATTAATTGATGCGTTCTCGTCTGTAAGGTGGCAGATAACGTGCTGCGGCTTGACGATTTCGACATCACCGTCATGGATGATATCGGCTGCAATAACAGGGCCAATGCCAGATTTGCTCAAAGTAAGAATAACTTCATCTTTACCATGAACTTTTACCGCCAACCCCTTAAGGTTGAGCAGTATTTCTAGGATATCTTCCTGAACACCTTCTTTGGTGCTGTACTCATGCAGTACACCATCAATCTCAACCTCTGTTACCGCACAACCCGGCATAGACGAAAGCAGAATACGGCGCAGTGCGTTACCTAGAGTGTGGCCGAAGCCTCGCTCTAATGGCTCAAGGGTCACCTTGGCGTGCGTCGAACTCACTTGCTCGATATCAACCAGGCGCGGTTTTAGAAACTCTGTCACAGAACCCTGCATTGTGTCCTCTCTTTGGTGCTAAGCCTTACTTGGAGTAAAGCTCGACGATCAGGTGCTCGTTAATGTCAGCAGACAGGTCAGTACGTTCAGGAATACGTTTGAACACACCTTCCATTTTAGCAGCATCAACTTCCAGCCATGTTGGCTTTTCACGCTGTTCAGCCAGCTCTAAAGCAGCCTTGATACGAGACTGTTTTTTCGATTTTTCACGAACGCTGACTACGTCATTCGGGGAAACCTGATAAGAAGCAATGTTAACCACGCGACCATTTACCATGATTGCTTTATGGCTAACCATCTGACGTGCTTCTGCGCGAGTTGCGCCAAAGCCCATACGATAAACAACGTTATCCAGACGACCTTCCAGCAGAGTCAGCAGGTTTTCACCTGTGTTGCCTTTCAGACGTGTTGCTTCTTTGTAGTAGTTACGGAATTGACGTTCTAGAACACCGTAAGTACGACGAACTTTTTGTTTTTCACGTAACTGAACACCGTAATCAGACAAACGCGGTTTACGTGCGCCGTGCTGACCTGGTGCTTGTTCCAGTTTACACTTGGTGTCAATCGCCCGAACGCCAGATTTTAAGAATAAATCTGTACCTTCGCGGCGGCTCAGCTTGAGCTTAGGACCCAAATATCTTGCCATTTTCTTTCTCCAACTTTCCTAAAAACGAAAACGTTATTAAACGCGACGTTTTTTCGGTGGACGACAACCGTTATGAGGAATCGGAGTCACATCAGTAATATTAGTGATGCGGAAACCAGCCGCGTTTAATGCACGGATAGTTGACTCACGACCAGGACCAGGTCCTTTAACCATAACTTCCAGGTTCTTAATTCCGTACTCTTTAACAGCTTCAGCACAACGTTCTGCTGCAACTTGAGCTGCAAACGGAGTTGACTTACGAGAACCACGGAAACCGGAACCACCGGCAGTAGCCCAACCCAATGCGTTACCTTGACGATCTGTAATAGTAACGATTGTGTTGTTGAAAGAAGCATGGATATGAGCCACACCGTCAGAGACTTGTTTTCTTACACGCTTGCGTGCACGAATAGGTGCTTTTGCCATTGTTCAAATACCCCGATTATTTCTTGATCGGCTTACGCGGACCCTTACGGGTACGTGCATTGGTCTTAGTACGCTGACCGCGAACTGGTAGACCACGACGATGACGTAAACCACGATAAGTACCAAGATCCATCAGACGTTTGATGCTCAGGGTAACTTCACGACGTAGATCACCTTCTACAACGTATTTGGCAACTTCGTCACGCAGCTTGTCGATTTGCTCTTCAGACAGCTCACTGATCTTAACATTTTCAGCAATACCCGTTGCTTCACAGATAGCCTGTGAACGAGTCTTACCGATGCCGTAAATCGATGTTAAAGCGATTACGGTATGTTTATGATCAGGAATGTTAATGCCTGCTATACGGGCCACTATGCACTCCTAAATTAGCAGTTATACAGTACTATTCTGAAAAGCCCGTTTTCAGGATACTCAAACAATACTGTACATATTATAAAAGATTGGGCTGGCTAATTTAGCCAGCTCAACCGAACTTTGCAAGAAAAAAATGCAATAAATTAGCCTTGACGCTGTTTATGCTTAGGCTCGACGCTGCAAATTACACGCACGTGACCGTGACGTCTAACAATTTTGCAGTTACGGCACATTTTCTTGACGGAAGCACGAACTTTCATTTTTACTCTCCGTAACTTCTAAAACAAACTACTTAGCAGTAATTAACCTTTAAGGTTTGCTTTTTTCAATGCAGACTCATACTGACTTGACATCAGAAGAGTTTGCACTTGAGCCATAAAATCCATGATGACCACAACCACGATTAAGAGGGAAGTACCACCAAAATAGAAAGGTACTTTCATTGCGTCACGCATGAACTCCGGGATGAGACAGATAAAGGTAATATACAACGCACCGATTAAGGTTAAACGAGTCATTACTTTATCTATATATTTAGCCGTCTGCTCTCCCGGGCGAATTCCTGGTACAAATGCACCGGACTTCTTCAGGTTATCTGCCGTCTCTCTTGGGTTGAAAACCAACGCCGTATAGAAGAAACAGAAGAATATGATTGCAGCAGCGTATAGTAACACATAAATAGGTTGACCAGGCTGTAGATTCAATGAAATCGTTGTCAGCCAACCCCATCCTGTACCATCGCCAAACCAAGAGGTTATTGTACCAGGAAACAGGATAATACTTGAAGCAAAAATTGCTGGAATAACACCCGCCATATTTACTTTAAGTGGTAGATGTGTACTTTGTGCCGCGTATATTCTACGCCCTTGTTGACGTTTTGCATAGTTAACAACGATACGTCGTTGTCCTCTTTCTACAAAAACAACAAAGAAAGTTACCGCGAACACCAATACTGCAACCAACAATAACAGGAGGAAGTGCAGTTCGCCTTGCCGTGCCTGCTCGATGGTTTGACCAATGGCAGGCGGAAGGCCTGCAACGATACCTGCAAAGATAATAATTGAGATACCGTTACCAATACCACGTTCAGTGATTTGCTCACCCAACCACATAAGGAACATAGTTCCGGTGACTAAGCTAACAACAGCCGTAATATAGAATGGAAGACCTGGGTTAATCACTAGACCTTGCATACCTGGCATATTCGGTAAGCCGGTTGCGATACCAATTGATTGGAATATCGCCAGCACCAAAGTACCATAACGGGTATACTGGCTGATCTTACGACGACCGGCCTCCCCTTCCTTCTTAATCTCTGCTAACCGAGGGTTAACCACTGATAAAAGTTGGATAATAATCGATGCCGAAATATAAGGCATGATACCCAGCGCAAAGATAGAAGCACGGCTAAGAGCACCACCAGAGAACATATTAAACATTTCAATGATGGTGCCTTTTTGCTGATCGAGCAATTTGGCAAGCACAGTGGCATCAATACCAGGGATAGGAATAAAAGAGCCAATCCTAAAGACAATTAGTGCACCAAGAACAAACAGAAGTCTGCGTTTTAGTTCACCTACACCACCTTTAGCACTCTGGAAATCTAACCCTGGTTGTTTAGCCATCTGTCACTTATTCCTCAATTTTACCGCCAGCTGATTCGATTGCTGCACGGGCACCTTTGGTAACACGCAGACCACGAATAGTCACTGCACGGTTAACCTCACCAGAAAGAATAACTTTTGCATATTCAATCTGTGGGCCAACAACGTTTGCGGCTTTCAGTGCATTCAGATCGATTACATCGCCTTCAACATAAGCCAAATCAGACAGACGGATTTCCGCAGTCACGAATGATTTACGTGAAGTAAAACCAAATTTTGGTAAACGACGATATAAAGGCATCTGGCCGCCTTCAAAACCACGACGTACGCCACCGCCAGAACGAGACTTCTGACCTTTGTGACCACGGCCGCCAGTTTTACCTAAGCCAGAACCGATACCACGACCTACACGTTTAGGCGCATGCTTGGCACCTTCAGCCGGAGACAGAGTATTTAAACGCATCTCTTACTCCTCAACTTTAACCATATAGGAAACCAAGTTGATCATACCGCGAACCGCTGGTGTATCTTCGCGTTCTACAGTGTGACCGATGCGACGCAGTCCTAAACCAGTCATAGTTGCCTTATGTTTAGGCAGACGGCCGATTAAGCTGCGTGTTTGAGTAATTTTAATAGTCTTAGCCATGGTCATTACCCCAGAATTTCTTCAACGGATTTACCACGCTTAGCTGCGACCATATCTGGAGACTTCATGCTATCTAAAGCGTCCAGTGTTGCACGAACCACGTTAATCGGGTTTGTGGAACCATAGGTTTTAGCCAGTACGTTACGAACGCCAGCCACTTCTAGAACTGCACGCATTGCACCACCTGCGATAATACCAGTACCTTCGTGAGCAGGCTGCATAAATACGCGAGAACCTGTGTGGGTACCTTTTACAGGGTGGAACAGAGTACCGTTGTTTAAAGCGACGGTTTTCATATTGCGACGGGCTTTTTCCATCGCTTTCTGGATTGCTGCCGGAACTTCGCGAGCTTTGCCATATCCAAAACCAACGCGGCCATTGCCATCACCAACAACTGTAAGTGCGGTGAAGCTAAAAATACGACCACCTTTAACGGTTTTAGATACGCGGTTTACCGCGATCAGCTTTTCCTGCAGTTCGCCAGCTTGTTTCTCGATGTGAGCCATCTTACACTCCTACCTTAGAACTGAAGGCCAGCTTCACGGGCAGCATCTGCCAGTGCCTGGACTCGACCATGATATTGGAAACCGGAACGGTCAAATGATACTACTTTGATACCTTTTTCCAGTGCACGTTCAGCAACAATTTTACCAACTACTGCTGCGGCGTCTTTGTTTCCAGTGTTTTTCAGTTGCTCAATGATAGCTTTTTCTGTAGTAGAAGCGGCCACCAAAGTTTCAGAACCGTTTGGTGCAATAACCTGCGCATAAATATGGCGAGGGGTACGATGTACCACCAGGCGAGTCGCACCCAGTTCCTGGAGCTTGCGGCGTGCGCGGGTCGCACGACGGATACGAGCTGCTTTCTTATCCATAGTGTTACCTTACTTCTTCTTAGCCTCTTTGATACGCACAACTTCGTCGGCGTAACGAATACCTTTACCTTTATAAGGTTCAGGGCGACGGTAGGCACGCAGTTCTGCTGCTACTTGACCAATCACTTGCTTATCAGCACCTTTCAGTACGATTTCAGTTTGTGATGGACATTCTGCAGTGATGCCTGCTGGCAGTTCGTGTTCCACTGGATGTGAAAAACCAACTGCTAAGTTAACTGCATTGCCTTTAATAGACGCACGATAACCTACACCAACCAGTTGCAGTTTTTTAGTGAAGCCTTCGGTAACACCCACAACCATTGCATTTAACAGAGAACGAGTAGTACCCGCCTGTGCCCATGCATCTGCATAACCTTCACGAGGTGCGAAAGTTAATTGGTTGTCAGCATGTTGAATTTCAACTGCATTGTGGATAGTACGAGTAAGCTCGCCGTTTTTACCCTTTATCGTAATTACCTGACCGTTGAGTTTAACCTCTACGCCGGCAGGAATGACGACGGGTGCTTTTGCCACACGAGACATTCTTTCCTCCCGAATTAAGCTACGTAGCAGATAATCTCGCCACCAAGACCTGCTTGGCGAGCTGCACGATCAGTCATAACACCTTTTGAGGTAGAAACAACAGCGATACCCAGTCCTGCCATAACTTGTGGCAGCTCATCTTTTCTTTTATAGATGCGCAGACTTGGGCGGCTTACGCGCTGAATGCTTTCTACTACAGCCTTACCTTGGAAATATTTTAAAGTGATTTCCAATTCTGGCTTAGTGTCGCCTTCAATTTTAAAATCTTCGATATAACCTTCTTCCTTAAGCACGTTGGCAATCGCCACTTTCAGCTTGGAGGAAGGCATTGTGACCGCAACTTTGTTCGCGGCCTGACCGTTACGGATACGGGTCAGCATATCCGCGATGGGATCTTGCATGCTCATCTGTCTTTACTCCCGTGATTCAATTATGGTAATTACCAACTAGCCTTTCTAAGGCCCGGGATTTCACCGCGCATTGCGGCTTCACGGACTTTAATACGGCTTAGGCCAAATTTCCGCAGGAAACCGTGCGGACGTCCAGTTTGACGGCAGCGGTTACGCTGGCGTGAAGGACTTGAATCACGTGGCATAGTTTGCAGTTTCAGAACAGCATTCCAACGATCTTCATCAGATACGTTTACATCCGAAACGATAGCTTTCAGTTCTGCGCGTTTTGCGAAGAATTTCTCAGCTAAATTCGCACGTTTTACATCACGTGCTTTCATAGATTTCTTAGCCATGAATGCCCTGCCTTACTTGCGGAACGGGAAGTTAAACGCTGCTAACAGTGCGCGACCTTCATCATCAGAACCCGCAGTCGTAGTAATGGTAATATCCAAACCACGAACACGATCCACTTTATCGTAATCGATTTCAGGGAAGATGATTTGTTCACGTACACCCATGCTGTAATTACCACGTCCATCAAATGATTTAGCGGACAAACCACGGAAGTCACGGATACGTGGTACAGCAATAGAGATCAGACGTTCAAGGAACTCCCACATGCGTTCGCCACGCAGGGTCACTTTACAGCCGATCGGATAGCCCTGACGGATTTTGAAGCCTGCAACAGATTTGCGTGCTTTGGTGATCAAAGGTTTTTGACCTGAGATTGCTGCTAAATCAGCTGCTGCATTATCCAGCAGTTTTTTATCAACAATCGCTTCACCAACACCCATATTCAGGGTGATCTTCTCGACCCGAGGGACTTGCATGACAGAATGGTAACCAAACTGAGTCATCAGTTTTTGGACTACCTCGTCTTTGTAGTAATCATGCAGTTTCGCCATCGTATACTCCAAATTACTTGATAGTTTCTTTATTAGACTTGAAGAAACGGACTTTTTTGCCGTCTTCGAATCTAAAACCTACACGGTCAGCCTTGCCGGTTGCCGCATTGAAGAGTGCAACGTTAGAAACTTGAATTGCAGCTTCTTTTTCAACGATGCCACCTGGTTGATTCAGAGCCGGGACTGGCTTCTGATGTTTTTTAACCAGATTGATACCTTCAACGATAACTTTACCAGAAGAAAGAACCTGTTTTACTTTACCGCGCTTACCTTTGTCTTTCCCAGTTAGCACGATAACTTCGTCTTCACGACGGATTTTCGCTGCCATTGCCTGCTCCTTAGAGTACTTCAGGTGCCAGAGAGATAATTTTCATAAACTTCTCGTTACGAAGTTCACGAGTCACCGGCCCAAAAATACGCGTACCGATAACCTGCTCACTATTGTTGTTTAACAATACACAAGCATTACTATCGAAGCGAATGACAGAACCGTCAGGGCGACGAACACCCTTCTTGGTGCGCACCACTACCGCTTTCAGTACATCACCTTTTTTAACTTTACCACGTGGAATTGCTTCCTTGATGGTAATTTTGATGATGTCACCTACATCTGCGTAGCGACGGTGCGAGCCACCTAGAACCTTGATACACATTACGCGACGTGCACCGGAGTTGTCGGCCACGTTCAGCATAGTCTGTTCTTGGATCATTTTAGTGCTCCGCTAAATGTCAACTACTACTGAGCCACTTCCACATTAGAAGAGGCCGTTCAATATCCCATAATACGAGGGAGCGGCATTATAACACCACATTCTCGCTATGGACAGAAAAAATAAACGGCCCGTTCAATTTTGAGCCGTTTATTTCGTACGAAAAGGCTATTTTATTACAGAACAGCTTTTTCTACAACGCGAACTAACGCCCAAGACTTAGTCTTAGATAGTGGACGTGTTTGACGAATTTCTACTACGTCACCAATTCCACATTCGTTGTTCTCGTCATGTACATGCAGTTTGGTCGTACGACGGATGAACTTACCATATAATGGATGTTTCACCATACGATCGATAGCAACAACAATAGATTTTTCCATTTTGTCACTTACCACACGACCTTGCAGAGTACGGATTTTATCGGTCATTACGCACCCGCCTTCTCAGTCAGTAAAGTCTTAACGCGTGCGATATTACGACGCACTTGTTTCAACAGATGAGACTGTTGTAACTGACCACTTGCTGTCTGCATACGCAGATTAAACTGCTCACGCAGTAAGTTCAGCAGTTCTGTGTTCAGCTCTTCAACGCTCTTTTCGCGCAGCTCTTTTGCTTTCATTACATCACCGTCTTAGTTACAAAGGTGGTTTTGATAGGCAGTTTTGCTGCCGCCAGCTTGAATGCTTCACGGGCCAGTTCTTCAGGCACACCATCCATTTCATACAGGACTTTACCTGGCTGGATTAAGGCAACCCAATACTCAACGTTACCTTTACCTTTACCCATACGGACTTCGAGCGGCTTTTCAGTGATTGGTTTGTCTGGGAACACACGGATCCAGATTTTACCCTGACGCTTAACTGCACGGGTCATTGCACGACGTGCCGCTTCGATCTGACGTGCAGTCAGACGACCACGGCCCACAGCTTTAAGACCGTAAGTCCCGAAGCTTACATCCGCACCAGCAGCTAGGCCACGGTTACGGCCTTTGTGCACTTTACGGAATTTTGTACGCTTTGGTTGTAACATCAGCGACTCTCCTTACTTGCGGCCTTTACGCTGCTGCTTTTTAGGTTGAGCAGCCGGTTTTTCCGCCTGTTCAACTGCAGCCATACCACCCAGGATCTCACCTTTGAAGATCCATACCTTAACGCCGAGCACACCATAAGTGGTTTGTGCTTCTGAGGTATTGTAGTCAATATCCGCACGCAGAGTATGCAGTGGAACACGACCTTCACGATACCATTCAGTACGAGCGATTTCAGCGCCGCCTAAGCGACCACTTACTTCCACTTTGATACCTTTAGCGCCCAAACGCATAGCGTTCTGTACTGCACGCTTCATAGCACGACGGAACATAACACGACGTTCCAGCTGTGAAGTGATGCTGTCAGCAACTAATTTTGCGTCTAGTTCAGGTTTACGTACTTCGGCGATATTAATTTGCGCAGGAACGCCAGCGATTTCCGCTACGTTTTTACGCAGTTTTTCAACATCTTCACCTTTTTTACCGATAACGATGCCTGGGCGAGCAGTGTGAATAGTCACACGAATGCTTTTTGCAGGACGCTCGATAACGATACGAGATACAGATGCTTTTGCCAGTTCTTTAGTTAAGTACTGGCGCACTTTAAAATCGCTGTCTAGGTTGTCAGCGAATTCATTGGTACCCGCATACCATGTGGAATTCCAAGGCTTGACAATGCCAAGGCGGATACCATTAGGATGTACTTTTTGACCCATTGCTAGTCTCCAGAGTCTCAGCGATCAGACACAACCACAGTGATGTGGCTGGTGCGCTTCAGAATACGATCTGCACGGCCTTTTGCACGAGGCATAATGCGCTTCATAGAAGGACCTTCGTCAACAAAGATCTTAGCTACTTTCAGATCATCAATATCAGCGCCATCGTTGTGTTCTGCGTTAGCAATAGCAGACTCAAGTACTTTCTTCACTAAACCAGCAGCTTTCTTGTTGGTATAGGTCAGGGTTTCCAGAGCTTGCGACACTTTCTTACCGCGAATCAGGTCTGCCACTAGGCGAACCTTCTGAGCAGAAGAACGAGCGTGGCGATGCATAGCTATAGTTTCCATCTCTTCCTCCTACCTTATTTTTTCTTAGCCTTTTTATCGGCTGCATGACCGCGATAAGTACGGGTCGGCGCGAATTCACCCAGTTTATGTCCAACCATTTCGTCGGAAACGTAAACTGGAACATGCTGACGACCATTATGGACAGCGATGGTCAAACCGATCATGTTAGGAAAGATCGTTGAACGACGGGACCAAGTCTTAACAGGCTTTTTGTCACCGCTTTCCACCGCTTTCTCTACCTTCTTCAGCAAGTGCAGGTCAATAAAAGGACCTTTCTTGAGAGAACGTGGCATGGCTTATCCTCTAATTATTTCTTAGTACGACGATGAACGATAAAGTGTTCAGTGCGTTTGTTTTTACGAGTCTTCTTACCTTTGGTTTGAACGCCCCAAGGTGTTACAGGGTGTTTACCAAAGTTACGACCTTCACCACCACCATGTGGGTGATCAACTGGGTTCATCGCAGTACCACGAACGGTAGGGCGAATACCACGCCAGCGGCTTGCACCAGCTTTACCCAGAACGCGTAACATATGTTCAGAGTTACCAACTTCACCGATAGTCGCACGACAGTCAGAAGGGATCTTACGCATTTCACCAGAACGCAGACGGATAGTTACATAAGCACCATCACGAGCAACGATCTGAACATAAGTACCAGCTGAACGAGCTAATTGACCACCTTTACCTGGTTTCATTTCTACGTTATGAACTGTAGAACCAACCGGGATATTACGCATTGGTAAGGTGTTACCAGCTTTGATTGTAGCATCAACGCCAGACTGAACTTTATCACCTGCTTTCAGGCCTTTTGGAGCCAAAATGTAGCGACGTTCACCATCAGCATACAGCACTAATGCGATGTTTGCTGAACGGTTTGGATCATATTCCAAACGCTCTACTGTCGCAGGGATACCATCTTTGTTGCGTTTAAAGTCAACAATACGGTAAGCCTGTTTGTGACCACCACCGATATGACGAGTGGTGATACGACCATTGTTGTTACGACCACCGGTTTTGCTGCTTTTTTCAAGCAACGGTGCATAAGGTTTCCCTTTATGCAGCTCTGGGTTTACCACTTTAACTACGTGGCGACGGCCCGGAGACGTAGGTTTACATTTAACAATTGCCATTGTTCTTTACTCCTCCGACTTACTCAGCGCCGCCGACGAAGTCCAAATTCTGGCCTTCCTTCAGGGTGACGTAAGCTTTTTTCCAGTCGCTACGACGACCAACACGCTGACCGTGACGTTTCACTTTGCCTTTCATTAGCAGAGTGTTAACACTTTCAACTTCGACTTCAAACAGTTTTTGTACAGCTGCTTTAATCTCTGCTTTGGTCGCGTCTTTGGCAACTTTGAGAACGATGGTGTTTGATTTTTCCATCGCGATAGAAGCTTTTTCAGATACGTGCGGCGCGCGCAGTACTTTCAGCAGACGTTCTTCACGGATCATGCCAGCATCTCCTCAACTTGCTTCACAGCGTCAGCAGTCATGACGACTTTGTCGAAGGCGATCAAGCTAACTGGGTCGATAGTTGCTACATCACGTACGTCAACTTTATATAAGTTGCGTGCTGCTAAATATAGATTTTCATCTACTTCAGCTGTGATAATCAGAACATCTTCCAGAGCCATATCTTTCAGTTTCTGTGCCAGCAGCTTAGTTTTAGGCGCTTCTACAGAGAACTTCTCAACGACAATCAGACGATCTTGACGTACCAATTCTGACAGAATGCTCTTAAGAGCACCGCGGTACATCTTTTTATTTACTTTTTGACTGTGGTCCTGTGGTTTAGCTGCGAAGCTAACACCACCAGAGCGCCAAATTGGGCTCTTGATTGAACCTGAACGTGCGCGACCTGTACCTTTCTGGCGCCATGGCTTTTTGCCTGAACCAGAAACTTCAGCACGGGTTTTCTGAGCACGAGTACCTTGACGAGCACCAGCAGCGTATGCAACGACTACTTGGTGCACAAGCGCTTCGTTAAAGTCACGCCCGAAGGTAGTTTCGGAAACAGTCAGCGCGCCTTGCGCGTCTTTCATTACCAATTCCATTCCTATCTCCTCGACGTTACGCCTTGACAGCTGGTTTAACGATCAGGTCACTGCCAGTTGCACCTGGAACAGCACCTTTGACCAGCAGCAGGTTGCGCTCAGCGTCAACACGTACTACTTCCAGGCTCTGAACGGTAACTTGTTCGTTACCCAGTTGACCTGCCATTTTCTTGCCTTTAAACACCTTACCCGGAGTCTGGTTCTGACCGATAGAACCCGGAACACGGTGAGACAAGGAGTTACCATGGGTAGCATCTTGAGTACGGAAGTTCCAGCGCTTTACAGTACCAGCAAAACCTTTACCTTTAGATGTTCCAGTAACGTCGACTTTTTTAACGTCAGCGAAAATTTCTACACTAATGCTTTGACCCGCAGTGTATTCTTCGCCTTCACTCAGACGGAATTCACGCAGTAAGCGGCCAGCTTCAACACCAGCTTTAGCAAAATGGCCAGCTTCAGGTTTCAGTACACGGTTAGCTTTTTTGCTACCAGTAGTTACCTGAATGGCGCGATAACCGTCTTTCTCCAGATCTCTGACCTGAGTCACACGGTTGTTTTCAATTTCGATAACAGTTACAGGGATTGAAACGCCATCTTCAGTGAAGACACGAGTCATTCCTACTTTTTTACCGACTAAACCAATCATTGTTTCAACCTCTCAATCGCTTGATGACCTGATTAACCTAGGCTGATCTGCACGTCTACGCCGGCAGCCAGATCCAGACGCATCAGAGCATCAACGGTTTTCTCGGTTGGCTCAACGATGTCAACCAGACGTTTGTGAGTGCGAATTTCATACTGATCACGCGCATCTTTATTAACGTGCGGAGAAATCAACACTGTGAAACGCTCTTTGCGAGTCGGCAGTGGGATTGGACCACGAACTTGCGCACCAGTGCGCTTAGCAGTCTCTACGATTTCCGCAGTTGATTGATCAATCAGACGATGATCAAAAGCTTTCAGGCGGATACGGATTCTTTGGTTCTGCATGAGACCAGAGCTCCAACTATTTTTTATAAACGTAAATGATCACTACTCGTACCCATTTCGATTGATGAGAGAGTGTAATCGTTCTGCATATAACTCCCCAATTGGGAGTATTATATTTAATGCAATGTAAAATCTGCATTAGCTGATAAATCAGCCTCACTAAATCAGTGAGCCTGCGCATTATACTTGCCTTAGAGATGAAATCAAGCTGAGAATAAAAAAACAGCGATAAAAGTTTATTTTATTTTCTAAATAAAAAGAAAAAGCAGCCGAAGCTGCTTCTGGAAATGAATATTATTATTAGCTAAAATAATAGCATAACAATGGGTGTTTTTCTTTTTCACTATTTGATAGATATTATTATTCTTCAATAATCTGTGCTTGAAGATAATTTTGAATTCCCAACTTCTCAATTAATTCTAGTTGAGTTTCAATCCAATCAATATGCCCTTCTTCATCTGTTAAGATTTCCAGCATGAGGTCGCGGCTAACATAATCATGAATTGAATCAGCATAAGCAATAGCTTCACGAAGATCTTTTGCACCGCCTAATTCCAGCTCCAAATCAGAACGTAGCATCTCTCCAACATCTTCACCAATATTGAGCTTACCTAAATCTTGTAAATTAGGCAGACCTTCTAAAAATAAAATACGCTCAATATATCTATCAGCATGTTTCATTTCATCGATGGATTCATGGTATTCCATTTCATTCAGACGAGTTAGCCCCCAGTTTTTAAACATTCGGGCATGTAAGAAGTACTGATTTATTGCAACAAGCTCACCACCTAATAATTTATTAAGGTGGGCTATCATTTTTTTATCACCTTTCATTTTTACGCTCCTTTGCTTCCAGTCTTTTTAGTGTAGACCGTTTGAATCAAGAGGAGAGAAAGGAATGCTAAATTTTGTTATGCAACTTCAGAAATTTGAGAATAAAGGGCAGGCTGCTCATTATCGATTAATTGACGGGTTTGACGTATGCACTTACCACAGCAACTCCCAACAGGAAGAATTTGGCGTAATTCATTAATAGTACGAATTTGATGCTGATGGATAGTTGATAGGATTTTTTTATCACTAACACCGTGACAGAGACAAACATACATAATAACAACCTCATTAACTACTATACATTAAGATAGTAAATGATAATTGTTATGATTTCAATTCTTATTTGAGTGTTTATTAATCAATAAATAAAAACAAAAAAGGGCATCATTCGATGCCCTTTTCAAGCAATAAGTTAGAAATTAACTTAATACTTTAGCAACAACACCTGCGCCTACTGTACGGCCACCTTCACGGATAGCGAAACGTAAACCGTCGTCCATCGCGATAGGGTGAATCAGTTCAACGATCATGTTGATGTTGTCACCTGGCATTACCATTTCTACGCCTTCTGGTAATTCGATAGTACCAGTTACGTCAGTTGTACGGAAGTAGAACTGTGGACGGTAACCTTTGAAGAATGGAGTGTGACGACCACCTTCATCTTTGCTCAGGATATAAACTTCTGATTCGAATTTAGTGTGTGGCTTGATTGAACCTGGTTTAGCCAGTACTTGTCCACGTTCGATTTCTTCACGTTTAGTACCACGCAGAAGAACACCTACGTTCTCACCTGCACGACCTTCGTCAAGTAATTTACGGAACATTTCAACGCCAGTACAAGTTGTTTTAACTGTGTCTTTAATACCAACAATCTCAACTTCTTCACCAACTTTAACAACACCACGCTCTACACGGCCGGTTACTACTGTACCACGACCAGAGATTGAGAATACGTCTTCGATAGGCAGCAGGAATGGTTTGTCAATTGCACGCTCTGGTTCTGGGATGTAAGAATCCAGTGCTTCTGCTAATTTAACAATTTGTGCTTCCCACTCAGCTTCGCCTTCCAGTGCTTTCAGCGCTGAACCACGGATTACTGGAGTGTCATCACCTGGGAAATCGTACTGAGACAGAAGTTCACGAACTTCCATTTCTACTAATTCCAGCAGTTCTTCATCATCAACCATGTCACATTTGTTCAGGAATACGATGATGTAAGGAACACCAACCTGGCGACCTAACAGGATGTGCTCACGAGTTTGTGGCATTGGACCATCAGTCGCAGCAACAACCAGGATAGCGCCATCCATTTGCGCAGCACCAGTGATCATGTTTTTAACATAGTCGGCGTGACCTGGGCAGTCTACGTGCGCGTAGTGACGGCTTGGGGTGTCATATTCTACGTGTGAAGTAGAGATGGTGATACCACGAGCTTTTTCTTCTGGTGCGTTATCGATTTGATCGAATGCACGAGCAGCACCACCGTAAGTTTTAGCTAAAACTGTAGTGATTGCAGCAGTCAGAGTTGTTTTACCGTGGTCAACGTGGCCGATAGTACCAACGTTAACGTGCGGTTTTGAACGTTCAAATTTTTCTTTAGACATTTAAATTGTCCCTCTAAGACACGGAATCGGTGGTTACACCACATCAACCAAGCAGTAATATAAAATTAGCTAGTCGCTATTGCTTGTTAAGATTTTTTATCAGGGAGGCAAGAACATGAAGGAATGGTGCTGATAGGCAGATTCGAACTGCCGACCTCACCCTTACCAAGGGTGCGCTCTACCAACTGAGCTATATCAGCACATCTGGAGCGGGCAGCGGGAATCGAACCCGCATCATCAGCTTGGAAGGCTGAGGTAATAGCCATTATACGATGCCCGCAGAACTCGGCTACCTGACTTAAAATCAGCTTTGTATTCTACTCAAGTGTTTAGTATTTGAAAACACTTAAGTTAGGAATTAATGGTGGTGGGAGAAGGATTCGAACCTTCGAAGTCTGTGACGGCAGATTTACAGTCTGCTCCCTTTGGCCGCTTGGGTATCCCACCAACTAAATTTTTATGGTGCCGGCACCAAGAGTCGAACTCGGGACCTACTGATTACAAGTCAGTTGCTCTACCAACTGAGCTATGCCGGCTAAGTGGTGCGCATTCTAGGAGGAGTTTCATCATGATGCAACAAAAAAATTGCGATATTTGTTCTTTTGCTTAGATTTTGTTCACTTTTGCATGGATTGTTGATTTTTTAGGAAAAAAACGACCAAAATGACAGCACCACGAACAAGACAGATTAAGATTTAAATCTGTTTTACTTTCTCATTTTTTTCATCGATAAATGTTTTTTTGAAAAAAATTAATAATACTTAATTATTCTACGCTAAAAAATAAATTTTATGTCTATTTTTTGTACTTTTTTTATAAATTTATTCAGTTCGCGTCAAAAAAAGCATAAAAAAATTAAAATATATCTACGCCTAAGAGAGTTCACTCGCTATGATGCTGTTTATTTTTTATCGGATACGGGTGTTTTAAACAGCCTGTCCAACCTGCGAATATTAGGCAGATGTTGGCTTATGAATAACAAAGAACGCTTTATAACCCCTTATTTAGAATTTGACAGAAAACAGTGGGCAACGTTAAGAGATTCAGTTCCTTTAACGCTAACAGAAAAAGAAATAGCAGATCTTAAAGGGATTAATGAAGAAATCTCTATTGATGATGTTATTGAAATTTATCTTCCATTATCTAGGTTGCTAAACTTTTACATTAGCTCAAATTTGCGCCGTCAAGCTGTCTTAGAGCAGTTTCTTGGTACTAATAGTGCCAAAATACCTTATATCATCGGTATAGCAGGTAGTGTTGCTGTGGGTAAAAGCACAACAGCTCGCTTACTCCAAGCGCTTTTAACACGCTGGCCTGAACATCGTAAGGTTGATTTAATTACAACTGATGGATTTTTATTACCCAATGCTGAATTAAAGAAACGCGGCATAATGAAGAAAAAAGGATTTCCTGAATCCTATGATATGCATAGTCTTGTTTCTTTTGTTTCAGATATTAAGTCAGGCAAAAAACAGGTTACAGCACCTGTTTATTCTCACTTAGTTTATGACATTCTTCCTGATAAAAAACAGGTTATTGAACAGCCTGATATTTTAATTCTTGAAGGACTTAATGTATTACAGAGTAATCAAGATTATCCTCATGATCCACATAATGTCTTTGTATCAGACTATGTCGACTTTTCAATTTATGTTGATGCAGATGAAGAATTATTAAAGCACTGGTATATCAGTCGCTTTTTAAAATTTAGAGAAGGCGCATTTACCGATCCTGAATCGTATTTTAATAATTACTCTAAATTAAGCAAAGAAGAGTCTATTGAAATTGCTACTTCGATTTGGCAAGAAATTAACGGCCTTAACCTTAAAGAAAATATTTTACCAACAAAAGAAAGAGCAAGTTTGATCATGACCAAGGGTGAGAATCATACTATTACCAACGTTCGATTACGTAAGTAATAGTTATCAATCCTTACGAATATATTAAAATAAATTTTAGCCTGTCAGATAAAAAAATAGCTATGCCTTCTTTTAAGTGCATAGCTATTTCAATGAAGTAAAAAATCACCGTATACCGCGAAGCGATATTTCACCACCAATATAGGGGGTAATTTGATTATCTTGCTCTAAAAGAAGTGCACCCTGCTCATTTATTCCTTTTGCAATGCCAAAAATTTCCTTTTCACCAATAATAAGCTTAACCTTTCTATTCATAAAATTATCTAAACTTTTCCAGCGTTCAATAAATACTGAAAGCCCTTGTTTTTCAAATTGAACAAATGCCTCTCTTAACGCATTAGTAATTTCACAAGCAAGATTATTTCTATCAATTTTTATTCCAACTTGCTCTAAATTAACCCACTGTTGATTAATCGCTTCATTTTGATTTTTGCTCATGGAAATATTGATACCAATACCCGTGACAATATGAGCAACATCACCAGTTTTTCCCGTTAATTCAACAAGAATACCCGAAAGTTTTTTATCATTTAAATAGAGATCATTAGGCCATTTTACTTTAACACCATCTGCACCAAGCTTTTTCAACACTTCGGCTAAAATAACACCAACAACTAAGCTTAAGCCTATTGCCGCAGCAGGTCCCTGTTCAAGCTTCCAATACATACTTAAATATAAGTTTCGGCCAAAAGGAGAGATCCACTGACGCCCTCTTCTTCCACGACCTGCAGATTGATATTCAGCAATACAGACATCGCCGGACTTTAACTCTGCAATACGTTGAATTAAATATTGGTTAGTAGAATCAATAACAGGAATGACCTGAGCAGGATTACCTTTAATATTTTGATTAACTCTATCATTGCTCAGCAAATTCATAGGTGCATCTAATTGATACCCCTTACCTGCAACAGTCTGGATTTCTATTCCCCAACTACGCAACGTTTGGATATGTTTATTAATGCCAGCTCGAGACATCCCTAAATATTCACCCAGTTGCTCACCAGAGTGGATCTGTCCATCAGCAAGAATTTCAATTAATAATAAAGGAGTTGGTATATCTTTCATGAAATTGCATCCACAGCATTGATTTCACCATATTGGCCAATAAAGCGAACTTCTGGTTCTAATTGCACACCAAAACGTTCAGATACCTTTTGACGAATATAGGCTGCCAACTTGACGATATCCTCTCCACTTGCAGTACCCGTGGTATTAATAAGAACTAATGCTTGTTTAAGATGAACCGAGGCTCCGCCTAATTGAAAGCCTTTTAAACCACATTGATCAATAAGCCAGCCTGCTGCCAGTTTAACGCCATTAGATTGCACATACTGAGGACAAAATGGGAATTCATTTTTTAAATGTTGAGCGGTACGTATATCAACAACAGGGTTTTTGAAAAAACTGCCTGCATTACCTGTTACTGCTGGATTGGGTAATTTACTTGTACGCATTAGGCATACTGATTCAAATACCTCTCTAGGCGTGACTGTTTCTGGCGGTAATTTAACTAAATCGCCATAAGTCAAAATAGGTTCCCATTTTTTACTTAGTAAAAAACCGACTGAAATAATAGCGAAGCCTTGTTGGTAATGATGTTTGAAGATGCTATCACGGTAACCAAATTGGCACTCTTTATTTGTTAATCGGCTAATATTACCAGTACTTAATTCAACAATATCAACATAAGCGCAAACATCTTTTAGCTCTTTGCCATATGCCCCAATATTCTGAATTGGAGCAGAACCAACATTGCCAGGGATCAATGCTAAGTTTTCTAACCCGTAAATATTCTTTTCTAATAAAAATTCAATAAGTTCATGCCAATTTTCACCTGCTCCAGCATGAATATACCAATATTGTTCATCTTCAGTAATTTCAATGCCAGAAATACAATTACGAATAACAATACCATTGAAATCTTCAATAAACAGAACATTACTACCACTGCCTAAAATAAGCGTTGGTAATTTTTGATCCTGGGCATGTAGCCAATATGTACAGAGCTCATCTTTATTATTTGCAGTTTCTATTTGGTAAGCTTTTGCTCTCAAACCAAATGTATTAAATGCTTGCAATGAAACCGATTCTTTCATGAAAGTCTACCTCATTTAGCTGATGGCTTAGTTTAACAGCCAACTATCATTGAGGATAGCAAAGTGATAAGTGATTAGGGATAAGCTGTTATATCGCTATTTAAATAATACTATAAACGCAAAAAAGCCAACCCAGTGGGTTGGCTTTTTCGTCTTATTTAATGCCTGGCAGTTCCCTACTCTCACATGGGGAGACCCCACACTACCATCGGCGCTACAACGTTTCACTTCTGAGTTCGGCATGGGATCAGGTGGGACCGCTGCGCTATGGCCGCCAAGCAAATTCGGTATCTATAACTATCTGTTTATTTAGTTATATAAATTCTTATGGTGCTGATACCCAGATTCGAACTGGGGACCTCACCCTTACCAAGGGTGTGCTCTACCAACTGAGCCATATCAGCAACTAGTGGCTTATTGTCACCGGCTGACACAGCCTAAAATTTAATGCCTGGCAGTTCCCTACTCTCACATGGGGAGACCCCACACTACCATCGGCGCTACAACGTTTCACTTCTGAGTTCGGCATGGGATCAGGTGGGACCGCTGCGCTATGGCCGCCAAGCAAATTCTGTTTATTACCCGTTACGCCAATCTCTCTGCGTAACCAGTAATTCAATCTTAAACAAGCTTACTTCATCAAATTTTGTCTCTCAGACAAAACACCTTCGGTGTTGTCAGGTTAAGCCTCACGGTTCATTAGTACTGGTTAGCTCAACGTATCGCTACGCTTACACACCCAGCCTATCAACGTCTTAGTCTTAAACGTTCCTTTAGGTCACTCAAGGTGACAGGGAAGACTCATCTCGAGGCAAGTTTCCCGCTTAGATGCTTTCAGCGGTTATCTCTTCCGCACTTAGCTACCGGGCAATGCCATTGGCATGACAACCCGAACACCAGTGGTGCGTTCACTCCGGTCCTCTCGTACTAGGAGCAACCCCTCTCAATCTTCCAACGCCCACGGCAGATAGGGACCGAACTGTCTCACGACGTTCTAAACCCAGCTCGCGTACCACTTTAAATGGCGAACAGCCATACCCTTGGGACCTACTTCAGCCCCAGGATGTGATGAGCCGACATCGAGGTGCCAAACACCGCCGTCGATATGAACTCTTGGGCGGTATCAGCCTGTTATCCCCGGAGTACCTTTTATCCGTTGAGCGATGGCCCTTCCATTCAGAACCACCGGATCACTAAGACCTACTTTCGTACCTGCTCGAGCCGTCACTCTCACAGTCAAGCTGGCTTATGCCTTTGCACTAACCGCATGATGTCCGACCATGCTTAGCCAACCTTCGTGCTCCTCCGTTACTCTTTAGGAGGAGACCGCCCCAGTCAAACTACCCACCAGACACGGTCCCCGATCCAGATTATGGACCTAGGTTAGAACATCAAACGTTAAAGGGTGGTATTTCAAGGTTGACTCCATGCAGACTGGCGTCCACACTTCAAAGTCTCCCACCTATCCTACACATCAAGGCTCAATGTTCAGTGTCAAGCTATAGTAAAGGTTCACGGGGTCTTTCCGTCTTGCCGCGGGTACACTGCATCTTCACAGCGAGTTCAATTTCACTGAGTCTCGGGTGGAGACAGCCTGGCCATCATTACGCCATTCGTGCAGGTCGGAACTTACCCGACAAGGAATTTCGCTACCTTAGGACCGTTATAGTTACGGCCGCCGTTTACTGGGGCTTCGATCAAGAGCTTCTCCCTAAGGATAACCCCATCAATTAACCTTCCAGCACCGGGCAGGCGTCACACCGTATACGTCCACTTTCGTGTTTGCACAGTGCTGTGTTTTTAATAAACAGTTGCAGCCAGCTGGTATCTTCGACTGGCTTCGGCTCCGTCCGCAGGGACTTCACTTACCGCCAGCGTGCCTTCTCCCGAAGTTACGGCACCATTTTGCCTAGTTCCTTCACCCGAGTTCTCTCAAGCGCCTGAGTATTCTCTACCTGACCACCTGTGTCGGTTTGGGGTACGATTGTTGGTAACCTGAAGCTTAGAGGCTTTTCCTGGAAGCAGGGCATCAATTGCTTCACCACCTTAGTGGTTCGTCATCACACCTCAGCATTAAGTGACCGGATTTGCCTAATCACTCTGCCTACATGCTTGAACCGGGACGACCGTCGCCCGGACAACCTAGCCTTCTCCGTTCCCCCATCGCAGTTACCACCAGTACGGGAATATTAACCCGTTTCCCATCGACTACGCTTTTCAGCCTCGCCTTAGGGGTCGACTCACCCTGCCCCGATTAACGTTGGACAGGAACCCTTGGTCTTCCGGCGTGCGGGTTTTTCACCCGCATTATCGTTACTTATGTCAGCATTCGCACTTCTGATACCTCCAGCATGCCTCACAGCACACCTTCGCAGGCTTACAGAACGCTCCCCTACCCAACAACACCTAAGTGTCGCTGCCGCAGCTTCGGTGCATGGTTTAGCCCCGTTACATCTTCCGCGCGGGCCGACTCGACCAGTGAGCTATTACGCTTTCTTTAAATGATGGCTGCTTCTAAGCCAACATCCTGGCTGTCTGAGCCTTCCCACTTCGTTTCCCACTTAACCATGACTTTGGGACCTTAGCTGGCGGTCTGGGTTGTTTCCCTCTTCACGACGGACGTTAGCACCCGCCGTGTGTCTCCCGTGATAACATTCTTCGGTATTCGCAGTTTGCATCGAGTTGGTAAGTCGGGATGACCCCCTAGTCGAAACAGTGCTCTACCCCCGAAGATGAGTTCACGAGGCGCTACCTAAATAGCTTTCGGGGAGAACCAGCTATCTCCCGGTTTGATTGGCCTTTCACCCCCATCCACAAGTCATCCGCTAATTTTTCAACATTAGTCGGTTCGGTCCTCCAGTTAGTGTTACCCAACCTTCAACCTGCCCATGGATAGATCACCGGGTTTCGGGTCTATACCCTGCAACTCATTCGCCCAGTTAAGACTCGGTTTCCCTACGGCTCCCCTATACGGTTAACCTTGCTACAGAATATAAGTCGCTGACCCATTATACAAAAGGTACGCAGTCACCCCATAAAAGAGGCTCCTACTGCTTGTACGTACACGGTTTCAGGTTCTTTTTCACTCCCCTCGCCGGGGTTCTTTTCGCCTTTCCCTCACGGTACTGGTTCACTATCGGTCAATCAGGAGTATTTAGCCTTGGAGGATGGTCCCCCCATATTCAGACAGGATAACACGTGTCCCGCCCTACTCGTCGAGTTCACAATAACAGCATCTTCAGATACGGGGCTATCACCCTTTACTGCCGGACTTTCCAGACCGTTCTCCTGATGCTGCTATTGATTAAGACTCTGGGCTGTTCCCCGTTCGCTCGCCGCTACTAGGGGAATCTCGGTTGATTTCTTTTCCTCGGGGTACTGAGATGTTTCAGTTCTCCCGGTTCGCTTCATTACGCTATGTATTCACGTAATGATAATATCCATTGGATATTGGGTTTCCCCATTCGGAAATCGTCGGTTATAACGGTTCATATCACCTTACCGACGCTTATCGCAGATTAGCACGTCCTTCATCGCCTCTGATTGCCTAGGCATCCACCGTGTACGCTTATTCGCTTAACCTCACAACCCGAAGGTGTTTCTCTCGAAGACGACTTTAAAGGTCATGGCTACACAAGTATCAATTCATTGTTGGGCAGTGCTCGTAATGCTCACATACTTATGTATGCTGCGCTTACTGCGCGCTGTCCGCCTAGAATTGCTATTGCTCGCTCATGACACTCGCCTTGGAGTATCACAAATTCAAGGTCTGAGATTTTGAGAGACTCATCAATATACCTCGGTGATATATTGATTTGTTTTCAATTTTTCAGCTTGTTCCAGATTGTTAAAGAGCATAAATAGTTAAAATAACTTACTTAAATTATTTTAACTATTTTCTGATTTTCATCAGACATAGTGTGGTACGCCTTTCACTCATACCGCGCATTGGCGTCCCCTAGGGGATTCGAACCCCTGTTACCGCCGTGAAAGGGCGGTGTCCTAGGCCTCTAGACGAAGGGGACTCTTGTCAGCTTCGCAGACGCGCTTTTGCTCGTTCTTCATCAGACAATCTGTGTGAGCACTACACATAACACGTATCTCTTAGGTAAGGAGGTGATCCAACCGCAGGTTCCCCTACGGTTACCTTGTTACGACTTCACCCCAGTCATGAATCACAAAGTGGTAAGCGCCCTCCCGAAGGTTAAGCTACCTACTTCTTTTGCAACCCACTCCCATGGTGTGACGGGCGGTGTGTACAAGGCCCGGGAACGTATTCACCGTAGCATTCTGATCTACGATTACTAGCGATTCCGACTTCATGGAGTCGAGTTGCAGACTCCAATCCGGACTACGACAGACTTTATGAGTTCCGCTTGCTCTCGCGAGGTCGCTTCTCTTTGTATCTGCCATTGTAGCACGTGTGTAGCCCTACTCGTAAGGGCCATGATGACTTGACGTCATCCCCACCTTCCTCCGGTTTATCACCGGCAGTCTCCTTTGAGTTCCCGCCATTACGCGCTGGCAACAAAGGATAAGGGTTGCGCTCGTTGCGGGACTTAACCCAACATTTCACAACACGAGCTGACGACAGCCATGCAGCACCTGTCTCAGAGTTCCCGAAGGCACTCCTCTATCTCTAAAGGATTCTCTGGATGTCAAGAGTAGGTAAGGTTCTTCGCGTTGCATCGAATTAAACCACATGCTCCACCGCTTGTGCGGGCCCCCGTCAATTCATTTGAGTTTTAACCTTGCGGCCGTACTCCCCAGGCGGTCGATTTAACGCGTTAGCTCCGGAAGCCACGCCTCAAGGGCACAACCTCCAAATCGACATCGTTTACAGCGTGGACTACCAGGGTATCTAATCCTGTTTGCTCCCCACGCTTTCGCACCTGAGCGTCAGTCTTTGTCCAGGGGGCCGCCTTCGCCACCGGTATTCCTCCACATCTCTACGCATTTCACCGCTACACGTGGAATTCTACCCCCCTCTACAAGACTCTAGCCAACCAGTTTCAGATGCAATTCCCAAGTTAAGCTCGGGGCTTTCACATCTGACTTAATTGACCGCCTGCGTGCGCTTTACGCCCAGTAATTCCGATTAACGCTTGCACCCTCCGTATTACCGCGGCTGCTGGCACGGAGTTAGCCGGTGCTTCTTCTGCGGGTAACGTCAATTGCTAAGAGTATTAATCTTAACACCTTCCTCCCCGCTGAAAGTACTTTACAACCCTAAGGCCTTCTTCATACACGCGGCATGGCTGCATCAGGCTTGCGCCCATTGTGCAATATTCCCCACTGCTGCCTCCCGTAGGAGTCTGGGCCGTGTCTCAGTCCCAGTGTGGCTGATCATCCTCTCAGACCAGCTAGAGATCGTCGCCTAGGTGAGCCATTACCTCACCTACTAGCTAATCCCATATGGGTTCATCCGATAGCGCAAGGTCCGAAGAGCCCCTGCTTTGGTCCGTAGACGTCATGCGGTATTAGCTACCGTTTCCAGTAGTTATCCCCCTCTATCGGGCAGATCCCCATACATTACTCACCCGTCCGCCGCTCGTCAGCAAGAAAGCAAGCTTTCCTCTGTTACCGCTCGACTTGCATGTGTTAGGCCTGCCGCCAGCGTTCAATCTGAGCCATGATCAAACTCTTCAATTAAAAGTGTTTGATGCTCAAAGAAATCGAATACTTAGCTTCATTCATAAATGAATTTTACTTTTGTAAACACTCTTTAAGACTTATATACATCTAAATATTTTAGAAGATATTGTCTCTGTGAGTGCCCACACAGATTGTCTGATAATTTGTTAAAGAGCAGTGCAACATTCGCTGCCGTTTCCGGTCTTCTGCGTTGTTGCGAGGAGGTGCATTCTACATCTTCCTCATTCAGTGTCAAGCGTTATTTCATAAGGCTTTTCACTTTATTTTTTGTTCTCTTGGCTAACTCACTTAGCGTGGTTTGCCGTGACAACGAGGGCGCATTATAGGGAGTTTTCTGAGGCTGGCAACACTTTTTTTGAGTTTTTTTACCGACCGTTGTTTTTTCCATCAAATTGCACTTAAAGCACCAATTTCCTGAGTGATTTAAAGCCAAAATTCGCTAAAACAGGTTTTAGTAATTCGCTATTCTCATCTTCTTTTAGACAATAGGCGAAACTAATTTCGCTTGAACCTTTTATTTTTGCTTGATTTACGACCAACCACGCAGTTCTTCGTGCAATTGCGGCGCCAGAATCAATAATTCGTGTTCCATCCGGTAATACAGCAAGTAATTCATCAGCGAGTAAAGGAAAATGAGTACAACCTAATACAACAGTATCTGGTGGCTCTTTCATTTTTAGCCAAGGCGTTAATATTTTGCGTAATTCTTCTAAAGAGACATTTTCGCCATGAAGTTTCTTTTCAGCTAACTCCACCAGCTCAGCAGAGCCTAAAGAATGAACTTTACAATCTGTGGCAAAACGCTCAATAAGTTCGTGAGTATAAGGTCGTTTTACTGTTGCTCTGGTGGCAAGTAATCCGACAACACCATTACATGTTAATTTCGCCGCAGGCTTAATAGCGGGAACAACACCTATAATTGGAATATCCGTAAATTTAGCTCGTAAAGCAGGAAGGCTGACTGTACTTGCGGTATTACAAGCAATAACAATAGCAGCAAGGTCATGCTGTAGAGCAACTGCACTTATTATATGAACGACACGTTCAATAATGAACGTTTCTGGTTTTTCACCATAAGGAAACGCTTCGTTATCGAAAACATAGATATAGTGAGCCTCCGGTAATTTTTCACGGATCTCACGATAAACGGATAAACCGCCAACCCCTGAATCAAAAACTAATACAGTTGGGTTAGCGGTAAGTAATGCATCAGAAGTTGTAGCTTCCAGTGAGGAAGTATTCTCGTCCTGGCGTGCGATAGCCATAAGCTGTCTCATAATCTTTATCAAACAGGTTGGCTATTCTACCACGAATTGAGAATTGAGATGTAATAGGATATGACGCAGTTAAATCCCAAATACTGACACCACCTAAAGAAACTGCTTGATAAGTGCTGTAGTCTTTGTCAGTACGTTGGCCAATATATTGATATGTTATACCCATATCTAACTGTTCAACACTCCAATCCAATTGATATTTGGCTTGCTGACGAGCACGACGATCTAATCGTTGATGAGTTTCTTTATTTCTTGCATCTATATATTGTAGGTTAAAGCTGTGATGGAAAATCCAAGTATCCATTTCCCCAGTTAATTCAATCCCTTTAATCAATGCCTTTCCGACATTGTAATTACGATAAGGATAATTAGATTCTGATTGGATCAATGAATCTATATCATTACGATATGCTGTTAATCGCCATGATAAAGGTCCCGTTAATCCTTCAAAGCCCCCCTCCCATTGTTTGCTCTCTTCTGGTTGTAGGTCTGGATTACTTCCCCACTCACTATAAAGCTGGCTCAATGTCGGTGCTTTAAATGCCGTACCATAACCTCCAATTAAGCGATAGCCATCAACAAACTCCCAACCTAAATTAGTTTGCCATGTTGTATGCCAACCATATTCTGAATGTTTATCAGAACGAAGTGACGCTTCTGCAATAACATCGCCTAATTTCTGCTGCCCCGTAAGATACACTCCCGTATTGTCAAAGTGTTCTTTATTAGGGAATCCACTAGAGCCCGCTTTAATAGATTGACGTTGCCAATCCATCCCCCCACCCACACTGCCGTTACCTAATAAAAGATGATTACCCCATTGCACATTATATTGTTCTGAGTTGGTAAAGCGGCTTCCTTTACCATAACGACCATAACGCGGATCGTAATCATAATCTTTGGTGTAGTTATAACTAGTATTTAAATAAGAAGAGTAGTTTTCATGGTTAAACTTCACACCACCATCATAAGTGCGACTAAAAAGCTGGCGAGTGTCTACCGTTGTATCATTATAGCTATCATAATAAGCATCGTAAGCAGTACGATTATCAAAACCATAAGCCCGTGCAAATAAAGAAACATTATCATTTATATCGTGATTAACACCTAACCACAGCGATTTATTCATAAAGCCATCACGATCAGGTTGAGGATGCCCTCCTGTATTACCATTCGCTTCTACATCATAGCCTTTGGTATAAAGATAACTACCTGCTGCTGTTAATGTCGTTTTGTCACCAACTTTGTGTTTGACCGAACCATCATATTCTTGATAACCATGAGAACCTATTGTGGCATTAAGTGTGCCACCTTCGTTTTCTCTTTCTGTAAGAATATTAATTACCCCACCAATGGCATCAGAACCATAAACAGAAGAACGAGGCCCTCTTATATATTCAATTCGCTGAACAAGAGAAAGTGGTATTTGACTGATATCAGAACTTCCTGAGATATTAGCCTGATTTAAACGCACACCATCAACTAAAATAAGGACATGTCGAGATTCACTACCCCGTACAAATACAGCACTCAACTGCCCTACTCCACCATTTTGATAGACATCAATACCAGGCATTCTTCGTAAAACATCAAGTACACTATTACTTTGCCAACGTTCAATTTGCTCACGCTCAACCACTGTCATAGGCGCTAAAATAGAAGAAGCGGGTTCTTGAAACCGATTTGCTGTAACACTGAGTTTCTCTTTATCATCAGCCAATACATTTGAACTACTCGCCATTACCGCTAAAGCAACACTTGAAATAAACCACACTTTTTTATTATTCATGAAAATCTGCATCCAACAGAAGATAAGTAGCAGGATGCCGCAAAAATTAAGTAATGCGCGTACTTAATTTAAGATGCGACAAGTCTTTGGCAGGTATTCGGACTGTAGGCTAAATAGATTTGTTATCTATTTTAGGCAATGACTTCCCACATCACTTATTACCTATATAAGAAATAAGTGCATACATGCAGTGTCTTTTATTACTTAAACCTATTACCGCTGCGCGTCAGTTCTGGCTTTGCACCAGATTCCCTTTTCACTCCTATAAGGAGACCAGCTAACATGCTACGATTTCAAATCTGTTGAGTCCAGAAATTGAACATGAAGAAAACTGGACATCTCCATGAGGATCTCTACAATTTCGCTCGCTTAACTTTATTACTGCCAAAAACAAGGCCTGATTATCATGCAGAATTTATTACCAACGGAAACTTATCAGTCTCAACTGAATGAAAAAACACAACGATTAAAAACGATGATGGCGTCATTTAATGCGCCAGAACCTGAAGTTTTTTCATCACCAGAACAGCATTATCGCATGCGTGCTGAATTCCGTATTTGGCATGAACAAGATTCTCTTTATCATATTATGTTTGATCAAGAGACAAAGCAGCGTATTCGTGTTGATCAATTTCCTGTTGCAAGTCAGCTTATTAATCAAATGATGGTCGCGTTATTAGCAGAAATAGCAGATAAGCCACTCCTCAGACATAAATTATTTCAAATTGATTATCTTTCTACCTTGAGTAATAAAATTATTGTCTCGATGCTATATCACAAAAAACTTGATCAGAGTTGGCAACAAGCGGCAAGTGAATTACGCCAAGTATTAATTTCACAAGGTTTTGATGTGCAATTAATTGGCCGAGCTTCTAAAACTAAGATAATGCTTGATAATGATTTTATTGATGAAGTTCTGCCAGTTGCTGGCAAAGAGATGATTTATCGCCAAGTAGAAAATAGTTTCACGCAGCCTAATGCACAGGTCAATATTAAAATGTTGGAATGGGCATTAAGCGTGACAGAAGGCGCAAACGGCGACTTACTCGAACTTTATTGTGGTAACGGTAATTTTTCATTAGCCCTTGCTCGCAATTTTGATCGTGTATTAGCGACAGAAATTGCAAAGCCATCTGTTAATGCAGCTCAATACAATATTGCAATGAACCATATCGATAATGTAAAAATTATTCGTATGTCTGCAGAAGATTTTACTCAAGCAATGAATGGCGTACGCCAATTTAGACGGTTAGAAGGTATTGATTTAACAGATTATCAGTGTGAAACCATTTTCGTTGATCCACCTCGCAGTGGTTTAGATGAGAAAACTGTTGAGTTGGTTAAAAATTACCCGAGTATTTTATATATTTCTTGTAACCCAGAAACACTTTGTCAAAATTTAGAAACACTGATTAAAACACATAAAATCAGTAAATTAGCGTTATTTGATCAGTTTCCATATACCCATCATATGGAATGTGGTGTTCTATTAGAGAAAAGATAACTGCTTATTTTGCCAGTTATAGTAAAAGATCCTCTTATAATATCGATTTAAACAAAAACACCAGCAAGATAACTTGCTGGTGTCAAAATTTCGCTGTGTTTATTTATAACAAAGAGCTAAGTACAGACTAGTACTGCTCGGCCTGTGAAGCTCTTTCAGCTTCTTCAGCTTGCACTCGTAAGCGCTGGCGTTGTTTGACTTGACGATAAATCCACAATGCCACCACAACAATAGCCACAGAAGAGAAGAAGTTCGATCCCATTTCAGGATTACCCATTCTTATATAAGCGTTGTAACCAAAGAATCCCAGTAAAAAGAATGAGAATATCAGTTTTGGCATTCCATCAGTCATTGGCTGATGTAAATAACGTTGGTGCAAACAATAAACTGCTAACACTAAGCTTAATATTGGAAAAATTGACCATTCAACCAGCGAGTTAAATAAAGTCGAATAAGTACCATGTAAAGCGACACCAATGACTGCGGCAAGTAATAGCGTGCTTTTTTCACAGCGATTTTGTTCCATCATTTGTCTCCTTTCAGATGCGTTTTTTTCTTTGTATCGGGGTTATTTTGTAAGGGTGTTTCCGTTTCTTGGTCGCGTCGATACCAATAATAAGCGCCTTTGGCAATCATACGCAGTTGTAATACTAATCTTTCTTCTAATTTTTGACGTTTTTCAATATCAATATCTAGTGCTTCTGCGCCTGCACTAAATACAATAGTGACCATTGCTTCAGACTGCATTTCTGTGAAGTAACGAGGCATGCTACTTTCTTGTTCAAGATAGTCTGCCAGTTCTGCAATAAAATGTTGGATCTCTCGTGCGACAGCGGCACGAAATTCAGCAGAAGTTCCTGAACGCTCGCGCAACAATAATCGAAACGCATTAGGGTTATTACCAATAAATTCCATAAAAGTCGCAACTGATGTTCTGATAACACTGCCACCTTTAGCAATACGCTGCCGTGCTTGTCGCATTAATTGGCGTAGCATCAGTCCACTTTCATCGACCATTGTAAGGCCTAATTCATCAACGTCTTTGAAATGACGATAGAATGAAGTTGGCGCAATACCCGCTTCCCTAGCAACTTCTCGTAAACTTAGACTAGTGAAACTACGCTCTGCACTCAGTTGACTAAATGCAGCTTCGATTAAAGAACGACGGGTCTTTTCTTTTTGTTTAGCTCTGATGCCAATATTATTACTCACAGAAATCCTGATAATCCTAATTTGGTTTATTATCAATATATCAAACTTTGTAAAAAAATCAGTGCGTCCAATCATCCCAAAAGACACATTCTCATAAAAACTTAAATAAACTGTGACTAATGCCCTTAATGTCAATTGGGCTATTAATCATTCTAATGTTAATATGTCGTTGTCGGTTTGTATAAAACAGGTCTCTTCCTATGCAACATTCTCATTTCGATGCAATTGTAATCGGTTCAGGTCCTGGCGGTGAAGGCGCGGCCATGGGACTTGTGAAACAAGGAAAACGCGTCGCTGTTATCGAACGCTACAATAAAGTCGGTGGTGGTTGTACCCACTGGGGAACTATCCCATCAAAAGCGTTACGTCATGCTGTTAGCCGGATTATCGAATTTAATCAAAATCCACTTTATAGTGACCAATCTCATCTTATTAACTCCTCTTTCTCTCAAATACTCAGCCAAGCTAGTACAGTGATCCGCCAACAAACTAAAATGCGCCAAGGTTTTTATGAGCGCAATAGTTGTACCATGTATTCTGGCGAAGCCGCGTTTATTGACGAGCATAGAGTCAGTGTCCGTTACCCTGATGGGACTTGTGATATTCTTTCAGCAGACAACTTTATTATTGCAACAGGTTCTCGCCCTTACTGTCCACCTGATGTGGATTTCTCTCACTCTCGTATTTATAACAGTGACACCATACTCGATCTTGAACATGAACCTCGTCATGTCATTATTTATGGTGCAGGTGTAATTGGCTGTGAGTACGCTTCTATATTTAGAGGACTGAGAGTAAAAGTCGATTTAATCAATACTCGTGACCATTTGTTATCTTTTCTTGATCAGGAAATGTCAGATGCGCTTTCATACCACTTTTGGAATAACGGCATTGTTATTCGCCACAACGAAGAGTATGAAACCATTGAAGGTGTTGAAAATGGTGTTATTGTTCACCTTAAATCAGGTAAAAAAGTAAAAGCAGATTGCTTACTTTATGCGAATGGCCGAACAGGTAATACAGATACCCTTGGCTTAGAAAATGTAGGAATTAAAACAGATAGCCGTGGATTAGTTTCTATCAACACTCATTATCAAACTAGCTGTGAGCATATCTACGCTGTGGGCGATGTGATTGGCTATCCAAGTTTAGCGTCCGCAGCATACGATCAAGGTCGTATTGCAGCACAAGCCATTACCACTGGAAAAACAGAGACACACCTGATTGAAGATATTCCAACAGGTATTTATACCATACCTGAAATTAGTTCTGTTGGAAAAACTGAGCAACAACTTACGGCAATGAAAATTCCGTATGAGGTTGGTCGTTCTCAATTTAAACATCTAGCACGAGCTCAAATTGCGGGGATGAATGTCGGAAGTTTAAAAATTCTCTTTCATCGAGAAACAAAGCAGATTTTAGGTATTCACTGTTTTGGTGAGCGTGCAGCTGAGATTATTCATATTGGGCAAGCCATTATGGAACAAAAAGGTGAAGGCAATACTATCGAATACTTCGTTAATACTACCTTCAACTATCCAACAATGGCCGAAGCTTATCGTGTTGCGGCATTAAATGGTTTAAATCGCTTATTTTAATGTGCCTTATTTAGACGCATAGTACGCAGTCATATGTTCTCGGATTGTCTCAGCTAATTGTTCATAGCGATTACGCAAAGGCGATCCGGGACGATAAACCAAAATAATAGAACGTGATGGCAATGGGTCTGTGCAATCTAAATAACAAACACCATCTCGTTTTTGCTCTGAAGGTACCGCTAAATCTGGTAATAATGTAATTCCGCTACCTGCTGCAACCATATTACGTAACGTTTCTAAACTCGTTGCTCTGAAATGGGTATCTTCTTTGGCACCTGCTTGAAAACAAAAGCCCAAAGCTTGATCACGTAAACAGTGACCATCTTCTAGCATCAGTAAACGCTGACCCGCAAGATCACCCATTGGAACTGAGTGACGATCATGCCAAGGATGTCCTTCATAAATAGCCAACTTCATTGGCTCTTCAAATAACGGCACTTCAATAAAAGGTGCACTCTCTTTTACCATCGCTAAAATAGCACAATCGAGTTTTCCACTATCTAACTGTGCTAATAAATGCTGTGTTTGTGCTTCATGGAGATACATCTCCAACTTAGGATAGCTTTGGTGTAATTGAGGAATAATATGAGGCAATAAATAAGGCCCAACGGTAGGAATAAGCCCAATATGCAAAGGTCCTGACATACTTTCGCCCTGTAATGAAGCCATTTCTTGTAACACTTTCACTTCACGCAGAACTGTTTTAGCTTGATCCACCAGCAATAAACCTTGTTGAGTAAACAACACCTTACGGCTTGTTCTTTCAAGTAACATCACACCCAGCTCATCTTCAAGCTTACGAATTTGTCCACTCAACGTGGGTTGGCTTACATGGCAAGAGTCTGCCGCACGACGAAAATGTTTATGCTCAGCTAGAGCTACCAGATATTCCAAATCTCGGATATTCATTGCAGATCCCACAGTTATTGCTGATAGTTAATATCTATAGATAATATAACAACTGATAAATTTTTCTATCAATTGAGCGTTATTTAGCACTTATTTTTATCTTTATTCTTAATTAATAAGAACGGCTAAATTAATCACATTTATTAATATCGGCAATCTCGTATAAAAAAACAGGGTGTATACACCCTGCTCTTCGGTAAAGACAATATCCTATTATAAGAAAAGCATAAGAAGCTACTTATCCATACTTAAACGTTCTTTAGCCATTGCTAACGCATAAGTCACTTGTTTTTGAGATACGCCACCTTTTGCCAGTCGTTTATCTAAACAAGATTGGAGCGATAGAATATCGTAAACATCGATAGCAATTTTTTCACTAAACATTTGCAGTTCAGATAATGCTAACTCTTCAAGGGCTTTACCTTGTTCAATAGCACTCACTACTGCTTCACCGACAATATGGTGAGCCTCACGAAATGGTACACCTTTAGCAACTAAATAATCCGCAAGCTCTGTTGCATTAGCATAACCTTGTTTTGCTGCCTCTTCACAACGAGGGCGACGAATTTGAATACCATCAAGCACTAATGTTGCCATATGTAAGCAATCTGCCCAACTATCAACGGCATCAAATAAACCTTCTTTGTCTTCTTGCATATCTTTATTATAAGCAAGAGGTAATCCCTTTAAAGTCATCATCATGCCAGTTAATGCGCCTTGGACACGCCCACATTTGCCACGAATTAATTCTAATGCATCAGGATTTTTCTTTTGTGGCATTAACGAAGAGCCAGAAGTCACTTTATCTGAAAGCTCAATAAAACCCGCTTCACCACTATTAAAGAAAATTAAATCTTCCGCAAAACGCGATAAATGCACCATACCAATTGCGGCGGCTGATAAGATCTCTAATACATGGTCTCTATCAGAGACACTATCTAAGCTATTATTGGTTGCACTGGCAAAACCTAGCCAATCGGCAAGTTGCTCACGGTCAATATCATAGGCAGTACCGGCTAATGCACCACAACCAAGTGGGCTCACATCTAAACGCTTAAATGCGTCAGCTAAACGACTTTCGTCTCTGGCCAGCATTTCATTATAGGCTAAACACCAATGCGCAAAAGTCACTGGCTGAGCGCGTTGTAAATGTGTATAACCCGGCATTACAGCATCTTGATTTTTTTCTGCGGTGATAACTAATGCTTTTTGTAATTCAACTATCGCCTCACGAAGATATGCGACTTCTTGTTTGCACCAGAGCTTTAAATCTGTTGCAACCTGATCGTTACGGCTACGCCCTGTATGCAGTTTTTTACCTAAATCACCTACTTTGGCAATAAGTTTACTTTCAACCCAACTATGAATATCTTCAGCATCGCTTTGTAAAATAGATTGTGGATTAGCAATAACTTCTTCAGATAATTCATTTAACGCTTGTTCAAGCTGTGCTTGTTCGTCTTGTGATAATACACCCACGGTAACCAACGCTTTAGACCATGCTACAGAGCCAAAAATATCCTGTTGCGCTAATCGGAAATCAAACCGCAGTGAATCATTGAATTGTTTAAACCGTTGATCAGCTTCCTGACTAAAACGTCCGCCCCAGAGTGCCATAATCGATTCCTGTATTTATTCTATATGATAAAAAAGAGTGTAGAGTGACACCCTAAACAGCATCACTCTATAAATTGACCTTATTTTTTACTTAATGCCCGAATACGTGATGGCAGTGAATATAAACGGATAAACCCTTCAGCATGGCTATGGTCGTAAACTTCATCTTCACCAAATGTTGCAAACTCTTCAGAATATAAACTATTTTCTGATTTTTTCTGAATTGCATTTACATGGCCTTTGTAAAGTTCTAACACTACTTCACCATTAACATCATGAGCCAAAGATTCTGCTGCAGCCTGAAGTGATGCGCGAATTGGTGTAAACCAACGGCCATCATAAGCGACATAAGACATCTCTAAACCTAACTGCTGACGCCATTTAAATGCATCTCTATCAAGCACTAACTGCTCAACACCACGAAGTGCCGCCATCATAATGGTGCCCCCCGGAGTTTCATAACAACCACGAGATTTCATTCCCACTAAACGGTTTTCAACAATATCAATACGTCCAATACCGTGTTTTACACCCAACGCATTCAATGTATCTAAGCACTCAAAAGGAGATTGTGCTTTACCATTAACAGCAATTACTTCCCCTGCTTTTACTGTCACAGTAACTAATTCTGGTACATCAGGTGCTTTTTTAGGATCAACTGTCCATGCCCAACAATCTTCGTTTGACGCATTCCAAGGACTTTCTAATACACCACCTTCGGTAGATATATGCCATGCGTTTTCATCACGACTATAAATTTTTTCTAGTGTTGCCGTCGTTGGGATATTACGTACTTTTAAATAATCCAGTAGTGCTTCACGAGAACGTAAATCCCACTCTCTCCAAGGTGCAACCACTTTTAATTGTGGCGCTAAAGCGGCATAAGTACTTTCAAAACGAACCTGATCATTACCTTTACCTGTCGCCCCATGAGCTACAGCATCAGCGCCTAATTTTAAAGCAAGTTCAACTTGAGCCTTTGCAATAACAGGGCGAGCCATTGACGTACCTAATAAATAGCTACCTTCATATAACGCACCTGTTTTTAAAACGGGATAAACGTAATCTTTGATAAATTCTTCACGTAAATCGATAACATGACACTCACTCGCACCAGAATTCAGCGCTTTTTGCTCTACGCCTTCTAAATCATCTCGGCTTTGCCCGACATCAGCAACAAAAGCGACAACTTCACAGTTATCATAGTGCTCTTTTAGCCAAGGAATAATAGCCGAAGTATCAAGCCCGCCAGAGTATGCCAATACAATTTTTTTAATACCTTTAGTCATAGTGATAACCTTCAATTCTCGATTTGTTTTAATTCTGCCAACTATCAATATATTGATAAGTGATTAACGTAATAATGATTAAGCTAAAATGCGTGTGCCTACGGCAATACCATTAAACAGCGCTGTTAATTTTTCAGCGTGACGCCAACTTGCAATATCAACAGGTCTACCCAGTGTTTTCGCTGCCTCTAGTGCCGCATTCACTTTTACAATCATACCGTCGGTGATAATGCCTTGGTCGATTAATGCTTGTGCTTTCTGCGCAGAGATATCAGCAATTTTTTGTCCTTTACCATCTAAAATCCCGCTCACATCAGACAATAAAACCAAATCAGCACCTAATGTTTGTGCAATTGCTGTTGCCGCTTGGTCGGCATTTACATTCATCAACTCACCTTGTTCAGTCATACCAATAGAGCTGATAATTGGCAGATACCCTGCATTGAGTAATAAGGTCAGCAACTCAGGAGAACCTGGTTTTGCACACCCTACATGTCCTAATTCTTCATTTATTTGGGTAACCGTTGCTGATTGACCATCACCCAACGAAAGTCCCACACCATTAAGACCAAACCGCGTTGCCCATGACAGCAAGGTTTTATTTGCACTTCCTGCTAAAGCCCCAGTGATAATGTCTATTTGATCAGCAGGAGTAACCCGTAACCCTTGTTTTTTCACTACGGGTAACTGCAACTTATTCATCAAATCATCGACTAAACAACCACCGCCATGAACAATGACTAAAGGTCGAGAATGAGTTGAACGATATTGTTGTAATGCACCGAAAAAACGCGTTAGAGCTTCTTCACTATCAAGTAACACACCACCCAGTTTGACAATTAATGGTTCCATGAAACGTTCCTACTCATTATTTAAATAAGTGATTCGGTTTCAGCGAAACCAAACCGAATATTCATACATTGAACAGCTTGAGCTGCCGCACCTTTCAACAAATTATCTTCAACACCAACCACTATCAGATGTTCACCTTGTTGAGCAAAACCAATATCGCAAAAAGCCGTGCCTACAACGGCTTTTAATGCTGGAAACCCCGATTCATAAACACGTACTAGTGGTTTATCTAAATAAGCTTCTTCAAAAGCTTGTCTAACATCATCTTCTGTTACACCCGCTTTTAACTTACAGGTAATCGTTGCCAAAATGCCTCGGGCAAAATTACCTAAATGCGGTGTAAAAATGACATCAATACCAAGATGAGTCGCAATTTCAGGTTGATGACGATGTGTAAACACGCCATAAGGTTGTAAACTCACTTCACAGAAACTACTGGTTAATGACGCTTTTCTGCCCGCGCCACTCACACCACTGGTAGCATTAATCACTGGCCACTGTGCGGTATCTAATAATCCTGCTTCAATTAACGGTTTAAGTGAAAGCTGAGAAACTGTTGGATAACATCCTGGTACCGCAATTAATTGAGCTTGGCTGATAATGTCAGCATTCCATTCAGCTAATCCATAAACTGCCTGAGATAACCAATCAGTATTCTTATGCTCAAATCCATAGTATTGTTGATAAAAATGCTTATTTTGTACTCTGTAGGCACCAGACAAATCAAACACCACGCAACCTTGTGCTAAGAAAATAGGTGCGATGTCATGGCTAACTTCATGTGCTGTGGCTAAAAAAACGATATCAATACCTTCGGCAGCCTTTGCAACATCCACCATTGGCTCTAAAGGTAAATCAACTAAACCTCTGTACTGGGGATAAAGTTGAGAAAAACATTTACCAGCATCCGCGCTCTGTGCTGAAACCGTAAGTCTGCTCAGATTCACATGAGGATGGCGCTGGAGATATGCCGCTAACTCAGCGCCAGTGTAACCACTTGCTCCTACAATCAGGGTATTTAACATGTCATTCTTACCTTGTACTATGAACATAAACCGATTAATGTATTTTTATTCAAAAAAAGTGCATGAATATTGATACTATTATGAAGAAAGGCTGTCAACAGTGAATATTAAATTACCTACATTTATTGAGCTTTATCGTCAATTAATTGCAACGCCATCGATCAGTGCGACTGATGCAAAAACCGATCAAAGCAATGAAGCACTGATAAACTTACTAGCTAATTGGTTGGAAACATTAGGTTTTTCTATCGAAATTCAGCCAGTCCCTGAAACAAGAGGTAAATTTAACCTTTTAGCAACATTAGGAACGGGAAATGGTGGATTATTACTTTGTGGTCATACCGACACCGTACCTTTTGATGAAGGGCGATGGACACAAGATCCTTTCACGCTGACCGAAAAAGCAGGCAAGTTATATGGCTTAGGCACAGCGGATATGAAAGGCTTTTTTGCCTTTATTATTGATGCGTTACGCGATATTGATACTGAAAAACTCGCACATCCACTCTATATTCTAGCGACTGCGGATGAAGAAACCTCAATGGCAGGAGCTCGTTATTTCGCCGCGCATACAACAATTCGCCCAGATTTTGCCATTATTGGCGAACCAACCTCATTAAAGCCAATACGTGCTCATAAAGGGCATTTATCAAATGCGATACGTATTACAGGGCAATCAGGGCACTCTAGCGATCCAGAAAAAGGGGTGAATGCGATAGAGTTAATGCATGAATCTATTACACATTTGAGTACACTTCGCGATACCTTAAAAAATCGCTATAACAACCCAGCATTTGTCATTCCTTATCCAACCATGAATTTTGGTTATATTAATGGTGGTGATGCTGCAAATCGAATTTGTGCTTGCTGCGAATTACATATGGATATTCGCCCATTACCGGGATTAACACTGCAAGATTTGGATGATTTACTGCATGAAACACTTGCCCCTGTTAAAGCGCGCTGGCCGGGTCGTTTAAGTGTTGAAGCGTTACATGAGCCGATTCCAGGTTATGAATGCCCAACTGATCATAGAATGGTCACGGTGATTGAAAAGCTATTAGGTGAGAAAGCGCAAACCGTGAATTACTGTACCGAAGCACCGTTTATTCAAGATTTATGCCCTACTTTGGTACTCGGCCCTGGTTCTATTGAGCAAGCACATCAGCCCGATGAATTTATTGATATGGCATTTATCGAGCCTACTCGTGAATTAATGGGGCAATTAATTGAAAACTTCTGTTTAACAGCAAAAGCTCAATGATAAAAAAATAACCCTATCGATTTATGTTAATAAGGTTATTTTATCTTCAATTTATACTCTAAATAATTCGAGTTGCAGGTAGGCGACTAGCTGAACGTAGTCAATCTCCTGCAACTTGAAGTATGACGAGCATAGTTTTAGTCACTAACGCAGCCAATTGGTTTTGGCGAGCTGTACAATTTCATCACCTCTACCATTAATAATGGCTTTCATCATATAAAGACTAAAGCCTTTAGCTTGTTCAAATTTAATTTCAGGGGGCATAGAAAGCTCTTGTTTTGCCGTCACGACATCAACAATCACAGGGCCATCATGCGCTAAGGCTTCTTTTAGCGCTTTATCCAAATCTTCACCTTGTTCAACACGAATACCTTTAATACCCGATGCATTCGCAATTGCTGCAAAATCAGGATTATGTAAATCAGTACCGTCTGTTAAATAGCCACCGGCTTTCATTTCCATGGCCACAAAGCCCAATACGCTGTTATTAAAAATAATCACTTTTACAGGTAAATTCATTTGTGCGAGTGAGATAAAGTCACCCATCAACATGGTAAATCCACCATCACCACACATCGCAATCACTTGGCGTTTTCTATCTAATGCCTGAGCACCTATTGCTTGAGCCATCGCGTTTGCCATCGAGCCGTGATTAAATGAGCCTAATAAACGACGTTTTCCATTCATAGCAACATAACGTGCTGCCCACACAGTTGGCGTGCCAACATCACAAGTAAAAATGGCATTATCATCAGCAAGTTCACTTAATTGGCGAGCAAGATATTGTGGATGAATAAGCTCACGTTCACTTGGTTGAGCCAGTGCATCTAAATCTTGGCGTGCTTTTGCATAATGCTTTAGCGATGCATCAAGATGCGTTGTATCACTTCTCTCTGTTAGGCGAGGTTGTAATGCATTAAGCGTCGCTTTGATATCACCCACCATTGCCATATCAACATGACAATGTGAGCCAATACTACTTGGATTAATATCAACCTGAATAATTTTTGCTTTTGAAGGATAAAAAGGACGATAAGGAAACTGGGTGCCTAATAACACTAAAGTATCGGCATTCTCCATTGCATGATAGCCTGATGAAAAACCAATCAGTCCAGTCATACCTACACTGTAAGGATTTTTCCACTCAATATATTCTTTCCCTCGTAATGCATGTACAACGGGCGCTTTTAATGTTTGTGCAAGTTTCACGACTTCATCGTGTGCTAGTTCACAACCGGCACCACACATTAGCGTAATATTCTTGGCACTATTTAACGCGTCTGATAACTTTTCGATTTCAAAACGATTTGGCATGATAAGGGGTTGTTGTAACGGATACCAGTTCTCACTAGCATCTTCTGGCGCAGGTTTTAATGCGACATCACCAGGTAATACCACAACAGCAACACCCTTTTTTAAAATCGCGGTACGCATTGCGATAGCCAAGATTTGGGGAATTTGTTCAGGGTTCGAAACTAGCTCACAATAGTGGCTACATTCACGAAATAGCTCTTGGGGATGTGTTTCTTGAAAATAATTACTACCAATTTCAGCAGAAGGAATATGTGCCGCAATAGCCAATACAGGAACATGGTTACGGTGACAATCAAAAAGTCCATTAATAAGATGTAAATTTCCCGGCCCACAAGAACCAGCACATACTGCAAGCTCACCATTTATTGCGGCTTCAGCGCCGGCAGCAAAAGCCGCAACCTCTTCATGACGCGTCCCCATCCATTCAATAGTTCCCATTTTTCGCAAGCTATCACTCAACCCATTGAGTGAATCACCTGTTACACCCCAAATACGTTTAACACCCGCATTATGAAGCACTTTAGCAATATAGGTTGCAACTGTTTGCTTACTCATAGAGGTAGTTTTCCTTTTATTCTGGGTCTACATTCACGCCTCTGCTTACTGCCTACTCTTTTATTCGCTCAAGATAAAGACTCTTTTTCTTGAGACAGCTTACAGAGAAAATTTTGTTACTAACTCAAATATAAAGAATAACACCTATCACAATAATGTCACTGTAGAGTGATAATTAGGCAGTAAAATGTTTATAAAGAAAATCTAATAAATAAATCCATTCATTAGAATTATGATAGAATAATGAAACATCGCACCAAATAAGAATATATCGCATTAATAACGTATTAATATAATCCAACGCTAGACAAAACAACCTTATAGGTTTATTTTAATATTTAAAATAATTTTTAATTAATAATTTCTCTCATCTTATCTTTATTAACAATTAAGCTGACTCATTTCAGCCTTACTACTTGTCTTTACTGAATAATTTAACTTAACCTAATTTGTTAATAAAATTATCATCATTATATTATTTCATACCCCATGAAAAAGAGGTATGAAATAAACATGACATTGGTCACGCTACCTTTTGCTTTTTCTCTTCTAAAATAGAGCCTGTTTATTTTTCCACGGAGATTAACGGATGGACAAAAGTAGAAGTCCAATAAAGGTTTTCTTTATTAGTATTCTGGCAGTCCTTTTCTTAATATTTATCTCACAATATGTGATTGGTAAAAAAGAAATTAAGATTGGCATTGCAGTAATACCTATTCTACCAATGTTATTTGCTGTAATTATTGGTATGTGTATATCTGCTGGATTTACCCGTAAAAAAATTAAAGTATGGGGTAAATTATTTACAGAAAAAGAAGAAGGCTTCTGCGGTAAAATGGTAGGTTTCAGCCTACTTATTTTAGGTACGCAATATGCAGGAATGATTGTTCCTAATATTAAAATGATTTTAAGTGTCGGCATTCCTTTATTTGTTCAGGAACTCGGAAACTTATTACCTATATTAATAGCCGTTCCATTAGCCATTAAATTTGGATTTGGTCGTCGTGCTATTGGTGCTTGTTCATCTATTAGTCGTGAACCTTCTATTGCTGTTATTCAAGGCAAATTTGGTACTGGTTCACAAGAATATATTGGTGTATTAGCCATTTATTTATGTGGTTCTGTTATCGGTACATTATGGTTCAGCGTATTAGGTAGTATTGCACCATTAACCGGATTACATCCATTAGCACTTGCAGCAGGTTCAGGTGTGGGTTCAGGCTCAATGTTAAGTGCCGCATCAGGCGCATTAATTAATGGCCTTGATGAAGCATTAGCACAACAAGTTCTCAGTGTTGCAGCTGCATCAAATTTATTATCTTCAGCATTAGGTGCACTCTCATTAACTTATTTAGGTTTACCTCTCTCAGAAAAAATTTATAAGATTTGTACCAGAGGTGAGAAAGCATGAAAAATATAATTATAGATATGAAATTCGTATTCGTTGCTATTTTACTGGCAATGTTTACTCAAACGCTAACATCAGGGATCGCTCTTTATGCAATGTGGGATAGCTTTATTGCTATGTCATTAGTGGTATTTATTTCTCTCATTGCAAAAAATTATTTACCATCATCTTTACCGACATTTGCTTATGCAACTATTATCGGAATTATTATTTGTTTACCAGAAACACCGGTAAGAGATTTCTTTATTAATTCTATTGGTAAAGTTTCTTTCTTATCTTGTTGTGTACCGTTATTAGCATTTGCAGGTTTATCTGTTGGTGGTCAATTAGAAGAACTTAAAAAAATGTCATGGAAAGTTATTCTTATTTTCATGATTGTTTCAACCTGCTGTTTCTTTGGGGCATCTATCGTCGCTCAAATTGGTTTTAGTATCCAGGGAGTAATTTAGTGAATAATTTATATAACGTCAGCGAAAAACTATTTCAATTAAATGACTTTAGTAAAAAAACACGACAAGATCTTCATAAAATACCTGAACTATCTGGTGAAGAATATAAGACATCTAAATATTGTCGTGAATTAATGGAAGGTTTTGGTTATCAAATTAAAACGTTTGAAGGCTATACTGGATTTACTGCAGATTTAATCGTTAATTCAGAATTTCCATTAATTGCAATCCGTGCTGATATGGACGGATTAGAAATGCCTGATTTAACCAACAATGAACATAGTTCTGTTCATCAAGGTTGTGCGCATAACTGTGGTCACGATACACACATGACTATCGCATTAACCAGTGCCAAATACCTTGCAGAAAACCGTGAAGAAATGAGCGCTAATGTACGCTTTATTTTCCAAATGGCTGAAGAAGATATGCGTATTCCTGGTGCCGATAAAATGGTTGAACTAGGTTGTATGGAGGGCGTTGATGAAACTTACGCACTTCATAATGATGCTGCCATCGAAACAGGTTGTGTCCGTTTCAATGATGGAGTGATGTCATCTTATGGTTCAGCGTGGACATTAGATGTGTACGGTGTTTCAGCGCATGGTTCAACACCGCATAAAGGTTTAGATGCTATTCGTGAAGCAACACGTTTGATTGATTATATGGATTACGTTGTCGCGAAAAAAACAGATCCATTTAGCCCAGCAGTCTTTGGCTGTGGCATGATCAATGGCGGAACGATCCCTAATGCATTAGCAGATCACGTACAAGCTCGCGGTACCATTCGTTCAATGGATGAAAATACCAACCAAATTCTCAAAACAAGTTTTGAAGAAATTGTCGCGCGTAGTACTGCTGGTGGATTTAAAACAACGTTAACTGCAACCGGTTATCCTGCGGTAGTAAATCACCCAACGGCTTATCAGCGTTTACTGGAAGCTACTCGTCGTTTCTTGCCTGAAGAGAATATTGAATCGAATGGTAAACCAATGACAGGTAGTGAAGATTTTAGCTATATGGTTAATGCGACAAAAGACAAAGTAGGTGCAATGTTCTTTTTAGGTAGCGGTAATCAAGCGAAAGGTATCAATAACTACCTGCACGCTAATCCTTATTTTGTTGATGATGATTGCTTATTAGTTGGTGCTCAGATTTTTGTTAATCTTCTGACTCGCTAATTACACTCAATTCTGCCCTAAGCCCGCTTTTGCCCCCGCAAAAAACGGGCTTTTCTTATTTTTAAGATAAATTATTCGATAAAGTTACCATTTAAACTCACTGAACTTAAATCAGGAAGCTTTTGATAGACTTCTTTGCTATGCCATTGTGTTTCCCATTGTTCTGGCATTTGAATAATGTTTCTATCAATATGAGGAGCATATAACGAAATAAACTCATGCATATAATCTTTCATATGCGTATGTTTACTCAAACAAATATGTGTATAACTTGGCTGGACTAAATGATCAATATTAATACATTTTAATGCACCACCATCTTCTTTTTCATCATAAGACGCTGTGGCTATCACACCAATACCAAGATGACGCTTTACATAATATTTAATAATTTCAGTATCTGTTGCCGTTAACGCGACTTTAGGTTTCAGATTATTTTTATAAAATACTTTGTCTAATTTAGAACCTCGGGTAAAACCAAAGACATAAGTAATAAGTGGGTATTGTGCAAGTTGTTCTATCGTAACTAACTCGCCACTCGCTAACTGTGCTAAAGGATGGTCATAGGGGACTAATAAACTACGAGTCCAGCGATAACATGGTAATGTCACCAAGTCTTCATATAAATGCATAGATTCTGTGGCGATAGCAAAATCGACATCACCGTTTTTAACCATTTCTGCTAATTGGGCTGGAGCCCCTTGATGAAAATGTAGCGAAATATTAGGGTAATAACGGCGGAAATGATCTATTACATTGGGAAGTGAATAACGAATTTGGGTGTGAGTGGTTGCTATATGCAAATCGACTTTTTTATTACGGTCTTCTTCTGCAACAATACTTTTTATTTTATCCACTTGCCCAAGAATATCGCAGGCAATTTTATGAACTTCTTTTCCCATCGGACTTAATGCCAATAGATTATTATTTTTACGTACAAATAAAGAAACACTAAGCTCATCTTCTAATATTTTTAGCTGTTTACTGATTGTAGGCTGAGAGGTATATAACTTCTCCGCAGCATTGGTAATATTGAAGTTATTCTTTACGACTTCAACAAAGCTTCTCAGTTGGTTAATGTTCATTTGGGGGTACCTGGGTTAATCTGCACAAATGTGTGGTTAATTATTAGTTTTATAAAATGATTATTTTTAATATCTTTAGTTGAGAATGTATAACTGCATCTCTATTTTTATACACAGTAATTCTTATTCTTTATACCGCTTTGTTAATAAGAATAGCGATATTTATTCTATTATCCACTTATCTATTTTAATCATTCGAGGAAACACTAAATAAAAATAAATTATTGCCATTTTAATTTTGCTAACAGTCGCTCTATCACGCATTTTTACCGTATATTACCGATGAGAACTATCACTTCTTTTATTATGCATAATACATATATAAATGGATTATCCTGCGTCAAAAAATTAACTTAAATAATAGCTTGCTATAAAATACAAATAAAAACATATCATTACATAAAAAAAGACACCAAAATTAAACACTAAATTAAAGCCAATCAATACGCATTAACTTCTGCGATTTTACAGAAAAGCCAAATTCCGTTATGCTATAGATCACATTTTTAATCTTGAGGCTACGTTTTGTTATATCAAAACAACACAAAAAACTTCCTAAACTTTCAGTCAATCTCATCTATACTCAATAAATATCTCCTTATCTATTAGCTTTAAATCACTCTTTTAACTATGTAGAAGTAGACTGTTTTTTAGTGAATCTTTATCACTCACTCTTCTCGCTATCAAATAGTAACTTCATTTCTTTTAATTAATTGAATAACAAGAATTGACTAATACCTTAATAAAGGTCACTTAATATGAAAATGAAGAAGAAAAGAAACAAACCATTACAAATCAACGACATAACAATCATAGATGACAGTAAACTAAAAAAAGCAATCACGGCTGCAGCATTAGGTAATGCGATGGAGTGGTTCGACTTTGGTGTTTATGGTTTCCTTGCTTATGTATTAGGACAAGTCTTTTTCCCTGGGGCATCACCTGGTGTTCAGATGATTGCTGCACTTGCCACCTTCTCAGTACCCTTTCTCGTACGACCATTAGGTGGTGTTGTTTTCGGTACGTTAGGCGATAAATTTGGTCGACAAAAAGTATTGTCTGTCACCATCATTATTATGGCGCTAAGTACCTTTGCTATCGGTCTGATACCCTCTTATGAAACCATTGGTATCTGGGCACCTATCTTGCTGTTACTCGCTAAATTAGCACAAGGTTTCTCAATAGGTGGCGAATATTCAGGTGCTGCTATTTTTGTCGCAGAATATTCACCAGACCGTAAACGTGGATTTATGGGAAGTTGGTTAGATTTTGGTTCTATCGCCGGCTTTGTTTTAGGTGCAGGTGTCGTTGTATTAATTTCAACAACCTTGGGTGAAACTGCGTTTCATGAATGGGGATGGCGTATTCCGTTCTTCTTAGCATTACCTTTAGGTCTTATTGGCTTATATCTGCGTCATGCATTAGAAGAAACGCCAGCATTCCAACAACACATTGATGAGATGAATAAAGATGATCGTAAATCTATCGAAAATCCACCTCGTGTCTCTTTACGTGAAATCGCATCAAAATATTGGAAAAGTTTATCTGTTTGTGTCGGTTTAGTTATCGCAACTAATGTCACTTACTATATGTTATTAACTTATATGCCGAGTTATTTATCTCACAATCTTAATTACTCAGCAGATCACGGCGTATTAATTATTATCGCGATTATGATGGGGATGCTATTTGTCCAACCTGTAATTGGTTTATTAAGCGATAAAATTGGTCGTAAGCCTTTTGTTATTATTGGTAGTATCGGATTATTTGTCTTGGCTTACCCGGCCTTTATGATGATTAACAGCGATGAAATTGGCTTAATTTTCTTAGGATTATTAATTATTGCCGTTTTACTCAACTGTTTTACCGGTGTTATGGCATCAATTTTACCCGCCATATTCCCAACACATATTCGTTATAGTGCATTAGCTATCGCATTTAATATTTCAGTATTAATTGCCGGTGCGACACCAACAGCGGCTGCATGGTTAGTTGAAGCCACAGGTGATTTATATATGCCTGCATATTATCTGATGGTTGTAGCTATTGTCGGTTTAATTACGGGTATTAAAATGACAGAAACAGCAAATAAACCGTTACGTGGTGCAACACCTGCGGCGTCCGATAGATCAGAAGCAAAAGAAATTCTTTCTGAACACTATGATAATATTGAGCAACGAGTGGAAGATATCGAATCTGAAATTGAAACATTACAGAAAAAACGCCAAGCACTTATCGACCAACATCCTAAATTAGACTAAAAAGAGGTTACCATGTACCCAGCGCCTGTTCATTTGGTTTGGTTTCGCAATGATTTAAGAGTGACAGATAACAAAGCTCTTTTTTATGCTTGCCAAGATAAACAAGCGCTGGTGCATGCGATCTTTACTATTACGCCTGAACAGTGGAAAGCACATAATATGGCTTTATCACATCAGGCGTTTATTCATGATGCGCTACTGAACCTTTCAATATCGCTAGCTAAATTGAATATCGTACTCACCGTTATCATAAGTGACACATATTCTGATGCAGCAATTTCTGTTGCTCAATATTGCCAACAGCATCAAGTAACGGCGCTTTTTTTTAATCACCAATATGAGCTGAATGAACAACGTCGTGATAAAAAAGTCATGGCATTACTTGAGAATAAAACCACTATTTATTCTTATCACGATCATGTATTTATTCCGCCAGGTAATGTAGTGACACAACAAGGGGAAATGTATAAAGTTTTCACCCCTTTTAAAAATGCATTTTTACGCTTATTTTTTTCACAAGATAATGCTTCGTTACCAATCCCTGAAATAAGGGCTAATCAAAAGGCGGTATTACCTCTAAAAGCCCCTTTATTCCCTATTGAAACTTCAGCAACTGCCTCTTTTATTCCTACGGAAGAAGATGCACTTAAGCGCTTAAAAAAATTCTGTTATGAAAGTATTCCCCATTATGCAAAATGGCGAGATATTCCAGCGGTTGATGGAACAAGCCAATTATCACCCCATCTTGCCGTTGGGTTGCTCTCTGTCCGCCAATGCTTTAATCGTTTATACCAAACTGAACCTGATTTTATGGAAAATAACACATCTGGTGCTTTCACCTGGTTTAACGAACTGATTTGGCGAGAATTTTATCAGCACCTTATCGTTGCAAACCCTAATTTATGTAAACATATCGCTTTTCAGATATGGACAGAAAAAATTAGCTGGCTAAATGATAACGATAATTTTAAAGCATGGACTCAAGGCCTAACAGGATTTCCAATTATCGATGCCGCAATGAGGCAGCTGAATCAAACAGGATGGATGCATAATCGCTTACGTATGTTAACCGCCAGCTTTTTAGTTAAAGATTTGCTGATTGATTGGCGCTGGGGTGAGCGCTATTTTATGTCGCAATTAATTGATGGTGATTTTGCAGCAAATAACGGTGGCTGGCAGTGGGCTGCATCAACAGGTACAGATGCTGTTCCTTACTTTCGTATTTTCAATCCCACCACACAAGGCCGTAAGTTTGATGCTGATGGTGAGTTTATTCGCCACTGGTTACCTGAACTTGCTGATGTACCAATTCGTTATATTCATACCCCTCACGAATGGGCTGCAAAAACAGATAATAATATCGACTATCCTTTTCCCATTGTTGATCATGCTAAAGCAAGGATCAGAGCAATTGAGGCTTATGAGCAAGCAAAGAAATAAAAGCTACCACAACCGCATCGCGATAATAAAAGCAGCTCTTAAAAGAGCTGCTTTTATTTAAGCATCATTATATTAGAAACTAACCTGTATTACGCATACCTGCTGCAATACCCGCAATTGTTACCATCAGCGCTTGCTCAATTCGAGGATCTGACTCGCTATGAGTACGAGAACGTTGTAATAACTCAGCTTGAAGTACGTTAAGTGGATCAGTATACACATTACGCAGGGCAATAGATTCAGCAACCCAAGGTAAACCCGCCATGAGGTGCTCGTCTTTAGAGATAGCGAGTACACTCTTAATATCATCCGAAAGCTGCTGGCGTAATTTGGAACCTAATGGCCATAAACGTTCTTCAACTAAACGCTGGTCGTAATATTCAGCTAACCAAAGATCTGCTTTAGCGTAAACCATTTCTAACATCGCAATACGCGTATTAAAGAATGGCCAATTTTGGCACATGTCGTCTAATACTGCTTGTTTACCATTATCAATCTCATGTTGAAGAGCCGCACCGGCACCAAGCCATGCTGGTAACATTAAGCGGTTTTGTGTCCATGCAAAAATCCACGGGATTGCGCGTAATGTTTCAACACCACCAGTAGGGCGACGTTTTGCTGGGCGAGAGCCCAGTGGTAATTTACCTAATTCACCTTCTGGCGTTGCTGCTCGGAAGTAAGGAACAAAATCAGCTTGTCCTCTTACATAGTCACGATACATAGCACATGAAACATCAGATAAAGAATCCATTACCTCAATCCAAGGCGCTTTCGGTTCTGGCGGTGGCAATAAATTTGCCTCTAAAATAGCACCAGCATAGTGAGCCAAGCTGCTAATAGTCACTTGTGGTAAACCAAATTTAAAGCGGATCATCTCACCTTGTTCGGTAACACGTAATCCACCTTTTAAGCTTCCTGGTGGTTGAGAGAGTAGCGCCGCATGTGCTGGAGCACCACCACGACCAATTGTGCCCCCACGACCATGAAATAGTGTGAGTGTAACACCTGATTTTTCACATAGCTTAATCAGAGAATCTTGCGCTCTATATTGCGCCCATGAAGCCGCCATTACGCCAGCATCTTTTGCAGAGTCAGAGTAACCAATCATCACCATTTGTTTATCGTCAATTAAGTCGCGATACCAAGGGATATCAAACAAACGGGTCATCACACTTTCAGCGTTATTTAAATCCTCTAAGGTTTCAAACAATGGGGCTACAGGTAACCGAATATTAGCGCCAGCTTCTTTTAGTAATAATTTTACGGCTAATACATCAGAAGGCACTTTTGCCATTGAAATAACATAAGAAGCAATAGAATCTTTTGGTGATTGCGCAATAACACGACAAGTTTCAAAAACCTCTTGTGTTGCTGCACTTGGCTGCCAGTCGGTTGGAATAAGTGGACGCTTAGAATTTAATTCTTCTAATAAGAACATCTGTTTCTGTTCTTCAGACCAGCTTGCATAATCGCCTAACTCTAAATATTGGGTGAGTTCAGATAATGCGTCGGTATGGTTAGTACTTTCTTGGCGAATATCAAGCTTAACCAGTTGTAAACCAAAACAGCGAATACGACGTAATGTATCTAACAATTGTCCGTTAGCAATAATACGCATACCACACTGATTTAAGGACTGATAACAGGCATAAAGTGGATCCCAAAGCTCTGCGTTATCCAGTAATAAACCTTCCGGAGGCAAAGATTGTTGGCCTTTAATACGTTGCTCAAGATAATCACGAGTGACTTGCAAGCGAGTTCGTAGCTGTTTTGCGATTTCGCGATAAGGCTCGGCAACATCAGTGCCTCCGGCTAAATCACGTAGCTCTGGTGTACTTTCTGTCATTGAAAGTTCAGAAACCAGCACTTGAATATCATTTAAAAACAGATCTGCGGCTTTCCAGCGACTCAACAATAAAGCATGGCGGGTAATTTCAGCGGTTACATTTGGGTTACCATCGCGATCCCCTCCCATCCATGAAGTAAAGCGAACAGGTGAAGCCTCTACGGGTAAGTTGTAATCAATAGATTCTTTTAATTGTTCATTAAATTCACGCAAGAAAGCCGGAACACCTTCCCATAAACTATTTTCAACAACAGCAAAGCCCCATTTTGCTTCATCTATTGGCGTTGGGCGAATTTTTCTAATTTCATCGGTATGCCAAGACTGCGCAACTAATTGACGCAAACGACGCATAATATTGGTGCGTTCGTAATCCGCCAAATCATCATGGTCAAGCTGAGAAAGACAGCTATTTACTTCAACGAGTTTATGAATCAGTGTGCGACGCGCAATTTCTGTTGGGTGAGCGGTTAACACAAGTTCTATTGAAATTTGCCCTACTGCTTCTTTTAACTGTTCATCAGTAAAATTTTTATCTTTCAGTCGTGTAATAAGTTTTGCCAATGCCACAGGATTACTTGCCGCTTCACCATGAGGCGAAATGCTATGGTATTGCTCTGCCACATTCGTCAAATTCAGAAATTGATTAAATGCTCTAGCAACAGGTAATAATTCATCGTTAGAGAGATTCTGTAACGTTAATAACAGCTTTTGTCGCTGAACTTCGTTACCAGCACGAGATGATTTAGATAATTTACGGATTGATTCCACTTTATCTAAAATTTCTTCACCTAACGCTTCTTTAATTGTGTCTCCGAGTAGCTTACCAAGCATACTGACATTGCTACGCATAGCTGAATATTGTTGATTCATAAGACTCCTGACCTTGGCTTTGTGTCGGTAACAACATGGTCCTTCCTAATAGAAAAGTCATGTCCTCCCAGTTGTGTAATTAACTTTCATTTCTGATGTGACTTTGTTTTGATTTTTGTGATAAGCCACACTGCTTTTTTTCATAGCCTACTATTCATATCAGAAAATAAACACTTTGGGGGATTTTTCTGAAATTTAATTACGACTTCAGTGTTATAAGAATCGCTAATATTCGCGTTGTTTTGGCTCAATTTTATCAAGAATAAGGACTTTTTTTTATTTCTTATCGACTAAAAAGTGTTTTTTACTAAAAATGATGAGATATATGAAAATTTATTTGGCAAAAAATAATAATAAATTTTTTCATGATGTAAGTGGCTTATACCCTTATTATAAAAGTAGCATATAAAAGTCACGTACCATATATGTTATATAAAGCTTCGCTTATTGAATTTTAATCAAATAATTTTAGTGACTAATGATTTTATTTATAACCCTTCTCTCTATCTAATACCTTATTTGTCTTATCTTTTTCAGGTTTCTCTGTCAGATTAATAACTCAATAATAACTAAGGATCTGATTCTTTCTTTTATCTGATTTTTATGTTTATTATTTTTTACAGCAAATAGCAATAAAACAAAATAAAATATGGATTAATAACAACTATTCATTACTAATGAAAAAATAACATCACATAAGTAGTTTTAAATATAATTATCATAAAACAGGGGAAATCTATGGATAACGAATTACTTAATGCATTAGCACTCATAAAAACAAAAGAGTGGGTAGATTTAACACACCCATTTGATAAAGATTCACCACACTTTTTTATGTTCGATCCGGCTGAATTTAAAACTTTATTTGACTATCAAGATGGTTTTTTTGCACAACAATTTACCTTCCCAGGACAATATGGTACGCACATTGATGCACCTTGCCATTTTGTTCCTAATACTCGTTATTTGCATGAGTTAGAACTTAAAGAATTAGTCTTACCTCTTATTGTTATAGATCAATCAGCACGAGCAAAAGTTGATACTAATTTTACTTTTTCAACAGCAGATATTCTTGAATTTGAAACACAACATGGTGAGATTGAAGCGGGGACTTTCGTCGCATTACGTACAGATTGGAGTAAACGCTGGCCATTACAAGAAGCTATGGATAATAAAGATGCCGAAGGTAAAAATCAGATCCCTGGATGGGGAATTGATGCGCTAAAATTCTTATTTGAAAAGCGAAAAGTAAAAGCAATAGGTCATGAAACCTTTGATACCGACTCAGCACAAGATTTTCATAAAAACCATGCATTATTAGGCGAATATTACGTTTTAGAACAAGATACTTACCAAATTGAATTAATGACAAATCTTGATAAATTACCGACGCGTGGCGCGGTTATTTTTAACATTGTCGCTAAACCTTATAACGCCAGTGGCTTTCCTGTACGCTCTTTTGCTATTTTGCCTTAATCTGCGGTTTTATTTTATAGCAAAATAACGAACAAAGCGCTGAAGATCAGCGCTTTGTGTTAATGATAATACGTTTACTTTTTCAACGAATCGACTTTCTTTTCTATATCGTCTTTCAACTCAGACGCTTTATGTTTCACATCGTGAGCTGTTTGTGTGACTTTTTCTTCTGCTCGATGTTTTACCTCCGTCGCTTTATCTTTTAGCTCGTCAATCTGTTTTTCGAGTTTTGACATTTATCGCTCCTTTTTGACTAGAGATACTTTTAGTATAGACCAACTAATAAATTATGTGGGTCGATAAGAAAATATTTATCTAATGATATTTATTTCAAACTTGCTTTTTCATTACGCTTACTGCGTTTTGATATTTTCTCTAAATACCCCATCACAAATGCCGATAACACAAAAGTTAAATGAAGAAGCACGTACCACATTAATTTATTATCAGGAATGTTTTTTAAATCCATGAAAACACCCAATAAATGAATAGAGGAAATAGCAACAATGGAAGCAGCCACTTTATTTTTTAATGATTCAGCATCCATTTTACCAAGCCAAGATAATTTATCTTTTGCCCCTTCTATCTCCATATTGCTAATAAAATTTTCATAGCCAGAGAAAATAACCATAATTAGCAATCCACCCACTAAGGCTAAATCAATCAAAGAAAGCAAACGTAAGACTAAATCAACCTCAGATATAGCAAAGATATTTGGCAATATTTCATACATCGATTCAAAAAATTTTATGGTTAATGCCAATAATCCTAACGAAAGCCCAATATAAACGGGGGCAAATAACCAACGCGAACGGTACATCCACTTTTCTAGTACTCTATTCATTATTATTCCTCAATGTACAACATCATAATCAGCATTAATTTGAGTATTAAGTATGGAGCAGAAAAAGCCAATAAAAACTATCAGCAGTAAAAACTACTGATAGCTAATTTATAAAAAGAGGAATTAAAGAAGTTGAGAAAGACGATTTAAATCTGATTGAATTGCGCCAGCAGTGACATCTCGCCCAGCACCAGGGCCTCTGATTACCAGTGGATTATCGCGATACCAGCGACTTTCTATCGCAAAAAGATTATCACCGGGTAACAGTGATGCAAGTGGATGATCTTTTCTCACTGCTTCAACACCAACTTTGGCTTTTCCATTAGCATCAAAACGCGCGATATAACGTAAAACCATGTCCATTTCATTTGCTGCGGCTAATCGTTGCGCCATTTGTTCATTTATCACTGCGCTATTATCAAAGAATTGCTCTAATGACCCGGTTTCGGCTTGAGCGGGTACTAAAGATTCCACACGCACTTGCTCTGGTTCAATATCGTAACCCGCTTCACGCGCCAAAATAATCAGTTTTCGCATCACATCTTGGCCAGATAAATCAATGCGAGGATCAGGTTCTGTTAACCCTTGCTGCCATGCTTGCTCAACAAGTTCGCTGAAAGGCACAGTGCCATCGAATTGTAAAAATAGCCAAGATAAGGTGCCGGAGAAAATACCGCTGATTGATAAAATCGTATCACCACTTTCTCGCAAATCACGCACAGTATGATTAATTGGTAAACCCGCACCAACTGTCGCGTTATATAACCAGTGGCGCCCCGTTTTTGAGAATGCATCTCTTGTTGCTCGATAGCGTAAACTGGAAGCCGATCCCGCAATTTTATTAGCGCTAATAACATGGAAACCATAGCTAGCAAAATCTTCATAAGATGCTGCAAGTGATTCACTAGCTGTTATATCAACAACAACTAAATCATCAAAAGGATGTGCTCTCATCCAAAGATAAAGCGCTTCTTCATCCAGTTCAGTGGCTTCTTCATCAAAGAAAGCTAAAGCTCGACTTGGATTAATACCTTGATAATCCAATAAACTACGACGGCTATCTACAACCCCCGCAAGAATAAATTCAAAATCGCTACGTGCCGATAATGGCCCCTGCTCTCGAGAAAAAAGCTCCAGCCAACGTGAACCAATATTTCCTTTACCAAAGAGCACTAAGCCAATTTGTTTTTCTGCTCTAAATAAAGTTTGATGTAAACCTTGTAGTAAATGCTCAGTATAATTGCGCAACACGGCAACTAAGCTGATGTTATCTTCGGCATGCCAAATAAATTCAACAGGTTGATCTTTTAGTTGCTGATAAAAACGATGGCAATGCAATGGGTTTTTACACACACCAGCACCGACTAATGCCACTAAAGAAAAACCTTCGCGCAAATGTAATTTTCCTGGTAACACGGCATCTTGCAGCACATCAAGTGCACTGTTAGCCACTTCGCTGGTATAGCAAAGTTGCAAAAGATGGCTATCGCGATCAACACCTGTTGCTAATGGACGGATTTGTGCTCGTTTTAGTAATTCATCAACTTCTTTCGCTCGTTGCTCAAAATTTTCATGGGTTGCTAATTGAAGCTCTATTAAGCAGACATCATCATGGCTGGTAACAATTTTAGCTCCCGTTCCTGATGCCAATACTCGTTCTATTCGAGTCGAACCCTGTTCGGGTTGATAGCTACAACGAAGTTGCAAATCAATATTACTACCCGATACTGGTTGCAATGTACGGGTGTGCAAAACAGGGGCTGCTAACCGAGCAAGTTCACTCGCTTCATCTAAACGCAGCAATGGCAATAAGCACGCATCCTTCACTTTACGAGGATCTGCGCTATAAACCCCAGCAACATCACTCCAAATAGTGACTTTTCCTACATCGGCTAATGCACCAACTTGTGTTGCTGAATAATCGCTACCATTACGGCCTAATAAGACGGTTTCACCTTGCTGATTACGGCTAATAAAGCCCGTCACGACAAAACGATTTTCAGGATATTTAGCGAGTAAGGTTTGTAATAAAGGACGGGATAATACTTCATTTACTTGTGGTTGTGCTGCGCGTTCTGCACATAAAAACTCTCGCGCATCGAGCCAAGCACTTGGTAAACCTTGCTCTGTTAATAGATTTGCCATTAAGCGTGCCGACCAAATTTCACCATGCCCAACAACTTCAGCATAAGTTGCATCTGTTATCGGTTTATCCAGTAAGTAACTTAATCGCTCAAGATCAGCAATAAAGGCTTGGGATAATCGCTCTGCATTCTCTTTTGATAACAAACCTTCAATTAAAGATAACTGGTAACGTCGTAGGGTTTGTTGAACTTGATGGGCAGAAATACGGTCACTTTGACTGAGCTTAAGCCAGCTAATTAACTGATTAGTCGTTGAACCCGCGGCAGAAACCACCATTAAATCATTAGGCTGGCTATAATTTGTCATGATATTTACGACGCGTTGGTAACATTTTATGTCTGCAAGACTGCTACCACCGAATTTATGTAACTGACGGCAAATAGGTTCTGCCTGTTGTTTTATCGCCACTACACTCATGATCTACGGTTACCTTTTGGTTGCTGCATCAAACGCAATTTGCAAATCGTTAATTAAATCCTGACTATCTTCAATACCGACAGAAATGCGAAGTAATGAGGCGCTGATCCCAGCGGTTTTTCTTGCCTCTTCTGACATTCCTGCATGAGTCATGGTTGCAGGATGGCAAATCAACGTTTCCACCCCACCTAAAGATTCAGCCAGTGTAAAAAGGGTTAAGTGAGATAAAAAGGTTTTTATCACTTGCTCTGTGCCTTTTAACTCAAAACTTAACATTGCACCAAAACCTTGCTGCTGTTTTTTCGCTATATTATGACCAGTATGGTTTTTTAATGCAGGATAATAAATTTTTTCGACTAAAGATTGTGTCTGTAAATAATCCACAAGTATTTGGGCATTTTCTTGCTGAAGCCGAATACGAGGAACTAACGTTCTTATTCCTCGAAGTAATAAATAACTATCAAACGCACCTGATGTTACGCCAATATTATTCGCCCACCAGCTTAAATCCTCAAGTTGTTTCCTGCACTGACAGATAACAACACCTGCAACAATATCTGAGTGTCCATTAAGATATTTTGTACATGAATGCACAACGATATCCGCACCGAGCGCTAGCGGTTTTTGCAACACTGGGCTCATAAAAGTATTATCCGCAACAACGAGTGCACCAACTTGATGAGCAAGTTCACTTATTTTTTCAATATCAGTGATCCGTAATAATGGGTTGCTTGGTGTTTCAATAAAGACAATTTTTGGCTGTTGCGCTAATGCCTTTTGTAACGCGCTCTCGTCATTTTGATCAACAAAAATAACCCGATATGCACCACGCTCTTGTTGGCTATTAAACAAGCGATAACTTCCACCGTAGCAATCGTGAGGTGCAATAATCACATCTCCCGGTTGAAGAAAAACCGTACAAATTAAATGAATAGCAGACATTCCACTACTAGTGACAACCGCACCAACGCCACCTTCTAATTCAGCTAATGCTTTTTGTACCATATCACGTGTGGGATTGCCCCTACGTGAGTAATCATGTTCGCGTGGTTGATTAAATTCTGGAAAATTATAGGTACTGGAAAGATAAATAGGCGGTACAACACAACCGAATTGAGTATCTTCATTCAGCCCATTATGGATGGCAATTGTGGCGGTTTTCTTTGTCATATGGGACACCTTGTGACTACGATAAAAGGATAAGTCCCTAACAGCATAGCTAACTAGACACCAAGACGTCAACACATCTAGACATCTAAACTCCTTTACGGATAGATTAAGTAATGGAATAATATTGAACTTAACAGTATCGCCAGTGACCTATTGCTTTTTCTCACACCTTCAGCCAGAAGAGTCGGTGGTTTTAGAAAAGTCATGATAAACTGGCATGGCTCATCAGAATATGGATTTAGCCCTATTCTGACTTCAACTAAATGATATTAATTAAGGTAATTCATGGCTGAATGGAATGGTGAATATATCAGCCCTTACGCTGAGCATGGGAAAAAGAGTGAGCAAGTCAAAAAAATAACAGTTTCAATCCCATTGAAAGTGTTGAAAATTTTGACCGACGAACGCACTCGCCGTCAAGTTAATAACTTGAGACATGCAACCAATAGTGAATTATTGTGTGAAGCCTTTTTACACGCATTTACCGGACAGCCTCTGCCAAATGATGAAGACTTACGTAAAGAACGTAACGATGAAATCCCTGAAGAGGCAAAAGAAATCATGCGTCAAAGGGGCGTTGATCCCGATACTTGGGAATATTAACCACAAGCAATATTTCACATGATCTTTTAATTACTACAAAACAAAAATGCCCAAAGCTTTCACTTTGGGCATTTTTTCAATTCCGAACTGTCTACAGATTTTCAGACTAAACTGAAACCCTGTGACAACAAATATCTTATTTGCTGCCTGGAATTTTGAAACGTTTGTTGAACAGATCAACACGACCACCGGTTGCAACATCACGTTGTTTACCAGTATAGAATGGGTGGCATTTATCACAAACGTCCAGATTCAGGTTGTGACCTGCAGTGGAGTTGATTTTCATAACGTTACCGCAAGAGCAAGATGCAGTAATTTCTTCGTATTTAGGATGGATATCTTTTCTCATGGAAAACCTCTACTAAGGCCGTGTCGCCATTCAGCCCACAGCCGAACACCACACGTCGTGTTGATTGAAATTAATTGTTTGGTAATTTAACTACCAAAGGGGGCGGATCATACAGAATATCCACTAAACGCGCAATGAAATCTGAACACTTTTTGTGATATTCTTACAGGCACCTTGTTACTAAAACTCTCGGAAACCCTGATATGACTATAGTTCAGGTAATATTACCTGTACCACTGTTTTCTTCCTTTGATTATCTGTTACCAGAAGGAATAAACACACCTGTAATAGGCTGCCGTGTTATCGTTCCTTTTGGTAATAAACGCCGTTCTATTGGTATTGTCAAAGGATTAAGCACACATAGCGAATTTCCGATAGAAAAACTCAAACCTATAGAAGAAGTACTTGATGATGAAAGCTTATTTCCTGGTGTCTTGTGGGATTTGCTTAATTGGGCTTCAGCCTATTACCACTACCCTTTAGGTGAAGTGCTCTTTCATGCGATGCCGATTTTGTTACGGCAAGGAAAGCCCGCAGAGTTCACACCACTATGGCAATGGTACGCTACAGAAGAAGGGCTCAATATCGATTTGAATAGCCTAAAAAGTGCTAAAAAGCAGCAACAAGCGTTAGCTGCACTTCGCCGAACCCCATTATATCGTCATCAATTAGAAGAGCATGACATCACCACCGCCATACTTAACAACCTTAAAAAGAAACAACTCGCAGATTTACGCCCTATTCAACCTGCGCCAATTCATTGGCAAAATGAATATGCGGTGCAAGGTGAGCGATTTAAACTAAACACTGAACAAGCAATAGCTGTAGGTGCAATTACAGCACAATCGGATCAATTTTCACCTTGGTTATTACTTGGTATTACAGGTTCAGGTAAAACAGAAGTTTATCTTAGTGTATTAGAAAAAATTCTTGAGCAAGGTAAACAAGCCCTAGTACTTGTGCCCGAAATTGGTTTAACACCGCAAACTATTCGCCGCTTTAAAGCGCGCTTTAATGCCCCAGTTGATGTTTTGCATTCAGGTTTAAATGATACCGAACGATTAGCGGTTTGGCTGCGAGCTAAACGTGGTGACAATGCAATAGTTATTGGTACTCGCTCGGCATTACTCACCCCTTTTCAAAATTTGGGTATTATTATTATCGATGAGGAGCACGATAGCTCTTATAAGCAGCAAGATGGCTGGCGCTATCATGCTCGTGATTTAGCTGTTTTTCGTGCAAAACAAGAAGACATTTCTATTGTTATGGGAACGGCGACGCCCTCTATTGAGACTAGCTATAACGTTGAGCAGAAAAAGTATCAGCAACTCACGTTATCTCAGCGCGCAGGAAATGCAAAACCCGCCACCGAACATTTAATTGACTTAAAAGGGCAACCGTTAGTCACCGGTTTATCACCTGTTTTAATTGGTGCAATCAAACAACATCTTAATGCGGGCAATCAGGTAATGCTCTTTTTAAATAGAAGAGGATTTTCACCGACATTGCTATGCCATGAGTGTGGTTGGATAGCTGAATGCCCACGCTGCGATCACTATTATACCTTACATCAAAAGCACGGTATGTTGCGCTGCCACCAATGTGATAGTCAACGTCGTATTCCTGCCCAATGTCCACAATGTGGTTCAACAAACTTAATTCCTGTGGGATTAGGAACAGAACAACTTGAACAAAGTATTGGAACGCTATTTCCAGATACACCAATAACACGTATTGATAAAGATACAACGAGCCGGAAAGGCGCTTTAGAGCAGCAACTAGAAGATATCTATCAAGGTGGTTCGCGTATTTTGATTGGTACACAAATGCTGGCTAAAGGACACCATTTTCCTGATGTCACGCTGGTGGCACTACTTGACGTTGATGGCGCCTTATTTTCAAGTGATTTTCGTGCTGCGGAACGCTTCGCTCAGCTTTATACTCAAGTTTCTGGGCGTGCGGGAAGAGCAGGAAAACAAGGGGCGGTGTATCTACAAACACACCAGCCCGAGCATCCTCTTTTATTAACACTGCTAGAAAAAGGCTATGACGCTTTTACGAAAGAAGCATTACAAGAGCGACAAGCGACCTTTTTGCCGCCTTATTCTAGCCATATAATGATCCGCTCTGAAGATAATAATAATCAGCGGGCGCCACAATTTTTGCGCCAACTAAAGCAGTTTTTTGAACAACATCCAATGCGCGATGCTAATTTATGGGTAATGGGTCCACTTCCTGCTATTCAAGCAAAACGGGGAGGAAATTACCGCTGGCAATTATTACTTCAGCACCCATCTCGGGGTTATTTACAGAAATTAATGTCGGTAACTTATCCACAAATTGTGGTGCTACCTGAAAGCAAAAAAGTGAAATGGAATATCGATGTTGATCCAACAGATTGTTGATCATATATACATTCATAAATTGAATGTATTTTAAACAATATAATCTTAATAATAAAAGACAAACAATTGCTCGTTACGTAGCAAGACTATTTATCAATTTTGCGAACTAACTCATAAAAACGATTGGTATCACACTTTTTATGCAAACTAGGTAACAGTATCTATTTAAAAAGTGGGTAGAATAACAATTTAGAATATTTCTTGAATGAAAACCGTCGATAATTTCTTGTTTTGAACTGCGACGGTTTTTTTGCAATAAAAAAGCAATCGTTTAACCAAACCATCAGAAGGGAGGTATGGGGTTTGCAACAGAATAATAAAGATAATACGCAAGCGACAATGAAAGATGTTGCACTTGCGGCTGGCGTGTCAACGGCAACTGTTTCACGTACATTAATGAATCCAGAAAAAGTATCCACACAAACTCGCCAAAAAGTTGAGCAAGCTGTTCTTGATGTTGGTTATTATCCTCATAACCTCTCTAAGAACCTTAAACGTAATGAATCAAAGACTATCCTCGTGATTGTTCCAAATATCAGCGATCCTTTTTTCACTGATGTTGTTTGTGGTATTGAAGAAACAGCCGCTCAACATGGCTATTTAGTCCTTATTGGTGACTGCAAACATCAGCAAAAACACGAAAATGCCTTTATCAATTTAATTATTACCAAGCAAATTGATGGCATGTTACTTCTTGGCTCACATATCCCTTTTGATGTATCCAAAGAAGAACAGAAAAATCTGCCTCCTATGATTATGGCAAATGAGTTTGCGCCTGAACTTGAATTACCAACAGTACATATTGATAATTTGACGGCTTCTTTTAGAGCAACTCATTATTTGCAACAAATGGGGCATAAGCGTATTGCCTGTATTACAGGCCCTGAAGATATGCCTTTATGCCGTTATCGCTTACAAGGTTATATTCAAGCAATGCGTAGAACCGGTGTACCGCTGCGTGAAGATTATATTATCCGCGGTGATTTTACTCATGAAAGCGGTGCAGAAAGTCTGAAAAAACTCATTTCTTTACCTGAGCCACCTACTGCTGTTTTTTGTCATAGCGATATTATGGCGATAGGCGTGATGTGGCAGGCGAAAAAATTAGGATTGCAACTCCCTGATGATCTCTCTGTTATTGGTTTCGATAACCTTGATATTACCCGGTATAGCGAACCTGCCTTAACAACGATGGAACAGCCTCGTTATCAAATTGGCCGTCAATCTATGTTGCTATTACTTGATCAATTACAAGGGCGACCAGTGCCACCAGGTTCTCGTTTATTAGATTGTGAGCTTATTGCAAGAGAAAGTGTCTGTCGGCTTAAAAGCTAGGCAAAACTCACTATGTTAAGTAACATATCGTTTGTGATACCTATTCCTTTAATTATCAGCGAATCGAACTGTGGCACAACGAGACTATGTGGGACGAGGGCAGACATCTGCTCGTCGTAAAAAGACAACGAAAAGTAAAGGTAAAAAGGCCGCTAAAGGGTTGCCTTTGACAACGCTTATTGCGGCAATTGCGATTGTGGCGCTGTTTATCGGCGGTCTCTATTTTATTACACAAAATAAAAAAGAGTCCGTACAAACAACGTCGCCCGCAACTGGACAACATCCAGCAAACACCCTTCCACCAAAACCTGAAGAACGCTGGCAATATATTAAAGAGCTAGAAAATCGTCAGGTTGGTACACCTTTACAGCCTAATTTATCCGCTCCTGGCAGCCAGATTAATCCGAAATCTACGCTTTCGCCTGAGCAATTAAAATTTCTACAGCAAATTGAAGCAGATAAGCGCCAGCCTGCTGTACAACTTCCTGAAGTGCCTTATAACGGTGAAGTGCCTCGCTCTCAAGTAGCGGTAACACCACCGGCAGCAATAACACCATCAACACCGCAACAACCTGCTCCTGCAATTCAAGAGCAAGCCCCTGCGATAGTGACACCTGCTAAGCCTGTTACTGAAAGCCGTTTTTTAGTTCAATGCGGCTCATTTAAAAATACAGAACAAGCAGAATCAGTCAGAGCGACATTAGCTTTTTCTGGTGTCGAAAGCAGAGTGACAAAAGGAAATGATGGGTGGATCCGCGTATTATCAGGCCCCTACAATAAAGAACAAGCCAACACAGTAAGCAGACAAGCGGCAGGTGCTGGCGTATCAGGTTGTATTCTTCGCTCTTCTGGGGGTTGAAAAATGAAAATTCTCCCCCACCTATAATTTTAATTCACATTACGGGTAGTGCTGGATCATAAAATGCACTCCCCGTTATTCTTTTTATTGATTAAACCAGGGGCTGACTCATGACTACAATCGTAAGTGTTCGCCGTAAGGGCCAAGTTGTAATCGGTGGTGATGGACAAGCGACGATGGGTAATACCGTCATGAAAGGCAATGTCCGCAAAGTACGCCGTCTTTATAACGATAAAGTCATTGCGGGATTCGCTGGCGGCACTGCTGATGCATTTACTCTTTTTGAACTATTTGAGCGTAAATTAGAACTCCATCAAGGGCATTTAACTAAAGCAGCCGTTGAACTCGCTAAAGATTGGCGTACCGATAGAATGCTACGCAAACTCGAAGCATTACTGGCCGTTGCAGATGAAAACACCTCCTTGATTATTACGGGTAATGGTGATGTTGTTCAGCCAGAAAATGATCTAATTGCGATAGGTTCTGGTGGCCCTTATGCACAAGCAGCCGCACGAGCAATGCTAGAAACGACAGATCTCAGCGCACGAGAAATTGCTGAAAGAGCACTTAATATTGCTGGAGATATCTGTATTTACACCAACCATAATGTCAACTTTGAAGAACTCTCTTCAAAAGAGTAAGGATCTGAGCGCATGTCCGAAATGACTCCTCGCGAAATTGCCAGCGAACTCGATAGATTTATTATCGGTCAAGATAAAGCAAAACGTGCAGTGGCAATAGCCCTACGTAACCGCTGGCGTCGTATGCAGCTTGATGAAGCGCTACGCCACGAAGTTACCCCTAAAAATATCCTTATGATTGGACCTACAGGGGTAGGTAAAACAGAAATTGCTCGCCGTTTAGCAAAATTAGCTAATGCACCTTTTATTAAGGTTGAAGCAACTAAATTCACCGAAGTGGGTTATGTGGGTAAAGAAGTTGATTCTATTATCCGTGATTTAACCGACTCTGCGGTTAAAATGGTTCGTAGCCAAGCGATAGAAAAAAATCGTTTCCGTGCTGAAGAAATGGCAGAAGAGCGTATTCTTGATACCTTAATTCCACCCGCAAAAAATAACTGGGGTGTAACAGAGCAAGCTTCTGAGCCTTCAGCCGCGCGTCAATCTTTCCGTAAAAAATTACGTGAAGGACAACTAGACGATAAAGAGATTGAAATTGAGTTATCAGCGACACCTATGGGTGTTGAAATCATGGCTCCTCCAGGAATGGAAGAGATGACGAACCAATTGCAATCTATGTTCCAAAATTTAGCGGGTCAAAAGCAAAAAGCACGCAAAATGAAAATCAAAGATGCGTTTAAGCTAATTGTTGAAGAAGAAGCAGCTAAATTAGTAAATCCTGAAGAACTAAAACAGCAAGCGATAGATGCAGTTGAACAACACGGTATCGTTTTTATCGATGAAGTTGATAAAATCTGTAAACGTGGTGGCCAAAGCTCGGGTCCTGATGTTTCTCGTGAAGGTGTGCAACGTGACCTCTTACCACTGGTTGAAGGTTGTACAGTTTCAACAAAACACGGTATGGTAAAAACCGACCATATTCTGTTTATTGCATCAGGCGCATTCCAAGTTTCTAGCCCATCAGATTTAATTCCTGAATTACAAGGGCGTCTGCCAATTCGTGTTGAACTTCAAGCACTGACAGCAGAAGATTTTGAGCGTATCCTGACCGAACCAAATGCATCACTGACTAAACAGTATGAAGCATTAATGGCAACAGAAGGCGTTTCTATCAGCTTTACACCAGACGGTATTCGCAAAATTGCAGAGTCTGCGTGGCGTGTAAATGAAACCACCGAAAACATCGGTGCGCGTCGTCTTCACACTGTTTTAGAACGTTTAATGGAAGAAATTTCCTACGATGCGAGTGAGCGACAAGGTCAATCTATCGTAATTGATGCAGAATATGTTAAACAGCATCTTGATGAGCTTGTAGCAGATGAAGATCTGAGTCGATTTATTTTATAATCAACTTGTGCGATCCTTATCAGCAATATTTTACGTGGGAGGCTTGCCTCCCATTCTTATTTTTATAATAACAACGAACACGAGTATTGAATTTCAGCATGAGCTCTCTAAATTCCACCAGCCGGACTCAGGCCTGGCTTGAAAGTTTACGACCCAAAACATTGCCTTTAGGGTTAATCGCGATAGTGACTGGTTCTGCACTGGCTTACTGGATGGGTCATTTTGAGCTACCTATTGCACTGCTGGCCATTTTAACAGCAGGAACTTTACAGATCCTATCAAACCTCGCTAATGATTATGGTGATGCTGTAAAAGGAACTGATACTGAAGAGCGTTTAGGGCCACTGCGTGGAATGCAAAAAGGTGTAATAACACCAGCTCAAATGAAAAAAGCGCTAATTTTAAATGTTATTATTTCCTGCATTTCAGGTATTGCACTTATTGTTGTCGCATGCAAAAAGCCAGAAGACGCCATTGGATTTCTAATGATGGGCTTGTTAGCCATTGTCGCCGCAATTACTTATACCGTAGGGAAACGCCCTTATGGTTATATGGGACTCGGTGATATTTCAGTCTTAATCTTCTTTGGTTGGCTAAGTGTTATCGGTACTTACTACTTACAAGCAAACACTTTCGCTATTGAGACATTACTCCCAGCGACTGCATGTGGATTACTTTCTGTCGCTGTTCTTAATATTAATAATATGCGCGATTTAGAGAGTGATATCCAGGCGGGCAAAAATACCTTAGCGGTTCGTTTAGGCGCTGCTGGATCTCGTACTTATCATACCTGCGTTATTTTTCTTTCTATTGTCTGCTTAATTTTCTTCACGCTACTTTATATGCACCGTTGGACTGCGTGGCTATTTTTATTAGCCGTACCAATGTTATTACTGCATATTAAACGTGTTAATGCAGACCATAGCGGTGAAGCGATGCGCCCATTGCTTGAGCATATGGTTAAAGCCGCACTACTTACCAATGTATTATTTTCTTTAGGTTTAGTTTTAGAATAATTTTAGCGGATTGTTGATTTGACTCACTGAATTACCAGTGAGTCTTTTGCCAACACCCCCTGTTAAGGGATATACTGAACTTTCCTGTGGCAACCTGACGTAAATCCTATGAATTATGATACTTCTGAACTCTGTGATATCTATCAAGAAGATATCAATGTCGTAGAACCGCTCTTTTCAAACTTTGGTGGTCGTAGCTCTTTTAGTGGGCAAATCATCACCGTAAAATGTTTTGAAGACAATGGCCTGCTTTATGACTTACTAGAAGAAAACGGTAAAGGCCGCGTTCTTTTGGTCGATGGCGGTGGCTCTGTGCGTAAAGCCTTAATTGATGCTGAGCTAGCACAACTTGCTGTTCTCAATGAATGGGAAGGTATCGTTGTTTATGGCGCGGTACGCCAAGTAGATGCATTATCTGAGCTTGATTTGGGTATTCAAGCAATGGCAGCAATACCTGCGGGTTGTCCTAGTGAAGGAATTGGCGAAAGTGATATTCGTGTTAACTTCGGCGGTGTAACCTTCTTCTCTGGCGATTATCTTTATGCAGATAACACTGGAATTATTTTATCAGAAGAGCCACTTGGCTTAGATGTCGATGACGACGAAGAACAACTAGACATTTAAGTAAGCTATTACTTAGTTGTGTCTTCTCTTCTATTGCGCTGTTCAAGAGATATAAAAGCCACCCTAGAGTGGCTTTTATTTTAACTAAATACAAAGTTAAACAATTTACTGTACGTCTTCCATTTTGCCTAACAGTGCGCGTAAACGTTCTTGCCAACTTGATTGCTCTTGTTTTAGTTCATCGTTTTCACGAACTAATGCTTCTCTTGATTCTTTAGCACCTTCCACTTCTTGGCTTAGCGCGTCATTCTTTTCTTTTAACTCTTCAATTTCCATCTGTAATAAAGTGATGGTATCGATAGCTTGTTGTACTTTAGATTCTAACTTCTCAAAAACTTCAAATGACATACTGTAATCCCCCATATAATCGATACTCCCGATTGTAAGTAGCCTATCAACAACTGTCTAGCATCTTCCGTGGAATTACATTTTTTTTTCATTCTGTCAAAAACACTGGTCTGATCACATTACAAATGTCGAACAAGTCACTATTCAAGAGCGTTTTCACTCATTTTCATGATGAGACACACAAAATTCAATTTCGCTTATTCTCGTTTACGCTCATTAACGATAAATTTACAGTTATCTTTTCAATTAGAAAAGAATACTAACAATAAATAACCCTCTTTCAGGATAGAATATATGAGCCAGACGAAAACCACTCTTACGGGTCAATGTATTTCCGAGTTTATCGGAACTGCATTGCTAGTCTTCTTCGGTCTTGGTTGTGTTGCAGCAGCGCGTATTGCTGGTGCTCAGCTAGGCCTTTGGGAGATAAGCATTATCTGGGGGCTAGGTGTTGCCTTAGCCGTTTACCTTACCGCTGGCACATCGGGTGCTCACCTGAATCCTGCCGTTACAGTTGCATTTTGGTTATTTGCCTGTTTTGAGCGCAGAAAAGTATTACCTTATATCATTGCACAGATGTTAGGCGGCTTCTTTGCCGCGCTTATCGTGTACTTTATGTATTACAATTTATTCACCGACTATGAACAAGTAAATGGAATTATACGAGGCTCACAAGAAAGTCTCTTTACCGCCGGTGTTTTCTCTACCTACCCTGCAGCACAAATTTCTGTTGTACATGCATTCTTTATCGAAGTTATTATTGCAATCATTCTGGTTGGGCTTATTTTAGCACTGACTGATGATGGTAACGGGGTTCCTAAAGGCCCACTAGCACCTTTACTTATTGGTATCTTAATCGCCGTTATTGGTGGGGCATTTGGCCCATTAACCGGTTTCGCCTTAAACCCAGCTCGTGATTTTGGTCCTAAACTGGTCGCTTACTTTGCTGGTTGGGGCGATATAGCGCTTACTGGCGGGCGAGATATTCCTTACTTCTTAGTACCTATGATTGCGCCATTTATTGGTGGTATCTTAGGTGCGTTAGCTTACCGTAAATTAATTGGCCGTCACTTACCTTGTGATACCTGCAAAATCGAAGACGACAAATAACTATTAGATAATATTGTTGATTATCAGAACGGATTATTATTATGACAACTGAAACAAACCTATCGAATACTGAGAAAAAATATATTGTCGCTCTAGATCAGGGGACAACCAGTTCACGCGCAGTGGTTATTGACCACGATGCAAATATCGTCAGCATTGCACAACGTGAATTCACACAAATTTATCCTAAACCAGGCTGGGTTGAGCACGACCCAATGGAGATTTGGGCAACACAGAGTGCAACTTTAGTCGAAGTTTTAGCCAAAGAAGATATTCCATCAGACCATGTAGCGGGTATCGGTATTACTAACCAACGTGAAACAACTATTGTTTGGGAAAAAGAAACCGGTAAACCTATTTATAATGCGATTGTATGGCAATGCCGCCGTACTGCAGATTTCTGTACTCGTTTAAAAGATAAAGAAGGCGTTGAAGAGTATATTCGCCAAAATACCGGATTAATGGTTGACCCTTATTTCTCGGGTACAAAACTCAAATGGATCCTCGACAATGTTGAAGGCGCTCGTGCAAGAGCAGAAAAAGGCGAGCTATTATTTGGTACCGTTGACACTTGGCTCGTGTGGAAAATGACGCAAGGTCGTGTTCATGTCACTGATTACACTAACGCCTCTCGTACAATGTTATTTAATATCCACTCATTAGATTGGGATCAGAAAATCCTCGATCTGTTGGATATTCCTCGCAATATGCTACCAAAAGTGGTGGCATCTTCTGAAGTTTATGGCCAAACCAATATCGGTGGTAAAGGCGGTACTCGTATCCCTATCGCAGGTATGGCGGGCGACCAACAAGCTGCACTTTACGGCCAACTGTGTGTGCAAAGCGGTATGGCAAAAAACACCTATGGTACAGGTTGCTTCTTACTAATGAATACAGGTAAAGAAGCTGTGCGTTCTAATCACGGTTTGTTAACCACCATTTGCTGTGGCCCTCGTGGCGAAGTGAATTATGCGTTAGAAGGTGCTGTATTCGTTGGTGGTGCATCGATTCAATGGCTACGTGATGAGCTAAAACTAATTGATGAAGCGACTGACTCAGAATATTTTGCAACCAAAGTGAATGATACTAATGGTGTTTATGTTGTTCCAGCATTTACTGGTTTAGGTGCGCCTTATTGGGATCCGTATGCTCGTGGTGCGATTTTCGGCTTAACCCGTGGTGCAAATCGTAACCACATTATTCGTGCAACCTTAGAGTCTATTGCTTATCAAACTCGTGATGTTCTTGATGCAATGCAAGCAGATTCTGGTGCTCGTCTACAGTCGCTGCGTGTTGATGGTGGTGCAGTTGCTAATAACTTCTTAATGCAATTCCAATCTGACATTCTAGGCACTCGTGTAGAACGTCCTGTTGTTCGCGAAAGTACGGCTCTAGGGGCCGCATTCCTTGCGGGTCTGGCTATCGGATTCTGGGATAATTTAGATGAAGTAAAAAATAAAGCGGCAATTGATAAAGAATTCCGTCCTGGTATTGAAACCACTGAACGTAACTATCGTTATAACGGTTGGAAAAAAGCCGTTGCACGCGCTCAAGAGTGGGAAGATCGCGGCTAATTGCTCAACATAATTTAAAGCGTTAGAGAGAGAGAGGTAGCTCAGGCTACAAAACTAAAATGCCGATAGCTTATAAAAGCTATCGGCATTTTTCTAAGATAAATATTAAAATCTATAAATTCGCTAAACAGTATGCTCTTCATGGCTAAAACGATGCGCCAGCGGTACCCAGCAAAGCACAATAGCAACCGACATAATAAACATAATCATTCCTAAACTAAATTGATTGTGTTGTGGTAATAATGCCGAAAACCATGTTGCTATACCTGAACCTACATTTTGTAAGCCACCCACTAATGCTCCAGCAGAACCCGCTAAATAAGGAAAAGGCTCCATCGCCCCAGTTGTTGCTAATGGAAATAACATTCCTGCACCAAAGAAAAATAAAGCCGCAGGAACGAGCAATGTCCAGATATTTATAATGTTTAGCCAACCGGGGATCCACATTAAAATACCTGCTGTTAAGCAACAAAAAACCGAATGCCACATTAATTGAACAAAGGTTTTTCCTTCACGCCCAGCATACCAAGCACCAAAAAATGCCGCAGGAATAGGCAGAATAAATAAAATACTAATCGTAATACTATTTAATCCTAATACCCCACCCATTAACACACCACTACAAGCTTCAAAAACAGCGATGCCGGATAATGCGCAAATCAGCATAATCAAAAAAGCACTGAACGTACTGTTTGATAACAATAAATAAAAAGAGGACAGCATTTTACGTTTTTCAGCTTGTACTGGACGCGTTTCAGGCATCCAACGATACATACAAAACAAAACACTTGTTCCTAATAATAATAGGAAAATATAACAGGCATGCCAGCCAAAAAAATGTGCAACCACACCACCAATCATTGGTGCTAATAATGGGCTAACAAGCACCCCCATATTCAGTAAACTGTTGGCGTAACGAAGTGCTGTGCCTGTATATAAATCACGAGGTTGAGTACGTGTCATAACACCGGCAACACCTGTACCCATACCTTGTAATGTACTTGCGATAACTAATGTGGTTAGATTTTTTGAAAAAATCGCCACTAATGTAGCTAAACAAAAAATGATCATGCCAATCAAAATGACGGGGCGACGCCCAATTCTGTCGGAAATAGGGCCATAAATAAGTTGTGAAAATCCATAAGAAAAAAGATAGGCGCCCATTACTTGTTGTACGGCACCTGTCGGTTCACCGAAATAAACCGCCATATCAGCAATAACAGGAACATAAATAGTTTGGGTCATCTGACCCACAGCAACTAGTGCAATAATCAGTAATAACAGATTTGCATGTTCTAACTTTCTCATTTCTTTGCTCAAGAATTAACAATTAACAGATTAACGGACAGGAAAACACTCCAGAGGATTTATTTAAATAAACTCTGCGAATGCACTTCTGCTAAGAATGAGACTAAGGTAACAAATTTAGAAAAATTTGCGAGATAGTCAGCAATTTTTGTATGAGTGCTAATGTCAGAGAAATACACCATAGTTGTCAATATAAATGTACATTTTATATCAACAATTAACAAAATTTCAGATTAATAACACCAGCACATCATCTTGATAAATAAAAATCAGCTTCTTCTTTAGAATAAACAGGCGATATACGCGCGTTCATAAGAGAGGAGATAACATAATATGGCAAACTGGGTCAGTGGAAAAGTTATCCAAGTTCATCATTGGACAGAGGCATTAATGAGTCTGATTGTACAGGCACCTGTAGATAAGTTTACAGCAGGGCAATTTGCAAAATTGGCATTAGATATCGAGGGCGAACGTGTACAACGAGCCTACTCTTATGTAAATTCTCCAGAAGATCCTCATTTAGAATTTTATCTTGTTACGGTGCCAGAAGGTAAGCTAAGCCCTAATTTATCCGCGCTAACTATTGGCGATGAAGTGCTTATAACACAGCAAGCTAGTGGTTTTTTTGTCTTAGAAGAAGTTCCCGATGCAACAACCTTATGGATGCTTTCAACTGGTACCGCTATTGGCCCGTTTTTATCTATTTTACAACTTGGTGAAGATCTAGAACGGTTTGAAAATATAGTATTAGTTCATGCTGTTCGTTACGCCAACGATTTAAGTTATCTTCCGTTAATGGAAAAACTAGTCGAACGTTACCAAGGTAAATTACGCATACAAACTATTGTTAGCCGAGAAAACCATATTGGTTCATTAACGGGACGCATTCCGGCATTAATTGAAAATGGTGCCTTAGAAAAAATGGTGGGATTAACCATCACCCCAAAAGAGAGCCACATTATGCTATGTGGTAATCCACAAATGGTTAGAGATACTCAACAACTCCTTAAAGAACAACGAGAAATGCGTAAACATTTACGACGTAAACCGGGGCATATCACTAGTGAGCAATATTGGTAATAGCTATGCTCGTGACAAAAAATAAAACTAAGGGCTGACTTCACTAAGAAATCGGCCCTTACTTGTTAATCTAAGGCTATCGATGAATAGCGATTAAAGTTAACGTAAACGTTTATAGTCAACTTTCTCTGTCTGTTGCCCAAAATAATTAGCACCATCAGTACCAACAAATACACCGCAATCGAGCAATATCACCATAATAATAAATAGAGGAAGAAAACGCCCTATTGCCCATTGCCAAAACGAGTCTAAACTACTGGTATCGGCTAATCCTAGCATTACAGCAAATAACAAAAGTAAAATCCAAATACCGCGTTTATTTCTGTCATGTAATCTTTTAGTAAAAATAGCACACATAGGATAGAGGATAATAAACAATAGCACCCAAGTTAAGATCGCAGGTAGCGGGTAATATTCATTTAAAAGAGAAAAAGCTAAAAACAGGACGAAACACACCCCAAAACCAGACCAAAAATCACGACGCCCAATTCGACCTTTGAATGAAAACGCCCAATGTTGTAATGTCATTAATATTTTCTCAATAGTATACTTATTTAGTGAGTTACTCTGTCCATTTGCTATCCAATAATACAGACTGAGTTTATTTTCACCTATAGCAGAACAGACAAACGGAGGACAGATGATAAAAAAAAGCATCGATAGAACGTTAATTCCGATTATTATCAGTATTGCTCTTTGTTTGCCTACATCGGTTTTCGCGACAGTAGAATTAGTCGCACAAAAACAACCTAGTAAAGATGATATTTCTTACCTTAAACAGGATGCACCTGTTTTTGAACTGACTATTCCTATGTTGCGCGCAAATTTCAACCAGCGAAACCCACTATTATTTTTAAACGAATATAAAATTATTACCAATAACGATATTACGATCCCTCTCGTTAGAGCCGCCACACGCATCACACCTTACTTATATTCATCGGCCGTGTTAGAACGTGGTAGCGAAAAAATAAAAAGCCTACAACTCACGCTAATTCACACTCCAGAATCACCCGAAATAGAAAAACAGAATCTTGAAATAGCAACAAAATACATTACATCATTTGTGGCACAATTTGACGTTTCTATTACCCCAACACAAATTCAAGAAGTACTCGATTTATTCGCCTTCAAAAATAATATTCCTGTTTATATTAGCCATAATGTAGGCGCAATTCGTTATATTATTACTAACGAAGGAACTCAACTAACAACCTTTGCCATTGAACCCATTAAGCTGTCACTCAATAGCAATATCGATTCAGCTATTCCGTGATAAAAAACAAAGCTATTCTATTCAATGTTCTCTATACTGTTGTGTATCAACATAATTGTATGTGTTTATCAGCAAATTTAATTTAAACCACTCGGTTGGAGGAAAAGTTATGCGCCATCCATTAGTCATGGGTAACTGGAAACTCAACGGCAGCATTAAAATGGTACACGAATTAATCGCTGCATTACGTAAAGAAGTTAGCGGTGTTGCAGGTTGTGACGTTGCTATCGCACCGCCTACAGTTTACCTGTGCCAAGCTCGCCACGAAGTTGGTGGTAGCCGTATTGCATTAGGTGCTCAAGATACGGGTGTTAACCTATCAGGTGCTTTCACTGGTGAAACTTCCGCAGAAATGCTGAAAAATGTCGATGTTAAATACGTTATCATCGGTCACTCAGAGCGTCGTACTTACCATAAAGAATCAGATGAGTTTATCGCTCAAAAATTCGGTGTATTAAAAGAATTAGGTTTAACACCTGTATTATGTATTGGTGAAACTGAAGCTGAAAACGAAGCAGGTAAAACACAAGAAGTTTGTGCTCGCCAAATCGATGCTGTTTTAAATGCACATGGCGCGCAAGCATTTAAAGGTGCAGTTATCGCTTATGAACCAATCTGGGCTATCGGTACAGGCAAATCTGCAACGCCTGCACAAGCTCAAGCTGTTCATAAATTTATTCGTGACCATATCGCGAAGAAAGATGCCGCTATCGCTGAACAAGTGATTATCCAATACGGCGGTTCTGTTAATGATAAAAATGCGGCTGAATTATTTGGTCAACCAGATATCGATGGCGCATTAGTTGGCGGAGCTTCACTTAAAGCAGATGCATTTGCCGTTATCGTTAAAGCAGCAGCAGAAGCTAAAGCGAAAAAATAATTTTTATCTTAATAGGTTATACCTTTAATCGATAAAAAATAGAAAAAATCACCTTACTACATTAAATAGAAGGTGATTTTTTTATCTCTTACTTTTTCTATCTCGTATTAACGACGACTAATTTCATCAAATACGCCCCCTGAAGCAAAATGGGTTTTCTGTGCTGATTGCCAGCCACCAAAGACTTCATCAACAGTAAACAGCGTTAACTGAGGAAAACGATCTTGGTATTTTTCAGCTATTGCGCTATCTCTTGGGCGATAATAATTTTTTGCTGCAATTTCTTGGCCCTGAGGTGAGTAAAGATATTCTAAATAAGCAGTTGCTATCTCACGAGTACCGCGTTTATCAACAACTTTATCAACTACCGCAACAGTAGGTTCAGCCAAAATAGAAACCGATGGTGTAACTATCTCAAACTTATCAGCACCTAATTCATTAATAGCAAGTAGCGCTTCATTTTCCCAAGCAACCAATACATCACCAATTCCTCGCTCAACAAAAGTATTTGTCGCACCTCTAGCGCCTGAATCAAGAACTTCCACGTTTTGATACAAATTTTTTACAAATGCCTTGGCTTTTTCTTGATCTTGTTGATTCGCTTTTAAACCATATCCCCAAGCAGCAAGATAGTTCCATCTCGCACCACCCGAGGTTTTAGGGTTTGGTGTAATAATAGAAATACCAGGTTGAATAAGTGAATCCCAATCTTTAATTTGTTTAGGATTTCCTTTTCTAACTAAAAATACGATAGTTGATGTGTAAGGTGCTGAATTATCAGGTAAACGCGTTAACCATTGTTTATCTATACGCCCTCTTTCTGCTATTGCATCAATATCATAGGCAAGTGCAAGTGTGGCAACATCGGCTTCAATACCATTAATCACCGAAGTTGCTTGTTTCCCAGAACCACCATGAGACTGGCGAATAATGACTTTATCACCAGTTTTTTGTTCCCAATATTGACTAAATGCTTGATTATATTTTTGATAAAGTTCTCTCGTTGGATCGTAAGAAACATTCAATAGTTGAATATCTTTAGCCCATGCATTACTAGAAAATACAAGTATTGCGAAAATCGTTGATAAGGTACTCCATCGTTTAAACATGTCTATCCCCTATTATTGAGTTTCATAACAGGCTGACAGAAAGCGTTATAACGATGAAATAATAAAAAACGACTCGTTAGATAAAACAAGCATATGCGAGCATATATAAGAAGTAGGAGCAGAATGTGTGAAAACGAGAGTTAAATAAGAAAGCCAAATGAAATGTTTTCATCGAACATCGAGAAGCTGTTCTGATGCAAAATCAGATGCATCAGAACAGTTCACGAATAAGGAGATCAGCTGAAAAAACGTATACTTTAATACAGTTTTTTCGCGGTTTCATACCAATCAGATTTGAAGACACGCTTCATATTCATCACTGCATCAATAATATCGTGATGAACTAATTTTTCGTTTTGGATCCCAACACAACGGCCACCAAAACCTTCTAATAGAAGCTGTACTGAATAAGCCCCCATACGAGAAGCAAGGATCCTGTCATAAGCGACAGGAGAACCACCCCGTTGAATATGACCTAATACGGTTGCACGAGTTTCATGTTTTGTTTCAGTTTCAATAAAACGTGCTAATTCATGAACATCACAAACGTGCTCAGTGATTGCAACGATAGCATGACGCTTACCGCGCTCAATACCCGCTTTAATTTCAGCTAATAACTCATTGCGATCAAAATGCAGTTCAGATTCTGGCAACACCACAAATTCACAACCACCGGCGATAGCAGCAGAAAGCGTTAAGTCACCACAGTAACGTCCCATCACTTCAACGATAGAAATACGTTTATGAGAAGTCGATGTATCACGTAAGCGGTCAATTGCTTCAACAGCTGTTTCTAATGCGGTGAAATAACCGATAGTATAATCAGTACCCGCAACATCATTATCGATGGTGCCAGGTAAACCAATACATGGGAAACCAGCTTCAGTTAATTTTTTTGCACCAAGATAAGAACCATCACCACCAATAACCACAAGTGCGTCAAGTCCATTTTGCTTCATATTTTCGATAGCAACAGCACGAACATTATCTTCGCGGAACTCAGGGAAACGGGCAGAACCAAGGAAAGTACCACCACGGTTTATCATGTCGGATACACTAAAGCGGTCGAGTTTTTTCATACGGTTTTCATATAGCCCCATATAGCCATCAAAAACACCGTAAACCTCTAAACCTTCGCTTAGTGCAGCACGGACAACACCACGGATTGCGGCATTCATACCTGGTGCATCACCACCACTTGTTAAAACCCCAATTCTTTTGATCCCATTGACCATGATTACCTCTGATTCTTATTCGATGTAATTATTGCAAAATTGTCGGAATAACTTTTTTATATCAATACTGGCTTATTTGGTATAATTCGCCAATATTGCAAATGCTGAATTGATTCAACATCACCATTGTACGGATATTTTTCATCACTTCATCATTATCGTACATTTTTTTTAATAAACTTGACGCGCATTAAACAAATCAGACAGCCTGTATAACAATTATACGTATTAAAAATAGGTTACTGGCTACGTTAACACTTTTTATACAGATACTTTACTGCCTTTTTGCTTTCATCTCAAAAAAACGCTATTTATGCTAAAAATTATCATCGGCAGATTTCGATAAAAATTGAATTTACTCTTTTAAAGAGCGGTTACACTTTATTTTTCACTTTTTAGCGTTCAATCATTCAATTTGAGATAGCATTATAAAATAATACTAATCCCCTACACTTTTGTGACTAATAGCAGCATTTGTGCTCTTTTTTACCGATTTTACGCCTAGGCTGTTACAGAATATCAAGCGGTACCTCTCCTTCTGATGGAAAATAAAAATAACGTCGTGTAATGATTACCTCTTTGATTATAGATGTAATGACTCATTATTGATGGTTAGAACCATTACGGTGTCAACACAGCACCTAAATATGCACGGCATATAACATCGTGATACCAACAAAAATTCTTACTAAAGGTTTACAACCCGAATACTCTGAGGCGTTGTTGTAGGAAATGATAGAAATAATGTAGACTAATGTAGAAACCATTCCGCACATTAATGCGTAATTTTATTATCTATATAGATAGATTTTTGTAATTCATTTTTCATAGTTACTCACCTAAGATAATATTTAGGTTATATGTATGAGATATCTGTCTATAGACACTAATACACATTTTTAGTCTCTATTTTTTATATTAAATCGCTAGTTACAATTTACCCTAGGCTCTGTAAGTCATGAATAAAGAAAATAAACGTAAAATTAGAGTAGGACTCATCGTCGATGAATTTTTTGGAGCCGCAAACACAAGATTTGGCGGTTATGGTTATTTAGCCAGATACTACATAGCAAAATATTTAAAAAATGATGAGTTTGAATTTGATGTTTTACTTGGTAAGGGAAAAAGTCATTTTTTTGCTGAAAAAAATGTTGTTGATGGCGTTACATTATATAAATTACCTCGTAGAAAGTGGTTCACCCAGCAATTCTTAAAAAAGAAAAACTACGATATTTACTTCAGTGTTGAGCTCACTCACGACAATATATTAAAAAATGAATTAGACCCTAACAAAAAACTAATTCTTTGGATCCAAGATCCAAGACCAATGTACGAATGGGATGAGATTTTTACTGTCGATTTAATTCCTGAAACATCCTACTACAACCAAAAAATTTATGATCTTGTTCATGATTGGTATAAAGCGGGAAGAGTGCGTTTTATCACACAAGCAAAATGTTTAAATCAAAAAGCTATCGATTTATATCAATTAGATAAAGATGTTCCTATTGAATTTGCACCGAACCCAATTGATATCGACTATAATTTTGATGTTTTAACTTACCCTAAACAAAACAACATTGTCTTCTTAGGCCGCATTGCTTCTGTTAAGCGCGGTTGGATTTTTTGTGAAATCGCGAAAAAAATGCCCAACTACAATTTTTATGTTTTAGGTAAAATATTTAGAGCTGATGATAAAAATCACGACATTATGTCTGAATATGAAAAAATCCCTAATCTACATTTTGTTGGTCATGTTGAAGGTGAAGAAAAAAATAAATACTTACGTGATGCAAAAGTATTAGTTAACAGCTCAATTCATGAAGCATTACCCGTATCATTTTTAGAGGCACTCTCTTTCGGCACACTACTAGTCAGCAATAGAAATCCAGACGATTTAACCTCTAAATTTGGTATTTATGTTGGTGAGGTTTTGGGCAATGGATTTGATAAAGTCGATCTATTTGTCGATGCGATTCAAAATCTAATAGAAAATGAAGATAAAAGAAAAGCACTTTCATTAGAAGCTATTGAATATATTAAAAAAGTTCACAATGTTGATGATTTTATTAAAAATACTCATGCAATAATTAAAGAAGAAATAAAAAACAAATAAAATCTCTGTGACTGTTTTTTACTATCGACAATTAAATAAACAAAAAGCCCCTTCTAAAGGGGCTATAAAAAGAGTATTTCTACTGATTTTCTGTTGATTACAGCATTGCACAAGTTATTCTTTTTTATCTTAATTATTTTTATTGAACTCAAGCATCTATTTTTTAGGTAGATTTATTGTGTTTGTAATTTTTAGAAATATTATTAACCCTACCGAAAAAACTGAACTTACTAATAGTGAAATAAAAAAAAGCCCCTCTCCAGAGGGGCTGCAAAAGACAGGGATGGTGTCTATGGCAAGGAAAAAACTTCGTTGTTGCTACTTACTCTCTAACTAGGTACTGCTCTACTACACTCTAACTCAATTACTGTTTGTTGCTGCCATCAAAAGATGACATACGTTGCTGATAATTTTTCTCCAACTGTGCTTTTTGCTCTGGAGTCAGCAACTGATACATTTGGTTGTGAACTTTTGCCATCTCGACATGACGTTCGATAGCTTGTTGATCCATATTTTGTACTTGTGCTCTTACTGCAGCTTCATCAAATTGAGATGCAGTCACTAATTTATGCATATTTTCACGATGTTGACGGAAATTAGCATTGTTATATCTATCTTGATGATGCTGGCGCATTAAATCGCGCATTTGGGTACGTTGTTGTTCAGTTAATGTAATTCCATAAAACATATGGGATTCATCAAAATTACGGTTCATCATATGGCCACGTTGTCCATGGTGACCTCTATAATCGCGGCCATCATGCATGCCGTTACCGTTATAACCACAATGATAGTTTCCGTTGTATTGTTGTTCAGCGGAAGGATTAGTATTTGCTGTTTCAGCTAACACCATCGTCGGAGCTACCAAAAACATTGATGCTAATGCAACCATTGCTACTTTACGCATTGCTTTCACTCCTGATTCCTAATTTGGTTATTTCATTCCGACCTAATAACTAACACTTTTCTAAATATGTGTAATTTGTTGCTATGTGGATTACTATACAGCTACACCTGCAAACTAGCGTCAGAGCGTGTAAAAGAACGTAAAGTCATGGATCCGCGCTATTTATTATCGTATTTTTCTCTTGGAGGAATTGACGAATGCATAAAATCTTATTAGTGGATGACGATCGCGAATTAACATCGCTATTGAAAGAACTGCTTGAAATGGAAGGCTTTAATGTTGTAATCGCCTCTGATGGCGAACAAGCGTTGAAACTTATTGATGCTTCTATCGACTTGTTATTACTGGATATTATGATGCCACGTAAAAACGGAATTGAGACGCTAAAAGAGTTACGCCAAAATTTCCAAACCCCAGTCATTATGTTAACAGCGCGAGGAAGTGATCTTGACCGAGTGCTTGGCCTAGAATTAGGTGCTGATGACTATTTACCTAAACCTTTTAATGATAGAGAACTTGTTGCACGTATCAGAGCTATTTTGCGCCGTTCTAACTGGAGTGAGCAAAAACAGACTGACAGCAACACATCGCCTACGTTACAAGTTGATAAATTACAGCTTAATCCTGGTAGACAAGAGGCGAGTTTCGACAACGAACCTTTAGAATTAACCGGAACTGAATTTACATTGCTTTATTTACTTGCTCAACATTTAGGACAAGTGGTGTCTCGTGAACATTTAAGCCAAGAAGTCCTTGGTAAGCGTTTAACGCCATTTGATAGAGCAATTGATATGCATATTTCTAATTTACGCCGTAAATTACCAGAGAGAACAGATGGACAACCTTGGTTTAAAACATTACGTGGCCGCGGTTATCTGATGGTTTCCATAACGTGATAAATAATTTCTATGATAAATAGTCTGTCAGCGCGCATTTTCGCAATATTCTGGCTGACGCTAGCACTAGTTCTTGTGCTAGTTATGATGGTACCTAAGCTGGACTCGCGCCAGCTTACCACTCTATTAGAGAGTGAATACCGTCAAGGTGTTATGCTAGAACAACATATAGAAGCTGAACTAGCCCAAGATCCTGCTAATGATCTGCTTTGGTGGCGGCGTTTAATTCGCGCTATCGATAAGTGGGCACCACCAGGTCAGCGCCTTATTATTGTCACCAGTGAAGGTCGAATTATTGGTGCGCAACGCAATGAGATGCAAGTTGTCAGAAACTTTATTGGTCAATCTGATAACGCAGATCATCCCAAAAAGAAAAAGTATGGTCGTTCTGAGATGTTAGGGCCATTTTCAGTGCGAGATGGTGAAGATCACTACCAACTTTACTTAGTACGCCCATCGAGCAGCCCGCAATCTGACTTTATCAACTTATTATTTGATAAACCTTTGCTACTTCTTATATTTACCATGCTTATCAGTACACCATTATTAGTATGGTTATCTTGGAGTTTAGCAAAACCGGCAAGGCAGCTTAAAAATGCGGCTGATGACGTTGCTAAAGGTAACTTACGGCCTCATCCAGAGCTGGAGACGGGTCCTCAAGAGTTTTTAGCGGCAGGTACAAGCTTCAACCAGATGATTAGTGCATTAGAACGTATGGTTGCAGCTCAACAACGATTAATTTCTGATATTTCACATGAACTTCGTACCCCACTCACTCGTTTACAACTTGCCAGTGCTCTTTTGCGTCGCCGCCACGGTGAAAGTAAAGAATTAGAGCGCATTGAAACAGAAACTCAGCGTCTCGACGGTATGATTAACGATTTACTGGTGTTATCTCGCAATCAATACAAAAACGAATTATTACGTGAAAATGTAAAAGCCAACGAATTATGGGACGATATTTTAGATAACGCCAAATTCGAGGCAGAGCAGAGCAATAAAACATTACAAGTCATCGCACCACCGGGGCCTTGGACTATTTATTGTAATCCCTACTCGCTTGCTAGCGCTTTTGAGAACATTGTGCGCAATGCGCTGCGTTATTCAAACTCACGCATTGAAGTGGCCTTTAAAGAACAGAACCAAGGTATTTCAATTATTGTGGATGATGATGGCCCAGGTGTTAGCCCTGAAGACAGAGAGCACATATTCCGACCTTTCTATCGTACAGATGAGGCACGAGATCGTGAATCTGGCGGTACAGGTCTTGGTTTAGCCATTGTAGAAACCGCAGTAAGTCAACACCGAGGTAATGTAAAGGCGGATGACAGTCCATTAGGTGGATTACGCGTAGAAATTTGGTTACCAAGAGCAGGAACAGGGAATAAATCGGCAAATTCATAAATTGAGTAGAAAAATTACTCTATCCATATATCCTGCCATCTATTGAAGAATAGGTGGCATATTCTCTTTGTTAACGTCTTATGATGTAATTCAGAATGATCTGGCTGAATCGACCCTTATTCCGATATTTATATATCTACAATCAATGCTAAAATAGCGAGCTATTACTTGACCCACTGGTTTGTAGAGTCTACTCTCAGTGCGGTTTTGGCATATTGTTAAAGTATGCTTATATAACAAAACCCTTATAATACATAAAGATAAGGGTTTTTCGAGATTAATTTTGGCGCTCTGGGAGCCGTAAACCTAGTGCGGTAGCTATGTTAAAAATAAGTAGTGATGTTTAGTTGTATTTTTGCTGAATTATTATAAACAATACGCTCAGAATATAAACTTTATCAAACTACTTTTTATTTAAACTAAAACAATTAAACATATATTTTTAGGATTTAAAAATGAAAGGCATTATTTTAGCTGGTGGCTCAGGAACAAGGCTTTATCCTATAACAATGGGTGTATCTAAACAGCTATTGCCTATTTATGATAAACCTATGATTTACTATCCATTATCTGTATTAATGCTAGCAGGTATACAAGAAATATTAATAATTACTACACCTGAAGATCAGAGTAGTTTTCAACGATTACTGGGTGACGGTTCACAATTTGGTATTTCTCTTGAATATAAAATACAGCCTAAACCTGAAGGATTAGCACAAGCATTTATTATTGGTGAAGATTTTATTGGTAATGATAGTGTTTGTCTTGTCCTAGGAGATAACATTTTTTATGGTCAGGCATTTTCACCAAAACTAAAAGAAGCAGCATCAAAAACAATTGGAGCAACTGTATTTGGTTATCAAGTAAAAGATCCAAAAAGATTTGGTGTTGTAGAATTTGATGAAAATAAAAAAGTTATTTCAATAGAAGAAAAGCCATCAAAACCTAAATCTAACTACGCTGTGACTGGTTTGTATTTTTATGATAACAATGTAATTAGTCTAGCGAAAAAAATCAAACCATCCATACGTGGTGAGCTCGAAATTACAACATTAAATGAAATGTACCTACACCAAAATAAATTAAATGTTGAAATGTTAGGCCGTGGTTTTGCTTGGCTAGATACTGGTACATATGAAAGCCTGCTTGAAGCAGCTCAATTTGTTGAAACTATTGAAAAAAGACAAGGTTATAAAGTAGCTTGCTTAGAAGAAATAGCCTTTCATAATGGATGGATTAATAAAGAAAATATACTCGAACGTGCAAAATTAATGGCTAAAAATAGCTATGGTGAATATTTATTAACTTTAGTGAAATAGCCAAATGAACGACCTAAAACAAAAAACAACTAATGGTCTAAAGTGGAGTGCGATAGAAAGGCTAACAACTCAAGCGGTACAACTCAGTGTTATGCTAATTTTAGGTCGAATGCTGGGCCCTACGGTATTTGGCTTAATTGGAATGTTAGCCATTTTTATCGCGATTTCACAAACATTAGTCGATAGTGGTTTCAGTAATGCATTAATCAGAAAAAAAATAAAATCAGAATCTGATTATGCAACCACATTTTATTTTAATATATTTATATCATTTTTATGTTATATAATCTTATATATTTCCTCACCTTACATTGCAGAATTTTATAATCAACCACAATTAGAAATACTAACTAAAATTCAAGGACTTGTTATTATAGTTAATGCTTTTTCTATTATTCAAAGAACAAAGTTAACTATAAATATGAATTTTAAAACACAAGCAAAAGTATCATTACTTAGTGTATTCTTAAGTAGTATATTGTCTATATATACAGCTTATTTAGGATTTGGTGTTTGGGCATTAATTATTCAAATATTGAGTTTTTCTCTTCTTAATACAATATTATTAAATATTTCTTTACCTTGGATTCCTAAAAAAAGATTTTCTAAAAGATCATTTTCTTATCTATTTGGCTTTGGCTCAAAGTTATTACTTTCTAGTTTAATAGATACTATTTATAATAACCTTTATCAAATTATTATAGGAAAAATATTTTCCGCAAATCAGCTCGGATTATTTGCCCAAGCAAATAATTTATCATATACACCATCAATGGCACTGACAAGCGTAATACAAAGAGTTACATATCCGATGTTAAGCCATGTACAAAATAATAAGGTAGAATTTGATTCTATATATCTTTTAACTTTAAGACTTACTGCTCTTATTGTGTTTCCATTATTAATAGGTTTAGGTATTATCGCACAACCTTTTATACTAATTATTTTAGGTGAAAGTTGGAGTTATACAGCAACGTTACTAAGTATATTATGTATTGCCTATATGCTATACCCTATTCATGCAATAAACTTAAACTTGTTACAAGTTAAAGGTCGAACAGATCTTTTTCTAAAATTAGAAATAATAAAAAAAGTACTCGTTACAATTATTTTAATAATTACAGTGCCTTTAGGGATTGAAGCTATATGTATCGGTATAGTCATACAATCTTATTTAGCATTATTAATTAATACATACTACACAGGAAGATTGACATCAATAAATATAAAAAAACAATGTAAATATTTATTTCCTATTTGGATTATTACTATTGTCACTGCATTATTTAGTTGGAATATATCATTATATATTGAAAATATTTATATCCAACTAGCATTTATGTTAACTATAACACCTATTATATATATAATATTCATTCGTATTTTCCAATATGATCTATTCAATATTATTATCTCAAATATTTTAAAGAAGAAAATGTAAAATGGAAAAGATTACTGTTACAACACCTCTACTACCTCCGCTAGAGGAACTAACTCCATACTTAGAAGATATATGGAGCAGAAAGTGGCTAACAAATAATGGGCATTATCATCAGTTACTTGAGAAAGAACTCTGTAAATATCTTGGTGTTAAATATATTAGTCTATATTCTAATGGTACATTAGCTTTAATTTCTGCATTACAAGCTTTAGAACTAAAAGGTGAAGTTATTACAACACCATATAGTTTTGTAGCAACTAGTCATGCTATTGTTCTTAATAATTTAAAACCTGTTTTTGTTGATATTGATCCTATTACTTATAACCTTGACCCTAAAAAAATCGAAGAAGCAATAACAGATAAAACATCAGCAATTATTCCTGTTCATGTGTATGGCACACCATGTGATAATAAAGCAATACAAAAGATTGCAGATAAATATAATCTAAAAGTAATTTATGATGCAGCACATGCTTTTGGTGTCAAAAAAGAAGGTGTATCTATATTAAATTGGGGAGATCTCTCAATATTAAGTTTTCATGCCACCAAAGCGTACTCAACTATTGAAGGTGGTGCAATTATTTGTCATACACCTGAAATGAAAAAGAAATTAGATCAGCTAAAAAACTTTGGTTACGAGTCAGAAACAGAGATTCCAATACTTGGTTCTAATGCAAAAGTAAATGAAGTACAAGCAGCTTATGGTCTGGCCAGCTTAAAATATATAGATAATGCAATTGCAGCAAGAAAATCAGCTGCGGAATTTTATAAAGAAAAATTATCTAAAATTGAAGGTATTACTTTTCTAGATATAAAAGATAATGTTAAATTAAATTATTCTTATTTTCCTATCATCATTAATGAAAAAATTTATGGTGAAAGTAGAGATGAATTATATTCTAGACTACGAGATAATAATATTTTATCGAGACGATATTTCTATCCACTAATTACTGAATTTGATTTTTATAAACATAATAATTATAAAAAATATGACCTTAGTATATCTGAAAGTATATCAAATAATGTTATTTGTTTACCTATGCACCATAATTTATCTATAGATAATATTAATTTTATTATAAATATAATTAAAGGCAATAAAATATAATGATTTTAGCTATCATGCAACCATACTTATTCCCTTATATAGGGTATTATCAGCTGGCTTATCATAGTGATCTGTTTATATTTTATGATGATGTAAACTATATTAAGGGAGGGTACATAAATCGTAATAATATTCTAACAAAAAATGGTTTTCAGTTATTTACTATTCCTATAATTAAAGCATCTAGCTTTAAAAAAATAAATGAACTTTATTTTCAAGAAGATACTCGAAAAATTCTAACTTCTATATCTCAAACATATTCTAAAGCTCCATATTTTTCCTCTATTTTTCCTCTTATTGAAAAAATATTAAATGATAACAACAGGAATGTTGCAAACATAGCATCAAGATCAATAATTGAAGTTTTTCAATATATCGGTTTGAAATTACATCATGATTTTTCTTCTAAAATAAATTATAACCGGGAAAATAGTGCCCAAGAAAAAATATATGAATTATGTAAAATAAATAATGCAAATAAATATGTAAATGCATATGGAGGAGTGTCTCTTTATGATAAAGATGAATTTAAGAAAAGAAATATTGAATTAAGTTTTATAAATTCCATACCTACTCCTTACACTCAAATAAATTCAAGTGAATTTATAAAAAACGCCTCAATGATCGATATTTTAATGAATTGTAGTAAAGATGAAATAATAAACCAATTAAATAATTATACAGTTATATAGGTGAAATATGTCATTTTATACACAAGAACAACTTTTAGAAATTGGATTTAAAAGTATCGGAAAAAATTGTAAAATAAGTAGCAAAGCTTCAATATATAGGCCTGAGGAAATTGAGATAGGTAATAATTGTCGCATTGATGATTTTGTTATTTTATCTGGAAAAATCCACTTAGGAAACAACATTCACATTGCAGCTTTCTGTAATTTAAGTGCTGGAGAATGTAGTATTTTATTTGAAGATTTTTCTGGATTAGCATATGGATGTCATGTATTTACAGGAACTGATGACTATAGTGGTAGAACAATGACAAATCCAACTATACCTCTAAAATATAAAGGATTAAAAGAGAGAAATATCATTATTGGAAGACATTCGATTATAGGTACAAATTCAATTATTATGCCTGGTATAAATATAGCTGAAGGCACAGCTGTCGGTGCATTATCTATGGTTACAAAGAGTACGAAACCATGGGGTATCTATTTTGGCAATCCAGCGAAAAGAATAAAAGAAAGAAAAAAAGATTTACTAATTTTAGAAGCTGAGTATTTAAAAGAACATGATAAATAAACTAGTCTCTCCTATATCAGAAAGAGAAATAACAGATGAATGGATTCATTCTGATATTACTTATATTAGTATTATTTGTTGTACTTACAACCAAGAAAACTATATATCTGATGCAATAAATAGTTTTTTAGCACAAAAAACAAAATATAAATTTGAAATTATTATCCATGATGATCACTCAACTGATAAGACAAGTGAAATTATTACTTCCTTTAAGAATAAGTTCCCTAATATAATAAAAGTCATAAAACCAGAAGAAAATTTATATTCTAAATATGGAGTTAACGCTCCCGGCTTAAATGCAATATCTCAATCATCAGGAAAATATATAGCGTTTTGTGAAGGAGATGATTTTTGGATTGATAAAAATAAAATACAAAATCAAATTGTTGCACTTGAAAATAATAATATCAATATATGTTTTACTGCTGCAAAATATTTATTAATGGATAAAAATAAACTAATTGATTTTGCTAATTATAGTAATTCAATAAAAATATTCACCTTATCAGATGCCATAATTAAAGGTGGAGGTTTTATGCCTACAACTACAATAATGGTAAGAAAAGATACTCTGGACACTCTTCCTAACTGGTTTATAAATGCTCCTGTGGGAGACTATTTTTTACAAATGCATAGTTCAAATCCTCATGGTTCAATATATATTCCTGAATCAACTGCAGTGTACAGAATAAATACCCAAGGGTCATGGACCGATACTAGGAATAAAATTAGTCCCGATAAAATAGTAAAGGAAAGTGAAGATTATGAAAATTATCTAAATTCATTAAAAAAATATTTTCCTATTGATAGTAAAATTATTGATATTGCTATTTCTCAACAATTAGCAACGCTTGCATTTTTAGCAATGAAATTAAAATATTTCCATATCGCAAAAAATATAATAATGATATCTTGGGGATATAATAAAAATGTGAATAAAAAACAAACTATAATATACTTATTTAGAAAAAATCTTTCCTTTTTAAATTATTTCATTAATTTAATAAGAAAAATAAAATGAATACTTCAATAGCTTCTATAACATTATTTTTGTTTATATTCTCCTTTCCGATAATAGGAGCATTAAATTCAAGTCATATATCCATGTTGCTAATTAGCATGTATACAATATGTCATATTGACTCATGGAAGTATTTTAAAAAAATATTCTTATCCTATGTTTCATTATTTATTTTCTTATTATTAATATTGTTTATTATATATAGTGTACTAATTACCTCATTGTTGTATCAATATGACTTCACTATAGTAAAAACAATTATTAACAATCTAGTTTCTTTTATTTTTTGTATTTTAATTACTTCTCTACTTTTTTATAAAAATCAAAAATCAGAAATAGCTTTAGATAAATTTTTCGTTTCAATATTGATAGTACAGTCAATAATAATAATTGTAATGCTAATTTCTCCTGATGTTCGTAATTTAATTCAGTCATATATAAGGTCTGATGAAGAATTACGGAGAATGGCAGCTTATGATGGAGTTAGAGGACTAGGTTTATCTGGTTCAATTGCTTTTGGCTTAGCGATTACTATGGGATTTTTAAGCTTGATCTTAATGAAGTGGATTAGTGAAAATAAATCTACCTCTATTTTCTTGAAATTTATATTATTTTCAATCGCATTTATAGCATCATTATCAGCAGGAAGAACTGCAATATTAGGTTACTTTTTAGGAAGTGTATTTTTCTTATCTAGAAAAATAAAAATCAAATCTTTAATCAATTCTTTATTATTAGTATGTTATGCCTTAATAATCATTACACTAATTATGTATTTATTAGATAGTAACGAATATTTAAATAAAACAGCAAATAGATATATAGATTATGCATTTCAGCCTATTTTAAATTTCATTAATACAGGTTCTTTCTCTGTATCATCATTGAATTCATTAAGCAATATGTATTTCTTTCCAGAAAATACTTCGACTTGGTTTATTGGTGATGGCAAATACACCTCTGATGATGGATTTTATTATAAAAATACAGATAGTGGATATATGCGATTCCTTTTATTTTTTGGATTAATAGGGAGTTTTATTCCTTATCTTGGTTTTTTTGTCTTTTGTTTTTTTGTAATAAAAAAATCAAAAGAGTCTCGATTACTTTTTTCTCTAGCTATTATTATGGGAATTATTTTCCATTATAAAGCAGAGGTAATTTTCTTTAACGTTGCTTATATGAAAATTATATATATTTATGGTTTTTATTATATTTACAAACAAAAATTTTTTAATATAAGAGAATATGAAAAAATATAAAGCACTACAGATTGGAAATTTTGGCGGTAATAAAGAACAAATAGATGGTCAAACAATAAAAACAAATTTATTCTTTAATTTAGTTAAAGAAAATTACCATAACACATTAAAAATAGATATATATAAATATAGTAAAATTCAATTCTTACTTTTATTTATTAAACTTCCTTTTTTTATCTTAAGAAGTGAGGTTATATTTATAGGGCTTGGAAAAAAAGGAATGAAAACCTTAGCTCCTTGGTGTATTTTTTTATCTAGAGTTTTGAACAAGGAGATAAATTATTATGTTATTGGTGGATGGATTTATACACTATTAAGAGAGAATGAATGGTTATTAAAACACTTCAAATATTTTAATAAAATCCTTGTGGAACTACCATCAATGATAACTAATGGTAACAACATTGGTCTTTACAATATAGAATACTTCCCAAATTTTAGGCAGACAAAGAATATAACAATAACAAAAAAAACTAGAGAAAACTGTCTGAATCTAGTTTTTTTCTCTAGAGTGATAAAAGAAAAAGGTATTTTAATTTTACTTAATGCCATGGATAAAGTTAATAGCGAAAATTTAAATATAAATTTAACTATTTTTGGCCCTATATATGATGAATCTATAAAATATGAAATAGAAAAAAGGGAAAATGTTGTTTATTCTGGAGTACTCAATCCTTTCTCAAATTCTTTATATGACATATTAAATCAATATGACTTAATGATTTTCCCTACTTTTTATAATGGTGAAGGATTTCCTGGAGCAATTGTAGATGCATTTATTTCAGCAATTCCCGTTATTGCATCCAATTGGAAGTATAATGCTGAAATTATTACAGATGGCTACAATGGGAGAATAATTGATAATAATAGCGATACTTTATATAAAATACTAAAGCATTATTATTTAAATATTAATGAATTAGATTCCATGAAAATTAATGCAAAAATTAGTTCAAATGATTACAGCTATGATAAAGCATCTGAACTATTCAAAAATCTATTTTTACATAATTATTAAGGTATGTCATGAAAATCACCATATCAGGAACCGGCTATGTCGGTCTATCTAACGGGATCCTTCTTTCCCAAAATAACAAAGTTATTGCGTTAGATATCAATAAAGAAAAAGTCGAATTACTCAATAAAAAAATCTCGCCAATTTCAGATAAAGAAATCGAAGAGTTTTTAGCTACAAAAGAACTCGACTTCACAGCGACTTTGGATAAAACAACTGCTTACCAAGATGCTGATTTTGTTATTATCGCAACGCCGACCGATTATGATCCTAAAACCAACTACTTTAACACCTCATCTGTCGAGTCGGTTATTCGTGACGTTTTAGAATATAATCCACACACCACAATGATTATTAAATCAACCATTCCGGTTGGTTTTACTAAAGAAATGAGAGAGAAATATAATACTGAGAACATTATATTTTCTCCTGAATTTTTACGCGAAGGCCGTGCGCTTTACGATAATCTTTACCCTTCTCGTATCGTGATTGGTGAGCGTTCAGAAAGAGCAGAAACCTTTGCAAATCTGTTAGTTGAAGGCGCACAGAAAAAAGATATTGATGTGCTTTATACTGACTCAACAGAAGCAGAAGCAATCAAATTATTTGCTAATACTTATCTTGCATTACGTGTTTCTTACTTCAATGAACTCGATAGCTATGCACAAGCTTACGGCTTAAATGCAAAACAAATTATTGAAGGCGTTTGTTTAGACCCTCGCATTGGTAATCACTACAATAACCCATCATTCGGTTATGGCGGCTATTGCTTACCAAAAGACACTAAGCAACTATTAGCTAACTACGAATCTGTGCCTAATAATATTATTGGTGCTATCGTTGAAGCTAATCGTACTCGTAAAGATTTTATTGCAGACTCCATTATTGCGAAATCACCTAAAGTTGTAGGTGTATATCGTTTAATCATGAAATCGGGTTCTGACAATTTCCGCTCATCGTCAATCCAAGGCATTATGAAACGCATTAAAGCCAAAGGTATTGAAGTGGTGATTTATGAACCAGAAATGCAAGAAGAAACCTTCTTTAATTCAAAATTAATCAACGATCTAAATGAATTTAAAGCTATTTCTGATGTTATCATTACCAATAGAATGGCTTCTGCATTAAATGATGTTGAAGAAAAAGTTTATACTCGTGACCTATTTGGTAACGATTAATTTATATATTCCCTTTCAGATTAGGCAGTAGTTCTGATGTTATCTAAAAACACTAATTTTTTAATATCTATCATTATGCCATCCTACAATTCTGGTGAATATATAAGGAAGTCCATAGAATCCGTTCTTAAGCAAACTTATAAAAACTTTGAATTAGTTATTATTGATGATTGTTCTAATGATAACACTATTGAAATAATCTCTTCTTATGATGATGAAAGAATAAAGATATTAAAAAACGATATTAATCAAGGTGCAGGAATTACTCGTAATAGAGGTTTATCGGTATCTAGCGGTCGTTTTATTTGCTTTCTAGATAGTGATGATTCTTGGCGAGAGGATAAACTAGAAAAACAGCTTAACTTTATGTTATCTAATAACATAGATTTTTGTTTTTCAGCCTATGATAGGGTTTATGAAGATAATACGTTTATCTGTAAAATTGGGGTACCTGAAAAAGTAAGCTATTCAGATATGCTAAAAGTCTGTTCTATTGGTTGTTTAACAGTAATGTTTGATAAACATAAATTTACTGATTTCGCTATGCCCTCAATTAGAAAAAGACAAGATTACGCATTGTGGCTGAAATTATTGAAACAAACTCCCTATGCTTATGGAATAAATGAATCTTTAGGCTCTTATAACATAAGAGAAAACTCAATTTCTTCTAATAAACTTGATGCTGCAAAATATCAATGGAGAATTTATAGAGAAGAAGAAAAATTAAATATTTTTCATTCTATTTATTATTTCTCTCATTATGCTTTCAATGGTTTTTTTAGATCTAAATTTCCATCTTTAGCTAAAAAAATAGGTGTTCTAAAATAGCACTCATTCTTAATGCCCTATCTTAGGCTTAATATGCTCAATATCGTCTTATTTGAACCCGAAATTCCACCCAATACGGGTAATATCATCCGCCTGTGTGCAAACACAGGTTTTCATCTTCATTTAATTCAGCCTCTGGGTTTTACTTGGGATGATAAGCGCTTACGTCGTGCAGGGCTTGATTATCGTGAGTTTGCTGATATTAAACAACATCACGATTATTATGCTTTTTTAGAAAGCGAAGGATTAAGTCCTGATAATGCACAGTCACCTACTGGTGCTCGGTTATTTGCTTTAACCACAAAAGGTCAGCCAGCACATAGTAACGTTAGTTATAAAGATGGTGATTACTTATTATTTGGCCCTGAAACTCGTGGTTTGCCGCCTTATGTGTTGGATAATATGCCAATGCAGCAAAAAATCCGAGTTCCTATGCTTGCAGAAAGCCGTAGTATGAATTTATCTAATACTGTTGCGGTTGTGGTGTTTGAAGCTTGGCGGCAGTTGGGTTACCCCGGCGCTTTGCTTAGAGATTAAATCTAATCGGTGATATAAGTCGTATTTAAACAAAACTTATTTTTAATGTCGGCTTATGCTTCTTATTTAATTTTATCTTTATAAAATCAAAGTAACAAAAAGGCGCTATATCTAATGATATGCGCCTTTTTTATATTCTAAATACCATCGCCACACTCAAAACCAGACATAGAACCATTAAAATGCTGATCCATATCGAATGACGGTTTATCACTTGTTGGACGTCCTACAATACGAGCCGGTACACCCGCAACCGTGGTATGCGCAGGTACTGCATGTAAAACCACAGAACCAGCACCAATTTTAGCGCCTCGTCCAATCTCAATATTGCCAAGAATTTTAGCACCCGCACCAATCATTACACCTTCGCGTACTTTGGGGTGACGATCTCCGCCCGTTTTACCTGTTCCGCCTAATGTAACAGATTGCAAAATAGAAACATCATTCTCAACAACTGCGGTTTCACCAATCACAATGCCTGTTGCATGATCAAGCATAATGCCATGCCCAATACAGGCTGCTGGGTGAATATCTACACCAAAAGAAACTGAAATCTGGTTTTGTAAATAAATCGCGAGTGCTTTGCGCTCTTGTTGCCACAACCAATGAGCAATACGATAAGCTTGTAAGGCGTGAAATCCCTTTAAATAAAGTAATGGAGTGGAGTATTTATCAACCGCAGGATCACGTAAACGAACAGCTGAAATATCATAAGCCGCAGACTCAATCATAGAAATATCACTGCGATAAGCATCCTCAACAATCTCACGCACAGCAATAGCCGGCATGGTTGGCGTTGCCAATTTATTGGCTAGCATATAACTTAATGCGCTACCGAGATTTTCATGTTTAAGGAGTGTTGCATGGAAAAAACTTGCCAAGATAGGCTCGCAATCTGCTAACGCTCTTGCTTCACTTTTAATATGATCCCAGACTCGTTTTAGTTCTTCTAGTGACATACTCACTCTCATTATTTTTACATTAAAGCCTAAGTCTGGACTTAGGCTTTAATGGGCATTTATAGACTTACAACTAATATGGATATACGTAGATATTGGGAACATCTCGTGCTTTAAAATAAGCTTAGAATAACGAGCTGTCCACTTCATCTTTTGTTGCCCGTCCTAATAAAGCTAATGCTGCCTCTTTCACATCTTTATGCTGATATAAAATCTGGTAGATCTGCTCTGTTATAGGCATTTCAACACCAACTTGTTCTGCTAATGCTCGAACTTCCTTAGTGTTACGATAACCTTCAACAACCTGACCAATGGCTTCTTGCGCAGCATCTACATCAATACCTTGGCCTAGCATCATACCAAAACGGCGGTTACGTGATTGGTTATCAGTACAGGTTAAAACTAAGTCACCTAAACCTGCCATCCCCATAAACGTTGCTGCATCTGCACCTAAGGCTTTACCTAAACGGCTCATCTCAGCAAGACCACGCGTAATTAATGCGGTACGCGCATTCGCGCCAAATCCCATACCATCAGACATACCTGCACCAATTGCGATAACGTTTTTAACTGCGCCACCTAATTGCACACCAATAAAATCAGGATTTTTATACACGCGGAAACTTTTACCACAGTGGAAAAGTTGCTGAAGTTCTTCAGAAAAAGCGTTGTCCGTTGAAGCAACAGAAATAGCCGTTGGTAAGCCCGCAGCAAGCTCTTTAGCAAAAGTTGGGCCAGATATAACTGCTAATGGGATTTCATTACCTAATACTTCACGCGCCACATCTTGCAACAAACGGCCGGTGTGTGCTTCAAGTCCTTTTGTCGCCCAAACTACACGCGCATCCTGACGTAAAAAGGGTTTGATCTGTTGCAATACATCACCAAAAACATGACTTGGGATCACAACCAGAATATTACGGCTCGCTTCTATCGCCTTTTGCAAAGAAGCTTCCATATGTAAACTATCAGGAAAAGAAACATCCGGCAGAAAAGCCTGATTACAACGCGCCTGCTCTAGTGCAGCAACATGCGCAGGATCATGACCCCAAAGCACAACGTCATGACCATTGCGTGCCAGTGTAATCGCTAAAGCGGTGCCGTATGATCCGGCACCGATAACTGTCATAGAAGCATTGTTCATTAAGCTTCTTCAACTCCTGCATTTGGTGCATCCTGTTGCTGTAAATAGTTCATAAACAGCGCATCAAAGTTAACAGGTGCTAAATTCAGTTGTGGGAAAGTACCACGGCTAACTAAGTTAGTGATACATTCACGAGCATAAGGGAACAGAACATTCGGGCAATATGCACCTAAACAATGAGCCAGTTGCGTTCCTTCAATACCTTCAACAGTGAAGATACCTGCTTGTTGAACTTCACACAGGAATGCCGTTTCGTCATCCATAGTTGCAGTAACAGTTACGCGCAGAATAACTTCATAAACATTTTCAGCTAAAGTATTAGAAGAAGTATCAAGATCTAATTTAACTTCTGGTTGCCACTCTTTTTGGAAAACTTGTGGGGCATTAGGCGCTTCAAAAGAGATATCTTTTGTATAAATACGTTGAATTTGAAAAGTCATCTCTTGGTTTTGCTGTTCTGACATAATAATCTTACCTTTTTATATCCTTATTAATTGAATAGCAGTAAGTATAGAACTCAATCTGCCCGCTCGTTATTTTTTGCCCTTAGCAAGTGGTAAATTCTCACCACTCCAGCCTGAAAGGCCATCTTTTAAAATAAAGACCTTTTCAAAACCGAGTTTAGTTAGGCTTTCGGCTGGTTTTGCACCTTCCATACCTGATGGAGAGACAACAATAACTGGCTGTGATTTATATTTCTCCAGCTCAGCAATATTGTTATCTTTGATTTCAGAAGGTGTTAAATTGATAGAATCAATGATGTGTCCTTTGCGGAACTCATCACGGCTACGGATATCAACACACACCGCACCCTCTTTATTTATCAAAGAAATAGCTTCTGTACGGGAGATATTTTTCGTTTTTGAAAAAAGCCCTTTAAAGGTCAGCACAATGACCGCCACCAGCAGCGCAACCCAAACAAAACTTAACAGGGTGTGCCGGTTGAAAAATTGCATTACTTCTTGCAGCATAGGATGCAATCACTCTCGTTGGTTAAAAATAGTATCAAAGAGCCAAAGTATACCTTTGTAATGGCGCAATTACAGCCTATTCCTTATTTTCTCTTGCAGTTTTTGCGGAAAGTTTCTCAACAATCATTTTTTTTATTGACGGATTTCTGTACCATTAGTACCGGATAATCCTATGAAGAAGATTCGGAAGGTTCACTTCTTTCCACTCCACAGGATCCCTCTTCAGGCAAGCTATTAAGAAACCCGCACCCACAATAATGGCTATTCTACGTAAGAAAACCACTTTCTGCGTAAGATTTTGCACCTGTCTGAGATAAAGCAACTATCTGTTATTTATTTAAAAGTATTGAGAACACGAGCATGTCGCAAACAAATCAAGTGCCCAAAATTGGATTCGTTTCTTTAGGTTGTCCGAAAAACTTAGTGGACTCTGAACGTATCCTAACCGAACTGCGTACAGAAGGTTACCACGTTGTTCCTACCTATAATGATGCTGATTTAGTCATCGTCAACACCTGTGGTTTTATTGACAGTGCAGTACAAGAATCCCTTGAGGCAATTGGTGAAGCGCTCAATGAAAACGGGAAAGTTATTGTTACTGGCTGCTTAGGTGCAAAAGAAAACCAAATTCGTGAAGTGCACCCTAAAGTGCTAGAAATCACGGGTCCTCATAGTTATGAGCAAGTTTTATCACATATTCATCATTATGTACCAAAACCTGATCACAATCCTTTTGTTAGCCTTGTGCCCGAACAAGGGGTTAAATTAACTCCCCGCCATTATGCTTATTTAAAAATCTCAGAAGGCTGTAATCATCGTTGCACGTTCTGCATTATTCCTTCTATGCGTGGCGATTTAGATAGCCGTCCTATTGGAGATGTATTAAATGAAGCCAAAAGATTGGTCAATGCTGGCGTAAAAGAGTTACTGGTTATCTCCCAAGATACTTCAGCTTATGGTGTTGATACCAAACATCAAACAGGTTTTTGGGATGGAATGCCCGTAAAAACCAGCATGACAAGTTTATGCGAACAACTAGCAAAATTAGGTATTTGGGTACGTTTGCACTACGTTTACCCTTATCCTCATGTGGATGATGTTATTCCATTAATGGCTGAAGGGAAAATTCTGCCTTATTTAGATATCCCTTTACAACATGCAAGCCCTAAAGTTTTAAAACTAATGAAACGTCCGGGTTCTGTTGAACGTACACTAGAGCGCGTAAAGCGCTGGCGTGAGATTTGTCCCGAGCTAACACTGCGTTCAACTTTTATTGTTGGTTTTCCTGGTGAAACAGAAGAAGATTTTCAAATGTTGTTGGATTTCTTAACTGAAGCACGCTTAGACAGAGTCGGCTGTTTTAAATACAGCCCCGTTGATGGTGCAAAAGCTAACGAATTACCAGACCAAATCCCCGAAGATGTTAAAGAAGAGCGTTATCACCGTTTTATGCAATTACAACAGCAAATCTCAACAGAACGTTTGCAAGAAAAAATTGGTAAAACACTACTGGTAATGATTGATGAAGTTGATGAAGAAGGTGCGATAGGTCGTAGTATGGCAGATGCACCCGAAATTGACGGCACAGTGTATCTTAATGAGCAATTTGATGTTGAACCAGGACAAATAGTACGAGTTCTGATTGAACATGCTGATGAATATGACCTTTGGGGCACTATCGTCGAATAATTTCTCTATCTCGACAGCGTAATATTCTATTGCGCTGTCACACTGATAACCTCTTTTTCCTCTTACCGACTATTATTGCTTTATAATCTCGTATTAATTAAATAGATTACTTGTTAAGTATTATCTGAAATTACGTCTTTATTTCCTGTTAACTGGTCAGTTGATGAGTGACATGGAATAATCTTACAAACTGTTATTAAGGGTACTTTGGTCAGATGGCAGAGAAAAAGGATCTTCAAAAAAAAATGTATCAGCCTTCTCGTGTATTTTCGTTACCGTTAATCACGTTGCTTATTAGCACCTCTTTATTCTCTGCAACCAACGTTTTTGCCAATACATTAACGGATAACCGTAATCAGCTTAAAGATCTTCAAACCACCATTGCTGAAAAAGAAAAACAAGTTCAAGAACAACAAAAGCAACGCACCTCTTTATTAACACAACTAAAAACTCAAGAAACACAAATATCTCATGCGGGGCGTTCTGTTCATGAAACACAAAGTCGCTTGCAAACCTTGGCAAAAGAAATAAAAACAATTACAGCGAATATTGCTCGACTGCAAAAACAATATAATTCACAACAAGAGTTATTATCTCACCAGATGGACGCCGCTTATCGCCAAGGAAAGCACCAAGGTATCGAACTACTTTTTCGTGGTGAAGATGGCCAACGAGAAGAACGTATTTTAGCGTATTACAGCTATATTAATGATGCGCGTAAAGAAACTATGGTGCAGTTAGCACAAACATCAAAAGAACTTGAAGTTGAAAAAGCGGCACAACAAGCTAAGCAAAACGAGCAAAAACAAGTTCTCACAAAACAACAACAAGAAAAGCAAAAACTTGATAATGCACTAACCGCTCGCCAAAAAATACTCACTCAGCTTGAGTCAACATTAAAAGAAGACCAGCGCAATTTAGCCACCATGCGGGCTAACGAAGCGCAATTAAGAAATAAAATTGCACAAGCAGAACGAGAAGCAAAAGCTCGCGCAGAACGAGAAGCCAGAGAAGCAGCACGTATTGCGGCAAAACAACGAGAAGCCCAACAACGTGGGTCAACATATAAACCAACCGCAGAAGAGCAATCGTTGATGTCTCGAACTGGGGGCTTAGGTAAACCTGCGGGGCAAGCTATTTGGCCAATTCGAGGTTCTTTATTACATCGCTTTGGTGAATCAATTTCAGGCTCAGGTGAATTACGCTGGAAAGGTATAGTTATACCCGCAGCACAAGGCACTGAAGTTAAAGCCATTGCTGATGGTCGCGTTCTACTTGCTGACTGGCTACAAGGCTATGGTTTAGTGGTCGTTGTAGAACATGGTAAAGGGGATATGAGCCTTTATGGTTATAACCAAAGCGCACTAGTTAACGTAGGTCAACAAGTTAAAGCCGGGCAGCCTATCGCATTAGTTGGTAATAGTGGTGGGCAAGAACGTTCAGCACTCTATTTTGAAATCAGACGTCAAGGGAAAGCGGTTAACCCGCTCCCTTGGCTTGGGAGGTAGTTTTGCTATTTTTTAGTGCATTACAACATGTAACATCTTGGATAACTCGTTTAATACTATTAAGTTTAGTATTAACGACACCCACAATAGCTGCTCAGTTAGCCATTGTGATTGATGATTTTGGTTATCGCACTAAAGAAGACAATCAAATATTACAACTTCCAACCGCTGTCTCTATTGCGATTTTACCTGATTCGCCGCATGGAAAAATAGTTGCAAATAAAGCACATCAGCAAGGTAGAGAAATTCTCATCCACATGCCAATGGCGCCTATTAGTAAACAACCTTTAGAGCGCGATACATTAAAACCCAGCATGGGACAAGACGAAATTAACCGTATTATTCAACATGCTATTAATAACGTACCTTATGCTGTGGGAATGAATAATCATATGGGAAGTGCGATGACATCTGATAGACAAGCAATGGATAGAGTCATTAAAGCACTAAACCATTCTAATCTTTATTTTTTAGATAGTGTGACTATTGGCAACACTCAGGCTGCGATAGCAGCAAAAGCAGCGGGTGTTCCTTCTTTGCGCCGTCATGTGTTTTTAGATAACGTACAAACAGAAGCAGAAACTCGCCAACAGTTAGCGCGAGCCATTGCTTTAGCACGTAAAAATGGTTCAGCAATTGCGATAGGTCACCCTCACCCATCCACAGTAAGAGCATTACAACAACAGCTACCTCTATTACCTGCTGATATTCAACTGGTAGCGCCCAGCGCGCTCCTAAAATCACAACCCATTAAACCAATCCAACCAGAACAACCCAAAACACCCGAAAAAGAACCAATACCAGAGCAACCTCAAGCACCAAAACCAGCGTCATGGTTAAAACCAGCACATCAAGCAATTATATCAATGAAACAGAGCACCTTAATAAAGGTGTTCTCTAAAAGCCTCTCTACACCTGAGTCGGATAAAAAAATAATGCCCAAACCTGCTAACAACAGTGAAGATACGGCTCAGTAAATAAAAAGAGTCCGTCAATACGGACTCTTAATCACTGTTCTATCAAGCTAGGTTTAATTTGATTTCCAATCTAAAATCACTTTGCCTGATTGACCCGAACGCATGATATCAAAACCTTTTTGGAACTCATCAATTGGAAATTCATGAGTAATAATCGGCGTAAGGTCAAGACCCGACTGAATCAGTGCAGCCATTTTATACCAAGTTTCAAACATCTCGCGACCATAGATACCTTTAATAAACAAACCTTTAAAGATAACTTGCCCCCAATCTATCGCCATATCTGAAGGCGGAATACCAAGCAACGCAATACGACCACCATGATTCATGGTACTCAGCATGGTACGAAACGCAGCGGGTGCCCCTGACATCTCTAAACCCACATCAAAACCTTCTGTCATACCCAGCTCTTTCATCACATCAGTCAGGTTTTCTTTGCTGACATTTACCGCACGGGTTACACCCATTTTTTTCGCTAGATCAAGGCGATATTCATTAACATCAGTAATAACAACATGGCGAGCCCCAACGTGCTTACAAATGGCAGCAGCCATAATTCCGATAGGTCCTGCCCCGGAAACAAGCACATCTTCACCTACTAAATCAAAAGATAATGCCGTGTGCACTGCATTGCCAAATGGGTCGAAAATCGCCGCTAATTCATCAGGAATATTGTCTGGAATTTTAAACGCATTAAAAGCAGGAATAACAAGATACTCAGCGAAACAACCCGGACGATTAACACCCACACCAATGGTATTGCGGCATAAATGCGTACGACCACCACGACAATTTCGACAATGTCCACAAGTGATATGCCCTTCACCAGAGACACGATCACCAATATTAAAGCCTTTTACCTCTTGCCCTATCGCGACTATTTCACCGATATATTCATGACCCACAACCATAGGTACAGGAATTGTTTTTTGAGACCATTCATCCCAGTTATAAATATGAACATCAGTGCCACAAATTGCTGTTTTGCGAATTTTGATCATTACATCATTATGACCTAACTCAGGTACTGGCACATCTGTCATCCAGATGCCTTGTTGCGCTTTTAATTTTGACAGTGCTTTCATAGTGAGGACCTTATGCAATCACATTCAGTTGTTTACCAATTTTAATAAACGCTGCAACAGCTCGTTCAATTTGTTCTGTGCTATGTGCTGCTGACATTTGTGTACGAATACGCGCTTGTCCTTGCGGCACAACAGGATAGAAAAATCCTGTAACGTAAATACCTTCATCGAGTAAACGAGTCGCAAACTCTTGTGCTAATTTCGCATCACCTAACATGACCGGAATAATTGCATGATCAGCACCTGCTAATGTAAAACCAGCAGCACTCATTTTTTCACGGAAAAGCGCAGCATTGCGCCATAAACGCGAACGAATTTCATCACCAGACTTCAACATTTCTAGCACAGCGATAGAAGCTGCAACTATTGCGGGAGCCAATGAATTTGAGAATAAATAAGGACGAGAACGCTGACGTAACCATTCAACCACTTCTTTACGTGCTGCGGTATATCCACCCGACGCGCCACCTAAAGCTTTACCCAAAGTCCCTGTGATAATGTCGACTCTATCCATTACATCACAATATTCATGAGTACCACGACCTTGTGCACCAACAAAGCCAACCGCATGCGAATCATCAACCATCACTAATGCGCCGTATTCATCCGCTAAATCACAAATACTTTTAAGATCAGCAATGACGCCATCCATAGAAAACACACCGTCTGTTGCGATCATGATATGACGAGCATTATCAGCTTTGGCTTTTTCTAACTGAGCTTTTAACTCAACCATATTGTTGTTGGCATAACGATAGCGTTTTGCTTTACATAAACGCACACCATCGATAATAGAAGCATGGTTTAATGCATCAGAAATAATGGCATCTTCTGGTCCCATTAGCGTTTCAAACAACCCACCATTCGCATCAAAACAAGAAGAATATAAAATGGCATCTTCCGTACCTAAAAACTCAGCAATTTTGTTTTCTAATGTTTTATGTGAGTCTTGAGTACCACAGATAAAACGCACAGAAGCCATACCAAACCCGTGACTGTCCATGCCTGCTTTTGCAGCTTCAATTAATTTGGGATGGTTAGCTAAACCTAAATAGTTATTAGCACAGAAATTTATAACATGACTGCCGTCAGCAACGGCAATATCAGCACTTTGCGAAGAGGTGATAATGCGCTCATTTTTAAATAAGCCATCTTGACGCGTTTGTTCTAGTTGTTGATTAATTTGCTGATAGAAAGAATGGGTAGACATATTTTCTCCTAAGACCACTGGCGAAAAAGGGTAAGATTTAAAATTTGACTACAAACTAGTCAATATTGTTTCTTATTCTATGTCTTTGTTCTATTAAAAACGACAAATGTAAATAAATAATGTTATTTATGTAATTAAGATCACTAATATGCACTAACTTTTTCGTCAGTTTCAGTCTGTTCTTCCATGATGAATACTACCGTTAAGACTGTTCAGTGTTATTATAGATCTAGAACTCATTTTTAGATTTTATATGAAGGGGTAGCCATATGATTATCGTCACTGGCGGTGCAGGTTTTATCGGCAGCAATATTGTTAAAGCATTAAATGATGAAGGTTATACTGATATTTTAGTCGTTGATAATCTTAAAGATGGCACTAAATTCGTAAATTTAGTTGATCTTGATATCACTGATTACATGGATAAAGAAGACTTTATTGCCAGCGTTGTTGCAGGCGATGATTTTGGCGATATCGATGCTGTTTTCCATGAAGGTGCTTGCTCTTCTACCACTGAGTGGGATGGCAAATATATGATGGATAACAACTATCAATATTCAAAAGAGCTACTCCATTTTTGCCTTGAGCGCAAAATTCCATTCTTATATGCCTCTTCTGCCGCAACTTATGGTGGCCGTACTGATAACTTTATTGAAGAAAGAAAATTTGAAGCACCATTAAATGTTTATGGTTACTCAAAATTCTTATTTGATGAATATGTGCGTCAAATTTTACCTGATGCCGAATCAATGATTTGTGGCTTCCGTTATTTTAATGTTTATGGCCCACGTGAGGGACATAAAGGCGGCATGGCCAGTGTTGCTTTTCATTTAAATAACCAAGTCAATGATGGGCAAAATCCAAAACTATTTGAAGGTAGCGAAATATTCCAGCGCGACTTTATTTATGTTGGTGATGTTGCCGCAGTCAATTTATGGTTCTGGCGTAATAATGTATCCGGTATTTTTAACTGTGGTACAGGTCGCGCAGAATCATTCCAAGCGGTTGCTAATGCGGTTATTGCTTATCATACTGATAAAGATCTTTCTATCGAACATATTGAATTTCCTGAAAAATTAAAAGGTCGCTACCAAGCATTTACCCAAGCTGATCTGACGAATTTACGTAAAGCAGGTTATACCGCACCGTTTAAAACCGTCGCTGAAGGTGTTGCTCTTTATATGCAATGGTTAAATCAGGATAAATAATCGTCGTTTATGAAAATCTTTGTGGTTGGTCCTTCATGGGTTGGGGATATGATGATGTCCCAAAGCCTATATCGCACACTAAAAGCATTACATCCGGCAGCAACTATTGATGTGATGGCGCCTGCATGGTGTCGTCCGTTATTAGAAAAAATGCCCGAAGTAAATCAAGCCATTCCGATGCCATTAGGCCACGGTGCTTTAGCAATAGGTGAGCGTCGTCGCTTAGGTAAACAATTAAAAGAGAACGGTTATACGCACGCCTATGTACTGCCTAACTCGTTTAAATCTGCTTTAGTACCGTTTTTTGCAGATATACCTAAGCGTACAGGTTGGCGTGGTGAAATGCGTTACGGGTTATTAAATGATTTACGCCCTCTCGATAAAGATGCATTTCCGCTTATGGTAGAACGTTATGTGGCTCTTGCTTATGATAAACAAAAAGTCCAAAAAGCAACTGATTTACCTCAGCCTTTACTATGGCCTAAGTTAGCTGTTGCCGATAATGATATCACCACCACATTAAATGCATTTTCATTACCAACACAGCGCCCTGCAATAGGTTTTTGTCCTGGCGCTGAGTTTGGCCCAGCAAAACGTTGGCCTCATTATCATTATGCGGCATTAGCTCAAAAGCTCATCACAGAGCAGGGCTATCAGGTTTTCCTCTTTGGCTCTCAAAAAGACAAAGAGGCGGGCGACGAAATAAAACAAACGCTGACACCACAAGCACGCGAAGCCTGCTTTAATCTTGCGGGAGAAACATCCCTTGAGCAGGCGGTTAACTTATTAGCATCCTGTAAAGCAGTTGTTTCTAATGACTCAGGTTTAATGCATATTGCTGCCGCACTAGATCGCCCATTAGTCGCACTTTATGGCCCAAGTAGTCCAGATTTCACGCCACCGTTATCCCATAAAGCGCGCGTTATTCGTTTAATTACGGGTTATCACAAGGTTCGTAAAGGGGATGCAGAACAAGGTTATCACCAAAGCTTAATTGATATTCAGCCTGAGCAAGTTTTTGCCGAACTAGAAAACCTGTTTTCAACGGGATCATCAAAATGAAGCGGGTTTTAATCGTAAAAACATCTTCTATGGGCGATGTATTACATACTTTGCCAGCATTGACGGATGCGTTACAGGCGTATCCTGATATCCGCTTTGATTGGGCTGTTGAAGAAGGTTTTGCTCAAATTCCAAGTTGGCATAGTGCGGTAGATAGCGTAATTCCTGTCGCAATACGCCGTTGGCGCAAAAATTGGTTTAGTGCGCCTATTCGTGCTGAACGGGCTCAATTCCGCCAAGCGATTCAAGCTCATCATTATGACACTGTAATTGATGCTCAAGGCTTACTTAAAAGCGCATTTCTAGTAACTCGTTATGCCAAAGGCACTAAACACGGCTATTCACGACTAAGCGCACGTGAACCTTTAGCCAGTTTTTTTTACGATATTCGCCACGATGTCAGTAAAAAAATGCATGCTGTTGAGCGTATTCGCCAACTATTTGCATTAAGTTTGAACTATCCATTGCCGCAATCTCATGGCGATTATGGTATTGCATCACATTTTCTGTCACTTCCCGCATTTGATGAACATCCTTATTTAGTGTTTTTACACGCAACGACTCGTGACGAAAAACATTGGCCTGAATCCCATTGGCGCGAGTTAATCGGGTTACTTGCTGATTCGGGTTTACGTATTAAATTACCTTGGGGTGCAGAACACGAGCACCAGCGCGCAATACGCTTAGCTCAGGGATTTGATTATGTTGATGTACTACCTAAAATGTCACTTGCACAAGTAGCTCAAGTGATTGCAGGGGCTAAAAGTGTGGTTTCTGTCGATACAGGATTAAGCCATTTAACGGCGGCATTAGACAAACCTAACATCACTCTATTTGGCCCTACTGACCCCGGACTTATCGGCGGATATGGCAAGGCACAAACAGCACTGAAAGCGGAAGATGGAGATATTGTGTCGATCACGCCACAACAAGTTGTCCATACCCTTAACTCTTAACATTATCAACACTAAAGGAAACTAATCCTTTAGTGTTTTATCAACCGCATTAAAAACTTCATCCACGGTAATAAGATCCATAGAAGTATTAACGTCTTCATTATGTTTTGCTTTTTTATCAATAATCGTATGTAAATGAAGGTCTTGATAAGGGCCTGTCCATTTAGGATCGGCGGTTGCAAATAAACTCACAGTAGGCACTTTTAACGCGATAGCTAAATGTAATGGCCCTGTATCTCCCGTCACTAATACATCCATTATATTAATATAACTTAATAAATCAGGTAATGAAGTTTTACCTACTAGGTTGATAATATTTCTATGATATTTTTCAGGCAATAATGCAAAGAATTCGTCTGGTAATTCTAATTCTCTTGGTGAGCCTATCAGTTGGATCCGTAATGATGGATTAATATCAATCAGTTTTTGTGCCATTTCTACAAAAGACTTAACCGGCCATCTGCGCTCAACCGTTGAAGCCCCCATTTGAAAACCCACAATATAACCTTCATCCTTGGCTAATTGTTTTATTTCACAAGGGATTTCCATGCTTGTATCTACATCGGTTATGCCCAAATGACGAATAATATCGAGCTTACTTTGGATCACATGGCACACCGGTGGCTGATGTTCTGCAACAATCCATTTTTTAAACCACTCAGGAATAACATGGAAAGTTGTTCGCAATATATACTGGCAACCAGACATCACCGCAAATAACACATCATATGGCAGATGAGAATGCAAAATAACCGCAAGTTCAGGTTTAAATTTTCGAGCTTGTAATGCAACAGGTAATAAATTTCGAATTTTATTATCCCAATAAATCACACTATCTATTTGATCATAATTTTCGACTAATAATCTATTTTTTTCACTTGAGACGAGTGTGATATGAGCATCTGGATAATGGGCTCGAATAGCCCGAATTGCAGGGGTATTGAACATAAAATCCCCCAATGCCGTAGTTGAAAAGATAAGAATACTATTAAATTTAATATCTGATGAAAAAGTATCCGTTTTTTTCATCCGGCCAAAAAGAGGGTTATAGATAGTTAAAAAATTATGTACCCATTTCAGTTTTTTCAACTTCATTTTATTTTGCCTGTACTTTACTTTGATAATATTCTGCTAATGTCATTCCTTGTACCTTGTCGTTCAAGAAACTAAATAATACTTCCAAATCAGCATATAGCCCTTCAATATCTTTTTCTGTTCTAAATGTTGGACTACCACCCGGCATAAACTCAGATGAATGCAGCATGAATTCGATATGATCATGACCTTGTGCTAATGATTTTTTAGCCACTTCAATCATTTGTTGTGCATTTCCACCTTTAGGGCGCAGCCAATTTACAGAAGGTGCGCGCTGCTTACCTCTACATTTATCATAGCTTTGCTTAATTTTATTCATCAATGGAGAGTGCTTATATTGAATGCTCATTGGTACTTCAAGCAAAGATGAGTCTCCCTCTTTACTAATATTTTGCAAATCAATGAAATAGGCATGACTTGGGAAATGAGTATAATTTGTACCACCAGCTTGTGCTGGATCTCCCTTCGTGAAACGCCAGTCAACTTTTGGTGTCACAGAACAATCTACTTGGTAGCCAAACTCAACTAATAGACGAGCGTAAATTTCATTAAATGCCCATCGACCAGAACGGTGGCTTAACATCTTAGTTTGGAGTTTATCTTCCAACAAATTCGTCATCAGCGCGATTTTTTCTCGCATCTGATTTTCTGGATATTCAATCAAATAAGGCTGATAACGTAAATCATCTGCGGTTAAAGCAACTAAAGGAGGGCTATTCCATGCATGTAAATGCATACCAATTTCGCCAGTATTACGAGTAATCACATCTTTGGCAAATTCGATATAAGCGTTATCCATTACCATTTCATAATTTGTCAGCCACACAGGTTTAAAATTAAAGCGCTCACAGAGTTGCTGAAATCGGGGTAAAAAATGCGTATTTTTTGTGGTGATTTCGCTATCATTTTCCCAAAGATTATCGCCTTCGGTATCTAATGTGATAATAAATGCTGGTTTTTTCATGCATACCCCGCCAATTAATGGATAATAGGCTGATCTAATTATACTTGGGCACTATGGTACGCAGTAGAAAACATCAATTCAATCAATATAAATCGGGTTTAGTAGATGCATTTCGCCGATTTGTTTACAATAAGACATCTTACTGAAGCTAAAGTAATTATGAATAAACCAAATCAATCATTTAACAAAATACTTGTTATCAAGCTCCAACATCATGGGGATATGTTGCTGACAACGCCTGTCATTCAGTCATTAAAATCTGCATATCCCAATGCAACGATTGATGTTTTATTGTATAAAGAAACACAGCCTATACTTCAAGATAATCCATTAATAAATAATATTTTTTATCTTGATAGAAACTGGAAACATCAAGGAAAATTCACTCGAATTAAAAAAGAGTGGCAACTGGGACGTTCTCTACAAAAACAGCACTATGATTTGGTGGTTGACCTTGCTGATCAATGGAAAGCAGCCATTTTTGCCTACCTGACTAAGGCCCCAATGCGTTTAGGATTTGAGTTTGAAAAGCGCAAAGAGAGTAAGTTTTGGGCGAAATGCCATAATGTAATCATACCAACGACAAATCATGAACACTTACATACTGTAGAACAAAATCTCAGTATCTTAACGCCACTTAATATTTCTATCGATTCTACTGTTACAATGGCCTATGGCGACGCAGATAAGCAATGGGTTGAAGAATTAATAGCAAAACAAAATATAAATAATGGCTATATTGTTATTCAACCAACTTCTCGTTGGTTCTTTAAGTGTTGGGATGAAGATAAAATGGCAGCATTAATCTCTCAACTACAACAAAATTCTTATTCTGTTGTTTTAACTTCAGGGCCCGAAGAAAAGGAACTGAAAATGATCGAGAATATTTTGGCTCAATGCCCGAATAAAGAGAAAATTACCGTATTAGCAGGTAAAACCTCTTTACCCCAGTTAGCCGCGCTTATTGATCATGCTAAGCTCTTTATCGGTGTTGATTCTGTTGCTATGCATATGGCTGCCGCACTAAAGACACCACTGATTGCACTTTTTGGGCCATCGAAGCTAGAACATTGGCGTCCCTGGCAATCCACAGGTGAAACAATATGGGCAGGAGATTATGCAGAAATCCCACACCCAGACCATATTAAAACAGATACGCAACAGCGCTATCTTTCTGCAATCCCTGTCGATGCCGTTTTTCACGCAGCTAAAAGGTATTTAACTCAATGAGCCATCCATTACGATTAGCGATAGTTAGACAAAAATATCGACCTGATGGCGGTGCTGAGCGTTTTATTGCCCGTGCATTAGATGCGCTATCAACGGATGAACTTGAATTAAATGTTATTACTCGTGAATGGCAAGGTCATGTAGATCCTGATTGGCATATCCATTTATGCAATCCTAAAAAATATGGACGGATCAGCCGAGAGTCAGGTTTTGCCAAAGCAGCAAGAGCCTGTTGGCAAGAAAACCAATTTGATATTGTACAAAGCCATGAGCGTATTGCGGGGTGTGATATTTTTAGAGCGGGTGATGGTGTTCATCGCCGCTGGTTATTACAACGCCAAAGAATATTACCACGCTGGAAAGGCCATTGGCTATTTTATGACAGATACCACCGTTATGTCATGAATGCAGAAAAGCAGATGTATGCAGACCCCGCATTAAAACAAGTGATCTGTAATTCACATATGGTTAAGCAAGAAATTATTGAGGACTTCGGACTTTCTGCCGATAAAATATCTGTCATTTATAATGCAATTGATCATAATGCTTTTATTCCTGCAACCGATGCACAAAAAGCAGCATTAAAAACACAGTATGATATCCCGCAAGGATCACCTTGTTTTATCTATGTCGGTTCTGGTTTTGAGCGAAAAGGATTAGCAGCCGCTATTTCGGCAATCGCGAGCACATCCGCTATATTATTAGTGGTAGGGGCTGATAAAAACCAAAAGAAATATGAAGATCTCGCCAATCAATTAGGTTGTCGTCAGCGAGTTTTCTTTTTAGGAATGCAAAAAGAGACGCTGTCTCTTTATCAAATGGCAGATGCTTTATTACTTCCCACACTTTATGATCCTTTCCCTAACGTTATTCTTGAGGCATTATCGTGTGGTTTACCGGTTATCACATCAACCCGTTGTGGTGGTGCCGAATTTATTGAAAATGGCAAAAATGGCTTTGTTTGCGATGCGTTAGACATTTCAGCATTAACCGATGCAATTATAATAATTTCTAAAAAAACAACTTGGTATGAAATGTCGGCAGCAGCAAGAGAAACGATCCTCCCTTATACGCCGCAGCATTTGTCGGATGAGCTTATTTCACTTTATAAACGGATATTGGCCTTGTGAATCAACAGCATATACTTTTTATTATTGATGGATTACCCGGTGGGGGCGCTGAAAACGTCACGTTACGTCTTGCCGATGGTTTTCATCAAGCTGGGTATCAAGTCACACTATTATCATTACATGAAAAGTTAGCTTATCAATTGCCTGATTTTATTGATTATATTGTTGATCATGATAATTATCGGGGTATTTTTAGAAAGTTAACTGAAATATCGCGTAGAGCGAAGTCTCTTGATAATGTGTTAACACAATTATTTGCAAAAAAAGGGCGTCCTGCGCTCGTATTATCTAATTTACATAAAACTGACCGTATTGTTTCGCGCTCAAAACAACTTGCAACATGCAATGTCTGGTACTGTATTCACGGCATTTATTCTCAATCTTACCTTGGTAATAAATCAGGTTTTTCATATTGGCTGAAAAAAACTAAAATCCAGCAAGTGTATAAAGATAAAAACCTCGTTTGTGTCTCTAATGCGGTAAAAGAAGATTTAATTAATCAAATTGGTATTCAAGCGCAGCAATTAAAAACGATTTATAACCCTTTTAATATCGAAGAAATTCAACAAAAAGCGAAGCAGCCTAACGCGTTTAATCAGCAAGATTATATTTTGCATGTAGGTCGTTTACATGAAGTTAAAAGACAAGACCGATTAATCAACGCTTTTGCTAAAGCTAATTTACCTTGCCAACTTATTCTATTAGGCGAAGGAACACCGGCGATTAAACAACAATTAGAGCAGCAACTTAAACAGCTAAATCTGACTGAAAAAGTGATATTGGCAGGCTTTATCTCTAACCCATTACCTGCTATTCAAGGTGCAAAAATGGTTGCATTAAGTTCAGATAGTGAAGGGCTGCCAACCGTACTTATTGAGTCTCTTATTTGTGGTACTCCCATTGTTAGTACACGTTGTCCGGGTGGTGTCAGTGAGATTATGACCGATGAGCTAACCAACTACCTTTCTGAGATGAACGCTGACTCACTCGCAGAGAAACTTCGTCTTGCTTATTATTCACCGCCTCAGATATTGCCATCATCCTATGCAAAATTTGAGCTGAACCATATTTTAAAGCAGTATATCGCTTTAATTCCTTAATACGAGCCTAGTTGTTTTTACACACTTTCCTCTGCACAGTGTGATACTATAGGCCTTCGTCCAGATAAGTGAATTTGATAGCATGTTGTTGCGTTTATATCAGGTACTTCTTTACCTTATTCAACCTCTGATTTGGTTGCGTCTTTTGTTACGTAGCCGAAAAGCACCAGCCTACCGCAAACGGTGGGCAGAACGCTATGGCTTTTGCAAAGGCAAAGTCGCGGCGCATGGTATATTATTACATTCAGTTTCCGTCGGTGAAACACTCGCTGCGGTGCCACTGGTTCGTGCGTTACGTCATCATTACCCTGACTTACCTATTACTGTCACCACCATGACACCAACAGGTTCAGAGCGTGTGCGTTCTGCTTTTGGTGATGACGTTTACCATGTCTACCTTCCCTATGACTTACCGGGTTCAGTTAATCGTTTTCTTCGTACTGTTGATCCTAAACTGGTCATCATTATGGAAACTGAACTTTGGCCAAACCTTATTTCTCAACTTCATCAGCGCAAAATACCTTTGATTATCGCTAATGCGCGTTTATCTGAGCGTTCCGCTGCGGGCTACCAAAAATTAGGTAGTTTCGTCAAAAATATGCTGAGAAAAATTACGTTAATTGCAGCGCAAAATCAGGAAGATGGTGAACGTTTTATTGAGTTAGGCTTAAAACGCTCTCATTTACATGTTACTGGTAGCCTAAAGTTTGATATTTCAGTAACACCGGAATTAGCGGCAAGAGCTGTTGCTTTACGTCGCCAGTGGGCTGCTCATCGTCCTGTGTGGATAGCAACCAGCACACACGAAGGTGAAGAAACCATTATTTTAGAAACTCACAAAAAGCTACTGTCCCAATTTCCTCAGCTACTCCTTATTTTAGTACCACGCCACCCTGAACGTTTTCCGAAAGCAGAACAACTAACACGAGATGCTGGACTAAAATATACGCTACGCAGTGCTGATACGATCCCTGATGCACAAACTCAAGTTGTGATTGGCAATACAATGGGTGAATTAATGCTGTTATATGGCATTGCCGATTTAGCCTTTGTAGGGGGAAGTTTAGTTGAGCGCGGTGGACATAATCCGCTAGAAGCTGCGGCACATGCAATTCCTGTATTAATGGGCCCTTATACTTTTAATTTTAAAAATATTTGTGCCAAGCTTGATCAAGCAGAAGGCCTTATTACTGTGACTGATAGCGAATCAATGGCAACCGCTATCGCCTCACTGTTAAACGATGAAGACTATCGCCGTTATTATGGTCGCCATGCCGTAGAAGTACTTCATGAAAATCAGGGTGCATTATTACGCCTACTGACGCTACTTTCTCCTTATCTTCCTCCTCGGAGCCATTGATGAGCCAAAGCAAACGCCTTTCAGTTGTGATGATCAGTAAAAATGCGGCTGATATCATTGGTGAATGCCTAGACTCAGTACAATGGGCTGATGAAATTGTTGTGTTAGATTCAGGTAGCCAAGATGCGACTTGTCGCATTGCGACAGAGAAAGGTGCGAAAGTCTTTGTAAATAATGAATGGCCTGGATTTGGTAAACAGCGTCAATTAGCTCAGCAATATGCAACCGGTGATTATATTTTTATGATTGATACGGATGAGCGTATAACACCTGAACTAAAAGTCAGTATTGAGGCGGCTTTACAACAAACGCCTGATCACTGTGTTTATAATTGTGCTCGCCGTAATTTGTTTATGGGGCGTTTTATGAAATACAGTGGTTGGTATCCCGATAAAGTTACCCGTTTATATGCACGCGAACATTATCAATATAACGATAATTTAGTTCATGAATCATTAGAAACTAAAGATGCTACCGTTAAAACCTTACAAGGTGATCTACTCCACCTTACTTGTCGCGATTTAATGGAATTCCAGCAAAAACAGCTAAAATATGCCGCAGCTTGGGCACAAGAACGCGCTCAAAAAGGTAAAACAACTCGTTATAGCTCAATATTTACGCATACCTTAGGTGCTTTTTTTAAAACATGGTTGCTGCGTATGGGATTTTTAGATGGAAAACAAGGTTTAGTATTGGCATTTGTTAATGCGCAGTATACCTTTAATAAATATGCCTCTTTATGGGAACTTAGCCGGAAAAAACCTCAAAATGAAAAATAAAGCTATCTACCCAGGAACATTTGACCCTATTACTTATGGTCATTTGGATATTCTGACCCGCGCCGCAGGTATGTTTGATTCTGTTTTATTAGCTATTGCCTCAAGTGCGCGCAAAAATCCAATGTTTACGCTGGAAGAGCGCGTCGCATTAGCACAAGAAGTGACTAGCCACTTACCCAACGTTGAAATTATTGGTTTTAGCGAGCTTATGGCAAATTTTGCTCGAGCACAGCAAGCCACTATTCTTATTCGAGGTGTTCGCAGCGTTTCAGATTTTGAATATGAATGGCAACTTGCCAATATGAATCGCCACTTTGCTCCCGACCTTGAGAGTGTGTTTTTACTGCCCTCTCAAAATCTTTCATTTGTTTCGTCTTCTTTAATTAAAGATGTTGCACTACATGATGGCGATGTATCCCCTTTTTTACCTGATGTCGTAACAACAGCAATGCTGAAAAAGTTAGGTAAAATTTAAGCATCATCTTCACCGTGTTGGCAGTGGCGACAAAAAAACGTACTGCGCTGCCCTTGTTTAATACTTTCAATCGTTTTACCACAAATAAGGCAAGGTTTATCTTTTCGCCCATACACAAACAATTCTTGAGCGAAATAGCCTGGTTTGCCATCAGATTGTAGAAAATCCTTTAATGTCGTACCACCTTGTTCGATAGAGCGTGTTAACACACGTTTAATTGCTGTAACTAAAACGACAGATTCTTCTTGAGTTAAACTACTCGACTTTCTGTCTGGCATAATACCTGAAGCAAATAGCGCTTCATTGGCGTAAATATTGCCTACACCCACAACAACTTTGTTATCCATTAACCACTGCTTTACTGCTGTTTTTTTATTACGTGATTGCTGATACAGATAATCTGCATTAAATTCGTCAGAAAGCGGCTCAGGCCCTAAATGAGCTAACACTGAACTGGTAGCCAGATCTTCACACCATAACCATGCACCAAAACGTCGAGGATCGGTATAACGCAGCACTTTTCCGTCGCGAAAAATTAAATCCACATGGTCATGTTTTTCTTCGGGCTGTTCTTCTAATAAAATTCTTACACTGCCAGACATACCTAAATGAATAATAATCCAACCTTTATTGAGTTCAATTAATAGGTACTTGGCTCGACGCTTAACACTGAGAATAGGCTCATCAAGTAATGTTTTGATTTTTTCAGATACAGGCCAACGCAGTTTACTGTTACGCACCACCGCATAATGCAATACATTACCAACCAAATGAGGCTCAATACCTCGGCGACTGGTTTCAACTTCAGGTAATTCAGGCACAGGTCACTCCATATTGTCAGTAGAGAAATACAGCGATAACATCATTTTTATTGTATGATCGCAACCCAATATAGGAACTCAGGAAGACGGCAGATTATGATGATGTGGTTTAAAGACTATAATAAAAAATCCCTTTGGAATTTATCCATTATTGGGCTTTATATTATATTGATCTACTTACCCGATATCACTCGCTATAAAAATATAGTGATGGGTTTAATTGGTGCCACTGCATTGTGGTATTTAGTGCGTGACTTTCGTGCTATCTGCCGAGTATTTAAAAATAATCTATCACTCTCTTTGCTATTTTTATTGCTGGCGATAGGTTGGTCAATAGCAATTTCCGTTGAGCCCACTATCAGCATAAAAGAGATTAATAAGCCTATTTTAAATGGATTATTGTTATTTGCAGTGACCTTTCCTATCGTACTGTATAAAGAAAAGCCCGTTGATATTGCAAAAATGGTGATGATTGCTTTTGCTATTGGATTGTTAGTTATTATGGCAAAAGAGCTGGTGCAGTATTATTTGGAATATCAAAAAGGGATTTGGCCTTTTACGGTAAAAAGCCAATTGGATCATAGAGAAATTTCCTATGGGTTATTATTTTTTTTTCCTATTATTCTTAGTTGTTGGGCATTAAAAAAGCACCATAACTTAATCAACTGGTTTTTATTAGCATCGTCTGGGATTTTGTTTTTATTCTTAATGTTAGGAACATTAGCCAGAGGCGCATGGGTTGCATTAGCATTAAGCACAATTCTTATTCTGATTATTAACCGCCAATGGCTGCTAATGATTGTCGGTATCGTGATTTGCTCTCTTTTATTTATTGGTGCAACTCAGATGCCAGCCAACCAATTCTTCAATAAAAAACTTCAATACAAATTAACCCAAACCAATAGCGGACTGCGTTTTGATAATGGCACCCAAGGCTCTGCATTTGACCTTATTTTAGAGAGTCCCTTCAAAGGCTATGGTTACGGTAATCAGCTTTATCATAAAGTTTATAATGAACGTGTTAAAGACCATAAAAACTGGGTATTTAAAAAGTCTATTGGCCCTCATAATAGCTTTTTAGCATTCTGGTTTGCTGGTGGAATATTGGGATTATTGAGTATTCTCTATTTTTGCTCCTCAGTTATCGTGCAAGGCATTCAATTAATGAGAAAAAACCAAGGTGTTATTCGCCAAGCGGCGTTGGTTTTATTGATGTCATTTTTAGGTATGTACGTCTTACGGGGATTATTTGAGAATGCCTATATTAATCAAGTAGGCATTTTAGTGGGATTAATGCTTGCACTGCGTTATTCATTACTAAATAACGCATCATCGAATGAAAAGCAGCAGAGCTAATATTAGTTAATTAATTTTTCAATTGTTTTTAATATCGTCTCAGCCCGTTTATCCCAGTTATAGTAGTTTTCAACTAAAGAACGGGCATGAGCTACTTTTTCAGCGGCTCGCTGTGGGTTTTCTCTTAACTGTACAATTTGCTTAGCAAAGCTTTGGGCATCGCCACTATCAGCAAAACTGACAGCTTTTTCATCTACCACATCACGAATTGAAGGAAAATCTGATATCACCACCGGCTTTTTCATAGCCATATACTCAAATAGTTTCAAGGGTGATGTATAGCGACTACCAATACTGGTTAATGTCAGTGGCAATACACAAATATCATGTTGGGCTATCGCTAAAAAACGCTTTTTAGGATCGATAAAACCCAGAAAGTTAACTTTATCTTTTACATCCATTTCTCGGGCTAATAACGTTAACCCAGCAATTTGCTCAGAAGTTCCACCCGCAATATTAAGCCTTGCATTATCAAGGTATTTCATCGCTCGCATCATGGTAGGAATACCTTTCCATTTATGCAAACTACCTAAGTAAAGCACTTCTGTTTGCTTATTTGCTGTTAATTTAGCCTCATGCGAACAATCTGCAACAGCGTGTAAATCAACACCGTCGGCTACAACAGTAATCGGTGTTGTGACTTGATATTGCGATAAAATATCATCTCTTAGTAGTGATGTGAGAACAAAAATACCTGTTGCTTGGCTATAAACCTGTTTCTCCATCTTCAATAATTTATGATATTTAATGCGATTTTTTTTCTTCTCAAATGAATGTGATTCAGCAAAAGATTGTGCAAAAATTTCATGACTTTCAAAAAAGAGGGGAATATCAGCGTGATTTTCAGACAAATAACAGGCGAGCTTTAAATTGCGCGTAAATAGCGCATCAACTGGATTTTGTTTTAACCAGCGCGCAATTTGCAATGAGAATAGTTTTTGTGAATTAAATGGGAAATACCATTTTCGCCTGATATCTCTTAATGAGACTAAACTTGCATTAGCGTGGATCGAACGTCCTAAAATATCACTATCTCGATATTGCCCTTTGGGTGTTACCAGCGTCATTTGGGCACCTGCACGAGCAAAAGCATCAACATTTTGCAAAATCTGCAATGAAGCCACACGTAAATCGGGCACAGGATAAGGGTCGAGGTAGGCTATTTTCATAATTACAAAGTCAATGCTCGTAAAAGGCGTTGCGCTGAATGTTGCCAAGTATAACGAGATTCAATACGTAAACGTGCATTTTCTCCCATTTCCTTTCCTCTATCGGGTAGTCCACGAAGATGATTAATTGCTGTAACAATAGATTGTGCATCACCAGGGGTCACTAGCAAACCCGCGGTTCCTTCATTGCCGACAACTTCTGGAATGCCACCAATATGACTGGCAATGACGGGCTTTCCACAAGCCATAGCTTCAGCGATAGTAATACCAAACGCCTCATCACCCACACTTGGAAAAATACCTGCATCACAAGTTGCATAGAATGCAGGAAGCTCACCATGCTCAACAGGCTCATGAAAGATAACCTGTTCTGATACTCCTTTTGTGAAGGCTTTTTTCTTTAATCGCTCAAGATCCTCGCCAGCACCCACTATCAGAAGTTTTACATCATCGTTCTTCAAAAGGCTTATAGCATCTATCGCAACACTTAACCCTTTCCAGCCAACCAGCCGCCCAGCAAATGCTAATAAAAAAGTATTATCACTGATATTTAATTGCTGACGTAAAGATGTTGTCATTGGCTTAAACTTTTCAAGATCAACACCATTGTAAATTACTTGAGGAAACTGCTTAAAATGGTGCTGTATCTGCCACGCATTAAAATGACTACAAGCCACCCAAGCTGAAATATTTTTACCTAAGCGACGGTCACCTTTAAAGAAACTGGTTCCACCACTCATATAACAAAATCGTGTAGAAGATGATTTAGGCATTAATGATGGCCAGAAAAAATCAAACGGTTTGGTTAAAATAACCCAATCAAACTTCTGATTAATAACATCTTTTTTAGCATGCCGGGCAAAGGTATAGCGTTCAACAATTCGCCGAAAGCGTCCGCCTAAATCAATCACTTTATCTCTGGGTGTATAAGGATAAGTGTGGATCTGTATTTGGCGTCCAGCTAAATTTTGTCGAATATCACCATTTCCACCATAAAGATGAACTTCATGCCCTGCATCATGCAATTGCTTTGCCAGTTCCCATACTGCTGTTTGGATCCCGCCATAAGACATTGTGATTGTGACATCAATTAATCCGATCTTCATGAGTTACTGTTTCACCTTCATTCCATTTAATATATCACTAACAGCGTTCCAAACATTTTCTACCGAAATATCTGACATAGTATCTTCTCGACTAGCCATTGCTAGCGGTGTTGGATGCTGGATAATACGACAGCACGAATGCTGTAAAGGCGCTAAGTAACACCCCGGATGATAACTATGATATAGCGCTACCATCGGAATATCTAAAGCACCCGCCAAATGCGTGGGTCCTGTATCGACCCCAACATATAACGATAAATTCGACATTATCGCAGCATTTTGACGCATAGTTACACATCCTGCTATTGCTAAGCTGCGTTCTGAACCTATTTTTTTAGTGAGATCTATTGCCAGCTGTTTACTCTCTTCCCCTCCTAATAACAAAAAGTGTACCTGTTCGTCATCAGAAATAATCTGTTTTGCTAGTTGGAGAAAATTGTCTACTGGCCAATCTCGATAAGCTTTAGCTGGAAAGCTTTGTAACTGGAAGCCAATAATCTTTTTATTAATTAATGAATTAGATATTAAAAATTGTTGAGCAAATAGCTGTTCTTCATCACTGACGGTATAACGCAATTGCCAACAACTCGGATAAATCTCTAATGGATTAATTAATAAGGCACGTTCTTTTTGTGCCACCATAGGTGCTGTTGGGCGAGCTACCCATGTTATATCAGCTTGTTTTCGTGCAGCTTCTGCAAATGCAAAAGTATGGCGTGATTGCCTGCGTGCATAACTGACTAATTCACTATCATTACCATAAATAAAAGCCAAATCATAAGGTTTACTGGGTAACCAACCAGACCAACGCGCTTTATTTTTAGAAAATACCCTAATACTATATATGTCTGGATTACTCTCAAGAATACATGCGCTACGTTTGTGTGCCAGCACGTGAATTCGGGCATTAGGCCATTTTTGCTTTAATGCATGAATAGTCGGTGTTATTAATAACGTATCACCGAAACGAGCAATTGCGATAATCAATATATTATCTGGATTCATACACTTTTTATTTGGTTTAAATGATACATTTACTTCTCAGACTATACACTAAAAAGCATTACAAATATTCATCAATACTATGAATATACCTATGACTTATCAGAACTATAACTTTTCACCAATGCCTTTGGATCCTTTTATAGTACTCACGCATATATCCATCATACTAATTTAGCTTTTGAATTGATTGCTTGAATAAATATATTTTCCATTTTATTCAACATATTATCTAAACCAAACTGAGCTGTAGCATGTTCAAGTGAGGCTTGCCCCATTTGCTGGCGTAATTCATCTGATGCCATTAACTTAGCAAGGTAATTGGTCAATGTTTCCTGCACTTGAGGCGCTAAAGTAAAGCCTGTTTTTCCATCAATAACAGCTTCACTAATTGCACCAACCGTTGTCGAAACTACCGGTAAACCACATGCCATAGCTTGCATAATTCCCTGCGGCACACCTTCATTACCAAAAGAAGGCAATGCGAAAAGATCCATCGCATTAAGGCAGTCTGGCACATCATCACGATTACCTAAGAAAAAAATACTGTGCTCTAATCCTGCAGCTTTCACCATTGGCTCTAAATTTTTACGTTGAGGTCCATCACCAACAAAAATTAATTGCCAATCAGGAAATTGTTGATGTAACGTTTTCCATGCCTCAACTAAGTATTTATGTCCTTTCCAAGTCCGCATCGTTGCCACAATACCTAGCGTAGGTTTATTGGGGAGACCAATTTTTTCTCTCACTAATTGTTTCTCTTGTGGGCAAAAACGCTGCAAATCAATACCTGTTGGTACCGATGTCATTTTATCTAATGGAAAGCGGTTATGTTGATGCAAGGTTTGACGTAACTTTTCACCGGTGGTGGCAATATGTGCGCTAGATGAAAGATAGAGCCAACGAGTAGGTAATGAACGCGAAACATCGGTGGATACATGGCGGGTACGAACAATAACGGGCGGGTTACGCAATGTGGCACAAGCGACAGCAACTAACCAAGCATCTGTAGAACTATGTGTATTAATCACATCAAACTGCTGGTGATGCTGTTTTAGCCATTGGCGAATCGCTTTAAGCGCGGACCAGCGTTTTTTCTCTATCGGTAGGGTAATAACATGAATACCATATTCAGAGGCAACTTTGGCAATTTTAGAGCTAGGGCAACAAATCAAAGAGACACGATGGCCTCTGCCGATCATCCCTTGAGACTCCGTCAGTATGCGAATTTCCTGCCCCCCCCATCCACAAGAAGACTCTGTATGTAATATTGATAACACAGGCTTATCCATCTACAACCCATTTACCGAATGACTCCAAAAGAGAGCCAGTATAACGAAAGTGAATGATAAGTTCATAATAGCTTTACCTAGTTATACTTATCAGACGCCAGATAACAAAAAACCCGACACTAGGTCGGGTTTTTTAAGAAGACCAAAATTATTTAATTTTAGCTTCTTTATAAATCACATGCTGGCGAACAACTGGATCGAATTTTTTCATTTCCAGTTTTTCTGGCATAGTGCGTTTGTTCTTCGTAGTGGTATAGAAGTGACCTGTACCAGCAGAAGAAACGAGTTTAATTTTCTCGCGAATACCTTTAGCCATTTTTCAGCTCCTTAGAACTTCTCACCGCGGGCACGTAAATCTGCTAACACAGATTCGATGCCTTTCTTATCAATAACACGCATACCTTTAGCAGATACACGCAGTGTTACGAAACGTTTCTCAGACTCAACCCAGAAACGGTGAGAGTGCAGGTTTGGCAGAAAACGGCGTTTAGTCGCGTTTAATGCGTGAGAGCGGTTATTACCACTCACAGGACGCTTGCCGGTAACTTGGCAGACTCGGGACATGTCTATTCTCCAAAAATCTAATCAGCTCGAGCTTTAGTATCAGGTTTGGCCGCCTCGTCAGGCTTTGGAGCCCATCTCAGCAACTTTTTAACGAACGAAAAACTATGTAATCACCTCAGGAAAAACTTGCTGAGATAGGCTCTTCTCGCCAAACCCAAGATCCTCAAAGGTGGCGTAGTATACGCCCAATGGCGCCAACGCTCAAGACCCGTACAAATAAAGATTGACAAAAATTACAAAAAAGATCTGTTATAACCAACCCCGTTCAGCAAAAGAAACGCAGTTATCATGCCCAATAACAAGGTGATCGAGCACATTTACACCGACTAACTGACAAGCAGCAAATATTTTTTCAGTAATTTGTTTATCTGCGAGGCTCGGTTCAGAAATACCAGAAGGATGATTATGAGCCAGAATAATAGAAGATGCATTTCTTTTGATCGATTGTCGAACAATTTCTCTAGGATGCACTTCAACACGGTTAATTGTGCCCTTAAACATTTCATCAAAACCAATCATTTGATTTTGATTATCAAGAAAAAGTACAACAAAGACCTCTCTTTCACGCCAGTTCAGTAATTTATGTAAATAATATTTAGTCTCTTCTGAAGACGACAACACATTTTTATACATAAATTGCGCGGTCGAAAAGCGCTGCGCCATCTCGTTAATGGCTTGTAACTGGCTAAATTTCCCCATACCGACACCTTTAAAACGACCTAATGTTTCATAATCGGCATTAATAACATGGTATAAAGAGCCGCACTCTTTAAGTAGAAAATCCGCAAGCTCTAATACTGATTTTTCATATGTGCCTGTACGTAAAAATATGGCAAGTAATTCAGTATCAGTCAGTGACTCGGCACCATAAAGAGCCAGTTTCTCTCTGGGTAAAAGAGTACTAATAGGTAGGTTTTCCATCCTTGGTTCTCCTTAATAGGATATTACTGAAGCCATAATTGCGTAAAACACATCATAAAATGTTTATCATAAAACAACTGTTGTTTTATACAGTTAAATTACTATAAACTGCTCAGGTTGTATAAAAAAGCCACTTTTAAACATTATGAGAGATAAGCCGCAAGAATTGGTTTTATAGAACATCGCATTACATAGAGTTCCTAATTTATCTGTTCCTTGTGGTAAAATTACGAATATTTATTTATGTACTTAGGCATTTAATCATGACTACACTTCACGAAAAAAAGATTATTCTTGGGATCAGTGGCGGTATCGCAGCCTATAAAGCTCCAGAACTTGTGCGCCGCTTGCGTGATAAAGGCGCTATTGTACGTGTCGTCATGACACCCGCTGCTCATGCCTTTGTTACACCATTATCTTTGCAAGCCGTTTCTGGTTTTCCGGTTGCTGATAATTTACTTGATCCCGCAGCTGAAGCCGCAATGGGCCATATCGAACTCGGCAAATGGGCAGATCTTATTTTACTTGCGCCAGCCACTGCTGATTTAATTGCTCGTTTGCGTGTTGGTATGGCAAATGATTTGTTAACCACGCTCTGTTTAGCAAGCGCTGCGCCTATTGCAATAGCGCCAGCGATGAACCAGAAAATGTATAGAGCTCAGATAACACAAGAAAATTTATCTGCTTTAACGCAAAGAGGTTGCTTAATTTGGGGCCCAGATTCTGGTAGCCAAGCCTGTGGTGATATAGGGCCCGGTAGAATGCTGGATCCACTTGATTTAGTTGCTTTAGCAGAAAAACAATTAATCTCTCAGCCTCACGATTTTATGGGCAAAAAAATAACAATTACAGCAGGGCCAACTCGTGAAGCACTTGATCCTGTAAGATTTATTAGTAATCACAGTTCAGGGAAAATGGGTTTCGCTATCGCACAAGCCGCAGCACTTCGGGGGGCTGATGTCACACTGATTGCCGGTCCTGTCACATTATCGACACCCGCTTGTGTTAAACGTATCGATGTAGAAAGTGCTCAAGAGATGTATGATCACGTTATGAATTTAGCGCCTTCACAAGATATTTTTATTGGTTGTGCTGCTGTTGCAGATTACCGAGCTAAACTGATTGCTAGCGAAAAAATAAAAAAACAAGGTGATGAAGTGACTATCACCATGATAAAAAATCCCGATATTGTAGCAAGTGTCGGAAAAATGACCGAATCTCGCCCTTTTGTTGTTGGATTTGCAGCGGAAACCCAGAATGTGGAAGAATACGCTCGCAGAAAAAGGGAACAAAAGCAGCTTGATTTAATCTGTGCCAATGATGTTTCTCTTGAAAATCATGGTTTTAATAGTGACAGTAATGCATTACACCTTATTTGGGCTGATGGAGAAACACGTTTACCACATAGTAGTAAAATACAACTTAGCCATCGCCTACTTGACGAGATAGCCAAACATTATGATGAAAAAAATTGACGTTAAAATCCTTGATGCACGTATTGGTCAAGAATATCCACTACCCGCTTATGCAACAACAGGCTCTGCTGGTTTAGACTTACGTGCTTGCCTTGATGAGCCACTTATTTTGGCTCCAGGACAAACTGAGTTGCTTCCTACAGGCCTTGCTGTGCATATCGCAGATGAAGGATTAGCGGCGATGGTACTTCCTCGTTCAGGACTTGGACATAAACACGGTGTAGTACTTGGAAATTTAGTAGGATTAATCGATTCTGATTACCAAGGCCAACTTATGGTATCGGTATGGAATCGCGGCCAACAGCCTTTTACTATTGAGCCGGGTGAACGTATTGCTCAAATGATTATCGTACCCGTTGTCCAAGCTGAATTTAATATTGTTGAAGATTTTACTGCAACGGAACGTGGTAGTGGTGGCTTTGGCCACTCTGGTCGCCAATAATTACAGCGATCCACATTAATTAAATCAATGACGATATCACTCCCTTTGCACTGATAACCTTAGTGCAAAGGTTTACTGATTTGTTTTGCTTTTAGCAGGGGCCTTATCAGTCATGGCAGAAGAAAAAGAAATAAAAAAGAAAAGAAATAGACGGGATGAAATATTACAGTCGCTGGCGCAAATGTTGGAATCAAGTGATGGTAGCCAACGTATAACAACAGCAAAGTTAGCTGCAACAGTTGGTGTCTCTGAAGCAGCACTTTATCGACATTTCCCAAGTAAAACCAAAATGTTTGATAGCCTAATTGAGTTTATCGAAGACAGCTTGGTATCTCGTATTAATTTGATTTTAAAGGATGAGAAAGAGGCTATCGCAAGAATTCGCCTTATTCTTATTCTGATCTTGGGTTTCGCTGAGAAAAATCCCGGCTTATCCCGTATTCTAACAGGTCATGCTTTGATGTTTGAGCAAGACCGATTACAAAGTCGAATTAATCAGTTATATGAACGTATTGAAGTCCAGCTTCGACAAGTCATTAAAGAGCGCAAAATTCGTGAAGGAAATGCATTCTTACATGATGAAACGCTATTGGCATCACAGCTGCTCGCATTTTGTGAAGGTATGTTAGCGCGCTTTGTTCGCACTGAGTTTCGTTATCAACCAACACAAGAATTTGAAGCGCGCTGGCCATTAATTCTGGCACAATTACAATGAAATGATAGGCTTGTGATTTAACTCAAAAATTGAAAACGACAGATATGCCGTTTTTTTCTTATTTGTGTTAACATGCGTCACTGGGCACAGAAGTCCCTAAAATATTTATCAGGAATGGCACGAATGCGATTCCTCTCTTGTGACTAAGGCAAACGCCTAGTCCCTGCTATAAAAAGTCCTTTTTATATTTCAATGTCTGTGATATTTCTCACAGAGATTTCATTGTACTACTCACCCCGCCCATTATTGGGCGAGGGCTTTTTTTTACCTGTTTTTAATTGACCAAATTACTTATCTATTTGTTTTTACTTTATTTATGCATTTACGCCATAACGTTCACGATAAGCTTTAACTGCAGGTAAGTGCTCAGATAAGGTTTTGCTTTCACTTAAGTAACTGATTAAATCATCCAATGTAATGATGGAATAAACCTGACACTGATAATCGCGCCTTAATTCTTGAATTGCTGAAAGTTCTGCACGCCCTTTTTCTTGTCTATCAAGGCTTAATAGTACGGCTGATAATGTAGCATCATGTTGTTTAATAATTTCCATTGACTCACGGATCGCTGTACCTGCGGTAATAACATCATCAACAATAACAACATTACCTTTTAAAGGACTTCCTACTAACGTTCCTCCTTCACCATGATCTTTTGCTTCTTTGCGATTAAAGCAGTAAGGAATGTCGATATCATGATGTTCAACCAATGCAACAGCGGTGGTAGTTGCAATAGGTATGCCTTTATAAGCAGGCCCAAATAACACATCACAATACACATTATTATCTAATAATGTTTGTGCATAAAATTGCCCCAGCAAAGCCAAATCACGGCCGGTATTAAATAAACCTGCATTAAAAAAGTAAGGGCTAATGCGCCCAGATTTCAGCGTAAACTCACCAAATTTCAATACATTTTTTGCTAATGCTAGTTCGATAAAGCGGCGTTGGTAGGCTTTCATTTATTTCTCCTCTCTACGTTACTTGATGACAAATTTTAGGCATAAAAAAGGCGACTTCTCAGTCGCCCTATTAAATAAAAATTATTGCTTAAGCGCCTCTTTTTGCGCTTCAAATATCCTCTCTATTCCCCCTTTTGCCAGGGAGAGTAAAGAAAGTAATTCTTCGTGACTAAAGGGTTCAGCTTCTGCCGTTCCCTGCACTTCAATCATGCGACCATCATCGATCATCACAACATTCATATCTGTATCAGCGGCAGAATCTTCAACATATTCAAGATCACATAATGGTTCGCCATCAACAATGCCGACCGAAACGGCAGCAACCATCGATTTTAGTGGGCTTTTCTTTAATTTGCCTTCTGCGACCATCTTATTTAAAGCATCCACTAATGCGACACAAGCACCAGAAATGGAAGCTGTACGTGTACCGCCATCGGCTTGAATAACATCACAGTCAACTGTAATGGTAAATTCACCCAGTGCTTTTAAATCTACCGCAGCACGTAGTGAGCGAGCAATTAAACGTTGGATTTCCATAGTACGACCCGTTTGCTTACCACGAGCCGCTTCGCGTGCATTACGACTATTAGTTGCACGAGGAAGCATGCCATACTCAGCCGTTATCCAACCTTGCCCTTGTCCTTTTAGAAAACGTGGTACACCTTCTTCCACTGTTGCATTACATAAGACTTTAGTATCACCAAATTCAACTAATACAGAACCCTCGGCATGTTTTGTGTAATGGCGAGTAATAGTAATAGGACGTACTTGGTTTGCTTGTCTGTCTGCTGGACGCATGGTGTTCTCTCCGCTTTCTCTGACATATTGGGGGCGCATTATACGACCTAAAAAGGCTTATGCCTATCCTGTATTGATGCCTAGGGTTATAATCCTATCATCTTTTACTATATTGAGACCCAATTATGATCCGTAGCATGACCGCTTTTGCTCGCCGAGATATCAAAAAAGACTGGGGTACCGCCGCTTGGGAACTACGTTCTGTTAATCAGCGTTACCTTGAAACTTATATTCGTTTACCAGAACAATTACGTAGCTTAGAGCCCGTTATCCGTGAACGTCTGCGTAATCGCTTAACCCGAGGTAAGATAGAATGTAATTTACGTTTTGATCTTAATGCACGTTTTCAAGGCGAGCTTTCTCTCGATGAAAATTTAGCAAAACAACTTGTTGCTTCTGCTAATTGGGTAAAAAGCCATAGCCATGAAGGAACGATTAATCCATTTGATATTTTACGTTGGCCTGGTGTTATTTCTGCACAAGAACAAGATTTAGATGCAATTGGTACCCAATTATTAGAAGAGTTAGATCTTGCTATCGATGCGTTTATTGCTAGCCGTGAAGCCGAAGGACAAGCACTAAAAACATTAATCGAACAACGTTTAGATGCAGTCAGCGCTGAAGTTGTGAAAGTTAAAACACAAATGCCAGAAATTTTACAATGGCAACGTGAACGCTTAACTAGCAAACTAGAAGAAGCTCAAGTTCAAATTGATAATAATCGTTTAGAACAAGAATTAGTGATGTTAGCACAACGTTTAGATGTCGCTGAAGAACTGGATAGACTAGAAGCGCATGTTAAAGAAACGCGTAAAATCTTAGTGAAAAAAGAAGCAGTAGGGCGTCGTCTTGATTTTATGATGCAAGAATTTAACCGTGAATCCAACACATTAGCGTCAAAATCAATTAATACAGAAGTGACGAATTCAGCTATTGAATTAAAAGTTTTAATTGAACAAATGCGCGAACAGATCCAAAATATTGAGTAAGATTTCTTAGCTGTTTACAGCCCATCATTAAGCCAGCCGATACCTTGTATTAGCTGGCTTTTTTGTCTCTGTTTGATATAAGCGCCAATAACTCTTACTTATTGTTTAATGGGTTATAAGAAAAACCAACACATAAATATTATAAGCGCCATAATATACATTAATATAATTAATGTTTTTTTGCGTGTTATGATAAAAAGGAAAAATAAAGATAATATCTATATATCGAAAAAAATTGACTAATAAATATAGCGAGGTTATCTATGAATATATGGAGTGATATAAAAACAATATATAAATTAAATATTTACATCTCTAACGGTGAGAAATCCACATCTATTTATGCCAATAAAGCTCATCAAGTCCCTATTAATATAATTATAGAGGCTAGAGATGCAAAAAATAATTCAATTATTTTATCTAATGAAGAAATATACAAACACATAAAATTAGTTGACTATAAAAATGAGGCCATTCCAAATAGTATTTTAGAAGTATCCGATAAAGAAGGAGCATATGCATATCCAATTCCCAAACCAATAACATACTCCAGCGCGGCTAGTAGTTGCCTTTGTTATCTCTCCGTACCTAAGGTTTCAGAGTCCCCACTCAAAGTATCCGTGAGTGTTATGGTTGGTGATACTGAATATACAACCTCAACTATTAATAACAATAATAATGCCACCCCTGATTTTATCTCTTTAAACATCCAACCTCAGAGAATATTTAATAATGATGATTTGGATATTGTGACAAAAAATGAGAGTGATTTTGGTGGTTATAACTGTGTTTTAAAAAAATATTATGTTCGATTTAAAACAGCACAAAATACAATAACGCATGATGCGCTATGTGACAAAGGCTACTGGTTTCACTATAAACAAACAGGAAATTATAAAGGTTGCTGCACCTCAACTGACTCATCGATAAAACGTGATGTATCTGCCACTTATACAAAAAAATTTACCTTTTCCTCTTCATGGTCCATTACCGTAACATCGAAAAATCATGAAGAAACGGGGATCTGCTTCTGGTCTTATCGGGTATGGCATGGTGCTCTATGGTCCTACAGCGAATGGAAAAAATCTTTACATTTCTTCTTACATGACCAATACGGAAACAGAGCTGATATCAATGTTACATCAAACGGTGATAATCAAATATCTTTTAACGTTATTGTTTGATTCATTACCTATTTAAATAAATCCCATCTTTGAAAAAATTAGCCTCTCACTTATGCACAGAGGCTAACTTCGCCTGCAACCCAATAATATTAATGGAGTTTTATACAATGACACAAAAATCAGAATATTTTACACAAAGTCATAATTTTTTCAGCGCTTCACTTGGGGGAGTAGATCCTCGTACTGGATTATATTCATTCTCTTTTCCCATCATAAACATCGTGGCAAATGGGAATTTAGGTCCAGAAATTAATCTTTCATTAAATTACAATCAACTTAACACTGATAATATCGGTTTTGGCAAAGGTATTTCTTTCTCACTAACCTATTATGATGCACTAAATAAAATACTGTATTTATCCAATGGTGAAACCTATCACATTAAAGAAAATCCACAAGGTATAGAGGTTGAACAACGAAAATTAAAAACATTTAAAATAGAACGAACTAATGAGAATTATATTATTACTTACAAATCAGGCGTAGTTGAGATTTTAGAGGGTACTAATTCTGGTAGAGAAATAAAAAATGTGATTTCAATACATTCCCCTCTAGGCCATCAAGTTAATTTCAATTGGATATTTAAAGGAATAAATAGGCTATCAAGTATAGAAGATCAAAATGGGCAGCTAATTAACATCAATTATGACGATCTAAATATTCCTGCATTAACACTATTCTCAGAAACTTCAGAAGAACGTCTTTTACACTGCCAATTATTTAATGGCTTTCTGAAAAAAATAGTTTATATAAATAACGATTACAAATGGGATATTTCATATAATATAAATGGTTTTGTTGAGAGTATTATTTATCCTTCAGGATTAACTGAAACCATAACTTATCAAAATAATATCATGCGTTTTCCTGAAGATGCCATTCCCGCTCTTCCTGCTGTAATAAAATATATTCTTGACCCTGGTAACGAACAGAAAGCACAAGTTACTACATATGAATATACCAGCACTAACTATTTAGGGTTTGCAAGTGGCGTTAATTTCTCTCCTAACCGTGACAACGCCTATGCTATTTTGACTGATTATCAATATGGTTCAACTGAAACTCAAATAGGAGAGAGTGAAAATATTACTATTACTCGTCGCTATAACAATTTCCATTTAATCACAGAAGAGAAGATCCAGAGAGGAACCTGTATACACAGCGTAAAAACAGAATATTACGCAATGATAGGTATGCCTTTTGATCAACAACCAGAGCAATTTCAGTTACCAAAACAAACAACAGTTCAATATACTGACCTCAGCAAACCAGCTGAAGAACAGAGTCGTGAAGAGATAACAAAAACCGAATTTGATATCTGGGGCAACCCGATTAAAGAACAATATCCAGATAGCTCAGAAATCCAAACACTTTGGTATGCAGCTGAAGGGGAAGAAAATTGTCCACCAACCCCCAATGGTTTTGTAAAATATATGAAACAACAAACGCTCATACCACCGAAAACACCTTATCCCACACCAATACGTGTCATTCAGTTTAGTTACCAAAAACTCGGCAATACTGAATATATCGTACAAGAGAAAAAATGTTTTTATAGTGATAACAAACTATTATCACGGCAATTTTACACCTTAAACTCAACACTAGACGATATTAGCTTTGGTCGAGTAACGATCATTAAAGAAGAAGTATATGACTTAGAAAATGAAGATAACGTCTATATTAATACCCAATATTTTAGTACGCGAATAAACAATAACTTAATCACACAAACAGCTAAACTTATTGGTTATGACGGCTTAAGTAGTGAACTCACTCGTGTTCAATCACTATTTAGTGGTTTACTTTACACAAAGACAGATGCTCAAGGTATTAACACTAATTATCAATATGATTGTATGGGGCGAATTATTAGTAAAACTTTATCCCAAGGAACAGAATATGAAAATACCAGTACTTGGCATTATCTCATTGACCAAAATAAGAATATAACGTGCATAGAAACCGATGGACAAGGAAATAAGTCAAAAATTTTTTTTGACGGTTTAGGACGAATCATTCGTAAATTACGAGCAAATAGCAATACCCCTACTATCTGGTATGAAGTTCAATCTTATAATTATAATTTATTGAATGAAATAAGTTCAGAAACCAGTAGTGACTGGCAGTTAGAAGAAAATCAAAGCAATAAACAGTACACAATAAGTAATACTTACTGTTACGATAATTGGGGTCAGATAACCAAGGCATCCTCCACTGATGGTAGAACACGTTGGCAAAATATTGATGTCATCTATCTCACAAAAATATTAAAACAAAGTGGCACTCAAGATGGACAAGAAATATATAGCGGTAGTACTCAAACAACTTATGATATTAACTCTCGACCTCTACATATTACACTCAAAGACCAACAAGAGAATATTAAAGGGACACGTAAGTATGACTATGACGGATGGGGACGCTTATGCAGAGAAGAAGACGAGCTGGGTCACGTCACACTACGTACCTATGACGCTTATGATCGCGTTGTTACCCAAACAGCAGCAGATGGTAGCATAGTCACTCGCACTTATGCCCCTTTTTTAAAGGGTGAACAAATCACATCCATAAAAGTAACGGGAAATAATTCAAAAAGAGAGAATGAAACTTGGACGCTAGGTACTCAAATATTTGATAGTTTAGGACGCGTAGTAAAAAGTATAAGTGGAGGGAGGGTAACAGATTATACCTATCAAAAAGCCTCCCCTGTACCAGATAATGTGACAACACCGGCACAAGAAAAAATCCTTATGACATACGTGCCTGAATTGGATAATGCCATACTTTCCCTTAGCTCAAATGACGTTAAACAAAAGTTCTCTTATAATGCACGTAATGGCCGGCTGTTAGATGCAGACGAGTCCAATAGCGTTAATACACTATTGGCTTGGCATCCTTCAGGAACATTAAAAACAGAAACCGTCACGAGTAATTTAACTGGTGCGAAAAAAAGCGATTACCAATGGACATTACTCGGCAGCAATACCGCATTTAACGATATCACAAGTGCTCAAACGCGCTACAACAGAAATGCATTTGGTCAACTTATTGAAGTTACTGATAATGCATTAAAAACTCAAATCAATTACAACGCATTAGGGGATCTCAGCACCCTAACTGTTTCTGATCCTACAACAGCAGCTAACCTAAAAACACAGCTCTTTTATGATGATTTTGGCAGAGAGATCTCACGTACTATAACCGATAATTCCGGTATGAAAATAGTAATATCTCAAACATGGTTGGAAAACGATCAACTTGCCAATCGTGTAACCCAAAAAAATGGCACCACTGTCTGTACAGAACATTATGACTACGATCTACGCAATCGCTTACTCAGTTACGAAGCAATAGGGAGTGAGCTTCCAACCACGCCGTATGGTAATTTACTCTCAAAACAAATCTATTCTTATGATGCTCTTAATAACCTTGTTCAGGTAGACACAACCCACAAAGATAACACTATAGACAGTGCTAACTATCATTATCAAAATGATAAAGATCCCACTCAACTCTCATCGATAACGCATACACACGCCAATTATCCAGCTAATATTTCACTCAGTTATGATGCTAATGGACGTATGATTAAAGATGAAATAGATAATACATTACATTATGACGCAATTGGCCGACTTAAAATCATCAGTAACCCGAACGGAAAAAATAGTACATATAGTTATGATGCATTAAATCGTCTAGCCATACAAAATATTGATGACACAGATAGTAGATCACTCTATTACCGGGGAGATGAGCTTGTAAACGAATTAATGACATCTAAGTCTATTAATAATCGATTAATCAAACTAGGCCATCATTGTTTGGGTGCTGCAACAGAAAACAATCTCATACTCACTGCCACAGATAGCCATGCCAGCCTACTTTGGTCACGAGACACATCTCAAGATAATGGAACACTGAGCCAATGGAGCCCTTACGGTTATAGTCGTAGTGATTTATGGCTACCCGGCTTTAATGGTGAGCGTCGTGATCCACTTAGTGGCAATTATCATCTGGGGAATGGGTATCGAACGTACAATCCTCAACTAATGAGGTTTATTAGCCCTGATAGTCTCAGCCCCTTTGATGCGGGCGGTATTAACCCTTATGCCTATTGTGCTGGCGATCCAATCAACCGATTAGATCCCAGTGGTCATTTAAGTGGCAACGCTATTACAGGAATTGTATTGGGTGCGTTAGGATTAATTTTCTCTATCTTCACAGCAGGCGCTTCAATTATTGCAGCTGGCAGTGTGGCGGCAGCGCTTAGCTCAACCTCTGCAATCACTTTAGCTGTAGGGGCTCTGGGTGTTGTTTCCGATATTACAAGTATTGTCAGCGGTGCTATTTCTGATAGTAATCTTGAAGCATCGTCTGTTCTTGGCTGGGTTTCTTTAGGCACAGGTATTGCAGGTATCAGTGAGGCGGTGGGTCGTGGCGCCCTAATGGGGCTAAACAGAGCAACTTCAGGCTTCAGAGCACGTATTGGAAATATTCTAGACACAGGATTATCGGGTCGCGGTGCGACTGCGGCTGCGAAAAAGTGGGCCGGAGTAGAAGATGCAATGGCATTTTATCGAGGTGAAAATCGGGCACCCAATAAAATAAGTGAAGCAGGAGGGTTCAAACCTTGGAGCCAAGATACACCCGCAGAAATATTACAGCGCTTCAAATCTGAATTTAGTAAAAATGCTACAGAACACTCACAAGCCCATGTCCGTAGCCCTAACCGAGATTATATCTCTTTCGGTACAGATATGGCGGCTGGGGGTTATGCTGATTCTCGTGATTATTTATATGAAATTAAAATTCCTAAAATGCATGAGCAAAATATCACAGCTCAGGTACTTGGAACTGAAACGCTAAAATTTCGAAAAAATGTAGCTTCTCCACGTTTACTACTTGATGGGGAAACAGTTGATACTTCAAATTTTGTCGCTATGCTACCCGCAAGAACCGTAGAAGCGACCTTTGTAACACCAATACCCAAAGAATATATTACTCGATTTCGCCATAAGGGGATATGGTTCGATTTTCCACTCTGACTCATTGTTTATATTCACTTATCAGGTATGCCGTAAAACCCCGTCTTTCTGAAGTGCCCCCATAAAGTTGGACTGTTCATTAAGCAGCTTTCAAGGACTGAGTTCTGTGCTCTACAGGGCTGAGTCCTTTCAATTTAACCTTGATTCTTTCACGGTCTGCTCTAATTCATCAACCGATTTAAATTCTTTTCCATGAAAACACTCAGAGTTAAGTATCCCGAAAAAGCTTTCCATTGACGCATTATCTAAACGATTCTCTTTTCGTGACATGCTTTGTTTTAAGCCCATTTCCTGTAGCTGTTGTTGATAATGAGCCATTTGATACTACCCCCTTGATCTATCGCTGATATCAAGTTGTCTGCAAACTTCATGTAGAGATGTCCCATTGAGGATCATTTGAACTGCATGAAATTTGAACTCGGGAGAATAAACTTGTTTTGACGTTTTAACTTTTAAGCCACCTAACCCGTGTAATCGATAATTTTCAATCCATAGGCGGATTATAGCATGATTAATTTTAAACCTTTTACTGAGTATTTTAGGTGGCCCTTCATCATTTAGGTAAGCCTGAATAATTTCAAGTTTAAACTCTAGAGTATGTTTTAACATAAAAAAGCACCCTTCAAATTAGACTAAAAGAGTCCAACTTTTGGGGTGCAGTTCATAGGGCTAGGAGGATATCAATAATAGTACTTTATAGAGAACATCAAATTGCAGCATTACACTATTCCAACGCCTTTCTAATAAACCCTTTATTTTGGTTAAGCATCTGCGTGGCTTGCGGTCCATCAACACCAGCTAAGATAATCAAAATTGCCGTTTTACAATGGTAATGGCATTGCGATAATGCTTGTTCTGCGATAGCTCTTTCACACTCGGTGGCTTGCATCACAATGCGAATTTGGCGCTCAACAAGTTTGGCATTAGTCGCTTCGACATCCACCATCAAATTCCCAAAAACCTTACCGATTTTAATCATTGCCCCTGTGGTTATCATATTGAGGATCAACTTTTGAGCTGTACCCGCTTTCATACGTGATGACCCTGTTATTACTTCAGCTCCGACGATAGGCGTAATAGCGATATCAGCAAGTTGGGCTATCGGGCTTTGTGGATTGCAGCTAATAGCACTGGTTATTGCCCCCAAGGATTTAGCATAATTCAAAGCGCCAATGACATAAGGCGTTCTGCCACTTGCTGCAATACCTACTAACACATCTTTGTCGTTAAAATGAAGCTGGCGTAAATCTTGTTCACCAAGTTCAAAATTATCTTCAGCGTTCTCAACTGCTTGCAAAATGGCTTGTTGTCCACCAGCAATTAAACCAATAACCATTTCGCGTGGAGACCCATAAGTCGGAGGACACTCACTGGCATCCAATATTCCTAATCGACCTGATGTACCCGCGCCACAATAAATAAGACGACCACCACACTGAAAAGCATCTGCAACTTTATCAACCAACTTAGCAATATCAGGTAATGTAGCTTCAACAGCAAATGGCACCTTTTTATCTTCATTATTGATAACTTTCAGCATGTTTAACGTTGAAAGTGTGTCGATATTCTCGCTTTCAATATTTCTACTTTCAGTTATAAGATTGCTCAGATCGATAGCCATTTTTATACCTCTATTTTTATTATTTATTTTGAATCTGAATAAATTAACTGAAGTTATATCATTATTCTTGTTAAAATTTGCAAAATCATTACAAACGGTACTCTACATGACATTTATTAAATATATTTCGACCTTTATCAGTTTAACCACTCTTTTATTTTCATTTCCTTTACAGGCTAATTTTGAAGAACAAGAAAAAATTCAATTTGAAGAAACACGTAAAGAAGCATTAAACCATAACCCACAAGCTCAATATCAATTGGCTGAAATGTATCTTATGGGAACCGGAGTGGAACAAAATTTTCTTAATGCCCAAATGTGGGCTAAAGAAGCGATAAAAAAAGATCATGCTGATGCTTATGCATTACTGGCTGACCTCTACCTATTTAATGCTGATCCTTATTTTAAAACCCTTTATGTTGAGGCTAGAGAATTGGCGACTGTTTCAACAAACAAAGGCAGTAACCGAGGAAAAGTGAGTTTAGCGACGACATTAATTGCCCCTCTTACAGGTAAAACAGATTATAAAAAAGCAATTTCATTACTAGAAGAAGTCGCTGCGACTCAAGATCCGACACTTGTTTATGCACCGATTTGGTTAGGTGTTATTTATAGTGGCGTAGGTGATGTGCCTGTGGACACAAAAAAAGCGAATATGTGGTTTGCTAAAGCCAATGAAATAACGTTTGCTGGGTTTGCTCAAGCAATGGCTTCTTTTATGTTCTCAGGCCAATACCATATTATTGAGCCTAATAAACAAAAAGCAGAAGAATTAATGCAGCAAGCCTGTGAAGAGGCAAAAAAAGTTGGCAACGAGTTTTATTGCCAACAATAATTCAAAATTAACCCAAATATTAATACGATAAATAACCCTAACTCTATTTAAGAACCGAGATTGTGAACGTGCAATCTCGATTCTTTTTTATTCCTGTCTATCCATTATGCGCTTAACTTACAGTGCCATACGGTATTCAATCACACCAGGTTTTTCAGCAATCCAGTCATATAAACGTTGTCCACGTAAATTCGTTTCTTGTGTATGCCAATATAACCGAGCACAGTGACGCTGCTTCGCTTGTTGATTGACAAATTCAATTAGCTGCTTCCCAACCTGGCGACCACGGACATCAGGAGAAACAAATAAATCTTCTAAATAGCAAAAATCATTTTCAGCCCATGTTGAACGATGAAAAAGATAATGAACAAAACCCAGTACTTTTTCACCTTCTAGTGCGACAACACAATACACAGGCTCTTTTTCATCAAAAAAACGTGACCATGTTTTTAATGTAGTTTGTTCTGACAACTCAACGTTATAAAACGTTTGATAGCTCAACCAATGCGGCAACCATTGTGTATAGTGTTCTTGTTCGATAAATTTAATCGACACAGTTATTGGTGTTTGATTTATCACTCAGCGTCCCTCGATGCTTATAAAACGACATAAAATAAAATTTCATCAATCTCTTTATGCTTGTTATGGTACGTTTTATTTTGGTTCTAAATAAGGTACACTTTTTGTGTTTTTATAGGATCCACTTTTATGAAACAGAGAAAAACAGCTTATTTTCCTAATCTTGTTTTAGAAACGGGTCCTATTGGCTCACAAGTTTATCAAGCCATTAGAAAAGCGATTTTAGATGGTCGCTTAACCTCTGGCAGCCGCTTACCTTCTAGTCGTACACTTGCTGAAATGATGTCAATTTCACGCAATTCAGTGATTACTGGATTTGAACGTTTAATTGATGAAGGTTATTTAGTTACGCGTCATGGTGCTGGTACTTTTGTCGCCCCAACAATCCCCGATGAATTAATCCGAGCAACAGATAATTTAAATGCATTATCATCAAACGCTGAACTCAATGATGCTCTCAACCCTAATATCCAAAAAGCACAAAAATATTGGTCGAATTCACAACCTAATACTAATAACCATCACATGTTTCATATTGGTGTGGGATGTGTTGATCTCTTTCCACATGAACTTTGGGGAAGATTATTAGGACGAGTTTGGCGGCAATCTAAAAAAGCGCTGTCAACATTTAACTCACCAATGGGTTATCTGCCATTAAGAGAGATGATTTGCCAATATGTGCAATCAACGCGTGGGCTTCATTGTCAGTCAGATCAAATTATTATTGTTAATGGTACACAGCAGGCCATTAATCTCACGGCAAGAGTATTATTAAAAGAGGGTGATAAAGTTTGGTTAGATGACCCAGGCTATGACAGTGCATTAGGGATTTTTACTTCTTATGGTGCCAAAGTATGCCCTATTGCATCTGATCTTGATGGCATGAATATCGAACAAGGAATAGATCAAAACCCTGATGCAAAACTTGTGTTTACCACGCCCTCTCATCAATTTCCATTAGGTAATACGCTCTCTCTTACTCGACGCATCGCATTGTTAGAATGGGCATCAAAAAATAATGTGTGGGTTTTTGAAGATGACTATAACAGTGAATTTCGTTACCACTCAAAACCAATTCAAGCACTACAAGGCTTAGATAAGCATCAACGTGTTATTTATGCTGGAACATTTTCAAAGATGATGTATCCCGGCTTCCGTTTGGGCTTTTTAGTGGTACCACCGCATCTAGTATCGGCTTTTGAGGTGGCAAAATATTATACAGACTCTCATTCTGGTTTTTTAGAACAAGCAACTCTTGCGCTGTTTATCTCACAAGGGCATTATGCCCGTCATGTTCGCCGTATTAGAAAAGCTTGTTATGATCGCTATTTAGCCCTCAAAAATGCAATTGAAACCCACCTCCCCCATGTATTTAAAGTAGAACCAACAGACTCAGGCATCCATATTGTCTGCTGGTTACAAGCCGGATATACAGAAGAATATATTATAAAAAATAGCAAAGAAATTGGGTTAGCGATGCAACCGTTATCTCGTTATTGTATTCAACCATATTCAAAGCAGGGCGTACTATTAGGATATGCTGCACATAATCCTATTGAAATAGAAAGCAATATTATCGCTCTTGCACAGCAGTTATCTTAAATAAATAACGATTAGTTTTATTATTAAAAAAGACAATAAAACACTACAAAAACACCATAATTACATTATTTTATTTTTGGCGTGCAATAATAAACCCACGCAGGAGGAACATTTAACATCACACGCCTTTTTTCTAAATGAAAATAGCGAGATAATATTTTTTCATAACGTGTCGTATATTGAAAAAGAACAAAACAGCCTTGGCTTTTTAATAATTCTTGATGGACACGTTTTAAAATTTTTAAGCCTGTTTTTTTAGGAATAGATAAAAAAGGAAGCCCAGAAATAATCATATTATAATGACTATCTAACGACTCAGCTGACGTCGTGTAAATCGTTAATCGTTCATCATTAATTTTACGCAATTCTGTCGTAAAACTCGGTTCTATTTCAAAGACATCGAGGGAGGATCTCACGGACATTCTTTTTAAAATCTGTTGCGTAATAACACCCGTTCCTGCTCCTAGTTCTGCCACTTGAATATCACGTTCCCAATTGAGCTTATCCAGCATTTCATAACATAACCAACGAGATGAAGGCGCAATAGTACCCATTGTTGTCGGTGAAATAACAAACCGTTTTAAATACGAGTAATAGGTAGACAATGGAATAAATGTTGAGATATCCATTTTCGCCTCCAGAAGCCTTTTATAAAGGTAAAATAAAAATCAGATTAAATGAAAAACATTCATCATTATTTTTATTTATGAAATTACGTCATCTGTTTAATGACAGACCTTCAGTATAAGGTGTAGAGGGAGTAACAAGTAAATACATTTTTCTTATATATTACACTATTTTACATTTCACACTTTTTACCTAAGTGTATTAGCTATTTTTTATTTACCATTAATTCATAGGAAAATATAAGAAATAAAAAAAGGATCTTAAAAAGATTAATCTTAATCTGATTCACTTTTTAACAACTTATTGATGTTTGTTCGTTCTGTCACTTTCTTTTGTTAACTCTAGTCAGACTATAAGAAACACTTCTAATTCTTTAACTAATAATCAATAAATTCACTTGCGCCAACTCTTATATTTTGTCAGGTTAGTGTGAGGTCTCTCACTAATTCCTACAGACAAGGACAGGGTAACTACAATGAAAAATGTTGGTTTTGTCGGCTGGCGTGGTATGGTCGGCTCCGTTTTAATGCAAAGAATGGTTGAAGAGCGTGATTTTGATGGGATAAACCCTGTTTTCTTCACCACATCTCAACTTGGTGAAGCGGCTCCTGCATATGGCAATCACCGCAGCACACTACAAGATGCTTATGATATTGATACCTTAGCATCTCTCGATATCATTATTAGCTGTCAAGGTGGCGATTACACCAACGATATCTACCCAAAACTGCGTAACGCTGGCTGGCAAGGCTACTGGATTGACGCTGCATCTGCACTGCGTATGAATGATGATGCGGTAATTATTCTTGACCCCGTTAATGGTAAATACATTCAAGATAGCTTAAATAAAGGCATTAAGGCCTTTGTTGGTGGAAACTGTACGGTTAGCCTAATGTTGATGTCATTAGGTGGTCTTTTTGCCAATGATTTAGTGGAATGGGCAAGTGTATCGACTTACCAAGCGGCTTCTGGCGCAGGTGCTCGTCATATGAGAGAACTGTTGTCACAAATGGGTTCATTACATAATCAAGTGGTTAAAGAGTTAGAGAACCCCGCATCGGCTATTTTAGATATCGAACGTAAAGTAACTAACTTTACTCGCAGTGGTTCAATGCCAACAGAACAATTTGGTGTTCCATTAGCGGGTAGCTTGATCCCGTGGATTGACAAGCAACTTGAAAATGGCCAAAGCCGCGAAGAGTGGAAAGGACAAGCCGAGACCAATAAAATTCTAAATACAGGCTCAAATATTATCCCTGTTGACGGCCTTTGTGTTCGTATTGGTGCACTACGTTGTCATAGCCAAGCATTTACCCTTAAGCTGAAAAAAGACCTACCCGTTGCAGAAATTGAGCAACTCTTAGCTGGGCACAATGATTGGGTTAAAGTCATTCCAAATGATCGTGAATTAACTATTCGTGAACTAACACCTGCAGCAGTAACGGGTACGCTAAACACACCTGTAGGTCGTATTCGTAAATTGAATATGGGACCTGAGTTTATTTCTGCCTTTACAGTGGGTGACCAACTGTTATGGGGTGCAGCAGAACCTTTACGCCGTATGCTAAATATATTGCGTTAAGGATTTTTCCATTAATAAAAGCGTCAACAATCAGCATAAAAAAACCAGCTAATAACTAAATTAGCTGGTTTTTATTTTACATTGCAAAATCACACGTAATTAGATATCGATATTCGCTGCTTTCAACGCATTCTCTTCGATAAATGCACGACGAGGTTCTACTGCATCACCCATTAAGGTGGTAAATAGCTCATCCGTTGCAATTGCATCTTTCACAGTTACTTGCATCATACGGCGTGTTTCTGGGTTCATGGTAGTTTCCCATAACTGATCTGGGTTCATTTCACCAAGACCTTTATAACGCTGAACACCTAACCCACGACGAGATTCTTTCGTTAACCAATCAAGCGCTTCTTCAAAGCTTGATACAGGCTGACGACGCTCACCACGCTCAATAAAGGCACCTTCTTCAATCAAGTTACCAATAATGTCGCCTAAGTTAGTAATGCGGTGATATTCGCTACTGTGGATAAAGTCGTAATCCAGTTTATAGTCTGTATCAACACCATAAGTACGAATACGCAACACTGGCTCATAAAGACGGCTTTCATCATTTTGAGTAATAGTGTAGCTGTAAGTACTACTTTGCTCTTCAGCTTCATTTAAGCGATTAACTAAGCCACTCATCCACTCTTCCACTTTTGCTTTATCAGAAAGTGCATCTTCTGTCAGTGTTGAGTGATACACCAAGCTATTGAGCATACTCAGCGGATAAATACGCTCCATACGACGAATAATTTTATGAGCCGCATGGTAATCAACAACTAATTTCTCTAACTGTTGGCCGTGCATCGCAGGCGCATGTTCACTAACGTAAAGCGCCGCACCATCAAGAGCGATGGACATCAGATATTCATCCATTGCATCATCATCTTTAATATATTGCTCTTGCTTACCTTTTTTCACTTTGTACAGTGGTGGTTGAGCAATAAAGATATGACCACGCTCGATAATTTCTGGCATTTGACGATAGAAGAATGTCAGTAACAGCGTACGGATGTGAGAACCATCGACGTCCGCATCCGTCATGATAATGATGCTGTGATAACGCAGTTTATCTGGGTTATATTCATCACGGCCAATCCCACAACCTAATGCAGTAATCAGTGTTGCAACCTCTTGCGAAGCCAACATTTTATCAAAACGCGCTTTTTCAACGTTGAGGATTTTACCTTTCAGTGGAAGAATTGCCTGTGTTTTACGGTTACGCCCTTGTTTTGCAGAGCCGCCCGCAGAGTCCCCTTCCACTAAATATAATTCAGAGAAAGCAGGGTCACGCTCAGAGCAATCCGCTAACTTACCAGGTAATCCACCTAAATCTAATGCACCTTTACGGCGTGTCATTTCACGCGCTTTACGCGCAGCTTCACGCGCACGTGCTGCATCAATAATTTTACCCACAACGATTTTGGCATCATTTGGGTTTTCTAACAGATACTCAACCAGTTTTTCGTTCATCAGCGTTTCTACTGCTGTTTTCACTTCTGAAGAAACCAGTTTATCTTTAGTTTGTGATGAAAATTTAGGATCAGGTACTTTAACAGAAACAACAGCAATCAGACCTTCACGCGCATCGTCGCCCGTTGCACTGATTTTAGATTTTTTGCTGTAGCCTTCTTTATCCATATAGCTGTTTAAAGTACGCGTCATTGCCGTACGGAAACCAACTAAGTGCGTACCACCATCGCGCTGAGGAATATTATTGGTAAAGCAATAAACGTTTTCTTGGAAACCGTCATTCCACAACATAGCGACTTCAACATTAATGTTGTCTTTCTCAGTAGAGAAATAGAATACATTTTGGTGAATCGGGGTTTTATTACGGCTTAAGTATTCAACAAACGCCTTAATACCACCTTCGTAATGGAAATGGTCTTCGCGGTTATCACGTTTATCAATTAAACGAATAGCAACACCAGAGTTTAAGAAAGAAAGCTCACGTAGGCGTTTTGCTAAGATTTCATATTGGAACTCAGTCTCACCTTGAAAGGTTTCTAGACTTGGCCAAAAACGAACAAATGTACCTGTTTTTTCAGTATCGCCAATCACTTTTAAACGATCTTCAGGAACACCATGACGATAAATTTGTTGATGGATCTTTCCATCACGATGAATAGTCAGTTCCAGTTTTTCAGATAACGCATTGACAACCGAAACACCGACACCATGAAGTCCACCAGAAACTTTATAGGAGTTATCATCGAACTTACCGCCCGCATGCAGAACCGTCATAATAACTTCTGCAGCAGAAACACCCTCTTCTTCATGAATGCCGGTAGGAATACCACGGCCATCATCTCGAACAGAGACTGAATTATCTGAGTGGATGGTGACGATAATTTCGTCACAGTAACCCGCGAGGGCTTCGTCGATAGCATTGTCAACTACCTCGAAGACCATGTGATGCAGACCGGTTCCATCATCTGTATCCCCGATATACATACCCGGGCGCTTACGCACCGCATCCAGCCCTTTTAATACTTTGATACTTGAGGAGTCATATGTATTCGACATCAACGTTTCTCGCTTTATTCCTATGGTTTAACCTCTATTTTGCCACGTTCTACGCTAAATAGCCTGCTATTTACATCTAGCATATCTTTAACTTGCCCCTGTGTTATTGCACTAACAAACACCTGAGCTTGCGTAGATTTTAGACGCTCTGCCAACAGTTGGCGTCGGCTTGCATCTAATTCAGAAGCAAAATCATCGAGCAGATACAGGCATCTTTGCCCATTCTTACGAGTGAAATATTCACCTTGTGCCAGCCTTAATGCACACATCAATAATTTCAGCTGGCCTCGTGACAACATATCTTCTACTGGCGTCCCATCTGCTCGAATGCGTAAATCCGCTTTATGAGCACCTAATGAGGTATAAGCCAGTAATTTGTCACGTTCAAATTGACGCACTAATACATCTGCATAATCAGTTTCTTTATCCCATCCTCGTTGAAAACTCACTTTTAACGAAAACTCAGGGAGAAATAACCGGCACGTCTCTTCAATATCTTCGGCGATATCTGCAGTATATTGCGCTCGCCATTCACTTATCTGTTGCGTTAACGCAATAAGTTCTTTATCCCAAGGCATAAGCTGTCGATAAGATGACGCTTGCCTTAGTGCTGCATTACGCTGTTTTAATACGCGTTTTAGATCTGACCATGCAGCAAAAAACTGAGGCTCATTATGAAAACATCCCCAGTCAATAAAAGCACGACGATATTTAGGACCACCATTAAGTAATGTAAAACCTTCAGGTGTAATCAATTGCATTGGTAACAATTTTGCTAATTCTGCAATTTTATGCCCGTCACTACCATCAATTCGAACCGTACTATTACCTTCTCGGTTCTTACTTAATCCTATCGCATAACCGCGACTCTCTTCATGTTGCCCATTTAAGCGGCCATGAAGAATAAATTCATTTTCATCATGTTGAATAACGCGATTAGCTTGAGAACTACGGAATGCGCGCCCATGCCCTAATGTATAAATCGCTTCGAGTATACTCGTTTTTCCGCTGCCGTTGGGGCCAACAAGAAAATTAAAGCCATCCGCTAACGGCAAATCCGCTTCTTTAATATTTCTAAAATTGCGGATTAATAAACGGGATAAAATCATTTTCGTAACGATTATAAACGCATTGGCATAACGACATAAGCAGCCGCTGGACTTGCCACATTTTCTACCTGAACACTTGAAACTGCATCCGTCAGTAACAGTTTTACTTCTTCACATTTTAATGTGTTAAGCACATCGAGAAGGTAACTAACATTAAAGCCAATTTCCATCTCTTCGCCCTGATAATTCACATCAACAATCTCTTCAGCTTCTTCTTGTTCAGGATTATTTGCAGTTATCTTTAATTGACCATTAGTGAGGTTAATACGCACACCACGGAATTTTTCATTGGATAAAATAGCCGCACGAGAAAACGCTTGTTTTAGAATATCACAACCCGCAGTAACTGTTTTATTCGGATTTTTTGGTAATACTCGGCGATAGTCAGGGAAGCGGCCATCAACAAGTTTTGAAGTGAAGATAAAATCACCAACATGCGCACGTAAGTTATTACTACCAATTTGTAGTTGTAATAAGCTTTCGCCACCACCATCAAGTAAACGCATTAATTCGATAACACCTTTACGTGGCACAATAACGGAGTGTCCCGGTAAAGATTGTCCGATATCCATCGAACACACGGCTAAACGGTGTCCATCTGTTGCGACTGTACGTAACTCTGAATTTTCTGTTTCAAACAACATGCCATTGAGGTAATAACGCACATCTTGATGCGCCATTGAAAACTGAGTGGACTCAATTAAACGTTTTAATGTCGCTTGAGGTAAAGTGAATTCAACCTCACTTTGCCAATCATCTAAGTTAGGAAAATCAGATGCAGGTAGTGTTGATAATGAGAAACGACTACGACCCGAACGAACTAACAGGCGATCACCGTCTAATTCGACACTAATTTCAGCCCCTTCTGGCAACCCGCGCCAAATATCAAAAAATTTACGCGCGGGTACTGTAGTTGCACCTATTTCATGAGACTGGCTCAGATTCACTCTGGCCATCATTTCCATTTCAAGATCAGTACCTGTCAGTGATAAGGTATTTTCAGTTACCTTGAGCAACAAGTTTCCTAAAATAGGTAAAGTCGGACGACCACCTAAAGGGCCACTGACCTGTTGTAGCGGCTTTAGCAGCTGTTCACGTTCAATGATAAATTTCATAGCGCTAGGATGATAATGTTCTGATTAAGTTAGAAAAATCTTCTTTGATATCGTGACTTTCTTCACGCAGTTGCTCTATTTTTCTGCATGCATGAAGTACCGTTGTATGATCACGACCACCAAAGGCATCCCCGATTTCAGGCAAGCTGTGGTTTGTTAATTCCTTCGCCAGCGCCATTGCCATTTGCCTCGGACGGGCAACCGAGCGAGATCGTCGCTTAGACAGTAAATCCGCCACCTTAATTTTATAATATTCTGCGACTGTTTTTTGAATATTATCAATAGTGACCAATTTTTCCTGCAATGCGAGTAAATCACGTAATGCTTCGCGCACAAAATCTATCGTAATAGCACGACCTGTAAAATTGGCGTTAGCAATAACTCGGTTTAATGCACCTTCAAGCTCACGGACGTTAGAACGAAGTCGCTTTGCAATAAAGAAAGCCACTTCATCTGGTAACTGAATCTGATTTTCATCCGCTTTTTTCATTAAAATCGCAACTCGAGTTTCAAGTTCTGGTGGCTCAATAGCAACCGTCAATCCCCAACCAAAGCGTGATTTTAATCTATCTTCAACACCATTGATCTCTTTAGGATAACGGTCTGAAGTTAAGATAATTTGCTGATTACCTTCTAATAACGCATTAAAGGTATGAAAGAATTCTTCTTGTGAACGCTCTTTATTGGCAAAAAATTGAATATCATCAATTAGCAAAGCATCCACAGAGCGATAATAGCGTTTAAAATCTTCTATGGCATTATTTTGTAACGCTTTTACCATATCTTGTACGAAACGTTCAGAATGCATATAAACCACTTTTGCATTTGCTTTACGTTCCATAATGCTATTACCCACGGCATGTAATAAGTGCGTTTTACCAAGCCCTGTGCCCCCATAAAGAAATAGCGGGTTATAAGCACCACCTGGGTTATCTGCGACTTGTCTTGCTGCCGCTCTTGCGAGTTGGTTTGATTTACCTTCAACAAAGTTGTCGAATTTATGTTTCGGATTGACGTTTGAACGATAACTAAGCTCGGGTAACTGAGAAGCGTGATGATTATCCCAACTCGGTCGAATAGGCTGACTATTTATCGGTGTAGGATTCACCGTAGTATGTGTAACTGCTCTTGGAACACTCTCAGTAGCACGTGTTGACATAGGCTTATTACCTACCTCAAAACGTAAAGAAGGGACTTCAGAACCACAAAAATCCACTAATAATGCATTAATATTATTAATGTATTTTTCTCTCACCCAATCTAACACAAAACGATTAGGTGCATACAGTGCCAGCGTGTTATCGCTCAGTTCTGCCTGCAGGGGACGTATCCACATACTAAATTCAGTGGCAGGTAACTCATCCTGCAAGCGGGCAAGACAATGCTGCCAAAGCGAAAGTGACACGGCGGACTCCCCTCAAAAACAAGACTAAAAAAATAAACAGGAAAAATGTGATTAAACACTACTTGATTAAATACTTAGGTACACAACACCGTTCCTTTGCATCTTTAATAAGGAACAACTTATTGGTGACAACGATTTTTTTGTATCGTTTTCACGAAAGCAGACTGGCTATTCTGGATCGTGACGGGGGATCATATCGCAAAATGAAACGAAGATCCTCTTTCTTTTACACAGTTTTCATGGTTTTTATCCACAGGCTCACTAATTTGTGATAATGCGCCAAATGAAATATGTAAAGGCGTTCTAGTGTACTTGAGTCACCCCATAAATAGCAATTGGGGATAACTTTCTCTTGATAGAAATCCTACTTAGTTATTAAAGATGATCAACAATCTGTCGATAGATCCGTCAAAGATCCTTGCGCTTTCATACCGAGTCCGTATAATCTTCCACCCTGCGTGCTTGCACTAACAAGTCGCCCATTTCTGTCCTATTTTAGGTCGTTGATATGAGTGTCTGTTGTGCATAAGCAAGGATTGATTTTCGGGTTTGCTAAAAAAGAAGACAAAAATCGGTACTTAAAGCGTCATCTTCATTGACGCATTTGAGTGATTTTATTACAATCCCGCATCTTTCCATCATTGATGCTGCGATTGAAGTATCGGTTTGTTTATTTAGGCATGCCAATCTGTCAACGCATTTGCTGAATCAGTAATTATATTAAGTAGGTAGAAATCGCCATGAAACGCACTTTTCAACCGTCTGTACTGAAGCGCAACCGTAACCACGGCTTCCGCGCTCGTATGGCCACTAAAAATGGTCGTCAAGTTCTGGCTCGCCGTCGTGCGAAAGGCCGCTCTCGTCTGACCGTTTCTTCGAAATAATAAAAGCTAACCATTCCGTGGTTAAGCTAGCTTTTCCAAGGGAGTTACGTTTGTTAACTCCCAAGCATTTCAATTTTGTTTTCCAGCAGCCACAGCGCGCGAGTTCACCAGAAGTTACTATTTTGGGTCGCCAGAATGAGCTGGGGCATCCCCGCATCGGTCTAACTATCGCAAAGAAAAACGTAAAACGTGCTCATGAGCGTAATCGTATTAAACGATTGGCCCGTGAATACTTCCGTTTACATCAGCATGAATTACCGCCGATGGATTTTGTGTTATTAGTAAGAAAAGGGGTTGCTGAACTTGATAACCATCAATTGACGGAAGTGTTGGGTAAATTATGGCGTCGTCATTGTCGCTTGGCTCAAAAATCCTGATCTTGCTGATTAGGGCCTATCAACTGGGGATTAGTCCTCTGTTAGGGCCCCGTTGTCGTTTTAATCCTACGTGCTCTCATTACGGAATTGAGGCATTGCGCAGGTTTGGAATGATAAAAGGTAGTTGGTTAACAGTGAAACGCATATTAAAATGCCACCCTTTACACGAAGGTGGTGATGATCCTGTCCCACCTAGAAAAAACGACGATAACAGAGAAAATTAACGATGGATTCGCAACGCAATCTTCTATTCATCGCTTTGCTGTTCGTTTCTTTCCTGATCTGGCAGCAGTGGGAGGGTGATAAAGTATCACAAAACACCACCACTACTACTCAGGTCTCGCAACAAGCGGACATGCCAAGCAGTGATAGTCTTGCTGTGACTGGTAACAGCAATGAGCAGGCAAAATTGATTACCGTAAAAACTGATGTACTTGATCTGCGCATCAATACACAGGGCGGTACTATCGATGAGGCTGATTTGTTAGCCTATCCAGCCGAGCTTAATTCCGATACACCTTTCCGTTTACTGGAAACTACACCTCAATTCCTGTATCAGGCTCAAAGTGGCTTAATCGGCCCAGATGGTCCAGATCAGAAATCTCGCCCTGTCTACAGCACTGACAAAGCACAATTCGTTCTTGATGCAAACCAAGATGAATTGCGTGTTCCAATGACTTATGTGAATGAAGATGGCGTTAAATTCGTCAAAACCTTTATTCTGAAAAAAGGTCAGTATGACATCGGGATTGATTACACCATTGAGAATACAACAGATAAAACACTGACAATGAATTTCTATGGTCAGTTAAAACAGTCTGTTAAGTTACCTGAAAGCCGTGATACTGGCAGCAGCAACTTTGCTCTGCATACTTATCGTGGTGCGGCGTATTCATCAGATGAAACCAACTATAAAAAATATAGCTTTGGTGATATTGAAGATAAAAACTTATCTCTGACAACAAATAATGGTTGGGTTGCGATGTTACAACAATACTTCGCAACAGCATGGGTACCATCCAAAGAAAGTCAGAATAACAGCTTCTATTCTATTACTCTGGAAAACAAATCCATCGCTCTTATTGGTTATAAATCAGCACCAGTGACTATTGCACCTAATAGCACCGCTGATATCACCTCTACATTATGGGTTGGTCCAGAAATTCAGTCTGAAATGTCGGCTATTGCCCCTCATTTAGACTTATCTGTAGACTACGGTTGGTTATGGTTTATCTCTCAGCCACTGTTTAAACTGTTGAAGTTCCTTCACAGCTTTATCGGTAACTGGGGTTTCTCCATCATCATGATCACCTTTATCGTTCGTGGTATCATGTACCCGCTGACTAAAGCGCAGTACACCTCCATGGCAAAAATGCGTTTACTGCAACCAAAAATGGCTGCTCTGCGTGAACGCATCGGTGACGACAAACAACGTATGAGCCAAGAAATGATGGCGTTATACAAACAAGAGAAAGTGAATCCTCTGGGTGGTTGTTTACCATTGATTATCCAGATGCCAATTTTCCTTGCATTGTATTACATGCTGATGGGCTCCGTTGAATTACGTCATGCACCGTTTATTGGTTGGATCCAAGACTTGTCTGCACAAGACCCGTATTACATCCTGCCATTATTAATGGGTGTGACGATGTTCATCATTCAGAAACTGTCTCCAACAGCAGTGACTGATCCGATGCAACAAAAAATCATGACCTTTATGCCGGTTGTGTTTACTGTATTCTTCCTGTGGTTCCCATCAGGTCTGGTTCTGTACTATATCGTCAGTAACTTAGTGACCATTATCCAGCAGCAGTTAATTTATCGCGGTCTGGAAAAACGTGGCTTACACAGCAGAGACAAAAAATAAGGTCACATGAGGAAAAACCTCTTCCTTGGTTACATTCAAAGGAAAGTGACATAAAATAGCGAAGGCGGTCTTATAGGCCGCCTTCTGTTTTTTCGTTTTTATACAATTAATGATTATTCTGATTAAGCGAGTACACCATGCATAGCACTGATACTATCGTCGCTCAGGCCACACCTCCTGGAAGAGGCGGTGTTGGTATCCTACGCGTTTCTGGCCCTAAAGCGACTCAAGTTGCACAAGTGGTTTTAGGTAAATTACCCAAGCCTCGTTATGCCGATTATCTGCCATTTCGTAATGAAGATAACTCAGTGCTTGATCAGGGTATCGCCCTATTCTTCCCAAATCCGAATTCTTTCACTGGTGAAGATGTTCTAGAACTACAAGGTCATGGCGGCCCTGTTATTCTCGATTTATTACTAAAACGAATTTTACAAATTCCTGGTGTACGCATTGCTAATCCGGGTGAATTTTCAGAGCGTGCATTTTTAAATGACAAACTCGATTTAGCACAAGCAGAAGCTATTGCCGACTTAATTGATGCAAGTTCAGAGCAAGCAGCGCGTTCTGCAATTAACTCACTACAAGGTGCGTTCTCTTCCCATATTAATGAGATGGTTGAGTCTTTAACTCACCTACGTATTTATGTTGAAGCGGCTATTGATTTTCCTGATGAAGAAATCGATTTTCTCTCTGATGGAATAATCGAAGGTAAACTCGATGCAGTAATTGCTGAGTTAGATAATGTTCGAGCTCAAGCACGCCAAGGCAGCCTACTGCGTGAAGGGATGAAAGTGGTTATCGCTGGTCGCCCAAATGCAGGTAAATCAAGCCTACTTAACGCATTAGCAGGTAGAGAAGCGGCGATAGTAACCGATATCGCCGGCACAACTCGTGATGTATTACGCGAACATATTCATATTGACGGTATGCCTTTACATATCATTGATACGGCGGGATTACGCGAAGCCAGCGATGAAGTGGAACGCATTGGTATTGAACGTGCGTGGAAAGAGATAGAACAAGCTGACCGAGTACTGTTTATGGTTGATAGCACCACAACCGATGCGACTGCGCCTGAAGATATCTGGCCTGATTTTATGGCTCGCTTACCAAGCACATTACCGGTTACCGTTATTCGTAATAAATCGGATTTAACGGGTGAAAATGTAGAAATCACCGCTCAAGGTAATTACCCAATGATCCGTTTATCAGCGCGCGATGGCATGGGGATAGAGTTACTGCGCGATCACTTAAAAGAAGCGATGGGTTTTAGCGGTAACACAGAAGGTGGTTTCTTAGCACGACGTCGCCATTTACAGGCATTAAATACTGCAGCAGAACACTTACAACAAGGCTATGAGCAACTGGTGTATGCAAAATCAGGTGAATTATTAGCAGAAGAATTAAGACTTGCTCAACAAGCATTAAGTGAGATAACAGGTGAATTTACCTCTGATGACTTATTAGGCCGTATTTTCTCTAGTTTCTGTATTGGTAAATAATATCTCAAACATACCTGCTGTAGCGTGTAAAACATACTTTACCAGTTATAGCAGGTAAATATAAATCTACACGCTATAACAAGTATATTAGTGATTAACGCCTATAATCGATAAAATAGTGATGATTATAATTAATGCCCAACAACTCAGCACCCATCTAAAAGATGTTCGATTAAATCAAAAACTTTCTCAAGCCAAAGTTGCTTAGAAAATAGCTATTCGACAAGATACCGTTTCTAATTTAAAATTAGATCCTAATTCCACCAAGCTTGATATTTTTTTTAAACGTCTTTCAGCACTTAATTTAGCAATAGAAATTTATCCTAAAGATGCTAAAAATAATTCTGCATACAAAATTGAATAACAAGATGAGTGGTAATGGCATGAGAATGCGTTCTACACACCTCGCTGACATTTAATACATTACCATCATCGTGAATAAATTTGATTCATCGGTTATAACAGGTAACGATAGAAGCCACAAAGAATTACATTATTAATAATACTTATTTTTCTCTTTATTATTTTCTTTTTATTTCCTACCATTTTAAAATATTAAAACCATAGTTAAATGAAGCCCAACATTATTTAATTTAATATTTTATCTCTATTTTAATAGCGCAAACGTTTACCTTTTTTTTTGTAATCAATTGATAAAAAAATAGCACTTAAACTTATGCTTAATATTATAAAAAACGTGTTATTTAATGATCTAAATATAGATCAAACGCCTATCGCAATGCTAAACTCCGCCTTTAGTTAACTGGGTTATTATCCCCCCTAATTATTAAGAGTGAATAGTGAAAACGCTTTTTTTTACTGCGCTGACAACAGGCATTCTTTCTGCCGTTTGGGCTTTTGTTGCTAATCAATTTGGGTTATTAAGCTGGGCTGGTTTTTTAGGGTGTACCGCTTATTTTGCTTATCCTAAGGAAGGCCTTAAAGGATTAGCTGTAACCATTGCAACAATTATGAGCGGTGTTATTTGGGCACTAGCAATTATTTATGGTAGCAATTTATTTAACGATACTTCAATTTTAGGGTATGCCATTACTGGCGTGATTGCTTTTGTGATGTGTATTCAAGCTAAAAGTAGCTTACTCGCCTATATTCCTGGTACTTTTATTGGTGCTTGTACTCTATTTGCAGCTCAAGATAATTTACCTCAAATTATAATTTCATTAATTGTTGGCGTGTTATTTGGTTACTCAATGAAAATGAGCGGGCTTTGGGTGGCACAAAGATGGCGTACGGCGTAGTTAAAAATATTTAACCATCAGAGAAGCTGTTTATAACTGACTGTTAAAACAGCTTTTTATTAATAACAGTCCCCTTCTTCAACAAGGGATGATCATCGGGGTTCCTGCTATGGGATCAGGAATAACTTGGCATTCCAAATCAAAGACTTGCTTAATCAACGCTTCATTAACTATCGCTTGTGGCTCACCTTGAGCGACGATTTGCCCTTTTACCATCACCACTAAATTATCAGCATATCGACACGCCTGATTTAAATCGTGTAATACAGCCACAATAGTACGAGCTTGCTCCCGATTAAGTTTACGAAAAATATTGAGCAGTTCTATTTGATAAGCGATATCAAGGTAAGTTGTTGGTTCATCTAGCAGCAAAATATCCGTTTGTTGTGCTAACACCATTGCAACCCAAACTCGTTGGCGTTGTCCACCTGATAAAGAATCAACTGTTTTATCTGCAAATTCAGTCACACCGGTTTCACCCATTGCTGTTTCTACCGCTAATTTATCTTCTTGGCTCCATTGGTGCATAAAGCTTTGATGTGGAAAACGACCTCTGGCAACTAAATTTGCAACCGTTATTCCTGCTGGCGCCTGCATTGTTTGAGGTAACAATGCAATTTGACGCGCCAAGACTTTGGTTGAAAAATCAGTTAATGGTTGATTATCTAGAGAAATATATCCTGCTAAGGGTTTGAGTAATCGACACAAACTACGTAAGAGCGTTGATTTCCCACAACCATTTGGCCCAATAATAACAGTAAATTGCTTATCAGGGATCGTTAACGAAATATCTTGGCAAATTGTTGTTTGTTGGTATCCCAGCTTTAAATTATGAGTTTGTAGTCGATTATTATTCATCACATTATCTTTCTTAATTACGACATATTATCAATATGGGTGGTGCATTCACATCACCCATTTAAGATTTAATAACTAAAAACGAAATTCTACCGTTGCACCAAACATTCGTGGACGCTGGTAAATAGCAGTGTCTTTATTATTATCAGGAATAAGAATACGTTTATCAGAATCAAATAAGTTCTGAGCAAACAACGTCGTTCTACCCCATTTAAAGTTATAACCCATCTGTAAATTAGCTAGCCAGAAGCTATCTACTTTTCCGCTTTCTGCGTTATTAGCTTGAGAAAAGTAATTTCCTGAAAACTGTACATTACCACTCACATCTATAGCTTCTGTTAACTGATATTTAGCACCTATATTCGCCGTGTAATCAGGTGCTCGCGCTAACTCTTTACCTTCGATACCACTATTACCAAAATCTTTTATTTTGGTTTTTAATAAACCCACACCAGTATTTAGCTCTAAAGAATCAATAGGCTGATAAGCAATTGTTAACTCAGCTCCATAAGTCTCTACTTTTTTCGCATTACGAATAGTGGTTGAATTTGGCCCTAAATAAAACGGCAACTGCATATCTTTATAATCGTTATAGAACAAGTTAGTCATCACGCTAAGTTTGTTATCAAGCAAACTATTACGAGTATATAAACTATAGTTCCAAACATATTCAGGGGAATAAACATAAGTAACGATAGGGCTGCCAATAGTGACGCCAGCACCACCTCCGTTATAACCACGCCCTACGGCAATACCAACTGTTTGGTTAGCTGCCGGTTTCCATGCGAAATCAGCTTTAGGTAAGAAGGTGTTATAGGTTTCATCAAAATCGATAGCGACTGTTTTGCTGCCACCATGACGAGTATGATGTTCACGCTCAAAACGTCCTGATAAAGTGACATCAATTTCAGGGAATAGAGCATAAGTTAATGAACCATAAGCAGAAGCCGTTTCAGTTTTATCATCAAAATAACTTCCACCGAAGATATTCACAAACTCATCTTGTTTAGCGTGAAAATAACGTAACCCAAAAATTCCACTTAATGCTTCGCTATCTGTTTTAAAACGTAGCATTGGCTCAAATTCAAACTCTTTCGCATCAATATCCGCACGCGGGCTTTTGGCTTCAGTTAAACGCCGAGTCGAGAAATCAGTATAAATTAATGTATTTTCGACACTTAAATTATCGTTAGCTTCCCATGTGGTATTTAAAATACTGCTCGTTGTTTTACGTTTAATCACAGGGCGAAAACGCGGTGCAGCGTCAGGCGCTAAATTACTGGCCATTTTGGCTTCGTTTTGTGGCGAACGGCTATCGAGATGACTTACTGTTAACTTAGCTTTAAAATCTGGATTATCGATAGAGTCGTAAAGTAACTTACCACGGAATGTATTTGAGTGAATTTCTCTAGGATTACCTGACGGTGAATATTTGTCCATATGCTCAAAACTTTCGCGTTCTTGCCTTTCAGCAGTAAAGCGAAATGCCAGTTTATCTTCAATTAATGGTCCTGACGTCATTACAGCATATTGACGAAGATCTTGCTGACCTGCGCCTATTTTTACCGCATTTTCCCAGTAAAAGGTGGGATCCATCGTTTTGACTAAAATGGCACCTGCTATCGCATTACGGCCTTGAATATAACTTTGTGGATCACGGAAAATCTCAACAGTATCGACATCCCATAGTGACTGTGCACCATAGCCAAACTCATTATAAGTAAATGAACGACCATCAACAGAAAAATTCACACGAGGGCGAGTACCACCAAGAAATGCAATTGCGCCTTGGGCAGGTCCCGAACCATCAACACCACGAATAGCGGGTAATGCATTACTATTACCGTTATCAACAACGTTAGGCGTCATTTGTAATAACGTATTAACGTCTGCATTGGGTGTTGCTTCTATCTTTTTAAAATCATATACCGTGACACTAGAACCCGTGTCATAAATAGATTTATTCAGTTTTTCACCCGTAACAATCAACACATCTTCATTTTTATTATCGTGCTGTTTGTTCTCTTGTGCATTTACATTGGGTGAGACCACCCAAAGTGTGCTTAATAAAGCAGTTTGCACCACCGTTGTTATCGTTGTTTTTTTTGCGCGTAGAGTAAGAATACCAGACATGAGTCTATACCTTTCATGCGATTCGCATGCCATTAAACGATTAAAAATACGCTCATCACTTTCCCAATTTTTAATTTATCGTTAGGCTCTTATATGAAAATACTATGCCTTTTTAACGACCATCCCATTAACTCATCCATAAGTTAGAAAATATTCACTATATTTATTATTATTTGCGCATTATATATAATGCGTATCATTATCAATATGTAACAATAATTATTATCAATTATATTTTATGCGTTCTCGTTAATAACCATAAAAGATAAAGCCCACCAATAACGCCCGTCATTAAGCCCACAGGCATCATTACGTTCAAAGGTAAGTTTTGAGAAAGCACATCGGCTAAGAGTAAAAGCAGTGATCCCATTAATGCAGAACCCATAATAGGAAGCTTTCCTGAATGACTTAAACGAATAACTAACTGAGGCGCAGCAAGGGCAACAAATGCAATAGGCCCGGCACAAGCCGTCGCTAACGATGCCAATATCACAGCACTAAAAATCATTATCCATCTCACTCTACCGACATTAACACCCAACTGTTGTGCCATATCATCCCCCATTTCCATTAAAGTGAGTGATTTAGAATAGAAAAAGATAAGTGGAATTAAGACAAATAATCCAATAAAAACGGGGTAAACATGCTGCCAAGTACGAGCATTAAGAGAACCGGCTAACCACAAATTAGCGACTATAGCGTTATCAATATTACCTTTAACTAACAGTAAACCATTAAAAGCATGTAATACGGCACCTACGCCAATTCCGATAAGGATCATGGTATAACCCGACATTACACCATTTTTTAATGACAATAGATAAACAACCAACGCGGTTGCCATTCCCCCGACTAATGTAGAAACTGCAATTTCAGGAATTGAGCCGTTAAATACAATAATCTGCAATAACGCCCCCGATGCGCCACCCGTTGTAAAACCAATAACATCAGGCGAACCTAAAACATTACGCGAAATTGACTGAAATATTGCGCCAGAAATACCCAATGCAGCACCCACACCAATTGCAGTAAGTAGTCGCGGTAGCCTAATATCAATAACAATTTTTTCTTTAATACCACCTTGTGATTCACCTATCACAATATTAATTAAAGTGGGTATATCTATCGGAAATTTTCCTGTTGTCATCGCTAAAAAAGCCAACAAGATAACCAATAAAAATAAAAGAGCAGCCACAATAATATCGCGTTGGGAGAAGACCCAAGACCAAGTGCCAAACTGACAGATTATTTCGTTGTTTTTTAATTTCATAACGTAATAATCCGCCAGCGTTTAACTAAATAAATAAAGAAGGGCCCACCAATAAGCGAGATCATAATACCTACACTAATTTCACCAGGAGTGCCGATAAGTCGTCCCAAACAATCTGCAATTAGCATAATTGTGGCGCCAATAAGCATCGACATCGGTAATATTCGGCGGTATTCAGCACCCACTAAACGACGAGCAAAATGAGGTGCAGTTAAACCTAAAAAACTAATTGGCCCTACCGCTGCTGTTGCACTACCCGCTAGCAATACAATAGCGAAAGCAGATAACAGCCACACACGATTTTGATTAGCCCCTAATGCATGGCTAACATCATCACCTAATGTCACGATATCCAATGCTCGAGTTAACGAATAAGCAATTACACTGCCTATCGCAACAAGTATCGTTATGGGATATAGCACATCAAAGCTTCGCCCTTGCAGTGATCCCACAACCCAATGGCGAAATTGATCAAATACTTTTTCATCACTATTAACAGTAATTAGCTGTGTCATTGCCAATAAAACAACTGAGAGCGCAACACCAGACAGCACCATTCTGATAGGATTTATACCGTGTCTCACTCCACCTAACAGATAAACGCCAATACCAGCGAGAAAAGCACCTAATAAGCCAAACCACATATACAAAGTGACATCAGTAATTCCCGTTAATGCAATTAATGAAACTATCGCCACCATTGCGCCCGCATTAATACCAAATAATCCCGGATCTGCTAACGGGTTACGTGTCAATGCCTGCATTAACGTTCCGGCTCCCCCTAATGCAATACCAATAACGATAGCCAATAAGGTACGAGGAAATCGTAAATAACGAACTAACAAGTGCTCACTGTTAGTCGCATCAAAAGCGATAAAGGCATTCCATGTGGTTTCAATTGAAACATATCGACTACCCACAAATAAACTCAGAAGAGCAAAGGCGCCCAATAGGAAAATCGCTCCCCTTATTCCCCACTTGATAACATGCTGAGAAGCAGACATACGTTATGACTTATACTTATTAAAACGCGTCACAATATCGCTAATTATTTCTTGCGCACTGTAGTAGTCGACCCGAAATGAGTTAGCACCCAAACCATAAACTTGTTTTGTTTTAACAGAAGGCATATTGGCAAGAATAGGGTCAGCCATAAAAACATCTGCATCTTTAGCTGTACCACTTAATAAGAATGTTGTTGGTGCCGTCAGTTGTGTTAAATGTTCATACTGGGCCCAAACAAAATCAGAAACGGGTTTATCTTTCGGTTGCCATGCCAAATCAGCGCTTTCGATAGAAAAGCCAAGTTGTTGTAATAATATTGCATGAGGGCTCGTTTTTAATGAAACGGGATTAACCGTTCCAGCACCAAAATAAGAGATAATATTGACATTATCCGTTGGTAGTTGAAGTTTTGCTTTGCTGCTAGCAACTAAGTCATTAAATCGTTGTAACAGCGCTTTCGTTTCGTTTTCTTGCCCCGTAGCTTGCGCCAATTGAACCGCTAAGCTTTCCCAACCTTGTTTACCATAATCTAAGACGATAGTTGGTGCAATTTGTTGAAATTGCTCAACTTGAGGATAAACAGTATCGCCGCCATTAATTGATACTACGATTAAGTCTGGTGCTGCCAGATAGGCCATTTCTAAAGAAACACTACCTGCCGACCATAATTTTTCAACGCCCTTATCTTTTGCCACCTTATCCCATTGAGCAAAAAATTTACCATTTGCAGCAGTTGAGCTCGCAATGACAGGTGCATCCATTGCTAATAATGTGCCAGTAATAGAAACCGATGCCGATAATATCCGCTTAGGTTTCTGTTTAATTTCAACAGTAGAACCATCAACGCTGGTAAAAACACGAGGCCAAGATAAGTTATCAGCACCAACAACCGTGGCATAAGCAACATTAAAAGAGGTAGAAAATAAAAGTAGCAAAAAAGTATATAAGAGCGATTTAAACATGACAGATTTCCAAGCAAAGCACGCTTTACTCTAACGTGTAAATATTATCGTTAATGATAATCATAACCAATATCATTAACAACAAACATTTATGAGCTTGCTATTGGAAAAATGAGAATAAGCGCACAAAAAACACTTCGCATAAGTTTTGTTTCAATACTTTCTACCTTTTTTATCCTTCATATTTTTTTATAGGCTAATTAAATAATAATTAGCTGATCTTTTTTAAGGTTGTACTGATGATGCTTTTGCGTCAAAAAAGAAAGCTCTAAATTATCTATTAACGTTTAACGGATTAATTAGCTCAATCTCAACGAATAGAATAATGGAATCAATAATCTCGACTCAGAGAAGGATCCTCATTTATGTATTTAAATAATTTAAATGATTTAAAAATTGCCATTAGCCCTTCATCTCTACCTATCAACAAACCTTTAAGCTGTATTAATTATCAAGATTTAAAAGACGGTATGTTGGATATGATTAATAGTAACAACGACACGTTACCTTCCATTGTGGAAGATTTTAATCAGCAAGATCCTCTTAATGCCCCCATTGTTGTGGGTGAGGTTGTCGTTGGTCATATTATTGGTTTAATTCCTGTTGCTGGTGGCGTGTTATCAAAAATAACCTCAGCCCTCTTTGGTATGATTAATAAAAATATGAAAGATGATTCATTAGCAGAACAGATCATTGCACATATTTCTCAAATTATTGATGCCGAAATCACACAAAATAACATTAAGATTATTAAACTTTCTATTGAAGGTATTACTAGCGTTTATCAGCTTTTTTCTGACTCACTCAATAATTATCTTGAACCTAAAGTCTATTATTAAAATAAACAACAACAAGATTTAAGAGATCAAGTTCTTAATCGATTTGATGATGTAATAGCTGCAATTATTGCGCAGCAACCATTAATTTTGAATTTAGCGCAATCGGCTGGATTACCTTTTTATTGCCACAGTTGTGCACTGTTTGTTGCGGCACATAGTGATATTTTAACTAATAAGAAAGCGCTTGACCTTAAAGATGATTATTTTACAAGTAATTTAAAAACCCTAAGAGATAACATCGACAAATTTAATACCAATATTCATAAAGCAATTTATCAACAAACCTCACTCATATTTAAAGACGATTACACAAAATGTAATACATTTTTATCCAGTATTTATACATCGGGGCTCTCTTTTTACCAATCTTGGATAAAACGTAGTTTTGAAATTGAATTTTCAACACCATTAACGCGTTGGAATAGTCTAGAACTTTATGGCAAAGATTATAATTTTGATTATCAAAAAAGCTATTATCAAATGTATTTAGATATGGGACGAGATATGTTGCAACGAACATCGATGTTACAAAGTATTGAAACCTATTCGCATATTGATGCTGTTATTCGTATTAAACAAAACTATTTAACGACTGAAAAACAGCCTAATCATATTCAATATGAAGGTTGCTATGGTGTAACGGGTGATAGCCAAGATGTATTAAAAACAGAAATATTTTTCCAAGCTGATAGTAATAAAAGCTATTTATCACCCACTCAATTTTTGCCTTCGGTACGTTATATTTCAGACACCCCTTGGGGGGCATTAAAATATATGGTGCTTGATGATGTCAATAATCAAAGTTTTTCCATTGGACAAGGTAACCGAGAGAATAAGTCCTATTTTAATCTTCCTGGCTATTGTTTTAATGGCCTTAATCTTTATATGAGTCGACATAATGGCAAGCAATGTCACGATGACTCTGGTGCATGGCTAACAGAATCAGGGCCTATTTTTCGTTTTTATGATGGCTATGGAGCCATGTCATTAGAAATGGAGAACAATTTACCCATTAAACAAAAAAGCTATGAATTGGATTTAAACCATGGTTTTGACCCACAGCTCAGTAATGCACAATTTGCCTATGTCGATATGCTTGTAGGTAAAAACTGTATCCTACTTCATCAAGATGCTGTTTTTTGCCTACCTTCTGATGGCATTATAGGAAAAAGCAGTACACCACAACCTTTGATTATTTTATTGCAATGCGCAAATGAAAGTGAACAGTTACTATCACTATCAATTAGAACAGGCAATGCTTCAAAAGGTACACTTGTTGCTTCTGGTGATTTTTCTTTAGGCCAAAATCAAGACAATATTATCTATAAATTAACGCCACTTATTAATCATCCTATCAGTAATAACAAAACGTATTTTCGCACTTATCAATTAGCGTTAACTTACACTTTAACAGGTAGCCAAGAATCAAATCTGTATCTTCATTTACATTTTTCCAAGCCTGATACCTTATTAGCCGATATAACATTGCTATTTTAAATCGCAATCTCACTAAGAAATACACCTAGACAAATTGCAATATGTTTAGGTGTTACTTAACAAAATAATTAACGTAAATTAAAGTGAAGAGTGACGATGAGTGAATTATTTACATCGTCTGGCTTAGGGCCTATTGGCTTAACGCGTCTTACCGCAGCAATAGCAGCACTATCTAACGAAGGAATACCTGAAGTATTTTCAACAGCAACGGTTGAAATAATACCTTCATTAGTTAAAGACAGGCGCACCACAACATCGCCTTCGAGTAACATACGCTTTGCTTTGGGTGGATAACGTTTATGCCGTTCTATTTCTTTACGCAATAAGCTCATATAATCACTTTCAGATTCACCTTGCCCAATACTATTTTCGTTTAATGCTCGGCTTTTTCCCGCTTGAGAACTCGCACTATACTCTGTAAAGCTGGCTAAAGTAGGTGGAATCTGGGTTTGTAACTGCTCACTTTTGGGATCAGCTTTTTCAAGCGGTCGGGGTTTGGCTTGTTCCTCTTTAGCTGGCCGCTGCTTTTTAATTTCTGTTTGTTGTGGTTGTAACTGTGGTAACGGTTTTTCCTTTGGCAATATTTCTGGTTTTTTGTATTGTTGAAGAAGTTCTCCTGTCTCAACCACGGGCATAATAACTGGCAAGTTATCAGAGTGATATTCAATAATTTCTTCTTTTATTATCGCGGATTGTTGCTGAGGCGCTGAAAATGTTACTTGATACACGGATAACGAATTTTGTTGCTGCTGAGTAATATGATGTGCACTTTCTGTCACCAAAGCAGTACGTAATAACTCACTAAAGAACATCATGTAGATAAACGTGACGCCAATTAGCCAATAATTAAGATTAAGTGGTTGCCTAACAGAAAGTGCAAACATCAAAAAGCTCCTAATATATTTTCATTAAAATTGTGCGGTAACACCTAATTTAATTGTACGTCCTGGTGCTGGCATACCCGAACGCGTTAATGGGTCGATGTAATATTCGTTTAGTAAATTACTACCTACAATTTCAAAAGATAAATTGGGGGTATGTTGATATTTTAAATAAGCATCAACAGTAAACACACTAGCCCAACGCATTGGATTATTATTATTTCCATAAAATATATGGGGTAATTTTTCTTTTAACCATTTCTCATCTTTATTTTCCACTTCAGAGGAATATAAAAATCGACTACCTATTTCTAGTGTATTATTAAACCAACGAGTACCAATATGAAGATTAGCCGCATATTTTGGTTGAATAGAAGTACGTAAAAACCCACCTGGATATCCTCCGGTCATGCAGGTTTTTATATCTAATAAACCTGAAGGATCAAAGGAGCTATATGCATTTTTATCGCATACTTTATTTTTATGGTTATAAACTAAAGCTGCATCCATAAAAATAAAACCATTATCGAAACGTGCTTGTAATTCTAAACCTTCTAATATTTGCTTTTCTAATTGCCTCATTTGCCAAAATGAATCTCTATCGAATACATTTTCAATGTTGGTTTTAAAATAATTAAGTTTAATATCAGCATGATGCTCTACATTGAGCCAATCAGATAAATCAAGCACAACACCAAGCTCAGTACTTTTTGCTCGTTCCGGCTTTAATTTAAAACCGTAATAACTCGCTTTAGAGCCTGAAAAACCACTCGTATCTTCAAATAAACTAGGTAAACGTAGTTGTTCAGTATAACGTCCGTAAAAACGCAACATATCACTGGCATAAATAGTCGCTGAAATTAGTGGTGAAAATGCGCCATGATGATAAGCAGGTTGAGGTGAAAAACTATTTTCTATTTTCTCTTCAATATAAATTTCTTGTGGTTTTATTAACTCTATCTCATATTTATAAACAAGTTCTCCTGTTGTTGGATGAGAAACCTTTTCTTGCATATCTAAATAACCATTTAAAAGGATATTTTTACTTTTTAATAGATCACCATTTTTATTATATAGCCAAACAGTATATTCCGTTATCATAGGGATCTTGTTTGATGACTCTATTTGCATATTTCCTTGCGCATCGCGAATATAATCATTACGTAAAAAATCCACCTGTACTCTTCTTACTTGATTATAATTAGCAACAGCATTATTTATCTCTTCTGATAACTTTTCATACTCTGAATAAACAAACTTTGATTGTTGAAAATTACGTATTTTTTCATTTAACTCAGGGTGACGCCTATAATTTTTAAACTCTTCAGGTAATGTTTCCACATCAATTTTATTAATAGCACGGTAATATAAATATTCTTCAGAATTTAAAACTCGCTTATAAGAGACAATATAACCTCGAACTGGTGTTTTTTTCTCATAACCTGTTACTCTATTACGACGTTTATTATTTAAAAAATCATCGTTTAACCGATAATAGTTATATTTTCCACCCGCATTAACAGCTAACCAAGAAAGCGGTTTCCAATCGGTAGATAATGCTAAATTAATTTCATGACGTTGCCCGCCACGCCCAGCGGTAACAAAATCAAAACCTGCTGGCACATCAATTTCATCATTATCTAATTTTTCAAATTGATAGTTACTTGAAAATGAAATGGAAATTTGAGGTGATAATTTAAATATCGAAGATAAATCAATACCATAACGATTATTTTCTTGGTAAAGAGAAGCTGTATCAATAAAACGGACGTCTACTTTTGTATCCCATTTAGATAAATATTTTTCATCATAATCAATTTGCCGAGATACTCTAGGTTCACCACCACGAGTATTTGTATGTCCAGATGTTAAGTTACCCCATAGCCGTAACAGTAAATCCGCTTTATTATCTTCTGGTTTATATTGATAGGTTAATATTCCCGCCTGTTGATTAATCGTTGCTAATGGCCATTGAGTTACTAAATTTTTTTCATAACGAGCCCACTCTAATCGTAACGGCATAATATCGCCAAACAGTAAGTCAGTGTATCGGTAATTAATGGAAAAACGGTGTGCTGATTCAGGGAATAATGTCCCTTTGACTAAAAAAGAACGATTACGACTAGAGGTATTAGGAACTTCATTACCGGGACGATAAATATGGGCAATAAAAGGAACATAAGGTGTTAACCTTACTTTATAATCTATTGAATGGATAGATTCCATTTTATCGGTTTCGAGATAGGCTTTTGTATTTCTTTTTCCTGCTAAATAATTTCCTTTTTCTCGTAATGCATAAGCAAATAATAAATTAAAATTTTCTTTTTCAAATCCAACGCCTAGACGAAATGAGTGATCGCGAAAACTCAAAGCTTTATTTTTTTGAGGTGTTATTTCTAAGGCAGGATCAATAACTCTTGAACCATAATGATAAAAATAAGGATGATTACGGTAATCTCCTAGCATATCTAAATAAACTTCTTTATATCGTGTAGCGTTATTACTAATATCCCCTTTAAAGTTAATCCCAAAAGAGTCACCAATAGGCACAATATCTCGAATATCTAGGGTTTTTATTGCAATACCACCACCAATACCTGTTTTCATATCTGGGGTTAATGAAGGGCCTTTTTCAATATAGATACTACTAATCAGATTAGAATCAATATAGTTACGATTAGAGGCACCACTATACCCACGATAAACAGTAATCGCTTGCTCTGTCCCATCAACAGTAACAGGGATTCGCCCTTGTCCTTGAATACCGCGAATATTTGGGTCAAGTGCCCCACCATTACGTGCTTCACCACTATAAATCCCTATCGCACTTTTCAATAAATCAGCGGGAGAAACACCTTGGTAACGTTCTAGAAGCTCTTTGCCTAAATAAACGTTAGAGACATCTTTTTCATAAACTTGCGCATAACCTTGTTTATCTTCTTCTGATTTACTTTTCTCATTATTATCTGAAATTTGAATATGCCCTAAATCTGATTTTTTATCTTCTGCGCGTAGATAAAAACTAGGAGTTATCAGTGATATCGCAATCACTAAAGGTAACAATTTTCGTTTCCGAAAAAGCATTGGGTACATTATTTTAACCTATCCTTTTAGTTAATGAAGTTATTTATTTAATTAAAATTGTTTTTCTAATTTAAATATAACTTCCTGCTGCTGATAGCTATATAACCACGCTACATTGCTTAAATTTCGGGTATAACGTAATTCCGTTACAGGATAAAAACCCCAGAAAATAGGTACTTGTTTTTTAACAACAGCAGATAATGTAATTTCATTATCTTTTCTTTTTTTCTTTAATAATGGATTATAGTTATTAAAATAATTAATTCGATAGCGTAAAGATAAATCTATATGCCATTGCAAAGGCAGCTGTGAACTAACCCCTATTTTTATACCATATTGATGGTGATTTAATAAATTGTTTTTTTTCCTATTTTCTTGATAATTTATTTGACTGAGTAATAGTGAATTTTTGTTTAGATTATATTTAAGAGTAACAATAGCAGATAATTCTTTTGTGTTTAAATTCATTAAATTATCTCTATACTTTATATTTTTATAATTACCAGAAATATTAATAGCATGATTTCTTAATAAAGGGATAAATAAACTTGAATTTAATCCTATCGATTGATACTCATGCTGTTTATCTCGCATTTTTATTTTATAAAGTGGTGATAATTTAAATTGATAATGACTATATTGATACTGATAATTAAATTGAGTATAAAAATTAACATAATTATTGTCACGATAAGAGAGGTAATCCATATATTGAGCATGAAAATAAATAGAAACTGAGTGTATACGGTTAATAATATAAGGCTGATAAAGTGAAAAAAAATGTGAAATACCTACAGAGCCTTTTGCTCTTCCCCCTTTTCGAGTTACTTTAGCAAAAGGTATATCAAAAACTATCTGCTCTTGATAATCTGAGGCAAGATTAATGTTGTCATTATATATAAAACCAAGTTGATAGAACCTAGTACTATAAAAATAAGGTGATAACTTAGCTTGGTAATAAGCTACTTTATTATTAATGCTTTTTGACAAATTATCTGTTTCAGCTAATTTTTTTAGTTGGTTTTTAGCTTTAATATAATCTTGTTGATAGAAATAGAGATAAATTAATCCTATTTGTGCTGGAATAAAATCAGCTTTTTGTTTTAATTGCTGCTGATAATAAAATTCCGCCAATGAGAAATGATTTTCAGCCAATGCTAGCTGCGCTTTAGCGTAATAAACCAACAGTACTTCATGCCGTGGTAGCTGCTGATAATGTTGTAATAATACTTCTGCATCAATCCAACGTTGTTGCTGTAGGTTATAATAAAGTTGTTCACCTATAATGGATACATCATGATTAATTAACAAGTCTAAAATAGGATTATTTAATCTCTGCTTCGCCTCTCCTATTAATGGAAAAAATATAATGCTAGTTATAAAAAAAAACCTTATTAATTGCCACAAATAATGCATAGCATTTCCTTATTATTAAATATTCTTATTCCATTAAACCCATATTTTTATAAAAAAAACAGATAACCTTATTCAGATTATCTGTTGCTAATAGACAGCCTAATAACCACTAATACCACTTTAAGAAAACAGATTTCAATACTTAAAATAAGAACACCTTATTGAACGGAATTAATTACAATATCATTTCTATTACTCTGTTGATTCTGTTGATTCTACACTTTCAGTACTATTTTTAGCTCCACCAAAACCAATATCTTTAGTATGGTCTGAACTAAACACCACAATCCCGGCTAATACATTAGCTTCTTCACCAAAAAAGGCACCTTCAACACCTCCGGATGTTGTACCTTCTTTTGCAGCAGCAGAAAACGTAACTTGGTTATTGGTGGTATAAAGATTTCCACCTTCTAACTCAACCGTGCGTTGGCTATTCGCCAATGAACCTTCGATTTTCTTTTGTGAAAAATCAACATCAAACGTACCTGAAAGTAGGTTACTACCGCTGTATTGGCTAATACCCGTCACCGTATAAGTGGCGCTATCTGTCGGTAATGTGGTTGTCACATCTTTACCAACATAATAGGTTTGATGAGTGGCATCTGTTACTGAGGTAGTTTTTGCCCAGTCACCAAAATAGACATTAGCATCCGTGATTTTAGCAAAATGAAAAACGCCCATATTACTGTGACTTGAGGGAGAATTAGCATTAGGTTGGATAGTATAAACACCATGAGTATCCGCTCCACCACTCATTCTTGGCGATGTTAGCGAAACAAAACCAATTTTTTTTCCACCTCCTACTGTACTAATACCAACACCAGGTTCTCCACCAGGCATTTGATGATCACCACGTTGGATAGGATCACTTGCCCCCACTTCCATCGTTGTTAAAGAACCACTTTGATTAGAGTGAATGCCTGCCTGTACAGCACTGACGCTAAATAATATAATTAATGTAATTGATACTTTATTCAATATATCCATAGTAATTTCCTTATTATCTTTAGGGCATAATCACTTATTTTAAAATAAAAAAAGTAATTATATAATTAACCTATTTCTTAGGTTTTATTTTTAATAAAATTAATACCCACCTCCGTTTCTGATTTAATTAAAAACCAACAAACCCAAATTGTAAATAACTTTTTTAATAACGTACCTTTTAATTAACCCTGCTTAAGTTATGGTGATAAACTTAATTCTATGTTTTAAATTATCTTTTATTAAAACAGTTAATAAATAGATTATTTATTTATTTTTATTTTTGTGATTAAACTCGCAATTGTTATTTATAATTACTTTTATTAACAATGAAAAATAATACAAATCAAAAACAAAGCATTAATAAATTAAATAAGTAAATTAATTTAAAATTAAATAATCATAAAATATCTATTTCTCTGAATATTAATTCAATAAAGATATCACGCTCTTTATTTTCAATGTTATCATTCCAAATAACACCTATTTTACATTGAGTATACATACCAGAAAGTGGTAATAAGGTGACTCTTTTTTTGTCACATAATAGCGCTGCGCTTTTAGGCACAAATGCCACACCTAACCCAGCAGCAACAAGAGATAGCTGAGTTTGAATATTTGGTGACTGCTGCAATACGCAAGACGTAACTTGATGATATGTTAAATAATTATCTATTTGCTGATAAAATCGTCTCCCTTTTTCTGGCATTAATTTAATAAGCCCCAGTTTTTCAACATAATGTAATGGATGATAATCAATCTCTAGCACCGTAATATTTTGCGTAGGTATTGCTAACATTAATCGCTCTTCAGCTAATGCTATACCTTTTAATGGTTTTGGTACTGGTAACTGAGAACAGGCCAGATCAAGTGTGCCAGCGATAAGTTTCGCTTCCATATAATTAGAAGGCATATCTTTAATATTTACAACAGCATCAGGGTAACGCAGATTAAATTTATCTAATAAGGGTGTGATAAAACTTAATGCACAAAGTCCAAAGCCAACATTTAGAACTACTTTTTCAGGTGATGCTAATTGATAGGCTTTTTTTTCTAGAATATTTACTTCACGTAATACTGATAATGACTGGTTTAATAAATATTGTCCTTCTTGAGTTAATTTAGTCCCTTGTCTTCCACGCTGAAATAACACCACACCAAGTTGAGATTCTAATGTTTTAATCTGTTTAGTAAGTGCAGGTTGACTAATAAAAAGACGCGATGATGCTTCACCAAAATGTCCTATTTCTGCCAATACAACAAATGCATTCAATAAACGAGTATCCATTAATTATCAACCTTAAACTATTTGGTATTTTATTATTTTATCACAAAATAAATAAATAAAATTTATATCTAATAACATCATATCAATAAAATACAGGCGGCGAATAATGTTAAAAATATTTTCTCGCTAAAAATACGTCTTTCGATAACCATTTGGAATGAAATATATTGACGGCTAGAAATAAAGGGATTCTTCCGCTTTATTTCAGGGAATAACAACTTTATTTTCTGGCATCATAATGACAATAAAGGAGTGTTTATGTCAGCTAAGTCCCTATTTATAATTCTTTCATTATTAGGATTATCTTTCTTCTGTTTTGCAGAAAATGGTCTTGTGGATAGAACATGGACAGCATCTGGCTTAGATTCTCAAAGTTATCGACAAGCATTAAGACAACCCACAGCAAGTTCTCGTTACACACTTTTCAATATCACGCCGGATATGCCCGTTCCTGGTGGTTCTAGTCATGCAGAACCTCAAGGTATTCGTTATATTGCAATGAAATATGGCCCTTATGGCCAACCTGAATATTATAAAACCTACCAAATTATGTTTACTCACTATTCCAGCAACGGCACTCGTAAAATTCGCTATTTAGGTGAGTTATATACTGTCGTTGGTGATATTTATTTAGTCGATCCTTTTGCTACCACTAATGAATGGCAACGTGGACGTAGCCAAATTATTGAAGAATATTATGAGATATTAGATAGCCACGGAAATAGAACCGGGAAAGGGTTACGTTTTCATAGCTGGGATAGACCTATTAGCGTAACCAAATGGTCTACCAATTAATATACTCTTAATTTATATTTTTTTATTAATCATATCTTAATGTGATTACATTTTTTTATTTTACAATAAAAACATTGATAACATTCGAATATGACTCTAAATATTAAACTGATAAAAAACTTAGAATAAAAACTAATAAAAATATTTTTAAATATAAGGTTAACTAAATTTTCCACCAACACTTGGTTTTTATTTTAAATCATTTTTAAATCTTTTTTTATATAAAGCACATCTATTATCAACATATTAATTTACTTATATATTAAAATAAATATTAACCTATGAAACTATTAGAGTATTATTTCAAACAACTACGTACTGTTTTAGTATCTGATCAAAGCTATTTAAAATATAAATTTATACGTAATTTAGGCTATCAACCAAATTTCATTATACCTATTTCCCTTAATGAAAAAATTAACGCTCGTATGCTTTATGATAGAAATCCTATTTATACTCAATTAGCCAACAAGATAAAAGTACGAGATTATGTTACTGAAAAAATAGGTAAACAGTATCTTGTTCCTATTATTAAAATCTACGCCCATCCAAATGAAATAATATTAGATGAACTCCCTCCTCGCTTTGTTTTAAAATGTAATCATGACAGCGGTAGTGCGATTATTTGTCTTGATAAAAATAACTTTTCATTAGAAAAAGCAAAACAAAAGCTCGCATTTCATTTAAAACGCAATCTTTATCATGTTACTCGCGAATGGCATTATAAAAATATCAAACCACAAATAATTTGTGAAGAGTATATCGACCTCTTTAACACTCAGAGACCAATGGTGCCAACAACTTGCCGAATTCACTGTTTTCAGGGAAATACGCACTATGCTGAAATCGATATCAGCGATACAAAAGGCCATGAATATATCAATGTGTATAATACTCTTTGGCAGCTACAGCCCTTTACTTTAGAAGCGCCTAATACGCCAGTGCACATTGAAGTACCTTCTCAATTTAACAAAATGCTCTCACTAGCAGAAAAGTTAGCACAAGGTTTTATTTATTGTCGGGTAGATTTTTTAATGTCAGAACATACGTTGCTGTTTAGCGAAATAACATTTACTCCAAATGCAGGACGTATGCCGATTAAACCCAAAGAGTGGGATTATAAATTAGGTGAACTATGGTGATAAAAAATCAAATAGGTGCGAAGCGATTACATTAAGCCATTACACCTATTTATAAATCTGTCATTCGCTTTAATCACTCAGTCGTTGAGGATGAGTAAATATCGTTGCTCGCCCACGACGACAGAACCCCACCAGCGTGACATTATATTGATTGGCAACTTCGACAGCTAAAGAGGTTGCAGCCGAAACAGCAAATAGAATTTCCGCACCACACATAGCTGCTTTTTGTACCATTTCATAACTTGCTCGACTTGAAACCAATACCGCACCATCAGTCCATTCTTTTTGTGCTTTTAATCCTATCAGTTTATCAAGCGCCACATGACGACCCACATCTTCACATCCACCTTGCATTTCACCTTCTGGTGATAACCAAACAGCAGCATGAGTACAGCCGGTTAATTCACCGATCTCTTGTACTGTTTTCATCTGCTCTAGCGCTTTATCAAGATGAGAAAGTGAAAAAGTTTGTGTAAAAGGTAATGGCGTAATTGGACGAAAAATCTCTTCTAACTGTTCTGTTCCACAGATGCCACAGCCCGTACGTCCTGTCATATTGCGGCGGCGCGCTTTTAATCCCATAAAGCGCCGGCTCGATAGTTCAACCTGAACTTCAATACCACCGTTACAACTTTCAACAATTTCGATACTGCGAATTTCATTAGAAGACTCTATAATGCCTTCGGATAATGAAAATCCGACAGCAAACAACTCTAAATTTTTAGGGCTTGCCATCATAACAACGTGAGAAATTCCGTTGTACACTAATGCAACAGGAACTTCGAGTGCAATAAAATCACCCTCTTGTCTGTTAAGAGATCCTTTGTGTTGCACAATTGTTTGATCTACGCCAATGATTACACGTTTAGTTAACAATTCTGTCGATTTTGTTTCATCCATAAGATGAATTCCTAAATTTATTAATACATAATAACAATACGGGTAAAAGGATTTTACACTACCTTGCAGGCAATGAACCTGATCCTGTTAATGATAACGGGAATAAAACAAGAATCAGCTCCATTTTCGTGAAGAAAATCAGAGTCAGTAAAAGCAATGTATGATAAGGAGAGACCCCATGCAGGTCAGCAGAAGACAGTTCTTTAAGATCTGTGCTGGCGGTATGGCAGGTACAACGGCGGCTGCACTTGGTTTTGCACCAGCGGTTGCGTTAGCAGGTTCACGCCAGTATAAATTACTACGTGCCCGCGAAACCCGAAATACCTGTACGTACTGTTCTGTCGGTTGTGGACTATTAATGTATAGTCTGGGCGATGGCGCGAAAAACGCAAAAGAAACAATTTTCCATATTGAAGGTGACTCAGACCACCCAGTAAACCGTGGTGCACTTTGTCCTAAAGGTGCAGGTCTGGTGGATTACATCCACAGTAAAGGTCGCTTACAACACCCAGAATACCGTGCACCCGGCTCGGATAAATGGGTGAAATTATCATGGGAAGAAACTTTTGACCGCATTGCGCGCTTAATCAAAAAAGACCGCGACGCCAATTTCCAGAAACTCAACAAAGAAGGTGTTGAAGTCAACCGTTGGTTAACAACAGGTATGCTTTGCGCCTCAGCAGCAAGTAACGAAACTGGGTTTTTAACTCAGAAGTTCTCTAGAGCACTCGGTATGCTCGCTGTTGATAACCAAGCGCGTGTCTGACACGGACCAACGGTAGCAAGTCTTGCTCCAACATTTGGTCGCGGTGCGATGACCAACCACTGGGTTGATATGAAAAATGCCAATCTTATCGTCGTTATGGGCGGTAATGCGGCAGAAGCTCACCCTGTAGGTTTCCGCTGGGCGATGGAAGCTAAAATCCATAATAAAGCCAAATTAATTGTTGTCGATCCACGCTTCACCCGTACTGCGGCTGTTGCGGATTTCTATACGCCTATTCGCTCTGGTACTGATATCACTTTCTTATCTGGCGTGATTTTATATCTGCTAGAAAATAAGAAGTATCAAAAAGAGTATGTAGAGGCTTATACCAACGCCAGCTTGATTGTGCGTGAAGATTATCACTTTGATGATGGTCTATTCAGTGGTTACGACCCAGAAAAACGTCAATATGACAAAACGACTTGGAACTACGAGATGGATGAAAATGGTTTCGCAAAACGCGACACCACATTACAACATCCTCGTTGTGTCTGGAATCTGTTAAAACAGCATGTTAGCCGTTATACGCCTGATGTTGTAACTCAGATTTGTGGCACACCAAAAGAAGATTTCTTAAAAGTTTGTGAATATATTGCAGAGACCGCAGCGAAAGATAAAACAGCGTCTTTCCTGTATGCATTAGGCTGGACTCAGCACACCGTGGGTGCGCAAAATATTCGTACCATGGCGATGATCCAATTACTGTTAGGTAATATGGGTATGGCTGGTGGTGGTGTTAACGCACTGCGTGGTCACTCAAATATTCAAGGCTTAACTGACCTTGGTCTGTTATCTCAAAGCTTACCAGGCTATATGACGCTGCCATCTGAAAAGCAGACTTCATTAGAAACCTACTTAGCAGCGAATACGCCAAAAGCAACAGTACCAGGACAAGTAAACTATTGGGGTAATTATCCGAAATTCTTCGTCAGTTTAATGAAGACTTTCTATGGCGATAAAGCCCAAAAAGATAACGAATGGGGCTTCTCACTGTTACCTAAGTGGGATAAAGCATACGACGTTCTACAATATTTCGAGATGATGGATAAAGGGGAAGTGAATGGCTATATCTGCCAAGGCTTTAACCCTGTAGCGTCATTCCCGAATAAGAACAAAGTGATTCGTTCATTATCAAAACTGAAATTCCTTATCACCATGGATCCGCTCAATACTGAAACTTCTTGTTTCTGGCAAAACCACGGTGAAGAGAACGACGTTAAAACAGAAGAGATCCAGACTGAAGTATTCCGTCTGCCTACTGGCTGTTTTGCTGAAGAAAACGGTTCTATCGTTAACTCAGGTCGTTGGTTACAGTGGCACTGGAAAGGTGCAGATGCCCCAGGTATCGCACTGAGTGATGGTGAAATTCTATCTGGTATTTTCCATCGTTTACGCCAGCTTTATAAAGATGAAGGCGGCGCAATGCCAGAACAAGTGTTGAGTATGACTTGGGATTATTTTGATCCTGATAATCCAACACCAGAAGAAGTGGCTCAAGAGAGTAATGGTAAAGCCTTAGTAGACTTAAAAGATGCTGATGGCAATATCATTGTTAAGAAAGGTCAACAACTTAGCTCGTTTGCTCAGTTACGCGATGACGGTACAACTGCAAGTGGTTGCTGGATCTTCGCAGGTAGCTGGACGCCAGCGGGTAACCAGATGGCTAACCGTGATAACTCAGATCCATCTGGATTGGGTAACACATTAGGTTGGGCATGGGCATGGCCTCTTAACCGCCGTATTATTTATAACCGTGCATCGGCAGACCCACAAGGTCAACCATGGGATCCTAAACGTAAGTTAATCGAATGGGATGGCAGCAAATGGACGGGTATTGATGTACCTGACTATAGCAATGCTGCACCGGGTTCTGATGTTGGTCCGTTTATTATGCAACCTGAAGGTATGGGTCGCTTGTTTGCTATCGATAAGATGGCAGAAGGTCCATTCCCAGAACACTATGAGCCAATTGAAACACCATTAGGTACTAATCCATTGCACCCTAATGTCGTTTCTAACCCAGCTGCCCGTATCTTTAAAGATGACTGGAAAGACATGGGTAAAGCAGAAGAGTTCCCTTATGTTGGTACGACTTATCGTCTGACTGAACACTTCCACTTCTGGACTAAACACGCATTGTTAAATGCAATTATTCAGCCACAACAATTTATCGAAATCGGTGAGCGTTTAGCGGCAGAAAAAGGCATTGTTCAAGGCGATACGGTTAGAGTCAGCTCAAAACGTGGTTATATCAAAGCGAAAGCGGTAGTCACAAAACGTATTAGAACCCTACAAGTCGATGGTCGTAATGTGGATACCATTGGTATTCCTATTCACTGGGGCTTTGAAGGTGTTGCAGTTAAAGGTTTTATTGCGAATACGTTAACGCCATTCGTGGGTGATGCAAATACACAAACGCCTGAGTTTAAAGCGTTCCTTGTTAATGTGGAAAAGGTGTAAGGAGATAAATTATGTCACTGCAATCTCAAGACATTATTCGTCGCTCTGCTACCAATTCTCTTACTCCCGCACCTCATGTGCGGGATTACAAGGAAGAAGTAGCAAAACTTATCGACGTAACAACGTGTATCGGCTGTAAAGCCTGTCAGGTTGCTTGTTCTGAATGGAACGATATTCGCGATAAAATTGGCACTAACGTTGGGGTTTATGATAACCCAACAGATTTAACGGCCAAATCATGGACAGTCATGCGTTTTTCTGAAGTTGAAGAAAACGGCAAACTGGAATGGTTAATTCGTAAAGATGGCTGTATGCACTGTGCAGATCCGGGCTGTTTAAAAGCCTGTCCTGCTGAAGGCGCGATAGTTCAATACGCTAACGGTATTGTGGATTTCCAATCTGAACACTGTATTGGTTGTGGTTATTGTATTGCAGGCTGTCCTTTCGATGTGCCTCGCATTAACGAAGAAGATAACCGCGCTTATAAATGCACATTATGCGTTGATCGTGTTGAAGTTGGTCAAGAACCTGCGTGTGTAAAAACATGCCCAACAGGTGCGATTCATTTTGGTTCTAAAGAATCAATGATCAATCTGGCTAATGAGCGTGTGGAAGAACTTAACACTCGTGGTTATGAAAACGCGGGTTTGTATGATCCACAAGGTGTAGGTGGTACACACGTAATGTACGTACTTCATCATGCTGATAAACCTAATTTGTATCATGGTTTACCAGAAAATCCAGAAATTAGCTCAACGGTTAAATTCTGGAAAGGCATTTGGAAACCACTGGCTGCAGTTGGTTTTGCTGCCACTTTTGCAGGTGCAATCTTCCACTACTTAGGTGTCGGCCCTAACCGAACGACTGAAGAAGACGAAGAAGAAGCGCTTAAAGAGATGGAAGCATCTTCTAAAACACAGGACTCTGTGAATAAAGAGGAGCAAAAATGATGAAGAAGAAAAGTGATAAAATTCTTCGCCATACCGCATCAGAGCGTATTAACCACTGGTTAGTGGCGATAGTTTTCGTATTCACTGCAATCAGCGGATTGGGTTTCTTCTTCCCATCACTGAACTGGTTTATGAATATTTTAGGAACGCCAGAATTATCACGTTTACTCCACCCATTTGTGGGTAGTGTGATGGCATTCCTCTTTATCTTTATGTTCTTCAGATACTTGAAGCACAACTTTATTGATAAAGACGATTTAGTTTGGGCTAAAAATATTCACAAAGTACTGCAAAATGAAGAAGCGGGTGATATTGGTCACTACAACCTTGGTCAGAAAGGAATTTACTGGACATTAAGTATCAGTCTTATTCTGCTGACAGTAAGTGGTGTTATCATTTGGCGTCCTTATTTTGCTGATTATTTCTCTATTCCAGTTATTCGTATTGCATTGCTAGTGCATTCACTCTCAGCAATCTTACTGATTATTACTGTTATTGTTCATGCCTATGCGGCGTTTTGGGTTAAAGGCTCGATTCGTAGCATGATTGAAGGCTGGGTTACACGCGGTTGGGCTAAAAAGCACCATCCACGCTGGTACCGTGAAGTACTAGAAGAAGAGAAAAAAGAAGAAGAGAACAAGCAGTCACAGAAATAAGGTACCAATACTCATTTCTGAACAAACGGAGGCTGAAGTATGCCTCCGTTTTTTTTATTTTATTCTCGTGTTTTTTCATTTTTTTTCGGCGTTAATAATTAATCGTGAAAAAAAACAATAACATGATCTCATCATTACCTACTGTAATGGCTTCAAGTAAGTTTTTGATTTATCCTGATGCCAACAAAAGTAAGTAATAAACTATAAAATTAATGATTATAGGAAGATAGAACGTTATGAGTATTCGCATCGTTCCTAAAGAGCAATTAGGCAAAGAGCAATCAGAGAAAAGTATTAGTTTTATTCCACCAGTACTGTTTCCTAATCTAAAAAATCTCTATCAACGCCGTGCTGAACGTTTTCAAACACTCGCAAAAGATAACCCATTCGCGGATTACCTTGAATTTGCCGCTGAGGTTGCTAACGCGCAAGAAAAAGCGCTACATGATAATCCTCTAGAGCTCGACTTAGCACCACTGTTAACGCAGCAAGCCAATAAAGCACCTTTGGATAGAAAAACATTTCAGCGCACTAAACACTGGCATAAATTACTAACATCTATCATAGCGGAACTTATCACCGTAGTGCCTGAAAATGCGAAAGTTGCATTAGAAAATCTGTCAAAAGCCTCTGAAAATGAGCTTGAAGAGATGGCAACGGCATTACTCAACGATGAATATTCAAAAGTTTCAGCAGATAAATCTGTTTTTATCTGGGCTGCTTTATCTCTTTATTGGGCACAGCTTGCGGCCAATATTCCGGGGAAAGCGAAAACAGAATATGGCGAAAATCGTCAATTCTGCCCAGTTTGTAACAGTATGCCTGTTGCTAGCATGGTACAAATCGGCACCACCCAAGGTTTACGCTATTTACACTGTAATTTATGTGAAACCGAGTGGCATGTTGTGCGCATTAAATGCACCAACTGTGAACTCACAGGTCAACTAAACTACTGGTCGCTTGATAGTGAAAAAGCGGCGGTGAAAGCAGAAAGCTGTGGTGATTGCGGCAGTTATCTGAAGATTTTATATCAAGAAAAAGATGCCAATGTTGATGCGGTAGCTGATGATCTGGCATCAATTATTCTTGATGCAAAAATGGAAGAAGAGGGCTTTGCCCGCAGTAGTATTAACCCATTATTATTTCCGAATGAATAATTATTAGGTAATAGCATGACAAATGATACGCGCTCACTCTACAGCCAACTGCCATCTATCGATAAATTACTGCATCAAGCCGATATTCAAGCGCTCATCGCTTCTTATGGGCAGACATTTATTGCAGAGCACTTACGAAAATTACAAGAAGAAGCGCGTATCATTATTCGCCAAGAAGGTAGCCTTCCTCAGTGGCATAGCCATTGGGCTGATGAATTACAAAACCGTATTTTTCAACAGCGAAAATCATCGATTAAACCAGTATTTAATTTAACAGGCACTGTACTACACACAAATTTGGGTCGTGCATTAATGGCAGAGTCCGCTATTGAAGCAGTAAACCAAGTTATGCGCTCAGCTGCCACGTTAGAATATTCACTTGATGGCGCTTCGCGGGGTCATCGAGACCGCGCTGTTGCTGATTTGCTTTGTGAATTAACAGGTGCGGAAGATGCTTGTATCGTTAATAACAATGCAGCAGCTGTTTTACTGATGTTAGCAACCGTTGCCCCAAATAAAGAAGTCGTGGTTTCTAGGGGAGAACTCGTTGAAATTGGCGGTGCTTTTCGTATTCCTGATGTAATGACACAAGCAGGTTGTACTTTAAAAGAAGTGGGCACAACCAACCGCACACACTTAAAAGATTACCGCAACGCGATTAATGAAAATACGGGATTACTGATGAAGGTACACACCAGTAATTACTGTATTCAAGGATTTACTGCCGAAGTCCATGGTGAAGAACTCGCGACACTAGGTAAAGAATTGGGTCTCCCTACTGCTATCGATTTAGGTAGTGGCTCTATGACCGATTTATCACGCTTAGGTTTACCCGCTGAACCTATGCCGCAAGACTATTTACAACAAGGCATTGATCTAGTGACTTTTTCGGGTGATAAGTTATTAGGTGGTCCACAAGCGGGGATCATTTTAGGTAAAAAAACGTGGATTGAGGCTATTCAGCGTCATCCTCTTAAACGTGCATTACGGGTTGATAAAATGACATTAGCTGCATTAGATGCCACTTTACGCCTGTATCAACAGCCAGAAAAAATGGCTATTGAAATTCCGACATTACGTTTGTTGACTCGGACACAAACAGAAATTAATGATATGGCGCAACGGTTACTGCCTTATTTTCAGGCATATTATGGGGAATATTACCATATCAACATCTCCTCATGCGCTTCACAAATAGGTAGTGGTTCATTACCTATTGAAAGCTTACCGAGTGTAGCACTGACATTTGAAGCCAAAGAAGGAAAAGGCAGCCAATTAGAAGCATTAGCTGCGCAGTGGCGTCATCTAGAAAAGCCCATTATTGGCCGTATTACAGAGGGTCGCTTGTGGCTTGATCTACGCTGTCTTGAGGATGAAAATGCATTAATACAGGCACTTTTACTATGATTTTTGCTACAGCAGGTCACGTTGACCACGGAAAAACCACATTAATACAAGCTATTACTGGCGTAGATACGACTCACTTACCTGAAGAAAAAAAACGTGGCATGACAATAGATTTAGGTTATGCCTATTGGCCTCAACCTGATGGTACATCTATTGGTTTTGTTGACGTTCCTGGGCATGAGAAATTTCTCTCTAATATGCTTGCGGGTGTTGGTGGTATTTCTCACGCTTTACTTATTGTGGCTTGTGACGATGGTGTTATGGCACAAACCATCGAACATGTTTCTATTCTTCGCCTTGCTGGTTGCCCTCAAGTTACCGTTATTCTTACAAAAGCAGATCGCGTCTCAACACAACGTATTGACGAAGTTCGCCAACAAGTTAGTGATTTTTTAGCAAATTTAGGTTGGCATGATGTTTCTATGTTTATGACGTCGGCACCCACTGGCGAAGGAATTGCTGAATTACGCGATTACTTAGTTACCTTGCACCAGCAAGAGCAACAACACCCTCAATGGCATAAACGTTTTCGATTAGCGATAGACCGTGTCTTTAGTATTAAAGGGGCGGGATTGGTGGTTACAGGTACCGCACTTGCTGGACAAATCTCCGTTGGTGAAACTTTCTGGTTAACTGGTGCGGATAAACCCGTCAGAATAAGAGCTCTTCATGCTCAAAATCAGCCTGTAGAAAGTGCGGGAGCAGGTCATCGTATTGCCATCAATATCACAGGAGATATTAGTAAAGATAATGTCTCTCGTGGTGATTGGTTACTATCACAAGAACCTAATTATCAGGCTCACAAAGTATTAGTGAGTTTAATAACAGATGAACCATTAAAACATTGGCAATCTGTTCATGTTCACCACGGAACACGCCATATTACGGGACGAGTTTCGCTGCTTAATGACGAAAATGATACGCCACAATTAGCTGAGCTTATTCTCGATACACCACTTTGGTTGGTGGATAACGACCGCCTTATTCTTCGAGATATTGGTGCACAACGCACTTTAGCGGCTGCAAAAGTTTTACATTTACATTCTCCACGCCGAGGGAAGCGCCAAGATGAATTTTTAACCTGGCTACATGCGCTTGATAATGCAGCTGATGAGCGTGAATATTTACAATTATGTTTACCCAAAGGTGAATTATTACTCAGTCAATTTTCTTGGGCTCAACAATTAACAGAGACGGCACTTAATCAACTTTTATCTACTGTAGATATAGTGTCAGCGGCAGGCGTTATTCTTTCTCAACAAAATGCGCAAAATGCTAAACAAAAACTATTAAATACCCTTGAAGAATATCACCAACAACATAATGATCAGATGGGTGTAGGTCGTTCACGATTAAAACGTATGGCGTTGCCAACTTATCACGATGAAATTGTCTACAGCTTAATTGAGCAGTTGTTAAACGCTGGAGCCATCAATCAAAGTCGTGGCTGGCTTCATTTGCCATCACATGGTTTAGCTTTTTCAGCAGAACAAGATGCGTTGTGGCAAATAGCTAAAGTTTACTTTGAGCAATCAGAGCCTTGGTGGGTACGTGATCTTGCTGATAAAATGAAAAATGATGAAAAAATCGTGCGTTCTTTATTACGCAAAGCCGCACAGTTAGGATTAATAATTCCTATTATCGCAGATCGTTACTATACTCATAAGTCCATAGAACAATTTGCATCCATCATCATCAAATATAATGAAACCAATGGTAGTGTGACAGCGGCAGATTTTCGTGATGAATTATCTGTTGGGCGCAAATTAGCAGTACAAATTTTAGAGTATTTTGATCGCACTGGATTTACCCGTCGTAAAAAAGACCTCCATATTCTACGGGATAAAGGATTATTCTAATTACTGGTTTTATCCTCTTTGGCTGAATACCCTATTCAGCCAATTTAAGGTAATCCCCTGCGATATTTGTAATAATCTCATCATAATAACTTGTTACTATGCTCGGAAAGAGATATGAAAAAACTATCAGGGTACACATACCTTGCACTAATTCTTATTGCTTCTCTATTTATTGTCTTTGAGAAAGCTAATCTCATTTATACCGCTTTACTTTCTGTTAGTGCTTATTTCATCCTATTCGCCATCTTTTTTATATTATCAGCTCGTTACTTATTTGCCGCAGTAACAACAGGCACACTGTTTATTATCATTAAATTTATTAGCCAACTTAAGGTGCATTATTATAAAGAACCCTTAATGTTCTCAGATATTAACCTAGCCCTTGATAGCTCGAATCTGGGTACCTTAGGCCATTATTGGGAAGCTGGTGTTGCATTAATTGTAATGCTAATTTGGTTACTGATTAATATGTTGGTTTCTTGGCGCTTCTCTAAAAAATCTAATTTAAAATTACGTATTAGTGCAATCTTACTAATAGTTATTGGATTAATATCAGCACATTTTACAGTGGAAAAATGGCAAACAACATGGGAAGGAACATTACCTGGCGGTAAAGGAACGGTAACTAATTTAATCATGTCTGGTTATCAAACAACCTATTCTCCTCCTTATTACAATGAAAAGGCAGATTACTTTCTTGAAAAAGCGGCCAATATCAACCTGCCAGAAACACAAACAGCAATAAAGCCAGATATTGTTGTCTTGCTACAAGAATCCACCGTAAATCCAGCTATTTATCAATTCAATAAAGATGTGACTTTACCCGATCTGTTTATGTTTAAAAAAGATGTGGGCGTTAGTGCACAAAGCCCATTACGTGTACAAACCTTTGGCGGCGGCACTTGGCTTTCTGAATTTTCTGTATTAACAGGATTAAATACAGATGACTTTGGTTCACGTAAAAACTCCGTTTTCTATTTTGTTGTAGATAACTTAAATGAAAGTCTATTTCGCCAACTAAAATCTGAAGGTTACTACACTGTATTGCTTACACCATTTAATCGTAGCGCTTATCATGCTGGATATGCTTACGGAGAAATGGGAATTGATGAAATTATTCAACCTCAAGAACTAGGATATCCCGGAAGTTTAGAAGAGAATTTATGGACTATCTCCACAAAAGATATGTTGGGTTATCTTAAAGAGGTATTAAAAACACACACAGATAAACCACTATTTGTGTTCTCATTAACCATGTATGAACATGGCCCTTATAATGAATCTCATAGTGATGATTATCAAATCACAGGCCAAACTGAAAGTCGTAATGCACCAGGTAAATTTAGCCACTATATGGAAAAAATCATCAATAGTGATCCAGCTATAGAAGATTTCGCTCACTTTGTTGCTCAACGAGAAAGACCAACGTTATTTCTCTATTTTGGTGATCATCAACCTAATATTGAGTTAAAAAACTATCAATCTCAATTTTCAGATCCTGCACATATTACTCAATTCACATTACGCGATAATTTAACCCAAGGTGCTACTTTATCGACAGGTGAATTAACAGATATCAGTTTCCTTGGTGGAATGTTACTTGAGCGTGCGCGTTTACCTTTATCACCTTTCTATAAAGCAAACATCCAAATGCGCCATTTATGTGAAGGTAAATTAAATGACTGTGAAGATGAAAAACTGATTAATAGTTATAAAAACTATATTTACCAACAACTCAAAGTTGCAGGTGAAAAAGATTAATAGGTTCCTACGCCTTTATTTAAAAAGGTGATCGAGGCTATAAATCTTAAATGATTCATATTTTTCACATTAAACCAAATAAAAAGAGAGGCCAATGATTAGCCTCTCTTTTTTAATCTGACATTTTTTTACTCAATAAAACCTAAAACATTTTATTTTCGAGTTGCTACAATCACACTAGATGCTTTAACTAATGCTAATACATCGCTGCCTTTGGCTAATTTCATCTCTTGTAGACTTTCATTAGTAATGACCGCTGTTAATTCTAATCCTTTAGCAGTTTCTAAATGAATAGTTGAATTAACAGCACCTTGTGTAATTTGAGTAACTTTACCCGCAAACTGATTACGAGCAGAGAAATTTAAACCACAATCAGGCAGGGCAAGTACAACCCAAGGGGCTTTAATTATCGCAATAGCTTCACCTTCTTTTTTTATTTTTAAGCTATCACAGCTTTCTTTAGTGATAATTGTTGCTAGTTTTTCACCATGAGCTAACGATAAAATCACTTCGCTATTTACCGCACCTTCAATAATATCAACAACTTTACCCACTAACTGATTACGTGCTGAAACTTTCATTTATCCACCTTGATTATTGATGAAGAATAACTTTAAAGTTTATTCCTAAAATTTAAAGTTACTTTAGCATAGATAATATTAAATAAAGTATTCGTGGATCATGATTTTTAATAAAAAGATACTTAATAAAACATAACGTTATAAAAACAAAGAAACAGCGAGACATATATTTTGATTAAAAAAACAATACTAATTTTATTTTTTATTATATTTATTCTTTAACTCGTTAATAATTTTTGTTTCAGCTATCTATCTTTTATAAATAAAAAATAGATAGCTGAAATAACCTTATTATTAAATACATTTCAAGCTGTCTATTAATTAATCTATTGATATAACTATATTTATTGCCCATTCTGCGCAAATGCAGCCAATAAATGTAGTGCAGAAGAGTAATAATCTGTATCTTTACTTAAATCAACATCTTCAATTACTGCTTTCATAGTTAAATCACGTACAGCTTGCATACCTGGGGTTAGGTTATATTCCGCTTTTTCTTTGCCATCAATACTTACCCATGCAGGTGTAGTGTATCGATCAAACTGCTGCCAATATTGTATAAAAGGCTGTAACGCTAATTCATCGTGTGCCCATGCTAAATAAAGAGGAATACGAATAGCATCAAAACTAAAACGAGCAGGCCATTTTTCGCTGGGCATTATTTTTCCATCAGCTTGCAAACTAACCCAATCCGTTGGTAATTGATAATCACCAAACTGCATATTTCTTAATAAAGATTGGCCATCATTAATTAATTGTTTCCAACGAAGATCATCGCTATGGCGGTAAAAATCCTTCCAAGCAGGAAAAATAAAATACGAAGGATTTATCGTAATTTCTTCTGGTGTTTTAAATCCATTAATACCTGGAAGTAACATCGTATAATTTTGTGCATTAATTAATGTATGTTCTAAAATAGCATGTTGAATAGAATCTGATGCCGAAAGATAACTTTCATCATTCCATTTCTCACCCGCTTTTAATAATGCCCAAGCAATTAGAATATCACCATCTGTTGCATTATTAGGATCTGGTGTATGTTCGCTATTTTCAGGCTCATAGCGCCATTTAAATAAACCTAAATCACCTCGATAAAGTGATGTTCTCGTCCAATGCCATAATTTAGTAAAAGTTTCACGATCATTACTCATTACCGCCATCAACATGCCGTAACCTTGACCTTCTGAATGAGATATATTTTGGTTAGCGCTATCGATAACACGCCCATCATCCGTAATATAACGCGCTTTAAACTGTTGCCATCCTGCCGAGGTTTCGACTGCTTGTGATATTGGGGAAACAACAAACAACACCCCAAAAACCAAAAAGGAAAAGAATAAATAATTTAAACGAGATAAGTGCCTAATGGACATGGTTTCCAGCTCCTGCTATTGCCGACCGTATATTAATTTCGGTCGGCATATTGCATGTTATTTCAAGATAAAATTAAAAGATTGCGACTACATTTTTTTCGCTACTGATATCTTCAGTATCTTCTATCGCTTGTGGTAACAGCGTTTTTTGGCAAAAGTCCTGCATCCAAGCAGTAAACTCTTCTTTTAATACTGAGTTGTGTAATCCATATTCTACAAATGCTTTCATATAACCTAATTTATTACCACAGTCGTGAGATTTACCCACTAAGGTATAAGCTTCAGCGACTTCTTTTTTCAATAATAATTCAATAGCATCAGTTAACTGAATTTCACCGCCGACACCTGCTGGTAAACCATCTAATAGCTCCCAAATTGCCGCAGAAAAGACATAACGACCAACAACAGAAAGATTAGAAGGTGCATCTTCAGGATTTGGTTTTTCAACAATACGACGCATTGGAGCCCAATTTCCTTGTGGACAAAAAACACCTTTACAGTCCACAACACCATATTGCTGTACTTGGCTCATAGGTACAGGTTCAACCATAATTTGGCTACGTTCTATTTTCTTAAAACGTTTTATCATTGCTGATAAGTTGTCATGTTTAGGATCACAATAATGTGGATCCAACAAAACATCAGGCAGTAAAACAATAAAAGGATTGTCACCAATAATAGGGTGAGCGCAGCAAATAGCATGGCCTAAGCCTAATGCATGACCTTGACGAACTTGTATAATCTTAACGTTCTCAGGACAAATAGAGCGAACCTCTTCTAATAATTTATTCTTAATACGCTGCTCTAGCATATTTTCTAATTCAAAACTGGTATCAAAATGATCCGCAATTGAATTTTTAGAAGAATGAGTCACCAAAATAATTTCTTCTACACCCGCTTGAGCACACTCATCTACGATATATTGAATTAATGGACGATCAACAATAGGGAGCATCTCTTTTGGGATTGATTTTGTTGCAGGTAACATACGTGTACCTAATCCAGCAACGGGGATAACTGCTTTCATCATAATATAATCCTCAAATAAATATTTTATAAACTTAATAGATCTGTATTTTTAAATGACATTATAAAAATTCAGTAATAAAACTGTGACGTAATTTTAAATATACTTATCCCTCTCTAAATAGAGATAAAAAATACATCACATAAATTATAAATAGAGATTAATTTAGATTAACTTAAAAACCAGAATAAAACCCATATTTACCCCCACCTTTTTCTTTAATAGAATACAATGTTTTATCCGCAGATTTTAATAATTCAGAAAGTGTTTTTCCATCTTTTGGATATTCAGCAACACCTAAGCTAATTGATGGCGTTAGTATTTTATCTGAATTAATTTTTATTGGTTTATCTATTGAATTCCATAGTGATTCTATTATTTCTAATAGAACAATAGAACACGAACGCAATCCAGATGGAAAAAGAATAGCAAATTCATCGCCACCTAATCGGCCACAATAAACTTCTTTTGATTCTAATTTTAATAATATATTTGATATTTCACACAGTACTTTATCACCTGCATGATGGCCAAATTGATCATTAATTAATTTAAAATTATCACAATCAATAATACCGAGACAAAAAGAAGATGGATTTTTAATATTTAATCGCTCATTTTCAATTTTTTCGACAATACTTAATCGGTTAGATATTCCTGTTAATGAGTCAATATAGCTTTTACTAAATAACTCTTCTCTCAACTCTACCTTATCAGTAATATCCAAACTAATAAATACATAATGAGAAATTATATTCACCATATCAAAAACAGGAATAATACTAATATCTTCCCATTTATCTTTTTGCTGATTACTACTATTGTTTGCTTCTAATCTAAACACACCTTTTGTTTTATTTTTCTTACATTTATTTATTTTATTCTCATCAATTAAATAAAATAAATTATATTTTTTATCTTTGATGTTTTCGAAACAAACATTATTAAAATGACAATATTTTTCATTGGCATAAACAATATTACCTGCTGTATCTGTCACTATCATCATAAAAACATCATTGGTAAATTGCTTCATCAATAAGCATTTAGAATTATCATCATTAAATATTATTTCATTCATTTTTAACCTCCAATGCTTATTAATAAAGCATACGATCTATTACTCAGCAGATATTTGATGCGCATAACGGAAAATAAACACATCTTTTGCATCTGTAGATTGGCGATGAACTTGCATTTTTTCATTACCGCCTTGGTGCGATAACCAGCCTTCATATAATCCTTCTAATACGCTTGCACTTGCTGCTCGCCACTGTGGATCATCTTTACTTTGTGTAAAATGAGGCCATGCACAATGCACTAATAACAGTTCACTCATTGCGGGTGAAATAGTGACAAATCCCCATTTAAATAACGTTAATACACGATTAATATGAGATTCAAGCAATTGAATATTTTCACTTTCAGGTAAAGGATAACGTAATGCCATTTCCTTACCGATAGTTTTTAATTTATTTTCTGCGGTTGAAATATCGTTATCATTTAGCACTTGGAAAAATAATAACTGAGTTAAATCTTGCCAGCCGCTTTCAAAAGGTAATTGTAAAATATCACTATCATGCTTATTCATTATTTATCTCCTCTATTATTTAGATAGAAAATCTGGTGTATATTTTAGGTGTAACCACATATTATCTTCGGCATAATCACCTGAAGTATCATGTGAAATACTGATACCTAATTCAGATTCTTTAGTGAGATAATATTTTGCATCTAAACCTAATCGATAGGTTATATTTGTTTCATCTTGTTCTTCATAATGCGATTTAATACGAGGATCTGAAGCGTTATGTTGATTTAAATTATCTTGCATATAAGAGTGTGTAGGAAAATAGTCGCTACCTTTTTGTTTGTAACTTTGTACACCAATAGCACCATTTAATGAGACTTCCCCCTTATCAAAATGACGCGTATAAGCAACAGGTAATGAAACTGATACATAATCTTGTGGACTGAAATATCCACCATGACCTAATGAGAAATAGTTTTGGTTATTGCTAAAGTTCATATAATCAACATGAACACCTGCTTTTAACTCTTGCTGATCGTCTTGATAAAATTTTGCATATGAACCGATCCAAGCTTTGACTTCCTCGTTACTTGAAACACTTTTACCGTCATAACTGTAAAAGCCACCACCAGCATAAGCACCAACTTTACCATCATCCCACGCATATTGAGCACTTGCGCCATTACGTGTTACGCGACCCCAGCTTTCTCCTGTTAATGGATCAGTACGCCCCATATAAGAAAGTAAACTGTCTTTAATCGCTCTGCGTTCAGCGGTTAATGTTAACTGTCCATTTTGACCAATTTTAGGTGAATAAGTAACCCCCCCAACAACCGTAGCTGAGTCTTGATTGATTGGCGTTGAGCCAACATCAAAGCTGACATCATCTTGTGATAAGCGTAAACCTAATTCAACGCCTGATGCACGTTGGCTTCCTGCTTCATCCGCATTAATTTTGGCTTTTTCATTATTGTTATCACTGTTTTTCGCAAAGCGCTCAGCATGTTGTAATTGCCCCGAACCAAAGCGGTTTGCTCGTTCTCCAGAGACAGCGCCACTGGTCATAGAAATGGGGGTAACATTAAATTCCCAACGGAACTCTTCACCTGGAACGCTAGAGATACTGATTGGCGCAGCTATTTCGGTAACATTAGATAATCCTTTATCACCATTACGATGACGAACAGCAACCCCCCCTTGAACCCAAGGGGAAACTTTTTCTTCTAATTCATGAATAGAACGTTGAACAGAAACCATCTCTTTACGTTCATAAATGGAATTCGCGATGACACTATTATCGCCATGAATATCGCTAAGCTGCCCTGCCGAAGTTTTAATTACACCTGTATTTGAGGCTCCTCCCGCTGTATTTTGCCATTGTGCACTACGCAACAAAGTAAGGGCTTTGCGGTTTTCACCGTTTAATTGTGCAATTTGAGCTGCTTGCAACAAATAAGCAGGTTGTGAAGATGCAGGAAGTTGTTGCAATAATTGTTGTGCTTTTCGGCCATCTTTTTGTGCTAGTGCAACTTCTATTTGAGCCTGAATAAGTTTGCTGTCTTTGCCTTGCTCTTTTTCTAAATAAGAGAGAATTTTATTAAATTGATCCGGCATTGATTGTGATAAATAAACGCGACTTAATGCCATTAATAAATCAGGATCATTCGGCGAGGTATTTAATGCGCCAACTAACGTATCGTAAGCGGCTTTAATTTCACCTTTTTCACGTAAATTATCGGCTTGTGCAATTTTAGTGTTCACTTCTAAACGTTTTTTATCAGCAATAGATGTTTCTTGCTGTAATGCAGGATCATTAATCAAGCTAGTTGCTTGCGCATAATGACCTAACTCATTGAAAACATTAATATGACCAGCGTAGTTACCAACTGAACCTTTTGTTCCTTTGGCAATATCATTTTCAATAAGTTGTAACGCTTCATCATTTAAGCCGCTGTTAACCAATTTTTCTGCTAATTCGCCAACATCATTTGGATAATCAGCAACCTGATTAATCAATGGACGCAATGTATTACGCACCGCAACAATATTACCTGATTGACGATAATGTTCTGCTTGCGTCAATTGACGATAAAAACGAGCACGTTGTAGTAACTCTTTTTCAGCTTCAGTTTGTTGATTATGACTATTTAGCAAATTAAAAACTTTATCCCACTGTTTTTGTTCAGCATAAAATAGTGATGCGACATAATCGGTATCTCTATTTTTGCGATTTTCTAACTGTGAAATAATATTTTTTGCACCAGCACTATCACCATCAGCAGCCATTAAACGCGCTAAATCCAAATACACCCAATTATTTTGTGGGCTTTTGCGTTGAGCCTGAACAAGTAATTGTCTAGCTTGAACACGATGACCATTTTCTAATGCTTTTTGTGCTTCACGACGTAGTTTTTCTGAAGGATCAGTATTCGCCGTTAATTTTTGTCGTAAAGAAGCTGATTGCTGAGTAACTAACTGCTCTGCTTTACTATTTTGGCCTTCTTGTACCAATAAATAATAGTAAGCTGAAACTACTTTTTCATTACGACTATTTTGTTGATATAAACCCGCAAGCAATTGATGAGCCGCAGGCAAGTTTCCTTGTTTACGCAATAAATCGGCTTGTAATAAGTTAGCTGATAATCCTTTCTCACCGCTTGCTCCAGTGAGAGGCGATAACTTATCTAAAGCCTGTTGGATTTGTCCTTGTTTGGCATGTTGTTGTGCATTACGCAGCTGAGCGTAAAAACCCGCATCATCAGCTTGTTGTTTCCATTTGCTACCTTGATCACCACCAGAAAGTGCCGCTTGATTCAATAAACGCTGCCCTGTTGCTAAGTCGCCAGAGCGTAAAGCGGTATAACCTAATCCAGCCAGAGCTTGTGCATCTTTATTGTCAGCAGATAAAGCCTGTTTGAAATAATTTTCGGCATCTTTCAATTTACCTTTATTTAATGCTTCATAACCGGCTTGACGAGCATTACCTTGAATTGCACTTTGGAAATGCTCTGCAATTGCAGTATCTTTAGGGTTGGCTTGTAAATACGCTTTATATAATCCTTCATCATCAGGACGAACATTAAGCCATAATAATGCTTGGCGAAGCCCTTTATTTGCAGACTCATCACCTGAGATCTTACTTAAAACAGCAATCCCTTCACGGCGAGTCTCTTCGTTATAAGTTAATGTTAGTCCTAATGCTTTCTGCGTTTCTTTATTATCTGGCATTAATGCAGCACGTTGTTTTAATCCAGCAATAGCTTGTGGCAACATTGCAGGAATACCCGCCATCGTTTGATAATATTCAAGAGCCACAGTTTCAGGAGGTTCATTACTCACAAATAAACGCTGATAGGCTTTTATCGCTTCTTCATGTTGCCCTTTTTTAGCTAACTCTCTGGCATAACCTAATTGCTGATCATTAAATTGTGATGATCGGATGTTTTTTAATCCCTCAATACGCGGATCTTGAGGCGCTATTTGTACAAGCTTTTCACGCCAATAAGTCGCTTGCTTTTCATTACCTTGTTGTGCAGTAAAGAAAGCCATTAAATAGAGCGCATCCTGATTATTACTTTCCATAATCAGTACTTTTTGCAACGCCTCTACTGCACGTTCATCGTGTGCTTTACCATGCCAATAGTTAGCTTGTTCAATTAAAGAACTAACAATATTAGGATCTGTTGCTGTTGCTTGTACTTGGCTTGTTACACCAAGAATACAACTCGCATAAATCACTTTTACTATTATATTCAGCGCATGATTTTTCATTATTAGTCCCCCCTATTTATCTGAATGATGCTGTGATATTTGAGCTAAACGACGCGCAGAACGACGTTGTAACCAGCAATAGGTCACCATTCCCGTCAATGCACAAAAACCGACAGCTAAAAATCCTAACAAGTACACATGTCGAGAGCTGTACCAAAGAAATTGCTGTAATAGAGGTAAATCGCCCTGAGAAAAGTGTTCACCTAAATGAAAACTTCTAACGGTATCTTTTCCACTTATTAGCGTGATATCGCCTTTAATCGCCGCATTAATATCAGCTAAATTTAAATCGCCAATAATAGTGTTTATTGATGTATTACCCTTTGCCGTAACTAACACAACAACACGATCTTTAGCCCAAGGAGAGACAAAACTCACCATACCTCGCCAATCATTAAGTGAAGACAAATAATTAGCAGCATCACCACCTTGTGATAAGACATCACCAGCAAGCCAGCCTTTGGCTTTATCGATAATAGATTGTGACTTGATTTCGATATTTTTATTCACAAATGAAAATGCCTGTTGAGAAAAACGAGCAGGCAAAAAGCCATCACTATTTAATGAACCAATAGCTAACACATCATGTTGAGTTAAATTACTTTTCTCTAACGCTTTCGCGCCTAAAAAAACAGAGGCATATGAAATAGGTGTTCCTGTGGAATAACCTGATCTCGCCATTAAATTCACTAAAGTATAAAGCTCTTCAACTGTTGGATTTTCTGGTAATAACAATGTGGTTTGTGAAAAATCAGCACGACGGCTAAATGGAAATGAAGCACCTGAAAAATAAGCTAAATTAGGCATTCTTGAGTAGTGCCAAGTATTTTTAAATTGCAGTGTTGACTGCGGTTCAATACGACTAATCAAATTACTGCCATCAGCCAAAATGCAAGGAGAATCATCAGGCTCACGCAAATCAAAATAGAACTGTAATTGATTTTGGCTATAAATCTGATGGGGACTTAAATAAAGAGTGCTACTTTGCTGTTCACTCTCTATGCCTAACCACTGTCTTAGCATACCTAAAGGCTCTGAACGAGCAGGATATAAAGAACCAATAAATTGGTTATTTAAAGATACAATTAATGATGAATTACGATTATTAAGTTTATCGGAATGAGGAAATACATATTTTAGTTCTAACGGTAATGCATCGCCATCCCACCAAAATAGATCGGGTGATACACGAAACGAGAACTGATTAGGCGCATGATTGATACCTTGGCGGGTAAAATCATCACTACCATTGGCTATTTGCCCTAACGTAACGGGTTTATCTGTATTTAACCAACGTGGTGCATCGTAATCTTTGCGAGTAACGAGATTTTGTGTAGGGACATCTAAATGATCATTTTGCGGTAATTTACCGCTATTTAAAGCCCAAACAGCTTGGCGTAATGATTTTTCATCATCACCACTAATAAGTAATAATTTAAAAACAGGATCAACAGGGTTATCAACAATGGTGAGTTGCCCATTATTACCCGATGGTAATGTAATACCAGCAATAGTTTGCCCAGCATAACCAATTAATATGCCATCACTTTCCGGTAATTGATTCATAAGAACAGGTAAATCAACCTGTCTAATATCATGGCTTAAACTACCAAACCATGATGCGGCAATTGCTGCTGTTGTCACTTCTGCGTGATCTGGTTTATCTGACAATATTATTGGTAACGAGGTCGCTGTCATTCTGTCGGGATCAAAGAACGGTAGGGGCAATCGCTCTAAACTATACCCGCCATTAATCCAACGACCCCGGTAATCTAATGATGATTCAGGGGAAATAGTCAGGCTTAATCCATCAGCTAACGGTGGCGTACATTGGTTTTCGTCAAGTGCATCACGATTGGCCAAACGAAAACTAAGGTTATTCACATTAGTAAGCATCATTTCAGGAATTTCTAGAATATATTCATGTTCTTTATCGCCTTCTTCTAAAGGCAGAAATCCCATAGGTTGACCATTTAACATTAAGTGTAACGTCTGATCAGATTCCACTAATCCTTGTGATACTTTGACTTTCATCGTTAATGTGGCGTTATCAATAAATAAATCATTTGCCATATTAAAAGTGACACCTGAAAGTAAACGTCTACCAGATAACACTATCGGCGATGGGCTCCCCATTTGCGATAATGTAAGTTGCTCTTCAATATTGCGCGCTTCAGAAAGCGATAAATTATCAAGTTGTCCATCAAGCTGATTAGCTTCATTTTTTTGTTGAGATGGTGAATGGGAATATGATATTGGGTCAGGCAATGCTTCACCATTTAGTTCAAACATACCTGTCGCGGCTTGAGATAAATTAATGCTAGCAATAGCCATTGCTGTCAGGCTTAGCATCAAAGTCAGTTTCTTTTTCATTCTTAGTCATCTCCGTGAATTGATTGAACAGAGAGCGATGACTTAGCATTAGAGCGCACAGCCGGTGCTTTTATTTTTTGGCGACGACCAAAGAACAATTCAAAAATACAACGCGTAATACCACCAAGCTCTCTTACTGGGCTATCTTTGTAATCTGCTTGATTAATCCATGCATCAGCGCGACCAAATATAATACGGACTAATTTACGGCGTAGATTTAAATCAATAGGTAGAAATTCGAGCCGTAATTGATTATTTTCCAAACTAACTTGATCGACAGGCAGAGTAACGATATCTCGTTGAACACTTAAGGTAATGGAAGTGACATTATGTTGACGAACTTCAGCCATTTTATTTATCGCAATGCATACCCCCCCCATTGAAATATCTTCTGTTGTCGTTGCTAATTCAGCACCGTCATCAAAATGTAATGTAATAGGTAAATTTGCTTTAATACGAGTGTGTTTGCGAATTTGGCGCATCTCTTTCCCTACAGCTATTGATGCTAAAATAATAAATAAGCTGTAAGTTGCCCAAACAAGGTTTAAAACAATAACGAGCGGATCGATACCTTGGAAATCATTTAATAAATAACGAACAACTACCCATGAAATACCTGCAATCAGAAAAAGTGCAGTAATAATCAAAGGACGTACAGTTAAATAATCCATAAAACTTTTATCAAGCAGATCACCTTTATCCGTTACATTAAATTTACCAAGTTTTGGTGAAATTAAGCTTAATAATGTAGGTAATACCAAACTAAATGCCATAACCGTTTCATATACTTCTCCCCAGAAAGAATAACGATATTTACCAATATTTCTCGAGTTCACATATACCGACATAATTAAATGAGGCAATGCGTACGCAAAAATCATACTTGCTGAAGAGGCAATAATATTGAGGTTAAATAACATAAACAGTAAGGGGGCAGTTAAGAATATAATCCGAGGTAAACCATACTGAAAATGCATCATCGCATTGAGATAACATAAGCGCTGAGGAAAGGTTAGCCCTCGACCTAACATGGGATTATCAACCCTAAATATTTGAGTCATCCCTCTAGCCCAACGAATACGTTGGTTAACATGTAAGGCTAAACGCTCTGTTGCCAAACCCGCAGCCAAAGGAATATCAATAAATGCGGAGTTCCATCCTAAGCGCTGTAGTTTTAACGCTGTATGTGCATCTTCTGTCACTGTTTCAACAGCAATACCATCGATTTCATCAAGAGCACTACGTCGCATAACGGCACAAGAGCCACAGAAAAACGTTGCATTCCAGTTGTCATTTCCACGTTGAACTGGACCATAAAATAGAGCACCTTCATGGGGAGCATCTTTCGCAGCACTTAAGTTGCGTTCAAAAGGATCTGATGAATAAAAATAGTGTGGAGTTTGAATCAGCGCAAGTTTAGGGTCTTGCAAAAAGCTTCCTACTGTAGCTTGTAAAAAGACGCGTGTTGCTATGTGATCGCAGTCAAATACACAGATTAATTCACCATCCGTCAATGCCATAGCATGATTCAAATTACCTGCTTTTGCGTGATCATGAACTTCACGCTCAATATAAGTGACACCGACATCACCTGCGAATTGTTTAAATTCTTCACGACTACCATCATCCAATAAATAAACCTTCATTTTATCTTGTGGATAATCGATAGCTTGAGCCGCTAAAACAGTATCACGAACAACATCAAGGCTTTCGTTATATGTTGGAATATAAATATCTACTGTTGGCCATTGAGAAATATCTTTTGGTAGTGGTGCAATTTTTCTATTTAATGGCCACGATGTTTGGAAATAACCCAGAACTAAAATCATCCAAGAGTAAATCTCTGCCATAAATAAACCACTACCTAAAATAGCTTCAATAGTAGTATTAAAATTAAGAGTGTTTGTTGCTCGCCAATAGAGATAACGCGTAGACATTAGCAACGATAAAAAAACCATTGTTAATAATCGCTTTTTGGATTTTTTAAAACCAATAACAAGTAGCAACAATATATTTATTATACCAAAGATATATTGTTGCTCAGCACTCATCGGCATAACAATTAATGAAAACATTGTTATTAACAGAAAGGCTGTAATTAGCATTTTTAATATTTTATTCATAAATCCCATACCTTTGTCATCGCCATATATTTTTTTAAGACAAAGGTTCCCTATCCGGAAAATAAATTCCGAAAGAATTAATTAGGTCTTAAAAAAACAACAATGGCTATAAATTGACACCAGTCAATATTATTTATAAAAATAACTAGCTTATTTAAACAGATGCAATAAATGACAATATATCTTTTAATGATATTTTTTCATTTGCATGATTCTTATCTGTTTTTTCATTATCAAATATTTGATTATCAGATAAAATGGTAGATTGTCTCTTAATAAGATCGTTTTTTTCTGCTTTGTTTGCTGCCAATGCATTCTGGTGATAAGAAGGGATAGACTTAGTAACAGGCTGTTTTGGTATGTTTTTCACCACAGATGAAGTTTCTGAAAACGTTTTATTAGTTAAAGAACGGCTAACTAAATTATTATTTTTTTTATTATCTTCTTTAATTATATTGTTTGATTCTTTTTTATTCACAACTTCTTGTGTAATAGAGGAAGAAAAATCTTGAAAAGAAAATTCATCTTCCTGAAATTTATCTTTTAGGTTGCTTATATCATCATACATAGTGTGGCCCCTTTAATAACTATACACTTAACCTTGTTCAATTATTAGATGCTCTTTAAAAAGAGATAACCATTAGAGATAACTTTCATTACAATAAAAATGGATATTTATAAATTCATATTAGAACTCTCATCTATTAATGGATATTAACTATGTAAGGTAATTTCATTTTATAAATATTTTTCATTTAATAAAAAATAATCACTAACGTTTTACGAGTAATGTTTATTTAATTTGAATTGTATAATTATTTTAATGTAAAGCACAACCTCAAAAAAATCTAAAAAATAAGATTTAACACACTCTTATTTATAAATTTATGTATTTATACTTACCGCAAAGTTAGGGATAATAATCTCTAAAAAAGTACCTATTTAACGTAGAAAAAAACTTTCATGCCTTTTTAATAACAAAGCTAAATTAATAACATTTTATATAAATACTACAAATATAAAATTCTAAAATAATTACTTTATAATATTATTTCTTCTAAAAAGAAAATATTTGGTAGAGATCAATTTAAAAAAAGTGACTTATTTCTATTCAATTCTTGATATAAAACTAGAGTAAAAAAATAGAGAAGATTAATTATCTATATTGATCATCATCAAATGAGCGTTACCTTTTACCTAAAAAAAGGGTACTTATTGTTTTTTATCATAAGATAGCCTTATGATTTCATCATCAAAAAAATCAATACATCATATTTGGTTAAGTTTTAAAAAAAATCACCTATCAAATAAAACAAAAATAGATAATCAATCTACGATACCGAACATCCCACACTTATAGTAAATATCGCTAATAGATACCAGTTTTTTAGAATAATTAACTAAGAAAATATTTTACTCTTTAAATAATATTGTTAATTTAACTTAACAAAATAACAATCGTGATAGAGTTCAAATTGCGAATGTAATAGTGAAAAAACACAATAAAAAAACTTAACTGCATAATAAATATATGATTATCTATATTTGTTAGTTATAAATACCAATAACAAGTATAAATACCAATATTGATAAATTTTTGTATTGAAAACACTTACCTTAATACGTTTTTATACTAGGGTGGTTAAATCTATTTTTGACAATCGTTTTTCGAATCAATGTTAACGATAACAGTATATAGACTTCTTTTTTTAAGAACATTCTTAGCATTTTCAGTTGTATTTTCTTTATTAATAAGCGAAAAAATATCATTTTATGATGTTTTTTTAGATACATTTTCTTACTAGCGGAATCGCTTCACCTCCTCACATAAATGAAAAAATGCACTCAATCCTTCTTTACTTCTATGCTATCTTTATTAAATCCAATGAAATCCCTGCTATAAATAGAAAAAATATGGATTTACAACAATTACAAAAAGATTTCCGAGCGAATAAGAAAATTAAATTTATCTTCTTTTGGGGACATAAAACCAAGAGTGATGAAGTGAGCAAAAGCTGCTTTAGCCAGTGGTATCCAGCACCTTTTATATTAGATGATGTACGTTACTCATCTGCTGAACACTATATGATGGCTGAAAAAGCGAGAATTTTTAATGATATGGAAATTAGAGCGCGCATTATTGCCACCTCAAATCCAGGTACAGCGAAAGCATTAGGTAGAGAAGTTAAAGGATTTGACCAATCTATTTGGGAGCAACAGCGCATAGAGATTGTTATCCGCGCTAATGAAGCTAAATTTTCGCAAAATAAAAATCTGAGCCAATTTCTTATTTCAACAGGCACTCGAGTTCTGGTTGAAGCAAGCCCCGTAGATAAAATATGGGGAATAGGTTTAAGTGAACAAGATAAAGAAGCTAATAACCCACTGCTTTGGCGTGGTTTGAACTTATTAGGCTTTGCATTAATGAAAGTACGTAGTAAGTTAATTGAAAAGAACACTTAATAGATAAAAAAATCTCAACTGTTATAAGCCACTATTTTTATTCACATCCATAAGCGGTAAAAATAGGTAGAAGTTATTTAGCGCTATAACGATAAATTCGTTGTAGATAATATTTACAGGATAATTAAGAGACTGATATGTATTATGGTTTTGATATGGGCGGCACAAAAATTGAGCTAGCCGTTTTCGATAAAAATCTGACACAAATCTGGCAAAAACGCGTTCCTACTCCCAAAAATGACTACCTAGCACTGTTAAATGCCTTTAAAGAGCTAACTTTAGAGGCTGATAAGAATTTAGGCTGTAAAGGTAAAATTGGGGTCGGTATTCCTGGAATTGTAAATGCTAAAGAAGGCACTGTGTTTACAACTAATGTGCCAGCAGCTAAATATAAACCAATGGTTCATGATCTCTGCCAAATATTAGATAGGCCAGTGAAAGTAGAAAATGATGCTAACTGCTTTGCATTATCTGAAGCTTGGGATCCTGAATTTCGTCATCACCCTTCAGTATTAGGTCTTATTCTTGGTACTGGCGTTGGTGGTGGTTTTGTTATTGATGGAAAAGTACTATCAGGTAAAAACGGCATTGCTGGTGAAATAGGTCACATGAATCTTAATGTTGATGCTGATAATATTATTGGCGAAACAATGCCTAAAATATTATGTGGCTGCGGCAAAAAAGCCTGCTTTGAAACTTATCTATCTGGTCGTGGTTTTGAACGAATGTATAAAGCGTTTAATGGTGAGCCACAAAGAGCGGTTGATATTGTTACTCAATATTATGCAGGTGATGAAAAAACAATAGAACATGTAGATCGCTATATGAAAGTACTCGCTGTTTATCTAAGTAATATTCTGACTGTTCTTGATCCTCATTTAATCGTTATCGGTGGAGGTTTGTCACAGTTTAATGCACTTTATGAGCTATTACCTGACTATATTGCCAAGTGTGTTTATGGCAATGTACAAATTCCAGCAATAGAAAAAGCGCGTCATGGGGATGCTGGTGGTGCTCGTGGCGCTGCTTGTCTTAACTTATTAGACTGATGTAATAAAATAAGTAGACCTAAATTAATCTCATTACTTTACTAAGGCTAATGCTATGAGAAGTGCAGGATTGAAAAAAAGATTTTATTTTCTTTGTGGCTTAACTCTCACATTAATCCTACTTCAATTAATAGGCAGTATTTTACCTATTCCTTTACTTGAATGGGGTGTTATTCCCCGAACAGGAGAAGGATTTATTGGGATTTTTATCGCGCCTTTTGTTCATGGTTCTTGGTCTCATCTTTTTAGCAATTTACTGCCTTTGCTTATTCTCAGTTTTTTATCTATGACTCAATCTTTGCGAGAATATGTCACTGCTAGCATATTTATTATTTTTTTTAGTGGGTTGCTCGTTTGGATATTTGGCCGTCATGCTATCCATGTGGGTGCTAGTGGCTGGATTTTTGGATTATGGGCACTACTTATTGCACATGCTTTTACCCGTCATAAAGTTATCGATATAGTGATTGCTCTATTTGTATTGTTCTATTATGGAACTATGGCCTATGGCTTAATTCCCGGACAATTAGGGGTATCAACTGAATCTCATATTGCAGGTGTAATAGCAGGGTTACTTTATGCGTGGTGTGCAAGGCGGGTCGTTAAACGTAAAAGTCGAGTGATAGAAGTGGCTAAATAATTATTAGCCACTTCTATTAATAAAACTATTTATGCCCAATAGGCAACACGGTTTTACCATACATCTCATTTAATACTTCAGCCATTGCAAGATAAAAAGCACTGGCTCCACAAATAATACCTTCAAAACCTGCAATTTTTAAAATCAATGCATTTCCACTGATATTACCAATAGCTAGTAAAGCAAATAAAATAGTTAAGCTTAAAAAGACAAACTGTAATGCTCTATTGGCTTTTAGTGTGCCAATAAACATAAAGAGTGTAAAAATTCCCCATAACGCTAAAAAAACACCAAGGAAAAGAGGTGTTGTAGGTTCACTTAATCCCATAATAGGGAGTAACCAAATACCAACAAGTGTTATCCAGAAAAAACCATAAGAAGTGAATGCGGTAGCACCAAAAGTATTACCTTTTTTAAATTCAAAAATTCCAGCAATAACTTGGGCAATTCCACCATAAAAAATACCCATACTCATGATGACAGAAACAACAGGAAAAAAACCGGCATTATGTATGTTCAACAAAATCGTTGTCATACCAAAACCCATTAAACCTAATGGACCAGGATTGGCAATGCGTTCGTTAGTCATAAAACCTAAAACCTCTAAAAATAATAGGGGAAAATTAAAAAAAATTTGAAAGCGCTGGATAATAAGAGGTTATACATCTAAAAACAATGATCCTAAGCGGTATATTTTTGAATAACCGCCTACACTGATACAAAGGGGAAATAACTAGTAGGTTTAACTTAAAGAAAACAAAAACATAGTTATAGATGCTTATTTCACAGATAAGGATAAAACGAAATAAAAAAACCGCTGATGAAATAACAATCTCAAACAGTTGATACATTAATACTTAGATTTACCTTAATATACTGTTTTATAAAAATAACTGAAATAGAATTAGGGACTATAATTAGTTATATTTTAACCAAAAGGTGAGCTTGTTATGAAAAAAATTCTAGTATTATTAATTGGTAGTACGTTGGCTTTTGCATCTCAAGCAAATACCAACCAACATAATAATGGTGGTTTTATTTCGCCTCAAGGAAGTATTCAAGAAAATACGACTCAAGGTGGGTTCAAAGGTCCTTCTATTAGTGAAACAACCGTAAATAAAGCAAAAGAGTTATCTGATGATACCTGGGTTATTTTAACTGGAAAAATCACTAAAAAGATTGGCGGTGAGCTATATGTTTTTGAAGATAGCACAGGTGGAATAAACGTTGATATCGACCATAAAAGATGGCGAGGACAAACTGTCACTCCTGAAAATACCGTAAGAATTGAAGGTAAAATAGATAAAGAGTGGACTAGTACTGAAATTGATGTGAAGCAGATTACTATTATCAAATAATTTGTATTTTATTTCACTGACTCTTTTACTAAAACCAATATATTGAATATATTGGTTTTTTTATTCTCTCTTTTTATTGTTCTATTTTTCATCAATAAAACTGAATCCTTTATACAAAATTATCCGCTTTAACCTAAGGTAAGGTTTAGGTTTATACTATTCATAAGTTAAACATAAGCTATTGTTGATTAGAAATGATTTAACCCATGAGTAATACCCTCTCATAATCTTTTATACCCTAACTCTAAATTACCCTGTTTTCTCCATTTTAAGCCTGCTATACAGGCTTTTTTCTTATAAAAACAACATGTATTACAATTAATAATAAGAAAATAACCATATAAAACAAATTATATATGTTTGTTTTATATAAATATTATTTTACAAATTTCTACAAGTTTATACTTTTATTGAATTGACCTTCCAGTAAGGGGAAAGATTATTGTTTCGTCTATCAACTTAATGAAAGGAATTGATGATGAAAAAATTATTATTACCTACTATTTTGGCTCTTTCAGCATTTACAGGTGCAACTCATGCCGCAACTAAAAATATCGTTGAGGTTTATAAAACAGAAACTTGTGGATGCTGCACTTTATGGGCTGATGGTATAGAAGAGGCAGGGTTTAACGTTAAAGTTAACATTGTGTCAGAAGCACAATTAATGCAGAAATATAAGCAAGCAGGTGTGCCGGCTAATTTATTAAGTTGCCATTTAGCCACTTATAAAGGTAAAGATTTAGTGGGCCATATTCCTGTTGATAGCTTAAAAAATATCGATTTAGTAGACAAAAGTAAAACCGGGATTGCCGTTGCTGGTATGCCAGCAGGCAGCTTAGGAATGTATGCAGGTGATTACAAAGAACCTTACCAAGTTATCGCCTTTGATAAAGCAGGCGATCAGGCGGTATTTAAATCCTATAACTAAAATTCCACTAAAAATTAGATATAAAAAAATCCGGTTAAATATAATTGATAACCGGATTTTCTTTATTTAATTATTTTAATAATCAGTTAACTTACTCAACGGTTACTGATTTTGCCAAGTTACGCGGTTGGTCTACATCCGTTCCTTTAATTAAGGCAACATGATAAGAAAGTAGCTGTAATGGCACAGTGTAGAAAATAGGTGCAATTAATTCTTCTACATGAGGTAGAGAAATTAATTTCATAGTTTCGTTTTCTTCAAAACCAGCATCTTGATCTGCAAATACATATAGCAAACCTCCACGAGCACGAACCTCTTCAATATTAGATTTTAATTTTTCTAATAATTCGTTATTTGGTGCAATGATAATAACCGGCATATCTGCATCAATTAACGCAAGTGGACCATGTTTTAACTCACCCGCGGCATAAGCCTCAGCATGAATATAAGAGATCTCTTTAAGTTTCAGCGCACCTTCTACCGCAATAGGATATTGATCACCACGACCTAAAAATAAAGCATGACTTTTTTCAGAGAAGTCTTCTGCTAATGCTTCAATCACTTTATCTTTAGATAACATACTTTCAATACGACTTGGCAATGCATGTAATGCGGTTGAAACTTCTTTTTCTAATGTAGTGATACCTTTAATGCGTCCCATATATGCCACCAGCATTAATAGAACGGTTAATTGGGTGGTAAAAGCTTTAGTTGAAGCAACACCAATTTCAGCACCCGCTTTTGTCATCAATACAAATTCTGATTCACGAACTAAAGAAGACCCAGCAACGTTACAAATAGCCAGTGACGATAAATAACCTAACTCTTTTGATAAACGCAATGCCGCTAAAGTATCCGCGGTTTCGCCAGATTGAGATAACGTAATAAGTAAGCTATTACGGCGAGTTGCAGGTTTACGATAGCGATATTCTGAAGCAATTTCGACATCGCAAGGAATGCCAGCTAAAGATTCAAACCAATAACGTGAAACCATACCCGCATTATAAGAAGTACCACAAGCAACAATTTGAATGTGTTCTACTTTAGATAAGATATCTTCCGCTTTAGAGCCTAGTTCACTCAGATCAATGCTTTCTGCTTTTAAGCGATTTTCCAACGTATTTTTAATCGCTAAAGGCTGCTCATAGATCTCTTTTTGCATGTAATGACGATAAATACCTTTGTCACCAGCATCATATTGAACATTAGATTCAATAACATCACGGTCAACTTCTTCACCATCAACAGAAAAAATATGAACGTGACGACGAGTAATCTCGACAATATCCCCTTCTTCAAGGTAGATAAACCGGCGAGTAACAGGCAATAATGCCAATTGGTCAGAAGCAAGAAAGTTTTCACCAACACCAAGACCTACCACCAGCGGACTACCTGAACGTGCTGCAACTAATAAATCAGGAGTGCGACTATCCATAATAACGGTGCCATATGCACCACGTAATTGAGGAATAACACGTTGTACAACTTCACGTAAAGTGCCGCCTTTGTGCTGCTCCCAATTAACTAAGTGAGCAATAACTTCGGTGTCAGTTTGAGAGGTAAACTGATAACCTTTTTTAATTAAATCAGCTTTTAGTTCTTGGTAGTTTTCAATAATGCCATTATGTACCACTGCAATTGAGCCAGATACATGAGGATGCGCATTATCTTCACAAGGTTCACCATGTGTTGCCCAACGAGTATGAGCAATACCTGTTCCACCAATAACTTGCGTTTTTTCTGCTTCATCAGCCAGCATTTGAACTTTGCCTGCTTCACGCAGACGCGTCATTTTACAGTCATTATCAACAACCGCTAAACCCGCAGAATCATAACCACGGTATTCTAAGCGACGTAAACCTTCAATTAAGATCTCTGCGATATCGCGTTGTGCAACTGCACCTACTATTCCACACATTGTGTTATTCCTAAAACCGTGCGTTTATTCGCACTTAGATGTCTTATGCCTGATTGTTTTGTTCCCCAAGCCTTGTAGAGAGCGGGGATATTTTTTGTTTTTAGAATAATAGCGTACAAGAAAAGGGCGATGATTTAACATACGCCCTTTTCTTAAAATTATTACTTTTTCTTCACTGGACGTTTCCATCCACTAATATGAGTTTGCTTAACACGACTTATCACTAATTCGTTTTCACCCACATTTTTAGTCACTGTTGTGCCAGCACCAATTGTTGCACCATTAGCAACAGTAACTGGAGCAACTAACTGTGTATCAGAGCCAATAAATACATCATCGCCAATGATAGTTTGGAATTTATTTGCACCATCATAGTTACAAGTAATCGTACCTGCACCAATATTCACATTAGCACCAACATCAGTATCGCCAAGATAAGTTAAGTGACCCGCTTTTGAGCCAATACCTAAGCTTGCTTTTTTCATCTCAACAAAGTTACCAACGTGTGCTTTATCTGCTAATTGCGTACCTGGACGAAGGCGAGCAAATGGGCCAACCGTACATTCTTGCGCTAGATTAGCATCTTCGATCACCGTATACGGGCTAATGATAGTATGATCACCAATAGTGCAGTTTTTTAGTACACAGCCTGTCCCTATTTCAACGTTATTTCCTAAAACAACATCACCTTCAATAATTACATTAGTATCAATAACGACATCTTTACCATGAGTTAAAGTACCACGTAAATCAAAACGGGCAGGATCCAACAGCATGACGCCTTCGAGTAATAGGCGCTCAGCTTGTTCTGTTTGATAAATACGTTCTAACGCTGCTAACTGTAAACGGTTATTCACCCCTTCCATTTCACTATGGCGACGTGGATGAGCCGTTTCAATTTTACGGCCTTCTTTATGTGCTAAAGCAATAATATCGGTAATGTAATACTCTTTTTGTGCATTGTTATTATTGAGTTTACCTAACCAACGTTTTAAATCTGCGCCATTAGCAACCAAAATACCCGTATTGATTTCATTAATTTTAAGTTGCTCTTCTGAAGCATCTTTTTGTTCAATAATGCCCGTAACTTCACCATTTTCACGAACAATACGACCATAACCTGTTGGGTTATCCAAAATAACGGTTAATAAACCAATACCACCTTCTGGTTTTACTTTAATTAAGCGCTCTAGTGTTTCTTGGGTGATAAGTGGAACATCACCATAAAGCATCAGAATATCTTCATCATCAGCAAAAAAAGGGGCTGCTTGTTGCATTGCATGACCCGTTCCTAACTGCTCTGCTTGCAATACCCAATTAACCGGCTGAGAGCCTAATTTTTCTTTCATTAACTCACCACCATGCCCATAAACTAAATGTATTTGTTGGGCACCAAGGGATTTGGCAGTATCAATCACATGTTGAACCATGGATTTACCTGCAAGCTTATGAAGAACCTTAGGTAACTGTGAATACATGCGAGTACCTTTACCCGCAGCAAGAATAACAACGCTTTTCGCTGAACTAGACATAATTAACCCGATAACTCCCGTAAAGAATGGCAAGTAAACCTGTTTATGATAAATAATACTACATATTTCGCCACTCAAAATATTTCACAACGCAAAAAAGCCAGTTAGTGAATACCAACTGGCTTTTTTATTCATAGACTGCCTGTTTACATCAACGTCTAGTCAATTCGATTACACGTAATTTCGCAATCGCTTTGGCTAATTCCGCAGATGCCTGAGCATAATCAACATCGCCATGAGAGGACTGAATGTGTTCTTCAGCTTTACGCTTAGATTCCAACGCTTTCGCTTCATCCAAATCACGACCACGGATCGCTGTATCTGCCAGTACAATGACGCCAGTCGGCTGAACTTCGAGAATACCACCTGAAAGGTAGATAACCTCTTCTTCGCCCGATGTTTTTACGACACGTACCATGCCCGGTTTTATGGCAGTTAATAACGGGGTATGCTGCGGATAAATACCGAGCTCACCTTCGCTACCAGTTACCTGAATTCGTTTTACTTCGCCGTCATATAACTGTTTTTCAGCGCTGACAACTTTCAGGTGGAACGATGTATCGGCCATATCAACCTCCCGTCAGCCGTATTAAAGCTTTTTAGCTTTTTCTACTGCTTCTTCGATAGTACCAACCATGTAGAACGCCTGCTCTGGCAGGTGGTCATAATCACCGTTCAGAATTCCTTTAAAGCCACGAATAGTGTCTTTCAGGGAAACGAACTTACCTGGTGAACCGGTAAATACTTCAGCAACGAAGAATGGCTGAGATAGGAAGCGCTGGATCTTACGCGCACGCGCAACAACCAGTTTATCTTCTTCTGACAGTTCATCCATACCTAAGATAGCGATGATGTCTTTCAGTTCCTGATAACGTTGCAGGATAGACTGAACACCACGAGCAACATCATAATGCTCTTGGCCAACTACCAGTGGGTCTAACTGACGACTGGTTGAATCCAGTGGGTCAACCGCAGGGTAGATACCTAATGAAGCAATTTGACGGCTCAGTACAACTGTCGCATCTAAGTGAGCAAACGTAGTTGCTGGAGATGGGTCAGTTAAGTCATCCGCTGGTACGTATACTGCTTGAACAGAGGTGATTGAACCTGTTTTGGTTGAAGTGATACGTTCTTGCAGAACACCCATCTCTTCAGCCAATGTTGGTTGGTAACCTACTGCTGATGGCATACGGCCTAACAGTGCTGATACTTCGGTACCGGCTAAGGTGTAACGATAGATGTTATCGACGAATAACAGTACGTCACGGCCTTCATCACGGAATTTTTCCGCCATGGTTAAACCAGTCAGTGCTACACGCAGACGGTTTCCTGGTGGCTCATTCATCTGACCATAAACTAACGATACTTTGTCAAGAACGTTAGAATCTGTCATTTCATGATAGAAGTCGTTACCCTCACGAGTACGCTCACCAACACCTGCAAATACAGAATAACCTGAGTGCTCAATCGCGATGTTACGGATCAATTCCATCATGTTAACTGTTTTACCAACACCCGCACCACCAAACAGACCTACTTTACCACCTTTAGCGAACGGACAGATTAAGTCCATTACTTTGATACCGGTTTCTAGTAGTTCTTGAGAGCTTGATAACTCTTCATAAGTTGGTGCTTCACGGTGAATAGACCAACGTTCTTCAGTTGCAATATCACCTTTCATATCGATAGGTGTACCCAGAACGTTCATGATACGTCCCAGTGTTGCTTTACCTACTGGTACTTCAATTGGGTGGCCTAAGTTTTCAACTTTTAAGCCACGGCTTAAACCGTCTGATGTACCCATTGCGATACAACGAACGATACCACCGCCTAACTGTTGCTGAACTTCTAGCACCAGTTTCTCTTTACCATTCATAACCTCAAGAGCGTCGTATACTTTAGGGACGCTATCCTGAGGGAACTCGGCGTCCACTACGGCGCCGATTACCTGGACAATCTTTCCAGTAGCCATCTTGAATCCTCTACGTAATTCGTAAACCTAGCTGTTATACCGCGGCTGCACCAGACACAATTTCTGTAAGTTCCTGAGTAATACTTGCTTGGCGTGCTTTGTTGTACACCAATTGCAATTCTTTAATCAGGTTACCACCGTTATCTGTAGCGGCTTTCATCGCGACCATTCGGGCGGCCTGCTCACTCGCTAAGTTCTCTACGACGCTCTGGTAAACCTGCGATTCGATATAACGACGCAGTAAAGTATCCAGTAACGCCTTAGGATCAGGTTCGTACAGATAATCCCAAGATTTTTCTTTCAGCTCTTCATCATCACCCGCTGGTAATGGTAAAACCTGAAGGATTTTAGGCTCTTGAGCCATGGTATTGATGAACTTATTTGCCACCACATACAGTTTATCTAAACGACCTTCGTCATAAGCCTGCAACATGATATTAACTGGACCGATAAGGTCTGACAGTTTTGGATCATCGCCCATGCCGGTTACTTGACCTACAACATTCCCGCCCACAGAGCCAAAGAATGACGTAGCTTTAGAACCCACTAGTGCTAAATCTACCTGTACACCTTTTTCAGACCACTCTTTCATGTCTGCCAGTAGTTTTTTGAACAAGTTAATGTTCAAACCACCACACAAACCACGGTCGGTCGAAACAACCAGGTACCCGACACGTTTAACTTCCCGCTCTTCGAGGTATGGATGTTTGTATTCCAGATTCCCTAGCGCAAGGTGACCAATCACGCTGCGCATGGTTTCTGCATAAGGACGGCTGGCTGCCATGCGTTCCTGCGTTTTACGCATTTTCGACGCGGCGACCATCTCCATCGCTTTAGTGATCTTCTGTGTGTTTTGCACACTGGCGATCTTCGAACGTATCTCTTTTGCGCCGGCCATTTCTGCTTCTCCTCATGAACCAGACGGCCCAATATTACTATCAGGCCGAATAGTTATTACCAGGACTGAGTCGCTTTGAAGTTTTCGAGCACGCCTTTCAGCTTAGCTTCGATCTCTTCGTTATAAGTACCGGTCTGGTTGATTTCTTTCAGTAAATCAGCATGTTCACGAGAAGCATAAGCTAATAATGCAGCTTCAAATGGCACAACTTGTGAAATTTCAACATCTTCCAGATAACCACGTTCTGCTGCATACAGTGCTAAAGACTGTTGTGCGACAGACATTGGTTCGTACTGTTTCTGTTTCAGCAATTCAGTCACTTTCTGACCGTGGTTCAATTGTTTACGGGTAGCATCATCCAGATCTGAAGCGAACTGTGAGAATGCTGCCAGCTCACGATACTGCGCAAGTGCAGTACGGATACCACCAGAAAGTTTCTTCATAATCTTAGTCTGAGCTGCACCACCAACACGAGATACAGAGATCCCTGGGTTAACAGCTGGACGAATACCTGCGTTAAACAGGTTAGATTCTAAGAAGATCTGACCATCAGTAATAGAGATTACGTTCGTTGGAACGAATGCAGAAACGTCCCCTGCTTGCGTTTCGATAATAGGTAACGCAGTCAGAGAGCCGGTTTTACCTTTAACTTCACCGTTAGTGAAAGCTTCTACGTACTCAGCATTTACACGAGCAGCACGCTCAAGTAAACGGGAGTGCAGATAGAAAACGTCACCTGGGTATGCTTCACGTCCTGGTGGACGACGAAGTAACAGTGAAATTTGACGGTATGCGACAGCCTGTTTAGACAAGTCATCATAAATAATCAGGGCATCTTCACCACGGTCACGGAAGTATTCACCCATTGCGCAACCTGAATAAGGAGCTAGGTATTGCAGTGCTGCTGATTCTGATGCAGAAGCAACAACAACAATGGTGTTTTCTAACGCGCCATGCTCTTCTAATTTACGAACAACGTTCGAAATAGTAGAGGCTTTCTGACCAATAGCGACATAGATACATTTAATGCCAGAGTCACGTTGGTTGATAATCGCATCGACAGCCAGAGCAGTTTTACCTGTTTGACGGTCACCGATGATCAATTCACGTTGTCCACGACCGATAGGGATCATGGCATCGACTGATTTGTAACCCGTTTGCACTGGCTGGTCTACTGATTGACGGTCGATAACACCAGGAGCAATCATCTCAACAGGTGAGAAACCATCATGCTCTACAGCGCCTTTACCATCTATCGGCTCACCCAGTGTGTTAACCACACGGCCAAGCAGACCACGGCCAACAGGTACTTCCAGAATACGACCTGTACATTTAACTTTCATGCCTTCTGCTAAGTCAGCATAAGGTCCCATCACAACCGCACCAACAGAGTCACGCTCTAAGTTCAGTGCGATAGCGAAACGGTTACCCGGCAGTGCGATCATCTCACCCTGCATAACTTCGGCTAAACCGTGGATACGAATGATACCGTCACTAACGGAAACAATCGTACCTTCATTGTGAGCTTCACTCACTACATTGAACTGAGCAATGCGCTGCTTGATCAGTTCGCTGATTTCAGTGGAATTCAGTTGCATATGCTCCAGTCCCCTTAAGACTGCAAGACGTCTGTTAAACGCTCTAAACGGCCACGAATACTGCCATCGATGACGAGGTCACCGGCGCGTATAATCATGCCTGCGATAACAGACTTATCAATTTTGCAATTCAGCTTCACTTTGCGTGATAGACGTTTTTCCATCGCTGCAGAAATGTTAGCTAGCTGCTGTTTAGTTAGCTCAATGGCAGAAGTTACTTCAACGTCAACCGTTGATTCGAGTATTGCGCGTAATTGGTTAAATTGGCTCAATACTTCGGGCAACGTTGATAAACGGCCATTATCAGCCATAACACGAATTAAATTCTGAGCATGCTCATCTAGTTGTTCGCCACAAAGGTCGATGAAGATGGTTGCCAGTTTTTCTGATGCTAAAGAACCAGAAAGTAATTCGGTTACCTGCTCATTGCGTGCTACTTCAGCGGTGAACGCCAGCATTACCTGCCATTTATCGACAGTCTGGGTTTCCACAGCAAAGTCAAAAGCTGCTTTGGCGTAGGGGCGAGCTACCGTTGCAATTTCAGACATGCCCCTCCCTCCTTACAGTTCAGCGACCAGTTTATCAACGATGTCGCTATTAGCAGCTTCATCCACGGAACGTTCAATAATTTTCTCGGCACCTGCGATAGCCAGCATTGCGACTTGTTTACGCAGTTCTTCACGAGCACGTTTACGCTCTGCATCCAGTTCGGATTGAGCTTGTGCAACGATCTTACTACGTTCTAGCTCTGCTTCTGCTTTAGCTTCTTCAATCATTTGAGTGCGTTGTTTATTCGCTGATTCAATGATTACTTGGGCTTCTGCTTTTGCTTTCGCTAGCTGTTCGCCTGCATCGGCTTTCGCTAAATCTAAATCCTTTTTAGCTCGTTCTGCAGATGATAAACCGTCAGCAATTTCTTTTTGACGTTTCTCAATGGCCGCCATAATTGGTGGCCATACAAATTTCATACAGAACAGAACAAACAGGACAAATGCGATGGCCTGGCCGAGGATTGTTGCATTTAAATTCACAGCACAATACCTCTTTCTTGGTTATAAACTAACTTGATGCATTTACTGCTAGTTACCTTCATTAGGCAACAGCAAACATCACGTAAAGACCCAGACCCACAGCAATCATAGGGATGGCGTCAACCAGACCCATAACGATAAAAAACTGTGTACGCAGAAGAGGGATCAGATCAGGCTGACGAGCAGCACCTTCTAAAAATTTACCACCGAGGATTCCGATACCGATTGCAGCACCGATTGCAGCTAACCCCATCATAATCGCGGCAGCCATGTACAGCAGATCCATACTCAGGTTTTCCATGACAGTCTCCAGTTTGTTTCAGTTATTTCTTCAAAGAGTTAATAATTAATGTTCTTCAGATGCCATCGATAGATAAACAATCGTTAGAACCATGAAAATAAAGGCTTGTAGCGTAATAATCAGTATGTGGAATATCGCCCAAGGGAGGCTTAATAACCACTGTGACCACCACGGTAACAGACCAGCAATAAGAATAAAGATCAGTTCACCTGCATACATGTTACCAAACAGTCGAAGACCGAGTGAAACAGGTTTTGATAGCAGGCTTACCCCTTCCAGAATCAAGTTTACAGGAATAAAAATTGGGTGATTAAAAGGCTGTAACGTCAGCTCTTTAGTAAACCCTTTTATGCCCTTCATCTTAATGCTGTAGAAGAGAATCAGGATAAATACACCAATAGCCATCGAAAGAGTAATACTTACGTCAGCAGTTGGAACTATGCGCAACGCAGGTAACCCTAAGATGTGTTCACCGATATAAGGGATGAAGTCGATTGGTAATAAATCCAGGGCATTCATTAACAGCACCCAAACGAACACAGTCAATGCCAAAGGTGCAATGACCTTGCTCTTTCCGTGATACATATCACGGACGCTGCTATCAACGAAACCGATGATCATTTCTACTGCAGTCTGGAATTTTCCCGGTACGCCGCTGGTTGCTCTTACTGCTACTTTTCTAAACAGCCACAGGAATAGAGCTCCCATTAGTACTGAAAAGAAAAGTGAGTCAATATTTAACACCCAGAATGATGGCGTATTTTCAGCAAGGGGATTGACCAACTCGAAAGTACGCAGGTCCAACTGAAGGTTATTCAGGTGGTGACCTATGTAGTCTCTAGTGGTTAATGCTTCTCCTGATGCAGACATGATGCCAATTACCCTTTTGTTGTTAAAAACGCTAACCGTTTATGACGGCTGGTGCAACGACCTGCATAACAAGCACCGCTAAGTAGGTCATGACCAGAGGTGCAAATGCCGCTTTAAACACTCCTAAAGCAACTATCAGCAAGGCTATTGATAGTATAACCTTCAACCCTTCACTGAAAGCAAAAAGCCAGTTTATGCGAACTGGAGCATCTTCTTCAGTCGCTTCTTGTAAACGGATTAATAATAAAAAAGCAATATTGGGTAACCAACATGCTATTCCGCCTAAAAAAGCTGAAAAGCTCCAGTCTGTACTCTTTAAGTAGAAACCCGCACTGAGAATAACAAAAGTCATAAACTGCAAAAATAACAGTTTCAGTGCAACTTTCCCGCTGTAGAGGGAGACAGACATGACGTTTGTATTCTCCAGACTAGCTATCGTAAAAGGTATTGCTGAATGATGTATCAAACTGTCTTTGCTATAAAGTGTCAAGTGACAAAAACGAGCAAATTATACGGGGCGTGGCAATGAATTCAATCAATAAGTAGCGAAAAAGTGAAGATTAATTTAAATTTTTTACGAAGGTTCCATTTATGAAAAATGATTAAGGACAAAAAGAGTCAAAATAATAAAATTTAAAGAAATAAATAATGTGATCTAGCGCGCAAATAAAGAAGTAAAAATAAAGGTTATTTCATAAATAATATAATGGAGTTAACAAATAACTGCCTATTTTTGAACAATTTCATGCTAATTGAAAAATAAATAGCGTATTTTTAATTAAATAAATTAATAATTTTTCTAATGCATAAAATGACTAATTTATTTTAGAAATAAAAATAAAAAAATAGTGGTTGCATTGTTAATTAAATCAAAAAACACAAATATGTTAATTAATTGTAATGAATAGGTAAAAATTAAAATTTTATTACCTCATCACTAAAGCAAATGGCGATAACATTGTAAATGTTATCGCCAGAGCACAAATAACGAAAAAATATCCGAAAAAAAACAAAAGAGCAGGTTAAATAATCACCAAATGACGTTGTTCATTCAATTCAGGTATTGCCAAAGCAATAACTTTTTCAGGCGCTTTTAATCCATTTTCTATTAGTTCATCTAATTCTTCTTGGTGGATTTGCCCTTTGAGTGCATAAAAATGACCATGCTCTTTTGCGACTAAATGAGAACACCAAGAAAGCATATCTTTCATTGATGCAAAAGCTCGGCTAATAACACCATCAAAAGATTGCTCAGGTTGATATTCTTCAACACGATATTGTACAGGTTCGATATTGCTGAGATTTAACTCATGCTGTACCTGTTTCATAAAGCGTACGCGTTTACCTAAGCTATCAAGCAAGACAAAGTGGTGATCGGGGCGCATTATCGCAAGTGGTATTCCTGGTAAACCAGGGCCAGTCCCAACATCAATAAAACGCTCACCTTCAAGATATTGACTTACTATAATGCTATCTAAAATATGACGGATAAGCATTTGCTGAGGATCTCGAACCGACGTTAAATTGTATGCTTTATTCCACTTATCCAGCATTGCAACATAACCCGTTAGCTTTTCAGCTTGGATATCTGTTAGCTCAATATTAGCTTGCTTAGCCAGCTTCTTTAGCCGATTAAGTAAGTTACTCATGATGCACTCCTGCGTAGTAAACCTTGCTTTTTCAACCAAACAAGTAAAATGGAGATAGCAGCAGGTGTAACACCTGAGATCCTTGAAGCCTGACCTATTGATGTTGGCTTGTGATCGTTAAGCTTAGCGATCACTTCGTTAGATAATCCGCTAACTTGTTTATAGTCCAGATCAATAGGTAACGCGGCATTTTCGTTACGTAATTGCTTTTCGATCTCTTCTTGCTGACGATTGATATAACCTTCGTATTTTACTTGAATTTCAACTTGTTCAGCTGCTTGTGGTTTTGAATCATCAATACCAGGCGCAAAACGAGATAGTTTTTTCAATACGTCGTAAGTCATTTCAGGACGACGAAGCAAATCTTCACCATTAGCTTCTTTAGACAGCGGTGCTTTTAGTAGTCCATTGATTTCTGAAATATTATCAGCTTGAGGATGTACCCAAATATTTCTTAAACGCTGACGTTCTTTTTCAACTAGTTCAACTTTTTCACTAAATTGAGCCCAGCGCTCATCATCAACCATACCTAATTCACGACCAATTTCTGTTAAGCGTAAATCTGCATTATCTTCACGTAGCATCAAGCGATATTCAGCACGAGAAGTAAACATACGATATGGTTCTTTTGTTCCAAGTGTACAAAGGTCGTCAACAAGAACACCAATGTATGCTTGATCACGACGAGGGAACCAACCTTCTTGATCAAAGGCATAACGGGCTGCATTAAGTCCAGCTAACATGCCTTGTGCTGCGGCTTCTTCGTAACCTGTTGTACCGTTAATTTGTCCAGCAAAAAACAAACCGTTGATAAATTTACTTTCTAGTGTTTGTTTTAGATCTCGTGGATCGAAAAAGTCATATTCAATAGCATAGCCAGGTCTGATGATCCTGGCATTTTCCATGCCTTTCATTGAATTAACTATCTGCATTTGAACATCAAAAGGAAGACTTGTTGAAATACCATTAGGGTATATTTCATTACTCGTTAAGCCCTCAGGCTCTAAAAAGATCTGATGTGAATTACGATCCGCAAATCTCATCACTTTATCTTCAATAGACGGGCAATAACGAGGTCCTATTCCTTCGATGATCCCAGCGTACATTGGGCTACGATCTAAATTATTACGAATAACTTCATGTGTTTTTTCGTTAGTGTATGTGATGTGGCAAGGCATTTGTTCAGGATGCTGATCTACATTACCTAAAAACGAAAAAACAGGCATTGGATCATCGCCTAATTGAGGCGCTAATTGGCTAAAATCAATAGTTCTTGCATCAATACGAGGTGGTGTGCCTGTTTTTAGTCGGCCAACTCGTAACGGTAATTCACGTAAACGGTGTGATAGAGATACTGAAGGCGGATCACCGGCTCGACCACCACTGTAGTTTTCTAAACCAATGTGGATTTTACCATCGAGGAAAGTACCAACCGTTAATACCACTGATTTAGCATGAAATTTTAATCCCATGCGAGTTACAGCACCCGTTACTTGATCATTTTCAACAATAAGATCTTCAACTGGTTGTTGAAAAATCATTAAGTTAGGTTGATTTTCTAGTGTTGTACGTATTGCTTGACGATAAAGAACTCTGTCAGCTTGTGCCCTGGTTGCTCTAACTGCTGGGCCTTTGCTAGCGTTTAATGTTCTGAACTGAATACCAGCATGATCAATGGCGGTTGCCATTAATCCACCCATAGCATCAATCTCTTTTACCAGATGCCCTTTACCTATCCCACCAATAGCTGGGTTACAAGACATTTGGCCCAAAGTATCAATATTGTGGGTCAGTAATAGGGTTTGACGCCCCATACGAGCTGCAGCCATAGCGGCTTCTGTACCGGCGTGACCACCACCGATCACAATGACGTCAAAGTGTTCTGGATAAAACATGTGTGAACCTTAAATGTTACGAATGCTAAATGTGTTGCATTGGGAAAACGAATTCTACTCAACTTTTTCAGAGATACAAGTTAACGAATCCGTAGGTAATTATTTAAAGATCTTTTTATTTAAAGATCTCTTTATTAGATCTTTTATTAAGGAAGCGATCCTCTGTGGATAAGTGGATTTTCCATTTAAAGATCATAAAACTGTAAAGGATCATATACTGTGAATGACCCGTGATCTATCTGCTGATAAGCTGGGATCAAAAAGGCTAGTTATGCACAGGTCATTTATTGATAGAGGCTTATACAATGGATAACTACCGGTTAACCCCTGCTTTTAAGCATAGTTATCCACATCTGACTGCTGTTTTTTTGTTCGATTTATAGTAAATTTATCCAAGATGCCAACCATTCTTCAGCTGGATCTTCAGGAATGTCATATTTCTGTATATCGATTTCTAGGGTAGATCCTAAACGAATAGCCCCTTTTTCCGTTAATTTCTGATCCAGTGTTCTTATTGCACCACAAAAAGTGTCATATTCACTGCTACCTATTCCAATAGCACCAAATTTCACCTTACTTAGATCAAGAGAACTAGCAGATATTTCATCAGCAAAAGGCTGTAAGTTGTCGGGAAGATCGCCTGCACCATGTGTTGAGGTGACCACCAGCCAGATCCCTTCATGTGGAAGATCATTAAGTGAAGGTCCATGATGCAGTGAAGTCTCAAAACCACTTTCAGATAAGATCTCAGAAAGGTGTTCTGCGACATATTCAGCATTACCCATGGTGCTGCCACTAATTAGAGTGACTTTTTTCATTTATGATCTCCTTATGTTCAAGACGCGCTATTGTACGCTGTGAATCACTTGGGATCTACCTGTGGATAATATGGTTATAAAAAAAAATAAGAATTTACCCTTATGGCTTGATCGTCCTTATTATCGGGTTTTGCAAAGAGATCAGGGTTTCTGTTGATTGGATTTCGTCTATTGTCTGAATTTTGTTGATAAGTACGTCTTGCAATGCCTCAATGCTTTTACACATTACCTTAATAAAAATACTGTATTGTCCGGTTGTATAATAAACTTCAACGACTTCGTCTAACTTATCTAACTTATCTAATGCAGTATGGTAATCTTTGGCGCTTTTTAAAATAATGCCAATAAAGCAACAAACATCAAATCCAAGCTGCTTTTCACTAATATCTACTCGTGTACCTGTAATTATTCCTGCCTGCTTCATTTTTTCAACACGAACATGAATTGTTCCAGGGCTAACTGCGAATTTTTTAGCTAATTCGGCATAAGGTGTTCTCGCATTCGCCATTAATGCGTGAAGTATGTCACGATCAAGATTATCGATCTGATAAATATTGTCCATAAACTCCCCTTGTTTTTAACGATAATACAATTTTATCGTGTTATTTTTAACGATTTAAAACAGTAAAGGCTATTTTTAATGAAGTATATTGAATTTAGTGCCTGTTTTGTTGCTTAATCTATATCAGCAAATGACGACACCGCCACTAGGGATATAAAAAATGAAAAAATCATTCATTCAAACTCAGCAACAAATTAGCTTTGTTAAATCATATTTTTCATCTGCATTAGAAAAAGAATTAGAGCTGATTGAAGTTCAAGGACCGATCTTAAGTCGTCTTGGTGACGGAACTCAAGATAACTTATCTGGGCATGAGAAGGCGGTACAGGTTAAGGTGAAATCTTTACCAGATTCCACATTTGAAATTGTTCATTCATTAGCAAAATGGAAACGTAAAACATTAGGTCGTTTTGGATTTAGCTCAGGTCAAGGCTTATATACAAATATGAAAGCCTTGAGACCTGACGAAGATCGCTTAACCCAGCTCCACTCAGTTTATGTTGATCAGTGGGATTGGGAAAAAGTGATAGAAGATAAGGATCGCACACTTCCTTATCTCAAACAGACAGTGGGTAAAATCTATCAGGCAATAAAAGAAACTGAAGAAGCCGTCAGCAAAAAATTTGGTCTGGTACCGTTCCTACCAGATCAAATCCAATTTATTCACACTGAAGAACTACTGAGTCGTTATCCTGATCTTGATGCAAAAGGTCGTGAAAAAGCGATAGCTAAAGATTGTGGTGCTGTTTTCTTAATTGGTATTGGCGGTAAACTTTCTAGCGGTGAATCTCATGATGTCAGAGCTCCTGATTATGATGACTGGACAACTCCAAACGAAGAAGGTTTTGCAGGACTAAACGGCGATATCTTAGTATGGAATCCAGTATTGCAAGATGCATTTGAGTTATCATCTATGGGTATCCGTGTTGATCCTGAAACGTTAATGCGCCAATTAACATTAACTGATGATACTAAACGTCTTGAATTAGATTGGCACAAAGCATTAATTCATGGCGATATGCCACAAACTATTGGTGGTGGTATTGGCCAATCTCGTTTAGTGATGTTGTTGCTGCAAAAAGAGCATATTGGACAAGTTCAATGTGGTGTATGGGAAAAAGAAACCCGTTTAGCCTTCGCTGATATATTGTAATTATTGGCGCCAGCGTCTAAGTAAACGACTTTTTAATCCAGTATCAAAACGCCATATATGGTCAAATATTTTCATGATACTGGGTTTACCGTAATTGGATAGGGTAACCGCATGGAAGCGATTGTGCTGTTGCTGTTGGCTTTTTTTAATTTTGTTGATTAGGTTTTCGGGTAACCTTTGGGCAACAAAGTCAGAGATAACGACAGCATCAGCATCTTTCCATATTGGGCTATTAAGTTTATCGGCTACATTCTCCATACAAGCACTCAAATCCGTTCCTCCTCTAAATGTTTGATTCAAAAACTTAATAAGTTCTTGTAATCCTTGAGGTGATGATAATTGATAATGAATGATTTCTGTCGAAAATAGCATCACATGGCATGAACGATTATCGGCAAGCGCGATTTTCATTAATGCTAAGCCGAAAGCTTTAGCGCACTGTTCATTAAAGCCCCCCATGGAACCAGATGTATCAATACAAACAATAAAAGGTCCTCTAGGACGCTCTTCATCATGATGATGGGTTACTGGGCGCAATACAGTGCGTTCTTGCCAGTTATCGCCTTGTAAACGGTAAGTATTAAGCTGTTTTTCTATTAATTTTCGATAAAACTCATACTCTATTTCATCGACACCTAATAAGGCCAGTTCGGTAGGAAGAAGACGTAACACATCATCACTAAGACCGATACCATTCACTTGTTCTGGTGTAGTGTCTGGTGCTTTTTCTACTATAGTGATCGGCTCAAAAATAACACTTTCTTCAGGGAGCGATTTCGCTGTTTTACTGCGGCCTAATAAACTAGCAAGCTTGTGCAATTCAGGTTGTTGATCAAGAAAATCACTATACCTTTGAATTATTTTCTCATCATAAGGGGTTTTTGTAAGAACGCCTTTGCTCATATCCCATAAACGACCCGCAGCACGTTCATTTTCAGCAAAGGTATTACTTAAACTACCGCTTAGTGCGAGGCGCTCTTGAAGTTCTGCTAGTAGTTGTTCTTGCTCTTGTTCAAACAACATTTTATGTAAGGTCGTAACTTGAAATATTAAGCTAATACGCCAACGCTGAATAAATAGTGCCTGTTGTGCTGAAGTAAAAGGTGTGTTGTTTTTACATAGCTGAGAAGCTTCTTCAGTAAAAGAAGATTCTAATTTATTTAATTCAATAAGAATTTGTGCCGTTTTTTGATTAAATAACGCATTACCTAAGGATTGAGTTTGCTGATAAAGTGCAAATTCATCAGCAATCATTGTAGGAACTAATGTTTCTTTTACTCGTTGCTGTAAATTTTTTTTCCACTGATGGATATCTTTTAGTAATGCTTTTTTTAATCTGGGATGTTTTTCAAAAAATACAGCTAATTGAGGAGATGCGAGTAATGCCACAATAACTTCTTCTATTAACTGTCCTTCATTTATTGCTAAAAGCATATCTATCGTTGAAAGTGTTAACATAATATCGTCACTTTATTTGGCTTTTTAATTGTGCCAACTTTTCGTTTAACTGAACAAAGCTTTGCTCAATATAAATAAGCCAATCATCATTAATAAATAGATTTGGTTGATGATGATTAAACTTCTCCTGTTCACTATAAATTTCTTGAGCTAGATTTTTTAATTTATCTAGCCACTCTTTATTATTCTCAACGGTAGTGATTATGGCTTCTTGTTGTTGATAAAGAGAGGTGGTTCGACGGCTAACATCAAGTATTTCTAATACTCCATCTTGGCGGATTTGTGCCGTAATAGGTTGCGGGAAACCAATGCCATTTAAACGTGCAGATAATTCATCACCTTTGTCTAAAAAGTTTTCTAATGATTTTTTTTCAATGGTAATAAAATTAACCTGGATACTGTGGATATGCAGAGGAATATGCAAAAACAGTGTAAATTTATCTGCTTGCATTTTTTCTGATAGATTAAAATGAATTTTTCTACCAAACATGCCACTTTGTTTTTCAAAGCGAAATGCTTGTTGGTCTTGCTTACTTCTTGTTGATTGCATCCACTCAGCCCAGAGTGTTTCTGTTTTTCTTATTAATTCTAGCTGGTGGTAAGCTTGCTCGGTTAATAAACTTTGCAATAATTTATCAAGTAAGGCAAATGATGCTTGGTCATGCCAAAGACAATCACGTAGTAAGATAAAATCAAGCGGTGAAATAGCACTACGGCCATTAAAAAAAGCACTCGCTTGTAAAAGTCGCACTGCTTTTTTCCATCGTCTATCTGAAACATAAGGTGCTGCATCACTTTTTTCTAATGATTGTCTTAGTTGATAAATTAAATCAAATAGATGGTCATCAAGTGTGACTTTTTCTAATTCAGATTGCCAACGATTAAATTCTTCAGCTGTAATTTGCACTTGCTCTGGAACATTAAAAGACTCAACTTCTTTATTGACGAGTAATGCACGAAAATTTTTCTTTTCTTGAACTGGAGTTAGCCAAATACGAACAAGCATACGGTCATAAAGAGCTTCAAGGCTACTATCCGAATCTGGTAATTCATTTGATGCAGAGACTAATAAACGCATTGGAATAGCAATTTCTGTTTCGCCATTACGAAATTTGCGTTCATTTATTGCAGTTAATAATGTATTGAGAATAGCTGGGCCAGCTTTCCATATCTCATCAAGAAAAACAATTTCTGCATTAGGAAGGTAGCCTTCTGTTAAGCGCTGGTATTTTCCTTCATCTTTTAGAGCTTGAATTGATAATGGACCAAAAATCTCTTCTGGTGTAGAAAAGCGGGTCATTAAATATTCAAAAGCTTTAGCATTTTTAAATGCCTCTTTCATTCTTCTTGCTATAAGACTTTTAGCTATACCAGGAGGACCGAGTAGAAAAACACTTTCTCCACTTAATGCGGCAAGCAAGCAAAGGCGAATCGTTGACTGGCGCTCATAAAGCCCAGTTTCAAGGTATTGGCTCAATTGTGAGATCCGTTCCGCTAGTTGCATAAAAACTCCTAATAAGGGGATTTATTATTGCTCTTAAAAGAAAATATCAGAAAACGAAGTACGATATACAGATAAACATTTAATTTGTATTCCTTTCGTTTATAACAAAAATCGATTCAGCTTTATATAGCTTATTTTTGGTTCTTTTTTGTTTTTGCAGCGAAACGTTTCGATAGTGATCACGTTTTTTCATTTATGTTGCTGAGATGATCGGTTTAAAATATTGAATGTCATTTATGCCATACATTTAGAACATATTACCCAGAGAGTAAGGAAAAAATATGGAAGCAAAGAAACTTGTGATTTTAGGTAGTGTTAATGCTGATCATATTCTTAATGTTGCCAATTTCCCGCTTCCTGGTGAGACTGTTTCAGGCAATCATTTTCAAATGGTTTTTGGTGGAAAAGGTGCTAATCAAGCTGTTGCTGCGGGACGTTGTGGCGCTAATATTACTTTCCTTGCTTGTTTGGGCGATGATGATATTGGTAAGAAAGCAAAAGCACAGTTATTAACAGATAATATAGATATCAACAGTATTGAATTAATTGAAAATGAAGCCACGGGCGTAGCGCTAATTTTTGTTAATCAGCACGGTGAAAATGTTATTGGTATTCATTCTGGCGCGAATGGTCGATTAAATACGGATTATGTAGAACGTCATGCTGGCGTTATTAAAGGTGCTGCTGCTTTATTAATGCAGCTTGAATCACCTCTTGATTCTGTTTTAAAAGCGGCTGAGTTTGCCAATCAAGAAAAAGTGCAGGTTATATTAAATCCAGCACCCGCGCAGGCTTTACCAGATAATTTACTTTCTTTAGTCGATATTATTACTCCAAACGAAACTGAGACTGAATATTTAACGGGTATAAAAGTTATCGATGATGAAAGTGCTCAAGAAGCAGCTAATATTTTACATAATAAAGGCATTGATACAGTGCTAATTACTTTGGGTAGTCGCGGTGTTTGGGTAAGCCAGATAGGTCATCAAGGTTGTTGTGTTCCTGCTTTTAAAGTTAAAGCTGTAGATACTATTGCGGCAGGAGATACTTTTAATGGTGCTTTTATTACGGCGTTATTAGAAGAGCAACCAATGATGTCTGCAATTAAATTTGCTCATGCTGCTGCTGCTATTGCTGTAACAAGATCAGGTGCTCAACCATCAGTGCCTTGGCGAGATGAGGTTGATGCTTTTTTATCTGCGTCTTTATAACTCATGAGTGTTCATAAAAAAGAGAGCATCAGCTCTCTTTTTTATTGGGTTTTATTAAGAAATTTATTTTTTTCTCTTTTTATTAGTCAGATTATCGCCATCATGTTTATCTAGTAATAAGAAGACAAAGGAAGATAATAAAGTAATAATACCCACCGTAATGAAGGTGTAATGGAAATTATCTACCGTTGTACCCACATTTTCAGTATCAAAATATCCTAAAATAGATGCACTAACGGCAATACCAAAACTAATTGCCAGTTGTTGGGTAACAGCTAGCACGCTATTTCCTGAACTTGCATTATTGTCAGTTAAGTCAGCTAATGAAATAGTATTCATCGAAGTAAACTGAATCGACATAAAAACACCCAATAGAAATAGTGGTAACACAAGATAATAAATAGACATACCTGGTGATTGTAATGAAAATTGGGCAATCATCAGACCAATAATAATAGTGATAGCAAAGAGTGTTCGCCGATAACTAAATTTCACCAATATGTGGGTAACAAAAGATTTAGCAAATATAGAACCTAATGCCATTGGTGCCATCATCATTCCGGAAACAATGGCGGGATAACCAAATCCCACTTGTAACATAAGAGGCATTAAAAACGGAATACAACCTGTACCTAGTCGAGTCGCAATATTTCCAGCAATACCTACAGAGAAAGTTCGAGTTTTAAATATATTGAGTGGGATCAAAGGTTGTTGGTGGTGCCTTGCATGGTTGATATATAGTATTAATAGAGAGAAGCCACCTAAAATTACAGCAATAGGAATATAGCGAGAAATTGCTCTGTCACCAAAAAGATCTAAGCTGACAGAAAGCATTACTAATCCAAAACCAAAGAAAATAAAGCCAAGTAAATCAAATTTCCGTTTTGGCATCGTAAAATCGGGCATGTGCTTAATGGCATAAAAAATACCAAGTAAGCCGATAGGAATATTAATAATAAATATCCAATGCCAAGATGCATAAGTAACCAATACTCCACCTAATAAAGGTCCAGCAATAGGCCCAACAAGCCCAGGCATAGTCACAAAGTTTAAAATAGGTAATAGCTCGCTACGAGGATAAGCTCTTAATAAAGCAAGGCGAGCAACGGGCATCATCATTGCACCACCTATTCCTTGTAAAATACGAGATATCACAAGAGAAGTTAAGTTAGGAGAAAGTGCGCAAAATAACGACCCGATAGAAAATAAAGAAACAGCAATAATAAATATTTTTCGAGTACCAAACCTATCGGCTAACCACCCACTAACTGGAATTAGTAAGGCCACTGTTAGCGTATAGCTAATTACGGCAGATTGCATTGCTAATGGGGAATGGTTAAGGCTCCTTGCTATATCAGGGAGCGCAGTATTAAGTATCGTTGCATCGAGTGCCTGCATAAAAAAAGCCATCGCGGCTATCCAAGGCAATCCTGACATATTTTTGGCGGATTTAAACATAAATACATATACCGTCTTTGCTCTCTATTTATTTACTCTTCTATTATAAGCAGAGAACTCATTTAATTTGTATTAAAAATATTCAATCACTAGTTAGTAATACTAAACAGAGATCTCTAGCTCTATTTCCGTCACCATCAATAATCGCTTGAACAATTTGATTGTGAGTTTCTGGTTGAACTGTTTCATTACCCACAATAAGGTCAAAGTACTTCTTATAAGCTGAAAGAAATAATGAGCCAAAAGATGCAAAGAATGGGTTACCGCTAGCTTGATAAATAAGATAGTGAAATTGGGTATCAATATCTAACCAGTGCTGCCGATCAAAATGCTCATCAAGTAATTGCATTTCTTTTCCAAATAAAGAAAGCGATTGTTTTTGTGCTTCAGTTGCATTGAATGCAGCTAAATAACAAGCTTGAGGTTCTATTGCTAAGCGGACATGATGGAAATAGTGACTTACTTTGTTAAATTCACCACTATCAATCCACCAAGTAAGAAGATCATTATCTAATAAGTTCCAATTTTGCATTGGCGTAACTCGTGTTCCGATCCTTGGGCGAGGTAAAAGCATACCTTTTGCCGCTAACATTTTTATTGCTTCGCGTATAACAGTTCTGCTAACGGATAACTGTTCTGCCAGTTCTATCTCTCCAGGCAGTAAAGATTCAGGTTCATAAGTAGAAGAAAGGATTTGTTTACCTAGTTTTTCAGCAACAATATAAGAAAGATTTTTTTGGGAAGCTGAACGTTGCTCGCTAAATTGCATAATAATAATTACCTATACCATAATTTGTTGCTTATATTACGTGAGTCAGAGATAGAAAGCTGTTTGGATTTTATGCTATCAGCATAAAATTAGAGCAATTTTCCTTAGATTGTTGAAAAAAAAAGCGAACAGTAATTAATTTCAAATAAACACTTGCGCTAATCTCAGATGTCCCTATAATGCGCATCCACTGACCCACGATGAGCTAACAACAGCCGCGAGGGACAGCGAAGAGAAAAGAAAAAAGTTTGAAAAAACTCTTGACTCTTCAGAGGAATAACGTAATATACGCCTCCTCGCAACAACGCAGAAGACCGGAAACGGCAGCGAATGTTGCACTGCTCTTTAACAAATTATCAGACAATCTGTGTGGGCACTCGCAGAGACGATATCTTCTAAAATATTTAGATGTATATAAGTCTTAAAGAGTGTTTACAAAAGTAAAATTCATTTATGAATGAAGCTAAGTATTCGATTTCTTTGAGCATCAAACACTTTTAATTGAAGAGTTTGATCATGGCTCAGATTGAACGCTGGCGGCAGGCCTAACACATGCAAGTCGAGCGGTAACAGAGGAAAGCTTGCTTTCTTGCTGACGAGCGGCGGACGGGTGAGTAATGTATGGGGATCTGCCCGATAGAGGGGGATAACTACTGGAAACGGTAGCTAATACCGCATGACGTCTACGGACCAAAGCAGGGGCTCTTCGGACCTTGCGCTATCGGATGAACCCATATGGGATTAGCTAGTAGGTGAGGTAATGGCTCACCTAGGCGACGATCTCTAGCTGGTCTGAGAGGATGATCAGCCACACTGGGACTGAGACACGGCCCAGACTCCTACGGGAGGCAGCAGTGGGGAATATTGCACAATGGGCGCAAGCCTGATGCAGCCATGCCGCGTGTATGAAGAAGGCCTTAGGGTTGTAAAGTACTTTCAGCGGGGAGGAAGGTGTTAAGATTAATACTCTTAGCAATTGACGTTACCCGCAGAAGAAGCACCGGCTAACTCCGTGCCAGCAGCCGCGGTAATACGGAGGGTGCAAGCGTTAATCGGAATTACTGGGCGTAAAGCGCACGCAGGCGGTCAATTAAGTCAGATGTGAAAGCCCCGAGCTTAACTTGGGAATTGCATCTGAAACTGGTTGGCTAGAGTCTTGTAGAGGGGGGTAGAATTCCACGTGTAGCGGTGAAATGCGTAGAGATGTGGAGGAATACCGGTGGCGAAGGCGGCCCCCTGGACAAAGACTGACGCTCAGGTGCGAAAGCGTGGGGAGCAAACAGGATTAGATACCCTGGTAGTCCACGCTGTAAACGATGTCGATTTGGAGGTTGTGCCCTTGAGGCGTGGCTTCCGGAGCTAACGCGTTAAATCGACCGCCTGGGGAGTACGGCCGCAAGGTTAAAACTCAAATGAATTGACGGGGGCCCGCACAAGCGGTGGAGCATGTGGTTTAATTCGATGCAACGCGAAGAACCTTACCTACTCTTGACATCCAGAGAATCCTTTAGAGATAGAGGAGTGCCTTCGGGAACTCTGAGACAGGTGCTGCATGGCTGTCGTCAGCTCGTGTTGTGAAATGTTGGGTTAAGTCCCGCAACGAGCGCAACCCTTATCCTTTGTTGCCAGCACGTAATGGTGGGAACTCAAAGGAGACTGCCGGTGATAAACCGGAGGAAGGTGGGGATGACGTCAAGTCATCATGGCCCTTACGAGTAGGGCTACACACGTGCTACAATGGCAGATACAAAGAGAAGCGACCTCGCGAGAGCAAGCGGAACTCATAAAGTCTGTCGTAGTCCGGATTGGAGTCTGCAACTCGACTCCATGAAGTCGGAATCGCTAGTAATCGTAGATCAGAATGCTACGGTGAATACGTTCCCGGGCCTTGTACACACCGCCCGTCACACCATGGGAGTGGGTTGCAAAAGAAGTAGGTAGCTTAACCTTCGGGAGGGCGCTTACCACTTTGTGATTCATGACTGGGGTGAAGTCGTAACAAGGTAACCGTAGGGGAACCTGCGGTTGGATCACCTCCTTACCTAAGAGATACGTGTTATGTGTAGTGCTCACACAGATTGTCTGATGAAGAACGAGCAGAAATACCGGTATAGGCTTGTAGCTCAGGTGGTTAGAGCGCACCCCTGATAAGGGTGAGGTCGGTGGTTCAAGTCCACTCAGGCCTACCAAATCGTATTGATACTGCGTTGTGAAATCACTCGTTTACTGATGTAAACTTCGTGACTCCACGCCTTGTTTCACTGCGATTGGCTCAATTCTTGCTTAGCGGAACGTTTCCAATAAGAAAGAAACCTGAGTAACGAAATCGGTATTAACATTGCATTATGGGGCTATAGCTCAGCTGGGAGAGCGCCTGCCTTGCACGCAGGAGGTCAGCGGTTCGATCCCGCTTAGCTCCACCATAATCTCTTTAAAATATAATTCAGAGTATATTAGCAATAGTATACTGCGAATTATTTTGCTCTTTAACAATCTGGAACAAGCTGAAAAATTGAAAACAAATCAATATATCACCGAGGTATATTGATGAGTCTCTCAAAATCTCAGACCTTGAATTTGTGATACTCCAAGGCGAGTGTCATGAGCGAGCAATAGCAATTCTAGGCGGACAGCGCGCAGTAAGCGCAGCATACATAAGTATGTGAGCATTACGAGCACTGCCCAACAATGAATTGATACTTGTGTAGCCATGACCTTTAAAGTCGTCTTCGAGAGAAACACCTTCGGGTTGTGAGGTTAAGCAAATAAGCGTACACGGTGGATGCCTAGGCAATCAGAGGCGATGAAGGACGTGCTAATCTGCGATAAGCGTCGGTAAGGTGATATGAACCGTTATAACCGACGATTTCCGAATGGGGAAACCCAATATCCAATGGATATTATCATTACGTGAATACATAGCGTAATGAAGCGAACCGGGAGAACTGAAACATCTCAGTACCCCGAGGAAAAGAAATCAACCGAGATTCCCCTAGTAGCGGCGAGCGAACGGGGAACAGCCCAGAGTCTTAATCAATAGCAGCATCAGGAGAACGGTCTGGAAAGTCCGGCAGTAAAGGGTGATAGCCCCGTATCTGAAGATGCTGTTATTGTGAACTCGACGAGTAGGGCGGGACACGTGTTATCCTGTCTGAATATGGGGGGACCATCCTCCAAGGCTAAATACTCCTGATTGACCGATAGTGAACCAGTACCGTGAGGGAAAGGCGAAAAGAACCCCGGCGAGGGGAGTGAAAAAGAACCTGAAACCGTGTACGTACAAGCAGTAGGAGCCTCTTTTATGGGGTGACTGCGTACCTTTTGTATAATGGGTCAGCGACTTATATTCTGTAGCAAGGTTAACCGTATAGGGGAGCCGTAGGGAAACCGAGTCTTAACTGGGCGAATGAGTTGCAGGGTATAGACCCGAAACCCGGTGATCTATCCATGGGCAGGTTGAAGGTTGGGTAACACTAACTGGAGGACCGAACCGACTAATGTTGAAAAATTAGCGGATGACTTGTGGATGGGGGTGAAAGGCCAATCAAACCGGGAGATAGCTGGTTCTCCCCGAAAGCTATTTAGGTAGCGCCTCGTGAACTCATCTTCGGGGGTAGAGCACTGTTTCGACTAGGGGGTCATCCCGACTTACCAACTCGATGCAAACTGCGAATACCGAAGAATGTTATCACGGGAGACACACGGCGGGTGCTAACGTCCGTCGTGAAGAGGGAAACAACCCAGACCGCCAGCTAAGGTCCCAAAGTCATGGTTAAGTGGGAAACGAAGTGGGAAGGCTCAGACAGCCAGGATGTTGGCTTAGAAGCAGCCATCATTTAAAGAAAGCGTAATAGCTCACTGGTCGAGTCGGCCCGCGCGGAAGATGTAACGGGGCTAAACCATGCACCGAAGCTGCGGCAGCGACACTTAGGTGTTGTTGGGTAGGGGAGCGTTCTGTAAGCCTGCGAAGGTGTGCTGTGAGGCATGCTGGAGGTATCAGAAGTGCGAATGCTGACATAAGTAACGATAATGCGGGTGAAAAACCCGCACGCCGGAAGACCAAGGGTTCCTGTCCAACGTTAATCGGGGCAGGGTGAGTCGACCCCTAAGGCGAGGCTGAAAAGCGTAGTCGATGGGAAACGGGTTAATATTCCCGTACTGGTGGTAACTGCGATGGGGGAACGGAGAAGGCTAGGTTGTCCGGGCGACGGTCGTCCCGGTTCAAGCATGTAGGCAGAGTGATTAGGCAAATCCGGTCACTTAATGCTGAGGTGTGATGACGAACCACTAAGGTGGTGAAGCAATTGATGCCCTGCTTCCAGGAAAAGCCTCTAAGCTTCAGGTTACCAACAATCGTACCCCAAACCGACACAGGTGGTCAGGTAGAGAATACTCAGGCGCTTGAGAGAACTCGGGTGAAGGAACTAGGCAAAATGGTGCCGTAACTTCGGGAGAAGGCACGCTGGCGGTAAGTGAAGTCCCTTGCGGACGGAGCCCAAGCCAGTCGAAGATACCAGCTGGCTGCAACTGTTTATTAAAAACACAGCACTGTGCAAACACGAAAGTGGACGTATACGGTGTGACGCCTGCCCGGTGCTGGAAGGTTAATTGATGGGGTTATCCTTAGGGAGAAGCTCTTGATCGAAGCCCCAGTAAACGGCGGCCGTAACTATAACGGTCCTAAGGTAGCGAAATTCCTTGTCGGGTAAGTTCCGACCTGCACGAATGGCGTAATGATGGCCAGGCTGTCTCCACCCGAGACTCAGTGAAATTGAACTCGCTGTGAAGATGCAGTGTACCCGCGGCAAGACGGAAAGACCCCGTGAACCTTTACTATAGCTTGACACTGAACATTGAGCCTTGATGTGTAGGATAGGTGGGAGACTTTGAAGTGTGGACGCCAGTCTGCATGGAGTCAACCTTGAAATACCACCCTTTAACGTTTGATGTTCTAACCTAGGTCCATAATCTGGATCGGGGACCGTGTCTGGTGGGTAGTTTGACTGGGGCGGTCTCCTCCTAAAGAGTAACGGAGGAGCACGAAGGTTGGCTAAGCATGGTCGGACATCATGCGGTTAGTGCAAAGGCATAAGCCAGCTTGACTGTGAGAGTGACGGCTCGAGCAGGTACGAAAGTAGGTCTTAGTGATCCGGTGGTTCTGAATGGAAGGGCCATCGCTCAACGGATAAAAGGTACTCCGGGGATAACAGGCTGATACCGCCCAAGAGTTCATATCGACGGCGGTGTTTGGCACCTCGATGTCGGCTCATCACATCCTGGGGCTGAAGTAGGTCCCAAGGGTATGGCTGTTCGCCATTTAAAGTGGTACGCGAGCTGGGTTTAGAACGTCGTGAGACAGTTCGGTCCCTATCTGCCGTGGGCGTTGGAAGATTGAGAGGGGTTGCTCCTAGTACGAGAGGACCGGAGTGAACGCACCACTGGTGTTCGGGTTGTCATGCCAATGGCATTGCCCGGTAGCTAAGTGCGGAAGAGATAACCGCTGAAAGCATCTAAGCGGGAAACTTGCCTCGAGATGAGTCTTCCCTGTCACCTTGAGTGACCTAAAGGAACGTTTAAGACTAAGACGTTGATAGGCTGGGTGTGTAAGCGTAGCGATACGTTGAGCTAACCAGTACTAATGAACCGTGAGGCTTAACCTGACAACACCGAAGGTGTTTTGTCTGAGAGAAGAGACTAACATCAATAAAGTAAGCTTGTTTTAAGATTGAATTACTGGTTACGTGGAGAGATTGGCGTAACGGGTAATAACAGAATTTGCTTGGCGGCCATAGCGCAGCGGTCCCACCTGATCCCATGCCGAACTCAGAAGTGAAACGTTGTAGCGCCGATGGTAGTGTGGGGTCTCCCCATGTGAGAGTAGGGAACTGCCAGGCATTAAATAAGACGAGAAAGCCAACCCACTGGGTTGGCTTTTTTGCGTTTAAATTTTAGTATTTTTTAAAAAGTGAGAAATAATCGTTATCACTCTGCAATCTTGGATTATTTTATAATTTATTTAAAGATAATTATTAAATAATACCTTGGCTCCAACGTGTAAATTGATTAAATCCCATATGTTTTAATATATAGCAAAACCATACACTGTAATCAGAGGGGTTTTGTTCAATATCTTGATAAAGAGAATCGAGAGATATCCAACGATAATTCTAACGTCCGTCGTGAAGAGGGAAACAACCCAGACCGCCAGCTAAGGTCCCAAAGTCATGGATTACTTCATTCGGATTACACTGAGGAGTTTGATCAGTGAAACCAAGGTATAAATGATCAAATTCATGTTCTATCAGATTATCTGTCACTTTTTCATTATATAGAACTTGTAGGATTTTTATCCTAGTCTATTATTTGCTTTAATTTATCTACTTTAATTGCTGATAAAGCAAAGATCCCGCAGCTGCCCTTGCAATATCATAAGCAAAATCATGCCAACTCCATTGTTGCTAGCCTTTTTGAGATTATGTTTAATATCTATTCTCATAATTACTAAATACTTAATAGATTTAACTCAATAAACATAACCTTTCTTTATGAATGGTTACGCTAAATGAGTAAAGATGAAGCAATAATAAAATATTAAATTAGTTTATTGAGGTTCTTGCTGTTCTGATTTTAATAAATTGTAGTTTAAGATATTTTTATTCCCATCAATAACCATAATTGATTTTCTTTCTTGATAGCAATAACTTAATGGTGAATTACACGCTTTAGGAGAAGTATGTTTTATACCTAACCAATCACTAAGTAACCAATAATTATCGACTGTAGAATAAGGCTTAGTTAAGTGTTTAGCATCAATATTTGGATGTGTAGATGATGGACTATACCAAATAAATAATGGAATATCATAAGCCTCTTTTCTTGGGCTATTTACACCATGGTGGTAGCGGATCTCTCTATTCTTATCAAAACGCTGTAAGGCGTGATCAGAAAAATAAAGAAGAGTTGCGGGCTTATTGTTAACTTTATTAATGATCTGTTTTATAAGCTTATCTGTATAAGCTATAGAGCTATCGTAACAGTTATCATCTTCTTGTTGGGTAAAGTTAATAAGCTCACTGGCAGGAAACCGGTTACATGAAGGTTCATGGCTACCATAGGTATGTAATACGATTAACTTTTTCTTCGATGAATCATCATTCAGTGCTTTATCCAAATAAGAAAGTAATTCTTCATCATAGCCAATAAATTCATTCCATTTTTTATTCTGTGCCATATTTGCAATTACGGATATTACACTTGTTTTTTGGCTACTTTTACCCTGATTACTTAACCAGTAAGTTTTAAAACCTGCATGATTTGCGAGAGAAATAATATTATCCGCGTAAAGATTTTTATTTTGTAATTGGTCTAAGTCAATATTTGAAAGAGATATAGGTACAGAAAGTATCGTTACTGGAGCGGGAGAATACACTTGATTAAATAACAAAATATTCTCTTTTTCTTTGGCTAAGTTAGGTGTTGTATTGTAAGGATAACCATATATGCCTAAATGATCACGACGAACAGATTCGCCAATAATAAGAATATAAATCTCTGTTTTATTATCATTTTTAGTATATTTATAAGTTACTTCTTGAGTGGCTATTTTTCTTATCTGTTGATTTTCATGAAGTGTTCTTACTAGTGCAGCTGCATTGTAAAATGGAGTATTAAGCAAGATTGTTTCAGCGATTAATTTGTTATTATTCTCTCTTAAATTTAATTTTTCATAAAATGGAATAATTAAAATTAATACAATAATTGCAATTAGGTTCTGCTTGCTTTTTTTTATTGTTAAATAATTAGCACTTTTATGAATAAGAAAAAAATAAGTTACAAAAATACCAATATAAAATAAAACATAATACTTATTATAAGAAAGCATTCCTACAGTTTCACTACCATTTGTATTAATAAAGGTTTCTGCGATAGATGATGAAAAAGCAATATCATGCTCACGATAAAAAAATAAAGAAATAGAGAGATTTAAAGACCATAATGCACTAATGATAAAGGTAATACCCTTTCCAATTATTGAGTGATAAATACCACCGCATGTTAGCATGATAAGCCAACCCATTATGATGATATAAAACTTTTGCTCAATATGTAGTGTTGCCCCCCTAGCATTGCGGGCATTATAGATAAAATAAACAAAAGTAAGTAACTCGTTAATTTGGGCATAGTCTATTTAAAGTTGTCACCTTTTTTACATGGACTAAAAGTTAACCATTTACCTTTTGATAATACAAGTATTGATTGACTAAAGTGAATCTGAAATTGTTATCTTAGCTATTTTTTTACAGTGATTTATGGTTTTTTATGAGGATAAATTGTGTGATATTTACAAAGCGGAAAGTCTATTAAAAATGATAATTTATTGATTTTTATTTTAAATAATAATTATTTAATAAATAATATTACTATTATTTAAAATATCGTATAGATATGTATTTAAAAGTTTAATTATTTAAATTTAAAACCAAAATAGTTATAGAAAGGCCACTATTGTAGTAATAGCTAATAAAAACAAAAAAGTGCTAAATAATGTCAGCACTTTTTTGCAAATTTGATAAGACTAATTAATCCTTATTAATGTGATTTACCCTCTTCTATACCTAGTCCTATCTGAGAACGAATAAATTGCGCTTGGAACTTTATCTTTTCTTGCTGACCCAAAGATGATTTATCTGTGATAGAAAATAACCATGAGACAACAAAAGCAATTACCATAGAAAATAGTGCTGGATATTCATAAGGATAAATAGGTTTTTCATGACCTAGTATATTTACCCAAATCGTTGGACCTAAAATCATGAGAGTTACTGCGATTAATAATCCAGACCATCCTCCTGCAACAGCACCTCTGGTGGTTAACCCTTTCCAATACATCGAAAGTAAAATAATCGGGAAGTTACAGCTTGCAGCAATAGAGAATGCTAGACCCACCATAAAGGCGATATTTTGTTTTTCAAACAGAATACCTAGCCCAATAGCTACAATTCCCAAAATAACAACGGTAATTTTAGAGACGTTTAACTCTTTTCTTTCATCCGCATTACCGTTTTTAATCACATTGGCATAAAGGTCATGAGAAACAGCTGAAGCACCCGCTAAAGTTAGTCCCGCAACAACGGCAAGAATGGTGGCAAAAGCAACTGCGGAGATAAATCCAAGAAAGAAATTACCACCAACAGCATCTGCTAAATGAACTGCTGCCATATTGGTTCCACCAATTAAAGCACCAGCGGCATCTTTGAACAGAGGATTAGGGCTAACGAGTAAGATAGCGCCGAAACCAATAATAAAAGTGAGAATATAGAAATAGCCGATAAAACCTGTTGCATAGAATACACTCTTACGGGCTTCTTTAGCGTCGCTAACAGTAAAAAAGCGCATGATGATATGAGGGAGTCCTGCGGTACCAAACATTAATGCTAGCCCTAAAGAAAGCGCAGATATAGGATCTGACACCAGCCCGCCTGGACTCATAATAGAAAAGCCTTTTTGATGGACATTGACGGCTTCTTTAAATAGCGTATTAAAATTGAAGTTAGCGACTTTCATTACCATTACCGCCATAAATGTTGCGCCAGCAAGTAATAAAATCGCTTTAATGATTTGTACCCATGTGGTGGCTAACATCCCGCCAAAGAGAACATAAAGCACCATTAAGATACCAACAAGAACCACTGCAATATGGTAATTTAATCCAAAAAGAAGCTCGATTAACTTACCTGCACCCACCATTTGAGCAATAAGATAAAGTGCAACAACGACAAGCGATCCAACAGCAGAGAGTGTTCGGACTGGTTTAGGACTTAATCTATAAGAGACAACATCGGCAAATGTGTAACGACCTAAATTACGTAATCGTTCAGCAATAATAAATAAAATAATAGGCCAGCCAATGAGAAAGCCTATCGAATAAATTAAACCATCATAGCCTGAAGTATAAACCAGAGCAGAGATACCTAAAAAAGAGGCTGCTGACATAAAATCGCCCGCAATAGCCATCCCATTTTGAAATCCAGTTATTTTGCCACCTGCAGTATAATAATCAGAGCGTGAGCGCGTTCTCTTTGAGGCCCAATAAGTAATATATAGAGTTAATCCTACAAATATCAGAAACATGATAATTGCCTGAATATTCATAGGTTGCTTTTCACCACTTTCAGTAATTGCTGCGGCATAACTCAATGTTGATGAAAGCATAAATAGACTTATAACGTAGAGTAGCTTTCTCATTTTTCTACCTCACGAATGATTTCAGTCGTTAATTTGTCAAACTCAGTATTCGCCCTGATAACATAAATGCCAGTGAGTACGAATGAAGCAACAATTAAACCAATTCCAATAGGAATTCCCCTTGTTATATAAGATCCCTCATAAAGTGGGGTTGCTAGCCATTGTGGGTAGAAAGCAATAAGTAATATAAAAGAGACATACATTGCCAGCGTGATAATAGAGAGTGTCCATGAAAAACGACTACGTTTTCTAACCAGTTCTTTAAAGCGAGGGTTATCTTCTATCTCTTGATAAATATTAGAATTCATCAGAGTTCTCCTCTATATAATTGTTTGGTTTATCACATGACTTAGAGGCGTAAATCCCCGCATTTCATGATTTTTAGGTGAGACAGCCTAGCAAAGGCATCGAAATGCCTTTGCGCGTAGTTTTAATGAGAAACTCTTTTTATTAAGCCACCTTTAAATGAGTGGCTTTTAATAGAACATTAAGCTGTTAGTGACAGAGACTGTTTTTCTTCTAACAGTTTATCTACAACACCAGGATCAGCGAGTGTTGAGGTATCTCCGAGATTGGTTGTATCGCCAGAAGCAATTTTACGTAAGATCCTACGCATTATTTTTCCTGAACGAGTTTTGGGTAAGGAATCTGTCCAATGAAGGATATCGGGAGTCGCTATTGGTCCTATCTCTTTACGTACCCAGTTACGGACTTCAGCGTAAAGTTCAGGAGTCGGTTCTTCGCCATGATTTAAAGTGACATAGGCATAAATCGCCTGCCCTTTAATATTATGAGGAATACCTACCACGGCAGCTTCTGCAATTTTAGGGTGAGCAACAAGTGCAGATTCTATTTCTGCTGTACCTAGACGATGGCCTGAAATATTAAGTACGTCATCAACACGTCCTGTTATCCAGTAATCACCATCTTCATCACGGCGAGCGCCGTCACCAGAGAAATACATTCCTTTGAATGTGGAAAAATAGGTCTGTTCAAAGCGGTCGTGATCACCAAAGAGTGTTCTTGCTTGGCCTGGCCATGAGTCAACAATAACTAAATTACCTTCACAAGCACCTTCTTGAATTTCGCCCATATTATCGACAATAGCGGGCTGCACACCAAAGAATGGGCGTGTTGCTGAGCCTGGTTTTAAATCCATTGCACCTGGCAATGGCGTTATCATAAAACCACCTGTTTCAGTTTGCCACCAAGTATCTACAATAGGGCACTGACTGCGTCCCATCTTCTGATAGAACCATTCCCAAGCCTCTGGGTTGATAGGTTCACCTACAGAGCCTAAGATGCGTAGTGATGTGCGCTGAGTGCCTTCTATTGCTTTATCACCTTCAGCCATTAAAGCGCGGATTGCAGTTGGTGCAGTGTAAAGGATATTGATTTGGTGTTTATCAACCACTTGAGCCATTCGGTTGACAGACGGATAGTTAGGAACGCCTTCAAACATCACCGTTGTGGCTCCATTAGAAAGCGGGCCGTAAAGTAGGTAACTATGCCCTGTTACCCAACCAACATCAGCAGTACACCAATAGATTTCACCTTCATGATAATCAAAAGTGTATTTAAATGTCATTGAGGCATAAACCAGATAACCACCCGTGGTATGCAATACACCTTTTGGTTTTCCTGTTGAACCTGATGTATACAGAATGAATAGCGGATCTTCAGCATCCATAATTTCCACATCGCATTCGGTGTTTACACCTTTAATGGTTTCATCCCACCATAAGTCACGCCCCTCAATCCACTGATCTGTGTGTCCTGTGCGGCGAAAAACAACGACATGACTAATCGGTGGGATATCAGCATGATTTAAAGCGTCATCGACATTTTTCTTTAATGGAATTGCTCGACCTGCACGTAATCCTTCATCTGCGGTGATAACGAGCTTTGCTTTTGAGTCAATAATACGACCAGCAACGGCTTCTGGTGAGAATCCACCAAAAATAACAGAGTGAATGGCACCGATACGGGTACAGGCTAACATGGCAACCGCAGCCTCAGGTACCATTGGCATATAAATAGCCACTACATCGCCTTTCTTAATACCCAAATTTTTTAATACATTAGCGAATTGGCAAACATCTTGATGAAGTTGTCGATAAGTGATTTTTTTCGACTCATTAGGTGAGTCTCCCTCCCAAATAATAGCAACTTGATCTGCTCGGGATTTCAGATGGCGATCAAGGCAGTTCTGGCTAATATTTAGTTGCCCGTCTTCAAACCAGCGAATGCGGACATGACCAGGGTCAAATGAAGTGTTCTTTACCACAGTATAGGGTGTTATCCAGTCAATAATTTTCCCTTTATCTGCCCAAAAGGCCTCTGGGTTTTTGATGGATAATGCATAATCTTTTTGGTATTGCTCTTTATTGATCAGGGCATGTTCTGCAATGTTAGCAGGAATATGATGTTGATTTATTTTTGTCATAGTAGTTCTCCTCACTATTGTTAATATTATGTCAAAAAGTGGTTAACAAAAGAGGGTAAATAAACATTGTTTCTTTTTTGCGCAGAAGATCACGAAATAATGGAAGTGGTTTTCATGGTGTGATCAATTAGTGCTAAAGCAAGTGGCATATGATTTATCTACTTTTTTCTTGTTTAATAGCGTTTTGATTTATTGAAATGCTTTTAAATTGAAATAATATGCTATGAAAATGAATCGGACAGTGCGGTATAAAAAACCACAAAAATAATATGGATATGATAATGATTTTCATTAGCGTTTTTTTAACTATAATGAGAAAGATAAGTCACATGGTGTGATCGAATATAAAACAGCACTGGAGATTAATATGAGCTATACATTACCTGCACTTCCTTATGCTTATGATGCATTAGAGCCACACTTTGATGAACGTACAATGGAAATTCACCATACTAAACATCATCAAACTTATGTGAATAACACCAATACAGCATTAGAAAAATTACCAGAACTCGCTGGTTTAGATATTGATGAATTAGTTAAAAATTTACATAAAGTTCCAGCTGATCAACGTACATTTTTACGTAATAACGCAGGCGGCCACTCTAACCATTCTTTGTTTTGGAAGGGGCTAAAATTAGGTACTCAACTGCAAGGTTCTTTAAAAGATGCTATCGAACGTGATTTTGGTAGCGTAGATGCATTTAAAGAACTCTTTGAAAAAGCAGCTGCAAGTCGCTTTGGTTCAGGTTGGGCTTGGTTGGTACTTAAAGATGATGGCAAATTAGCCGTTGTTTCTACTGCAAACCAAGATAGTCCATTAATGGGTGAAGAGTTAGCTGGCGCATCTGGTTATCCTATTGTTGGCTTAGATGTTTGGGAGCATGCATATTACTTAAAATATCAAAACCGTCGCCCAGATTACATCAAAGCTTTCTGGTCAGTTGTTAACTGGGATGAAGCGCAAAAACGTTATCAGAGCAAAGCGTAATTTTTCTTTTCTCTTCTGATTTTTCAATGCCGACTTTTGTCGGCATTGTTTATTGACGCCACTATCATTTACTATGGGTTACTCTTTTTGTTTAGGTAGTGAATTATGCGCTATTTACCCGCTGTTTTTATTGGCAATATCACAACAATATCCAATGGATTTACCAGTGCGATCACAAAAAGGCTGGTGGATGGTAATATTCAATTAACGCCTATTGGATTAATTGGAGATGAACAAGCAGAAAAAGCCTTTCATGGCGGGCCTGATCGCGCATTGTGCCATTATCCTCAAGAACACTATCTGTATTGGTCTGAACAATTTCCTGAGTTAGCAGATTTTTGTAATGCTCCTGCTTTCGGTGAAAATATTTCAACCGTTGGCATGACGGAAGAGAATGTTTTTATTGGTGATGTTTACCAATGGGGCAATACTTTTATTCAAGTCACCCAACCGCGTTCGCCTTGTTACAAGTTAAATACAGTAACGGATGTCAGTAATTTTTCACAAATTATGCAAGATAGTGGCTATTGTGGCTGGCTTTATCGAGTTATTGGTACTGGCGAAACAGGAAGTCATCATCCACTGGTTTTGGTGTCTAGAAATAGCGATGTTTCTGTTAAAGAAGCAATTTCTATCGCCTTTCATATGCCATTTGATGAAGAGCTTTATCGACGTTTATTAAGCGCAGCAGGGCTATCTGCCAGTTGGAGTAAGACAATGCAGTTACGATTGCAAAACCAAAGTATTGAGAGTTTTGATAGACGACTGTTTAAAAAAGCGTGAAATAAAAAAGGCCAGAAATGATATCTGGCCTTTTGAGTCAATATTACGGATGAGCAATAAATCCTATTGCGTCATACACTTTATCTAGTGTTGCTTGGGCACGAGCTTTGGCTTTATCTGCACCTTCTTTCATGATTTTATTCAGTAAAACATCATCATTACGGAAAGTATTAAAACGCTCTTGAATATTGGTTAGCATCTCTGAAACAGCATCAGCGACAGCACCTTTTAGATGACCATACATTTGGCCTTCAAATTCAGCTTCTAACTCAGGGATCGTTTTGCCTGTTACGCCAGCTAAAATATCTAACAGGTTAGAAACACCTGCTTTATTTTCAAGATCGTAAATAACACGAGGTGGTTCTTCAGAATCTGTCATTGCGCGTTTGATTTTTTTGGCGGCTGCTTTGGGATCTTCAAGCAATGCGATAACGTTATTACGGTTATCATCAGACTTAGACATTTTCTTGGTCGGATCTTGCAGTGCCATAACACGAGCACCACCTTTCGGAATAAAAGGATCTGGCACAGTGAAAATATCACCATAAATAGCATTAAAACGCTGTGCAATATCACGACTCAATTCAAGGTGTTGCTTTTGGTCAATACCAACCGGAACTTGATTCGTTTGGTAAATAAGAATATCTGCCGCCATCAATACAGGGTAATCAAATAGACCCGCGTTAATGTTTTCTGCGTGGCGTGCTGATTTATCTTTAAATTGAGTCATTCGGCTCAATTCACCAAAGTAGGTATAGCAGTTTAGTGCCCAGCTTAGTTGTGCATGTTGTGGAACATGAGACTGAACAAAGATGGTACTTTTTTCAGGATCAATACCACAAGCAAGATAAAGCGCTAAAGTATCTAAGGTTCTCTTTCTTAGTTCTTTAGGATCTTGGCGAACAGTAATGGCATGCTGGTCGACGATACAGTAAATGCAGTCATAATCATCTTGCATTTGTACCCATTGACGTAATGCACCCATATAGTTACCAATAGTTAATTCACCTGAGGGTTGTGCACCACTGAATACTATCGGCTTGTGAGCCGTTTTTTCTACTGAAGTCGTCATCTTAATTCTGTTCCACAGTTGTCATTGGCGAGATGTCGAGGATAGAAAGCAAGTCAGCAAAATTATCAAGAGTAAAGTCTGGTTTGCTGTCTGCAATAGGTTCGCCATAGTTGTAACCGTATGTCAGACCAACACAAGGACATTGCGCTTCTTGGGCTGCGATAATATCGTTGCGAGAATCCCCAACAAAAAGAAGTTCTTCCTTTTTAACACCAAAAGTACCCATTGTTAAATATAATGGTGCTGGATGTGGTTTTTTTTCTTTGACATCATCACCACCTAATATCATAGAGAAATATTTTTCGATCTCTAATTGTTGTAGCAGTGGAGCGATAAATGGTGAGGGTTTATTCGTGACTATACCCAGAGGAATACCTTGAGCAAATAGTGTTTCAAGCGTTTCTTTTACGTGAGGGAAAAGGTCACTGCCAGTTTTCACTGAAGTCGCATAATGTTCGTCAAATAGGTCACGCATCTCTTTTAATAAGCTATCAGTGACTTTCTCAACGCCAGAATGATGCAAAGCACGGGTTAACAGCATATCAACGCCATTACCTACCCATATTGTGACATTATGTTTACCAGCAGGAGGAAAGCCTTTTGATTGTAATGCATAATCTGTTGCTTCTGTTAAACCTACAGCGCTGTCAGTCAATGTGCCATCAAGATCAAAGGCGATAGCACGAATACCTTTGAGTTTTTTATCAGTCATTACGATACCTTTTCTAATTCACGGCGCATGTTATCTATAACATGCTTATAGTCTGGTTGGTTAAAGATAGCGGAGCCAGCCACGAACATATCTGCACCTGCTTGTGCAATTTCAGCGATATTATCTACCTTCACACCACCATCAATCTCTAAACGAATATCATAACCACCATCATCAATCATTTTACGAACTTGGCGTAATTTATCGAGAGAGTTTGGAATGAAGGATTGGCCACCAAATCCAGGGTTAACCGACATGATAAGAATAAGGTCGAGTTTATCCATTACATAATCAAGATAGCTTAATGGTGTTGCAGGATTAAAGACGAGGCCCGCTTTACAGCCACAATCTTTAATTAATTGAATAGTGCGATCAACATGGTCGCTGGCTTCTGCGTGAAACGAAATATAAGTTGCGCCAGCCTCTGCAAAATCAGGGATGATGCGATCAACCGGTTTTACCATTAGATGGACATCAATAGGTGCGGTAATGCCATACTTGCGCAGGGCTTTACAAATAGGAGCACCAAAGGTGAGATTTGGCACATAATGGTTATCCATCACATCAAAGTGGACAACATCGGCACCAGCAGCAAGTATTTTGTCTGTATCTTCACCAAGACGAGCAAAATCAGCCGATAAAATAGAAGGGGCAATCAGAAAGTCTTTCATCGCATTCTCCTGACAACACTCCCATTGTCGGGAGGTGTTAACAATTATTTATATAAGGCAAGTAATTCATTCACTTTGCTACGAGCGAGTGTGTTGCTACTAATTGTTCTTCTGACTTTCACACTATGTAGCTCTTTAGCATCGGCATACCACTCTTTGGTTAAAGTAGTATCGTGATTTGATATTAACACGGGTATCTGTCTCTCGTAAGCCAGCATTGAAGCAAGTTGAGCGAGATGTTCTTGCTCTTGAAAACTAAAACTATTCGTGTGATATGCCGTAAAGTTTGCTGTTGGTGACAGTGGAGCATAAGGGGGATCACAGTAAATGACCGACCCATCAGGCGCATTTGTCATGGTAGATGAATAGCTTTGGCAAATAAAAATGGCTTTTTGTGCTTTTTCAGAAAACCAGTTCAATTCAGTTTCTGGAAAATAAGGTTTTTTATAACGCCCAAAAGGAACATTATATTCACCTCTTGAATTATATCGGCATAACCCATTGTAGCAATGACGATTTAGATAGAGGAATAATACACTACGCTGATAAGGATCTGTGGATAAGTTAAATCGTTGTCTTAACTTATAAAATTCATCAGCTGTGTTCATTTGAGGTGTGAATAACAAACGAGCATCATTAATAAATTTTTCAGGATGCTGTTTTACCGTGTTATAGAGATGGATTAAATCGCTATTTATATCGGCAAGAATATATGAATCGTACTCTGTATTTAAAAAAACAGAACCCGCACCCATAAAAGGTTCAATTAAACAGTTACCTTCTGGTAGATGACGTTTAATATCATCTACCAAAGGATACTTACCACCAGCCCATTTTAGGAATGCGCGTTTTTTTTTCATGCCGTCCAAATTTCTCAATCGTTTCAGAGTCGCCGATTGTACTCTGTTTCAGACAGCATATCAGCGGTGAACTTCGTCTTAATTATTTTTTTAGGTCTAGATGAACATGTTTCATCGGTCTAACCCAAGGTTGTTTCGCTTGAACAGGTGCTGGTAATGAAGAAACCGCCTGTTTTGCTTCGCTTATATTACGATAATTACCATAGATGAGCACATACCAAGGGTTACCATTACGTTGGGTCTTATAAATCGTATAGTTCCCATTTAAGTTCTTTTTAGCGAAAGCTTCTAAAGTGTCTTGGCGACTCGCACCACTTAACTGCAAGGTATAATTCGTTGCTGGAATCGACGCAAGATTAGCTGCAGATAATTGACCTGAAACGACGGGTTTTGTCGTTGGTTTACTTGGTTGAGTTGCTGGTGGCGTTACTGGTTTTACTGTTGGTGCTTTCACTTCAGGTTTTTGCACCGGTTGTTGTGTTGGTTTGGTAACCGGAGCTGGAGTTACAGGTTGCGGTGTTTGAGGCTGATTTTGTGCATTAAGTTGTTGTTGATTAACGGCATGGTTAATACCTGGTTGTTGCTGATTTAAAGAATCAACAATATCACCTGGTAATTCGACTCGTTGCCCTTGAGAGTCAATCATCGGTGGTAAATTTTGTGCTGGAGCCGGAGTTGGCTCAGTTGACGGTTGGATCGGCTGGCCAGAAATCTCTTGTGGTGAAGATGGTGTATTTTCTGTTGGCGTAACGGATGATGGCTGCTGAGAAAGATCGATATTTCTTTCTGTATTTGCCTGATTTGTTGGTTCAGTTGTTTCAGGTGATTTTAATGCGGAACTGATTGCAATAATCAACAGAATTAAGACAAGAACCCCAACACCAATCATCATCTGCTGACGGGATACAGAAAAACGAGCATTTTTTAATGGGTTATTGCGCGGTCGGTTGGTTCGACGCTCGGGTCTATCCGATGTATCAGGTTTGAGTGTGTTATCACTCTTTGTTTCATTTTCAGGTTTGAACTCGTCCATTATGCCCTCCGTCAGAGCGTCAAAAAGCGAAGATAATCTATTCAGCCTTAGCCATTACCTATTAGTATAAGGATGAAACGCTTTTTACGAAACGTTGCATTTGACAATATTAACCAGAATTATCCTTAAAACAGATAAATTGGTTTCTCTCTAGTCAGGTAATGGGGAGCTTAATTTGCATTAATGCAAGATGTTATCGCTTTGTGCACCTGTTCGCGAGAAATATCCGCTCGCAGTTCTGATTGGCCGATACCTTTTGGTAAAACAAGGTGTAATTTGCCACCAGAAACCTTTTTATCTCGCATCATATGCGGTAAATAATCATCAGGAAGCATTTCTTTAGGGCCAGAAACAGGAAGTTTTGCTTTTTCAAGCAATTGAATAACACGTTGCGTTTCTTCAGGAGAGAATTGGCCAAGAGCCTGCGCTGTTTTTGCTGCCATAACCATGCCAGCAGAAACAGCTTCGCCATGTAGCCAAACACCATATCCCATATGTGCCTCAATAGCATGACCATAAGTGTGGCCAAGATTCAGTAATGCACGTAAACCGCTAGTTTCTTTTTCATCGGCAGCGACTACATCAGCTTTAATTTCGCAGCAACGACGAATGCAATAAGCAAGAGCTTGAGGATCAAGTGCTAAAAGTTTATCAATATTATTTTCAAGCCAGATAAAAAATGCTTTATCTAGAATGATGCCATATTTGATAACCTCAGCTAAACCTGATGATAATTCTCGAGAGGGTAAAGTCGTCAAACAATCGAGATCGATAACAACAGAGGCTGGTTGATAAAAAGCGCCAATCATATTCTTACCAAGTGGATGATTAACCGCCGTTTTTCCACCGACTGATGAATCCACTTGTGAAAGTAAGGTTGTCGGTACCTGAATAAAACGTACACCACGTTGATAGCTTGCAGCTGCAAAGCCTGTTAAGTCACCGATAACACCACCACCTAAAGCGATAAGTGTTGTATCTCGATTGTGATTTTTTTCTAAAAGTGCAGTAAAGACGTCATTCATTATAGAAAGTGATTTATACTGCTCACCATCAGGTAAAATTACGCTATCTACCAGAATACCTTGGTTTTTTAAGGTAGTCATTACCCTTTCTAAATAAAGCGGCGCGAGAGTCTCATTAGTGACTATCATCGCTTGTTGTCCCGCTTTTAAAGGTAAAAATGTTTCTGGTTGGCGAAAAAGGCCAGAAGCAATGGTAATGGGATAGCTTCTTTCACCTAATGTAACAGCGATACTTTCCATAAAAGTAGCCTTCTTTTATCGTCTTTATTTGTTGCTTAATTTACTGAGAATATTAGTTTTTTTCTAACATTTCAATGATTTGGTTGGCAACAATTTTTGCGCTTTGATCATCTGTGTGAATGGTGATATCTGCAATTTCTTCGTAAAGAGGATTGCGTTCTTCAGCCAATGTTTCTAGTACATCACGTACAGGTTCTACACCCTGTAGTAATGGACGTTTCTTATCACGTTGAGTACGAGCTAATTGTTTTTCGATATTAGTTTCTAAATAAACAACAACACCGCGTGCAGATAGTCGGTTACGGGTTTCTCTCGATTTTACCGAACCACCACCTGTTGCTAGCACAATGCCTTGCTTTTCAGTAAGTTCGTTGATTATTTTTTCTTCTCGTTGACGGAAGCCTTCTTCGCCTTCTACATCAAATACCCAACCTACATCCGCACCTGTACGCCGCTCAATTTCCTGATCGGAATCATAAAACTCCATACTAAGTTGTTGAGCTAACTGACGACCAATAGTGCTTTTGCCGGCACCCATAGGCCCAACCAGAAAGATATTACGTTTCTCTGCCATGTTTTTGGTATTACTAAGATATTCGTTAATGATAACCCGCCCCGCCAAATTCATTCAGCGACGGGACCTAAACTGAAATTATGAGTGTCTATCTAATTCACGCCTGATAACGTTTCTATCTACTCTCATATCAAGATTGAGTTTTTTCAGTAGATCGCCATAAAATAACTACATGGTGTCGCAAGCGACATCATAAGATAAAAATCCCTTTGCCTACAGTACATAACAAGATACTACTAAAAAAAATCAATCATCTTTGTTGGCAATGCGGAGATTCTAACACAATTTAGTCAGAAAACTGTATCTGATCACTTTGTCTTTTTAGTCATCTGGCAATCAATATTACATATAAAAAGCCCTGCCTCCAATAATAGAGGAAGTGCATAAAATGTATCCGTATTATAGTTGCGATAATTCAGGCTCACTCAATTAGCTAACCCTTGTAAGCTAAATCGTCCTCAGCGTCAAATCTATAAATAGAGATTATAAGAAAAAACAATGAATAGCAGTTCATTTTATTGCAGATAAAAATACTTAATTAGTTGTATTTTATAGTTAAATTATTTATCGTTCTAAAGATTAGATTAATTTGGGTGTAATAAAAATAACCAATTCATGGCGACTGTGTTGCTCTCTTTTGTGGCTAAAAAGTGTCCCAAGTAATGGTATGGACGATAAGAGCGGAATTTTTGCGTCATGCTCTTGTTGTTTTTGTTGGAAAATTCCTCCTAACATTAAGGTTTCACCATCATTAATCATGACTTCTGTACTAATTTCTTGTTTATCGATAGAAAGATGTTCACTTCCCCCTTGAACAAGTGTGACACCTGGTGTGTTTTGCGTAATTTTTAGTATCAATCTAATTTTTTTGTTTCTTTGAATGATTGGCGTCACTTCCATACCTAATACTGCTTCTTTAAATTGTATTCTGGTAATTTCATTATTACTGCTGATATAAGGGATTTCTGTTCCTTGTTTAATCGAAGCCATTTTTTCATGTGCCGCTGTTAGTCTAGGGCTTGCGATAATTGATAGTTGTTTTTCTTGTTCTAGTGCACTGAGTTCAAGTTCTAATAGACGACCATTAATTCTCGCAATATTTAATGCGAGGTAGTGAAGAGGGTTTTTAGTATTTTGATGAACGGATAATGCAGAAAGAGAAGGGGCTCTGAGAGTGTTATGCGTCGTCGATGATAATGCTGTGGAGGTATTTTCTGTGGAAGGGAAACTTTCTGTAGCGAGAGGTTTTGGTGTTTGTAATCCCCATTGAACACCTAATTCGTTTAATGCATCCTGACTGCTGCTAATAATATATGCTGTAATATGAACTTGCTGTTGTGGCATATCTTTCATTTTTAACCAATCTGCAATTTCAGACAGCGTTTCATCATCATCCATAATAGAAAGGCTATTTGATTCTATATCTGCAATAACTCGCCCTTGTGAGCTTAATAGAGGTATTACATCAGAGTGTAATTGAGCTGCAAGATCTTCAGCATTGGCATAATTTAATAGATAAATACGCCTATGTAGGCGCTTGTTAGGTTCTATTTTTTGTTCTGCTATTTTTTTATTTACTTGGTTCTCTTCTACTGATACTGAAATTATTTCGGGAAAAAAAGGGTCTCTAGCATCAGCAAAAAGAGTATGAGTTATCAATAATGAGGCAAAGAAAGAAAATAAAAATTTCATGATTTTTCACTCAATAATAAGGTTGATATTGGTTGGTTTAGATCGATTAAGTGAAGTTGTACTGAAAGTATTAGGGAATTTATTGGTATAACATTAATGGAAGAAAGAGAAAATCCCACTTGGCTAACATGTTCTAATAACATTAGAAATCGTGAATAAGAGAGTGTGAAGCGAAGTTTATAAAAGGTATTGTTATCGCGCTCCCAACTATCAGGAATAAATTGATGTTTATTTAATACTTGTTGTAGTCGCTCATCGGCAGAAATTGAGTTGAAAGGGATATGATAGTCATTTTGTAATGCCTTTAATGAACTAATAGAAGGCATATTATCTAATGTTGTTCGATATTGTTTAATACGTGTTTGACTTTGTGTTATTGCTGCTTGTTGTATTTCTATTTGTTGAAGATAGTTAGCAAATATAAAGGTACAGCTGATAAAGCCAATACTCATTGGAGCAAAAAAGCTCAATACTAATTTTTTCCAAAAAGGGAGAAAGACAAGATATTGTGCCCACCGAAAGTTAGTCATCGCTGTTTCCTTCTTCCTGTTTTTCTCTCCCCTTATTATCTGTTTTTTTGTAGTTATCTGTATCCCAATCACCATTAAAAAATAGCTCTGTATGTGCTGGCTGAGTGACACTTTTTTGTAATGTATTTAGTGTCAGCACAGAAAGCATAGGGTGGTGATAAAAATATGACATCAGTAAAAGTGATTGTTCATAAGGTAAGATCAAATGCAAAGAGAGTTTATTATCCATCTCTGAAAATTGGCTTATCCAGCCTGTTGTAGGCAAGCAGGTTTCTATAGATTGAAAAAAAGTGATATAGCGTAAGTAGCGATACCAATTTTGATAGTGTAACCAGTAGTGCTGATAATCTAATTCTGTTCGTTCTTTTTCTTGATGGCGCTCAGCAATATGTTGAGTAAGCAAAGCTTCTTGGTATTGATATTGGCGTTGTAGTGTTGTGAGTAAATGTGATTTTTTTGCTAAGTGATTAGTATAATAACTACAAGTAATTATACTAATAACAATAAGTGATAAGGTTTGATAAAGCCAGTTTTGGGCTTTTTTGCTCATAAAAGAACTGCGCCAAGGAAGGTAATTTACTTGATACATAATTCCTCCCAAGGGCGTAATGCTAATCCTAATGCGATAAGTGGAAGTTCTTTTTTTTGTGTTACTTTTTGAAAAAGAGGGTTCGTAATATCAGGCCAAATAGGCATAAGATGGCTAAAATTATGTGAATTATCGCCAGCGAAATAGCATTGTTCTCGCTGCCATTGATATTTCTTTGCTAGTTGATGAAAAGAGATTTCTTGTGCTCTCTCATTTTCATAATAAAGTGTGCCGTAATGCGGCATATTTTCATCGGATGAAACCCAATACATTTTTTTATCTTCACAATAAATAAGTGTGCAATCAGAGGGTAAGCCAAGATAAGACGCTAAATAACGTAATGAACAAGCAGGCGTGTCGATGGCAGATATTGCTAAATTTAAGCTAGAAAATAACGCAATATAGTGGTCAATAGGATTTTTAGGATACAAATGAATGGCGAGATTTTGATTATTTTGCCGATAATCATAATTAACCACTGTTTTGGTTGTTTGTGTATGCGATGTTGCATGTAGTTGAGCTAACCGATAACACGCCGCTGGTGTAAGAGAAATAGGGTTAGGTAAAGGAATAGTATGATAACTTTCATAAATATCAGGCAGTGAGACAGTAACATTATTGATGGGAGGTAATGTTTGTCGCCAAGGCCTTAAGATATTTCTTAATTTTAAATGATCTATATTGTTATTAAAAGGTAAAAGGAATTGCCAAAATGCATTGATTTTCCATCGTCTATCTTGCTGTGAGACCAATACTGCATTGATATAATTGATATTAATTTCAATACCAATCTGGTGATTGAGTGTTTTCATAAATGATATCCATATCGATTGAATTCGTAACAGCCTATTTTCAGTAAGGCGTTACCTTTATACTACGCACTGTTTGTTTATAAACTGCCCAATCCACATTACATGGGAAATTTAAGGTGAAGTTCTTAAAATATTTTTTCATCTTCGTTTTTGCTTGCATAATTTTGGGAGCAGCCTCGATATACGGTATGTATAAGTATGTTGAGCCTGAGCTTCCAGATGTAGCAACATTAAAAGATGTTCGTCTACAAACCCCAATGCAGGTTTTTAGTGCAGACGGAGAGTTGATGGCACAATACGGTGAAAAGCGCCGTTTACCTCTGACGTTGCAGGAAATGCCACCTCAGTTAATTAATGCTTTTATTGCGACAGAAGATACTCGTTTTCGTGAACACCATGGTATTGATCCAATAGGTATTTCTCGTGCGGTAATGGTCGCGTTAACCTCAGGACAAGCATCACAAGGTGCTAGTACGATTACACAGCAATTAGCTCGAAATTTCTTTTTAACACCAGAAAAGAAATTAATGCGAAAAGTTAAAGAAGCGTTCTTAGCTATTCGTATTGAAAAAGAGTTAACTAAAGATGAAATTTTAGAGCTTTATCTCAATAAAATTTATCTTGGTAACCGTGCTTATGGGGTGGGAGCTGCTGCTTATGTCTATTTTGGTAAAAGTGTACATGATCTTAGCTTAAGTGAGATGGCAGTGATTGCAGGGTTACCTAAGGCGCCTTCTACGCTAAATCCTCTCTATTCTTATGATCGTGCATTTAAACGACGTAATATTGTTTTACAACGTATGTTTGAAGAGAACTATATTACTCGAGCACAGTATGAGAGTGCTAAAGCAGAACCTATTGTTGCTAAATATCATGCACCTCAAATTGATTTTTCTGCGCCATATTTGACTGAAATGGTTAGAATGGAAATGTATGAACGCTATGGTGAAAATGCTTATACTGATGGCTATAAAATCTACACCACAGTGATACGAAAAGATCAGCTTTCAGCAGAAAAAGCGTTACGAGATAACGTTATTGATTATGATATGCGTCATGGTTATCGCGGAGCACAAGAAGTACTTTGGAGTGCAGGGCAAACGCCTTGGGATAGCAAAGCAATTAGCGAAAAATTAAAAGGAATTCAGACTTATGGTCCGCTTATTCCTGCCGTTGTGTTATCGGCTGATGCTAAAGAAGCCAACGTTGTATTAAAAAACGGTGACACCATTTCGCTTGATTTAAAAGCAGTACGTTGGGCGCGTAAATTTATTTCTGATACATCTCAAGGTGCTACACCGTCTAAAGTAGATGCAGTTGTTCATGCGGGTGAGCAAATATGGGTTCGCCAAGATAATGCAAATAACTGGGTTTTAGGGCAACTACCAGGTGTAAATGCGGCTTTTGTTGCATTGAATCCGCTTGATGGCAGTATCATTGCGCTGGTTGGTGGTTTTGATTTTGAGATAAGTAAATTTAACCGTGTTTCTCAATCATTACGTCAAGTCGGTTCAAATATTAAACCTTTCTTATATGCAGCAGCATTAGATAAAGGTTTAACCTTATCAACGCTTCTTAATGACTTACCTATTAGTCGATGGGATGCAGGTGCGGGCACCGATTGGCGTCCTAAAAACTCACCTCCAACCTATGCGGGGCCTATTCGTTTACGCCAAGGATTAGGTCAGTCTAAAAACGTTGTTATGGTACGAGCCATGCGTGCAATGGGGGTGGATTATGCCGCTGATTACTTATTACGATTTGGCTTTCCTAATCAAAATATCGATAGAACTGAGTCGTTAGCATTAGGTTCTCCGTCATTTACGCCAATGCAGATGGTTCGTGGTTTTGCCGTTATGGCTAATGGTGGTTATTTAATCGAGCCTTACTTTATTCAACGTATTGAAAACGCTGAAGGTGAAGTGTTATTTACCGCTAAACCTAAAATCGCCTGTCCTGAATGCACCGATATTCCAGTTATTTATGGTGATACCAATCGTTCTATCGCATTATCTGATGATTACATGGAAAATGTAGCGCAATCTAGAGCCGCTCAGCCTTCAAATGTGGCACCAGACATTGAGTTAGAAGCTGCACCATTAGCTGAAACAGTACAAGAAAGCCAATATGCACCTCATGTTATCAGTACACCTCTTGCCTTCTTAATGCATGATGCATTAAGAACGAACCTTGTTGGTGAACCGGGTTGGTCGGGAACAGGATGGCGAGCTTTGCGTGATCTGAAACGACAAGATATTGGTGGCAAAACAGGTACCACAAATAGCTCTAAAGACGCATGGTTCTCTGGATATGGTGCCAATATTGTCGCAACCGCATGGATTGGTTTTGATGATAGCAGTCGTAATTTAGGGCGCACTGCAGCAAGTGGCGGAGAGGCGGGCGCTAAAACCGCACAACCTATTTGGAATGACTTTATGAAAGTCGCACTTGATGGTGTTCCTGTGAATATGATGCCAGCACCAGAAGGTATCGTTGCAGTTCAAATTGATAGGAAAACAGGTAAGTTGGCTGGCGATGGCCCTTCAATGAAAGAATATTTTATTGAAGGAACACAACCAACGGAAAGAGCAAAAAACGAAGTGGGTACACAGATTTTTGAAGATAACGGCGAATCTAATGAGTTATTTTAATTAATCTAGTTAAAAAGCCGGATGTAATAATCCGGCTTTTTAGTTTCTTACTATTGCTGTTTTTGTAAAAAACGATGAGCTAGAAATAGCGCACTGACACTGCGTGCTTCAGTAAAATCTGGGTGATCGAGTAAATCCATCATTTTTGCGATAGGCCAACGAACTTGGATCAATGGTTCTGGCTCGTCACCTTCAAGTTGTTCTGGATAAAGATTATCAGCAATAACAATATTCATTTTGCTAGAAAAATAAGAAGGAGCCATAGAGAGTTTTGCAATTTCAGTTAAACAGTGGGCACCATAACCAATTTCTTCTTTGAGTTCTCGGTTAGCTGCTTGAATTGCATTTTCGCCTGGATCAATCGCTCCTTTAGGAAAACCAAAATCATAGCTTTCGATACCAACAGCATATTCACGAATAAGAATAAGGTGATCATCAATAATTGGAACAATCATCACCGCTTCACGATTAGCGGGTTTCATACGCTCGTAAATACGTTTTTCCCCGTTACTAAATTCCAGATTAACGGATTGGATCTGAAATAATCGAGAACGGGCAATGTTATCAATATTAAGTATATTTGGTTTTTTTAGTTGGTTCATAACAGCCCCTGACAATAAAAGAGATTAACCCGAATTTAACACATTAATGACAAAATAAATCTAACAATTAGATTTAGCTTTTAAGGGAAAATTGAGTACACTCCGCTACTACACCCAGTTATTGATTGATTTTTTGAGAATATTATTATTTATTGATTCGCTATTTTAATTGAAGATAGCGCAGTAGGCGGATATAAAATTGATAAGAGTTATAAATTATAACGCGACTACAAAAATATAATCTATTGTATTTAAATAAAAAATAGAACAAAAGAATAGGAATTGCCTTATGTTAGGCAGGGTTTCAATTTTGTTATTGTTATTACGCAGCATCAGTATAAGCATGGGGAAAAAATGAGATTATCAGTCATTATATTGGCTATCTTTATGATTAGCCTATTTATAATGGCCGCCTTTCTATTCTTTAAAAGAAGGCGGCTTGATGACTCACATCATCTTCCCTCGCTTGCAAAACCCACTCATCGTAAACTTACCCCAGATGATTATGGGCTTATTGCTGATTATTTATCTTATTTTGGTACATCAGATTTTTCTTCGGGTTATTCATTACAAAACTTTCCTGAAATACCCGCCAAAGGCGAGGTGGTGACGACATTACGCAATATCGTTAATCGATTTGCTGGTTCTGCCGAAGGGTTAAACCATTGGCGCTATTATATTGATGCCGTAGAAATTCATATTCCCCCTTTATTAGTCCCTTATCTCCAACAAGAGAATGTTTTAGATGTTGTTTGTACCCCATCAATCCCTATTGTTGTGGGTGTTAATGGGCACTTTTTAAAAGATGAGAAATCACATTTTTCTGCATTAAGCCTAAAACAACTTTCAGAACCTATATTGGCAAATGGTTCATCAACCATTCAAAAAAATGAGGGTGATGCAGCCCATTTATTGCAGATCCGTGAAGAAACTAACGAAGAGTACCGATTACATAATTCATCAGGCTTTTGGGATGGCTCTTTTGTTTGTATTGGGCTGACATTATGGCTAACAGCATTGATGATGCCCCAAGTTTTTCTCCCTTTGATTTTAGCAACTGGTGGTGCCTTTTTTCTTCTCGGAATATTTCTCATTCACCGACCACTCATTAAACCACGTAAACAAGAAGTTCACTGTTTTAAAGGTCGTTTAAAGCGTTGGGGGCTTTTTGGTAACTTTGATCATGGGCAAGTTAAAAATATCTCTTTAGGGGGTATTGATCTTGTTTATCCCCCACATTGGGAGCCTTATATCCAAAATGATATTGATAAAGTTACTTATTTAGAAATGTATCCTAATCATCATGTAATAAAGCAAGGTAGCTATCTTTCTTTGCATGATGAAGAAAAAAATTATCCATATAAACGTTATATTAAAAATATTATTTTCGTTTTATGGAGTCTTTTTATTATTGTGATGTTGTATCTTTATCAACCCCTTTCTCTTTCTATGAAATTAAGTTTTTCATGGTTGAAAGATACCGAACCTCATTTAGTGACAAATTTTACAGAGTTGGAAACCACGACATTGCATGTGGGTGATATTATTCAGGCTAAAGGGGTAGGGATGTGCTATATGCCGCCTAACCTTTCAAGTAAAAATAATAAAACAATTTTTGCTCCCTTTGATTGTTCAGGAATTTATTGGAATAACAGTAATCCGATGCCAATGCCAGAATCAAGTACGATAGAAAAAGCAGCGGCTTTACTGCATACGGTTGAAGAACAACTACATCCTATTTCTAATAATCGGGTGAACCCAAGTTTAGGACAAGCAATTACCAAATCGGGTATGAATCTTTTAGATAATTTCGATGGAATTATATTGAAAACACAAGATTTATGCCCAAGAGAAAATGAATGTATTCGGCTTAAAATGGCGTTGGTTAATTTAAGTAACGTCAATGATTGGCCAGCGTTAGTACAACGAGCAGAAAGTGGCAAATTGACGGGTACCAATGTTTTATTACGTGCAGTTAGTGCTGAGGCCTTGGAAAAGCTCATCGACACCACCACATCTTCTTTTATCTATAGAGAAATAGATAAAGCCGCAATACTGTTAAATAGCCCTCCACCAGGAGGTGTGCTGTTAATCAGTGATGAAAGAAAGCAGCTCGTTGATTACGCGTCAAATTCAAATTCTGTATTTGAACCAACCCCGCTAGAACAATGGCGAGAACTTCAACGTTTATCAGATATTTTATTACATACACCTTTTGATACTGGTGGTGTTATCACCGGAATGGTTGTTGATGCGAATGGCACTTTACAGATCTTTTTGCATAGCCTGCCAGACTCAATGACGATGTTATATTATATCGGTAATACGTTATTATTACTCGTTGCTATAGGGTTCCTTATGTTGAACCTATTTCTTATCATCCGGCGTCGGCGACATAATAACCAACGCATGAATAAAATCAGCCTCTATTACGAGCACTGTTTTTATCGCCCTCCTCAGTAAGCACTTTGTTGTGGAAGGCTATGTGTTATCACTATCGCCTTCACAAAGAAGCTTAAGGAGAAAGGATGAGTCAACTATCGCAAGAAAGCGGTGTCCGTTTAGATAAATGGCTTTGGGCTGCACGTTTTTATAAAACACGAGCTATCGCACGCACGATGATTGAGGGCGGTAAAGTCCATTACAATGGTGTGCGAGGTAAGCCGAGTAAAACCGTTGAAGTCGGTGCTGAAATACGTCTACGACAAGGTAATGATGAACGGACGGTAACCATTTTAATGGTAAGTGCACAGCGACAAGGTGCTACACAAGCACAGGCACTGTATTGCGAAACGCCAGAGAGTATTGCTAAAAGAGAAAAAATTGCTCTAGCAAGGAAAATGAATGCGTTAACAATGCCTCATCCTGAACGTCGTCCTGATAAAAAGGAAAGACGCACCTTACTTCGCTTCAAACAGACAAATTTACAAGAGTCGGATTAACCGACTCCCTGAAATGAGAGAAAATTATGTCTAAAAAAGACTCTTTATCACGTTTTTTATTTGAAAAAAACGCGGTACGCGGTGAAATAGTCAATGTGACTGAAACCTATCAATCAATGTTAGAAAATCATCATTATCCTGAGCCAGTTCAATGTCTTCTGGGTGATTTACTCGTTGCAACAAGTTTGTTAACAGCAACGCTTAAATTTGAAGGAGATATTACGGTTCAATTACAAGGTGATGGTCCTGTTCGTTTGGTCGTAATTAATGGTAATAACAACCAACAAATGCGTGGTGTTGCACGCGTTGGCGAAGAAGATGTTAAAGCAGGAAGTACACTAAAAGAGATGATCGGTAATGGTTTTATGGTTATCACTGTTACACCTAAAAAAGGTGAACGTTATCAGGGGATTGTTGCCCTTGATGGTGAAACCATAGAAGCTTGTATTGATAACTATTTTAAACAGTCTGAGCAGTTACCTACTCAAGTCTTCATTCGTAGTGGTATGCAAGCGGGTAAAGCCGCAGCGGCTGGTATGCTATTGCAAGTGCTACCCGCTACTGAAGAACACTCCGTAGAACAGACTGCGGAACATTTTGAATTATTGACCCAACTGACCCATACGATAAAAGCAGAAGAGCTGTTTGCTCTTGATACTAAAGAGATATTGCATCGTTTATATCATGAAGAAGATGTGACGCTTTATGAGCCTCAACGTGTTGAATTTCGTTGTACTTGTTCTCGAGAAAGATGTGAAGATACATTAGTAACATTGTCAGAAGAAGATGTGAATCACCTGTTGCAAGAACAAGGAAATATTGATATGGAATGCGAGTATTGTGGTACACACTACATCTTCAATGAGGATGATATTAAGAATATCAATAAGTTAGATAAGTCAGAATTGCACTGATTCGATTTAGCAAGGTGATATTATAAGAAGGGTGCTATTTTGCACCCTTTTTTATTCAACAATTTTACTGTAGTTTTGTGCATTAGCTCTCGTTCTGAACATAAAAAAATTATAAATTTTCAAAATATTGATAACAATCGCTGTTAATAAATCGTAACACCTTAATATTGTTCATAGAAAAGTCTATTTATCAGGAGCAAAACTATGAGCGTTAAAGGTCTTACCCCAAAGGATCTCCAGCAATATGGTATCCATGACATTAGTGAAATCGTTTATAACCCTAGCTATGAGCTGTTATTTGATGAAGAAACTAAACCTGAATTAACAGGTTATGAGCGTGGCACCTTAACTTCATTAGGTGCTATTGCCGTTGATACTGGTATTTTCACTGGACGTTCTCCGAAAGATAAATACATTGTTCGTGATGATATAACCCGTGACACAGTTTGGTGGGCTGATCAGGGTAAAGGTAAAAATGATAATAAGCCGTTATCTCAAGAGGTTTGGGCTGATTTAAAATCATTAGTTACTGAACAACTATCAGGCAAACGATTGTTTGTTGTTGATGCTTTTTGTGGTGCCAACGCAGACACTCGCTTAAAAGTTCGTTTCATCACGGAAGTGGCTTGGCAGGCGCATTTTGTTAAGAATATGTTTATTCGTCCTGAACAAGAAGAGTTGGTGAATTTTACACCAGACTTTATTGTGATGAACGGTGCGAAATGTACAAATCCAAATTGGAAAGCACAAGGGCTGAATTCAGAGAACTTTGTTGCATTTAATTTAACTGAACGCATTCAGTTAATTGGTGGTACTTGGTACGGTGGTGAAATGAAGAAAGGGATGTTCTCTATGATGAACTACTTCCTTCCTCTTAAAGGCATCGCCTCTATGCACTGTTCTGCAAACGTTGGTGAAAGTGGAGATGTTGCCATATTCTTTGGTTTATCGGGTACAGGTAAAACCACACTTTCTACAGATCCTAAGCGTAAACTGATTGGTGATGATGAACACGGTTGGGATGATGACGGCGTATTTAACTTTGAAGGTGGATGCTATGCAAAAACTATTCATCTTTCAAAAGAAGCCGAGCCAGATATTTACGGTGCAATTAAACGTGATGCTCTATTAGAAAACGTAGTGGTGTTATCTGACGGTTCAGTTGATTTTGACGATGGTACAAAAACAGAAAATACCCGAGTTTCTTATCCCATTTATCACATCGATAATATCGTTAAACCAGTGTCTAAAGCGGGCCACGCTAAGAAAGTTATTTTCTTAACTGCAGACGCCTTTGGTGTATTACCCCCTGTTTCACGGTTAACACCAGAGCAAACGCAATATCACTTCTTATCTGGTTTTACCGCAAAATTAGCAGGTACAGAGCGTGGTGTAACAGAACCTACGCCAACATTTTCTGCATGTTTTGGTGCGGCTTTCTTATCTTTGCACCCAACGCAATATGCTGAAGTATTGGTAAAACGTATGCAAGATTCAGGTGCTAAAGCTTATCTTGTTAATACGGGGTGGAATGGAACAGGTAAACGTATTTCAATTAAAGATACCCGTGCGATTATCGATGCCATCTTAAGTGGTGATATTGATAAAGCGCCAACGAAAACATTACCAGTGTTTGATTTAGAGATCCCAACTGTGCTACCCGGTGTTAATGGTGAGATTTTAGATCCCCGTGATACTTATACAGATAAAACTCAGTGGGATGTAAAAGCAGATGATCTTGCAGATCGTTTTGTGAAAAACTTCGATAAATATACGGATACACCAGCAGGTCAGGCTCTCACAAAAGTTGGACCAAAACGTTAGTTATTAGTTAATTGCTAAATAATCATTAATAATACAGTCCCAAAGTCGGTAGTTTACCACTTTGGGATTTTTTACCGAAAAATAAGTAAAAAAACCCCTGAACTACTTTCGTCATTCAGGGGATTCAAAAGAAAACAAAGTGAAATAGGTTGTTTAGAGAAAAAGTGACTTTAGGGTGGTAACCCAACTATGCTGTTACTGCTGGCAAATCAAACAGTAAAACCTCACTGTCTTCGTCGCCAACGAAACGAATAATATCCTCATTTGAGATAGCAACACCATCACTCGTGGTCGCAATTGTGTCATTAATAGTTATTTTACCTTTGACTATTTGTAACCAAACATTTCGACCTTGTTCTAGTTGATATTCGGCTAGCTCGCCTTTTTTCAAGTTCCAACGCCATAGCGTCATATCTTGAAAAACTTTTAACGAACCATCGCGAGCATCTGGCGATAAGATCAACTGTTTGCTTTCTGTTGTATCAAAGCGGCGTTGAGCGTAACGCGGTGTAATACCTAGGGTGTCTGGCATAATCCAAATTTGGTAAAAATGCAGCCCTTGCTGACGATTAGGATTATATTCAGAATGAGTAATTCCAGTACCTGCACTCATTATCTGAAATTCACCAGCCGGTACATTTTCTTTGTTACCCATGCTGTCTTTATGTTCAATGTTACCTTCAAGTACATAGGTTAAAATTTCCATATCTTTATGAGGATGCGTACCAAAACCTTCACCTGCAAGAACACGATCTTCGTTAATCACGCGTAAAGCAGAAAAACCCATAAAGTTTTGATCATAATAATTTGCGAAAGAGAAGGTATGCCAGCTATCTAGCCAACCATGATTAGCATGTCCTCTTTCATTTGCTTTGCGTAGATAAATCATTGTGTATTTCCTTCTCTGAAGTTGTTGAACACAGTTTACGCAATAGCACAAAGTAAAACAGCGGAGGAATTTAATCTGAGGATCCAAATAATTTGAATAAGAGAGAACAAAAACATCGAAGAAGAACTTAGTGGAAGAAGATAAAAGTAGGAAAGAAAAAAGCCAGCACCCGGCTGGCTAAAATAAAACACTGGAAGCAATGTGAGCAATGTCGTTCTTTCATATGACCCTGAAGGAGGTGCATCTGAAAGTGTTGATAATGATAATGGTTCTCAGTATCATTTGTAAAGTCTTTTTTTTAAACAAAATACGATAAAACATAGAAATACAGTTAACCCTCTGATTAAAGAGTTATTTTATTTTTCTTTTTTTTTAAAAGATTAATATAACCAAAGAGTTAATCATATTCTTTGTAGGGTTATTAAAGTAGAAATAGGAGTAAAATATCGATTATATCCATATTAAAATAGAGGATATGGCAAGGTTATGAGAATAAATCAAAAATTAAATAATAATAAGCCATCAATGATTGATGATGGCTGTATTTGGTATGTTGTAATTTATAATTTTTAAACTCAATAATATTTATTTAGGCGTTGAAATAAGTGCCTGAGCACAGGCATAAGCTGAACTCCATGCCCATTGAAAGTTATATCCGCCTAACCAGCCTGTTACATCAACCACTTCGCCAATAAAATAGAGTCCTTTAACGCTGGAGGCTTCCATCGTTTTAGAGGAAAGGGCGCGAGTATCGACGCCTCCTAATGTGACTTCGGCTGTACGATAGCCTTCAGTGCCATTGGGTTGTACTTGCCATGATTGTAGTAGCGTTACAATTTGCTCTATACGTTCATTACTTAGTTGAGCTAAAGCCACATCAGGTAGTTGCTTTGTTTCAATCATTATTTCGATAAGACGTTTTGGCAATAAACGAGAAAGGGTATTTTTTAATGATTGATTAGGGTGCTCTTGGCGTTTTGCTTGCAACGATGCTTGAAGATCAATATTAGGAAGTAAGTTGATGCTCACATACTCACCAGGATGCCAATAGCTTGATATTTGCAAAATAGCTGGGCCAGAAAGTCCACGGTGAGTAAACAAAATATTTTCTTTAAAGCTAGTACCATCTTTTGCAGTCACTATTGCGGGTACCGCAACACCAGAAAGCGAATTTAGCTGTTCTAATAATGGTTTATGCAAAGTGAAAGGGACTAAGCCTGCTCGAGTAGGTAAAACGGGAAGGTTAAATTGCTCTGCGATGCGATAACCAAAGGGGGTAGCACCTAAGCCTGGCATGGAAAGACCACCGCTTGCTATCACTACTGAAGGGGTCGAAATTTCATTACCATCAACAAAAATCGTAAACCCGTCTGCCATTTTTTCTATTTGAGTCACTTCGCTACGTAAGCGAATACTCACTTTCCCTTTTTGGCACTCTGTGAGCAATAAATCAACAATTTGCTGTGCTGAGTCGTCACAAAATAGCTGTCCTAATGTTTTTTCATGATAGGCAATTTTGTATTTTTGTACTAACTCAATAAAATCCCATTGTGTATAGCGAGCAAGTGCTGACTTACAAAAATGGGGATTTTCTGACAAATAGGCAGAAGGTTCGATATACATGTTAGTAAAGTTGCAACGACCGCCCCCTGACATAAGAATTTTTCGACCGGCTTTTTTGCCATTATCGAGCACTAAAACAGATAAACCGGCTTGTCCTGCTATTGATGCACAAAAGAGCCCAGCGGCTCCTGCACCTATAATTACTGTATCGAATGATCCCACAATAAAGTCTCGTTTTTGGTTATCTCTAATTACTTATCAATGATTTTTGCGTAAGATCAGAGTAAATTTGTAAAATTATATGGAGAAATCCACATTTTTCACCTAAATTCTTATTAGCAAGCTGAAATATTGACAGAAATTTACTTTTTTTATTTTTTTGCTAATCTAATGATATATAAAGTATTATTAGGGAAACACTTTGAGTTTCTTAGTTATCAAATCAAAAAAAGGTTAAATTTCGCTTCCACCGTTCGCATTTGTCCATGATAATGCGCCGCGTTCATGTCCAACTAACTGGCTTAACGTCTATGCTACATTTGTTTACTGGCCTGGAATTTCATACAGGTTTAATGTTGGTTTTAGCACTTATTTTTGTGCTATTTTACGAAGCTATTAACGGCTTCCATGATACCGCAAATGCGGTAGCAACTGTTATCTATACTCGTGCAATGCGAGCGCAATTTGCGGTCGTGATGGCGGGTGTGTTTAACTTCCTCGGGGTTTTGCTCGGTGGGTTGAGCGTAGCTTATGCTATTGTTCATTTGTTACCGACAGACCTTCTGCTAAATGTGAGCTCTTCACATGGCCTCGCCATGGTTTTCTCGTTGCTGTTAGCCGCCATTATCTGGAACTTAGGTACGTGGTATTTAGGTATTCCAGCATCAAGTTCACATACGCTAATAGGTGCAATTATTGGTATCGGTTTAACGAACGCTATCATCACGGACTCGTCCATTGTTGATGCGTTAAACGTACCAAAAATGATCAGTATCTTCCTTTCACTCATTCTTTCCCCAATTGTTGGTTTAGTTATTGCGGGTGCGATGATTTTTATTCTACGCCGTTACTGGAGTGGAACGAAAAAACGCCGCCGTATTCACCTAACACCAGCAGAACGTGAGAAACAAGATGGTAAGCGTAAGCCACCATTCTGGACTCGTACTGCGCTGATTTTATCTGCGATAGGTGTGAGCTTCTCTCATGGTGCGAATGATGGGCAAAAAGGGATTGGTCTTATCATGCTGGTTCTTATTGGCGTGGCGCCTGCGGGCTTTGTCGTCAATATGAATGCGAGTGGATATGACATCACTCGAACCCATGATGCCGTTGTACATTTACAACAGTATTATGAAAAACATCAGCCAGCATTACAGCACGCTATTGAAAATACACCAGCAGTATCAGCCGAATCTGTAACAGCTGACGATGAATTTCATTGTAATAGTGCAAGAACACCAATTGTTCTTAATCAAACAGAGCAAATGCTTGCAAATATAAGCTCTTACGATGAACTGAGTGCAGACCAACGTGCTCAAATGCGTCGATTACTGATGTGTATTGCCGATACAGCAACAGAAGTTGCTAAACTACCAGAAACAAGTACCCAAGATGCGCGGTTCTTAAAAACATTGAGCCGTGACCTGCTAAATACAGTGGAATATGCTCCAATTTGGATCATTATCTCTGTTGCTTTAGCGCTCTCTATTGGGACTATGGTTGGTTGGAAGCGTGTTGCCGTAACTATTGGTGAAAAAATTGGTAAGAAAGGTATGACTTACGCTCAAGGTGTTTCTGCTCAGGTAACTGCAGCGGTTTCTATCGGTGTGGCAAGTTATACAGGTATGCCTGTATCAACGACACAAGTCCTTTCTTCTGCCGTTGCTGGTACTATGATTATTGATGGTGGTGGTGTTCAAACTAAGACAGTGAAAAGCATTGCTTTGGCTTGGATTTTAACTTTACCTGTCAGTATCATCTTATCCGGTGTGCTTTATTGGATATCGTTATCACTTCTCGTGAGCAGCTGATAACAGTAACAAGATCCTAATTATTGAAAAACGGTGACTTTTAGTCACCGTTTTTTTATCTATAATTAGCAAAATAATAAGGCGATTAGACTAGCGACGACAAGAATACAAAAACGGCTGATAAGGTAAAATTGTCGATAAATTCGCTCGCAGCGCATGATGACTTCAGGATCATGATGGTTAGTATATTGTCGCTGATTAATATAACGAATAAGACGTAGCTGTTTTGAAAACTGTCCATGCGTAGTAAAAAAACCATTGCCATCAACAGATTGATAAAGCAAAGGATCCGATTGGCGCAATATGGATAATAATACCCGAATAGATGAGAAATAACGCATCATATTAATCAGGCAAAGAATACACAGCGCCCAAAATATAACAATGACACTAAACATAATCCCCTCCCTAGAATAATTGATTCTGAGATGAGAAAACCTTTACCTACAGAGGTTATTTTTTCTCTTATTTAAGTTTAGGTGAAATTACCAAATAAATAAAAGCGACTTTATCAAGTTGATTAGTTTTTCAAAGAATGGATTAAAAATTAACTCTAAAAGGGTGTTTTTATTATTTTTTGTACTAAATTCACATTATTATGCTCATTTCGATGGCAGCTAGATAGTGCTAATGTAAAATGTAGTATATTGTTATTTACCGATAGATGCTCTCTTGATGTAATTTGCGTTAAGTTGTGATCTAGACGACATCTAACTTTCATCTTAAAACGTTATATTTAATGTAAAGGATATAGGCGTAAAGCCTTTCCGACCGATTAATCAGCTTATGGAAGGAGTTCACGATGGCTTATAAGCATATTCTAGTGGCAGTTGATTTATCCCCTGAGAGTAACGTCTTGGTACAGAAAGCTGTATCTATGGCAAAACCCTATAATGCCAAAGTTTCCTTAATTCACGTTGATGTTAACTATTCTGATCTGTACACGGGTCTAATTGATGTCAACCTTGGTGATATGCAACAGCGCATCACTGATGAAACCCGTAACGCATTAAAAGACCTGTCTGATAACTCTGGTTATGAAATTCAGGAAACACTCAGTGGTAGTGGTGATTTAGGTCAAGTCCTTGTTGATGCAATTAAAAAATACGATATGGATTTAGTCGTTTGTGGTCATCATCAAGATTTCTGGAGTAAGTTGATGTCATCAGCGCGTCAGCTCATCAACACGGTCCATGTTGATATGTTAATTGTTCCTCTAAAAGATGATGAAGAATAATTAATTGCTTTTTTAAGCAAAAAAAATGCCTGCTTATGCAGGTATTTTTTTGCCCACAATTCCTGATTTGAATACCCTTGCGAAGGGTCAAGCTTTTTTTTTTGTCTAATTATGAAAAAAATGTCTTGAAGTGTGAATGTGTTTTAATGATATATTCAAGAGGCAAAACAATATCGACCTCACAAAACCCAAAAATATTCCGAATAAATGAGGTTATACACACATCACATCACACAAAAAAGGAATAGCTGAATGACTATATCTGGCTCGTTGTCTTCATTTTTAGAAGGGGTAGAAAAATATAACGCTCATCAACCTGAGTATCATCAGGCGGTACGTGAAGTATTTACTACTTTGTGGCCTTTTTTAGATAAAAATCCACAATATCGTGAACAATCATTACTTGAGCGATTAGTTGAGCCTGAACGTATTATTCAGTTTCGTGTTTGTTGGTTAGATGACAAAGGACAAGTCCAGGTTAACCGCGCATGGCGTATTCAGTTTAACTCTGCTATTGGCCCTTACAAAGGAGGGATGCGTTTCCACCCTTCAGTTAATCTATCAATCCTAAAATTCCTTGGTTTTGAACAGACTTTTAAAAATGCATTAACTACATTGCCAATGGGTGGCGCTAAAGGCGGTTCAGACTTTAATCCTAAAGGTAAAAGTCATGGTGAAGTAATGCGTTTTTGTCAGGCATTAATGACTGAGCTTTATCGTCATTTAGGGGCAAATACGGATGTGCCTGCAGGTGATATTGGCGTAGGTGCACGAGAAGTTGGCTTTATGGCAGGGATGATGAAAAAACTGTCTAACAGCAATGAATGTGTATTTACGGGCAAAGGGCTTTCTTTTGGTGGTAGTTTAATTCGCCCAGAAGCGACAGGTTACGGTTTAGTTTATTTTACTAACGCAATGCTTAAACGTCATGGTATGTCTCTTGATGGGATGCGTGTAGCGGTTTCTGGCGCAGGTAATGTGGCGCAGTTTACTATCGAGAAATGTTTAGAGCTAGGTGCAAAAGTTGTCACTGCGTCAGATTCTGGTGGAACGGTTGTTGATGAAGCCGGTTTTACAACGGAAAAGCTTGCACGCTTAACTGAGATTAAAAATAACTATGGTCGTGTTGAAGAATATGCCAAAGAGTTTGGTCTGACTTATCTTGCAGGGCAACAACCTTGGGCTGTTGCTGTTGATATTGCACTGCCTTGTGCAACACAAAATGAATTAGATCTTGAAGCGGCTAAAGTGTTAATCAAAAATGGCGTTAAAGCCGTTGCAGAAGGCGCGAATATGCCAACGACAATTGCAGCAACGGATGCCTTTATTGAAGCTGGTGTTTTATTTGCTCCAGGTAAAGCCGCCAATGCCGGTGGTGTTGCCACATCAGGTTTAGAGATGGCTCAAAACGCAGCACGTTTGAGTTGGAAAGCTGAGAAGGTAGATGCTCGTCTACATCATATTATGTTAGATATTCATCACGCTTGCGTAAATTACGGCGGTGAAGGTAAGCAAACTAACTATATTCAAGGTGCCAACATTGCGGGTTTTGTAAAAGTTGCCGATGCGATGCTAGCGCAAGGTGTATTGTAGTATTTTTCTTTATTCTGAACGGGTGTTAAACACCCGTCAGACTTTGCCAGATAATCCCCTTATATTCTTAGCCTAATTTTTCATCTGCTATGCTTAAAAGAGTGGCTCTTTAATTGAGTATTCATTTTATAGCAGGAGGATGTATGGCAACTCAGATTGATTTTACACTCCAAAACAAAGTCGCGGTGATCACGGGGGGTGGTGCTGGTATAGGGCTTTCAATGGCTCAAATGTTTATTGAGAAAGGCGCTAAAGTCGCATTATTAGATAGATCAGAACAGGTCGAGCAAATCGCTCAGCGGTTAAATAATGCGGTGGGTATTCAGTGCGATGTTTCAAATGATGAGTCTGTAAAAAGAGCTATACATTCGGTGATTGAAGAGTTTGATCGTATTGATATTTTGGTAAATTGTGCAGGTATTGTGGCATTAGCACCCGCAGAATCACTTTCCCTTGATGATTGGAATAAAACCTTGTCTGTCAATTTAACAGGTACATTTTTATTATGCCAAGAAGTCGGTCGACATATGTTGCAAAGGGGACAAGGTAAAATTATTAATTTAGCTTCTCAAGCAGGGGTTATCGCATTGCCTGAACATATTGCTTATTGTGCCAGTAAAGCGGCAATTATTAATATGACAAAAGTTATGGCATTAGAATGGGCGCCAAAAGGATTACAAATCAATGCAATATCGCCAACTATTGTGATGACCGATTTAGGAAAGAAAGCGTGGGAAGGTGAAAAGGGAGAAAACATGAAGGCTCAAATTCCTGCAAGACGTTTTGCAGAGCCTGAAGAAATAGCGGCCGCTGCTGTGTTCTTAGCGAGTAACGCTTCAGATATGATAAATGGCCATAATCTTGTCATTGATGGTGGATATACCATTCAATAAGCTGAAAAATTAGTATTACAAAAAATTAAAAACTAGTAGCAAAGAGGGGCTAAATGCCCCTCAACTATTTTGTTATTACGAATAAATTGTTATTACGAATAAATTAAATGCAGGGATAAATATCAAAACGATGATTTTTGGTTGTTACACTAGCATGTGAAGGCTGATTGTTTAACGGCTCAGCATAATCAGGACGCTTTACGACTACTCGTTTTTTCGCCAAATTCATTGCTGGTGTCAGTAATGCATTTGCATCTTCATCTGCACCCACTAAAGATTGAAATACGCGCATCTCTTTTTTAACTAATGCACTTTTAGTTTTATGAGGATACATAGGGTCTAAATAAACCACATCGGGTGGGGGGGTTATTTCCGTTAGTGCTTGGATTGATGAAGCATGGATTAACTTCATGCGCTCTTGCATCCACTCACCAATATCCGCATCTGCATAAGCGCGTGTTAAACCATTTTCAAGCAATGCAGCAACAACAGGATGACGCTCGACCATTCTTACGTTACAGCCAATAGAAGCAAGTACAAAGGCATCTCGACCTAATCCGGCTGTTGCATCCACAACATCGGGTAAATAATCTTTTTTAATACCGATAGCTTTTGCAACAGCTTCGCCACGGCCACCACCAAATTTACGACGATGCGCCATAGTGCCACCAACAAAATCAACGTAAATACCCCCTAATTTAGGCTCATCTTGCTTACGTAGCTCAAGGTGAGTTGGCGTTAAAACTAACGCCATTACTTGAGTATCGTCGTGAACCAATCCCCAACGCGTGGCTAAATCAGATAAGGCGCTGTTATCAGCGCCTTCTTCACAAACTAAACAGATATTCACAGATTACCCTTTAATACCATAGCCTTTGAGCATTGCATCAAGCTTAGGCTCACGACCACGGAAGCGTTTAAATAGTTCCATTGGTTCTTCTGAACCACCACGCGTTAAAATGTTATCAAGGAATGATTGGCCTGTTTCGCGGTTAAAAATACCTTCTTCAGAGAAACGAGAGAATGCATCCGCAGCTAAAACATCCGCCCATAAGTAGCTGTAATAGCCCGCAGCATAACCGCCTGCAAAGATATGACTAAAGGCATGAGGGAAACGTGCCCACGGTGCAGAAGGTACCACAGAGACTTTCTCTTTCACGCTATTTAAAATTTCCATAATACGAGCCCCCTTTTCTGGTGAGTACTCAGCGTGTAAACGGAAATCAAATAGACCAAATTCTAATTGGCGTAACACAAACATTGCGGATTGATAATTTTTTGCTGTTAACATATTTTCTAACATTGCTTGTGGCAGAGGTTCACCAGTTTCGTAATGTCCAGAAATAAAGGTTAATGCTTCAGGCTCCCAGCACCAGTTTTCCATAAATTGGCTTGGCAATTCGACTGCATCCCAAGGCACACCATTAATACCTGCAACATCAGCGGTATCAATTTGCGTTAGCATATGATGTAAGCCATGACCGAATTCATGGAATAGCGTTGTGACTTCATTATGAGTGAAGAGTGCAGGCTTATCGCCTACAGGTTTATTGAAATTGCAGGTGAGATAAGCAACTGGGTTTTGTAGTGAGCCATCAGCATGACGCATTCTGCCAATACAATCATCCATCCATGCACCGCCACGCTTATGTTCACGGGCATATAAATCGAGATAGAAACTGCCGCGTAGGGTATTGCTCTCATCATAAAGCTCAAAGAAACGCACATCATCATGCCATGTGTCGATATCTTTGCGTTCTTTAGCGGTTAAACCATAAATACGATGAACTACTTCAAATAATCCACTGAGCGCACGTTGTTCAGGAAAATAAGGACGTAATTGTTCATCATCGATGGAAAATAGATGTTGTTTTTGTTTTTCACTGTAATAAGCCAGATCCCAAGGTTCTAACTTATCAACACCATAGTGTTCTTTGGCAAATTGCGTTAATTCAGCGAGCTCTGCTTCACCTTGAGAATGAGCGCGTTGTGCTAAATCGGTTAAGAAATTAAGGACTTGCTCTGGTGATTGTGCCATTTTAGTTGCTAGTGATTTTTCAGCGTAGTTTTTAAAACCTAACAACTGTGCTAATTCATGACGTAACGCTAAGATTTCAGCCATAATCTCACTGTTATCCCACTGACCTGCGTTAGGGCCTTGATCAGAGGCTCGCGTGCTATAAGCGATGCTCATCTCTTTTCTAAGTTCGCGGTTATCAGCGTAAGTCATTACAGGCAGATAACTAGGCATATCAAGTGTTAATAAATAGCCCTCTTGTTCTTTAGACTCTGCAATAGCTTTGGCTGCATCAATAGCACTTTGTGGCATCCCTGCTAAGTCATTTACATCGGTAATTAATTTAGACCAACCCATTGTTGCATCTAACACATTATTACCAAATTTTGCGCCAAGCTCTGACATACGCGCACTAATTTCACCAAAACGTTGTTGTTTTTCTTTTGGTAAGCCAATACCAGATAGCTCAAAATCGCGTAGTGCGTTTTCTATGGCTTTTTTCTGTGGTTGGGTGAGGTGATTAAAATCAGCACTTTCTTTTATTGATTTATAGGCTTGATATAACCCTTCGTGTTGACCCATCCAAGTACTAAATTCAGAGAGTAATGGTAAACTTTGTTCATAAGCTTCGCGCAATTCAGTACAGTTTTTTACTGAATTTAAATGACTAACAGGAGACCATGCTCGGGCAAGTTTATCGCCCGCTTCAGCTAAAGGCTGGCAAAGGTTATCCCAGCTAAATTGAGTATTGTCAGCGAGTAATTTCTCAACAGTTGCGCGATAGGTTGCTAAAATTTCTTTCAGTGCAGGTACAACGTGTTCTGGTTTTATTTGGGAGAATGCAGGTAATCCCGTTGTGCTAACTAATGGATTTGACATAAAAACATCCTGTTAATTGGGTTGTAGTGATATGAAACACACCACTAATGTTTATTCGTTATAGATAGTAAGATGAGGATGAAACAGTATAAGTTCAATAGTATCGCGGTCATTATCAGCAGTTTTACTCAAAAATGGGATTATTTTCTTTGAAAGAGGTTTTATTGATTTAGGATACTTGGGAATATAAATGATTCAGCGTATAATCAGCTCGTTATTTCCTAATAATACTCCTAAAAAGGAAGATCATCGTCCCCGGTGGGGCGGCTGGACTTCAAATCCAGATGGGGCCGCCAGCGGTCCTTGGCAGGTTCGACTCCTGTGATCTTCCGCCACTCAAGTTCAATACACCTCCACAAATTTCAATTAATTCCTTATAATATCAGCTATTAAGCCACGTTCAACTCAACTGATGTCAACCAAAGTCAACCTACATCAATAGGTTTTTGGAGACACATTCAGGGGCACTAAAAATTCTCCCAAAATGAGGTGCCCCCAATGACACTAACAGCCCGTCAAGTTGAGACTGCAAAGCCTAAAGAGAAGTCATATAAATTCATTGATGGCGGTGATTTATATCTTGGTTACAGCTAAAGGCTCACGCTACTGGAGAATGAAGTATCGCTTTGGTAAAGAGCATCAATGCTTACAGGAGAATTTAATCAAGGGAGGATTATCTGGTCGGAGCGCTAAAGGTAAGTGGGCTCGCACTCGTTCAGTGAATGGCATCGATGGTGATATTAAATTGAATAAAGCACTGTGGGTGATGACAGAAAAAATGCATGAGTGTTTTTCTGGCAGAGAGAGAATATAAAAATGGGAGCACATTGTTTTTACATAAAATAATGTGCTTGATATCTATTCATTGATGGCCTTATTTTTTTGTTAAATATGCTATATTGTTGTTCATAGTTTATGCATAACGTATAGAGAGTGGAGGCAATTTCATAGTTTATGTATAACGGATAGAGTGGAGGCCATTTGATGAGATGCTCGAACGCATCCGTAATATTCGCGCCAGTTAGCGGCGGGTGTATTTACGGGTGAAAGAAATATTCATTATGACAACGGCAGAGCTTATTGCCAGTCGCGCAGATGCCAGTCAGCCTTAATCAACTATAAATCGGACGAAGTGCGTAAAACGGATGTTACGATTGCGAAGAATTATCTACGTGAAAATGAGCTCAAAGAATTAAACCGTATCGTCAATATGTGGCTCGACTTTGCTGCGCCATAAGCTGGTTTTTTCACAGGATTGGGATATAAAACTAGATCAGTTTTTAAGTTTCAATGACCGTGAAGCATTGCAAGGTGCTGGTGGGATTAGTAAGAAAAATCACTATTTTTAACTTTAACTAAATTGTTAAAGCCAGCTTTATGCTGTGAGTTAAACGGTTCATAACAACGAAAAGTATATTAAGAACCTTCTAGTATTAGTGGGTCATTACAGATTTTAGTTGGGTTGATTTTATAACTAGAAATCAGTCTTAGAAAAACCAGTCATATCATCCAGCCCCATTTCGCGGCCTAATGCCGTCATTGGGTGGACAATTATCAAGCCTCGCACTGCTTTCTTCAGCTTGCCAATATCAGCTTGTTCTTTCTTAGTAATAGGGCGTTTAAATGGCATATTTACTAATTTCTGCGCTTCTTTGCTTAGTTTATTGTTACGTACCGCCTTCAGACGAACGATTTCAGTTTCTAGCGTCGCTTTTTCTTTCTCAAGTTCTGTGTACTTTTCCGCTTCGTTCGTCAGTTGCATATTTGCCATCTGGTGACGAATACTATCTAAACGGTCGCTAAGAAGTTTAATTTGTGCTTTTTCGATTTCTTTCATTATTAATTAACCGTGAATAACTTTCTTGTCAGCGAGTATACACCATTGTGCGTAAGAGAGCGAAAAGGGATACTTATTGATAGCTATTTACCAATTTAATCTGGCTGTTAGACTGACTATCAAAATACTTCTATTTCGTTATTTTCTAACCATCATCCCATTCAAAAAACAATCTAGGGGCATTTATTCCTCTATGACATCCTTTTGCGTATGTTAAATACTCGCAAATAGATTGAGCCATAATATCTGTCGGATAATGAAGCTATTTGAAGGCTTTTCGGATTAAAAGCATGATAAGAGCACAGAGTAAAATCGAGAACTTAGCTGTTTTTGTTTTAATGCAATAAAACCCTTATTTTTACTCATCTTATTAGGAGAAAATCCTCACTAAAAAGCGAGGATTTTGTCAGCTGTCGAAATAACAGCAACCAACAGGTTGCTGTTATTAGTATTAATTATTCACTATCTTTATTGCTCTTATCATCATGTACTAAATGATAAGTCGAACGTGCACGAGGGTGAATAAAAAAGTGGTTGGTTGGCGCATTGTGCGTTTTGATGTGTACCATCACAACGCCGGTTTTCTTACCTTGTTTGTTATGAAGCGCATAAACAATAAACGGCAGTAAGAAAATAACCACAAAACTTACTACAAGCAGTGTTACATAAGTATTATCGCTAGTTCCACCTGGTAATGAACTTGGTGGGAAGAATGAAACGATAAATGCCAATATAGAGACAATCAACCCGACTAATGCGACGATAACTTTAAATGTTTTACCACCCGGAATACTGAATGCCCGTTTTTTCTCTGGCTGTTTACGCACTAAATGTATATAGCCAAGGAATAGCATAAAGTAACTGCATAGGTATATAACGACGGTCAGTGCTAAAGCGATTAGGAAGGACATATTACCGCCGCCCCCTGTATTCGTTAGCACAATAATGGCAACCGTTGTAATCAATAACTGGCAGATAACCAGTGTGACTGGTACACCATTTTTATTCACTTTAGCAAAGCTTTGCGGCAAAATTCCTTTTTGAGCAGCAACATACATACCGCGTGATGGCCCTACTATCCACGAAGCTATCTCTGCAAGCACTCCCAGTAGCAGTAATGCAGCAATAATTCTTACAGCCCATTCAAGAGTTGAATTAAAATGAGTGACTAATACATTAAAGGTTTGAACTACACCCGCAGAAAGGTTTATCTCACTGTTTGGGATCACCGCAGCAACAGACAGCCCACCTATTGAACTTAAACAAATTGCGGCTATCATGAGTAAAAACATCGCGATAGGGTAATCTCTACCAGGGTTTTTCATTTCATTGACATGAGTGGCAGAAGCTTCTACCCCCATGTAGCTTAAGATAAAGGCAACAAAAACGACTAGCGTACCGATTTTAGTGAAATCAGGGAAAAAGGTGTCAGCACTGATTTCGATAGCTAAAGGAGCGCCATTAATTAAATAACTGATAGCTAAAAATACTAAAATGAGTGCGGGTAATAATATACCTGCGAAGAAGCCGGCTTTAGCAATGGTTGCGGTGTATTTTGTCCCACCAAATTGGGTAAATGCTAGTACCCACAAAATAACCAGTGCCCCAATAGTTTTGGTTATTGGGTCGGTGTTGAGTTCAGGCCAATTGAGGATATAAGACAGTGCACCCAATACAAAATACAGCATTGGAATAAAGCCTATCGCAATTTGTAGATAACCAAATGAAATTGCCGCAAAGCCCCAACGCTCGCCAAGGGTATTTGAAACCCAAGCAAATACCCCTCCTTCTTCCCAACCTTCAACTGTGGCCATTTCAGCTGCACACAAGGCAACAGGAATAAACCACAACAATCCACCTAATAATAAGAAGAAAACTAAGCTAAAACCTGACGTTGCAAATGTCGGGTATTCGTAGACTGCCATCACCATTGAGGCAGTAATAGCAAAAAAGCCTAATAATGTCAGCTGTTTTGCGGCTGGAGCTGTCGTTGTTGTTGCCATACGAGTTCTCCTAAAATCCATAAATAATCTGCTTTACTGCACAGATCCCAATAAAAGCCAAAGAACCTTGAGTTCTTTGGCTTCATAGCGACAAAACAAATTAACTATGATTAAAGCCGCCACCTTCTTCTTCGGTTAACGGTTTATTGACGGGGTGTTTATCAAAGTACTCAAGAGTACGTTTGAAATCTTCAATTAATAATGCGGCCAAGTCTAAGCTCACACCGTGGCGCACTAAAATACGTTGGACAACCAGATCTTCTCGGTTAGCAGGCATTGAATAAGCAGGAACTTGCCATCCACGGCTGCGTAGTTTGTCTGCGATGTCATATAGGGAATAATTACTGGTGGCTGCCCCTTTTTTCAGTTTCCAAGCCAGAGCAGGGATCCCTTTTTGGCTATCACCATCAAAAATCATTTCGAATGGGCCGAGTTTTTCTATTTCACGAGCAAGATATTGTGCGGTTGCGTAACAGGCGTTATGAATTTTGGCATATCCCTCACGGCCTAGTCTTAAGAAGTTATAATACTGTGCGATGATTTGACCACCAGGGCGAGAGAAGTTGAGTGCGAACGTTGGCATGTTGCCGCCTAAATAATTCACATTGAAAATGAGTTCTTCTGGTAAGTCTTTTGCTTCACGCCAAATTACCCAGCCAGCACCCAGCGGTGCTAATCCAAATTTATGGCCAGAGGAGTTAATCGATTTTACGCGAGGTAAACGAAAATCCCATTCTAATTCTGGAGCACAAAACGGCGCTAAGAAACCACCACTCGCACCATCGACATGGATAGGAATATCAAGTCCAGTCTCTTTTTGTAGCTTATCTAATGCATCATGAACAGCTTTAACCGGTTCATATTGGCAAGTAAATGTAACGCCTAAGGTCGGTACAACGCCGATAGTATTTTCATCGACACGTTTGAGGACTTCTTCTGGGTTCATGATGAGACGATCACCTTCAAGTGGGATCTCTCTGAGTTCTACATCAAAGTAACGTGCAAATTTGTGCCAGCATACTTGAACAGGACCGCAGATCATATTTGGCTTATCTGTTGATTTACCTTGAGCTGCGCGTTTTTTACGCCACTGCCACTTAAGTGCTAATCCACCTAGCATCGCGGCTTCGGATGAACCAATGGTTGAACAGCCTAATGTGTTAGCGGCATCTGGCGAGTGCCAAAGATCTGCTAACATATGGACGCAACGGTTCTCAATTTCAGCAGTTTGAGGGTATTCATCTTTATCTATCATATTTTTATCGATAGATAAGTCCATCAGGCTTCGAATTTCATCATCTACCCATGTTTGACAGAACGTCGCTAAATTTTGACGCGAGTTTCCATCTAACATTAATTCATCACGTACTGCACTAAATACATTACGTGGATCTTGTTCTTTTAATGGAAATTTATTTTTCGGCAATGATTTCGATAATTCTAATGACGCGTAAACATCATCCATTCCACTGTGTTTTGGATTTAATGAATTATTACTCATATTTTAACTTCCTCAATAACTATGTGGCAATTAAGTGGTATTAATATTGAGATCAATATTAAATATACGCCTATTTTGTAAAATTACCAAAGTCATAGCCTAAAAAGATTTAATTTAATGAATGAAGTCTTAATTAGAGCATTATTAGGGTAATAACAGTGTGATGTAAGATAAAATGATATATTTTATATTAGCGCTTAAATAACACGTGAAAAGTTTATTTAATTTTATCTTTCTGGTTTTATTGTTTTGATTACTCTGTTGTTGATGATTTAAATCAGCGTTTTATTTTTATAATCAATTGATAAAATTAAGTATTTTATTATTTTTAGCTATCTTTATTAATATTAACACGCTGATTCTTATCATATTTAAAATCGAGTTAAATTATTAATAGACAAATATGGTATTCTAAATAAGATGTATTCAGACGAAATTTTGAAGTTTAACCTTGGCAATATGGCTGAAAATAAACGGATATTTATATTATAAAACGAGTAAATGTATAAACTCATGGTTTAAGTATCAAATCACTTTTTCTATATTATTCAGGTGTAAGTTATGTATAAATATACAACTAATACTCATAACCATACGAAACAATTACTATGAAAAGTAAAATCTTTAATAAAGTTTAATTAATGTTAAATAATCTCGCGAGTTCTCATCTTTTCTTGTATTAGGCCATCGTTTCATTTTAAATTTTAATAAGATGCTATGGTATTAATTAGGCGATAGCTCATTTCGAGAGTATCAAGAACTTCGCGTTCACATTTAGCCATATCTGCTATTTTGAAAGACGCAAAGCATAAACGCAGTATTTCAATCCGATTGTTTAATTTGATTGGTATATAAATTTAATTCATCAATATTAATAAGATATATAAAGTTTTTTGTATCAGTTTTTAACACTATTGGCGATGATCCTTTAACCGATACCTTATTGCCTCTACAAAAGCCATAAAAGCAGGTGAAGACTGACGACGGTTTGGATAATACAGATGAAAACCTTCAAAGTAAGGACTATAGTCGGTTAATACCGATAGCAGCTCACCTTTGGCAATATAAGGTTCTGCTAAATGTTCCGGAATATATGCTATTCCCATACCATCAAGCGCTGCATTTAACTGATGTAGTGTGCTATTGAAAACTAATTGCCCATCTACCTTTATACTTGTTGTATGACCCTCTTGTTTAAATTCCCACGCATAAATAGCACCCGCCGCACGATGACGAATATTGATACATTTATGTTCAGACAAATCGGTAGGAATAAGAGGCTTAGAATATTGTTTAAAATAAGCTGGGGAAGCTACTGCAACTAAACGCCAATCGGGCCCAATACGTACCGCTATCATGTCTTTATTTATATCATCACCAATTCGTATTCCCGCATCGAAGCGTTCTTCAACAATATTTGTAAAACCATAATCTACATATATTTCTAACGTGATATCAGGATATCTTTGTAAAAAATCATTCAATATTGGGCGGATATAAATTTCAATTTGGTCATCTGTACAACTTAAACGAATAGTTCCACGAGGATTATCCCTTAACTCACCTAACGCATTAAGTTCAGTTTCAATTTGTTCAAATAATGGGCTGATAGCGTTCATCAGTTGTGCGCCGGCCTCTGTCACAGAGACATTCCGGGTTGTTCTTGCGAGAAGCCGAATACCTAAACGCTCTTCTAAAAGTCGTATTGTATGGCTTAAGGCCGAGGGTGTTACACCAAGTCTTGCTGCCGCTTTTGTAAAACTTTGCTCTTGAGCAACGATAAGAAAAGCATGCAAGTCATTCATTTTACTTTTAGTCATTAGTGAATTTTTCTCACAAGTTTATAAAGATTATACCTACTAATTAAATTATCACCTGTATGTCATGATGATGTCCATTAAATATCCTAGTCAGAAAGGCAAATAGAACAGATGGATAATGCAATTTTTCAACAGCAAAAATCCCCTGAAAGGGCGAATTGGAGCGCAGTCTTCGCCATGACGCTATGTGTTTTTGTATTAATAGCTTCAGAATTTATGCCTGTTAGTTTGTTGACACCTTTAGCGATTGATTTTCAGGTGACTGAAGGGATGGCGGGACAAGGGATTACAATATCAGGGGTATTTGCTGTCATAACAAGCTTATTTATTTCCGTGCTTACACGTAATTTAAATCGCAAAGCTTTGTTACTAGGGCTTGCGCTCTTGATGGGAATGTCAGGGGCAATGATTGGTTTAGCACCCAATTATTATATTTATATGCTTGGTCGTGCACTAATCGGTGTTGTCGTTGGTGGTTTTTGGTCTATGTCTGCTGCGATAGCCATGCGCTTAGTTCCGATAGAACAAGTTCCTAAAGCACTTGCTATTTTTAATAGTGGTAATGCGTTAGCAATGGTTATTGCTGCACCATTAGGGGCTTATTTAGGCGCAGTAATTGGCTGGAGAGGCGCTTTTCTTTGCCTAATACCTATCGCGATAGTAACAATTTTCTGGCTATGGATCAGTTTACCTACAATGCCAACTGATTTAGCTGGTCATCAAAATACCTCACCGGTTTTTAGCATTTTTAGCTTGTTTAAAAACCGTGTTGTGACATTGGGTATGCTTGCTATTGGGCTATTTTTTATGGGGCAATTTACTCTATTTACGTATGTACGCCCTTTTCTCGAAACCGTGGTAAAAGTCGATATTTCGATGGTGACATTTATTTTGTTACTGATTGGTATTGCCGGATTTATCGGAACACTGTTTATTAATCGCTTATTAAAAACAGGTTTTTATCAGACATTAATCGCTATTCCATTATTAATGGCCAGCATTGGCGCATTGTTAATTTTCTTTAGTTATTCCATTTTTATTGTCATCGTATTACTGAGTTTTTGGGGTTTTATTGCAACCGCAGCACCTGTTGGCTGGTGGAGTTGGGTACCTCGAGTATTTTCAAATAATGCAGAAGCAGGAGGTGGGCTGATGGTTGCTGTGATCCAACTTTCCATTGCCTGTGGCGCGTCGATGGGAGGCATATTATTTGATGCCGGAGGCTATGAGAGTGCTTTTGTTGTCAGTGCATTATTGCTTGTTGTGGCAGCAATACTTGTCCCCTGGGCGGATCCGCTGAGGAAAAATAACCTATGAACTGAATATCTACAATTTAAATCACTAAAAAAACGGTAATTGAACCTACTCAAGAAAATAAATAGAAGAGGGTGCACATATGAACAATGAACGTCGACATTTATTAAAATTAACGGGTGCGAGTCTTGCTGTTGCAAGTATGGCGTCAATAATGGCATCTCCAACATTAGCGCAATCAGATATAGCTGTTAGTAATCAATGGGATAAAACCTTTGTGAAAAATAAAAAAGTTGAACATAAAAAGGTCATGTTCAAAAATCGCTATGGTTTAGTTTTAGTAGGGGATTTATATCAACCGAAAAATATTAACGGTTCATTAGCTGCGATAGTATTAAGTGGTCCGTTTGGTGCTGTAAAAGAGCAGTCCTCGGGGTTATATGCGCAAACATTAGCAGCGCGTGGTTTTATTACGCTAGCGTTTGATCCTTCTTTTACTGGAGAAAGTGGTGGTGAGCCTCGAAATGTTGCTTCTGCGGATATCAATACGGAAGATTTTAGTGCCGCTGTCGATTTTTTAGGCCTACAGCCAAATGTTGATCGCGACCGTATCGGTGTATTAGCTATCTGTGGATTAAGTGGTATGGCTTTAACTGCCGCAAGTAGTGATTCGCGCATTAAAGCGATTGCGACGGCATCAATGTACGATATGTCTCGCAGTATCAGTCGTGGATATCAAGATAGTTACACTCTTGAAGAACGACATAAAGTTATTGATTATCTTAGTCAGCAGCGTTGGAAAGATGCAAAAAATGGATACTATGCTTTGGGCTATCATGAGGTACCATTCGATAACAATAATCATATTATTGAAGGACAACGTGTTTTACCCGAAGTCTTGCCAGAGAATGCACCACCTGTATTAGCGGCATTTTTTGATTATTACCGCACGCCTAGAGGCTTCCATCCTCGTTCAATTAATTCGACAACAGCATGGACAGCAACAACACCCATGTCTTTCTTCAATTTCCCAATGTATGCCAATATTGCAATGATATCGCCAAGACCGATTTTACTGATTGCTGGGGAAAATGCACATTCTCGTTATTATTCTGAAGATGTATATAAAGTGGCATCAGCGCCTAAAGAGCTATTGATTATCCCAAATACTGATCATGTTGATTTATACGATAATTTAAACAAAATTCCGTTTGATAAACTCACTACATTTTTTCAACAGAATTTATAAGTTTTGAGGTAGTTTACTCAAACATTGAGTTTGAGCAGAAAGGATGAATTTTCTCTTGTATCAAACCGTCATTCCACCTCATCGTTTCACCCAAAAAACCAGAGGCATATAAAGGCACTGATGTTTATCCAACTTGATAAGCTGATTAATATCAATGCCATTACCCATTAAAGACGGCTTTTATAGTTGATTATTTCTTCTTATTAATCATCGACTTTAAATCAGCAAAAGGATTATAGGTTGCTGCATCAATATCTTTTTGTGCATCCTCTCCTGCAATTACTGTGGTGCCGTATTGGTCTGCTTGAGTATATTTAGAGTGCTCGTGATCATGACAAAATAGGCATAGCAACTCCCAGTTACTACCATCTTCAGGGTTATTAGTATGGTCATGATCAATATGATGAACGGTTAATTCGCGCAGGTTTGAATATACAAATTCTCGTGCACAGTGTCCACATACCCACGGATAGATTTTTAATGCTTTCTCACGATAGCCGCTTTCTAGTCGCGCGTAGTTTTTGGGGATCAGAGCCATTGCTATTATTACCTGTTATAGAGAGAGTTTTACGATAGTGTTTTCAATATACTCCGAATGCACTAATTGGTTCAAATTTTGCTAAAACCACTCACCCTATTTTAGTTATAGTTTAATTATTTTTGTGCCAATCATCGTCGCTTGCCCACCAACTTTAACACGGTTAATTGCTCCATCTTGTGAATCAATACTTACTTGAATAAGAGATGAACATTTCATTGCTCGCCCTTGTTCTAATTGAAAGTGAGAGCTATTGGGGTAAACATAATTCACTAAATAACATCCTAGTGCACCACTAGAGCTACCCGTTGCAGATTCTTCCTCGATGCCGTAAAGCGGTGCGAAATTGCGGCAATGAGCAGTGATGGACTCTTCTGGGCTTAATTCAAATACGTGAAAACCTATCGTGTTAAATTCACGGCTTAAATTTGCGATCAGGCTATAATCAGGTTGCAAAACATCTAATTGGCCAAGCTGTACTGGAACTAAGATATCAGGTAATCCAGTCGAGATTATCTTAATAGGCAAGCCTGTCGCTTCAATAGCTTTATGATCTATACCAAGGGCTGTGGCAATATCGTTAATGTCAGGGCCTTGGCGTATCATTGGTAACGTCTGTTCCATAACAACACCATCAGGACTGACAGAAACACGTAAAATACCCGCTTTGGTTTTTTGTGTGTAATGACCTGATGTCAGCAATTTAAGTGAAGATAAGGTGAAGAAAACAGCTAATGTTGCGTGTCCGCAAAAATCAACTTCGCCTTCAGGGGTAAAAAAATCCACCTCGAAATCGGTCTCTTTGCCCTGATAAACAAATGCAGTTTCAGAGAAGCCTACTTGTCGTGCAATAGCTATTTTTTGTTCAACACTCAACGCTGGTGGGGAGAGAACAACCCCAGCAGGATTACCGCCAGTATTATTTCGAGTAAATGAGTTCACAAGATAGACTTTAATATCGTGCGTTGCCGTGTGTATTTCTTCATTTTGCATTTATTATTCCTGTGTAACGCCTAATCCAACCAATATTTTCTATCACCTTTTAAGAATAAAAGCATATAAAAGCGTTTACTTTTTGTTTGTTATCTTTAAATTCGTTTCTCTAATTAGAGATAAATAATAAACAATTAAATATTAATTATCACTAATGCCCAATATTGCAACCTAATGCAGTCTTAGAAATTACAGGTATAATCGTTTAAATTATTTCCCTGATTCAGAGATAAAAATGGCCAAACTTACTTTACAAGAGCAAATGTTAAAAGCCGGTCTTGTGACCAGCAAAAAAATGGCAAAAGTGCAGAGAACAGCTAAAAAATCACGCATTCAGGCTCGTGAAGCGAGAGAAACGGTAGAAGAAAATAAAAGAGCACAGCTTGAGCGTGATAAGCAGCTTAGTGAGCAACAAAAGCAGGCGGCTTTGTCTAAAGAGTATAAAGCGCAGGTAAAACAACTGATTGAAATGAATCGGATCACACCATCAAAAGGTGATATTGATTTTAATTTCACGGATAACAATTTAATTAAAAATATTGTGGTCGATAAGTTAACACAATCTCAATTGATTAGTGGTCGTCTCGCCATTGCTCGCTTGGTGACGGATAACAGTGGTAAAACGGAATACGCCATTATTCCAGCCAGTGTTGCTGATAAAATTATGCAAAGAGATGCCAACAGCATTTTACTCAATAATGCACTTAGCCAAACTGAACAAGATGAAGATGATCCTTATGCTGATTTTAAAGTACCAGATGATTTGATGTGGTAATCATTTTATCAAAATGGGCTCGCACTGTGAGCATTGATTGGTGCTTTGTTTATAGGATGCAAAAAATGCAATTCACTGGCATGTAGCATTAGCCGTGGCGTTTTTTCAGTACCTGTTGGTAAAAGACCACCATATAAATCACAGCCTAAAATAGGATAACCTAAATACTGACAGTGAATGCGTAGTTGATGCGTACGCCCTGTTTCGGGGGTGAGTTGAACTCGTGTTAATGGCACAGATGTGCCATCTTCTCGCGTTTGGTAAAAACGTTCGATAACACGATAGCGAGAACGAGCCGGTTTACCTTGTGTGGCACTAATAGACATAAGCGGAAATAGCGCAGGATCTTTAGCAATTGGCGCATCTATAACACCGCAGTCATCACTTAAATGTCCACAAAGTAGCGCATGATAGACTTTAGTCACTGTACGCTGGCTAAATTGCTGACAAAGTATCGCATTTATCACTTTATTGCGAGCCACAACCATCACCCCTGAAGTACCAAAATCTAAACGATGAACAAGTGTACAACCAGGAAAAACTTGTACTAATCGATAATGTACAGAATCTAAATTCTGTGGATTTTTTCCTGAAAGGCTGAGTAGTCCAGAAGGCTTATTGATAACAACTAAATGTTCATCTTGATAGAGATATTCAATTTCGTCATAGCAAGGTGGCGCAATAAAGGTATCAATAATCTTAGACATTGGTTTATCCAGCGAAGAGTAGGCGAGAATAATAACCAACTTTAGGTTGATTAGCGAATGACACCTAGAACACACTTGTTTACACATTGTAGAAATTTCTCATCTAGACTTAAACTAAAGGCATAGTCTGTATAAGCATTGTGCTTTATACTGCGCGCTGAAAAAATTGGTTAGATAATGATTAAGAGGCGGTAATAGCGATGGATGGAACGATCACAACGTGGTTTGAAGATAAAGGTTTTGGATTTATCAAAGATGAAAACGGTGATAATCGTTATTTTCATGTGGTTAAAGTCTCTAACCCTGATCTGATTAAAAAAGGTGCTATAGTAACTTTTGAACCGACCACGAATACTAAAGGTTTGTCAGCTTACGCTGTTAAAGTTATTCCAGATAGCAAATATATTTATATTGCGGGTGAGCGCATCAAACTTACTGCTATTAAGTCTTATGTGGTTTATAGCGAAGAAGTGCCAGCAGATACCCGCATTGATAAAGAAAATGCGGTATTGTCTATAGGCGCTCTGATGAATAGCATTAGACCAAAATCGGCTAATCCTAATGAAATGCGCTCACTAAAAAAATTAGCGATAACGACGCTTCATGGAACGATATTAACTTTTTCTGAAGATGAAATAGATATCGATGCGACAGTAAAAGTAATTAAGAACATTTAATATCAGATAATAAGTCTCCACTCTAAACTTTTGAGGGCGATCTATGAATAATGAAATACCATTTAAATATTATGACATCGTGGAAGAGTACGCGATGGGTTCGGCAAAATCTGTAGATAAAGCCGAAGAAGACGCGCTTGCTCGTTATTTTCAGTTATTGCTGGCTCGTTTAACAAATAACGAAGAAATAAGCGAAGAAGCACAAAAAGAGATAGCGAAAGAAGCGGGTATTAATGAACAGCGCATTGATGATATCGCGACATTTTTAAATCAATGGGGGAATGAATAGCGCTGAATCTCTTGCTTGAAAGGTATCTAATAAACGCGACACAATATCAAATTCAACGTCGCGTTTTGAGGCTATCATGATTGGTTGTAATTATTACTTCAATTCACAAAATACTGCTCTAACACTATATAACTCTCTGATTTAACGTATACTCAAAACACGAACGATGGACTTTAATTCACACCATTTTAGATGATGATAAACACGAATTTTTAGACTAATTGATTGGGTGAGATATGCTGGATTTTTTAAAAAATTATGACAACTTAACAGTCAGCGAAAAAAAAGTATTAAAATATCTCACTGATAATATTGCCGATATACCCTTCTTAAATATTAATGAGTTAGTAGAAAAAACGTTTGTATCAAAAACGGTAATTATTAATTTATCGCAAAAATTAGGATTTAGTGGGTTTAAAGAACTTAAATTTCAAATTAACAATTATAATTTAACAAAAAATAAAGCAGAAAAAATAAACTCTTCATCTTATAAAAAACAGCTAGAAAAAAACATTAATAAAAGTTTTACATTAATTAATGAAGAACAGATCCATGATTGTGCTAAAACGTTACGTCATTCTAGAAATATCTTTATTGTTGCTAGAGGTACCAGCAAAGCGGTGGGATATTACCTTGAGCATTTATTATTTGCATTGGGGTTACACTGTTTTTTTATTAATGATTACAATCTGTCTGATTCTTTTACTCGGTTAGTTAATGAAGATGATACTGTGATATTTATCTCCCTTTCCGGTGGTACTAAAAAAATTATTGAAACGGCTAAAATTGTTCAATTAAAAGATGCCAATATTATTAGTATGACGGCATTTCATACCAATGAACTCACTGCTTATGCCAATAATACTTTGTTTTGTTTTGCTGATAGCCACGATACGAAAAGAGATGATACAAAATCTAGAATAGGTTTTTTTATTTTGGTGGACTTGTTGATTAACGAATTAGAAAATTTACTTTAAATTTTTATAACGATAATGCTATTAGTCATAAAGGTTGGTATTTTTATTACTTTTTATCTATTAATATTAATAAACTATTCTAGTATTAAAAATAATAATTAAAAAATTTAACTCAATAATAACAGCTGTTTCTTTCTGATTTTCTTTTTTTTAAATAATAATATATAAAAGATATAAAACTATTTTATATCTTTTATTCCTATACCTATTTTCCTTACAAGACCTAGGTCATAAATAATGACTTAAGATAATATTTAAAACCGCAACGTCATTCATTTTATAGAACACCCAGTGCTAGAGTAGCTCTGTAATTATTTATATTCAGAGTCATAAGGAAAAAAATATGGCCAGAAAAAAGTTCAGTGAATCCATTCAACGCTTTGGTAGAACCCTACTCCTACCTATCGGCGTTTTGGCGCCTATTGGTATGATACTGGGTATCAGTGGTGCTCTAGTTCAGTCTTATATGATTGCACGATTTCCATTCTTAGGAAATGAAACAGTCAATGCATTATTAGTCAGTATCCGTTCTATTGCTGGCGTTATTTTTGACAATATTCCACTGCTATTTGCTATGGGGGTGGCTTATGGTATGAGCCATAAAGATAAGGGAATTGCCGTTTTTGCCTCTGTAGTCGGGTATTTAACCTTGATAAGTACTATCAATATCTGGCTGGTATTGACAGGTAAGCTTGCCGATCCTGCGATTATGACGCAAGTGGGGCAAATCAAGGTGTTAGGTATACAAACCATGAATATCAGTGCTGCTGGGGGATTATCACCGGATTAATTGCCGCTTGGGCGACTGATAAATTCTATAACCTTGAACTTCCTACCGCATTTGCTTTCTTCTCTGGTAAAAAATCTGTCGCCATTATTATGGTTGGATTGATGATCGGTGTCGGTTCATTGTTACCGTTTATTTGGGAAGTCTTAGTGATGGGGTTAACTAAGCTCTCAGCCGTGTTTTTAAGCCCAGTTGGCCCATTCTTTACTGCGGGTGGTGAACGACTGTTTATTCCATTTGGTTTACACCATGTATGGAACGTTCTGTTTAGATTCACTGAAGCGGGCGGCTCTTACATCATTGATGGACAAACCTACGTTGGTGTAGTTCCTGCAATGACAGAAGTGTTATTTAACCAAGGACCAAGCAGTGAATATTGGGCAATGATGCCAAGTCTGACGCGTTTTATGGCTCAACAGCAAATGTTGGTGACGCTATTCTTATTTCCTGCTATTGCATTGGCTATTTACAAAACCGCTAAAAAAGAAAATCGCGTTGAAGTGAAGTCGATGTTAGTCACTATGGTCTTGACGGCGATGCTCGGAAACGTAACTGAGCCGTTAGAATTTACCTTCGTCTTTATCGCGCCGCTCTTATATTTAATCTACGCCATTATCGTGGGTATCGGTGCGGTTCTACTCTCGTTTGCTGGTGTGGCTATCGGTTATATCCGAGGAACTATTTTTGACTTCACTATCTTTGGCTTACTTTACGAAAATACCAACTGGATTTTCTTAGTCCTTATTGGCACCAGTTTAGCTGTTGTGACTTACTTTATCTTCTGCTGGGCTATTGTGAAATTCGATATCAAAACACCTGGTAGAGAAGAATCAAGTAATCTTAAAAATACATTAATCAAAGAAAAACGTTATGGCGAAATTGCAGAAATATTAATTCAAGCATTAGGTGGAAAACAAAACATTCGCAACGTTGATAACTGTATTACTCGACTTCGAATTGATATTTCAGAAGTTAATCAAATAGATAAAGAATTAATGTTGGAGTCAGGTTGTACAGCATTCTTTATACCTGCGGCAAATCATGTCCATGTTGTTTACGGACCTAAAGTCGAATTTGTCCGAAATGCTGTTGATGAAGCAATGAAGAAATAAAAAAGGATACATGATGAGAGCGTTATACGATTCTAAAAGTAAAACAATTGATGATCGCGGTATAAAAGAGCTGCTATCCAATGAAGCCAAATATTCAACTTGGTTAATGTTTGAATCAATGTTAGCTCAAGCTCAAGCAGAACAAGGTTTTATTCCACAATCAGCTGCAGATGAAATTAAAGAAAAGGCAGTCATTGAAAATATAGATTTTGAAGAGATGAACCGTATTTATCAAAAAATCGGTCATGGCTTTGTGCCTTTTTTAAAGGTATTAGTGAATGCGTGTTCAGAAGAGAGTGGTAAATATATTCACTACGGTATTACTACGCAAAATATACAACAAAGTTCACAGCTCTATATGATGAAAACTGTGCACCATAAATTTATGCTGCTCTTAAGTGAGATCATCGAAAATTTATCAGGTTTAGCCGAGAAAACTAAGCATATGGTTATGGCGGGGAGAACACATGGACGCCATGCTATTCCTATCACTTATGGTTATAAAGTTTCTGTTTGGATAAGTGATTTTATCGACTGCTATCAGCGCATGAGAGAGTGTGAAAAACGAGTATTCACTATCATGATGGGCGGGGCAGTTGGTGCATTTAACTCAATGCCTGAAGTAGGAATAAAAGTACAAAAACGTGTTGCTGAATTAGTGGGGATGAAGGCAATGGAAGTCCCTTCTCGTAACCTCAGCACTCATAAATTAGAATATATGGCTAATTTAGCGCTGATGGCAAATATCTGTCATAAAATTGGCGAAGAAGTGTATAGCACAACACTTGAAGAAATTGCTGAAGTTTCGGAAGGGTTTACTAAAGGCACAGTGGGCAGCAGTACAATGCCCCATAAAATAAATCCCAAATTAGCAAAAGGAATTATTGCTAACTCACAAAAACTTTATTCTCTGCCAAGTGTGGGGATGTATTCCGCAGTGAGGCCTTATGAGGGAGATAGTAGCTCTTATATGTTATTTGATGGATTACTTGAAGAAGCTTTAGAGCTGACAACAGAAATTCTATTAAGAACAGAAGAGCTGTCTAGAACGATAGTTCCTCATGAAGAGAGAATGCTGCATAACGTATTAAGAAATAAAGGATTAGATAATACCGAATACGTTATGATGAAAATGGCAGAAAAATTAGGTAAAGATAAAGCCCACTCTCTGTTATATGAAGAAGCGATTAAAACCGCCGCAGATGGTGAAGATTTCTATACTAATCTGATGAAAAATAAAACTATTACAGCTGCCTTTAATGCTGATGAAATTAAGGCGATGTTGGATCCTCGCTCTTATATTGGCTTATCTGTAGAGATTGCTGAAAAAGAAGCAAAACGTGGCATGGCGATAGTTAAAGAAATTAAGCAGCATTACAAATAACAAAGTAGAGTAATTAAGTATCCATTAAGGTAGTAATTACATATTAAATAGAGAGTTACCTGTTTTTATATCAACATCAGGTAGCTCTCTTTTTATTTCAATATTCAGATAAACTTCTGTCTTTTCTACAAGTTCGACAATAAGGCCATTGCCAAGTTAGTCGTAATATCATTATAAAAGCAGTATAAAAATCGCTCTATACTGCTTTTGATTTTATAGTTTAACCAATCAATCCATGAACTAAAATAACACCAATACATAATGGGCCGATATAACGCCATACCAGCAATAAACATTGGCGTTTTAATCCCACAATATTCTCAGGAATTAATGCGCTTGCTCTACGTGACCAGCCAAAAATAAGACACATCGCAATACCAAACAAAGGCATCAGAATATTTGAGGTCAGGTAATCCAATAAATCAAATATTGTTTTTCCGCCTAATGTCACATCGCTCATAGGGCCAAAGGATAATGAAACAGGAATACCCATTAACATAATCGATGCGGTAACGACTAAGCCAGCTCTGCGACGAGTCCATTGAAAACGCATTTGTACATAAGCAACAATATGCTCAAGTAATGAAATTGCAGATGTTAATGCCGCCATCAATAACAATACAAAAAAAGTGACCGCTAAAATATTGCCACCAGGTAAGTGAGCAAAATAGACAGGCATAGTCATAAAGGTTAAGCCGGGGCCTGCATTAGGTTCTAAACCCGCAGCCGATAATGCAGGAAAAATCATCAAACCGGCTAATACACACACCAAACAAGAAAGGATAACAACCCATACACTTGAATTGGCAATGCCTTTATTGTCCGCTAAATAGGCGCTATAGGTGATGTGAATACCTAAACCAATAGACAATGAGAAAAAGGCTAATCCCAGCGCATCTAACACACCTTGAGGTGTTAATTTACTAAAATCAGGATATAAAAATAATTTTAAACCTTCGGAAGAACCCGGTAAGCTAATGCCGACAATAATCAGTAAAATCATAATGATAAATAACATTGGCATCATGATTTTAACCGCTTTTTCTAATCCTCGCTGTACTCCAGCTAATACCACAAAACAAGTTAAGCCAGAAAAGACGAGATGAGCAAGTATTGGCCACCACGGATCACTAATAAAACGCGTAAAAATACCTGTTAATTCAGTGCTATCAGTAATATTTAACTCACCAGTTGCTGCCATTACGGTATAACCAATGGTCCAGCCGCCGACAACACTATAAAAACTATAAATACACCATGAGCTGAAAACACCAATTACGCCAATGACAGCCCAATTGCGTCCCATCATCTTCTTAAAAGCATTAACAGCTTCAGCTTGAGTACTGCTCCCAAGAATGTTTTCGGCAAGTAATACCGCAAGCCCGATAATAAAACTAAATAATAAAAATACGACGAGGAAGGCACCGCCACCATTATTTGCAGCAACGTAAGAAAATTTCCATATCGCGCCAATACCAATTGCAGAACCTGCGGCAGCTAAAATATGTCCAAATCGAGATGTCCATTGTTGGCTCATTTTTCCTCCTGGTTAATTGTTTTAGTCGTGGAGGTTATTGCCAAACAATAGATTGAAGATAACGCGTTGTAATTCATAATCTTTGTGGTGAAACTAAACATCATAGAACTCCCTAAAAATCAGTTCCACCAGTAGGTTACAAACAAAAAAGCCACCTTACTGGTGGCTTTTGCAAAAGATGAATAAGCGCAGCCACCTAACGAAGTAGTAGGTTTAGGCTTAGTAGTCGTAAATTATTGATACTCGCTTTCATACTTTTGCTCTTTATTGATATGAATATAGTTGAATGCAGGGTTTTTGTGGACACCACTGCTAAAACTCGACCCTTTTTTTATATCACAAAAATAAATTAAAGAAAGCCTTATTTTTAAAGTCGTTAGTATATAGAGAGTTTTATTTGCTTTGTTTTCACCTCGTTTCAACAACATGTTGTATTAAAGGCCAAGTACATTTTTAAATAAAAATTAATACTAATAATGAAAGTATTAACGGCAAGAACAGCCTTATACCTATAAAGATTGTTTTTTGTCGTCAAAAATGTCGAAGTCTATTTATTTCTCACTAAGATTATCTCTATTTTATTGATAATTAATAAAATATTTATTGGCATAATTTGTGCTTAGTTGAAAGTTCTTTATGACTCTTTTACTCCCTAGTTAGGGGAAAGGATATCACATGAACAAAATCAACTCCGTCTGTCCTTATTGTGGCGCTGGCTGCAAAATCAATCTCTGTGTCGAAAATGGTAAAATAATCAAAGCTGAAGGCGCTAATGGTGTCACCAATCAGGGCGAGCTATGTTTAAAAGGGCTCTATGGTTGGGATTTTTTAAACGACAATAAATTGCTAACAGCCAGAATTCATGAACCCATGATCCGCCGACAAAAGGGAGGTGATTTTGAAATAGTGAGTTGGAATGAGGCTATTAGTTTCACCTCTCAAAAACTGCAAGAAATAAAAGATAAATACGGTGCAAAATCAATTATGTGCACAGGTTCTTCTCGTGGTACAGGGAATGAAACCAATTTTGTTATGCAGAAATTTGTCCGAGCTGTATTAGGTAATAATAATGTCGATTGTTGTGCCCGAGTTTGTCATGGCCCTTCTGTTGCAGGTTTACAAGAAACATTAGGTAATGGCGCAATGAGTAATTCAATCGCTGATATTGAAGATTCTGATTGTTTATTGGTATTTGGTTATAACTGTGCAGATTCTCATCCTATAGTGGCTAGACGCGTTGTTAAAGCAAAACAGAAGGGTGCCAAAATAATTGTTTGTGATCCGCGAAAAATAGAAACCGCTAAAATTGCTAATCAATACTTACCCCTAAAGAATGGAACAAATATGGCATTAGTTAATGCCTTTGCTTATACACTAATAGAAGAAAATCTTTACGATAAAGATTACGTTAGCCGCTATACCGAGGGTTTTGATGAATATAAAAAGCAATTAGAAAACTATAGCCCTGAGGCGGTGCAAGATATTGTTGGTATTCCTGCTATCGAAATTCGTAAAGCAATGCGCACTTATGCGAGCGCTAAAACTGCAACTATTATGTGGGGTATGGGGGTTACGCAATTTGGTCAAGCTGTTGATGTTGTTAAAGGATTATCGGGCCTTGCATTATTAACTGGAAATTTAGGTAAGCCGCATGTGGGGGTAGCCCCCGTTCGTGGACAAAATAATGTTCAAGGTGCGTGTGATATGGGAGTTTTACCCAATATGTTTCCGGGTTATCAATATGTCACAGATGAAAAGACGCGCAAAAAATTTGCTCAAGCGTGGAATATTCCTGTTGAAAAACTCGACCCAGAAGCGGGTTACCGCATCACCGAAGTACCTCATTTGGCTATTGAAGGTAAGGTGAAAGCCTATTACATCATGGGTGAAGATCCACTCCAAACAGAGGCTGATTTAGGGTTAGTGAGAAAAGGATTTGAAGCCCTCGATTTTGTAGTAGTACAAGATATTTTTATGACTAAAACGGCAGAGCAAGCGGATGTTATTTTACCTTCTACTAGCTGGGGTGAGCATGGCGGCATTTTTACTTGTGCAGATAGAGGTTTCCAACGCTTTGAAAAAGCCGTTGAAGCAAGAGGCAATGTAAAACGTGATTGGGAAATTATCAGTTTATTAGCCACCGAAATGGGATATCCAATGTCGTATGCTGATAATGAAGAAATCTGGAATGAAGTCAGAGAGTTATGCCCACTATTTTATGGTGCTACTTATGAGAAGTTGGCTGGTTTAGCGCATATTCAATGGCCTTGTACTGATTTAGACCACCCTGGTACACCTTATTTATATTCAGAAAATGAATTTAATACGCCATCAGGTAAAGGAAGGCTTTTTGCGACACAATGGCGAGCACCGGCTGAATTACCTGATGCTGATTACCCGATGATCCTCTCTACTGTACGTGAAGTAGGGCATTATTCTTGCCGTTCAATGACGGGTAACTGCAAAGCATTAGCCTCATTAGCCGATGAGCCGGGTTACGTTCAAGTGCATCCAGAAGTTGCAAAAAAAGCAGGAATTCGCGACCAAGAAATTGTCTGGGTTGAATCTCGTCGCGGAAAAGTGATGTCTCGTTGCAATGTTAATGAAAGCATTAATGAGCAAGCTATTTATATGACGTATCAATGGTGGATTGGCGCTTGTAATGAACTAACACAAGATAATCTTGATCCTGTTTCAAAAACACCAGAAACAAAATATTGTGCTGCAAAAGTCATTAAAATTGATGACCAAAAATGGGCTGAAAGCCAAGTTTCTCAAAGCTATCATACGATGAGAAGTCGTTTAATTAATTTAGTTGAACAGGCTAAAACAGCAGCACATTAAACGTGGTATACAGTTATAAAAATAGAAATGGAGGCGTTTTAGCCTCCATTTTTTCTCACACATTAATTAAGCCGTTTATTATTTTGGTGTATTTTTATTTTCTGCTGCTTTTTTCTCTTCGTCTAAAATCTCACGATACCAACGAGGGTGATGCTTTTTAGCCCAGCCGCGAGTTACCCAACCTTCAATCATGCTACGAATCGAGCCTTTAACCCAAAACGCGGCATAAGCATGAACAATAACAGTAATAATCAGTAAAATTGCTGAAATTGAATGCGCTAGTAATGCGATACGAATGACTGGAATAGAGAAATAATCAGCAAAATAAGGACGCCAAATGATAACACCACTAATGGTGAGAACGATAAGGCTGATACTTAAAGTCCAATAAATTCCTTTTTGGCCTAAGTTGTAATGCCCGATATCACCCGCTTCTTCATTTTGCAGTACTTTGTGAATATTTTTAGCCCACACTAAGTCATCTTTATCAATAAAGTTGTGCTTCAAGTATCTGAAGAACATAAAAATAAAGAAGAACACCATCGCAAGACCCACAAATGGGTGCAGTAAACGTGAAAGTTGTGGTGTACCTAAAATATTCATAAACCAATTTAATGAGGGAAAGAAAAATCCTAACCCACTAAAGGTAGTGAAAATAAAAAAGATAGCGACAACCCAGTGGTTAATTCGCTCTGATGCGGTATGGCGAAGAATTTTATCGCTTTTCTTCTTCATTATTTTTGCTCCTCTTTATTTGCAGAGCTTGATGTTTTAGAAGATGCTTCCATTTCTTTAAGCGCTTCTTCTTCGTCTTCTTCTGTTGTATGGTTAGGGCCAATACCTAAGTAATGGAACATTGCGCCAGCAAATGTTGCTGCAAAACCAACAGCAGCCAGTGGTTTCCAAATGCCTTTCCAGAATTTAACCGTTGAGCTAATTTCTGGGTTTTCTGGTAAGCCATGATACAAATTAGGTCTATCCGCATGATGAAGTACGTACATTACATGAGTCCCACCTACACCTTGTGGATCGTACAAGCCCGCTTTGTCATAACCACGCGTGTTAAGTTCAGCAACACGCTCATTAGCCAGATTGATCATTGATTCTTTAGAACCAAAATGAATCGTGCCAGTAGGACATGTTTTTACACATGCAGGTTCTTGACCAACTTCAACACGATCAACACATAATGTGCATTTATAAGCGCGGTTATCTTCTTCGTTAATGCGAGGCACATCGAAAGGACAACCCGCAATACAATAACCACAACCAATACAGTGTTCAGATTGGAAATCCACAATACCGTTAGCATATTGAACTATCGCGCCTTCAGCAGGACAGGCTTTTAAACAACCTGGATCAGCACAGTGCATACAGCCATCTTTACGAATTAACCATTCCAGTTTGCCGTTTTCTTCAACTTCAGAAAAACGCATGACTGTCCATGATTTGGCCGTTAAATCCATAGGATTATCATAAACACCCACGTTAAGACCGACTTTGTCACGAATATCGTTCCATTCAGAACAAGCAACCTGACAGGCTTTACAGCCGATACACGTTGTGACATCGATGAGTTTTGCTACTTCTTCTTTAAAATCGCGCACGTGTGGTGCTGGCGTTAAGGAGTTGGTAGCAGAGCGACGAATAATATCTTGAGATTGCAATGACATTAGTTTCCCCTTATGCCTTTTCGATGTTAACTAAAAACGCCTTATATTCTGGCGTGAACGAGTTCGCATCACCTACAGACGGCGTTAATGTATTAGCAAGGAAACCTTTACGTGTTGCACCTTCAAATCCCCAGTGACAAGGAATACCTATCGTATCAACGACGTTACCGTTGATAGTGAGTGGTCTAATACGCTTAGTGACAACGGCTTTTGCTTTTATATAACCGCGTTTTGCACTAACTTTGACTTCATCACCCGCAACAATACCTTTGCGTAATGCCAATTGCTCACCAATCTCGATAAATTGATCGGGCTGTGCTATCGCATTGATTAATGAATGTTTAGTCCAATGGCGGAACAATTCGGTAATTGAATAGGTTGTTGCAACAAATGGAAATTCGTCAGCTTTACCTAAGTGATCAGCATCGTAGCTATATAAGCGTGCAACAGGGTTACGTGAAACCTCTGGGTGTAAAATATTATGCTCAACAGGTGATTCAAATGGTTCGTAGAATTCTGGGAATGGACCATCAGCCATTTTATCGACAGCAAATAAGCGGCCCATACCCTCAGCTTGCATAATAAAAGGTCCAACACCGCTATTTGGGGCAGCATTATTGTAGTCAGGCACATCAGGGCCTACCCATTGCGAACCATTCCATTTGATAAGCTGGCGTTTTTCATCCCACGGTTTACCCTGAGGATCGACAGAAGCACGGTTATATAATACTCGACGGTTTTGAGGCCATGCAAAAGCCCAACCCGGCGTACAACCTAATCCAGATGGATCTGAGTTATCGCGATTGGCCATTTGGTTGCCTTTTTCAGTCCAGCAACCAGAATAAACCCAACAAAAGCTTGCTGTTGAACCATCAGATTTCAACTGATGGAATCCATCAAGTTGCTGTCCTTTTTTAAATAATAATTTGCCTGAATCATCGTAGATATCACGCATTGCTTGGCCATTAGCTTCTCTTGCCACTTCTTCTGGTTGAGGATCATAAGGGTCGACATAATTCCAAGCTAGATTCATCACAGGTTCAGGACATGCGCCGCCTTCTTCGCGATATAATTCGCGTAAGCGCATTAATAAATGCCCTAAAATTTTACCATCGTGCCATGCTTGTGCTGGTGGCTTAGCACCAGCCCAGTGCCATTGTAACCAACGACCTGAGTTAGCAATTGAGCCGTTTTCTTCAGCAAAGCAAGACGAAGGTAGACGAAATATCTCTGTTTGAATATCCGCAGAGGTAACATCGTTCATTTCACCGTGGTTTTGCCAGAAGTTAGAAGATTCTGTCACTAACGGATCGATAACGACCATATATTTCAATTTGGCTAATGCGGCACTGCATTTATTTTTATCAGCAAATGCGGCTAATGGGTTAAAGCCTTGAACAATATAACCATTCATTTTGCCATCAATCATCATTTGCGTTTGCGCCATGATATCGTAGCTTTTATCCCATTTAGGTAACCAGTGATAACCCCATTCATTACTTTCTGTCGCACTATCCCCCCAAAAACTTTTTAATAAGCTAATAAAAAAGTCAGGAGTTCTTTTCCAGTAGTTGATTTGGTCAGCAACGACAGTTTTAGGCGTAATTTGCGATAAATAAGTTTCTAATGAAGTCTGTTTTTCATTAGGTAATGGCATATAGCCTGGTAAATTTAATGATAATAATCCGAGGTCACTATAGCCTTGAATATTTGAGTGACCACGCAGTGCGTTAACACCACCACCCGGCATTCCTACATTCCCTAATAACAGTTGGATCATCCCTGCGGCACGAATAGTTTGTGCTCCACCGGTGTGGTGAGTCCAACCTAAGGCATAAAGAATAGTTGAGGTACGATCATTAACACTTGTTGAAGCTAATGCTTCACAAATATAGAGAAAATCTTCTAATGGTGTGCCACATAAAGAGGTCACCATTTCAGGGGTATAACGCGATACGTGGTGCTTTAGTAAATTCCAAACACAACGGGGGTGTTGCAGAGAATCATCTCTTAACGCTAAACCATTTTCATCAAGTTCATAGTGCCATGAGGTTTTATCATAGCTTTGGTTTTCTTTATCAAACCCGCTGAAAAGGCCTTCATCGAAGCGATAGTCTTCGCGAATAATTAATGGTGCATTGGTATAGGCTTTAACATATTCATGCTGAATTTTATCATGCTCAATTAGATAATTAATGACGCCTAATAAAAAGGCGGTATCAGAGCCTGCACGAATAGGAGAATATAAATCAGCTACAGCGGCGCTGCGGTTAAAGCGAGGGTCAACGACAATAACCTTAGCATTATTTTTAGTCTTTGCTTCAATTACCCACTTAAAACCTACAGGGTGTGCTTCGGCTGGATTGCCCCCCATAATTAATACAACGTTGGCATTTTTAATATCAACCCAGTTGTTAGTCATTGCACCACGACCAAAGGTGGGCGCTAATGCCGCTACCGTTGGCGCATGGCAGAGTCTTGCCTGACAATCGATAGCAATCATGCCTAATGAACGTGAGAATTTGTTATCTAGAATGCCAGTTTCATTACTTGCCGCAGATGAACACAACATACCTGTTGTTAGCCAGCGGTTTACTTTTTGTCCTTTTTCGTTATGAGTAACAAAGTTTTCATCACGATCTTTTTTCATTAAACGTGCGATTTTGTCTATCGCCTCATTCCATGAAATTCGTTCCCATTTATCTGAGCCTGGTTTGCGATATTCTGGGTATTTTAAGCGGTTTTCACTATGAATATAGTCGACAAGGCCAGCGCCTTTTGGGCATAAAGAACCACGGCTGACGGGATGGTCGGGGTCGCCTTCAATGTGATAAATGCTTTTATCTACGTTTTTTGCACCATCGCCTAAGCTGTACATTAAAATGCCACAACCTACAGAACAGTAAGTACAGTTATTGCGCGTTTCTATAGAACGTAAGAGTTTATATTGACGAGAGCTTGCCGCGACTTCAGGTGAAAAGCCGAGTAATGCCGCAGATGTACCAGCCATTCCGCCAGCACAGATCTTAAAGAACGATCTCCGACTGATTTGCATCAGAGTCTCCTGGTTAATTGATAAATAACATCCGTACCGGGCGTTTAAAAAACGTCCAGCAGAGAATAAGAATTCATTTTTCAATCATTCAAGACAGACCTGAGTATCTTTAAGCGAACTCAATGTGATGAACTACTACTTAAAATGACGGGAGAATTATAACGAGTAAAATAAATAAATCCATACTAACAATGCGGATACAAATTATATTAAAAAATAACAATTTGATTTGATTCTAGTCATATTAAATAACCAATTTTTCAATTAGCACACATGGTATTAATGATGAAAAATAAATTGCCTTAATGGTTTTATTTGTTATGCATCTAATAAATTTAAAGTGGTTTTTTCATATCAAAGCCATATTACATTCACTCCTTATTTTGAAATTTTCACTATGACAGTAAGTCCCTTTAGTCATAATCGTCAGACGCATTATCGTATTAAATTGCAATTTAATTTTTAATTTCCATTAAAGAAAACAAGCTAAATAAAGAGGGAGAATGATAAGAATATCATTCTCCCTCTTTATTTTTATTATTTATCAGTTGGTTACAGTCTTTCGTTTATTGTTTGATCCTCTTCACAAATTGTCTTTTTTTTGATTGAGAAATCAAACTCCGTAAAATATTATAATTTGGAGTTATATTTCAAAAAAAGAGAGCGGTGTATTAAAAATGGCGCTAATTAAAACAATGATTAAAGATATTCAACAAAAAGGTGGGTTAATTGTGTCTTGCCAGCCTGTTGATAATAGTCCAATGGATAAGCCAGAAATTGTTGCTGCAATGGCTCAAGCCGCAGTAAATGCTGGTGCTATCGCTGTGCGTATTGAGGGAATTGATAATTTAAAGGCAACTCGTCCACTTATCGATGTACCGATTATTGGCATTGTAAAGCGTGATTTACCCGATAGTCCTGTGAGGATCACGCCGTGGCTTAGTGATGTTGAGGAATTAGCGGCAGAAGGTGCAGATATTATTGCTTTTGATGGCACTGATCGTGAGCGTCCCGTGGCGGTGAAAGCGTTATTGGCCCGTATTCATTATTTAGGAAAATTGGCGATGGCTGATTGCGCTACTTTTAATGAAGGCATGTATTGCCAAGAATTAGGTACAGAATTTATTGGTTCAACAATGTCAGGTTATACCGGCGGTGAAATACCGAAATTACCTGATTTGGATTTAGTGACTGCATTGGCAGAAAAAGGATGTCGAGTGATTGCTGAAGGGCGTTATAACACGCCAATGATGGCAGCAAGAGCTATGCAAGCAGGTGCTTGGGCTGTCACTGTGGGATCAGCATTAACGCGTCTTGAGTGTGTATGTGATTGGTTCACTCAGGCATTAAAGTGGCAGCAGGAGCTAGATAAATGAATACATTAGCAATTGATATTGGAGGAACAAAAATCTCGGCGGCATTAATTAGTCGAGATAACCAATTGACACAACATACTCAAATCACCACACCAGCCAGTGCATCACCAACACAACTTTATGAGGCGTTAGTTGCCATTATTACACCACTAAAAGCTCATGCTGATAGTGTTGCGGTGGCATCAACAGGGATTATTTGTAATGGCGTTTTAACAGCATTGAACCCTGATAATTTAGGTGGGCTAAGGAATTTTCCTTTAAAGGAAAAATTATTTGAGCTTACTGGATTGCCATGTTGGTTACTCAATGATGCTCAAGCGGCAACATGGGCTGAATATAATTACCGTCGCGAAACCATCTCTGATATGGCGTTTATTACTGTATCGACAGGTGTTGGCGGTGGCGTTATTCAGCAAGGACAACTCTTTATAGGAAAACGAGGTATTGCAGGTCATTTAGGTCATACATTAGCTGATCCTCATGGGCCACGTTGTGGGTGCGGTCGTTACGGTTGCGTTGAAGCAATTGCCTCAGGCCGAGCGATAGCGGCACAAGCGACCAATGAACTTGCCGGAAAAGATGCTAAAGCGATTTTTGCAGCCTTTCATCAGGGAAATCCGCAAGCAAAATCAATTATTGAACGTTCAGCAAACACAATCGCAAATTTGGTGGCAGATATTAAAGCAACAACCGATGCCGATTGTGTCGTCCTTGGCGGTAGTGTTGGGTTAGCAAAAGGGTATATAGAGCTCGTTCAAGCAGCCATGACACAACAACCATTAACATTACAAGTGCCCATCTTATCGGCTCATTATCATCATGATGCTGGGCTCTGGGGTTCAGTTCTTTGGGCCAGAGAGCAATAAAAAACTGTCGTAAAACTTACCCTTTACCCTACATATGGCAGGACTAAAAAATGCAATTACATGATTTTGGTTTCGTTAATTATGCAGTACTGTTCGGTTATTTAGCGGCAATGTTACTTGTTGGCGTTTATTTCTCTAAACGTCAAAAAACAGCAGATGACTATTTCCGTGGTGGTGGTCGTGTTCCGGGTTGGGCTGCAGGTGTCTCCGTTTTTGCAACCACATTGAGTTCTATTACTTTTATGTCCATTCCAGCAAAGGCTTATACCTCAGACTGGACTTTTATTCTTGGGCAATATTTAGCTATCGCTATTTTGCCATTAGTTTTTTATTTCTATATTCCTTTTTTTAGGAAATTAAAAATAACATCGGCCTATGAATATTTAGAAGCACGTTTTGATGTACGCAGCCGCTTATTTGCTAGCCTTTCATTTATGTTATTTCATATTGGTCGAGTTGCCATCATTACTTATTTGACTGTACTTGCGCTGCGTCCTTTTATGGGGATCGATCCGGTAGTATTAATTGTGTTGATTAGTTTGCTATGTATTATCTATACATGGATGGGGGGTATTGAAGGGGTTATTTGGACCGATGTTATTCAAGGGTTATTACTTTCTGGTGGTGCCGTACTTATCTTTATTATGATCTGCTTTAAAGTCGATGGTGGAATTAGTGAAGTATTCACAATGACATCACAAGCAGATAAATTTTTCCCGACAACTCAATTTCGTTGGAGTTGGACGGATAGCACTATTCCTGTTTTGATGATTGGATTTTTGTTCGCTAATATTCAGCAATTCACAGCGAGTCAGGATGTCGTACAACGTTATATTGTGACGGATTCAATTGAAGAAACTAAGCGTACGTTGATCACAAACGCCAAATTAGTTGCCATTATTCCTATTTTCTTCTTTGCTATCGGCTCGGCGCTATTTGTGTATTACAAACAAAATCCTAGTTTATTACCTGAAGGTTTTAATACCGGCGGTATTCTACCTCTATTTATTGTGACTGAAATGCCAGTGGGTATTGCAGGATTAATTATTGCAGCCATTTTCGCTGCTGCTCAATCTAGTATTTCCAGTAGTTTAAATAGTATTTCCAGCTGCTTTAACTCTGATATATACACTCGCTTAAGTAAGGTCGAACGCAGTGCTGAACAAAAAATGAGAATAGCCAGACTCGTTATTATTGTTGCTGGTGTGTTCAGTAGTTTCGCGGCAATTTGGCTTGTTTTATCTGATGAGGCTGAAATTTGGGATGCTTTTAATAGCTTGATCGGTTTAATGGGTGGTCCAATGACAGGGTTATTTATGCTTGGTATTTTTGTTAAACGTGCCAATGCAGGTAGCGCTGTTGTAGGTATCATTGTCAGTATTATTGCGGTATTAGCAGCGCGTTATGGTAGTGATCTTAATTTCTTCTTTTATGGCGTCATTGGCGCGATGTCTGTGGTGATTGCTGGGTTTATTACGGCACCACTTTTTGCATCAGCAAAACAAATTTCATTAAATGACAGTGAAATATCAGAAAATTAATAAGGGATAACCTATGTTATTTGGACATATATCAGATCTGAAAATGATGCCAGAAATGAATTCAGCGCTACGTGGTGCAATAGAAAAAGCATTAGCACTTGATCCCGCCTCTCTTGCTCCAGGTAGTTATAAAATTGAAGATGAAACGCTGTTTATGAATGTGATGACATTTGAAACGCAACCTCGAGAGCAAAAGCGAGCTGAGTTGCACCAGCGTTATATTGATATTCAAATACTGTTATCAGGTGAAGAGATTATTGATTTTGGTATAAAAGGTTCGGCGCAAGATACGACACCTTATAATGAAGCAGATGATTATCAACTTACGGATACAATAACTCATCGACAAACATTATCACTCTCACCGAATATGTTTGCTATTTTTATGCCTTATGAACCGCATAAACCGGGAATAGCGGGTGAAAAAAGTGTAAATACAGTAAAGAAAGTTGTTATTAAGTTAGATATTGCAGCATTGTGTGACTAATCGCGGTTGTTTTAATAACGTGCTTTATTTCTGATGTATCAGTAAGTTATATCATGATGATATTGGAAATAAAGCGCTTTGTTATTATCACATTATTGTATGAGCAAGGCTTTTTTTAACGTGTTGGAATTGGTACTCTTGTTGGCAGAATTCTTTTTCCGTGTATCTTCTGCAACCAAGGATAATGTCCATGACAGAACAGGCAACGACTCGACTAAAGCCGGGTAAAATACTTGATACGCTAGGTGCAATGAAAAATAGCTTAACGCGAGTATCACAGCGTATTGCAGACTATATCCTGTTTCATCCTACAGAAGTAACTCAACTTTCTATTGCTCAACTATCACAAGCGACAAAAGCAGGTGAAGCCACGGTTGTACGTTTTTGTCGTACATTAGGTTATAAAGGTTTTCAAGATTTTAAAATGGATTTGGCAATTGAGATGGCAACTTCAGATAGTGAAGAGTCACCTATCCTTGATGCTGAAGTGAGTCACGAAGACGATATCCATACTATTGGTTTAAAACTACAGGCAACAATTAATAACGTATTGTCGGAAACATTGAATTTGCTCGATATGAAACAAGTTCAAGGTGCGGTAAATGCTTTATTGCCAGCCAACTATATTTTTATTTGTGGTGTAGGTTCTTCAGGTATTACCGCAGAAGATCTTAAAAATAAGCTCATGCGAATTGGCCATCGAGTTGATGCGGTAACAAATAACCATTTTATGTATATGCAGGCCTCATTATTAAAACCAGGCGATGTTGCTATTGGGATTAGTCATTCGGGTAACTCACCTGAAACTGTTCATGCCCTTAAAGTTGCAAAAGAAGCAGGAGCAATCACCATAGCACTGACTCATAATTTGGGTTCACAGATAATGGAATATGCAGATTATCATCTGATTAATGGTAATCGCCAAGGGAAACTGCAAGGTGACTCTATTGGGACCAAAACAGCACAGCTTTTTGTGTTGGATCTCCTCTATACGTTGTTAGTTCAAGCCCAGCCAGAATTGGTAAAAGAACAAAAACTTCGAACATTGAACGCATTAAAACACACTCATTGCGCATAAGTTTATTTCTGTATTGTGTGGTTTTTAGCAAAAATCTGTGAAAGATCACACTTTCATTTTTCTCTTCCTTTAACGCTGATTTCGTTATTGCGTTCTGAAGTTTTGCTCTCTAATATAGAGCAAAGCTCCATTATATAAATAATAAAGAAATTAACCTCCAAAGGAAGTCATCATGAATAAACTCTCTGGATTGATTGCCGCTCCTCATACTCCTTTTGCGACAGACGGTAGCGTTAATTATCCTGTCATTGATGAGATAGCAAAACACCTTATTTCAAGTGGTGTAACCGGTGCTTATGTATTAGGAACAACAGGTGAAGGTATTCATTGCTCCGTTGAAGAACGTAAAAAAGTTGCCGAGCGCTGGGTTGCTGCGAGTCAGGGTAAATTAGATTTAATTATTCACACCGGTGCGTTAAGTATCGCTGATACTATCGAACTTGCTCACCATGCTGAGACTTTAGAGATTAAAGCAACATCAGTGATTGGCCCTTGTTTCTTTAAACCGGGAAATGTTGATGATTTGGTTGAATATTGTCGTTTAGCAGCAGAAAGCGCACCGTCTAAAGGTTTTTATTATTATCATTCCACCATGTCAGGTTTGAGCATTGATATGGAAAAATTCTTACAAGCTGCGGGTAAAAAAATTCCAAATCTATCGGGTATGAAGTTTAATTCTCCTGATATGTATGAATTTCAGCGTTGTTTGCGTGTAGACAATGGTAAGTATGACATCCCATTTGGCGTTGATGAGTTTATTCCAGCAGGACTAGCCTGCGGTGCACTAAGTGCAGTAGGCAGCACTTATAATTATGCTGCGCAGTTATACCTTGAAATAATTGATAAATTCAATGCAGGTGACCATAAAGCTGTTGCTGCCTGTATGGATAAAGTGATTACGATAATTCGAGTTTTAGTTGAATACGGTGGTGTTGCGGCAGGAAAAGTCGCGATGCAATTGCATGGTATTGATGTTGGTGATCCTCGTCGCCCATTGCGTCCAATGACTGCGGAACAAAAAGCCGATGCATTAGCGAAGTTTAAAGCTGCTGATTTTCTGTAATCCCTTTGATTTTGATTGAGTATTTATAAGTAACCCCATCTTTTAACATCTCCCCCTTTGATGTGACTGTGGCTTTTTATTAGAAGGCCACTTTTTTATCATTTGCGCTAAAACTTGATTTTCCAAACCACGCAAACCAAAGTGTTAGTAATAATCTTATTTTTACTAAGGCATATTTATGGCTTATGAGTTTTTGACACAAGCAACTGGTAGAAAACTAGCAACAGGCGAAGCGTGGTTAAAGCAGGTGAATGATGAAACAATAATTGATATTAGTTTAAACGCAGGGCAATTAGCGGTAAATGAAAGAGAAGCTGATAAAGATTTTATCGCTATTGTTCAGCAACTTGATATTTATTGTCGAAAGCTTGAAAGGTTATTTCCGTTTATTAAGTTTACTCAAAAAGCAGATTTCCATTCTACACTGCTCGCTATTTTTAACCGAAAACAGCAAAATTTTATTAGTAATAAAGAGATATTACACCAATGGTGTAGTGAAATAGCTTGCTTATTTCAGCGACACAACACCATTGAACTTATTTTTAGTGAAGTCGTGTTAACGTCAAATGGTAGCGTGGTATTAACTGCAATTTCACCAGAATTAGAGCATTTTCGCCAAAGGGTTTATAAAGATATTCCTATTGATACTGGTTTACATAAGAATATTGTTCATCTTACATTGGGGCGACTAAGCAAAAATACGTCATCAAAAGAGATAAAAATTTTTTACGACTATATTATTAATAATAATCTTGATACGGTTTTCTCATCACCCATACCTTGTTGGAAAATAGTAAAGCCTAAGTTTGTTATTAGCCAAGGTTCATTATCGAGCAAAGTTATTTTAAATATTACCCATGATTTTAATCAGATATGGTTTGGGAATTATTAATTTATAGATAAAAAATTAGTATATAATTTTGAGATTGTTATTAATTGGGATTATGTACTGAGTAATGAATATTAAATATCGTGCTGATGTTGATGGGCTTAGAGCGGTTGCTGTTATTCTCGTGCTCCTTTTCCATTTTGATAAGAATATTGTCCCTTCTGGTTTTATTGGCGTTGATATTTTTTTTGTGATCTCTGGGTTCTTAATTTCCTACATTATTAAAACCGCTCTAGAAAAAGGGAATTTTTCACTAACAGATTTTTATAATCGTCGTTTGTGGCGATTACAACCGCTTTACCTGATGCTATTGATTGTAGTTTTACTGATATCAGGTGCTTTTTATCTGCCAAGTGATTTTCTAGATATTACCAATAGCGAAAAATATGCCTCTGCGTTTATCTCAAATAAATATTTTGCAAGAGCAACAACCAGCTATGCTGCACAAGATGCGCTATTTTTACCGTTATTACACACTTGGTCTTTAGCCATAGAATGGCAATGGTATTTATTTTTACCTTTTGCCCTTTACGGACTACATAAATTTAATCGTAAAGAAAAGATAAATCATTTTTATATTGTTGTTGTTATTACGATTCTGGCTTTTCTGATAGCAATGCATTATCAAAAAGATCAGCCCCGTAACTACTATTTTTTTACGGCTAGAATATTTGAATTTATGCTGGGAGTTTGCGCTGCTTATTTTCCTCGTAAATTTAAACTTCATCCAATTATTAATCATATTATTAGCTTAATTGCACTGGGAAGTATTTTTTGGATCGCTTTTCAAGATGACGTTATTTTAGGTTACCCAAATTATCAAACACTTTATGTCTGTTTAGCTGCTGCATTGATAATTTATACCGGGCAACAAGGTAGTGTTATTGAGAAAATACTCGCATTCAAACCTATTGTTATTATTGGTCTATTATCTTATTCGCTTTACCTATGGCATTGGCCGTTATTTGCGGTCGCACGTTATGTGGGTGTCTTTGATACGGCAACACAAAAAGGACTTATTTTAGCCCTAACGGTATTACTCTCTGTAAGTTCTTATCTGCTTATTGAAAAACCATTTAGAAGAAAGCGTTTGGCATTTAAATATTCGATAACATTACTGTTAATTGTTCCAATCTTAATCACATTGAGCCTAAATGCGTTAAATGAAAAATACCAAGGTTTAGGTGTAAGGCTAGGGCAAAATTACGTTAATCTAGAGCATAAATTACAGCAATTTGAGTATGTAAATCGTTCTAAGTGCATGAACTTTGAAGCGATAAATCCTGATGAAATATGCCATATTGGTGAGATAACCAGTAAGAAAAAAGCATTTCTATTGGGCGATTCTCATGCAAATCATTTTTGGGGTTTTATCGATATATTGGCTAAAGATGCACACTTAGATGTATATGCTCAGGCAACTTCATCTTGTATAACTTTGCCCAATATCTATCTTTATGATTGGTCAAATCATAAAGATGCAGTTTATCAACGTTGCTATGATCATACGGTTAAATATTATCAAATGATCAAACAAGGTCATTTTGATTATGTGATATTTGGACAAGTTTGGAATAACTACGCTTCAAATCATGTAATTAATAAAGTAGGAGATAAAAGAACGCTTGATGATTCAAGAACACGGGTCGAAAAAGCAATGCGTGAGGCGTTGGATATGGTTATCGCAACAGGCGCGAAACCTGTGATAATTAAAAGTATAAATGCAATGCCAAGCGGGTTTATGACCTGTTTTTATGAAAATGCAAAATTAAGAAAAGATTTTGCGGATAATAACTGTAATCCTAAAAATTACAAAAGTGAGGATAACAGTTGGTTTAATCAATTATTTGCAAAACTGGAAATAGATTATCCCACTTTAATTGTTATCGATCCTAAAGATGTACAATGTAATAAAAATAGTTGTTTAACCGATATTGATGGTGTGCCGGTTTATCGCGATGTTGGTCATATTACAGATTATGCTTCTGTGTTGTTTGGTCAGATGTATATAGCGCGCATTGGCAACCCACTAAAAGAAAAATAACTAAATTTAATTAAAATAAAAAATGCCACTTTTAATAAATAATAAAATTATTGGTGGCATTTTTGATTAGGAATTTATGCTCGCTGTTTTAACCAGTATATTAGTGTAGATCAGTGATCAAGAGAAACCGAATGAACATGATCTAATTGTTTTAATGAGCAATAAAACTCAGGTAAAGTTACTTTTTGACGTACTAATAATTTTAAATTTACTTCTACTCGTTCTTTTTTAATATCTCGTATAGTGAGGTTTTCTATAACATCTTTATGATTATTTAAATACTCAATTAATAGCGGTACACCACGCTCATGGGTAAATAACATACGTACTTTAATTTTACCTAATCGCTGATTTTTCATCTGAAATAGCACCACTTGTGGGCTAAGTTGAATAGCCAGAAAAAAGAGAATAGTCACAATAATGGCATGCCAATAAAATCCAGAACCACAGGCAATGCCAACTCCCGCAGATGCCCATACAATAGCGGCAGTTGTTAATCCTGAAATGGCATCATCACGACGATGTAATATAACTCCTGCACCTAAAAAACCTACCCCACTGATAATTTGTGCCGCTAATCTCATTGGATCGCTACGGATATTGTCAGAAATATTGGCATAATATTCTGCTGACTGAATTGAAACGATTGTTAATAAACAGCTGGCAACCGCAATAATGACACAAGTTTTAAACCCAACTGGTTTTCCCTTTGATTCACGTTCTAAGCCAATAAGACCGCCCAAAACAAAGGCGGCCAGTAATTTAGCAATACTTGATAGTGATAAAGGGCCAACAGTATCAACAAACTGTATTAATGCGTTCATGGTTTGCTCCTGATGTTGGCTTATTCCTTTATTAATGTGGTATTAGGGTGTGGCAATACCTTCTTGTGTTTTTTTATCTTCATTATTTTGCTTTTTAGACACATCGTCTTTAAAGAAGAAGATAAAGAACACAGTGACAACAGCAGCAACAATGGCAGGGTAATACCAGAATGTTGACCATTGAGGTAAGGCTGCATTGCCTGTTTCTGTTACGGTTGAATTAAAGATTTGACCACAAATAGTGGAAGCAAATAATAAGCCGAAACCATTAGAGACAATAAAACGTAAACCCTGCGCTTGAGCACGAATTTCAGGTTTTGCTTTGCGGTCAACATAAATATCACCAGCAGTAAAGAAGAAATCCCAACATAATCCCTGTAGCATTAATCCGATAACGATAAAATAGAAACCGGAATCAACTGCAGCATAAGAAAATAAAATAGAGCGAATAATCCAACTTACAGCACCAAGCAGTAAGGTAATTTTAAAGCCGAATTTCATTAAGAAAAACGATAGAACAAACATAAATAGCACTTCACACGCAATACCAATTTGCATAATAGAAGCAGCGTTATTAAATCCTAATGCTTTAATAAATACAGGGATATAAGCAGAATAAGCGGTTTTAGGGATCATCAAAATAAAGATGCTAAACATTAAAATAGCGAAATAGCGATCTTTAAATAATGACAACGCATCTAAGCATAAAATATCTCGCGCTGAGAAAGGTTTCCCTTTGGCTTTTGGTGGCGTATTTGGCAGCGTGAAGCAATAAAAGCCTAATACAACCCCGACGGCAGAAGCGATATACCAAGTCATGGTACTACCAGAGAAACCCATTTCTCCTAAAATAAATCCTATCGCCATAAAACCAAATGTACCGAAGACGCGAATAATCGGGAAATATTTCACACCATTAATGTGAGAGAAACTGATACTGTTAGAAAGTGCAGTTGTTGGGTAAAACAGTAAACCAATGATGAAAATCATAAATAATGTCATACCACTGTTTTGCGCCTCAATAAATTGAGGTACACAAACAATGACTGCGGCATTAATAAGATGCAGTATGCCCATGACTTTTTGTGAAGCAAAGAAACGGTCGGCCACCATACCAATAAACAGTGGGGAGATAATAGTCGCGACACCTAATAAAGCGTAGGCGTTACCAATAATACTTGCCATGCCATAGCTGCTTAATACTAATCCCATTGTCATATTCCATGCACCTTGCATAAAATATTGGACGAACATCATGATTAGTAAACGAGAGGTAATTTTCATATCCATCATCGTTCTCCTCTTAATTTGTTTCTAACGTTAATCCGTCGTATGCAACGCGGATATTATGAGGAGCACAAATTGCTTCTAATTCGTGATGAAGCAATTTACCACTGTGTGAAATATGCGAAACAGCAATTTGGCTATCTTGATGTAAACAACCTTGTTGTTGCAGTTTTTCTTTAGCTGCAAATACAGTTTCAAGGCTCATATGATTATCTGTGCGATCTTTACCATTTAAGCCATAAGTACATTCAAAAACCACGATATCTAATGGTTTATTTTCTAACCATTTCCATGTTAATTCAGGGAACCAACCTGAGTCGTGGCCATAAAAAATAACCTTGCCATCTTTTTCAATATGATAAACATAGCAAAGTTCCCACTTGGCGTGATTAGCCAGTAATGGTGTAATTTTATAGCCATTTCTTTCTACGGTAACAAAAGGAATTAAACAGTGAAAAGCGAATCGCTCTTTGCTGTAGCCGGGTAAGACTTCAATACAGCCGTTAATTGCGCGATCATTACCAAAAATATGTAGTGCGTGGTTAATTTCAAAACCATAGCCTTCCATACGACTGAAAAGCTCGCCAACATTAAAATGATCTGGGTGAGTATGAGTAAATAGCAAGCTTTCAAAGCCTGTTGCATCCATACCATCACGCATTAATTGATAGCTAAATGTAGGTGATACGTCGATCAACATCAGATCATCAACGATTGCAGAAGAGTGCGTTCTAATATCTTTTCCTGCGAGTTCTCGTGCTTTCAGACAGTGTTCACAACGGCAGAATGGGTTTGGAATGCCTTCAGAGGCAGCCGTCCCTAAAAAATGAAGTTTCATAGAAAATCCCCTTATCTTATTGTTTTATTATAAGTTTATTAAAATTCTGGTGCTGGTTATCTATAATGAATAGATGAATTTGAACGTTCCAATAATAAAGTGGCCATTAAAATTTGCCAATAAATGAAGTTGAGATCAGTGATCACATTCAAATTATATTTTTTATCTATTTGATAAATATGATTATTAAAAATTAATGATATTGATAATCATTAATTTGGTAATAAAATATATGAGGTTGTTTTATAAACAAATTTGAAGTGGAACGATCAAATCAATTATCGGTAGTCGTGATAAATAATTCAGGTATGCTATTGAGTGAGAAAATTGAGGTGGAAATAGACAAATGGCGACGATTAAGGATATTGCAAAATTAGCGGGTGTTTCTCATGGTACTGTTTCTAACGTATTGAATAAGCGTGGAAATGTCAGTGTAGAAAAAATTGAAGCGGTGTATCAAGCAGCTAAACAAATGGGTTATCAGCTAAATACACAAGCTCAAATGCTAAGAACCAATAAGAGCCATAAAATTGCGATACTTTTGCCACAATTAGTGTCCGAAAAATATGCTGTTTTCTTTAACTCGTTAAGGCAGTCTATCGTCCATTTTTCAGAGATAACTTACGATCTTTTTTTAACCGATGATCTTGAAACCACAGAGTTAGAGGCATTGCAAAAGATTGCGGCTGGGGGATATAAACAGGTTATTTCTGTTAGTTGCCTTAAAGATGCCTCAATCTATTTTGAAACGTTAAAATTACCTCCTGCTCAAATCGCTTTTATTTATCGCCGCCCTTTAAATGCTGTGCGCTTTTTTACCTTAGATTTTTCACAAGCAGCTGATGTTATTTGCCAGCAATTAGCCCAAACAAGCAGTAAATTAGTGGGAATATTTATTGATAATCGAGACTATTTAAATAGTCAGATTTTCGCTAGTGAATTGCAAAATAAAATTAGCCAATATTCACCAGATAAAAAATCCGTTGTGCTGAGTGCCTCAGATGAAGAGAGTTATAAAATTGCATTTGATTTTTTCTCTATGGAGCAAGTGCCAGATATTTTTATTACGCAGGACATCGAAAAAGCACGCTATTTAACCCAAGCCAGTTATTTTGGTAGCCATAATGATTGCTCCCCTATTTTTGCTTTAAGTGACAATATTCCTCCTGTTTTAAAGGGGTTGTATTACTTTCCGATGAACTATGCGCAGCTAGGTTTAGAAGTTATTGATTGTCTGATACAAGAATTAGATAACGATAGCGTCACTGATAATATTATTTGTGTGCGTAATCAAGGTGAACATCTTTATACTGCGACACCAGCAATAATAAATAAAGACGAGCAAGATATTAGTCTCAATTTATTGATATTACCCAGCCCATCCACAAGCGCATTAAAAAAACTATTGCCTCATTTTTATCGTCAAACGGGTATTCAAGTTAATTTAGCGGTTCACCCTTATGATGAGGTTTATCAAATATTAAGCCAATTACATCTACATCCTTATTATGATTTGTTACGTATTGATATGGCGTGTTTTCCTTGGTTTGCAGAGCGCGTATTGCAACCGTTGGATAAAATTGGTAATGGATTAACTGATTTACTAAAGAATTTTTCTTTACCCACACAGCAAAAATTTAGTTTGGTAAATAATACGGCATATGCAATGCCATTTGATGCGAGTGCACAATTACTGTTTTATCGTAAAGATTTATTTGAAGACACTATTTTAAAAAGAATGTATTACGAGAAAACAGGCAATGAATTAACTGTGCCAGAGACGTTTGAAGAATATGATCAAGTTACCCAGTTTTTTACAGAAAATTATGAAGTTGGGCAATTTTCTCGACCAATGGGCGCGTCAACAACATTGGGTAGTGCCGGTCTTATTGCAACAGAATATTTATTACGTTACTACGCACAAGGTGGTCGGTTAATTGGTGATGACAATATTCCTAAGCTAACAATGCCATTAGCTGGCAATATTCTTAAAGAATATCTACATCAGTTGTCGATCACCGAAAATATTCATAATAAATGGTGGAGTGAGTCAGTTAGGCAATTTGAGCAAGGTAATTTGGCAATGCTTATTGCTTATATGAATTTATTTAACGATGTCGCTCATAGCGATATTTTACCTAAAATTGGTTTCGCTCCTGTGCCTGGTGGTGTTCCTCAGTTAGGTGGTGGTGTGTTAGGGGTTTCTCGTTATAGCCAAAAAGCGCGATACGCAGAACAGTTTTATCGTTGGTTATATTCGCCAGTTGTTATGGATCACCTGATTTTGTTAGGAGGAAATAGTAATCATCAAAACTTTAGCCATAATCAGGAAATTAGCCATCGTTATCCGTGGATGACATTAGCGTATCAGGAAATTAATAAAGGGATCCGTGAATCTTCAGTGCCTAATGGTAAGTTGTTTAATCTGAGGCAAGCTGAAATTATTATTGGGCAAGGTATTACAAACGTTGTTAATAATATTATGACCATAGGTGAGACAATTGAATATATTAATCAACGTTTATTAATAGATACGCAAGGTGAGCGCTAGTTTTATTATTACTATTTGAAAAATAGTAGGGGGGTAAAGAATACCCCCACTAATTATCAACATTATTCGCCAGCTAAAGCTCTTGGAAATAATAAGTTATTTTCTAAGCTAATATGATTCATTAAATCGTCAATAAATTCATTAATTCCATTATAAAGTACACGCCATGTGGTGCAGGCTTCGGGTGGTGGTGTCACATTTTTAGTAATAAATTTAATTACCTCAACAATTTCACCCGCATCATCGTGTTCATGTTCCATTACACTAATAGGTGCCCCCGCTTGGCTGCCAAGGCCATTTTTTATCATAGGAAAGAGTACTCGTTCTTCTTTCATCATATGACTAGTTAGCTCTTCAAGTAATAACGATAACTGGCGAGCTAAGCCTTTAGGAACAGTAGGTTTAGCCTCATGAACACGCTCTACTTTTTCAGCTTGTAAAATTAGCTCAGGTAATTGTGCACGGTGTTTATCGTGATAACGGACAATAATAAAATCAATAATTTCGCTTAAAGGTACTTTGCGCCAATCTTTTTCTAATGGTTGTTGTGAGAGTGCGAGTAATTTATTTTCAATTTCATCAATATCTAATCCGGCTTTTTCTGCGGATTTAATGAGAGTTCTTTTTCCACCACAGCAAAAATCGAGATTATATTGACGAAATATAGCGCTTGCGCCTGAAATAGAGAGCGCTAATTGTCCTAGTGGTTGATCACGTAAATTCATTGTATTCACCTATTTTTAAATAATCATAGATGCTAATTAAGCATTCTAAATTTAAGCATTAAGAGCACGTAATAGAGCAAAGGTTTCTTTTACTTGTTCTTGAGTCACCACAAAAGCGCGAAATATATCATTTGTATCATAGCCTTTAGCAATAATACCGGATTGTGTGGTGTTGATAGTCCAATTTAAATCGCTGCGTGTTGTCTCGCCAGCAAGATGCAGTGGCATTAAGGGGGTTTTCACTCGAATTATCATTGGCGGTAAAGACAGCGGTGCGGTATTTTCCCCCACTAATGTTTTAGCTAAATGCATAGCACTTAATTGAATTGGCTGTAAAAACGGTAATAAGTTACCGTTAATTTGTGCACAATCTCCTAAGGCATATATATCTTTTTCGCTACTTTGCAGATATTCATTTACAGTAATTCCACGATCAGTATGTAAGCCAGCAAGCTGAGCTAATTCAATATTAGGAGAAAGCCCAGTTGCCGCAATAACACAATCAACCGTTAATTGATGATGCTGATTAAAAGTAGCCAAAATACCTTTATCTATTTGGGTTAATGACTGTAGTGGTGATTTTAAAAGTAAGCGAACACCAATATCAGTCAAATTTGCTTGTAAGCGGCCACTTAATTCAGAAGGAAGTAGTGACGCCAGCAAATTACCAGAGATATCAGCAAGTGTTACTTCTTTACCCGCTCGACAAAAATCCATCGCTAATTCTGTACCAATTAACCCAGCACCTAAAATTAATACGCGTTTAGCATGATGAATTTGGGCTTCATAAGTACGATATTCTTGTTGGCTATTTAAGGTAAACATCAGTTCATGTCCTGATATAGCCGGGCAATACGTTTTGGCGCCGGTTGCTAATACTAATTTATCGTAGTGCCATTGCTTACCTTGCGTACTTTGAATAAACTTTTCGGTTCCATCAATATAGGCAATTTGCGTATAAGGATGAATATTCAATTGATATTGCTGTGCAAAATCCTCTGCTGTCTGTTTTGTTAAATCATCGGCAGTTTGTGCTTGGCTAATAACATGGCTTAAATCTGGTTTGTTATATTCATCAATACTGTCCGATGCGATTAAAGTGATCGGAATATCTGTATTAAATTTGCGAATGCTTTTGACTAATTGGCGAGCTGCAAAACCCGCCCCAATTATCACTATGCCGTGGTTTATATTCGTTGTGCTCATTTTGTTTCCTTTGCTATCGCATCAAAAACATCTTTACCTAATGAGCATTCAGGGCATAAGAATGAATCAGGAACCTCACTCCACGGTGTATTAGGTTGTACGTTTTGAATTGGCTCACCTATCGCTGGGTCGTAAATCCATTGGCAAACACTGCATTGCATACAAGAACCTAGGTTGACAGCTGTTATTTCAGGTGTGACTTCTGGTGGCAAAACGGTGTTTTTGATAGGTGTTGGTAAAGGCGCTAATGCCCATTGGCGAGCAAGCTCTCTACCATATTCACGGCAAATTTCTTGTGCATCCATATCAGGACGCCATTTGGTTTTTAATGCCAACGCAGTTTCAAAACCAGCATCCATTAAGCGAGTTTGAATGCGGTCAACCGCACCGCCATTCCAGCCATAACTACCAAATGCAGCCGCTTTTTTATTACGAAAACGTAGGCCTGTCATTTCTTCAAGCATGGCGGCAATTTTTGGCATCATCACATTATTCATTGTGGATGAACCCACTAGAACACCTTTAGAGCGAAATGCACTGGTAATGATGTCATTTTTATCACTTTTGGCGACGTTATAGCTTTTTACAAACACATTTGGGTCAATTTCATTAATACCCTGCGCAATAGCATCCGCCATCATGCGTGTATTATTTGACATGGTGTCATAGAAAATAGTGATGCGATCTTCTTGGTAGTCAGCTGCCCATTTTAGATATAACTCAACGATTTGAGTCGGATTATCGCGCCATACCACACCATGAGATGTTGCAATCATATCGACAGGTAAATTAAAGCCGAGAATTTCATTAATTTTTGGTGTTACAAGGCGGCTAAAAGGGGTCAAAATATTAGCGTAATAACGTTGGCATTGTTCAAATAATTCAGTTTGGTCAACTTCGTCGTTAAATAATCGTTCATCACAATAGTGCTGACCAAAAGCATCATTACTAAATAAAATTGCATCACCAGTTAAATAGGTCATCATGCTATCTGGCCAATGTAGCATTGGGGTTTCAACAAAAATAAGCTGTTTACCGTTACCAATATCCAAACTATCACCGGTTTTAACGATATTAAAATTCCACTCTGGGTGATGATGATGACCATTAATAGAATCGATAGCATTGGCTGTGCAATAAATCGGAGTATTAGGAATAAATGACATTAATTCTGTTAATGCACCTGCATGATCTTCTTCTGCATGGTTAATAATAATGTAGTCGATATCTTCTAAATTAATTTGTGTGCGTAGGTTCTGTACAAATTCGCGGCTAAATTTATGATCAACAGTATCAATAAGTACATTTTTTTCTTCACAAATTAAATAGCTGTTATAGCTGCTACCTAATAATGTTTTATATTCAGTACCATGAAAATCACGAACTTCCCAGTCACGTTGCCCAACCCAGTTAACATTATTTTTTACATGAATAGCCATTTTGTATTGTTCCTTTGATTAATCTTTTTATCGGGATATATATTGATATAATCAAGAAGCGTGCCAGTTTTTATCTTATTGTTTTAAATCGATTTTTATTTATAAGTTAATTAAAGTATTGTCAATATGACTATCTTTATCATGTCAAAATGACCATAATAGGGGTCATAATGACTATGAGGTGTTTTTATGGGATTTTCGGTTGATGTGCTGGCTAAAATAGCCATTGAATTGCAAAAAGATGTGGGTCATCAAGACCGTTTTCAGCGTTTAGTAACGACTCTTCGACAAGTGCTCGGTTGTGATGCTGCGGCCTTGCTGCGCTATGAGCCTCATCAGTTTATTCCATTAGCCATTGATGGTCTTGTGCCTGATGTATTAGGTCGTCGCTTTTTACTTGAAGGCCATCCTCGACTTGAAACGATAGCTCGTGCCGGTGATGTGGTGCGTTTTCCTGCTGATAGCGACCTGCCTGATCCTTACGACGGACTTATTCCTGATAGAGAGCATTTAAAAGTTCATGCTTGTGTGGGTTTACCACTATTTGCAGGACAAGATTTAATTGGCACATTAACGCTCGATGGTATGGATCCGCATCAATTTGATACCTTTAGTGATGAAGAATTACGTTTAATTGCGGCATTAACCGCGGGCGCATTAAATAACGCATTATTGATTGAGCAGCTTGAAAATCAGAATATGTTATTTACCCCAACCACTTCATTTAAGCCCACGGTAAAAACGGAAATTATTGGTTTATCTACTTTGATGGAGCAATTAAAAAAAGAAATAGAGATAGTTGCTCCCGCTGATATGAATATTTTAGTAAGTGGTGAAACGGGCACAGGTAAAGAGCTGGTGGTGAAGGCGATTCATGAGATGTCTAATCGTGCAGATAATCCGTTGGTTTATTTAAATTGTGCCGCACTACCTGAAAGCGTTGCGGAAAGTGAATTATTTGGTCATGTAAAAGGTGCATTTACTGGGGCAATTAGTCATCGTAGTGGTAAGTTTGAGATGGCCGATAATGGCACCTTATTTTTGGATGAAATAGGTGAATTGTCGTTAACACTACAAGCTAAATTACTACGAGTATTACAATATGGTGATATTCAACGTATTGGTGATGATCGTAATTTACGCGTCAATGTGCGTGTATTAGCTGCGACTAATCGTGATTTATGGGAAGAAGTATTAGCTGGGAATTTTCGTGCCGACTTATTTCATCGTTTAAGTATTTTCCCTCTTCATGTACCGCCATTACGTGAACGTCACGACGATATTTTGTTATTAGCTGGCTATTTTTGTGAGCAATATCGTCAGCGTTTTAATTTATCTCAAGTTGTGATTAGCCCTGAATTGCGCCGTTATTTATTACATTATTCTTGGCCTGGTAATGTGCGTGAATTAGAGCATACCATTCACAGAGGTATTGTACTCGCCAGAGCAGGAAGTAAAGCTGACAGCCTTATTTTGCAGGTGAGTCATTTTGCCTTGGGATCAGAAAACCAAGTTATTCCGACACCGCACTCTTTGCCTTCGGTAGATAAAAACTTAAAACAAGCAACAGATGAATTTCAGCGTGATTTAATTAAACAAGCCTTGCTGCGTAATAATCATAATTGGGCTGCAACTGCACGAGAATTAGCGATAGATCCGGCCAATTTACGCCGTTTAACTAAGCGATTAGATTTAAAGTAGTATTATTCTGAGAGCACATTGAGCAAACAAAATAGAAAAAGGTAATTTGGGTGCGTCGTCCAAATTACCTTGAAGCATTATGTTAGGATGATAAGTCTTTAATAAATATTACTTTCTAAATTCATTCACCGTGATGGATACCAGTTCTGTTAATGCACTATAAAATTGGCTATAGCCACTCATCTTTAATTTATTTAAATATAAGGGCAGCCAGGTTTTTAAATGATGGGTCAATAATTCATCAACCGCCGTTTCTCTTTTTTCAGAGGCTAATACCGCTGCCTGAAATAGGACTAAACCAATATGATCAACCGATTCAGGAAATGGGGTATTTATCTTTAAACGTTCACGTTTTAAAAACTCACTTAGGGCAAATGTTGAGTCACCCTGTAATAAACCTTCCGGATCTAAATAAACTGAGCCCCAAGGTGGCGCTGGTAATGCATTAGGGTCAATAAATAAATTTTCCCACTGTGTTTTTAACTGTTCAGTGCCAATAGAGACTGAATTAATTAAACGTTCACAAAGACGATTTTCTATTTTGCAAGGCCACTGTGCTGCAAAATTGCCGGTTTTAAAAAAGCTGAGTGCTGTTTTATTGGTATCGTCATCTGGTGGGAATAAATAACAAATTCCCAATAAATTAAATGCAGCCGCGTAATAAGAGAGTCTGCTCATAATTTGTGATACTTCCTTAAACAAACCCCAAATATTTATTTGAGGTTTTCTTTTTTATTATTTAAAAGTCGTTATAGCGTGTGGTTAGTGAATCGAGTAAAAAACATAGCGCAATATAAAGTCAGCAATAATTGCCAGTACACAACCAATAACAAATAACGATTCTGTTGATGTTGCTTGGTTTTTTTGCGTTAGGAATTTTACTAAGCTATATCCACTTGCAATCACCGCAAGTGTAGCAAGTACCCAACAAGTGATGCGAAGTGTGCCAATTGAGTGATAAACCTCTATTGGTGACAGCGGAAATGTCACGGATTTTTGGCTATATAATGTACTTGTTAAATATTGCTGATAAAAAGGTTGATACAGTAATCGGGTGATTAAGCTAAATGCCATTATTCCCCATAATTGCCATTTCCAGCGAATAGGTAGTGGTACTTGTGGAATTTCAATGCCTAATTTATGTCCAATGTTTTGTAATATTTTAAGTAATAAAAAGAAAATGGCGGCACCAAGTGTCAGCATTGCACCAAAGAACATAATATAAGTATTGTGATCCATCCATGTCAGTATGGAGGTATGGCGGTAAATAGATGCCATGCAATAAATATCAAATAGACCAATAAGAATACTGCTAGTTAATAACAGCATTGAGAGCTTGCGGGTACGCCACAACCATAAAAAGGTTAGCCCTAGGCAGCCAACAAAAATAGCAGTAACAACAACTTCACGGCTTAACCATGCAGAGAAAATATTTCTGACCGCATTAGGGGCGTTTAATGGCACACCTAAGTGAGTAATAGAAGCAATAGAGCCTAGTCCGGCTAATGCGCAAATTACAAAGAGAGTGAGTAACATAAAGCGATAATAGCTTTCGGCATTGAGATAATCAGCAAGGCGACGAGCAAAAATACCTGTAGTTAGCGCTAACCCAATAGTGGCATTCATCATGAATGTGAAGATTAATAACGACCATTCATTCATTTTCTTTCTCCCTTATTATTTATACCGTCGTTATTCGCACCTTGATGCGGGTTAATAACGAGGTTGGGATGTGTAATTGATGGATCAGGTAAGCCTGTTACATAGTCTAAATCGCCATAACGTTCACGAAGTTCATCAATAGGGCCAAATTGGATTGCACCGAGAGGACAAGTCGCAACACAAACCGGTTGCTCCCCTTTTTGCTGTAGATCGACACAGAAATCGCATTTCGACATCTGTTTAGTTTCTGGATTCATTTGTGGTGCGCCATAAGGGCAAGACCACGCACAAGCACCACAACCAACGCATTTATCAGTATCAACCATAACAATGCCGTCACCTTTACGTTTGTGCATCGCTGTTGTGGGGCAATTTTTTACACAAACAGGATCTGCACAGTGATTGCATGAGATTGATAAGGTATAAGCAAAAACGTTGTTAATTAACGCGCCATTGGTATTACGAGTGTAACCACCTCCCGTAATTTCATAAACACGACGGAATTTACGTCCCACATCAAGATTGTTTTTATCTTTGCAACCAACCTGACAGGCTTTACACCCCGAACAACGGGCGCTATCAATATAGAATCCTAACTGCTTGCGACTTACAGCGGGATAAACGATAAATTTACTCATGCTTTTGCTACCTCAACCAATAATGTTTGGTGAGCATTGCCATGTGCCATTGCGGTGCTACGAGATGATGTTAATACGTTGGCACATCCACCTTGATCAATACCTTTCGCATCAGGTTGCCACCAAGCACCTGCTTGCAATGCGACAACCCCGGGCATAATACGCTGTGTCAATTTGACGGGGATCATCGTGATACCTCGGTCGTTATAGACTTTGACCTTTTCACCCTCTTTGATATTTCTATCTTGCGCATCAAGCGGATTTATCCATAACTCTTGGCGCTGAACTTCTTGTAACCAAGGGTTAGCAAATTGTGTGGAGTTAGCACGATTACGGCCTTTCCACGTAATTAGCTGAAGTGGAAACTTACCCGTTAACTTATCTTCGGGGCCTTCAATTGCTGGTACATAGTGCGATAAGGCAGGGATATCGAGGTTATTCATGTCATAAAGACGTTTAGAGAAAATCTCAATTTTTCCTGATGGTGTTGGGAATGGATTGTTCTCAATATCTTGAATATTTTTTTCAAATCCGACATTTTGGGTGTGTGGACGATGTTTTAATAAATGACGACGTTTAACGAGTAACTCATTAAAGGTAGGGATGCCGTCCTCAGGGCGTTTAACGCTAGCGTCATTGACTAAATATTCAATCCAATCGCGGTCGGTTTCTTTCCCTTCGCTAAATTGTTCACCAACGCCTAATTTATCTGCAACTTCACGTAACCAATCGTAGTCAGTTCGACGTTCAAATTCTGGTTCAATGACTTTTTCAGATAAAATAATGTAGTCGCCATAACTCCATGTGCCGCCGATATTCCAACGTTCTAAGAAACTAGTTTCTGGTAGTAGAATGTCGGCATATTTTGCACTTGGCGTTAAATAAAGATCACTACAAACGATAAACTCAACCTTAGATTCGTCTTCTAACACGTTAGCCGCATGAAGAATATCGGTGTTTTGGTTGGTCATGTAGTTACCCGCCATTGAGAAAATCATCTTGATTTCAGTATCAAGTTTCTCGGCATTGAGTAACCCGTTTTGTGGAGTGACTAGCTTTTTATTTTCACAAGCTTGTACCCAGTTGGTGATATTGATTTTTGCCTTAACTGGATTTGTGAGTAAGCTTGGTCCTGCAATGGTCTTGCGTAAATCTGGGTTTAACGCCATACCATAACCCGCAGCCCAACCACCACGCACACCAACGTTACCTGTAATAGTTGCCAATAATGTCGCACCACGCGCTGTACGTTCACCACAAATATGACGTTGCGGCCCCCAGCCTTGCATTAATGCTGCTGGTTTTGTTGATGCATATTCACGAGCTAATTGACGAATAATATCTGCTGGTACTTTAGTAATAGGTTCTGCCCACTCTGGTGTTTTCACCACACCATCTTTTTTACCCATTAAATAGGCAACTAATGATTCGTTTTCACCAACACCATCTGGCATTTGGTGTTCATCAAATCCAAGGGTGTATTTATCAATAAAGGCTTGGTTATGCAGATTTTCGCTGATGATGACATACATCATCGCGTCCATCATGGCGTTGTCAGTGGTTGGTAATAGTGGGATCCACTGGTCTGCTAATGAAGAGGCGGTATCAGAATAACGCGGATCAACGACAATAAACTTAGTGCCGTTTTTCTTCATTTTTTGGAAATAATGATTGGTATGGCCAAACACAGTTTCGTTTGGATTATGACCCCATAAAATCACTAATGGTGTGTTTTCTAAGGTATCTAAAGTGCTGCCACTTGCGGATGTGCCATAAGTGTAAGGGGTAACCGCCATCGTGTTACCGTTACTTACTGAGTGGTAGTTTTCTAGAAATCCGCCAGTGATATTAAACAATCGACGCAGCATATTGGCACCAGAGAATATTCCGCCAGTCACACCCGTACTTAAGCTTACAAAGCGAGAAGCAGGGCCGTATTGTGCGTTAATTCGCTGCATATTTTGTGCGATGAGTGTTGTTGCCTCTTCCCAACTAATTCGTTCAAATTTACCTTCGCCCCGTTTGCCTACGCGTTTCATTGGGTATTTTAAACGGTCGGGGTGATAGACAAATTTACGGTAGCCTCGCCCACGTACACAGGCGCGCATAATGGGCATTTCTTCGTCTAAATCAGCGTCAGGGCGTGTGCTAATGCGCATCACTTTGCCATCTTTAACATGGGCGCGAATGTCACATTTACCGCCACAGTCAAAACTACTACAAGTAGAAACAACACGTTCGCCATCTTCAGTTGTTATTGGTTTTACAGCGCTAGCATCATCAATGGTTGCAGCAATAGATCCTGATGCAAGAAAAGGGAGGGTAACTAATGCCGAGCTGGCTTGTAAAAAGTGGCGGCGGCTAACATCGCTAAGAATATTCTTTTTATCACTATCGTGATCGGACTGATTGCTCATAATGAACTCTACCTTAAACATAATAGGCGGATCCCGATATACCCGATACTTGATATAAAGAATTAGTGTGGTTTTTCTAGGCTATGAATATAGGGAATGTCTGGTATCCGCTGCATTATTATTGAATGCATAGATAATTGCAGAACGTCCGAAATAACGTCTGCGAGAGGGATAGTAGTTGATTAATCTTTTGCCAACATTCTAAAACCAGACAATGACATCTGAATTTCAGCCTATTTACGATAGGTGTTAAAAGCGCGTTTTTTGATTGTTAATGAGGTTTATTAAATAGATATCAGTAAGGTTTAAATTTAACATAAGTTAATATCGTTATTTATTTAAATATATAGCGAATTTAATAATATGACCTTTATTTGCCGGTGTGCGGATAGAGGGATAGCTGTTATATTAAATAAGACAAAAATAAGAAGAGAGCGACCCAAACTGTGAGAAATGTGCCTTTAAAAAGCGTTGATTCACTTGACCGAGATATTATTGCGCTTGGTACAGATTATTTGCCTAATACACTATTAGAAACGCATCAGCATCGTCGAGCACAGTTTTTATATCCTGCGACAGGACTTATTGAAGTAAGTACTGACGATGGCGAATGGGTTATTCCTCCTTCTTGTGGCGTGTGGATCCCACCGCAAACAGGCCACGAAACACGTATGCTTGAAGTCAGTACTCGCAGTTTATATATAGAGCCTTTAGCTGCTCCTCGTAATAGTAAGCAGTGTGAAGTATTGAGTGTTTCACCATTATTTCGTCAACTGTTATTAGAGGCAGTTGATGTGCCGGCAAAATACGATAAAAAAGGTCGCGATGGTATTTTAATGCAGTTAATCTTATGTGAATTAGCTAAAGCGAAACCCTTGCCATTTTTTGCTCCGATTCCTCAAGATAATAAATTAGCGACGCTGTGTCGTGATTTTATCCGTGATCCCAAAATAGATTCATTGCCTCAACAATGGGCTGATAAATTACATAAAAGTGAGCGTTCTTTTAGCCGTTTTTTCCGTCAACAAACAGGAATGTCATTTTCACAATGGCGTCAGCAAGTTTGCTTATTGAATTCATTAACTCAAATTTTATCGGGCCGAGGAATTACCGAAATTGCTTTTGACTTGGGTTATAACAGCGCGGGTTCGTTCTCAACTATGTTTAAAAAGCAGATGGGGTTATCGCCTTCTCACTTTAGTATGGATGCCTTGGATATTGATCGGTTTTAGTTATTTAACGTATTAACCTCATTATTAAAACGCGCCAAAATGGCGCGTTTATTTTGTAGAATATCTTTGTTTTTAAGCCACTTTTTTCCGTATTGTATTGCGTAAGCAATAAGGTAAAAAAATCAGATTTAATGCTGTAATAATCGCGGTAGCAATTAAAACAACTAAAAAAGCTTGCTCAAATGCGGTGTTAGCTTGAGTAATTAATAAAGTCGATAATGTGTCTGGTAATTTTTCAGACACAATTAATGCTTCATCTAAACTGTCATAAACGACATCACTGACATTTAGTGAGTCTGGTAATATCAGCTTTAAGGTGTATACCGTACTCATTAAACTTCCCATAAACGTAACACCAATAACACTACCTAATTCATAAGCCACATCTTCAATTGAGGCTGCCATACCAGCTTGTCTATCTGCCACGCTTAACATAATAGAAGTGGATGCTGTGGTAAAAATCATTCCTAAACCAAAGCCAATTAAAAATAGACTACCGATTAATACCATTGGTGATGTAGTTTGATACACTGCGATTAACCAAATATTTCCCACTAAAGTGAGTGTAAATCCGGCGATAATTAACCGAACTTCGCCTAATCGTGCTAAAAAATAACCGGTTAATGGGGATGCTAAAACAGAGCCAATGGGGATGGGTAAAATAACTAGCGCTGCATTTAATGGAGTAAAACCTGCCACTAATTGTAAACGTTGGCTTAGTAATAATTCTATACCAACGATTATCACCATTGAAAGTACCGCCATCGCAATACCAATACTAAAAAATCGATTTTTAAATAAGCAAAAATCAATCATTGGGTGAGTCTGTTTTCTTTGACGCAAGGTAAAAATAGTTAGAAAAACAACGGCAATAAGGGTTGCAATAGCCGCTTCACTCCACTGTGTGTAAGGTTTTCCTAGCTCTTTTAAAGCATAAATTGCGCTGACTAAACCAATTAGAATAAGTACAGAGCTTAAGTAATCAATTTTATGTTTACCATGCCCAGCATATTGAGGAATAAGCCAAATCGCAAAAGGTAAAACAATCAGGACTATCGGCACATTAATTAAAAATACCGAACCCCACCAAAAGTTATTTAATAAAGCACCGCCAATTAATGGCCCTAAAGCTGCACCTCCAGAAGCAACCGCAGACCAAATACCGATAGCCACTGCACGCTCTTGTGAATTGCTAAACACTTGGCGAACTATCGAAAGAGTCGCTGGCATACTCATTGCTGCACCAATCGCTAAGAAACCACGAGAAGCTATTAATGCTGTGGCAGTAGGGGAAAATGCGGCACAGAGTGAGGCAATTGCAAATAGCGGTAGCCCACTAATAAATAGTGTTTTATGGCCGATACGGTCAGTTAACATGCCTGCTGCTGGTAATAATCCCGCAACAATCAGAGGATAAGCATTCATTATCCAAAGTTTTTCAGAAGCACTGGCGTTTAAATCATGGGTTAAACGAGGTAACGCGGTATAGAGCACTGTGACATCAACGACAATCAGAAACAGCATACTCGATACTAAAAGCAGTATGATCCAGCGTTTATAATCTCTTAACATAAAAATCTCAGTTATTATCATGGGTATTATTTTGTTGCTAACAGTAGTAATATAAATCCATACGACCGTATTGAAAAGAGGTTTTTTTAAATGGGACGCCAAAGAACAATTGATAGAGATAAACTGCTTGAAGCCATTTTTGATATCGTTATGGAGCAAGGTGCTGCGGCATTGACGATAGATACCGTTGCTAAAAAAATGGGCATTTCGAAAGGCGGTGTTCAATATTGCTTTAGCAGTAAAGAAGCGATGATTGATGCAATGTTTGAGCATTGGGAAGGTGGGTATGAAGCCCGATTTAATGAAATTGCAGCAAAAGAAAACTCACCAGAAAATCGCGTTACTGCACATATTCATGCAACCCATAATCATGACCAAGTTTCTTTTGCCAAAGGCGCTAGTTTGATGGCGGCACTGTTGCAAACCCCTGAATATTTGCAAAGTACCAAAGAGTGGTATCAACAACGATTAGCAGGGTTAGAGACAACAACAGAAGCAGGAAAGCGGGCAAGATTGGCATTTTTAGCAACAGAAGGTACTTTTTTATTACGCTATTTCGGTTTGATGGATATTGATGATGCAACATGGCAATCAATATTTGAAGATATTAATTCAACGCTGATTCAACCAGAAAAAAAATCAGAAAAGAAATCATAAAAAAGCATGTTATTTAAGATGAAAATAACATGCTTTAGTCTTTGTTGAATTAGTAATACATTGCGATGAGCTTGTTATCAAGCTCTTTGATTTCAACAGGAGTATCGAAAATATCTTCGATAATCTCTGCTTTCATGATCTCTTTTGGTGAACCATGATAATAGAGTTGCCCATTACGCATTGCTAAAATATAGTCAGAGTAAACAGATGCAAAGTTGATATCATGAATAACAATAATAATGGTTTTTCCTAACTCATCAGCGGCTTTTCGCAGAAGTTTCATCATTATTACTGCATGTTTCATATCTAGATTATTTAGTGGTTCATCTAGCATAACGTATTCAGTATCTTGGCAAAGAACCATCGCTACATAGGTACGTTGGCGTTGTCCACCAGATAATTCATCAAGATAACGGTGACGAAATTCGGTTAGATTTAAAAAATCTAATGACTCATCAATGACTTTTTTATCTTCAAGTGTCAGACGGCCTTTGCTATAAGGATAACGACCAAAACCTACTAATTCTTCCACTGTTAAACGGCTCACAAACTGGTTTTCTTGGCGTAGAATTGATAGGTTTTTGGCTAGTACATCGCTATCTGTGGCAGCAACATCCATACCATTAACACTTACCATGCCACTTTCAGGAATTAATAAGCGTCCAATAACAGAAAGCAGTGTAGATTTACCTGCACCATTAGGACCAATGATCGAAGTAATACCGCCACGTTGAATCGTTGTTGTAATATTATCTAAAACAGTAATATCTTGATAATGTTTCGATATTTTGCTGATTTCAATCATGTTAAAGTCTTCTTAATACTAAATAGATAAAGAACATCCCACCAATAAACTCAATAACAACAGAAAGTGTGCCTGTCATTTTCAAACCGTATTCTAATATTAACTGTCCGCCAATTAAGGCAATCGTGCCGAGTAAAAATGCGACGGGCATAAGAAAACGGTGTTGGCTGCTACCACTGATATGATAAGCAAGGTTAGCAACAATTAATCCTAAGAAGGTTAAAGGACCCACTAATGCAGTAGAGACAGCAACCAATACTGAAATCAATAACAGGATATAAGTGGTCTGTTTACGGTAATTAATTCCAAGGTTAATCGCATTGGCTTGGCCTAATGCCATGACATCAAAGCTATAGCGCATACGCCAAAGTAGCACACCCACAACGACGATGATGGCTAATGCACAGAAGATAAGATCAGGTGTTGCTCTGGTGAAGGTGGCAAACATGCGACCTTGCAAAACAGAGAACTCATTGGGATCCATTAGGCGCTGTAATAAGGTGGCGGAGCTGCGAAAGAGCGTACCTAGAATAATACCGATCATCAAAACTAAGTTGATATTAAAGCGAACCGAGCTAAATAACCATCGGTATAACAACACAGAAAACAGCACCAATAACGCGGATTCGATAAAAAATTTGGTGATATTGAGCATCCACGATGCTGGCATATCACTTTCAAAGAAGACAAACAGCGTTTGTAGCAACACAAACAGTGCTTCTAATCCCATTAATGATGGGGTGAGGATCCGGTTATTGGCGATAGTTTGAAACAGTATGGTCGAAACACCCGCAGAAAAAGCGACAATAATCATTGTCAGTACAATATAAGCGCGATGAGTCAAAATATAAGCGATATTGCCGCTTAGGTTGATCGACATAAATAGAGCGATAGCCAGCAACGATGCACCTAGCAATAACCCAATTCGGGTAGTAGGCGAAAGGCACTTTTTTTCGCGTAAGGCAGCGCCAGTACATTTGCTGATAAGTGATGAGTTAACTTTTTGCATAACGTTGCTGCTTTAGTAGTAAGAATAAGAAAATTACTGCACCCACAGCGCCTAAAATCACACTGGCTGGAATTTCAAAGGGATAGCGAATTAAACGACCAATAACATCACAAAGTAAAACTATTGCTCCACCGCTTAAACAGACCCAAGGGATGGTTTTACGGATATTATCGCCCATTACCAAACTGACCAAGTTTGGCACAATCAAACCAAGAAAGGGTAAAGCACCGACAACGGAAACCACTACGCCACTGATTAATGCGATAATTGAAAGGCCAATGATCATCACCTTACGGTAATTTAATCCGACGTTAATGGAAAACTCTCGACCCATTCCGGCAACAGTAAAGCTATCGGCGACCCAACAGGCCATTAAGGCTAATGCGCCAACCAGCCAAAGAAGTTCATAACGACCCTGTAATACGCTAGAAAAATCGCCACTAGTCCAGGCATCTAATGATTGCAATAAATCAAAATAGACCGCTAAAAAGACGGTTAATGCACCAATAACCGCGCTGAGCATAATGCCAACAAGAGGAACAATAAGCGCTGTTTTTAGAGTTATTCTTTGTAATAGCATCATAAACAGTATTGTGCCAAGCATGGCAAATACAGTTGCTACCATCATTTTGGTGAAGATGCCTGCTGCTGGGAATAGCAGCATAACGACTAATAATCCAAGGCTGGCAGATTGTGTGGTTCCTGCTAAAGACGGCTCTACAAAGCGATTTTGTGTTAGTAATTGCATAATTAATCCAGCAACACTAATGGCTCCACCGGCAAGCAATAATGACAGGGTTCTTGGAATACGGCTGATAAAGAAGATATCGCGCATATCAGGATCAGCAAAAAGCGAAGCAGGAGTAATATCTCCTGCGCCGATAAATAGACTGATCATTGAGAGGATAGCAACAAGTCCTATCCCCAATGATAAATGATACGTTTTCATTCAGTTACTTTATTTTTTTATTATCCAAAGCCTGATTAATAGTATCCATTAAGCGAGAGTAAGTTTGGATCCCGCCTGAAATATAAATCGAGCTTGAATCAAGATAGATAACTTGGTCTTTATTCCAAGCATTCACTTTTCTAACCAACGCGTTATCTAATACTTGCTGTGCAGGTTGTGAATCTTCTCGACCAATAGCAGCGTCGCGGTCAATCACAAACATCCAGTCTGGGTTTAATTTCAGTAATAATTCTGAGTTTACAATATTACCGTGAGAACCTGGGCTATCAAATGTGTAAGCCGGTTTAAAACCAAGTACATCATAGATAAAGCCAAAGCGAGAGCCTGGGCCATAAGCCGAGATTTTTCCGCCGCTGACTAAAACCACCATTGCTGTACCCGCATCTGATGTTTTTGCTTTTACGGTATCAATTTTGCTATTGAAATCAGCCAGTAATTTTTTGGCTTGTTCTTCTTTACCAAAAATTTGACCAAGTTCTGTCGTGCGCTCTGACAGACTTTCGATAAAGCGTTTGCTGTCGATATCCATAGAAATTGCAGGTGCAATTTCACTTAATTTTGGATAAGCATCACGAGCACGGCTACCACTTAAGATAAGGTCTGGCGCAGTGTTGCTCAGTTTTTCGTAGTTAGGCTCAAATAATGCGCCTTCATTGATGTAGTCGTTGCTGTTGGTGTATTTAGATAAGAATTCAGGTAAGTGAACATTCGTCTGTGGAAGTCCAACAATAGGCACACCTAGCGCATCAATAATGTCTAAGGTTTCCATATTCATCACAACCACTTTTTGTGGATGTGCTGGGATTTCGGTTGTCCCTTGAAAATGTTCAATCGTGAGAGTTTGTTTCTCTGTTGATTGTGCTGTTGATGTGTCTTGAGCGTTATCACAACCTGCGATAACAAGTGAAGAAAGTAGTAAAAACAGTGGGTTTAATGACTTTTTAAACATTCTCTTTCCCATATTGTTGCAACTCGAAATAAGACGGATCTTTACAGCAACGGCCTAAATCTCGATCCACTAAAAGACAATAATAACATCAAAACGATAAAGAGTAATGATACTAATTCACATTCTCATAATAATAAAGAGTTAACTTAATTAAAGTGATGAATTTTTGCGAGAGATCATATGGGCTTGATTGATGCTTAAAGAGGGGAAAACCGAAGAAAACTAAAGATTATTTGCTCAATTTGTGAAGAGTGTCAAAAGAGTAGGTCAAGGAGAAACAATTCTTATCTGCTAGGAAATATCGTTCCCTAGTATCATTGCGTATACTTTATTCAAGCAGAAACAATCCTTATTTTAATCTTATTTCTGTTTCTGTACTGACACAGTAATGAATGCACATGAGAAAGCATGGTTATCTCTAGGGCAAATCGTTGCCAACTCAAGAGGGTTTTATGCAAAAGAAATATATTTATCTATTTTGTTCTGCCGGCATGTCAACATCTCTTTTGGTTACAAAAATGCGCGCGCAAGCAGAAAAATATGATGTTCCTGTCGTGATTGAAGCATTTCCTGAAACATTAGCAGAGCAAAAGGGACAGGAAGCTGACCTTATTTTACTCGGACCTCAAATAGGTTGGATGCTTTCAGATATTCAAAAATTATTACCGAATAAACCTGTCGAGGTTATCGATTCTTTGTTATACGGAAAAGTGGATGGTTTAGGTGTGCTAAAAGCGGCCGTTGCCTCTATTAAAAAAGCAGTAGCAACAACAAATTAATTTTTTATTTTTGAATTTTATTTTTATTTCAGTCAAAGAGTGAATTTTTCAGCTAGCCGTGCTGTTAGCGGCATTTTAAGGGTATTTTTCTATGAGTAAGTTCATCGGTTCACTTGAAAAGGTACTCCTTCCTTTTGCGGTTAAAATTGGAAAGCAACCTCATGTCAACGCCATTAAAAATGGTTTTATCCGTTTAATGCCGTTAACCCTAGCAGGGGCGATGTTTGTTCTTATCAATAACGTTTTTCTTAGTTTTGGTGATGGCTCCTTCTTTTATTCTCTCGGTATTCGTCTTGATGCATCAACAATAGAAACACTCAATGGTTTTAAAGCGATTGGGGGTAATGTCTATAATGGTACATTGGGTATCATGTCATTAATGACGCCTTTCTTTATCGGCATGGCATTGGCAGAAGAACGAAAAGTAGACCCAATTGCCGCTGGGTTACTTTCTATTGCCGCCTTTATGACAGTAACACCTTATAATGCGGGTGGTGCTTATGCTGTTGGTGCCAACTGGTTAGGTGGTGCAAATATTATCTCTGGTATTATTATCGGTATTGCGGTTGCCGAAATGTTTACCTTTATAGTGCGTCGTAATTGGGTGATTCGATTACCGGATAGCGTACCTGCCTCTGTTTCCCGCTCGTTTTCTGCGTTAATTCCTGGCTTTATTATTCTCTCAATTATGGGGATTATTTCTTGGGGACTGGCACACTACGAAACGCATTTCCATCAAATCATCTTAGATTCCATTTCAACTCCATTAGCTTCTATGGGTGCCGTTGTTGGTTGGGCCTATGTGATTTTCACTTCATTGTTGTGGTTCTTTGGTATTCACGGATCGCTCGCACTCGCAGCACTTGATAGCGGAATTATGACGCCTTGGGCGTTAGAGAACGTAGCAATTTATACAGAATATGGTTCTGTTGACGCAGCATTAGCCGCAGGTAAGAGCTTCCATTTATGGGCTAAACCAATGTTAGACTCCTTTATTTTCTTAGGAGGGACTGGTGCAACGTTGGGGCTTATTCTGGCAATCTTTATCGCTTCTCGTCGTGCCGATCACCGTCAAGTTGCCAAGCTCGCATTGCCAGCAGGTTTATTCCAAATTAATGAGCCGATTATTTTTGGTTTGCCAGTCATTATGAACCCAGTGATGTTTATTCCCTTTATTCTTATTCAGCCTGTTTTAGCTGCAATTACTGTCACGGCTTATTATTTAGGGATTATTCCACCTGTCACGAATATTGCACCTTGGACAATGCCTACAGGACTAGGTGCATTCTTTAATACCAACGGAAGCATTGCCGCATTATTACTAGCGCTGTTTAACCTTGGTGTCGCAACGGTGTTCTACTTGCCTTTTGTTATTATCTCTAATAAAGCACAAAGTGAGATTGAGAAAGAAGAGAGTGAAGAAGATATTGCCAATGCATTGAAGTTTTAAGTTAGAAAAAATAGGTGCAGAGTTTTCTCTGCACCTAAAAGTCAAAGAGGAAATACGATGTTAGATATTGAAAATGCCGAAGACAGTTCAGCAACAGAAGATGAATTTGAAGAGATAGTTATGGGGCTTATTATTAATTCGGGGCAAGCGCGTAGTGTGGCTTATGGTGCATTAAAAAAAGCCAAAGAAGGTGATTTTGAGGGTGCAAGAAAATTAATGGAGCAATCTCGCGCAGCATTAAATGAAGCCCATAAAATTCAAACGCGCTTAATTGGCGATGACCAAGGATTAGGAAAAACCAAAGTCAGCTTAGTATTAGTGCATGCACAAGATCATTTAATGACCTCTATGTTAGCAAGAGAGCTGGTTACGGAATTAATCGAATTACATGAGAAGATAAAATAAGATGAATAGGGTGGTGGAGTCATTAAAAGCCCAAAGCGAAATACGTATGGTCTATGAGGACCAGCTATTTAATGGCAAAAACTTTCATGTGTTTATTTATAATAAAACAGAAAGTGTCAGCGGATTGCATCAACATGACTATTATGAATTCACCATTGTTTTAACTGGGCGCTATTATCAAGAGATTAACGGTAAAAAGATTTTATTAGAACGTGGGAATTTTGTTTTTATTCCTATAGGTTCTCATCATCAAAGTTTTTATGAATTTGGTGCGACTCGTATTTTAAATGTGGGTATTAGTAAATCTTTTTTTGAAAAACATTATTCTTCTTTATTGCCTTCTTATTTTATTGCATCACAAGTTTATGAACTAAAAAATGAATTTCTCTCTTATATTGAATCCGTTATTAGCTCATTAAATTTTCGTCATACTGAATTTAATGAATTTATCGAAATAGTCACCTTCAATGTGGTTAACCGTCTACGACATCATAGAGATAATCGTATCGAAGATGATATTCCTTTATGGCTAAGAGATACGGTAGCAGAAATGCACGATAAACAGAAATTTGGTGAAAATGCTTTAGCTAATATGGTGATATTATCAGGGAAATCACAAGAATATTTAACCAGAGCGACGCGACGTTATTACGATAAAACACCAATGCAAATTATTCATGATATTAGGATTAACTTTGCAAAAAAACAGTTGGAAATAACCAACTATTCGGTAACGGATATTGCTTTCGATTCTGGCTATAGCAGCCCAAGTTTATTTATTAAAACATTTAAAAAGGTTACTTCGTTAACACCAAATAGTTATCGAAAAAATTTATACAGTATTAAAGAAACAAATTAATTCATTATTAAGCGTAAAAATTTAATCAATAAATAAATTGATTTTATTTAGCCATTTAAATGAAAAGAAAAATTAATTGATTTTTCTTAGGGGCTTTTACGCCTGAAATTCACCATTAATACACAAATAACAGCATTATTATGTTGTATGGGAGTATTTTATGAGTCATAAATTAAAAGTGGTTACCATTGGTGGTGGCAGTAGCTATACACCTGAGTTATTAGAAGGCTTTATTAAGCGCTACCATGAGTTACCTATTACAGAGCTGTGGTTAGTGGATGTTGCTGAGGGTAAAGAAAAGCTCGATATTATTTTTGAGCTTTGCCAGCGGATGGTAAAAAAAGCGGGTATTCCTTTAACTATTCATAAAACATTAAATCGTCGTGAAGCACTAAAAGATGCCGATTTTGTCACAACACAATTACGTGTTGGGCAATTAAAAGCGAGAGAACTTGATGAGTCTATTCCTTTAAGTCATGGTTATTTAGGTCAAGAAACTAATGGTGCTGGTGGCTTATTTAAAGGCTTACGTACTATTCCCGTTATTTTTGACATTATTAAAGATGTTGAAGAAATATGTCCAAATGCGTGGATTATTAATTTCACCAATCCAGCAGGCATGGTGACAGAAGCCGTTTATCGTCATACCAATTTTAAAAAGTTTATTGGTGTTTGTAATATTCCTATTGGTATGAAGATGTTTATTACAGATGTTCTGGATCTTACAGATAAAGATGAGCTTTCTATTGATTTATTTGGTTTAAATCACATGGTGTTTATTAAGGATGTAATTGTAAATGGTCAGTCTCGTTTCCCTGAGTTATTAGATGGTGTTGCTTCTGGCACATTAACTGCGGGCTCAGTAAAAAATATTTTTGATTTACCATTTAGTGAAGGATTAATTCGTTCTCTTAATATGCTGCCGTGCTCTTATTTGCTGTATTACTTTAAGCAAAAAGAGATGCTAGCAATAGAGATGGGAGAATATTATAAAGGCGGTGCTCGCGCTAAAGTGGTGCAAAAAGTCGAAAAACAATTATTCGACCTTTATAAAGACCCGGACTTAAATATCAAACCTAAAGAGCTTGAATTACGAGGTGGTGCTTATTATTCCGATGCTGCCTGTGAGGTCATTAATGCCATCTATAATGACAAACAAGCTGAGCATTATGTCAATATTCCACATCATGGGCATATTGATAATATACCTGCGGATTGGTCGATAGAGGTAACGGCTATTTTAGGGCGCGATGGCGCTAAACCACACCCGCGTTTAACGCATTTTGATGAAAAAGTGATGGGATTAATTCATACCATTAAAGCCTTTGAAATTGCGGCAAGTAAAGCGGCAATAACAGGCGAATTAAATGATGCATTGTTGGCAATGAATTTAACACCATTAGTGCTTTCAGATAAAGATGCTGAAGTATTAACGCGAGAATTATTATTAGCACATAAAGCGCATCTACCTAATTTTGCTAAAGCGATAGCACAGTTAGAAAAGAACGCTCATTAATCATTAAAATGATGCGAAAATAAGTAAAAAGGAGACAAAATGGCGCGTTTATTGATTGTTAATGCAGATGATTTCGGGCTTAGCAAGGGACAAAACTATGGCATTGCAGAGTGTCATCGTTATGGTGTGGTGACATCAACAACCGCATTAGTTAACGCCGAAGGCATTGAACATGCAGCGCAATTACGTAAAGAGTTACCTAACTTGGGTGTAGGGCTTCATTTTACGCTGACAATGGGTAAGCCACTGTCTCCTTTATCCTCTTTAACGCGTGATGGTGTATTAGGTAAGTGGGTTTGGCAGATGGCAGAAGAGGGTGATTTACCTTTAGATGAAATACGCATTGAATTACAGGCTCAATATCAGCGCTTTATCGATATTTTTGCTTGTGAACCCGACCATATTGATAGCCACCATCATGTACATATGTTTAAGCAAATTTTTCCTATTGTTGCGGAGTTTGCAAAAGAAAAATCACTGCCATTACGAGTGGATAGACCTTTGGCAAAACAAGATTCTATTGAAACTCAAGGTGTTTTAAGTAGCGATGGTTTTGATAGCCAATTTTATGGTGATGAAATATCACAAGCACTATTTTTAAAAGTACTTGATGAATCATTAGCGCGTAAAGAGCATTCTTTAGAGGTGATGACGCATCCCGCGTTTATTGATAATCCATTACGTGCAAGCGGTTATTGTTTTCAACGTTTAGCGGAGCTTGAAGTATTAACAGAATTATCGTTAAAAAAAGCAATAGTAGAGCGAGGATATCAATTAGGCACTTATCAAAATTTAATTTAATCATGTAGTTTTTTAAAACGGATGTATTAGTGTTATACCCTGGTGTGAGTCATTTTGGTTTTTAATTTGCCTCTGTTTTTATATAAAGCAGAGGCGTTTTTATTTGAATAAATGTTATCGTATTATTTTAACTAAGATAAGCACATACTATATTAATAATATATGCTCGCTGTGATTAAAAACGATAACCAATATTGGCGATAAAGCCATCGATAATCATTTTATTTTTAGCAATTTCGCTAAATTTATAGCGGCTATTTTCATATCCTAAAGAAATAGACAGCACTTCAGTTGGGTTAATCATAATACCCGCCCCCCAGCTAAATGCATTTTTTTTAACTTTATTTTTATTAAATTCGCTTTTATCTATATTTTTAAATTGTATTTGACTGATACCCGCAACACCATAAACACTAAAATAATCATTTAAGCGTAAAGTAGGTCCTGTCATAACAGAATAATAACGAGTATTAATATCTTTTAATACTCTTTTGACTGATTTATCTAAATCATATTCGTTCTGGGTATAGGTGGTGGTTGCTAAAATACCAAATTGTTTATTGAGTTCTTGACGAAGTGAAATAACACCGCCATGCATTGGATTTTGACCTTCCATTTTTATCTGTGAATAACCCGCAGAAAGTGTTGTCTTACCAAATTGTAGATCATCATGTGCATTGGCAGAAGAAATAGAAAATAAACCTGTGATAAGTAAAGCTGATAGCAATTGTTTTTTCATTTGTTATATCCCTTTATTAATCGTAAAGAAGCGGGATTATAGTAATGAGGATATTTTTTAGGATATTAAAAAAGGTTCTTTAATTTGATAACTGTGTTTTTTATAAAAAACACATAACTAATTTAGAATTAATTTAATGTCAGCATTATAATTAACTATATTTTTTTAATTATAACTCCCCATAAATTATATGGGGAGTTATAAAGTATTTTACTTCAGCCCTAAATCACTTTGTAAATCGATCACTTTATTTTGTAGACCTTCTAACTCGAGCTGTTTTTCCATCACTGATTTTGATGGATTGTTTTGTACAGCTTTCATTCTTTTATCAATATCATCAATTTGTTTTTGAATATCACCTTGGCCTTTGGTTTTTTGGCGAATTTGATTTAACAAATTATTCATTGATTGATTTAAAGCGCGTTGATTAGCTTGTTGCGTTTTTAAATCAGCGTTGCTTTGCTGTTTTTCTTTCTCAATAGCAGCAAGTACTGCTTTAAACTCAGTATTTAATGCTTGTTCATTACCTAAGACTGCTTTTTTCTGCTCTATGCGATTATCATAAGTGCCTGAATAATTACAATTAAATTTTGTAATAATACTGACATCACCTGTGGTAGGGTCGCAATCTGCTGGATTTGTTACACAACCACTTAACAGTAGTGTCATACCCACAAGGGAGAGAGGTAAAAGTTTCATTATCATCCTTTTTAACTAAGTCTTATTGCAGTGCGTTGAGAGTAGAGGCTATCTAGCTCTTCTTGTAAAGAGGCTACTTGTTGTTTCATCCCAGTGATTTGCTTATCAAGTTGCGCTGTTTTTATACCGTCATCACGACTTTTAGCCGCAATATCTCGCCATTCTGCTTCACGTTTTGTCATATCAGATAAACGAGAACGCAAAGCGGCGATATTGGCATCGATACCTTTTAATTGTTTTTCAGCTGCGGCTTTATTTAAGCGTTGCTGCTTCATATCTTGCTCGATTTTAGCTAATGCTTTTTTGTCGTCATCAATGACAGCTCTTGCTGCATTAGATGCACTTTGTAAATGCTGATTCTCTTTTTTAATATCAGCAATCATCGAGTTAAGCATCTCTTCCTTAGAAGAATAATCTTTACGTTTATTATCTAAATAGGCGTTAGCACCAATACCCACACCACAGCCAGCAACTGCGGCGATAAGCATACATGCGCCTTTGTTACTTGAATTTGATACTAAGCAACCTAGAGCACCAATAGCAGCACCACCAGCACAAGCTGTAATACCTGATTTGCTGAAGAACTCCATATCGCTATTGTTGGTGATACGAGGATCTGCGCCATTATTGCTTTGACATCCCGATAAGACCAACACAGTACTTAAGCCAAGCACAGCCATTAACTGCTTTTTCATTTCACACCCATCTCAAGTCAATGTTATTGTTTTTTGCACGCTTCAAGCCATTCGTTCCGTGAAACCTTACCATTTGTCCAATATCCTTGGAGCCCTTGCATATAAGTTGAAAGGTACGTATTTAAATTTGATTTTCCTCTTGCTTCCATGAGTTGACGGACAACATCAACCTGAGGCTTCACAAGTGATGCATCATAGGTTGTTGCCATATCCACCAAAGTGTCAGCGTAATAGCTAACAACAAAATCGAGTGTTTTCTTGTGTTCGTTAACTTGTTCTTGGCGACGTTCACAGGTGGCATCTTTTGTGCCAGCAGGGCAGTTTTTATTATGAAGCGCAATGAGCCGGTCATAAAACTCGCCATCATCTTTTAATTTAGTGCAAAGAAATGCACCTAATTGCAATGAGGTTCTAATTGCTTGATCTCGTTGTTCATCACGCAGTTGAGCATTGGCTCGTAAGGTATTTTTTAACTCAGCCAATTGCTTTTTCAGCGCTTCATCTTCAACTTGCGTGGATAATGTATTTAAACTATTAATTGAGTTATCACTATTGGCTTTCGATTTATTGTTCGCCGGCTTTTCATTTCCTAACTGCTGCCACTCTTTTTCGATCTCTTTAATTTTGTCTCTAGACGTTAAGGTTGGCGCTACAATCGCTAAACGAAAACCAGTGTATTTATTTTTATTTGCACCCGTATTGGTGTAATAAGGCTCTTCTTGACGCCATGAGCTGCGCATATCGCTTTCTGGTGTTAAATAACTTCCGCCTCGTACAATAAAGCCACCGGCTTGGCCATGTAAGCGGTCGAGTTTATTCAGTCTAAAAGGTTCAAACATCATTTCAGCCGCGTTACCTAACATATCGTGTAATCCCAACGGGTTTGGCGATAGTAATCCAGTGAGTTGTAAAGAGCCGTTAGCGGATTGACTTCCTGCCGACCAAATGTAGTTTTTCGCGCCTTCAGGCATTGGAAAGCGGGTATCACGAAATTCTGAAGCAGATACTTTTAAGCCACCGCGAGCAGCAAATTCCCACTCAGTTTCTGTTGGTAAACGAGCAAAACCTTTGGTGCCATCTTCTACGGGTAAGGCTTCAGGGTGTTTGCTTCTTAGCCACTGATTATATTGATCAGCAAATTGCATTGCTTCATACCAGCTCACATTCACTTTAGGTAAACGTAATTTATTAGATGCTGTTGGGCACTCTTTACCATTAATCACAGCTTGCATTGCGTTAAATTGCAAATCAGTTACCGGGTATTTAGCCAGTAAATAATAGCGCCCTTTTTCTTTGGTTTTTAGCGGGAAACTGCCTGAAATATATTCAGCGCGTGATTGTTCTAAGTACCCCCATTCATCACCTTCTTGCCCTAGTGTCACACTGTAATCTTGTAGCGGCTGACTAAGTGGAATAGCGACTTGGCGAAAAACCATGGAACCTTCACAAGGAAAGGGCAAAACCACATCATCAGGCAGGGGTTTTGGATTAACAAACTTGTTATCCCACGCCGCAGATGCTGTGAAACTGCTAGATAACAGCGTGAATGATAAAGTTAATAGCGATAAATTAAATTTCACGTAAGCTCTCCGCGGGTTGAATAGAGACAGCGCGTAATGCGCCAATGCCAGCAACCACAAACGCCACTAGCAATGCACTGCCCATTGCAATCAATAAATCCCCAAATGTGAGCTGGCAAACAAATGCCTGTTCAGGAAGATGGGTACCTAATAATGTTGTAAATAGCTGGCTACCAACGCCATAGAGCATCAGCGCTAATATAAAGGCGAGACTGGTTAACAATAGGGCTTGCAGTACGATATATAAAGAAACCGCAAATTGACGAAAACCTAATAAGCGCAATACCGCCATATCTTTGCGTTTGCGGTCAATATTGGCAAGAAAAGCACCAATAAGAGATGCAACACAACCCAATAAAGAAACCCATGCAATGACAGAAAAAATGACATTCAGCACATAGCTAATCGCTTTAACCGAGTCAATTTGGCTTTTTTGCGTGATTACATCGATATGTTGTTGCGTAAACCAGTTATCTAAAGGCGCGATAGCATCTAAATCAGTGGCATAAAGGCGGGCTTTAGCAAATTGATTACGCGGTTTTGCTTCAACCCCCTCATTAATACCAAAAAGGGGAGCTTGATAGCCGTCACGATAATCTTCCATTGCAACTAATACATCAAGAGAGACAAATGCTGCCGCTCTTGGAAATTTGCTATCACTGATAATGGCACCAACAACAAAAGTACGTTTAGCCCGTTCATTAACGCCATTAAGTTTACGGCCGATAAACAAACGGACATTATCCCCTACATTGGCTTGGAGTTTTTGCGCAGCGTTAGCGGAGAGCACCAAGGTGTCATTATTTTGTGGAATAGCGACGTCTTCTAATAACGGGTCATTTTTCGCTGTTGGAATAATTTCTGCATTATCAATAAAATGCTGGCCATCAATAACAATATCAGCTTGTGTATTTAGGCTACGAGTCAGAGGAATAACAAAACGAACTTCTTTTTTTTGCGCAATCTCATCAAACCACGATGGTGGGTAATTGCCATTACCTAACATACGAATTTCGAGGTTACGAGGATCGTTAAGTAATTGGTGATGCAACTGCGTCACAATGCCATTTTTCAAACCAAATAGCAGAAGTAAAGGTGCAATCACAGAAACCAATGAAAACACAATACATAACGCGACCTTGCGATCATAAAGTAAGTCACGCCATGCTAATGAACAGAGTAATCCAAGGCGATTAGGTGTCTGGTTATTGTTTGATAAAGACACTGCCGCCTCCTTCTAATTGAGCGTGGTAATGGCTAAAGCCAAAGCGTTCAACCAAAGACCAATCGTGACTCACCACTAATGCTGAAATATTAAGTTGCTTTACCATCTCAACAATAAGCGCATATAACGCTTGTGCGTTATGAGGATCAAGCGCTGCTGTTGGCTCATCAGCGAGCAATAATGCCGGTTCGTGGGCGATAGCTCGAATAAAAGCAGCACGTTGGCGTTCGCCAATAGAGAGCTGGCGAGGTAGACGATTAAGCAAAGAACGCAATTGTAAATGGTCGATAACGTGATCAAGCCAGTCAGAATGAGGAGATAATCCCAACATTTTTCGTGGTAATTGGATATTTTGCATGACGGTTAAAAAAGGCAATAACCCGCCATTTTGCAGCATAAACCCCAGTTTTTCAGCACGTAGTGCAGAAAGTTGAGCTTGTTCATTACCTAATACGGCTTGTGTTATCGAGAAATTATCACCTAATTGAAATTGACTGAGCTCATCAGGACGTAAAATAAGCCCAATCATTTCTAGTAAAGTGCTTTTACCACAACCACTTAATCCCGTTAATGCACCAATTTCGCCTTTATCAAGCATTAGTGAAGGAAGCGCAACCCGAAAACCTTGTTGCGCATCACCACGGGTAATTGCCATTCCTTCAATCTGGATCATTAAGGTAAGTTTTCCAGAGGCACAGGATAAACGTGATCGCGAGGATCGCTTTGTGGTGCAAGGGATATCCAACGATCTACATCTTCGTTATAACGCTGATAATACTGTAGTTTCGTATTTAAGCGGCGAATAAATTTCTCTTGCTCAAGGCCATCCCAGCTTTTCCATGTTTCTTCATCTAAACCCAATACCTCACTAAGGTAAGGCAGGTTTTCGACGTATTCACCTAATAAGCCCATTTCGCCAAGCTTAGTGGCTGTACCTTGTTTGATTTGATTTGGATCGTTACCCATTGTTGCAGCAATAGAGCGTAAATCTGCAAACATATTGTCAGGTGAAATCAGTCCTTCGTTAGCGGCATTAACGATTTTTTTCATTACATCACTTAAATCGCTCAACTCACTTTTGGTCAGTAAAACCTGAACCTCTGTGGTGGGTACATTTTGTTGTAATAAATCGCGATCACTAATCCATGCTTTAAATACAGGCGGTGCTTTTGTACCTTGCTTTTCACCTAAATAGGCCAAACGCATGGCGTAACCTAAATCATGAGCATCGTTTAGTAAGGTGTTTGTTTCTTTATCTTTGCTATAGGTAGGATCGGCATTTAATGCGCTACCCACGGTTGCTTCACCACGATAAGCGGTCTGAATTTGTGTCGTGACCGCGGTGGCTAAGCTGTCGACCATTTTACCAAAATTATTTACGTCACCTGAATTGATGGGGTAGTAAAGTGATTTGTGTAAAAACGGATTTAGCGTTAACGCTTCATACTGCGCTTGCGCAGAGGCGTGATTTTTAGCACCGGATGGTGTTTTTAAATGCAGAGTATAAAGCGCAACACCACGATAAGCGGCTTCTTGACGAATTTGCTCTGCATCGAGTTTGGTTGATGAAAGCGGGTCATCGCCAGTTAACGCGCCAGCATCAGTAATTAAAATCACATAACGGGCACCAAAACGGGTCCAATCAACATCATCTAGCGCTTGCATAACACCAGCATAAGCATCTTCATCAAAACGACTACTTGAGACTTTTGCTTGGCGTAGCTCTTTTACTTTATTAAGGAAATCAGGACCATCTTTCACATCATTGGGATTAACAAACATTTTGCTGTCATATTCCAATGCAGGTACGGCTTTGATATTAGAGCGGAATGCAACTAAGCCAAATTTTACCTTATCAAGCATGTTGTCTTTTTCGACTTGAGCATAAACCTTTTGAATCGCTTCTTTGGTTCTATCAATATAAGGATCCATTGAAATGGTCGAGTCAATAACAAACACCACTGCCGCAGAGAAACCTTGCATCATATTTTCTGCATTAGCATCTTCTGGTGAGGTTGGTTTAGTTTTATTGGTAGTATTGGTATTTTGCGCTTCTTTGTTGTCTTTGGTTTGTGAAGAGACGGAAGCTACATTTAATACACGTACTTTATAGCCCGCATCAGTAAAGACCTCATCTGAATCTAAAACAGGTAATAGATAAAAATTGCTTTTCTGATCAATCATATAATCAGGCTCTTTTGCTAAAATCGCCGGATTAACTTTTTGATTTTTAATGTCAGTTAAGAATGGTTGATATTGTTTTTTAGGATCAGGGCTATCTAATAAGCCTTCTAAGGTCTGTTTCTCTTTAAAAAACAACATAGGATTACGACCCGCTGGGTTAGTAAATGCCAATGTTAATTGCATTTTCCACTCAGAAGTACAGTTTGCATTCATCCAACCACTAACATGACCTAAACTATCTGGCCCTACTTGTAGCCACTCATCTGCACCTTGTTTTTGGCGTTGATAAACATAAAAACGGCTAAAAGCAGGTTGTTCTTTTCCTGTTTTACCCACTGCATCTGTAATTTGGCAGCCAGGATAAGTTAATACACGTTGGTACAACGTTTTTTTGCCATCTTGTAACAGTGGTTTTTTCTCTTCAGCACTTACGGGTGCTGCCAGTATTAAACTACTGAGAATAAGCGTGAGCCAATGAGCTTTTTTCATCTGACTTTCCTATTTTTTCAGTGCTTCAAGACGCGTTTTTGCTTCGCTATTTTGTGAGTCGTGATTTAACACGGCTTCATACCAATAAATAGCAGTCTCTTTATCAGCATTAAAACAACCTTGTGAAGATGCCGACGCAGGGTCGTATTCACGGGCATAATTTAGTGCGATTTCAATATCTCCAGCCTGTGCTTTATAAGCATATAAACGCTGAGCGATATCACACTGTTGATTTTGTTTTGCTTGTTCAATAATCGTGATAATTGCTTTGCTATCAGGTTGGCTTTGTAGACAACTTTGAACAAAAGCTAGCGCTGTACCTGTTTTCATATTTTCGACACTACAAACCGCAGGCGCTGATGGTTCTGGGGTCGGTTCTGGTGCGGGTTCTCCGGCAGGATTACCACGAAGTAAGAAGAACCATGTTAATACGCCAGCCAGAATAACAATTAAAATAATGGCGAAAATAAGGCCATTTTTTGATTTTTTAGGTGTGGGTGTAGGGCGATGAGGGGGCTCATCTGCTGTTATTTCAGGAATAATCGGTTCGGGTTCTACAATAGATTCTGGTGCTTTGATTGGCTCGGGTTCAGGGCTATTTTCTACCACTGGTGCTGGTGGGATAGCTTGCTGATTAAGTGTTGCTGTTGATTTTAACGACTCACTCTGACCTTGTGCTTGTGATGCTAATACACCATCGCGAATACGTAATCGGCCAATATCTTGCGTTTCGTTATCGTCTTTTAACGTAAACTGGTACGCCATTTGTAAATTACTGACTAATGGATCGACCAAGGTTTTATCAAGAACAATTTGATAGCCGTCATCACACTCATCAAGAGAAAGTTGGTGAAAAAAGGCATTACCTACCCATTCACCTTGATCATTGAGAAAATAACGGTCTTGGTTACGCTGAATACTTAAATAAACAGGGGAAGCTTCACCTTCCCAATTACGAATACTTAATACTGCAAAGCCAGGACGGGCAGGTTGTACGGGTTTTAATTCTGGATTAAACACGAATTATGACTCCACGACAGAGGATTTCATGGTTTGAATAATTTGACCTAACAGTGCATTTTGTTCAGCACTGATTTCTCTACCTGCGGAATGTCCTGCATTCTCTGTGATAATTGCTGATAGAGCGATAAGCCAGTCAAATACAAACAAAAAGGTGTAGTTAACAGGCGTGGTAGGTAAACGAACTAAACGTTCGTCGTTACCCCATTGCACACTGTTACTGTCAGGTCTTTCAAAGATTTTATGACCTGCGTTAATTTTACTATCAGGACGCTCAGCATCGACATCTTTGAAATTAAACCAAGTAATAAAATCACCCAGTACATTATGAACACGAGAAGATTGCTGCTCAGCTAAGTCGTCACGACGAGCAATGGCTTCAGTACCCGCGAGTATTTTTAACATACGTTGTTCAACACCAAGGCGATTAATTGCGGTGATTAGTTCATCAACTAATAACACCATGATTTCTTGATCAATCCCTAGATAACTTAATAAGGCATTGTTATCAGGCAAGCTGCGTAGGTGGTTTATCCATAGCGCCATTACTTTGCGAGGATAAGCGACTTCGTTACCATGCCCTTTCGGCGCGTCATCTTCTTGTGGTACTAATGAAATTGGTGCATCACCTAGCAAATCAAAAGTGGGTTGTTCCATTGCGGCAAAGGCAGAAACCGGTGCCGGTGAAACCGCTTTTTTATCTGCGCTATTTAAAGTATTGAGCACTTCTTTTTCTTGCATATACAAGTCGTAAAGCGCTTTACGAGGTGGTAGCAGATAATCTAACAATGCCCCTTGAAGATAAGGGCGGCTTTGCATAAAACGTAAAATAGTTTCTGCATTACGACGCTTCACCAGTAACTCTTCTTCACCACCAGACTGATACCATTTTTCAAGATGATGACCAATTAAGTCACGCTGTACTTCTTGTAGTTGCTCGTTAATTCGCTCTAATTTTAGAGATTTCAGTGCAACAGTTTCAAGATAGCTTGCAAGGCGCTGCATACCACCATCGTTAAGCGATAGCATGGCATCCCAAGCTTGGTCTGGCTCTTTAATATAACGTTGGACGGTCTCATCTTCAGCAAAGGTTTTTTTCATCAAGCGTAGCTGTGAAACACTACCATCATTTAAGACGATTTCTTTGCCATTATCGATTTGAATAAAGGGTGTAGGCACACCTGGTTTACGCACTAAGAAGGTGTTATTAAAGGCTTCGCCATTCACCCAATCAGACATCCAAGGATATTGGCCAAAACGCTCTAACATGGCCATTTTGATCATGCCACCTTTACCCCATGACTGACGAAGTAATGCTTCATTCATATTCAGTGAGTTGGTGATACGCATATCAAACATTGTCATCGCCCAGATTAAACCTGAGGGACGCTTAGCGCGTGTTTGGGCATCTTTACCTTGAGTGTTATGGATCCACTCAGTTAATACGCCACCGACTTCTTTTACGTCAGATTGTTTATTTGATGCGGTACAAACAACCAGTACGTTCATTTCTTGATTATCGGTATAACGCTCAAAAAGATAGGCGACTTTACCACGTAAAATAAGCTGAGCCAGTGGGTTTGCACTATCATCATTAACCTGACGACGTACATCATCCATTGTTTCAACGCCTAAACGGCCGCGATAACCCGGAAAATCGAGTAATTCAACGTGTTCAAATAACGCTTTACTTGGTGCATCTAACAGCGGCACAACTAACTCAACCGTTAAGGCGGTTAGCTCTGCTAATGAGAGCCTAACAGGAGCTCCGACGCTGTCAGCATTAACAGGACAAACGCTAATTTGACTGTCGTTTTCAGTATTCAGACGCTCTAGCATATCAACGTTCATAATGCTGTCGTTTTGTACCAACATGCCGTCTTGCTCTTTGACTAGCGCAGACAGTGGTGCTAACACTAATGGCGCATGACCAAGTTGGCTTAATGTGGTACTAAAACGTTGATAAGCTGCGGTAAGTTCATCAATTTCACCCCACAATACAGCAAATAATTTTGCACGTTGTGCAATGGTGAGGTAAGGCGCGAGTTCAATTGCTTTAGGCCAAAATGTGGTTGCTAGTTTCTTCTGACTTTTCTCAGCATGACGTTGTAAATAGTCCCATAACGAGACGACATCGTCATGTGTAATACCCGCGATAGGCGTTGCATTTCGTTGGGTACTTAAGGTATTGATTAAGCGAGAAACCTTCTCTTCATCTAACTCAAAATCAATTTTTTCCTGATTAAAATCATACAGATAAGCATTGGCGAGAATTTTGATGATTTCGATTTCACTAAACAGATGCAGCTCAACAGGGTGATCTTGCGTGCCTTTAGTTGGTTTGCGGCTAAAGCGTGTGACTAACCCGGTCGCTTCTTTACCACCACCCGGTGGGTTAATATGTTCAATAAAATCAAGGGTTTTACCAGACATGCTGGTTTTAAGTCGGCCGTCTTCACCCGCTGCTAATGCGGAAATTAAGTAAGATTTGCCTGCTTGTGATAAGCCAAAAAAGCCCACAGACATTGGTCGCTGGGTTGCTAATGATAAGTTTTTTGCCATATTACGACTACGGCGTAGGCGATAAATTAGGCTATCGGCTTCAGTATTTAAGCGTGGAGCATTACCTCTGACGGAGGTTATCCAATCGATAGCTTTATCTGCACCTTGATAAATTGCATCCCACTTAGCGGTTAACTGTTTTTCATCAATCATATTCATTTACCTAATACACTCCCGCTATCTAGCCAATAGGATGTTTCACCAATACCACTATCTGCTAACGTATTGAGTTTAAAACTTAATTCATTTTTCGTTGCTCTGCCGTTAGTAATGCTGACTTCTTCAATTCGTAGTTTCTCTGATTTACTGTCATCATTTTCATGGCTAGATGCCCCTCTTTCGCTACCCAGTTTGATATGCAATACGCTATTTTCTTGGCTTAATTGCTGCGCAAGTTTTTGGCTCTTAATACGTAAAGTATAAAGTGGCGATGCTGGCCAACGTGCATTATCTAACTGACGGAAACCTAAGCGAATACCACCTCTTACTTCAAAGTAGGTATCAGGGTCAGGCTCAAATTTATCTTGGATATCACGATAATAAACATCGTTATCAGAGATAGTATTGTTGTTATCTAACATGCCCAAATAGCGTACTGTTGAGTAAGTTTTAAAGTTACCCGTTGAGAAATAAAAATTGAGTAAACGTGCATTCTCAGCCATTAAACACAGCATTGCGCCTACTGCAGCTGTCGATTTCGGGTCATCAATGCGACCTTTTTTATTAAACGGATACCAGCCACCCGTTTTATAACCATGTAGCGGTAAAATGCGCGATGGCGGTACAGGTTGTAAGACTTTAAATAGTGCCTGAATACCCGGTAAGCGAGATGGACGACCCGTCAGTAATAAAACATCACAAGAGTAGTAATAGAGCACTTCACACAGCGCTTTTAAGCTACGAGTGATATTGATCCGTTCACCAGAAATAAATTCAGCATGAAGTTGTGCAAAGTTAATTTGAACAGGTACATTTAAAATAGAGAATGCATCGCCACCGCCTAGCTCTTTATTGGCTGCGTCATCAATATAACGACGAACGTGTTCAGTCGGTTGAACCGCTAATAATTCACCAAAGGTACTGTTAATCCCCTCATGAGGAACCAGTGGGTCGTAATTTTCATATTGACTTAAAATACGCAACCCAATAGGGCTGAAGATTTGTAATGTGAGCTGTTGGCGTAACACTTGCTGTCCGGCATCTAATCCTTCACTACCAAAGAGTGAAGACATCAATGCATCAGCATCAGTAATGCCCGCATCTGTTAATGCAGTGCGCAACGCGGGTAAAACACAAATTTGAATGATATCTAATAAGATATCATCACCAGCAATTTTGAATCCTTCACGAAATAGTTGTGTTGGAATAATTTTAACGTTGCTACCTGTACCGGTATCGAGTTTATAGCGTGTGATAACCAAGTCGGTCGTACCACCGCCAATATCAATAGAAGCGATTTTTAGTGTGCTATCACCGGTGAGTAAGCGGTTGTCTTCGCGTACTTGGCTGGCAAAAAAGGCTTCAGTACGTTCACCAAATTTAATTTGAGTTTCGTTATAAAGATAAACCAGCTGACCACAGGTTGCTTCATCCCATTTAACGTGAATTTTTGGTAGTGGTGGACGACATTGTTCATCTTTGCCATCAAAACGCAGCTTTTCATCCGTTGGATCCCAATTCATTGCTTTCCAAATTAAACCTAATGCATTTTCCATACAGGTTTCAAAAATGGCGCGCTCTGGTTTTGGCATCGCTGGTGGAATGGTCAAAATGATATTGCGCAATTGGCGAGGGGCGCTTGCATGACTCATTTTAAGGCGCTGAGCTGGGCTGTTCATTTGCGTTAATGCTTGTGCTAACACTTCGGTTAGCATCATGGTCATTAGTGAACTACGCGTATAGTTTGGCGTAAAAACAGGCATCCGATCATCAGCGTCTAAGCGAAATAGTGGCTCACCATGATCGTTTAATAAATAGGTCATTGGAACAGCGGTAGCTAAAGGTTCTCTGTCGGTTTGACCAAAAGAGTGACTAAAACGCCAGCCCGGCGAATAAGGCGAATCATCCCATAAATAACGTTTTGGACTTGAAATCCCGGTTGATCCTTCAGTACCTAAACGTTGTGCCGCCATGCGATTAGCTTCTGGGCCAACTCGCCCAATTGTCGGCCACATAAAGGCGTTATTGCGTCCACTGCTCACTGAAAAATCTTGTTTACCAAAATCAGCTTGAGCAAATTCAACGCGACTTTCAAAAGGCTCGTTATAGATTTGATAAGGGCGATTTAAATCACGCAGTGTCATTTCATAAAGTTGCGTTAGCCCTTTGTTATCGTTGATATGGTCTTCAATTAAAATGCCACAAGTACGAGAGTTGCCTACATCAAGAATAAGATCTACTTCTATCGCAGGCTCTTGTGCTTTGGTTTCATTAATTTTGATCTCAGGTAGGCGAATTTTCTCACCTAATATATTGAGCAAATTAAGATAATGCGCTTGATGTTGAAACTCTTTTAGCGCCTCTTCTAACTCATCGTGGTACATCTTACTGACAGTCAGTGCTTTTTCGCTAAACACTTCTTTTAACCAACCATCAATCCACGGTATTTCAAGAAAGTTTTCAACTTCATAGCCTAAGTAGGCAAGGGCAAACGCGACACCAGAGCGAATATCTTCTTCGTTAGGAGCAAGATAAGCGGTATTGGCGCGATTAGGTTCAATACGGGTATCAAACGCCACAACAATGCGATGAGTATGACCATCTTCATCAGGCTCAGGCAGTTGATGGAACATCATTCTTACCCAGTTATCAGGGCCTTGAGAAAAAGCACGTGGTGGATTAAAGCGGAAAAATGGCACTGGTAGCCATGTTTCATTTAATAAGGTGAGTGATTCTTCAAGTGAAAAGCTAAGTTCAGCTTCTCTTGGGGTTTGAGGCTGATTTTTTGGCGCTGGGTAAAGGTAGTTATCATCACGCTCATTATAGATGAGTCGCATTAACGGGCCGTTCTCGCCTTTTTTAACAAATTCACCGTACTCTTTACGCTGAGGCAGTGTAAAGCCAAAATCCAGAAACTGAATATTACTGTCACGGATAAGGGTAATTTTATCTTTATAATCGGTCAGTGGCGCTAACATGAATTATTTATTCTCCCGCTTCATTGATAATGGGAATGGCTGGCTGTTGTCATATTTCCCTTGGCAATCAGCGATATTTTGACTTCCTGGTTGGCAGATAATATTTGGCATGAGGTAATTAGAACCATCGCTACAATTTGCCTGACCTTGATTGTTAATATTTAAGCCGCCTTGATTAACGGCTGCATTAACGGGTGCCTTACAGGTCACACCATCACTACGTGTCATCACGACGTGCCCTTTACCGTTATCTAATTGGTAATCTAGGCTTAATGGTTTACCTGTTTTTTGATCTTGAATGCCTGCACCTGCACGCCATTGACCATTTAAAAAGTCAGTTGAACCATTGGCTAATGCGCTAGCTGGTATGGTAAGCGGTGTGGTGTTATTGGCACTAGCGGGTGGTGTGACATCAGGAGGTAAAGGTTGTTCCTGATTATTTGCAGTTTTATTATCAGTTCCTTTTTGTTCAGTACCACTATTTTGTCCATCATCGGTTTTATTGTTGTCAGTTTGAGGCTGTTTATTTTGCGCTGATGGGTCAACGGGCGGCACTTCTGGCGGTTGTGTACCTTCTGGTAAAGCACCTTGATTGTTGTCTGTCTGAGCATCAACTAAAGGCAGACCCGTATTAGGATCGATGACTGTACCATCAATGGCGAGTCCATTCGTATCAACACCACCAATAACACCATTTGTTCCGGTAGCAATAGTGCCAGTAGGTACTTTAACACTGTGTCCATTGGTAACAACTGTAGGCAGTTGTGGTTTTTCTAATGTTGGATCTGGCAACGCTGGTTTTTCGATAGTTGGCGTATTGATATTCACCAATGGCAGTGATGGCGTTGAAAAACAGCCTCGTAAAAATAAGATAGCCAGCAAAAGAAGTAACAAAGGCAGTAACCACCATAAAAAGCGCCACCAAGGGCGTTTTCGTTCGGTTATTACGGCGGTTTCTTGTACTGGTGGAATAATTGTTGCGGCAGGTTGTAGAGGGGGTGCGACAGCAGGTTTAAGACAGGCAACAGGGTCGACTCTCAATACCTGATTTGCGCTAACAAAGCCCCAAAAAGTGATAACAGGCTGCCCATTAACGATAAAAACGTGGTTTTCATCAGGAAATTGGATCGTTTTGCTGAGTAAGGCACCAAACAGTTGACTCTCTTTGTCTGCTTTTTGCTGTTCTTTCTCGCTAAAAGCCAGTAAATCAGCCTGATTTTGCTTTAATATCTCATAAGCTGATGTCCGCTCTTCTTCTGATGCTGCGGACCAAGGGATCACAGAACCATCAATAGCTGAATACCAGTCAATACGTTCTCCGGTTTCATTTGGCTGAGGAATAGCGAGACATTGAGAAATGTGCGCTTTTCCTCTTAATCGGAGTGTTTCACGCAGCTGCAATGCAGAGATATAAACAGCCTGTCCATTTTCCCCCATTGGGAGGTAACTTTCTAATTTACCACTTCGTAAGAATGCTTTATTCACGACGATCATTCCGCTAGGCAAGATTATCTATGGGTAAGTTGGCTTATCCGTAAATAGGCTTTGAGGCTAAAAATATACATATATAATTTGAATGTATTTTATATTATCAGAAATTGAGTGTCTATCTAGCGGATTATTTAACAATAGCTAACTGATTATTATTAAACACTTTTTAGTTTTTCTTGATAACAATGGCGAATATTAAAATAACATAATAGAGAATAACCGCGTGGCATTACATAATGCGCTATATTTTCTTAAATATATGGCGTAAATCACCGATATATTACCTTTTTCATTAAAAAATAACGCTGTTAGATTGAATTGATAAGGAATATAAAAGAATAGCCCATCAAAAATATAAGATTGTTGTGATAATAATCACAAAATATCCTTATTTTTAATCATGTTAAAAATATTTAAAACATAAAAAAAGCTAAAAATAAAGAATAGTCTTAATTAGCTTAGTGATTGATTAACTCTGCGTATATTAGTGTTCGAAAGAATAAGCCCTCAATTATTAACTAAAAGAGGGCTAAGAAATTATTAGTAAATGTTATCAATGATTATCGGCAGTTTTTAGGAATATAATCATCAATTGCCTTTTTCATCATCACATTAACTTCGTTAGCATTGCGTGCAGTAAAGACTTGGCCACCAGTTGCTTTAGCTACGCAGTTACCTGCACCAGTACCTAAAATATCAACAACATTAATGACAGCTCGAGGGTGTGCACGTTTTAATGCACTCGCGGCAGCGCAAGGGTCTTGGTCACAAGATTCTAAGCCATCTGATAACAACACAATCAGTGTATCGCGGTTGTTACTCTGAATTAACGAGCCAGCTCGTTTAATTGATTCGGCTAAAGGCGTGCCGCTATCAGGTTCAATACGTTTGATATAGCTCAATAGTTTAGAACGTTCATTACCACCATAAGCAGGGCTTGATTTCACCACACCACAATCAGAGGCTACCACGGTAGTGATTTTCATATCTGATGGAATGCTATTAATAATTTTAGTCGCGGCATTTCTTGCTACGGTAATTCGGCGAGGTTCTGCATCATAGCCAGCAAATAACGTACCTGTATTAGCAATAAAGTCTAAATCGTCTTCCGTTAAGTTCATGCTAAGTGCCATCGAACCGGATGCATCAAAAATTAAAATAACTTGTGGAGCCAACTCAGCAGGGCGTTCAGATGGACACATCTGTTTAATCTTATTGGCTAAACGATTTTGACACGTTGCGTTTGCCGTTTTCTCGCTCACCCCTGATTGTTTTAGCTCATCTTGGACACAAGCTTCTAGTGGCGTGAGTTTTTTCGGTGGTACAGCCGGTTTTGGCTCTGGTTTAGGTTCAGGCACAGGAACGGGTTCAGGAATAGGTTCTGGTATTGGCTCAGGTACAGGTTCAGGCGTGGGTTCTGGCTCGGGTACAGGCTCTGGTGGAATAACCTGTTGTGGTTTTTCGTCAATAACAGGGGGAACGGCTTTAGGGTCAAAACAGCCTTTTAGCCAAGATGCCAATAGCAGTAAAAAGAGTAAGAATAAAAATAATAATAACCAGCGTAACCAACGGCGACGCGTTTTGGCTGGAATATTAGCAAGCGCAGCACCTGCCGCAGCGGCAGAAGCACCTCCTGTGATTTGTGCAATAGGAGGTGGCAATGGTGTTGTTCTTGGCCACCATGTAATAACCGGTTGGCCATTAATTACATATATACTTTCAGTATCGGGTAGTGTGGACGCGGTATCTAAAAGATGGCGTTCTTCATCCGAGATCCTATTTTGTGATGCTAATAACGCTGTTTGCGTTTTAATATCATTAAGGCGCTCATCTAAAATACGTCTTATTTCTTGTTGTTCTTGCCCTTGCAATGAAGAGAGAGCGATAGGATTGCCTGAAACCACGCTATACCATTCAATAACGCCATCTGATTTTTTTTCAGGCGTCGCAAAAAGAGTACGATATTTTATCGGAAAATGTTGCGTCAACAATTGAAGTAATTGCTGCTGATGGGTTAAGGCAAAATCGGCGCGTGTTATATCAGCCGTTAATCGTGATATTCGATTCATATTTAGCGAGCCTTATTCTACGGCTATATTTGTTTAATAATGGATATTATTGTCTATAAAGATTATTGACTATAACGCGTTTATAAAAAAGGTAAAATTAACGTATTAATCTTTCAGACTATGGATTAAAAATCAGATCTTGGTTTTATTTTGCGCTTTTATTTAAGAATTCGCGCAAATTATTACTATATCTTCGCAATCCCCTTTCTCTGCACATAATCTGTTTGCTTAGTTATCTTACTCCATCTTAGGATGCACATTATTGAGTATCGATATGTTCACAAACTAATGATAAGCCTTAATTGATCACTAATGTTCATTGATATAGCACATAGAGCATACAGGGGTTACAGGGTATGTTAGCCACACTAAAAAATAGTCAACGCCTCTCTTTTTGGGAATAAATTCCTCTCTTTACGTTGATACAACAGCAGGTTTCTGATGACAAATAATATTAACAATAGCCAATTACTTAATGATGTTACCCGCTACTGGAATATCAGAGCAGAGAGCTATAGCGAGTCAAATCAGCAAGAATTACTCAGTGAAAAACAACAAAAATGGCGTCATTTGCTGCTAAGTCACGTTAAAGAAGGTGAAACCTTAAAAGTATTAGATATTGGGACTGGGCCTGGTTTTTTCGCTATTTTATTAGCGTTATCTGGGCACGATGTCACGGCAATTGATGCAACTCAAGGCATGTTGTTAGAAGCAAAAAATAATGCAGCTCATCATAATGCCAACATTCAATTTGTTCGTGGCGATGTGCATCAACTGCCTTTTGGTCATGAACAGTTTGATTTAGTTGTGAGTCGTAATGTGACATGGAATTTAAAAGCACCACAACAGGCATATCAAGAGTGGTTTCGAGTACTTAAACCCGGTGGCAGTTTGATTAATTTTGATGCTAATTGGTATTTACATCTTTTTGATGATGCATATTGGCAGGGTTTTCTGGCTGATAGAGAACAAGCAGCAAGCCAGCAAGTCTCTGACCATTATGTCAATACGGATACCAAAGAGATGGAAAGAATTGCGCGCCAGTTACCCTTAAGTCGAATTAAACGCCCTCAATGGGATCTTAATACTCTAATGGATATTGGATTTAGTCGTTATATGGTGGATCTCAATATTGGTGATTTAGTCTGGGATAAAGAAGAAAAGATTAATTATGGCTCGACACCAATGTTTATGATCCACGCACAAAAACAGAAAACACGTTAATAAAAAAGAAGGAGATGAGTGTGAAACCCTTATTTTCAGTGATACCAACGCTATTATTAACGTTGGCATGTGCTTTCCCTGCGTTAGCAGATAAAAGCAATAATATGTTGGATTATGCCAGCACAAAAGATATTCGTGATATTAATCCGCATCTTTATTCTGGCGAAATGGCCGCGCAGAATATGGTGTTTGAATCATTAGTATTAAATACGGATAAAGGCGTAGCACCTTATTTAGCTGAGCGTTGGGATATTTCACCTGATGGCAAAACCTATACTTTTTTCTTACGCCATGATGTGACTTTTAGTGACGGTGAGCCCTTTGACGCGCAAGCAGTAAAACTGAATATGGATGCGGTATTAGATAACTATGAGCGTCATGCATGGTTAGAGTTAGTGCGCCAAATAGATAGTGTGGATGTGGTTGATGAATTTACGGTTAAGCTGAACCTTAAAAACCCTTATTATCCAACTTTAACTGAGCTAGGTTTAACCCGACCTTTTCGTTTTATTTCGCCAAAATCATTTATTAATGGCAAAACAAAAACAGGTGTCAGCGATTATATTGGTACAGGTCCTTGGGTGCTAACAGAACATAAAAAAGATCAATATGCCCAATTTAAAGCTAATCCGAATTATTGGGGTGAAAAACCCGTATTAAATGGTGTGGTATGGCGAGTGATCCCCGATAGACAAACTATGCTACTTTCTCTGCAAAAAGGCGATATTCAGCTTATTTTTGGTGCAGATGGCGATATGTTGGATATGGACTCTTTTGCAGCATTAATGAATTCAGATAAGTTTAAAACACAAATGAGTGCACCTATTGCTTCTCGTGCTTTGGTGTTAAATAGCAGTCGTGCTATTACATCAAGTCAAAAAGTACGCCAAGCCTTGCAATATGCGGTAGATAAAGAAGGCATTGCGCAGGGTATTTTGGCGGGTAGTGAAAAAGTTGCAGATACTTTAATGGCGCGTAGTGTGCCTTATTGTGATTTTGATTCACCAACCTATGATTACGAAATACAAAAAGCGGCCATGTTGCTAGAGGCCGATGGTTGGGTGCTACCAAAGGGTGAAACTATTCGTGAAAAGCAAGGGCAGAAGCTACAATTATTGCTCTCTTACAATGTGAATAACGCGGTTGAAAAAGAGATAGCCGAGCTTATTCAAGATGATTTCAAAAAAATTGGTGTTGCTTTAACGGTATTAGGTGAAGAAAAACAAGCCTTTTTAGATAGACAAAAAAATGGTGATTTTGATTTACAGTATTCGCTTTCATGGGGAACGCCGTATGATCCTGCCTCTTTTGTTTCATCCTTTAGGATCCCTGCTCATGCTGATTATCAAGGGCAAAAAGGATTAGCTAATAAAGCACAACTTGATGCCATGATTGGTGAATTATTAATTACACCAGATGAAACACAGCGTCAGACACTTTATAAAACCTTGTTTACTACTTTAGCAGATGAGGCAGTTTATATTCCTTTAACGTATTCACGAACTAAGGCGATTCACCGTAGTGAGCTGGAAAATGTTGGCTTTAATCCGTCACAATATGAAATACCGTTTGAGAAAATGCGTTTTAAACCTTAACTTTTAGACTTTATTAGAAATAGGTTATTTAACTTTAACAAGTGTGGTGACTTAAATGAGTTACCACACTGATGAAAAACTATGCTGCGTTATATATTCTGGCGTTTACTGGCGATAATTCCGCTAGTATTAATAATCTCATTTTTTGCTTTTATTTTGCTGGATCTTGCGCCGTCAGATCCAGCGGAAGTCGCTTTGCGCATTAATGAAATTGTACCCACACCAGAAGCTATTGAAGGAATGCGTCAAGAATTAGGTCTTGATAAGCCCTTTTTCACTCGCTATTTCTTATGGTTGGCAGCCAGTTTACAATTTGATTTTGGTACTTCTTTTCTTACCAGAACGCCTGTTATTCAGGAAATGCTCAGAGCGTTACCTCCGACATTGTGGTTGGCATCAACGGCGCTTTTCTTTACGATAATTCTGGCACTGCCTTTGGCTTTATGGTGTGTTGCTAAACCACAAAGCTTTGCTGATAAAAGTATTCGTTTTGTTGTTTTTGTTTTAACTGCAATTCCTAACTACTGGCTGGGGCTTTTATTAATTTGGGGCGTTGCTGTTTATTTAGATTGGTTACCTGTTAGTGGTATGTTATCGCCACAATCGGTTATTTTGCCTGCATTAGCATTGGCTTTGGGTTATATCGGTACTTATTTGCGTTTATTACGAGGGGCGATGTTAAACCAATGGCACCAGCCTTATGTATTTTATGCCAGAGCAAGAGGTTTACCCGATAACCTGATTTTACGCCGCCATATTTTACGCAATTCGCTTTATTCATCATTAACTGCCTTGGGTATGAGTATTCCTAAACTTATTGCAGGAACAGTGGTTATTGAGAATATATTTGCATGGCCAGGCGTGGGGCGTCTTTGTATTAGCGCTATATTTGGTCGTGATTATCCTATGATACAAGCCTATATTTTATTGATGTCTTTACTCTTTCTCTTTTTTAATTTTTTAATGGATATCATTCAAATTGCGGCTGATCCTCGGTTGAGGAAATAATTATGTGGCAACTTTTCTGGCAAAGACTCTCTCAAGATAAAAGCGCACAACTGTGCTTTTTCGTGATTATTGTTGTTATTTTTGCTGGAATATTTGCGCCTTGGATTGCGCCACATGATCCGACTTTAACCTCGATACGCTTAAAATTTCAGCCAATAAGTATTAATTACCCACTAGGTACTGACAATCTTGGGCGCTGTATTTTCTCGCGCTTATTATTTGGTATACGCACCACGGTTTTTTACGCGTTATTGGCAATGTGCGTCACCTTAATAATGGGTTGGTTAATGGGGATGTTAGCCGGATATTTTCAGGGCAAAACAGACACCTTTATTATGCGATTATGTGATGTGGTGCTGTCATTTCCTGCTGAAATAATGATTTTGGCATTAGTAGGAATTATGGGCCCTGGAATTGGTAATATTTTAATTGCCGTTATTTTAGTGAAATGGGCATGGTATGCCCGAATGATACGCGGCGTAGTACGACAATATTCTCATCGTAATTACATTGCTTATGCTCGTGTTATTGGTGCGCCATCTAGCCATATTTTACGTCGTCATTTATTACCAGTGACGCTGGCAGAAACTATTGTTTTAGCCTCAGCTGATATTGGTAGTGTTATTTTAATGATCTCTGCACTCTCATTTTTGGGATTAGGTGTGCAACCACCAACGCCAGAATGGGGAAATATGCTAAGCGAAGCTAAAAACGTGATGATATTACACCCAGAACAAATGCTACCCGCAGGTATTGCGATAACAGTGGTGGTGACGGCATTTAATTTTTGGGGTGATTTTTTACGAGATGTGTTTGATCCTGATAATCGTCAGTCAGTAGGAAAAAAAGATGAACAAATTACTGACGCTTAACTCAATTTCAGTAATACATAAAAACTCAGAAAAAAAGCTAATTGAAGATGTTTCATTTTCTGTCAACCAAGGGCGTACTTTAGCTATTGTTGGTGAAAGTGGCTGCGGAAAAAGCCTTCTTAGTAAAGTGATTATGGGCTTATTACCAGAAACATTGCAATTTTCCGGTGAAATTTATTTGGCAGAAAAACCTATTGAGCATCAATCTTTATCTCAGCGACGCGCTTTATTAGGTACTACTTTGGGCGTGATTGTACAAAATGGCATGAGTGCTTTTGATCCCCTAATGACCATTGGTAAACAATTTAGCCAAACGTTAATTTATCATTTTGCATTAAATAAAAAGCAGGCAGAAGCTCAAACCTGTGACGTATTATCTCATATTTTTCCGACACAATATCAAACAGTCATACGTGCTTATCCAAACCAATTAAGTGGTGGCCAATTACAACGCGTAATGATAGCTATCGCGCTGGCGTTATCACCGAAGCTTTTAATTGCAGATGAACCAACAACTGCGCTAGATGCACCACTACGGCGAGATATTTTACAATTACTTCAGCAGGTAATTGAAAGTCAAAAATCGACACTGATTTTTATTTCTCATGATTTGGGATTAGTTAATGAAATTGCCGATGATATTTTAGTGATGAAAAAAGGGCGAGTGGTGGAATATGGTGAAAAAAACCAAGTATTAAATTATCCCACACAGGACTATACCCGTTATCTTATTGATGCGAGAACGCGGCTTTCGATACGCTTTAATCAATTAATTAATCGAGAGTGATAGAAAATCATACTTAAAAAGAGGGAGCGATAAATAATGTTATTGCGGGTCGATAATATCAGTAAATATTACTCACAAAATGGTTCTCTTTTGGGACGTAAAAATAAAACTGTAATAGATTCACTCTCCTTTAATATTGCCAGTGGCGAAGCTTTCGGTTTGGTGGGCGAAAGTGGTAGTGGAAAAAGTACCTTAGCACGATTAGTGGGTGGTTTAGAGTTACCCAACAGTGGGGCTATTTATCTAAATAATAAGCCTGTCAGCCAAAGGTTGCATCGCCAAGGTATTATTAGCATTGTTTTTCAAGACTATACGACATCAGTCAATCCTACATTAACCGTGGGTGAAATTATTGCTGAGCCAATACGGATCATGAATAGCACGTTGACGAATCAAGGAACACAACAGCTTATTTTTTCTTTATTAGATAGAGTAGGTTTAGCTAAAAGTCACTATCAACGTTATATTTATGAGCTTTCTGGTGGACAAGCACAACGAGTCTGTTTATGTCGTGCTTTGGCTTCTTATCCTCAATTTATTGTATTAGATGAAGCACTGAGTTCTTTAGATTTACCGACACAAGTACAAATACTCGATCTATTAAAATCATTAAAAGAAGAGTTTCAATTATCTTATCTTTTTATTAGCCATGATATTCAAACAGTGGCTTATTTTTGCGATAAAGTGATGTTTTTCTCTCAAGGAAAAAAGATTGAGCAATGTAATATCACTGAGCTTAATCAAGTGACTCAAGATTATTCTAAACAACTTTTAGCTAGTGTTATTTAAACAATAGCGATTTAAAAAAGTTAAATCGCTATTTATCAGATAGGTATAAAAGAGTGATTAAAGATTATTCATTAAATATTCTTGTACTGCTTTTGCATCATTGCTCGCATTAAAATCGATACCAAATAACAGTGTACCTTCTTTTATATCAATAGTACGTGGTGTTGCTTTTGTGCAGGTAATATTCTGAATTTTCTCTTTTACTGTTTCTTGTGCTGCTTTGGAGCTTTCACACACATTAATGACACCGGTTAAACCCTCGCTGCAATAGCCATCAACGCCTGTTGTTTTTAGCTCATCAGCAGTAAATGCAGTCCAATCAAATGCCACATTAATATTAGCGTTACAGCTTTTATTAACGTCGGTGATACGAGATTGAATATTATCTTCAAATTTCTGTTGTAGTTCTTTTTCAGCTAATGTGGCTGAAAATGCAGAAGTTGAAATGAGTAATAAAGAAAAAGTCATTATGTATTTCTTAAACATATTAAGATGCTCCAAAATTGAATAGACATAAAAATCAATATCTATTTAATGTAGTCGTATATAAATTGATATCAATAAGAATGGTTTTAATTTTTTACTATTTTAATGATATTTAAATTGTATTTATAATATTACTTTTTGAAAATACACTTATTATTTGTTATTTAATCAATAATGACTTTAAATAAGTAAATTAATTATCTAATTAAACATAATTTGAGTATTATTACTTAGTATTGTTTGTATTTTTTTTATTTTGTTATGCTCGTTATTTTAATAGCGAACATAATCGATTCAGTCGCTATATTTCTATGTTGATTTTCTTCATTTATTAAATATTCAATTAAATCAATCAAATAAATTATCTATGTAGATCTGTATCACAATATAGTCTCATTGAGATTGTTTTTTCATCATGCTCGAATTAACGTGCTAACTCGAAGTAGCAAAAATTAGCATAGCGTTAGCAAATGATGAGGGTTCGCATGGAACAACAATATTTTATTGGCGTTGATGTTGGCTCAGCCAGTGTCCGTGCAGCGGTATTTAATCGCAATGGAAAGCGTTTAGGCTTTTCTGTTCGGCCTATAGCTCAGTTTCGTCCTAAAACAGATTTTGTTGAGCAATCTTCGCGTGATATTTGGCAACAGGTTTGCACAACAGTAAAAGAGTCTGTAAAGCAATCTGCTATTGACCCTGCTCATGTGAAATCTATTGGCTTTGATGCCACTTGTTCTTTGGTTGCTGTTGGTGAGCAAGGAAAAGCGCTATCAGTTTCGCCAAGTGGCCATCCTGAGCAAGATATCATCATGTGGATGGATCATCGTGCAGTCGAAGAAACGATGACGATTAATCTGACCAATGATTCTTCACTGAGATATGTCGGTGGTGAAGTCAGTATTGAAATGGAATTGCCCAAAATTCTTTGGTTGAAGAATAACTACCCTGAACGTTATCAGGATGTTTGGCGATTCTTTGATTTAGCCGATTTTTTAGTATGGAAAGCAACCACAGGAGATGTAGCAAGTACTTGCACATTAACCTGTAAATGGAATTACCTTGCTCATCAAAGCCAGTTTAGCGAGACCTTGTTAGCCGATGTAGGATTGGATGAATTATTAGAAAAAGTACCTCAAACCATCCTTGCTTTAGGTGAACAGGCCGGCTGCCTTAGTGATCCTGTGGCTGAGGCTTTCGGATTACATACGGGAGTGATTGTTGCTTCCGGCATTATTGATGCCCACGCAGGTGGACTTGCTTTAACAGCGGCACAGCCTGAAGGCAGCTTGGCAATTATTAGCGGTACATCTAATTGCCATATGATTGTTAGCCAATATCCAATTATGGTTCCGGGAGTTTGGGGGCCTTATTTTGGCGCTATGTTGCCTGATTTATGGTTAAACGAAGGTGGACAAAGTGCTGCTGGTGCATTGGTTGAATGGTCGATCCGTCGCCATGAATCATGGGCTGAATTATCGCTAGAAGCTGAACAAAAAGGCGTGAGTTATTACGCATTGCTTAACGATGCGGTTGCAGAATTAGAAACATTAGAAGCTTATCCAACAGCTCAATTTCATGTTTTAGCTGATCACCACGGCAATCGTTCTCCTCGTGCTAATTCATCAGCAAAAGGCATGGTAAGCGGTTTAACACTCGAAAGTGGCCGTGTATCACTGGCTCGTTATTATCTAGCCACATTGCAATCTATCGCTTATGGCACTCGCCATATTATCGACACCCTTGAAGATGCTGGACACCAAATCAACCGTATTGTTATGTGTGGCGGTGCAACGAAAAATGCATTGTGGTTACGCGAGTATGCCAACGCAACAGGTCGTGAAATTCATTTGGCACAAGAAGAAGATGCGGTGAATTTAGGCGCTGCCTTGTTAGGTGCTGTTGCATGTAAAGCATTTGATGATTTCTCTCAAGCCGCCAGTGCTATGGTGCGTGAAGGCGGTGTAATTACACCCGATAGCGATACTTACGCATTCCATCAAGCCAAATATCAAGTTTATTTACAGATGTATCAAGATCAGCAGCGCTACAACGAGATGATGTCAGATTGCTGAGCATCGATAACGAACGAATTTACTTCACCAGGGATATCTTATGTTGAACTTAAACCTACCAAAATTACCAGAAACCATCACCACAGGTCCGAAAGAGATCTTGATGGTAACTAACGCAGACTTACGTGAGCCTGCAAACGTGACTTGTTGGCCTGTACAGAAAAAATTTGAAGATAAATTAGAGTCAGCATTGGCTGCGCAAGGCTACAAAATGAAACGTGCTCATGCAATCAATGAAGCACGTGGTCATGGTTTTATCAGTAGTCAGCGCGAAGGTTGCGATATGTTTGCTGCTATCGACCCTGATGCACCAGTTATTGTGTTATTAACTGCATGGCAATATTCACATCATATTGCTTCTTCATTAGCGCATCACCGTGGCCCAATTTTACTATTGGCTAACTTTGATGGTACATGGCCAGGTTTAGTTGGAATGCTGTGTTTAGCCGGCACCATGACCAGCTTAGGTAAAAATTATTCACGTTTATGGTCAGAGAATTTTGATGACAAATTCTTTGTTGATGGATTGGCTACTTGGTTAGATTATGGCTCGGTAAATCATAAGCTTAGCTATTTAAAAGATATCGCACCAACGCATAAAGTGATGGCGACAGAGGCCGGAAATGTTGGTCGTCAAGTCGGCGAATACATAATTAAAAATAAAGAAATCATTGGTTTGTTCGATACATTCTGTATGGGAATGATTAACGGAGTCTTCCCACAACAGGCAATGATTAATATTGGTATGCCAATTGAATCACTTTCTCAGTCTGCGTTACTGGTCGAAATGGCCAAAGTGCCAGTGGAATTAAGAGAAGCGTGTTTGCAGTGGTATGAAGATAACGGGATGACGTTTATGTTTGGTCAGGATGACAAAACTGAATTGACTCGTGAACAGGTAAGGGAGCAGTGCGCCATGATGATTGCAATGGCGCGTTTCGTGAAACGTTTCGGTTTAACCGCAGTGGGTGTGCAATATCAGCAGGGCTTAAAAGATTGTTGCCCTGCATCTGATTTTGCTGAAGGTGCAATTGGTTCAACAGCACGCTTCCCTCTGCCTGACGAAAATGGCGAAATCATCTGCCCTAATACGCCAATTCCTTGTATTAATGAAGTGGATATGGGAACGGCTATTCCTCAAACGATGTTATGGCGTTTATTAACTTCGTTAGGATTACCAGCAGAAACCACGCTGCATGATATTCGTTGGGGTAGTGAATACGAAGGAACATTCTACTGGGATATGGAAATTTCAGGTTCTGTTCCATTCGAGCATCTCAAAGGTGGCCTTAAAGGTGCGACAGGTTATAGACAGCCTGCAATGTTCTTCCCTAAAGGGGGCTCAACAATTGCGGGACAAGGTAAAGCAGGACGCCTGCTATGGGGTCGTGCACACTATGAAGGTACTGATGTGATTATGCATATCGGTACGGGTGTTGCCGTTGAATTACCAGAAGCAGAATTTGAGCGCCGCCGTAGAGCAACTAACTATGAATGGCCATTATTGAACTGCACGTTAGATGGCGTCACTCGTGATGACCTTATGGGTGGACATCAAAGTAACCACATTACTGTGGCTTATATCGATGAAGATAAACTGGCGTTTGTGCTGCAGGCATTTGTTGCTCAGGCATTAACACAAGGTATCAAAGTGAAAGTGGCAGGCGATGCCATTAACTTACTGTAAGGACATCACGATGAATCAGCAAAAATACGTTGGTATCTGGCCTGTTATGCTCACCCCCTTTGATGCTAAAGGGGAGATTGATTGGGCGTCATTAGAACGCCTTGTAGACTGGTATATCGATTCGGGTGTACATGGGCTATTTGCTGCCTGTCAATCAAGTGAAATGTTTTATTTAAGTGATGAGGAAACTCAAGCACTGACCCGTTTTATCGTCGCAAAAACAGATGGAAGAGTACCTGTAGTTGCTTCTGGTCATACTGCAACAGCATTGAGTCAGCAAAAAGAACAATTGCAAGCAATGGCTGCAACGGGCGTCGATGGCGTCATTATGATCAGTAACCGCTTGGCTTTAGTCGGGGAGCCTGATGAGAAAGCGTTAGAAACACTACAAGTTTTAACAGCTGTTGTACCACAAGAGATCGATTTGGGCATTTATGAATGCCCTTATCCATATAAACGATTGTTATCAGAAGAAATTGTCGAGTGGTGTGCGAAAAGCAATCGCTTTACCTTTATCAAAGATACCTGTTGTTCTCTGCCGATGATAGAACGTCGTTTGGCATTATCAAAAGGAACTCGTCTGCATCTTGCAAACGCCAACAGTCAAACGCTATTAGCTTCATTCCAAGCGGGATGTCAGGCATATAGCGGTGTTATGGCAAACTTCCATCCAGAGCTTTATGTTTGGCTTTATGAGAATTGGAAAGATAAACCAGAGCAGGCTGCGGTGTTAGCAGATTATTTATCAACAGCAGCGATGACCGAAACACTGGATTATCCAGCATGCGCCAAATATCATCAGCGCCTTATTGGTAATTTCAGTACGCTGGTCTGCCGTTCCCGTAACAGCAGCCAGTTTGAAAATTCATTTTTCCCAAGTGCCGTTAACAGTATGACGGCGTTAGGTGAAAATATGAAGAAATGGCTTTCGTTATCTTAATTTAGGACACAGGAGTAGGAATATGCCTTTCGTGATGAAGGAAACTCAGTTTGTGCTAGATAATGCACATTCACTTTTTAATCACTGCCATGCTTCAACGATTGTGCGTGTGCCTAATACTGAGCGTTTGTTAACCGCTTTTTTCGCTGGTGATAAAGAAGGTAGTGGTAATACTGCTATCTGGCTGGCGATAAAAAAAGGTGATAGTTGGCAACATGCTCAGCCTGTTGTTAAAAATCTGGGCGTTGCACATTGGAATCCGGTCTTACATGTTGAGCCATCAACAGGTAATATCTGGCTGTTTTACAAAACTGGCCCCGATGTACATAGTTGGACAACCCACTATGTTATTTCGAAGGACGGCGGAAATAGCTGGAGTTTACCTAGTGAGCTGGTTTCTGGTGATGTGACACCTAGAGGTCCTGTGAAAAATAAAGTATTAGTGATGTCAAATGGCGAGTGGTTGGCACCAGGGTCGGTCGAGGATGACCAATTCTGGGATGCGTTTGTCGATATTTCTGGCGACAATGGTCAACACTGGCAGCGAGTGGATATTCCAATAGAACACCATCAAGGTGGGCAAGCGGAACATGAAATCTGGCAAGGCTTAAAGGATGATGCCTTATGGGAGACAGATCTACAGCGCGTTTTTCAATGGGACGGCGTAATACAACCAACACTATGGGAATCCCGGCCTGGACATGTGCATGCCATGATGCGAAGTACTCGCGGCGCTATTTATCGCAGCGACTCAACGGATTATGGCCGCAATTGGTGTCCGGCATATGCAACAATATTACCAAATAATAATAGCGGCATTGATGTCGTCTCCTTCGCAGATGGTCAGTTGGCATTGGTGTATAACCCGAATTCAGGAAACTGGAGCCGACGTTATCCCATCTCTGTCAGTCTTTCATCCGATAATGGCAGTACTTGGTCTGAACCGTTCGATTTACTGGATGGGGAAGGCGAATTTTCATATCCGGCTATTATTGCTCAAGACAATACCCTACATGTTACCTTTACATGGAACAGAAAAAACATTGTCTATCAGCAACTAGTAGCTACTCAATAAAAAAGTGGAGAAAGGGTTTTATGAAAAAGAGTCTACTCGCAGCGTTGGCGATTACGATGACACTGGGCATGGGGAATGCAGTAGCCCAACAGTTAACGTATCCTACAAAAAATATTGATGTAATTATCCCGAAAAATCCGGGTGGTGGTACAGATACTTCTGCGCGCACTATCGCTGAGTTTGCGAAAGATGTTATGCCAGCCGGTCGTATTTTTGTTCCAGTGAATAAACCAGCAGGTAATGGTTTAACAGGTTTGATTGAAGTTGCAAATGCTCGTCCTGATGGTACTAAGTTAGTCATGACAACGGTTGAGTTGGCGATGTTCCCACATCAGGGTAAATCGCCGGTCACTTATAAAGACTTTACACCGATTGCGACCACAATAGCTGACCCTGTTGTATTAGTCGTTAATGCTAATTCACCTTATAAAACACTACAAGAATTTATCGATGGTGCGAAAGCGAATCCAGGTAAATTAAAAGTAGGTAACTCTGGTATGGGAGCAATCTTCCACCTTGCGGGTGTGAATATCGAACGTACTACGGGAACTAAGTTTAACCATATCCCTTACAACGAAGGTACTGGCCCATCTATCGCAGCATTAGTGGGTGATCATATTGATGGCGTATTAACGACTCCGGGTGCAGTAAAATCCCAAGTTGATGCTGGTATTTTACGTGTATTAGGTGTAATGGATGAGCGCCGATTCCCATTATTCCCAGCTGTTCCTACCTTTAAAGAGGCATTGAAGTTAGATACTAACGTGAAAATGCGTGCTTGGGCTGTATTAGCAACAACGGCCGATGTGCCAGATAACGTTAAAAACGAGTTAGTGGGTGCTTTCTCTGAAGTTGTTCAAAAGCCTGAATATCAAGAAGCGCTGAAAAAACAAGGCATTATGCCTGTATTCATCACGGGTGACGATGCTTACCAAATGATGAAAGAAGACCACGAGATGTACGCTGAATTAATTTCAACAACTCTGAAAAAATAACCTTTCTATAAACCACCCTATCCGCTAGCCGGATAGGGTCGGGGAGATCCCGACATGACTAAAATCAATACAATCATCGGTGCGATTTCAGTAGCTTTTGGGTTACTAATTATCTATCTCTCCCGTGATATGAGTATGTTTGATGAATATGGTGTACCAGGGGAGCGTTTTTGGCCTTATGGTTTAGCCATCTTATTTGTTTTACTGGGGATTTTTCAATGGATAAGTGTGGTTGTGCAAAAAGTTAAGCATATCCATCAATCTGTTGATCTAAGTTCGACTGCAGTTAAGCGTGCTTATGGCTTAGGTATTTTTATGCTGCTGTATGCAACCGGCTTGCATTTCTTAGGCTTTATTATTCCGTCATTGCTTCTTATCCCAATCATTATGTGGTTGATGAATGAGAGAAAACCTATCGCAATGGTCATTATTCCTATCGTGATTGTTGCTGCTGTTTATGTCTTTTTTGACATTATCTTTAATTCACCTCTGCCAACCTCTGTCTTTTTTGAGTAAGCGGTAAAGGAGCTTTGGTATGGAAATATTAGATGCTTTAATGGTCGTTTTCAGTTTGGAAACGATAACGATGATCCTGTTAGGGGTATTTGCGGGTATTATTATCGGCGCATTACCTGGTCTAACAGTAAATATGGGAATTGCCCTTCTTCTTCCATTGACTTATTCGTTTCAAGGAATGACAGGAATTCTATTACTACTTGGTATGTATTGTGGTGCGGTATATGGCGGGTCTATTACAGCAATATTAATTAGTACACCGGGAACACCTGCATCAGCTGCAACGGTATTGGATGGTTATCCAATGGCGAAAAAAGGTGAAGCTGGGCGCGCTTTAGGTTTATCTACGATGGGGTCGATGTTTGGCGGGATCTTCAGTACCATCGCACTTATTGTGATTGCGCCGCAGTTGGCCAAAGTGGCAACGGGGTTTTCCGCTGCTGAATACTTTGCGCTTGCTGTATTTGGCATAAGTATTATTACCAGTGTATCATCGCAATCGATTGTGAAAGGATTGATGGGGGGCGCAATTGGTTTAGCTATCGCAACTATTGGGCTAGACCCGATGACATCAGGCTCTCGTTTTACTTTTGATACCGTGTATTTAATGGGGGGAGTTTCTTTTATTCCAATTCTGGTTGGGCTGTTTGCATTCTCTCAAGGATTAATTAGCTTTGAAGAGGAATACCGCGAGCGTAAACAGAAGAAGAGTGAAAAGATTAATGCTCGTATTCATCGTGTATTACCAACTTGGTCTGATTTTAAACGTGTACTGCCAACCTATTTCCGCTCATCTGCAATAGGTACGACCATTGGTGCTATTCCGGGAACGGGTGGAGATATCTCATCATTTATCTCTTACAACGAAGCAAAGCGTTGGTCAAAACACCCTGAAGAGTTTGGCCACGGTTCACCAGAAGGTGTTGCTGCACCAGAAGCCGGTGCAAACTCAGTAACCGGTGGAACAATGGTACCTTTAATGACCTTAGGGATCCCCGGTGATGGCGCAACAGCCATTATTATGGGTGCCTTTATGGTGCAAGGACTTGCTTTAGGACCACAGCTTTTTACTGATAATCCCGTTGAGGTTAATAGTATTTTTATTGGCTTAATGATGGCGAATATATTCCTTGGTATCTTAGGTTTCTTATGTATGAAACTCTTTGTTCGAGTGATGGATGTACCTCGTCGCGTTTTAGTCCCCATTATTTTTGTATTATGCAGTGTGGGTGCATATTCAGTTAATCATAGTATCATTGATGTATTTGTGATGATGGGGGCTGGGTTATTAGCTTATATCATGATTAAGCTTGATTTCTCTATGTCACCGGTTGTGATAGGTATTATTCTTGGGCCGATGGCGGAATCTAATTTACGTCGTGCGTTAATGATGTCTCAGGGTGATTTATCTATTCTGTATACACGCCCAATTACCGCAACATTTTTAGCAATTGCACTATTAACGCTGGTATTGCCGATAGTGGGACCAACGTTAAAATCAATGTGGAAGAAATGGCGAGCTAAACCCGCTCAATAATGGTTAACCCGCCCTCACTGATAAGGTGAGGGCAATCTTAATGATGGAATATTAATGGCAAAAACAGTTGAACAGATTGCAAATGACCTGAATTTGTCTATTACCACAGTTAGATTAGTATTAAATGGTAAAGGTGACCAATATCGGATCAGTGCAAAAACACAAAAGAAAATCGCTGATTATGTTGAAGTTTTTGGTTATACCGTTAACCATGCAGCAAGAAGCTTAAAACTGAATAAAACAGATACCTATGGTCTGGTTATTCCTCGTCTCTCCAATCCATTTTTTGCAGCTTTAGCTGAAAAATTAGAAATGCATTGTCACCAAATTGGTTGTCAGCTCACAATTAGCTGTACCTATGGTGATATCAAAAATGAAAATAAGCTTGTTAAATCAATGGATGAACGCAATGTCGATGGCATTTTTATTGTATCGGCAAGTCGAAAAAATCAGCTACATCATGTTAAACATCGCCAGAAACCTTTAGTTTTTTTAGATAGAGATTTTTCTGTACCTGATGCAATTTGTGTTGCTTCAGATAATTGCGACAGCGGTTTGCAACTAACTAAAGCCATGATAAGAGATAATTCACCCATTCATTTTTTTGCGGGAGATGCTTTGCTGCCGACCATTGCTGCGCGTTTACGTGGTTATATTCAAGCTATTAAAGCGCATTATGGCGATGATAACCAAGTGACGGTCTCTTATGCTGAACACAACACCACAAAAGATGGTGAGCAGATGATGAGGCAATATTTAACGCAATACCAACAAATACCTTCTCATTTTATTGCGTCTTCATTGCCTGTTTTGGAAGGAATATTAAGCGTAATACGTCAACAACAGGGTGCTATTCCTGAGCATTTGCATATTGGCACATTTGATGAACATATTATGCTGAGTTTTTTACCTAATAATGTGTGGTCAATGAAGCAAGACGAGGCATTACTGGTAGAAAAAGCCTTTAAAATCATGGCGGCAAAAATTTCAGGTGAAACTGTAAAAGCACCGCCATTGGTTAAAACTCAGCTGATCGAACGCCTTATTTCTGCTTAGATAAGGCAATTAATTTTCTTATTTTGCTTACTTTATGAAGTTAAATAGAGTCATTATTTGTCTCATTGTGGTGTATTTAACACACTATCGTGACATTAGTCCGCTTGTTTTATTGCTATTCTTTTTTTTATTTCTTTTATTGCGCGTTACCCTATCTGTTGTCTTAATGAAAATAGCAGCCCTTGATTATCATTAATCAGAGGCTCATAATTTAGGCAGATAGTTCCATTTTATTAATATAAAAGGATATTAAAGAAAGATGAACGATGATGTTGACCGATGTCCTGAGTGTCAAGTAAGGGCATTTTATACGGATAAATTTGTTCGTGTTTATCAAGCCTACTCGAATACAATTGCTCAGAGCGCAGTCGCAAACGGGACTTTTGTTTCCCCACCTTTCAGCTTAACGCGTATGACATGGGTAAAACCCTCTTTTCTTTGGATGATGTATCGTTCTGGTTGGGGACGTAAAGATCCTAATCAAGCCTCTATTTTGGCGGTTGATATTACCCATGAAGGGTTTCAAACGATGCTTACCAAAGGCGTTATAAGTCATTTTGATCCAGACAGCTACGCAAGTGGTGAAGCATGGAAAAAAGCAGCCGAAGCTAGTGATATTCGCATTCAATGGGATCCAGAGCGAGATATTTATCTTAACCGATTAAATTATCGCACTATTCAAATCGGTTTACGTAATCAAGCCGTTGAACAATATTGCAAAGATTGGATTGTGAATATTACGGATATCACTGATAAGGTTCATCAAATTGATGCCTGTATCGCAAATGGTGATTTAGATACAGCTTATCGCTTATTGCCAGTAGAAAAACCTTACTGTTTTGGTGAGTAGTCTTCGCCAAAAAGTCACCCCGCTATATTGATTGGCGGGGTAATTGTTTTTTATGCTGTTACCAGTTCTGGACGTACACCCAGTGTATGACAAATTGCATAAGTTAATTCTGAGCGATTAAGTGTATAAAAATGAAAGTCTTTCACGCCTTCACGACTTAAAATTTTCACCATATCAATAGCGATAGATGCGCCCACCAAACTACGTGTTTCTGCGTCATTTTCTAGCCCATCAAACATTTTATTCATCCAACCAGGAATTTTAACATTAGTTAATCCAGCAAAACGGGTAAGCTGTTTAAAGTTGGTCACGGGTAAAATACCTGGAATGATTTCGACGTCTATTCCTGTTGAAACACAGCGGTCACGAAAACGTAAATAGCTTTCTACATCAAAGAAAAACTGTGTAATTGCTCGGTTTGCTCCTGCGTCCACTTTTTTCTTTAAATTGATTAAATCGGCTTGGGCGCTTTTTGCTTCAGGGTGAACTTCTGGATAAGCGGCGACAGAAATATCAAAATCACCCACACTTTTCAGTAAATGCACTAAATCAGTGGCATACATTTGCGGTTTTTTTGAGTTATCAGGTAAATCACCACGTAATGCAACAATATGACGAATACCGCTTTGCCAATAATCTTGGGCGATATGCTGTAGTTCTTCATGGCTTGCATCTACACAGGTTAAGTGTGGTGCAGCTTCTAATCCTGTGCGTTCTTTAATTCCTTTAATAATTGAATGTGTTCTATCTCGCTCACCTGAATTTGCACCATAAGTCACAGAAACAAAACGAGGTTTTAAGGTATTTAAACGTGCGAGCGATTGCCAAAGTGTATTTTCCATCTCTTCGGTTCGAGGCGGAAAAAACTCAAAAGAAACATCAATCTTGCCATTTAACTCAGCTAGATTTTGGTTAAGTGCCTCATGTTGGCTTGCGTGATAAAAGCTCATACCTATACCTCATTGATGTAATGTCACTGTATTTTTTATTTTTATTTTATTACGTATTACTGCTTATTTAACCGTCCAAACGTTTAGACGTCTAGATGTAGACTCTCTTAATTAGGTTATTTAGTCAACAGTTATTCACCTTATTTTTGATGAGGATAATTCAATGGAAATAAGAAAAAATTTCATGTTGAGGTAATGGCTTACGTAGAGTTTAAGAAAGAAAAAGGGTACTAAGGCGAAAAAATAAGGACTTTGTCTGATAAATAAAAGTCGTTATCTTCTACAATAAAACTAAATTAGGTTGTTATTGGGGGCTAAATGATTATATGTAAGCGAGTTTATGATGATAAAGAAAGCGAGAATGAAGGTTATCGAGTATTGGTTGATAGACTTTGGCCTAGAGGCATTAAAAAAGCAGATTTTCATTATGATGAGTGGAATAAGAATGTTGCGCCATCATCTGAATTAAGAAAGTGGTTTCATGGCGGTGAGGGCGATTTTATTGAGTTTACTCAGCGCTATATTAAAGAGCTGGAAGTCGCTCCTGAAAATTGGCAGCCGTTGTTGCAAATAGCCAAAAAGAAAACATTAGTTTTACTCTATTCAGGTAAAAATGAGCAGCAAAATAACGCAATAGTACTAAAGGATTTTTTAGATAAAAAGCTCTGATATCAGTAGGTTATTATTTAAGAGACTCTTTGTAAAAAAGCAAAAAAAGTGGCGCGGTATAAGGCGCCACAAAAATTGCTAATAAGAACATTAAACAGAGTCAGAGAATATGTTTACCGCTTGTGAGTTAAACAGTTGCTTTTGTATTGGTCTCTAGCCATTGGGTAATACGTTGTTTTTGTTCGTCATTTAACCACATACCGAGTTTGGTACGACGCCAAATAGCATCATCAACACCAATTACCCACTCATGTTTTACTAAATAACGCAATTCAGCTTCATACAGATTATGGCCAAAGTTCTCGCCCATACCGGCTAAATCGCTAATACCTTCAAGTAGCAATTCAGTATTGCTACCATAAGTGCGAGCAAAACGCAGAGCCAATGCTTCTGGTAACCATGTATGACGTTGACGAATTAAGCGTGAATAGCCATCACGGTCACAACCTTCTAAATTACCACCGGGTAACTGTCCTTCTTTAGTCCAAGGTTTACCCATATTAGGGAAATAGGCATTAAGTTTATCAACGGCATGCTCACCTAATTTACGGTAAGTGGTTAATTTACCACCAAAAACAGACAGCAGTGGCGTTTTACCATTGTCATCATGTACATCAAGAGTGTAATCACGGGTGATGGCTTGTGGTGAATCAGATTCATCATCACATAATGGGCGAACACCGGAGTAATTCCAAACAACGTCATCTTTAGTCAGTTGTTTCTTGAAGTGATCATTGTAGACTTTCAGTAAGTATTGAACTTCGTTGTCATCAATGGCCACATCTTTAGGATCACCGTTATATTCTACATCTGTTGTACCGATGATAGAGAACTCATCCATCCAAGGAATAACGAATACAATACGATTATCTTCGTTTTGTAAGATATATGCTTGTGGCTCGTTATGGGCACGAGGAATAACAATATGGCTGCCTTTAATGAGACGAATACCATAAGGTGATTTGAGTTTTAAGCCTTCATCAAATAAGGTTTTAACCCAAGGCCCAGCCGCATTAACTAAAGCTTTGGCTTGATAACACGTGGTTTCGCCAGAACGCATATCTTGTGCTTCGACCATCCACAGATCATTTTCGCGCCATGCACGAGTGACTTTGGTGCGAGTTCGCACTTCACCACCACGACGAACGATTTCTTGCGCATTAAGTACGACTAAACGCGCATCATCAACCCAACAGTCTGAATATTCAAAACCACGAGTAAAATCAGTTTTTAGTACAGAATTTGCACCGAATTTGATGCCCTTACTGCTTGGTAAACTCACGCGTTTTCCTAAATGATCATAAAGGAACAAACCAATACGGATCATCCATGCTGGGCGCAAGTGGGGTTGATGTGGCAAACGAAAACGCATTGGAAATGCGATATGTGGTGCCAGTCTTAATAATACTTCACGCTCAGCCAGCGCCTCGCTAACTAAACGGAATTCGTAATGCTCTAAATAGCGTAAGCCACCATGAATTAGTTTTGAACTAGCGGAAGACGTTGCGCTTGCCAAGTCTTGAGCTTCCAGCATTAACACTGAAAGGCCTCGGCCTGCTGCATCCGCCGCAATTCCAGCGCCGTTTATTCCGCCGCCGATGACAATCAAGTCTTTGGTTTCCATAACATCCTCCTAAGAATGCGCGAAAAAATTCTTTAATGTTCGTTTTCGCTCATAATTGTAATGATATTTGCAGAAAATGCCAACTATATAACTGATAAAAAACATTAGTGCGTGATATAGATAACAATTTATTATCATATCCCCACAAATTGTGTGTTTATTAGTGCAAAGGGAACATGGCTAATTGATTGATAAAAATAGAAAAGATAATTAATGAAGAGAAAGTATAAAGAATAGACGAAAATAGAAAAACAATAAGGAAAACGAGAGAAAGTTAATAGGTCGAAATATAAAAGAAAAAGTACCTTAAAAGGTACTTTTTCTAGTCAGATATAAAGTTAGCAAAGTTCTAACTGGACGTTATGTTGCTCTACTATCTTCTGTATACCGGCGGGTGGCTCTTGGTCTGTAAAGAGATAATCAATGAGGTTCATATTGCCAAGATTAACCATTGCATTACGACCAAATTTTGAATGGTCAGTCACTAACATGACACAACGTGAATTTTCGATAATTGCGCGCTTTGTGCGAACTTCATGATAATCAAACTCAAGTAATGAGCCGTCCATATCAATACCGCTTATCCCTAAAATACCGTAATCAAGACGGAATTGAGAGATAAAATCAAGGGTTGCCTCGCCTACAATACCGCCATCTCGTGTGCGAACTTCACCACCCGCAAGAATTAATCGAAAATCCTCTTTTCCCATCAGTAGAGTAGCAACGTTGAGATTGTTGGTCACAATTCGCAGATTTTTATGGTTAATTAGCGCATGTGCTACGGCTTCTGGCGTAGTGCCGATATCAATAAATAGCGTTGCGCCATCAGGTATTAAACTGGCGACACGTTGTGCTATACGTGATTTTTCATCAGACCACATGATTTTGCGATCATGATACGCTGTATTGACGGAGCTAGAAGGTAATGCAGCGCCACCGTGGTGACGTTGGATTTTGTTCTTTTCCGCTAATTCATTTAAATCACGTCGGATTGTCTGTGGGCTGACTTCAAAATGCTCCACCAATTCTTCGGTGCTGACATAGCCTTGTAGGCGTACCAGTTCGATGATGGCATCATGTCGTTGTGTTTGCTTCACAGGTATCCCCTAATGTTAAAAATATCATGTTAATTTTATTATGATCGACGAGATAATTGGTGTCGATTATCCCACAAAGCCATCAATAAGCCGATAAGGAAACCTGCGAAATGTGCAGCATTCGCAATTGAATCACCTAATGCTCCCATTTGGCCGGCAACAATCCAAATAATCGAGAAAATAATCAGCCCTGTTGGTACGCCAATGCCTTTTTCTGGGTGACGTAAACCCGTCAGTCCCACATAACCAATGAGCGCATACACCACGCCAGATAGCCCGCCAAAATTGGATTCAGTAAACAGCGATTGCGCCCAATTACTAAATAGCGCCGAAACCAACATAATGACAAAAAGCTTTCCTGTACCTAATTTTTGTTCGGTTTGGCTCGCCAGATACCACCACATCGCAAGGTTAAACGCGATATGAGTGAGTGAAAAATGGACAAATGCAGGGGTAATATAGCGCCAAATTTCTAGGTTTAAACTTTCATCATATGGCCAGGCCAGATGAATCATAACATCGTAGTCACCAACCACTTGCTGCCAAATATAAATAAGCACACACAAGATCACCACAAGTACAGTTAAAGGACCTGATTGTTGCACCATGTTTTTTAGTGAAAAGGATGGGCGATATTTAATACCCGTGCTTTGCGGATTACCCGCTTGCCAGCTTGCAGCTTGATATCGTGGGTGGAAAGGCTCACGAAGAAAAGTTTTTAGTTCTTTTTCAACCAGTTCTAACTGTTGTTGGTCTTCTAACCAAAGGCTGACTTGCTGAGATTCTACTTGTGTATGAATGCGAACATGTTGTGTCGCCATATAATTAACAAATAGATCAGCGAGTTGAGGATTGGATAGCGTGATAATGTGGATCATCGGGAAACTCATCTGTAGTTATTGCAGAGAAGTTATCGCTTGTGGAAACTCTCTTCGCCACGCTTCAAAACCCCCATTTATACTATAAACGGTTTCAAAGCCCATATTGACCAGATATTGTGCGGCACCTTGACTGCTATGGCCGTGGTAACACATTACCATTACTGGAATATCATAATCAGCATCTTGTAAGAACTGATTTATAGTTTCATTGGTGAGATGAAAAGCACCTGTTGCATGACCAAGTCTGTAACTCTGTGGATCTCTTACATCAACTAAAATGGCTGATTGAGATACCCAGAACTGATAAGCTTGTTCAATACTAAGAAATTGAAAACGATCCATAATTGTCTTGTTTATTATATTGTTAAGTAATTTATTATGTTCTGAGCGAGAGAACGATACATCTATAATAGCGTCAAATTAGTAAAAATGACGTTAGCTTTTGTAAATGATAATTTTTGTATACAAATCCCCAGTGATATCAGTGCAGGTGAATACCAAAGGGGATTTGAAACTGAGGATCAGTAGTAGGAGTGCTCACCACGTTGGTGTTCAGTTAAATCTTTCACACCTTTTAATTCATCAGGGAATAGGTTGAGAAGTTCTTTTTCGATGCCGTCTTTTAAAGTGACATCTATCATTGAACAACCGTTACAACCACCACCAAATTGTAAGATAGCATAGCCATCTTCGGTGATTTCCATCAGGCTAACACGACCACCATGACCGGCTAATTGAGGGTTAATTTGCGACTGAAGCACATATTCAACGCGTTCAATTAATGGAGCATCAGCATCTACTTTACGCATTTTGGCGTTAGGTGCTTTCAGTGTTAATTGTGAACCTAATTGGTCAGTAACGAAGTCGATTTCAGCTTCTTCCAGAAAAGGGGCGCTAATATCATCAACGTAGGCAGAAATTTTTTCGAACTTAATTTCAGTATCGTTAGGTTCAACTGCATCTGGTGGGCAATAAGAAACGCCACATTCAGCGTTAGGCGTTCCGGGATTAATAACAAATACGCGGATTTGGGTGTTGGGTTCTTGGTTAGCCAGTAGTTTGGCAAAATGCGCCTGTGCGGCATCAGTAATTGTAATCATATCGTCTTGCTCAATAGTTGACTGTTCTGGTTGGTTATCATACGCCCAATTGGCGGTTAACTACAAGGTTCGACAAATTGCCCATACCTCAACAGAGCGTGCTCCCGCACGAATTAACAACGGCACAATGGCATTGAGTGTCGCACCTGTAGTGATAACATCGTCAATCAGTGCCAGATTTTTCCCTGATACCGACACTGTGTTATTTAATACAAATGCATGGTCTAAATTCTGTTGCCTTTGACGGGCACTCAGATGACTTTGCATCAGTGTAGCACGAGTTCTTATCAAGGTATCTGACTGATAAGGACAATTTAACCACATAGCCAAAGGCTTAGCGATAACGCTGACTTGGTCAAATCCTCGATGCCAACGACGGTATCGATGCAAAGGTACACTAATAATTCTATCTGGTTTATGCACGATATTTTCTCGACGATGTGATAACCACCGTAATAAAAAAAGTCGTGCAAGACATAAGGCTATTTGAGGGCGAGGATGGTATTTATAAAGGTGTAATAATTTATTTAATGGCGGGCGATAATCTGCCACCGTCAACATCTGTTTCCATTGAGGGGGCGATTTTAAACATCGGCCACATAATATCATTGAATGCGTTGAAGGATACAGGCAAGTAGGACAACGATTTTTTTGCAGTGGTAAATGGCGAATACAAATTGAACAAATACCTTTATTATCATAATGCAATGGTTGGCGACATACCCAGCAATATCCTGCTATCGTTATAAGCATAAAGAAAGCCTTAGTAAGAAGAGAAGAGAGCATAACAATGAATAAACTGTATTGGCAGACAATTGGAGAAGGTAAAACGCATCTTGTGCTATTGCATGGATGGGGCTTGAACGCACAGGTCTGGCAATCATTAATAATGCGATTGAACTCGACATTTACTTTGCATCTTGTGGATTTACCAGGATATGGGCGTAGCCAAGGTTTTCCTGTATTAACGTTAAAAGAGATGGCTGATGTTGTGTTTGCACAAGCGCCGGAAAATGCAATTTGGCTAGGCTGGTCATTAGGTGGATTAGTTGCAAGTCGCATTGTGTTAGATAATCCACATCAAGTTGCAGCGTTAGTGACAGTTGCTTCTTCACCCTGTTTTAGTGCTCATCAAGATTGGCCGGGTATCAAATCTGAAGTATTAAAAGGCTTTGAACAGCAGCTCAGTGAAAATTTCCATCGTACTGTTGAGCGTTTTTTAGCCTTGCAAACATTGGGGACACAAAGTGCTCGTGAAGATATGAAAGCGTTAAAATCAGTGGTATTAGAACAACCGTTGCCATCTGTTGAAATACTTAATGGTGGTTTAGAAATACTTCGTTCAGAGGATTTACGTGAAGAATTAAAAACAGTGAGCTGCCCATTTATTCGTTTTTATGGCTATCTAGATGGGCTAGTGCCGAGAAAAGTGGTTAATTTATTAGATGAAATATATCCTGATTCTCCGAGTGTTATTTTCCGTAATGCGGCTCATGCACCTTTTATTTCACACCCTGATGAGTTTAGTCAGGCACTAGTTAATGCGGTTAAAAATATCCATTAAATAGCCAAGTGATGTTATTTCTCTATCGCCTTGATTTTATAATCAGCCCTGATCTTAGGGCTGTACATATTTAAACGGCGATATCCTCAGTACTCTTTTCGAGACTGTATGACGTCTCACAAATAGGGGGATTTTTAATGGTATCAAAGACAGGACAAGTACGTTCAATAAAGGCAATAAACGCAGCTATTTCTTCTTCGCTATTATCTGCCTGAATAAAAAAGTGTGTTGTGATTTTACTGAAGCCAATTTTGGCTTGTTTGTTTTTACCTGTAAAACCATCAGTATCAAGCTCACCTTTGACTTCAATGCGGATATCATTGAGCTTAATGCGATGCATACGAGCAAAGCTTTTAGCGACAATACCTTTACATGCACCTAAGGTTCCTAATAGCGCTTCCACAGGGTTCATGGCGCTATCTTTTCCGCCTAATGATGTAGGTTCATCGAGTAAAAGCTGAAACTGGCGTGATGCGCACTGCATTTGTAACCCACCTTGTTCGCCACTTGTTACTATTGATGAAAATTCGGTTATCGGCATATTTCATATCCTTATTGTAATATATTATTTTTAATATAAATGGACGTCTTTACATCTAAAGATAAATCAAATTATGCCGTGATGATGAGAAAAGTAAATCAAGAAGTAGGAAGATGAAAATGGTTCATTTTGGCGCTTTGTGTGAAAAATCGGGTGATGATGGATAAAAAAAATCCCCAATTTTGTCGGGGATTTTTTATCAAGACGAATGAGTTTAGCTTAATTGATAAAGCTTTGTCTGACACGCAGTGGCTTCAGGGCAGCTTTTGCAACTGCCACTAAGGCACTCTTCCACATCCACTTCATCAAGCTTACCCATCTGGGTGAGTCGCTCAAGCATAGCCTGCACCAATGGTTCTGGTGCGTTTAATTGATGGCTAATGAGTCGAGCATCAGCTCGGCCATTAAGTGCGACACAATCACGGACCTGTATCAAACTTGCCATCTTACTTTTCCTTTATCACTTAGTGACAATTACCTTTAGAACAACACTGTTTTGCGAATGAATGTTTGTTACTTAAGTTAATTGTTAGGCGATTACGCGATTTACGCAATAGAAGAAAGATAATTAAGTTAAATATGACTACGCCAGCAATGGTAATAGCGCTACTTTCTGGGTGCTCGCTAAATGTTGCTACTTGATAGAACAACGCTGCTAGCGAGTAAGCAATATTTAAGCCCCAAAGAATGGAGAATGTCATCCATCCACGGCTAGTTTCACGGGCAATTGCACCCATGACAGAAACACAAGGCACATACAACAGAACGAAAATCAGATAGCTATAAGCTGCAATACCGGAACCAAATTTAGCACCCATGGTGCCCATCGTCCCAGTATCCATTTCGCCATCACCTTTACTGGCTTCAATTGGATTAGAGAGTGCGGCTAAAGTAAAAGTCTCTTTTAAGCTATCCCATGTTTCACCAAAGGCATCGCCAATCTCGCCCAAAAGATCAAACTCTTCGGCATTAAATGGCTCATTAACAATGCTTTCAGCGGTATAAAGGGTATTTAATGTACCCACGACCACTTCTTTTGCCATTGCACCTGTAACTAAGCCGACAGTCGCTTGCCAGTTATCATTATGCACACCAATAGGTTGCAGTAATGGAGTGATAACTTTACTAACAGAAGCAAGTGCAGAGTCGTTGATGTTATCTGCAGGTTTACCTGAGAAGGTAAAGCTATTTAACGCACCGATAAACATACTGGCGATAATAATGACTTTACCCGCACGGACAACAAAGCCCTTTAAACGCTGCCATGTTTGCAGTAATAATGTTTTTGCATGAGGCACATGGTAAACCGGCAGCTCCATAACAAATGGAGATGCATCACCGCGCATAATGGTATGTTTCAGTAGTAAGCCGGTTAAGATTGCAACCAAAATACCAAGGATATAAAGGGAGAAAACAACACTCGCGCCATTTTTGCCAAAGAATGCAGCGGCAAAAACCGCAAAGATTGCTAAGCGAGCACCACAAGACATAAACGGTGCCATTAAAACGGTAATTAAACGTTCTCTAGGTGCATCTAATGTACGAGCACCCATAATAGAAGGAACGTTACAACCAAAGCCAACAATGAGAGGAACAAAAGATTTACCTGGTAAACCTAATGCCTGCATTAATCTATCCATTACAAAGGCCGCTCGAGCCATATAACCAGAGTCTTCAAGAATAGATAGAAAGAGATACATCATCCCTATTTGTGGTACTAATGGTAAAACAGTATTAATACCGCCACCAACACCTTGAGCAAGGAAAATAGTCAGCCATTCAGGGAAGTTAAAGGTTGCCCCAATCCATTGAATACCATGAATAAAGATAGCTTCAGAGCCGCCTTCAAATGCAGGCTGCAAAGCACCACCAATATTAATGGCTAGCACGAACATTAAATACATCACAAATAGGAAAATAGGGACACCTAACCAACGGTTTAATATCACTTTATCGATATTTTGCGTGAGTCGATTGGGTTTTATCGCTTCCATATTAATAACAGCATGACAAATACGTTCAATATTTTGATAACGGGCATCTGCAATGACTAATTCAGCTTCGTTATTATGTTCATCTTGAATACGTTGACGAATAGTTTTGATATCTTCCGCAGTTACTTGTGCACGCTGGTGGGTGTAAATATCACCTTCTAAGCACTGTAATGCCATCCAACGACGTTGTTGAATATTGAATTCGTCATGATTAATTTTTCCCGCTAATGCCTCTACTTCATTTAATAACCAAATTGGGTATGAAGTAAGGAGTTCTTGAGGTTTTTTCTTTTCAGCAGGAAAAGCATCAATAGCTTCTTTTAATTTATCAATACCAGAGGCTTTGGTGGAAACCATCGGAATAACAGGGCAACCCAGTTGTTGTGAAAGCGCCTCAATATCAATTTGTATATCTTGATGCTCTGCAATATCTAACATGTTTAACGCCACAATGCAGGGAATACCAAGCTCAAGTAGTTGTAATGTTAGATAAAGATTTCGTTCTAAGTTTGAGGCATCAACAACGTTGATAAGCATATCGGCTTCATTGCTAAGAATGAAATGGCAGGCGATTTGCTCATCAAGAGATGTTTGTTCTGAAATTGTGGTTAATGAGTAAGTGCCTGGTAAGTCAACTAACTCAATTTTATGGTTAGCCGTCGTAAAGCGGCCCACTTTACGTTCAACCGTTACACCCGCCCAGTTTCCCACACGTTGGCGGGAACCTGTCAGCTGGTTAAAGAGTGTTGTTTTACCGGCATTAGGATTACCGATAAGACCAATAGTGAGAGGAGTCATAATTGTGATGCCAATAGTTGCGTTGCCAGAGTGAGAGAGAAATTAACGGTTATTTTTCGTTATGGATCACTTCGCTAAGATTAATTAGCGCGAGATCTTTTTTTCTCAGAATTAAAGATACGCGGTGTGTCTCTATCTGAATGGGATCGCCAAGTGGTGCGATACGGATAACGTTAAATACAGCTCCTGGTAGCATTCCTAATGATAATAATTTTTGGCGATAAGCGGGGCTTATCTGAGGTGAATAGCCCAGGATTTTATAACTATGATTTGGGATTAGAGACATAAGTCGTCCTTCCACAGATGTTGATACAAAAAATAATGATACTGATAATTATTAACGCATGTAAAAAATGATCACACAAGATAATTAAGGTAATTATAATAAATATTTTTAATGCTAATGAGAATTATAACTATCCTTATTGGGTATAATTTAGCCTACTCTAGGCTTACCTACTCTTGATTTAAATCAATTCTAGAAAAGATAACCAAGGGAAACTGAGCGTTAAATGTAGAGTGGGCGCTGTTTGTTACTAGAAAAAAAATGAAATGTAATTTTTTTAGCTGATGATGTAGCAACAAACTAACAACTAATTAATGGTGTTAACGGGTCACGGCACTAAAATAGATTGTCAAAATAATAAATTTGCGGGTTTTCTTTCATAATAAAGCTGAAATAGCCCGCATTATTCGTAGGGATAATGAAAAATTAGTGAGTTTGTTGATGGCTAAATAATTGATAAATATTATTAGGGGTATAATTATTATCTTGATAAGTAATCACCCAATCTGTTATTAACGCAATATCAATAGGATATACTTTCCCCTCGTCCATATCTTCAATATAAAATGGTACGTTAATCAATTTGGCATATACCGTATTACCATTGAGAGATTGAGGAATAAACCACATATGTTCTAGTTCTTTCTCTTTTTCATTTTTACCATAAGGGATGCCAAACTTAATCATAAATTGCCACGAGTTATCGGTTTCTTCCGTTTTACCTTTACCCAGCCATTTTGAGAATAAGTTATTTTTTTGTTCTACAGGGGGCTGATTATAATTATTAAACATCGATACAAAATATTCCCAACGAAGTTTCGCTTTTTCTGACATTTCATAAGTTTCTTCATTGGTGCGCAATAGCATTATTGCTTGTTGTTCTTCATAGCCTTTGAAGAACGTTTCCAATACGGGATTTTCTTCATTGGTACGAAATAGCATAGAGGAGGGGTGCTGATGATATTCATCACGGTCAGCCATATCACCTAAAAATATGCCATTAGGTGCATCATTGGTGTCATAACGCATTTCTTCTAAAGAACGAAGATTATCAAGCGGTGTAGATTGATTTACGTGACGAATACCTTCTTCGTAAGGTAATGCCACAAGGTATTCTAAGCCGGAGGAAGTTTGCCCACAAAGCATAGGCTCACCAAATTCGATTTGCTGATGATTGATGCTGTTATTAACAAAGCAGCGAAAAATATCAGGAATACCATAATAAGATTCAAGCATACTAGGAATGACTAAATCGACTTCGGTTAGACCACAACGTTCTAAACCATGAGTATGGAACCAAAACATTGTTGGTGGATCATTTTCAGTATCATAAACTGCATGAATAACATACAGACTTTCAACTTCAGGATAAAGATCCGGTGTTTCTAACTGAAAACGTATCCACTCAGGTGTTAATGCTTTACCTGCTGCGGATTCATCGAGTGCCAATACCATTTCTGGCGCAATGATATTAAGAAAATTAAGCTGATGGTGATAACTTGCAAGAGGATGCAACGCATCCGAAAACAAGGTTTCTAATAAAATATCTTGAGTGGTCGCATTAGCATGTGCCAGTAATTCGGGAGTGAGTGTATCTGTAGAATAAGCTGGGCAAATTTTATAATCAGGAGAACGAGCTAATAGACAGACAAAAAAACGCAGTTCATCGCCATCTTGCTGGCAGGTATAAAAGAAACCGTCTTCAATATCTTCAGTTAAATAATCAATTTCACCTTCTGTATAATCGGTCTGCTGTTCTAGACGTTGCTCAATTAAAGCATAGTTTAGCGGCTGTGCAGGAAATGCCACTATACGAGAGGGTTCTTTTTTTCCTTGCCCTGTGATGATATCTAAATATTGTTGTTTATTATCCATGTTTTTATTACTCGTATATTTAAAATAGAAAATAATAATATCAGGGTTAGTAGCGAAGAAATAGATGGAGTAATCTTAGCTTTTATTTTATTTATTTAAATCATCGCAAGTTACACTTATAAAGAGTAATTAACAGCGAAATCATCATTAAAGATTTATTTATCTAAAAAACAGGATATCATAATGAAAAAAATAGATAAGATTATTATTAATTATAAAAAATGATTTGATGAAAAATAAGATGTTGAACGCTTATCTGCTGCGCTGGCCTATGTTTAGTGCAACGAAAATAGCATAGTATTTGAAATACGCTATGAGTGTTTATGTAAATGTAATATTTTAATCACATAATTAAAATATGATAAAGCAACACAGATCAGTAATAGATTAATAAAGCTATCAAAATTAAATTTTATTTATATGCGTGGAGTTTATTACGTCAAATTAATAATATATTAATAAAGATGGGTGTAAATGAAAATAAATAAAAAAGAGAGATATTCAAATTTAAATAAAAATACAAAAAGTCTGACAGAGACCTGTTATTGGTTTCTGTCAGATAAAATTCAGTAAGATAAATTACTTACCTTTTAATAACTGCATGATGTCTTCGGTTTTTTCTTCGTCGTCATCATCTTCAAACTCAATACCTAACTCAACCATTAGCTCATCAATACGATCAAGTGTTTTTTCAGTATAAGCTTGTTCTTCGGCCGTTAATTTTTCACCACTTTCAAGACGAGATAGAAGTTCATCTAAACGAGCATCATTTTCTAACAGCTCTAGCTCTTCTGCTGGTGATAAGCGAACGGGTTCAGCTTTTGCTGGAGCCGCTTTTTTAACTGCTTTTGTTGCTTTTGGTTTATCAGCCACGATCAACGGAATAGGTTTTTTACTACCAATACGTGGATCTTTCGGCTCTTGAGCTTGTGTTTTTTTGTTATCAATGGATTCCTGCTGACGGTTACCAGCAGGATTGCCACGGTGTTTCTTTTGACGCTTACGGTCGCGTCCTTCCGCATTTAGCTCTTCACGCGTTTTTCTACGAACTTTTGCGGCTGGCTTTCTTTTAATCATATTCATAATGGTAACTCGGCTTGTGATCTTCTGGTTGCGCAATCTATCAGAAACTATTTTGTGATAAAAGCGCGATTTTAAGACAATTTAATTTTTGCTCACGTACAATACACGGCTCGTTTCACTATACTTTACTGTGTTGTGACATCAATTAACTATAAATTTAAATTTATCAACTTAACTTTTTTTTATTATGACATTATCATCTGCTCAATTACGCAAACCAGTATATTGGTGGATTATTGGTTATGCGACGTTATGGATTATCGTCAGTTATATGTTCGATCCTACTGTGCCTTATGATGCAGTGGAAGCGGTCAATTGGGGTACTAATGGAGAATGGGGTTCCCCTAAGAATCCGTGGTTTGTTGGCTTTTTAATGTGGCCTGCTATCTATGGTGGCATCGATTTTAGCTTTTATTGGTATTTTATCCACTTTATTGTGATTGCCATAGGGTTATTAGGTGTTTGGAATCTGGCTTATCAACTAACAAAAAATCAGTATTTAGCTTGGTTTGCCCTGTTAGGGCTTAATTTATCAGGAATAATTAATTTTGATATTATTCCTTACAATGATAATTATATTTTAGTTGGTTGTTGGGCTTGGGCACTTTATTTCTTTGTTTTTGCTATTAATGAGAATCCTAAGTATTGGCTTTGTTTTGCTATCACCATGGGTATTGCAACCATGGGAAAATATTCTTCGCTCGCCATTATTGGTTCCGTTTTTTTATTAAGCCTATTTGTTCCTAAAGTACGTCAAAGCTATTGTTCACCTTATTTTTATCTGGCTATCGCTATCTGGCTTGCTTTTGTTATACCCAACTTTATTTGGTTATGGCATAACGATTTTGCTGCTTTTAAATGGGTCGATTCACAAATAGATCACCGCTTTAATCTGCGTACTGCGCGTGCTGCATTAACGGTATTTTACCCTGTGATTATTATGTGGGGTATTTTGCACTTATATGGTGGGCGTGTTAGTTGGTCGGCATCTCAAGATAGCCGGTTACTCAATTTTATTTTGCTATTTCCATTGGCGATTATTTTTGTCTGGTTTAGTTTTAATGACGGTGGACGAATTACCGAGTGGCTACAACCTTTTATGTCGGTAGCAACAGCGTTATTTGTCAGCTCAATTACAGTTATGCCTAAGCGTTCATTACGTGGCGCACTCTATGGTTTAGGTGTATTTGGGATGTTGGTGTTGTCAGGCTATACCGTAGTACAAGCTGCAAACGTGCGTGATGCAGGGCAAAAATTTATTGGTGTAAAAACATTTGTGCAAGAGGTTGAACAGGCTTGGTATCAACGTTATCACACACCTTTATCATATGTTGGTGGTGAGTATTTGCATGAATGGATTACATTTTATGGCAAAGATAGGCCTTTATCATCGCAACCTTGGCTATTAGAAGAAAATATTCAACCGCCAAATATTTATAATCGACACATCACCTTACAACAGCTTGAAGATAAAGGCGTTGTATTGGTTTCAAAAGTCGGTGATAACTGTACAAATGCGCATTTTGATACAGGATTAAAGCATTGGCCAAGTTTGAAAATAGCGAGTACTCAAGAAATTTTATTTCGCTCTGAACCAACGGCTATAGCAGAGCCAGTATGCATTGCTTTTGTTGCGCCGAAATAAAAAAAGGAAAATAAATCATGCATTATGCAGATGTTCGTATTGAAACGCAGCGGTTGTTATTGCGTCCATTTGAAATGAATGATGCACAGTCTTGGTTTCAGATGATGAGTTCACCTGAGGTCACTCGTTACTGGAGCCATCTTCCTTGGCTATCCTTGCAAGAAGCAAAAGAAGATATTGTTCAAGATATTACTCACATGGAGAGAAAAGAGTATTTGCGTTTAGCAGTAATAGATAAAACCAGTGGCGTTATGCAAGGAATGTGCGTCTTTTTTAATCATTACCCTAATTCGCAACGTGGCGAGATTGGCTATTGTCTTGATACGCAATATCAGGGCAAAGGGATTATGAAAGAGGCGATGGTTGCATTTATTGATTATTTGCAAACGTATTTATCTGTTCGCCGTTTAGAGGCTGATATTCATCCAAGTAATAAAGCCTCTGCTGCATTACTCGAAAAGCTGGGTTTTGAACAAGAAGGGTATCTTAAACAGCGCTGGGTTGTGGGTGATGAAATTTCAGATTCTGCAATTTATGGTTTGTTACTCACTACGAAAACGCAATAACCACTATTTTTGCTATAAAACACAAGTGGTGTGTACCACTTGTGTTTTATTACTGATTATTTTGCTAGAAATAATGCTTGATTTTGTCGGCTTAAGGTTTGGTTTATCGCAAATATTTCACCGCGAACTTCAGGTACACCAAAAGATTTTAAGCGAGCACTGTGTTTTTCTAGGTAAGCTTGTGCATCTGAAACAGATGTAAAAAGATAAATACCGCCCGCTTTCTGAGTCTCTTTATTTTCTGTCCAAATCTTCCAAATAAAACCAGGCTCTTGATTTATCGAGGTTGATAATGTGTCCATTGCCTGAGTCATTTCTTCACCCCAAGGCCCTTGGTAAGGGAAATCTACTTGTAGAATAATTTGCATAATGACCTCTTCTATTAACACAAAACGGCACATAAGTGCCGCTTTGCTATTTATCTAACAATATCAATTTATTTTAAAATAAATTATTTAAATCAATAACATGAGTGTCGATAAGTAGGATTTTTAAAATAAAGAGTAATGATACAACAACGACACACAGGTTGATTTCTTTCCAGCGGAAAGTCCCTATTTTCATCACACAATAAGCGATAAAGCCAAGAGCGATACCCTCAGTAATAGAAAAGCTAAATGGCATCATTACTGCTGTGATAAAGGCTGGAACAGATTCAGTTAAATCATCCCATTTTACACGCGTTAAGCTTGAGGTCATTAATACCCCAACATAAATCAGCGCACCCGCAGTGGCATAACTTGGCACCATGCCTGCTAACGGTGAAAGGAAAATAGCGAGTAAGAATAAAATACCCACAACAACCGCAGTCAAGCCTGTACGTCCACCGACAGAGACGCCAGATGTACTTTCAATAAATGCAGTTACTGAAGATGTTCCCATTGCAGAGCCTGCCACAGAACTTAAGCTATCCACATAAAGTGCTTGTTTCATACGAGGAAACTTACCTTTATCATCAGTAAGGCCTGCTTTATCAGTTACACCAATTAAAGTACCAGATGAGTCAAATAAGTTAACCAACATAAAAGCAAAAATAACACCAGACAAGCCGATATCTAAGGCACCCATAATATCAACTTTACCTACAACGGTAGTGATAGAAGGCGGAAGAGAGAAAATACCTTGATAGTGGACATCACCTAATAGCAAACCAATAACGGTGGTGATCACAATAGAAATCAAAATTGCAGCATGAATATTACGCGCAGCTAAAATGGCGATAATAAAAAAGCCTAAAGCACCAAGTAAAACGTTATGGGAAGCGAAGTTACCAATGGTAACGATGGTATCGTTATTAGGAATGATAATACCGGAGTTTTTTAATCCCATCATAGCGATAAAAAGGCCGATACCGCTGGTAATACCGACACGTAAGCTTAGTGGAATATGGGCAATTATCCAGTAACGAATACGGAACAAAGTGAGAAAAAATAATCCAACTGCACCCCAGAAAATCGCTCCCATAGCGACTTCCCATGAATAACCCATAGCACCAACAACCACAAAAGCAAAAAAGGCGTTAAGGCCCATAGCGGGGGCGACAGCGATAGGTAGATTGGCCACTAATCCCATTAAAATACTGCCAAAAGCAGCAATTAAGCAGGTGGTAACGAAAACTGCTTTAATATCCATATTCGCCGCAGCGAGGATTTGAGGATTAACGAAGATAATATAAACCATCGTTAAGAAAGTTGTGATACCCGCAATCAGCTCTGTGCGGGCTGTTGTTCCGTGTTCTTGCAGCTTAAATACTCGCTGAAGCAAACCCTGCGGTGCAGAGTTTGGTGATGACATGCTCATAGACAAAAGATCCCAAAAAAAATGTTTTTCGCTTTATCCTACACAAATAAAACTAGAACTGCACCTAAAAAAGTAATCGATTGCGTCTGTAAAGGATGAAATTTAGATAAGCTGGGGAAATGTCTTGTTATTAATACGTAGAAACAAATAGTCGTATTATCTTAAAAATATTAAATTTTTATACAGTATTGATTATAAGTTTTTTCCGTATATTTTATTCCTTAAGGATAGAAAAGGAGATAGGGAATGTCGGGTAGGCGTTTAATGGAAATAATATATCTAGTATCAGGTATTTTATTTGTTATTTTCTCTATAGAGTTATATCTCTCAATAGAGAGCTATATCAATTATTTTCTTCTTGTTGAAAAGTTTCAGTTTTCATTTAAAACATCTATTTTCTTATTTACTGTACCTGCTGTTTTTTATCTTATTTATTTATTGGTCTTTCCATCATCAAAAAAGAGAACAATAGAAAAAAGTAAAAGATTAATGATGTTTTTTCTCATGCTCTTTCTTTTTGGCTATATCTTTAGCTTTTTCTTTTCCAATTATGTCGAAAAAGATCTTCTTTCTAAAGGCTATTTTATTTGTGAAACAAACGATTTTACAGAATCTAATCTCTATGTTAAATCACTTATGATGTGTAATTAATTATGGATACTGAAGTTAAAGATAAAATTTATTTAATCTCATTAATTGTTCTCCCTCTCATTCTTTTTGTTATCTATGCGTCAATCATGGATTATGCGGACTATTTCTTTTTAGCAGAAAAAATAAAATTTTCTGTTGTCACAGCAAGCATACCTTTTACGCTGCCTTTTGTTTGTTATCTTTTTTCTTTATTATTGATATCTGCAATAAAAGATAAGTTAATAAAAATTAATAACAAACTCTTTATAGCAACTGTAATGATATTTCTTTTTGGTATTATATTTGGTATTTTTTTTAATTTATATGTGAGATATGAGCTTGTCTCGCAGGGATATTTTATTTGTAAAGAAGTCCCCTCGCCTAAATCAAATACTTATGTGATATCGCCAAAGTTATGCCGTTAGCAGCATAACTTTTATTTAGAAAATGAGTGTTTTTGAGTGATTAACCTAAACGTTTCTCAATGAATTTCTGTTTTTTAACAGGAAAGATTATTTGCCAAAAAGGATGTTTTTCTTTTTGTGTTGAAAATAATTTGGCTATTTTGTTGGCGATAATTTCCAATGAAACACAGAGCACAAAGTAAATAAAAGCAACAAATAAAAATACTTCCATTGGATAGACCATGCTGCGGTTATTGACTTGTGTGGCTAAGAAAGAAAGTTCTCCTACTCCCACAACATAAGCTAAAGAAGTGTCTTTAATTAATGCTATCCATTGATTAATAAAAGAAGGCACCATCATACGTAATGCTTGAGGTAACACGATATGCCATAGTACTTGCCAACGATTAAACCCAAGTGATAATCCAGCCTGCCATTGCCCTTTGCCTATTGCTAAAATGCCAGCTTTTACACCATGCGCGATATAAGAGGAAGTAATAAGCGCCAAGGCACAAATCACGGTAGTAATTTCAGGAATATCCATTCCAAGTACAACAGGTAATAAAAAATAGACCCAAAATATCAACATAATGACGGGAATGGCGCGGAAAAAGCCTAAAAATGCAGCAAATAGGTTAACCCATACACCTCTTAGCATCGCTAATGCAATGCCTCCCAATGTGCCTAAAATAATAGAGGCAATACCTGCGATTAGACTAATAAAAATCGTTAGTGCAGCACCTTCTAAAGGACCCTCTGGATAAGCGCCAAACAGGAGGTACTGCCAATTATCAGCAATAACAGTAAAGTCCATATCAATACCCCTGTGCTAATTTACGTTGTTGGTGCCATTGTCCCCATGCTTCCATTAGTGCAATAGCAGCAATATAAAGTATTGTTGCAACACCAAAAGCTTCAAAGGTGCGTAGTGATTCTGTTTCTACTTGTCGGGACGCATAAGAGAGCTCTGCGACACCAATTGCCATTGTTAGTGATGAGTTCTTTATCACATTCATATACTGACCTAACAAAGGAGGAAGCGCGATGCGAAATGCTTGAGGCAAAATGACATAACGCATTGATTGCCATTGCGTTAAACCTAATGCCAGTGATGCGTATTTTTGCCCTTGTTTTACCCCTTGGATACCTGCGCGTAGTTCTTCCGCAATAAAAGGCGCAGAATAAAATGTCAGCCCAATAACGCCTGCTAAAAATTCAAAAGAAGGCCAAGAGAGTGTGAGACCGAGTAATGAGACTTCATGAGGTGTGTTTAGCCATATCATCGCAGCTTGTGGCAAAATTTCGCCGGAAGCAAAATACCAAAAAAAGAGTTGCACTAACAAAGGGGTATTGCGAAATAGAGATGTATAAATTGCTGCTAACCAGCGTAAAGGAGCCAATGTGCTGTCGCGTGCCGCAGTGAGTAAAAAACCCAACAACGTAGCGATGATTATCGTCCAAAAAGAGATGAGCAAGGTGATTAAAAAACCATTCCATAGCCAACTCAAATAATGAGGTTCAAGAAGGTAGTGGGTAAGAAATTGCTCAAACATAATATTACCTATGCAGACACCAAACCCCGCTTAAGCGGGGCCGATGTTTTAATAAAAGAATAATTTTTTTATTAATTAGCTGAGTTATTAACTAATTCTTAGATAATTAAGATTGTGGTGCTTGCTCAGATAATGGTGCAAATTTAAAGTCGCCACGAGGCTGCGCTGATTTTGTTTCAGGGCCAAACCAACGGTTATAAATCTCGTCAGCTTTACCTTCTTTTTCTAATCTTAATAGCGTGTTATTAATTTCATTGATTAAGCGATCTTCACCTTTTGCGGCTGCAACGGCTTGGTATTCACGAGTAATACTAAAAGGTGAAATTTCAAAGTCTGCTTTTATTGCATCAGGCAGATTTGCTAATAATCCCACCAGCTTAGCATCATCTTGGGTAATCGCTTGGACGTTACCATTGCGCAATGCAGCGAAGGCAAGAGGAGTATCATCGTATGAGATAACTTTGGTGTCAGGATAACGCTCACGCAGCGTAATTTCTTGCACTGTGCCTTTATCTGCGCCAATACGCAGCGAGTGAATTTGGTCTGGGTTAGTTAACACGCCTTTACGCGCAATAAATTTTTGTCCCGTTGCAAAATAAGGTACTGAGAAATCAACTTGTTTGGCTCGTTCTTCAGTAATCGTGAAGTTAGCTGCAATTAAATCAATTTTCTTTGAGCTAAGAAGAGGAATTCGGTTTGCAGGATTAGTAGGGCGTAACTCAAGTTTAACACCTAAATCTTTTGCGATTTCATTCGCGATATCAGCATCATAACCGGCTAGCTTTTTGGTTTGTGGATCAACAAACCCAAAAGGCGGGTTACTATCAAAAATAGCAATACGGACTACACCTGCTTTTTTTATGTCATCTAATTTATCGGCTTTTGCGATACCAGAAAATAATACAGAGCCTGCAATTAATGCAGTTGCCAGAACACGTAATTTCATTATTCACCCCAGAAAAAGAATTATCATCATTGTTATGTTGAGTATCACGCTATCAAGTTGATCTAAGTTCATAAAATAATAAAAACTGATATGAATATTCTTTTATGGAATAAGCCTTAGAAAGTTGTCGCGTTAATTTGATTCAAAATTAGGAAAGTGAAAGGTAATAAATAAAAAAACAGAGGCTAAAAAGCCTCTGTAAAATAAGAGAGTAAAGAGATTGATCGGTTTATTTATTGAGATGATGAATTGTTATCATTTCTTGTCAGCATTTTTTCAACTTGGTCACCACCAATATGGCGGAAATCATGACCTTTAACGTAGTAGAAAATAAACTCACAAATATTTTGGCAACGGTCGCCAATACGCTCAATAGAACGTGCGCAAAACAGCGCTGTAAGTACGCTAGGGATGGTGCGAGGATCTTCCATCATATATGTCATTAGCTGACGCACAATACCTTCGTATTCATTGTCGATTTTGGCATCTTCATGATAAATACGCACCGCTTCTTCTAAATCCATACGCGCAAAAGCATCAAGCACATCATGCAGCATTTGCACCGCGTGCTGACCTAAAGATTCTAAGCTCACTAACAGTGGTTGATGCTGATGTGAAAACTTCTCAAGTGCGGTATGACAAATTTTTTCAGCCACATCACCAATGCGTTCTAATTCGGCGATAGTTTTTGAAATCGACATAATTAAGCGCAAATCACTGGCTGTTGGCTGGCGTTTTGCAATAATGCGAACACAAGCATCATCAATAGCCACTTCCATCATATTGACTTTGTGATCATCTTGAATTACTTCATTCGCTAATGCTTGGTCTTGGTTATGCATCGCCATAATGGCTTTTTTTAGCTGTTCTTCAACTAAACCGCCCATAACCATTAATTCAGTGCGGATATGCTCTAACTCAGCATTAAATTGACCAGAAATATGCTTATTGTGATTTAAATTATCCATTCTTTGCCTCGTTATCAGCCATAACGCCCAGTGATGTAATCTTCAGTTTGTTTTTTCGCAGGACGCGTAAATAACGTATCCGTATCGCTAAATTCAATTAACTCGCCTAAATACATAAATGCAGTGTGGTCTGAACAACGCGCGGCTTGTTGCATATTATGTGTAACGATAACGACGGTATATTCTGATTTAAGTTCGCTAATAAGTTCTTCTATACGACCTGTAGAAATGGGGTCTAATGCTGAACACGGCTCATCAAGAAGCAATACTTCAGGGCGAATTGCAATACCTCTAGCGATACATAAACGCTGTTGTTGACCACCAGACAAACTATATCCACTTTGATGTAGTTTATCTTTTGTTTCATTCCATAATGCGGCTTTAGTCAAAGCCCACTGAACGCGATCATCCATATCAGCACGAGATAATTTTTCAAATAAGCGCACACCAAAGGCAATATTGTCATAAATCGACATTGGGAATGGTGTTGGTTTTTGGAACACCATACCGACTTTGGCACGTAAAAGTGCGATATCTTGCTTATCTGTCAGAATATTGTTGCCATCTAACAGGATCTCACCTTCTGCACGCTGCTCGCCATAAAGCTCGTACATTTTATTAAAAGTACGTAGTAAGGTTGATTTACCACAGCCTGAAGGCCCGATAAATGCAGTGACTTTATTCTTGGCAATATCTAACGAGATGTTCTTTAGCGCATGGAATTTACCGTAGTAGAAGTTCAAGTCACGAACTTGGATTTTATTTCCAGCGTTATCATTAACCATTGTCATTAAACGTTCTCTCTTACTTAGCTTTGGCGTTAACCATGCTTGTTTTTAGCAAACAGCACGCGCGCAATAATATTGATAAATAGAACACAGAGGGTGATAAGTAATACGCCAGCCCAGGCAAGTTGTTGCCACTCCGCAAATGGACTCATGGCGAACTTAAAGATAGTCACTGGTAAGTTGGCTATCGGTTCGTTTAAATCTGTGCTCCAGAATTGATTTGATAGTGAAGTAAATAACAGGGGTGCTGTTTCGCCAGCTATACGGGCTATCGCTAATAAAATCCCAGTAATAATGCCCGACACCGATGCTTTTAAGGTGATCTTTAAGATCATCTTCCACTTAGGTGTACCTAAAGCGTAAGCGGCTTCACGTAAGCTATCAGGAACCAATTTCAACATGTTTTCAGTGGTACGGATGACAATAGGTATTTGTAATAGTGCTAATGCCACAATACCGGCCCAACCTGAAAAGTGCTGCATTTGTGCGACAACGATGGTGTAAACAAATAAGCCGACCACTATCGAAGGTGCTGATAGCAAAATATCATTAATAAATCGTGTGACTTCTGCTAGCCACGACCGGCGACCATATTCTGCAAGATAGATACCTGCAAGAATACCTAATGGTGTTCCGATAACCGTTGCCCATAAAATTAATAGGCCACTACCTACTATCGCATTTGCAAGACCACCACCTTCTGTATTTGGTGGTGGTGTCATCTCTGTAAACAGAGCCAGCGACATACCATCAAAACCTTTGGTTACCGTAGAAAATAGGATCCAAACTAGCCAAAAGAGGCCAAATGCCATTGTTGAAACAGAAAGAAATAATGCAATACGGTTTTTCTGACGACGCCATAGCTGTCGTTTATGGCGTGTACGTAATTGGCCTTCTGTTTGACTCTGTAATGAAGCAGGTGATGTTCTAGACATATCAACGCGCTCCTTCATTTTTAGATAAACGTAGTGTCATAAATTTAGATATCGCTAACACAATAAACGTAATGACAAACAGGATAAGACCCAATTCCATTAACGCTGCAGTATGTAATCCGGTTTCTGCTTCTGCAAATTCGTTTGCTAATGCAGAGGTAATACTGTTACCTGGCATAAACAGAGACACGGAATCTAATTGGTAGGTATTACCGATGATGAAGGTCACCGCCATAGTTTCCCCTAATGCTCGACCTAAACCTAGCATTACGCCACCTATTACCCCATTACGAGTGTAAGGTAGAACGATATTCCAGATAACTTCCCATGTTGTGCAACCAATACCGTAAGCGGATTCCTTCATCATGGTTGGTGTTTGTTCAAACACATCACGCATAACAGAGGCGATATAAGGAATGATCATAATGGCCAAAATAACACCGGCAGCCAAAATACCAATACCGAAGGCTGGGCCAGAGAACAATTCACCAACAATAGGAATTGTAGATAACACATTACCAACGGGCTCTTGAAAGTAGGTTGCAAATAGTGGTGCGAAGACAAAAAGCCCCCACATACCATAAACAATACTTGGAATAGCCGCTAATAGCTCAATAGCTATCCCTAACGGGCGTTTTAACCAATTAGGTGCTAGTTCTGTTAAAAAGAGTGCAATACCAAAGCTCACCGGAACTGCAATAACGAGTGCAATTATTGAGGTGATAATGGTGCCGTAAATAGGAACTAAAGCACCAAATTCTTGTGCCGGTGGATCCCACTCTTTTGTCCATAAGAAGGAAAGGCCGAATTGTTGAATACTTGGCCATGAAGCAAAAATCAGTGAAACAATGATACCTGTTAAAAGCAAAAGCGTAATCAACGCAGCTAGTCGGACTAGTGCGCTGAAAATAACGTCCCCTCGTTTACTAGGGGCCTTTATTACCGTTGTGTGCTCGGCCATAAAGCCTCTTTTATTTAGTACCCCCTGTTTTAGCAGGGGGTGAACGTTAACTTATCTCTCAATGGTTGCCGTGTTATTAGTAAATTGGCTGACCATTACTGTCTTTGATACTGGTTTTCCATGCTGCACGAATTTGTTCTACAACTTCTGTTGGCAATACTGCGTAATCGAGGTTTTTCGCTTCCTGATTACCCTTATCGTAAGCCCAGTTGAAGAAGTTCAGCACTTCTTTTCCTTTTACTGCATCTTTCTGAGTTTGGTGCACTAAAATAAAGGTGGTTGAAGTAATTGGCCATGCATTCTCACCTTTCTGGTTAGTCAGGTCTTGTGCAAAGCTTTTACTCCAATCAATTTTTCTTGCTGCTGCACTAAAGCTATCTGCAGTTGGTGAGATAATTTCACCATCAGCAGTTACTAATTTAGTATAAGCAAGGCTATTTTGTTTTGCGTACGCATATTCAACATATCCGATAGAACCCGGTACACGCTGAACAAAAGCCGCAATGCCATCGTTACCTTTTCCACCTAAACCTGTTGGCCATTTCACGGTAGAACCTGCGCCGACTTCATCTTTCCATGTGCTATTTACTTTTGCTAAGTAGCTAGTGAAAACGAATGAAGTTCCTGAACCATCAGCACGACGGATAACGGCGATATTTTGGTCAGGTAGTTTAACGTTAGGATTGAGCTTAGTGATAGCGGGGTCATTCCATTTTTGGATTTTACCCAAGTAGATATTACCAACAGTTTCACCATCTAAGGTTAATTCACCCGATTTAATGCCAGGGATGTTAACTGCAAGTACAACGCCACCAATAACGGTTGGAAATTGGAACAAGCCATCAGCTTTTAATTTTTCATCTGTTAATGGCGCATCTGAAGCACCAAAATCAACAGTGTTGGCAAGAATTTGTTTTACACCACCAGAGGAACCAATGCCCTGATAGTTAATTTTGTTACCTGTTTCTTTTTGATAGGAATCTGCCCATTTAGCATAAACTGGGGCAGGGAACGTTGCGCCAGCACCAGTCAGCGAGGTCGTTGCCTGTGCAGAAAGAGCGGTCATTGAAAACGCAGCGGCAATGACACTAGTCAGGGTGGTACGCATCAGTTTCATAATCCCTCCTGTGGGATAGGTAGAATAACTTCGACATCTATCAACTTCGGTTTCGGTACGCACAGACAATAGGTCAGTTAGATGACAATTAAATGTCTTAATTATGACAGTTTTATGACAATGAGAAAAAATGATGAAAAATAGTGAGGAATTGCGGGAAAAAATAATAAATAGAGAAAAATGAGATTAGTAATGATGTTTAATCATCGTCATCTTCACGTTCTTTTAATGGGAAGTTTGCTCTGATTAATAATCCACCCTTGACGCTATCATCTAGTTCAACATAACCACCATGAGCATCCATAATACGGCGAATAATCGAAAGCCCTAAACCTGCTCCCATTGTACTTCTTGCTTGTTCACCTTGAACAAAAGGTTGAAATAACCGCTGTCTATCTTCTAATGGAATACCGGGGCCATCGTCTTCTACTTGAAACCATGCAAATTCTTCATTTTTGCCGCTAGAAACACTTATCCAACCATTGCCGTAACGAGTCGCATTCACAATCATATTGGCGAGTGCGCGTTTCACCGCAATGGGATTCGCCGTAATATTAATAGGATAAGGATAAAGATGTTCTTCGCTAATTTTGCCAGAGTTAGATTCAGCACAGAGAACTTCTTGTAATAAACAGTTCATGTCGCACAGTTCTAATGACATCTCTTTTCCTGTGCGTATATAGTCTAAAAATTGTCCAATAATGGCGTCACAGTCTTCAATATCTTTATTAATAGAATCAGCAAGATAGCTATCTTCTGAGCTCATCATTTCAGTTGCCAGACGAATTCGTGTTAAAGGTGTTCGCAAATCGTGACTGACACCGGCCATAACTAAGGTTCGATCATTATCTAAAGAGCGAATACCTGATGACATTTGATTAAATGCTCGAATGATCGAACGCATCTCTGATGAACCTGATTCTGGGATAGGGGGAGGAATAACGCCTTTACCAATACGACGAGCTGCATATTCCACTTCGTTTAATGGGCGATTTTGAAAACGGTTATATAACCAGAAAAAGGCAATAACAATAATAATAAAAATAATTGCTTGGCGATAAACTGGCAGCAAGAAATTTTGCCCTAATTCAGTGAGTGGAACCCGGATCCATAAAGAAGGTGAAATATAGGTGTTAATCCATAAAACAGGATATTCCAGTGTGCTCTCAATCCAAATTACGGTTTCACCATTAAGGTATTCAGACATCTGTTGGCTAAGTTCATCATCTTCTTTTGCCCAATGAAGCCCTTCTTTTAATGCTGTTTTTTTATCAAAAAAGGAAATACCTAATTCATTGTAGATTTTATTACGCAGAGCAGGGGAAATTTTAAGCGGAGTGCCATCAACTAAAATGAGCTCCTCGGGGATGAAAGTTCGTATTTCATAAGCTAATACTTTATTAAATTGCTGTAGGCTTGGACCCACAATAAGATGCTGTACAACAAGGTAACTGGCTATCAAACTAAAAAAAAGTAGTGAGATAACCAGAAACAGAGAACGCGTTAGCTTATTGTGTGGTGAAAGCCTCAGCCTTCTCATTGCACGCTGGTTCCATCTGGCACAAATACGTAGCCTAGCCCCCAAACCGTTTGAATATAACGTGGATGAGTTGGATCTTCTTCAATCATGCGGCGTAAACGCGAAATTTGAACGTCGATAGAGCGTTCCATTGCGCTGTATTCACGACCACGAGCTAGGCTCATGAGTTTGTCTCGTGACAGTGGCTCACGAGGGTGAGATACCAACACTTTAAGTACTGCAAACTCACCACTGGTCAGAGGCATATGCTCTTCTTCGTGGAACATTTCACGTGTACCTAAATTCAGCTTAAATTTACCGAAAGAAATAATGGCGTTATCTTGAGATGGTGCGCCGGGTAATTCGTTAGCTTGGCGACGAAGCACCGCACGAATACGAGCAAGTAATTCTCTTGGGTTAAACGGTTTGGATATATAATCATCGGCCCCGATTTCTAGCCCAACAATTCTGTCAACCTCTTCCCCTTTGGCAGTAACCATAATAATAGGGATTGGGTTATTTTGGCTGCGCAACCGGCGGCAAATAGATAATCCATCTTCACCTGGAAGCATTAAATCAAGTACGATAAGGTGGATAGATTCGCGAGTTAATAGACGATCCATTTGATCGGCGTTTGCAGCAGTACGGATTTGAAAACCTTGCTCTGTTAAATAGCGCTCTAATAGTGAACGTAAACGCAAATCGTCATCCACGATTAGAACTTTGTAACTTTCTTGCATTTTTTAAGCCCCCGAAGTGCAAATGCTCTTATTAGCGAATTCTATCATTGATAAGAATATTAAACCAAAAACAAAGAATAAACGTTAATGATTTACAGAGAAAACTTGTCTTGTCATCTATTTAAAGACAAAACAACTTTTTATTTATCTTATTCCGAATGATATTTGATAGATAATATGTGGTAGTTAACCTCACCACCCGGTGTTTGAACACTAATTTCGTCATCAACCTTTTTACCAATAAGTGCTCTGGCAACGGGAGAATCAATTGAAATCCACTGTTTTGACGGATCAAACTCGTCCGGCCCTACTAGTCTAAAGGTTTTGACGTTCTCGTCATCATCTTCAAGGGTTACCCAGGCACCAAAATAGACTTTGCCTTCTTGGCGAGGATCTGGGTCAACAATTTTTAGCTCATCAAGACGTTTAGATAAAAAACGAACCCGTCTATCTATTTCACGTAGTCGCTTTTTTCCATAAATATATTCAGCATTTTCTGAACGGTCACCTTGTGCCGCTGCTTCTGAAACGGATTGTGTGACTATCGGGCGCTCTACTTTCCAAAGATATTTTAGCTCTTTGTCTAAAGCGTGCCAGCCATCACGGGTAATATAGTTACTTTTTGCCATTACAGATAAAAATTATCATCAACATTGAATTTTATAAAGATACTATAGCGTGAATGATAAAATAATCTGTTATTTTCCTCATAATTGTTGAGGTTGATTTGCAATAAGCAGAATTTTTCTGGTGTTCAGCGTGTATAATAGCCATCTTTTTTAACCACTCCTCTCGGTAGGTAAAATATATTATGAATGAATCATTAAGCCGAATTATTGCTCAAGAGCTGACAGTTAAGCCTCAGCAAGTACTTTCGGCCATTACGTTACTGGATGAAGGGAATACGGTGCCGTTTATTGCCCGTTACCGAAAAGAGGTGACGGAAGGGTTAGATGACACTCAGCTACGTCAATTGGAAACCCGCCTGAGTTACTTACGGGAACTCAATGATCGTCGCCAAACTATTTTAAAATCGATTGAAGAACAGGGTAAATTAACACCAGAATTATTATCTTCAATCAATGAGACCCAAAGTAAAACTGAACTTGAAGATCTCTATCTTCCTTATAAACCTAAAAGACGCACCCGTGGGCAAATCGCGATAGAAAATGGTTTAGAGCCATTAGCCGATTTATTGTGGAATGAACCACAAAACTCGCCAGAAGAAGCGGCTAGCGCTTATATAGATGCAGAGAAAGGGATTAATGATACAAAATCAGCCCTTGATGGTGCGCGTTATATTTTAATGGAACGCTTTGCTGAAGATGCTGGATTATTGGCAAAAGTACGTCAATATTTATGGAAAAATGCACATCTTGTGGCCAAAGTGATTGATGGGAAAGAAGCAGAAGGCGCTAAATTTAGTGATTATTTTGATCATCATGAGCCTATTGCTACTGTACCTTCTCATCGCGCATTAGCTATGTTTCGCGGTCGTAATGAAGGCATTCTTCAACTATCACTTAATCCAGACCCTCAATTTGAAGAAGCGCCAAAAGAGAGCTATGGCGAGCAACTCATTACAGAGCACTTAGGTCTACGTTTAAATAACCAACCTGCTGATAGCTGGCGTAAAGCCGTTGTTAGTTGGACTTGGCGTATTAAAGTATTAATGCATATCGAAACTGAGCTTATGGGGCAGTTGCGTGAAAAGGCAGAAGAAGAAGCAATTAATGTTTTTGCCCGTAATTTAAATGATTTGTTAATGGCGGCACCTGCTGGAATGCGCACAACCATGGGACTTGATCCTGGTTTGCGTACTGGGGTAAAAGTTGCGGTGGTTGATAACACTGGTAAACTTATTGCAATTGATACAATTTATCCTCATACAGGACAAACTGATAAAGCAGCGGCAAGTGTTGCGGCACTGTGTATAAAGCATAATGTGGAACTTGTTGCGATAGGAAATGGTACAGCATCTCGTGAAACAGAGCGTTTCTTTGCTGAAACAGTAAAACGTTACCCTGAGATAAAAGCACAAAAAGTGATTGTTAGCGAAGCGGGTGCTTCTGTTTATTCTGCGTCTGAACTTGCAGCTAATGAATTTCCTGATTTAGATGTATCAATTCGTGGTGCAGTTTCTATTGCTCGCCGTTTACAAGATCCGCTAGCTGAATTAGTTAAAATTGATCCTAAATCTATTGGTGTGGGTCAATATCAGCATGATGTTAGCCAAACCCTATTAGCAAGAAAGCTTGATACTGTGGTTGAGGACTGTGTTAATGGCGTTGGTGTTGATTTAAATACGGCATCAGTACCGCTATTAACCAGAGTTGCAGGTCTTAGCCAATCTATTGCACAAAATATTATTAATTGGCGCGATGAAAATGGCCGTTTTGTCGATAGAAAACAGCTATTAAAAGTAGCACGTTTAGGACCAAAAGCGTTTGAACAATGTGCTGGTTTTTTACGTATTCGTGATGGTAAAAATCCGCTTGATGCTTCTACTGTTCACCCAGAAACCTATCCTGTAGTAGAAAATATTCTGCAAGCAACGAATCAAAAAATAGCTGACCTGATGGGAAATAGCACGCTATTAGCACAAGTTAATGCGAGAGATTTTATTACTGAGCAATTTGGTCTTCCGACGATTAATGACATCTTAAAAGAGTTAGCAAAACCAGGCCGCGACCCTCGTCCTGAGTTTAAAACTGCAACTTTTGCAGAGGGTGTTGAAACGATGAATGACCTTGTTAGTGGTATGATCCTTGAAGGAACAGTGACTAACGTAACTAATTTTGGTGCTTTTGTGGATATTGGTGTTCACCAAGATGGCTTAGTTCATATTTCATCTTTAGCAGATAGATTTATTGAAGATCCTCATACGGTAGTAAAAACCGGTGATATCGTTAAAGTAAAAGTACTCGAAGTTGATTTAGCGCGTAAGCGTATTGCTTTAACGATGCGTTTAGATGAAGTTGCTGCTGATAGTCATAGCCGTGCTACACCCAGTACAGTAAAAGCAGATAACTCAAAAAGCAAAGGACAAAAGCCAGCGAGAAGTAGTCGTTCATCAATAAATAATACAGGTAGTAATTCAGGCAATAGCGCAATGAGCGATGCATTAGCTGCTGCATTTGGAAAAAAACGCTAATAATGTTTATTATTAATTGCGCGATAATTTTTTTCTGAAATCAAATATAAAGAGAGGAGGAGTAATTTATTATTTCTCCTTTTTTATTTTTGTTTTTAAGATTATTGAAAAGAAGAATGAGGCAATGCTTGTAGAAAGAATATGAATTATCTTATAAGGATATTCTTACTCTTAATTATTAAAACCAGTGTTAAAATAAAACTGACTTAAGGTATATTTTCAAGATAATAAAGAGTATGATTTTCGCTTTATCCTATATTTATTTGTTATTGTTTTTCTATTCCTTTAGCTATTTCCTCTGTTATACAATGCCATTATATTATTGTTATCTGGCTTATTTAACCTTATAACTTTTAGGGTTATAGCTTTTATGTTAAATAATATTAAAAACAGAAAGTATCATCGTTATCTATTTTGCTTTTTATACTAATAAATAAAAAGTATGTATTTAGATCTCCACTTCATCTTTACTAGGTCATTAAAATGAAACTAAAACAGTTATCTCTAGGTGTGATTGTCATTTCAGCAACATTACTTGCTGGGTGTGCATCGGAATCATCACGTTCTTTAGAAGTCGCTAAAGTTGCAACTTATAATACAACTTATGCGGGGCCTAAAAGCGCTATTTCAATTGGTAAGTTTGATAACCGTTCAAGTTATATGAATGGTATTTTTTCGGATGGTGTTGATCGATTAGGTAATCAATCCAAAACGATTTTAATGACTCATTTACAACAGACTGGCCGCTTTAATGTATTAGATCGCGCTAACTTGTCTGAGTTAAAAGAAGAAGCAGGAATTAAAGGTCAAACCCAACAATTAAAAGGTGCAACTTACGTTATTACGGGTGATGTTACTGAGTTTGGTCGTAAAGAAGTGGGTGATCGTCAATTATTCGGTATTTTAGGTCGTGGAAAAACCCAAGTAGCCTATGCAAAAGTCAATTTAAACGTGGTTAATGTTCACACTTCAGAAGTTGTTTTCTCTTCTCAAGGTGCGGGTGAATATGAGTTATCTAACCGTGAAATCATCGGTTTTGGTGGTACAGCAAGCTATGACTCAACATTAAACGGTAAAGTGCTCGATTTAGCTATTCGTGAAGCAGTAAATAATCTTGTTGCAGGGATTGAAAGTAATGCTTGGCAGCCGTCTAAGTAACACTTAATTTTATAAGGATATAGAAAATGTCAAAATTATTGATAAGTCTTGCTATGGGCGTGTTGCTACTAACAGGTTGTACTAGTGCTCCAAAACCACTTTACAACTGGGATAGTTATCAAAGTGTTGTGTATCAATATTATCAGCAAAGTGAAAGCGACCCCCAATCTCAGATTGATGCATTGAAGCAAAGTATTGAGCTTTCTCGTGCTAAATCATTGGGTATCCCACCGGGATTACATGCACATTTAGGTATGTTATATGGGGCTACAGGTGCATTAGATCTAGCGATGGCAGAGTTTAATGAAGAGAAAACGCTTTACCCTGAATCCGCAGCGTTTATGGATCACCTGATGAAAAACAAAGGAATGCAAAAATGAGACGCTTATTAACCTTGATGTGTGTGATATTTGCTTTTGTATTGACCGGTTGTGCTGAACCCGTGAAAACGGACTACAGTGCATTTAAACAGAGTAAGCCAAAAAGTATTTTAGTTTTATTGCCACAAAATCACACGCCAGAAGTTGATGCTGGGCATAGCTTTCTATCTCAAGTGACTTATCCTTTAGCGGAAGCAGGTTACTACGTTTTCCCTGTTGCGGTTGTAGAAGAGACATTTAAGCACAATGGGTTATCCACAGCCGGTGATATCCAAGCCGTCAGCCCTAATAAGTTACGTGAAATTTTTGGTGCTGATGCCGTGTTATATTTAGATATCACTGAATATGGTACGACTTATCAAATTATTTCTAGTGATACTCGAGTTACTGTTGGCGCTAAATTAGTTGATTTGCGCAATGGTGAATTGCTTTGGAGTGGTACTGCAACGGCTTCAAGTACAGAAAATGATTCTTCATCAAGCAGCTTAGTGGGAATGTTAGTCTCTGCGGTTGTGAATCAAGTCGTAAATACAGTAGCAGATAAAAGCCATCAAATTGCAGGAATAACGAGTGTTCGTTTACTTTCTGCTGGTGGCGCGAATGGCATTTTATACGGGCCACGTTCTCCTAACTATGGTAAAGATGCTAAGTAAATTTTCGTTATAAAAGCATCATTCAAAGGGCCTCGATTATATTATTAAAATAAACGAGGTCTTTTTTATAAGTAAATAATAATTATTCTTATTACTGGTTATTAAATAATAGAGAATTTCTAAAACATCAAAATAAAAGAGAATATTTTTTTGATTTTAAAAATATAAAAGGAATTAAATAGGCATTGCTATGAAAAGATAAACCATCCTTGGTTGCTTGTCCGTATCCTTCCGTGGTTAATAATCCTTAATCGGGTATAAAAGAGACTGATCAAATAAGAGGTATATAAAAAAGAATAAGATAAGGTATGGGGGATGCTATCTTTCCATGTAATATAGCGACCTTTATTCTTTAAATGATTCTCGAATTTAAATCAAAACACGACTTAACTGGATATTAATCAATGTTTGAATCTAGAGTATGTAATATTATAAATGAGGTAAAGGTATAATTGTTACTATTATTACAATCATCGGATTATGAGAGAATAAAAGAATAATAAAATTAAGATAACGATATAATGAATTAATTTAAATCGTATTTTGAGTAATTTCTTTTTTAAAAGTCGGCGTAAAAATAGTCATAAGAAATTATCTAATTAGAATAAACGACTAACATATTGAATAAACTTAATTTATTAACAAATTTTTTTAAAAAATAAGATTATTTTATTATAATGTGATTTATGTCACATCCAGTGAGTGCGTTGATTAGCATCGCTATAAAAAGAGAGATATCTTTGTTTTTATCAGATCTTTCTTTCATATTCAGCCAATCATTTATTGGTTACACTACTATTTCAGATGTTAATAATATCTGTTTGCTGGTATGACACACCAGCAGTTCACTTTTGGAAGGTAGAGGCATGTCAGAGCAAACAATTATTTGGGATCTTGACCTGATCCATAAGTATAACTATTCAGGTCCTCGCTACACATCATATCCAACAGCACTGGAATTTAATCAACAATACGGTGATGCTGATTTTATTAAGGCGACTCAACGTTATCCTGAGCGCCCGTTATCACTCTATATTCATATTCCTTTCTGCCATAAGCTGTGCTACTTCTGTGGTTGCAATAAAATCATTACCCGCCATAAACATAAAGCAGATGAATATCTTGATGTGCTAGAAAAAGAAATAATTAATAGAGCAACTTATTTTCAATATAGATGTGTAACCCAAATGCATTGGGGTGGTGGAACGCCTACATTCCTTGATAAAAAACAGATCAGCCGATTAGTTGCTTTATTACGTAAGCACTTTCATTTTGTAGAAGATGCTGAGCTTTCGATAGAAATAGATCCACGTGAGATTGAATTAGATGTTATCGATCATTTACGCAATGAAGGTTTCAATCGTTTAAGCATGGGTGTGCAAGATTTCAATAAAGAAGTACAGCAAAAAGTTAATCGTGAACAAGACGAAGCTTTTATTTTTTCGCTTATTGAACGAGCTCGCGAAGTTGGATTTCATTCAACCAGTATCGATTTAATTTATGGTTTACCAAAGCAAACTAAAGAGAGTTTCGCTTTTACACTAAAACGCGTTATTGAATTATCGCCAGACCGTTTAAGTGTGTTCAATTATGCACACCTACCCAATTTATTTGCAGCCCAACGAAAAATAAAAGATGAAGACCTTCCTTTAGCAGAAGAAAAACTCGATATTTTGCAAGAAACTATTTCAACATTGACGACAAATGGCTATCAATTTATCGGGATGGATCACTTTGCTAAACCTGATGATGAACTGGCTATTGCTCAACGTAACGGTATTTTGCATCGAAATTTTCAAGGGTATACCACTCATGAAGAGTGCGATTTATTAGGTATGGGTGTTTCCGCGATTAGTATGTTAGGCGATAACTATGCGCAGAATGAAAAAGTGCTAAAGGACTATTATGCGCGTGTGAATAATGAAGGAAATGCCTTATGGCGTGGGCTTTCTTTAACTAATGATGATTGTATTCGCCGTGATGTTATTAAAACACTTATTTGTAATTTTAGTCTCCATTTTACGGAGATTGAAAAATCTTATGATATTGTTTTCCAAGATTATTTTAAAGAAGATTTAGAATTGCTTGTACCAATGGAAAACGATGGTTTAATCGAAATTACAAATAGTCATATTCAAGTTACGCCAAGAGGGCGTTTACTTATTCGCAATATTTGTATGTGCTTCGATACTTATTTGCGTAATCAAATGCGTCAGCGTCAATTTTCGCGCGTGATCTAATTCATTAAGGTATGGAGGGTTAATAATCCTCTATACCCAATTCTTTAAGTTTGCGTGTTAGCGTATTTCTACCCCAACCTAACAACCGCGCTGCGTCTTGTTTATGGCCTTGTGTATAAGCAAGGGCACTTAATAATAGTGTGCGTTCAAATTGTGGCAGTGCATCATTAAGAATATTTTCTTTGCCTTCACCTAAAGCTTCATCTGCCCATAAAGAGAGATGTTGCGACCAATGTTGAGATGTAAGCCGATTAATATTTTTTGCTTTCTCGTCAGCTAAGCGGATCTCAGACGGTAAATCTTGTGGCATGATTTCTTGGCTTGCAGTCATAACCGTCAGCCAACGACACACATTTTCGAGTTGTCTTACGTTTCCAGACCAAACGTATTCCATCATGGTTTTTAAGCTTTGTTCATGCAGAGATTTGGTTTCAACACCCAGCTCTTTTGCCGTTTTTTGCAGAAAGTAGCGCGCTAAACTAGGAATATCTTCTGTTCTATCGCGAAGAGGTGGTAATTGGATGCGAATAACATTTAGGCGATGGTAGAGATCTTCACGAAAATCGCCTTCATTCACTCGTTTTTCTAAATCCTGATGGGTTGCTGCAATAATTCGGACATCCACTTTAACAGGGGCATAGCCTCCAACTCGATAAAATTGCCCTTCAGCCAATACGCGTAATAAACGAGTTTGGATATCTAATGGCATATCACCAATTTCATCCAGAAAAAGAGAACCACCATTGGCTTGTTCAAAACGGCCTTGACGAATTTGAGAAGCGCCAGTAAACGCACCTTTTTCATGACCAAAGAGTTCAGATTCAATTAAATCTTTGGGGATCGCCGCCATATTTAGGGCAATAAATGGAGCCAAAGCACGAGGGCTATGACGATGAAGCGCGTGAGCAACAAGCTCTTTACCGGTACCCGATTCTCCATTAATTAGCACACTAATAGATGAGCGAGAAAGTCGACCGATAATACGATAAACTTCTTGCATTGCAGGGGCTTCGCCAATCATATCAGAAACAGATTGAAGTATATTTTCAGTATTATTCGGCTGCTTTTGCTCTCGATAGTGTGTGATTGCTCTCTCTATTAGTGCAAGCGTTTCATCGATATCAAAAGGTTTTGGTAAGTAATCAAAAGCACCTTGTTGATAAGCATTCACTGCGGCATCAAGATCAGAATGTGCAGTCATAATAATAACGGGCAGTGTAGGATATTGTTCTTTTATTATTTTAAGTAGAGATAAACCATCCATATCAGGCATACGAATGTCTGATAATAATACATCAGGCTGTTCGCTATTTAGCGCCTTGAGCACATCGTTAGCATGTTCAAAAGCACGACATAACATATCTTCTCGTGTAATTGCGCGTTCAAGGACCCAGCGAATTGAGCTGTCATCATCAACAACCCATACATTTCCTTTTTGCATTGGTTATCTCCTATTTTATTGGCAGGTAAATAGAAAATTCGGTATTACCCGGCCAACTAGTAAATTCAATTTTACCTGCGTGCTGATCAACTAAATTACGAGCGATAGATAATCCTAAGCCATTTCCGTCTTCTCTTCCGCTTACCATTGGATAGAAAAGGGTATCTTGTAAATGTGGGGGAATACCGCTTCCGGTATCTATCACATCGATGCGTGCAACAAGTCTGTGACGCTCACCATGAAGAGTGACTTGAAACGCGGTGCGAGTACGTAAAATTATCGTCCCACCTGTTTTTTCAACCGCTTGTAAGGCATTACGCGTAATATTGAGTAGTACTTGTTCTATTTGATCTGGGTAATGAGAAAGTTCAGGTAAGCTTGGGTCGTAATCTTTTAATAATGTGACGTTTTCTGGGCATTCCAGTAAAATTAATTGGGCTACACGCTCAACAACATGATGAATACTTTGATGTGTTTTTGTACCAGGATGCTGAGGGCCTAACAGTCTATCAACCAGTGTACGCAAACGGTCTGCTTGTTCGATAATGACTTGTGTGTATTCCATCAGCGCGGGATCAGGTAACGATTTTGCCAGTAATTGTGCGGCGCCTCGCAATCCCCCTAGCGGGTTTTTAATTTCATGTGCCAGCCCCCGAACCAATTCCCTTGCAGCTATTTGTTGGGCTTGTTGGATCTGCTCTTGGCTTAACCGACGTTGACTATCCATAGGCGCCAGTTCCAACAAAATATGTTGCTCGGAAATAGGTTGGGCACTGAGCGACATAGTGTGTGATTGGTTATGAATAACCAAAATTACTTCGTTATCAGTGAAACTTTGTCCGTTTGCTAAGGTTTCTTGCATAAGTTCAGCATCAAATGAATGATAACTAAACAAATCGGTAAAAGGTGTTTCAAATAATTTGCGACGGCTTTGTGCCAAAACTTGTAACGCAGCGTGGTTTGCATAACAAATAATGAATTCTTGATTGATAACCAGCACTGAATGGATTAAAGAGTCTAAAATCAGTGTGTTATCAGGTAAGTTTGCCGTTTCCATATTGAATACCCCATTGCACCATTTTAGTGCATCTTACCTTTTTTTTTATAAATGAACAGATGCGTAAGCGAACTGACCGACTCCTTAAGTGGGAGAAAAGTGCCCATCCGAAGATGGGCAAAATAGCTTCACGGCAACAAAAAATCATTATCTACAGCAATGCATTAAATGTAATGCAAAAAGTTTAAGCACTGTAATACATTTCGAATTCAAGAGGATGTGGCGCCATACGAACACGCTGAACGTCAGTACGTAAAAGCGCTAAATAGGCATCAATTGAGTCATTAGTGAATACACCACCATGAGTTAAGAATTCACGGTCTGCATCTAATGCATTCAGTGCTTCTTCTAATGAACCCGCTACTGTTGGGATCTCTTTTGCCTCTTCTGGCGGTAAGTCATAGAGGTTTTTATCCATAGCATCACCTGGGTGAATTTTATTGGTAATGCCATCAAGACCTGCCATTAACTGAGCAGCAAAAGCAAGATAAGGGTTCGCGAGTGGATCTGGGAAACGTACTTCAATACGACGCGCTTTCATGCTGGCAACAACTGGGATACGAATAGACGCTGAGCGGTTACGTGCAGAGTAAGCCAGCATAACAGGTGCTTCAAAACCCGGAACTAAGCGTTTGTATGAGTTGGTTGTCGGGTTGGTAAACGCATTTAATGCGCGAGCATGTTTGATAATGCCGCCAATGTAGTACAGCGCCATTTCAGATAATCCGCCGTATTTGTCACCCGCAAATAGATTGGTTCCATTTTTAGACAGTGACATATGGCAGTGCATACCTGAACCGTTATCACCCACAAGTGGTTTTGGCATAAAGGTCGCCGTTTTGCCAAATACGTGAGCAACGTTTTGTACTACGTATTTATAAATTTGGGTTTCATCTGCTTTTTTGGTCATGGTATTAAAACGTGTTGCGACCTCGTTTTGACCTGCCGTTGCGACTTCGTGGTGATGAGCTTCAACCACTAATCCCATCTCTTCCATAATGTTACACATGGTAGAGCGAATATCTTGAGATGAATCAACGGGTGGTAATGGGAAATAACCCCCTTTTACCATAGGACGATGGCCTTTGTTACCATCTTCATATTTGGTATTGGTGTTCCATGCTGCTTCAATGTCATTGATAGCGTATGACGCGCCTGAAATATCATTTTTAAAACGAATATCATCAAATAAGAAGAATTCAGGTTCTGGCCCAAATAAAACAGTGTCGGCGATACCGCTTGATTTTAGGTAATCTTCAGCTCGTTTTGAGATAGAACGAGGGTCGCGATCATAACCTTGCATTGTGCCTGGTTCTAATACATCACAACGAATAATCAGTGTTGGATCTTGAAAAAATGGGTCAAGCATTGCTGTAGAAGCATCAGGCATCAGTACCATGTCTGATTCGTTAATGCCTTTCCAACCGCCAATAGAAGATCCATCGAACATTTTTCCTTCTTCAAAGAAATCATCGTTAACCTGATGGGCAGGAATAGTCAGATGTTGTTCTTTGCCGCGGGTATCAGTAAAACGTAAGTCAATATATCTAACTTTATGTTCTTCAATCATGGATAATACATGTTCAAGGGACATATAAACTCTCCTGGCGAGTGGTTTTATTTAGTGCAGTGGCCTTACACATTTTTTGGTGAATTGTTTGCTCACCAAAATACTATTGCGAAAACCATGCCAACTTATATAAAAAGGGATATATACTGTATTCATGAAGTTTAGTGTAGAATACCTCATGTGATTTTTTAATTATTGCACAATACTGGTGCAAATTAAGCCTAATTGAGCGCACTGTTTTGGTGCAATCATGTAATGCCACTAAATTCTGAGGCGTGAAAAGGATCACAATTCAATTAATTGCATATTGTTAAGCAATCATTATTGTGATCTTGTTTAGTCTCTCGTCTAAAGCGTGTACAATAACGCGCTTATTTCTACAATGCCTGAGGCAAATTTTGTGATCGAAAACTTGCGTAATATCGCCATCATCGCCCACGTTGACCATGGTAAAACTACTATCGTCGATAAATTACTACAGCAGTCCGGTACGTTCGGTGAACGTGAGACGCTGGCTGAGCGCGTGATGGATTCAAATGATCTCGAAAGAGAGCGCGGAATTACTATTCTTGCGAAAAATACAGCGATTAAATGGAATGACTATCGTATCAATATCGTAGATACCCCAGGACACGCCGATTTCGGTGGTGAGGTAGAACGTGTTATGTCTATGGTAGACTGCGTTCTATTGCTGGTTGACGCGATGGATGGCCCAATGCCACAAACTCGTTTTGTGACACAAAAAGCGTTTGCTAACAACTTAAAACCTATCGTTGTTATCAATAAAGTTGACCGCCCTGGTGCGCGTCCAGACTGGGTTGTTGATCAGGTATTTGACCTGTTCGTTAACCTTGGTGCGACCGACGAACAACTTGATTTCCCTATCATTTATGCATCTGCATTAAATGGTATTGCGGGAACAGATTATAATGACATGGCTGAAGATATGACTCCGTTATATGAAGCTATTGTCAAATATGTAGAGCCACCGAAAGTGGATCTGGATGGTACATTCCAGATGCAAATTTCTCAGTTGGACTACAACAACTATATGGGCGTTATCGGTATCGGCCGTATTAAGCGTGGTAAGGTTAAACCTAACCAACAAGTCACTATCATTGATAGTGAAGGTAAAACCCGTAACGGTAAAGTCGGTAAAGTGTTAGGTCATCTTGGCTTAGAGCGTATCGAAGTTGAAGTTGCTGAAGCAGGCGATATCATCGCAATTACTGGTTTAGGTGAACTGAATATTTCAGATACTATTTGCGAAACAGGTGCTGTTGAAGCGCTGCCTGCATTAGCCGTTGATGAACCAACAGTTAGCATGTATTTCTGTGTTAACACCTCACCTTTCTGTGGTCGTGAAGGTAAATTCGTGACTTCTCGTCAGATTTTAGATCGTCTGAAGAAAGAGTTAGTTCATAACGTTGCACTACGCGTAGAAGAAACTGAAGATCCAGATGCATTCCGTGTATCAGGTCGTGGTGAGCTTCACCTGTCAGTTCTGATTGAAAATATGCGTCGTGAAGGTTTCGAATTAGGTGTATCTCGCCCTAAAGTTATCTTCCGTGATATCGACGGTCGTAAACAAGAGCCTTTTGAACAAGTTACTATCGACATTGAAGAACAGCACCAAGGTGATGTGATGCAAGCGATGGGTGAACGTAAAGGCGAAATGCGTGATATGCAACCAGATGGTAAAGGTCGTGTACGTTTAGACTACATTATCCCTAGCCGTGGTCTGATTGGTTTCCGTACTGAATTTATGACAATGACATCAGGTACTGGTTTACTGTATGCAACATTCAGTCATTATGATGATGTTCGTCCGGGTGAAATCGGTCGCCGTAATAATGGTGTTATGATCTCTAATGGTCAAGGTAAAGCCGTTGCTTACGCTCTGTATAGCTTACAAGATCGTGGTAAATTATTTGTTACTCATGGTGCCGAAGTTTATGAAGGCCAAGTCATTGGTATTCATACTCGTTCTAATGACTTAACAGTAAACTGCTTAACAGGTAAGAAACTGACCAATATGCGTGCTTCTGGTACTGATGAGGCGACAACGCTGACTCCACACCTGAAACAAACATTAGAGCAAGCGTTAGAATTTATTGATGACGATGAGTTAGTTGAAGTTACTCCGCAGTCTATCCGTCTGCGTAAACGTTATCTGTCTGAAAATGATCGTCGTCGCGCTTACCGTAGCAAAGACTAATTGATTGTTTTAGACAACATAATTCTTAGGGCGCGTTAGCGCCCTGAGTTCTTTATGTGATAAGACGAATGCGGTGGAAAATAATCACCACCGCATAAGTTTTCTTATATATTGTCCTTTCCCTATTTTTATCTCCTCTTCATCTCTTCCTTTTTACTGCTAATTTATTTTCCTTGAGTCATTGTCAATTTACATGTTGTTTTATAGCTATCTGTTATCTGTTATCTGTTATCTGTTATCTGTTATCTGTTATCTGTGACGAAATACAACGTATATTTTAGAATAATTGTGCATCTCATATCGCTTTTCCTATATCACTGTTCTGGTTTTATGTTTTACAAAAAAATTAAGAGCGATTCTTGTACTTTTTTATTGTTTAAGCCTGTTCAGTAAGATGATTTATGATTAAAGTAAAATGAGTTTTCTACAATGGAGAGGATTTATGCTTTATATCTTTGATATGGGTAATGTGATTATTGATATCGATTTTAATCGGGTATTCGCGGTATGGGGTAAGCTCAGTGGTGTTCCATTGGCAAACATAAAAAGTAACTTTACTGCGGGAGAAACCTTTAAATTACACGAGCGCGGCAATATTACAGATATAGAATTTGCTGAAGCAATTAGTTCAGAATTAGGTATTAGCTTGAGCTTTGAACAATTTGCTGAGGGATGGCACGCCATTTTTGTTGCACTACGCCCGGAAGTTATTGATATAATGAATAAATTAAGAGAACAAGGACATCGAGTTGTAGTACTATCAAATACTAATCGATTACATCAAGACTACTGGCCTCAACATTATCCTGAAATTGCAGCCTCTGCTGATTTCCTTTATTTATCTCAAGATCTTGGCATGAGAAAACCTGATCCTGAAATTTACAAATACGTTTTACAATCTGAAGACGTTAACGCTCAAGATGCCGTTTTCTTTGATGATATAAAAGAAAATGTTGATGCGGCAATCGCTGTAGGGATGAAAGGCGTACATGTCATTGATAAACACACAGTAGTAGACTACTTCAAAGATCATGATTTTACCCTTTCGGTGGAAGAATAATGATATCGTAAGGATAACAATAGATTGAAATTGTTATCCTTTTTTATTGGTTTATTTTTTCATGTATTTATCAGGAAGAGAGCATGATTGCGTTAATTCAGCGAGTCACACAAGCAAAAGTAGATATTGGCGGTAAAACCGTCGGGGCGATTAATCAAGGTTTGTTAGTTTTATTGGGTGTTGAAAAAGAAGACAACGAGCAAAAAGCGAAAAGATTGTGTGAGAAAGTGTGTGGCTACCGTATATTCAGTGATGAAAATGACAAAATGAATCTAAATGTACAGCAAGCCGAGGGCAGCTTATTGGTTGTCTCTCAATTTACCCTTGCGGCAGAAACACAAAAAGGTATGCGTCCCGGTTTTTCTAATGGAGCTCCTCCTGAATTAGCTGAAAAGCTCTATCACTATTTTATTGAACAGTGTCAGCAACAAGGTTTAGCAACACAAACAGGGCAATTTGCTGCAGATATGCAAATTACTCTAACAAATGATGGCCCCGTGACATTCTGGCTACAGGTTTAATTTTAACGACAGTAATGTTAGAAGGAGCACAGATATGTACCATTTACGAACCCCAAAAACAGAGGCTGAATTCGCAGCCTATTACTCTTTTCGCTGGGAAATGCTTCGTAAACCATTACATCAGCCTGAAGGCTCCGAAAAAGATGGCTATGACACCACTGCGCATCACCAAATGGTTGTTGATGAAGAGGGGCAACCTGTTGCGATAGGGCGACTTTACATCAATGCTGATAATGAAGGTGCTATTCGTTTTATGGCAGTACGAACGGATGCACAAGGCAAAGGATTAGGCACGCTTGTTGCAATGGCATTGGAGTCTTTAGCACGACAAGAAGGTGTAAAACGGATTGTATGTAGTGCACGAGAAGAATCTGTCAGTTTTTTTCAAAAGTTAGGGTATGAGAATTGTGGATTAGTGACTGGACCACAGACAACGCCCATTAAACATTACTTTATGAAAAAAAGTATTGAGTCTTTAGATGATATTTTACACCGGCCAGATTGGTGTGCTGAATTACAAAAACAGTGGCATCAGCATATTCCATTAAGTGAAAAAATGGGATTACGTATTACGCAATACACAGGAACCCGTTTTTACACCACCATTCCTGAGGCTGGAAATCAAAACCCGCACCATACTATTTTTGCTGGAAGCCAATTTTCTTTAGCAACCTTAACTGGCTGGGGACTTATTTGGTTATTGATGCAAGAGCATAAACTTCAAGGCGATATTGTGCTGGTGGATGCGCATATTCGCTATCGCAAACCAGTCTCTGGGCGTCCTGTGGCTATTGCAGATATGGAAAACTTAAGTGGTGATTTAGGGCGATTAGCAAAAGGTAGTAAAGCGCGAATTAAGTTGGATGTTGATATTTGTGGTGATGAAGGGGTTGGCGCGGTATTTAGTGGTACTTATCTTGTTTTGCCGTCATTAAATAAGCAGTGCTAGTCATGTTACATATTAATTAATTGAAATTAAATTACTTTTTTATCCATTACCCCCCTTTTTTTACTCTTAAAGTATGGATATAAAAAATCTATGCTTTAATGCTTATCTTATAGAGTTTCTATCGCTATCCAATTGATGTATATTTCGCAGTTTACGGAGGGAAGCATGGACACCAATTTATCTACTCGTCTTAATAAATATATCAGTGAAAGTGGGATTTGCTCTCGGCGCGAGGCTGATCGCTATATTGAGCAGGGGCTTGTTGTGATTAATGGCAAACGCGCCAGTATTGGCGATCAAGTTTTTGCTGGCGATGAAGTCAAAGTTAATGGTCGATTGATTGAGGCAGAGAATAACTCTGAATTAGTTTTAATCGCACTAAATAAGCCTGTTGGTATCGTGAGTACCACTGATGATGGCGAGAAAGATAATATTGTTGATTATGTAAACCACAGTACTCGAGTGTTTCCTATCGGCCGCTTAGATAAAGACTCTCAAGGCCTTATTTTTCTGACTAACCACGGGGATTTAGTGAATAAAATCTTACGTGCAGGGAATGATCACGAGAAAGAGTACCTTGTCACGGTTAATAAACCGATCACTGATGAGTTTATTTATGGAATGGCTGCCGGCGTTCCGATAATGGGGCAAAAAACAAAAAAATGTAAAGTAAAAAAAGAAGCACCAATGGTGTTCCGTATTACTTTAGTTCAAGGTTTAAATCGTCAAATTCGTCGGATGTGTGAATATTTTGGTTATGAGGTGACTAAACTAGAACGCATTCGAATTATGAATGTAAGTTTGTCTGGGTTGCCTGTTGGTGAATGGCGTGACTTAACGGATGATGAGTTAATTACGTTATTTGATGCTATTGAAAAATCGAGCTCTGAAGCACCAAAAGCGAAACAAAATAAACCTAAAAAACAGCTCAGTAATGCTAAAGCATTAGGGATCCATATTCCTCAAACTAAAGTGAAAGAGACAGAAAATAATTCTCGTAAACGTTTTGTTCAGCCTGGCCGTAAAAAGAAAAAACGTTAATTGCAGTTGCTTATTTTTTATTGAGAATAAAAAAACACCTTATTAGGTGTTTTTTTGTTTGAGCATCGCTATAAAAATATTAATTAGTCTAAATCAAGTTCATCAAGTTTCTTTTGGCGGCGTTCAAGTACAATAGCTGCAAGTTCTGCATCCATCACCCGGCTAATCAGACAATCATAATCTTGTTTAGAAAGGCAATAAAATAGAGGGGTTTTATCCGTATCGCAAACTTCAACGGTGCTGTTTTCTTCAAGCGCAGTTAAAGGAGAGTGTTGGAACTTGGTCAAAGATATTTTTTGTGGGGAAAAATCGTCGTCAGACATGAAAACTCCGCAATAAGAAAACAGGAAAGATAATGCATTGTAACGCTTTTTATTAAGGGCGCAATCCGTGCTCCCCTTGAAAATAGAGATTATAAGTTATTAATTATTTCACCATTTTTCATGGTCGCATTGATGATTTGTTGCTCGTCTTTTTTACCCAGTAATGTGCCATTTAATGTAGGGTTAATCGTCTTAGCGCGTAAATCTCCGCTCAATTTTAATGTGAATTGGCCTTTTTCATTTAATGGTGCTGTTTTCCATCCCATTTCATTGGGGATAGATAAGGGGACGTTTAACCCATTCGCTATTAATGAAAAGGTTCTTTGGTTATTCGATTGTACTAATGCGGCTGATCCTCGAACTATACCTTCATCAATAAATGCGGAAAATTGTTCTGCAATTGCATTATCTTGCAAGGTAGCAATTTTTAAATCTGGGCGGCGCAACTCAATACGGTTTAGTGTTCCGCTATCCGCATTTAATATGGCAGAGCCCTGCCATAATCCCCATTCGCCTTCTTTTGCAACTATTAGATTTTGCAGTTTTCCCGTTAATCCAGTGAATTGGAATGGAAAGCTTGGGCTAATATCAATGAGTATGGATTGATTAATAGAGAGCTGCTCAATATTGATATTTTGAATATCGTTATTGAGAGGAGATGCAAAAGTAGATAACCAATCTTCAGGCAGTGTATATAAAATACCCGAAAGTGTACCGTCTTGAATGGTTAAGGTTTTATTATTTTGATCCCAACTGCCTGCTAATTTAATCAATCCTTTTTCATAGCGTAAGCTTAATGAATCGAGATTAAGTCGATTATTTTGTTGGTTCATTTTAGTAATAACATCAGTAAAATGCTGATTGTCTATCACTACATCATTGGTGTTAAATTCACCCGAAGAAAAAGAAACCTTTTTATCAATATTTAATTGAGCAAATTTCCCATCAAACCCACTCACAGCCCACTGTTTACCTTCTGCTGTAAAATCGATAATATTTAATAGTCTTATATTAATCGGTGGGTATTGGTTAAATGAGTGGATTAACTCCTCTAAGGATTGAGGTGATTGCCAACGTATGCCGTTTAAATATACTTCGTTTAATTTCCAGTGGTTATCTTGATATCGCCCCGTTAGCGATAAGGTACCATTTAGTAATTTTGTACCTAATTTCTCAATGTTAATATCATTAGGTTTATATTCACCCGAAATAATAAAATTACTGAAATTGTTATTATTTATGGTTCCTTCTGCTATCGAAAACTGAAAATGCCCAGAACCCAGTGTATCTGTTGATGTTGGTTTCCAAGGTGCTATTCCGCCAGTTATTTTTTCAGCAGTAAAAGACAAATCTGATTTAACACGACTTAATGCCATATTTTTAAATTGCAAAATATCAGCACTTAAAGGGATAGCGAGTGTTGTTTCAGCTAAAACAATATTGCCGTTTTCTAAGGTGATTTTTTGTAGATGAGAAGGTGTGGTAAAAAACTGCCAGTTAAATTTTATTTGTGCTGATTTTGCAGAAACTATGGTTTTATTTTGTTTAGGATTGATAGAGAAATCGTGTACAACGATCTGTTCTGGCTGAGTAAAATTATGCTCTACACCCGAAAAACGCACATCATAATTGCTGTATTCGGTTAACCATTCGCTGGTTTTTTGCGCTCCCCATTGGGTTTGAATAAAGGCATAAATTATAATAATAAATAAAATGACGATAAGTATCAGAGATACCAAACTTTTTATCAGCCAGCGCATTGTATTTCTCCTGTTTACCACCCTCCAAAAGATTATACATTTATGCCTGAAAACTGGACTATGCTCAAGTATTCACCGAATTAAAGATTATTTATTTTTAACCTCCATAGTAATTGCTGCTATTTTTTTTTGTAATGAAATAAATTGCTCAGATCTTTTTTCTACGGTGTTGTCATCATCTTTTGCTTCTCGTGTCGGAGGTTTAATATTTATAAGATCGTCAGCTATCTCTTTCATCCCTTTTTTAGCAAGTTGAATATATTCCGTTTGGTCGAGTGAATTTTTATCTGCATTATTAATGTAGTTAATTAGTTGGGTGAGGAGTTCATTGGGCTCAGAATCACCTGAGTGATAAATATTGTAGAGGTTAACTTGAATTTTGGATTGCGTTGGTAAATACGTAAACGCGTAATTTACATAGTTTGCATTATCTTTTTTTGAACTATCGTTAAGAGCTGTATTTTTAATAAAGGTAACAACATCTTTTACCATCATTGTTAAATTAAACTCTGCCACGGTCTTATTCTCTAAAGAGGTAAATTTGTGGTTAGAATTAAATAGGGCTAAAAACTCATCTTTTATGCGAATAAAAAATTTCCGTAAACTGGTAATTTCATATTGCGATGTTGATGAATGTGTTTTCAAAAAACGAAGTGATGGACTGTTTGAAATACCACTATGAATAGGCATATTTTTCTCGACTATGATATTGATAGTTAAGAAATAATAAATATAAAAAGGAAAATCTTTCAGAAAAAATACAAGTGCTTGAGATCTAAAAACGTAGTTCCTATTTATTATAAAGAAACTACGTTTTGTATTTAGATCAAATATAATTGGTATCGATAAGATTATTTTTCTTGTGGAAAAATCAGGTTAAGAATAATTGCAGTTAATCCCCCAGCTGCAATACCTGATGATAATAAAGTTTTTAACCAATCAGGTGCAAATTGCAATATTTGAGGTTGTTGTGAAACCCCTAAGCCTATTGCTAATGAAATAGCGAGGATCATTACAGCTCGGCGGTTTAATGCCTCTTTAGAGACAATTCGTACACCAGATGCGGCGATAGTACCAAACATCACCAGTGTTGCTCCACCTAATACGGGTTCTGGAATTTTCTGCACAAATTCTGCAACTGAAGGAAATAGGCCAAGAAGGATAAGTAGTGCTGCAACAAAATAACCCACATAACGGCTAGCGACACCGGTTAATTGAATCACACCATTGTTTTGACCAAAACACGAATTTGGAAAGGTATTGAAAAAAGCCGATACCATAGAGTTTATACCATTGGCTAACACACCACCTTTAATTCGTTTCATATATACAGGGCCACTAACAGGTTGCTCTGATACATCTGAGGTCGCGGTAATATCGCCTATGGTTTCAAGGGATGTGATCATAAAAACTAGCATCAGTGGAACCAGCAAATGCCAATCAAATGATAATCCATAATAAAATGGCTCAGGAATGGTAATAAATGGTGTTTCTTGATGCTCTGGCGGTGTTGGTAGCATATCTAATGCCCATGCAAGAAGGTAACCTACAGCCATTGCGATTACTAACGAAGCGACGCGTAAATAAGGATTTTTTTGACGATTAAGAAGAATAATGACAGCAAGTACGGATCCAGCCAGTAATAAATTTTGTGGTGAACCAAAGGTATTATTTTCAATAGCCGCATAACCTCCACCAATAGAGGTTAAACCGACTTGAATTAAAGAAAGTCCGATAATCATCACAACAATGCCAGAAACTAAAGGGGTGATAATACGTCTTGCTAGATGCAGTACACGAGAAAGAACTATTTCGGTCAGCGATGCTACCATTAAGGTACCAAAGAGGGCTGCCATCATCGTTGGGGTATCAGCACCTCCATTTTTCAGCGCTAATCCACCCATGATTAAGGGGGCGACAAAATTAAAACTCGTACCTTGAATAGAAAGTAAGCCAGAGCCCACTGGCCCCCAAGCACGAATTTGGATCAGTGATGCAATACCTGATGCAAATAACGACATACTGATAATGCGTTGAGTATCGTGAGCCGGCAGCCCTAATGCTTGGCAAATTAAAATTGCGGGTGTAATAACCGCGACAAACATCGCTAATAAATGTTGCCCTGCGGCAAAAAGAGTTTGGGGTAATGGCGGCTTTTCTTCAAGAGCAAAAAGGAGCTCGCTATTTGCTTTACTGGCAAGATCACTACTTTGTGGCAATTTTTGATTTTCTGAAGTAACCATGATGTGAATTTCTTATCCGACAAAAAACGTATTTTAATGATCTCCGCCACAAAAGCAATCGTTTGCGCAAGATTAATGTTATTAAAATGCATAAGAGAGGCTCACATTTTTATATGTTTTAACTTGTGTTTGTCGCGGATTTTTTTTCTAATCGGGGTTACCTGCTTTTGGCGTTGTTTATGGATGAACGTAGCGTCGTAGTATTTTTATATAAAATTAACAAATAAGACGGGGTACATAAATGTATCATCTCGATGTTTATGGCACGCTAGTCGCGGCCACTTTGGTTCTATTGCTCGGACGTAAGTTAGTGAAATCTGTTCCTTTTTTAGAACGATATACGATCCCAGAACCCGTTGCAGGTGGATTACTTGTTGCAGTTCTTTTATTAGCTTTTAAATCATTGATGGATTGGGAGGTCAGTTTTGATCTCTCATTAAAAGATCCATTAATGCTCGCTTTTTTTGCAACCATTGGTTTGAACGCAAACCTTTCAAGCTTAAAAGCGGGAGGAAAAGCACTTTTTATTTTTGTTTTTGTTGTTGTAGGGTTACTGCTTGTCCAAAACACGGTGGGTATTGCACTGGCAAAAATGTTAGGTCTTGATCCTTTAATGGGATTACTTGCTGGTTCGATAACTTTATCTGGTGGGCACGGTACAGGTGCTGCTTGGGGTAAAACCTTTGTTGAAAGCTATGGTTTTAAGAGTGCTTCAGAAGTCGCGATGGCGTGTGCAACATTTGGATTAGTTTTAGGGGGACTCATAGGTGGCCCCGTTGCTCGTTATCTTATCCGCAATATTCCTACTCCAGGATTATGTGCTGATGATCACGAAATGCCAACAGCATTTGAAAAGCCAACAACAGGTAGAATGATAACCTCAATGGTATTGTTAGAAACCATTGCGATGATTGCTATCTGTTTAATGGCGGGAACCTTCTTATCGCAATTACTTGAAGGCACCGCATTCTCACTACCAACGTTTGTCTGTGTTCTTTTTATTGGTGTGATTTTAAGTAACAGTTTATCAATGCTTGGTTTTTATCGTGTATTTGATAGGGCGGTTTCTGTTTTAGGTAACGTTAGTTTATCGCTCTTTTTAGCGATGGCATTAATGAGCTTAAAACTATGGGAACTGGCATCCTTGGCACTACCTATGATTGTGATCTTAGGTGTGCAGGCGGGTGTGATGGCTCTATACGCTATTTTTGTCACCTTCCGTGTTATGGGTAAAAACTACGATGCTGCAATTTTAGCTGCGGGTCACTGTGGTTTTGGCTTAGGTGCTACACCAACCGCTATCGCTAATATGCAAGCGGTCACAGATCGTTTTGGACCTTCACATCTCGCGTTCTTAGTGGTTCCAATGGTTGGAGCATTCTTTATTGATATAGTGAATGCGATAGTGATAAAACTTTATTTACTCTTACCATTCTTCCCCACTATTGCTGGGTAAGTTATTTCGTTATAAATTCTTTGTAAATTGATCAATGCCACAGATTGTTCTGTGGCATTTTCTGTTGTAATACTCTGTATTTTATAGATAAATATACTAATATCTCATGTTATTTATCATATTGAGATATTGAGAGATAATTTCAGAAATATTGCCTTGATATATAAGCAAGATGAGCTGACATAGGATAAATAATCGCTGTTAGCGCCCTAACGCAATGCTACAGCGATTAATTATTGATAACCTAAGCTTGGCTATACTGTGTCTTTGCAGGTAGCCAGCGTTCGATTAAGGCTTGTGAGTGCTTAGGATAATGTTGATGTAAATAACGCGCAATTCGTTGTACTTCAGGAATTAGTCCTTGGTCGCGTAATAGGTCGGCGACTTTAAATTCGGCATTTCCGGTTTGTCTTGTTCCTAATAGCTCCCCTGGCCCACGAATTTCAAGATCTTTTTGCGCGATAACAAAGCCATCGTTACTATCTCTTAAAACCTGTAAACGCAATCGCGCTGTCTGTGTTAACGGTGTTTTATAGAGCAGCACGCAATGTGATGCGATAGCTCCTCGACCCACTCGACCGCGTAATTGGTGTAATTGCGCTAATCCTAATCGCTCAGGATTATCTATAATCATTAAGCTGGCATTAGGCACATCTACCCCAACTTCAATAACAGTTGTTGCCACTAACAGTTGTAACCCATTTTCTTTAAATGCAGCCATCACGGCTTGTTTTTCAACGGGTTTCATTCGGCCATGAACTAAGCCTATTTTAATCTCAGGCAGTGCTAGCGTAAGCTCTTCATAGATAACTTGTGCCGCTTGGGCTTCTAAAACCTCTGAATCTTCGATTAAGGTACATACCCAATAGGCTTGGCGTTTTTCTTCTGTACAAGCAAGTCGAATTCGTTCGATGATTTCATCTCGTCGTGTATCTGGAATAGCTACAGTGGTAACGGGTGTTCTACCTGGTGGTAGTTCGTCAATAATCGACGTATCCATATCCGCATAAGCGGTCATTGCTAATGTGCGTGGAATGGGTGTTGCGGTCATGACTAATTGATGAGGATGAAAACCTTGTTCTTCCCCTTTTTTCCATAAAGCAAGACGTTGGTGTACGCCAAAACGATGTTGCTCATCAATAATAACGAGTGCTAGAGAATGGAATTTTACCTGTTCTTGGAAAATCGCATGTGTACCAATAATGATAGAGACTTCACCATTGGCGATAGCATTTTGTTGCGCTTCTCTGGCTTTGCCTTTTTGCTTACCCGCCAACCAACCAACTTGAATACCAAAAGGTTCAAACCATTTTCTAAAAGTTAAAGCATGTTGTTCAGCGAGCAATTCTGTGGGCGCCATTAACGCCACTTGTTTACCGTTAGCAATTGCACGTAATGCGCTTAATGCAGCAACTAATGTTTTTCCTGATCCTACATCACCTTGGATTAATCGCATCATCGGGTAGTTTTTTTCTAAATCCACTTCAATTTCATGTACAACTCGTTGTTGTGCATGAGTTGGTGTGAATGGTAATGAAGCGAGAAATTGTTGTCTCAATGTGGATGATACTGGCATAAATAACGGCTCAGCGCGGTAAGACTGCGCTCCAGCGCGTGCATTTAACATTCCTAAATTATGAGCAAGCAGTTCTTCAATAATGAGACGTTTTTGAGCAGGATGCTGCCCTTTTTCGAGTTCAGTAAATTCAATATCAGGAGGCGGGGTGTGCAACGTTCGTAATGCGTCCGCTAATGGTGGTAAACCATGAATAAATTGCTCAGGAAGTAATTCGTTAATAGCACAAGTATCAAGTAATTCAAGCGCTTGATCAATTAACTTACGTAATGAAGTTTGTCGCAGACCTTCAGTAGTTGAATAAATTGGTGTGAGTGTTTTTTGTAATTCAACATCAGTGCCAGCAACTTTGATTTTATATTCAGGATGAATAATTTCAGGGCCGCGGCTTCCGCGTTTGACTTCACCATACGCAGTGACTTGTTTACCTTGAGCAAGGTTATTTTTCATCGCAGCAGTAAAATTAAAGAATCGTAAGGTGAGAATGCCAGAGCCATCCGAAATTTGGCATGTCATCATTTTACGACGGCCAAAACTGACTTCTGTACGTAATATTTCACCTGAAACGGTCGCAGGAATACCCACAAGTAAGTCGCTTATTGCGTATAGATGAGTTTGATCTTCATAACGTAAAGGAAGGTGAAGAAGTAAATCTTCAATAGTCACTAACCCTATTTTTGCCAGTTTATCTGCCTGACTTGCACCTACGCCGTGAAGAGTGGTTAAGGGGATTGCATCAAGCAGTTTTCCTTTCATGGGAAAGTCACTCCGTCTTTTTTAATTTCCTAAGTTGTTTCTGCGTCATTTGCATCTGTGCCCACCATGAGTCGGGTGCTTCAATTTCACCGCAATCATTAATATAAGGGCGAGTTAATCCTTTACGACGAGAAACTTCAGCTAATACCGGATAGCCGCCTTCAAACAACAAAATTTGCTGTTCTTCTGCTGTTAGGGTGCTTTCTGTCCGATTATACATGCCCGCAGCCTGACGTTGGCGTTGTGCCTCATATAAAATCAGGGCGCTAGCAACAGAAACGTTGAGCGATTGTACCATCCCCATCATGGGAACGATAATATCTTGATCGGCAAGTGCAATGGCATCTTGTGAAATACCCGTTTTTTCTTGTCCCATAATAATACAGGTAGGGCGGGTGTAATCAATGTCACGAAAATCAATCGCTTTATCAGAAAGATGCGTAGCAAGAATTTGCATTCCGTTATTGCGAAATGAAGACACCGCATCAGTAATTGTCGGGTGTGTTTCAACATTCACCCAGCTATTACTACCCGCTGCGGGTGATACCAACATGCGCATTTTTTCTTCAGGCCAAATAGCATGAATTTTAGGAATACCAACAGCATCAGCAGTTCTGATTACGGCCGCAACATTATGGGATTTATGCACTTCTTCAAGGCAAACAGTGAGGTCAGGTTGCCGCATCGCCATCATTTGGCAGATGCGGGCATATCGAATTGGATTCATTATTAATTTTTATTGCGGCTAACGCGTAATACGTCAGGCATGATACGAAGCTTACGCATGATATTGGCGAGTTGGATACGGTCTTTTGCGGTTAATCGTATAAATGCGCAATAAACTCGGCCATCTTTCTCTTCTGTATTCATGCTTTGAATACTTGAGTTTGCATCATTAATAGCAGCAGTTAAATTTGCTAAAGCACCTTGGTGATTTATCATATCGACTTTTATTTCAGTAATAAAATCGCTATCAATATCTTTATCCCACTCAACAGGCATAAATTTTTCAGGTTCTTTTTGGTAGCCACGAATATTACGACAAGATTCATGGTGAATAACTAAACCTTTACCTGGGCTAATATGAGCAACAATGGGGTCACCTGGAATAGGGCGACAACATTTCGCAAACGAGATAAGTACGCCATCAGCACCTTTAATCGGTAATTTCGGTGTTTCGCCATTAGTTGTTGTGGCTTCATCTTGATGTTGTAAATCTAAGAGTAAGTTGCGCGCCACTACGACACTCATTGCGTTACCTAAACCAATCTCAGCCATTAAATCATCGACTGAATGTAGCTTCATTCGCTTTAATTCGCGTTCAATATTTTCAGCTGAAATATCGGCTAATTTACTATTGCCTAAAGCATGGTTGAGTAAACGACGGCCTAGGTTGATGGAGTCTTCGCGTTTTAGATTTTTTAGCAATTGCCTAATTTTGGATCGCGCCCTGGAACTGACGACAAAATTTAGCCACGCTGCATTTGGTCTTGCACCTGGGGCGGTAATAATTTCAACCGTCTGACCCGTACGCAATGATTGAGAAAGCGGATAAGGTTGGCGATCAACTCTAGCACCAACACAAGCATGACCAATATCAGTATGTACAGCATAAGCGAAATCGACAGGAGTTGCGCCTGTTGGTAACTCCACAATGCGGCCTTCTGGGGTAAAAACATAAATTTCATCAGGAAAGAGATCTGATTTTACGTTTTCAATAAATTCAAAAGAACTACCTGCACTTTGTTGTAATTCAAGTAGACTTTGCATCCAACGTTGAGCTCTAACTTGTGCGGTAGTACCAGGTTGCTCACCTTGCTCTTTATAAGCCCAATGTGCTGCAACACCCATTTCAGCCATTTGATCCATATCTTCAGTACGGATTTGCACTTCAACAGGGACACCATGAGGGCCAATTAATGACGTATGCAGAGATTGATAGCCGTTGGCTTTAGGAATTGCAATGTAATCTTTTACCCGACCTGGACGGGGTTTATAAAGACTGTGCATTTGACCTAAGACGCGATAACAGGTATCCACTTCTTTCACGATAACGCGAAAAGCATAAATATCCATTATCGAGTGAAAACGTTGCTCTTTAAGTAACATTTTCCGGTAGATAGAGTAGAGGTGTTTTTCGCGACCGTTAACTTTACACTCAATATGTGCTTCGGTTAAACGTCCGTCTATCTCAGAGAGGATTTTATTAATCATCTCTTTACGGTTACCACGAGCAGCCTTAACGACTTCTTTGATAACTCGGTAGCGATTAGGGTGGAGTGCCTCGAAACCCAGCTCTTCAAGTTCTGTTTTGATATGATGTATACCTAAACGGTGAGCAAGAGGACTGTAGATTTCGAGTGTCTCACGCGCAATACGGCGACGTTTATCTGGGCGTAATGAGCCCAGTGTGCGCATATTGTGAGTGCGGTCTGCCAGCTTGATCAAAATGACGCGGATATCTTTTACCATCGCCATGATCATTTTTCGGAAGTTTTCTGCCTGAGCTTCTTTTTTGTCTCTAAATTTGAGTTTATCAAGCTTAGAAACGCCTTCAACAAGACCTGCAACCGTATTACCAAAAAGGTTTTCGATATCTTGAAACGTCGCAGGTGTGTCTTCGATAACATCATGCAGTAATGCGGCCATCAAGGTTTGATGGTCTAATCGCATATCGGCAAGAATACAAGCCACAGCAACGGGGTGAGTGATATAAGGCTCACCACTTGAGCGAGCTTGTCCCTCGTGGGCATCTCTGGCGACGATAAAGGCTTTTTTTAGTTGTTCTACTTGCTCATCAGGCAAATATTTCTGAACAATTTGATTCAGGCTTTCAAACAGGTACAAGGCAGACCTACCCCTATTTTATAAACGACTAACGACGACCTTCTGCTATCGCTGAAACAGCTTGTAATTCAGCTGCTTCTTGTTCTTGTTGCTCTTGACGTTCACGAGCATCAAGAATTTTGCCGTTGATCAGGCCTTCTTCAATTTCACGTAGCGCGACAACAGTCATTTTATCATTCTCTTCTGGAACTAAAGGATCTTTAGCGCCAATTTGTAACTGACGCGCACGACGTGCAGCGACCAGAACAAGGTCAAAACGGTTACCAATTTTTTCTACAGCGTCTTGAACGGTTACGCGTGCCATATTTGTGTTACTCCACCATTAACGAAATGACTGGGCATAATACTGAAACTTATCTCAGTCTGCCAATAATTTGCTGATTAAATCACCATGTCGTAGCGTTTGACGATCAAGGCGTAATTTTTCAGAGCGAATAATTGATTGTAAATCAGCAAGCGCAGTATTGAAATCATCATTGATGAGCAAATAATCATACTCATTAAAATGATCCATTTCAGATACAGCTTGCGACATGCGTTTTGCAATGACTTCTTCGCTATCTTGTCCACGTCCACGAAGTCTACGATAAAGCTCTTCTTTTGAAGGTGGCAGAATAAAAATACTGCGGGCTTCTGGCATTTTATTGCGAACTTGCTGAGCGCCCTGCCAATCAATATCAAGAAAAACATCAACACCACTGGCTAATATCTCATTGATAACTTTACCCGAAGTACCGTAATAGTTACCAAACACACAAGCATGTTCGAGGAAATCACCGCTTTCGATCATGCTTTTAAATTCGGCTTCAGTGACAAAGAAATAATGTTCACCATGGTTCTCTCCTGGTCGCATTGGACGCGTTGTATGAGAGACAGAAACCTGAGTGTCATATAAAGGCTGTGTTTTTAACAGTGCCTGAATAAGACTTGATTTACCCGCACCGCTTGGGGCGGAAACAATATAAAGTGTTCCTTGGATCATGATGACTTTCTGAATTTGACTGGAGAATTAAGTATAAATACATGTTTAGGGTGCAAGTCCCTGACATATTATACACGTACAACGGATCACATACAGTGTCCATGCTGAATACTGGGCTATTTTTTTCTTATAGCATTATTCTTATGCCAATTTAAACAGGAGAAAAATTAAACTATCTCAATATTAACATACAATTAAAGGCGAAGTGATAGGAATCACCTTTTATCATAATAGGTGGGATAAGTTATATTTTGAGATACACCACAGAATCTACAATAACTACTGTTGTTAAAACCGCGATTAGTTAATCTTGATTCTCATAATTAAATACAGGTAATCCCAGTTTATAACGAATAGCAAGTAAACGAGCAGTTAACCCAGCGACAAGTGTAATAATAATAATAACGTCTTTAGGAAGGGGCGTGTAGAACTGAAGTCCCATATAAAGCCACGCTGCGCCAAAGGCAATACCGGCATAAATTTCTTTTTGGAAAACGAGTGGAATGGTATTACAGAGCATATCTCTTAAAACACCACCAAAAGCACCCGTAATAACAGCAGCAATGGCTGCAATAATGGGGCCATATTCCATATCAAGAGCGATTTGTGCACCAATGATAGAGAAAACCATAAGACCAATGGCATCTAAGATGAGGAATAACCGCTGTAGATGTTTCATCATGGGGGCTACCCACATGGTAATAACAGCAGCACATGCAACAGTGACGATATATTCAGGATGTTTTACCCAACCTAAAGGGTAGTGTCCGAGCAAGATATCTCTTACAGAGCCACCGCCAATTGCGGTTGCTGATGCAATAATGATAACGCCAAAGACATCCATTTTACGACGACCAGCTGCAAGCGCGCCAGTCATGGCTTCTGCGGTAATACCGATAATATAGAGAACACTAAGTAACATGATTTTTTAATTTTCTGACTATTTAGTGAGGATAGAGTAATCACCTTGCGAAAAAGTCTCGACTGAGTTTTTTTAGTGCCAGGTAAAATCAATTAGTTTTTATAATGTGGAAATTTATTTCCCGATAAGGATAAATATGTCTTTTCAGGAACATCAGATTACGTTTGATAGCCGTCATCATCAGTTAACTAATATAAATGTTTGGACACCAGATAGCCAGTGGTTAGTTTATGATGTGCGTCCTAATGGGGGATCTTTTACCGGTCTAACCATAGAAAAAATTCATGCGAAAACAAAACAGCAACAGATCATTTACACAGCTAAAGACGGGGCTTATGCCGGCGTTGTCACTGTAAGCCCAACAGAACCAGTACGTTATGCTTTTATTCACGGGCCAGAAAAGCCAGATGATGAATGGCATTATGATTTTCATCATCGTCGAGGTGTGATTGTTGATGAATCAAAAAATAATCGTGCTGCTAATATTGATGCATGTTCCCTTACATCGCCATATCAAGCAGGTGCATTACGTGGTGGTACACATGTCCATGTATTTAGCCCAGATGGTACGCGCCTTAGTTTTACTTATAACGATCATATTATGCATCAGTTGGGTGACGGGTATGATCAACGCAATGTAGCAGTAGCTGTACCTTTAAAAGCAGTCAATGTTTCAAAATCACATCCTCGTGAATATGATGGAGAATATTTTTGTACTGTTATTAGCCAAACAGTGACTCAGCCACAAAAAGGTAGTGATGAAATCAACAAAGCTTATGAAGAGTGTTGGATTGGAACTCATGGCTATATAAAACAGGATGGTTCACAACAACGTTGGGCTATTGCTTTCATTGGCGATACGGTGAGTGAACAGGGTGATAAAATACCTGAAATTTTTATAGTTGATTTACCTGAGGATAATGCGGATTTTAATATTGAGGGTGATAAGCCTTTGGCAGGAACCGATTTTGCATTACCTGCACCGGCAAAAGGGATCCATCAAGTTAGACTGACTTATACTGCTGATAGAAAATATCCTGGTGTATTAAATCAGCCTCGTCATTGGTTAAGAAGTTCACCACAAGATGGTGCAATTGCCTTTTTAATGAAAGATGATAACGGTGTTGTGCAGTTATATACCGTTTCGCCAAGCACTAAAGAAATAACACAAATCACGTCTCAAGCATGGGATATTCAATCTGCATTTACATGGAATAATAATGGGCAATATCTGACCTTTATTTGCGATAACAGTGTGATGTTATGTAATGCAAAAACAGGTGAGTTAACTCGATTAACCGAAAAAATGGCACAAGCACCAAGTAGCGATGCTGTCGTATTTTCCCCAGATAATAAATATATTGCTTTTATGCGTGATATTGACGGATATCGTCAATTATTTACGGTAGAAACAGGTTTGTAGGTATTTATTATGCTAGAAAAACAGAGTCTATATAACATAGTCTCTGTTAATAAATTAAAAGTGTTTTTGAGTGTAAATAAAAATTTTTATATAAATCTCATTTGAAATAAATAAAAAAACCGGCATTGCTTTTACAATGCCGGTTTACGCTTAATTAAGTTTTACAGATTATTGTAAAACGGAAATATCAGCGACTTTTAAGAATAACTCACGTAACTGACTTAGCATGGTTAAACGGTTAATACGAATGGCTTCGTCTTCATCCATTACCATAACTTTATCAAAGAAGTTATTCACAACATCACGTAAAGAAGCTAATTCAACTAATGCTTCTTGATATTTACGTTCTGCAAATAACGGCGCTAATTTATCTTGTAATACAGCAAGATTAGCCGCTAATTGAACTTCTTCTGGTGCTTTTAATACGGATGCTAATACTTTATCGTTTAATTTAACGTTAGCTGATTTCGCTAAAATATTAGAAACACGTTTATTTGCTTCTGCAAGCGCCGATGCTTCTTCTAAAGAACGGAAGTAAGTTACCGCTTTTACGCGCGCATTAAAGTCTGCTGGTTGTGTTGGGCGGCGAGCAAGCACAGCTTGAATAGTATCAATGCTGTAACCTAGTTCTTGATACCAAGAACGGAAACGGCCTAACATAAACTCAACCACATCACTGACAACATTTTTGTTCGTCAGCTTATCACCATAAAGACGAGCAGCTTCTTGTGTTAACTCTTCAATATCTAACGGTAAATCTTGCTCAACGATAATGCGTAATACACCTAATGATGCACGACGCAGAGCGAATGGGTCTTTATCCCCTTTAGGATGTTGACCAATACCGAAGATACCAGCAAGAGTGTCCATCTTTTCTGCAATAGCCAGTGCACTTGCGACAGGGTTTGATGGTAGCTCATCACCAGCAAAACGTGGTTGATACTGTTCTTTTAGTGCGACTGCCACTTCTTCTGCTTCACCATCATGACGCGCATAATGCATACCCATAACACCTTGGGTATCAGTGAATTCGAAAACCATATTGGTCATTAAGTCACATTTTGATAGTAAACCCGCACGGGTGGCTTTATTAACATCAGCCCCCATTTTGCCGGCAATAAAGCCAGCTAATGCTTGAATACGATCTGTTTTATCACGCAATGTGCCTAAATCTTTTTGGAATAGGACAGTTTCAAGTCGTGGCAAGTTATCTTCTAAACGTTGTTTACGGTCAGTTTTAAAGAAGAATTCCGCATCAGCCAAACGAGGGCGTACTACTTTTTCGTTACCGCTGATAATCTGTTGTGGATCAGAAGACTCAATGTTAGTAACAAAAATAAAGTTTGGTAACAGCGCGCCTTGTTTATCGTAAACAGGGAAGTACTTTTGGTCACCTTTCATGGTATAAACGAGTGCTTCAGCAGGCACTTCGAGGAATTTTTCCTCAAATTTTGCTGTTAACACCACAGGCCATTCAACCAAAGAAGTCACTTCTTCGACTAAGCTATCGCTTAAATCGGCAATACCACCTAATTTTTCTGCGGCAAGACGAGCATCATGCAAAATGATTGATTTACGTGTTTCGTAATCAGCAATTACTTTTCCGCGCTCATACAGAATTTCAGGATATTGATCAGCGTTATCAATAGTAAATTCAGCTTCACCCATAAAGCGGTGACCACGAATAATACGGTCACTTTGGATGCCTAAAATTTCACCATCAATAACGGTATCACCTAATAATAAGGTAACAGTATGAACTGGGCGGACAAAGTGAGTGTCCTTATCGCCCCAGCGCATTAGTTTTGGAATTGGCAGTTTAGATAATGAGTTGCTTACCATGCCAATAAGCAAATTATTAACAGCTTCGCCTTTTACTTCCGCGCGATAAAATAGCCATTCGCCTTTGTCTGTTGATAAGCGTTCAGCTTGATCAACAGTGATGCCATTACCTCTTGCCCAACCTTCAGCTGCTTTTGTTGCTTTACCCTCAGCATCAAAAGCTTGTGAAATAGCAGGGCCGCGTTTTTCAACGATTCTATCTGCTTGCGATTTAGCAAGGTTAGCCACTTTGATAGCTAAACGGCGAGGCGCTGCAAACCAAGTGACATCACCATGAGCAACGTTGGCGTTATCTAATTCAGTCGTAAAGTTGGCAGCAAAAGATTCGGCTAAAGAACGAAGCGCTTTCGGCGGTAACTCTTCTGTGCCGATTTCCACAAGGAAAGTCTCAGTTGTCATGATAGCCTCTTAGTCCTTTTTACACATAGGGAAACCAAGCGCTTCACGAGAGGCATAATAAGCCTCAGCAACCGCTTTGGTTAAAGTACGGATACGTAAAATATAGCGCTGACGCTCTGTCACAGAGATAGCTTTACGTGCATCCAATAAGTTAAAGGTGTGTCCTGCTTTTAAAATTCGTTCGTAAGCAGGTAAAGGCAGAGGTTTTTCTAACGCTAACAACTCGCGAGCTTCTTTTTCATATTGCTCAAAGCAAGAGAATAAGAAATCCACATCAGCATATTCAAAGTTATAAGTAGATTGCTCAACTTCATTTTGATGATAAATATCACCATAAGTGGTTTTGCCTAATGGGCCATCGCACCAAACTAAGTCATAAACACTATCTACACCTTGAATATACATCGCAAGGCGTTCTAAACCGTAAGTAATTTCGCCAGTCACTGGTTTACATTCTAATCCACCGACTTGTTGGAAATAGGTAAACTGAGTGACTTCCATGCCGTTGAGCCAAACTTCCCAGCCTAAACCCCAAGCACCCAGTGTTGGGTTTTCCCAGTTATCTTCAACAAAACGAATATCGTGAATAGTTGGATCTAAACCGAGTTCTCTTAATGAACCAAGATAGAGCTCTTGGATATTATCTGGAGAAGGTTTAATGATAACTTGGAATTGGTAATAGTGCTGTAAACGGTTAGGGTTTTCACCGTAACGTCCATCAGTCGGACGGCGTGAAGGTTGTACATAAGCCGCTGCAATAGGCTCAGGACCTAATGCTCGTAAACAGGTCATTGGGTGTGACGTACCTGCACCAACTTCCATATCTAATGGTTGGACAATGGTACAGCCTTGACGAGCCCAGTAATCCTGTAGTGTCAGGATAAGCCCCTGAAAGGTTTTGGTATCAAACTTTTGCATGTTATATCCGCATGGCGATACATAGAATAAAAAGAAAGGTTTCAGTATACCTTCTAGACGAAAGATATACAGCAAGGAATGCTGGCAATTTTTCTTCGATTAAAAAAATAATACCTTAATCTTATTCATGACTATGCTCAAATAATTAGATTGATTTTTTATTCACTTATTTACATGTATATATATACAGTATATAAAATGGTGATATTAATAGTTGTTTAAAACAAGGAATAAAAAATGAGTAAATCGCGCTGTGATTGGGTAACGAGTGATCCTGAATATCTTGCTTATCATGACAATGAATGGGGTGTGCCAGAAAAAAATAAAAATAAATTATTTGAGATGCTTTGCCTTGAAGGACAACAAGCAGGATTATCTTGGTATACCGTTTTGAAGAAGCGCGAGGGATATCGTCGCTGTTTTTTTGAATTTTCACCAAACAAAATTGCTGCGATGACAGAAAAAGATGTCGAAGCACTATTACAAGACCCTTCTATTATTCGTCATCGCGGTAAAATTAATGCCATCATCAATAACGCCCGTATTTTTCTGGCGATGGAAGAGCAAGGCGAAGATTTCAGCGAATTTATTTGGCAATTTGTTGAAGGCCAACCGATAGTGAATCAATGGGATGATATTTCACAAGTTCCTGCTTCAACTGAAATATCAGATAACATGGCGAAAGTATTAAAGAAAAAAGGATTTAAATTTGTTGGTACCACAACTTGTTATGCGTTTATGCAAGCCGTAGGTCTGGTAAATGACCATATTCTTTCTTGTTTTTGCCGACTATCGCCAGAGAATATAGTGAATAAGAAGTAATAATTTAGCTGAGTTATCTATAGTTTAGATTATTGATGGTTTTCTATTTCAATATTTACCTTCGTGTTGATATTGCTGTTCAATTATCCCAACTTTAACTATTGATGCAGCGTAATCCTCGCGGTATGGTGTTTATCTAACAAAAAGCAACATAGAAGAAACCTGCAAAGATGACTCAACTATCACAATTTGGGCAGAAGTTCGCCCGCCATTCAGGCATTGCTCGCCTAATGCAAGATTTAAATGATGGGATCCGTACCCCTGGCGCTGTGATGTTAGGGGGAGGAAATCCTGCTCATATTCCCGAAATGGATAATTATTTTCGTCAATTACTCAAAGAAATGACAGAAAATGGCACCTTAAGTGATGCGCTGTGTAATTACGATGGTCCTCAAGGTAAAGATGCCATGCTGCAAGCATTGGCTGCAAGTTTAAAAGAAAAATTAGGTTGGAATATTTCGGCAAAAAATATTGCGCTGACTAATGGCAGCCAATGTGCTTTCTTTTATTTATTTAATTTATTAGGTGGAACCACAAAAGAAGGGAAAAAACGCAAAATTCTTTTTCCTATCGCACCTGAATATATTGGTTATACCGATTCAGGTTTAGATGAAGATCTCTTTATCGCGAATAAACCCACTATTGAAATGCTGCCTAATGGGCAATTTAAATATCATGTCGATTTTGCTCATCTAGAAATTGGTGATGATATTGGCGCCATTTGTGTATCAAGACCAACGAATCCTACGGGTAATGTTATTACTGATGATGAAGTGAAAAAGTTAGATGAATTAGCGAAACAACATAATATTCCTCTAATTATTGATAATGCTTATGGTGTTCCTTTTCCGGGAATTATCTTTACGCAAGCAACGCCACATTGGAATGATAATACTATTTTATGCATGAGCTTATCGAAGCTTGGCTTACCAGGAACGCGTTGTGGCATTATTATTGCGAATGAGGAGATAATTTCAGCAGTAACAAATATCAACGGTATTATTAGTTTAGCACCAGGTGGTATTGGGCCTGCGATGGCATTAGAAATGCTGAGACGAGATGATTTAATTCGTTTGTCACAAGAAGTGATTGGCCCTTTTTATTATCAGCGAGTTCTGGAAACAATAGATATTATCCGCCGATACTTACCTGAGGATCGTTGCCTTATTCACAAACCTGAAGGGGCAATTTTCCTTTGGTTATGGTTTAAAGACCTTCCCATTTCCTGCGAAGAACTTTATAACCGACTGAAAAAACGCGGTATTTTAATGGTTCCGGGGCATTATTTCTTTCCAGGATTAGAAGATTCTTGGGAACATGCTCACCAATGTATGCGTATGAATTATGTGCCTGAACCAGAATTAATTGAGAAGGGAATAAAAATTCTGGCTGAAGAAATCGAAAACGCTTATCAGCCAGTGAATATTTAATAAAAAATAAAAATGCCCCTTCAGCGAGAAGAAGGGGCAAAGACAATAACGAGGACTTTTGAGCATAAGTTTGACGGAAAGAAATTGATTACTAAAGTTAGCAATCCGTCTCAATCTAAATTTCTTAGCACAGGAAGTATTAAAACAGATATTGATAAAATCTATGGCTTAAATAAGCGCCATTCGGTGCCTTAATTATCCCACTGCTAAGTGAAATAGTGATTTTGATAACATATTCAATGCAACTTGTTAATATATTTATTCTTTTTGCTACAAAGTCCAAATTATTATCGCCATTAATTGTGGCGTGATAATTCGTAAAAACATGGCTAATGGATAAACTGTGGCATAAGACAGAGCCGCAGCACCACTGGAGCTATGAATTGAATTAGCAAAAGCAAGAGCGGGTGGATCTGTCATTGAACCGGCTAACATACCACAAAGGCTAAGATAGTTTAGTTTAAAGAAAACTCGCGCTATTACACCAACAATCAGTAAAGGCAGTAAAGTGATTAAAATACCGTATCCTACCCAGCTTAGCCCTTGCCCATAAACAAGAGTATCAATAAAATCCCCACCAGAATTTAGCCCTACTACGGCGAGAAACATGACAATACCTAATTCTCGCAATGCGAGATTTGCACTAGGTGGCATAAACCAATAAAGTTTTCCAAATGTACCAATGCGCCCCAAAATTAAAGCCACAACAAGAGGACCACCTGCCAATCCTAATTTAAGTGCGACAGGAATACCGGGAATAAAAATTGGAATTGACCCAAGTAAAACCCCTAAACCAATACCAATAAATACCGGAAGCATTTGCACTTGCTCTAATTTTTGGCGTGCATTACCTAATAATACGGTGATTGCCTCTATGGATTCAGGACGACCAACAATATTAAGAATGTCACCGAACTGTAATGCGCTGTTATTACTAGGAATAAGATCAATACCAGCACGATTGAGTCGAGTGACAACCACATCATATTTTCTTTTTAGATCAAGATCTTTTAAGCGCTTACTTAATACAGAATCATTGGTAACAACGATTCGAACGGATTGTAATAAGTTTGTCGATGTTGAGAGAGAGGCATCAACCTCTTCACCTAATACAAGGCGTACTTTATTTAGATCTTCTTTTGAACCCACGATATGAAGTAAATCACCCAACTGTATGATAGTTGAAGGCATTGGTACCATAATATTGTCACCTCGTTTTAAACGAGAGCAAACAATGGCATCCTCATTAAGTAAAGGAATATCTTGCATTAACAATCCATCTAAATTGGGATTTTTTATTGCAATATTAATGGTGTGTAGCGCATCTTTAGCACTATGTTGCAAACTACTAAATACTTTTGCCTCTTGTTCAATATTAACTTTAAAAAAGACACGAATTAACCACATAATTAATAGAATGCCGCAAATCCCCATTGGGTATGCCATTGCATAGCCCATTCCCATTTGCCCTATTGTAGTGGGATCAACATGAAGGTCGGTGAGTATCTGCTGACCTGCTCCTAAGGACGGGGTGTTAGTGACAGCCCCAGAAAAAATACCCAAAATAATAGGCAAAGGGACATCAAATAGGCGGTAAATAGAGGCGGTAATGATTGAACCAAGCAGAATAATTAAGATAGCAAATGCATTTAGTTTCAAACCAGACACACGTAAAGAGGAAAAAAATCCGGGACCAACTTGGATCCCTATAGTATAAACAAACAAAATAAGCCCAAACTCTTGAATAAAATGTAGCATTTGAGCATTAAGTAATAGGTCATAACGTTGAGCAATGTGGCCGATAATAATACCGCCAAATAATACACCGCCTATTCCTAAACTAACTCGGTAGATTTTGATATTACCAATCCACAGTCCTAGAGCGCCTGCCAATGACAACATTACCATCGTTAATGCAATATCACTCATAAAAAGTACATCCTGTTTCAATTAACATAAATAAGGAAAAGAAACGTTATGATAATAACTAAAAAGAGATAAACTTATTTTGGCAAAAATATAAGAAAACCACTGTGTCTTATCGCACAAATTCAGCATATAAGCAGATCAAAAAAATAAGAAAGATAAATAAATAGGTTAAACATGTATTTAAAATAAATAGGGTTGAAATTTAATATTAGTGAAACATAATAATAAATTATATTACTGTGCCGTTATTAACTAAAATTAATTAACATAGTGTGATAATTAATGAATCTAAATTTTATTAAAATAAGATCTTTTACATCATCTTTCTCTTGTTCTATAGGAGAAAACAGGTTTAACTATATGTTAAAGGGAGTTGATTCCTTATTGTCATTTTATAGGTGCCTTATGATATACAGAACGACTAAAAAATTAACCTTAATAACCCTTTTTATGACATCGCTTACGGGCTGTTCTAGTGTCATGACCCATGCTGGGCCTAATAAAGATCTTTATTCTGGCACTAAAAATAACGTAAGTATGCTTTCTGATGAGGAAACAGGCTGGGCAATAAAGCCATTAGTTATTCTTGATTTCCCATTTAGTGCAATATTAGATACGTTATTGTTACCTTATGATTATTACACAATATCTGATGATAAGAGTGATAACTCACCAAAAGAACGTATCAAAAAACTCGATAGCACTAATACAAGTAATGTCACTCATGAAAATAAGAATTAATCGCAAATAATGGCTAAAAAATAAATAATTAATTTAGCCATTATTTGTTATTTTTTTATTTTTTAGAGATGATTTCTTTAGGTCCAAACATTTCATTTAGACTTTTTAATTCCTGCATTCCTTTTTCACATATCTCTTTTTGCTTTGCTAAGGAAGCGGCACTTATCTGCTTTTTATTTTGTTCAAAGTTACTGCTAATTTCTGGCATGTTATGCTTTAAATCATCACGAGTAGAAATATACGCAAGAAATTTATCTGCTTCTTGAAAATAAACACGGCATGTGTGTGCTGTTGACGCTTGAACTGAAAGTGTTGTTGATAATAGCAACAATGCAACACCCCACCATAGTGATTTCATTCTCTAAACAACCCACCTTATTTGACATAAGACAATTATATAAAAATCGAATAAAAGAAACGATAAGATTAAGGAATAATTTTGTCATTTTTCTTCTATTTTTCTTGTTGGTGTAAAGAAGTCATGTAAAGCATAGCCAGTAAAATTTAAATGTTAAAATGGCCGCTAATGATGATAAAAAAGTTAAAAATCAATCGTTTTGATTGAAAACCATACGAACGATCAGGGTTTAGTAAAAAAGTATTGACGACATGGGCTTCTGGCAGTAAGATGCACCTCGATTTCGGCGAGTAGCGCAGCCTGGTAGCGCAACTGGTTTGGGACCAGTGGGTCGGAGGTTCGAATCCTCTCTCGCCGACCATATTAAAAACCCCGCTTTTAAAGCGGGGTTTTGTCATTTCTAGCTCAGTAAAATGTAAACCTCTCTACTAAAAAACATTCATTTTTCATCTCGTTTTCGCCTTTAATTTAAAATGACGTTTTTCCTAAATTAATGTTCTCTTATTTACCTTATATCTAGCACCCTATTTTCCTGCATAAGAGTATAAAGTGGATGCATATTGGGTTACTTATCTTAATTACTGGTATTTTTTTTGTTTATCACAGCACTTCTTTTGCTGATGGGAATGAGACTATTGCACCAACAACGTTTTCCATTCCATCAGAAGATATGTTTAGAAAGGAAGACATACAACAAGATAAAGGTTCTTCCCCTCAGCTTTCTCATTCTAAAGAGATTCATTTTTCCTCATCTTCTCCCCAATGCTTTCCTATTAAAAATGTGATTCTACATAATCAAAAAGTATTTAATCAGTATTCAATTCAGCGAGCATTTAATCAGTGGAAACAGCAATTAGAAGGATATTGCCATTTTGAAGCGTTATTAGAACAAGATATAAATATCTTAAATGCGATACTTTATGATGCAGGATATGTAACCAGCGAAGTGGGTGAAGTAAATTTATTCGCAGATCGAGAGCTGTTAGATATTACTTTAAAAGCAGGAATGGTTGATGCAGTAATATCTGACAAATCGACAAAACATTATTTAATCTCGCAAGCAATGCCGGTGAAAGCGGGTGAGGTATTAAATATTCGCGATATTGAACAAGGCATCGCGAATCTGAAAGATAAACCAAATAGTGATGTGAAAATTGAATTAAAAGCGGCCTCTCCAAATGAGAATAATAAAGAAAATAAAAAAACGGTAATTTCAATTAATCACATAGGTAAGCGTACTTTTAATGGCTCACTAGCTATCCATAATAGAGAGCAAAAAAGTTATGGCGATTGGTTTGGTACTGCTCGATTTAGCTTTGGGAATTTATTTCAACTGAATGATTCTGCTAGTATTATTCTCTCTAGCAACATAGATAAAATGAAGCTTCAAGGAATTAGTAAACAGATTTTCTTTCTACAAGTACCTTATCACTATTGGCGATTTTCATTGTTTGGCTACAATATTAAATCTAAAAATAAAATTATAGAAAGGGACACTAAATTACAGACAACTCAGCAACAGCATCTGTCTTTTGAAGTACAGCGTTTCTTTCGACCCTCTTCGCAACGGACTGTTACACTGATGGGAGGGTTGCAATATTATACTTATAATAATCGTATCTTAAATAAAGAAATATCTGTGCATACTCGTCGTAGCCCTTATATTACTGCAAGTATTGAACAAAATTATCGTTTTCAACGAGGCGGAAATATTCACGTCAAGTTTAATTATAAACAGAGTATTCCCTTGAAGGGCGCACGTCTTTCGCCAATAAAATCGGTTAATGGTGTACCTATTTTTAATTTTAATCTTGATAGTGTGATCCCATTTTCTATTGCGTCTCAACAACTGTTTTATCAGCCAAATATTAATATACAACTCACAAAATCTGCTATTGATGGCTTGTTAGATAAAAGCACTATTGGTGGGTTTTATAGTGTATATGGTTTTTCTCCAGACCAAGGATATTCAGCCGAAAATCAATTTCTATTTCGACAAAAATTATCTTGGATAACCCCCATTAATAATCAGATCCTTTTTTCTGCCTTAGATTATGGCTCTGTTTCAGAGGCTCGTGGAAATATTTTCCATAATGAAAAAAAATATTTAGTGGGTATTGCGTTGGGGCTAGAAGGAAGTTTTCAAAAATTGAGTTATCAATTTTCTTATGGAATTCCTTTATTAATGCCAAATAAAAAATCAAATCACTCTTCCCAATTCCATTTTAATGGGCAGTGGAACTTCTGATAATGATATTTAACTTGTTATTTTTCACTATTTTTTCATTAATAGGTATTGGTTAATCACTAAAAAAAGTAGCTCTGTTAGCAGAGCTATTTGTTAATCGGTCTGTTGTTATTTCTCTTTGTATTTACCTTGCAATTATTAGGGTATTTACCTTCTGGTTATGTGATTATTCAACTCGACTAGCAGAATAAATCACCAAGTTCTTTGTTTTATTTCAAAACATTCGTTCAATATTTAAGCGGTTAATCACAAATCATCGTTTTTTTTAAAATAGTCATTTAACTTAAGTATCTCTGAATATGTGGTTTTATTAACTGCAAAGTGAGTGCAGAGTCACTTTATTATCCTATAATTGTTCAATATTCGTTTAATTTATGTTTATAACTTGTTCTTTTTACCCTAGAGCTCCTTATTGACGGCAGGGGTTTCAGTTGGTTAATTGAACAATGACAAAATAAAAAGGCATTCCGTTTTAAAAAATAGGAAGCCAAAAAACACAACAGAACAATTTCGGAGAGTGATGATGAAAAGCTCCAAAAAGCAGGCAGGAATTTTAACCGCAACTATCGGATTATTAGCATTAGCTATTTCCGCTGGCGTGCAGGCAAAAACGTTGGTGTATTGCTCTGAAGGTTCACCCGAAGGCTTTAACCCTCAATTATTTACTTCCGGTACAACCTATGATGCAAGCTCGGTACCACTTTATAACCGTTTAGTTGAATTTAAATTAGGTACCACAGAAATTATTCCTGGCTTAGCTGAAAGTTGGGATGTGAGTGATGACGGTAAGGTATATACCTTTCACTTACGCAAGGGCGTAAATTGGCATACCAGTAAAACATTCAAACCTAGCCGCGAATTTAATGCAGATGACGTTATGTATACCTTTATGCGTCAAATGGATCCGAAACACCCATATCATAAAGTTTCAGGTGGAAGTTATGAGTACTTCACTGGAATGGATATGAACAATATGATCGAGAAGATCGAAAAGGTTGATGATTACACTGTTCGTTTCGTCCTCACTCGTTCAGAAGCACCTTTTATTGCTGATATGGCAATGGACTTTGCTTCTATTCTTTCTGCTGAATATGCAGATAATATGCTGAAAGCGGGTACACCAGAAAAAGTCGATTTAGATCCTATCGGTACTGGGCCGTTCCAACTATTACAGTACCAAAAAGATTCTCGTATTCTTTTTAAAGCGAATGACCAATATTGGGGTAAAAAACCTGAAATTGATCGTTTAGTTTTCTCTATTACTCCTGATGCCTCAGTTCGCTATGCAAAACTGCAAAAAAATGAGTGTCAGGCGATGCCTTATCCAAACCCTGCTGATATCGCTAAAATGAAGCAAAATAACGATATCAATTTATTGGAACAACCGGGTTTAAACGTCGGTTATATCTCGTTTAACGTTGAGAAAAAACCTCTTGATAATCAAAAGGTTCGTCAAGCATTAAGTATGGCTGTAAATAAAGACGCCATTATTGAAGCGGTTTATCAAGGTGCTGGACAAAAAGCGAAGAATTTAATACCACCTACTATGTGGGGTTATAACGATGATATTACAGATTATGAATATAACCCTGAGAAAGCCAAAGCTTTACTAAAAGAAGCGGGTCTTGCTGATGGTTTCACTATCGATTTATGGGCAATGCCAGTACAACGTCCATATAACCCAAATGCACGTCGTATGGCTGAAATGGTACAAGCGGATTGGGAAAAAATTGGTGTGAAAACCAAGATTGTTAGCTATGAGTGGGGTGAATACCTTAAGCGTGCTAAATCGGGTGAACACCAAGCTGTAATGATGGGATGGACGGGGGATAATGGTGATCCTGATAATTTCTTTGCCACACTATTTAGCTGTGCAGCTAAAGAGCAGGGATCTAACTATTCAAAATGGTGCTATAAGCCATTTGAAGATTTAATCCAACCTGCACGAATTACGGCAGATCACGATAAGCGCGTTGAGTTGTATAAACAAGCTCAAGTGGTCATGCATGATCAAGCTCCCGCACTGATTATTGCTCACTCTACAGTCTATGAGCCAGTCAGCAAAAAAGTTGAGAACTATGTGGTTGATCCATTAGGAAAGCATCACTTCGACAATGTTTCAGTTAAATAATTGAGATGTCATAACGTTTGAACTGCCTTAAGTACGGTGTCTGCTGATTATAAGAAGACACCGTAATTCAATAATAATGAATACATTCAGTACACTGTGAGCGCAGGGGAATTTCTCCTGATTTATCAGCGCTATCTTTTAGCTGATGTCTAAAAAGAGAATTAGGATATGCTGCAATTTATCCTTCAACGCTTGGGACTCGTGATCCCAACGTTTATCGGAATTACATTACTTACGTTTATTTTCGTCCATCTTATTCCCGGTGATCCGGTGATGATTATGGCAGGTGAGCGTGGTTTATCACCCGAGCGCCACGCCTATTTAATGGCAGAATTGGGACTAGATAAACCTTTATGGCAACAATATTTGAACTACCTAAATGGTGTTCTTCATGGTGATTTAGGTATTTCTTTAAAAAGTCGAATTGCTGTTTGGGATGAGTTTTTACCTCGCTTTAAAGCAACCCTAGAATTAGGTGTTTGCGCCATGGTATTTGCGGTTTCAGTGGGTATTCCTGTTGGCGTACTTGCTGCTGTAAAACGCGGTTCTATTTTTGATCATACTGCGATAAGCGTTTCTTTAGCTGGTTACTCTATGCCAATTTTCTGGTGGGGGATCATGCTTATTATGCTGGTTTCTGTGCAGTGGGATCTCACTCCGGTATCAGGAAGATTGGATGACAGTGTCTTTTTGGATGATAGCTACCCTTTAACGGGTTTTATGCTAATTGACACGCTATTTTGGGGGGAAGAAGGCGACTTTTGGGATGCCATCCATCACATTATTTTACCTGCAATAGTATTAGGTACCATTCCTCTTGCGGTTATTGTGCGAATGACGCGTTCATCAATGCTAGAAGTATTAGGTGAAGATTATATTCGTACGGCTAGAGCAAAAGGATTAAGCCGTGGCCGAGTCATCCTTATTCATGCCTTACGTAACGCGATGTTACCTGTTGTGACTGTTATCGGATTACAAGTTGGAACGATGTTAGCTGGCGCGATTTTAACTGAAACCATTTTTTCATGGCCAGGATTAGGTCGCTGGTTAATTGATGCACTTCAACGTCGTGATTACCCTGTGGTGCAAGGCGGCGTGTTATTAATTGCGACGATGATTATTTTTGTCAATCTTCTAGTCGATGTTCTATATGGCATCGTGAATCCTCGCATCCGTCATAAGAAATAAGGAATGCATAATGACTGAAAATAAAGTAACACCGGTCATCAATGCACCGGAGCCTATGACACCTTTTCAAGAATTTTGGCACTATTTTAAACAAAATAAAGGTGCTGTTGTTGGATTGGTTTACATTGTTATTATGTTGCTAATTGCTTTACTTGCTGGCGTGTTAGCGCCTCATGCGCCTAATGAACAATTTCGTGATTTTTTACTCAATCCCCCTGTTTGGCAAGAAGGTGGAAACTGGAGTTTTATCTTAGGTACTGACGATGTGGGACGAGATATTTTGTCTCGTTTAATGTACGGCGCTCGTCTCTCGTTATTAGTTGGCTGTATTGTTGTAGTACTTTCATTAATTCTTGGAATTATTCTTGGATTAATGGCGGGATATTTCGGCGGTATTGTGGATATTTCAATCATGCGAGTGGTTGATATTATGTTGGCATTACCGAGCTTACTACTTGCACTTGTACTGGTTGCTATTTTTGGACCTTCTATTGTTAATGCCTCTATTGCATTGACTTTTGTTGCTTTACCTCACTATGTTCGATTAACCAGAGCTGCTGTGCTTATCGAAGTTAATCGTGACTATGTTGTTGCTTCTCGTGTGGCAGGAGCAGGGGCGATCCGTCAGATGTTTATTAATATATTACCTAACTGTCTTGCTCCTTTGATTGTTCAAGCTTCTTTAGGCTTTTCTAATGCCATCTTAGATATGGCGGCACTGGGCTTTTTAGGAATGGGCGCTCAACCACCAACACCAGAATGGGGAACAATGTTGTCTGATGTTCTTCAATTTACACAAAGTGCGTGGTGGGTAGTAACGTTTCCGGGATTAGCAATTTTGTTTACCGTTTTGGCCTTTAACTTGATGGGCGATGGTTTACGTGATGCTCTTGATCCAAAATTGAAGCAGTAACGGGGTAATAAAATGGCACTATTAAATATTAATCAATTATCTGTTCACTTTGGTGATGAAGATACTCCGTTTCGAGCGGTAGACCGTATTAGCTATCAAGTGGAAGAAGGGCAAGTTGTTGGTATTGTTGGTGAATCAGGTTCAGGTAAATCAGTAAGCTCATTGGCAATAATGGGATTGATTGATTTTCCCGGGCGAGTGAGTGCACAAGAATTACAATTTGATGGACGAGATTTAATGAAAATCTCAGCGTCAGAGCGGCGTAATCTGGTTGGTGCTGAAGTGGCGATGATATTTCAAGATCCCATGACAAGCCTTAATCCTTGTTTTACTGTGGGCTACCAGATTATGGAAGCCTTAAAAGTGCATCAAGGGGGTAGCCGCCGAACTCGTAAGCAAAGAGCCATCGATCTATTAACGCTAGTTGGTATTCCTGATCCTGCTTCTCGTTTAGATGTTTATCCGCATCAACTTTCAGGGGGGATGAGTCAGCGGGTGATGATTGCAATGGCGATAGCCTGTCGTCCTAAGCTATTAATTGCAGATGAACCTACAACAGCACTCGATGTTACCATTCAAGCGCAAATTATTGAGCTTCTGCTTGATTTGCAAAAGCAAGAAAATATGGCATTGGTGCTGATAACTCATGATCTGGCCTTAGTTGCAGAAGCCGCAGATACCATCATTGTGATGTATGCAGGGCAAGTGGTTGAAGCGGGGCTTGCAACCGAAATTTTTAAAGCGCCTAGACACCCTTATACGCAAGCTTTATTAAGGGCTTTACCTGAATTTGCGCTGAATAAAGCACGGCTAGAGTCTTTACCTGGTGTTGTTCCGGGGCGTTATGATAGGCCAACAGGGTGTTTGTTAAATCCACGCTGTCCCTATGCTCATGATGAGTGTTATCAACTTGAGCCTGAATTGAAAGAGATAGGAACACATCGAGTGAAATGTCACACACCGTTGGATAGTACAGGGAGACCAACATATGGCTGAAAATAATTCAAACTTACACACTCCCTTATTAAAAGCGGTAAATTTAGCAAAATATTACAGCGTTAAAGGAGGGATCTTCTCCAAAGAGAAAACCGTTAAAGCACTTGATGGCGTTTCTTTTGAACTTGAACGTGGAAAAACCTTGGCTATTGTGGGTGAGTCGGGCTGTGGTAAATCGACACTAGGGCGATTATTGACCATGATTGAGATCCCAACATCAGGCGAACTCTCTTATCTTGGGCAAAATTTGCTTGTTAGAGACAAAACCGCTGAAAAACTGCGCCGGCAAAAGATCCAAATCGTTTTTCAAAATCCTTATGGATCACTAAATCCACGTAAAAAAGTGGGACAGATCTTAGAAGAGCCTTTGTTAATCAATACGTCGTTAACTGCGCAACAGCGTAAAGAAAAAGTATTATCAATGATGGCAAAAGTAGGTCTAAAAACAGAGCACTACAGTCGTTATCCTCATATGTTTTCAGGAGGACAACGTCAGCGTATCGCTATTGCTCGAGGATTAATGTTAGAGCCTGATATTGTGGTTGCTGATGAGCCGGTCTCTGCACTTGATGTCTCTGTTCGTGCACAGGTGTTGAATTTAATGATGGATCTTCAGCGTGATATGGGACTTTCTTATGTTTTTATTTCCCACGATCTTTCCGTTGTTGAACATATTGCTGATGAAGTGATAGTGATGTATTTAGGGCGCTGTGTTGAAAAAGGTACGAAAGCCCAGATTTTTGAAAACCCTCAACACCCTTATACGCAAGCTTTATTATCTGCAACGCCAAGATTAACACCAGAATTACGCCGTGAGAGAATTAAACTGACAGGAGAATTACCTAGTCCATTAAATCCTCCGCCAGGATGTGCGTTTGCAGCGCGTTGTCGCCGAGCATTTGGTATTTGCAGTCAATTACAGCCAACATTGAAAGAATATGATGGTCAGTTAATTGCCTGTTTTGCTGTTGAACAGGATAATGCAGAGCATTAAATAAAAAAGTATAGATTTGATAAAATAAGAGCAATATGATATTTCATATTGCTCTTATTTTTTATCTATCGATTTAATAAATATTTTATTTAATTTTAATAATAGAGTGATTTTAATAATATTATTATTTCTTATGTTTATATTTATTTTCTTATTAAATATGCCTCAGTTTAAAAAATTAATTTATTAATGGAACGCAATAAATAAGTAAATTTAGTATTTAAATTTGCTTATTATAGAATTTAATTAGGTTGATTTAATTAAGTGATTTTTAATTTAAGATAGGGGTAGTGTTTTTTGGTTATTTATGTTTTTTATTAAAAAAAAGTAAATTAACTGTAAAATAAATAAGGGATAGAATCTATGTTTAAGCTATTTTATTATTTTTTATTGGTTACTTTACTAGAATATTTGACGCTTATTATTAATATTACTTCGTCTAAACGAATGGACTATCTTTATAGCGATATTTTCTTTATTGAAGAATGATACACAAACAAAAAAATACAGTATAATCATTATTGTTCAAGTGTGTTTACTGGAAATAGCTGTGATGAAACCTCACCTTAAACGTTCATTAACAATAAAACAGATGGCCGCAGTAGCGGGCGTCACGTTGGTGACTATTGCTATTTTTATCAGTATTCAACTTGTTTATTTGATTGATCAACGTCGTGATGATTATCAAAATCAGCTTTTTAATGCCGGAGTCAGTATTCAGCAACCACTTGCAAATGCATTATTGCGTTCAGATTTAAACGAAGCTAAGCAACTGATTGTGGGATTAAAAACAACCGGTATTCTGGGTAAAGCGATTGTTATGCAACCAGAAAATACTCAGGTGTTAAACCTTGATTTTGCGCCTAAAAAACCAGTTTCTGATTTTTCACAGTGGCTTTTTGGTATTCCTGTTGAAATTTCCATTCCTTTACAGCCGTTAGGAATAACTGCAACAGATGATAAGTCCTATACAGGTCACCTTATTTTACAAGCGGATACTAATCGCTTTTATCGTTTTGCCAGTAATACTGTCGCATTAATGCTCACCACTTATTTACTGATGGGGCTAACTTTAACCGTTGCTATCAGTTGGTGTATTAATCGTATTGTGATAAAACCATTACGTAAAATTGCGGTTACGCTTAATCAAGATAATCAGGTATCTGCATTATCTTGCACAGAATCTCATCGTGATGATGAAATTGGTTTGTTGGTTAAAGGATATAATCATCAAAAATCTGATCAAAAATTACCAAAGGTCTGAACCTTCTGATGCCACAATGAGTCTAATCTCTATCGTGGTTTAGTTTTATGATTTTATGGTGATTAAGAATGACAAATATAAAAATAGACATTAAACATCTAACATGTCTTCTGGCACTTATTGTTAAACCTCATAAGTGGTTTAATACCAAGGATTAATAAAAAGAGGTTCACATGCAGGGTGTAATTACACGAGTTTTATTAGGAAGCGTTATGTTAGGCGCTGTTGTTTGCCAAGTTCAAGCTGAAGCTTTGCAGCCTGATCCTGCGTGGCAAGAAGGGCGTTTAGCAAATGGTTTTCAGTGGCAAATACTACAAACCCCACAACGTCCTAATGACCGCATACAAATTCGTCTGTTGGTGAATACTGGCTCATTATCCGAAAAATCAAATGAGACAGGTTTTTCATCACTGGTTTCAAAATTAGGTGTATTAGAAAATACAGGGCTTTCTCCTGTTAAACGCGATAATTTATGGAAAAATGCATTAGATCCTGATTATCCACTGCCGCCAATGATTGTTTCTTACGATTTTACGGTTTACAACCTAAGCTTACCAAATAACCAGCCAGAGCTACTTAAAGATGCGTTTGCATTACTTGCTGGTATTGCTAAACCCGCAGAATATACAGAAGATTCCGTTCGTAATGCTGTTCAATCACAGCTTCCTGTGGTGACATTCCCTGCTAATATAGAAGACCCTGTTTGGCGTGCTCGTCTTGAAGGTTCTAATTTAAAAGGGCATAACCCAGGTAAACCCGTTAACCACTCTGTTAATACCAAAGAACTTTCTGATTATCAGCAACGTTGGTATACCCCAGATGTGATGACGCTGTATGTCGCGGGTAACGTAGATAACCGACTACTAACAGAAAGCATTAATCAAGCATTTTCCCCACTTAATGGAAAACGTGTTTCGCCAGTTCCCGTTCCTGTACTGGCGGATATGAAGCCTGAAACATTGTATGTGCAAGAACCAATGCGCACTAACGACCAAATTTCTTTAATTTGGGACTTGAATTGGTCGCCAGTAAAAGATTCGGACACATTAAATAAATACTGGTTGAGCGATCTGGCACGAGAAGTGATTTTTGTTCACCTAGGCCGTAGCCTTGAGCAACGAAAAGAGAAAGATAACACCCTTGTTAACATTGATTGCCGCGTACAATATCAGCGTGCCAGTTGCTCACTTAATGTCGACACAACAACGGCGAATGTACCTGTTATTGCATCGTGGGTTGGTGAAGAACTTGGCAAGTTACGCAATCAGGGTATTAGTGATGAATTGTATCAAGAGCTTCAACAAGAGAAACAACTTCAGTTAACTCAGTTATTTGCGCGTTATGCAAAAACCAGTACTGCACTTTTGATTAATCAACGTTTGTTATCTCAGCAAAGTAATATTATTGATATTCCACCTGAGCAATATCAACGTTTGCGCCAAGCTTTTTTAGCAAATTTATCGAAAGAAATGTTGAACCAAGAGTTATCTAAAGTTTTATCTGAGGATATTACTTTTGTATTAACTCAAAGTGGTGAGACACCAACGGTTAATTTAGGTGAGTTGCGTATTCAGTTTGAAAAACAAGTTCATCCTGAATCAGCAATTATTCGTGAAGCTCAGCCTAATACAGCAATAGCGCCCGCACCTGTGGTCGATTCTGAAACTGTAAAACCAGCGATATCTGCAAAAAAATAGGTAAATCAGCATCAATTATTTAGTTTGCTGACAAAATATAGAAAAGCCGAAAATATGTTAATTATATTTTCGGCTTTTTTTGAATTAAAGGCGCTTAAATGCTTCTTTAATAATAGCAATGAGTGCTTCACGATCATTACGTTGTGTGATAAATCCGGCTATAGCAATACGCTTTTCTGGTAAATAATAAGCAGCAGATCCCCAATAACCAAGATGATAATAAAGTGTACCTAACTCTGTATCTTCGGCCATTAAACCTAATCGATAATTAGCTGCACCAGTATGATTACCTTGCCAATACATCTCTTTTAATGTTGTGGAATGGGTATAAACGCGGCCTTCAAATAAATCCGCTGTAAACTTAGCAAGCTCGAGTGTTGTCATGACTAATCCCCCGCCGCCGAATGCATCCATAGAGGCATTGATATATGTACCTTCATGTTTGCCTGTAAATTGTCTTGCGCGAGGTTTTGCATGCGTTGGTGATGTTTCTAATGATTCCCACCAGATTTGAGATAAATCTAAGTCTTGAAAATGGAGTAGCTCTCTCACTGAGGTGGCCATATTTTTTTGGGTGAATTGAGAGAGAATATCACCAAGCAAAATATAACCAGTATCAGAATAAATAAAACGCTTTCCTGCGGGAATAATGGGAAAACCTTGCTGAGCATAATGTGTTATTTGTTCTTCACGAGTCCATTGATGTGAAGGATTTTTAATAACTTCTTCAAGGTAAGTTTCATTAGCATGATCAAATAAACCGCTACTATGGCTTAATAAATGACGAAGTGTGATGGTTTTTAGGTCATATCCAAGTTCTGATAATGTTTGTTGATAGGTTGAACTGAGATATTTAGTTATATCATCATCTAACGAAAGTGCATCTTGCTCCCATAAACGTAAAAATGCCGCAGCTAAAAATGTTTTCGTATTACTTGCGATGCGAAAAGGTGTATCGACGGTTAATTTCTTCTTGGTGCTTTCATCAGCAAATCCATGTGCTATACCGAAAGGATACTTAACACCTTCACCCATAATATAGATGGCGCTTGATGAGGGTAAAGCATGAAAAGCATCAGTAATTGATTGAACCATTAATCACTTCCTTATCCGTCAGGAAATTGGTCAGAAAAAAGGGTGTACTTGGCACCCCTTAATATTTATATGTTGAGATTACTTATTTTTTGCTGCTGCTCGTAAATCAGTCACCGTTTTACCGCCTATTCCCCAATTATCGGTATCAACCTCATCAATAACGACAACAGTTGTTGCGGGGTTTTTACCTAATACATCCACTAAAAGTTGTGTTGCACCTGCAATAAGTTGCTCTTTTTGCTCGGCTGTTGCACCTTCTCGTGTAATTTTGATATTAACGTATGGCATTATTTTTTCCTTATTACGTTATTTAATAGGTGGTTAATGCACAGTGTTACCCATATAGTTAACGATGTAGTTTTATCATAAATTTAAGATACTGATGACGCTTCAGATAACTGTTCTTTTCGCATATTTGGTCCATCAGTTGCAATCCAAGCAGCGCAAAATAGTGTTAATCGTGCAAAAAAGTAGAAAAAAGCCATTAATCCGATCACCGAACCAAAAGCAGCACCGGAAGGTGAACTTGCAATTTTAGGTAGCATCCAGGTCATAACCGATTTTAAAATCTCAAAACCAATTGCTGCGATTAATGTTCCTTTGACTAATGATATCCGTTGAGGCTGGTGGCGAGGTAAAATCCAAAGTATCCACAAAAAGAGCAAATAGTTTGCTGTAATTGAGATAGTTAAGCCAAAGACTGTCCAAGCTGGGGTAAGCCATTCAATACCCTCTAAGCCGAGTGCATGAACAATTATTTTTTGCGCGGAGCCTGCTACTGATGTCAATGTAATGGTGATAATCAGTGCAATCAATAAGCCAATCAGCGCTAAAAAATCACGAAAATAACGAAAGTAGATTTTTTCTTGTTCTTCTGTATTACGTTCCCAAATCGGACGAGATTGTGCCAAAATAGCTTGGCGTAAATTACCAACCCAATTAACACCGGAGTAAAGTGCGATAGCTAGTCCAGTCAAACCGACGGTAGTACGTTGGCGCACGGCGGTGTCTATGCTTTGCTGAACTGTTGATGCTAAGGTGGGATCATCAATACTATTTGCAACGCCCGTAATCAGTTTTGCTAACAAATCTGGGTTTGATGCTAAAATAAAACCCGCACATGCAAAAGAGAGCATGAGTATAGGAATTAATGATAAAAATGAGAAATAAGTGATAGCTGCACCAAATTGGTTTCCCATTCTGTCAGTAAAGCGTTCTGCGGCACGAATAAGATGTGCAATAAACGGAATATTAGTAATAAAATTGGTTATTTTTATTCCTAACCCAATTGCTTTTTTCCCATTATGAAGCCCTTTTTCTAACCCTTTTTTAATAGGTTGAGTCAGTTGAGTTTTTTCTTTTGATGTTTGTTCCTGTCTCTCTTCTGACATATATCCTCTTTAATTAAATCAGTCCACTTTCAATGAATTAGTCATGTTACTATAGATTTTACTAAAAAATATCATAGCTTAATTAATGTTACATATCTTACACTTATTATAATTAGTTTGTAATTTTAGCAGTCTATTGTTTTGTGTTGATTTAAGTGTAGATGATGTTCTCTTAAGTGGAGATATCACTTCTTACTTCCGATTAATAAAACCAACATTGTTATTAAAAAAATAAGTTTAGGATTAATAGAATAAATTGCTACTCACTTATCATTCTATTTATTAAGAGAGCAGCAATTATAATTATGGCTATTATTTGGTAAGTAAATTTAACTCATTTTCAAGTTCTTTAAGTTCTACTTTTGCTTCTGCTAACTTATTTTCTCGTTTTGCAATTTTATCAGCATCACCTTTAAGTTGTGCTTCTTGTAATTCAAGCTCTCGCTCTTTTACATCAAGTTGTTTTTCACGTAGTTCAAGGCGGGTATTTTCGACTACCTTCTCAGGTGTGCAATAGCGTTCAACATTTTGTAAAGCTCGCTCTAATCCTTGTAAACGATATTGGTTACCATGAGCTTTAGCGTATTCTATTTGTCGCTGAATATTCTGCTTCTTTATCTCACAACCATTCACCGAGGTATTTGCATATGCACTACTCGCCACCATACTAAACGCGATTACTGCAAAAAATATTTTTCTCATAATTTTCCCTTTCTGACTTAAGTTAAATAATCATTCATCATAACGGTTGAAAATCAAGACACAATGATTCTTTCGCTTTCAATAAAGAAGTTCGGTTTTTTCTGATACACTTAGCAGCATAACTCTTTTCAGAGTAAGTTAATTACTTTGCTATACCCATTTCTAACGGAAGATAAAGAATGCTGAGCTATCGCCATAGTTTCCATGCTGGTAACCACGCTGATGTTTTAAAACATATTGTTCAAACCCTTATTATTGAGTCGTTAAAAGAGAAAGAAAAACCGTTTCTTTATCTTGATACTCATGCTGGCGCTGGACGTTACCAATTGACCAATGCTCATGCGAGTCGCACTGGCGAATATTTAGAAGGTATCGCACGTTTATGGCAGCAAGAAGAGGTGCCTGAACTTATCCTTCCTTATTTAGAAGTTGTGGGTGCGTTAAATTCAAAAGATGAACTACGTTATTATCCTGGTTCACCTTTATTAGCTGCAAAATTATTACGTGAATATGATTCATTAGCGTTAACAGAACTGCATCCAACTGATTTTCCAATGTTACGTACTGAGTTTTCTCGCGATGATCGCGTTCGTGTTGCTCGTGAAGATGGTTTTGGCCAATTAAAATCAAAATTACCGCCAGCAAGTCGTCGTGGATTCGCATTAATTGATCCACCTTATGAGTTAAAACAAGATTACTCTGCGGTAATAAGCGGCGTTGTCGAGGGTTATAAACGTTTTGCTACAGGGACTTATGCAATCTGGTATCCCGTTGTCCACCGCCAACAAATTAAGCGTATGCTAAAAGAACTACAATCAACCAGTATTCGCAAAATCTTGCAAATTGAGCTGGCAGTAAAACCGGATAGTGATCAATTAGGAATGACAGCATCTGGCATGATAGTCATTAATCCACCTTGGAAACTAGAATCACAAATGAAATCCATACTACCTTGGTTACATAAAACATTAGTGCCAGAAGGTATTGGGCATACATTAGTTGAATGGGTTGTACCGGAGTAACCGTTGTTTATCACGGTTTTTACCTATTACTGTAAAAGCTAAAACCTGACGTCCTATATCACAAAATTTGTCATAATAGACTTTATAATGTGTAACACTTAGGCTGTTAGTTACCTATTTTTCTACAGATAAATGGATTAGAGAAACGATGAGCAAACATTACGATTATATCGCCATTGGCGGTGGTAGCGGCGGTATCGCATCAATAAACCGTGCTGCGATGTATGGCCAAAAATGTGCATTGATTGAAGCAAAAGCTTTGGGTGGCACTTGTGTTAACGTGGGCTGCGTTCCTAAAAAAGTGATGTGGCATGCAGCGCAAATTGCTGAAGCTATTCATCAATATGGTCCAGACTACGGTTTCGACACTACAGTAAATCGTTTTGATTGGGATACATTAATCAGTAGTCGCTCAGCGTATATTGATCGCATTCATCAATCATATGATCGTGTGTTAGGTAACAATAAAGTAGATGTTATCCAAGGTTTTGCACGCTTTATTGATGCGCATACTGTCGAAGTCAATGGAGAAAAGATAACTGCAGATAATATACTGATTGCAACAGGGGGGCGCCCTGTTCAACCTAATATTCCAGGTGCGGAATATGGTATTAACTCTGATGGTTTCTTTGAACTTGCAGCATTACCAAAACGTGTTGCTATTGTGGGTGCAGGTTATATTGCAGTAGAGCTGGCTGGCGTACTTAATGCACTTGGCAGCGAAACGCATTTATTTGTGCGCAAACATGCTCCTTTACGTAGTTTTGATCCTTTAGTTGTCGACACGCTTTTAGAAGTGATGGAAGCTGAAGGACCTAAATTACATACCCATGCGATACCAAAAGCGGTTATTAAAAATGCAGATGGTAGCCTAACATTGCAGTTAGAGAATGGTACAGAGCAGACGGTTGATACTCTAATTTGGGCAATTGGCCGTGAGCCTGCCACGGATAATCTTAACCTTGCGGTGACAGGTGTTGAGCTTAATGACAAAGGTTATATCAATGTTGATAAGTTCCAAAATACCAATGTGAAAGGTATTTACGCTGTTGGTGATAATACCGGTGCTGTGGAGCTTACGCCTGTTGCTGTTGCTGCTGGTCGTCGTTTATCTGAACGTTTATTTAATAATAAACCGAATGAGCATTTAGATTACTCGAATATTGCCACTGTCGTCTTTAGTCATCCACCAATTGGCACGGTGGGATTAACAGAACCACAAGCTATTGAGCAATTTGGTGAAGATCAGGTGAAAGTATATAAATCTTCGTTTACTGCGATGTATAGTGCAGTTACTCGTCATCGCCAGCCATGTCGTATGAAACTCGTTTGTGTGGGTGCTGAAGAGAAAATTGTCGGCATTCATGGTATTGGTTTTGGTATGGATGAGATGTTACAAGGTTTTGCTGTTGCACTAAAAATGGGTGCAACGAAGAAAGACTTTGACGATACTGTCGCTATTCACCCAACAGCCGCTGAAGAATTTGTCACAATGCGCTGATCCCCCCGTTATAACGACTTAGTTTCCTTAAAAGCAGATATTACATTGTTGATATCTGCTTTTTATTTATCTAATCGTGCGATAATTTCGCCTATTTTGTAAACAAAACTTTACTCTTATTCTTAGCTTATTTGTTGCAATTATTTAACAAAATAGACGGCTCATTTTTTTCTCGCTTTCGCTCTCTTGCTAATCTTTCCTTTATTTATCATTGAATAGAAAATTATTTTTTAAATACAGATCATTTTATTAATGATCTTTTACACGGATGGCCTAATTACGTAACCATAATGTATCTGCAGTTATTGTTATTACTGGAAATGGTTAACAAATTATTATAACTGTTAACAATATAATAAATTATTGATACTATAAGTATTCTAATATTCAGTCTAATAACAATATAAATGGTAAGGCCATTACTGAGGTAGAAGATGAAAATTTCAAGGAGAAAACTGCTTTTAGGTGTTGGTGCTGCGGGCGTATTAGCTGGCGGTGCCGCTTTAGTTCCAATGGTTCGCCGAGATGGTAAATTCGTTGAAGCTAAATCAAGAGCATTGTTTGTAGAAGGTACTGAGGGTGCTCTGCCTAAAGAATCAGATGCAGTTATTATTGGTGGCGGTATTCAAGGTATCATGACCGCTATCAACCTTGCTGAACGTGGCATGAGTGTCACTATTTTAGAAAAAGGCCAAATTGCGGGTGAGCAATCAGGCCGTGCATACAGCCAAATTATTAGCTATCAAACATCACCAGAAATTTTCCCCCTACATCATTATGGAAAAATTTTATGGCGCGGCATGAACGAAAAAATTGGTGCTGATACCAGTTATCGTACACAAGGCCGTGTAGAAGCACTTGCTGATGAGAAAGCGCTTGCAAGTGCACAAGCGTGGATTAAACAAGCAGAAGAAACCGCAGGATTTGACGTCCCATTAAATACAAGAATTATTAAGGGCGAAGAATTATCTAAACGTTTAGTTGATGCTCAAACACCTTGGACTGTCGCTGCATTTGAAGAAGATTCAGGATCTGTTGACCCAGAAACAGGTACACCAGTATTAGCGCAATACGCTAAACAAATCGGTGTTAAAATTTATACTAATTGCGCAGTAAGAGGCATTGAAACCGCGGGCGGTAAAATTTCTGATGTGGTAACTGAAAAAGGTTCTATCAGAACATCCAATGTTGTTCTTGCTGGTGGTATTTGGTCACGTTTATTTATGGGTAATATGGGTGTTGATATTCCAACACTGAATGTTTACTTATCACAACAACGTGTATCAGGCGTTCCAGGTGCACCACGAGGTAACGTGCATTTACCTAATGGCATTCACTTCCGTGAACAAGCTGATGGTACTTATGCTGTTGCACCGCGCATTTTCACCAGCTCTATCGTTAAAGATAGCTTCTTGTTAGGGCCTAAGTTCCTACACTTATTAGCCGGTGGCGAGCTTCCATTAGAATTCTCTATTGGTGATGACTTATTTAACTCATTCAAAATGCCAACGTCATGGAAATTGGATGAGAAAACACCGTTTGAACAGTACCGTGTTGCCACAGCAACGCAAAATACTGAGCACTTAGATGCGGTATTCCAAAGAATGAAAGCTGAGTTCCCAGTATTTGAAAAATCGCAAGTTGTTGAACGTTGGGGTGCAGTCGTAAGCCCAACCGCAGATGAACTGCCAATTATTTCTGAAGTTAAAGAATACCCAGGACTAGTTATTAACACTGCGACTGTTTGGGGTATGACCGAAGGTCCTGCTGCGGGTCAAGTGACAGCAGATATTGTGACTGGTAAAACACCGATTATTGATCCTACACCATTTAGTATGGATCGCTTTAAGTAGTAAATAACCCCTTGTTTTACTGTATATTTAACACGTTAAGGAGTTTCTATGCGCTATAAAAGTTTACTTGTTGCTCTGCCTTTTGTTTTTGGTGTAGCAAGTGCAAATGCGGAGGGTGTTGTGCACCATAAATTAAACGGCATGCCTATTTCTGAATCAGTTGAAGTGAGCGCAGGTAATAATCTGGTTTTCTTAAGTGGTAAAGTGCCTGCTAAAAAATCAGCAGACGCGCCAGAAGGCGTATTAGCCTCTTATGGTAACACTGAAGAGCAAACTATCAGTGTGTTAGAGCAAATCCAAACTCACCTGAAAGAACTTGGCCTAGACATGAAAGACGTTGTTAAAATGCAAGTCTTCCTAGTTGGTGGTGAAGAAACTAAAGGCGAGATGGACTTTAAAGGCTTTATGGATGGTTATTCTAAGTACTTTGATGCTTCGAAAACTGACCAACTGCCAGCACGTTCAACTTTCCAAATCGCAAAACTGGCTAATCCAGCATGGCGTGTAGAGATTGAAGTTATTGCAGTTCGTCCTGCAAAATAAGGCGATAGTTTTTACTCAATTTTGAGTAAAACATAATCCAATAAAACGCCAAAGAAGGGAAACTTTCTTTGGCGTTTTTTTATGGTATCGACATGTTATGGAGATATGTCGATAAAATGGATTTTTATAAACATAATGGTGTGACATGTTTATGGTATCGACATGTTATGGCGATATGTCGATATAAATGAGTTTTATAAACATAATGGTGTGACATGTTTATGGTATCGACATGTTATGGCGATATGTCGATAAAATAGATTTTTATAAACATAATGGCGTGACATGTTTATGGTATCGACATATTATAGCTATATGTCGATATAAATGAGTTTTATAAACATATGAGCTGGTCTTCTAAAATACCCTATAACGATCTACCACTATTGCCACCAGATCTGGAACTCATTGAAACACGTGAAATATTGAAAGCGTGCATCAATGCGCGCTCAGCAATTGCTGAGTTGAAAACAGCGGGAGAGTTAATTCCTGATCAGGAATTATTGATAAATATTCTTCCTATATTGGAGGCAAAAGACTCTTCACGTATTGAAAATATTGTCACAACCAGTGATCAGCTTTTTCAGTATATTGATCATGAAGAAGGCGCAGATCCTGCAATTAAAGAAGCGCTTCGTTATCGTACTGCTCTTTATGATGGTTATACTCATCTTGAAACCTATCCACTTTGTACTAATACTGCGATAGCTATCTGTACCAAATTACGTGCAATACAAACTGATATAAGAAAAACCCCAGGTACTGTATTACGTGATCAGAATCAGCAGGTGGTATATACGCCACCAGAGGGTGAAGAGTCTATTCGTAATTTGCTGTCAAACTGGGAGCGTTTTATACACAACGAAGATGATTTAGATCCATTAGTAAAAATGGCTATTGCACATTATCAGTTTGAATGCATTCACCCATTCCCTGACGGGAACGGCAGAACGGGGCGAATACTCAATATTTTGTATTTAATTCAAAGCGAATTACTTACATTACCCATTCTTTATTTATCTCGCTTTATCTTAGAAAAGCGTGATGATTACTACCTGCTTTTACGTAAAGTGACAGAAGAAGGTGATTGGGGATCTTGGATATTATTTATGTTAAAGGCTGTTGAAAATACATCTCGATGGACAACAAGTAAAATATTATCTATACGTAAATTAATGGAAGAAACAATTCATTATGTGCGTGAAAATCTTCCTAAAATATATACTCATGAGCTAATTCAAGTTCTTTTTACACAGCCATATTGCCGGATTGATAATCTTGTTCAACATGGTATAGCTAAGCGGCAAACTGCATCAATATATCTCAAACAATTGGTTGAAATTGGTGTATTGGAAGAAATGATTGTTGGTCGTGAAAAGCTGTATCTCAATACAAGATTATTACAAGAGTTGAATTAATAACGTTTTTTATTGCCTCTATAACTGAGAGGCAATAAAGGAATAATTGAGTTCATAATAGATGTTTTAACTACTTTCACCTTGAATAAATTGAATCGGTAATACGGTCACTTTTTCTGTGATTATTTTGTTTTCAATAAGAGAAGTAATGATATCTACACTTTTTTGTGCTAATTGTTCAAAAGGTTGTTCAATACAGGTTAGTGTATTAAGAGTTTGTTTTAACCAAGGGCTGCCATCATAAGCAACAATTTTCAATTGTTCTGGAATTGTAATATTTCGTCTTAATGCTTCATTGAACAGCGCGATAGCAGGAATATCTGCAGCAAAAATGGCATCTACATCAGGATGGAGTGTAAGTGTTTTTTTTGCAAAAGTATGGAAATAATCTTTTTCTTCTTCTTTCCAATTGACTCTGCAAGGGATAGGCGTAATACCCGCATTATTTAGTGTTTCTTTAAATGCTAAGCAGCTTTTATAAGATGGCGTAGAGGCAAGATAGCTAGAATTATCTTCAATATAAAGGATTTTTTTACACTGTTTTTCAATCAGATGTTCTGCTGCTAATTTGCCGCCAGTTGAGTGATCGGAACAGACCAGAGGAATGTCAACAAGGTGTCTATCTAATGTAACGACAGGCTTTTGGATATGTTGATACTCTTTATCATCAAGTACCAGATACTCTGCAATAATACCGTCAATCTGACCTCGTTTTAGCATATCAAAGAAAATACGCTCACGTACTTTGCTATTTTGAGTTGCACACAACATCATGCTATAGCCATTTTCAGCGAGTTTTTGTTCAATGAAACGCGTTACTGTCGCAAAATAAGGGTATTCAAGGCTATTAATAATTACGCCAACTACAGCGCTTTTCTGTTGGTATAAGTTTCTTAGCCACGTATCAGGAATATAATCTAATTCTTCTACGGCTTTCCTTATTTTTTCTCGTGCGGCTTGTGAAACGTAACCACTGTTATTTAGCGCTCTTGAAACAGTGCTTGCGGCGACATTTGCTCTTTTTGCGACATCTCGGATCCCGGCCATTGAATATCCAGTTGTTCCTCTAAGTAAGTTGAACTCTTAATATATCTCAATGTGATTATGTTAAAAGCACAGTTACTGAGGTAATTGTGTTTTTTTAATATGAGCTATTTCACATTTTTATATGTTTATTCGCTTATCTCAAATTTTAGTGCTTATAGTAAATATATGGAACAGTTCCACAATTAATTTATTATTTCTGTGAGGTGCATATGTCTAGTGCTTGGTGGAAGGAAGCGGTTGTCTATCAAATTTATCCTAAGAGCTATTATGATAGTAATGGTGATGGTATCGGAGATTTAGCTGGGATCACTGAGAAACTAGATTACATTCAGTCATTAGGTACGAATGTTATTTGGTTATGTCCCATCTTTAAATCTCCTATGAAAGACAATGGCTATGATATTGCTGATTATTCCGTTGTAGATCCTATTTTTGGTGATAATAAGGCATTAGACAGACTTATTAGTGAAGCAAATAAGCGTGAGATAAAAATATTACTAGATCTGGTTTTAAATCACTCTTCTGATGAACATCCCTGGTTTAAAGCGGCTTTGAATGATCCTAATAGTCCTTATGCAGATTACTATATTTTTAAACAGTGGGATAAACCAACACCACCAAATAATTTACGCACCTATTTTGATTGCTCAGTGTGGAGTCGAGTTCCTAATACTAATCGTTGGTACTTTAATTCTTTTGGACCTGAGCAACCTGATTTAAATTGGGAAAATCCGCAATTACGCCAAGATATTATTGATATGATTAATCTTTGGATTAAAAAAGGTGTTGCTGGATTTCGTATTGATGCGATAGGTAATTTAAAGAAATCCCCAGAAGCATTGTCTGAATATCAATTTGAACCAGATAAAGATGATGGTTCAGCGTCTTTAGTACCGTGGGTATTAAATCAGCCGGGCATTGATAAGTTTTTAACTGAGTTAACAGAAAAAACATTTAAGCCAGCAAATAGCATGACCGTCGCAGAAATTGATGTACCAGAAAAGGATTTACGCGCTTATGTTGGTGAAAATGGTTATTTTTCAATGGTATTTGATTTCAGTATTGCCGATTTAGATATTCGCAATGAGAAGCCATTTACAATAAATCCAATTACAGGCGAAAGATTAAAACCTATTTTTATTAAGAGCCAATTAGATACCCAGCGTGTTGGTTGGGGGGCTCCTTATCTTGAAAATCATGATCAGCCTCGCTCATTAAATAAATTTCTACCTGAAGGAGGAGTAAACCTTATTAGTGCAAAAATGTTAGCAACATTTTTATTAACTCAAAGAGGAACGCCTTTTATTTATCAGGGACAAGAAATAGGTATGACAAATTGCCCTATGAAGCTTGAAGAACACGATGATTTACACGTATTCAAATTGCATGAATGGGGTAAAAAATTAGGATATAGCGATGAGCAAATAATTCGTTATTTTAATGCTCGTAGCCGAGATAATTCACGGACACCTTTTCAATGGAATAATAAACCCAATGGCGGATTCACTACGGGGAAACCTTGGTTAAAAGTAAATCCTAATTATGTGGAGATTAATGCAGAGCAAGAAGTCGCAGAAAATACTTCTTTATTTAAATATTATCAACAAATTATAGCATTAAGACGTCATTCAGATATTAGTGATATTTTAATTTATGGTGAATTTTCGCCGTTAATTTCGCCTGAAAATGTGATTGCTTTTAAGCGTACCTATAAAGGTAAGTCAGTAAGTATTTTCTGTAATTTTGCGAATCAAATAGAATCATTATCAGTAAGTGCAACGCAAGTTTATTTGTGTAATAGCCCTATAGTGAAAGATGAAACAGGTGCTTTACTTCTACAGCCTTATCAAGCGATTATTTTTTCTTAATGATTTTAAAACTCAGTGCTTTTGAGTACTGAGTTTTTCTTCTTAAGTAGCCTTAAGTTGTATGGAGTACTAATTTAATTGCTTGAGCCAATTGGCAATAAATTCTGCAATAATCTCTGGGTTATTGATATCCAGTAATGGGAAATTGATATCTAAACTGTGGTCACTCGCAACAGCAATAACATGTTCATCCAGTAAATCATTAAGATCACGCTCGTTAATATGACGATAGAGGGCAATTTTTGGGATCGTTTCACCTTTAAAGCCTTCAACTAAGATTAAATCCAACTTATTAGTATCAAAACGTGAAGCAAGGTAATATAAATCTAATTCAGGCAGATCTGGTGTTTCTGTCATTAATGCCCATCGTTGTTGGCTGGCGACTAAAGTCTGGTCAGCACCAGCTTTACGAAGTTCATAGCTATCTTTCCCCGGTTTATCAACATCCATATCATGGTGAGTATGTTTTATCATACCAACACGTATTTCTCTTTTACGTAATTCAGGAATAAGCTTTTTTAGTAATGTTGTTTTGCCTGTACCACTCCATGCGGTAATGCCTAAAAGAGGTAGATGTGCCACAGTTATAGCTCCTGTTGTTTTAATTTATTGGCTTTTTTAATATCGTCTGAGGTATTTAAATTCACAAAAGCATTTGCCTGATTAGCAAATAAAATAGGGCGTGCATTTATTTGTTTCATAAACAGCATAAGTTTGCGATCACCTTGAGCTAAATAAGCTTCAAGAGTAGGAATAATACGACGATTTAATAATGCGAGAGTGGGATGTTCACGTTCTCCATCATCAACATATGTCGCTAATGCTTCTCCTTTTTGAGTATATAATGTTTCAACTAAATTTGATGGGAAGTAAGGAACATCACAAGGAACAAACACAACCCACTGCGTTTCAGCCTGTTTTAATAAAGCGAGCATTCCGGCTAAAGGACCCGCAAATTCGGTTGTCTCATCGGTAATAACGGGATAATGGCTTTGGCGATACAAATCAATATTTCGATTTGCACTAATTAAGATAGTTTCAACTTGTGTTGAGAGTTTCTGTGCAATATGCCAATACAGAGGCTTTCCGTGTAGGATCTGTAGCCCTTTATCAACACCACCCATTCGGGTTGCTTGGCCACCAGCAAGTATGCCACCAGTAATATTCTTATTTTTCATATTCAATATTTGTGAATGAATCAGCTAAAAATTCCGAACGATATTTATCAAGTAAAAACGATATAGTAATAAAAAGCACTTACTTATTGGTATTTCATGTAAAGCAACAGCAATTTTGCTTAAAAAAGCGTAATATTTACGCAGATTGACAGAGGTTTTCTTTTTCTATCGGATAATACTTGATACTTTGTTGTTGTTTTTAATAATAAGGATTTTTTGTATGAAATGTCACCGTCTTAATGAGGTTATGGAATTACTGCACCCTGTTTGGGAAGAAAACTCAGATTTAAATCTAGTTCAATTATTGCAGAAATTAGCAGATGAAGCGGGTTATCAAGGTCAATTATCTGATCTGACAGATGATATTTTAATTTATCATCTAAAAATGCGTGGAACAGCAGCAACTGATGTTATTCCAGGATTGAAAAAAGACTACGAAGAAGATTTCAAAACTGCCATTTTACGTGCTCGTGGTGTCATTAAAGATTAACCTCAGGATAGAACATGGAAATGTCTGCCTCATTTAATTTTCAGGGACTTTCACCTGATAACATTTGGGATGCACTAATTAAGATTGGTTTTTATCCTGAATCAGGGCTGACCGAACTAAATAGCTATGAAAATCGTGTTTTTCAATTTATGGATGAGCAACGACAACGTTATGTGGTTAAATTTTATCGCCCACAACGATGGTCTTATCAACAAATAAAAGAAGAACATGAGTTTGTTTTGGCACTAAAAGAAGCTCAAGTTTCTGTGGCCGCACCTTTAATTATTAATGGTGAAACAGTACATATTTCTGATGATGGTTTCTATTTTACGTTATTCCCTAGTATTGGTGGACGAGCTTATGAAACCGATAATCTTTTTCAGTTAGAAGAAGTGGGACGAACACTTGGACGCATTCATAAAATTGGTAAAAAAAATAGTTATCAGTATCGTCCAACAATTTCTATTGCAGAATATCTGGAAGTGCCAAAATTAGATTTTGAGAAAAGCCATTTAGTACCAAATAGTCTAAAACCTCAGTTTGTTGAGGTTATTGATAAACTTATTCATTTGGTCAGGCCTAAAATAGAGAACCCAGAGTGGAAAATATTACGCTTACACGGGGATTGTCATCCAGGAAATATATTGTGGCGTGATGAAGTTGTAATGGTTGATTTTGATGATTCCCGTATGGGAACAGCAATACAAGATTTTTGGATGTTATTAAATGGCTCCAAGCAAGATCAGGTCATACAGTTAGATACACTGCTTGAGTCTTATAGTGAATATCAGGATTTTGATTTAAAAGAGCTGTCATTAATTGAGCCATTAAGAGCTATGAGAATGGTGCATTACCTTGCGTGGGTACTGAAACGCTGGAGTGATCCTGCTTTTCCAAGAGCTTTTGTTTGGTTTCAAGAACCCGATTTTTGGCTTAAACAACTCGTATTATTTCAGGGGCAAGTGGAGCAATTAAATGAACCTCCGTTACAACTTCGCCCAATGTATTAATTTTTAGGAGACGATTAGAAATGAAGAAAATTTGGCTAGCGTTAGCAAGTATGGTGTTAGCATTTAGTGTTTCTGCTGCTAATATTTCTGAAGGAAAGCAATATACAAATCTTTCAAAACCAGTGGCCGGTGCACCTGAAGTCGTTGAGTTTTTCTCTTTTTATTGCCCCCACTGCTATCAGTTTTCTGAAGTTTATAAAGTAAACAGTACTGTTGAAAGTAATGTGCCAGAAAATACCAAAATGGTTCGCTATCACGTTGATTTTCTTGGGCCTCTAGGTAAAGATATGACACGTGCTTGGGCTGTGGCAATTGCATTAGGTGTTGAAGATCAAGTTTCTCCAGCATTATTTAAAGGTATTCAGGAAACTCAATCTATTCGTTCTGTTGATGATATCCGTAATACATTCATCAATGCAGGTGTGAAAGCAGAAGATTATGATGCTGCAATCAACAGTTTTGTCGTAAATTCATTAGTAAGCCAACAACAAAATGCAGTGGCTGATTTTCAAATCAATGGTGTGCCAGCTATGATCATTGATGGAAAATATAAAATGAAAAATGATGGCATTAATGCTAAGTCACCTGAAGAATATGCTAAAGCATACTCTGATATTGTTAATCAGCTACTGATAAAAAAATAAGATATAGCGGAAGTTTTAATAAATACTACGTATAATTGTTTAGATGTAATATATAAAAATAGCGTTCATGTACATTGAGCGCTATTTTTTTTGAGTTCATATTCTTGTCATAATATAACTATCCACATTATCTACCTTTTAACTTATTAATTTATAGTTTTTAAAAAATTTAGCTAACTCATTGATTTTTTAATTATGTTAATGAAATGAAAATAAGGCTAACTTATTAATATAGCTAGAGTTACAAATCTATTCACAGAGTTATCCACAGGTTGTTGTGTCTTAGTGAAAACAGAAACGGAAAAAGATGAATAAAATGTGACGTTAATGTGAAGGCATATTTTTCTTATACTGGGATTGCGTATTTATCCATTGGGTGTTTTTTAAAAGAGACATAAAAAACAAAAAAGAAAAAACTCTTTTCAGATTAATGCATTAGCATATCACCAAAAATAAAAAATGAGTTATTAAAATGTAAAATTAAATTATTTAAATGATTAGGTTTATAAATGTAATAGTAGTGTGAAATCGGAAGAAATACCTTTCTATTAAAAGAGAGATAGAAATTAATCGGTAATTTGACAGGTTTATTTTAATTGTGTTAAAACAATAAAGCTAAAGGCATTTATCGCAATAAAAATTGTAGCAATGATATTTAGCCGATTAGAAGAGTAGAAGTATTACTCTATATAAATTAAAAAATATGTAGCCAATAATAAAAATAATTTAAGTGGAGGAAATCACAGGCTACCGAAAAACGGAGGCTTAATGCAAACCGATACTGATACAGAAAATCTTACTTTAATAAACAGAACAACGAATAGTACTGCGAACACGTTTATTAGTGCTTTAAATAATCAAATAGCTGGATTATTTAAAGTATTATCAGCCAAAGTTGCCGGTATAACAGAAATCAATACTATTACTTTAGTTAGCTGGATAGCAACAGTAACCGCGTGTGGTATGTATGTTTCTTATATCCCACAAATAGTTGATAATCTTAATGGGATTAAAACAAGTCCATTTCAGCCTTTTGTTGCCGCGATTAACTGTTCTCTTTGGACATTCTATGGTGTGAAGAGTAAAGAATATCCTGTTGCTATTGCGAATGCACCGGGTATTATTTTTGGTGCAATTGCATGTTTGACTGCTATTATTTAATGTTATTTCTATTATTTATTAAAAAATAAAGTTTGATAGAGTTAATAACAAATTAATAAAAATTATTAAGGCAATAAAAAATTAAAATATTTTTTTAATCACTCTAAAATAAGTCTATTAGGGTGATTTTTTATTTTAGTCGATTTTATTTAATATAGAATTATCAACCTTATAATGACAACTTATAAATAATAGATGATGGAATACGGATAAGCGTAGATAAAGAAATATATTGCTTTATTTATGTACGATGCCTAATTTTAAAAACAGGTAATATTCGTCTATTGGACTGCATTGTGGCATTCTAGTCATATTAATGAACCTCAAAACAATGATGAACAGATTATGGTCCAGATAGCAGAAAACCCCTTTATCCTTGTAGACGGCTCCTCATACCTTTACCGTGCTTACCATGCTTTTCCTCCGCTAACAAATAGCAAAGGAGAGCCGACCGGTGCTATGTATGGTGTGCTTAACATGTTGCGCAGTCTGATAATACAGTATAAACCGAGCCATGTAGCGGTTGTGTTTGATGCTAAAGGCAAAACATTCCGTGATGAGTTGTATGAGGAATATAAGTCTAATCGTCCACCAATGCCTGATGATTTACGCGAACAAATAGAGCCTTTGCATGAAATGGTGCAGGCAATGGGTTTGCCACTGTTATCTATCACAGGTGTTGAGGCTGATGATGTTATTGGCACGCTAGCATTAAAAGCAGCCGCAGAAGGTAAAAATGTATTAATCAGCACGGGTGATAAAGATATGGCGCAGTTAGTTACGCCAAATGTCACTTTGATAAATACAATGACTAACGTCATTCTTGGTCCTGATGAAGTAAAAGAAAAATATGGTGTCCCACCTGAGCTTATTATCGATTTTCTTGCCTTAATGGGTGATTCTTCAGATAACATCCCTGGTGTTCCGGGGGTTGGTGAAAAAACAGCATTAGGTCTTTTACAAGGTATTGGCAGTTTAAATCAGATTTATCAGCAACTAGATACTATCGCAACATTAGGTTTTCGTGGTGCAAAAACACTGGGTGCAAAAATGGCAGATCATGAAGAGATCGCCATGCTCTCTTACAAACTTGCGACCATAAAAACAGATGTCGAGCTGGATAAAACCTTTGACGACCTTACTGTTAATGAGCCTAATTTAGATAAATTACTGGAAATGTTCACACGTTATGAGTTTAAGCGTTGGATTAGTGATTTACACAATGGTGGATGGTTAGCACAGCGTAGTAGCCGTAAAGCAGCAGTGCCTTATACTACTAATATTGCAGAAGCTAAAGAAAAACGAGTATCAACCGATTTTCCTGTTATTACACAAGAAAATTATGAGGCAATATTAACGCATGAAAATCTGATGCGTTGGGTTGAAATCCTAAAAAAAGCACCAGCTTTTGCATTTGATACTGAAACAGATAGTTTAAATAATATCGATGCTCGCTTAATTGGTATGTCATTTGCGGTCGAAGTAGGTAAAGCGGCTTATATTCCATTACGTCATGAGTATCTTGATGCTCCTGAACAATTACCCGTTGATGACGTTCTCGCTGCGTTAAAACCTATTTTAGAAGATGAGTCAATCTTAAAGATTGGACAAAATCTAAAGTTTGATCGCGGTATTATGGAAAATGAAGGCATTGAATTAAAGGGTATTCATTTTGATACTATGCTGGAATCTTATGTGCTTAATAGCGTAAGTAGTCGCCATGATATGGATACCTTGGCTGACAAACATCTAAACCATAAAACGACTACTTTTGAAGAAATAGCAGGTAAAGGCAAAGGACAACTGACGTTTAATCAGATTGAAGTTGAACAAGCTACGCTATATGCCGCTGAAGACGCTGATATTACATTATTACTGCATCAGGCATTATATCCTCAAGTGGAAGCTATTCCATCGCTTAAACACGTTTACAGAGATATTGAGATGCCATTAGTCCCTGTACTTTCCAGAATGGAACGTACAGGTGTACTTATTGATGCACAAGTTCTCGCTGTGCAATCTCAAGAAATTACACAACGATTAGCTGAAATTGAAAAAGAGACATTTGAATTAGCGGGTCAAGAATTTAACCTCTCTTCACCAAAACAGTTGCAGGAAATCCTATTCGATAAATTAGCATTACCTGTCATTAAGAAAACACCAAAGGGTGCACCTTCAACCAATGAAGAAGTATTAGAAGAGTTAGCGCATAGCCATGCATTACCTCGTTTAATTCTAGAGCATCGTGGATTAGCTAAATTAAAGTCAACTTATACCGATAAGTTGCCACTAATGGTTAATGGCAAAACTAAACGTGTTCATACTTCTTATCATCAGGCGGTGACAGCAACCGGGCGACTCTCTTCTCGTGACCCTAATTTGCAAAATATCCCAGTTAGAAACGAAGAAGGTCGTCGTATTCGCCAAGCCTTTATTGCTCGTGATGGTTTTAAAATTGTGGCTGCCGACTATTCACAAATTGAATTGCGTATTATGGCGCATTTATCTCAAGATAAAGGTTTGTTAGATGCCTTTGCTCAAGGTAAAGATATCCATCGTGCCACAGCGTCGGAAGTATTTGGTATTCCATTAGATGAGGTGACTTCTGAGCAACGTCGTAGCGCTAAAGCCATTAACTTTGGTTTAATTTATGGTATGAGTGCCTTTGGTTTGTCTCAGCAAATTGGTGTAGAGAGAAGAGAAGCTCAGCGTTATATGGATCTCTACTTTGAGCGTTATCCTGGTGTGTTGGATTATATGGAGCGAACTCGCCAGCAAGCATCAGCGCAGGGTTATGTTGAAACTCTTGATGGACGCCGTTTATATCTACCCGAGATTAACTCAAAAAATGCTATTCGTCGTAAAGCATCAGAACGTGAAGCAATCAATGCACCAATGCAGGGAACTGCAGCAGACATCATCAAAAAAGCGATGATTGTGGTTGATAATTGGATTTGCAATGAATGCCCTGACGATGTGCATATGATTATGCAAGTGCACGATGAATTAGTGTTTGAAGTCCGCGAATCTTATTTAGATACCGCCAATGCAATGATCCACCAATTAATGGAAACGAGTATGGAACTGGCCATTGCGTTAAAAGTAGAAGTGGGTATTGGTAATAACTGGGATGAAGCACACTAAATTTTTATTTTAAAATAAAGAAAGGGCGCTATTGATAGCGCCTTTTTTTTAATCTTTAAGTTGTGTTTCAAGCTCTAACTCCTCAAATTCAAGAAAATCTTCATGTAATCCTTGGATAAGCCTATCAGTTGTTGTGCCATGTTCATCCAATTCCATTAAAGTCCAGCCGACTTTTTCATTTACGCCATAGAGATAACCTTCATCTAACATATCAATCACCATTCCAATGATAGATTTGCCATAAATATGCAGAAATTCGTTGAGTTCTTTTGTATCGATTTGAGCTGTGAGTTTGTTATAGATATTTTTTGCATTATCCGAGTAGGTATCTATTTCAGAAATATTTCCTTCTATGTCGCGATAAATATCAGTAAGGCCTTTTAAAACAAGAAAACGAGCAAATTGAGGAATGTTTTCTTGTAACTCACTGTTCGCCCAAGATTTAGGATGGATAGCTCCTGCAGCTTTGAGTTGTTCGCATAATTGCGTAAATTGTTTTTTTTCCATTTTAATCTCGGTGATGTGTTTATTATTGAGGTCGTTATTTTATCGAAATTAGTAGTAAAGTCTGTGAGGTATTGTCTGTTTAACGAGGGGAAAAAGAAGGGGATATTTAAATAAAAAAAGCTCAATCATTAAAATAACAACTGAGCTTTTGTGTCAGTATTTTTCAAAATATGAAAAATACATAAGTGAATAATTAAGCAACTTGAGTATCAGTCATTTTGCTCAGTTTCTTCTGTTTTTTCTCAATGCGTTGACGTTTCAACGGAGATAAATGGTCAATAAATAGCTTACCATCTAAATGATCGAGCTCATGTTGAATACAGCCTGCAAATAGATCTGCGGCCTCAAGCTCAATATCATCGCCATTTCTATCCCATGCTTTGACCTTCAGAAAGCGAAAACGCTCTGTAGGTGCAAAAGACTCAGGAATAGAGAGACAACCATCCATCATATCCATTACTTCATCTTCAGTACTAATAATGACCGGATTGATTAAGGCTATAGGTTGATCTCGGTTTTCAGAAACATCAATAACAACAATGCGTTTAGATACATTAATCTGAGGTGCGGCTAATCCGATACCTCTTTCTGCGTACATGGTTTCAATCATGTCATCGATTAATGCGCGTATTTCGTCATCTACTTTTTCCACCGGCATAGCGACTCTGCGCAGACGCTCATCTGGAAAACGCAGTAGCGTTAATACAGCCATGGATACCTCATTTTTATCGCTAATTTACAAATTTACTACGGTCTCGCGATAAGACTATCACAAAATTAGCAAGGAGAAACCGCATCATTTGTGTGATTTGTTCTATTTTTAATCACATTCTTCTAAGTGATTAAAGTCTCATAAATATGTAATTAAGCTACATTAATTTGCGTTTTGAATACATAAACGCAAGCTGAATCGTATCGGCACGTGAAAAAAAATTACAAAAGGGCTTTTATTAACCAATAAAATGGAGTACATTATCTCTCGTAGGGTACAGAGGTAAGATGTTCTATCTTTCAGACCTTTTACTTCACGTAATCGGATTTAGCTGAATATTAGCTGCCCCAGTCGACTTTTATTTCGACTGGGGCATTTTTTTGCCTAAAATTCACTAAAAGAGAAAAATTGATGGGGAAAAGAAATCTCCCCCATGATTAAGACAAGTTTGTACTTGATTGGTAGGCAGTGGTGTCTAAGCGTTATCTTCTGTTGCTTCTACTTCAGAAGTACCGGAATACCAGCCATTTAGAGTGTCACGAAGTTTATCAATACCAATTTTCTTCAAGGAAGAAAAATATTCAACGCGAATATCTCCTGATTTATTTGAAAGTTCATTGCGAACATCCATTAACTGCTTTTTACGTGCGCCAGAAGCGAGTTTATCAGCCTTAGTAAGTAGAACGAGTGTGGGTAGTTCAGATTCAACTGCCCAATCAATCATCTGCATATCTAAATCTTTTAATGGATGACGGATATCCATTAAGATCACGACACCTTTTAAACATTCTCTTTTTTGTAGGTATTCACCTAAAGAACGCTGCCATTTACGTTTCATCTCTTCTGGGACTTGAGCATAACCATAACCTGGTAAGTCAACGAGACGTAAACCTTCTTCAATTTGAAAAAGGTTAATTAATTGTGTTCGACCAGGGGTTTTACTGGTACGAGCAAGGCCATTTTGCTGGGTTAGTGCATTTAATGCGCTGGATTTTCCTGCATTGGAACGACCCGCAAAGGCAATTTCAATTCCTGTATCTGGCGGCAAATGACTGATATCAGGTGCACTAATAATGAAATGTGCTTTTTGGTAGTTAAATTGGGTCATTATGGTATTAGCCTCTCTGAAATAATGCTGCATCTCATGCATACTCACATTGGCTCTGCATTGAGAATGAATATCTATAATATCTACTTGCTCTATTTTGGCGCAATTTAGGCGGTTATGACAGTGATTAAAAATTAAAATTTCCACTGTTGTAAACAAAACTCGTTAATTAAGCGTAAATAAAGGTAAATGATTAGCACTATTTACCTCAGCGAATTAGAATCGCTGCATATTAAGTAAGTTGTAGACTATTAAAGTAAAGGATCCCTGCATGTTAAAACGTTTTCTTGTCACCTTCGTTACCGCTTGCACTTTAACAACAGCGCCTTTTGCAATGGCAACGGGAGAGACCTTCGTTAAATTAGTCACATCTGAAGGTAATATCGAACTTTCACTGGATAATAAAAAAGCACCTAACACAACGAAAAATTTTATTCAGTATGTTGAGGATGGATATTATAACGGTACAACTTTTCATCGCGTCATTCCTGGTTTTATGGTTCAAGGCGGTGGTTTTACTGCTGATTTGCAACAAAAACAAGCTCGTGAACCAATTAAAAATGAAGCCGATAATGGGTTACGCAATGTAAGAGGTACTATTGCGATGGCACGTACTTCAGATAAAGACAGCGCAACGAGCCAATTTTTTATTAATGTTGCTGATAATGCTTTCTTAGATCATGGTCAACGTGATTTTGGTTATGCTGTGTTTGGTAAAGTTGTCGATGGTATGGATGTTGTGAATAAGATTTCGCAAGTTCAAACTCGTAATATTGGTCCTTATCAGAATGTACCCGTTAAAACAGTGACGATCCTCTCTGCTGAAGTCATCAAAAAATAACGCGTTATTAGGATAGGATCCTTACTTATCCTAATAAGCTAAAATACTAATCAACCGGAATGAACGTGTTTCATTCCGGGATTTTTACTACAAAAAAAATATTTTTTACCACCGTTTTATTTATGTGTTCATCTGTCATAAGTACTCATTACGTTATTAACAACTCTATTCATCATTAATTACCGCCATTATTGTTATTGCGCAATAAATCAGCAGGTTTTCTTGCTTACTATTCATTTTTTATACCTGTGCTATGATAATCGGCTTTGTTGTACCCACGTCGGTTAAACAACGAGCTATTTTGGCAGGGATACAACGGTTTCAAAATAGCAATAAAATATAAAATGATAAAAAAATCAGTCGGATAGGCTAATATGCTGTTACTTATTGATAATTACGACTCGTTTACTTACAACCTCTATCAATATTTTTGTGAATTGGGTGCTGAGGTTGTTGTTAAACGTAATGATGAGATTGGGCTTAAAGAGATAGAAAAGATGATGCCAGCACATCTTGTTATCTCCCCAGGACCTTGTACTCCAGATGAAGCAGGGATCTCTCTTGAGGCTATACAGCGATTTGCCGGTGAAATCCCGATCCTTGGGGTTTGTTTAGGACATCAAGCTATTGGACAAGCTTTTGGTGCATCAGTAATAAGAGCACGTGAAGTGATGCATGGTAAAAACTCACTTATCCATCACAACCAACAAGGCGTATTTAAGGGACTTAACCGACCTTTAAATGTGACTCGTTATCACTCTTTGGTGATTGATGCAGCTACATTACCAGTACCATTTGAAGTCACTGCCTGGAGTCAACATGATGGAAATGTTGATGAAATCATGGGGATACGACATCGGACACTACCGATAGAAGGTGTGCAATTTCATCCAGAAAGTATTCTTAGTGAACAAGGACATGAATTATTAAATAATTTCCTTAAATATTAAATAGATAGAATTATTTTACCTAAATAACGCATTTTTACCCTCAACCAGATTTGATTTTTTATTCATATTTAGTGATTATATTTTCACATTAGAAATAAATATCGATCAGGTGGGGTAATGACAACGCAAAGCATCAACCGGGCAACTTACGATCAAGTAATGTTGCCAATCTATTCACCCGCAGAGTTTATTCCAGTTAAAGGCAAAGGAAGCCGTGTTTGGGATCAACAAGGCAAATCTTATATCGATTTTGCTGGTGGGATTGCCGTATTAGCATTAGGGCACTGTCACCCAGCACTCAATCAAGCACTTAAAGAACAAAGTGAGCAGCTTTGGCATGTCAGTAATGTTTTTACTAATGAACCCGCATTGTGTTTGGCGCAAAAATTAATCGATAACACTTTTGCTGAACGTGTTTTTTTTGCGAATTCCGGTGCAGAAGCGAATGAAGCTGCATTTAAACTGGCTCGTCATTATGCAATAACGCGTCATAGTCCTTATAAAACCAAAATTATTGCCTTTCATCATGCTTTTCATGGGCGAACGTTATTTACGGTTTCAGTTGGTGGGCAACCTAAATATGCGGATGGTTTTGGTCCTAAACCTGCCGATATTGTTCATGTGCCTTTTAATGACCTAGAAGCGGTGAAAGCGGTAATGGATGATCATACATGTGCCGTTGTGCTAGAACCCGTTCAAGGTGAAGGCGGGGTTACACCAGCAACAGCTGAATTTATGAGAGGACTTCGAGAGCTGTGTGACAAACACCAAGCGTTATTAGTGCTTGATGAAGTACAAACGGGTATGGGGCGTACAGGCAAGCTATTTGCCTATATGAACTATGATGTTATGCCAGATATCATCACGACAGCAAAAGCATTAGGCAGTGGTTTTCCATTAAGTGCGATGCTGACAACGCAAGAGATTGCTTCTGTAATGGGTGTAGGGACTCATGGTACAACATATGGCGGTAATCCATTAGCATGTGCAGTTGGTAATGTAGCATTTGATTTAATTAATACACCCGCATTGCTTGATGGTGTGCAAATGCGTTATCAATGGATTGTTGACGAATTAACTGCAATCAACCAAAGCTACTCTGTATTTACACAAATTCGAGGTCAGGGTTTGTTAATTGGCGCTGAATTAGCGCCCAAATATGCAGGTAAGGCGAAAGTGCTATTAGGGCTTGCTGCGCAACATGGATTAATGATGTTAAATGCAGGTCCTGATGTAATGCGGTTTACACCGTCATTAATTATTACTCAAGAAGAGTTACAAGAAGGAATGGCGGCATTAAAAGTTGCAGTTGCCGAATTTGTTAAAATAAATTAATGCCTCTTTCCAACTAAAAAACCCCATCAAATCATGATGGGGTTTTATGCAGAAATCATTTTTAATAGCCCATTTTGGAAATGGGCTATTATTTGTTCTAGGTGACTAAACTTAGCGGGTGCCGTAAACGACGATAGTTTTACCGTGTGCAGAGATCAGATTTTGATCTTCCAGCATTTTTAAAATACGGCCTACCGTTTCGCGTGAACAACCTACAATCTGACCAATTTCCTGACGTGTAATTTTAATTTGCATGCCATCAGGGTGGGTCATTGCATCAGGTTGTTTTGCTAAGTTAAGTAAGGTTTGTGCAATACGTCCTGTTACATCAAGGAAAGCAAGGTTACCTACTTTTTCTGATGTTGTTTGCAGTCTATTCGCCATTTGGGCAGAAAGACGCATAAGAATATCAGGATTAACCTGAATTAATTGGCGGAATTTTTTATAGGAAATTTCTGCTACTTCACAGGCTGTTTTTGCTCTAACCCATGCACTACGTTCTTGATCTTCTTCAAATAATCCAAGTTCACCGATGAAATCCCCCTGATTTAGGTAGGAGAGGATCATTTCTTTTCCTTCTTCATCTTTAATAAGAACAGCTACGGAACCTTTAACAATATAATAAAGTGTTTCCGCTTTCTCACCTTGGTGGATCAGCGTGCTCTTGGATGGATATTTGTGAATATGGCAGTGAGACAAAAACCATTCAAGAGTCGGGTCTGTTTGCGGCTTGCCGAGAACCATTCGCGTTATCCTCTGTACGTTAAATGCAGCCTTTCAAAACGGATAGGTTCCCTTTTGAGACAGCATGCTTAAAAATCCTATCTTTACCGATTAACTTCCTGAGAACACGGAAAGTTAATATGGAATAGATTATAATAAATGAGAAAATAATGCATTGATCTTAACCACTATCATCAAGCAGATATTGTTTTTAGCACAGTTAACGCATTAAGTCTCGTTTTACGCAGTCAGCATAATAAACCTATTTGCTAATTGCCAGTTGAATTATGAGAATGTACTCTTTTAGTTTCTGTCTTATTGAGGATAAATAAATGGAAGCACGGGTTAAATGGGTTGAGGATTTATCTTTTCTAGGGGAGTCTTCTTCAGGCCATCAAATCATGATGGATGGTAATTCTGGCGATAAAGCGCCAAGTCCAATGGAAATGCTATTAATTGCAGCTGGTGGATGTAGTGCGATAGATGTCGTGAGTATTTTACGTAAAGGCCGTCACCAAGTGACTGATTGTGAAGTAAAATTAACTTCTAATCGTCGTGAAGAAGCGCCTCGTTTATTTACCGATATCAATTTACATTTTATTGTTTCTGGTAAAGAGCTTACGGATAAAATTGTTGAACGAGCTGTTCAATTATCGGCAGAAAAATATTGTTCGGTTTCTTTAATGTTGGGTAAAGCGGCAACTATTACTCATTCATTTGAAATAAAAGACTCTGAATAAATTTGATATTTTAAAATAGTTTTTAACTAATAAAATAATATCCCTTTTACCGATGGGATATTATTTTTTTACTAAATAGAAATAAGTCTATTTAACTAATTTTTTCACCATTTAATAATTTACTGACTAATGGCGCCATAATTAATTCCATTGCTAAACCTAATTTTCCACCAGGAACAACTATCGTATTTATTGTTGACATAAACGAACCATGTAACATAGCCAGCAGATAAGGAAAGTCAATATCGGTAAGGCCACGAAAGCGGATCACAATAAAGCTTTCATCTAAAGTCGGAATTGCTTTGGCTGAAAATGGATTTGAGGTATCAACAGTAGGCACACGCTGAAAGTTAATATGGGTACGAGAAAATTGAGGAATAATATAATTAATATAGTCATCCATTGAGCGAACGACCGAATCTTTTACGGCTTCTTGAGAATGGCCTCGTTCTGTTGTGTCACGAGTCAATTTTTGTATCCACTCAAGATTGACTATCGGGACAACACCCACCAGTAAATCGACATGTTGTGCAACATTGTGCTCTTGTGTGACAACGCCACCATGTAACCCTTCATAGAAAAGTACATCTGTTTTTTCAGGTAATGGTTCCCAAGGTGTGAAAGTACCTGGTAGCTGATTGTAAGGCGTTGCTTCGTCATAAGAGTGAAGGTATTTACGACACTCGCCTTGGCCTGCTTTGCCGTAATTGTGCAATGTCGAACTTAGTAGGTTAAAATCATTTGCTTCTGGACCAAAATAACTAATGTGCCGACCTTGTTCTTTGGCTTTTCTAATGGCCATATCCATTTCAGGGCGAGTGTAGCGATGAAAACTATCTCCCTCAATTAATGCCGCATTCGCATTAATTTGTTGGAATATTTTACGGAAAGCTTGGCTTGTAGTGGTGGTTCCAGCGCCGCTAGAACCGGTGACGGCAATAATAGGGTGTTTGATAGACATAAAAACGTTGCTCCTTTATCAAAGCAAGGGGAGCCGGTCCCTTGCGGGTAGATGCCATGCCGTCAACTGAGCTTAATTAATCAGGGCGAAACTGTGATGCAGGCATAATATTGACGCTTTCATGCAACTCTGACCAGACTAATACTGCTTCACCAGATGAAAGTTGTTTCTTTACATCCGCAACTTTTTGTTCGAGCGTCTTCTCTTGGATACCATAATCAGTCCCTTCACGTAAAACAAAACTTTCAATTAAACTATCTAGTGTATCCGCTGAAAGCTCTTTCCAAGGAATGATCACTTCGACTTCTCCAAATAGGTTGTTAGCCAATCAGGGATCCGGCTTTCAAGCCACATGACTGGTTTTGATAATTTGCCACTGACAAAGCCCACATGCCCACCAAATTCAGTTAATTGATACTCAATATTATTAGGCAACGAAGCGACATCTGGGATGACATCAGAAGACATAAAGGGATCGTCTTTCGCATGGATAATCAGCGTTGTTTTCTTTATCTGATTTAATAAAGGTAATGCACTGCATTGGCGATAGTAATCTAACGCATCCTTAAAACCATGAATTTTTGATGTTATAAGATCATCAAATTGACGTAACTTTTTAATCGACTTAATGCTTAATAAGCTAATCGGTAATGATTGTGGATAGCGAATCAATTTTCGTGTGGCATTACGTTTTAACTCTTTAAGCAAATACCATTGATAAAAACGTGAAAAACCGTGTTCAATTTTCGTGGAGCAAGGTTCTAACATTAAGGGCGCTGAAACTATTACAGCAGCATCAAGCACTGCGCTTTCTCCACTCTCAGCTAGATAATACGCTAACATATTGCCACCAAGAGAATAACCTACAGCGGCAGTGGGTTGTTCACCAAACTCTGTTTTTAGCCAATTGAGAAAATACCGCGCATCTTCTGTTTCACCAGAATGATAAATTCTTCTTTGTCTATTAGGTTCACCGCTGCATCCTCTAAAGTGCATCACAACGCCCAGCCAACCACGTGCTTTTGCTGCAGCTAACATGCCATGAACATAAGGGCTATTAAAGCTACCTTCTAGGCCATGAAAAATAACCAAACGTGGTTTTTGTTGTGCCTGAGTTGGATCTTCACTCCACGCCAAATCGACAAAGTCATTGTCAGGCAAATTAAGACGTTGCCAGTGAGGTGTTAAAAGTGGAGTTCTGCGCACTATTCGTGGCAAAAGTGTTTGTAAATGCGGATTTTTAGCCCAGCGCATGGGATTAAAGTATTGAGACATATTTTTGTTTATCAAAATGAATTAACACTTGTTTGCTAAATAACATACTGCTATTTTCGATGAAAATAAAACATCTGTCACATCTTTGAGCTTTATCATGACAACCAGCCTCGTTTTTTCTTTAAGTATTTTTCTGTTTATCGCCGCTATAACACCAGGGCCCAACAATTTATTGTTAACATCTTCTGGCGCACATGTGGGATTTAAAGGCTCATTAAAATTGATGGCAGGTATTATACTCGGAATGCAGTGCGTTTTGTTTAGTTCTGCATTTGGTATCGCTGCATTATTGATTATTTATCCGGCTTTGCATATAGGATTAAAGTTGGTTGGTAGTGTCTATCTGCTCTGGTTAGCTTGGAAAACAGCAACCTCTAATTATCAACGTCTTGATATACCAGCACAAATGGCACAAAGTGTTAGTTGGTTTCAGGGTGGATTATTGCAATTTCTTAATCCTAAAGCATGGATGATGGGATTAGGTGCTGTAGGTAGTTTTAGTCTCTTTGGCGATGCCTATTTTAGTTCAATCGGTGTGATTAGTGTGGTTATGGTGATTGTTAATTTAGTCGCAGGTATCGCGTGGATCCTGGGTGGGACGCTTATTAGCTTATTTTTACAAAGCCGGCACTCCTGGTTTATTTTTAATATCACTATGGGGCTATTAACCGCTGCCTGTGTTCCATTAATATGGTTTGAATAAATTTATTAGCTAATAAGAAGAAATAAAAGAGTAGTGCGCTCCAGCCCTAAATAAAATAATATTTTTTTAGGTTTAAGTAATAGGTTATTTTATTTTTTCTATTAAAAATAGCGAATATCACCATTAAAAAGGATTGTTTATATTATCAATAATTCTGTTAATCTATGATACAGTTAGTATAATATTTAGTATAAATTTATTTCTTATGCTAATTATCCTCACTGTATTGGTAATTAATGTAAGTTAATAGTGATTATTAATGCTGTACATTAATAGTCAAAAACTCAATATTCTATTTTTTTAATGTTATTCCTAAATTTTTATGAATAAAATGTCATGTAAAGGAATTATTTATTCCATTTAATTGGTTGTAATTAAGGTATTTTTGTTTCTTATGTTTTAGGATAAGAAACCTTATCTATTAATGCATTATATTTTAAATTAATTTTATTAAGTGTGAATGAACTAAGTTATATCACCTCATTGACTTAAAGGAATAAATTATTTATTTGGTAAAGAACAAATGCTTTCCAAAAGTATATCTATTCAATAGAATGGCATGAGTAGAAAATAGCTATAAAACATCATTATTATAAAAATAATTTTATTCATAAGGTTATTGCTTTCGTAATACTTAATAAAATAGTTCTTCTTGTTTTTAATTGATTTTATTCCAAAAACTTAATTATTGAAGGCGATAAATTCGTTATCAAAAATTAGACCATTATAACTATATAGTACTCTGAGTGGATATTGTCATTATGCCAACATTAACGAAGATTGCGTGGATTAAACCAGGGATGGCTACAAATCAACGTAAAATAGCTGATTACATTCTAGCAAACCCCGAAAAAACGGTCACACTTTCATCACAACAATTAGCTGAGATTATGGGCGTTAGTCAATCCGCTATTGTAAAATTTAGCCAAAAAATAGGGTTTAAAGGTTTTCCGTCATTAAAACTGGCTATTAGTGAAGATTTAGGCCGTAAAAATGCCAGCTTAGGAACAACTTCAAACCTATTACATAATCAGATTGGTGCAGATGATAGCTTAGTCGTTATCGCTCAAAAACTGGCACAAGAGAAAAATAATTCTATTAGTGATACCACTCGCCAAATTAATTACCTCCATTTTGAAAAAGTGATCCAACTTATTGATGAAGCTGCAAGAGTGCAAATTATAGGGATCGGTGGCTCAGGATTGGTTGCGCGAGATTTAAGCTATAAGCTACAAAAGATAGGTATTACGACATTAATTGAAACAGACCACCATGTGCAGATTTCTGTTGCTCAGATGTTAAGCCCTAAGGATTTGCAGATAGTCATTTCTTATTCAGGAAAGAGAAAAGATATGCTTGTTGCTGCAACTGTCGCCAAAAAACAAGGGGCTAAAATTATTGCAATCACAGGTGAAAAGCATTCACCTTTAGGACGACTAGCCGATTATATATTAGAAACAATTGCGGATGAAGGCGAGTGGCGAAGTGCATCCATCTCTTCACGTACTGCACAAAATACAATTACAGATCTTATTTTTATGGCGTTATTAAAGACTCGTGATGAAAATGCGAAGATTTTAGTCTTAAGCTCACAAACATTAATTAATAGTCTTGATGATTAAAAATTTTGAACTGATTCAAAAATTTAATATTTAAATGTAGGTATTTACACTTATTGTTAAAGTTATTCTCTCTACGGCCGAAACGGTAGTTATTTGAGCGATCTTTTTTGGTTGAGAAGTTTTATTTCAATGTCGAGGAGAGTAACTAATGCGTAACAACCAACCGGTGACACAGCGAGAATATCCGGTATCTGAAAACGCAACATTGATGTCAACAACAGACCTTGATGGCAATATCATTTATGCCAATGAGGACTTTGTTGAGGCCAGTGGGTTTTCAGTTGATGAACTAGTGGGACAACCCCATAACATTGTCCGGCACCCAGATATCCCTTCTGAAGTGTTTAAGGATATGTGGAGAACATTAAAACAAGGGAGTGTTTGGACGGGTATTGTTAAAAATAGACGTAAAAATGGTGATTACTACTGGGTAAGAGCAAATGTCACCCCAATCATTCGTCAAGGAAAAATACAAAGTTTTATGTCTGTAAGAACTTGTGCTAAAAAAGAGGAAATAGCACAAGCCTCGGCACTATATAACGGATTTAATCAAGGAAACTACCCATCACAAACCTTTTTAAAAGGCGCTTTCATTTATAAGGGATGGCAACGTTGGCGCTCGTGGAACCAAACGATTTCGTTAAAACAGCGCCTTCGCTTACTTATCTTATTACCCCTTCCATTTATGCTACTCAGTGCATGGTTTGCAGGGCTAAGCGGCTATGCGCTTTTATGTCATGTTGTCATTTTACTTCTATTGTTGATGTTTAATGAGAGGGTACTTTATTTTCAAATCATTAAGCCGATTAGGTTATTGAATGAGCATGCAAATCGCGTTGCTACAGGCGATGAGCATAACGTCGCTTATCTAAACCGTATTGATGAGATAGGGATGACACAGCGCTCGGTCAATCAACTTGGGCGAATGTTTCGATGGTTGGTAAATGATGTTAGCCACCAAATTCATCAGGTGGATATTTCTTGTGATCAACTTGCAGCTGGAAACCGTGATTTGTACGTCAGAACAGAGCAAACTGCCAATAATGTAGAAGCCACCGCTTCAACGATGAATGAGTTAACAACAGCAGTAAGTAGTAATAGTGAAACTGCAGGACAAGCCAATAACTTATCTAATATCACTTGTAGTGCTGCAATTAAAGGTGGCACAGCAATGGATAATATCGTTAACACGATGAATGATATTGCCAAAAGCTCTGATCGTATCAGCAATATTATTGGCGTGATTGATAGCATTGCTTTTCAAACTAATATATTGGCGCTGAATGCTTCGGTCGAAGCTGCGAGAGCCGGAGCTCAAGGACGCGGCTTTTCTGTGGTAGCAACCGAGGTGCGTAATTTAGCGCAGCGCAGCGCTGAAGCGGCAAAAGAAATAAAAATGCTAATTAATACATCTAGCAATAATATTCGAGTGGGTTCAAAACAAGTTAATGAAACGGTAGGCACAATGGAAGATATCGTTGTGCATGTTAAGAATGTCACTGACCTTATCGGTGAAATTAGCCTTGCCTCGTCAGAACAGAGCGCAGGATTAAAAGAGCTAGGTCGAGCTGTCGAAAAGTTGGAGTCGATAACTCATGAAAATGCTGATTATGTTTCTAAGGCATCAACAATTTCAGGTGAAATGAAAGTACAAACTAACTATTTAGTCAGTGCTATCAACGTATTCCATTAGTTTTTTTGAAAAAAAAGACACCTAAATAGATTAGGTGTCTTTGTGTTAAAAATGAGCTTGCGACTTAAACTTAAAAGCTTGTCCAGTCGTCATCTTCATCATGATTTATTATCGGTTCTTTGGTTGTTTTCTTTTCTTTAATAACGTCGTTTTTCACTCTAACACGGGTCTTAGTGCTCTCTTTTTGCCGTGAGTTTTCCGTAATAGTGTAATTTTCTACGCTATTTTTAGGGTTGGTATTTTTCTGTTGTTCACTTTCAGCAGTTTTAAACTGTTCAACTATTTGCTCTAAATTACCCGCTTCTTCAGTTAGCAAACTCGCTACGGCTGATGATTGTTCTACCATTGTGGCGTTTTGCTGAGTGGCTTTATCCATCTCATTAACCGCAAGGGTAACTTGTGTGATCCCTCGAGTTTGTTCTTCAGATGCAGAAAGAATTTCTGTCATCGAGTCTTCAACATGTTTTACGGAGGTCAGTATTTCACTCATTGAAATACTGACTTGTTCAACTAAGTCGTTACCATGACGGACTCTGCTGATTGAAGCATCAATTAACTCTTTGATCTCTTTTGCCGCTTCAGCGCTGCGTTGAGCTAATTCTCGTACCTCCGTTGCTACCACAGAAAAACCCCGCCCTTGTTCACCGGCTCTCGCAGCTTCTACTGCTGCGTTTAAAGATAAAATATTGGTTTGGAATGCAATGCTATTAATAACAGCCGTGATTTCGCCAATTTTTTGTGAGCTTTCAGCGATGTCAGTCATGGTTTTCACCATTCTATTTGTGACGTCTCCACCTTTACTCGCAATGTTCGAGGTTTGATTGACTAAATGTGAGATTTCTCGCGCGCTTTCAGTATTATTCCTTACTGTTGCGGTGAGTTGCTCCATACTTGAAGCGGTTTCTTCTAGTGCACTGGCTTGCTCTTCAGTACGACAAGAGAGGTCTGTATTGCCAGCTGAAAGCTCTTGAACACCTGTATAAATATGGTGGCTCGTTCCACGAATCGCATTCACAATTAACGAAAGCTCAGTACGCATATACTGAATGCCATAAATTAATTGGTCGATTTCATTATTGCCTCTGACTTTTATCTCATTGTTTTCAATTAAGTTTCCTTGAGAAATTTCAGACATATATTCGATAATTTGATTGATACGCAAAACGATGTTTCGACGTAGCCAAATCATGACAAGAACGGTAAATGCAATAAAAATACACATAAAAACAAAGGCAAGTATTAAGGCTCGCTCATAGTTACCTTGTGCAGCTTTAAGTGCGTGGGCTACAACATTATCACTTAAGTGGTCGCTGGCCTCATACAACGCGTTAGTAAAACGTTCATTGGTGTTGTGTGCATAGAGCGATTGAAAACCGTAAAAGTCTCGAATTTCTAAAGCAGAAACTAATTGGTCAAGATCGTAGAGAACACGAGTGAATAGTTTTTTCATGGCATCTAGCTTTTCTGGATCGTAGTCTACTTTTTGAGCGACATTAAAGTAGTCTGCCATGATAGAAGAAACTTCTTTTTTTCGCTCTGGATAGGTAGCGATAAAAGAAGTTATTTTTTCTTGTGCAATATCCGGTGTGAGTTGCGCATCAAGTAATACATTGAGCATATCCTCACGTAACTTATTGAGTTTTGCATAACCGTAATCCATCGTTTTCATCTGTTCAAAGCCATGGGCTAATTGTGAGATCCGCTTATTGGTTAAATTAGAATCACGGATACTCATTGCGCCAGAAAAAAGTTGAATAGCGCAAAACAGTATTAAGATAAACATCAAGCCATTAGATATTTTTATTCGTTTAAGCATAGCCTTACCTATTTAATAAATTTGTAGGATAAACAGCAAGGAACGACAAACATACATCAATTAAACTTATTCGGCTTAATATCTGAAAACTTTAATATTTCTATACTATTTGCGACTAAAGATGACTTGTTTTTCTTTTTTTAGCTTTAATTAACAGCTAATAACTAAAATTTTCTAATGACACCTACAATTGTCTATAAGTAAATTATCTTACTCATTAGTGATGTTGATTGTTAATTATTAAGATTTAATAATGTTTTTATTGGGGAGGCTTGTTATTACTGTGTGGTTTTATTATTGGGCATTTTTTTATTTTTTGATAAGTAAAATGAAATTTAGCTGTTATCAAACTTAATTTGCTGACTTTTAGTACAAACTATTTCTTCTATTTCATAAAATTGAGAAATCTTAATTTTTATATCTCTTAACGTTAAGACAAATATCCCCAATCTAATGATTGGGGATCGTGTAGGTAGAGGTTTTTTATGCGTAATATATATAACTAATGAACACCATGATGCTAATTAAGTTACAACACTAAATCAGAAACTTTCCCAATTATCATCAGCTTCATTGTTATTTGGCTTGATGGTTGGCGTTTTTGGTGTTTTTACTACTTCTGGTTCATATTTTTTTGCTGAGAAGGTTGGTAATGGTGTCGATGTTTCTTGCTCTACTTTAAATGTATTCACAATCATATCTAACATACCCGCCTGCTCACTTAATGTGGCCGATGCAGCCGTTGATTGTTCAACCATTGCTGCATTTTGCTGAGTGGCTTTATCCATTTCATTAACGGCAAGGCTAATTTGAGCAATACCACGAGTTTGTTCTTCTGAAGCAGATAAAATTTCTTTCATTGAACCCGAAACATGGTTAACGGATGTTACAATCTCGCCCATTGAAATACTGACTTGTTCAACAAGATCATTGCCTTGTCTGACACGTAAGATAGTGGACTCGATTAATTCTTTGATCTCTTTTGCGGCTTCCGCGCTGCGCTGAGCAAGGTTACGTACCTCACTTGCAACAACAGAGAACCCCCGGCCTTGCTCGCCTGCTCTTGCTGCTTCAACGGCCGCATTCAATGCCAGAATATTGGTTTGAAAAGCAATATCATCAATAACAGCTGTGATTTCGCCAATTTTTTGCGAGCGATCAGCAATGTCAGTCATTGTCATCACCATCTTGTTACTGTGCTCGCCACCTTGGACAGCAATATCTGCAGTGCTAATAACGAGTTCTGTCACTTCACGAGCGCTTTCTGTATTGTTACGAATAGTCGCCGTCATCTGTTCCATACTCGATGCGGTTTCTTCTAATGCGCTAGCTTGTTCTTCGGTTCTGCTTGATAAGTCATTATTACCTGCTGCAATTTCTTGTACGCCAGTATAAATATGGCTACTGCTATTTCGAATAGAAGTCACCATCTCTTTTAAACGAGCACGCATTTGTTGCAAGCCAAGCATTAATTGGTCAATCTCAGTATTACCTGAAACGTCACTATCCATGCGACTGACTAAATCACCTTTAGCAATAGTTTCCTGATAAGTGATCATTTGATTAATACGAGCAATGATGTATTTACGGATCCAAATAAGAACTAATGTCGTGAAGATAAGGAAAATACCCATAAAGGTAGATGCTATCCATAACATGCTGTAGTAGTTCTTTTCCGCTTCAGTGACCGAAGGATTAACAACGTCATCGGTAATAAAGTCAGTTGCTTCATACAATGAGTTGGTAAAATTGGTATTTGCTGGGCTTTTTAAGATCAACGTAATTGCATTCACATTACGTTCACCTAAATATTGTGCGAGAAGATCTAAATCAGTGCGACTTTTTTGATAAAGCTGTTTGATTTGTGCCATTCGCTGTTGGTCAAAGCCTGTTTGGGCTGATAAATCAACATACTCATTCATCAATTTATCAACGTCAGCCTTGCGTGTATTTATGGTTTGCATAAATGCAGTTACATTAGCATCTTCTTTGCTTGGATTTGATATGTAACTAAATGCTTGAGCAATGATATCTGTGCGTAATGTATTTAATTCCGCATAGGTATTATCCATAGTACGCAGTTGATCAAAACTGTATGAGATTAATTTAAGTTTATTTTGTGTCTGGTAAGCATCATGAATACTTTGCACGCCAGAAATTACCTGAATAATACAAAACAGAGTCAGAACACACATTAAACCTTGAGAGATTTTAATTCGTTTTAACATAACCCTACCTATTAGCTTTGTCTTCACTTTTGTAAGTGGGAGGTCCACTTAGCAGAATGATTAATTCGGCTGGAATGTTAAAAACTTTAGAGCGAAATAGTTTATTTCCTTTACTAAATACAAATGATAGGTAAATAAAAGATAGGCTATTATTTTAATTGGGTTATTGCGACAAAGGTCGATATTATCTTTTGTGTAATTCGTGCGGTAGTAAAATGAAATAAATGCACTAAGTAAAATGAGTTGTATAAGTTTTTAGAATGAATAAGGCAATAAAAAACAAGAGAGCTGCTTATTTCTAAAACAGTTCTCTTATTTATATGTTAAGTATTATTATTGTGATTCAAATTCTGCTGTCATTTCTTCAAGCGTTTCTTGTAATGTCATCCATTCCATTTCAACTTCTTCAAGCGCTGATTTTGCGACACCTTGGCGGCTTAAATAGTCAGAAAGCTCATTTTTACGGTTAGTGTCATAAATACTACTGTCTGAAAGCGCAGTTTCAATATTAGCTAACTCTTGGCTTAACTTATCCATTTTACTTTCTAAGGTGGTTAGTTTTTTACGTAAAGGTTGAGTTTGTTGTCTAAACTCTGCTTCTTTGCGTTTTTGCTCTTTTTTATCTTGAGCGCTTAAATTAGTGGTGTTAGTACTGTTATCCTTTTCTTGTTGGCTCTTATTAGCTTGAGTTTCTTGACGATTTTGATCAACCAGCCATTGCTGATAGTCATCAAGGTCACCATTAAATGGCTCGACTTGACCATCATGAACCAGATAAAGATCGTCGGTGGTTGAGCGTAATAAGTGACGGTCATGGGAAACCACAACGATAGCCCCTTCAAAGCTAATTAACGCTTCAGTTAATGCTTGTCGCATATCTAAATCAAGGTGGTTGGTCGGTTCATCCATTAACAGTAAATTTGGACGCTGCCAAACCAGTAGAGATAAAACAAGGCGTGCTTTTTCACCCCCTGAAAATTGCCCACAAGCATCTGTAACTTTATCACCATGAAAACCAAAGCCACCGAGATAATCACGTAGTTTTTGCTCCGTTTCTTTCGGTGCTAAACGCGTTAAATGTTGTAATGCTGATTCATCTGAGCGTAAAAACTCTAATTGATGCTGAGCAAAATAACCGAGCTTAATTCCTTTTGATAAACCAATCTTACCTTGTAGTGGCTCAATTTCGTTAGCAAGTAGTTTAATTAAGGTCGATTTACCTGCACCATTGCGGCCAAGTAAGCCAATCCGAGAGCCAGGGATTAAATTAAGCTTAATATCATTGAGAATGACTTTATCGCCGTAGCCCGCACTGATTTTTTCCATTGAAAGTAACGGATTAGGCAGGCTTTCTGGTTGACGAAAACTAAAGTGGAAAGGGTTATCTAAATGCGCAGGGGCAACACGTTCCATGCGTTCGAGCATTTTTACGCGGCTTTGTGCTTGTTTCGCTTTTGTCGCCTTGGCTTTAAAGCGGTCGATAAAACTTTGTAGGTGAGCAATTTTACCTTGCTGATTTTCAAATAATGCTTGCTGCTGAGCCAATTTTGTTGCTCGTTGCAATTCAAAGGAAGAGTAATTTCCTGAATATTCAAATATCTTTTCTTGCTCAATATGTAAAATTTTATCTACGATAGGATCAAGAAAATCGCGGTCATGAGATATCAAAATTAACGTGCCTGTATAACTCTTTAACCATTTTTCTAGCCAAATAACGGCATCTAAATCTAAATGGTTGGTTGGTTCATCAAGCAATAATAAATCAGAACGACAAATCAGCGCTTGAGCAAGGTTTAAACGCATTCTCCAACCACCGGAAAATGATTTTACTGGCTCATTGAGCTGTTGTTGACTAAAGCCTAATCCATTGAGTAGCGTGGCCGCACGAGATTGAATAGTCCATGCATTAATTGCGTCTAATTGCCCATGAATCAGAGCAATAGCATGGCCATCGTTAGCGTTATTAGCTTTTTGTAAACGTTGCTCAAGTGTGCGGTATTCTCTATCACCATCAATGACATAATCAATTGCAGGAATATCAAGTGCAGGGGTTTCTTGGTTTACCCACGCCATCGCCCAAGAGCTTGGGAATGTCACATCACCGGCTTCAGCTTGTAGCTCGCCTTTTAATAATGAAAGCAGTGTGGTTTTACCACAGCCATTTTTGCCGACTAAACCAATTTTCTGTCCTGGGTTAATAGTTGCACTGGCATTTTCCAGTAGCACCCTAACGCCACGGCGAATTTCTAAAGAAGAAAAAACAATCATAGATATCGTCTATTAAGAGTATGTTAAATTAATATATAGAATAAGTTGTTCGTAACAGTTGGTCACAATGCGTGCATGGTAACGGAAAAATCTGTTTCTGACACGCTTTGTAAGGAGGAGTGATGTCAAACGCATCAAATGTATTACTAATCTATGTACATCCCGAACCGCGACAATCTGTCGCCAATAAGGCGTTATTGAATGCGGTGAGGGATTTAGAGAACCTAACTATTCATGATTTGTATGCAGTTTATCCTGATTTCTTTATCGATATTCATCATGAGCAGGCTCTATTATGCCAACATCAGGTGATTGTGTTTCAATTTCCATTACAAACTTACAGTTGCCCAGCATTGCTAAAAGAGTGGCAAGATAGGGTGCTTACGCGTCCTTTTGCGGGTTCGAATCGTGTTAGTCGATCACAATTAAAAGGGAAATCATTTCGCTGTGTCGTCACAACGGGTGAACCTGAATATGCTTATCAGCACAATGGAAAAAATCGTTATACGTTATCTGAATTATTGAGACCTTTAGAATTGATGGCTGAAATGTGTGGTATGCGTTGGTTGTCTCCTATGATTATTTATTCCGCAAGACAGCAATCTCCAGCAACATTAACCCATATTAGTGATGCTTATCGCCAATGGCTAATCGCCCCTCTTGAAGGAGAACACGCTTAATGGACGATAATTGGATGATAAAAGCGGTGCTATTTTTCCTTTGTGCTGCTGTGGTCATGGTGCCTATTGCCCAGCGTATTAAAATTGGTGCTGTTTTGGGCTATTTAATCGCCGGTATCGTGATTGGGCCTTGGGGATTCGGGCTATTTAAAGACGTCGATAATATTTTACATTTTGCTGAGTTAGGGGTGGTTTTTTTAATGTTCTTGATAGGACTTGAATTAAACCCTGCAAAACTTTGGCAATTAAGACGCTCAATTTTTGGCGTAGGCTCAATGCAGGTTGTGTTTACCGTTTCTATTTTCGCTGGGCTAATTTTGCTGTTTACTTCATTTTCATGGCAAGCCGCGGTGATTGGAGGTTGTGGTATTGCAATGTCATCCACGGCAATGGCGTTGCAGCTGATGAACGAAAAGGGCATGAACCATAATGAAGGGGGGCAACTTGGATTTTCGGTTCTACTCTTTCAAGATATGGCTGTGATCCCCATTTTAGCCATTATCCCGTTATTAGCGGGTGAAACAGCAAGCAGTGATTGGTATAAGATTGGCTTAAAAGTTATGTCATTTGCTGTTTTACTGATTTGTGGCCGTTTTTTATTGCGTCCACTGTTTCGCTTAGTTGTTAAATCAGGCGTAAGAGAAGTTTTTACCGCGGCGGCGTTATTAGTGGTGTTAGGTGCCGCTTTGTTTATGGAAACACTCGGCTTTTCTATGGCAATGGGAACCTTTATTGCGGGTGTCTTATTGGCCGATTCTGAATATCGTCATGAGTTAGAAATTTCTATTGAACCATTTAAAGGGTTACTTTTGGGACTCTTTTTTATCTCTGTTGGTATGTCGTTAGATATTGGTATTTTATGGCGTTACTTACTCGAAGTTTTGCTTGGCGTGCTAGTTCTTGTTTTGGTTAAAGCCGCCATCCTTTATGGTATTGGCTGGTTAGCTGGTTTACGTTTTTCAACACGATTGCAATTTTCTGCTGTTTTAAGCCAAGGTGGTGAATTCGCTTTTGTTGTGTTTTCTACATCTATGGCGATGGGCGTGTTGGATAGTCAGCAAATGGCATTATTGCTGGTGGTTGTGACACTTTCCATGATGACAACACCTCTTGTGATGCAACTGACAGACGTTGTGTTATCTCGCCGTTATAATGAGGAACAAACCGATGAAGAGCCTTTTGTGGAAAATAATCAGCCTGAAGTAATTTTGGTTGGATTTGGCCGTATGGGGCAAGTAGTGGGACGCTTGTTAATGGCGAATAAAATTAATACTACTGTATTAGAGCATGATGTGGGGATCTTAAGCACCATGCGTAAATATGGTTATAAAGTTTATTATGGTGATGCAACGGATCTCAATCTATTACGAGCCGCAGGCGCAGAACATGCCAAAGCGATAGTTATCACTAGTAATGAACCAGAATCTACGATGGATATTGTCCATTTGTGCCAGCAGCATTTCCCTAATTTACATATTATTGCTAGGGCTAGAGGGCGTGTAGAAGCTCATGAGTTACTAAAAGCGGGTGTGACAGAGTTTAGCAGAGAAACATTTTCTAGTGCGTTGGAATTAGGTCGTAAGACATTGATTGAACTTGGAATGCATCCTCATCAAGCTTATCGCGCTCAGCAACATTTTCGTCGTTTAGATATGCAGCTGCTAAGAAAGTTGGTTGATGAATCTCCAGAAGAGGTATCAAACGTTTCACGTGTTAAAGAGGCTCGTAGAGAGCTAGAAGAGCTTTTTCATGAAGAGATCCTACAAGAACATCATCAACCTGATATTTGGGATGAATCTTTAACCGAAGCCATTCCTCAAACAATAAGAGAAAAAAAATCTATTGATAAACAGGAGAATTGACCCCATGTCTGCAATCCGTAAACGCTTTATCGCAGGAGCAGTGTGTCCTCACTGTCAAGCTCAAGATACATTAAAAATGTGGCGAGAAGATAAAGTGGATATCGTGGAATGTGCTCAATGTGGCCATCAGCAAAGACAAATAGATGGTGAGGTAAATTCACTTGTTCGTGAAAATGAACAGGTCATTGGGATCTTTACACCACAATAATTGTAGGTTTTTTGATATAACCCGATACAGAAGATTTATTTTTCGTTACAATCGGGAAAATTTTGCCCACGGGTATGTAGGAGATGTCATGAAAGTAGCAAACGACTTGGTAGTTAGTCTGGCTTATCAAGTAAGAACAGAAGACGGTGTTTTGGTTGATGAGTCCCCGGTGAGTGCACCGTTAGACTATCTGCATGGCCGTGGTTCTTTAATCAGCGGTTTAGAAAATGCTTTAAATGGTCGCGAAGTCGGTGAGAAATTTGACGTAGAAGTTGCATCTGATGATGCTTACGGTCAATACGACGAAAACTTAGTTCAACGCGTACCAAAAGATGTTTTTGTTGGCGTTGATGAATTAGAAGTTGGTATGCGTTTCTTAGCGGATACAGATCAAGGCCCAGTACCTGTAGAAATCACAGGTATCGAAGGTGATGACGTTATCGTTGATGGTAACCACATGTTAGCAGGTCAAAACCTGAAGTTTCATGTTGAAATCATTGCTGTTCGCGAAGCAACAGAAGAAGAACTGGCTCATGGTCATGTTCACGGTGAAGAAGATGAGCACGAATGTTGTGGTGGTCATGGTCACGGTGAAGAAGGCGGATGTTGTGGCGGTGGACATGGTCACGACCACGGTGAAGAAGGCGGATGCTGCGGTGGCGGCGGACATGGTCACGATGGTCATGGCCACGGTAATGGCGGTTGTGGTTGCCAGCACTAATCTTTATTTAGATATGTTAAAAGGAGCGCTTAAACGCTCCTTTTTTGTTGTCTAATAGGGGTTAATGTGCTGATTTATTACAAATTAATAATGAGGAGGTGGGGTTTCATCCTCAGGTCTAGCAAGCATTGAAGGTTGAGTGGCTTTTAATCTTTCCGTTACCACTTTTAAATGCTCTTTAAATCGGCTCATCTCAATTTGTTGCTGTGTGACCACTTGATTGAGTTCTTCAATGGTGGCATCTTGAAAAGCAATTTTACTTTCCAACTGAATGAGTAACTCTTCTATTTCCTTAATATCCATTGTGTTTTTCCTCCTTTAATACGTCTTATTACGACGAATATAGTCAATTAGCTCACGAAATTTAATCTTATTTACTGATATATACACAGGAAGACATAAATCTGGTTTGAGATAAAAGACTATTTTGTTAATGTGATAACACTCTGCGTTGACAAAAATCCTAACATTAACTGTTAAGAGTGTCGGCAAATTTTTTAAATTCATATAAAATTGCTAACAGCGGATGAGATCTACTCCGCAATGACAGCAAGAAGTGGTGCTAATCGTTTTTGCTAAGATCTATGATGATCGTTTGCACAAACGTAGCGATTCACTAATAAATACTGGAGAATGGGATGAAAGCTTTATTAAAAACGACGTTGCTGGCAACAAGTTTAGCATTTGCATTCAGTGCGCCAAGCGCATTTGCTGAAGAAGTCGCTAAAGTGCCAACATTAAACAGCGCGTTTAAGACTCAGGATGAGCAAAATGCATATGCTTTAGGTGCATCAATGGGTCGCTACATGGAAGCTGCATTGCAAGAGCAAAAAAATATCGGTATTACTTTAGATTCAAAACAACTGTTAGCCGGTGTTCAAGATGCATTTAATAGCAAATCAAAATTGTCTGATGCTGAAATCGAATTAACGTTAGCTGCATTTGAAGACCAAGTTCGTAATGCTGCAACCATTAAAATGGAAAAAGAAGCCACTGAAAATAAAACAGCGGGTGATAAATTCCGTACAGAATTTGCAGCAGAAAAAGGTGTCGTTAAAACTAAATCAGGTTTACTGTATTTAGTTGAAAATGCGGGTAAAGGTAAAACGCCTACTGATGCTGACCGCGTAACAGTAAACTATAAAGGTATGCTTATCGATGGCAAACAGTTCGATAGCTCTTATGATCGTAAAGAGCCGCTGACTATTAGCCTGAAAAGTGTTATCCCTGGTTGGACAGAAGGTCTGAAATACATCAAAGAAGGCGGTAAAATCAAACTGGTTATTCCACCAGAATTAGGTTATGGCCAACGCGCAACTAGCGGTATTCCTGCTAATTCAACATTAGTATTTGAAGTTGAATTATTAAGTGTTGAAAGCGATAAATAATATTTAAAACGCTATTGAATCGTTTTGTCATTTGTCATAAAGATGATTCATTAGCGGGTTAATAAAATAAAAATGCTGGATAGACTCCAGCATTTTTTTATGTATTTTAAACTGAAAAATTACTCCATCTTTTCTTCTACAATAATCGCTTTTGGTTTTTTAAAGACAAAAAGTAAACCAATAATAATTGCACCCATTCCGGCTAAACTTAACCAAGACATTTTATTACCCAAAAAGATATAGTCCATTAATGCAGTAACGCCAGGGACTAAATAAAACAGGCTGGTAACATTAACGAGGTTTCCTGTGGTGAGTAAGCGATATAACAGCAATTGAGCAACAACAGAAATAATAATAGCGAGCCATAATACAGGAATAATAAAGCCAATATCGAAAGAGACTTTAATAGGTTGAAAAGGCACAAATAATAAACATAATGCGAGGCTAACGACATATTGCAAAGGCAATGCATCCATTGGCGCTAATTGAAGTTTCTTTTGTGAAATCGCACCAAAACTCATACACAATAAAGCGACGAGTGCATAAATCATCCCAGTCAACGAAAGTGCTGTATTAAATAAACTCTGAGCCACAACAAGAACAAGACCCGCAAGTGCAATAAGAAGTCCGAATAATCTCGTTGCCGTAAAATTGCGCTCAATTATCCATAACGTAATTATGGGTTGAATGCCCATAATTGTTGCTAACATACCCGGTGTAATACTATTAGCTAAGGCTAAAAGATAACAAATAGAATAACCACCAATAATAAGCAAACCGACCCACGCTGTTTTTAGGCGACGCCCTTTTGGCGGTAAAAAACGATGGCGTTGAAAACATAAAACAGCGAGAAAAGCTAAAGCTATCACAAAGCGCCAAGTTAAAATGGCAAAAGAACTTCCGTTATCTAAGCCCCAACGTGAAAATATTGCGCCACTACTCCAAAGTAAGACGAATAATGTTGTTGGGCCAAACTTAGCCCAATATTGGCGTAATTGCATAGCGACACACCTGTAACATAGGAAAAAATATATTTAATATTTTAGCGTGGCTTAGAATGAGTGAATTAGATTTAAAAAAAATACTCATTTATGATTAACATTAATAAATATCGATTAAATCTAGTGATTAATCTAATCGAGTAAATTAAGCAAAAAAACTGCGACAACAACTATTGTATTAACAATAACCACTTTTTTTGAAAGAGGTGAAGATAAGGGGAACAATAATAGGTATAGGAGCAGCAAGTATTAATGCAATTATTTATGTAGTTTGCTCAAATTTATGAACTACCAGTCTATTCATAGGATTAACAACGTTTTAAGATAATAATTTCTCGAACGTAGGAAATCTATAGCAGAGTGTCAAATTTTATTGCTTTCCTCTTAAAAGAGGTAAATTACAATAAAGAATTGCGTGATAGCTAAAGAAATACAAAGAAAATAGTGAAAAGCTGTGACCTATCACAAAGCTCTTATTCTAAGTAACTTGACGTTAATGTCCTTGCGATCTAACGTCGGAATTGTTCCTAATTCCGTTTTTACATTAAAAAAAATTAAATTGAATTGATTCACAGTGATGAATCGTTATAAAAAATAGAACCTCAAGTCATTATCATAATTAAAGCCTTTAAGGATTATATAATCAATGTCTAGCCCATTATTTTATGGTGACAGCAGCGAGTTCGAAAAACTTGATAGCCGACCTTTTGCCCAAACTGATCACGAGATTTTAAAAGCGTATGAAGCAGCGGTAGATGGCTTAGCGATGCTGATTGGTAACCATTGTGAAATCGTATTGCACTCTCTGGAAGATTTGAAATGTTCAGCGGTTAAAATTGCTAATGGGGAACACACTGGTCGTAAGATCGGTTCACCTATTACTGATTTGGCATTACAAATGTTACATGATATCACAGATGAAGATTCAAGTTTTTCAAAGGCTTATTTTACAAGAGCCAAAAGTGGTGCATTGATGAAATCTATCACTATCGCTATTCGTAATCGCGAACGTCGTGTGATCGGATTGTTGTGTATCAATATGAATCTTGATGTCCCATTCTCGGATATAATTAAAACCTTTATTCCAGAAGAGACTCATGACGTTGCTTCTGATGTTAACTTTGCCTCTTCTGTTGATGATTTGGTTGCCCAAACATTAGAATTTACGATAGAAGAAGTGAATAATGATAGAGAAGTGGCAAATAACGCGAAAAATAAACAAGTTGTTTTAAGTCTTTATGAAAAAGGTATATTTGATATTAAAGATGCCATTAATCAAGTCGCTGATAGATTGAATATTTCTAAACACACTGTGTATCTTTATATCCGTCAATTTAAGAATGGAGAATAAAGTAACACAATGAATTCCCTGACGTATTGCTTGATTGTTACAGGCCCTCATTATGGTACAGAACAAGCATCAAGTGCTTATTTGTTTGCAAATGCACTCATAGAAAAAGGGCATAAAATTGCCCAAGTTTTTTTCTATCGTGATGGCGTAACTAATGCGAATAAATTAGTTTCACCTGCTAGCGATGAATTTAATCTGCCAAAAGCGTGGCTGGCGTTTGCAAAAGAACATCATATTCCATTGCAAGTGTGTGTTGCTGCAGCGTTACGCAGAGGAATTATTGATGAGCAGCAGGCAAAAGAGCAGGGAATTGATGGCGCTAATTTAGCATCAGAGTTTGAGTTAAGCGGATTAGGTTCACTTGCTCAAACAATGCTAACGTGCTCTCGGGTGGTGCAATTTTAATGAAAAAAATAAATTCGGTCGCATTTGTTTTTACTCAAGCTCCGCATGGTAATGCAACAGGCCGTGAAGGGTTAGATGCATTACTTGCTACCTCTGCATTAACTGAAGATATTGGTGTGTTTTTTTTATCTGATGGCGTCTTTCAGTTAGTTGACAATCAACAGCCTGATGGCATCTTGTCGCGTCATCATGCTGCGACATTTAAAGTACTACCCCTGTATGATATTACAAGCATCTATGTATCACAGGAAGACATAACACTTCGAGGCTTGTCAGCACAAACATCGTTTGTGTTAGCAGCCCAAAAATTATCATTTCATGATATTACACAAAAATTACATGATTATGATGTGGTGTTGCGTTTTTAACAGTGGAGTTAGTCAGGAAGGTTGCACAGTTATGTTGTATACTTATTCCGTTTCTATTTATCAGAGTGATTTAGAGACATTTTTATCTTTACTGACAAAACAGGATGAAGTTTTGTTAATACAAGATGGGGTACTTGCTGTCTTAGAAGGTAACCCGCTACTTAAATTTTGTCTTAAACAGCAAATTCCAATTTATGCGTTAATTGACGATGTTGTTGCCCGAGGTCTAAAAGATCAAGCTTCTCATCACATTACCTTAGTCAATTATGGTGATTTTGTCGATTTAACTGTAAAACATCCCCAACAAATGCACTGGGGAGTGTAGAATTGCTGTATAATTCTTGACACATGAGCCCGTCAGCAATAAAATTCTGCGTCCTCATGTTTTGTCTTGTTGACAAGACAGAGTTCAAATCCGTGTTTACGAAGCAAAAACCAGGAGCTTTTTTTAAATGGCAACTATTAACCAGCTGGTGCGCAAATCTCGTAGCTCGAAAGTTGTTAAAAGCAACGTTCCAGCTCTGGAAGCTTGCCCGCAAAAACGTGGCGTATGTACTCGTGTATATACTACCACTCCAAAAAAACCAAACTCAGCACTGCGTAAAGTATGCCGTGTTCGTTTGACTAACGGTTTCGAAGTTTCTTCCTACATCGGTGGTGAAGGCCACAACTTGCAGGAACACTCCGTTATCCTAATCCGTGGTGGTCGTGTTAAAGACTTACCAGGTGTGCGTTACCACACTGTTCGCGGCGCGCTGGACTGTTCCGGTGTTAAAGACCGTAAACAAGGTCGCTCTAAGTACGGTGTGAAGAAGCCAAAGGCTTAATGGTTCTCCGTTAAGTAAGGCCAAACATTTTTCACTATTAATGTCAAAATAAACTCATTGAGTTTTGGACAACCCTGAATTTAAACGGAGTATTTCCATGCCACGTCGTCGTGTAATTGGTCAACGTAAAATTCTGCCAGATCCTAAGTTCGGATCAGAACTGCTGGCCAAATTTGTTAACATTCTGATGGTAGATGGTAAAAAATCTACAGCAGAATCTATCGTTTATAACGCGCTTGAGACCCTGGCTCAGCGTTCTGGCAAAACTGAACTGGAAGCGTTCGATATCGCATTAGATAACGTTCGCCCAACTGTGGAAGTTAAGTCCCGCCGTGTTGGTGGTTCTACTTACCAGGTTCCAGTTGAAGTTCGCCCAGTTCGTCGTAATGCATTAGCAATGCGTTGGATTGTTGAAGCTGCTCGTAAACGCGGTGATAAATCCATGGCTTTACGCCTGGCAAATGAATTATCTGATGCGGCTGAAAACAAAGGCGCTGCTGTTAAGAAACGTGAAGACGTTCACCGTATGGCAGATGCAAACAAGGCGTTCGCACACTACCGTTGGTAATCCACGGAGTATTGCAACTCTTTTCAGGACAGCTCTGCTGTCCTTTACCTGAATTGAACGCCCACGAGAGAGGAAAAAATGGCTCGTCAAACCCCCATAGCACGTTACCGTAACATCGGTATCAGTGCGCACATCGATGCCGGTAAAACCACTACAAGTGAACGTATTCTGTTTTATACCGGTGTAAACCATAAAATTGGTGAAACTCACGAAGGTTCAGCAACAATGGACTGGATGGAGCAGGAGCAGGAGCGTGGTATTACTATCACATCCGCAGCAACTACTGCATTCTGGTCTGGTATGGCTAAACAGTTTGAGCCTCACCGTGTAAACATCATCGACACCCCAGGTCACGTTGACTTCACTATCGAAGTTGAACGTTCTATGCGTGTTCTTGATGGCGCGGTTATGGTTTACTGTGCAGTTGGTGGTGTTCAGCCTCAGTCAGAAACAGTATGGCGCCAGGCTAACAAATATCATGTACCACGTATCGCGTTCGTTAACAAAATGGACCGTATGGGTGCAAACTTCCTGCGTGTTGTTGAGCAAATCAAAACGCGTCTGGCTGCAAACCCAGTTCCTCTTCAGATCCCAGTAGGCGCTGAAGAACATTTCACCGGTGTTGTTGATTTAATCAAAATGAAAGCAATCCGTTGGAGTGAAGAAGATCAAGGTGTTACCTTCGAATACGAAGACATTCCTGCAGAGCTGCAAGATTTAGCAGACGAATGGCACAACAACCTGATCGAATCTGCTGCTGAAGCATCAGAAGAACTGATGGACAAATATCTGGGCGGCGAAGAATTGACAGAAGCAGAAATCAAAGCTGCTCTGCGTAAGCGCGTTCTGGATAACGAAATTATCCTGGTTACCTGTGGTTCTGCATTTAAGAACAAAGGTGTTCAGGCAATGCTGGATGCGGTTATTGAATACCTGCCAGCACCAACAGATGTTGCTGCAATCAATGGTATGTTACCAGATGGTAAAGATACCCCAGCAGAACGTCATTCAAGCGATGAAGAGCCATTCTCTGCACTGGCATTCAAAATTGCTACAGACCCATTTGTTGGTAACTTAACATTCTTCCGTGTGTACTCAGGTGTTGTAAACTCTGGTGACACAGTTCTGAACCCGGTTAAAGACAGAAAAGAACGTTTTGGCCGTATTGTTCAGATGCATGCTAATAAGCGTGAAGAAATTAAAGAAGTTCGTGCAGGCGACATCGCTGCTGCTATCGGTCTGAAAGACGTAACTACAGGTGATACTTTATGTGCGATAGATGCACCAATCATCTTAGAACGTATGGAATTCCCAGAGCCAGTTATCTCTGTTGCTATCGAACCTAAGACTAAAGTTGACCAAGAAAAAATGGGTATCGCTCTGAACCGTCTGGCTCAGGAAGATCCATCTTTCCGCGTATCAAGCGACGAAGAAACTGGTCAAACAATCATCGCTGGTATGGGTGAGTTACACTTAGACGTTCTGGTTGACCGTATGCGTCGCGAATTTAAAGTTGAAGCGAACGTAGGTAAACCACAGGTCGCTTATCGTGAAACAATTCGCGATACAGTAACTGATATCGAAGGTAAACACGCGAAACAATCTGGTGGTCGTGGTCAGTATGGTCATGTTGTTATTGACCTGTCTCCATTACCAGCAGGTGGTGAGCAAAACTACGTGTTTGAAAACGATATCGTTGGTGGTGTAATTCCTAAAGAATTCATCCCAGCTGTTGATAAAGGTATTCAAGAACAGCTGAAATCTGGTCCATTAGCAGGTTATCCTGTTGTGGATATTAAGGCTCGTTTACATTATGGTTCTTACCATGATGTTGACTCCTCAGAAATCGCGTTTAAAATTGCCGCGTCAATGGCATTTAAAGACGGCTTCATGAAAGCTAAGCCAATTCTGCTTGAGCCAGTCATGAAAGTTGAGATTGAAACGCCAGAAGATTACATGGGCGACGTTATCGGTGACTTAAACCGTCGTCGTGGTATGGTTGAAGGTATGGACGATTTGCCTACCGGTAAGATCATCCGTGCTCAAGTACCACTGGCTGAAATGTTCGGTTATGCAACTGACCTGCGTTCACAAACTCAGGGTCGTGCTTCTTACTCTATGGAGTTCTTGAAGTACAGCGAAGCGCCTAGCAACGTCGCTCAGGCTATTATCGAAGCTCGTAAAGCGAAATAAGATCCTTTCGAGTTCAATTTAGTTTACGCTCCCTCTGCTAGAGGGAGCGATATTAAGGAATATAGTCGTGTCTAAAGAAAAATTTGAACGTTCAAAACCGCACGTTAACGTTGGTACTATCGGCCACGTTGACCACGGTAAAACAACTCTGACTGCTGCAATCACTACAGTTTTAGCTAAAACTTACGGTGGTGCTGCTCGTGCATTCGATCAAATCGATAACGCACCAGAAGAAAAAGCTCGTGGTATCACCATCTCTACTTCACACGTAGAATATGACACCCCAAGCCGTCACTACGCACACGTAGACTGCCCAGGTCACGCCGACTATGTTAAAAACATGATCACTGGTGCTGCGCAAATGGATGGCGCTATCCTGGTTGTTGCTGCGACTGATGGCCCAATGCCACAAACTCGTGAGCACATCCTGTTAGGTCGCCAGGTTGGTGTTCCTTACATCATCGTATTCCTGAACAAATGTGACATGGTTGATGATGAAGAACTGCTGGAATTAGTAGAAATGGAAGTTCGTGAACTTCTGTCTCAGTACGATTTCCCAGGTGATGACACTCCAGTAATCCGTGGTTCAGCGCTGAAAGCACTGGAAGGCGAAGCTGAGTGGGAAGCACAAATTGTTAAATTAGCAGAAGCACTGGATTCTTACATCCCAGAACCAGAGCGTGCAATTGACAAACCATTCCTGCTGCCTATCGAAGACGTATTCTCAATCTCTGGTCGTGGTACAGTAGTAACAGGCCGTGTAGAGCGTGGTGTTGTTAAAGTTGGTGAAGAAGTTGAGATTGTTGGTATTAAAGACACAGTTAAAACAACTTGTACTGGCGTTGAAATGTTCCGTAAATTACTTGACGAAGGTCGTGCAGGTGAGAACGTAGGTGTTCTTCTGCGTGGTACTAAACGTGAAGAAATCGAACGTGGACAAGTACTGGCTAAACCAGGTTCAATCAAGCCACACACTAAATTCGAATCAGAAGTTTATATCCTGAGCAAAGATGAAGGTGGTCGTCACACTCCATTCTTCAAAGGTTACCGTCCACAGTTCTACTTCCGTACAACTGACGTAACTGGTACTATCGAATTACCAGAAGGCGTAGAAATGGTAATGCCAGGTGACAACATCAACATGATCGTTGAACTGATTCACCCTATCGCGATGGACGACGGTTTACGTTTCGCTATCCGTGAAGGTGGCCGTACAGTAGGCGCAGGTGTTGTTGCTAAAGTATTAAGTTAATTTCTAACTTATTGCTTGAAAAGGGCATCGAATGATGCCCTTTTTATGCGTTGTTTGAAAAAGAACCTATCTCATCACTAGTTTTAACGAAATTATTGGTGAGATAGGCTCTGATACAACAAATCGAGTCCAGTATCTTGCAGATACGAATGTCATAGATAATATGACGCTGTGTCAGATGCAATCATAGCTGATTTTATGGTTAGTCTGATTTGTTTTGCTCTTGCGAGGCAAGCTGGCTATTTATTTACATCATAGTGACAGGTTAATTTATGAGTGCGAATAGCGGAGCTCAAGATAGCAAACGCGGTGGTGATATTACCAAATGGATCGTTGCCGTTTTACTATTGGCAGTAGCTGTGGGTGGCAACTATCTTTATCGTGAATTTAACCTTGCTTTACGAGCTTTGGCTGTAGTTGCTTTGTTCGTAGCAGCAGGCGGGATCGCATTGTGGACAACACAAGGCAAGGCAACATTAGCTTTTGCACGCGAAGCCCGTATTGAAATGCGTAAGGTAGTATGGCCAACGCGTCAAGAAACATTGCAAACAACATTAATTGTTGCTGCGGTGACGGCTATTGTGTCATTAGTTCTTTGGGGACTGGATGGCATTCTGGTTCGTTTAGTTTCATTTATTACTGGCCTGTGAGGTGTCCATGACTGATTCTCCAAAAAAACGCTGGTATGTCATTCAGGCATTTTCTGGCTTTGAAGGCCGTGTTGCACAGTCTTTACGTGAACATATCAAGTTAAACGAAATGGAAGACTCATTCGGCGAAGTTATGGTTCCAACAGAAGAAGTTGTTGAGATCCGTAGTGGACAACGTCGTAAAAGTGAGCGTAAATTTTTCCCAGGTTATGTACTTGTCCAAATGGTCATGAATGATGCGACTTGGCATTTAGTACGTAACGTACCACGTGTGATGGGTTTTATCGGCGGAACATCAGACCGCCCAGCACCAATTAGCGACAAAGAAGTTGATGCGATAATGAATCGCTTACAACAAGTTGGTGATAAACCTCGTCCTAAAACACTGTTTGAACCAGGTGAAATGGTTCGTGTTAGTGATGGTCCATTTGCTGACTTTAATGGTGTTGTAGAAGAAGTGGATTACGAGAAAAGCCGCTTAAAAGTTTCTGTTTCTATCTTCGGTCGTGCGACCCCAGTTGAACTAGACTTTGGTCAGGTAGAAAAAGGCTAAACCTTTTTACATCGCTTTTCTTGCAAAAGGTGGAAAAGTTAACTACAATTTTCCACCTTTCGTTTTGAGTTGTCTTGCAATTGCGTGAGGCAAAGTAAAATCGGGGAGCCCTAGCCGGGCGATATACCCAAATTGAGGAATTAATTAATGGCTAAGAAAGTCCAAGCCTATATCAAGCTGCAAGTTTCAGCAGGTATGGCTAATCCAAGTCCACCAGTTGGTCCAGCTCTGGGTCAACAAGGTGTTAACATCATGGAATTCTGTAAAGCGTTCAATGCTAAAACTGAAAGCGTTGAAAAAGGTTTACCAATCCCTGTTGTTATTACTGTTTACGCAGACCGTTCTTTTACTTTCATTACCAAAACGCCTCCAGCAGCAGTACTGCTGAAAAAAGCTGCGGGCCTGAAATCAGGTTCTGGTAAACCGAACAAAGAGAAAGTAGGTAAAATTACTACTGCTCAAGTTCGTGAAATCGCGGAAACTAAAGCTGCGGACCTGACTGGTGCTGATATTGAAGCTATGATGCGTTCAATTGAAGGTACTGCTCGTTCCATGGGCCTGGTAGTGGAGGATTAATCTGATGGCTAAACTAACCAAGCGTATGCGCAACATCCGTGAGAAAGTAGAAGTAACTAAACAGTATGACATCGCTGAAGCGATAGCATTACTGAAAGAACTGGCTACTGCTAAATTCGTTGAAAGTGTTGATGTTGCTGTTAATCTCGGCATCGATGCTCGTAAATCAGACCAAAACGTTCGTGGTGCTACTGTTCTGCCACACGGTACTGGCCGTTCAGTTCGCGTTGCTGTATTTGCACAAGGTGCAAATGCTGAAGCTGCGAAAGAAGCTGGTGCAGAATTAGTGGGTATGGATGACTTAGCTGCTAAAGTTAAAGCTGGCGAAATGGACTTTGACGTTGTTATCGCATCTCCAGATGCAATGCGCGTTGTAGGTCAATTAGGTCAAATCTTAGGACCACGTGGCTTAATGCCAAACCCGAAAGTGGGTACTGTAACTCCTAACGTTGCTGAAGCAGTTAAAAATGCTAAAGCAGGTCAGGTTCGTTACCGTAACGACAAAAATGGTATTATCCATACCACTATCGGTAAAGTTGATTTCAATGAAACTCAGTTGAAAGAAAACTTAGAATCACTGTTGATTGCTCTGAAAAAAGCAAAACCATCAGCAGCGAAAGGCGTTTATATCAAGAAAGTAAGCCTGTCTACCACTATGGGTGCAGGTGTTGCTATTGATCAAGCTGGTCTGAACGCAACAGTTTAATCTTCGATTAGACTTTGAGTCATAAAAGACTTTACCTTGGCGTCAAATTTGTATAGAATTTGACGCCTTGAGTTTAGCTATGTTACATTTTTTATTTGAGTGAACATAACTAAATTCCCAAATTTCGGTTGGAGTCTGGCCTATCCAGACCCCGTCCAAGACCGCAGGTGTAAGTAATTACTTAATTTTCCTGCGTAGACGGTGAGAGAGCCAAAAAGAATTTTATATTCTGGATTCTGCTCACCGTGTTTTAGCGCTTATTTCCATTGTGGTAATAAGTGATGTGAGTCCGAGTTTTACTCGGTTAATCCAGGAGCAAGAAGCTAATGGCACTAAATCTTCAAGACAAACAAGCGATTGTTGCTGAAGTCAGCGAAGTTGCCAAAGGTGCGCTTTCTGCAGTTGTTGCGGATTCTCGCGGCGTAACTGTAGCAAAAATGACCGAACTGCGTAAAGCATGTCGTGATGCTGGTGTTACTGTACGTGTAGTACGTAACACACTGCTGCGTCGTGCAGTTGAAGGTACTTCTTACGATGTACTGAAAGACGTATTTGTTGGTCCAACCTTGATTGCTTTCTCTTTCGAACATCCGGGCGCTGCAGCTCGTTTGTTCAAAGATTTCGCTAAAGCGAACCCAGCATTCGAGATTAAAGCAGCTGCCTTTGAAGGTGAGTTTATCCCAGGTTCGAACATTGATCGTCTGGCTACACTCCCAACTTACGATGAAGCAATCGCACGCCTGATGGCAACCATGAAAGAAGCCGCTGCCGGCAAATTGGTTCGCACTCTGGCTGCTCTACGCGATCAGAAAGAAGCTGCTTAATAGCCAATTTCTTCGTTGCTTTATTTACGTATAAACTTTTTCTGAATTTTAGGAACACTTGTTATGTCTATTTCTAAAGACGATATCTTAAACGCAGTTGCTGAAATGTCTGTAATGGACGTTGTTGAACTGATCTCTATGATGGAAGAAAAATTCGGTGTATCTGCTGCTGCAGCTGTTGCTGTTGCTGCGGGTCCAGCAGAAGCTGCTGAAGAGAAAACTGAATTTGACGTTATCCTGAAAGCTATCGGCGGTAACAAAGTAGCAGTAATCAAAGCAGTACGTGGCGCTACCGGTCTTGGCCTGAAAGAAGCTAAAGACTTAGTAGAATCTGCACCAGCAGCTCTGAAAGAAGGCATCAGCAAAGACGACGCTGAAACTCTGAAGAAAGCTCTGGAAGAAGCAGGCGCTGAGGTTGAAGTTAAATAATTTAACTTCCCAGAGTGCAGCCTAACGGCTGATGGCTGGTGATTATTTGGTCACCAGCCTTTTTGCGCTGTAAGGTAAGAGTAGCTTTTTCACACTTTTTGGCTTCCTCTTCACCTAAATATTTTTTGCTATTGACGACTTAATATACTGTATTACGACTACGATCCACGTTTTTCCAAAAGCTCGGTAGTCATACAATGCAATGAAATGGTTTAAGAGTAATAGCAATAAGTATTATGGAAAATGTTAATTTTCCTACCTACAAAAAATAGTGTTAGCAGAATGTCGTGTCGTCCTTAATAACTAAGTGCCGGCAAAGTGGGTCACTTTTCAGCGAGCTGAGGAACCCTATGGTTTACTCCTATACCGAGAAAAAACGTATTCGTAAGGATTTTGGTAAACGTCCACAAGTTCTGGACATTCCCTATCTCCTTTCTATCCAACTTGACTCGTTCCAGAAGTTTATCGAGCAAGATCCTGATGGACAAAATGGTCTGGAAGCAGCTTTCCGTTCCGTATTTCCAATTCAAAGCTACAGTGGTAATGCTGAACTACAATATGTCAGTTACCGCCTTGGCGAGCCTGTTTTTGATGTTAAAGAATGTCAGATCCGCGGTGTAACTTATTCTGCACCATTGCGTGTAAAACTGCGTCTGGTCATTTATGAACGTGAAGCGCCAGAAGGCACCGTTAAAGACATTAAAGAACAAGAAGTCTATATGGGTGAAATCCCATTAATGACCGATAACGGTACTTTTGTCATCAATGGTACTGAGCGTGTTATCGTTTCCCAGTTACACCGTAGCCCTGGTGTGTTCTTTGATAGTGACAAAGGTAAAACACACTCTTCAGGTAAGGTATTGTATAACGCGCGTATTATCCCTTATCGTGGCTCTTGGTTAGACTTTGAATTCGACCCTAAAGATAACCTTTTTGTCCGTATTGACCGTCGCCGTAAATTACCAGCGACTATCATTTTACGCGCAATGAACTACAGCACCGAAGACATTCTGAATCTGTTCTTCGAAAAAACAACGTTTGAAATCAGCAACAACAAACTGATGATGACGTTAGTGCCTGAACGTCTGCGTGGTGAAACTGCTTCATTTGATATCGAAGCAAACGGCAAAGTATATGTCGAAAAAGGCCGTCGTATTACTGCTCGTCATATCCGTCAATTAGAGAAAGAAGAAGTTAACCGCATTGAAGTACCTGTTGAATATATTGCAGGTAAAGTGGTTGCTCGTGACTATATTGATGAAGCTACAGGCGAATTGATTTGTGCTGCTAACATGGAAATCTCTTTAGATGTGTTAGCTCGCCTAAGTCAAGCCGGTCATAAGACGATAGAAACTCTGTTTACCAATGACTTAGATCATGGTGCTTATATTTCAGAAACTGTTCGTGTCGATCCTACCAATGATCGCTTAAGCGCATTAGTTGAAATTTATCGCATGATGCGTCCTGGTGAACCACCTACACGCGAAGCCGCAGAAAACTTATTTGAGAATTTATTCTTCTCTGAAGATCGTTATGATCTTTCTGCTGTTGGTCGTATGAAGTTCAACCGTTCTTTAAACCGTCAAGAAATTGAAGGGTCAGGTATCCTGAGCCAAGAAGATATCATTGAAGTGATGAAAAAACTGATTGATATCCGTAATGGTAAAGGCGAAGTGGATGATATCGACCACTTAGGTAACCGTCGTATCCGTTCTGTCGGTGAAATGGCTGAAAACCAATTCCGTGTTGGTCTGGTGCGTGTTGAACGTGCAGTTAAAGAGCGTCTATCTTTAGGCGATCTTGATGCACTGATGCCACAAGATATGATCAACGCTAAACCGATTTCTGCTGCTGTCAAAGAATTCTTTGGCTCAAGTCAGTTATCACAGTTTATGGATCAGAATAACCCGCTATCAGAAATTACGCACAAACGTCGTATTTCTGCATTAGGCCCAGGTGGTTTGACCCGTGAACGTGCAGGCTTTGAAGTTCGAGACGTACACCCAACGCACTATGGTCGTGTGTGTCCTATCGAAACGCCTGAAGGTCCAAACATCGGTCTTATTAACTCATTATCTGTTTATGCACAGACCAATGAGTACGGATTCCTTGAAACGCCTTACCGTGTTGTTGAAAACAACGCTGTAACAGATGAAATTCACTATCTGTCAGCAATTGAAGAAGGTAACTTCATCATTGCTCAGGCTAACTCCGTATTAGACGATGATAACCACTTTGTGGAAGAGTTAGTTACTTGCCGTCATAGAGGTGAGTCAAGCTTATTTAGTCGTGATCAAGTTCAGTACATGGACGTTTCAACTCAACAGGTTGTTTCTGTCGGTGCATCACTGATCCCATTCCTTGAACACGATGACGCCAACCGTGCATTGATGGGTGCGAACATGCAACGTCAGGCTGTTCCTACACTTCGTGGTGATAAACCACTGGTAGGTACAGGTATGGAGCGTGCTGTAGCGGTTGACTCAGGTGTTACTGCTGTTGCAAAACGTGGTGGTACTGTTCAGTACGTTGATGCTTCTCGTATCGTTATTAAAGTTAACGAAGAAGAGACTTATGCTGGCGAAGCGGGCATTGACATTTATAGCTTGACTAAATATACCCGTTCTAACCAGAACACATGTATTAACCAAACACCTTGTGTTTCTTTAGGCGAACCTGTTGAACGCGGTGATGTGCTAGCTGATGGTCCTTCAACAGACCTCGGTGAATTAGCATTAGGTCAAAACATGCGCGTGGCATTCATGCCATGGAATGGTTATAACTATGAGGACTCCATCCTCGTATCTGAACGTGTTGTTCAAGAAGACCGTTTCACTACTATCCATATTCAAGAACTTGCTTGTGTGTCTCGTGACACCAAATTAGGGCCTGAAGAGATTACTGCGGACATCCCTAATGTGGGTGAAGCTGCATTATCTAAACTGGATGAATCAGGTATCGTTTATATCGGTGCTGAAGTGAAAGGCGGAGACATTCTAGTTGGTAAAGTAACACCTAAAGGTGAAACTCAACTGACCCCAGAAGAGAAACTGCTGCGCGCAATTTTTGGTGAAAAAGCGTCTGATGTTAAAGACTCTTCTTTACGCGTTCCTAACGGTGTATCTGGTACAGTTATCGACGTACAAGTATTTACTCGTGATGGCGTAGAAAAAGATAAACGTGCATTAGAAATTGAAGAATCACAGTTACGTGAAGTTAAGAAAGACTTAACTGAAGAACTGCGTATCTTTGAAGCTGGTCTTTTCGCTCGTATCCGTGGTGTTCTGATTGCTGGCGGTATTGAAGCTGAGAAATTAGACAAATTACCTCGCGAACGTTGGTTAGAACTGGGTATTGCTGATGAAGAGAAGCAAAACCAGTTAGAACAATTAGCTGAACAGTATGATGAACTGAAGGCTGAGTTTGCGAAGAAACTGGAAGCTAAACGCCGTAAAATCACCCAAGGTGATGACTTAGCACCTGGCGTGCTGAAGATCGTTAAGGTTTATCTGGCTGTTAAACGTCAGATCCAACCGGGTGATAAGATGGCGGGTCGTCATGGTAACAAGGGTGTTATCTCTAAGATTAACCCAATTGAAGACATGCCATACGATGAAAACGGTAATCCTGTTGACCTCGTACTGAACCCACTGGGCGTACCATCACGTATGAACATTGGTCAGATCCTAGAAACCCACTTGGGTATGGCTGCAAAAGGTATCGGTGATAAAATCAACGCGATGCTGAAACAGCAACAGGAAGTGGCTAAGTTACGTGAGTTTATCCAGAAAGCTTATGATCTGGGTATGGCACCTCGTCAGAAAGTTGACTTAGATACTTTCAGTGATGAAGAAGTGTTACGTCTGGCTGAAAACCTGAAAAAAGGTATGCCAACCGCAACACCAGTGTTTGATGGTGCTGAAGAGATGGAAATTAAAGAGATGCTTAAATTAGCAGATCTTCCAACCTCAGGTCAGATTACACTATTCGATGGTCGTACTGGTGAACAATTTGAGCGTCCAGTAACTGTTGGTTACATGTACATGCTGAAACTGAACCACTTAGTTGATGACAAGATGCACGCCCGTTCTACAGGTTCGTACAGTCTGGTTACTCAACAACCTCTTGGTGGTAAAGCTCAGTTTGGTGGACAGCGTTTCGGGGAGATGGAAGTGTGGGCACTGGAAGCATATGGTGCAGCTTATACTCTTCAAGAAATGCTTACTGTTAAGTCAGATGACGTTAACGGTCGTACCAAAATGTATAAAAACATCGTTGATGGTAACCATCAGATGGAACCAGGTATGCCAGAATCGTTCAACGTATTGTTGAAAGAGATCCGCTCACTGGGTATCAACATCGAATTGGAAGACGAATAACGGATTCCATAAAGGTAGACTGTCAGAAATGGCAGTCTACTAAACAGTGACTACACTGGATTAAAGGGGTGAATGACAGGGGTCATTTGCCTGGCAGGTCTAACTCCGACAGGAGCCATTTCGTGAAAGACTTATTAAAGTTTCTGAAAGCGCAAACCAAGACCGAAGAGTTTGATGCGATCAAAATTGCTCTGGCATCACCGGACATGATTCGTTCATGGTCATTCGGTGAAGTGAAAAAGCCAGAAACAATTAACTACCGTACGTTCAAACCAGAACGTGACGGTCTTTTCTGTGCCCGTATTTTCGGACCAGTAAAAGATTACGAATGTTTGTGTGGTAAATACAAACGTTTAAAACACCGTGGTGTTATTTGTGAGAAGTGTGGCGTTGAAGTTACACAAACTAAAGTTCGTCGTGAACGTATGGGTCACATCGAATTAGCTTCTCCTGTAGCGCACATCTGGTTCTTAAAATCATTGCCGTCCCGTATCGGTCTGCTGCTGGATATGCCACTGCGCGATATTGAACGTGTGCTGTATTTTGAATCTTACGTTGTTGTTGAAGGCGGTATGACTAGCCTTGAACGCGGTCAAATCTTAACAGAAGAGCAATACCTCGACGCATTAGAAGAATTCGGTGACGAATTTGATGCGAAGATGGGTGCAGAAGCTGTTCAGAACTTGTTACAGAGTATGGATCTGGAACAAGAGTGTGAAACGTTGCGTGAAGAGTTAAATGAGACTAACTCTGAAACTAAACGTAAGAAACTGACCAAACGTATCAAGTTACTTGAAGCATTCATTCAATCAGGCAATAAACCGGAATGGATGATCTTAACTGTACTGCCTGTGTTACCACCAGACTTACGTCCACTGGTTCCACTTGATGGTGGTCGTTTTGCGACATCTGACCTGAATGATTTATATCGTCGCGTGATCAACCGTAACAACCGTTTAAAACGCCTGCTTGATTTAGCAGCGCCAGACATTATCGTACGTAACGAAAAACGTATGTTGCAAGAGTCTGTGGATGCGTTATTAGATAACGGTCGTCGTGGTCGTGCAATTACAGGTTCTAACAAACGTCCTCTGAAATCTTTGGCTGATATGATCAAAGGTAAACAAGGTCGTTTCCGTCAAAACCTGTTAGGTAAACGTGTTGACTATTCTGGTCGTTCTGTAATCACCGTTGGTCCATACCTGCGTCTGCATCAGTGTGGTCTACCGAAGAAAATGGCTCTTGAATTATTCAAACCATTTATTTACGGAAAACTGGAAACCCGTGGTTTAGCGACAACGATTAAAGCCGCTAAAAAAATGGTTGAGCGTGAAGAAGCGGTTGTTTGGGATATCTTAGATGAAGTTATCCGTGAACACCCAGTTATGTTAAACCGTGCACCAACACTTCACCGTTTAGGTATTCAGGCATTTGAACCTATCCTTATCGAAGGTAAAGCTATTCAGTTACATCCACTCGTTTGTGCGGCATATAACGCCGACTTCGATGGTGACCAAATGGCGGTTCACGTACCACTGACATTAGAAGCACAGTTAGAAGCTCGTGCGCTGATGATGTCAACAAACAATATCCTGTCTCCAGCAAGTGGTGACCCAATCATCGTTCCTTCACAGGACGTTGTATTAGGTCTGTACTACATGACGCGTGACTGCATTAATGCCAAAGGTGAAGGCATGGTGCTCAGTGGGCCAAAAGAAGCAGAACGCGTTTATCGCGCTGGCTTAGCTTCACTGCACGCTCGCGTAAAAGTACGTATTACTGAAGAGATCAGAGATGGCGAAGGTAACGTCACTACAAATACTAGCTTAAGAGACACGACAGTTGGTCGCGCTATTTTGTGGATGATCGTACCTAAAGGTCTACCTTATGAGTTGGTTAACCAACCATTAGGTAAAAAAGCCATTTCTAAAATGCTTAATACCTGTTACCGCGTAATGGGCTTGAAGCCAACGGTTATTTTTGCTGACCAAATCATGTATACCGGTTTTGCTTACGCTGCACGTTCTGGTGCCTCTGTAGGTATCGATGACATGGTCATCCCTGCGAAAAAAGCAGAGATCATTGCAGAAGCAGAAGCGGAAGTTGCAGAAATTCAGGAACAGTTCCAATCCGGTCTGGTAACAGCGGGCGAACGTTATAACAAAGTCATCGATATTTGGGCTGCGGCGAATGAGCGCGTAGCGAAAGCGATGATGGAAAACCTGTCTACAGAAACTGTAATTAACCGTGATGGCGTTGAAGAACAACAAGTATCGTTTAACAGCATCTTTATGATGGCTGACTCCGGTGCTCGTGGTTCTGCTGCACAGATCCGTCAGTTAGCAGGTATGCGTGGTCTGATGGCTAAACCAGATGGTTCAATCATCGAAACCCCAATCACAGCGAACTTCCGTGAAGGTCTGAACGTACTCCAGTACTTCATCTCAACTCACGGTGCTCGTAAAGGTTTGGCGGATACCGCACTGAAAACAGCAAACTCCGGTTACTTGACTCGTCGTTTAGTTGACGTTGCACAAGACTTAGTCGTAACAGAAAGTGACTGTGGTACTACCGAAGGTGTCATGATGACTCCGGTCATCGAAGGTGGTGATGTTAAAGAACCACTACGTGAACGTGTATTAGGCCGTGTGGCTGCAGAAGATATTCTGAAACCAGGTACCGCTGATATTCTTGTTCCACGTAACACACTGCTTAACGAAAAACTGTGTGACCTGTTAGAAGAAAACTCAGTTGACAGCGTTAAAGTTCGTTCAGTTGTAACCTGTAACACAGACTTTGGTGTGTGTGCTAACTGTTATGGTCGTGACCTTGCTCGTGGTCATATCATCAACAAAGGTGAAGCTATCGGTGTTATTGCGGCTCAGTCAATCGGTGAGCCGGGTACACAGTTAACGATGCGTACATTCCACATCGGTGGTGCGGCATCTCGTGCGGCGGCAGAATCAAGCATTCAAGTACGTAACAAGGGTACTTTGAAACTGTTTAACGCTAAATTTATCGCTAATACAGCAGGTAAATTAGTTATCACTTCTCGTAACACTGAATTACGTCTTATTGATGAATTCGGTCGTACGAAAGAGAGCTATAAAGTACCTTACGGTGCTCAGCTGTCTAAAGGTGATGGTGAAGCTGTTAACGGTGGCGAAACAGTTGCAAACTGGGATCCGCATACAATGCCAGTTGTGAGTGAAGTCTCTGGTATCATTCGTTTTGCTGACATGGTTGATGGTCAAACCATCATTCGTCAGACTGATGAATTAACAGGTCTTTCTTCACTGGTTGTTCTGGATTCAGCAGAGCGTACAGGTAGCGGTAAAGATTTACGTCCAGCATTGCGCATCACCGATGCACAAGGTAAAGATGTATTAATCCCGAATACTGATATGCCAGCTCAATACTTCCTGCCAGGTAAAGCTATCGTTCAATTAGACGATGGTATTGCAATCAACGCAGGTGATACTTTAGCGCGTATTCCACAAGAATCTGGCGGTACTAAAGATATCACCGGTGGTCTGCCACGCGTTGCTGACCTGTTTGAAGCTCGTCGTCCTAAAGAGCCTGCAATTCTTGCTGAAATCAGCGGTATTGTATCGTTTGGTAAAGAGACGAAAGGCAAACGTCGCCTGGTTATCTCTCCATTAGATGGTAGCGACGCATACGAAGAGATGATCCCTAAATGGCGTCAGCTTAACGTATTTGAGGGTGAGGTTGTGGAACGCGGTGATGTAATCTCCGATGGTCCAGAATCACCACACGACATCCTGCGCTTACGTGGTGTTCATGCGGTAACTCGCTATATCACTAATGAAGTACAGGAAGTTTACCGCTTACAAGGCGTTAAGATTAACGATAAACACATCGAAGTTATCGTTCGTCAGATGCTACGTAAAGTCACTATCGAGAATGCAGGAAGTTCTGAATTCCTCGAAGGTGAACAAGTTGAATACGCTCGCGTTAAAGTATCGAACCGTGTTCTTGAAGATGATGGAAAAGTACCAGCGACTTATGCTCGTGACCTATTAGGTATCACTAAAGCATCACTGGCAACTGAATCCTTTATCTCAGCAGCGTCGTTCCAAGAAACAACGCGCGTTCTGACAGAAGCAGCTGTCGCGGGTAAACGTGACGAATTACGTGGCTTAAAAGAGAACGTAATTGTTGGTCGTTTAATCCCAGCAGGTACTGGTTTTGCTTACCATCAGGATCGTATCAAACGTCGTCATCAGCAGTTACCAACTGATGAAACTGAAACAACAGTCAGCGCTGATGAAGCATCTGCTAACTTAGCAGAATTACTGAATGCTGGTTTCGGTGGCTTCAAAGAATAAAATCTGATTTATATTAGATTGAAATGCCCTCCATTGTGAGGGCATTTTTTGTTTCCGTTCTACATAAGTAGGCAAAAAAATGGTAAAAGTAATTACTAATCAATTGATTATTTTATTTTTTGTTTTTACCGGTACTGTATGGGCAAATACCTCAGAAAGAGGGGTCCCAACAGAAGCTCAATGGGATTTAGCAACACCACCCACAACGCTTATGCAACTTCGTCAGCAAAAAACGCTTTATGCTTTTGTTGGTGACAAACTTCGTGCAGTTGCAGAGCTTTATCCTAACCAAGGTTTTTATCTTTCTGAATCTGCTGGGGATTACCATAAATTACAGTTTGGTAATGCTCATGGTTATCTTGAAAGCGGCTATCTTGAAGATGGTTATTTTGAAGATGTTGCACGTATTCAACCTCATAAGAAAACACATTTTCTATCTAGTGATGCTAGCCAATTAGATTACCCAATCTACGAATACCTCATTACAACAAAAAATACGCCTGTTTATCGAGAAGACGATAAAGCCAGCGCACCTATCGCGACATTATTATCAAATTTACGTTACCCTGTTTTATCTCGTATAACTAAAAACGCTCAAGATGGTAGTCAATTATCTTGGTTTGTTATTTCTTTGGGAGATCGCCTTGGTTATATCTCGGCTTATGATGTGAAACCTGATTTAGGCATACCTGTACTGACTTACCATCATATTTTAAAGACAACAGAAAACCGTAACTTTTGCCATACGTCAACAACCACATCATTGACTGCATTTACAGAACAAATGAATTATTTAAAAGAGGCGGGCTATGAAACGCTTTCTCTTAATCAAATTGCAGGATATTTAAATAAAGATGTAAATTTACCGGGGCGTGCGGTGGCGGTAACATTTGATGATGGGCTGCAATCAGTTTATCGCTATGCTTATCCGATTTTAAAACAAAATGATCAGCGAGCGACGCTATTTGTTATTTCATCAAGAGTAAAATCAAAAATGCAAAAATGGGCACCAGACACATTACAATTTATGAGCTGGCAAGAGCTAAAAATAAGCCGTGATGTTTTTGATATTCAGTCACACTCCCATTTTTTACATCGGCTAGATAAACAAAAAAGACCGATAATTTTTAGTCGTCAATATCATTCTATCGTGCTTGATTTACAACGGTCACAGCGAGTATTACGTTTGCTTAACCCTCATCAATATGCTTTTGCTTATCCTTTTGGTGGATATAATCAACAAGCCATCGATGCTTCAAAAGCGGCGGATATGTCGGTGGCGGTGACAACACAACAAGGAAAAGTGCGTTTAGGTGATAATCCTTATGCATTAAAACGTTTATATGCATTAAGTACCGATTCGGTAGCAAAATTTGCCCGAATGGTTGGTAATGATGAATATGAAGTGATTAATAAACATATTGTAGTAGATAAATAATCAGTGATAGAGCTTATATAAAGTATGTTTTATCTGGTTTATTAAACAATAGACTGATACTGAATAAGTCTTAATAAATAGCCTCGATAAATATCGGGGTTATTTGGGGGTATTCTTACAAATTTATTTAAGATTTATAATTAACTTATATATTTCAGATAATTATGATGACTTTCTATTAAGGAAAATACATTTTTTTCTGTAAGCTAGCAGTCCAAATTCGCCATGGAGCTCGCTATGAATAAGCCTATATCAATATCTTCTCATGATTCTGCATTTAAACGTTTTATGATGAATGTCAGTAATGCCAAAGATTTTTTCTTTATCCATTTGTCTGAAGAGTTAAAAAGTTATTGTGATTTCTCAACTTTGCAATTACAGAATTCTTCTTTTATTGATATCAAATTACGTTCTCGAATGTCTGATATTTTGTATTTGGTGAAAACAAAAGAGGGTGATGTTCCAATATATTTACTGATAGAGCATCAATCTAGGCCGGATAAAATGATAGCTTGGCGTATGATGCATTACGCATTTTGCACAATGAATCAGCATTTACAACAAGGTTATAAATCTTTGCCTCTCGTCGTTCCAATCTTGTTTTACCATGGAAAGAAAAAACCTTATCCTTTCCCAGTTAATTGGATGGAATGTTTACCCCTTTCTTCACTTGCTAACAAGCTTTATTTTAATGATTTCTCTTTAATTGATTTGACCTCAATTGATGATGGTATTTTATTGACACATAAGAAAGCAGCCGTAATGGAAATTGCTATGAAACATGTTAATAGTTGTAGTGATCTTAATAAGGTTGCGATGCTTCTATCAAAAGCAATAAATCAGAAAAATTGCAGGGATGAAGATACTGTTGCTGTTATACAATACTTATTCTCAATCATGGATGCATCAGACTTTGAATTTATTATAAATAAGATAGCTGAACAAATAGGTAACCACAGAGAGGTAATTATGAATATAGCATGGCGATTAGAAAATAAAGGATTTAAATTAGGTATAGATGAAGGATTCGAAATAGGTAAAACAGAAGGTATTGAATTAGGTAAAACAGAAGGTATTGAATTAGGCAAAACAGAAGGTATTGAATTAGGCAAAACAGAAGGTATTGAATTAGGTAAAACAGAAGGTATTGAAATTGGAAGGAAAATAGTGCAGTTAGAATTAGCACAAAATTTATTGAAAGAGAATTTCGAACTTTCATTTATCGAAAGAGTATCGGGTTTAAGTATGCAAGAACTTGAAGAGTTAATTGTCGTATAGCAATATATGGTAAATATAATTATTTATTCTTATGTAACTCTATAAAAATAAAACTGTAAGCTAATTATCTAAGTTTGAAAGAATATTTTAGCTATTATTTATAACAAAAATGTTATCTTTTCTTATTATATTTTATTGAGTGTTATTTATTATTAAGTTTTTTAATAAAAACCGCCCTTGTTATTATTTTTTAATAAACTAAGGTGCGGTTTTATATTATTCCAATGTTTATTAACGACCTAAATAATTATCCCAGTCTTTCCAAACAGGTTGTAACCCCCGCGCTTTTAGTGCATCAATAACATCATTTACATGGCGATTATCATTTGGTGAAAACTGTTCTAGTTCTTCATGGCTATCAGAGTAGCCGCCGGGTTGGGTTTTTGAACCCGCGCTGATGTTATTGATCGCCAAAGGAACAGTATTATCGCGAAAATAAGGCGATTCACGGGTAGAAAGCGAAAGTTCCACATCAGGCGCTAAAATACGAAATGCACAGATCAGTTGCACTAGTTCTGCTTCGCTCATCACGGATGCGGGACTAAGACCACCAGCACAAGGACGTAAACGAGGAAAAGAGATAGAATAGCGGCTTTTCCAGTAACGTTTTTGTAAAAATAGCAAATGTTCTGCGACCATATAACAATCAGTGCGCCATTGTCCTGAAAGCCCAATCAGTGCCCCTAAGCCGATTTTATCAATACCCGCTTGCCCTAACCTATCTGGTGTTTGTAATCGCCAATGAAAGTCTTGTTTTTTCCCTTTCAGATGATGTAGCTGATAAGTAGGTTCGTGATATGTTTCTTGATAAACCATCACGCCATCGATACCTAAGGTTTTTAGTTCAGCATATTCATCAGTTGCTAGAGGTTGTACTTCCATCATTAATGAGCTGAAGTGGCGGCGAATTAGAGGGATATATTGACGAAAATAGTCCATACCCACTTTTCTTTGATGTTCACCAGTAACGAGTAGTAGGCTATCAAAACCTAATTGGCGAATACTATTGCACTCGGCAATTATCTCACTTTCATTGAGTGTTTTACGCTTAATAGCATTACTCATTGAAAAACCGCAATAAGTACAGTCATTTGCACATAAATTAGAGAGATAAAGTGGAACATATAAACCAATAACGTTACCAAATCGCTGACGAGTAAGTTGCTGAGCACGTTGCGCCATTGGCTCTAGATAATGACGAGCTGCAGGTGATATTAGTGCCATAAAATCATCTAAAATCAGTATATCGCGGCTTAATGCAGTCTCTACATCAGCGTTAGTTTTGCTATTTAATTTTAGTGTTAAGTCATCCCAATTGAGCTGTTGCCAATAATCAGAAAAAGTCTCCATTAGAAAGCCCCTAAATACTGGGTTAATGGACTTGAGGCCTGTGCTTGCGAGGTGGATATGGCTAAACCAGATTGTTTCGCAAGTTCTCCGGACTCAAGCGCCATTTTAAACGCTTGAGCCATTAATACAGGATTTTTTGCTACCGCTATCGCGGTATTCACTAATACAGCATCAGCACCTAATTCTAATGCATCAAGTGCATGGCTTGGTGCGCCAATGCCAGCATCGACCACGACAGGAATAGATGCTTGCTCAATGATAATTCGCAGAAAATCGCGAGTTTGTAGCCCTTGATTTGAACCTATCGGTGAGCCTAACGGCATTACAGCAGCACAACCAACTTCTTCTAATCGACGGCATAAAACAGGATCAGCACTGCAATAAGGCAATACTACAAAGCCTTCTTTTACTAAGGTCTCTGCGGCTTTTAATGTTTCGATAGGATCAGGAAGTAGATATTTGGTATCTGGATGAATTTCTAATTTTACCCAATGAGTACCAAATGCTTCTTTAGCTAGCCGAGCGGCAAAAATAGCTTCCTGTGCTGTTTTTGCACCAGATGTATTAGGTAATAATTTTACGCCTAATGATTTGAGTGGTGCGATTAAATCATCGTTGCCACTTTTTAAATCGACACGTTTCATCGCCATAGTCACTAACTGACTGCCTGAAGCGCGGATAGCTTCAGTCATTATTGTCGGTGTGGCAAATTTACCTGTACCAGTGAAAAGTCTTGATGTGAATGTGGTATCAGCAATTTTTAACATATCAGCCCCCTGCAATTGCTTGAAAGAGAAGGATCGTATCGCCATCATTAATAAAATGAGTGTCCCAATTTTCACGAGGAACAATGGTTTCATTGATGGCGAGCGCCACACCTATTGGTGGCTGTTCTAACTGAATAAGGAGCTGACAGATAGTGACAGGCATATCCAGAGATAGTTGTTCGTCATTTACGGTAATATTCATGCTAATCCTCGACAAACAGGACATGTTTTTGATGGCGTCAAACGCAACGTACTCCAATTTTGTTTTTTTCCATCAAAAAGACGAAGTTTTCCGCTGAGAGAACTCGGTAAGCCAGATAGCAATTTAATCGCTTCAAGCGCTTGAAGTGTGCCTATAACACCAACTACAGGGCCTAAAATTCCAGCTGTTTTACAATTTCTTTGCGGTTCAGTTTTATCAGGATAAAGACAGTGGTAGCACCCCTGAATAAAAGGGGGTTCAAACACCATTAGCTGGCCACTAAAACCAACGGCACTGCCGCTAACAAGTGGTGTTTTTTGAGCAACACAAGCACGATTAATAGCCTGTCGAGTGAGCATGTTGTCAGTACAATCAAGGACTAAATCGACGTGTTTAACTAAATCAGGTAACACATCATCATCAAGCCTTTGTTTGTAAGCGGTAATGGTGATATCAGGATTTAACGCGAGTAGTGATTGCTTTGCGATATCTGATTTGGCATCAGGAATATCTTTAGTGCGATAAAGGATTTGGCGCTGAAGATTAGAAACATGTAAAACATCATCATCGACCAAAATAAGCTCACCCACACCAGCACCAGCAAGATAAAGCGCAGCAGGAGAGCCTAAACCACCTAGTCCGACAATTAATACTTTGGCTTGCTGAAGCTTATTTTGACCTTCTAAGCCAAAGTCTTCTAACATCACTTGTCGGCTATAACGCATAAAATCATTATCATTTAGCATGATGGCTTTCCTTCTACTAATTCTAATAATTTCTGTGTTACTTGTTGCCAGTCTACTGCTTTTGTAATGGCACTGACTAAAGCAACACCACCAACACCTGTTGCAACCACACTTGGCACTCTTTCTAATGAGATCCCACCAATAGCCACAGTGGAATAATCGGTGGTTTGTTCAACCTGTTTACGAAGAGCAACTAATCCTTGTGGTTGAGATGGCATCTCTTTGGTGCTGGTTGGGAAGATATGACCGAGTGCAATGTAAGAAGGGTGTAAAGCTTTTGCTCTTTCCAGTTCGAATTCGTCGTGAGTGGAAATGCCAAGACGTAATCCTGCTTGTCTAATAGCATTGAGATCCGCAATATCCAAATCTTCTTGGCCAAGATGCACACCATAAGCGTGATGTTTAATCGCAAGTTGCCAATAATCATTGATAAATAGCCTGGCGTTATAATGCTGGCCTAAATTTATTGCTGCGATAATATCTTGTTCGACTTCTGTCAGTTGCTTATTTTTAATACGCAATTGGATAGTAGTAACGCCTGCTTTTAACAGGCGTTCAATCCATTCAATGGAATCAACAACAGGGTAAAGACCCAATTTTTTTTCTGTTAATGCAAAAGGGGCGCTAGAGGATCTGTTCATTATCAGCAACCTCTGCACTATGATAAAGCTCGCTACCATGTTCTTTAAAGGCTTGCGACATTTGCTCCATACCTGCGGCATAATCGCGTACTTCTTGAGTAATTTTCATTGAACAGAATTTAGGGCCACACATTGAGCAGAAATGGGCAACTTTACCTGATGCTTGAGGTAAGGTTTCGTCGTGATATTTGCGTGCAGTTTCAGGATCAAGTGCCAAATTAAACTGATCTTCCCATCTAAATTCAAAACGTGCTTTAGACATCGCATTATCACGAATTTGAGCCCCAGGGTGTCCTTTGGCTAAATCGGCAGCATGAGCCGCAATTTTGTAAGTGATAAGCCCTTGTTTAACATCTTCTTTATTGGGTAAGCCAAGGTGTTCTTTAGGGGTGACATAACAAAGCATTGCACAACCAAACCAACCAATCATTGCGGCACCGATACCAGAGGTAAAGTGGTCATAACCCGGTGCGATATCCGTTGTGAGAGGCCCTAATGTATAAAATGGTGCTTCATGACAATGTTCTAATTCTTCTGTCATATTGCGGCGGATCATCTGCATTGGTACATGGCCCGGGCCTTCAATCATAACTTGAACATCATATTCCCATGCAATTTTGGTTAATTCACCAAGGGTATGTAACTCAGAGAATTGTGCTTCATCGTTGGCATCTTGAATAGAACCAGGTCTTAAACCATCACCCAGTGATAATGAAACGTCATAAGCGGTACAAATCTCACAAATCTCACGGAAGTGTTCATAGAGAAAGTTCTCTTTATGGTGCGATAAACACCATTTCGCCATAATTGAACCACCACGAGAAACTATCCCTGTTAAACGTTTAGCTGTCATTGGCACATAACGCAGCAGAACACCCGCATGAATAGTGAAGTAATCTACACCTTGCTCTGCTTGTTCAAGCAAAGTATCACGGAATATTTCCCATGAGAGATCTTCTGCAACGCCATTTACTTTTTCTAATGCTTGATAAATTGGCACAGTACCAATAGGCACGGGGCTATTGCGAATGATCCACTCACGGGTTTCATGAATATAACGACCTGTCGAGAGATCCATTACGGTATCGGCACCCCAACGCGTAGACCAAATTAATTTTTCTACTTCTTCTTCAATTGAAGAGGTAACTGAGGAATTACCAATATTTGCATTCACTTTTACCAAGAAATTACGACCAATAATCATTGGCTCTGATTCAGGGTGATTGATGTTGGCAGGAATAATCGCACGACCCGCAGCGACTTCTTGGCGTACAAATTCAGGTGTAATATTATCAGGAAGATGAGCACCGAAGCTAAAGCCAGCATGTTGTTGGCGTAATACTTCGCTATGAATACGTTCCCGACCCATATTTTCACGAATGGCGATAAATTCCATTTCTGGTGTGATAATACCTTGTCGAGCATAGTGTAGCTGGGTGACTCTTTTCCCTGATAATGCTTTTTTAGGGCTTGGTTTTAAAGGGAAGCGAAGATGTTCTAATCCTGCATCAGAAAGGCGCTGCTGGGTAAAATCAGAACTAAGCAGTGTTAAGGCCTCGGTATCTTTACGCTCATCAATCCAAGGTTGACGTATCTTTTTTAAGCCTTTATTTACATCGAGTTGAGAGGTTGGATCGCCATAAGGGCCTGATGTGTCATAAACCGGAACAGGTTCATTATCTTCAAAAATAGGATCTTCTTTTGTACCACCCGTTAGTGTTTGAGCTAACTGGATTTCACGCATTGGAATTTGAATATCAGCACGGCTGCCTTCGAGGTAAATGCGATTTGAATTGGGAAAACTGACACCTTGAATAGTGCTGATAAAGGCTTGAGCCGCATCACGTTGCTCTTTTCTCGGACGCTGTTTTTCTGAAATAATCGTTGCTGTTGGTGAAATATCTTTAACAGATATAGATTGTTTTGTGGACATAGCATTTCCTAATAAATATCAATCAAGCGCGAGGCTTGTCGGGTGGATATTGAGAAAAATGCTTGTCTGGAGGTCGCAGGGAGTATCGACAGATAGGTGTGTAAAAAATATACGCGTAGATGCTATCAAAAGGTCGAATCACTCTTGTTCCCTTCGCGGGTATTAACCCGATCAGGTTCCGCGGATCCCGAATAAACGGTCTCAGCCTGTGCTTATAACAACCTTATAAACACTAGGCACTCCGACAAGAAGATGACCAGTATATGAAAGATTTTAAAAACTACAAGTCCGATATCTATTATTGATTTAAATCCCAGTGTAATTGTTTCCAACCGTTATTTATTGCGATTTGGGCTAAGAGAACATCAGCATTAACAGTGATTACCTCATCAGCTTGATAGCATAATGGGAGATCGTTACTAGAGTCAGTATAAAAAAATATATAATTATTATTAATATTATTCTCGTTTTTCCAGTGATTTAATCGTGTCACTTTACCTTCTCTAAATGTTGGTATTCCTTCAATTTTACCGTTGTAATAGCCGTTATTTATTTGCATGTCAATACCCATAGAGGCATCTATATTGAGTAATTTTGCGATAGGGTGAACCAGAAAAGACATCGTAGCTGAAATGATAATAACGGGAATGTTTTCTTGTTGATATTGAGCAATAATATTGATCCCTTGGGGGTAAAGTAATGGCTTAATAATAGTTTGAATATAATCATTAACCCAGTGATTAATCATATCTACAGTAAATTGGTTGAAATAAGAGATATGTTCAAAAAGGTAATGTTCAATATTGAGTTTGCCTGCGTAGTAGTCCTTCATCATTTGAGAATCAAGAGCTAAAAAAGCAGGGTCTTGAACGATTTTTCGATCCCAAAGATAATTTGTCCATAAGCGACTTGAATCGCCACACAATAATGTTTCATCAAGATCAAAAATGGCGAGAGATTTTTTTTTATTCATAGTTATCTAACGTATTTTTCATTAATTTTTTTTATATATTTTCATTAAAAAATAGTACTGAATGATAAGGATTTTACATGATACATTGAGATAATTGGTTTAAAGAGAGTATCCTCTAGTCTATATCATTATTTTGGATAGAATCATCGTTATGCATTTATATACATTAACCGGATCAGAAAAAGGCTGGTGGACTGTTAGCCTTGGTGGGCGAGTTTGGTTACCTCAAGGCGATCTACCTTTTGGTACTGCTCAGAATTGGGGGTTAACAGGTAAACAAGCCAAAGTTGTTGGTGAATGGCAAGGGGAAAATGTTTGGCTTATTCATGGCAAAATGGATAACGATATGTGTTCTCCCAGACTGATAGCCTCTCAAGACGAAAAATTATTTAAGCTTGTTGGAAGAGGTGTACAGTTAGCCGAATTTTACCGTTCTCATCGTTACTGCGGTTACTGTGGTTCTAAAATGAGACATAGTGAGAGTGAATGGGCTTGTTTATGTGATAACTGCCACGAACGTTATTATCCACAAATCGCCCCTTGTATTATTGTGGGTATTAGAAACCAAGATAAAATTTTATTAGCTCATCATGTAAGACATAAACACTCGCCTCTTTATACTGTGTTAGCTGGTTTTGTCGAAGTAGGAGAAACCCTCGAAGAAGCGGTAGCGCGTGAAGTTTTTGAAGAGAGTAATATCCATATTCGTAATATTCGGTATGTCTCTTCTCAGCCTTGGCCTTTTCCTCATTCTTTAATGATGGGCTTTTTAGCTGATTATGACGGTGGTGAGTTACGTCATGACCCGGCTGAATTAACGAGTGCAGGTTGGTATCGCTATGATAAATTACCACAAATTCCACCATCAGATACCATTGCTAGGCGTTTAATCGAAGATACGATAGCGAATATTCGTCAAGATGAAACAAGAAATAAATAAAGGCGCAGTCTGCCAACAGTTATTTTTCTAACATGTTACAATCTAAGCTATTTTGCGGCCCTATTACTGTTAATGGAGTTAGTCATGAGTGAGTTGAAAAACGACCGCTATTTACGTGCGCTGTTGCGCCAACCTGTTGATGTCACCCCTGTTTGGATGATGCGTCAGGCAGGCAGATATCTTCCTGAATATAAGGAAACACGGGCACAGGCGGGGGATTTCATCTCATTGTGCAAAAATACAGAGCTCGCATGTGAAGTCACACTGCAACCATTAAGACGCTTTCCTCTTGATGCTGCCATTTTATTTTCTGATATTTTAACTATTCCTGATGCAATGGGATTGGGGCTCTATTTTGAAACGGGTGAAGGCCCTCGTTTTCATTCGCCAATAAAATGCTTTGATGATATTAAAAAATTACCTATTCCTGATCCTGAAGATGAATTAGGTTATGTGATGAATGCAGTACGTGCTATTCGTCATGCATTACAAGGTAGTGTTCCATTAATCGGTTTTTCTGGTAGCCCTTGGACACTTGCCACTTATATGGTTGAAGGTGGAAGCAGCAAGGCATTTACAAAAATTAAAAAAATGATGTATGCCGAGCCACAAGCGTTACATCTATTACTGGATAAACTGGCAGATAGCGTTATTCTATATTTGAATGCTCAAATTAAAGCGGGCGCCCAATCTATTATGATTTTTGATACATGGGGTGGCGTATTAACAGGACGCGATTACCAACTGTTTTCACTCAACTATATGCATAAGATTGTTGATGGTCTTATTCGTGAATATGATGGTAGAAAAGTCCCCGTCACTTTATTTACTAAAGGTGGTGGGCGCTGGTTAGAAGCCATGGCAGCAACAGGTTGTGATGCATTAGGTCTAGATTGGACAATTGATATTGAAGATGCACGCCATCGAGTCGGCGATAAAGTTGCATTACAAGGCAATATGGATCCTTCAATGCTATATGCACCGCCAGCAAGAATTGAACAGGAAGTTGAAACCATCCTTGCTGGATTTGGCAAAGGTAATGGTCATGTCTTTAATCTTGGGCACGGTATTCATCAAGACGTTCCACCAGAACATGCTGGTGCGTTTGTTGATGCGGTTCACCGTTTATCAAAGCCTTATCATCAGGATAATGATTAATACTCAACAACTGCGTCAAGAGCAGACAGAAAAAGCTCAACAAATTATTTTAACCGATCAATATTCAGCACCTACTTATATCGCCGGTGCTGATGTTGGTTTTGAAGACGGTGGCGCAGTCACTCGCGCTGCCATCGTTATATTACATTACCCTTCTTTTGAAATTCTTGAATACCAAATAGCGCGAATTCCCACATCACTCCCTTATATTCCAGGTTTACTTTCTTTTCGTGAATGTCCCGCGTTATTAAAAGCGTGGCAGGCATTAAAACAAAAGCCTGAACTTATTTTTGTCGATGGGCAAGGTATCGCTCATCCAAGGCGATTTGGTGTTGCAAGTCATTTTGGTTTGCTTATTGATACTCCTACAATTGGCGTTGCTAAAAGTCGTTTATGTGGAGTTGATAAACCTTTAAGTGAAGATGTTGGAAGCTATGAAACGTTAATGGATAAAGATGAACAAATAGGGTGGATTTATCGCAGCAAGAAAAAATGTAAACCACTCTATATTTCTCCAGGTCATAAAGTGAGTATGAAGAGTGCGTTAGCGTGGGTTGAGCGCTGCATGAAAGGCTATCGATTGCCTGAACCAACTCGTTGGGCTGACGGTATAGCTTCAAATAGGCGAATATTTGAGCGATTGAATAAGAATAAGCTCTAAATAGTCGGGAAATATGTGGATATTCTGAATTTTCAGGTAAACTGCGGCTAAGTTAAGAAAATGAGTAATTACGAATGTTGAAGAACCCAATCCATTTACGTCTAGAAAAGCTTGAAGGCTGGCAACACCTGACGTTTATGGCATGCCTGTGTGAGCGCATGTATCCGAATTATCAGGTATTTTGTCGTGAAACAGGATTTACCGATCCAATGCTTTATCGTCGTATTCTCGATTTGGTTTGGGAAACTTTAACGGTAAAAGATGTAAAGGTGAATTTTGATTCACAATTGGAAAAGCTAGAAGAAGCTATTCCTGATGCATCTCAATTTGATATTTATGGTGTTTATCCCGCCATTGATGCCTGTGTTGCGCTAAGCGAAATAGTACATTCCCGTTTAAGCGGAGAATCATTAAGCCACGCTATTGAAGTAAGTAAAGTATCTGTTGGTACTGTTGCAGCACTCGAAATGACACAAGCAGAAAGAGAAATGAGCGAGGAAGAACTGAAAGATCTTCCTGCGGTTATTGATGAATTTGATATCCAATGGGAAATTTATCGCCTGTTGGTTGAGTGCGAAGAACGAGATATTGAACTGATAAAAGGTCTGCGAACAGACCTTCGCGAAGCTGGAATGAGCAATATCGGTATAGAATTAACACACTAAATCAGAAAAACGTGATTTAGTGCTTGAAAAGCGACGTTTAAAGACTTCACATCACCCCAGTGTATGTTCTACATTGGGAACGAACAGAAGTGGCTCAGGTGTTTTTACTTAATTAGTACTTTTAAAATACTCATTAAGTTTTTTCACCAGATGTTTTTCAAACGATAAAACATACTTTAAGGACTATTTTATGAACAAAGCTGAATTAACCGAATCAGTTGCTGAAAAAGCGGATCTGACAAAAACTCAAGCAAAAGCTGCTATTGAAGCGTTTATCGATTCAGTAACAGGCGCTCTGAAAGAAGGCGATTCTGTACAGTTAGTTGGTTTCGGTACATTCAAGGTGAATCACCGTGCAGAACGTACAGGTCGTAATCCTCAAACTGGCAAAGAAATTACTATTGCAGCAGCAAACGTTCCTGCATTCACTGCCGGTAAAGCACTGAAAGACGCTGTAAAATAATTCCTTTGAACGGAATGAACAATAGAGGGGGAGTTATTCCCCTTTTGTTGAAACGACAGGGGCTGTTTGCTATAGGATTAGCGTCTTTGCTCAGCGCCTGCTCTTCTACTCCACGACTTCCTGAGTTTTCTGCAACCGGTTATATTGCGGACGAAGGTGTTGTTAGGTTATGGCGCCTGAATAATCCAGCGTCGGAGCCTCAAGTTATAATGAGTGTGTATAGTTTTTATAAAAAACCTGAAACCATCATCACATTCTATGAATATCGCCAAAATCAGCTCTGGCAAGTCCGCAGTGAAATTGTAAATCCTACCAACCCGTCCTCTTGGCATCTCCGATTAAATCAACATGGCGAAACGATTTTTATGCAGCAAGAAAATCAAGGTCAAAAACGACAGTTAAGCGAAGATGAACGCCTAATCATGGTTTTCTCAGCATCAAAAGAGCGTGAAATCAGTGAAGCATTAACCATTGGACAAGTTAATTTAGTACAAGGCGTTTGGAGCCAAAATACCATGACAACATGTGCTGGTGAAAAAGTGAATGTGTCATTTGAAGCCCCAGAGCAGCGTTGGCTAAAGAGACGAGCACTAAATTCGAATAAACCTGTTTATGTGGCATGGCTTGATTCGCCAGAAGGTAAACAATTATTGATGGTTGCTGAACATGATTTTTGTAAATGGGAACCAACAAAAGAGAGTCTGTAATAACTCCCTTTTGTCGTTTTAGCTTACTTTTTTAAACGTGCAATAGCACGATAGCCAATATCATGGCGATAAAAACTACCATTCCAATGAATATCTTTTGCTAAAGCATAAGCATTTTTTTGTGCTTGTTCGATATCATCACCTAAGGCCGTAGCACATAAAACACGACCGCCAGCAGTGATAACCTCACCTTTATCATTTAATACCGTACCTGCTTGGAATACTTTTGCTGTTGTTGATGAGGTTTGGGCTAAACCATAAATAATATCACCTTGGCGATAATCAGCAGGATAACCACCGGCAGCAATCACAATACCTAAAGCAGGACGAGGATCCCAAATTGACGCTTTACCCTTTAATTCGCCTTTTGCACCGGCCAAACAAAGCGCGACTAAATCTGATTGCATACGCATCATAATAGGTTGAGTTTCTGGATCACCAAAGCGGCAGTTAAATTCAATAACCTTAGCGACGCCTTGTTTATCAATCATTAATCCCGCATAAAGAAAACCTTGATAACGGTGACCTTCTGCCGCCATACCTTTTACTGTCGGATAAATCACTTTTTCCATTACTTGCTGGTGGATGGCATCAGTAACAACGGGAGCTGGCGAGTAAGCGCCCATTCCACCTGTATTTGGGCCGGTGTCGCCATCGCCAACGCGTTTGTGATCTTGGCTGGTTGCCATCGGGATAACATTTTCGCCATCAACCATGACAATAAAACTGGCTTCTTCGCCATCAAGAAATTCTTCAATGACGATACGATGACCTGCATCCCCAAAAGCATTACCCGCAAGCATATCTTTAATCGCATTTTCGGCTTCAGCCTCAGTCATTGCAACAATGACACCTTTTCCTGCAGCTAAACCATCAGCTTTAATGACAATAGGCGCACTGACTTTCTTTAAATAGTCTAAAGCAGGTGCGACTTCAGTAAAGTTTTGATAGCTCGCTGTTGGGATGTCGTGACGCGCTAAAAAATCTTTAGTAAATGCTTTTGAACCTTCAAGTTGTGCTGCACCTTTAGTTGGGCCAAAAATCGTTAATCCAGCTTCTTTAAATGCATCAACGACACCAATAACAAGTGGTGCTTCTGGACCAACAATAGTAAGTCCGATATCATTTTCTTTAGCAAATTCAACGAGAGCGGAAATATCTGTTGCGGCGATGGCAACATTTTCTACGCCGGCTTCTAATGCGGTTCCTGCATTACCTGGTGCGACAAAAATTTGTGCCGCAAGTGGTGATTGAACGGCTTTCCATGCAAGAGCATGTTCACGACCACCATTACCAATAATTAAAATTTTCATATTGATATCCTATTAGTGGCGGAAATGGCGCATGTTTGTAAAGATCATCGCAATGTTATGTTCATTTGCAGCAGCAATAACTTCATCATCACGAATTGAACCGCCAGGTTGAATAACACAAGTTACGCCTGCCAGTGCCGCTGCATCAATACCATCTCTAAATGGGAAAAATGCATCTGATGCCATAGCGCAGCCAGCAACTTCTAAACCTTCATCAGCTGCTTTAATTCCTGCAATTTTGGCGGAATAAACTCGACTCATTTGTCCTGCGCCAATCCCGACAGTCATATCATTCTTGGCGTAAACAATGGCATTTGATTTAACAAACTTAGCGACTTTCCAGCAAAACAGAGCATCTTTTAATTCTCGTTCACTAGGTTGGCGTTGTGTAACGACTCTTAAGTTTTCTTCTTTAACCATACCCAAGTCACGATCTTGTACTAACAGTCCACCATTTACGCGTTTAAAATCGAATGCAGGCTTTGCTTCTTGCCATTGACCACAAGCTAATACGCGAACGTTAGGTTTAGTTTCTAAAATAGGTAACGCTTCTTTATTAATAGAAGGAGCAATAATGACTTCAACAAATTGACGTTCGATAATCGCGCTTGCTGTTTCTGCATCTAATGGGCGATTGAAAGCAATAATACCGCCAAATGCAGAGGTTGGATCGGTTTTAAATGCGTTGTCATACGCTTGTACGAGGCTATTCGCAATAGCAACGCCACAAGGGTTTGCATGTTTCACAATAACACATGCTGGTTCGGAAAATGATTTCACACATTCTAATGCTGCATCAGTATCAGCGATGTTGTTGTAAGAAAGCGCTTTACCTTGTAATTGTTCGGCTGTCGCAATTGATGCTTCTTCTATATTCTCTTCTATATAGAAAGCAGCTTGCTGATGAGCATTTTCTCCATAACGCATATCTTGCTTCTTTATATAGTTAAGATTCAATGTACGAGGAAAATGACCTGATGGCTGTGAAGTGTCGCCATAATAAGGCGCAACTTTTTGACCAAAGTAATTTGCGATCATGCTGTCATAAGCGGCAGTGTGTTCAAATGCTTTTATAGCTAAGTCAAAGCGGGTATCTAAAGTAAGACTATTTTCGTGATTATCCATTTCTTCAATCACTCTTTCATAATCATTACTATTTACTACGATAGTGACATCTTTATGATTCTTTGCGGCAGAGCGAACCATGGTTGGCCCACCTATATCAATGTTTTCTACAGCATCTTCTAATGTACAGTCGATACGAGCAACCGTTTTAGCAAAAGGATAAAGATTAACAATTACCATATCGATAGGGCGAATATGGTGTTCTTCCATTATTGAATCGTCTTGTCCGCGGCGACCTAAAATGCCGCCATGTACTTTAGGATGTAATGTTTTAACTCGACCATCCATCATTTCAGGAAAACCTGTGTAATCGGAGACTTCAATAACAGGTAAACCTGCTTCTGCTAATAGACGCGCAGTTCCGCCAGTCGATAATAGTTCTACATTTCTTTCAATAAGCGCTTTAGCAAATTCTAAAATACCCGTTTTATCTGACACGCTTAATAGTGCACGGCGGATAGGACGAAGATGTTGCATGAGTTTTATCCCTTGGTTTTCGTATTACGGTAATGATGGTGAAGTTAAATCACATTAATACAGTGAAATTGTGTTTGCTTAACTAACATTTCAGAAGCTGAACACAAAATCAATCTAACTTATTTAGTGCGCATAATAACGCAATCGTTTGCGTTTGGCATTCGAAATTTGAATGGAATATCAGTCTGTGGATAAATTTGTTGATAAAGTGGTATAAGTGGGGGTTTTGCTGTGGAATTAAGCAAACGATTTTTTTTCTTAAAAAAACTATTGCCAGCCTCAGAAAACTCCCTATAATGCGTCCTCGTTGTCACGGCAAACCACGCTAAGTGAGTTAGCCGAGAGAACAAAAAATAAAGTGAAAAGCCTTATAAAATAACGCTTGACACTGAATGAGGAAGATGTAGAATGCACCTCCTCGCAACAACGCAGAAGACCGGAAACGGCAGCGAATGTTGAACTGCTCTTTAACAAATTATCAGACAATCTGTGTGGGCACTCACAGAGACGATATCTTCTAAAATATTTAGATGTATATAAGTCTTAAAGAGTGTTTACAAAAGTAAAATTCATTTATGAATGAAGCTAAGTATTCGATTTCTTTGAGCATCAAACACTTTTAATTGAAGAGTTTGATCATGGCTCAGATTGAACGCTGGCGGCAGGCCTAACACATGCAAGTCGAGCGGTAACAGAGGAAAGCTTGCTTTCTTGCTGACGAGCGGCGGACGGGTGAGTAATGTATGGGGATCTGCCCGATAGAGGGGGATAACTACTGGAAACGGTAGCTAATACCGCATGACGTCTACGGACCAAAGCAGGGGCTCTTCGGACCTTGCGCTATCGGATGAACCCATATGGGATTAGCTAGTAGGTGAGGTAATGGCTCACCTAGGCGACGATCTCTAGCTGGTCTGAGAGGATGATCAGCCACACTGGGACTGAGACACGGCCCAGACTCCTACGGGAGGCAGCAGTGGGGAATATTGCACAATGGGCGCAAGCCTGATGCAGCCATGCCGCGTGTATGAAGAAGGCCTTAGGGTTGTAAAGTACTTTCAGCGGGGAGGAAGGTGTTAAGATTAATACTCTTAGCAATTGACGTTACCCGCAGAAGAAGCACCGGCTAACTCCGTGCCAGCAGCCGCGGTAATACGGAGGGTGCAAGCGTTAATCGGAATTACTGGGCGTAAAGCGCACGCAGGCGGTCAATTAAGTCAGATGTGAAAGCCCCGAGCTTAACTTGGGAATTGCATCTGAAACTGGTTGGCTAGAGTCTTGTAGAGGGGGGTAGAATTCCACGTGTAGCGGTGAAATGCGTAGAGATGTGGAGGAATACCGGTGGCGAAGGCGGCCCCCTGGACAAAGACTGACGCTCAGGTGCGAAAGCGTGGGGAGCAAACAGGATTAGATACCCTGGTAGTCCACGCTGTAAACGATGTCGATTTGGAGGTTGTGCCCTTGAGGCGTGGCTTCCGGAGCTAACGCGTTAAATCGACCGCCTGGGGAGTACGGCCGCAAGGTTAAAACTCAAATGAATTGACGGGGGCCCGCACAAGCGGTGGAGCATGTGGTTTAATTCGATGCAACGCGAAGAACCTTACCTACTCTTGACATCCAGAGAATCCTTTAGAGATAGAGGAGTGCCTTCGGGAACTCTGAGACAGGTGCTGCATGGCTGTCGTCAGCTCGTGTTGTGAAATGTTGGGTTAAGTCCCGCAACGAGCGCAACCCTTATCCTTTGTTGCCAGCGCGTAATGGCGGGAACTCAAAGGAGACTGCCGGTGATAAACCGGAGGAAGGTGGGGATGACGTCAAGTCATCATGGCCCTTACGAGTAGGGCTACACACGTGCTACAATGGCAGATACAAAGAGAAGCGACCTCGCGAGAGCAAGCGGAACTCATAAAGTCTGTCGTAGTCCGGATTGGAGTCTGCAACTCGACTCCATGAAGTCGGAATCGCTAGTAATCGTAGATCAGAATGCTACGGTGAATACGTTCCCGGGCCTTGTACACACCGCCCGTCACACCATGGGAGTGGGTTGCAAAAGAAGTAGGTAGCTTAACCTTCGGGAGGGCGCTTACCACTTTGTGATTCATGACTGGGGTGAAGTCGTAACAAGGTAACCGTAGGGGAACCTGCGGTTGGATCACCTCCTTACCTAAGAGATACGTGTTATGTGTAGTGCTCACACAGATTGTCTGATGAAGAACGAGCAGAAATACCGGTATAGGCTTGTAGCTCAGGTGGTTAGAGCGCACCCCTGATAAGGGTGAGGTCGGTGGTTCAAGTCCACTCAGGCCTACCAAATCGTATTGATACTGCGTTGTGAAATCACTCGTTTACTGATGTAAACTTCGTGACTCCACGCCTTGTTTCACTGCGATTGGCTCAATTCTTGCTTAGCGGAACGTTTCCAATAAGAAAGAAACCTGAGTAACGAAATCGGTATTAACATTGCATTATGGGGCTATAGCTCAGCTGGGAGAGCGCCTGCCTTGCACGCAGGAGGTCAGCGGTTCGATCCCGCTTAGCTCCACCATAATCTCTTTAAAATATAATTCAGAGTATATTAGCAATAGTATACTGCGAATTATTTTGCTCTTTAACAATCTGGAACAAGCTGAAAAATTGAAAACAAATCAATATATCACCGAGGTATATTGATGAGTCTCTCAAAATCTCAAACTTTGAATGTGTTTTTGACATCAAAGTGGGATGCGCGAGCAATTTACAGTTCGAGGCGGACAGCGCGCAGCCAGCGCAACATACATAAGTATGTGAGCATGGCGAGCACTGCCCAACGACGAAATGTAATCTGCACAGCCATCACCACCAAGATTATCTTCGAAAAAGACACCTTCGGGTTGTGAGGTTAAGCGAATAAGCGTACACGGTGGATGCCTAGGCAATCAGAGGCGATGAAGGACGTGCTAATCTGCGATAAGCGTCGGTAAGGTGATATGAACCGTTATAACCGACGATTTCCGAATGGGGAAACCCAATATCCAATGGATATTATCATTACGTGAATACATAGCGTAATGAAGCGAACCGGGAGAACTGAAACATCTCAGTACCCCGAGGAAAAGAAATCAACCGAGATTCCCCTAGTAGCGGCGAGCGAACGGGGAACAGCCCAGAGTCTTAATCAATAGCAGCATCAGGAGAACGGTCTGGAAAGTCCGGCAGTAAAGGGTGATAGCCCCGTATCTGAAGATGTTGTTATTGTGAACTCGACGAGTAGGGCGGGACACGTGTTATCCTGTCTGAATATGGGGGGACCATCCTCCAAGGCTAAATACTCCTGATTGACCGATAGTGAACCAGTACCGTGAGGGAAAGGCGAAAAGAACCCCGGCGAGGGGAGTGAAAAAGAACCTGAAACCGTGTACGTACAAGCAGTAGGAGCCTCTTTTATGGGGTGACTGCGTACCTTTTGTATAATGGGTCAGCGACTTATATTCTGTAGCAAGGTTAACCGTATAGGGGAGCCGTAGGGAAACCGAGTCTTAACTGGGCGAATGAGTTGCAGGGTATAGACCCGAAACCCGGTGATCTATCCATGGGCAGGTTGAAGGTTGGGTAACACTAACTGGAGGACCGAACCGACTAATGTTGAAAAATTAGCGGATGACTTGTGGATGGGGGTGAAAGGCCAATCAAACCGGGAGATAGCTGGTTCTCCCCGAAAGCTATTTAGGTAGCGCCTCGTGAACTCATCTTCGGGGGTAGAGCACTGTTTCGACTAGGGGGTCATCCCGACTTACCAACTCGATGCAAACTGCGAATACCGAAGAATGTTATCACGGGAGACACACGGCGGGTGCTAACGTCCGTCGTGAAGAGGGAAACAACCCAGACCGCCAGCTAAGGTCCCAAAGTCATGGTTAAGTGGGAAACGAAGTGGGAAGGCTCAGACAGCCAGGATGTTGGCTTAGAAGCAGCCATCATTTAAAGAAAGCGTAATAGCTCACTGGTCGAGTCGGCCCGCGCGGAAGATGTAACGGGGCTAAACCATGCACCGAAGCTGCGGCAGCGACACTTAGGTGTTGTTGGGTAGGGGAGCGTTCTGTAAGCCTGCGAAGGTGTGCTGTGAGGCATGCTGGAGGTATCAGAAGTGCGAATGCTGACATAAGTAACGATAATGCGGGTGAAAAACCCGCACGCCGGAAGACCAAGGGTTCCTGTCCAACGTTAATCGGGGCAGGGTGAGTCGACCCCTAAGGCGAGGCTGAAAAGCGTAGTCGATGGGAAACGGGTTAATATTCCCGTACTGGTGGTAACTGCGATGGGGGAACGGAGAAGGCTAGGTTGTCCGGGCGACGGTCGTCCCGGTTCAAGCATGTAGGCAGAGTGATTAGGCAAATCCGGTCACTTAATGCTGAGGTGTGATGACGAACCACTAAGGTGGTGAAGCAATTGATGCCCTGCTTCCAGGAAAAGCCTCTAAGCTTCAGGTTACCAACAATCGTACCCCAAACCGACACAGGTGGTCAGGTAGAGAATACTCAGGCGCTTGAGAGAACTCGGGTGAAGGAACTAGGCAAAATGGTGCCGTAACTTCGGGAGAAGGCACGCTGGCGGTAAGTGAAGTCCCTGCGGACGGAGCCGAAGCCAGTCGAAGATACCAGCTGGCTGCAACTGTTTATTAAAAACACAGCACTGTGCAAACACGAAAGTGGACGTATACGGTGTGACGCCTGCCCGGTGCTGGAAGGTTAATTGATGGGGTTATCCTTAGGGAGAAGCTCTTGATCGAAGCCCCAGTAAACGGCGGCCGTAACTATAACGGTCCTAAGGTAGCGAAATTCCTTGTCGGGTAAGTTCCGACCTGCACGAATGGCGTAATGATGGCCAGGCTGTCTCCACCCGAGACTCAGTGAAATTGAACTCGCTGTGAAGATGCAGTGTACCCGCGGCAAGACGGAAAGACCCCGTGAACCTTTACTATAGCTTGACACTGAACATTGAGCCTTGATGTGTAGGATAGGTGGGAGACTTTGAAGTGTGGACGCCAGTCTGCATGGAGTCAACCTTGAAATACCACCCTTTAACGTTTGATGTTCTAACCTAGGTCCATAATCTGGATCGGGGACCGTGTCTGGTGGGTAGTTTGACTGGGGCGGTCTCCTCCTAAAGAGTAACGGAGGAGCACGAAGGTTGGCTAAGCATGGTCGGACATCATGCGGTTAGTGCAAAGGCATAAGCCAGCTTGACTGTGAGAGTGACGGCTCGAGCAGGTACGAAAGTAGGTCTTAGTGATCCGGTGGTTCTGAATGGAAGGGCCATCGCTCAACGGATAAAAGGTACTCCGGGGATAACAGGCTGATACCGCCCAAGAGTTCATATCGACGGCGGTGTTTGGCACCTCGATGTCGGCTCATCACATCCTGGGGCTGAAGTAGGTCCCAAGGGTATGGCTGTTCGCCATTTAAAGTGGTACGCGAGCTGGGTTTAGAACGTCGTGAGACAGTTCGGTCCCTATCTGCCGTGGGCGTTGGAAGATTGAGAGGGGTTGCTCCTAGTACGAGAGGACCGGAGTGAACGCACCACTGGTGTTCGGGTTGTCATGCCAATGGCATTGCCCGGTAGCTAAGTGCGGAAGAGATAACCGCTGAAAGCATCTAAGCGGGAAACTTGCCTCGAGATGAGTCTTCCCTGTCACCTTGAGTGACCTAAAGGAACGTTTAAGACTAAGACGTTGATAGGCTGGGTGTGTAAGCGTAGCGATACGTTGAGCTAACCAGTACTAATGAACCGTGAGGCTTAACCTGACAACACCGAAGGTGTTTTGTCTGAGAGAAGAGACTAACATCAATAAAGTAAGCTTGTTTTAAGATTGAATTACTGGTTACGTGGAGAGATTGGCGTAACGGGTAATAACAGAATTTGCTTGGCGGCCATAGCGCAGCGGTCCCACCTGATCCCATGCCGAACTCAGAAGTGAAACGTTGTAGCGCCGATGGTAGTGTGGGGTCTCCCCATGTGAGAGTAGGGAACTGCCAGGCATTAAATAAGACGAGAAAGCCAACCCACTGGGTTGGCTTTTTTGCGTTTAAATTTTAGTATTTTTTAAAAAGTGAGAAATAATCGTTATCACTCTGCAATCTTGGATTATTTTATAATTTATTTAAAGATAATTATTAAATAATACCTTGGCTCCAACGTGTAAATTGATTAAATCCCATATGTTTTAATATATAGCAAAACCATACACTGTAATCAGAGGGGTTTTGTTCAATATCTTGATAAAGAGAATCGAGAGATATCCAACGATAATTCATTACTTCATTCGGATTACACTGAGGAGTTTGATCAGTGAAACCAAGGTATAAATGATCAAATTCATGTTCTATCAGATTATCTGTCACTTTTTCATTATATAGAACTGTGCCAATGGTTCGAATTTCATTACACTGCATTCCTAATTCTTCATCTAAGCGTCGATGAATTGCTTGTGAAAGTAATTCATTAGGGCGAGGATGGCTACAGCATGTATTTGCCCATAAACTTCCTGAGTGATATTTAGTAATAGCTCTTTGCTGAATAAGTAGTTGTTTTTTCGAATTGAAAATAAACAATGAAAAGGCTCGATGTAAGGCGCCTATAATATGAGCTTCTAATTTAGGCATTGTGCCAAGCTCATTATCATTTTTATCTACAAGAACGACAGCGTCTTCCACAAAAATCACCTTAGTAAAATAATATGCAGTTATAGTGGGAATATAACATGTCTGTATATCAAATAACGATTTATTGCATTGTACTTTTTACAGCATCACAAATTTATGATGCCTTATTTTATATTATTGAGTTTTTATGGCGTATAGTATTGAACACCAATCTTAATTAACTCTCGTCCCTGAGACTTGCGATATTTATTTGTATCTCGTAATGAATAAATACAACCACAGTATTCTTGTTGATAAAATTGTTCTCTCTTACTAATTTCTATCATTCGAGCTGCTCCCCCTTTTTTACGCCAGTTATATTCCCAATAAATCATATTTGGATATGGTGCTGCCGCTCGCTTTCCGCAATCATTAATTTGATTCATATCCTTCCAACGTGAAATACCTAGCGAGCTTGAAATAACAGAAAAACCATTTTCGGCAGCATAAAGTGCAGTTCTTTCAAAGCGCATATCAAAGCACATTGTGCAGCGTATTCCACGCTCGGGTTCTTTTTCCATTCCTTTTGCGCGTTCAAACCAATTATCAGTATCATAATCTGCATCAACAAAAGGAATATTATGTTTCTTAGCGAAACGAATATTTTCCTCTTTACGTATTAGATATTCTTTCTGAGGGTGAATATTAGGATTATAAAAAAAGACAGTATATTCAATGCCCGAAGCCTGTAATGCTTCCATAACTTCACCAGAGCAAGGTGCACAGCATGAATGTAATAATAGTTTAGTTTCATTCGCAGGTAATGTGAGCTTTTCTCTTATAAGTGTCATTGATATTCCTAAACTGATTTTTTAATATAAATATATTATTATTTTATTATAAGTAATAGCGCGTAGTTTTTCTGCCTATTTTATTTTTAATTATCTAAAACTAACTTATTGTTTTAGATAAACTAAATTAAAATCATAACTATGACTAGATTGATAATATCTATCAGAGAGTTTACTAGATTCATATTCTGATGAGAGGTAAGATGAAATACTAATTCTGCTACTATTTGTTTGTAGCAAAATCTAAAATAAAGGAATTTAGTTATGTCGTCTATATTACCTCGCTCTGTCACTTCACCAAAAAAATTCTTTATTGGCAGTCAATTACTTAGCTCTGTCGGAAAATACGTTAAAGATTTTGGTGATAATGCTTTTATCATTAGTGATGAATTTTTCTTAGATAAAGTAAATAAAGAAGCTATCCCTTCACTTAAAGAAAGCGGTTTATCTGCACTTGTTGAAAAATTTAATTATGAGTGTACAGAAGTAGAAGTTAATCGACTTGGGCAATTAGCTATTAGCAATAAAGCAAATGTTATTATTGGTATTGGCGGTGGTAAAACTTTAGATGTCGCTAAAGCAGTTGCTTATTATCAGCATATTCCTGTTATTTTATTTCCTACTATCGCTTCTACAGATGCACCTTGTACGGCTCTTTCTGTTCTTTATAAAGAAAATGGTGAGTTTGATAAATACCTCTTCTTACCACAAAATCCAGATGTCGTGATTGCAGATACGGCTATTATTGCTTCTGCCCCGCAACGCTTTTTTTCTGCGGGCGTGGGTGATGCGTTAGCAACTTATTTTGAAGCTCGTGCTTGTTACCAAGCTGATGGCCTGAACTTAGTTAATCAACGTCCATCACGTACGGGGCTTGGACTTGCACAGTTGTGTTTTGAAGTATTGAGCGAGAATATCGATAAAGCAATGGATGCTATTCGTCATAAAATTACAACTCCTGCACTGGAAGAAACCATTGAAGCAACAATCTATCTTAGTGGTGTTGGTGCAGAAGCCGGTGGGTTAGCAGCTGCTCACGCAGTTAATAATGGTATGTCTGCAGTTGAATCACTGCATCATGTTCAGCATGGTGAAAAAGTTGTTTTTGGCTTATTAACTCAGTTAGTACTGGAAAATGCCCCGCAAGAAGAGATAGATGAAGTTATCCGTATTATTAAAGCAGCTGAACTGCCATTAACACTTGAAGATATGGGAATGAAAGAATTTATTGAGAGTGAATGGCGTATGGTAGCAAAAATTGCTTGTGCAGAAGGTGACACCATGGGGAATATGCCAATGAAGATCACTGAAAATGACGTTTATAATGCAATGATCGCAGCTAATGCTTTGGCTCATCGTTACAAATAATATTAAATAAGTCTATTTGTGATATCAAACCCCAAATTTATTTTTGGGGTTTTTTGTTTATTCGAGTGTCGGATTCATTTCAGCAAGATCAAACGGCGTAATTTGATAAACGTAGTAATTGAGCCAATTAGCAAAGAGCAGATGTCCGTGACTACGCCATGATACAATAGGTTTTTTATCTGGGTTGTTATGAGGAAAATAGTTTTCAGGTAGTTGAGGTTCAAGACCTGCTTTTACATCTCGGTGATACTCATCAGCGAGCGTATTTGGATCATATTCAGGATGGCCTGTAGCAAATACGAGTCTTTTATCTTTTGAAGCAAAGAGGTAAGCGCCGGCATCTTCAGAAGTTGCAAGGATTTCTAAGTCTGTGTTTTTCTTAATAATATCTATTGGGAATCCAGCATGGCGAGAATGTGGTGCAAAAAATGTTTCGTCAAATCCGCGTGTTAACAGCGCTAATGGATCACAAGTTGTGTGACTATATACTCCTGAGATTTTCTTTTTTAAGGTGTATTTAGGTAAGTCATATAAAATATTCAGTCCAGCTTGTGCTGCCCAACAAATAAAGAGAGTTGATGTAACATGCTCCTTTGCCCAATTAATCACTTCACTAATTTCATTCCAATAAGCAACGTCTTCAAACTCAACCAATCCTAATGGTGCACCTGTAACGATAAGCCCATCAAAATTTTGTGTTTTAATTTGCTCAAAATCACAATAAAAAGTATCAAGGTGCTCTACGGGGGTATTTTTAGGAACACGATCGTCGATACGTAATAATTGAATATCTATTTGAAGAGGGCTGTTCGAGAGTAAGCGTAAAAATTGATTTTCGGTCTCTATTTTCTTTGGCATCAAGTTAAGTAATAGCACTTTTAGCGGGCGAATATCTTGAATACTTGCTCGACTAGATGGCATTACAAACACATTCTCTTTTTGTAAACAACTCACTGCAGGGAGTTCATCAGGTACTCTAATTGGCATTTCAACAACCTCTACTAAAACATCTAGACATCTAGAAGCCTAAATTTAGCTAATAACCTCTATAATGTCGAGGTCTTCATATTGTTAATGAAGAATATTCATATAAGTAAAAGTTATATAGGTAAAATCAGCAATTAAATTGAGATTTAATCGTTCAATATTTCATCTGCTCAATGATCCTCGAGTAATTACTGCAACACTCAAATTTGTACAATAAAAAAACGCTGATGTAATCACATTGTTAAAAGTTTTTTAAATAAAAATGGAATTCATTTTTGATTTTTGTAAAAACTGCATTAATCTTAATCTGGTGTGCAAAAGATTTTAGGGGAATGCAAAATGTCACAAACATTAGTAACAGAAGAATTAAGTTTTACTCAGCCTTTTTGTAAGCAAGATAAAGATATCATAAATCATGATGTTAAGCAGCTTTTGACAGATTTGGTGAATCATTTTTCTGGGAGAAGGGAGGCTTTATTAAATGAAAGGAATAACTGGAAACATAAAGTTGATAATGGTTTTCTTCCTAATTTTATTTCGGAATCTAATTCCATTATCAATTCAGAATGGAAAGTAAATTCAATTCCCAAGGATCTACAAGACCGGCGCGTAGAAATCACAGGGCCAGTTGATCGCAAAATGGTCATTAATGCGTTAAATGCTAATGTAAAAGTATTTATGGCTGATTTTGAAGATTCACTAGCACCAACATGGGAAAAAGTTATTGATGGGCAAGTTAATTTACGAGATGCAGTTAAAGGCACTATTTCTTATACCAATGAACAAGGTAAATGCTATCAGTTAAAAGATTCACCTGCCGTACTTATTACGCGTGTAAGAGGGTTACATTTGCCAGAAAAACATGTGTTATGGAAAGGCGAGCCTATTGCTGGTTGTTTGTTTGATTTTGCTCTTTATTTCTCCCATAACTACAAGGCGTTATTAGCAAAAGGAAGTGGCCCTTATTTTTACCTTCCTAAATTGCAAACATGGCAAGAAGCTAAGTGGTGGAGTGATGTTTTCCATTTTACAGAAAAACGTTTTGGTTTAGCAATTGGTACAATTAAAGCAACAGTATTAATTGAAACGCTACCTGCAGTATTTCAGATGGAAGAGATTTTATTTCATATGAAAGAGCATATTGTGGGTCTTAATTGTGGTCGCTGGGATTATATCTTTAGTTATATCAAGACATTAAAAAACCACCCAGATCGAGTGTTGCCTGACCGACAAGGTATCACAATGACCCAACCATTTTTAAGTGCTTATTCCCGTCTATTAATTCAAACCTGTCATAAGCGCGGTGCTTTTGCTATGGGAGGGATGTCGGCTTTTATTCCAAGTCGAGATCCTGAGCAAAATGGTGCGATCTTACAAAAGGTTTATGACGATAAAGAGCTTGAAGCAAGCAATGGACACGATGGTACCTGGATAGCACATCCAGGGCTTGCTGAAACAGTTTTAGCCGCTTTTGATGCAGTATTAGGGGATCGTTTAAATCAGTTAGATGTACAGCGCAATGACAAAATTACGGCTGAAATGTTACTTGCTCCTTGTACTGGTGAGAGAACTGAAAAGGGCATGAGAGCAAATATTCGTGTCGCTGTGCAATATATCGAGGCTTGGATCTCAGGAAATGGCTGTGTCCCTATTTACGGCCTAATGGAAGATGCAGCTACGGCCGAAATATCACGAACTTCTATTTGGCAGTGGATCCGTCATCAGAAAACATTATCTGATGGACAAGTTGTTACCAAAGCGCTATTTCGCACAATGCTAACAGAAGAGCTTGATGTGATTCGCCAAGAATTAGGTGAGGAACGTTTTTTATCAGGACGCTTCAAAGAAGCTGCTGTATTGATGGACGATATTACAACCCAAGATGAATTGGTCGATTTTCTGACCTTACCGGGTTACCAACTTTTAAATTAAAAAAGATACGTAAAACGTATTTATAAACTGCAAACACCATCACTACCGTATTTATAGGAGCTGTTTTTATGACTATTAGTAGATCAGAGCAAATTGCCCAATTAGAGAAAGAGTGGGGACAATCTCGCTGGAAAGGAATTACTCGACCTTATAGCGCTGAAGATGTGATTAAGCTACGAGGTTCAGTTAACCCAGAACATACCTTAGCACGACGCGGCGCACAAAGGCTTTGGTCATCATTAAATGGAAAATCGAAAAAAGGTTATGTAAATGCACTCGGCGCATTAACGGGAGGGCAAGCACTACAACAAGCTAAAGCTGGATTAGAAGCAGTTTATCTTTCAGGTTGGCAAGTAGCAGCTGATGCAAATACTGCCGCAAGTATGTATCCAGACCAATCTTTATATCCTGTTGATTCAGTGCCTAATGTTGTGCAGCGTATTAATAATACCTTTAGACGAGCAGATCAAATTCAATGGTCTAATGGTATTGGGCCTCAACATAAAGACTATATTGATTTCTTTTTACCTATCGTTGCTGATGCAGAAGCTGGTTTTGGTGGCGTGCTTAACGCATTTGAATTAATGAAAGCGATGATTGAAGCAGGTGCTGCAGGTGTTCACTTTGAAGATCAGCTCGCCGCAGTAAAAAAATGTGGTCATATGGGAGGAAAAGTTTTGGTTCCTACTCAAGAGGCTGTACAGAAATTGGTTGCAGCAAGATTGGCGGCAGATATCTCTGATGTACCTACTCTATTAGTTGCAAGAACAGATGCTGATGCTGCTGATTTATTAACGTCTGATTGTGACCCTTACGATAGCGCCTTCTTAACAGGGAAACGTACATCAGAAGGTTTTTTCTGTACTCATGCTGGTATTGATCAAGCTATTAGTCGTGGTCTTGCTTATGCTCCTTATGCCGATTTAGTGTGGTGTGAAACATCAACACCAGATCTGAAAATGGCGGCTAAATTCGCTGAAGCTATTCATGATAAATATCCGGGTAAGATGTTGGCTTATAACTGTTCACCTTCTTTTAACTGGAAGAAGAATTTAGATGATCACACTATTGCTCATTTCCAAGACGAGCTTTCTGCAATGGGTTATAAATTCCAGTTTATTACCTTGGCAGGTATTCATAGCATGTGGTTCAACATGTTTGATTTAGCTCATGACTATGCTCAAGGTGAAGGAATGAAACACTATGTAGAAAAAGTGCAGGAAAAAGAGTTCACATCACAATCTAAAGGTTATACCTTCGCATCCCACCAGCAAGAAGTTGGTACAGGTTACTTTGATAAAGTCACAACAATTATTCAAGGAGGGGTGTCTTCAGTAACCGCATTAACGGGCTCTACAGAAGAGCAACAGTTTTAATTTGATTAAATATCGTTAATACCTTTTGTGGTGATAATTCAGGAGCAGGATGCTCCTCTTTTTTGCGAGGTTATTTGATGACATCAGAAGATTTAATTGCTCAAACTATTTTACAAGGTTTTGATGCACAATATGGCCGCTTTCTAGAGATAACGGCAGGTGCTCAATATCGTTTTGAGCAGGCAGATTGGCATGGTGTACAACTGGCAATGAAAGAACGAATTCGTTTATACGATAATCATGTTGGTTTGGTTGTGGCGCAATTAAAGTGTATTCGACATAATATTGATAAAGAAAGCCTTTTTCTGCAAAAAGTGAAAGAAAAATATACTCAATTATTACCTAATTATCCCCGTTTTGAAATTGCAGAAAGTTTTTTTAACTCAGTTTATTGTCGCTTATTTCATCATCGTGAGTTAAATAAAAAAAATCTATTTGTTTTTTCTTCTCAACCTGCATACCGCTTTAATCATGCGCCAAGGCCATTATCTAAACAGTTTGTAATACAAACAAACTTATCAGAATTATTGCAAGATATTGTATCCCGTTTACCTTTACGTTTGCCTTGGCAAAATAAAGTTAGAGATATTCATTTTATTTGCCAATCGCTTACTGCTCTGTTTTCAGAGCAACAGTTAAAAAGTGCAACTTTTCAAATAGCCAATGAACTTTTTTATCGAAATAAAGCAGCATGGTTGATTGGTAAAATTATTGTTAATGGAAACTACACACCATTTTTATTACCTATTCATAATATTGAGCAACAATTAGTTATTGATACTTGTTTAACAACAGCAGACGAAGCCAGTATCGTATTTGGATTTGCTCGCTCATATTTTATGGTCTATGCCCCATTTCCTTCCGCGCTAGTGGCATGGTTACGAGATATTTTACCAGGAAAATCTATCGCAGAACTTTATATGTCTATTGGCTGCCAAAAACACGGTAAAACTGAGTATTACCGTGAATATCTTGCCTTTATGAATTTTTCCTCAGAGCAATTTATAGAAGCGCCAGGAGTTAAAGGTATGGTGATGTTGGTGTTTACCTTACCAACTTATGATCGCGTTTTTAAAGTCATTAAAGACAAGTTTGCTCCTCAAAAAACGATCACTGCTGAGCGAGTGAAAGAGTGCTATCAATTAGTTAAAGAACATGATCGTGTAGGAAGAATGGCTGATACTCAAGAGTTTGAGAATTTTATTATTGAGAAAAAACGGATCAGTCCTGAATTAATGGCGATCTTTCAACAAGAGATCCCTAATAAATTAGAAGATCTTGGTGATAAGCTGCTGATCCACCATTTATATATGGAAAGGAGAATGACACCATTAAATATTTATATGGAACAATGTGATAGTAATCAACTCCAGGCTGTTGTCGAAGATTATGGTCAAGCATTGAAAGAACTTATTGCCGCTAATATTTTTCCTGGTGATATGCTGTTTAAAAATTTTGGTGTGACTCGTCACCATCGGGTTATTTTTTACGATTATGATGAAATTAGTTATATGACAGACATGAATTTTAGAGCAATTCCACCGGCTCGTTATCCTGAAGATGAATTAGCTAGTGAACCTTGGTATAGCGTTGGTTTAAATGATGTTTTTCCTGAAGAGTTTCGTTATTTTTTATGTAGTGATAAACAAGTTTGTCAATATTTTGAACAGCATCACCAAGACCTATTATCAGCCGATTATTGGCAGCAACAACAGCAAAGAATTAGAGATGGATATATTGAGGATGTTTATGCCTATTCACAAACTAAACGATTTAATTATCGCCATAGTGGATCATTGGATATTCAGAAATAAAAAACAGGTGTAAGAGGAACACCTATTTTTTATAAATACATTAATAATGCAACATTGAGCGCTAGATCATAAAAGTATTAACGCTGAGCGCCAGAGACAGCCTCTTTTGCTAACTCAGTGATACGTTGATAATCGCCCGATTTTACAGCATCGTTAGGGACTAACCACGAACCACCAATACAAAGCACACTTTCGAGTGCAAGATAGTTACGATAGTTCTCTGGTGAAATACCACCCGTTGGACAAAAACGAATTTGAGAGAATGGCCCCGCAATGGCTTTTAATGCTTTAACGCCACCATTGGCTTCTGCTGGGAAGAATTTAAACTCTTTTAAACCGTAACTCATACCCAACATTAATTCAGAAACTGTCGAAATACCTGGAATTAATGGAATAGTGCCCGCGACTGAAGCTTTTAATAACGCTTCGGTTAAACCTGGGCTAATAGCAAATTGAGCTCCCGCTTCAGTAACTTGAGCTAATTGCTGAGGGTTGATAACCGTACCAGCACCAACTATCGCCTCAGGAACTTCTTTAGCGATAAGTCGGATAGCCTCAATTGCGCACTCTGTACGTAGTGTAACTTCTAATACTTTTACGCCACCAGCGACAAGCGCTTTAGCAACAGGTACAGCATCTTTAATATCATTAATTACAATAACAGGAACAACAGGCCCTGATTTCAGTACAGATTCTGCACTTGTATTCCAATGATTCATCATTTGTATTCCCTAATTAGAGATTGAAGAACGAACGGTATGCATTCGCTCTTAGTAAGTCGTTAGGTACTAAAAATCGATACAGCAAGCACCTTGCTCTGCGCCTGATAAATGGCGGCGTAAGTTAACAAATAATTCGCGACCACAACCTATGTTATTAGTACTAAGGTCAATGCTAACTTCTCGGCGTGAATTAAGTTCCTGCTCATCAACGAGTAGGGTCAATTCACCAGTTTTACCATTAACACGAATAATATCGCCATCACATACTTTTGCTAATAATCCACCATTAACAGCTTCAGGAGTGACATGAATCGCTGCTGGCACTTTTCCTGAAGCGCCTGAAAGGCGTCCATCAGTGACTAATGCAACTTTATAGCCTTTATCCATTAATACCCCTAACGGTGGCATTAATTTATGCAATTCAGGCATACCATTAGCTTGGGGACCCTGATAACGGACAACGACAACGCAGTCTTTGTTTAACTCTCCCGCTTCAAATTTTGTGGTAATGTCATGCTGACTATTAAATACTACGGCGGGTGCCTCTATTATCTTATTTTCGTCTGGCACCGCAGAAGTCTTCATTACAGCTCGACCCAAATTACCCTGCATTACCTGAGTACCGCCGTGAGGTGAGAAAGGGGTATTGATATCAGCTATAACATTCTTATCTAAAGAACTGATAGCGCCTTCTCGCCAAGCTAATTGACCATTATTTAACCACGGCTCTTGGGTATAGCGTTCAAGGCCAAAGCCAGCAACAGTATTTACATCACGATGAATTAACCCTTTTTTTAGTAATTCACGAATAATTAATGCAATACCGCCTGAAGCTTGGAACTGATTAATATCAGCTGGGCCATTAGGATAAATTCTAGCAATTAATGGGATAACTTGAGAGAGCTCAGAAAAATCATCCCAATTAATAATAATGCCTGCGGCTCTAGCCATAGCAACTAAATGCATGGTGAGATTAGTTGATCCACCAGTAGAAAGTAATGCAATAATGCCATTCACAATTACTTTTTCATCAACAAGATGGCCGATAGGTAAATAGTTACCTGAATTTTCTGTTAAACGAACAATTTGGTGTGCTGCGGCTTCAGTTAAAGCATCACGTAAAGGGGTATCAGGGTGAACAAAAGATGCACCGGGTAAATGTAAACCCATCATCTCCATAACCATTTGATTAGAATTAGCGGTGCCATAAAAAGTACAAGTACCCACGCTATGATAAGATGCCGCTTCCGCTTCTAACAATGCATCACGATCTAACTTTCCTTCGGCATAGAGTTGGCGAATACGCACTTTTTCTTTATTAGGCAAACCGCTTGTCATTGGACCGGCAGGAACAAAAATCGCAGGAAGATGACCAAAAGAGAGAGCGGCCATTGCTAAGCCAGGAACGATTTTATCGCAGATCCCTAAATAAAGCGCACCATCAAACATATTATGAGATAAACCCACCGCCGCTGACATGGCAATCACATCGCGACTAAGTAGCGATAACTCCATTCCATCTTGCCCTTGAGTTACGCCATCACACATAGCGGGTACGCCACCTGCGACCTGACCTACAGCACCAACAGTGTGCAATGCTGCTTTAATTTGTTGTGGATAAGATCCGTAAGGCTTATGAGCGGAAAGCATATCATTGTAAGAAGTGATAATGGCAATATCATTATGAACCATATTTTTTAAGCGATTTTTATCGTCAGCCTGACAAGCTGCAAAGCCATGAGCCAAATTCCCACAAGCGAGTTGAGCACGGTGTACGGTTTGACTTTTTGCCGCTTCAATTTTTTGCAGATATGCATGACGCGTAGGTTGTGAACGAGCAATGATACGTTCTGTAACTTGTTTTACGATTTCATTGAGTGGAGCAAAATTGGCATAAAAATTATCTTGGTTTTTCTGGCTCATAGTGATGCATCCTTTGTTTACACAAGGGAGATGAGCTTGTAAATATTTCGCCAACTCATCATTTGAAACCCTAGTTACAGTTTTTGTTACCGGTAACATTGTTACGGGTAACAAATAGAGTTGCAATACTCTTGATGCAGCAAACGTAACATCTGTGATCAACATCAATTTTTTCTTGCTGAAACGTAACAGTTCTTCAACATTCAATAAAAATTGGCTGATAAAGATTAAAAATAAATAATAAGAAGCAAATAAGGATAAAAGCAGTATGCAGTATATCTTCCTTATTACTTTTATTATTAGTAGTAATAAGGAAGATATTTAAAATCAATATCTTACGCCACCATATTCACGACTTATTTGTTTAGCCGCTTTAATTACAAGTGCGCCCAATTCAGTAATACGAGAATCAGTCATTCGTGATACGGGGCCTGAAAGTGAAATTGCGGCAAAAGGCTGGTGGTGTTCATCATAAATACAGGCACCAATACAACGTAAACCTAATGCATGTTCTTCGTCATCAAAAGAGAATCCTTGTTTGCGAGCTTGTTCTAAATTCTCTTTCAATGATGATGGTAGGGTTCTTGTGTGAGGGGTATAGGCCATTAACCCTTTTTTCTGTAGTAATGGCAGTAATTTGTTTTCTGGTAAGGTTGAAAGAAAAGCTTTACCTGCGCCGGATGCATGCATAGGTAATTTTCCACCAATAGGTGCCGACATTCTCATTAACGCATTACATTGCACTTGGTCGACAATAACCGCATCAAATTCAATTTGATCTAGAATTGCTAAATTAACGGTTTCGCCTGAGTCTTCCATTAACTGGCGCAAAATTGGATGTACCATAACTAAAAGATTACGAGTTTGCAGAAAACTACTACCAACAATAAACGCGTGAGTGCCTACAACCCAAAGCCCTAAATCACCCACTTGGCGCACAAACCCGTGTTGTTGAAGTGTAGTCAATAAACGATGTGTTGTTGAATTAGGTAATCCAGCTTGGAAAGCAAGATCAGTTAAAGCAATACCACCAGGAGATTCGGAAATATATTCCAATAACGTTAGACCACGACTTAATGATTGAACGGGCCCTCCTTGTGCAGTGCTTTGAGTAGCAGGTGTTTTCGTCTTACGAACTTTTTTATTTGTAGGGGAGACTGTCATGCTTACACTCCAGAAATGCTGTCCATATTAAGCGCTATTATGAACTATATAGTGTAATAAAACTCCTCTGATCTGTGTGTTTTTGTAGGTTATCGCACATTTCGATGGATATAAAACTAGATTAATAAATTGAAAAATGATGAATCGTTATTATCAAGATCAAAATTGGTGTTTTTATCTTTAAAAAATGGATTTAATAGATTTCTTATAATTTAAATAATCCTTTTTACACCTATTAAGTATATTTGATTGGAAGATTTTTAATTACTGTAAATAATTTACTTCTTGGTTGTTTCATTTTTATTTTTTATGATTAATAAATATTTTAAAATAATACGAATAAGCAATTTTAATAAGGATAACTTAGGGTTGTCCTTTTTTCGTTATCAATAATTTTATAATGAAGATGAAAATCTCTCATCTTTGTCTTAGAAATCTTTATAAAAAGATATGGTAGGATAAAAAAACAACGAAATAAAAATAACAAAAGTAGTCTTTTTACGAGGATAATAATGTGGCAAGCATAACTCAACAACTTACTGCAGCATTAAAACAACGGATATTAGTGCTTGATGGTGCAATGGGTACCATGATCCAGCAGTATAAATTAAACGAAGCCGATTATCGTGGCGAGCGATTTGCTAATTGGTGTTGTGATGTAAAAGGTAATAACGATCTCCTTGTTTTGACTCAGCCTGAAATTATCAGTGATATTCACGATGCTTATTTCAAAGCCGGTGCTGATATCATTGAAACTAATACATTTAATGCAACGTCTATTGCCATGGCTGATTACCAAATGGAATCACTATGCGCCGAAATTAATGAACAAGCCGCTCGTTTAGCCAAAAGTAGCGCAAATAAATGGAGCGCTTTAACGCCAGAAAAACCGCGTTATGTTGCTGGTGTTTTAGGGCCAACAAATCGTACAGCGTCTATTTCTCCTGATGTAAATGATCCTGCTTTTCGTAATACTTCTTTTGATAAGCTGGTGGTTGCTTATCGAGAAGCTATTCGCGGATTAGTAAAAGGTGGTATCGATTTAATTATGGTGGAAACTATTTTCGATACACTCAATGCTAAAGCTGCTATTTTTGCGATTAAAAGTGAATTTGAAGTACTTAATATTGACCTTCCTGTGATGATTTCTGGCACTATTACCGATGCATCAGGAAGAACGTTAACAGGTCAAACGACAGAAGCGTTTTATCACTCATTGCGTCATGCCGATGCGCTCTCTTTTGGCTTAAATTGTGCTTTAGGCCCTAAAGAATTACGCCAATATATTCAAACACTCTCGCAAATTTCTGAAACTTATGTCAGTGCTCACCCTAATGCTGGGTTGCCTAACGCATTTGGTGGATATGATTTAGATGCGAAAGAAATGGCTGCAGAAATTAAAGAGTGGGCTGAAGCCGGATTTTTAAATATTGTTGGTGGTTGTTGTGGAACAACACCTGAGCATATTTATGCAATTTCTCAAGCTGTAAAAGATATTCCGCCAAGACAATTACCAAGTATTAAAAAGGCTTGCCGCCTTTCGGGTCTTGAGCCATTAATTATTGATAAAAACTCGCTATTCGTGAATGTAGGCGAAAGAACTAACGTCACTGGATCAGCAAAATTTAAGCGCTTAATAAAAGAGGGGCAATATCAAGAAGCGCTCGATGTCGCGCGCCAGCAAGTTGAAAATGGCGCGCAGATAATTGATATCAATATGGACGAAGGCATGTTAGATGCCATTGAAGCTATGACTCGTTTCCTTAATATGATAGCTGGTGAGCCAGATATAGCTAAAGTGCCAGTTATGATTGATTCCTCAAAATGGGAAGTTATCGAGCAAGGCTTAAAATGCATTCAAGGCAAAGGGATCGTGAATTCAATTTCGATGAAAGAAGGTGAGCTCCCTTTTCTTGAACACGCTAAATTGGTACGTAAATACGGCGCGGCTGTTGTGGTTATGGCATTTGATGAAGTGGGGCAAGCGGATACCCGAGAGCGTAAAATTCAAATTTGTCGTCGTGCTTATCAACTATTAACGGAAGAAGCCCATTTCCCAGCGGAAGATATTATTTTTGATCCAAATATTTTTGCCGTTGCGACGGGTATTGCTGAACATAATAATTACGCAGTAGATTTTATTGAAGTGTGCGCTGATATCAAAGCACAATTGCCTTATGCCTTGATTTCTGGCGGTGTTTCTAATGTTTCATTTTCTTTTCGTGGTAACGATCCTGTTCGTGAGGCTATTCACTCGGTTTTTCTTTATTACGCAGTGAAAAACGGTATGGATATGGGAATTGTAAATGCGGGACAACTCGCTATTTACGATTCATTGCCAGACGAACTGCGTAATGCGGTGGAAGATGTGATCCTTAATCGCCATGAAGATAGCACGGATAATCTACTCGCATTGGCAGAGCGTTATAAAGGCACTAAAAGTGATGAACAAAACCATCAACTTGCCGAATGGCGGCAATGGGATGTTGAAAAACGCTTAGAATACGCATTAGTAAAAGGCATAACGGAATTTATTATTGAAGATACGCAATTATGTCGCCAACAAACTTCAAGCCCTATTGAGGTTATTGAAGGGCCGTTGATGAATGGTATGAATACGGTCGGTGATTTATTTGGTGAAGGTAAAATGTTTTTACCTCAAGTGGTAAAATCAGCAAGAGTGATGAAACAGGCTGTCGCCTATCTTGAGCCTTATATTCAAGCATCAAAACAAGCGGGTAGTTCAGCGGGTAAAATATTATTAGCAACCGTAAAGGGTGATGTTCACGATATCGGTAAAAATATTGTTGGTGTGGTATTGCAGTGCAATAACTATGAAATTATTGATTTAGGCGTAATGGTACCTTGCGATAAAATCTTACAAACTGCTATTGATGAAAAAGTCGATATTATTGGGCTTTCTGGACTTATTACACCATCGCTTGATGAAATGGTAAATGTGGCAAAAGAGATGGAAAGGCGAGGTTTTTCATTACCATTAATGATTGGGGGCGCAACTACATCAAAAGCGCACACCGCAGTGAAAATAGAACCTAATTACAGTCATCCTACCGTTTATGTACAGAATGCATCGCGCACAGTGGGCGTGGTTGCAGCACTATTATCGGCAACGCAAAAAGCGGATTTTGTTGCGAAAACGCGTCGCGAATATGAAGTGGTACGCCAGCAATATGCAAGAAAGAAACCGCGTACTCCGCCTGTTTCATTAGAAATTGCTAGAGCCAATGCATTGCAGATTGATTGGCAAGATTATACACCACCAAAACCAAATCAATTAGGTGTACAAGAGATAACTGCAAGCATTGAAATATTGCGTGAATATATTGATTGGACGCCATTTTTTATGACTTGGTCATTAGCAGGAAAATATCCACGTATTTTAGAAGATGAAGTCGTTGGTGAAGAGGCGAAACGTGTATTTGCTGATGCCAATGCTATGCTTGATAAACTGAGTGAAGAAAAACGATTAACGCCAAAAGGAATAGTAGGTTTATTTCCAGCTAATCGCCTTGGTGATGATATTGTGATTTATCAAGATGAAAGTCGGCAATCCGAGTTATTACACTGTTGTCATTTACGTCAACAAACAGAGAAAAAAGAGTTTCCTAATTACTGTTTAGCTGATTTTGTGGCACCAGTTGAAAGTGGGGTTGCTGATTACTTTGGTGCTTTCGCGGTAACGGGTGGGCTTGAAGAAGATACATTGGCAAAGGCTTATGATAACGCTCATGATGATTACAATAAAATTATGGTAAAAGCGTTATCAGATAGGTTAGCAGAAGCTTTTGCTGAATATCTTCATCAGCAAGTTAGAACGAAAATTTGGGGATATAGCCCTAATGAAAATCTTTCTAATGACGAGTTAATTAGAGAAAAGTATCAAGGTACACGTCCAGCACCAGGTTATCCGGCCTGCCCTGAGCACACTGAAAAAGCTAAAATCTGGCAATTGCTTGATGTGGAAAATCGCATTGGTATGAAACTAACCGATGCTTATGCGATGTGGCCAGGAGCTTCTGTTTCGGGTTGGTATTTCAGTCATCCTGAGAGTAAATATTTTGCAGTAGCTCAAATTCAAAAAGATCAGGTAGAAGATTACGCTAAACGCAGAGGGATGAGTATCAGCGAAGTTGAACGTTGGTTAGCACCTAATTTGGGGTATGATGCGCAATGATCTAATGAGTAACTTAAGTTACTCTAAAAACCAAAGAGATATTACTCTCTCTTTGGTTTTTTCTGGCAGTTCCCATTAAACCTGTTTAAGCTGTGTGTCTGTATCAGAAAAAAGGATATTATGATGAGCTATACTTTATACCTTCAGCAACCCCCCCCTGCTGGCACTGAGCTTCCTTTTCCTACCTTAGTTAAAGGTACTTATCCATTAAATGAAGTATTAATTAATGCTTTTTTAAATCTGATGCAGTTAACGGGTGCTTTAGATATCGATGCCATTATTGACGATCAAGCATTTGATAAAATCTGGCTTAAAGCTGAAATGACACCCGCGAGAATAGAAGAAGTTGGTGACTATATTTATCATAAAATTCCTACATCACCAGAACCTGTTGAAGAAGAGATCCAGTTATTTAAACAAGCAATGAAAGAAGAAGAAGCAATTTTAGCTAAAGAGAGTGAAAAAGAAGGCTGCATTCCTATTTATAAATTTGCCACGAATGATGGTTGGATTATTACTACTAAAGAGTGTGAAATTATAGCGTCAACATTAACAACGAAACTACTTGAAGAAAATCGTGTTTTTGTTGAGAAAATAGCAAAGATGTCTCATCTAGCTCATCGTTCTTTAGAAATTGCCTTAATTGATTTTGGTGAATTTAATCAATTTGCTAAAAAATATGGCGGTTATCGGGTTTATTAATTTGTTAAAAGATAGGCTTCCAAAAAAGAAGCCTATTAGAATGTTTTAATTTAGCTTTATTTAAAATATTAATTAATTTGTAGGTTCATTTCTTTTAATTTATCCATATGATAATTTAGCATATTTAAAATTACATCATCAGGTAATTTTAAATAGCGATCGCTAAGTATGTCTAATTCATGTTTATATCTGTGAGTAATATTATTTGTGCTTTCAATAAACTTATTTAGATTATTATCATGTTCTTGAAGTTTTTTTACATATTGCCTAAGTTCAGTAAGGTTCTTTAAATCTTCATTGTCAATTTCACAGTTATTTATTTTATCAAGAATTTCGGATTTATATTTGTTATATTCATTTATTTTTTCAGGGATTTTTTTACCATCAATATTTTCAATTTCTTTTGTTATTTCCTGAAAGCATTGATAATGTGCATTAATCATTTCTTTTAATTTTTTGTTGGGCTTTTCTATTTTATTAAATAGCTTTTCTTTCTTTTCCAAAAGAATTTCTCTTTTACTTATTTCACTTTCTTGACTTATTTTTCTCTTATGTTCTTTTTCAAGATTATTTAATAGTATTCGGTATTGTTTGATTGTAGCTATATTTTTGTTTTTACATGCATTATTGATTTTTATCATTGATTCGATACATTTTTTATCTAATAAAATATTATATTCTATATCATGAGGAGAAGAATTTTTTAGCTCAATTTTTTTTCAAAATAGAGATCGTATTTTTCTCTACTGTTGTATAAATCTGATTTGAGTTTTCGACCGAGGAAAGCTGATTTTTTATTTTATTTAAAGTATTCTTTGCGTTAAAAGATGTTATTTTTTCTGCACTGTTTTTGATAACGTTACAAAGGTTATCACCAATTTTCATTTTTATTACTCCATTAATAAAATTAGATTTTAATTCTAATTATTATTAAATGAAGCTCTTTAAAGCTTACACCTTTTCAATAATAAAGGTTGAATTTTGAGAGAGGTAAAAATTATCTCTCTCAAAATAATTTAATTAAAACAACGTATCGTGCAGTTTACGCACGATATTATCAGCATCTTTGCCATCTACTAATAAACAAAGATTATGTGTACTTGCGCCGTGGGTGATCATTCGAATATTGTAGTTTTCTAATGCGCCAAAGATTTTAACGCCTAATCCATTCACTTGTGATAAGTCGTTACCAATCACTGCGACTAAAGCTAAATCTTCTTCAACTTCAACACGACACAGGGCTGAAAGCTCAGTTAATAACGCATTAGTTAATAAGCTTCCTGAAGAACTTGTGGTGCCGGTTGTATCTAGCGTTAAAGCAATGCTCACTTCCGATGTGGTTATCACATCCACAGAAATATGGTGACGCGATAAAATAGTAAATATCTCAGCTAAAAAGCCTCGTGCATGAAGCATTTTCAGGCTGTGTAATGTGAGTAAAGTTTGTTTTCTACGCAGTGCAATAGCACGAAAAACAGGTGGGTTTTCAGTTTGTGCACAAACCAATGTGCCACCTTCTTCTGGGGCTTTACTTGAACCTACAAAAACGGGAATACCACTGCGTACAGCCGGTAATAGCGTGGCTGGATGCAATATTTTAGCACCGAAGGTAGCCATTTCAGCGGCTTCATCGAAGGCAATTTGGTCGATTCGATGTGCTTGCGGCACAATTCTTGGGTCTGTACTGTAAATACCAGGAACGTCAGTCCAAATATCCACTCGACAAACACCTAACGCTTCGCCAATTAATGCTGCGGTATAGTCGCTACCGCCCCGACCTAATGTCGTGGTTCGTCCTTTCGATTCTTGACCTATAAAGCCCTGAGTCACAATTACCGTTTCTTCTAGACGTGGTTGAATTAAGCTTTGTGTGAGTTCGGTTAATTGCGTCATATCAGGCTCTGCATGACAAAATAGGTCGTTAGTTTTCATTACTTTTCTGACATCAAACCAATCTGCACGCACGCCTTTTTCACGTAATAGTTCAACAAAGAGTAATGTTGACATTAATTCACCGTGGCTGACTAACTCGTCTGTTAATGCATCAGAAGTTGCTAATGAGGCCGCCTCTGACAACATTTCAATATTCTCAAGTAATCGATTTATTTCTTGAGAAATAATTTCAGGCTGAGATAGCTGGTTGATAATGGCATACTCAATATCACGCACTTGCTTAAGTAATTTTTCTCGTTGAGATGGTTCAACACCTGCTGCCAGTTCAATTAATAGGTTAGTGATACCTGCAGAAGCCGAAAGGACCACAACACGTACTGACTTTTGTTTCAGGATAATATCTGCACATTTTTCCATTGCTGAATAGTTTGCAACACTTGTGCCACCAAATTTAGCAATAGTGTAAGGCGAAGAAGAAGGCGTAGCAGTATTATCGGTCATTGTCGTATTCCTTTAGGCAAAAATGAGATGTTGGACACAATTAGAAATATCGGTTATTGAATAGAGAGTCAATGCAGAGTGAAGAATAATCAATTTAATTAATAATCACTCTATTATTATCGTTTTTACCTATGTTAGTAATTAGTACTAGAATTACTGGATGCTTTTGACCAATATCATCAAATGAGAAAGAATAGACTGTAACTATTAAATGTCAGGCTACAATCTGATGAGATTAGATTGAAACCTTAAGAGAGTATTGTGAATGAAAAATGTAAACCCAACTCATACCTTGGCATGGAAGGCATTAGAAGACCATTTTTCAGTGATCAAAAACACTGAAATGAAAACATTGTTTTCACAGGATCCATCTCGCTTTGAACGCTTTTCCAAAACGTTTTCAGATCAAATTCTAGTGGATTTTTCAAAAAACCGAATTACGGAAGAAACATTAGAAAAATTACAGGCTTTAGCTAAGGAATGTGATGTTGCTGGCGCGATAAAAAGTATGTTTGCTGGTGAAAAAATTAACCGTACTGAAGATCGTGGCGTATTACACACGGCATTACGTAATCGTAGCAATACCCCAGTGATTGTTGATGGTAAAGATGTCATGCCAGAAGTTAATGCGGTACTGAATAAAATGAAAAAATTCAGTGAGCGTATTATTGGTGGTGAATGGAAAGGCTATACAGGTAAAACAATTACTGATGTGGTCAATATCGGGATTGGCGGATCAGATTTAGGCCCTTATATGGTGACGGAAGCGCTGCGCCCATATAAAAATCACCTTACTATGCATTTTGTTTCTAATGTTGATGGTACGCATATCGCAGAAACATTGAAAAAATGCGACCCAGAAACAACACTATTCTTAATCGCTTCTAAAACATTTACAACGCAAGAAACCATGACTAATGCGCATTCAGCAAGAGACTGGTTTTTAGCATCAGCAAAAGACAGTGCCTTTGTTGCCAAACATTTTGTCGCGTTATCAACTAACAGTACTGAAGTTGAAAAGTTTGGTATTGATACTGCGAATATGTTTGAGTTTTGGGACTGGGTTGGTGGTCGTTACTCATTATGGTCAGCTATTGGTTTGTCTATCGCACTTTCCGTTGGTTATGATAATTTTGAGCAATTATTGGAAGGTGCTCATGCAATGGATAACCATTTCCAAACGACAGCTGCTGAAAATAACCTACCAATGATCCTCGCGCTGATTGGCATTTGGTATAACAATTTTTTTGGCACAGAAACTGAAGCGATTCTGCCATACGATCAATACATGCATCGTTTTGCCGCCTATTTCCAACAAGGCAATATGGAGTCAAATGGTAAGTATATTGATCGCGATGGTAACGTAGTTAACTATCAAACTGGACCTATTATTTGGGGTGAACCAGGAACCAATGGTCAGCATGCGTTTTACCAATTAATTCATCAGGGTACAAAAATGATCCCTTGTGATTTTATTGCGCCTGCAATTAGTCATAATCCATTAAGTGATCACCATGCTAAGTTGATGTCTAACTTTTTTGCACAAACAGAGGCATTGGCCTTTGGTAAAACTCGTGAACAAGTTGACGCTGAATTTGCCGCAGCAGGAAAAGATCCTGCAACTATGGATTATGTTGCACCCTTTAAAGTTTTTGTAGGTAATCGTCCGACAAACTCTATTTTACTGAAAGAGATCACCCCTTATTCATTGGGTGCATTAATTGCGATGTATGAGCATAAGATTTTTGTTCAAGGCGTTATTTTTAATATTTTCACCTTTGACCAATGGGGGGTTGAGTTAGGAAAACAATTGGCTAATCGAATTCTTCCTGAATTAAAAGGTAAGGAAAGTGTTAACAGCCATGATAGCTCAACAAATAACCTAATTAATCGTTATAAAGCATGGCGTTAATAAAATAAAACGAGTGTATGTAATAGGTTAGATAAAAGGAGGTTTATATAACCTCCTTTTTTTCTTATTGGAAGTTGTTGGATAATTTCCTGTTCTTAGCTATTTTTTAGGTTATTTATGCGAAATGTTATTAGCTTTTAACTTCCGCTAGTCACATCATGATATCCTTAAGGCATAATGATTCACAAAGTTAGGATCATCAACATTTGATGATGAAAGAATGCTCAAGAAATCAATAATTACCCATATACCTATCCATTGGCTATCTAATGAGGAACAATCTAATGTCGAAGAAGAGACATTAAGTTGGTTAATGGAATTAGGCTCGATGACTCGGCGTTTTGAGCAGCATTGTCAAAAAGTCACGGTAATGCCTTATCAAGAAGGATTTATCGATATTATTGAACCCGATGAGGAGAGCGCTTGTTTACCTCAAAGTCGGCGCTATTGGTTAAGAGAAGTTGTGTTGTGTGGTGATGATGTGCCTTGGTTGTTAGGACGTACTTTAGTACCAGAAGAGACACTGACAGGTGAAGATCGCAAACTTGTGAATTTGAGAACGGTTCCTCTTGGGCGCTATTTGTTTCAGGAAACGACACTAAGTCGTGATTTTATTCATATTGGGCAACAAAATGGGTATTGGTTACGCCGTTCTCGTTTCCAGCTTTCAGATAAACCTTTATTATTAACCGAGGTATTCTTACCAGCATCACCAGTGTATGAAAAGTAGTTAAGGGGAGCTAAAAATTGGAGGGAAGTATGACGCACAATAAATGGCAGGCATATAGCCGTTTAATGCGTATAGATAAGCCTATCGGAGCGCTATTATTACTTTGGCCAACTTATTGGGCTTTATGGATTGCCGCAAAAGGCTTTCCTGATTGGCATATCCTGATTGTATTTACTATTGGTGTGTTTTCTATGCGTGCCGCTGGGTGTGTAATAAACGACTTTGCTGACAGAAAAATTGACGGCAGTGTTGAACGAACTAAAAACAGACCCTTACCTAGTGGAGTCGTAACAGAAAAAGAGAGCAAAATAATCTTTATTGTTTTGGTTCTTTTTTCATTTGGATTAGTGCTGACATTAAATACGATGACCATTTGGTTATCTGTTGCTGCATTAGCGCTGGCATGGTTTTATCCCTTTGTAAAAAGATTCAGTAATTTACCTCAACTTATTTTAGGTATGGCATTTGGTTGGTCAATTCCAATGGGATTCGCTGCTGTTTCTGAAAGCTTGCCTTTTGTATGTTGGCTGCTGTTTTTGGTCAATATTATTTGGTCAGTCGTTTACGATACACAATATGCAATGGTTGATCGTAATGATGATTTGAAAATTGGCGTGAAATCTACTGCGATTTTATTCGGTCGTTACGACAAAATTATTATTGGTATTTTACAATTAATAATGTTAGCGCTATTAGTGGCTATCGGTATTATTTTAAACCTAAAAGGTATCTATTATTGGTCTCTTTTATTGGTTACAGCGCTGTTTATTTATCAACAAAAACTTATTGCAGAGCGTGAACGCGCCCCGTGTTTTCAAGCCTTTATGAATAATAACTATGTTGGCTTTGTTTTATTTGCGGGTATTGTATTTAGTTATTTTTAAGTTGAGTTTACTGCTAACTATTAGTGATTTATAAAATAAAAAGGGATAAGCCACGGCTTATCCCTTTTACTTTTTATTAGATTAATATTGTTGCCAAACTCAATCTATATAAGCAATTATTTATCAGCTTGCTTGGTCGTCTCTTTATCTTCAGGAATTGCTGTATTGTTATCTTCAGCAATGCCTACGCTTTCAATGGTTAAACGAATTTCAGGTGACATCAATTTCGCAATCACTTGATAAAGCGCGGAAGCATCTGCTTTTAGGATATCTTCATTATCGTTGAGATAGCCTTCTTCGCGTAGCGTCGAGACTAATGTTGAGAATACTGCCTTATCAAAGAATTCAGGTGCATTAATACCATGCAACACGGAAAGACGCTGAGCCAAGATACGACTCTCTTTTTCGAGTAAAGAACGACTGATTTCTGGTGCGAAATTCAGTAAAGAGAGGGTAATGCCATAGCGTTGTAAGGTTTCTCTCACACTAGCAGCTAAAAGTTGTAATGGGCGAATACGTGCTGGATTGATACGTAGTAAGCCATCATTATCACAACTAATAAGACGCTGGCGACACAGTTCCGCAATCAGAGTATTAATGACTTCAGGAAGTTCTTCCTTTTCATAACGGATAAATAGCTCCGATTTGATAAGAGGAAAAATTAACTCAACCTGTTTCATTAAATCATCACGATGGATACGTTCGTGGTGCAGAATAATACTGGCGATCAATGACGGAGTTATCACCAAGTGAATCGTATTATTGCGATAATAGGTCATTAATACCGCACTTTCACGAGGAAGTACCACGATATCGCCAAGACTGTCTTTTTCGACTTGGAATTTATCTGTTTGCAGTGCATGTTCTAATAATGCTTCAGCATTTTTATCAGAAACAATCATATCGCTCGAATATGGAACATTGCGCAACAGTTGAAGATAACTATCGATTTGCTCTAACAGCTGTTCTCTGGTGAGCGCACGCTGACGCGATGCGAGTAGTGCTGTTGAAACGAGGTTAATCGCATTAATCGATGCCGCGTTATTAATATTCACCATAATGTTATCAGCCAACGAGCTTACCGCCGGGTTTAACCAGCTTGGGCGTTGTGGCTCGATAGGATCAATATCGTCACGCCATTGTGGCACAATTTGATTAAGATATTGTGCTACAGAGATAGGTTCACCAAAGTTAACATAGCCTTGACCCAGATTACGCAATTTACGTAACCCTTTGATCATCTGCATAAAGCCTTCTTTCTCTTTAGTTGCACCACGTAATTCTTTGGCATAAGTAGCCACTTCCATAACGTGTTCATAACCAATATAAATAGGCACTACAGAAATAGGACGAGTTTCACCGCGTAACATGGCTTGAACAGTCATTGAAAGAGTTCCTGTTTTAGGATCTAACAATCGGCCTGTTCGTGAACGTCCACCTTCAACAAAATATTCAATAGAGTATCCACGAGAGAATAGCTCACCTAAATATTCACGGAAAATGGTGGAATAAAGCTTATTGCCTTTAAAGGTTCTTCGTATAAAGAATGCCCCTAAACGGCGAAATATCGGGCCTGCTGGCCAGAAGTTAAGGTTAATTCCTGCTGCGATATGCGGTGGTACTAACCCTTGATGATAAAGGACATAGGAAAGAAGCAAGTAGTCCATATGACTACGATGACAAGGTACATAGACAATTTCATGTCCATCTTGTGCCAATTGGCGAACACGTTCAGCGTTGTAAACGTTAATACCTTGATAGAGCTTATTCCATGTCCAGCTTAATACTCGGTCACTAATGCGCACGGCTTCATAAGAGAAGTTAGCTGCAATTTCTTCCATAATATCAGTGGCATTTTTGCGAGCTTTATCCAACGAGATTTTTTTCGCTTTTGATTCATCTTCAATTGCTTTTTCAATGGCTTTTGATGCCAATAATTTCTTGAAGAGATCTTGGCGCGCTGGCAGCTTAGGACCAACCGCAGCGAGGCGTTGGCGAGAAAAGTGAATACGAGCAACACGTGCAAGTTTTCTCGCTATACTGGTATCAGTGCCATGTTCATTTGCCATATCTCGCATCGAGACGGTTGGCGAGAAACGAACAAAGCTATCTCGTCCAAGCCACAGGATCGCCATAAATTTCTGGATCCCATTAAGCAATCTTAGGTGAGGAACGCCATTATGACCTTCTCGACCAGGAGATCGACCAAACATCACAGAAACAGGCAACATCTCTATATCAAGATGAGGATTATTGCGATGAGCATCGAGATACGCATGAAACGTTTTTACCGAGTCTTTACGCGGGTCTGGTGAATAATAGCGAAAGAGCCTTGGGCCATCATCAATAAAGACGTAGGCAGGTAATTTGGTTCCGCTAATGTCTATTGGCTGCAGTGGATCAGGCAGGCCTAAAGACAAACATTGCTGTCGTAATGTAAGTAAGTCAGCCTTAGAATGATAAGGCAGAACATAAAGGAAAGATCGCGACGTATCTAACCCTAATTCTGTGATAGGATTAGTCGGGACTCGTTTGCTTTTTACCAGTAATTTTAGTGGTAAATTCAATGTGTTATAATATATTTTACGCCAAGCTGACATAAATAGTTGTAGCCTCTTATTAGCAATACTTTGAAAGCATAACAGAAAGTCTTTCTGAGATCTGTGGTGCTGTGACAATATTAATAGAGAAAAGTGGCAAATTAATAGTTTGTTTTCGATAGAGTTTATTATGGCTAATCAAAATAAAGGTTTTACCCGGATCATAAAAGCGGGTGGTTATTCATACAAGGGCATTCGTGCGGCATGGCTTAATGAAGCTGCATTTAGACAAGAAGCCGTTGTAATGTTAGTGGCAATTATCCTTACATTTTTCATTGATGTCAGTGGGCTAGAGCGCATTTTACTCATCGGTTCCGTCGTGCTGGTGGTTATTTTAGAACTGGTTAATAGCGCAATAGAAGCCGTTGTAGACCGCATTGGCCCTGAATATCATGAACTTTCAGGACGAGCCAAAGATATGGGCTCTGCCGCCGTTCTTATTGCTATTATATTGGGATTATTTACTTGGGGAACTATTCTTTGGGGACATTTTTTCTCTTAAAGGTAAAAAAGTCGGTTTTAGCCTGAAAATAATCTAAAGATGAGTGTTTTATATTCATTTGTGGTTCCAAATCTGCATATACCTGTATATACTCACAGTCTGACTGTATAAACAAACAGGGGGCGGAATGAAAGCATTAACTGCAAGGCAGCAACAGGTTTACGATTTGGTTCGTGATCACATTTCGCAAACGGGTATGCCACCAACACGGGCTGAAATAGCATCTCAACTTGGGTTTCGCTCACCAAATGCGGCAGAGGAGCACTTAAAAGCTCTTGCTCGTAAAGGCGTGATAGAAATTATCTCTGGTGCATCTAGAGGTATCCGTTTGCTACTAGAAGAAGAGCCAGATGGCTTGCCATTAATTGGGCGAGTTGCTGCTGGTGAACCTCTTTTAGCGCAAGAACATATCGAAAGCCATTATCAAGTAGATCCTGCATTATTTAAGCCAAGTGCAGACTTCTTATTACGTGTTAATGGTATGTCGATGAAAGATATTGGTATTATGGATGGCGACTTACTTGCTGTGCATAAAACCCAAGATGTACATAACGGACAAGTTATTGTTGCCCGCATTGAAGATGAAGTTACGGTAAAACGCTTTAAGAAAAGCGGTAATAAAATTGAGCTTCATGCAGAAAACCCTGAGTTTTCACCCATTATTGTCGATTTACGTGAACAAAGCTTTACTGTTGAAGGTTTAGCGGTAGGTGTTATTCGTAACGGTGAATGGTTATAATTTGTACCAAAGTAAGTCAAAACAACTTATTTTATAAAAATGCAGATGATGTGTTTATTCACTAAATCATCTGCATTTTTTGTTTGTTCTAAACGCTATCAACGTGGCTTATAGTCGCCCGTTTTTCTATGTTTAAGATTTTCATCAATACTATGGTCATGATGACAACCTTCAGGATGTGTACACTCTTGTGCTTCATGGCATTGTGAACATAAGCCGTGAATTTCAATCACACTATGGCGTAAATGAAAACCACCATCCTTTGCTAAAATTGCTATCGCATCTTCGATTTTATGGCTGTTTTTTTCAGTAACAGATAAACAGCGATCACAAATCAACATCACAGAAGTGTGCTCAATATCATCAAAATGATGACACAGCACATAACTATTGGTGGATTCTATTTTATGGATAAATCCTTGCTCGAGTAAAAATTCTAGCCCGCGGTAAACCGTTGGCGGTTTTGCTTGTGGCTCAACTTGGCGTAGTAAATCTAATAAATCGTAGGCGCTGATAGCAGAAGGTTGCTGCATGATCAGACGCAATACTGCCAGACGTTGTGAAGTCAGGCGAACACCTCGTTTCTGGCAGATCTTTTCTGCCTGAGCGAGCAATTTCTCTTCATTCATGGGGATAAGATGCTCTCAGACGTTATTAATTGCCCAGATCCTACCATATTTTTCAAGAGTAAACCTTTGTGTAAAGTGGGGTTTTATGAAAATAACTTTGCTTGTTTATTTTGTTGTTACACATTGTTTATTGGTGTTTTATTTGGATAAAAAAGCAGTTTTGTATTTGGTTTGGATTATAAATGTGAATGGTGTGTGCTTACTTTACACACCTAGTATAAGGCTGCTTTATTAGGTAAAGCGCTTTATATAAGAAAAATATAATTCGCTAATTATAAAAAACCCAGCGATAAGCTGGGCTAATTCTTTACGAACCAGTTCTTAGATAAATCTATCAGAACGGAATATCATCATCGAAGTCGATAGGGGGTTCGTTGCTTTGTGCTGGGGCAGCAGGTTGTTGAGCAGGGCGAGATTGTGTGCCACCACCGCTAAATTGTTGTGATGCTTGTGGCTGTTGTGGTTGACCCCAACCGCCTTGACCACCTTGTGAAGGTGCGTTGTCTTGTCCTCGACCGCCGCTACCTAACATCTGCATGGTGCCACCGATATTAACGACAACTTCAGTGCTATATCTGTCTTGACCACCTTGGTCTTGCCATTTACGAGTTTGTAATTGGCCTTCGATATAAACTTGTGAACCTTTGCGCAGATATTCGCCTGCAATTTCAGCTAACTTGCCGAAAATTACCACACGGTGCCACTCGGTTTTTTCTTTCATTTCACCGGTTTGTTTATCGCGCCAGCTTTCTGAAGTTGCCAGTGTCAGGTTTGCTACTGCACCACCACTAGGCATATAACGGATTTCTGGATCCTGCCCTAAATTACCGATAAGAATAACTTTGTTTACGCCTCTGCTCGCCATGTGCGGTACTCCTGCGAAAGTAAATTTTTTGAAATCATAAGCGAATAAGTTTATCACGTACGCTAAAATTTGAATATGAACTTGATGAATTTCTCATTTGAGGAGGTCGTCGAGATTTTTTGTTTCAAACTGTGTGTTTACATTATCATCAAGTTTCACTTTATATACTGTATATCCATTCAGTTGGTTTTGTGTAATAATAATCCGATTATTTCTTTTTCGGCGACTCTCTTAATCCGGGATATGTTCATGGATAAAATCGAAGTACGGGGCGCTCGCACCCATAATCTAAAAAATATCAATTTGGTCATTCCTCGCGATAAACTTATTGTTATTACGGGGCTTTCTGGCTCAGGCAAATCTTCTTTAGCCTTTGATACCCTCTATGCAGAGGGACAGCGACGCTATGTTGAATCGCTTTCAGCTTATGCTCGCCAGTTTCTTTCATTAATGGAAAAGCCAGACGTTGATCATATTGAAGGTTTATCACCCGCTATTTCGATAGAGCAGAAATCGACATCACATAACCCGCGCTCTACGGTGGGTACTATTACTGAAATTCATGACTACTTGCGTCTATTATTTGCGCGAGTTGGTGAGCCTCGTTGTCCTGATCACGATATTCCATTAGCGGCACAAACCGTCAGCCAAATGGTAGATAACGTTTTAGAACAACCAGAAGGTAAGCGCTTAATGTTGCTTGCCCCAGTTGTTAAAGAGCGAAAAGGTGAACATATCAAGTTGCTCAATAACCTTGCTACACAAGGTTATATTCGTGCACGTATTGATGGCGAAGTGTGTGATCTCTCTGATCCACCAACACTAGAGCTACAGAAAAAACACACTATTGAAGTAGTCATAGATCGTTTTAAAGTGCGAGATGATCTAGCGCAGCGTTTAGCGGAATCTTTTGAAACCGCATTAGCGCTTTCTGGCGGCACTGCTGTTATTTCTGATATGGACGATAGTAACGCTGAAGATATTGTTTTCTCTGCTAATTTTGCTTGTCCAGTGTGTGGTTATAGCATGAGCGAATTAGAACCTCGCTTATTCTCATTTAATAACCCAGCGGGTGCTTGTCCTACTTGTGATGGCTTAGGTGTACAACAATTTTTTGATCCGGAATTAGTCATCCAAAATCGTGAAATTTCTCTTGCTGGTGGTGCTATTAAAGGCTGGGATCGTCGTAATTTCTACTATTTTCAGATGTTACGATCTTTAGGTGAACATTATCATTTCGATGTTGAAGCGCCGTTTGATTCACTGCCAGATAATATCCAAAAAGTGATTTTAACGGGGTCAGGCAAAGAAAATATTGAATTTAAATATACTAATGATCGTGGTGATGTGGTTGTTCGTCATCATCCATTTGAAGGTGTATTAAATAACATGGAACGCCGTTACCGCGAAACAGAATCAAGCGCGGTACGTGAAGAACTTTCTAAATATATTAGTAATTGTTCTTGTACTTCTTGTGGTGGTACACGTTTGCGCCGTGAAGCGCGTCATGTGTATGTTGAAAACACGACGCTGCCTGAAATTGCTGATTATAGTATTGGTCATGCGATGACCTTTTTCCAAAATTTAAAACTTAGCGGTCAACGCGCTAAGATTGCTGAAAAAGTGCTGAAAGAGATTGGTGACAGACTTAAGTTTTTAGTTAATGTGGGTCTAAATTACCTCACACTTTCTCGTTCTGCTGAAACTTTATCGGGCGGTGAAGCGCAACGTATTCGCTTGGCAAGCCAAATTGGTGCAGGTCTTGTGGGTGTAATGTATGTATTAGATGAACCTTCAATTGGGTTACATCAACGAGATAATGATCGCCTACTTGAGACATTGATCCATTTACGTAATTTAGGTAATACTGTGATCGTGGTTGAGCACGATGAAGACGCGATCCGTGCCGCTGATCATATCATTGATATTGGGCCAGGTGCGGGTGTTCATGGTGGTGAAATTGTTGCTCAAGGAACACTAGAAGACATCATTAATAATCTCGATTCACTCACTGGTAAATTTTTAAGTGGTGAACGCCGTATTGAAATACCCAAACAACGAGTACCTGTTGACCGTGAGAAAATGCTCACTATTTTAGGTGCTAAAGGGAATAACTTACAAAACGTTAATTTGAAATTACCTGTTGGATTATTCACGTGTATTACTGGTGTTTCAGGTTCAGGGAAATCAACGTTAATTAATGACACGTTATTCCCTATCGCACAGCGCCAATTAAATGGTGCAACTAATATCATTCCCGCACCTTATTTAGATGTTGAAGGCCTAGAGCATTTCGATAAAGTTATTGATATTAACCAAAGCCCAATAGGACGAACTCCTCGTTCAAACCCTGCAACTTATACTGGTGTATTTACGCCTATTCGTGAGTTATTTGCAGGAGTGCCTGAATCTCGTACTCGTGGTTATACACCGGGTCGTTTTAGTTTTAACGTAAAAGGCGGACGTTGTGAAGCTTGCCAAGGCGATGGTGTTATTAAAGTCGAAATGCACTTTTTGCCAGATGTATATGTACCTTGCGATCAATGTAAAGGTCAGCGTTATAACCGTGAAACATTGGAAGTGAAATATAAAGGAAAGAATATTCACGAAGCGTTAGACATGACTATCGAAGAAGCGAGAGATTTTTTTGATGCGGTGCCTGCTTTAGCACGTAAATTACAAACGCTTATTGATGTCGGGCTTTCTTATATCCGTTTGGGACAATCAGCCACAACACTTTCTGGTGGTGAAGCTCAGCGAGTCAAACTGGCGAAAGAATTGTCAAAACGTGGTACAGGGCAAACGCTATATATTCTGGATGAACCCACAACGGGACTTCATTTTGCTGATATTGAACTGTTACTTGAAGTGCTTCATCAGCTACGAGATCAAGGTAATACTATTGTTGTGATTGAGCATAATCTTGATGTTATTAAAACGGCTGACTGGATTATCGATTTAGGGCCTGAAGGTGGTAGCGGTGGTGGGCAGATTTTAGTATCAGGCACACCAGAAAAAGTCGCTGAGTTTGAAGGCTCACATACAGCAAGATTCTTGAAGCCAATTTTAGAACGTGGTTATTAATAACTAACTTAGTTATTCCTTTATAATCTAAGCGCTACAGATTGTCAGTCAATGACATTTTGTAGCGCTTTTTCTTTCAAAAAAAATCAAAGCAATATTGTAGAATTTAATTCTCCTGGAAGAATGTCCCTTTCTGCCTATAATCCTCTTCATATATTTTTATCATCTAAATGAGCTTTTTTTATGAAAAACAAATTAAATAGTTAAATATGCTGTTTTTTAACTATAGATTAACTAAATACGGTAGAAAGATGTTAAATAGAAAAGATTATCATAGGGTATCGTGATAGACAGCACAGTTTATTTAGGGATTTGTTTCAATTGTTATACTTGACTAACATTGTATAACAATAGTAAGTTTTTCAATTTTATCAAGTGGTTATGTTTTTATAAGGGTTGCGATAAGTGGAAGGTTATTATTTACTGTTCTCTTTGAACAGATAATCCTACTTTTCTCCTTACAAGAGAAAACTTTTCCAATTCATTTCTATCTATCACGATTTATAACAACTTTTTTCTCCGTAATATTCCCTATCATTTAGCCATAACTAGAAATACCTGCAAGCTGTAAGGTTATTGTGTCATCGCAATATGAAAATACCTTTTTTTACCCCCAAAATTCGTTTTGCTATTTACAATTACAATATAAAAAGTGAGTACTAATATGGAAACGGCTTCCTCAAAAACAGAGACAACAAGCTATCCCGCAACTAGTGCTGGTGCACGCCGCGCAGGTATGACTGAAGAACAATGGCGCGCAGCAATTAAATTCGACAGCAATGATGTGGGCTGGGTTATTATGAGTATCGGTATGGCTATCGGTGCAGGTATTGTGTTTTTACCTGTTCAGGTTGGCTTAATGGGATTGTGGGTTTTCTTACTTTCATCCGTTATCGGTTATCCAGCAATGTATTTATTCCAACGTTTATTTATCAATACGTTGGCAGAATCTCCAGAATGTAAAGACTATCCTAGTGTTATTACCGGTTACCTTGGTAAAAACTGGGGAATTTTATTAGGTGCGCTTTACTTCGTTATGTTAGTGATTTGGATGTTTGTTTATTCAACTGCTATTACTAACGACAGTGCCTCTTACCTACAAACCTTTGGTGTGACAGAAGGCTTATTATCAGAAAACCCATTCTATGGTCTGATTTTAATCTGTGCATTAGTGGCTATCTCTTCTCGTGGTGAACAATTATTGTTTAAAGTATCCAGCTTCATGGTACTTACTAAGCTGCTTGTGGTTGCTGCATTAGGGATCTCAATGATTGGTATGTGGCATCTTTACAACGTTGGTGCGTTACCACCAGCAGGACGTTTAATTAAAGAAGCGATTATTACACTACCATTTACACTCACTTCAATCCTATTTATTCAGACATTGAGTCCAATGGTGATTTCTTACCGTGGCCGCAATAAAAATCGTGAAGTTGCTCGTCATAAAGCATTGCGTGCAATGAATATCGCCTTTGGTGTGCTGTTCTGTACTGTATTCTTCTATGCAATCTCATTCACTTTAGCAATGGGCCATGATGAAGCGGTTAAAGCTTACGAACAAAATATTTCTGCTTTAGCAATTGCTGCAAAATTCTTCCCTGGTGGTTGGGTAACGGTTGTTAGCGTAATGCTAAACATCTTCGCAGTAATGACTGCATTCTTTGGTGTTTACTTAGGTTTCCGTGAAGCAACGCAAGGGATTGTGATGAACATCCTTCAGCGTTATATTCCCGCTGAAAACATTAACCAAAAATGGGTACAAAACGGCATCATGATTTTCGCTGTGCTATTAGCATGGGGGGCAATCATCCTTAACGCACCTGTACTGAGCTTTACTTCAATTTGTAGCCCAATCTTCGGTATGGTGGGTTGTCTTATCCCTGCTTATTTGGTTTATAAAGTACCGATGTTGCATAAATACAAAGGTGCTTCACTTTACCTGATTATCTTTACTGGTTTACTGCTCTGCATCTCTCCGTTCTTGGCATTCTCATAGTCGCCAGCTTCGGTTTTATCAGGAGTTTTTTTAGAAACTACAATTAATCCAAGGTGTTAGGTTATGAGCCAGAATAGAAATTCTCATTTATGGTCACAGTTTGTTCGTCAATTACGTGAAGGTGTGAAACCCGCAGTAGGTTGTACTGAGCCGATTTCGTTAGCACTTGCAGCCGCGAAAGCCACTGCATTGTTAGGTGAGTCAGTTATACGTATTGAAGCATGGGTTTCACCAAATCTAATGAAAAACGGAATGGGCGTAACAGTGCCTGGAACGGGAATGGCCGGTTTGCCTATTGCTGCTGCACTTGGTGCCACAGGTGGAGATCCCGAAGCAGGATTAGAAGTTCTGCTAAAAGCCTCTCCCGATGCAGTAGCGCAAGCTAAAACACTGGTTGCTCAAGGTAAGGTTACAGTGGGTGTGAAATCACCTTGTGAAGACGTACTTTACTCTGAAGCTAAAGTATATGGCTTGTCTGGTTATGCAACAGTCAGTATTGCTAGAGAGCATACACATGTTGTTCGTTGTGAATGCAATGGCAGCGTTGTTTTTGCAGAAGATAAAACATCGCTAACAAATGATAGTCAATGTGCTAGTGATAAACCTTTTACTGATGTTTGTGCAGAAGATATTTATCAATTTGCACTGAATGTTCCGGTAAGTGATATCGAGTTTATGCTTGATGCTGCTCACTTAAACGGTGCGTTATCAGAAGAAGGGCTTCGTAATGCCTATGGATTAGCTATTGGCCGTACTTTAATTTGTCAGCAGGAAAAAGGTTTATTAGGTAAGGATTTACTTAATGAAATCATGATACGTGCATCTGCTGCATCTGATGCGCGAATGGGGGGCGCTGTATTGCCTGCAATGAGTAACTCAGGATCAGGTAATCAGGGTATTGCAGCGACATTGCCTGTAATGGTTGTTGCCGAATTTATTAAGGCCGATGATGAAACTCTATTACGTGCGTTAGTTTTATCACACTTAATGGCGATTTATGTTCATAGTCATTTCCCGCCACTTTCTGCTCTTTGTGCTGCGACTACCGCTTCAATGGGAGCCGCCGCAGGAATGGCATGGTTACTCACAAAAGACTTTAATACCGTCAGTATGTCTATCAACAGTATGATTGGCGACATTAGCGGCATCATTTGTGATGGTGCTTCTAATAGTTGTGCCATGAAGGTATCGAGCAGTGCTGCGTCAGCTTATAAGGCTGTCTTAATGGCGATGCAAAATCAAGGTGTTGCAGGAACTGACGGAATTGTGAGTGACGATGTCGATAGCTCAATCGCAAATCTTTGTGCATTAGCAACTCATGCTATGCAGCATACAGATATTCAAATTATTGAGATCATGGAAGAAAAGGCACGTCGAAATGCTGGGGAAAATAAGCAAGCTGTCAGCCTATAATAGATTAAAAGCCTAAAATGGCAGTAGAGATTGTGATGTAGTAAAAAACAGTGAAAGAAGAGGCCTACTTATTTTTATTAGTAGGTCTCTTTTCATTTAGATACTCACGGCAGCAAAGGCTTGAGCAATGCGTTGCACGTTATTAGTATTCACACCAGCCATACAAACACGACCAGTACCAACCAAATAAATACCAAATTCATCACGTAGTCTATCAACTTGTGATTGTGAAAATCCGGTATAGCTAAACATGCCACGTTGGCGCAATAAGTGATCAAAGCTTTTTTCAGGTAGTGCAACTTTAAGTGCTTCAACAAGTGTTGTGCGCATTTCTTTAATGCGATCACGCATATGAGCAACTTCTTTTTGCCATTGCGCAGTTAATACTTGGTCTGAAAGTACCTGATTAACAATTTGAGCACCGTAATTAGCTGGGCTTGAGTAAATACGACGCACCCCAGCTTTAAGCTGACCTAAAACGTGTTCGCACTCTGTCGCATTACCACAAACAATCGATAATCCGCCGGTACGTTCACCGTAAATACCAAAAATTTTTGAAAATGAGTTACTGATTAACACAGGCAACCCTGCTGCAGCCATAGTACGAATAGCATAAGCATCTTCATCTAAATTTTCAGCAAATCCTTGATAAGCAATATCTAAAAATGGAATTGCTTGGCGGGATTTTAATACTTCGGTGATTTGATCCCACTGTTGTGTGGTTAAATCTGAACCTGTTGGGTTATGGCAACAAGGGTGCATGAGTACAATGCTTTTTTCTGGTAGATTTTTAAAGCAATCTAGTAGCGCTTCAAATTTAACGCCTTTGGTTTCTGGGTCGAAATACGGGTAGTAATTCACTTTAAAGCCAGAGCCAGCAAAAATAGAGGCGTGGTTATCCCATGTAGGATCACTAATCCAAACTTGTGATTCAGGGAAGTAGCGATGTAGAAAATCAGCACCTACTTTTAATGCACCTGATCCACCTAGCGATTGTATTGTCGCTATTTTTTTCTCGGCTATCAGTGGATTATCAGCACCAAAGAGTAATGCCTGTATTTCACTGCGATAAGGTGCGAGGCCTTCCATCGGTAAATAAAGTGTTGCGGTGGGTGTCATGGCGTTGAGTTGCTGACGCGCAACAGAAACAGTTCCTAAAATAGGGGTTTTGCCTTCTTCATCATAATAAAGACCAATGCTTAAATTAATTTTATCCTGACGCGGGTCTTTATTATAAACATCCATCAATGAGAGAATGGGATCTCCCGGAAACGCTTCAACCTGTTGAAACACGGCTTATTCTCCAATCACTTTTTGTGTGTCAGATTTATACAATATCTTGTGTATTATCGTTCGTCTAGGTATTCCATAATGACGCGAGAGGTTAATTTGGTGATCAACTCATAGGCACTAATACCACTATATCTGGCAATTTCTTCAACAGGCAGCACATCACCCCATAAGATAGCTTCATCACCTACATGATCAATAAGTTCAGAGCCCAGATCAACACTGATCATATCCATAGAAACACGACCAACAATAGGTACTTTTCTGCCATTAATCCAAATAGGCGTACCTGAAGGTGCACTACGTGGATAACCATCACCATAACCTATGGCAATAACACCAAGATAAGTATCTTTATCACTTACCCATGTACCACCATAACCGACGGGTTCACCAGCTTTATGTTTACGTACAGCAATTAAACTAGTTTTGAGTGTCATTGCGGGGATTAAACCAAAGTTAGTTCCTGTTTTTTCATCACCCGTAGGTGAAATGCCATAAGTGATAATGCCAGGGCGAACCCATTGATAGTGGACTTGTGGCCAAAATAAAATACCAGCAGAAGCAGAGATAGACTTCTCTCCTGTTTTATTTTGGATAAAGTTTTGAAATAGATTGATTTGATTCAGTGTTACTTCAGGAATTTCAGGCTCATCCGCGCGGCTAAAATGGCTTACAATATTGACAGGTTGCTGCACATTTTTACAAGCACAAAGGCGCTGATAGAAAGCATCAGCATCTTCTGGCCGAACACCTAAACGATGCATACCTGTATCTAGCTTCATCCACACTTTTACAGGTTCTTCTAAATCAGCTTGTTCTAAAGCATCAAGTTGCTCAATGCTGTGGACAACTGTTTCAATATGATTAACAACTAAGATAGGCAAATCTGCGGCATCAAAAAAGCCTTCTAGCAGCAGTATAGGTTGAACAATACCGCCACTACGCAGTATGAGTGCTTCTCCTATACGCGCAACACCAAAACAATCAGCGTTATCCATTAAGGTGAACGCTGTTTCTAGTAACCCATGGCCATAAGCGTTTGCTTTCACGACAGCTATCAGGCGGCTATGTGGTGCATAGTCTCTCACATGCTGAAAATTGTGACGCAGAGCGCGGCGGTCTATCACTGCAGTTGCCGCTTTCATATTATTCCAAAATTCCTTCTAATTGAGGTCATGCTAGGTCGTTATTCTTCGTCGTAAGAAGGACCTGCGTAATTATCAAATCTAGACCACTGACCATTAAATGTCAGTCGTACTGTACCAATAGGGCCATTACGCTGTTTACCAATAATTATCTCGGCAATACCTTTTAAATCACTATTTTCGTGATAAACCTCATCACGATAAATAAACATAATAAGGTCGGCATCCTGCTCGATAGAGCCTGATTCACGTAAGTCAGAGTTTACTGGTTTTTTATCAGCACGTTGTTCCAAACTACGGTTTAACTGTGAAAGTGCAACGACAGGAACTTGCAGTTCTTTAGCTAGTGCTTTCAAAGAACGCGAAATTTCAGCAATTTCTAAAGTACGGTTATCAGAGAGTGAAGGTACTCTCATTAACTGTAGGTAGTCAATCATAATAAGGCTTAAACCACCATGCTCACGATAAATACGGCGAGCCCGAGATCGCACTTCAGTCGGCGTTAATCCAGAAGAGTCATCAATATACATATTGCGTTTTTCAAGCAAAATACCCATAGTGCTTGAAATTCGAGCCCAATCTTCATCATCAAGCTGACCGGTACGAATTCTTGTTTGGTCAACCCGTGAAAGGGATGCCAACATACGCATCATGATTTGGTTGCCTGGCATCTCTAAGCTAAAGATCAATACGGGTTTATCTTCTGTCATTGCTGCGTTTTCGCATAAGTTCATCGCGAAAGTGGTTTTACCCATAGAAGGACGAGCTGCAACAATAATTAAGTCAGATTTTTGTAATCCTGCTGTTTTTTTATCTAAGTCTTGATAACCACTTGAAACACCGGTAACACCATCATGAGGCTTTTGATACAGTTGTTCTATTTTTTCGACAGTCTCTTCTAAAATAGCATCAATAGCTTTTGGGCCTTCGTCTTTATTGGCGCGAGTTTCTGCAATTTGGAACACTCTTGATTCAGCGAAATCAAGAAGATCTTCACTGGTGCGACCCTGTGGGTCAAAGCCAGCATCTGCAATTTCATTGGCAACTTTTATCATATCGCGAACAACGGCACGCTCTCGGACGATATCAGCATAAGCATTGATATTCGCCGCACTTGGCGTATTTTTGGAAAGCTCTGCTAAATAAGCAAAACCGCCAACATTTTCTAATTCGTTATTTTGTTCTAATGCTTCTGATAAAGTAATTAGGTCAATAGGTTTACCTAATTCGAGCAACCGTTGCATCTGCATGAAAATAGTACGGTGAGGTCGGCTATAAAAGTCTTCTGCGGTAACACGCTCAGAGACATTATCCCAACGTTCGTTATCTATCATCAGACCGCCTAACACGGACTGTTCGGCTTCTAGCGAATGGGGAGGAAGTTTCAGCCCCTCCATTTGTCGGTCTTTGATATCAGACATCAGCTTGTCAGTGGTCTTATTTCTGGCCATAAATCCTGCGCAAAGTCGAAAAAAAGTCAATCAGCGCTTCAGTATACGCTAACCCAATTATCTGTGCCTTGTAGAAATAACTTTCATTTGTCATTATCTCTTCAGGTCTTTAGAACGCTCGCTTATTTTACCCTAGAAAAATGATGGAGATCACAATGGCTAAACGCATCCAATTTGCAGCTCATGGTAGTGCAGATGTTCTTGAGCTAGCAACATTTACCCCAGCACCTCTTGGCGATAATGAAGTACAAGTCGCCAATAAAGCAATTGGCATTAATTACATTGATACTTATGTGCGTAGCGGGTTATATCCAGTGAATCAATTCCCAAGTGGATTAGGAACTGAGGCAGCAGGCATTGTTATAAAAACGGGCGCTAACGTCACTTCACTAAAAGAAGGGGATAGAGTTGTATATGCGCAATCTCCACTAGGGGCATATAGCGATACGCATAATGTACCAGAAAATAAAGTTGCTCGCCTGCCTGATAATATCTCTTTTGAGCAAGCCGCAGCCTCTTTCTTAAAAGGGCTCACGGTCTATTATCTCTTCAATCAAACGCATAAATTGCAGGCAGGAGAAACCTTCTTATTTCATGCGGCAGCGGGTGGTGTTGGATTAATCGCTAGCCAATGGGCAAAAGCGATAGGTGCCAAAATGATAGGTACCGCGGGTAGTGATAAAAAGGTAGCAACAGCAAAAGCAGCGGGTGCATGGGAGGTGATTAATTACCAAACTGAATCTATTGTAGAACGTGTATTAGCGCTGACCAATAATCAGAAAGTGCCTGTAGTTTATGACTCTGTTGGTAAAGCCACGTGGTTAGATTCATTAAATTGCTTACAGCGCCGTGGTTTAATGGTGAGCTTTGGTAATGCATCCGGTGCAGTAACGGGGGTTGATTTGGGTATTTTAAATAAACATGGTTCGTTATACGTAACTCGCCCATCGATTTCAGGTTATATCACGACTCGTGAAGAGTTAGATCAGGCTAGTGCTGCACTATTTGATTTGATTGGTAGTGGTAAAATTGATGTGAGTGTGCCAGAAAATCAAAAATTTGCTTTAGCAGATGCTAAAGAAGCGCATTATTACCTTGAGAGTCGTCAATCTCAAGGTTCAAGTTTACTTATTCCTTAATTATTATTTCAAGATTAAAATTTGCCTAAATAGATTAGGTAAATTTTAATCTTTAATTAATCCAGATAATTTATTTTTCTTATTTTATTATCAAGAAATAACCATTATTTTTATTTTAGATTTATTTTTCTCTCTTTTAATTTATATTTCTATCGGGTTTCATTAATTAAGTATGGAGTATTTATGCAAAAGGATGAATTAAAAGACTTTATTGATTTTATATATGAAGATAATCGTGTAAGTAATGTTGAGTTACAATTTATTCGTGATGTTGCTGATGAAAAAATTGAAGCGTTATTTATGCGTTTTGGTGAGAATAATAATTTATCTGCATTTCAAAAATCTATGGACGTATCAGTTCAATTAATGCAAAACGCATTCTTTGATATTAAGAAAAAAGAAGGTAGTGAAGAAGGAAAATGTGAAGTTAAAGAAGCATTTGAATTCCAAATCGCTTATTTAGTTGCAAACTATAATCGTTTTTTTTCTTTACTTTAATTGATATGAAAATAAATAAAACCAGCCTTGATAGGCTGGTTTTATTTTGTGGCTTATTTTTCAGTCACAAATTTTAGTGCATTCTCTAAAACAGACAAATCAGCACCTTGTTTATGTGCATTTTCGCTTAAATGACGACGCCATTGTCTTGCGCCTGGAATTCCTTGAAAAATTCCTAACATATGGCGAGTAACATGACCAAGATAAGTACCTTGTAAGAGTTCTTTTTCAATATAAGGATACATAGCTCTTACAGCACTAACAGAGTCAGCAATAGCTAATTGGTTATCAAATAATTCATGATCCACATGCGCTAATATTGATGGATTTTGATAGGCTTCACGACCTACCATTACGCCATCCATATGTTTTAAATGTTCTTTTGCTTCTTCTAATGACTTAATACCACCATTGATTGCCATTGTTAGATGTGGAAAATCGCGTTTTAATTGATAGACACGTGGGTAATCCAGTGGCGGTACTTCTCGATTTTCTTTCGGGCTTAAGCCAGATAACCATGCTTTACGAGCGTGAATAATAAAAGTATCACAATTATTATTTGCACTTACTTTTTCAATAAAATCACACAAAAATGCGTAACTATCTAATTCATCAATACCAATACGTGTTTTAACCGTAACGGGGATATCTACTACGTCACGCATTGCTTTTACGCAATCGGCAACGAGTTGTGCTTCTCCCATTAAGCAAGCACCAAAACGTCCATTTTGTACGCGATCAGAAGGGCAGCCCACATTTAAGTTAATTTCATCATAACCACGCTCTTGTGCCAATTTTGCACATTGAGCTAAAGCTTGTGGATCACTTCCCCCTAATTGCAAAGAAACGGGATGCTCTTCTTCACTGTATTTTAGGTAATCGCCTTTACCATGAATAATGGCTCCTGTTGTTACCATCTCGGTATAAAGCAGCGTATTTTTACTTAATTGACGAAAGAAATAACGACAATGGCGATCAGTCCAATCAAGCATCGGTGCAACAGAAAAACGGTTTAAATTATACGTTTTTAAATTGCTATTAACATCATGATTTTTTGTTGTTTTATTTAATAAATTCGTTTCGGACATGCTGTGATTCTTTCGTCTATTTAGGCGCTAGTGTAACCCTATTTTAAGATAAGGGCATAAAATAAGCGCGCATTATAGCATAGAGAATAGCGTGTGTATGAGTTCTCTTATATTAGAGAGCACAAGCAAGTTGTAAAACAATCTCTTCTCTTAGTTATTGAACTGTACAATATAAAGATAAATTTATCTCAATATGCTTTATATTGTTTTTCTAAATAAAAATTACTTTTTTATAAAATAGAAACTAAACAATCAACAGCAAAAAGGAAACGATAATGACATCAAAAAAAAGAAGTTTGCCTTATTTTAAGTATCATCCTGAACCATTAAAAACAGAAGCATTTCTAACAGGTAACACGGTTATTTGCGATAGCTGTGGTAAAGAAACAGATATTTATTATGCGAGTCCTTTTTACTCAGTAGAAGATGTTGATGTACTTTGCCCTTGGTGTATTGCTGATGGCTCAGCGAGTAAAACATTTGATGGTGAATTTCAAGATAGTGCAAGTATTGAAGGCGGAGAAATATTATATGATGATGACGGCGAATATTGTGGCTCTACCTTGTCCCCAATATCTCAAGATGCACTTGATGAATTAACAAAGCGAACACCAGGTTATCATGGTTGGCAGCAAGAACATTGGTTAATACATTGTGGCGAGCCTTGTGCTTTTATTGGTTATGTTGAATGGAAAGATATTGCTAATAAATTAGAACAGTTTGTTTGCTTAGAACAAGATATTAATGATATTGGCTTTGAATTGTCTGATTTGCCTGATCGTTTATGGAGTGACGGTGCATGTCAGGGGTATTTATTTAAATGTTGTTGTTGCAATAAATTACGTTTACATATTGATTTTAGCTAATTACTTATTTTTATTTATTATACAATCTCGTTAGAATAATTTATCTTTAATCAGCCTGGCGAGATTGTAATAATAAAGTTAAGTCTTAATTTTATATTGTTCCTATCAAAAATGAAAATAGTCAATGTTCAATTATTTACGCTATAAAAGCAAAAAAATAATAAAGGAGCATTGAGTATGAATATTCAAAGAAAAATCCTGATAAAAACAAAGAATATAAATAAATCTGATTATGATAATAAAATGTTTTCATTATATGATTGTTGTAATAAGTATTGCGATTTTTTATCTAAGATATTATTAATACCTGTTGTTCCCGCTATGTCACAAATACCACCAAGAGTAAATACAGTATCAATCGCGATTAATTTTAATGAGTTAAATAATTACTATTATATTTTTCCTCCTTACGATAGTGAATATTCGTTAGATAAAATGAATGATATATTAAAACAACATCCTGATATTGAATATACACAAATTATTCCTATTCAACCGGTGGAGCCGCCAAGTTTTACACCAGATTTTATTCAGCATCAACACTACTTAAAAACACCTAATAAAGTATTAAGTAGTTATGAAATAAAAGGATTAGGAATAGAAGAAGCATGGCAGCAAAAAGCTTATGGACAAGGCATTCAAATTGCGGATATTGAATGGGATTTTAATCTTTCTCATCATGACTTAGCGACAAATAATATCACGCCTTTACTGCCTTTTAATGAAAAAACAAATCAAGCTGATCATGGCACCGCTGTTGCTGGACTCATTATGGGGAAAAAGGATGGAAAAGGGATCACGGGATTAGCTCATAAATTAGATATGTTTTATGCCATATCAGAACTTACTTGTGGGCGAATTGACGCCATTATTGCAAGTAAAAGAATATTAAATGAAGGTGATATTGTTCTGTATGAAATGCAAACAGTTTGTGAACAACAAGCTTTTGTACCAGCTGATTATGAGATGCATATTTGGGAGGCCACTAGAGCATTAACTGATGCGGGGATTATTGTTATTATGGCTGCAGGAAATGGAGGTGTTAATCTTGATTTACCCGCTTATGTCAATTATCGAAAACGTAACGATAATTGCTCAATACGTGTAGGCGCGGGTTCTCCCTACACATTAAATAGATTACCTTTCTCAACTTATGGATCCCCCATACATGTGCAAGCATGGGGGGAAGAAGTGACAACAGCAGGTTATGGAGATTTATTTCATAGCGATGAAAACCATACATATACAGCTAATTTTAGTGGAACATCGTCAGCCAGTGCATTAGTTGCGGGTGCTGCTGCGATTATTCAGTCATGGTATAAAAACAAAACACAAAATGTTTTAAGCCCAATACAAATGCGCAATTTATTAATTAAAACAGGAACCTTCCCTCTATTAAAAGATAATATAGGGCCTTTGCCTAATGTTAATAATGCTATTTTATACTTAAAAAGAATTATAAAATTAAAATAACAATAAAAGAATGAGCTTTATAAATAAGAAAAAAGACCACTAAAATTAAAGGTGGTCTTTTATTTTTAATAATTGAAAATCATTTTTTAACTAAGTGGTTAGGAAGGCTTTTCTTTAATATCTGCCAAAAATTTTCTGCTGTTTTATTGAGTCGAGTATCCATTCGATAAATATATGCTTCTATTGGAATTGTTAATTCAGGAGTATTAAGGAGAACGAGTTTTTTTTCTTTTAACTCATGTTCAATTGAGTAAATAGGTAACCAAGCAATACCATGTCCATCTAATGTCATATTTTTTAATAATTCACTCATAGAAGACATAAAAAGTGTACGAGTAGTAATTTCACCAACTTCGCGTAGCCGTTTATTTACCAAACGGCCCATATAAGAGGCATCGGTGTAATTTAATAAAGGAACTTGAGGCTGATAAATATCATACATTGGTTTACCATCTGCTGTTGCTGCACATACTGGATACATTTCAGATTCAAATATTTTTAAACAACAAAAAGGAGGCTGCATTAAATCTTCATCATAAAAGGAGATAATAAAATCACTTCGACCTTCTCGTAAGGCGTTTACGACCTGCACAACATCGATGGCTTCTACATGATAAACAAACTCTTCACTAAATTGTGAAAGTGAGTGAATAAGCTTAGGAAGTAAAGTTAATGATAAAGAATGTGCTGCGGCAATATTAATATTAGGAATACTCAAAATGTTGTAGCCAGATAATTCGTTTAAATTACATTCTAGCTGTTGTAAAAGACTTCGCGTTTGTGAATGAAAAAGTTTACCTTCTTCTGTGAGTTGTAAAGGTAGCGTTGTTCTATCAAATAATGGCACACCAATGGCGGATTCTAATGCTTGAATTCGTCGACTAAACGCAGGTTGCGAAATATTACGTTGCTCTGCTGCATGTGAAAAATGACGACAAGCTTCTAGCGTTAGAAAATCATAAAGCCATTTAGTTTCTATATTCTTCATCATAATGTTTTCCCCTTTATTTATTCTTTATGTAATGTTCATTATTCACGTTTAATTCTTATATTTATGGTTAAATATTAGTTATTAAATTTATCTTATTATGTTTTATTCCAATTCGAATTATGCATTGCACCTTCACTTTAGTTATTACGACATAATAAAATTAAATATCAACACTAGGCTTATCTGGTTGTAATGTTATTTATCTTGTTAATTTAATTGATAAATATATATTAAAGATAGCAAGTGTAATTTAAATCTTAATGCGGGATCTGCATAATCCCATACTTACTTGCATTTCTCTTTTAGCTAAAAACAAGCTTAGATATTAATCATCTTATTTTTATAGAAGTTATTAGTAATCAATTTTTGTTATTTTATTTTTTAGAAAATGATTAATGATTTTTATCAAATGGCTATCACTAAAGAGAGTTTTCTATGAAAGGTTTAATTGGTGTTCTTGGTGGAATGGGGCCTGCGGCGACTGCTGATTTATTTAATAAGTTTATTGCTTTTACTAAAGCTAATTGTGATCAAGAGCATATTCCACTTATTATTTCTTCAATTCCTAATATCCCTGATCGTACGCAAGCATTAATGCATGATGGAAACTCCCCATTACCATTAATGCAAAACTATCTACAGTTATTAGAAAGCGCAGGTGCAGAATGCATTGTTATTCCTTGTAATACGGCTCATTACTGGTTTTCTCAATTAAAAGAGAGTTGCCATGTTGAGCTGCTTAGCATTATTGATTCCACAATGCAGGTGGTCGTTAATTCAAAGAAAAAAAATATTGGATTACTTGCAACTAATGCAACGGTTTATATGGGGTTGTATCAACAAAAAATAGAAGAACTAGGTTTGAATTGCTTAACACCCAATAAAGAAGAACAACAAAAAGTAATGGAAAGTATTTACTTATTAAAATCGGGGGAAATAGAAAAGGCTGAGAATTTAATGAAAGAAATAGCAGGGCAGCTTTTTAAACAAGGTGCCGAAATTATTGTTCTTGGTTGTACAGAAGTACCTGTTATTTTGAATAAAGAGATTGATAAATATAAAGATAAATATATTGACTCAACCAGTGCATTAGTTCACGCGGGTATTAATTGGTATCAAAAAAGACAGCGAAATTAAATTTATGGTAAAAAATTTTGATAATTTTTTAATAATGAAGCCATAAAGTAATTAATGAAAATAAATAAGTGTAATTACAATAATTAAATTCAAACAATATATCTCTCATAAATAGAATTATTAATTTAAATATCTACTGGAGCCAATTATGATTTGGTTAGAAATCCTCGTGGTATTAGGTGCCATATTCTTCGGTATTAGAATGGGAGGAATTGGTATTGGTTTATGTGGCGGATTAGGATTAGTTATATTAACTATTGGATTAGGGTTACCAATAGGCTCTCCTCCTGTTGATGTCATTTTAATTATTATGACCGTTGTTGTTGCTGCATCTGCATTACAAGCAGCGGGCGGGATGGATTATTTAGTACGTCTTGCGGGCAAATTTATGCGCAAGAATCCTAAATATATAAATATTATTGCGCCAATGATTACTTGGACAATGACCATTTTAGCAGGAACAGGGTTTATTGTTTTCTCAACCTTACCGGTTATTGCTGAAATTGCTAAAGACTCAGGTGTTCGTCCTTCACGTACCCTCGCTGGCTCTGTGGTTGCTTCACAAGTTGCTATTTCAGGATCACCCATTAGTGCTGCAATGGCTGCTATGTTAACGATCATGGAAGTGAATGGTGTGTCGTTTATCACTGTAATGGCGGTTTGTTTACCTGCATCATTTGTTGCCGCAATGGTCGCTGCGTTTATTGCGTCTCGCCAAGGGTGTGAATTAAAAGATGATGAAGTTTATATTGAGCGTCTAAAAGCGGGTTTAGTTAAAAAGTACGAAGAGAAAAAAGGTAATGATACCGCTTGGGCTAAATTTTCTGTCGTATTATTCCTATTATCTACAATTGCAGTCGTAGCCCTTGCGGCTTTCCCAGAATTACGTCCAGGTTTTGATTTGGGAAAAACAATGGGAACACGTGACATCATCGTGATTTGTATGTTAAGTGCAGCTTGTCTGATGGTAGTTTTTTGTAAAACTTCTCCTGATGCCATTGTCATGACACCAACATTTCGCTCTGGTATGAGTTCGTTAGCAGTTATTTTAGGGATCGTGACATTAGGTACTACTTTTGTTGATTTTCATATTGAAGAAATAAAAGCTGTCGCAGGAGATATTTTAACGGCTTATCCTATTTTACTTGCTGCCGTGCTTTTCTTTACCTGTGCGTTGTTATATTCACAAGGCGCAACAACCCCGTTAATTATTCCACTGGCGATAGCTTTAGATGTACCAACATGGGCTATTTTGGCTTCTTATGTTGCAGTTACTGGTGTATTTGTATTACCGACCTATCCTACATCACTTGCTGCGATTGAATTTGACTCAACAGGATCAACGCGAGTAGGAAAATACATATTAAATCACCCATTTATGCTACCAGGCCTAGGCGGAATTATTGCTGGTGTACTTTTTGGCTTTATCGTTGCACCAATGATTGTTTAAAAGGGGCGGGTAATAATTCAAGTCGTTAATGACAATATTAATAAGCAAATAATCTTTATTGAGAAAGAAAGTGTTATCAAGAAAACCGCTTTTTAAGCACAAATAAGAACCGTGCTTCTTGAAAAATACAAATAAAATGCTTTGTCAGAGTAGCGGAGCGTGTCATATCTTTTATTACCCCTGATCATAATGGATTTGTGATCAGGGATTTCCTTTTTAAGAATAAATATTAATCAAAATAATAAAAATGCAATAGGAATTAATAATAGGAAAAACAACCTAATAGCCCTTTAAATAGTTTGTTATTTTTATTGCTATCATAGTGAACTAATTAAGTTAATCAGCTAGATTTTGGTTTAAATACGCTATTATTATGTTGTTTAGATGGCAAAAATTAATTAATCATAAAAATGAGTGAATTTGTTTAATATATAATAAATATTAGCTTTCTGATTTTATTGTATTTTCTTCTTATAAATATAAAAAGATGATTTATGAGGAAATGCTTAAATATGAATAGTTTTTCATATCTAAAGTGCCTTTTTGCTTTCAATTTGACGTCGCTGCGTTTATCATTTGCCCCTTGTACTATTATACATACGGCGTTGCTGGTTTTGGGCTTCTGTGGAGCATAATGCTCCGGCAGCTCACACAGTCTTTTCCGGCGGCGGTTCTATCTGCATTATTCTTCGGGATAGAGTATTACCTTAAATGACTGAGAAAACATCTCTGATACCACTTGTCGAATTAAAATCCTTAAGTAAAGGTTTCGACGGAAAACAAATCATTTCCCGCCTCGATCTCACTATCAACCATGGCGAGTTTTTAACAATACTTGGCCCTTCAGGTTGTGGTAAGACGACGGTTTTACGCTTAATCGCAGGCTTGGAAGACGTTGATGATGGTCAAATCATCCTCGATGGGCAGGATATTACTCATCTCCCTGCTGAACAACGTTTTGTAAATACTGTATTTCAAAGTTATGCACTTTTTCCACATATGACTGTGTTTGAAAATGTGGCGTTTGGTTTACGTATGCAGAAAAGACCTGCTGACGAAATCAATCACCGTGTTGAAGAAGCATTGCGTATGGTGCAACTTGAAGATTTCGCCCAACGTCGTCCTGCACATCTTTCAGGTGGACAACAACAACGTGTTGCAATTGCTCGTGCTGTTGTGAATAAACCAAAAGTCTTATTACTTGATGAATCATTATCTGCGCTGGATTACAAATTACGTAAACAGATGCAAAATGAACTAAAAGCCTTACAACGAAAATTAGGAATAACCTTTATTTTTGTTACTCATGATCAAGAAGAAGCGCTGACAATGTCAGATCGCATCGTGGTTATGCGTGAAGGGCGAATTGAGCAAGATGGCACACCTCGTGAAATTTATGAAGAGCCAACCAACCTGTTTGTTGCGCAGTTTATTGGTGAAATAAACATCTTTGATGCTCGTGTTTTACATCGTATTGATAAAGCACGTATTCGAGCAGATGTCGAAGGGCATGAGTGTGATATTTACACGACATTGCCTGTGAAACCTAATCAGCAACTTAAAGTATTACTAAGGCCAGAAGATCTTCGTGTAGAAGAAATTCATGATCTGGAGAACCTCCCTGGACTTATTGGTTATGTACGTGAGCGTAACTATAAAGGGATGACGCTGGACTCTGTTGTTGAAATGGAAAATGGCAAAATGGTGATGGTCAGTGAATTCTTTAATGAAGATGATCCTGATGTAGATCATTCGTTAGATCAAAAAATTGCAGTCACTTGGGTTGAAAGCTGGGAGGTCGTGCTGGCTGATGAAGAAAACACGTAAACTATTTCAAAACATCGTTATTACGGGTGTTGTGGGTTGGTTGATGGTGTTCGTCTTCTTGCCGAATATCATGATCATTGCGACCAGTTTTTTAACCCGTAATGATGCTAACTTGGTTGAAATGGTATTTACACTCGATAACTACTATCGCTTATTTGATCCCATGTACGCAGAAGTTCTGCTGCACTCTATCAATATGGCGTTAGTGGCGACATTAGCGTGTTTATTGTTAGGTTATCCTTTTGCTTTTTTTCTTGCAAAAATGCCTAAAAAATTACAACCGTTAATGCTGTTTTTATTGATTGTACCATTTTGGACTAACTCATTAATTCGTATCTATGGATTAAAGATTTTCCTAAGCACTAAAGGCTATTTTAACGAATTTTTATTGTGGATTGGGCTGATTGATAAACCATTAAGAATTATTTATACCCCTGAAGCCGTTGTATTGGGATTGGTCTATATCTTATTACCTTTTATGGTATTGCCACTCTACTCCAGCATTGAAAAGCTTGATAAACCTTGTTTAGAAGCAGCGCGTGATTTAGGTGCGAATAAATTGCAGACTTTTATCCGCATTATTATTCCACTCACAATGCCTGGTATTATTGCGGGTTGTTTATTAGTGATGTTGCCAGCAATGGGACTATTCTTTGTTGCGGATTTAATGGGAGGGGCGAAGAACTTATTAATTGGCAACGTAATAAAAAGCCAATTCTTAAATATTCGAGACTGGCCATTTGGTGCAGCGACCAGTATTTGTTTAACTCTGGTAATGGGGTTAATGCTATTTGTTTATTATCGCGCTGTGAAGCTACTGCATAAGAAGGTGGAAATAGAATGATAGGACGGTTATTGCGTGGTGGATTTATGTCCATTATTTACGCGTATCTTTATATCCCGATTATCATTCTGATAGTTAATTCATTTAACTCATCACGCTTCGGGATTAACTGGAAAGGTTTTACCACAGATTGGTATACCATTTTATTTAATAATGATAGCCTGCTTCAAGCTGCAGGGCACTCATTAACAATGGCTGTAACATCAGCCACTTTTGCCACATTAATTGGTTCTTTAGCGGCTGTTGCGCTATATCGCTATCGTTTTCGTGGTAAAAAATTTGTTGGTGGTATGCTGTTTGTTGTGATGATGTCTCCAGATATCGTGATGGCAATTTCGCTTCTCGTATTGTTTATGATATTGGGTGTTTCATTAGGTTTTTGGTCGCTGTTATTTTCACATATTACATTTTGTTTACCCTTTGTTGTGGTAACGGTTTATTCACGACTCAGTGGTTTTGATGTAAAAATGTTAGAAGCGGCTAAAGATTTAGGTGCAGGTGAATTTACTATTTTACGTAAAATCATTATGCCTCTTGCGATGCCTGCAATAGCTTCAGGTTGGTTATTAAGTTTTACATTATCGATGGATGACGTTGTGGTTTCCTCTTTTGTAACTGGCCCTAGTTACGAAATATTGCCATTAAAAATTTACTCAATGGTAAAAGTTGGCGTATCACCAGAGGTTAATGCGTTAGCAACGATCCTTTTAGGTCTATCATTAGTATTAGTATTAATTAGCCAGTTGATCTTAAGAGATAGAACAGGAAAAACGGCGTAATTTACACGTATTAGTACGATTTTTCGTACTTTTTGGGGTCTATAGGACCAATCTGTTGGAGGTAGGCTGACTGCCTATTTGATATTAACGCATCAACCACTGAAGGAAACATAAATGAAAAAGTGGTCCTCTGTGCTTGCTGCCAGCGTAATGGCATTGAGCATCGGTACAGCATCGGCTGATGATAGTAAAACATTATATTTCTACAATTGGACGGAGTATGTGCCGCCTGGTTTACTTGAACAGTTTACGAAAGAAACTGGGATTAAGGTTATCTATTCAACCTATGAATCCAATGAAAGCATGTATACCAAACTAAAAACCTATAAAGATGGGGCTTATGATTTGGTCGTTCCTTCAACTTATTTTATTTCTAAAATGAGTCATGAAGGGATGTTACAAAAGATTGATAAATCAAAATTAACTAATTTTGATAACCTTGATCCAAGTTTATTACATAAATCTTTTGATCCTGAAAATGACTACTCCATTCCTTATATTTGGGGTGCTACAGCCATCGGGATTAATGGCGATGAAATTGATGCGAGCAGCGTGACTTCATGGGCTGATTTATGGAAACCTGAATATAAAGATAGCTTACTGCTGACGGATGATGCCCGCGAAGTTTTCCAAATCGCATTATTAAAGCTGGGATATTCAGGTAATACTACTGATCCGAAACAGATTGAAGAAGCTTATAAAGAGCTACAAAAGTTAATGCCAAACGTATTAGCTTTCAATTCTGATAACCCTGCTAACCCTTATATGCAAGGGGAAGTTAATTTAGGGATGATTTGGAATGGTTCTGCCTTTATTGCACGAGATGCGGGTGCGCCTATTGATATGGTGTGGCCAAAAGAAGGTGGGATTTTTTGGATGGATAGCTTAGCGATCCCTGCTAATGCAAAGAATATTGAAGGCGCTCATAAGCTTATCGATTTCTTATTACGTCCTGAGATTGCGGCAAAAGTCGCTGAAAATATTGGTTATCCAACACCTAATTTAGCGGCTCAAAAATTGCTGCCAAATGTTATTACTGAAGATAGCTCACTTTATCCAAGTGAAGAGATTATTAATAAAGGTGAATGGCAAAATGATGTGGGTGATGCCACAATATTATACGAAAGCTATTACCAAAAATTAAAAGCAGGGCGTTAATTGCGTTTTTATTGCTAAAAAGCCACCTTTAGGTGGCTTTTTTTATGTCAAAATGAGAGAGAAATTTCCATTAAAAATCATAGTAAAAATAAATTAGAAAGGCAGAATTAGTAAAGTATAATAAAAAAATAAGTATAATTTATATTATTTTTTTATACAGCATTCAGCAACAAGTCTATTATTCTTTTCTTGAGTTTTATGTTGTTGTTCAATATTAATTAAATAATTACTTTGTAAAAAATAGCTAATATGAACATCAAATTTTTCAGAAATTAGATAAATAAGTTCAATGCTGATCCTATTTGTCCCTCGTTCATAGCGAGAAAGTTGTTGTTGACTTATTCCTAACTCTTGAGCAAATAATGTTCCTGAGTATTTTAATTTTTTTCGTAAATGGCGTATTCGTTGTCCTATACGAAAATTAATGGTTTTGCTGTTATCAATCATTTAATCAGCCTTAAAAATTCAAATCATTATTGATAAGAAAAAGTCAGACTGGCTAACCTGTTTGTTTTATCAGGTTTTAATGCTCCAGTCGTGATATAATGTGTTGGCAGATTTAATATATAGTTTTCGTTATTAGAGTTTATGCGATGAATTAAAGATTGTTTCAATTGTTCAATGAAAGTAGAAGTAAGATTTATTTTTTTTATGTTATAGTGATAAAAAATATATAAAGAAAATAATTTAACACTATATAAATAAGCTGTTTTTATAAACAAAGGGATGGTTAACAATATAAGTGCCTTTTTTATAATAATTTAAAATAACGGAATAATAAATTATATGGCTATTTTTTTGATAAAAAGATATGCCATCCTTAGCATTAAAATATCAATCAAAAGTAATAAATCAATTATAAATGAGTCACTATAAATATTGGAAATTTTTTATTGCTCACTCTAATTTGTTTTAATAAGAGAGTTTATCTAAATAACCTAAATATTATAATTTGTATTTCAAATGCTAATAGGTTATCCCATAAATATGATGTTATTTAAAAAATAATAATGACTTTGCCGGTTTAACTTAAGTCAAATTTTCATGAATTATAAATGTGTTAAATAAATTAGAGAAATCGTTTTAAACGATCATTTTTGTGATTTTTTATAGTTAAAACCTATTGATCAATTGATAATTATCGGTATTTTTTAACTTAAAAAACAAGATAATTCATAATTTTATCTAATGTGTTTTTGTGTGTTTTATTATCTCATTGATATTTATTGCTTTTATTTTTATCTGTTTTTATTTAACTTGGTCTAATAAGGAACATCTTAAATAGATGTGATGTATTTACTGATAAAGTAATGTTTCATAGAACATATTTCAAAGTGAAATTATTTATAAATTATCACAAAAATTTATATTTTTTGAGTAAGGAAATATAGAATAGAAAGATTTTTTATAAAAATAAAAAATATGAATTTATTTTTCATTGAAAAAATAGAAATAATATTTATTCATTTTTGATTGAAATTAAAAACGATAATTTTTTTATTTTTAATTGATACTCCATTTTTTACAACCAGCGAGAGTAAAATGGTGTTTTTTATCTTTACGATTAATTGTAACAAAATGTTTCATTGTCCGAAGGCTCTTTGAATTTTTGTATGCTAGTAATTAAAGCAATTAATTGGATTCTGTTTTAATATCGACCCTAATGACAAAATCTAACATGTGAAGGCACAAAATGATTTCTAGCTCATCAAAAGGCACGTTGTATGGCATTGTTGCTATTTTACTTTGGAGCACGATTGTTGGATTGATTCGTAATATCAGTGAGTATTTTGGTGCTGTGGGTGGTGCCGCATTAATTTACTCAACAGGAACGCTTTTCCTTATTTTATTATTTGGTTGGCCTAAGTTATCGCTTTATCCTAAAAAATATCTTTTCTGGGGGGGCTTATTATTTGTCACCTATGAAGTCTGTTTATCATTGGCGCTTGGATTTGCATCAAATCGAACGCAAGCAATAGAACTGGGTATGGTCAACTATTTATGGCCAAGTTTCACACTGGCGCTGGCGGTTATACTCAATAAGCAGCGTTTTTCTATTTTGTTGGTTATCGGATTATTATGTTCATTTAGTGGTTTGATTTGGGTTGTGAGTGGCGATAATCCATTAACTATAGATGGATTATGGAAAAACATTTGTTCGAATCCACTGAGTTATATTTTGGCGTTTTCTGGCGCTATTTTATGGGCGTTTTATAGCAATTTAACTCGTCTTATTTCTGGCGGGTATAATGGCATTGTTCCTTTCTTCTTATTGACTTCATTAGCCTTGTGGGGGCAATACATCTTTTCATCGCCCGTTGAATGGGTGATAAATAGTAAAAGCATTTCATTATTGCTAATTACGGGGGCCGCTATCGGTCTGGCTAATGCAGCTTGGACGATGGGAATGATAAAAGGTAATGTCACACTATTGGCGACTCTTTCTTATTTTACCCCTGTAATTTCGACGGCATTCTCATCTTTATTATTATCAACCGCACTCTCTTTTTCTTTTTGGCAAGGTGTGATGATGGTGACAGCGGGCTCTTTAATTTGCTGGTTAGCTACTCGTCAAAAAACGATTAAATCACCTAAAATGGCTAAATAGCACGAAAATTAGCTTCAATATAAACCAAATTGTGTATTTATTGAGAAGTGAATTTTATTCGTCTTTCAGTTAATTAATCGAAGTTGAAATTATTTCACTATGCGATAGGTGAAATATCAGCTTATCTATATTAGTTATAAACTAAAAGATCCTACTTCGATTTAGTATCTAAGTAATACGATAAGAACAAATGCAACAAAAAGGGATTGCTATGAAACTTGAGACACTTTCTATTCACGCCGGTTATTCACCTGATCCAACCACAAAAGCTGTTGCTGTACCTATTTATCAAACGACTTCTTATGCGTTTGATGATACGCAACATGGTGCTGATCTATTTGATTTAAAAGTACCTGGAAATATTTATACCCGCATAATGAACCCAACCAATGACGTATTAGAAAAAAGGGTTGCGGCGTTAGAAGGGGGAATAGCATCTGTTGCCGTGGCGTCAGGTATGGCGGCAATTACTTACGCAATTCAAACTATCGCCCAAGTCGGTGACAATATTGTTTCTGTCGCGAAGCTTTATGGCGGTACCTATAATTTAATGGCACATACATTTCCACGAATTGGTATTGAAGCGCGTTTTGCTCCTCATGACGATATTGCTGCACTTGAAGCGCTAATTGATGAAAATACCAAAGCGGTATTTTGCGAAACAATAACAAACCCTAGTGGAAATATTGTTGATATTAAAGCATTAGCAGATGCTGCTCATCGTCATGGTGTGCCTTTAATTGTTGATAATACGGTTGCAACACCTTATTTATGCCGTCCTTTTGAACATGGTGCGGATATTATTATTCATTCGTTAACCAAATATATAGGTGGTCATGGTAATTCCATTGGCGGCATTGTTGTGGATTCTGGTAAATTCCCATGGGCAGAACATAAAAATCGCTTTGAAATATTAAATACACCCGATGTTTCTTATCATGGAGTGAATTATGTTGAGCATTTTGGTGCAGCTGCTTATATAGCAAGATGTCGTGTTGCACCTTTGCGTGGAACAGGTGCAGCATTATCACCTTTTAATGCTTTTTTAATTTTACAAGGTTTAGAAACGCTGGCTTTACGTATGGATAGACATACTGAAAATGCGCAAAAGGTGGCAGAATATCTGCAAAGTCATTCTCAAGTGGCATGGGTAAAATATGCCGGATTAAGCAATCATCCTGAGCACCATTTAGCCGTACGTTATATGTCAGGTAAGCCCGCAGGTATTCTCTCTTTTGGTATTAAAGGCGGTGCTGAATCGGGTGCTAGATTTATCGACGCGTTACAATTAATTGTACGTCTTGTAAATATTGGTGATGCTAAGTCATTAGCTTGTCACCCTGCATCAACGACACATCGCCAATTAAATGATGAAGAATTAGCACGAGCAGGTGTTTCACGAGATTTAATTCGTTTATCTATTGGTATTGAGCATATTGACGATATTTTAGAAGATTTAGAGCAAGCATTAAAAGCCAGTATTTAATTAGCCATTCAAATAATTCAAATTAAGCCTTCTTTATTTAAAGGAGGTTTTTTTATATTTAAACTTTGTAGTTTTATTAATATCTGACACTTAATTTAATGCTCATCTATTTAATATAAGGATATATTATGAGTGTTGTTTCATTTCTTAGAGATACCGCTAGTCAATTTACTACAGGAGCGCTAAAATCAATCAATAATATTGTTGATTTTTTTTCTAGTCTTAGTTCTGGTATAACTCGTTTATTTAATAGTAGTGTTTCTTTTAAAAATGTTAGTTCAGAAAACTCTAGAGATAAAGTTGATTATGAAAATAATATATATATGAGAGTATCTAATAAAACCCCATATAGAGAAGAAGGGGAGAGATTAAATAATGTAGTGGGAAATAACAAATCAAATGAGAGTTTATATTGTGAAATTAAAAATGATTTATATGGTATTTTAGATTATGAGTCTAATTTAAATAAGGTTATTGTTAAATGTTCAAGTGAGAATTTTTCAGATATACCAGAAAGTGGAGAATATAAATTGGAGGGAGATCAGGAGGAAAATATACATGAAGAAACATATAATATAAAAGAGAATAAACATAGAATATATTATAATGGTTGTCTTATTAAAACTATAGAGGATTTTAAAAGAGTAAACAATATAAATGAGAGTAATTCTCTCTCGCTTATAAATATATTTGTTGATACGTGTGAAAGTGAATCTGCCAAAGAACATGTGTATGAAGAAATAAACGCCAAAGAAGAGCCTATATATGAAGAAATAAATTTTTCTAATAAAGATGAAAATAATAAAGAAATTAGAAAGAATTTAATAATAAATCAAAGTGTTTATAGTGAATCTCAAGACTCTGCTTATTCTTCCAGTGAGAGTATTTATAGTCAACCTCTAGACTCTACTGACCCTTTAATTGAAAATATTTATGATACTCTCGATCACTTGAAAAGACTTTAAATAAATATGAGAATAAATTTATGATGATGAGAGATAATATATAAGACATTGGTTTTAACTTGGAAGGTATTTCTAATAAAGTACAGAGTAAATACTCTACAATATAATGAATTATATATTTTAATTTAAAATAAAGAGTTCATTTCTCGATGTTCTCTTTATTTTATTTAATCAATGATTTTAATTTTTTGTTTAATATTTGTACGGGATTTTATTGATAGTAATCAAGTTATATTTATTCTCGTTAGGTAATTATATTATTTAGATCAATTCTGTAAAATAATTTTATTTTTTAAATTAATCTTGATTAAAAATAAAGGAATGTGAAGTCAACTGCATTATTTACATATAATAAGCATCAGTCGAAATCAAATTGATTTCGATCAATAAGGAACATACCGACTGGTCGGTATTATCCTTGTCATGAATACAACTGCGCATCACCGAAAAAAAGACCCAATCCGAGTTCAAGAACAATTATTGGAAGCGGCAAGCGTTATTGTGGCTAATGAAGGAATAGCCTCTCTCTCTTTAAATGCCGTAGCAAAAGAAGCAGGGGTAAGTAAAGGTGGTCTACTGCATCATTTTCCTGGCAAGCTAGAATTAGTTCATGCGGTTTTTAAACGTCTATTAGGTATTATGGATAGTCGTATTGCGGTGATTATGGAAAATGATCCTATAGAAGTAGGGCGTTTTTCTCGCGCTTATTTAACTTATATTTCTGATTTAAAACAGTCAGATGAAAGTCGTCAATTAGCCATACTGTCTTTAGCCATGCCAAATGAACCTATTATGCGTAAATGCTGGCGTGACTGGATGTTAGAACATTTGGCTAAAGGCGATAAATTAGATAATAGTTATTTAGGAACATTAATTCGTTATGCCGCTGATGGGCTTTGGTTATCTGAGTTAACAGAAGGTCCGACTATTTCTCAAGAAGAGCGTAGCGCATTAGTTGGAAGATTATCTGAGATGACATTTGACTATATGGCAAATACAGCAAATCAGTAATTTTAATCAGGATGAATGAGGGCACAATGAAATACAAAATAAATGCCTTAATTTATTACGACGCAACGGATGGCGCAATTTCATTAGAAAAAGATAGCGTAGATACGCATCTTTCTATTACCGCTAATGCGTTACTTTTTTATTTTATTCAACATCCCGGTGTGGTTAATCGCGATGAAGTATTAAAATGCGTTTGGGATGATAATGGGCTGGTATCTTCAAATAGTAATTTAAACCAATACTTAAGTTTATTACGCAAAACGTTTCGCCATTATGGTATTGAAAATATTATTGTCACTATTGCCAAAGGGCGATTAGAGTTTAATCCTGATATCTCGATAGAGCTAATTGATGATTCAACATTATTACCCATAACTCAACTTAATACAGAAACAGCCACACCCAATAATGAACAATCGTTATCTGTAAAAAATATATCAGAGATTGTATCAGTAGAAGTAATATCCGAGGAAAGCCAAAACAGTAAAGAGAATCTATTATCAGAACATTTGCAACAAAAAGCAAAACGCCCAGATATTTGCTGGTATTTAGCTAGTATTGGTTTTCTTTTTGGGGCGTTATTTTTGGTGATAATTACTTTCTTTAATCAACATCATTCAAAACCAATTACGCTTACCCCATTAGCGCATAATGATTGTGAATTGCTCTCTAATGAAGCGATGATTAATTCAGCGGTCAGTGATAATTACGTGCAAAATTTTGATGCAGTACGAAATAAGCTCAATTTACAGTGTGTAAAAGGTGAGCGATTTGTCTTCTTCTATGGGGATAAATTACAAACCAATGGATTAGGGCGCGTATTTTTAGCGCATTGTGCAAAGAACGAAGATAATCCATTTAGTTATTGCGACAATTACTTTTACTATTCTTGGAAATACTAATGAAAATCTCAGGGAAACTTTTATGTCTGTTTTCGGCCCTGATTTTTATCTTGGTCGCATTATATTCAGCTACAATATTTCTTTCTGCTAAGAACGATGGCGTAATGGTATGTTCTACAAAAGGCATTATGCGTTTTGAAAATATGGAGGCAGAAAATGTAAATGGTAATATTCACTTCTCATTTGGTGCCAATGGTAAAGGTTCGATAGTTGTTGAAGGATATACAGATTCTAAAGCAGGTTGGCTTTATTTACAGCGCTATGTGAAATTTGATTACACAACAAAGCGAGTTTCACCCACAGAACGACACTATTTTGTTAGTCAGTGGGGATCTAGTGCTTCTTCGATAGATGAATCTCCCAATGTTATTTTTGACTATTTTATGCGTGAAATGTCAGATAGTCATGATGGGTTATTTCTTAATGCCCAGAAGCTTAATGAAAAAACTATTTTATTAAGCTCACTCAACTCACCACTCTATATTTGCACCTTAAAACCTGGCAGTAAATTTGATTGATTTCATTTTATTAAATACCCGTATGTTGTCGGGTATTTAATTGCTACTGGTTAACTCTTTGGTTAAATAACTTACTCACTTCTTCATTCATTAATTTACTCACTCACTGATAACAGTCATTTCTTTCAATTCTGTATGTCATTAACGTAATTATCTTTCTACCAAGTCTATTGGTGATTTGTCGATAATTTAATGCAGATTTTCCTAAGCTTTTTATCTCTTGAGTGATTACATTTTTATAATCGCGATAGGTTTATTTCGTTGAGGTGACTAAAAATACGTTATAGCCCAAGAAATAGCACGATTTGTATATAGACTCGATTTAGCCCTTTTTTGTTATTGATCTTACGCTGAAATATCAGTGATGTTCCGCACATCTTTTTCTCTTATATGTACTCGATTTTTGCACCTTATCAACATCCTTCTAACAAAGTTAATTTGCCTATTTTTTAATCTGTTGTTTGTATTTTCTTATAAACTTAAAACAATGAAAAAAAGAAATTATCAGCATAGTTAAATAAATATAGGCATAAAAAAGGCTAAATATTAGTGTTAAATACTATATGTTTTCTTAATATGGATTTATATGTTGTTTTATTTTTTAGTCGTTATAGTGGTTTTGAAACCAAAGTCTGCGTTTAAAAAATCACCACGCAGACACAATGGGCAAACGTAAACCGTTAAACGGCTTCTCGGAGGAAATGAAAATGGGTGATGCATTAGGTCTGATCGAAACCAAGGGTCTGGTGGCATGTATTGAAGCCGCTGACGCTATGTGTAAAGCCGCGAACGTTGAACTAATTGGCTATGAAAATGTTGGTTCAGGTCTCGTGACTGCGATGGTGAAAGGCGACGTAGGCGCAGTGAAAGCTGCTGTGGATTCAGGTGTGGAGTCAGCACAACGCGTGGGTGAAGTGGTTACATCACTCGTGATTGCTCGTCCTCACAATGACATCAACAAGATTGTTATCAAGCACAAGGCATAATTCTTGCCTTAGGAGAACGTATGGGTGATGCATTAGGACTTATCGAAACGCAAGGCTTAGTTGCTTGTATTGAAGCAGCTGATGCGATGTGTAAAGCCGCCAATGTTGAGTTAATTGGCTATGAAAATGTCGGCTCTGGCCTAGTAACCGCGATGGTGAAAGGTGATGTAGGTGCTGTGAAAGCTGCCGTAGAGTCCGGTTTAGAAGCGGCTCAACGTGTTGGCACTGTAGTGACTTCATTAGTAATCGCTCGTCCACACAACGATATTCAAAAAATCGTTGCCCAGTACAAAGTGACTGAATAACGAAGGAAATTGATATGAAAGAAGCACTTGGTCTGATTGAAACCAAAGGTCTCGTTGCCTGCATTGAAGCGGCTGATGCGATGTGTAAAGCCGCCAATGTTGAACTGATTGGTTATGAAAATGTCGGTTCGGGTCTGGTAACAGCCATGGTGAAAGGCGATGTCGGTGCGGTAAATGCAGCGGTTGAGTCTGGTGTTGAAGCGGCAAAACGTATCGGCACTGTTGTGACTTCTCGTGTTATTGCAAGACCGCATAACGATATCGAGAAAATTGCCGAGCAGCATAAAGCCTGATTATTCAGGTGCAGTAAAGCAAAAAAATAAGTTATTCAGCTAAATTTTTTAACTCCTGTATGGGGGATACCATGGTTGCATTAGATAAAGATTTGCAATCCAGACAACTGGCTCGTGAGCTAGTTCGTAATGCGAAAAACGCACAGCATATCTTCGCTAAATTTTCGCAGGAAAAAATCGACAGTATTGTAAAACACATCGCATTTGAAGCGGCTCGCCACGCAGAAGAGCTAGCAAAAATGGCAAACGAAGAGACAGGCTTTGGTAAGTGGGAAGATAAAGTACTGAAAAATACCTTCGCGTCATTGCGTGTGTATGAACATATGAAAGATATGAAGACCGTTGGCATTATCAATGACGATAAAGTGAAAAAAGTCATGGATGTTGGCGTGCCTTTAGGGGTTATTACCGCACTGGTGCCTTCAACTAACCCAACATCAACCATTATCTATAAAACCCTTATTGCACTAAAAGCGGGTAATGCGATTATTTTTTCACCACACCCTAATGCAAAACAGTGTAGTTTTCGTGCCTTAGAGATCGTGAAAAAAGCGGCATATGAAGCGGGTGCGCCAGAAGGTATTGTGGATGGCGTGACTTTACTGACACTAGAAGCAACCAAAGAATTAATGCACAGCAAAGATGTGTCATTAATTTTAGCGACTGGTGGTGAAGGCATGGTACGTGCCGCTTATGCATCTGGTACGCCAACCATCAGTGGCGGCCCTGGTAATGGTCCTGCATTTATCGAGCGTAGTGCGGATATCAAAAAAGCAGTTAGCGATATCATCACTAGTAAAACATTCGACAATGGTGTTATCTGCGCATCAGAACAATCCATTATTGTAGAACGTTGCATTTATAACGAAGTACATCGCGAATTATTAGCGCAAGGTGCTTACTTTATGAATGACGAAGAAGCAGCGAAAGTGGCTTCAATGTTATTACGCGCAAATGGCACCATTAACCCGGCGGTTGTGGGTAAAGATGCGATTTATTTAAGCCAACGAGCAGGCTTTAGCGTACCAGCAAGTACTCGCGTATTAATCGCGCTGCAAGATACGGTTTCACCTAAAAATCCGTACTCACGCGAAAAACTTTGCCCAATCTTAGGTATGTATATCGAAGAAGATTGGAAGTCAGCCTGTGATCGTGTGGTTGATTTGCTGACTAACGAAGGTTTAGGTCATACCTTAGTTATTCATACTCAAAACGAAGATGTTATTCGTCAGTTCTCATTAGAAAAACCAGTAAACCGTATTTTAATTAATACCCCAGCTGCATTAGGCGGTATTGGTGCAACAACCAATATAACGCCTGCATTAACGTTAGGCTGTGGTGCTGTTGGTGGCGGTTCTAGTTCTGACAACGTCGGCCCAATGAATTTACTTAATATTCGTAAAGTGGGTTATGGCGTACGCACCGTTGAAGAATTAAAACAACCTTGTCCTTTAGCACAAGAAGCGGCTCAGTCAGTTGTTTCTGCTTGTTCTGTTTCAAGTTCAAATCATCAAACAAGCATCCTTGAAGACGCTCGTTTTCAATCACCTTCTTTAACACCTGTTCATGCTGAATGTGCAACTGCGCAGCGCCAGACTCAAGGTGATGATCGCTTTGGTGCGACATCTTCTTATGCACAAGCCAGTGAATGTGTGCAACAAGTGGTGGCACATGGTGATATTACCGAAGAAAACGTGGAACGCATTATCAAGGAAGTTCTCGGACGTCTGAGTAAATAACTCATTGATATAAGGCGATATAAACCATGATCCTCGCAAAGGTTATCGGACACGTAGTAGCGACACAAAAAAGCCCAGAACTCAAAGGCAGTAACTTGCTGATGATAGCAACGTTAGATGATGAGCTTAAGCCACTGAAAAACAAAACCTATGTTGCAGTGGATAGTGTAGGTGCGGGTATCAACGATGTTGTGTTGGCTGAAGAATACTTTGCACTGAATAAAGATCGTTACAAAGCGATGTCTGTGGTTGCCATTGTTGAGAAGGTTTATCGGGACAGTAAGGAGTAATAACGACATGAGTGAGTTTCTGATAAAGCCCAAAATTCAGTTTGGCACCAATGCACTGAATTTCCTAGCTGGGTTAACTGCCCGCCGCGCATTTGTGGTGACAGATAAAGCAATGGTGAAGTTTGGCTTTGCAAATAAAGTTACTGACAAGCTACTGCAACGGGGGATTGAGTTTCAAGTCTATGATGATGTGGCATCTGATCCTGATATTTCAGCCATTGTTAGTGGTATGAAAATGATGGATGCCAACTATCCAGACTTGGTTATTGCACTCGGTGGTGGGTCTGTTATCGATGCCGCGAAAGCCGTTATGTACTCCCTCTGGCATACCCGTAAAGAGAGCAACAGAGTTAAACCGCAATTTATTGCGATCCCAACGACCAGTGGTACAGGTTCAGAAGTAACCTCATTTTCAGTGATTAAATCACGTAATGAAAAACTGGTTTTGGTTGATGAATTTATGTTGCCTGATGTCGCCATTCTCGACCCTGAGTTAGTGAAATCTGTACCTCCAGCAATTACTGCTGATACCGGTATGGATGTGCTGTGCCATGCGCTCGAAGCTTATGTATCTAAAGCAGCCTCTGATTTTACCGATGCAATGGCAGAAAAAGCAGTCAAGTTAGTGTTTAGTCACTTGATTGATTGTCATCACCAAGGTGACAACCTGTTAGCTCGCGAAAAAATGCATAACGCCTCTTGTATTGCGGGTATGGCATTTACTAACGCTTCTTTAGGTATTACGCACAGTCTTGCTCATGCGTTAGGCGGCGTGTTCCATGTACCTCATGGCCGAGCTAATGCGTTATTGATGACACATGTCGTTGCATTTAACGCCAATCTTCACGGTGATTGTGGTAGTGAAGCAGCACAACGTTATGCCTATCTCGCTCAAAGTTTAGGGCTACCAGCCAATACAGTAAGAGAAGGGGTAACCAGTTTAATTGTTGCTATCAATGTATTGAAAGATGAAATGGGTATGCCGAAGAGTATTCGCGATACCGGTGTTAGTGAAGCGGACTTTTATGCCCGTTTAACGGAGATGGTCGGACAGGCTTTGCGTGATAGTTGTACGCCGACAAATCCGCGTGACGTAAACACACACCAATTAGAAACATTATATCGTCAGGCATTTGCCGGTGTATCACACAGCTAATGCTCAACCGAATTAATACCGATTAGGTCAAGTAAAGAACATCAGGAGAGCCCCACATGGCCAAATATTCTTTGACGCCACGCGTAAAAATGCTGGCAGAACGTTTAGTCTCACGTAATAGCTCAATAAGCACCGAGCGTGCGACCATTTTTGATTCATTAGACAGCAGCATTGCCGGTGTACCACAAGCGATTAAACCAGCGCAACGTTTCTATGAATTTATTCGTCATTTCCCAAGCTATATCGCACAAGATGAATTGCTCATTGGTAGCCAATCTTCGACACCTCGTGGTGCTATTTTTCACACTGAAGAAGAAGTTCGCAGTGCTTCTATTTACCGCTTTTTAAGTGGTCAAAATAACGTTGGATCACCAGATTATATGCTGGTGGTTAATCAAGGCTTTTTAGCGATTAAAGCGCAACTTGAAGACAGAATTAGAAGTATTGGTAGTGCGGTAAATCGTAGTAGCATGGATGAAGCAAATTTTTGTAAATCAGCTATCTATGCCTGTGATGCGGCACTGTATTTTGCTCAAATTCTTTCTGCAAAAGCAGAAAATTTAGCAGCAATGGAAGGTAATCCATATCGTAAAGCCGAATTACTAGAAAATGCAGCTATTTTACGCAAAGTGCCAGCAAAACCAGCTGAAACATTTAAAGAAGCAAGCCAAGTATTCTATTTACTGCAATTAATCTTACATCTGGAAAACGGCAGCTATGCCGTTAATCCAATGGGGTTTGATAAAGCACTTTATCCGTTCTATCAACGTGATATCGATCAAGGCCGTTTAACACAAGCACAGGCTTATGAAATTGTTGAAAGTTTATGGCTGAAATTGGCTGAGCTTTCAGAAGTTCGTGCAACGAAAGAAGTTGATGGCTACCCAATGTTTGATGCGATGGTACATGGCGTTGATATCAACGATCCTCGCATTAGTATTAATGAATTATCAGAAATGTTGTTGTCAGCTCGCACTAACCTTTCAACATTACACAGCGCCCTACAAGTTCGCTTATATAACGGACGTATGAATAGCCAGCCTGAATATTCTGCACCATCAGCAGGTTTTGTTGCACCAACAGCACAAGCTGATAGCGAATTTAAAGTAATGGAAGGCTTAACGCCTCGTCTGCAACGCTTACGTAATCGCTATTTAGAAGCGCGCCCAAGTGTTTCTATTTATAGAGCTTTAGCATTTACTGAAATCGTACGTGAAAACCCTGGTTTACCGCCAATTTTGCTGCGAGCTAAAGCTTTCCGTCGAGCTTGTGAAACCGCGCCAATTTTAATTCAAGATGAAGAACTGATTGTTGGGCATCCCTGTGGAAAACCGCGTGCTGGCGCTTTCTCTCCTGATATCGCATGGCGTTGGGTTCGTGATGAACTCGATACCATGAGTACGCGTCCACAAGATCCCTTTGTTATCTCAGAAGAAGACAAAAAAGTGATCCGTGAAGAGTTAGTTCCTTTCTGGGAAGGCCGTTCTCTTGATGAAATTTGTGAAGCTCAGTATCGCGAAGCCGGTGTTTGGGAATTCAGCGGAGAAACCTTTGTCAGTGATCTTTCTTATCACCAAATCAACGGTGGTGGCGATACTTGCCCCGGTTATGACGTTTTACTGTTCACCAAAGGGATGAATGGTATTAAAGCTGATGCTCAGGCAAAACTGGCTGAATTAAGCATGGATAATCCTGCTGATATAGACCGTATCTATTTTTATAAAGCATCGATTGAAAGTTGTGAAGGGGTTATTGCTTATGCTCATCGCATTGCTGAATATGCGCGTGAACTGGCTTCAAAAGAGAGCAATCCACAACGCCGTGAAGAGTTACTGACCATCGCGCAAGTTAATGAAAACGTACCAGCTAATCCGCCAAAAACGTTGCAAGAAGCATTGCAAAGTATCTGGACTGTTGAATCACTGTTTGAAGTTGAAGAAAACCAAACAGGTCTTTCTTTAGGCCGATTAGACCAATATTGCTTCCCAATGTATGAAAACGACATCAAAACGGGCGTTTTAACCCGTGAGCAAGCACTGGAGATGATGCAAGCCTTTATCATCAAATGTGCTGAGTTAATGTGGATGTCGAGTGAGTTAGGTGCAAAATATTTCGCTGGTTATCAGCCATTTATCAATTTAACCGTGGGTGGGCAAAAACGCACTGGTGGCGATGCGTGTAATGACTTAACGTTCCTAATTATGGATGCCGTGCGCTTTGTGAAAGTGTATCAACCTTCATTGGCATGTCGTATTCATAACCAGTCACCACCACAATATATGGAAAAAATCGTTGATGTAGTTAAAGCGGGTATGGGTTTTCCTGCATGTCACTTCGATGATTCTCATATCAAAATGATGTTACGTAAAGGCTTCGACTTTGAAGATGCACGTGACTACTGCTTAATGGGTTGTGTTGAACCACAAAAATCAGGTCGTATTTATCAATGGACATCAACAGGTTACACCCAATGGCCAATTGCGATTGAATTCGTATTAAATCGCGGTCGTATGGTGCTGTTTGATAGCTATCAAGGCTTAGATACTGGCGATTTACGTGATTTACGTACTTATGAAGACTTTGACAGAGCGGTTAAAGAACAAATTGCGCATATCGTTCGTTTATCTGCGATAGGTACTGTTATTAGCCAGCGCGTACACCGTGATGTTGCGCCAAAACCATTGATGTCGCTGTTAGTTGAAGGTTGTATGGAACAGGGCAAAGACGTTACTGCGGGTGGTGCGATGGTTAACCATGGTCCGGGTCTTATCTTCTCTGGCTTAGCAACCTATGTTGATTCAATGGCTGCTATTCGTAAATTAGTTTACGACGATAAAAAATATAGCTTAGAACAAATCCGTGATGCGCTATTAGCTAACTTTGAGGGTTACGAAGAGCTATTACGCGATTGCTTAAATGCACCAAAATTTGGTAACGATGACGATGTTGTTGACCAATACGCATTAGATATTACGGAATGGACTGAGCGCGAATGTCGTAAATACAAAATGCTCTATTCCACATTGAGTCACGGTACGCTGTCTATCTCTAACAATACGCCAATTGGTGAGTTAACCGCAGCCACACCAAATGGCCGTTTAGCATGGAAACCATTGTCAGATGGCATCAGCCCAACACAAGGTGCTGATAAACATGGTCCAACTGCGATTATCAAATCTATCAGCAAAATGAATGTTGAAACCATGAATATTGGTATGGTTCATAACTTCAAATTCTTGAAAGGATTGTTAGATACCAATGAAGGCCGCCAAGGTCTAATCACCTTACTAAGAACCGCTTCAATTCTGGGTAATGGCCAGATGCAGTTTAGCTATGTCGATAATGAAGTACTGAAAAAAGCGCAAATTGAACCTGAAAAATACCGCGATTTAATCGTTCGTGTTGCTGGTTATAGTGCTTACTTCGTTGAATTATGTAAAGAAGTTCAGGATGAAATTATCAGTCGTACTGTGATTGAGAAATTCTAAATCATAGCTATTAGGGATGGTAAAACACCATCCTTTTTCATCGACAAGACAAGATTTAAATTTATCAAACAAGGATGTTTGATGCTGATTTGGAGGCGCAATGATGGAAACGGCGGCAGAAATTAGAGGCCGGATATTTAATATCCAAAAATACTCTATTTATGATGGTGATGGTATTCGTACTCTGGTTTTTTTAAAAGGCTGTAATATCCGCTGCCCTTGGTGTTCAAATCCAGAAGGTCTTAGCAGTGAATTCCAAGTGATGTATTCCCACGATAAATGTGTTGATTGCGGTAAATGTGTCGATGTTTGTCCGGCGGGTGTGCATTACATGACAACCAATGAAAATGGAAAACAAGTTCATCGGGTTGATCGTGCAATAGATTGTATTGGTTGTCGTAAATGTGAAGAAGTCTGTATTTCAGATGCGCTTGATATTATGGGAAAAGATGTTTCTGTCTCTGAATTAATGTCGATCATTATGCAAGATTACGATTTCTATGTTTCTTCGGGTGGTGGCGTCACGATAGGTGGAGGAGAGATGAGTTTACAAACTGATTTCGCCGTTGCGCTATTGCGTGAATGCAAAAAGATGATGATCAACACCGCCATTGAAACACAAGGTACAACGAATGTGGCTAATTATGAAAAATTGGCAGAAGTTGTTGACCAATTTCTTTTTGATATCAAACACATCGATACTCATCAGCATAAAGCGTTATTTGGTATTGGTAATGAGAATGTACGCCGTAATTTAGAACGATTAATGGAATTAGGGGCAAATGTGGTGATCCGTATGCCATTAGTACGCGGTTATAACGACTCTTATGATGCCATTACTGGTGCAATAAATTACGCCATGGAGTTATCGAAACGCGGCAATATTCAGCGCATTGATATTCTTCCTTATCATCAGTTTGGACGTAATAAATACGAAAAATTGGAAATGATCTATCCAATGAAAAGCGATCCAAGCTATACGCCAGAAGAATTAGACAGCTTAGAAGCCTTCTTTAAGAAGTTTGATTTCGATATCCGCCTTGTCCGTCACTAAGTAGGAGAGAATGATGAAAAGTTTAGGTGTTATTGAAACACGAGGATTAACCGCCGCCATTCAAGCCGCAGATGCCGCGTGTAAAGCAGCGAATGTTGAAATTGTTGGATACCGAAAAGTGGGTTCAGGGTTGGTATCTGTTTGTTTTCAAGGTGAAATTAGTGCAGTGAAAACAGCGATAGATCATGGTGTCGAGGTTGTGAGTCAATCTGAATTAGTGATTGGATCATTGGTGATCGCAAGACCTGAGCCAAGTGTTATTACTAAATTACTGACCATCAAAAGTAAGAAAAAAGTATCATCGGTTGAGGCTGTTAAATCTCAAACTGTCGTAAACAACATAGTTGATACAGTGGCAGAGAAAATCGCAGAAAAACCGGTAGAGCAAGTGATAGAAAAACCGATAGTGTCTTCATCAGTAAAAGAACTGGCTGATCCTCTTACACACAATGTGGTATCTGAAACCAAAGCGGTAGCGGATAAAACAGAAAGTAGTAAAAAAGAGAACAAGCCAGAGAGTCGTAAAGGTAAAAAATAATGATTAATCAACAGCTCATGGGAAAAATTCTCTCTCGTTTACCGGCTCAATGCATGGTGATGGGAGAAACGCAAGGAATGGCTATCCCTGTTGGTATTTCTAATCGACATGTACATCTTTCACAGCAAGATGTTGAAGCATTATTTGGTCAAGGTTATCAGCTTACCCCATTTAAAGATCTAAAACAGCCGGGTCAGTTTGCAGCAAAAGAGTGTGTGATTGTGGTGGGATCTAAAGGTTCGATAAGTAAAGTGCGTGTATTGGGACCCGTTCGCCCACAAAGCCAATTAGAAATTTCGAAAGCAGACTGTTTTGCTTTGGGTATTAAAGCGCCAGTGCGTGAATCGGGAGATTTAGTTGGTTCTGGCAATGCCGTTTTAATGGGGCCTGCTGGCCATGTTGAACTGAAAGAGCAAGTTATTTGCGCTCAACGCCATATTCATATGAGTGAAGTGGATGCGACAGTATTAAATGTGAGCAATGGGCAAAAAGTGCACGTTAAAACAGAAGGTGAACGTAGCCTGATTTTTGATGAAGTGGTTGTTCGTGTAAGTAGCAAATTTGTGTTGGAATTTCATATTGATACTGATGAAGCCAATGCGGCAGGACTTCGCAATAACGACAGCGTGTTTATTGTCAGCTAAGACAATGAGGTGACGTAATGGACAATCAGCTAATAGAAAGGATTGTAGCAGAAATAGAAAAACGAATGAAAAAATCGGTGCTGTTGGCATTAACGCCAGCGCCAGGATATCGAGATGAAATCTGTCAACGTATCGGGACTTTTTCAGTAATTCGATTTTCTCTTTTTGTCACAGCACAAGCTCAAACCTGTCATGATTTGTCGAAATGGTGTCATCTAGGTGATATATATAAAGCAGATGAGTTTGATATCAACCAATTATCTTCTTATGGTGCTTTATTTATTCCCTATTTTGATAAAAAGCTGGTGGGTGAAATTGTTAACGGACTATTTATTAGTGAAGAAGGGAAATTAATTCATTCAGCACTGGCTCAAAATATTCCCGTTATAGCACTACCTTATTTTTGCCAACCAGAAAGTGAATTAAATGAGATTTTAGGTTTAAATAAAAATAAAGAGTATAACCTGCTTATTCAGGAAAATATTAATCGATTAAAATTATTAGGTGTTTGTTTTTACTCTATCAATGAAGTAGAAACTTATTTAGTTAATAATGATGTTAATCTTAATAAAAAACTTGAACATTATCCTGAAATAAAAAAAGAGAATAATAATCGCTATATTACTTTAAATGAAGTAATGAATAAGCCTGGAGAATACTGTTTATCACAAGATAAATTAACTGATTCTGCTATTGAATATTTAAAAAGTTTGAAAAATTAATATTAAATTATATCTGATAACTCAGGAGTCTTATTATGTCACCAAAAGCTAAATCATGGCTTTGGATGCTGGCGGTTATTATTTCAGAAACCTCAGCAACCTCTACATTAAAAATGTTTGATAATAGTGAAGGTACAACCAAAACATTATTATTAGGTTTAATTGTTGTTCTTTATGTTATTTGTTATTACTCATTATCACGCGCAGTGAAAAATATTCCAGTTGGTTTAGCTTATGCCACTTGGTCTGGCACGGGTATTTTAGTTGTATCCTCGTTGGGTATGGTTTTTTATGGCCAGCACCCTGATACAGCAGCAATGATAGGTATGGCGGTGATTGCCAGTGGTATCGTGATTATGAATCTCTTCTCGAAAATGGGCTCAGAAGAGGAAGAAGAAACCACCGAAACACAACCGGTTAAACAAGCTGCATCGTCAGCCAATAAATAACGCTATTTATTAGCAAATAAAGAATAGATAACAACGTTATTAATATAAATAAGGATAACAATTATGCTTACCGGATTCTTATGGCTGGCACTCTCTATTGGTTCTGAAATTACAGGAACCTCAATGATTAAAAAAACCAATGGCTTTAGTAAATTAGCTCCTTCTGTTTTAGTGATTGCTGCTTACTGTATTTGTTATTTCGCCTTAACGCGTGCAATGGGATATATCCCTGTGGGTGTCGCGTATTCATTATGGTGTGGATTTGGTATTGTGGGTGTAACATTAGTTGCCATGATTCTATATAAACAAAAACCAGATTTACCGGCTATATTTTCAATGGCGCTAATTATCTCTGGTGGGATAATTATGAATACTTTTTCTACAATGTAATTGAATAATTTAAATCAGATACTTAATTTATCTTATTAATTTAAATGTCGATATGTGATTAATCATTATCGGCATTTTTATCATTGAATATTTTCTCTTTCTTAAAATGAACATTAGTTAGAGAAGATGTTTTTTTTTAAATTTTTATAAATATAATAATTGGTAGGCTGTTATTTAAAAATAATTCACATAAGGATGATATATGCTTGGAATAAATTTTGGTATGGATATGTATATTAAAAAAATAAATAGTAGTTCTACAGAAAACTATTCCAAGGGAAAAGCTATTGATAGTAGTATTAGTCATATTTGTAATAAAAATACAAATTTTAATATATCTAATCGAGTTGAAAAAATAGTAACAAAAATATCTTCTCAATTAAATGATAAGATTGAAGAGCAAAAAATATATAATCAATCAGGTAGTATTGATATTCCGCCAGAATTACCACTTAGAAAAATAAAAGCAAACATTCCGCCAAAATTACCACCTAGAAGAATGCACGCAAATATTCCATCTAGAGTCTTAAAAAAGACTACACTGGATTTGAATACACTAGTACCTACTCAGACAATATCATCCAGTATTTTAAAATCTACACCTCATATTTTTAATAAGGAAGGTAAAGGAAAAGTAGCAAATTCTTCGGATTTTTTAACAGCTGTAAACAGTAGACTAAAGCATGATGTGTTAGATAAAGAGGATAAATTAAATGAGAGTGAAAAATTTTTTAATAATTTAATATCAAAGGATTATTTATCTTCTAGATATGAAAAAGTAGATAGTTCTAGATTTAATATTAAATTAAGTAGAGAAACTCTATTAAAATGTAATAATGATAATAAGTTACCTGCTAATATAATGAGCGGTACTAAAAATAACGCCTTAAGAATTGCTTCGCAATACCCCTTAAGTGATACAGGAAATATGGAGAATTATTTAAATTCTCTAATAGAGAATGAAATTGATACCGTTTATATTCTCGCATCAGATGATGATATTAAAAATAAATTAAATAATGAGAAATATTTTAGAGATAATAATAAATATAATGATGTAAAGATAGAGGATAACTCTGATAAGTCTAAAATGATTCTCAGTGGTAAACAAGATCTTTTAGATCTAAAAGTTTATCCTAAAAGAATATATTCATTATTGAAAGAAAGAAAAGTAAATTTTGTCCATATTCATAATTGGAAAGATCACACTGCAGTAGATGCAACAAAACTAAAAGAGACACTCGCCTTATCAAAAAAGAAATTAGATATTTCTCCTGGTTCAAATAGTTTGATACATTGCCTTGCTGGTGTTGGTAGAACGATGGAAATGTTTCTTGTTGAAAAAATGATGAATATGTCGTCTGCTGAAAAACAAAATACAAGTTTAGAAGAAATGGTACATGAAATAAGAGAAAAAAGAACACCATTAGCACTGTATCAAATTGAACAGCTTGCAGAATTAACAGTATTTGCTTTGGAAAACGATATTCCATTATTAAAAAAATAACTCCCATTAAATAAAATCCCCATTGCATTCACAATGGGGATGTTTCTACGACATTACTGCTATTACTTCTTATTATTTATCCGTTTTACAACTCACTCACTTTTTCTAGCTGTTTTTGACGTTCAGTTTGTGCACTAATTTGATGGTTTCGGGCTAAGAAGCTGTACATTGTTGGTAATACAAACAAGGTAAATAATGTGCCAACTAACATACCTGATACAATAATTAGTCCTAATCCAAATCGGCTATTCGCACCAGCGCCACTGGCAAATAACAGTGGAATAAGTCCAATTACCATTGCCGCCGTGGTCATTAATACAGGACGTAAGCGTATTTTAGCGGCTTCAATAATAGCATCATGGCGATTAAGATTTTTATGAGTTTGTAACTCATTGGCAAATTCCACCATTAAAATTCCGTGTTTACTAATTAGCCCAATTAATGTCACTAAGCCTATTTGCGTGTAGATATTGAGTGTTACCATGCCTAAAGCCAATGGTACTAATGCACCGCAAATCGATAATGGAACAGTGATTAAAATAATCAGCGGATCAACTAAGCTTTCATATTGCGCGGCTAATACTAAATAAATAATGATAAGCGCTGCAATAAAGGCAAATATTAATGTATTCCCTTCTTGTTTAAACTGACGAGAATCAGACTGCCAATCGTGGCTAAAGCCTGCTGGTAATGAATCTGCCACGTTTTCAAGAAACGCGACCGCTTGCCCCATGGTGACACCCGGTGCGGGGATCGCTTGGAAAATGGCTGCATTTTGTTGATTAAATTGCGTTAATTTATTAGGTTCAACTTGAGTGGTAATATTCACCACAGTAGATAATGGAATTAAGACATTATCTTGAGTGCGAATATAATGGCCAGCCAGTGCTGTCGGCGTTAAGCGCTGGTGTTTCACACTTTGTGGAATAACGTCATAAGAGCGACCATCCATACCAAAACGGTTAATATAGTGCTCGCCCACTAACAGAGAAAGTGATTCACCAATATCTTGCATACGAATGCCTAAACTATTGGCTTTAGCTCTGTCTATTGCAACTTGAACAACAGGGTTGTTGTAATCTAAGTCGCTATCAACTACGACAAATAGACCGCTTTCTCGTGCTTGTTGTTTTATATTTTCCATGGTTTCAAACAATATTGGGTAGCCTAATGGGCTACGTAGTACCATTTGTACGGGCAACCCACCCACAGATCCGGGTAATGAAGCTAATTGGAATGCAAAAATGCTGGTTCCTTCAACATTATTAACCCGATTTTGTAAGTCAGCTTGAATTTGGTCTGCATTGCGGTCACGTAAATCCCAGCCATCAAAGTTAATACCACCAAAACTGGCTGATGGGCCATCGGTGCCATTAATTATCCATGTGCTGTCTGTTTCTGGCAGGCTCATATAAATTTCATCAAGCTTTTGATTGAAATGTTCTGCATAAGCTAAATTTGCATGTTGTGGTGCTTTCACTGCTGTTAACACGCTGGCTTGATCTTCTGATGGAGCAAGCTCTTGTTTTGCTTGGCCGTATAAAAATGGCAAGCTGACAAAAACGGCTAAGGCAAAAAGAACGGTTATCCAACGGCGAGCTAACGAAAAATTCAATAAATAGCCGTAATAGTGCGCCATTTTATCAAATACAAACTCAGCGGCTTTTGCCATTTTGCCTTCATTCTCTTTAGGTTTAAGCATAAGCGAGCTCATCACTGGTGATAATGTTAAGGCGACAATACCTGAAACAATCACACTGCCAGCCAGGGTGATGGCAAATTCTTTAAATAAAGCACCGGTTAAGCCGGCCATTAATCCAATCGGCGCATAAACCGCAGCAAGCGTTATCGTCATCGCAATAACTGGGCCTGCAACTTCTCGCGCCCCAACTAATGCCGCTTGGATAGGGGATAAACCCTCTTCGATATGACGATGTACGTTTTCAACCACTACAATGGCATCATCCACCACAAGACCAATTGCTAATACCATCGCTAATAAAGTGAGTAAATTAATACTAAAACCAAATGCCAGCATTAATCCCGCCGCACCCAGCATTGATAATGGGATCGCTAAAACAGGAATGATAACCGAACGAAATGATCCTAAGCAGAGGTAGATCACGGCGATCACGATCAAAATTGCTTCAATTAAGGTTTGTACTACTTGGTTGATCGAGGCTTTAATAAAACGCGATGTTTCAAATGCTAATTCAACATTTACATTGGGCGGTAAGGTTTTTTCAATATCGGTAAGATGTTCACGAATACCATCCACAATAACCAATGGGTTACCTGTAGGTGTTGGAAATAAACCTAGAAAAACAGCTTTTTTACCATTCATTATGCCGCTAGTTTCTGTTGTAGCAGCACCTAATTCAACTGTGCCGATGTCGCGTAAACGTACCAAACTGTTGCCATCGTTGCTGATAACCATATCTTTAAATTCATCGACATTAGTTAAATCAGTATTTACATAAACGTTGGCAATAACAAACTCCCCTTCAACTTTACCCGCAGCGGCTTGATAGTTATTACGACGAACAGCCTCTGCCACATCACTTGCAGTTAAATTGCGTCCTGCCAGTCGATCAGCATCTAACCATAAGCGCATTGCCAGTTGTTGACCGCCAAATACTTGAACTTTAGCCACACCATTAATAGATGAAAACATGGGTTCAACAACGCGAGAAAGATAATCGGTTAGCTCAGGAATAGAGAGCTGTTCACTAGAAAAACCGACATATGCAACGGCTGTTGATTCACCAGATGAAAGTTCTACTACAGGATCATAAGCTTGTTCTGGCAACTTATAACGAACCTGATTTACCTTTGCCATCACTTGCGTGAGTGCTTGTGTAGGGTCGCGGTTTAGCTCCATTCTTACAGTAACTAAGCTTTTTCCTTGTACTGAAGATGATGAAATATAATCAACACCTTCAACAGAAGAGACAGCTTGCGTGATTGGTTGGGTAACAAATCCTTGCATTAGCTCTGAGGACGCCCCGGGGTAGTCTGTTGCTATCGTGATCGTTGAGTTTTTTAGCATTGGATATTGGCGAATAGGTAATTTACTAAATGCAAAGGCACCTAGTAAAAAAATTAGTGTGCTAACGACTAACGCCAATACAGGTCGCCGAACAAAAATATCGGTAAACTTCATTATTAGCTCCTGTTATGGCTTAGTGCTGACTAATTGAGTCAGTGTATCTTGATCAATGGGCTCAATCGCGATGCCATCACTGAGTTTTATTTGACCGGATGAGACCACGTGATCACCAAGAGATAATCCTTCTTTGATCTCAATAAGGCCGTTGTAGCGCAATCCAACTTTCACAGAGACACGCTTAGCGATAAGGTTTTTTTGATTGTCGGATTGCGCTACAAACACGGTATCTCCATAGGCTGTATAAGTGACAGCGGTTTCCGGTACGGTTAACACCGATGGACTATTTGGAGATGTCACTTGAACGCGAGCAAACATACCCGCTTTCAATTGATTGTTTTTGTTTGGTAAAACAGCTTGTATTTGTACAGTACGAGAAGGTCCTATGAGTGGGTCAATGGCATTAATTTTCCCTGAAAATATGATGTTGGGATAAGCATCTACTTCAATATTAATTGGTTGTTTTGTTGAGATTTGCGGTGCAACTTGTTCATCTAATGAGAAATTTAATTTTAGATGACTAGCATCAACTAAAGAGGCAACACGTTCACCTGCGTTGAGGTATTGACCTTCATGGACTTGTTTAATACCTACAATGCCATCGAAAGGTGCTTTAATGGTTTTTTGTGTAATACGCGCTTTTACTTCACGAATTGAGGCTGCAATCATATCGCGTTCTGATAATGTGCTATCTAATTGCGCGGCTGCTGCAACATTTTTACTATAGAGCTGGCGAGTGCGTGAATAGAGCTTCTCAGCATTTATGAGTTGCGCTTGTAGTCGTAATAATTCAGCTTGTTCAGGTTCGTCATTTAGTTTTGCAAGTACTTGACCTGTTTTAACAATTTGCCCTGATTCAAAATTAATCATTGCAATACGACCACTGGTTTCAGCGGCAAGATAAACTTGTCGAGCTGCTTCTAATTCACCCACACCTTGCATATTGTTAGGAAGCTCTGAAGTTTGCACAATAGCTAATGCGACTTTCGTTGGTGGGTAAGTAAATTGCTGTTTTTCATCTTTATTAGCAGTTGTATTAGTGGCATAAATCATGACACTAGCACTCAATAAAAGCAGTGATACACAAAGAGACAGGATGGTTTTTTTATTCATTTTGTTGCAGGTTCCCTAGTGATAATTTTCTATTTTTATGATTTTATGCGTTGGTTCTTTTCCATAACGCTCTGAAATAGCTCGCTATTGCTATTGCCATTAATCCGCCGATGACTGAGATGTGCTCTATGGCGAAATATATCGATAACATGGCTAAATCACCTGTCATATTCCAAAACGTATGTACAATTACAATGGTTAAAAATAAGAAAACAGCTAATGCGCCAGTACCTAGCCATAGATAGCTCTCAAAGAGCACTAAAAATGAGCAAGAAAATAAAATAATTACGGTGGCAATATTAAAAAACCAATCAGGGTTTAATCCAGCCGCTCGCATTTCAGCCAAGCTATTTTCATAATCAAAGACTTTGGCAAAACCAGATGAGATAAATAGTAATAAAATTAATAGCCTGGCAATAAACCACAATGTTTGACTTTCAAGAATACGGGCAATTGAGTTAGGCATTTATCGATCCTCAATAAGCTTAAAAATTTAAATCAGCTATCCCACTGACTTGACTTAGTGAGAAGAGGAGATGACTATAAAACCTCAAGTTAAGTTGAGGTCAAGCGGAAGAATGGAAAAAGAGAAAATAGATTTTAATCGCGCATTAACTGTTGGAGAGGTTGCAAAACGAAGTGGTGTGGCAATATCAACACTGCATTTTTATGAAGAGAAAGGATTGATTGAAAGTTATCGAAGTGCAGGTAATCAGCGACGATATCCACCTGTTGTATTGCGTTATATCGCAATTATTAAAGCAGCCCAAAGTACAGGGATCCCATTAAAAGAAATTCAAGAGATCCTTGGAAAATACCCGCCAAACAGTAAATTAACCGCAGATCAATGGCACGAAATATCAACGGATTGGAAAGTGAGATTAGATGAACGAATTCGTCGCCTTAAACGGCTGCGCAATGGGCTTGATCACTGTATTGGCTGTGGCTGCCTCTCTTTAAGTGATTGCCCATTACGTAATCCAGATGATGTATTGGGTGAAAAAGGGCCAGGAGCGCAAATTTTATAATTTAGAATGAAAATGTTGTGCTATCAGGTTTGAAAAATTCGGCGTACTCTTCTTGGTTATCTATCATTCCCGTCATTTCTAATACAAATTGATGATAGACACCTTGAAAAGAAAGGTAAGAGAGTAAAGCTTGATTAATTATCTCTTTATTCTCAGTCTGTTCTAGTTCACTTTTTTGATGAGTATAGGTTAAGAGTGCGAGTTGACGTTTTTCTTTTACTGTTTGATTTCCTTCGTTTTTTACATCAAAATTCTTAAGAAAATTCAGCACATCTTTGGGGGTGTTAATGGACTCTTTTTGTAGTTGCTGATAGAAATAGGGATTTAATGTCGCCATTAATGGATCAAACTGAGCATTTCCTAACGAGGATGAAGAAATTGATGTTGGTCGCTGTATTGATTGCTGATTATGTAGGCTATGTGATGAATTTAAGGCATCAATCTTCATTATTGACCTCACTATCTATATCAGAATCGGATTTAGAATTAGGTTGAACTTGTGCATCATCAAGTACATCGAATTTAGAAATATAATTAATTAATATCTCTTTGATTTCTTTATTAAAAATAGGTTGATAGCTTTCAGTAAAAGGTTGATGAAACTGCGACTGTAGATCTTTTATTAAAAGAGCGGGATCAAAAAATGTAATTTGATCACCTGTATTTATTGATATCACGGTACTATTATGAGTAATAAATTCTATATTTTGATTATTCAGCGCTTTTTCGAGGTAATCCTTTAAAGTAGATGGTATTTCCAAGGTGATCTTTTGATTTGGTGGCGACACAGCTATAAGACGTTGGACTAATTCAATTTGTATTTCTGGTGACTGAAAAAATTGTGCAATAGTTGCTGTTATTTGTTCTCTTTGTTTTATTTCATACTGTGATAATTTATCTTGATATTTTGCACAAAATCGTAATATATCTCCCAGTAATATTTTTAATCCGTTGCTATACGCTTGTTTTATAAAAACTTCTTTTTTGATCTCTAGTTTTTTATCTATATCTTTAATTAATTTTTTAGCGCGATTTTTTGCTACTAGGTTTATTTTATGAATATCATCCAGTTGTCGAATATAACGGGATCGTATAATTACACCTTCACAAGTGTATTTTAAAAGTGTTTCAGGCAGTGAGCGCAGCATAATTTAATACCAAAAGAAAAAGAGAATGAGATAAAACAGGAGAATCAGATAATGTTATTTGTGACATTTGGATATCAAAAAGAAAAATAAATCGTTGGGATAATGCTAACGAAATAGTAGAAATAAAATGAAATAGTAAATGATAACCAATGGTGAGAGGCGGTACTCCCTGAAATTGATTATCATTATTTATATTAACAATAGGATATAATGATAAAAATGCCTGTAGCGATTTATCTAAACGATAATAATTTTCAGATAGTAAAATAAAATTACGCGAATAAAAATAACCAAGAAATAGTGCACAACGAGGAAGTAAGTGCCAATAATTAATTATTTTTTCTGTAATACCATTGATAGGACAATCTAATTCAGTCATCAGATTATATTGTTTAATTAATTTGCTATTTGCGATTTTTTGCCAAACTAAATGATCGCTTGTAGAGGCTAATGTAGGATAGCTAGAGTGAATATAGCTCAGAGGGTCATACATAACACCTGAAAATAGCTCAAATTGTTTAGTTGTTAGGTTCATTTTCTTTCTCAATTAGAGTCATTTTTTTATGACGATAAAACATAAAAATGACAGTAAAAATAATGACAACTCCCACCAATAATAAAGCAAAAAATACCCATAAATTAGAGAATAGAAAGCTATTTTCTGATGGGGATTTTTCTTTTATTACATTGAATTTATTTATATTTCTTGGGTAAAGTAATACAGTTATATTATCCTCATCCATATCACTAAATGCATTGTGGATAAAGGAACGTATATCTTCGCCAAGTTGATCGCTATTAATTATGCTGTCTTCATAAAAAACAAGTGCTGAAGAGTGAGGTTTTGGAATAGTACGTTCAGCCGGGGAAAGTGGGTAACTAATATGAACTCTTGCATCAATAATATGATCAATAACGAGCAAAGATTGTTCTAGTCGTTGTTCAATTGCTGAAATCAGTCGAGCTTTTTCTGCTTGTGGGGATGAAACCAATGCATCTGAAGGAAAAAGTTGAGTTACTTCAATTCGAGCAACGGTAGGTAATTGATACTCTTCTAATATTTGAATCGCAAGAGCTACATTTTCTTGTTTTACTGCAATATCAAATAGTCCTTTTCCTAGAGCTGTACGTGTACTGGGTATTTGATGTTTTTGTAAAACAGCTTGGATTTCAGTTGCCTGACGTTGATCTAAATTAGTGAGTAGTGATTGCTCCTTACAACCACTTAGCAATGAAACCAAGCCGAATAGAAAAATAAAGAGTAAATATCGATTTTTCATTACTATTGTGCCTTGAGTAATGTTTCAACAATATTTAGTGATTTGCGAGCAAGAGTACTCGCTAAATTCATAGTAATCGTATAATTATTTAATGTTGTTTGTAATCTTGTATAGCTTTGAATATCAGAAAGCTGACTTAGTGATGCTAATTTCTCTTGAATCTGAGCCTCATATTGAAACCCATTAGCAACACTGGTTTTTATTATGGATGACAGTGTTTCACCGTTATTATTATCTTCACTTTTCAATGAAGATAAGTTAACGGAAGTAATAGGCGTAATAGCCATACGTTTTCCTCATATTAAAATTATCGCATATTACCAATAATGCTCATTGCTAGATCTTTCACGACTTTAATCGATGTTGATTCTGCATTACGAGTAATATTATATTCAGCTAATCTTGCTTGATAGTCTGCTAATGATGCTGCATTTGAACTATCTGTTTTTAAAGCAGCTAATGCAGATTTTAATGCATCGCTTTGATCTTTGACTGGTTGTTTAAAATATTCATCAATGGCTTTTATTGAACTTACATCATCATTTGGGGGGGTTGCTGTTGTTGGCATAATATAAATCCTCTAAATTTAGATATTAGCTATAACCCTTGTGGGAAATAGCGATGTTGATTGTTAATAAAAATATACCCTTTATCTTCTTGTAATATTGATTTATTTTTTAAATAAATATCGTCTATATTTTCATTATAAAAAATAAATTTTCTACCAAAAATAGAAGTCTGTTTTTTTATATAATTATCGAGAATAGATTTGTTACCAGATGTTAACTTCTCATCAAAAATAAATATGATTCCATTCTTTTTTTCCTGTATGGTATAACCAATACTTTGCGTAAATGAAAATTTATTAATCTCATCAATTATTTTAGGTAGTGAAAATCTATTAATATTAGCTTGGCAGTTTGAAGGAAAAGATTTATTTATTATTTTTATAATGCTTATCTTTTCATTTTCATTATGATAAATAAAATTAATAATAGGTTTTTGCTTGTTTTTTAATGTTAGGTTATAAATTTTATTATTGAGTGATGATTTAATATTTTTGATATCTATATATATAATATTACTATTGATTTGATATTTTTTTCTCCATTCAGAAAATGTATCATCATAAATACAGTAATAATTATTCTTCCCATTAAATCCCTTTAGATTTAAATCTTCTAAAGAATTTAATGCTATTTTTTTTACTTCAATAGGTGAAATCGGTGATGGAGACATAAATAAAAAAAATGAAATTAAAGTTAACATTATTAATAATAATGTTCCTACTGTTATTTTTTTATTTTTTGATATTTTTTTTGTTTTTTTTAAATGAATTGATGATAAAGGTGAGTTATCCTTGTTGCTAATTAAAAAAACAGGAATATCATTGAGATAAAAAACCTTATCTATTTCTAATTGGAATTTCTTTCCTATTTCATCTGCTATTTTGCTATTCTCTATTTTAATTTTATTGTTTTTTACATTTGATTTATCAAGAGTAATAGAAAGCATTTTTTCTTCTACTTCTTCATAGCAAGGAATATGGAGTACAGCGCTATCAGCATTGATATCTTCTGATTTGTTTTTATACAGAGAGATAAAATAATGACTAGCAGTCAAGGGGAATATTGTTCCTTTTAATGGGCCATGAAGAATATATATATAATAGAACATAGAGTTAGCCTGATGATAAGATATTATTAATTTAATATAAATATAGTTTAATTTCCTTCTGAAAAAAATTCTTTTAAAAAAAACACATGTTTTTTATTTGTTACCTGGTTTTATTTTATCGATGTGTTTTTTTAAATAATAAACGAAAATATCGTACAGTTTACTTTTATGGTTAATTATTGGTGATATTATTGTAAGAACATATAAAATAACAAAAGTAAGATTCCTTTCATTAACAAGTCTATGCAGTTAATTATTTTTTGAAATTATTTGAGGTATTTAGCATGTTGATTAATGATGTAAAAATAAGTGGCGATAAAAATATATTAATGGGGAATTCATTATTCTTTTGTATTCCCGATGGTAATGAATTTCCTATAAAAATATGTGATGAAAAAAATAATAAAGTAATAAAAGGAAATGCATTTATTTATAGTGCAAAAACAAGTGATGTTGTTTTCCAGTTTGAAAATAATTCATGGAAAATAGAAAAACGTTCTTTTTTTATTTGTGCACGATTATTAGCATTTATTGATTACGCTCGTGATTTTTCAAAAATGACAGCAATAGGATCTGAATTTGATATTAATCAACAGATTTTTTATATAGAAAATATCAATGGAAGTTTAGAATATGTTTTGATTAGTGAAGCATTAAAAAAAGAAAGTCAATTAGAACCACTTTTTGTCACGATAAGACATAGTGAAAGCTATTGGCTAATTTTACATCTAATTAGTTATTTAGATGAGAAAAAAAGCAATATTGCACAAATAGGAGAGCGATATGGTGTATCAGGTACACATTTTAGACGGTTATGTAAACGTTACTTAGGTAACTGCGGTAAAAGTCAATTACGCTCGTGGCGAGCGGCATCATCTATTTTAACCACATTATCTACTGATGAATCCTTAACTCAAATTGCTGTAGATAACGGATTTAGTTCGGCATCTCATTTTTCTAATGAAATTAAGATGCTATTTGGTATTACTCCGACTGAATTTCGTCGAATTGGCCATCTTCTTTATGAAAATAAAAAATAAGATTTATTGCATTGCTATACTAGTTCTATGTTGTAGTTTTACTGTTCAAATACAGGCTACAGAAGGAAAAGTAATTTATACACATCAGGTTAAAAAACCAGATATGTTTATAGCTGTAGATACGAGGATTGAACAATTTTTTTATGTGTTATCAGATAAACTAAATAAACCATTTATTCTTAGTAATGCTGTTAAAAAGATGAGAATAACAGGAAATTTTGATATTTCTTCACCAGAAGAAGCTTTTGAGCTGATAGTGAGAAGAATGTCATTACTCTATTTTAATGATGGTAAATCAGTTTATGTTTATGATAATAATGAAATACGGCAAGAGCTTTTTCAAGTCAAGAATATAGATATGAATGAGCTTAAAGGCTATTTACAAGATGTTGGATTATATGATCAACGCTTTCCATTACGCTCTGGTAGAGATCAACGAACCTTCTATATTTCTGGCGCTCCAATTTATATTAAATTAGTAAAGGCAGCCTCTGATTATTTAGATAATAATGCTCAAGAAGAAATAAGTGAAAGTATTAATAATCAAATACCAACAGGAAGCTCTCGTTATGGTGATGAATTTGTTCAAATTTTTCAATTAAAAAATATATTTGTTCAAGATAGAACATTTTCTCTGCGAGATGAAAAGGTGGTGTTGCCAGGGATTACTTCTGTTCTACAGCAATTATTTATGTCATCGGCTCACGATCCAAAGAATACGAGGCCTACTCGGATAATAGGTAGTACAGATGTATCACTAGAAAATAATAGAGAAACTGATGATGAACAGGATAATAAAATTGATAATTTATCAAGTTCTTCAATTATAACAAAAATAGGTCAATATAATGTTGAGTTAGTGCCATTACCTGCATCAAATAGTTTGTTAGTTAAAACTAGCCGAGAAGGATTAGCATTAGTCAGTAATTTAATTTCTCAACTAGATAAGCCAAAACGACAAGTAGAATTATCGTTATGGATTATTGATATTTCTAAAAATACAGCAGATAGCTTAGGTGTAAATTGGCAAGCAAGTTATGGTTCAAATAAAGGTTCATTCTTTTTTAATTCAGCAAGTTTAAGTGCTGCATCTGGATTAAATTTTTTAGCAAAAATTAAAGCATTAAGTGAAAATGGCGAAGCTCAAATGGTTTCTCGTCCTATTATTTTAACTCAAGAAAATACACCTGCTATTTTTGATAATAACACTACGTTTTACACTCAAATTAAAGGTGAGCGAGTTGCTTCATTAGAATCAACGACTTTTGGAACTATGATTAGTGTATTACCAAGAATAAGTGAATTGAATAAAGAAATTGAAATGATCATTGATCTTGAAGATGGAGCAGAGAAAAAAGATGGTAATGGTGATGATGAGAAAGTTGAAAATATACCGGTTATTAATCGAACAAATATTAGTACTGTTGCTCGTGTTTCAGAGGGCGGAAGTTTATTAATTGGTGGTTATACTCGTGAAAATAATATTAAAGCTGAGTCTAAAGTTCCTGTATTAGGTTCAATACCTCTAATTGGCGGGTTGTTTCGTTATCATTCTGATAATAATAATAAAATGGTACGTATATTTATGCTACAGCCTCGTTTACTAGAAAAAACAGAAACAGAATTAATGGAATCTTTAACTCAAAATCCATTTAAACCTATAAATAAGAAAACATCACAAGCATTACAACAACTTCAAATATTTATGAGATAAAGTAATGATTGGACCGATTAATTACACTATTTCTACAGCATCAGCAACTAAAGAAAGTAATATCAGTAAAAAAAGTCAGCAAGAAACAGAATATAAACAGCCTAATATAAATGAAAGACAAAATTATCAAAACCAATTAGCAGAAATTGCTGATGATATGTCTATGGTTGCAACGCAGTTTTCACAAAACTTTAGTAAAAGATTAGATAGAAAAGCAGATAGAGGTAAAAATACTCTCTATATAATAGAAGAAGGGGCAGATAGCAAACTTAATAAAGTAATGATGATGTTTAAAAAATCAGGGCGAAGTTTGCAAGAATTACTTAGCTTTTTACGTAAAATGTTCCCCGATGAAAGTGACCTCATCATGGTATTACGTGAGTTATTAAGAAAAAAAAAATTAGGTGCACAATTAGATGCAGGTATAGAGAATGAAATAAATTACTTACTTAATAGTGAAAATGCAAAAAATATTCGTGCAGGGATAAATATTGCTCTTCAGGCGAAAACGTTTGCTAAATTACTTTCTTTAAACCCATCCTCTTTACGAGGATTATATCGTAGTTATCTTAATCTAGATCTAGACCCTATTTATTTTTTTAAATTGTGGGTTAATGAATATGATATTACTCAATGCAATATTATATTAAATTTTCTTACTCAAAGTTTGGTTTGTGATATGCAATCATTAATGCCAAGTTGTTCTCAAAGTTCAGAGTTTGGTCAATTATTAGGACGCGTTAATAAACTACGTAGTTTATATAGCTTTATTGATATAAGTATGAGGATTTTTTCTAGAAAAGAGCTTCAGAACAAAATAACGGAAAAAGATTTATATCAATTAATATTATATGGAATGACATGTCCTGAGGATATGAATATATTTTTATCCACTTTATTAAATGATAAGTGGTTTAACTTTCTTATAAGTATAAAAATGAAATTATTACAAGAAATAAAGAATATGTTTAATAATTATCCTGAATCATTATACCTATCAGATGAATTTAGAAAAAATTGCCAAATAATAATACAAAAAATTATAGATAAATATATCTTTGTAGAACAATATCAAATAAGAAAATAATATAATAAACCAATAATGATTAATGGATAATTCTATGATTTATAGATTTCTTTTGGCAATAAAAAATAGGCCAGAACTTATAGTGCTAGCTATTATGATCCTTGTGATCATGATGTTAATTATTCCATTACCAACTTACATTGTTGATTTTTTAATAGGATTAAATATTACTATTGCTCTACTTATTTTTATGAGTTCATTTTATATTATAAAAATATTGAATTTCATGACGTTCCCTGCGCTATTACTCATCACCACGCTTTTTCGCTTAGCTCTTTCTATTAGTACTAGCCGATTAATTTTATTAGATGCTGATGCTGGTGAAATTATTACTTCTTTTGGTGAATTTGTTATTGGTGAAAATTTAGTTGTGGGTTTTGTCGTTTTCTCTATTGTTACTATTGTGCAATTCTTGGTTATTACGAAAGGTTCTGAGCGAGTTGCCGAAGTTGCTGCACGTTTTTCTTTAGATGGTATGCCCGGAAAGCAAATGAGTATTGATGCTGATTTGAAATCAGGCATCATTACTAATGAAGAGGTGCAAATAAGAAGAAAAGAATTAGGGCAAGAAAGCCAACTTTATGGTTCATTTGATGGAGCAATGAAGTTTATTAAAGGTGATGCAATCGCCGGTATTGTGATTATTTTTGTTAATTTAATAGGGGGTATATCTGTTGGCATGGCACAAATGGATTTATCTATTTCGCAAGCCTTACATACCTATACACTATTAACAATCGGTGATGGATTAGTTGCTCAAATACCTGCATTACTAATTTCTATTAGTGCTGGGTTTATAGTCACTAGAGTTGGAGGTGAAAATAAAAATTTAGGTTTTAGCATAATGAATGAGCTATTAGCTCAAGATTTTGCTTTACTAGTTACAGCAATACTTGCTTTTATTATTGGTTTTTTACCTGGCTTTCCTACTCCTGTTTTCCTTATATTATCTGCAATATTAGGAAGCTATTTCTTTAGAAAACAATGGAAAAATAAGAAAAAAGAAAAAATAGCTATACTTAATAATGAAAGTAGTGGAGATAAAAAAGAAGAAGTAGAGGGTAAAAAAGGATTAATTTCGAATCTTTTTTCTGGAAAAAAAGAGGAAGAGGAAAATAGCTTATTAACTGAAAATATTTCACTTTCACAAGCAGAAACAATACCTTTAATTATTACAGTATCAGACAAGAAAAAAGAATACCTAACAAAAATAGTATTTGATAAGTGGCTAAAAAAAGAATTTATATTACAGTATGGTGTGCTGTTGCCTGATATAAAAATTCATTACTCTGAAAAAGTTGATGAGAATAAAGTTATTATCTTAATTAATGAAGTAAAAGCAGAAGAGTTTGATTGTCCATTTCCTTTAAATTTTGTTGAAAATCCTAATGATGAATTTACCTCACTAGAGTTTAAAGTAATAGAATTAGAAGATAAAAATATAAAGAACTATTGGGTAGATAAAAAAGATAAAGAAAAATTAGAAAAATTAGGGTATGTATTAAAATTACCAGAATGTTTTTTTTATAAAAAATTCTCTTATTTAATGACATTAAATATTGTTGAGTTTTTAGGAATACAAGAAACAAAAAATATTTTAGATAAAATAGAAGAGAAATCTCCAGAGCTTTTGAAAGAATGTTACCGACAAGTTTCTATACAACGAATTAATGAAGTATTACAACGTCTTATACAAGAAAAAATACCTATTAGAAATATAAAAACTATTATTGGCGGGTTGGTACAATGGGGTGGTAAAGAAAAAGATCCAATACTATTAACTGAGCATATTCGTACATTACTCTCACGTTATATTAGTCATTTTTTCTCAAAAGATAATTGTATTAATGTAATTATATTATCTCATGAATTAGAAGATATTATTCGCAGTGGAATAAGGCAAAGCTCTTCAGGGACATTTCTAAATTTAGAGCCAGCTGAACTTGACATGATAATAGAAAAAATAACGCTGGCAATAGATGATATAAAATATATTCAAAATTATGTATTTTTAACTGCAATAGATATAAGAAGATTTGTAAGGAAATTGTTGGAATCTCAATATCCACAATTATCAGTATTATCTTATGATGAAATATCATCAGATATTGAAATTAATGTTTTGCAATCTATTTAGGAGATGTTATGTCTTTTGATCTTGCCAGTTTAATCATGGATGCGATGAATGTAATTGGTCGTAATGACCTTTTTTCAGAAGGGAAGTCTATTGATAACCATTCAACAATTACAATTAGTTTAGGAGAGATGCCTGATATTAATTTATTAGTTGTGGATGATGTTCCTATGATTTGGTCCGTATTACGTGATTATGATGAAAGTCTATTAAAGCAATGTGGGTCTGAAATGTTAATCGATAATATTAATAATCAAACTGAAAGCTTTTATCCGGGTCAACCTGCGTTAGTAAAAGTTGAGTCAGAATTAGAATTACGTGCTTCTTTTATGCCTATTGCCCTACAAAATGGAGAATCTATGGCAAAAGCAATTGATGAGTATTTCCAAGTTATGAATAGAATACATCAGCAATTTATCGGTTAATAATGAATAACGCATTTTCTATTTTTCATTACGCAGCTCATCCAACTAGAATACAAGGAAATATTCTTGAAGTGATGCTGCGTAATGTATTTATTGGAGAAATTTGCCTAATAAAGGAATCTATTACCAGTGAAAAAAATATTGGTGAAGCCGTTATTATTGGATTTCGAAATGGTGTAACTATTTTAAGTATGATGGGGAGCTCTCAGGGATATTCTTTACAGGTAGTTATAGAGCCAACGGGAAATTCATTTTCTGTTGCGCTAAGTCCTAATGTGTTAGGAAGTATGATTGATATAAAAGGAAATTGTTTGTTTCGTTTTAATGATAATAAAATTGTTGACGATGTATTTTATACGAATTTTCCCATAGAAGGTCATCCACCTTTATTTAGTGAAAGAAAACCAATTACAACGATATTTGAATCAGGAGTTCGAGCTGTTGATGGATTGTTGAGTTGTGGATTAGGTCAACGAATGGGAATTTTTGCAAGTGCAGGGACAGGTAAAACAATGTTGATGAATATGTTCATTCGTTTTTCTCAAGCCGATGTTTTTGTTATTGGATTAATTGGTGAAAGAGGGCGCGAAGTTACAGAATTTATTGAAGAATTAAAACAAGATAAACGATGTGAAAAAACGGTATTGATTTGTTCAACATCGGAACAGCCAGCTATTGAGCGTTGTAATGCTGCTTTAGTTGCAACAACAGTTGCTGAATATTTTCGTGAGCAGGGAAAAAATGTTGTTTTATTTATTGATTCGATGACTCGTTACTGCCGAGCATTGCGAGACGTTGCGTTGACCGCAGGTGAACTGCCTGTTCGTAAAGGTTATCCTGCCTCTGTATTTGATAAATTACCTGCAATTTTAGAACGACCAGGTGTTACAAATAGTGGTTCTATTACGGCATTTTATACTGTTTTACTAGAAAGTGATGATGAGCCCGATGCTATTGGTGAGGAGATACGCTCTATTCTTGATGGACATATTTATCTTTCTCGCAAAATTGCCGCTTCGGGACATTATCCGGCTATCGATATTTTAGGAAGTGTTAGTCGTGTTTTTCAACAAATTACTAGTATTCAGCAACAAAAAGCAGCGTTAAAAATAAGACAAATTTTGATGCGTTTGCAGGATATTAAATTACTACAAGAACTTGGTGAGTATCATCATGGTGAAAATGAATTAAATGATGATGCTATTAAGAATCAAGCTTTAATTGAAGCATTTCTTATTCAATCATATAAAGAAAATGCTGAATTTCAACAAACATTGAAACAACTCTATGCGCTTGCCTCTTAACCAGCAACAATTAATTGATACTATTGCGAAACGACAAAAAAGAATAGAGAACGAGCAAAAAAAGAATCAACAGTTAATTACTGAAGCTGAAGTAAAGAAACTAGAGCAACAACAATTATTTTTTGCCTTAAAAAAGGAAGTTCCTACATATGAAAAAATAGGAATTTATTCTTTAATTTCACTAAATCAACAAAAGCGTAAACAAGCTATTATTTTATCATCATTAAATTACAGCACTACTCAAATTAAAGAAATTGAATATAAAATAGAAACTTTAAAAAATAATAGTCTATCTTTAAAAAAAGATAGACTGCGGACTATAAAAAAACAAAATAAAATGAAGCTTTATTTTGAAAGAAAAGCATTGGAAAAAGAGTTATATATTGAACGGTTAGAACAAAATGAAATACAGGAGATGGCATTATATGATTCACATAATATCTAACGGTAATAAAATAAGTTTGAATTCAATGATTGAATTGAATGTAAATGATATTTTAAAATCTGTATTAAAAATAGACCATGTAATGCACGAAAGTTTTGATATTTCAAAACTTTCGCCTGAAAATATAAAAAAATTAAAGAAAAAATTAAATTTAATGGATCAACTTACAAAAAAAGAGAGTGCATTAATAAAAAAAACCTCACTTACAGAAGTAAAAGAAAGTAAAAATAGTAAAAAGGAGAATCATGATGAAGAACAGCTTGAGAAGCTTGAAGGTTTATTGTTAAGTAATCAATTGTTTTTTTCTCCTACCTACGATAATTTAAAAAAACAACAGCTACATATAATACAAAAAAGCGATTCTATTAATGAAAAGATTTTTGATAAACCGACTAGTATGATTAAATCAGAATTTTATAATCCTCTTAATAAAATAAAAAATAAAAAAATAGAATTAATAACTCATCCTAATGGTGACATAAAAAAAATTACATCTATTTTTGTTGGAGATAAAAATAATTCGTTACCATTAACCTCTAATAAAATAGAAAGTAATAATAGTGAATTGATGGAAGAAATAATAAAAAATAAATTAGACTTTAAGAAAGAAGATCTTTTATCAAATGATTCAATTAATTATAAAGAAAGGATTAAACGCAAAAATGTTAATAATACGTTAGTTACAAAAGAATTTATAGTGAACCGACAACCAATTGAAAAAAATGATGAGTTAGAGATAATTAATAAGTTAAATAATGATTTTTTAAATGTTAGAACAGGAAATAATAAAAATATTTTTAGCCATAAAGGGAATGTAAAAAATAATTTTAAACTCATTAAGGATGGAGTAACATTATTGTTACAAAGAGTAATAAATTTAGATATAAAAAAAGAATTAAATAATAAAAATGAAAAAATAATAGATCCTGATGCTATCGAATTTTATAATATTCAAAGTATACAAACTCCATCAACAGTAATATTACCCAAGACAATAGATAAAGTGCTTGAGATCCCAGCATGGAAAGTTTTACAAAAAAAAGTATCAAATACCACTTTGCCACCAAGTATTATTTATGTTTTCAAACAATGGGGAAGTAATGCCCATCAAATGCAAATTAATTTTATAGATAGACAGCTACAATTAATTGCATCTACTGGCCGAGTTTATCAATCGTCTTTGGATAATTTTAATCAATATCAAGGTCGACTTTCTCTAGCATTAAACTCTGATAATAAAAGTATCCACTGGCATATTGGTGCTATTGATACAAGTACTGATAAAGAGAATGAAAAAGAATGACGGATGAGTTTGATTTAAAAAAAACAGAGAGTAATAATAAAGTTAATAATACAATGAAAATATTATCATCTTTATTTACGCCCCAAGAAATAAAAGTATCTGAACGCTATTTTTTAATCAAGGGAGAAAGCTTTTCTGGCTCATTTACTGGACTGGTTTCGGTTAATCAAGCTATGGATATTGCCTATCCTAAAAAAAATATTAATTGGACACAAATTCCTTTTTCTTATCTACAATCACTGCTTTCTATGCTTTTCTCACAAATATTATTTCCTTTTTCAAAAGAACCCATGACGTTAATTATCGATAATATTTGGGTTAATGAGCAAAAAAAAATACTTTACCCCGTAGTGAGTACTGAAATAGGTGATATATTTATTAGTGACATAAAAGGTAAGTATGAATGGATTTCTTTATCAGAAAAAAGAATTGGATCAATAGCTAAATTTAATTTTGGCTATAGTAAAATATCTATTTCCTTATTAAGAACGCTTTCTATAGGCGATATTTTTTTAATTGATAATGTTTCGTTGTTGCTCTTAATTGGTGAAAAAAAATGGATGAGCTTCAAATGGGAAGGGGAAGATGTCGTGGAATTAAATAAATTATCTGATGATTTAGAAAAAGAAGAAAAAACAAATATTGAGGAAGTATCACAAGAAAAAAAAGATCTAAAACCTATCGGTACGATCCCAGTTACGGTATCTTTTTTATTGGCTAGCAAAGTTTTATTAATTGAGCAAATCGAGAGTTTGGTGGTAGGACAGCAGATTTCATTACCAGAAAATGCTTCTCGTCATATTACATTGGCTGTAAATGGAACACCAATTGCTCAAGGTGAACTTATTCAGGTTGGTGAAAGATTTGCTGTGGAAATTCAGCATTCATATCCTTCTTACGAGCAAACTTATGGATAGTTCAACAAACTTAATTTTAACATTAGCTGTGGCGACGCTAGCACCTTTTATTATTGCGGCAGGAACATGCTATCTAAAATTTTCTATTGTCCTTGTTATGACCCGAAATGCACTTGGTGTTCAGCAAGTACCTTCTAATATGGTACTTAATGCTATTGCCTTGATGATGGCATTATTTGTAATGACTCCTATAGCAAAAAATACGTATCAATATCTTATAGATAACCCTATTGATATATCATCCCCCGATTCTTTTGAACAATTTTCGGATGATGCATTAGGAGAATATAAACAATATTTATATAAATATTCCGACCCCGAATTATTAAATTTTTTTGAAGAAGCCCAGGGTAATAGGCCTAGCGGTGATGGTAATAAAGAAAATATAGAGAGCTCTTTATTATCTTTGTTGCCTTCATATGCATTAAGTGAAATAAAGTCTTCCTTTATTATCGGGTTCTATCTTTATTTACCTTTTATTGTTATTGATTTAGTTGTTTCATGTATTTTATTAGCACTTGGTATGATGATGATGAGCCCAATTACATTATCAGTACCATTAAAGTTGATTTTATTTATTGCAATGGATGGTTGGACGTTATTATCGAAAGGATTAATTAATCAATATCTGGATTTAATGGCGGTGAATTAATGGATATGGTCTATGCTGCAAATAAAGCTATTTACTTGATTATTATACTTTCTGCTGGACCTATTGCAATAGCAACTTTTATTGGACTTGCTATTGGGTTATTGCAAACAATTACTCAAGTACAAGAACAGACATTACCTTTTGGTATTAAATTAGTAGGTGTTCTTGTTTGTTTATTAATAACTATGGGTTGGATGAGTGATAAAATATTAGTGTATGCAAAAGAGATGATAGCAATAGGGTTATCAGGATAAATGGTATGTTAATATTATTTGATTATATAAAGTTTTATTTAGTTGATCTCTTTTTGCTTACTGCGAGATTAATTCCCGCTTTTATGTTTATACCATTTTTAAATAGTCGGGTGCTTAACAGCCAGTTATTAAAATATATCGTTGTTTTTTATATAGCTATGGGTATAAAACCTAGCATTCTAATTGTTGAATCTATAAGAAATTTATGGGGTATTGTTTTAATAAGTGAATTAATTGTTGGTATTTTTATTGGCTTATTACTTGCTACACCATTTTGGATAGCATCCGCTTTTGGTGAATTTGTTGATAACCAAAGAGGTGCAAGCATTGGTGATACTATAAATCCAACCACAGGTATTGAATCTTCTGAATTTGCATCATTAACAGGGTTATTTTGTATGGCTTACTTTTTATCAACAGGTGGGTTACCAATATTAATGAATACATTAAAAGATAGTTACGATGTTTTTCCAATTGGATATTTTAACAATAAAATAGGATATGTTTTTATCGGTAATTGGTTAAATAATATGATAAAAACTGCAATTATTTTAGTTTCTCCTGTTTTAGTTATTATGTTTTTAAGTGAAGTTGCATTAGGTGTTTACTCTTTATTTTGCCCTCAATTGAATGCGTTTTCATTATCACTATGTATAAAAGGTATAATCGCATTTGCATCATTATTATTATTTTTTACTTCTGCACTGACAAATGAATTATCTAAATTTTTTAATAATAGATACTTTTATGAAATTTTCATGAGTATTTATCATGGCTGAAAAAACAGAAAAACCAACTCAGAAAAAGCTTGATGATTCAGCAAAAAAAGGTCAAAGCTTTAAAAGTAAAGAGCTAACCTCAGGTCTAGTTTATATTATTGGCATTATGTATCTATTTCATCAAGTTAGTTTAGATGAATTTAGTCGATTCTATCAATCATTATTACTACATCCTAGAAATATTACATTAAAAAGTTATATAGAAATAATAGTAAAAATATTCTTTGATATCGTTTTACCTATATTAGCTGTTACCATTTTATCAGGAACAATTCCCTCATTGTTTTCATCACGATTTAAATTAGCGACAGAAGCTATAAAATTTGATCTTAATCATATTAATCCTATTTCTGGGTTTAAAAAAATATTTAATATTAGAACGATAAAGGATTTTTTTAAAACATTATTATTTATACTTGTTTTTTTTATTGCTTGTTATTTATTTATTATTTTACATGGGCATGAAGTATTTTTATTATATCGTTCTAGCTTAGAACAGGTTATTGATAAATGGTGTTCTCTTGTTGTTAATTTTATATTTGTTTTCTTTGTTTTATCTATACCTATTATTATTTTAAATATTATTGCTGATTTTTTTCTTTTTATGAAAGATATGATGATGGAAAAGCATGAAGTAAAACAAGAAAATAAAAATATGGAAGGTGACCCAGAAATAAAATCAACACGTAAACAGCTACATCAAGAACTACTTGATGAACCAATGAAGCAAGTTATTCGTGATTCGTCAGCTGTAATTGTCAATCCTACGCATGTTGCTATTGGTATCTATTTCGAACCAGATAATGGCATTATGCCTTTAGTTTCATTACGTTGTATAAATGCACAAGCATTGGCTGTTAAGGCTTATGCAAAGAAAATTGGTACACCTGTTGTACGTTATCCTGAACTAGCAAGAAAAATTTATCATAAATATCATTTATTTGAAGTAATGATGGATAACGATTTATTAGATGTTATGGATATTTTAATTTGGCTTAAGAGGATAGAAATAGAAGGTATGCTAAGAGAAGAAATGGATTATATAAAAAATAATTAAATATTAATTATAGTTTGAATTTAAATGATAAAAAACATGTTTATTTTTATAAATATGGGTGTGTGTTTTATTAAAGTAATTAAATAATAACTTATTTAGTATCTAACCATTAATTATTCATCTTGGATGAAAGGATTAACATAATGTCATTATATGAAAAAATGTCAGAAAAAGAACTTGACCAATTAGCAAGCTACATTGTTTCAATTGTTCAAAATGGAACTTCACTTAAGGACGAAAGCTTAATTCCAGAAGGATTTATGGAAGGAATTTATTCATTTGCTTATGACTTCTACCAGAAAGGAAAACTGGATGAAGCTGAGGCTATTTTCAAATTTTTATGTCTTTATGATTTTTATAATGTTGATTATATCATGGGGTTAGCTGCAGTTAATCAACTGAAAAAACAATACCAAGCTGCTGTTGACCTTTATGCACTAGCTTATCTTAATGCTAAAAATGATTATCGACCGGTTTTTTATGCAGGACAATGTAATTTATCTTTAGGTGAAAAAGAAAAAGCAAAATATTGTTTTAATCAAGTTTTTGAAAAAATAAATGATAAATCAATAAAAGAAAAAGCCAAAGTTTATTTAGAGTCATTAAAAGATATACCACTTATTCTTATTGAAGAAACTAATAAGGAAGAACAATATGAGTGAGAAAATAAATAGTGACCATAATATAAAGGGAGTTTTCTCCTCTTTGATTAGTCATGAAGTGGAGAAAATGAAAAAAAATAATATTAATGAGTCTCAAAGAGTCGCTGCAACTGTTAATTCTCATTATATAACATATAAACTTTCAGATGAAAAAAAACATAATGATGCACCTATATTAAGAGCACCTTTGGAACAAGAAAAAAGCAATGAAAAAATTGATTTAAAATCTGATTCTAAGTATAAGATTGGCGCTTTTTCTGTTCAAGATAAACAAGGAGGTTTTATCTTGAAAAGTTCTAATATGACAGAGGGTTCTTTATCTAGAAATAAAAAAAATGAATTATTAACGGTTCGAAAAAATTTTTATGATGATGAAAATAATAATTTATTAAGTTCTAATTTAGAAGAAAAAAAATATGAATCGATATTATCCAATAAGCAAAATAAATTATCTAATAAGATAGAAAATAGTCCAACCCCGAAGTTAATTACTGAGCCATCGCAGAAAGAAAACTCAACTTACGACTTCTTATACCTTCAATTATCTTATCAAAACCTTATACACCAAAATATTTTAGATAAAATTAAAAATACAGATAAATATGAATATTATCTAAATAGATTAAAAGATCTTTCTAAAGGCGTTGATGGATTAAGAGAAAATTATAAACCTACTTTAGATAAAGTAAATAAATATAAAGATGCTTTTATTGATTATTGGATGGAAATCAATAAAGAGATAAAGGATAGAAAAATTACAACAGAGAGTGATCTCGCCGCATTTTTAGCTAATAAAAATATTAAAAATTCAGTTTTAAAAGATCTTCTTAGTAAGAAAATTAATAGTCGTGCAGAAATGGAAAGTTTTTTAAAAAGCAACTTTTCATTTATGAATTTACCTAGTGATATTAGTAAGTTTGATTTATCTGAACTAGATAATTTATATAGTCAAATTTCTAGTTTCTTAGATAATGCTTTTAAATTTATGCCAAATGTAGTGATGAGTGAAGATAAGCTAAGTTCAATCTCTTCCCATCACAATGAACTGAAAGCATTGATTAATAAAAACCAGGATAAATCAATTAGCGATGGTTTAATTAGTTTACAAGAGCAATATCGTAATATTGTTGGTGTACAAAGTAAGATTGAACTAGAAATAATGTCTGATTCTTTGTCTGGGATGGCTTTATTAACCTTTTTGTTAGCTAAAGTTCGTGAACTGACAATGAAAGTCATGCTGCAACGTTCTGAAAGTGAGCAAAAATTATTTGATGAGATGCAAGATGTTACAACAAGAACACTAAAAGAGAAAATTGAAGATCAAAAAGCCCAAATTAAAAAACAAGAAGAAATTCAATTTTGGGCTGGTATTGGATTAAAGATATTAGGAGGACTTTTAACGCTTGTTGCTGGTGTTGCGGCTATTTTTACTGCAGGAGCTTCGTTAGCACTGGTTGGTGTTGCGGTTGTGATGATGGTAGCAAGTGTGACTTTAACTGTCGCAGATGAGATTTATCAGGCTATTCATGGCAGTTCTTTTATGGAAGAAGCGATGAAGCCTATTTCAGAAGCTATAGGTGAGGCGATAGATAAAATTGCCGATTTCATTGTTGATATGTTGAACACAAGCCTCAATATCTTAAAAGATTTTGGTATGCCTACTGACATGATAGAAAAAATGAAAGAGGCTATGAAAAATAAATTAAAAATGGCAATTAAAATAATTACCGGAGTTGCTCTTCTTATTGGTGCTGTTGCATTAAGTTTTGTGGCAGGTCCAGCTTCTAATGCATTAACAAGTGTTGCGCAAAAAGTCTTTACTGAACAAGTTAAAGAAACTTTAAAGAGAATATTAAATGATTTTCTTGAAGCAATGCTAGGAAAAATGATTAAGAAAATTATTATTGAAGCTATGGAAGAGATGCTAAAAACATTTAATAAATTTTTATCTAAGAATATTGCTGGAGAAGCTTTAAATTTAGTACATAAAACTTTAGCGGTATCAAAATTAATGACAGCCAGTGCTGCAAATATAGTGAATATATATACTGCAACAATAACAGATAAAATTATTCGTTCCGTAGCCGAAAGTAAAAAGCTTGAGGAGATTTTAAAAATTATTCAACTATTAATGGATAGATTAATGGAGAGTTATCATGAACAAGTTGAGTCACTTACTGAAATGTTGAATGCAATGAGTGAACAATCATCTATTAGTAATAAAACCAAATCAAATATTATAAAAAATATCTCTATTTGATATTTTTGGAGAAATATGAATATGGCAACTAATATAAGTAATATAAGTTTAAAAAAAAATACTATTGCAGATTTAGTTAGTGAAAAAGAGGACGTTGAAACTAAAAAAATAAATGATAATATACTTAAAAATAATGAGGATAGTTTTTTTAATGCTATTAAAAATGTAGAAGTAAGTGAAGAGAAAATTAATAAGGTTAAACCTGAATTAAAAAAACCAGAAGCTGAAGTAGAAAATGTACAATCTTTAATTGAACAGTTACAGAACGATAAGAACTTACAAAAAAATAATCCAATATCATCAAGTAATTTTAATTTTTTATCTGATGAGATGATGAGTATTATCGGATTGATGATTCAGTATTTAAAAAATATGATAAAAAAATACGAATCTTCAAGAGAACTCGGTAATTTATTTATGCAAATAAGTTTAGATATAGCAGACAAAATGAAAAACGATCTGTATAAAAAAGCAGATCTTATGTTAGGTGCTGCTATCTCAAGTGCTGCGGTTTCAATGGCTATTCATGGTATAGGTGCTTTTACCTCTATAAAAGGGTTAGGAAAGTCAACGGTTGCAAATACAAATACAAACTCCATGATGATTAAGGGTACATTTTTTACATCATTAGCTGATCCTATTTCAAAAATAGTTGACCAATCAATTCAAATGGATGCACACCGTATAGAGGGTGATATTAAAGTGCTAGAAGCAAGAACTCATGCTATGGGACAAGTTGCTAATAACAATAATGATATTCAACGAGAAGCATTAGACATTGTTAAAGCACTAGTGCAAGCAATGGATGCTATTATTCGGGCTAATCAAGATGCTGCATCTTCTATCGCTGCAACTTTAAGAGGATAAAATGGTAAACCCAACTAGCTGTTATAAAAATAATAATGAAGTTAATATAAATAAAAATAACAATATAAAAGAAGATATAAATTACTCATGTGAAATAGCGAATGAAGAAAATTTAAAGGAGGAGTTTAATAAAGAAATTGAGATCGTAAAAGAAAAATTAGAGGAAAAAATAAAAGATTATATTCCTAAAGTTCCAGATTATTCAAAAAAATATTTTTCTATAGCAGAAGAGTCAATAATTAATGAAGGGAAATATGCAGTTAATAATAGTAATGTTGACAGTTTAATAAGAAATATATCAACAATTCAACAAGTAGAACTTAAAGTAAATAATAATACACCGCCAGTATCACATTCATTACGTGATTTTTTTAGTGAAGTGAAAAGCACTATTGTTGCAGGAAAAAATGATTACTTAGATGTTTTAAAAAATAATTTTTCAAGCTATATGAATTATGTAAATGATCTTAGAAATGTAATATCTGCGTTAACTCAATACACCAAATCGGCTAGTAAAGATGGGTATATTAGTGTGAATTTTAAATTGTTTCATGAGAAATTAAGTGAAATTAAGAATAAATATGAAAATATGACAGGGGAAAACTCTTTTTTTTACGCCCACTTTATTTTTGAACATGAGAATCATGGTGTTTATACAAGAGAAATAAATGGAAATAAATTATCTTATCGTAATAAAAATCAAGTTCATGATGCGATAATGACTATTGAAAAAGTATTAAAAGAGTTAAAAGGAATACAAATAACGAAAGTTGATAAAGAAATAAAAGAAAATATTGATATTAAATTAATCGCTAATATTGACTTGTCTGATTTTAATAAATTTATAGATAGTATCGATACTAGTGTGTCTGAAATTAAAGGGATATTATCAGAATCAGAACTAAAAGAAAAAAGAGAAGAATTAATATATAATAATACAAGTTTATTTGGTTTGACTAGGCCTGGCTTTGATATTGAAGCAGAAATGAGTGTGGTCATAAAAGAAAATGATCGAAAAAAGGAAGAAGCAAAATGTCGTAATATATTACAAACTGAATTTGATCTTTTTAAAAAATCACTCGATACACTAGAAAAAAGAATCAATACAAATCTAGAAGAACTTTCTAAAAAATTCAGTGCTGCAAATAGCAACTTCGATAATTTTATTAAAATTGTTAGTAGTACAATGAATACTTTATTAGAAATGGCTAAGGGATTTTTGCGTTTTTAGTTTTTTATATATATTTTATAATTATATTTTGATGGTTTTGAGAAAATAGATATAAATTATGCTGGTACTTAACATGCAACTCTTAAGAATAAATTTATTTTTATCTTTTGAGTCGCTTCTTTATTGCACGCATATAAGAGGTTAATAATGCTAAATCCAGCGATTAATAATTTAAATAATAATATAAATGAAAATAAAAGTAGATTAAATAAAAAAATTCTTGAAAGAGACAGTGAAAGTATTTTTAATGAATTAAATAATGAGTTAGAGTTAGGGCAGTTTAATGAAGAAAAATATAAAGTAAAAGAACAGTTAAGATATCAAGTTAATAATTTTGATATAAACTCTGTTGTTAATATTGAAAAAAATTATTCGCTTAAAAATGTTGCAATAATTAATGAAAATAATTATGCGAAAAATAGTAATAATTCAAGAGTGTTAACGGAGGAAATATCATTAATTCAAAATACAGATGATAAAAATAATTCATCATCTGACTCATTACATGATTTTTTTAATGAAGTTAAAAAGTCTATAGTGGTAGGTAAGTGTGATGGATTAGATATACTAAAAGACATATTCTCTAAATATATGGATTATGTCAATGAGGCAAGAACTATATTATCTTCATTTAGCCAGCATGTTAAAGCGGGAAGTAAAGATGGATATATTAAATTTGATTCAACCAATTTATTTAATGATTTAAATAAACTAATAAAAAGTATGTCAGATGGTTTAACAATAAAGAAATTTCATTTAACATTTGAAAGTAATGGTAAGGGGGATATAACAGAAAAGTTAAGGATGGTTCTAAAGATGTTAATATTTATTATGAAAATTACGATGCTGTTAACCAAAATATACAAGCAGTAGAAAAAACATTAAGTGAAATTAAAGGGTTAATATTTAAGAAAGAGGATAGATCAAAAGATCCTTATACTCGTATCTATTTTAGTTTGACAACTGACTTTTCAGATGTAATAAAGTTGCAACATGCTATAGCTAACGACTCTAAAGACATATTACAAACTGAATTTGATTTAATAAAAAAATCAATCGATGCATTTGAGAAAAAAATAAATACAAACCTAGAAGAACTTTCTAAAAAATACAGTGCGGCAAATAGTAACTTTGATAACTTTGTTAAAATCGTTAGTAGCACAATGAATACCTTATTAGAAATGGCTAAAGGTTTTTTACGTTTTTAGTCTTTTATATATAATTTATAATTATAGTTTTATAGTTTTGAGAAAATAGATACAAATTATGCTGGTGTTTAATATGCAATTCTTAGAATAAATTTTATTTTTATACTTTGAGTTGCTTCTTTATTGTACGCAATATAAGAGGTTAATAATGTTAAATCCAGTCAATAATGATTTAAGTGATAATGTAAATAAAATGAAGGATAGATTAAATAGAAATAAGCTTAACAAAGGAAGTGACTATATTATAGGTGAAGGTAGCAATGAAGCAGATTATGCTGCATTTATTGAAGAAGAGTATAAAGTTAAAGATCAATTAAAATATAAAATTAATAATTTTGATATTAACGCTCCTATTGATATTAAAAATAATTACTCAATTTAAGAGAGTGAAATAATTAATGAAATTATTTATGCTAAGAGTAATAATAATGCAAGAGTGTTAGCAAAAGAAATATCATTAATTCAAAACATTGATGCTAACAATACTTCTTCATCGGATTCATTACATGATTTTTTTAACGAAGTTAAAAACTCAATCATTACAGGGAAGAATGATTATCTTGATGTTTTAAAAGATGTTTTTCAAACTACATGAAATATGTTAATACTTTAAAAGATGCAATGTCATCACTAAGTAAATATAAAAAAGCAGGTGGTAAAGATGGATATATTAATATAGACTTTGAAAAATTTTATAATGAACTTCAAAGCGTGAAAAAATTAAGCGCTAATGCTCCAAATTTGGATGGATATTTTTATCAATTTGAAGCTAGTTTTGCACATAAGGATAATGGTGAGTTTAATCGTATATTGAATAATAACGAGATGACATATGAAAGTAATGCGGCTGCAAATGAAATAATACATACAATAATAGAGCTATTAACTGGGGTAAAAGGTCTAAATACATCAAATAATAATCACGCTTCTACTCCACCAAATATATATTTGAAGATTATTGTATCTATTGATTTTTCTGATTTAGATAAAATGATAGCAGATCTAGATAATAGAATAAATAAAAAAGTTGATATATTGCAAGCAGAGTTTGACTTGTTTAAAAAATCATTAGATGCACTAGAAAAAAGAGTAAATACTAATCTAGAAGAATTATCTAAAAAATACAGTGCCACTAATAGTAATTTTGATAACTTTGTTAAAATCGTCAGTAGTACAATGAATGCTTTATTAGAAATGGCCAAAGGTTTTTTACGTTTTTAATTTTTTATTAATGGAATAAAAAATGATAGTTATATTATGAATGATAAAAACGCGCTGTTATTTATAAAATAGCAGCGCGTTTATTTAAATCACAAAATTATGATCAGAATTTATATTCAACGCCTAACCAGTAATTACGGCCATCTTCCATATAACCTTGAGTATATTCATAAGATTTGTCGAACAGGTTATTGATTGATGCATTAGCAGAAATGCCATAACCAAAATCATAATCTAAACGAAGATCTGTTTTTGCATAGCCTGCCAATTTGTCATCTTCATCAATACGGTTATAAGTCCAGCCTTGTGCTTCTTCCATAATAGTAAAGCGAACTTGTTCAACGGGAATAAAAGTAACCCACATATAAGCTTTGTGTTTTGGTAAGCCTTCGATGTGTTCAATTTGTTTAGGGTCACTATGGATATAGCTATAATTTAAGCCAAGTTCTAACCAATCAGCCACATTCCCCTTTGTACCTAAATCTAAACCAACATAATCAATACGTCCGCTATTTTGATTTTGGAAAAAAGCCGTGCCATTGCGATAAACTGTGTGAGCCATAATCGCATCACTTACACGATTATAATAAACACTTGTTTGATAACCCCATTTATCGTTGATATGTCCTTCATAGGTTAAATCGAAAGAGAGTGCGCGTTCAGGATCTAAATCAGGATTGATAATTCCTTTTGAGCCATCTTTTGGTTTTTCCGTGGTGTAACGCTCTTTTTGTGTAGGTAAACGGCTACGATCAGAAACAGAGAAACGAACCGCATCATTATTAACTAAGGTGTATTTTGCCATCATCTCCCAGTTAAATGCGGTTTGTTTGTTATCGTCAGCGCCTTTATCAGTATCAACACTATCACGCCAGTCATAGCTAATTGCACCGACTAAATCTAAATCATTAGTCACAGCCCATTGATATTCAGAAGCAAGTGACCATGTTCTGTCTTTATAGCGCATCCAATCGCCACCTTTTTCTTTTTGAGAGCGGTGAACGTCATCTTTCCAGTGCGCAGCAAAAGAGAGCAGGTCATTTTCGCGTGCATCAATGCCTAATTGTAATGCTGCGCCCGTGCTGTAATCGTCGTAATGGCTATAGTCAACGTAGTTGCCTTTTTTAGGATACATATAGAGAGTATTTTCAAATTTATCGTGATAGGCGCGACTTTGCAGATTGATGCCATCTGTAATTTGCGTTACCCCGTTATAATAAAAACTCTCTTTATTGTAATCAGGCCATGCCCAATATTTATATTTGCCTTTCGCATTACTGCTGGTATTGGGTGGGCTATTTTTTTCGCCATCTTGTTTAATATAAGTGAAGGTATATTCATCAGAAGCGCGCGGAGTCCAGCCTATTTTTATCATGCCGCGTTTGTCGTCAGTCGCTGAGTTAGCACGACGGCCATGTGTTCCGGCGTTCTCATTATTTTCATCAGCACCCGGGATAGGTGTAAAGCGTTGTTTTAATTGACTGCCGCTAACTTGAATAAAGCCAAGTTCGTTACGAACGCCTAAACGTGCGCTCATATTGTGTGCGTAATCAGCGCCACGCGCAAAACCTTGAGAATAAGCAATGCTACCTTCTAATGGTTTTTTCGGTATTGCTGTGGTGATATTTATCGCGCCACCCATTAAGTTCGGGCCTTGCAGTAATGAGGTATAGCCTTTGTTAACTTCGATGCTGGCAAGATCATTTGTGGTAAAACGCGCTAAATCTAAGTTGCCGTCATAAGGTACATAAGTAGGAATACCATCAAAGAATACCGGTACTTGGCGGCTATCAAATCCACGTACTTTAATGGTGTATTCATTGCGATTACCTGATTTTTGCATCACAACGCCGGGTAATGTTGAAATGGCTTGTGCCGCATTAACTTTATTTTGTTCCAGCATTTGTGATTGCGTTAGCACATCTGGATTGGCTGCAATTGGGCTACTCCAAACCGTGAGTAAGTCAGGCGTTGATTGACCATAAGTAGTATCAGCAAGTGTAATATTTGGTAGTAGGGCAAGAGATAAACAGCAGCATAGAGGTTTTAATTTCATCATTCCAATCTCAATTCACAATCTATATATAAATTTTTATATAACGATATGCGTAAAAATAAATAAAATGAGCACTTACTAACTTGTAAGTACTCGGTTTGCTTATCAAACAAATTCATCGCGTTGAAAGTGACTCAAGTACGGCGAGATTTCCTCTATGCCGACACTACCGCCTCCTTGTAGCTTACTTCACTGTATTTACAACGCGCATTGCCTTTGTTTATTATTGACTAAATACGTAAACACTTACTAACTTGTAAGTTGCTATTTTTATTTAATCTTTTGGGCGCAGACGAACTTTAATATCTGCCGGTGGAGCATAATAAGGTGCAGACGTTACCATTAAGGTGATGCCTGTTTGTGCATATTTTTCTATCGTATGAAGATTAATACCGCCAGCCAATGAAAGATGGCAATGAGGGGCAGTTCTAGGCGCTTCTTGTTGAAGTAGTGCGATATCTTCAATAGAGAACTTATCGAGCTGTAAGATATCTGGTTGAGCTTTTAACGCTTCTCTTGCTTGTTCAATATCATCGGCCTCTACAACAATGCTTTTTTCAGGGGCTGCTTGGCGTAATTGTTTAACATGCAGCGCCCAATTATCGGGTTCAACTAAAAAATGACGATGATTATCAAACAGTAAAATAGTTTCTGAGCAGCCTTGGCGGTGAATAATTCCACCTCCTGCAAGCACTGCTTGTGTCGCAAGCAATTTAGTATTAGGGATATTTTTGCGTGTACAAGCAATTTGTCCTTTAGGTTGATAGCGATGATAAATAGCTAACATTTTCGCCATATAATCACTAACACCACAGCTCCACTCTAATACGTTTTGTACCACTTTCCAGCCTTGATGAAGCGCATCGGCACGACCTTCCGCGGTAATTAGCAAAGCACCTTGATCGGCAAAATTACCGTCTTGCAGATGAGTTGTTATGTTTAAGCCTAGTTTTTCAAGTAAGCGACGAGCAAGTTCAATACCGCTGATACAGCCTGCTTCGCGGCGTGTAAAGGTCATAATCCCCAGCTTGTCTTGAATATTCAGCGCGCGGCTTGTTAAATCACCATATTGAATATCTTCCATCAATAGGTTATCTAAAAAGGCATCAGGGTAATAAATCATAATAATAACTCACTTTCAGGTACCACATCCCAAGAGACCATCGCCCAATCGCGGGTTGGCGAAATCAGTGAAACACCATTTTTAATACTCTCGTGGTGATATTTTTGTAAACGGGCGATTTCATCTTCACTTAATGGACCTACTGAGAAATTAATACCTTCAATAAATTGCTCTAGTGTATTGAAATTACTTTGACAATTACGACTACGAATGTAATCAACTCTAGGGTGAATACCCATTTGATTAAGCATATTAACCGCATAAATGTAGGTGGGCAGAGTAGGAACTTCACGGCCTAACAAGCGAATAATACGTTGATCAACAAAGGTTGGTGAAACCGTATGAGTTGTATAAACACGCAGTTTGGCTTGGCGATTAAGCTTAATCAGTGCGGTTTTTAAATCCATTACAAGCGTAGAACGAGAAGCAACGGCAATATCACAACGAGGCAGTTCATCCCAGTTATCTTCCCATGAGCAAGTGATAAATTGCGCGTGATTAATGCCTGCTTGTTCGGCTCTGCGCTTAGCAACAGTTAACATCCCAGTACTGTAATCAATACCAATGATTTGTTTGAATTTATCTGCAACGTGAATGCTTATAGAGCCGGGGCCGCAACCGACATCAAGTAATGTTTCAGCGCCGGTAAAATCCATCATTTCACGAAATTTAATTAAATAAGGATCGTTAGGATTAGCGCAGGTTTCTGCCATTTTTTCAGCACGTTTATCCCAATGTTCAGGCTCTTTTTTGGTTCTTTCTGCCTGTACCATATGGTTTTTATATAGTTCATCAAAATCTGTTGTTTCTATCGTATTCATATTCTTGCCTATATTCTGTTTTTATTATCTGAGTAGGCGTGAAAATGCGCCTGAATATCTGTTGGTTTTACACCATAAAGGTGCGCTAAATTATCGGGTGTCAGTAAAATATTAGGACTATCTTGCAAAATGTGAGTATGTGATGTGAGCAAAATGACATCATCAGCCAATATTGCCGCATGTTGTGGGTGATGAGTGGACATAAATACACTAATCCCGAGCTGTTTTAATGCTTTAACTTGAGTAAGTAACTTGATTTGATTACCAAAATCTAAGCTCGCAGCTGGTTCATCCATCACCAGTAGCTGCGGTTTTTGCACTAATGCTCGCGCAATTAATACCATCTGTTTTTCGCCGCCACTTAGGGTATCAAAGGTTCTATTGGCGAGATGAGAAAGCGAAAGCATTTCTAAGGTTTCCATCGCCATGGCTTTATCTTGTTTATTAGGCATAGAAAAAAAAGATAAATGCGCACCACGCCCCATAATCACCATATCGATTACATTAAAAGCAAAGGGAATATGGCTAGCTTGTGGCACATAAGCAATGACTTTGGCTAACTCTGTTGGTGACCACTTTGTTAGCGATTTATCCGCTATCGTAATCGTGCCACTGATTGTAGGTAATAAGCCCAGCAAGGTTCTCATTAATGTCGTTTTACCACAGCCATTTGCCCCTAATAGGCAGATAATTTGCCCTTGTTTGATTCTAAATGAGAGATTTGTTATTAAGGCTTTATTTTTATAACCAATAGCGAGTTGATCCGCTTTCGCAATAATCATCCATCTCTCCTTGTTCTGAGTAATAACATCAAGAAGAATGGAGCACCAATAGCTGACGTTAAAATGCCTAAAGGAAGTTCAATATTGGCGATAGTACGGGCTAAGGTGTCAGTGATTAACAGCATTATTGCACCTACAAGCAAGGAAACAGGCAACTGTTGACTAAAGTTGGCACCCACTAACAATCTAGCAATATGGGGAACGATTAATCCTAACCAACCAATAATTCCCGCAATAGAGACAGCACTTGCCGTAATTAATGTCGCTGAAAGAATAAACACAAGCCGTGTGACTTCAACATTTAATCCGAGTGATCGTGCTTCTTCATCGGATAAACTGAGTATGTTCATTCTCCAACGAAGTAAAATTAGAGGAATAAAACCTATCAACATCAGTGGTGCGACAGAGAACAAATCAGAAGCCGTAATCGCAGAAAGTCCTCCTAGCAACCAAAATGTAATGGAAGGCAGTTGAGTATAAGGATCTGCGAGAATTTTCATTAACGAAATGGCAGAGCCACATAATGCGCTAATGGCAATTCCGACTAAAACCAGAGATAAAACAGGATCGTGTTGTCGTGCTAATTTGGCAATAAAGTAAACGAGGGCAACCGTAGCAAGCCCGCCAGCAAAGGCGAAAAGCTGAATAGAGAGCATCGATTGACCAAGAAAAATACCTAAAACCGCACCAACACCCGCACCGGATGAAACACCTAGAATATCAGGGGAAACTAATGGATTACGAAACATCCCTTGATATGCCGCCCCCGCTAATGCTAGCCCACCACCAATTAATATGGCGGCTAAGACACGAGGAAGTCTAATTTGCCAAAAAACGGTCTCAGTACGGCTATACTCAAGACTACCTGAAATTTTGTTGCTGATGAGTGTCCACAGCTCATGAGTGGTAAGTGAATACTTACCACTCGTAATAGCGATTAACGCAGTAAGAAAAAATAACGCCAACAAAAGCGTGATGCGCGCCGATTGACTCATGAAGACCCCAGCAATTGCTGACATTGCTCAGCATTTAATTGCGTATGGTAAAAATGAGCAAAATAGTTTTGTAAATCATTAGCGGCTGATTTTTCTAATCGAGGGTCAAAATGACTTTGCAAACGACGCATACCTAATAGACGATTAATACCAGGGGGCCCATCTAACCAGCCAAAAGGCAGCCCTTTAAATAGCAGTACATGTTTGTTTTTAACGGCTTGGGTGCTTTTCCATATTGAGTCTTGTGTGATTTGCTGATAGGCATTTTCATCTTGTGTGATGATAATTTCGGGATCCCACATTAATAGCTGTTCGGGTGAAATATCAGTTAGTCCCGTAAAATCAGGTACATCTACCACATTTTCAAAACCAAGCATTTCAATTGCTTCGGTATGAATAGAACCTCTGGCTCCTGTTTGTAGCCCTTTTGCTCCTCGAGCAAGATAAAAACGAGGTTTCTCTTTTTGCTGTGAAGCAAACAACAACGCATCATCAATATATTGTTGAGCAATTAATGCCAGCGTTTCTGCTTTTTCATTTACCCCTAACAAGGCTCCAGTTTGTCTTAATTGTGCTGGGCTATCTTTTAGTGTGCCATCAATCAAAACATAAGGGATACCCGTTTGCTCTGATACGCGTTTTGCTAATGAACGGTAGGTTTCATCAACATTTCCCACATCAAGAATAATATCGGGAGCTAAGCTCATTAATGCTTCTAAAGAGAGTGTGCTTCCTCGCCCTGAAAGCCGGCCTAAGCGAGGTAATTGACGTAATCCTTCAGCAAATATTGGGCTTTTTTCTAAACTTAGCGAGGAAAAACCCAACAGTTTTTCAGGCGTTAACGCCAGTAATAGTTGATCTGTTGGTGGACCTGCGCTGATTACCCGATGAATAGCATCAGGTGCGGGTATATGTCCAAACTGTGCGGCGATACGAGATGTAATTGCCGCTCTTACGGAGTGAGGCAGTGCTGAAAGTGTTGCGATAGTTGTGAGGTAGGTAAGAAATAATCGTCGATTGATAGCCATAATTTTACACTGTTATATTGATATCGTTATTTCATCTATTATATAGCGAAAGATACTATATTTCTCTTGGTTTAAGTCAAGGGATTGGCAGACAAAATCAAATCTCACTACACAGCCGATAAACTTTATGCAAAATAGTGTATAACGTAGGGATATAATCGATTTATTGAAAAATAAAACGCATAGTAATAATGATGATGTTTGCGGATAACTACGATATAAAATGAAGAAAAAACGCCCCTCATTACAGGATGTTGCGGATCGAGTTGGTGTCACTAAAATGACAGTAAGTCGTTTTTTGCGTAATCCAGAACAGGTCTCTGAAGCTTTACGAGAAAAAATCGCTCGTGAATTAGATAGCCTTAATTATATTCCTAATCGTGCTCCCGATATTTTATCTAACGCGACTAGCCATGCGATAGGTGTTTTATTGCCTTCGCTGACTAACCAAGTGTTTGCTGAAGTTATCCGAGGCATTGAGTCGGTAACGGATAAATATGGTTATCAAACCATGTTAGCGCACTATGGTTATCGTGCTGAAAAAGAAGAAGAACGTCTGCTTTCTTTGCTCTCTTATAATATTGATGGGCTTATTCTTGCCGAACGTCATCACACACCTAGAACCTTAAAAATGCTAGAAACAGCGGGTATTCCTGTTGTTGAAATTATGGATAGTGTATCCCCGTGTTTTGATTCTGCGGTGGGATTAGATAACGTTGAAGCCTCTTACCAAATGGTAAATGAGATGATCCAACGTGGTTGTAAGCGAGTGATTTACCTCGGAGCAAGGCAGGATGAGCGTACAATTATGCGTTTGCAAGGCTATGAAAAAGCGATGCATAATGCCAACCTACCAACAGGCAATGTGATGACACCTAAAAGTTCTTCTTATTCATTAGGTGCTGAGTTATTACACGCCGCACGTCAGCAATATCCTGATTTAGATGGGCTTTATTGTACCAATGATGATATTGCTATCGGGGCTGTGTTTGAATGTCAGCGTGTAGGTATTGCCGTACCTAATGAGATAGCGATATCTGGTTTTCATGGTCATGATGTAGGTCAAGTAATGACGCCACGTTTAGCCAGTATTTTTACGCCTCGTGATGAAATGGGTCAGCAAGCCGCTGATTTATTACTTAAACGAATGAAAGGCAAAATGACTCGTGGACAAATTATTGACGTTGGTTTTCGCATTATTACAGGCGAAAGTATATAGTATTATTAGGTGATTGATTTATATTAAAAAAATCAGGAAATTTTTTTAACCCTATTATTATATAAAAATAATAGGGTTTTTTATTGTCATAAGTTTTTAATCATATTTTGCTTTCTTTATCTTTATAAGCGAGTTGTCGGTTTTATGAGATATTGTTCTTTATCAGGCGTGAGATAATGTCGCAAAAATTTATCAGTAATAAGGCAATTTGTTGTAACTTTGTTGATTACTCGATATTCATTTGCGAGTAACTTCACATTTTCACTTCTTAGTTTACTTTCGCTGTTGTTTTTATCTTCACTGTTCAGGTAATGTTACCCGTAACAGTTACGGGTAACATTACAAGAAAAAGACATCAATGTCTGCCTTAAGGAGCAATATATGAGCGATACCCAATCCCTACACCATGTGTTCATTTTAATGGGGGTATCAGGCAGCGGTAAATCTGCAGTGGCAAGTGGTGTTGCACAACATACAGGCGCTGCATTTTTAGATGGAGACTTTCTTCATCCTCGTGCCAATATCACCAAAATGGCGTCAGGTAATGCGCTAAATGATGAAGATCGTAAACCTTGGCTAAAAGCATTAAACGATGCCGCCTTTGCGATGCAACGTACTAATGAAGTTTCACTAATTGTTTGTTCTGCATTGAAAAAGCAGTATCGCGATTTGCTAAGAGACGGCAACCAATGCTTACACTTTTTGTATTTAAAAGGTGATTATTCTCTGATCGAAAGTCGCTTAAAAGCACGTAAAGGGCACTTCTTTAAACCTCAAATGCTAGTGACACAGTTTGAAACATTAGAAGAACCAACGAAAGATGAAAAAGATGTGTATGAAATTGATATTTCAGCGCCTCTTGATGCGGTTATCAAACAAGTAATCAACACCGTTAAATCAGTAACGGCGCTTTCTGAGGAGAATAAAGTATGAGCACTTTAACGCTTGTATTAACTGCGGTTGGTTCTGTATTACTGCTACTCTTTTTTGTTATGTATGCACGCTTACATGCCTTTATCGCCTTAATGATTGTTGCTATTGGTGCCGGTATCTTTTCAGGAATGCCGTTAGAAAAAATCACTCAAACTATGCAAAACGGGATGGGAGGTACACTTGGGTTTCTCTCTATCGTGGTCGCATTGGGGGCCATGTTCGGTAAGGTGCTACACGAAACCGGTGCATTAGACCAAATAGCAGTTCGATTATTAAAATACTTTGGTGAAAAGCGCGCTAACTATGCGTTAGGTATTGCGGGTCTTATCTGTGCGTTACCTTTATTTTTTGATGTGGCAGTGGTGCTATTAATTGGTGTGGTATTTGCTGTTGCTCGTCGAACTGGCGGCAATGTCGTTAAAATGGCTATTCCTCTTTTTGCGGGTGTTGCAGCAGCGGCCGCTTTCTTATTACCAGGCCCTACACCAATGTTATTAGCTGACCAGATGGGTGCTGATTTCGGTTGGATGATTTTAATCGGTTTATCTGCAGCAATTCCAAGTATGTTACTTGCAGGCCCTATTTTTGGTAACTTTATTAGTCGTTACGTTACATTAGAATTACCAAAAGATTTAGAAGAACCAAGTTTAGGTCATAACAAAATGCCTTCTTTTGGTTTTAGTCTTGCCTTGGTTCTTTTCCCTTTAATTTTAGTGGGATGTAAAACCATTGGCGCGCGTTTTGTTGAGCAAGGTACTCGTTTATACAATATCTTAGAATTTATTGGTCATCCTTTTATCGCGATTTTAGTGGCTTGTTTAGTTGCGATTTATGGCTTAGCGATTCGCCGTGGTATGAGTAAAGAAAAGGTGATGGAGATTTGCTCTGCTGCTATTCAACCTGCGGGTATTATCTTATTAGTTACCGGTGCGGGGGGCGTTTTTAAACAAGTATTGGTCGATTCTGGTGTAGGCCCTGCTTTAGGTAATTCATTAATTAGTGCAGGAATGCCAATTGCAATAGCGTGCTTTGTATTAGCGGGCGCAGTGCGAGTGATTCAAGGCTCCGCGACAGTTGCTTGTTTAACAACAGTGGGCTTAGTTTTACCCGTTATTGGCGAGCTAGGCTATAGCGGTGCACAAATGGCTGCACTTTCTATTTGTATCGCGGGTGGTTCTATTATTTTAAGTCATGTAAACGATTCTGGTTTCTGGTTATACGGTAAATTTACCGGTGCGACAGAATCACAAACCTTAAAAACGTGGTCATTGATGGAAACGATTTTAGGAACGACAGGGGCGATTATTGGTATGGTTTTCTTCGCCTTCTTATAAAAAAGAGTATTCACTTTTTTAGAAATGGCACATCAATGTATGTGCCATTTTTCATTGCTATAAATAACGATAAATTATGACAGAAAATAATTAGCAGCTAATTAATCTACAGGCTTATTTGCTTAGAGAACAAGGTGGAGATCATAACTTTATGGTCGATTATAATTCGCTGTTTATTCAACATACTGATTGTAATATTCATACGATTACTCTTATCAGAGATTCCATTTTGACATCCAGTCAAAAGCTCCATGATAGGCTTGTATTATTAGATGAGATGGAGCAACTATTTCATGACATGTTAGATAATGCTCAATCATTGGCTTCATTTTTAAATGAAATTGATGGGCATTTTACCCATAGCAATGAAGAAATTGAAAACTTCTCTAGTTGGTTAAAAAAAATCAAAGACAGCGCAAGCAATATTGACCGGCTTTCAAGTCAGGCAAATATTTTATCTATTAATTCAGCCATTGAAGCGGGACATATTGGTAGAGAGGGTGCGGGTTTTTCAGTATTAGCTCAAGAAATGAAAAAACTGTCGTTAGAAATTCAGCGCCAAGCTTCGGCTATTGCGACAATTAATAATAATGTCAGTTCTCGATTTATTCCGGTAAAAGAAAATACATTAAAAAATCAGCAACAATTACAAGAAGTTAAAAAAATTGTTACTGAAGGGCATGAAAACTTAAGTGCGCTTGCAGAACATGCAGGTGAGCTTAAACATATCTGCCAATTTATGTCGATGCAGCAATTTTTTAACACCGTTAAACTTGATCATGTTTTGTGGAAAGAAGCGATTTATGTTCATTTACTCAATAATGATGATGAAAATTGTGTTAATCAACATACTGAATGTCGCTTAGGAAAATGGTATTACCAAGGTGATGGACGTAAATTTGCCGGCACAGAAGCTTTTCGCCGTTTAGAAGAACCACATAAATTAGTGCACCAATGTGGACGTCAGGCATTAGCTGCAAATTTAATCGGTGATGAAAATGCAGTAAAACACTATATTGAGCAAATGGAACAAGCCAGCGTTAATGTGATTAAATATGTTGATGTATTGCTGGGATCCTTCAATAACTAAATAATTTAGTGATTTTTGTTACTAAAATTAAAAAAGGAGCAAGAAGCTCCTTTTTAGTCATCATAAAAGCCAAATTAGCCTTTTTTGATTAGTGCTGATAACTGTCCATATAAGGTATTTGCGCTGCTTTCATAACCTTCGCGAGTAAGATGGACACCATCTGGTCGCGCTAAATCATAAATTGCCCATGCTTTAATGGAACATTCACCACCCATATAATTACGCCAATCCCAAAATAGCGTTTTCTCTTGCTGAGCAACTTCTTTTTGGATTTTTACAATATCAGTCAGCCATTGTGGCTGTTGAGAGCGACAATCTGGCGCTTCTTTATTTTTGATAGAGTCGGAAGGGCCAATTAATAAAATTGCGCTATTAGGGGCTTGTTGGCGAATTTGGCGAATTTTATTGGTTAACTGTTGACGATAAGCGACTAAATCAAAAGTATCGTTAAAGGCTTCATTGGTGCCATAAGCCAAAATCACCATATCAGGATGTAATTGACCTAACGTTTCCGTCCATTGGCTACCCCATTTATCCATCATATTAATAGTTGCACCATTAATACCTAAAGTAGATAGCATCACTCCCGGCTTTTGATTGCTAATTAACCACCCTCCTAATTTTACTGGTTGGCTTTTATTTAGCGTAACATTCACTGGGAAGGTGACTGGTGTAGGGTTTGAAAATCGCCATTCACCATGAGTTTGCGATAACGATAGTGTTCGTGAATTTGACGACTGAACACTTATTTGCGCTGCTGTAGGGGCTTTATATAACGCTTGTAATTGATAGCGTTGCTGAGTCACTGGGTTTTCTGATAACTGTATTTTTGCCCATTTTGCTTGAGGCTCACTGATAAATCCACCTAGTGGGAAATCAGGATCACTATCTTTGCGGCTTGAAAGTAACGTCCAGGCCTTTTTATCACTTTGATATTGCATATTGGCAGTACGCTGCCCCGGGATAGTATTGGGTGGCACAAAACCAATCCCCGCATTACCATAATCCGCCTGAAAACGATCACGTAACTTGCCACTAAAGAAATCAGCCGCAGTATGCGAATCACCTAACTGAACAATATGTACAGTCTGATGGCCTTGCTTTAGCTTTTGCACAAAACGAGTAAAGTTCGGGTCATGATAATTATAAAGCTGTCTTGAACCATCAGCTGGCAACACAGTTGGTGTTGGCAGCTTAACAGTTTTTTCTTGCTCTTGATTACAAGCCACTAAGAGGGAAACTAAAGCCAGTATAATTGCGCTACCGACTAAGGTTCTACGCTCAAGGATGTGCGTTATTTGTTTCATTTGAGATAACCATATTTTTATCTTTTGTATCTACATTATCTACGGTTTCATCTTTCGGTTCTTCTTGAAGATGAATTCGCGAGAATACGTGTTGGGCAATAATTTGCTGGCCTTTCCAACTGAAATGGATCCCGTCGCCAGCACGTAATTTTACTTGGCTGCTGCCATCACCCATATAATCAGAGTAAATATCTTTCTTGTATTTAAACATATCATTGACAGAAAGATAAATTTCGCCCTGTTTTTCGGCCTCTTCGCGATAAAGATTATCAAGATAAGCCATACCTTCTGATAACTTCTGTTTGCGCATATTAGGCGGGCCTATCCAAATGACAGTAACATTATTTTGGCGCGCATTTTCCATAATGCCAGCAACACGGGCGCGATAAAGTGACTCCCAAGCTTCGCTGGCAAATTTAAGATAACGGCCACCACCGTCAGGTGGCATATCCCAAGGATCGTTAGGCCCTAAAAAGACAACTAAAAGCTTAATGGAATCGTCGCTTGCTAAACGGTTGGCAATGGTCTGTGGCCAATTGAAAAAACGAGGGTAAGCTAAACCTGTGCTTTGCTTACTTAAATCGATGCTACTGATTTTATAATCAGATTGAAGCTGGCGTTTAAGTAAAGGTGCAACACCTTGCATCATTGAGTCGCCAGCAAATAAGACTTTATCTTTTGGTAATAAAATGACTTCGGTTTTTTGTACTATCGGTTTTGGTGCTTCTAAAGCAGCATTAGAAATGTCTGTTGCTGACATATAGGGTAATGCACCTTTGGCATGTTGTCGTTGCAATAATTGCGGAAAGCGCTGAGTTAGCTGATAAGCAGGACGAGTATACCCATTGAAAAAATGCAGTCCCACAGCAAAGCCTTCTGGCAATTGTTCAGTCACATCGACTTTCACCCTCGGTTTGGCTTGATTATCTGGGTGATGAATGCGTAGATAATCACCATAACTTTCAGCAGCAATAAAAATTCCGTCACGTAATTGACCACCAATTTGCCACCCGTAATGATTAGATAATCCAGACCAAGGTGCAGGACGATGATATTGCTGTTGCCAAAAACGCTCTAACGAGGTTTGGTTTAGCCAAATGAGTAACAAGGCAGTTGCAAGTGCCATAAAAGCAACTTTTGCTGTCTTTTTTAAATTTGAACAGAAATCAAAAGCTGGCATAAATAAACCCCGGAACCCCATCAGGAGACAACATAAAAATGACTGTCAAAATAAGTGCTAAAGGAATTGGATAGACATACCACGGTATTCTACGTTCAAGTCGGATAATAACTTCTCTTAATGTGACAAAACACGGATAGAGGAGGAATAAACCCCAGAACATTGTTAGCGTTAATCCTTGCGCTTGTAATGAGGCCCAAGCACCTGCGCTAAAAAGTTGTTGGATAAGTACTATTGCATCACTAACAGTTTGGCTGCGGAAAAATATCCAAGCAAAACAGACAAAATGGAATGTAATTATCCATGACAACAACATATTTAATGAAGATAAAAAGTTAGGTGCCGCATTTTTACGCGCAGGGAACAGGCGGTGTTTAATATTTAATAACACCACACCAATACCATGAATAGCACCCCAAATAATAAAGGTCATTGCTGCGCCATGCCATAAGCCTGAAATAACCATAGCTGCAAAAGCATTAAAATTTTGTCTTATCGCACCTTTGCGATTTCCCCCTAAAGGAATATAGACGTAATCACGAATAAAGGTTGATAAACTAATATGCCAACGACGCCAGAAGTCCGCTAAGTTAATCGCTAAATAAGGTGCATTGAAGTTACGAGGAACCACAAATCCAAGTAATAATGCAATGCCTGTTACTAGGTTGGTATAACCCGAAAAGTTAAAATAGATATGCCATGCATAAGCATAAATCGCAGTTAATACTTGTCCACTCTGCGCCAAATCGGGTGCATTAAATACCGGATCAACATAGTTAGTCGAAAACCAGCCGCTTAACCAAAATAGCTTCATGATGGCTAAGACAATAAGCATTAACGCCCCTTTATAATCAATGATCTTTCGGGTTGGCGCTTGAATTTGAGGTAGAAACTCTTTAGCTCTATTAATTGGCCCTGCAACAATACTAGGGAAAAAGCACAGATAGAGCACGACATCAAGAAACGGGGCTTTGGGGATTTCTTTTTTACAAACAGAAACCACATAACTAACGGAATGAAAAATATAAAAAGAGAGCCCTAATGGCGCAAGTAACTCAATCAGTGGGAGCTCAACGCTGAGTCCCCATTGCTGGAAAACTTGAGTTAAAGATTCTTGGAAAAATGAGTAATATTTAAAAAGGGTAAAGTAAATGGCAACTAATATACCTAATAGCCAATAAATAACTTTAGCCGAAGTATATCGGGTTAATATGTTGGTAATTAAATAAATACAGAGTGTATAACTTAATAAGACTATCGCAGGACGATAATCCGCATAAAATAAGAACCCATAACTTACTGTTATAAGTAAGATATTTTGTATTTTGACCTGCTTTTGGAAGAGCCAATAGACAACAAAAAAGCTAATAAAGGCTCCGAGAAACTCGAATGAAAAAAAATTCATAAATGGCTCTAAGGGTATGGTTCAAAAGTCATATCAAACATGTTTACCCATATATTATGAATTCTTAGCAGGCTTTCAATCAAAAGATTATATTGTGATAAATAAAAGCCACTTTTCCTTATACAGAAAAGTGGCTTTTTTCATTATGAAAGCCTATTAAGGCTTAACTATTCGGCTTCGATTGCAACTGAACTTGAGAGATCAGTTTTTTATTTGAGTCGAACATTTCGGTGAGATAATCGTTATAACTTGAACCAAGTTCTGAATATCCCCTTAAGTCAGTGATTAACTGACGCGAATCAAGTTGCTGTTGTGTCATTCTTTGTTGTGCTCTTGATGAACGCAACGAAGTATAAGCACGGTGCGTATTAAGATTACGCACATAAGCAATTACAGAGCCTTCAATATCAGGGTAGGCTGCATAGCCTTTGGTTTTCCCTGGTACATTATTGCAAGACTGACTTGCGCACCGCATGCCGAATAAATTATTATTTTGTTGTGCCAATTTTGATGTTCCCCAGCCAGATTCTGTAGCTGCTTGAGTTGCGACAAAGTGTGTCGGAACAATATCAACGCGAGCCATTAACGAATCCCAATTTACCTTTTTTGGACTGGTACATGTAATGCCATAGTATTGACAGATATCACGCAGTTTTTTTAAATCTGCGCTGCCCCAGTGCTGGGCTTTACGTTGAGCGAGTAACCACTCACGATCCTGCAATATCTTATTATTGACTTGTTCAATAATAGGAACAATGACATTTAAAAACGCTTTCTTACGCTGTGTTCCCGAAGGATATTTTCTCAAATCAGGCAATGATGTTGACACACCTTTGAGAGAATACTCCTGCAGCATATGGGAACTGCCGGTACTGGTGGAAGCAAAACTTACCCCAGTAAAGAGTAGTGAAATCAAGAAAGCGAAGACGGCACTTGTCCTCATCAATTGAGAGGGCATTGCTTCTCCTCGTTTAACTGGATAAAAATCGAACGAATACTAGCAAATTACTTTTTTCATAGCTACAAAATATCGTCTCACATTAGGATAACTACGAGTGACTTACTAGGTAAAAACACCTATGTTGATGGAACGTACCGTTTTATAATCAATTTTTCTTTTAACAAAAAATGCTTTTTCTCGGTAATATTTAATTTATCTTATGGAAAATAGTGCAATTTAACTCAAATTTACTTTAAAAAGGGATTTTTAATGTATACTTTTTGTTTAAAAATCACTCAAATCTTGTTGTTTTGGGGCTTATTTTGCTATCTGTATAAAGCGCTTTTTCCGCTAAATCAGTAAAATCCGCTTCGCTCCAGTAGGTTTTAGGAATAGGTAAATCTTCCATATGTTCTGTTTTCCAAAGCTGAAATTCTGCTAATTGTTTTAAGTTATAACCCAAGTAAATACTTGGTAATGTGAGAAAATGAGGCGTGCCATTTTCTTCAAACGGTAACAGCGGAACACGTCTATCTGAAATATTATAATCACGCTTTAACACGAGAAATTTTTCAGGTACTCGCTGCTGACTATCCCACCATTGACCATCTATAACATCAAACCATTGCTGGGTTAGTGCGCGAGGTTGAGCTTCTAATTGAGCTAATGCTGAAGGAATAATGCCCTGCATAGATTGATTGTAATGTTCTAGTGTAGTGGCATGGCCATTCACAATCAGCGTAAGAGCAAGGCGTGCACCCATCAAGTTAGAATAAAGATCTTCAGGGGAAAAGGCCGAAATGCTTTCTGAAAAGCCGGGAACCGAACGAAATCCATACCATTGTGCAATTTCATGCCATACGGCAAGGCGAAAGCCAAGTCGAGCTGCAAGATAAGCGCTTAAGGTGTAACGTTGCGCTTTATCTTCAGGCGGTGTAAAGGCTTTAAAATGAATTTTACGTTCTGCTAGCTCATCACTAAGAGTGAGAGTCCACTCTTTTCCTAAGTTAGGGTAAATATGGGTAAATAAGTAATAAGTGTAATCGGCAGTATCGCGGACATGGGCAATATCAATAAATCCTCCTTTATGAGAATAAATTAAGCCAGACTTCTCACTACCAATTCCAAATACTGCTGCGGTGCCTAACCAAAAATTATCGTTATAACGGTGGTTACCTAATGTTGAGCTTTCAACCACATTATCAATACGATAAAAAGGAATGGGGATCCCTAACGCTTTGACTTTTAAATTGTAGCCAAAAGCACAGCATGGCCTTAAGCCATTAGGCGCTTCAAGTGGCGCAGGTACTTGCCAAGCTTGAGCGGCTTGTTCTTGTGTTTCGGTTTCAAGGTTAGCTGAAAGCGGTTTTACAGAAGCAACATTGGTACAGCCCGATAGCAGTAGAAAAAAAGCAATAATTTTAAGAAAAGGAAAAAACCTCAACATCAAAATGCCTCGCCAACCTGAAAATAAAAGCCAGTGCTCTCTTTACCAATACCGAAATCCAAACGCACATTCATACGTGGTTTAAATTCAAACCTATAGCCGATACCAATACTTGGCAACCAATGACCTTTACCTAAATCACGCGCTTGATCACTGAGCGTTCCACCACCCGCCCATAGTGCAATACCATGACGCCAATTCAGCTTCTGACGATATTCTATTTGGCTAGAAAATACATGGTTATCTTGGTAACGCCCTTCGTAATAGCCACGCATTTGATGTCCATTACTTAATTTAGAAAGTTGGCTCCAAGGTACTTCGCCAGAAGTAAAGCGCGCGTAATTATCAAATGCTAATACTGAATTATTACTTAAAGGATAATAGTAATTATATTGTAGTTGAGTTGCATTAAATCGATTATTGCTACCCGTATCTGGGGAGTAGTGTGTATAGCTAATATCAAAAGCCTGCCCTTGGTGAGCATTAGGCAAAAAATCACGGCTATCATAACTAAAGCGCACACTTAATCCTGAGCTGGTGGAACGTAACGGTAAATTACGTTCATTCATATATTGTTTGAATGGATTATCTGGTGCTGCTGCTTGTAAGTTAGAGTAATCCCATCCCAAACCAATATAGGTATTCTTAGTGATTTGGCGCAGTAGTGTAGGGGTTAGGCGTAATTCTTGAGAGCGATACTCACCAAAGTGCTCGTTAACTCGCCCTTCGTGATAGCCCGTTCCCCAAAAATTCGTTGGTACATTATTTAGTGTGCCAGTGAGATAAAAGCGCCAAGTGTCATCCGCAAGATAAGTGTAGTTGCTAAAAGTCATGCCAAAAGCACCGGTCGATGAACCAAAGCCACTTAATGAAATTGAGGATATTTTGCTATCAGGGCGCATATCTGCTTGATAAAGCCCTACTAAAGCGATGCCAACACCAAATTCTAATTCTGGCGTATAGAAAGGCCCTGGAAGGATCCCCCAGTCAATAGTTTTGCTGCGATCAAAGCTATTTTCGCCCCCTAATTCGGCAAGCCATTGGTCTATTTGTTGCCTATCAGGAAAGAGTTGTGCTTGTGCTGTGTGCGAAATAAAGAGGCTGGCAAATGCCAGCCCAAAAATAAAAGGGTACTTAACCATTAAAAACGGAACTCACCTGAAACAAGGAAACTATTACGATTATTAAAACCAAATTCAGTTACGATATTGAAGTTACGAGTTAATTCTAAACGCGCACCTAAAGTTTGGTTCCATTTGTGGGCAAGATGTTGCTCAACATCAAATTTAATATTACCCATCATTGATGGTGGCAGTATATTCATCATACCATCAAGTTCTTCAGGTAAATTTAGTCGACTAACATCACCTTTAAAACGTTGGGTAATATTTTGGTACATAGCACCTGTCCACACTTGTAATTTTGTATTACCTTGACCTGTGATTAGTGGGGCAAATACAAATTCATAACCCACGCGAGGAGTGATCACTAATGCTTTAATATCACCATCTAAAATATCTAAATTAGTTTTGGTATAGTTTAAATCAAAAGTACCAAAAAATTGGTTATAACCCCCCGCAAAAGTAAAGCCACCACCAAAAGTTTTACCTTCATAATTTAAATTGAACGGCAAATCATTAGCGATTTCTTGTCCACCTAAAGTAACAGCATTCAATTGGGCCGTAGAAGAACCTTTGGTTTTTCCGTAGACACCATAAATATTCATAAATGGAAAAATCCAAGTATCAAGTTTCATCATATGGGATTCATTACTACTACGAGTATGGCCAACATCAACACCCACAATTGAAAGAATATTTTGTCCTAACGGTTTATCCGAGCCAAACGCGATTTTATCTACGATGACATCTTGGCGTAGATTCATATAGTTATAACCAATCCCAAAAGGCTCAGCTAAATCATAACCACGGGCGCGGGCTTCATCACCCCAAATAGGAAGAACACGAGATTGGCTTGCTGGGGTGCGCGTATCTAATGATCCTTCATTATTTAAGGCAGTACCACCTGATTGATTAACGCTTAAAGAGAACAGTGGGCGGTCACTGTCTGCATAAGATAAGCTAGTGGCGAGAAGAGAGGCAGTGAAAACCACCTTATTTAAATTGGAAAAGTGCATACATAACCCACAAAAAAATTAGAAAATAAGTAATTAGAAAGAGTAGCCGAAAATTTTAATCTCTTTTAAGTTAATGGTCACCAGCTATATGTGCGAAGTAGAGATAAATACACTTATATTTGCTGTTATAACGGGATAGATCAGTAATTTTTTAATAAAAATCCTTATATCTCCTAATCTATTCTTAATAAAACTAGTGAATGTTAAAAAGAGAAAAATAAATTCTAGTCAGAAATAGAACTAATTATATTTTATTTGCTTATTTACCTGATTAAATTGGCATCAAAAGTAGGGAGCTGTTATAACCCCCTAGTGATTATTGATAATAATAATCACCTAGCATGGAGCTACCTTATTAAGGAACTTATATGACCTATGAAGAGTTATACCAATACGCTGTTTTTATGTTGTCTCGTCGTGATTATGGCGCAACTGAACTTAAACGCCGCTTAGAACGAAAAATAAGAGAAACAGATAGAGCAAAAGAAACAGTTACCGATGAAGAGTGCTTGCCACAAGTTATGGAGCGCTTATTAGAAAGCCAATATCTTGATGATAGCCGCACTGTGTACACTTTTTTTCGTAGTTACCTTAATAAATCTTATGGTCCTTTACGTATTCGCCAAGAATTAAGAGTAAAAGGTTTTCCCTCTGAAATTATAGAGCGTGTATTAGAAGAGACCGACACAGATTGGTACGAACTGTGCAAAGAACTTAAAGAGCGCAAATTTGGTACGAATAAACCAAAAGATTTTAAAGAAAAAAGTAAACAAATTCGGTATCTACAATATCGAGGATTTACTTCTGAATATATGAGCGCCTTATTTTAATAGACTAAAATGTCAAAAAATTAAGGCACTCAACAGCGTTATCGTAATGTCATGATTAACGTAATGTCATGGCAATATCGGCCAAGTCTTTCTGGTTATCTTTTTTAAAATAGACTTTTTGATGCAGTAACACATCAAACGGAAAAGGTGATCGTATAAATTGCACTTGTTCATTAGTAATACTTGAAATGAAGTGCGCATTTTCTGGAATAAAACAGTAACCTGCGCCTTCATTAATAAAGTGCAAAACATCTGACATCTCTGTTAAACCTAAGGTATGACACTGATAACCTTTTTCTTTAAGCCGATTAATCGTTGATATAAAAATAGGATTTTGCAATGTGCTACTTCTTTGTATCAGAGTTTCTTCCTTAAAAAACTGCTTCATACTCTGATTTTTATGCTTATCTAATAATATTTTGTGGGTCAGCATACCGACTTTTTGGGTACATAAATCCACAGATTGAATATTCTTATTTGAATATTCAAAATCGAGAGAAGAGATAACTAAATCAAACCCATCTTTAAACAGTTCATTTTCAATATTATCGATATAGCCATCGGTTAAAGACAGATTGTAGCAATGACTATTTTGTTTAATTGACAATAATTTTATTTTTAAATCTGGGTAATAAAGGCCATCAAGTTTAATTGCTAGGTTTTGCTTATCTTCTTTAGTATTTGAAATTTGGTTTTCTATGCTTTTTATCTTTTCATAATACGGGAAAAGTTTTTCATATAATGCTTTACCCGTAGGGGTCAGTGTTACGCCGGTTTTAGAACGTTTAACGAGTGATCTACCTACTTGACTTTCAAGCTCATTAAGCCCGTGGCGTAATGCAGATGGAGTAACGTTGATTAAATCGGCTGCTTTTACAAGGCTCTGACAGTTCGCAACAGCAAAGAACTGATTGATTTTTTTGAGAAAAACATGGTGTTGTTCCCTAAGTACTCCGAGGCGCTAATAATTGATATCGATACGCGTATACTCTGCCTATTTGCATTTGCTTTATTGATATTTGTCAATCTCCCTATCAGCCCGACTAAAAATGATAGAAAAATGGATAATATATAAAATGTGATAAAAATATAAAAGTATTGGCAATAAATTTAATAGCGAGTAATAAATTTAATGGCTAGTAATAAAATCAATCGATTGTTTGTTTTTTATAATTTTAAAACTTTATAATTATTTATTTTCTATTTTTTAGTGAAATTACTAGTGAAACCTAAGAAGCATAAAAAAACTCAATTCAGTGAATAAAATAGTTCAATTTTCTAATTTGTTTTTTCTGTTATTTTTATTTTCGACGCAAAGATAGATATTTTTAATTTCTATTTTTAAATTAACTTTAAATAAATAATATTAGGAAAGATTTAATGAAAACCATTAATACACTTTTAACGAAAATGAACTCTTCTACTTCAGAAGTTATTACATTAAAAGAACTAGCACCATTGTCTCTTCATGAAATTCGTGCATTAAGCGAAGAAAAACTAAGTTGGCATGAGGCAAAAATATTATATACACACGCACAAGAAGCAGCAAAAATTAATAAGCTTAATGAAGCTCATCATTTAGCTCGTAATAATCCACAAGTGCAAAATGCCGTGGCGTTAGGTGTTCAACAACAATCAGCACAAAGCCGTGCATTAGGTGATTGGATCCCTGAAAAAGGGGATCTATTTGTCGATAGTAAATCTGTGGCATCGATGTTTTCACCCGCAGGTTATTTAACTGAACTTTATCGTGAAGCAAAAGCCTTAGATGCAGAAAATTCAATTTATCACTTGGATAAACGTCGCCCTGATTTAGCGCAATTAGTGTTATCTCAAGATAATATGGATAAAGAAGTTTCTACCCTCTCTTTATCAAATCAAATTTTAACCACAGCATTGCAGAGTAAATTAGGTAGTGGTAAAGATCTATTTCAAGAGCTAGCAACAACCCGCGTAATGGGTGAAAATCCTTATCATCGACCTTATGAAACTATTCGACAAACATTATTATTACGCGATGGTTTGATTGATAAATTGGTAAAAGCTAAAGATCATCTAGATATTTTAGATACAGAATGGATCTCAACGATTAGCTCATCTATTTCTCCTGAATTATATGCTATTTTAACAGAGGTAATCTCTGATGATAATATTGATGAACTAATAGAGAAAAATTTTGGCAATAAGGAAATTAGTTTAAGAAATAATTTAAAATTACTATCAGAATATTATTCTATTGCAGAAGAAGAAATATCACTATTATTTAATATACTTAAAGAAAATAATGAATTATCTTCAAAAGATATGTTGTTCTTAAATAAGATTGTTCGCTTGCATAAAGCAACGGGGATCTCTTTTGATAATCTAATTATTTTAATTAAAACAAAAAATAATGATAATAATATTGATTCTGAGGTTATCCGTTCTATTCTTCATGTTCAATATATTATGGAAAAATACAATATTAATGTTGAGCAATCTATAGTACTTAATAGTGCTAATATTAATCAATACACATTGAATAACTCTTTATCGCTATTTGATGTTTTATTTAACTCCCCTCCATTAGGCGAAAATAAATTTATTGCAGATAATAAAGCACTTGATTTTAATTCATCATCTCCAGATGATATTATACGTATTAATACCTTAAAGCGCGCATTTCATGTCGATGATATTGGTATTGTCGCTATGTGTAAATTGGCTTTTGGTAAACCAACTGAATTTACTTGTTCTATAGAAAATATATCACTGTTATATCGCGTGTATTTATTAGCAACGGTACATGGTCTAGATATTTATTCTCTTTCTTTATTACTCGATATGCTACCTGAGCCTTTCAGTAACCCCATTAATAAACAATCTTTATCAGATGATGCAGGTAATTTAATTTATACAATAGATAATTATTGCAAGTTTATCAAGGAATATAAGTTTAATATTCCAGAACTATATTTAATGACAGCGAAGAAATATGATTTGTCCTATACGAACGAAATGAAAAATCTTATTGAAGAGTTAATGAAAGTTAAGTTTTCTGATGAGGATGAATTATCTGTACGAAAAATCATAGCGTCCTATTTACCTATATTATCCTATCATTTACATCTTTCTTCTTCAACTCTTGATTATTCTGTATGGGAATTTCTCGAATTTGGTGATTTATTAAATTTATCTATTGATGATTTTAAAAACTTAGTAAATAAGGATGATAAAACATTAGAAGATAAAAATAACATTGTCTCTTATATACAAATGTTATGTCAAATAATTTCTATATTTACTAAGTTAGGATTAAATGAAAACGAAATATATATATTGGGAGAAAAACGTTTACTTAATTATGAATCTGTCCTTCCTAATATCGAATCAATAAAAGATATATCTGAATTCCATCGTTTCTATTTAGATAAAATAAATAATAAAGATGAGCTAATTAACCTTTTTAGCGGTTATGGAGCGGTTTCAATTTTATCAAAGGCATATGGAGTCTCTGATGAGGTGATTGAGCAAATTTTCTCTTTATTAAAACTGGGTAATAATATTAAATTTAATAATATCAAAGAAATCTCTAGCTATATTGATATGGTTAAAACATTTAATATCACACCAAATAATTTTAGTCTATTAACGCAGTTAAAATTTTCTACAAGTGAGAATAAAGAAAAAGACTACTTAAATTGGGATAGAATTAGTAAAGTTTTACAAAGCGGGTTAAATGCTCAACAAGTTATTTTGCTAAAAGATAAAATGGATGAAAAAGAAAGTGTTGTATTCAGTGCGTTTTATATTCATCAACTTAGTGAATTAAATTTATTAAATAGCGATGATATTTATAATTATTTATTAATTGACAATAAAGTTTCATCTGAAATAAAAACCACAAAGATAGAGCAAGCTATTGCAAGCATACAGTTATATATTAATGAATTTTTATCGTTGAATGAAAAAAACACTAATACACCTGTTGCTTCTCGTCAATTTTTCAGAGATTGGGATAAATACAATAAGCGTTATAGCACTTGGAGTGGTATCTCTTTATTAGCATATTATCCTGAAAACTATGTTGATCCTACAGTACGTATTGGTCAAACTAAAATGATGGATACGCTGTTACAGACGATCAGTCAAAATAGTATTAATAGTGATACGATTGATGATGCATTTAAAACATATTTAACTTCTTTTGAGCAAATTGCTAATTTAGAAGTGATTAGTGGTTATCATGATGGTGTGACATTAAAAGAAGGATACACTTATTTTATTGGTTGTAATGCATCAGAAAAAGCCAGTTATTATTGGCGTAGTGCGGATCATAGTAAAATCAAAAAAGGAGTCATGGCAGCAAATGCTTGGACAGAGTGGACTAAAATTGAGAATGGTGCGAACCCTTACAATAATTTAATTCGTCCTGTTATTTTTAATAATCGATTATATGTTGCTTGGATTGAACAGAAAGAAATTGAAAATAAAGAGTCTGAAAATAAAGAGTCTGAAAATAAAGAAAAAAGTACATCTACACCACTTTCTAAGCAGACAAACTATAGTTTGAATTTATCACACATCCGTTATGATGGTACTTGGAGCACATCTGTTAATTTCCAATTACCTGATAAATTTATGGACAATAAAAAAGGTAATTTTCATTTAAGCTATAACCAAGAACTTGATAAGTTATATTTTTTAACTTATATCATAAGTGATAGCTATAAAGATGAAAATAAGGAGTGTCAAGTTTATTCTATTAATAATGAAATGGTGCTTTCTAATATATCTGATTTAAATAGTGAAGATGCGAAAAATATTTATATTAACGTGAAGTCTGAATTTGATGTGGCTGGTGAAGAATTCACTAAGAACATTAATAATAGTTTTGTTTTGAGAGGTGAATTAGCTTACTCAATATCTCATGATCCTATTGATGATATAAAAACTACTGATTCTAAAAATGTTTCTCTCTCAGGAAGTTTAATTAATGCTGTAAATGTAGAGTCGAACAATAAAACATTATCTTGTTATCTTTCTGCTTTTATTAATTGTAATATTGATTATGGATATTTTGCTCCTGAACCTATTAAAGACATCTTTAAAGGTTTATTAAAAGATGGCGCTGAATTAGAAGATATTGTTTATACTTCAGGTAGTGTTGGTAAGTTGATAACTCTTTTTTTCAATGGAAAAACGGATTATAGCTATTATTTAGGTTTTGATGTTAAAACAAATACAATTTACTTTTTTATTTATGACAATACTAACGGTACGGTAATTAAAGGTTCAGATATTAATCATGGAGGAGATTATGATGTAGAACTGTCTTTTTTCACTAAACAGTCAAATGATTTATTAAGTTATACATCGAAAAATAATGTTGCCTTTACGCTTTCTAATGAATTAGGCAATTTTTCGTTACAAAGTTTCCTAAATAAAGAAACACCAAGATTTCTTTTTTATGTTTCAAGAAAAGAAACGGGTCAATTGTTTATGGGAATATATGGAAAAGAAGTGTCTATCCCATTAACTATTAGTAAGTTAAATAAAGTTACCTATAGTAATGACGAAGTAGTTAATGATATTAAGATAACATTATCTTCTAGCCCAGATCACAAAGTGATCTACTCTCTTGAACAATGGTCTAACGCGAATACTTCTTTAATTGAAGGTAGTAACAGCTTTAATAGTAAAAATAAAGAGCTTAAGCTTGATGTGCCTCAGAGTGAATTTAATGACAATGGTGAGTTTATATTAACTGCAAATGTAACCGCGGTTAATAAGAGCCAAAAAATTATTTCTGAAAGCCAATGTTACTTTAAAGTCAGTGAATTAGAACATATAAACGAGAGTATTATTAGCCTAAAAACAAATAAAAAGCATGCTCAATATATTTCAATGACAGTGGAAGATGAACCTGTGTTAGTGCGTTTAAATACATTATTTGCACGTCAATTAGTCAAACGTGCGAATAACGGAATTGATGCTATTTTAACGTTAAGTTCTCAGAGACTGCCAGAACCTGCTTTGGAAAAAGGCGCTGATGTACCGATGGATTTTAATGGAGCTAATGCCCTTTACTTTTGGGAACTGTTCTATTACACCCCGATGATGTTAGCCAATGTGATGTTAGAAGGACAAAATTACGATGAAGCTAGCCGTTGGTTGCGTTATGTATTTAATCCAAACGGTTATATTGATAGTGATACTCATTCTCATCGTATTTGGAATTCACAGCCATTATTAGCCGATACAGCTTGGGACAATGATCAACTAGATTCAACTGATCCTGATGCAGTCGCGCAAACTGATCCTATGCATTATAAATTGGCTACCTTTATGAAGTGCCTTGATATTTTTGTGGCGCGGGGCGACAGCGCTTATCGCCTATTGGAGCGTGATACTTTAAATGAAGCTAAAATGTGGTATATGCAGGCGCTGAAATTATTGGGCGATGAAACTGAGTTATTAGGTAATAACGTTTGGTCAGCACCTAAATTAACCGATGCGGCATCAAAAACAGAACAGCCAACACGCGCTATCAATGAAGAAAGTGAAGAAGCGGCATCACCGCGGACAGCAAATTCATTAACATCGCTGTTTTTGCCACAAATTAATGAGAAGTTAGCGCAATATCACAACACGTTAAAAGCGCGTTTATTTAATTTACGTCACAATTTATCGATTGATGGGCAACCACTGTCGTTGCCAATGTATGCAACGACAGTAGATCCTAAAATGTTGCAAAATACAGCAGTGAATCAATCACAAGAGAACGGTGCATTACCAAATGCGGTGATGCCAACACAGCGCTTTCCTGTGATCTTAAATAGCGCAAAATCTGTGGTTAACCAGCTGATGCAGTTTGGTAGTTCGCTGTCTAGCATTACCGAACGCCAAGATGCTCAAGCGTTGTCAGAATTACTCACAACACAAGGTAGTGAAATTATTCTGCAAAACATGAAGTATCAAGTGAAGAGCATTGAAGAGTTTACTTATAACGAGAAAGCGTTAAAAGCGTTACGGGCTGGTGCAAAACTCCGCGTTGATCACTATAGCAAACTGTATGATGAGAATATCAGTACACCAGAACAGCAAGCAATGGATCTCTATTTGAGTTCTTCAGTGCTCAATACAGCGAGTCAAGGACTAAATATGGCAGGTGCCGCAGCAGATCTCGTGCCAAATATTTATGGTATGGCTGTTGGTGGTTCACGTTTAGGTGCTATTTTTAATGCAACATCCATTGGCCTGCAATTGTCTGCTTCTGCAACCCGTATTGCGGCAGACCGATTAAGTCAATCAGAGTTTTATCGTCGTCGTCATGAAGAGTGGGGCTCATTACGTGATACCGCACAATCCGAATTAGAGCAGTTTAATGCTCAACTTGCCGCCCTGAAAGTACGAAAAGAAGCCGCGAATTTGCAGTTAGATAGCATGAAGTTACAACAGCAGCAAGCGCAAGAGCATTTAACCTTCTTACAAAATAAATTTACCAATAAAGCGCTGTATAACTGGTTACGCGGTAAATTAATGGCGATTTATAAGCCTTTCTACGATTTAGCAGTATCTCGTTGTCGTATGGCAGAATTGGCTTATCAGTATGATTTAGGTGAAACACAAACCTTTATTCGTCCTGGTGCATGGCAAGGTAATTATTCTGGTTTGATGGCGGGTGAAGGCTTAATGCATAACCTGACTCAAATGGAAAACAGCTACCTTGAGAAAGATAAACGTGCGCTGGAAATCACCAAAATTGTTTCGTTAGATGATGTGTACCAAGGCTTAAGTAGCGATAAGTTTGGTTTTGAGCAAGTGGCAGATGTGATTAATCAGTCGAAAACACAGCTTGGTACAGCAGAAAATGGTATTAGGCTGAAAGAGAGTCAATTACAAGCTTCTATTAAGCTCTCTGATTTGGCGATAGAGAAAGATTATCCTGCGGGATTAGGTAAATTACGCCGTGTTAAACAGATTAGTGTGACATTGCCAGCGTTAACAGGCACTTATCAGAATATTCGAGCGGTGCTGAGTTACGGCGGTAGTGCGGTGAAACCGCGAGGTTGCAACGCGATTGCGATCTCTCATGGCATGAATGACAGTGGTCAATTCCAACTGAATTTCAATGATGATCGTTATCTGCCATTTGAAGGTTTACCAGTGAATGATACCAGTACACTGACTTTAAGCTTCCCTGATGCGACAGATAAGCAAAAAGAGATGTTACTGACACTGAGCGATATCATTCTCCACATTAATTACACCATTCGTTAATTATCCAAATCTTAATTAATTACAGGCTCCTTAGGGAGCCTGTCAGGAGCTTTACATGCAAAATTCAGAGAAATTGACCTTTGACGCGCCAAATTTACCCAAAGGGGGCGGTGCAGTCACAGGATTAACCGGCAATATGGGCGCTGTTGGCCCTGATGGCGCAGCTACTTTTAACTTGCCGTTGCCCATTAGCCAAGGCCGGGGTTATGCGCCATCTTTAGGCTTAACGTATCAAAATCAAGCCGGTAATGGCGCGTTTGGTTTTGGTTGGTCTGTTGGTGTGATGTCGATTCGTCGTCGTACGACAAAAGGTGTGCCAACTTATACTCAATTAGATGAGTTTATTGGTGCTGATGGCGAAGTTATTGTGCCGATGATGAATAAAAAAGGTCAAATTGAAACGGCACAACGCAATGAATTATTAGGCATAAGATTAGCCCATCAATATCAAGTGACTGCTTATCGTTCTCGTATTGAAAAAAGCTTTAGTCGTTTCGAATATTGGTCACTCAATGACAGCAAAGCATCAGCGAATACACCAACACAATTTTGGGTAATGTATAGCGCAAATGGGGATGCACATTTATTTGGTTATGAAACCACAGCACAGATTGTAGATAGCCAAAACAGTACACATATCGCCCAATGGAACCTAAATGCTTCGGTTTCAGCAACGGGTGAACAGATCGAATATCACTATCGCACAGAAGATGAACAAGGTTGTGATAAACAAGAAATTCAATCACATTCAAATGCTAATACACAACGTTATTTAGAAAAGGTGTATTACGGTAATCCGGTGGGTGAACGAGCTTTTTCTTGTGTCAAAACCGATAACACATTACCTAACAATGCATTATTTACACTGGTATTTGATTACGGTGAGCGTAGCAGTGCATTAGCAACTTATCCGCAGTGGCAGGGCAATTCAACATGGGCATTGCGTAAAGACTGCTTTTCGCTTTTTCATTACGGTTTTGAACTGCGTACCCGCCGTTTATGTTGCCAAGTGCTGATGTATCACCGTATTGAAAGTTTAGAAAAACAAACTGCACTAGCGGAGACACCCGAATTAGTCGCCCGATTAACGCTTACTTACGATGAGTCAGCATCAGGTACTGTTTTAGTTTCAGCACAACAATCGGCGTTTAACGACAATAAAGACACTCAATCGTTAGTGACATTACCGCCAGTAAAATTTGATTGGCACAGGGTAGGCGCGACTAAACAAGCACAGTGGCAATCACTCGATGAACTTGCTTCATTTACGCCACAACAGCCTTATCAATATGTCGATCTATTTGGCGAAGGGCTTGCGGGGGTGCTTTATCAAGATAGCGGCGCTTGGTGGTATCGCGCGCCAATGAGAAAAATTGATAAGCAAAATCCTAATGCGATGTCATGGGATAAAGCTAAAAAACTTCCTGTTATTCCATCGTTACGAAATTCATCGATGCTGACCGATGTCACGGGTGATGGAAAACTGGAATGGTTAGTCACACAAGGTGAGGTGAATGGCTATTACACCCAAGATGAAACAAAGGCAGAAAATTGGCTCAATTTTGTACCACTTGATGCACTACCGATGGAATATTTTCATCCTAAAGCTGAAATCACTTCATTAACAGGCAGCGGATTTGCCGACTTAGCCTTAATTGGCCCTCGTAGTATTCGCCTTTATGCCGGTTCGGCCCAAGGGTGGAAAAAAAGTAAAGAGGTGATGCAAACTGATGGTGTGATTTTGCCGATTAAGAATATTAATCGTCGTACCTTAGTGGCATTTAGTGATGTATTAGGTTCGGGTCAGCAACACCTGATTAAAATTGATTACCAAGGCGTAAGTTGTTGGGTTCATCTTGGTGATGGCAAGTTTAGCGCGCCTATTACGATCCCAGGCTTCTCTGCGGATCGCCTTAAATTTAATCCGAATCAGCTCTATTTAGCGGATTTAGATGGTAGCGGTACAACCGATATTATTTACGCCCAATCGACCCATTTAGAGGTTTATTTTAACCACAGTGGAAATCAATTTGTGCGTGGTGATGATATCGCATTACCTAAAGATATGCGTTTTGATAACCATTGCCAGCTGCAAGTTGCCGATGTGCAAGGTTTGGGTGTTGCCAGTATTTTACTGACAAAATCTTATCCTGCACCGCAGCATTGGGTGCTTTCTTTGCAAAATCAAAAACCGTGGTTATTAACATCGATTAATAACAATATGGGGCTGATGCAAAATCTGCATTACCGCAGTTCAGCGCAATATTGGTTAGATGAAAAATTAACGCAAAATCAGCAAGGTAAAGTTAAAACAGTCAGTCACCTGCCTTTCGCGCTGCATACGCTTTGGAAAACTGAAACTGTTGATGAAATTACACAAAGTCGTTTAACTCAAACTTATCACTATCGTCATGGTGTATGGGACGGTAAAGAGAAAGAGTTTCGTGGATTTGGTTGTGTTGAAGTCACTAATGCTGAGTCATTTAAAAGTGAAGAAAATACAACAGATAAAACGCCAAGTGCGTTAACCCGCCAGTGGTTTTCAACCGGAAAGTCTTCGGTTGATGCTCAATTTTCTGATGAATTTTGGCAAGAGGATAAGGCCGCATTTCCGTTGTTTTTACCACGTTTTACTCAAGGTAAAGGAAGCACAGAAAAGGTCTGTGACGACTCACTGCGTCAACAACATACGTATTGGCTTGAGCGTGGGCTACAAGGTCAGTTACTCAGAAAAGAAGTATATGGGTTGGATAATACTGCTATATCAAACATTCCTTATGCAGTAACAGAGTCGCGGCCACAAGTGCGCCTAATTGAAGCACAAGGGCGTTCACCCGTGGTGATGCCTTCTGTCGTTGAAAGTCGCGAATATCATTATGAACGTATTGCGGCAGATCCCGCGTGTCATCAACAAATTACCTTAGAACAAGATAGCTATGGTTTTGTGACTAAAGCGGTTTCTATTGATTACCCAAGACGCGCTAAAGGTGCTAAAAATCCTTATCAGTATTATGAGAGCCTACCAGAGACATTATGGGCATCAAGCTATGACAAACAACAACAAACCTTGCGTTTAGGCTTATCGCGCCAAGCTTGTCATCATCTTAATTACCCTGAAAAACAGGTTTATCAGCTCAGTATTACAAAAGCCAGTCGCCAAGATATTTGGACATTTGGCGCTGAGCAACAGCCTGAACAAGGAATAAATATAGAGGCATTATTAGCCAGCAATAATTTACTGACACAAAAGGCCACATCAGTGTTTGCTGGGCAACAGCAGCTCGTTTATCTAGATGCAGAAAATAAAGCCACATTAGCAGAACCTGGTTTTCCTGCTCGTTTAGCCTACAGCGAAACGGCGGAATTAGATGAAGAAACCGCAACAGCCATTTCTCAGCCATACCCTGATTTGCAACTTGATGAAGTGATGAAAAGAGCGGGTTATCAGCAACGTGGTTATCAGTTTGCTGATACAACAGAAAATGACAAAAAACTGTGGGTAAAACCGTTATTAGGGATTAAAACTTATGGTTCATTAGCGCAGTTTTATAAGCCACTAGTGTACAAAAAAACGGTACTCTCTTGTGACTATAAGTTGTTATGGGATAAGCAATTTTGTGTGTTAATGGGGAAAATGTCACCAAGAAATATGCAAGATTTTCATCTCACTTACGATTGGCGTTTTTTATCGCCTAATTCGATTACTGATGAAAACCATAATCTTCATCAAGTCACTTTTGATGGTTTTGGTCGTGTTACCACAACACGTTTTTCAGGTACCGAAAATGGTCAACAAAGCGGTTATAGCGATAAAACTTTCACTATGCCGACAACCGTAAAGGATGTCTTAGCGTTGGCTTCGACACTGCCTATTGCCACAGGTTTTGTTTATGTTACCGACAGTTGGATGTCAGCATCCTCAAAAATGCCACCTCATGCACTGCAAATCATGACAGACCGTTATGACAGCGATCCACAACAGCAAATTCGCCAACAAATCACTTTTAGCGATGGTTTTGGCCGCTTATTGCAAACTTCCGTCAGAGTTGAAGCGGGTGAGTCCTTTTTACGTAGTGAAAAAGGTGAGCTGGTGGTTGATCGTACACAACAGGCACAACAAAAAAGTACCACAACACGTTGGGCAATTTCAGGTGAAACAGAATATGACAATAAAGGAAATGTAAAGCGCGTTTATCAGCCTTATTTTCTTAATGACTGGCGTTATATTTCGGATAGTTCATCTCAGCCAAATCGTTTTGCGGATACCCATTATTACGATGCATTAGGTCGCTTATATCGAGTGAATACCGCAAAGAGCTATCAACGTAATACGATAGTGACACCGTGGTTTGTAGCTCAGGAAGATGAAAATGACACCCTAGTGTAGGTGATTTATTACGCGGATAAATGGGGGATCCCGTTTTATCCGCTTTATTTAGGAATTTTATTATGCTGGTAGCAATCCCATCTGAAAGCGATGCGCTGGCTTGGATGATTATCGGTGGATTTTCAGCCTGGGGAGGTATCGTGAGATATTTAATGGAAATTAGGCAAAAGCAAATTCAGTGGTCTTGGTGTGGCATTGGTAGCCAGATCGTGATTTCAGTATTTACAGGGTTATTAGGCGGATTATTAAGTTTTGAAAGTGGTGCAAGCCGCTATATGTCTTACATGATCGCAGGACTTTTTGGATCAATGGGGAGCACAACGTTGATTTGGCTATGGAATCGTATTTTTGGCATGAACAACCTTAAGGAGCCTAAATGAATACCTATACATTAAGTCAACGTAGCCAAAGCAACCTAAACGACGTACATCGAGATTTAGTCCGTATTGTTTATCTGGCACTGACATTCAGTGAATATGATTTTGTTGTTATTGAAGGTGTGCGTTCATTGACTCGACAAAAAGAGTTGATGAAAGAAGGTAAAAGCAAAACGCTCAATAGTCGTCATTTAACCGGGCATGCTGTGGATATTGTACCGTTAGTGAATGGTGTTATTCCTTGGCAAGATTGGTCAGCGTTTGAATCAGTATCAAAAGCGATGAAGAAAGCTGCTTATCAATTAGGTATTTCAATTAATTGGGGAGGGGATTGGGTATCGTTTCGTGATGGGCCTCATTACGAACTTTGCCGAGAGGTATACCCATGAATATTGCCACTTTTTTACGCCTAGGAGTAAAAGGCGGGGTGTTGCTGATTATAGCTGTCACATTGTTGGTGATCCGTTATCAACACAATCGAATTAATCAGTTATCGGAACAAAATAGTCAGCTTGAATATCAGCAACGTACACTGCAATCACAGTTATTGCAGTGGCATAAACAAGCAGAAAAAGTCTCTGAAACACTCACGCACCAACAAGAGGAACAACGTTATTTAGAGGAAGAAAATCATGTTATACGCCAAGAGCTACGCCAACTTATGGCACATACGCCTTGTGCTAATGAGTCTGTGCCTAGTGCTGTTATCCAGCTGCAACAAAGCACCATTAACCATCGTGGAAGTGCCCAATAAGTTTGTACCAACACATTTATTACAACCGTGTTCTGCGCCATTTTTTAATGTGCAAGTGTGGGGAGATTATCCCGATTATGTGGCACGCTTATTATTGGTATTAGAAAAATGTAATACCGATAAAAAAGCAGTCGCCAACTTATTAGTCGTAAAAGAAGCAACGTAAAAATATAGAGTTATAAATAAAAAAATAAATTAAGGAATTATAGAAATATGTCTAATCAACAATTATATGCACGAACTCCGACTGTGGTTATTCATGATAATCGCGGATCAACAATCCGTGAAATTAACTATTGTCGTCATCCCGATGCAATTAACCAAACCGATGAGCGTATTACGCGTCACCATTATCATGCGCGCGGTTATTTAGAACGCAGTATTGATGCAAGATTGTATGAAACACAACAGTCAGACTCAACTATTCAACCAAATATCCAGCAAACAGTGAGTTTAGGTGGATTATTGTCTGCAATTAAAAGTGTAGATAGTGGTAATAGTTTCAATATCAGTGATATTGAAAATAAAAAAGTGATGGATATTAATGGGTTGGGGTTAGTGACTGAATATCACTATACAAAGCCAGAATTTGTTTCACAACTTATTGCGATTATGGAGTCTTCCCCGACGTCCAAACAGATATTAAAAGAGCGCTTTACTTGGGGTGAGGCTGATAATAAAAATATTGCCAATAACTCCGTCGGTAAATGTACTCATCATGACTTTCTTGCTGGAAGAACGGAATATGGTGCTTATGCCTTAACAGGGCAAAGTTTAATTGAATTACGGTTTATCACTGCTAATGCTAATACCGTTAAAATACCCGCGCATTCCCAATATCAAACACGCAATATTTATGATGCTACAGGCCAATTATTAAAACAAATTGATGCTTCAGGGCATGAGCGTGAATGGCAATATGATAGAGCGGGTTTTTTAAAACAAAGTAGCGTGCAATTACACAGTGATAAAAAACAACTCGTGATTAAAGCGATCAATTACTCGGCAGCAGGGCAAAAATTACGCGTTGAGCACGGTAATGGGATAGTGACAACGTATGAGTACGAAGCTGAAACTCAGCGCTTACTGCATGTCAAAACCCAGCGTCCTCAAGGCCATGTTTTGGGTGCGAAGATCATGCAAGATCTGCGCTATGAGTATGATCCTGTGGGCAATATTATTTGTCTTAAAAATGATGCTGAAGCGACTCGTTACTGGCGTAATCAGAAAATCGTGCCTGAAAATCGTTATGTGTATGACTCCCTGTATCAATTAGTGAGTGCAACAGGGCGTGAATCTGCAAACCAAAAAAACCCTGCTTCAATGCAATCTCAACAAATTACTACGCGGGTGAAAGATACACAAAGTTATACCAATTATACCCGTTTATATACCTATGACAGCGGTGGTAACTTAGTCCAACTTCGCCATCTATCGGGAATAGCACAACAGAGTTTTACCCAGAATATCTGTGTCTCCAAGAAAACCAATCGGGCATTACTTGAAACACAACAGGTGGCTATTGAACAGATTGATCAGCAATTTGATGCTTTAGGTAATCAAAAACATTTATCAACGGGCGATGCATTACAGTGGGATCTTCGCGGTACATTGGCACAAGTGAATAAGAGAGGGAATTCAGAACACTATGTTTATGCAAGCGCATCTCAACGATTAATGAAACAACAGGTACAGAGATTATCAGAGCGGCACATTATCACGGAAACTCACTATTTACCGAATTTAGAAATATGGCAATCAACGCAGGGGGGGCATCTTACCGAACATCGAGACGTGGTTGATATAACAGGAAATGTGAGAGCCTTATGTTGGAAAGTGGGCTTCCCAAAAGGGATTAAGAATAACCAACTGCGTTATAGCTATGATGATGGTGTGGGTAACAGTGGATTAGAAACCGATGGTCAAGGGCAATTAGTCAGTTATGAAGAGTATTACCCTTATGGGGGTACCGCGATTTGGTTTAGCCAAAATGCAGTAGAAGCCAATTACAAAACTATTCGTTATTCAGGCAAAGAGAAAGACGCGACAGGGCTTTATTACTACGGTTATCGTTATTATCAGCCGTGGATTGGTCGTTGGTTAAGTGCCGATCCGGCAGGTACGGTGGATGGGCTGAATTTATACCGCATGGTGCGCAATAACCCAGTGACATTGCGTGATCCTGATGGGCGAATGCCTAGTAGCAGTTTTTCTCTCTTCTTTTCATCAGATGATACAAAGCTACAAAAGGGATCTATTACTCCTTTACGAAATCGTGGATTATTTGTGGGGAGTAATAACGAGAGTGTTGAGACGACATTGCCATTTGTCATTAGTCGATTTGATTTGATTGAGCATAATCCCGTGCTAAGAGAGTACAGCCCACAATTATTGCAAAAGGGTGGGGATTTATACAATGCTATCCATAATTTCAATGGATCTCTGGTTTCTTCCAGCGAATATGGTTCTGGAACAATAGGAACTTATTGGGGGCACAAAATACTTTCTAATAATCTTACCGCCATTAAAGTTATGAGTGGTATGTCTGGCAGTGTAGGTATTAGCATTCGGTTGAATGATATTAAGGAGGGGAAACCCGTAGTGATCACTTCAGGAGCTTTGAGTGGTTGTACAATGCTATACGCTGTAGATAAAGAGAAATTCTATGCGTTACATACTGGACAAAGACCTGGTGATAATAACTGGAAAACGGGGATTCAGGGAGTGAAAACAGCACAAACCAGCCTTAATGCCTTATCAGGTAAGAATTTATCGGTATCAGGGGATCACAATAATGACTTGATTGGTACATTAAGTGAGTTTGAAAATTCGGCAATAACTTATTTTGGGAAACAAGGCACGAAGATCGATCATGTCCAAGAAAATGTCGCTGCATTTGATTATAATCTTGAAGCTAAGTTGCCTAGTTTCTCCGCCAGGGCTGGTTATAGTTATGCTCTATTGGCCAAGGATTCAGGAAAAGTTAATGTAAAAGTATTGTCGGAAGATGTGACTATCGATATGAAGACGAACAAAATTAGTGTTCTTAACTCAATGAAAACTCGTTTACATTAATACATCGCAATTACAGAATGACATCAATTACGATTGTATATTGCTATATTGTAATCACGTTAAAACATATCCCCAAATATACAACCCAGAGAGACAGCATTTCTATTTTTTTGGATTGTTTTTATCTTATACCGATGATTTGAGTCTTTTTAATAAAAGATAAAAGAAAGTATTAAAAACAATTTAATTTATTATTTTTATGATTTTTAGTTTAGAAATAAATTAAGAATATATCGTAATGACAAAATATATTTATTCTCCGCTAATCACTAACGAAATAATCATTAATGATAAAGAGAAAATCACAAGGAATTAAAAATATGTCAAATAAACAATTACACACAAGAACCCCAACCGTGGTAGTTCTTGATAACCGCGGATCAACAATCCGTGAAATTAACTATTGTCGTCATCCCGATGCAATTAACCAAACCGATGAGCGTATTACGCGCCATCACTTTCATGCTCGCGGTTATTTAGAACGCAGTATTGATGCAAGATTGTATGAAACACAACAGTCAGACTCAACTATTCAACCAAATATCCAGCAAACAGTGAGTTTAGGTGGATTATTGTCTGCAATTAAAAGTGTAGATAGTGGTAATAGTTTCAATATCAGTGATATTGAAAATAAAAAAGTGATGGATATTAATGGGTTGGGGTTAGTGACTGAATATCACTATACAAAGCCAGAATTTGTTTCACAACTTATTGCGATTATGGAGTCTTCCCCGACGTCCAAACAGATATTAAAAGAGCGCTTTACTTGGGGTGAGGCTGATAATAAAAATATTGCCAATAACTCCGTCGGTAAATGTACTCATCATGACTTTCTTGCTGGAAGAACGGAATATGGTGCTTATGCCTTAACAGGGCAAAGTTTAATTGAATTACGGTTTATCACTGCTAATGCTAATACCGTTAAAATACCCGCGCATTCCCAATATCAAACACGCAATATTTATGATGCTACAGGCCAATTATTAAAACAAATTGATGCTTCGGGGCATGAGCGTGAATGGCAATATGATAGAGCGGGTTTTTTAAAACAAAGTAGCGTGCAATTACACAGTGATAAAAAACAACTCGTGATTAAAGCGATCAATTACTCGGCAGCAGGGCAAAAATTACGCGTTGAGCACGGTAATGGGATAGTGACAACGTATGAGTACGAAGCTGAAACTCAGCGCTTGCTGCATGTCAAAACCCAGCGTCCTCAAGGGCATGTTTTGGGTGCGAAGATCATGCAAGATCTGCGCTATGAGTATGATCCTGTCGGCAATATTATTTGTCTTAAAAATGATGCTGAAGCGACTCGCTACTGGCGTAATCAGAAAATCGTGCCTGAAAATCGTTATGTGTATGACTCCCTGTATCAATTAGTGAGTGCAACAGGGCGTGAATCTGCCAATCAACAAACGCCCGCGTTAACACAATCTCGGTCTGTGACGACCTTAGTGAAAGATGCACAAAGTTATACCAATTATACCCGTTTATATACTTATGACAGCGGTGGTAACTTAGTCCAACTTCGCCATCTATCAGGAATAGCACAACAGAGTTTTACCCAGAATATCTGTGTCTCCAATAAAACCAATCGGGCATTACTTGAAACACAACAGGTGGCTATCGAACAGATTGATCAGCAATTTGATGCTTTAGGTAATCAAAAACATTTATCAACGGGCGATGCATTACAGTGGGATCTTCGCGGTACATTGGCACAAGTGAATAAGAGAGGGAATTCAGAACACTATGTTTATGCAAGCGCATCTCAACGATTAATGAAACAACAGGTACAGAGATTATCAGAGCGGCACATTATCACGGAAACCCGCTATTTACCGAATTTAGAAATATGGCAATCAACGCAGGGAGGGCATCTTACCGAACATCGAGAGGTGGTTGATATAACAGGAAATGTGAGAGCCTTATGCTGGAAAGTGGGCTTACCGAAAGGGATTAAGAATAACCAACTGCGTTATAGCAATGATGATGGTGTGGGCAATAGTGGATTAGAAACCGATGGCCAAGGGCAATTAGTCAGTTATGAAGAGTATTACCCTTATGGGGGTACTGCGATTTGGTCGAGCGAAAATGCGGTAGAAGCCAATTACAAAACCATTCGTTATTCAGGCAAAGAAAAAGACGCGACAGGCATGTATTACTACGGTTATCGTTATTATCAACCGTGGATTGGTCGTTGGTTAAGTGCCGATCCGGCAGGTACGGTGGATGGGCTGAATTTATACCGCATGGTGCGCAATAACCCAGTGACATTGCGTGATCCTGATGGGCGGGCACCTACTCCTACAAGTGAACATTTTATCAATAGATTACCGACTTCATTTCATAAAATAAAAACAGATGAATGGGGGGAATCGATTATTCAACAGGCTGAAACTTGGAATCAAGAAGATTTACTCGACTTTAAAAGAGAAACTCATTATGCAGTCAGTAAGTTAGGCCGGCATTTTTCGCTCTATTCAACTCCTGATCATCCATCAAAACAACTTATTGTTAATGCTCATGGTGGTTTTAACTTAAACAGTGCAACTGTTCGAATACCGGATAGAATGACATTGGAATTCTTAAATCCACACAGAACTTATTTAATAGATCCTGGGCTTGATAACATCGTAGTAGATAAGAGTCTTACGTTATTTTCCATTTCCAATCGTTATCTAAAATTACATAATCGATTCGCAATTGAATCAATGGAATTGTTGGGAATAAGGACAGTAACAGGCGCGTATAACGATATAATTTGGAAAGAAATTAAACCGTATAATAAAATGAATTGGAAAGTAGCAGGAAATGATAGGAACGGGGTAATTAATATTACAAATTATGAATTAACCACATATGAGAATGAGACACCCGACACAATAAGTAATGCATTGGCTGCCAATCGAGCAATTACGCAAACAAATCAAGAACAAACAGTAAGAACGGATATTGTCACAGTAAGTGATACGATCACTTCTGATGGGTTCTCTTTTCCTTCAATTACGACAATAGGAAGGCTTTTCAATGATTTAAAGGCAAATAATATTAAATATGACAATATTGTCTGCGAATTTTGTCGTGGCAAAGATGACAGGCCCAATATGGACTATATTCCTAAGCTACAGAGACTAGAATAATCTTATTGTAACGCTCTTAATAATACTTAGAGGCTAAGAACCAAGTACGATTAAATTAATCACGAGGTATTTAGCCTAGAAATAAATTAATAATATATCGTAATGAAAAAATATATTTATTCGCCGTTAATCACTAATGAAATAATCATTAATGATAAAGAGAAAATCACAAGGAATTAAAAATATGTCAAATAAACAATTACACACAAGAACCCCAACCGTGGTAGTTCTTGATAACCGCGGATCAACAATCCGTGAAATTAACTATTGTCGTCATCCCGATGCAATTAACCAAACCGATGAGCGTATTACGCGCCATCACTTTCATGCTCGCGGTTATTTAGAACGCAGTATTGATGCAAGATTGTATGAAACACAACAGTCAGACTCAACTATTCAACCAAATATCCAGCAAACAGTGAGTTTAGGTGGATTATTGTCTGCAATTAAAAGTGTAGATAGTGGTAATAGTTTCAATATCAGTGATATTGAAAATAAAAAAGTGATGGATATTAATGGGTTGGGGTTAGTGACTGAATATCACTATACAAAGCCAGAATTTGTTTCACAACTTATTGCGATTATGGAGTCTTCCCCGACGTCCAAACAGATATTAAAAGAGCGCTTTACTTGGGGTGAGGCTGATAATAAAAATATTGCCAATAACTCCGTCGGTAAATGTACTCATCATGACTTTCTTGCTGGAAGAACGGAATATGGTGCTTATGCCTTAACAGGGCAAAGTTTAATTGAATTACGGTTTATCACTGCTAATGCTAATACCGTTAAAATACCCGCGCATTCCCAATATCAAACACGCAATATTTATGATGCTACAGGCCAATTATTAAAACAAATTGATGCTTCAGGGCATGAGCGTGAATGGCAATATGATAGAGCGGGTTTTTTAAAACAAAGTAGCGTGCAATTACACAGTGATAAAAAACAACTCGTGATTAAAGCGATCAATTACTCGGCAGCAGGGCAAAAATTACGCGTTGAGCACGGTAATGGGATAGTGACAACGTATGAGTACGAAGCTGAAACTCAGCGCTTACTGCATGTCAAAACCCAGCGTCCTCAAGGCCATGTTTTGGGTGCGAAGATCATGCAAGATCTGCGCTATGAGTATGATCCTGTCGGCAATATTATTTGTCTTAAAAATGATGCTGAAGCGACTCGCTACTGGCGTAATCAGAAAATCGTGCCTGAAAATCGTTATGTGTATGACTCCCTGTATCAATTAGTGAGTGCAACAGGGCGTGAATCTGCAAACCAAAAAACCCCTGCTTCAATGCAATCTCAACAAATTACTACGCGGGTGAAAGATACACAAAGTTATACCAATTATACCCGTTTATATACCTATGACAGCGGTGGTAACTTAGTCCAACTTCGCCATCTATCGGGAATAGCACAACAGAGTTTTACCCAGAATATCTGTGTCTCCAATAAAACCAATCGGGCATTACTTGAAACACAACAGGTGGCTATCGAACAGATTGATCAGCAATTTGATGCTTTAGGTAATCAGAAACATTTATCAACGGGCGATGCATTACAGTGGGATCTTCGCGGTACATTGGCACAAGTGAATAAGAGAGGGAATTCAGAACACTATGTTTATGCAAGCGCATCTCAACGATTAATGAAACAACAGGTACAGAGATTATCAGAGCGGCATATTATCACGGAAACTCACTATTTACCGAATTTAGAAATATGGCAATCAACGCAGGGGGGGCATCTTACCGAACATCGAGAGGTGGTTGATATAACAGGAAATGTGAGAGCCTTATGCTGGAAAGTGGGCTTACCGAAAGGGATTAAGAATAACCAACTGCGTTATAGCTATGATGATGGTGTGGGCAACAGTGGATTAGAAACCGATGGTCAAGGGCAATTAGTCAGTTATGAAGAGTATTACCCTTATGGTGGTACTGCGATTTGGTCGAGCGAAAATGCGGTAGAAGCCAATTACAAAACCATTCGTTATTCAGGTAAAGAAAAAGACGCAACAGGGCTTTATTACTACGGTTATCGTTATTATCAGCCGTGGATTGGTCATTGGTTAAGTGCCGATCCGGCAGGTACTATTGATGGGCTGAATTTATACCGCATGGTGCGTAATAACCCTGTGACATTGCGTGATCCTGATGGATTAGCACCATTAAGAACTATCGATAATTTATCAAAAGAGGATCTGAAGGATATAAAAAAATCAATAAGTGAGATGAAGAATTCGACGAGAGTAATATTATCGGATAATGAAAAAATCCATCAAAAATCGAGAGGGTTTGCGGAGGTTCAGGCTAAGTATCACGAGGAATTTGCTTCCCATAAAGGATTACCTGTATCAATTTTGGATGAGGAAGACAAAGGAATAATACGACTTTACAGCAGAAATCAAATTCCCTTTAATAGCTATCTGAAACAAGGGATTAGCATAGATAGTGGTATTAATGGCAATGCTAAAAAACTTGAGAACGCATTAAGTAAAATGGCAAATGCAACGGAAATAAGCTACAGAGGATACGGAATACCGAAAGGTGCATGGGACAATCTTTCTCCAGGCGAGTTAGTCACTAATGATGTATTTATGTCTACAAGTTTATCTATCAGTTATGCCAAAATCTTTACCGAGCGATTTTCACAAGGTAGGGAAGGAGTAATGCTCAAAGTAATGGGAAGGACAGGGAAAAACATTTCATTGCTATCACGCTTTCAGGGAGAAAATGGAGAATCGGAAATACTGTTCTCTCCAAACAGTACTTTTAATATTATGGCTATAAAAAAACATCGGAAAATTAACTATGCTATCGTTCGTGAAGTTAAAAATAATCCTGACCAAAAACGCAGTATATATGATGGGCGATTATTACAGCCTCCTATTCATGAATCTGCATGGACGCCGATGTCATAGGTACTGATTTACCTGTAGCTGGATACGGTGATTACGTAAGCCCGATCCTAAAGATGGGCTACCTGTAGTGGCTTGCAACTTCGCGCTAAGTGAAAATAAAAATTTTTACTTAGGCAGGCATAGAACGTCCAGTTTGGGTAAACCCAAAACAAACAACCCAGAGAGACAGAAATTTTGTCTCATTTGGGTTGTTTTTATCTTATACCGATGATTTGAATTTTTTTAATAAAATAAAATAAAATAAAATAAAATAAAATAAAGTATTAAAAATAATTTAATTTATTATTTCTATGATTGATAGTTATTTAATAAATATTAAATAGCAGTGTTAGTCCCATTTTAATATTAAATTAAATCGCGATATTGCTCACAAATATTCATAAGTGTATTTTTAATTGTTTATTTTTGACTAATATCTAATGTGATTGACATAATCATTATATTTTAAAAAATTTTAATAATTATTGAGGCTTTATTATGAAGAAAAATAAAATTATGGTATTTACTGCAACGTTATTATTATCATCAGCTGGTTTTATTTCAACAGCGTCAGCGGATGTGACGTTAAAACATGGCTATATAGATAAGCCACCTAGCAGAGCTTTTCTTTGTTCATCCAAAGGCAACAACTTAAATAAAAACTGTGGCGATATACAATATGAGCCACAATCTGTTGAAGGCCCTAAGGGATTTCCTGAGGCGGGGCCTAAAGATGGCGAAATTGCGAGCGGAGGAAATGCTAAATTTTCTCAATTAAATCAACAAGGAGCCGACCGTTGGCATAAAGTTGATATAGAAAGCGGAGAATATACCTTTAAATGGACATTAACAGCCCCACATAGTACAGCATCATGGCGGTTTTTTATTACTAAACCGGGGTGGGATGTCAATAAACCTCTTACTCGAGATGATTTTGATTTAACCCCTTTTTGTCAGCGATTTGATAATGGAACAGTACCAATGAAAACAGTAGAATTAAACTGCAATATACCAAAAAGAACGGGGTATCAAGTTATTTTAGGAGTTTGGGATATTGCAGATACAGGGAATGCATTTTATCAAGTCATTGATGCCGAATTTAAAAAATAATCAATTTAATTGAAATGGTTATTTACTATCAATACTAGTATTGGTCTTATCTTATTATATTTAAAATATAAACAAGTTTAAATTTTAAATATAAATTTGAGATATAAGTTAAGATTAGTGCTTGTTTATTGATTAAATAAAAATAATCGCTATTTATTATCGCTATTTAATTAATAGCGCCTTGATATAGGCGCTATTTTCATTAAATCGACTAGAAATCCATCGCGCACAATGCTACTTTCTACGTTATACCTATAATTATTTAGTTTAAAACCAATATCATTGAGGCGCGATTATGGAAATCTATTTAGATACAGCGGATATCGAAGAAGTCAGAAAACTCTCTCAAGTTCTTCCTATTGCAGGAGTCACCACCAATCCCTCCATTATCGCAAAATCTGCGCAAGATATTGAAATGCTATTGCCTGAATTAAAAGCCGCAATGGGCGGTAAAGGGCGTATATTCGCACAAGTGATTGCCAGTGATGTTGATACCATGATTGAAGAAGCGCTGCGCATTGGAAATATTGCTGATAATACGGTGATTAAAATCCCTGTAACCGAAGCGGGGTTAATTGCTATAAAACAATTGAAACAAAAAAATATGCTGGTATTAGGTACTGCGATTTACAGTGTTTCACAAGGCTTAATGGCGGCATTAGCGGGCGCAGATTATATTGCCCCTTATGTGCATCGCATGGATAGACAAGGTTCTGATGGTGTAAGAGTGGTTAAAGAGTTACAAACGCTGATCACCATGCATAATTTACCGACAAAAATCCTAGCGGCAAGTTTTAAAACGCCACGCCAAGTTGTCGATTGTTTATTAGCAGGTGCTTCTGCGGTAACACTGCCAGTTGAACTTGCTTATTCAATTATTCATTCGCCAGTTGTGGATGATGCAGTGAATAAGTTTGCAGATGATTGGCAAAGCACTTTTGAACGTCGATTATTATAAATTTTATTTATAATAAAGAACTATTCCGCGCTATTGAAAAATAATAGCGCTTTTCTATTGTTAGTTTGGTGATAATCTTTGAAAGAATGATAAAACAACGTGTTTAATTAATCGGCTATTTTAAAAGATAAATTCACTATTAAAAATAGTAACAGTATATATCGCTATTATAAGGCGAGATATATAGTAATATTATCTATTGTTATTTATTTTAATAACTTATTTACACTACCTAAGTTTATTTTAGTAATATAATTGGTTGATTAAGTTTAATGGGTTAAAAAATAAGTGATAATAGAATATTGAATCATTTTGATAGCAATACTCTTTAGTTTTTCTAATGTGTTATTGTGATATTCACTTATGGCTAGCAGATGAAGGGAAATCTAATTATTGATTTATATCTAATTATAAGTCACCTTTCTGGTAATCTAAATTTAAATCTATTACTATAATCTTAGTCTAGAAATGGATTAATAATACAATCTGAAATTTTTATTTTACCATTATAAATTAATGTTATTTATCAATTGGTTATTAGTTTATTATATTAAGCTTTAATTTCGTTATTATTTTATAATGGATTTTTAATCCTTTTTTATTCAATTTATTTTTTATTGTTTATAAAATTAATAGTAAAATATCGAGTTGTAAAAAACGTGTTAATTAAAGAGTTTGGTTGTTAATGTAAAACTAAATATTATATTTAAATATAGTTTTAATTACCAAAATTAACAGGGAAAACTGATACTCCGCGGTGCAATAAAAATTAACATATACAGTTATTATCTTTATTTTGAGATAAATAACCTTTTATTGGTAATACTGGAGTAAATATGTGTGAAGAATACATGAATAAACCTCTATATTTGTTAATCGCAGACTGGGTGCAAGAACAGGAGCGTTGGGTTAGCGCAAAAGAGATTGCTAAGAATTTCGATATTCCTCAGTGTAATGCCATTAATATTGTTTCTTACATTCTTTCTGATGTACGAGAAATTGAATGTGAAACCAAGAGTGTTCCTAATCAGCTTGAGGGGAGAGGATGCCAATGCCAGCGTATGATTAAAGTCAGTCATATCGATCCTCAGCTTTATTCTCGTTTGAAAGGCCATCTTCAAACCAAGAATAGCCCAAGCTCACCTGAAAAAATGGCAGATATGATCCCTCATGGATTAAATCATGAGCAAAAATGGCAATGGATGCTGTCTAAATCCCAACGTCGGTAACTGTATTGTTTGATTATGGTTCCGCTTAAAAATACGACAGGCACTTATCACGCCTGTCGCTGTTTGTTACAGGCCTTTGGGCTTAACTTCAGTGGTACTTTTTAACCGAGGACGATTAAGTTCGGGCTCTGTTAGTGGTGTGGTTTCTACTAAACTTTGTCGGCAACGAACAGCTAGGTCTTGATATTCACGCGTGTTCATACGCTTCCATTGCATATCTTCGTTGGTAATATCACGCACGTGTTTTGCAGGACTGCCTATCAACATTTGGCGAGGTTGCCCTTGAAAACCTGCTTTTACAAAACTCATTGCCGCAACAATGCTTTCTTCGCCAATCACCGCGCCATCCATAATTACACTGTTCATGCCGACTAAACTATCACGCCCGATAATACAACTATGCAAAATTGCACCATGCCCAATATGCCCATTTTCTCTCACAATGGTATCCAGATCGGTATAACCATGCATAATGCAACCATCTTGAAGGTTAGCGCCAGCTTCAACAATCAAGCGCCCATAATCGCCTCTTAGTGAAGCAAGAGGACCGATATAAACACCTGCGCCAATAATCACATCACCAATTAATACGGCAGAGGGATGCACATAGGCTGTAGGATGAACCACAGGAATAAGATCTTCAAAAGCATAGATACTCATCAGTTTTCCTTTTCATTGTATTATCGATGCTGGTGATAGTTACCGGCCTTTCCATTCGGGTACGCGTTTTTCAGCAAAAGCGAGCGGGCCTTCGGTTGCATCTTCTGAATGTAAGACACTTGGGTAATTTTTTAATACGCCGCTGCGCATTAATTTATAGCCATCCTCAATAGAAAGTTCGCTGGTGGCGCGATAAATCTCTTTTAGTGCAGCAACAGCTAATGGCGCACTATTAGCAATTTGGTCAGCAAGTTCACGTGCACTTTCCATTAAATTTTCACTACTGACAACGCGATTGGCAATACCCCAACGCAGTGCTTCTTCAGCTGTCATGCGGCGTCCTGTCATCAGCATCTCATTGACTATCGCAGGAGGTAGACGTTTTGGTAAACGCAATACGCCACCGCTATCAGGCACGATGCCAAGTTGTGCTTCTGGTAGCGCAAAAGAGGCATTTTCAGCACATACCATCATGTCAGCGGCTAAGGCTAATTCAAAACCGCCACCAAAAGCATAGCCGTTAACTGCCGCAATGACGGGTTTATTGAGATCAAAAAGCTCGGTTAAACCGGCAAAGCCACCCGCACCAAAGTCGGCATCTGGCGCTTCACCTTCTGCTGCTGCTTTTAAATCCCAACCGGCGGAAAAGAAGCGTTCGCCAGCACCAGTGATAATCGCGACACGTAAGCTCGGGTCATCACGAAAACGCAGAAAAACGTCGCCCATTTCATGGCTTGTTTTTGCATCAATCGCATTGGCTTTTGGTCGGTCTAATACAATTTCAAGTACTGGACCTCGGGTTGTAAGATGAAGTGATTGGCTCATATTCTGTTCCTTTTAGTCATCAAAAATAAAAATTTATGATTGAGGTTATTTTTGCTATTTCTGAAACCAACCTATGTAATCAACCTATGTAATACGTCGATGTAACACACCTTATTTCAAATGCTTTTTAATCACTTTTCCTGAACAGTTACGCGGCAAACCGTCTCGAAATTCTACCCACGATGGCACTTTAAATTTCGCCATGTTTTGTTCACAGAAAAGGAAAAATTCTTCTTCACTCAGCGTTTCACCCTCGACAAGCACTACAAATGCCTTAATGGCTTCATCGCGAATATCATCAGGCACACCAATTACCGCAACATCTTGGATTTTAGCGTGCGCAGTAATGATATTTTCGATTTCAACACAAGAGACATTTTCGCCACCGCGTTTGATCATATTGCAACTGCGGTCAACAAAGTAAAAGAAGCCTTCATCATCCCGGTAACCATAATCTCCAGTATGTAACCAACCTTCAGAATCAAAGGCTTTTGCCGTTGCATCAGGGCGGTTGTAATACTCTTTAAATAAGGTTTTTCCGGGTTCGCCTTTTACACAAATCTCACCCACTTTGCCATCTGCGACTTGGTTATTTTGCTTATCTCTAATTTGTGCTTGGTAACAAAAACCGGGTCTACCAATAGAAGGCCAACGGCGTTTATCACCGGGTCTATCGCCGATTAAGCCAACAATAGTTTCGGTCATGCCATAAGAGGTAAGAAGTCGAACATTAAAGCGTTCAAGAAAGGCGTCTTTTTCTTCATCGGCAAGATTAAGGTAAAATATCACCTCACGTAACTGATGTTGTTTTTCTTGGGGAGAAACAGGTTGTGCCATTAAGGTTCTCATCATCATGGGAATGCATTCTGTTACCGTGGCTTGATACTTAAGGATTTGTTTCCAAAAGGCTCTTGCACTGTATTTTTCAAGCAATACAAAAGTGGCACCAACAGAAAATGCAGCTAAAGAGGCTGTGCACTGGCAGTCAATATGAAAAGCAGGCATTACAGTGAGATAAATATCCTCTTCGCGTAATGCGTTTTGCCATGATGAGTAATAACCTGCAAAACGCAGATTATAGTGAGTAATAACAACTCCCTTAGGTTGAGATGTTGTGCCTGAGGTGAAAAGAATTTCAGCAGTATCATCAACGCTTAAAGGCGTGTGATGATTAAGGGTGACAGGATGAACGGCTTTCTGTTTTAAGAAATCAATAACACCTTTTTCAGCAGGAATTTCGTTGTCAGAAATTAAAAATAGTTGCGTTAAAGGAGATTGCTCATCTTGTAGCATAGGTTGATAAATAGGATAAAAATTATCACGAGTAACAACAACGCGGGCTTGGCAATGATTGATTATCCATGCGCTCTCTTCGTGCATAAAACGCGCATTAATCGGGATCATAACAGCGCCGATTTTGGCAAGCCCAAACCAACAAAAGAAAAATTCTGGGCAGTTATCTAGATGTAAGGCAACGTGGTCGCCTTTTTTTATGCCATAGGCATGAAAGAGATTCGCTGTTTTGTTGATCTCTTCATTTAATTCAGCATAGCTAAATTGTCTGACTGCTCCTTGTGCAGATTCAAAAATTAGTGCTGTTTTTTTACCATAAACATCAGCCAAATCATCCCACATTTGACGTAAGTTTTGTCTGCCAATTACATCCATTAAACTGTTATCCCATTCTTTTGTCGTCAATATAGGCTCAGTTATTGGTGTTTTAGCTGAGCCTGCATTTAACGGTATTACTCTTTAATTTTAGCCAGCCCCTTATCGACCAGCCCCCTAATTTGTTCTTCGTCATAACCGATGTTTTTCAAAATGGCAGAAGTATCCATGCCGTGAGATGGCATTCCACGCCATATTTTTCCTGGGTTATTTTTAAATTTCGGCATGACGTTTGGCCCTTTGCAGGTTTCGCCATTCATGGTTTGCCATTGGGTGATAGATTCACGAGCCACATATTGCGGATTATCTTCAAGCTCAGGAATTGTCAGTACTTTAGCGCTAGCAATATTGAGCTCTGAAAGGCGTTTTAAAACATCAGTAATAGGTTTTTTAGCCAACCATTCATCTAATTTATCTTCAAATAATTGACCATGAGGGCAATTAATACGATGAATAAGTTGAGTACCTTCAGGCACTTCTGGTGTACCAAGAAGATGAGCAAGTCCGATATCTTGGAAGATTTCTTTAATTTGTGTGATACCGACAACTTCCATCACGATAAAACCATCTTGGCAACGATATAAGCCACAACCTGCGTAATAAGGATCTTTCCCTTTGGTCATACGAGGACAAATTTCACCACCATTAAAATAGTCCATCATGAAGTATTGCCCCATACGCAGCATCACTTCATACATTGCAATATCTATGCTTTCCCCTTTACCTGTTTGCTGTACTTTATACAGTGCAGCAAGCGCCGAAGTGGTTGCTGTCATACCTGAGAAATAGTCAGCGGTATAAGGGAATGCGGGCATGGGCTGATCTTTATCACCGTTTTGAATCAAATAGCCACTAAATGCCTGTGCGATAGTGTTATAAGCCGGTAAATTGGTATATTGCGGATCACCATATTGACCAAAACCAGATAAATGCGCGATAACCAATTGAGGATTATGTTCCCACAGCACTTCATCAGTAATACCGCGGCGCGCAAAAGCTGGGCCTTTACTGGCTTCAATAAAGATATCGGTTGTTTCCATTAATTTAAGAAATGCATCACGCCCTTCATCTTTAAAAATATTGAGAGAAAGGGCATGAAGATTACGGCGCGAAAGCTGAGGATAATGAGGTTGAACACGAATAGTGTCAGCCCATGCCACGTTTTCAATCCAAATAACTTCTGCACCCCATTCTGCAAACATTTGTCCTGCAAATGGTCCCGCAATTTCAATTCCTGAAAACACAACACGTACCCCGGAAAGCGGGCCGAATTGTGGCATTGGTAAGTGTTCTGTCATAGCGTCACCTCGTAAGTGGTCTGAGTGAACACACTCTCATTTAATGATGAGAGTGTGTTTCGTGATTAATTAGCGGTACTGTTTAAGTACTGAACGTCCTAATGTCAGGATCTGCATTTCATCAGAACCACCAGATACGCGGTCAACACGCAAATCACGCCAGAAGCGAGAAATACGATGTTCACCCGCAATACCTACACCACCTAATACTTGCATTGCACTATCAACCACTTCAAAAGCTGCGTTAGCACAGAAATATTTACACATCGCGGCATCACCAGAGGTAATTAAGCCGTTGTCACTTTTCCATGCAGTTTCATATAACATGTTGCGCATTGAATTGAGTTTGATCGCCATATGGGCAAATTTTTCTTGAATTAATTGAAAACGACCAATTGCTTCACCAAATTGCACTCGTTGGTTGGCATAACGAGCTGCATCTTCAAAAGCACACATTGCTGTGCCGTAGTTAGTTAACGCCACAAGGAAACGTTCGTGATCAAACTCTTCTTTTACGCGGTTAAAGCCATTGCCTTCACGACCGAACATGTCTTTTTCTTCAAGTTCCACGTTATCGAATGTGATTTCGCAACAGCTATCCATACGTAAACCCAGTTTTTCTAATTTATTTACTTTGATACCTGGCTTGCTCATATCCACAAACCACTCTGTGAAAATAGGTTTATCAGGAGATGCGGCATCGCGGCTCATTACCACCACATAAGGGGTATAAGCACTACTGGTGATAAAGCATTTGCTACCATTGAGGTAAACTTTGCCATCTTTGCGGGTATAAGTGGTTTGTAAGCTACCTACGTCAGAGCCAGCACCTGGTTCTGTGATTGCCGAATTCCACATCTGTTTACCTGTACCACGAAAAGCCATAATTTTGTCGATTTGCTCTTGTGTTCCTTCACGCAATACGGTGTTAAATCCACCCGGTAATTGATAAAGCACATAAGTTGGTGCACCTAAACGGCCTAATTCCATCCAAATTGCGGCAACAGTCACAAAGCCCGCATTTAATCCGCCGTGCTCTTCAGGAATAAGCAGGTTGTCGATTTCCATATCGGCTAATGCTTTGACAAAACGCTCTGGGTATTTACTTTCGCGATCACATTGTGCGAAATAGGCTTCCCAATTCTCACTTGCCATTAGTTCACGGATACCGTCTACAAACAGTTCCTGCTCATCATTTAATCTAAAATCCATGTTAATAACCTCTTAATGTGTCTTGCTTATAGGGGATCAGTCTTTCCAATGCACTTTGGCGTCTTTAATAAAGGACAAGGTGACCATGATATTGACGAAAAATAGTGGACATCCTCCGGCGATAATGGCGGTTTGAATCGGTTTTAAACCACCAAGCGCTAATAGAATGATGCCGATAACACCGACTAGCACAGACCAGCCGATACGCACTAATAAAGGTGGCTCATCACCTTCTTTCATTGAGCGACAAGTGGACATTGCCAGTGTGTAAGAACAGGCGTTAATTAAGGTGACAGTGGCAATAAAACAGAGGATAAAGAAACCCCACATTGTCGCTGTGCTCAACGGTAATGCCGCCCATGTTTCGATAATGGCGCGAGGTACACCGTATTGTTCAATCAGTTGTGGAATGTTGAGAATGTTTTGGTCAATCAGTTGTAAGGTGTTACCACCAAGGATTGTCCAAATTAACCAAGTTCCAGCGGTTAAACCTGACACCATTCCTAAGCAGAGTTCACGAACAGTACGGCCTTTAGAGATACGCGCTAAGAAGATACTCATTTGGATGGCGTAAATAACCCACCATGCCCAATAGAAAACAGTCCAACCTTGAGGGAATCCACCTTTACCGATGGGATCTGTATAGAACAGCATACGAGGCATATACATCATTAACGTACCGACAGAATCGGTAAAGTAGTTAACAATGAAGCTTGCACCACCCACGATAAATACCCAACCCAACATTAAAAAGCTAAGGTAAGTACGAATATCACTGGCGATCTTCACCCCTTTTTGTAATCCAAAAGCGACGCAAATAGCATTAAGCAGGATCCAACAAGAGATAATAATGGCATCTAATAGCAGTGTATGAGGAATACCAAATAAATACTGAATACATTCAGTTACTAATGGTGTTGCTAATCCAAGGCTGGTTCCCATTGCGAGGATTAATGCCACAAGATAAAAGTTATCGATAATAGTACCAACAATACCATTAACGTGTTTTTCACCAATTAGCGGCGTTAAGGTACTACTAGGTCGAATAACTTCCATTTTGCGAACAAAGAAGAAGTAAGCGAAAGCGACAGATAAAAAGCTATAAGTTGCCCAAGGTAATGGCCCCCAGTGGAACAAGCTATAAGCTAGGCCAATTTCTTTTGCTTGTGTAGAGTAAGCTTCCATACCAAAAGGTGGGCTTGAAATGTAGTAGTATATTTCAATTGAACCCCAAAAAAGGACGGCGGCAGAAGTACAAGAAGCAAACATCATAAAGATCCAGCCTGCTGTACTAAACTCTGGTTTGTCTTCACCAAGACGTTTGTTCGCGTAGCGACCAAACACTAACCAGAACCAACCTCCGAACATGATGACCATATACCATTCAAAGGCCCAACCCCAGACATTGGTAACATAGCTGAAAACGGCATTAATCACTTCATTTGAAGCATCAAGATCACGTACCGTTAACCAACATAAAATACCAACAATGATTAATGGCGGAAAAAAAACCTTCGGTTCTATTCCAGCCTTTTTATTATCTTTGCTCATAGGTAAATTTTCCAAATGTATTTAGCGCAGAAGTTAAGTGTTGTTAATTCCTAATATCTAATAAAGCAGTTTTGTTTATTAATAAATATTTCGTCTATTCGAAAAACATCATAATAGAAAATTAAAGTGATTAGCTAATTCTTAAATCAATTAATGATGAGGAATAATGGATATTATAAGAAATCTATTCTGTTATTCACTTCACACTATTCTTTTTGTCGATTTTATGTTACGTTTTATAACGTTTTATTTTCATTGTAACTTGTTGTAAATGCTTTAAAAAACATCTTATGTAATAGGCTTGTTATATAACGACTTTCAATATTGTTGATCTCGGTGGCAATATTGAATGCTAAATAGCTTTATGCTTATTAGGTTCAATATTGTTGATCAAGGTAACAATATTGAACGTTAATTCATTTAATTAACTTTAATTTCAATATTGGTGATGGAGTTGGAAATATTAAGGCTAACTCCATTCTTTATTTAATAATGTTCAATATTGGTGACCTAGGTTTAATTTTTTAATCTCTTAATTGTGTTAATTCTATATTACATTGCCAGAGTAAATGACATTATTTATTAATTTCAGGAGATGTAATGAAGATTATTACATGTTACAAGAGTGTCCCCGATGAGCAGGATATTACAGTAAATAGCGCAGATGGTTCATTGGATTTTTCTCGTGCTAACACCAAAATTAGCCAATATGATTTAAATGCCATTGAAGCGGCGAATCAGCTTAAATCTCAACTTGATGGTATTCAAATCACTGCATTAAGCGTGGGAGGTAAAGCATTAACGAATGCTAAAGGGCGTAAAGATGTGCTCTCTCGTGGCGCTGATGATTTAGTGGTGGTGGTGGATGATCAATTTGAAGCCTCTCTTCCTTATCAAACAGCGATTGCATTAGCCGCTGCTGCTAAAAAAGTAGGCTATGACCTGATCCTTTGTGGTGACGGTTCTGCGGATATTAGTTCACAACAAGTGAGTTTGCTGGTGGGTGAACTGCTAAATATCCCTGCAATTAATGGTATTAACAAAATTGTTTCTCTTTCTAATGATTCCATTACCGTTGAGCGTGAGTTGGAAAATGAAATTGAAACATTAACGCTGCCTCTCCCTGCGGTTATTGCCGTTTCTACTGATATTAACTCTCCTCAAATCCCGTCCATGAAAGCTATTTTGGGTGCGGCGAAAAAACCCGTTCAGCAATGGAGTGTTGCCGATCTTGGTTTAGACAGCATTACACCTCGCTCAGAGCAAACAGTGGCGGCACCAAAACAAAAAGTCCGTCAGCGCATCATTATTGAAGGTGATGGCGACGATCAGATTGCTGAGTTGGCAGAACATTTACGAAAAATTCTTAAGTAATAGGGGGAGTTATGAGCCAGTTTTCAACTATTTGGGTATTTAGTGATGCACTTTCCCGTTTACCAGAATTAATGGGGGGCGCTTGTTCATTAGGTCAATCAATCAATGTATTTACGCTTAATGATGAACAAAGCGTTGCTGCTTTTAAATTAGGGGCAAAACAGGTTTTCCAACTCGAAGGCAAACCAGAAAACGGCATTATCGAAGATTATGCACAAAGTATGGTTGAAACCATCAAACAAAACGGTGATGCAGGTTTAGTGCTACTGCCTAATACACGTCGCGGAAAATTAGTCGCCGCACGTTTAGGTCATCGTTTAGAGGCGGTTGTGTCTAACGACGCACAATCTTTAAATGCAGATGGAGATGCATTAGTAACAAAACACATGGTTTATGGCGGTTTAGCCTTTGGTGATGAAACCCTGAAAACGCCTTATTGTGTTATCACCGCTAGTGTGGGTGCTTTTGAACCCGCTCAAGAGAATGCTTCAGCAACAGGTACTGCACAAGCGGTGGCATGGATTGCACCTGCTCAAACTATTGTGCGCGATAGCGTTCAACCAAGAGAAATTAACGCTGTTGATTTAGATAAAGCGCGTTTTGTTGTCAGTGTTGGGCGTGGTATTGGCAGCCAAGAGAATATCGCTGTTGCAGAAGAATTAGCAAAAGTCATTGGTGCTGAAATTGCTTGTTCTCGTCCTGTGGCTGAAAACGAGAAATGGATGGCGCACGAGCGCTATGTTGGGATCTCTAATCTAATGCTTAAACCTGAGCTTTATTTGGCAGCGGGTATTTCGGGTCAAATTCAGCACATGGTGGGGGCTAATGGTGCACAAACTATTGTTGCTATCAATAAAGATAAAAACGCACCCATCTTCCAATTTGCAGATTACGGCATTGTTGGAGATTTAATGAAAATCTTACCTGCGTTAACTCGCCAATTATCAAACTGACTTATTGGGCAGAGGAGATAACTTCTCTGCCATTTATCGCAAGTTCTGGAGATGTTATGTCCGATTCCGAAGATATTTTCGATGCCATTATTGTTGGCGCAGGATTAGCGGGTTCTGTGGCGGCTCTTGTTTTAGCAAGAGAAGGCGCACAGGTATTGCTAATAGAAAGAGGTAACTATGCTGGCGGGAAAAATGTAACGGGTGGTCGTATGTATGCACATACCCTAGAACGCATCATTCCCGGGTTTGCTCAACAAGCGCCTGTAGAACGTGTTATCACGCATGAAAAACTTTCTTTTATGACTGAAAGCGGTGCAATGACTATCGACTACCAAAATGGAGAAGAATTAAACCCTAAAACGGTTTCTTGGTCTGTGCTACGAGGTGAATTTGACCAATGGTTAATGGAGCAAGCTGAGAATGCAGGTGCACAGTGTATTACTGGGATCCGTGTCGATAAACTCGTAGAGCGTGATGGCAAAATTGTTGGTGTTGAAGCCGATGGTGATGTGTTAGAGGCCAAAGCGGTAATTTTAGCTGACGGTGTTAATTCGATACTTGCAGAGCAGTTAGGAATGACCAAACGTGTTGCGGCTGAAAACGTCGCTGTGGGCGTTAAAGAGATTATCGAATTGCCAGAAAGTGTGATTAAAGATCGCTTTAATCTTAAAGATAACGAAGGTACTGCGTGGCTATTTGCTGGTTCTCCTACTGATGGATTAATGGGTGGTGGTTTTCTTTACACCAACAAATCTTCGCTGTCTTTGGGGTTAGTTTGTGGCTTACATCATCTAAAAGATGCAAAAAAATCAGTACCACAAATGTTAGAAGACTTTAAGCATCACCCTGTCGTGGCACCGCTTATTGAAGGCGGAAAAATGGTGGAGTATGCCGCGCATGTTGTGCCTGAAGCAGGTCTGCGTATGCAAACAGAGTTAGTGCGTGACGGTGTCTTAATCGCGGGTGATGCTGCGGGCATGTGTATGAATTTAGGCTTTACTATTCGCGGTATGGATTTAGCTATTGCTTCTGGTGAAGCAGCAGCAAAAACCGTACTGAGCGCAATGGCAAAAAATGATTTTAGTAAATCAACGCTTAATGACTATCTCAACTATTTAGAAGATGGTCCGTTGCGTGATATGAAAGCGTATCAGCGTATGCCTGATTTACTTGATAACCCTCGTATGTTCACCGCTTATCCAGAAATGGTGGTTGGTATATCGAAAGATCTCTTTACTGTCACTGGGGACGCACCAGTACCGATGCGCAAGACCCTAATGCGTCATACCAAAAAAGTAGGATGGATGAACCTAATTAAAGACGGGATCAAAGGAGTAAAAGCAATATGAGTTCTCCAGTGAATGTCGATGTCAAATTGGGCATCAATAAATTTAATGTCGATGAAGAAAATCCACATATTGTCGTCAAAGAACAACCTGATATGCAAGTATTAGAAACCTTAGTTAAAGCATGTCCTGCTGGACTTTATAAAAAACAAGAAGATGGCACCATCAGCTTTGATTATGCTGGTTGTTTAGAATGTGGAACTTGTCGAATTCTCGGTTTAGATAGTGCGCTTGAAAAATGGGAATACCCACGTGGTACATTTGGCGTGGAATATCGTTACGGATGACGGCTCGCTACTTTTCTCCCAGTGTTGTCTCCGACCTGGGAGCTTTTCTTTTTACTTTTTAAAAAATAGACCAGGATGCAGTCATGCAACCCAGAAACTTTGATGATATTCGTTTTTCCTCAGTGCATCGTCGAGTGATGTTATGGGGAAGTGGCGGGCCTTTTCTTGATGGTTATGTGTTGGTGATTATTGGTGTTGCACTAGAGCAACTCACACCGATATTACAGCTTGATGCTCAATGGATAGGCTTATTAGGCGCTGCGACATTAGCCGGACTTTTTATTGGCACATCATTATTCGGTTATATTTGTGACAAAGTAGGCCGTCGTAAGATGTTCCTTGTGGATATTGTTGCTATTGGTTTAATTTCTATTGCGACGATGTTTGTTTCTACGCCGGTTGGCCTTTTAGTGATGCGGGTATTAATCGGGATTGTTATTGGTGCAGATTATCCTATTGCTACCTCAATGATCACCGAGTTTTCTAATAAAAAGCAACGCGCCTTTGCTGTCGGTTTTATTGCTGCAATGTGGTATATCGGAGCGACTTGCGCCAATTTAGTGGGCTATCTTTTATATGATGTTGAAGATGGCTGGCGTTGGATGCTAGGCAGTGCATTTATTCCTTGTGTCATTATTTTAATTGGTCGCTTTGATTTGCCGGAATCTCCACTATGGTTAATACGCCAAGGGCGAATTAAAGAATGCAATGAAATGATGATTAAACTCTTTGGTGAGCCAGTTGTTTTTGACGCTGAAGAAGAAAAAACTACGCGATTTATTGAGTTATTTAATAAACGTCATTTCTCTTTTGTTCTATTTGTTGCGGTTATTTGGACTTGCCAAGTGATACCAATGTTCGCTATTTATACTTTTGGTCCGCAAATAGTGGGATTATTAGGCTGGGATGCAGGAAGAAGTGCAGCATTAGGAAATGTTTTAATTAGTTTATTCTTTATGCTTGGCTGTGTACCGGCGATGTTTTGGCTTAACAGCACGGGACGACGACCGTTGCTAATTGGTAGTTTTGCCATGATGACATTGGCACTCTTCGTTTTAGGTATTTTCCCTAGTTTAAATATTATCTTTGTGATACTAGCTTTTGCGACTTATGCATTCTTTTCTGGTGGGCCTGGTATATTACAATGGCTTTATCCTAATGAACTCTTTCCTACTGATATTCGAGCCTCTGCGGTAGGTGTGATAATGTCTATTAGCCGAATAGGAACCGTGGTTTCAACCTGCGCACTACCTGCATTTATCGCTAATTATGGTATTAACACCACCATGCTAGTGGGGGCTGCGATTTCTTTATTTGGAATGATTGTTTCAGTATTATTTGCGCCAGAAACTAAAGGACTGACGTTAAATCAAACCTCAACAATGCCAATGCGTCGGGGTAAGAAATAATTTAACTCTATGATGCTGAATTATCTAATATGTCTATTATATAAATATTCTTTTTAGTTGTTATTTTTCTGTGAGTTATTTAAAACAGAATATTACAACAAATAATAATTAATTATTTAAATGTAACGTATTAATAAAAAAGAAATTAATTTATTATTATTTAACTTAAAGAAAATAAAAACAAAATTAAATAGAGTGAGTTATTACATATTTTATAAGGTCTTTGTAAATATGTTACTTAGTTTAATCGTAAGTGTTTTTATTTTCTTTTCTTTTATCTTATTGATGTTACTTTTTAATTTTAATTGATAAGTGTTTTTTATGTTTAAAAGAAATTAACATTGGGAAATAATTCATTAGTAAATGAGTTATCATTTTTATTATTTATTTTATCTCCTTTTATTTATTATTATAAATAACACATTTATAACGCATCAGTTTCAAATCTATTTCATTCCAATTAATTAATCTTTAATTAGTAAATATATTTAACCCGCCAAATCTAGACACCAATCACAAATCTCTCTCAGACTATTCAAATGACGAAAAACAGTTCGTTATTTACCAAGAATGAATAATTTCTCCTACCCAGAATAAGGCCATTACAGAGGCAAACACCATAAAAACAGCGGTTGAGTAGGTATTTATGACCTTATTAAAGATGACAGTTGAAGAATGTCTAAACAATGCAGCAATACGATATTCTTCGCAAACAGCACTGATTGAAAACCAAAGTAAAAGAGCCTTAACTTGGCAAGAATTGCAAGTTGAAGTTAATCGCGTTGCTCGTGGATTCTTAGCAATTGGTTTAAAAAAAGGTGACCGTTTAGGTATATGGTCTGCCAATAGTGCTGAGTGGATTATCTGTTTTCTTGCTGCGGCTCAAATTGGTGTTGCGGTTGTTTGTATTAACTTTCATTTTAAGAAAAGAGAGTTATTTGATTTATGTCGATTAACCGGAATTAAAGCGCTCTGTTTCTCTGATGGTTTTAAAGACAATAACTTTATTGATGTGATTAATTGTCTTTCTAATAAGTCAGACAAGAATAAAGAAGTATTACCAAGCCTATTTATTAGCATGGAAAATAAAAGTGCTGAGAAAAGTATATCTTTGTCGCAATTAAAACTGGCTGCTGAGAGTATATCCGATGTTATTTATCAAAATGCAATTAAACAAGTTAGCGTAAACGATTTACTGACTATTCAAATGACTTCTGGCAGTACCGCAATGCCTAAAGGCGTTATGTTAAGCCAATATAATGTCATTAATAATGCCATGCTGTCAGCACAGCGCTTAGGTGTTATGCATGACGATGTGATTTGTCTTGCGGTTCCGCTATTTCACTGCTTTGGGCTCTCTTCATGTCTATTTTTTGCCTTAACAACAGGCTGCAAGCTGGTTTTATTAGATAACTATTGCGCAGAAGATGTATTAAAAGCCGTACAAAACTATCGTTGTACTGTTATGCATGGCGTTCCTACTATTTTCAGACGCTTAATGCATCATGAGCAGTTCTCTCAATACGATTTATCAAGCTTAAACAAGGGCATTGTCGCGGGTGCGAGTTTTCCACCTGCATTAATTGACGACATTGAAAATATTCTCGGCATGAAGGGCATTAGTGTCTCTTATGGCCAAACAGAAGCCTCTCCTTGTTGTACACAAACATTACTTAACGATCCTTTAGCGATAAAACGCGGCTCGATAGGACAGCCGTTGCCTTTTGTCGAAATGAAAATTATCAATCCTAAAAATGGTGAACTTTGCCCGGTTGGCACATTAGGTGAAATTTGCACTCGTGGTTTTCACGTCATGATGGGATATGACAATGCACCTGAAAAAACCAAAGAAGCTTTAGATGACGCAGGTTGGTTACACACCGGCGATATCGGTTATGTCGATGCTGAAGGTTATTACCATTACGCCTATCGAATGAAAGAGATTGTGGTGCGTGGTGGGGAAAATATTAGTTTGTGTGAAGTCGAAGAAGCTATTGCGGAATATCCTGGCGTTGAAGCAACAAAAGCATTTGGTATTCCTTCGGTTGATTTAGGTGAAGAGGTTTTAGCGGCAATCTGTATCCATCACAGTAATACCGTGTCGGAAACTGAATTACGCGCATTTCTACAAGAACGATTAGCTCGTTACAAAATTCCCAAAGAACTCCATTTCTTTACGCAATTTCCTCACACCCCTTGCGGAAAAATTGATGTGCAAGCACTAAAGCAGCAATTGGGTTATGGCTCACCCACCAAGGGTCAGCAAGCAAAAATTGCGAGTTAAATGATAAATGTTTTTTCAATATTTCGACAACAGCAGTACGAAGTCTAAAAAATTAGGAGAAAAAATGACAAGTCATAAAGCACTGGAAGGTGTCACTGTAGTTGAACTGGCGACCTTTATTGCAGTTCCAGCAGCAGGGCGTATTTTGGCTGATATGGGTGCAAATGTAATTAAAATTGAATCGCCAAGTGGTGATAATCTGCGCTATACCGCACCAACTGAAGGCCGTCCATTAGATCAGCATGAAAACACCAGTTTTGATTTAGAAAATGCGAACAAACGCGGCATTGTATTAAATACAAAAACTGAAGCAGGAAAGAAAATCCTATTTGAATTATTAGAAAAAGCAGACATTTTCTTAACTAACTGGCGTCCCGGCGCAAGAGAGCGTGCGGGTTTAGATTATGAAACGTTAAAACAACGCTTTCCAAAATTAGTTTATGCCAGTGTGACCGGCTATGGCGATGAAGGGCCAGATAAAGATTTACCCGGTTTTGACTACACCGCTTTCTTTGCGCGTGGTGGTATTTTAGGTTCGCTGTATCAAAAAGGCACTGTGCCAATGAACGTGATCCCCGGCCTTGGTGATCACCAATGTGCACTAGGCTTAGTTTCTGGTGTATTAGCCGCTTATATTCGCGCTAAAAATATCGGAAAAGGTGAGTATGTTTCAACTAACTTGCTGCACACCTCTATTTATACTCAAGCGATTATGATCCAAGCTGCACAATATCCTGATTATGGACAGGCTTATCCGATAGATCGCCGCACTACCACCAGCCCATTTATTCTTGCTTATAAAACAAAAGACGACCGCTTTATTCAAGTCTGTATGCCAGTTTATGACGCTTATTACGCCACCTTTATTTCTTGTATTGGTCGCGCAGATCTTGCTGAAGACGCGCGTTATACCCGCTTACAAGAAGTGGCGAAAAATAATCGTTCACCGGAGTTATATGACCTGATTTGGCAACAAATTGAGCAAAAAACAGCGCCAGAGTGGGCTGATATTTTCACTAAGAATGATATCCCATTCAGTATTGCTCAAACTTGGGAAGAAGTGTTGGAGGATAAACAAGCCTGGGCTATCAACACCTTCTACAACATGAAATATAAAAATGGCAGTGAAAAAGCGTTAGTTCGCCCACCAATTGATTTCTTAGAAAGTGGATTACCTGAATACCGCCGTGGACCTCTATTAGGGGAAGATACACCTTCTGTTCTTGCTGAATTGGGTTATAGCGCGGAAGAAATTGCACGCCTTGAAGCAAGTAAAGACGTTGTAACGTGGAAAGAGTAAGCCGTTTATTTTTCTAACTTTCAGGAGAGCAAGGGCATGCAACAGGACATCTTCACAATGGGCGTTGATATCGGATCATCGGCGTCAAAATGCATCATCATGCGAAATGGCAATACGATAGTTGCCAAATCATTGGCGTCAGTAGGGGCTGGAACTTCGGGGCCTGAAAAAGCGATCAATGAGGTATTAGCCCAGTTTGGTGGCGATCTCAGTCAGATCAACTGGATCTGTGCAACAGGCTATGGCCGAAACTCCCTTAAACAAGCCAACAAAGAGGTGAGTGAATTAAGTTGCCACGCTAAAGGTGCGCACTTCCTGTTTCCCGGTGTAAAGACGGTGATTGATATCGGCGGCCAAGATGTGAAGGCGCTGCATATGGATGGTGCTGGTCGTTTATTAAATTTTGTTATGAATGATAAATGTGCAGCAGGAACAGGGCGTTTTTTAGATGTGATGTCGCGTGTATTAGAAACACGTATTTCAGATCTAGCACAAGAAGGGGCGAAATCCACCAAAAAAGTGACAATTAGCTCGACCTGTACTGTGTTCTCCGAATCCGAAGTTATTTCTCACCTCGCTAATAACGAAACAATACCCGACGTTATTAATGGTATTCACCGCTCTGTTGCCAGCCGAATTGCAGGACTTGCAAAACGTGTTGGCGTTGAGGCACCAGTGGTTATGACCGGCGGTGTTGCCAGTAATTTTGAAGTTGTTCGTTATGTTAGTGAAGAACTAAATGCCGCTATCGCGACCTCGCCATTATCACAATATAACGGCGCGATAGGTGCTGCCATTTATGCCTTTGAAGCGTATAGCCAGCAAATTGAAGATGGCTCGCTAACAATAGGAATATCACAATGAGCAATGTAGATATGAATTCGCCGGATTATATTCCAGCGAAAAAACGCCTCCAAAAAATAGCCGCTGATGCTTATCAACGTGCTTGGGATGCTAAAAACAGCGGTGAAAAAATTGGGTGGTGTGCTTCTAACTTCCCTCAAGAAATTGCTGAAACACTGGGTTTATGTGTTGTTTATCCTGAAAACCAAGCCGCCGCCATTGCTGCAAAAGGTGCAGGTTTAAGAATGTGTGAACACGCAGAAAGTATGGGTTATTCCAACGATATTTGTGCTTATGCGCGCATTAGTCTCTCTTACATGGATATCAAACAGTGCGAAGAGATGGACATGCCACAGCCTGATTTCTTGCTGTGTTGTAACAACATCTGTAACTGCATGATCAAATGGTATGAAAACATCGCTTATGAGCTGAATATCCCGATGATCCTTATCGATATTCCTTATAAAAATGACTATGACACCGACGATGTAACGGTAAATTATGTTCAAGCACAGTTTAACGATGCGATTAAACAACTTGAAAAAGTGACAGGTAAAGTGTTCTCAGAGGAGAAATTCAAGGAAGTCTGTGAAATTTCTCAACGTACAGGACGTGCATGGTTAAAAGCGGCGGAATATTGCCAATATGAACCCTCGCCAATGAACGGTTTTGATCTCTTTAATCACATGGCTGTAGCTGTTTGTGCTCGCGGAAAACTCGAAGCAGCACTGGCTTTTGAGCAACTGTGTGAAGAGATGGAACAAAATATCAAAGAGAAAAAATCGACTTATCGTGGCGAAGAGAAATATCGCGTACTGTTTGAAGGCATTGCTTGCTGGCCTTACTTACGCGCCACTTCAACCCCACTGAAAGAGCAGGGCATTAATGTGACTGCAACGGTATACGCCACTGCATTTGGTGTGATTTACCAAAACAGTGAAGAGATGATGCGTGCTTATTCTTATGTGCCTAACTGTGTCTCAGTTGAACGTGCTGCTGATATGCGTATTGATGTCAGCCGTCAAAATAAAGTGGATGGTGCCATTATTCACGTTAACCGCAGTTGCAAGCTCTGGAGTGGCATTATGCCCGAAATTGAGCGACGCATTCGCCATGAATTAAAAATCCCAACTGTTACCTTTGATGGTGACCAAGCTGATCCACGTGTTTTTTCTGAAGCACAGTATGTGACTCGAGTTGAAGCGCTGACTGAAATTATGGCAGCCAACAAAGCAGCAATGAAAAAGGAGAACATCTAATGAACGCATTAACTGAGATGTTTGAAAAATTGCAAGTGGTTGTGGATAACCCTGTTGCTCAACTCGATGGTTTTATTCGTAGTGGTAAAAAAGTTATCGGTTGTTTTCCTGAATATACACCAAATGAGATTGTCTATGCCGCAGGCATGGTGCCTTTTGGTATTTGGGGCGCTGAAGGTCGGGAAATTTCAGAAGCAAAAAAATATTTTCCACCATTTTATTGTGCACTAGCACTTTCTTCTCTGGAAATGGGATTAGATGGCGCACTGAATAAGTTATCAGCGGCATTAATTCCATCACTTTGCGATACCTTAAAATGCTTAGGACAAAATTGGAAAGCAGGTGTACCACAAGTGCCATTTATTCAATTGGTACATCCTCAAAATCGCAATACCCCTGCGGGCGTTATTTTTTTAACGGAGCAGTATAAAAAAATTGCTGCACAACTTGGGGAAATTTCAGGACAGCCAGTAACAGAAGAAACACTAAAAAATGCGATTCATCTATTTAATCAACGTCGTGCGGCATTGCGTGAGTTTTGTGAAATTGCCGCGCAACATCCACATGTTGTGACACCACAACGGCGTAATACCGTGATTAAAAGCGGTTATTTTATGGATGTGGTTGAGCATACCAACGCGGTTAAAGCCATTACAGCACAGTGCAAAGCTTTATCGCCACAGGTATGGAAAGGGCACAAAGTTGTTGTAACCGGCATCATTGCAGATAGCCCTTCTATTTTACAAATTCTTGCTGATAACAACATGGCAGTAGTGGCTGACGAAGTTGCGCATGAATCACGCCAATTTCGCCAAGATATCCCAGAAAGCGGCTCTCCTTATGAAGCGATGGCACAACAAATCGCCAAGTTAGAAGGGTGCTCTTTATTATATGACCCCGAGAAAAAACGCGGCCGTTTAATTGCCGATATGGTGAAAAACACAGGCGCTGATGGCGTGGTCTATTTACTGACTAAATTTTGTGATCCTGAAGAATTTGATGCCCCTATCGTGAAGAAGCTTCTTGATAGAGAAGGCATTCCTTCCATCATCATTGAAATTGATCAGCAAACTAAGACTTACGAACAGGCAAGAACAGCACTGCAAACTTTTGCTGATGTGCTGTCGGCTTAACGATATTAATCAATATTAACAAAAGGCCTGTCGCTATTGCTCAGGCCAATTGAACCCTAACACATATAAGTGGGGCAATTATGGGTATTCTTTGTTTAGTCATTGGGCTAGCGATATTGATGATTATGTGTATGAAAGGTATACACATCTTTATTTCTGTTTTTACCACCAGCCTTTTTCTTGCGGTGACAGCATGGCTGGTATCTCCGAATATGCTTAATCCCGTAGATGCAATTTTACAAGTGTATACCGGTGGATTAGGTGGCTATTTTGGTAGTTTCTTCTTCATCTTCGTATTGGGTGCTATTTTCGGTAAGTTAACCGCAATTAGTGGCGCCGCCGACAGTGTAGCCTCTTTTATCATTGGTAAATTTGGTGAAAGAGCGGTTATTCCATCATTAGTCGCAGCTTGTGCCATTTTAGCGTATGGCGGTGTTTCTGTTTTCGTTGCACTGTTTACTGTCTATTCAATGATGGTCAGTCTATTTCGTAAAGCAAATCTTCCTCGCCGCTTGATCCCTGCGGTGTATTTTGCTGGTGCTGGTACATTTGTGATGATAATGCCAGGATCACCTCAGATCCAAAATCTTATCCCAATGAAATTCTTAGGAACATCAGCAACCGCAGGCTTAGTGCCAGGAATGTTAACTGCGCTATTCCAAATCACTTTAGTGATTATTTACCTCACTTGGTTATTTAAACGCGTAAAAGCAAAAGGTGAAGGCTGGGTTGAAGACGAAAAAACCGCCAAAGCTGATGAAGGCAATAAAAATCGTAAATTACCTAACGTGCTTGTTGCTTTGTTACCGATGCTTATCTTGTTAGTTGTATTGAATATTCTGAAATGGGATCCGGCTATTGCGCTGTTCTGCGCCATTATTGCCGCCTTAGTTGTTTACTTACGTTATCTCGATTGGAAAAAACTCGTTCCAAATTTAGCCGCCGGCACCATGGAAGGGGTGACATCTCTTTTTAATACCGCTGTGATTGTTGGGTTTGGTGCGTTAGTTATGACCTTACCTGCATTTAAAGAGTCTTTCCAAGCTATCGCCCAATCTGGCTTAAATCCGCTGGTGGTGACCGCAATTTCAGTCGGTGCGCTGGTGTTTATTAGTGGTTCTGGTTCTGGAGCGCTAAGTATCGCGATGCCAATGATAGCCACTATGTTCCCAGCCACTGTTGTCGACCAAGGTTCATTACACCGTGTTGCCACTATGGCATCTATGAGTACCACACCACCATTTAACGGCCTGATTATTACGGTCTTTAGCGTTTGTGGTGTCAGCCATAAAGAAGGCTATGGCCCTGTGGGGACATTAACACTCGCTATCCCACTGTTAGCCATGATGTTTATGTTGCTGCTGTACACCTTTTTACCCGCATCTATAGCGACGATGTAAGAACGTTAACCCATTAATGCGTGCGATAAGACGACAAACGCGAAATCGCACGCCATAGAGATAACCATAAATATTCTCAGAGGAAATAAACATGGATTTTCAGCTAACCGAAGAACAAGTTCTGATCCGCGATATGGTCAGAGAGTTCGTTGAAAACGATATCAAACCTATTGCAGGTGAAATTGATAAAGAACACCGTTTTCCTAGTGAAAGTGTTGCGCCAATGGCTGAATTGGGGCTTTTTGGTTTCAATATTGATGAAGCTTACGGCGGTACAGAAGCCGATGCGCTGAGCTATGTGTTAGCGACAGAAGAGATGGCTAAAGTCAGTGCATCTCACGCCATGATTATGGGCTCACAATGTTCATTAACAGGGCCTGTTATTCAAAAATACGCAGATGAAGAAACTAAAGCTCGCATTCTACCGGGGGTGGTTTCAGGTGAAAAACTGGGTTGTTTCTGTTTATCAGAACCAAGCGCAGGCTGTGATGCGGCAGCGCAACAAACAGTTGCAGTACGTCAAGGCGATAACTATGTGATTAACGGCTCTAAATTGTGGATCACAGCCGCACCTCAAGGTGCTTTCTTTATTGTTTTTGCAATGACAGATAAAAGCAAAGGCGTAAAAGGTATCACTGCATTTTTAGTAGAGCGTGATAACCCAGGTATGAGCATTGGTTTACCAGAAGACAAAATGGGCATGAATGGTTCTGAGACATGCTCTGTTAGCTTTAGTGATTGTGTGGTCTCAGCAAGTGCGATGTTAGGTGAAGAAGGTAAAGGTTTTAATATCGCAATGGAAACCTTAGACGGTGGACGCTTGAGTTGTTCAGCGCTTGCATTAGGTATCGCACAAAGCGCATTAGATGCCACTATTACTTACACCAAAGAACGTATTCAATTTGGTAAACCTATCGCTGCTAATCAAGGTATTCAATGGGTATTAGTGGATATGGCAACGCGCGTTGATTGCGCGCGTATGCTGGTTTATCGCGCCGCCGCCGCAAAAATGGCTGGTCTTCCTTACACTCGTGAATCTGCTCAAGCCAAACTTTATGCAGCAGAAGCTGCCACTTATGTGACTCAAAAAGCGGTGCAATTACATGGCGGTATGGGTTACACCAAATCTTATCCAGTTGAACGCCTGATGCGAGAAGCCAAATTGACCGAAATTTTTGAAGGCACCAGTGAGGTGCAACGCATGGTCATCGCAAAACATATTTTGGCTTAATTACATACAAATCTATTAACCCGTTTCATTCATCTGAATGGAGAATTTGAATTATGAAACTTATTGCCTGCTGTAAGGTTGTTCATGACGAACAAGACATCACAACACGGCCTGATCATACACTCGCAACTGATAATGCGGGTTTGAAAATTAGTTTATATGACTTAAACGCGATAGAAACTGCGGTTGAAATTGCAACTGCACAAGGCGATAGCAGTGTTGTTGCATTGAGTGTTGGACCAACAACGATGGTCGAAAACGCGAAAATCAAAAAAGATATTTTATCTCGAGGCCCTGACTCATTAGCGGTTGTTTCTGATGATGCATGTAACGCACTCTATTCAACGGATACCGCTAAAATTATCGCAGAAGCCGCAAAAAAAGTGGGCTTTGATTTATTAGTTTTCGGTGAAGGTTCTGGCGATTTATATGCTCAACAAACAGGTTTAGCGGTTGGTGAGTTTTTAGGTTTACCTTGCGTTAATGCGGTCAGCAAAGTGACCGTTGCAGGCGACAAAATCATTGTTGAGCGCGATTTAGAAAATATCACTGAAGAAGTTGAACTGACCTTACCTGCTGTTATTTCTGTGACATCCAGTATTAACACACCAAAATTACCCTCAATGAAAGCGATTTTAGCGGCAAATAAAAAACCGGTAGAAAAATGGGGACTCGCTGATCTAGGTGTTGATATTTCTGTGCCAACTGTTGTGCAAACAGCGATTTGTGCACCAGAGCAGACAGATCGTCTCGGTATTATTTTAGACGGTGATTCTGACGAGAATATCGCTGCTTTTGCTGAACATTTACGCCAAGCGCTTAATCAATAAGGAGATCCTAAAATGGCTAGTTTACTACCAACTACTTTTGTTTATGCCGAAAAAGCAGATGATTTAGCAAAATTGATTGCGTTTGCTCGTGGATTTGGTGAAAAGGTTAATGTTTTATTTATTGGTAATGATGAAAACACGCGTGAATGTGTGAGTTTAGGTGCTGATTGCGTTTATTGTTTTGCACCACAAGACAATGTGGCTGCTGAAGATTATGCCGCTTCTTTTGCTCAAATTATTCAAGAATCAGGGGCTAATTCATTGGTGTTATTGTCAGCATCAAAACGCGCTAAAGCAATTGCGGCGCGTCTTGGTGTTGCACTGAAGGCGGGTATTGTAAGTGATGCATTAAGTTTACGTGTTGAAAACAATACTGTACTGGCAACACATCAGGTTTACGGTGGTTTAGCGCATGCAACGGCTGAAATTCGTTCTTCTTATGCTGTAGTGACTGTTGGGAGTGCATTGGATGTTGAAGCAATAACTGGCGCACCCAATGCACAAATTGTGCAAAGTACCTTTGTTGCACCAGCCCATGCATTAAAAGTATTAGCACGTAAACCAAAACAAGGTAGTAGTGTTGACTTAGGTAAATCGCATTGTGTTATTGGTGTGGGGCGTGGTTTTGCTAAGGCTGATGATATCGCCTTAGCAACGGCTTTAGCAAAAGCATTACAAGGTGAAGTTGGTTGTTCGCGTCCTATTGCTGAAGGCGAAGGTTGGATGGAACATGATCGTTACATTGGTGTATCGGGTGTGACATTAGGGGCTGATGTTTATATTGCTGTCGGTATTTCAGGGCAAATCCAGCATATGGTGGGTGTTGATCGTACAAAGACCATTATTGCGATCAACAAAGATAAAAATGCACCAATTTTTAATGTCGTAGACTACGGTATTGTTGGCGATCTCTACAAAGTATTACCTGCATTAACCGCGAAGCTTGGTGGTTAATTGCCATCGGTCACTTGGTATTTTGTTGCCAAGTGACCAAACATTATAAAAGGATATAAAAGTATGTCAGACGATATTTTTGACGCCATTATTGTGGGTGGTGGCCTTGCAGGTGGTACGGCGGCTTATGTACTGGCGCAAGCTGGGTGTGATGTTTTAGTCGTAGAACGTGGTAATTTTGCTGGCAGCAAAAATATGACAGGTGGACGATTATATGCACATAGCTTAGAAAAAATTATCCCCGATTTTGCAAAAGAAGCCCCAGTAGAGCGCGTGGTTACTCGCGAAAAAATTTCTATGTTAACGCCAACAGATGGTGTGACACTCGATTATCAACATACTCAAGAAGAAGAGGCTTCTGCACGCTCTTACACGGTATTACGCTCTTCATTTGACCAATGGTTAATGGAAAAGGCTGAAGATGCTGGCGCTCAGGTGATAACCGGGGTTCGTGTTGATGAAGTTTTAGTAAAAGAGGGAAAAGTCTGTGGTGTTAAAGCCGGTGATGATGAGATTGAAGCCAATGTGGTTATTTTGGCTGATGGCGTGAACTCATTATTGGCAAAACAGCTAGGTATGACACAAAAAGTTAATCCTCACACCGTAGCTGTTGGTGTAAAAGAATTATTAGAATTCACTCCACAACAAATGGAAGACCGATTTGGTTGTACTAATGATGATGGTTTAGCATGGCTCTTTGCGGGTGCTCCATCAGGTGGATATTTAGGTGGTGGTTTTTTATATACCAATAAAAATACGGTTTCATTAGGACTGGTTTTGGGGCTACATAATGTCGATAAATTCGAAAAAACAGTACCTCAAATGTTGGAAGATTTTAAACAACACCCCATTGTTGCGCCATTAATTAAAGATGGAAAACTATTAGAATATTCAGCACATATGGTGCCAGAAGGCGGCATGAATATGGTTTCTGAATTAGTCAAAGATGGTGTGTTAGTTGCGGGTGATGCCGCTGGATTTTGTCTGAATGTTGGCTATACCGTAAGAGGAATGGATTTAGCGATAGCATCGGGAGAAGCAGCAGCAAAAGCGGTATTACTGGCGAAAGAGCAAAATAGCTATAGCCAAAAAGAGCTAAGTTGTTATCAATCTTTATTAAATGACAGCTTTGTGATGAAAGATATGAAGCTGTATAAAGACTTACCTTCTTTCTTGGATAATACAAGATTCTTTACTGATTACCCACAAATGGCTGCGAATATCATGCATGACTTATTTGTGATTAATGGGCCTGAAAAACCTGTTCGTAAGAAAATACTGTCTCAAGTTAAAAAAGTCGGAGTAATGAATTTAATTAAAGACGGATTTAAGGGAGTACGATCTTTATGAGTAAGGTAAACGTAGATGTTAAATTAGGGGTTAATAAATTTAATGTAGATGAAGAAAACCCACATATTGTCTTAAAAGATGATATCGAACCGGCACAATTTGAAATACTAATGAAGGCATGCCCCGCTGGATTATATAAACGAGATGAAAAAGGGCAGTATCTTTTTGATTATGCTGGCTGTTTAGAATGCGGCACTTGCCGAGTGTTATGTGGGGATACTGTATTAGCTAAATGGGAATATCCTTGCGGTACATTAGGTATTGAATTTCGTTACGGCTAATAATGACATAATATTGCACCCTTTAATATAACCTCACAGAAATAATATAAAGGGTGCGATAAAATAAGAGTAAAGAACAAATAATATAATTCGTTATCTTAAAGAATGTATTTTACGATATTCCGATGGTGTCATGAAAAACTCAGATTTAAATTTACGACTTAAATTTGAAATATCACTAAATCCACATTCATAAGCAAGTTGGGTAATATTTTTTTCTGCTAATAATGGATTAACTAATGCGGCTTTATAATTATCAAGACGTTTTTGGTGTATCCAACGATGAACAGAAGTATTTTGTTCTTTAAAGAGCATTTGCAAATAGCGCACAGAGATCCCACATGCATTAGCACATTCATTGACACTTAATTCAGGATCAGAAAGCCGCTGCTCAAGGTAATGCTGAGCAAAATAAAATAAGGTAGAGCGCCCAAGGCTTTGGGGTGGTGTTGCGATACTGTATTCACTAAATGCCGAGGTAATTAAATTCAGCAAAATATCAGCAAGTTGTTGTGCATGCTGTGGCGGCATTGAATCTAAAAAAGGGATATAGCGCATAACAAAGCTATATACTAAAGAGCCGGTAATGCTGTTGCCTCGGATAGCTCTCGCGGTTAGGTTTTGTGTATTTCCTAAGCGTGAAGCCAGTTTTTCTCTTGGGATCAGAATTTTAAATAGCGAATAATCGTTATCAAAAGCCCAAGAAACCGGTCTTGCCATATCAAAAATACAAAAATCACCTTGGCGTAAAAATGCAGTTCTACCATCTTGAGTAAGATGGCTAGTGCCTGAACGCTGTAGCTCTATTTGGAAATGTTCTTCAAGGCTGAGTTTATGAGATAAAGGACGGCTACTCGCCCAGTGCCCGTTGGATTCTAGCTGAATAAAACGAATATTTGTCACCTGTTGCTCGACGATATTGGCATAGAATCGAGAGTTAGGCGGTAATTCGACCTCATTGCATTCATAAGAAGATAAAAAGCGGTCTTTTATAGTATCCCTGAATACGGAAAACCGATCTACGTCAGGGACTTCCCTAGTCGTAAACATGCTTTTCATAGTACGCCCACTTTTATTGAAAGTATTTTTGTTGTGTTGCTACTTATCTGGCATAAAACCTGGATTAATCCAGATAAAAATAGAATAATTTTTCATAATAATCTTATTTTAAATGATACGTTGATATTAGTATTAATGTTTATTTATATTGTCTGGATTGTTAATAAATTGAAGCTAATATATTTTCTTAAACTTCAATTATTAAAATAAAATTATTATAAATTATAAAGTTAGTTTATAGCACTTTTGATGCTATCATTTCTATGATGATTAATCCTAAGTTAATTTCTTATCTTTAGAGAGAGATCTCATAAAACTATTTATATTTATTCTTATTAAAAATTCTTTTATTTTATTCTTTTCATTGAATGATTAAATATATAAATTATGTAATTAAGATTGTGGTTTGTTAAATAAATGGTTTTTTATCGTTAATGCAGTGGATGTGTTTTTTATTTTATTATATAACTAATATGCTTTAAAATAATAATAGGATGATTATTAAATAGTTAATTCATTATTAAAATAATGATTCTTAATAGGGTAAATAAAGTGAGATATTTTAATAAACACTATTTTTCTGAGTAAACCTACTAAAATAAATTAATAGTAGGTTTACTCAATAACTTTACTTCATTTAGTTAAGCTAACTTTCCAAGTTCTTGTACGCTCTCAACTAAATTGGCTAATTGGCTAACAACGCGGTCGCCAATATCCGCATTATCACCACCTAACGCTTTATTACGCATAAAGTCTTTTTTAATCTGTTGCCAGCGTATCGACTCTTTTTCTGATAATTTTCCGCGCAGTTCAGTGAGTTTTAATAGGTTTTCTTCGGCACCTGTTGTTAGTAATTGTGCTTCACCAAGATAATGATCATCAAGTAGTCTTTCTAGTTCGTCTTCATTCATCACTGAAGAGACTTTTTCACTAAGCTTATTCATATTACGGTAACTACCCTGTAAGCGAAATGCTGGCTCTGTGCGATATTTATCGGATTGCGCTGCACTGGCAATATATTGTTGATTCACTTTTAAGATAACATTGCGTAATGTGATTAAGTGTTTAAGTACTAAAACGATTTCACTAATTTCTGCATCTGAATAGGGGTAACTTAGTGCGTTAGTAGAGACGGATTTTCCCATCGCTTTATCAACAAAAAGATAGAGGTCGTTTAAATCGCGTAGCGCTAATGGCGCCAAAACGGGATTAGACGTTAGGCTATTTTCGATATAACTCAACGCAAATGCGTCATCCATTCCACCTAATACTTCACCTAAATTATAGATATCAGCACGGTTTGCTAGCATATCAGGGATGCGGAATACTTCTCCTGATTCGGTATAGGGGTTGCCTGCCATGACCACACAGAATTTTTTTCCACGCATATCATAGGTTTTGGTTTTTCCGCGCCAAACACCTTCAATGCGTCTTGTTCCATCACATAATGAGATAAATTTTTGCAAAAATTCAGGGTGAGTGTGCTGAATATCGTCTACATACAGCATCACGTTATTTCCCATTTCAAGAGCGAGATTGAGTTTTTCTAGCTCTTGTCTGGCGGTTGCATTGGGGGCTTGTTCAGGATCTAGTGATAGTACGTTGTGTCCTAATGCAGGGCCGTTTATCTTCATAAAAATTAGCCCTAAACGTGCCGCCGCATATTCCATTAATGTGGTTTTACCGTAACCTGGCGGGGATATCATCAGTAATAATCCCATTAAATCGGTACGTTTACCCTCGCCTAATGCCCCAATTTGTTTTGCCATATTGTCACCAATAATAGGCAAATAAACATCATTAATCAGTTTGTTACGCACAAAAGAGCTTAACGGTTTAGCTTTAAATTCATGAAGTTTTAAACGTGCGCGTTGGTCGATAACGATTTTTTGGCGCAAGGTTTGATATTGACGAAATGCAGGAATAAAGGTTTTTCGCTGCCCTCGCATACGGCTAAAGTAGTCATCTAAACTTAATGATAGTGATTGGTTTTTAATTGTTGGGTGTTCGCCCAATAATCCATTTACCGTAAAGTAGAGGCAAGCTTCGCTATAACGAGCTGAAGCGACTTTATCCAAAATAATGATAGCAATAGCACCCGGAATGTAAGGGGTGAGAGAGGCATATTGCTCAATAGAACATAGTCCTTGTAACCAATTTTGGATTAATGCCCAGCGTTGAGCATAACGAGTAGCTAAATTTTGTTGTGAACGATTAAAATCGATCCACATATGTGCTTCTTCTAATCGACTTTGTAATGCAACGACTAGCTGTTTGGCATATTTACTATAAACAAGCTCAATAGGGGTTCTTGCCAAAATAAAACTAAGATATTCAGCTGCTTGTATTGGCGTATGGCTTTGGCATGAAATCGGATTATCAATTAAGAATAAGCGAATATCTGCCTCAATTTCTGCTTGTAGGTCAATGAGTGCATCGTCGTTATGAAAAAGCTGTTGAATATTTAGCGCTGTTCTCGCACGTTCAGGCCAAAGTGCAGGATATTCATTATGTTGTGTATTTTCCCAGAAAATAGCGGCAATTGCGCGAGCTGTTGGGTTATAACGCAGAAGATCGGCACTTTCTCCTGTCGGGATCAATTGTTTTAAGATAGCGATAGCATCGTGATCGTGGATCCCTTTTTCATACCCTTCTTTATAGCGTGGCGTTGCAAAATCACGTACTAGCTTTTCAAGTTTATCTGGTACAGTCAGCGCATTTTTTAAAATATCATAAGTCAGATTATCTTGACGCTTTGCTGCGGCATAAATAATTGAATAAGCAAGATATTCTGCTCGATAAACGGTATCGGATTCCGATTCAAGTGATGCATCCCAATAGGGTTTAAGCTGTTCAAGTTCCGCATTTTCTATCGGTTCTTGGAAGTCTGTTCCTGTGAGATATAACCACAGTTTTTCGTCTTTAGGTAAAATCGTCAGATCAAGCTCTTGTGTATTAACACTAAAACGATGACGAGGCCCCAATTTAATAATATTTCCGTTATCTTCAAAAATATCGGTTTTATCACGTAATATGCGAATAGCTTGATCACGAGAGGATTTTAGTCGCGCATCAATATCATCTGCTTTTACGTTATCATTGATTTCTCTTAGTTTTTCAATGATCTCTCTTGTTTTTGATGCTAAAGGATCTGAAGCAAAAAAGGCATTTAATTCATCTTGAGATTGAAGCCTTGCGGTTCTGCGCTGTAAGTTTTCTAATAGGCGATCAGCCGCTGTTAATAGATTTTGTGCTCTGCGCTGACGTTCGTCGATCAACGTTTGTTTATGCGATTCAAAGGTTTCTACAAGTTCTTCACGTTTAGTCAGAATATCATCTAAAAATTCATCGTAGCTACTAAACTGGCTCTCAAGTTCTTCTAATTGAACCAGTAAGCGAGAGAGTTGATCGTCACAACGCTCAGGATCAGTTGCAAGAGAGAGCGCATTGGTGATCCCTTGGCTAAATAAGCGAAATTGCGCACCAAATTGTGCAACCGTTTCAATGTTGCTTTGTGATTTTCTTTTTTGTTGTAAGCGTGCTCGTGACTGGTTTAATTGCGCATAAATTTGTGAAATTGCATCGATAATTTGAGTTTGCTGAGTAATATCACTAAATGTTAGCGAGGCCATTAAATTAGATAACATATCCAAATCTGAGGACATTTGTTCCATGTCATTCATTGGAATATCTAACTGGGCGCTGTTTTGTGCTTTCTCTATTAACTCTTCAAAAGCGATAAGCTGTGCTTTAAAAGGTTGTAAGGCTTTTTCGCTAGCAAGAAAAACGGCTGTGGCTTGTGAAACGCGTTGCTGTGCATCGGTGATTTCTTGTTCCATCTCACTGAGCTTCGTTAAATCCATATAACGGAATTCACGTAACGAAATCAAATGACCACGATGTGCATTTAATTGATTTAATCCATCAACAAATTGCTGAATATCGTTCCAACTATCTGGATGAGTTAAAGAAATTAGTGATTTTTGCCGACTAATGGCTTCATTTATTGCTTTAGCAGATTGTTGGCGAATACTTTCAACTTTTTCATATTCATCAAGCACTAATTCGCTGGTTTGGGTGATTTCTTTTAGTGATTTTCCAATACCTAAACAATGTTCGTCGTTAAACCAGTAATAAAGATCGAGTAGATTTTTAGCTTGTTGGCTAAGTTGTTCATAGCGACTAATAGAGACCTGATTACCTTCTATTTCTTTTGCCACATGCAATATTTCAGAAATACCTCGCACTAGATCTGCATTACCTATACGGCCATAAAAGCCATTACGAGGAGGTTGTTTATCAGCAAATTCTTCAGAATAAAACGGTGTTTGCCAAACTTGCATTGGATGAACGCGAGTTGCTTCTTCGTTTTCACCTTCAAATAACACCATTTTTCCATCTTCAAACATCGCGTAACCATGCCCAACTAAAGGCACAGCTAACTTACGTTCAATCATATTGTAATTAAATAGAGCTAGGCGGCCTTGTGTTGGTGAATAGAAAACATATAGTACATCTTCGCCATTAGGTGAGCGGCGCAAACGACGAAAATACATGCCTTCCATCGGTTGATCGAAGGTTTTATATTCACCATTTTGCAGGTAATAGCCGCCAGGGAAAATAATTCCATGATCTTCTGGTAGTTGCACACAAGCTTGTCCGATAGCATCTATGCGCTGCACGCTTTGAGTTAAAGTGTTATAGACCAGATAACGCCAGTTCTCTTCGCGATAAGGCAGGATTTTTAATAAAATTAAGCTGCCTGTTTGTGCATATTCAATAAGTGCATCATCAAGAGATTGGTTTTTATCTAGTACCGCTTCGCGATAAATACCTAAGCCATCTTCGGTGTTATTTTCACATTTAATGGTGAGATCGCCACCTGTAGTTTCAACAAAAACGGTATCGAGAATATTAATATGAGGAAAACGACCATTAACGGTGTTTTCTCTTTGTGTTCTTACCCAAGTAAAATCGTAAGCAGGGGGAAGGGCGATATCGCGCTCGCCGCGATTATCAATATATTCAATACGCTGCTTATCACTGGAAATGGCCCAACGGAAAACACGAACATCTGTAATACGTGCACCTATTTGAAAGCTGGCAAGTAATTTACCATCACGTTCAACTAATTGAAGTAATTGCGTATCTTTATAGTAGGTATAAAGTTCAGTGAAATCCTGAACAAAGCGATAGTCACTTAAAAATGTGTCTTCATAAGCGACAGCTTCAACATCAAATTCACCTTCAGTTTCTGTTAACCGATAGAGCGAAAAGACATCTTCAAGATGCGTTTCTCGTTTGAGCCCAAGAAATACGTTATAGCCAAAAAGAAGCCAATCACCAACGCGAACAATATCTCTTGCTTGGCAATTATTTTCAGTACGAATACGAATGCGCCCAATGATATCCATTTGGCTTTGACCAAATTCATCTAAGCGATGTTGGTTTAATAACGCTGCCTGTTGATGAAGTTGCTGACCTTGTTCTGTTAGGCGTTTGCGTAATATTTCATACGCGCCACCTTGTGCAACAGCGCTGTCGAGTATTTCCTGTTCGCGGTTCGTATCCTGAATATCAGACATGGTATAACGGATTTCCTTGGCTTAATCGATAAATATTATTAAAAGGCATATAACTAAGTTATATGCCTTTTGTATTCCTTTATTTAAAATGAGTCATCTGCTGATGGTTCTGGTTTTTCCGTCACATTTTTAGCAAGTTGACTCGTTCCTTTGGTTGCCATAAATCCATTAATTAAATCTTGGACTTCTGGGTTATTTAATAAGGAAGCAATATCCATTTTTTTATCTTGTTTGGTGCGATTAATTAGTTTTTCTACGTTCTCTTTGGCAAAGCTGCTCTTATCCATAAAACCATCAACGGCTTTACCTAAGCTCAGTGCTTTAGAGAAGGTATTAAAGAAGCTGCCATCACCACCAACAATTTCAATATTGGTTTTGCTTAGCGCTGCGGCCAATACATCAGCTTGTTCGCGAGCAATTTCTTTATTGGCGTCAATTGATGCCATAGCTTGTTCAAATTCTTTCTCAAGACGCATACGGAACTCTTCATGAGAACGCGCAGTATCACTGAGATGATCCATTGATTTGAATTTATCCGTTAAACCATCAGCTTCCGCTTTCAAGCGTTGGCGAATGACTTCGGCTTGTGCGGCACCTAGTTGTCCTTCACCACGTGCTTGTGCTGCTAGTTTTTCTTCAAGAATTTTCGCATCCGCTAAACCTAATTTTTCTTTAGCATTGGCTTGTTGTTCTTCACCACGTGCTTGAGCCATCAATTTTTCTTCTAAAATTTTGGCTTCAGCAAAACCTTGTTTTTGCTCAGCTTGTGCTTTAGCTTCCATCACTTGTGCTTCTGTTAAGCCTTTTTCTTTTAAGCCACGGGCTTCTGCTAACAGTTTTTCTGCTGTGATATTCGCTAAGACTAAACCTTCTTTTTCTTCGGCCTCAGCGGTGGCTTGGCGAACGCGTGCCTCGGCTAAACCTAATGCTGCATGTTCAGCTTCTATACCTTCAGCAAGGCGTTTTTTCGCTTCGGCTTGTTTGGCTGAAGCTTCTAGTTCAGCTTTTGCCATTGTGCTTATTTCTTCGGCTTTATGTTTGGCGCTGACTTCATCGGCTTCAGCTTTTTTTACCTGACGCACTAAAGATTCTTCTGCTTCAGCTTGCGCATTAATCACTGTGATTTGCTTCATACGTTCAGCTTCTGATATTTCACGTACTTCTTTAATGCGTTCTTCTTCTTGAGCAACTGTTTTTTCAACCGCAACACGTTCACGGATCACGCTTGAAATATTTTTGCGCTCTTCTTCTAAGGCTTTTTCTTTTTCAATGCGTTGTAGCTCTACTTCACGCTCGCGAGCAACTATCTCTAACTCACGCGCACGGCTGACTCGTTCTTCTTCAATAGCAACAGCTCGTGTGCGATTTTGTTGTGCAACTTCAACTTCACGCATACGATTTTCTTCGCGAATTTCAATTTCTTGCTGAGTTTGAATTCTCGCTTGTTCTGATTTTAAACGTTCTTCTTCTTGCACCCGCAATGTTTCTGAGGTTTCACGGGCACGAATATTATCGATTTCACGTTTTTGGCGCGCTTCTGCATCAGCTTGCTGGCGTTCTAATGCTAGGCTCGCTTCACGTGTTTCAACATTCTTTTTCTGGATAGCTAATTCTTGATCACGCTCTTTTTGGTTGGTTTCAATATTATGAATAGCTGTGATTTCAGTTATTTTACGAATACCTTCAGAGTCAAAAATATTATTCGGATCAAGAGCTGATTTTGGTGTTTGTTCTAAGTAGTCGATAGCTACGTCTTCTAATGCATAGCCGTTGAGATCTTTACCAATAACATCAACAATGCGATCACGAAAGTTTTGTCTGTCTTCAAAAAGTTTGGCTAAATCAAACTGTTTACCTACAGTTTTTAATGCTTCAGAAAATTTTGCGCTAAAAAGGGCGCTTACAGCTTGGTGATCTGAAGCGCGCTCAACCCCAATGGCTTTGGCAACTTTTAATACGTCTTCAGTCGTTTCATTAACCCGTAAATAGAATGCTACGGTGATATCAGCACGTAAATTATCCTGACAGATAAGGCCATCTTTACCGCGACGATCTACCTCTAATGTCAAAAGAGAGATACGCATAAATTCTTTTTTATAGATGACGGGATAGACCAATGCGCCCGTAAAATGTACTTTTGGCTGCGAGGTCATATCATTGACGATTAATGCAGTACCCTGTGGAACCTTGATATAAAATGCCTTAAACAGTCCAAATAATCCTAAAATTATTAGGATCACACAGCCAATAATGGTCAAAAAAGGCATTATAAAAGCCAAGTCCATATTCTTTCTCCATAAGTTCAACGATGTCGTCGTGTTAAATATTGTCTGTTAGCTAAATGTATTTTCATCGATATAAAGGGTTAGCGACGAAATTCATCTTCCGTAACGACTTGATAACTATGAGTTGCTGCGTCATAACTGATAATAATAACGCTATCACCTCGTTTAATATTTTCTGTTTCCGGTGCTCTTATTTGTAAGATTAAACCTGCGCCACCGTCTTCTAAAATGGCTTCACCTTTAATTTCAGTCACTTTATCAGAGCGAACGGTCGCTAATTTTCCTGCCAGTTGGTGTACTGATTTTGGCTTATTTTGCATTATTAATTTTTTACGGATTGGTTTTAAACATAATGCCGTAAGTTGAAGTGAAATAAAGGCAATAACAATAAATAGAATAAAACCAACAAAGTAATGCAGTAAAGCGGTATCAATATAGCGAATAAACCAATGAACGCTAAAATAACTGATAAACCAACCAAAAAGCGTAAAGAAGGTTAATATAATGGTAATAGGGATACCGGCTAAGCCTAATTTAGTTAGCCAACCTGCAAATCCGGTAGCATCTGCGTTTATATCAAATTCACTATCAATATTGAATAAGTCGATATCTAATAATCCAAATGCAGCACATAGCCAGTAGAAAAGAATAATAATAAGTAGTGCACTAAAAATAATACACGGAAAGGTTAGGCTGTTTTGGAAAAATAAATTCATATAAGCAGTTCCCTTAATTAAAAAATGGTGATTTCACTATCACATTAATAATGTTTATCATACTTTAAATCACTGATAAAGCATGTGGTTATCTCTATATTCTATGTTTATTAGCCTATTTTTATGGTCGATAAACTTTAATATAAGTTATTTCGTTGTGGTTGAATAATATTACTTATTGTCTTTTATAATATCGGATCATTCCCTAAAGGTTAAAGACAAAATATTTAACTATTATTTATCCATAAATTGCGTGCTGATAAGTGTTTTATATAAATGTTAATCTTTTTATTATGTATAAAACGCTAAATTATAGAAAAGGTCATTACCAGTGTATTGTACAGACTGTGCAGTACTATTGGAGCAATAAGAGAGCGAGTACTTATTCTTACCTGACAGAAGATAATACCCATAATAAAAATAAGTGTAAATGTGCTAAGAGAGTGGTATTGCGTATGTATGGCAGAAAATAGTAGAGACGAAGTGATTATGGCAATCCATTTTCCTATATTGCCATACCACATACCGGCATTGAGTAGAAAGCCTCTGAAGATTATCTCTTCCGTAATTGGTGCAATAAATATAATTGAGAGAACAAAGAGAAAAAAAGCAAACCCAGTAATATTATTAGTTAACTCTATCCACTCTTTTTCTTCTGTGCCTAAAAAACCATTAATAAAGATTAAGGCGATAAGTGCTAATAATGGTGCTATTAATTTTCGCCAATGAACGCTGCCTAGTGGCATTAATTTGATATTTTTCTGATAAGCAAACCAAATGATAAAGCTGAAGGGAAGGTAGATAAGAAAAGTTACTAATGTAATTGCATAATTTGATTTTAAAAAATCTTTCACGTTAGGAATAAATAGAATAATAAAAGGTGAAAAATAATAGATTATAAAAGCAAATATGCAGATAAGGGAGTGAAAAACTCGATCTTTAGGAAATTCCATTTGTGTTTGCCCTATTGTAATAAATAATACCCGCTAGTTTTATCTTAATAGGATAGCGTGTTTAAATTGTTAAATCATTAGGTTATTTGAAGAAATTAAAGAGTAAAGTGTCCTTATTACTTTGATTGATTAATATGGAATATAAACATCCTCATATAGAAAAATATATTTAATCATCAATGAAAATAAATTTTATATAAAAGGGATGAGTATGAGAAATATTATTTATTTAATAATTAAAGGTAAAAAGGTTTAATATCATCAGTATGTTTAACAGAGAAATATATTGGTAACGCCTAAGTTTATTATTTTAACTTGGATGCTGTTTCCTGACCTTCTTGAGAATTTTTTATTTTGTAAATATCTTTGGATGTAAATCCATTTTTTATCATTAATCCTTCGATTCCATTCTCCATATTTATCTTCCTTTTTATAAGAATCAATTAATATAGCTAACTTAATTTATTATTGATAGCAATTAAGTCATTGAATTCTTTTTTACCAGCATGCTGTTTTATATAAATGAAAGTACTACTTTAATAGCTAAAAAATAAGAGGGTTGAAAAGCTAAACGGAATTTTTATCCATCAGAATTTAAAGGCGTGAGTGAAGGAGGGGGCAGTTAAATCTAGATTTATTGACCTCTAAATGCAAAAACCCGCCTTTTGGGCGGGTTCTTTAGAATATGGTGCCCGGACTCGGAATCGAACCAAGGACACGGGGATTTTCAATCCCCTGCTCTACCGACTGAGCTATCCGGGCAACGAGGCGCATTAAACCGTATTCAGCGTGATGCGTCAACGTCTTTTTTATAAAAAATGCAAAAATAAGTTCGTTTGCTTTCTTTTTATTCTATCTGAGTTTAAATTTTCGACATGAATACTTTTTTAATGAAAAAAGTTTAAAAAACAATCAGTAACATTATTTGTTTTTTTTATCATCTCACCGACAAATTTCTCTTTTTATGATGATTTAGATTCACTTTCTGGTAAAAAATAGAAAAAATTAGGTGAATGAGAAAAAACAATCACCTTTATCTTTCTAAACAGTCGCTTGATTAACTTAAGGCGCCATTTTTACGGCATTGTGCAATCTTAAGAATATCCTGTGCTAAGAGTTTTGCTGTTGTTATGTCGTCAGAATGATGATTTACCATTAAACGGCTTAAGCAGCCCTCTAGGATGAGCTCCATTTGTTTAGCGACTAATTCATCATCTTCAATATCAAGTTGGCGTAGTAGCGTTCTAGAGTAATCAAAAGAGCTTTGCTTTTGCCGTTGGCTGAGTTGATGTATTTGAGAGTGCTCATCAGGGTATGCGCTACAGGCCGCGACAAATAAACAACCCGGAAAACGGTTTTTCTCTAGACGCATTGCAAGTTGGTCATAACGTGCAAGTAGTTTTTGTTCGACAGTGAGGTTTTCATCTAACATCACTTGGCGTTGCCAAATATCAATTTGTTGGCCGTGATGTCGTAAACAATCAAAAATTAAGGCGTCTCTATCTGGCCAAAATGGGTGAAGTTGCTGTGGAGATAAATCTAACTCTTGAAGAAGCTCAGGTAAAGATGCCGCCAAACCATATTGTTCTAGTTTGATGAGCACATGGTCTAATAACGCTTCACGTTGCACGGAAATCTCCTTAAATCACGTTATAGCGAAAACACCATAATTAGCAGATTTATGTGCAAAATGAAAGGTAGGTAACTCAAAGATAAAGAGGTAAGGAGGATCTTTATTAGTCAGTTTTATTTCGACTAAAATGAAAATACCCCATTCCATGAATGAGGTATTCTCTTTTTATTTTTTGTGCGCTAAACACTTAACAGTTTAGCGCTTTTTGCAATGTTTTATTTTTTACATCAAACTACAAAATCATACTGCCGAAGAGGAAACCAAATCCGACAGCTAATACCACACCAATAGTACCAGGGATAAAGAATGGGTGGTTGAAGACTAATTTACCAATACGAGTCGTACCAGTGTCATCCATTTGAACGGCTGCAACCAGTGTTGGGTAAGTTGGCAGAATAAACAGACCTGAAACCGCAGAGAAAGATGCGATAGCAGTTAATGGCGTTACACCTAAAGCTAAAGCCATAGGCATTAATGCTTTTGCTGTTGCAGCTTGTGAGTATAACAGAGCAGAACAGAAGAAGAAGATTACAGCCAATAACCAAGGGTGGCCTGTGATTAAATCACCCGCAGTCAGTTTGATCCAATCAATGTTACTTGAAACGAAAGTATCACCTAACCATGCAACACCCAGAATACAGATACATGCACTCATACCTGCTTTAAAGGTACTTGAGTTAAGGATGCTGTCAGTTTTTACTTTACAGAAGACTGTAATCAGCGTTGCAACACTCAGCATGATGATAAGAATAGCGTTAGTGGTATTCATTAACTGTTCTTTCACGATACCTAAGCTTGGGCTGTTGACGATGGCATATGTAACAACACAAATAACACCCAGTAAGAATAGCATTACAGAAGCTTTAGCTCCTGGTAATGTTTCTCTGCGAGCTTGGCTACCACGTAATTCAACCAGACCTTGCTCTAAACGCTCACGATAGACAGCATCATCAGACAGTTTTGAGTTAAATACCCAAGAGACGATAAATGACATCAGGATGATAGCAAGGAAGGTTGCTGGTAATAAGATAGACAGCAGGGTGATATAACTTACAGTGTGGCCTTCACCTACCATTGCAGGGTTTTCCATGACAGAAGCCATGTAAACAACTGCAGCAGAAATAGGTGACGCAGTAATACCGATTTGAGCAGCAACAACACCTGTCGATAAAGGACGGCAAGGTTTAATACCTTGTTCTTTTGCAACTTCAGCGATAACTGGTAGTGTTGCTAAAGAGATGTTCCCTGTACCTGCAAATAAGGTTAAGAAATAAGTCACAATAGGCGCAAGAATTGTGATGTATTTTGGATTACGTCTTAACAGTTTTTCAGTTTGGCCAACAAGGTAATCCAAACCACCAGCAACCTGCATTGCAGAGATTGCGGCAATAACAGCCATAATGATGGAGATAACATCAAAAGGGATAGAACCAGGTTTAACACCGATGGCAGCTAAAACTAACACACCTAGACCACCAGCAAACCCGATACCAATTCCCCCAAGTCTCGCACCGAGGAAAATGGCCAGCAGAACGATAATCAATTCTACGGCTAACATAGCGTTTACTCCTTGAGATAATTAAAAAAATGAGAAAGATAAGTTAAATTTTTGTTTTTACAACCAAGTAAAAAGGCACGCCTCTTAAAGAGTTCGTGCCTTGTATTTTTAAGAGCTCATTCTTATGTTTAACAGTGTCATGTTATAAAACACAATTATTAATCATCGAAGCGTTTTGCTTTGTAAGCCGGATTTTTTAAGTTATCAACAGAGAAAATATCATCTAGTTGTTCTTCAGTTAATAAACCGCGTTCTAGAACAACTTCACGTACACTCTTACCTGTTTCTGCACAAATCTTACCAACGATGTCGCCGTTATGGTGACCAATGAATGGGTTCAGATAAGTAACGATACCAATTGAGTTGAATACAAAGTGTTCACAGATATCTTTATTTGCAGTGATACCATCAACACATTTTTCTACTAAGTTACGACATGCGTTGCTTAACAGTGAGATTGATTCAAACATTGCTTGGCCAATTGCGGGTTCCATTACGTTTAATTGTAATTGACCTGCTTCAGCAGCCATAGTGACGCAAGTGTCGTTACCAATTACTTTAAAGCAAGCTTGGTTAACAACTTCTGGAATTACTGGGTTTACTTTAGCTGGCATGATAGAAGAACCTGCTTGTAATTCTGGCAGATTGATTTCTTTCAGACCAGCACGAGGACCAGAAGAAAGTAAACGTAAGTCGTTACAGATTTTAGACATTTTCACAGCTAAACGTTTTAACGCACTGTGAACCATGACATATGCACCACAGTCAGAAGTTGCTTCAATTAAGTCTTCTGCAGGAACACAAGCTAAACCAGTTACTTCTGCTAATTTTTCAACAGATAGTTTTTGGTAGCCAGGTGCAGTGTTCAGACCTGTACCGATAGCCGTTGCACCTAAGTTCATTTCTAACAGCAACTCAGCAGTGCGTTTTAGGTTTTTAATTTCTTCTTTCATTAATACAGAGAAAGCATGGAATTCTTGACCTAAAGTCATTGGTACAGCATCTTGTAGCTGAGTACGACCCATTTTCAGGATATCTTTGAACTCAACTGCTTTTCTATCAAAGCCTGCTTTTAGCAGTTCGATAGATTCAGTTAATTTAATAATAGAGTTATAAACAGCAACGCGGAAGCCACAAGGATAAGCGTCGTTTGTAGATTGGCTCTTATTCACGTGGTCATTTGGATTCAGGTATTGATATTCACCTTTTTGATGACCCATTAATTCCAGACCGATGTTTGCGATAACTTCATTGGTATTCATATTTAATGAAGTACCAGCACCGCCTTGGAATACATCAACTGGGAATTGATCCATGTGTTTACCTGTTTGTAATACAACGTCACAGGCTTTGATAATCGTATCAGCGATTTCACGAGGAATAGTGTGAAGCTCTTTGTTTGCTAATGCAGCGGCTTTTTTCACCATTACCATACCGCGAATGAATTCTGGAACATCATTGATTGTACGATCACTGATGTAGAAGTTTTCGATAGCACGTAAGGTGTGAACACCGTAGTAAGCATCAGCTGGAACTTCTCTTTTACCTAACAGGTCTTCTTCGATACGAGTTTTATTTGACATGAGAACCTTCTTATTAAAATTTTAACTGTCTAGTTATGCGCTTGTTAATAAAATATATCGTTAACGGTTAATAATGTAATATAACTTACCGTTTTGCTTGGTACTGGCACGATCATATTCGGGTTGTAAATAAATACCTTTAAGCTGGATCACTTTATAAGTAAATAACGTTTAATTATTTTCTTTTTGTGATCTATCTCATGGATCCTGCTGTTATCGCTCTCTTTTTTAGGCCCCTTGAAAAGGAGTATTATGCTCCCCATTATTATGTAGATAAACTGAGGAAAAGCGAGTCTGTAAACTAGTAGCTTAGAGATAGTTCACACTCCTTTCTATTAATAATATGAATCTTTTTTATAAAAGGAGAACCAAGTGCGTTGGCTCCCATTGATTGTTATTTGTCTTCTTATTTACATAGAAGCGGTGATTTTTGTACATGTCGCTTCATCTATAGGCGTACTCACAACCTTATTCCTAGTGGTACTGACGTCTTGTGTCGGTATCTCGTTGGTTAAAAACCAAGGCGTAAAAAATATTGCCTCTATGCAACAAAAATTAGCAATGGGTGAAGTGCCTGCTGCTGAAATGGTAAAAAGTGTTTCGTTGGTTTTAGCGGGTATTTTATTGTTGATCCCCGGCTTCTTTACTGACTTTCTTGGCTTACTGTTATTACTCCCACCACTTCAAGCGCTATTGGTGACTAAATTGATTTCGCGTTTTAGAATTTATACGCCAGGAAGTGGGCAAAGTGGATTTTCTTCAGGTCAGGGAGGAAGTACCTTTGAGGGAGAATTTCAGCGTAAAGAAGATAGTCCTAGTAACCAACTGAATAATAAGGCTGATCATCAGGATAACGACCATTATTCTGACAAAAAATAGTTGACTTAAAACATAATCGACTAAAAAGGGAAAAGTTTGAAAAAAAAATAGACTTCTCCCCTTGAAGTTTTACCGGATGCCCCCACTTGTATCGTCATGGTACTGGTTCATTTTAGGCACTGGTATCAACCTTAATCCTGATATGGACTTTTTTATAGGAGATCTATTAATGAAGATTCGTCCATTACATGACCGTGTTATTGTTAAACGTAAAGAAGTCGAAGCTAAATCAGCTGGTGGTATTGTACTGACAGGCTCAGCGGCGGGTAAATCAACTCGTGGCGAAATCTTAGCTGTTGGTCATGGCCGCATTATGGAAAACGGCGAAGTTAAACCATTGGATGTTAAAGTTGGCGATATCGTAATTTTTAACGACGGTTATGGCGTTAAAACAGAAAAAATTGATAACGAAGACGTGCTTATCATGTCTGAAAGCGACATTTTAGCAATTGTTGAAGAATAATTTTTCTCTTTTAAGATCTTCTTAAACTGAACGAATTCAAAGGAAATATACGATGGCAGCTAAAGACGTCAAATTCGGTGTAGATGCTCGTAATAAAATGTTACGTGGTGTTAATGTTCTTGCAGATGCAGTTAAAGTAACTTTAGGCCCTAAAGGTCGTAACGTTGTTTTAGATAAATCTTTCGGCGCACCTGTTATTACTAAAGATGGTGTATCTGTAGCGCGTGAAATTGAACTTGAAGATAAATTCGAGAACATGGGCGCACAGATGGTGAAAGAAGTTGCTTCTAAAGCCAATGATGCGGCAGGTGATGGTACTACAACTGCAACAGTGTTAGCTCAGTCAATTATTGCCGAAGGTTTAAAAGCAGTTGCTGCTGGCATGAACCCGATGGATCTGAAACGCGGTATCGATAAAGCCGTTATTGCAGCAGTTGAAGAACTGAAAAACCTATCTGTTCCATGTTCAGATACTAAAGCTATCGCTCAAGTAGGTACAATTTCTGCAAACGCTGATGAAACCGTTGGTTCTTTAATCGCTCAAGCGATGGAGAAAGTAGGTAAAGAAGGCGTTATCACTGTTGAAGAAGGCACTGGTTTAGAAGATGAACTGGATGTCGTTGAAGGTATGCAGTTTGACCGTGGTTATCTGTCTCCTTACTTCATCAACAAACCAGAAACAGGTACAGCAGAATTAGAAAACCCATTCATTCTTTTAGTTGATAAAAAAGTTTCTAATATTCGCGAATTACTGCCTGTTTTAGAAGGTGTTGCTAAAGCAAACAAACCTCTACTTATTATTGCAGAAGATGTTGAAGGTGAAGCGCTGGCAACATTAGTTGTTAATAACATGCGTGGTATCGTAAAAGTTGCAGCGGTTAAAGCACCAGGCTTTGGTGATCGCCGTAAAGCAATGTTACAAGATATCGCAACCTTAACTAACGGTGCTGTGATTTCAGAAGAAATCGGTATGGAATTAGAAAAAGCAACGTTAGAAGATTTAGGCCAAGCAAAACGCGTTGTTATTAATAAAGACACCACAACTATTATCGATGGTTTAGGTGATCAAAATGCAATTAGCGGCCGTGTATCTCAAATTCGTCAACAAATCGAAGACGCAACTTCAGATTACGACCGTGAAAAATTACAAGAACGCGTCGCTAAATTAGCTGGCGGTGTTGCAGTAATTAAAGTAGGTGCTGCAACAGAAGTTGAAATGAAAGAAAAACGTGCTCGTGTTGACGATGCTCTGCATGCAACTCGCGCAGCAGTTGAAGAAGGTGTTGTTGCTGGTGGTGGTACTGCACTGGTACGTGTTGCTAATGCACTGCGTGAAATGGTTGGCGATAACGAAGAACAAACTGTTGGTATTCGTGTTGCTCTGCGTGCGATGGAATCACCAATGCGCCAAATCGTTGCTAACGCAGGTGAAGAACCATCTGTTGTTGTTAACAACGTGAAAGCAGGTGAAGGTAACTACGGTTATAACGCGGCAACTGATGCTTATGGCGATATGATCGATATGGGTATCTTAGATCCAACTAAAGTAACTCGTTCTGCACTGCAATTCGCTGGGTCTATCGCAGGTCTGATGATCACCACTGAAGCGATGATCACAGATTCACCTAAAGACGATAAAATGGATTTAGGTGGCGCTGGTGGTATGGGCGGCATGGGTGGAATGGGCGGTATGATGTAATTCGTCATCCCCACTGTTTTACCAAAAACCCGAGCTTAGGCTCGGGTTTTTTTATGCTGTTTTACTTCAGAATTATCAGATAATTGATTTTTTATATAATTAGATGCAACTTATTTCTTTACAACTAGATCACAGATCGTTTTTACTGCACCCGATATAAAATATTATATAAATTGGGGTATTCACCATGTCTGTTGTCGCCATTGTGCTGATTTTCTTATTCGCTGTAATCGTGAGTGTGTTTATCTCTCGATTATTATCAGAAAAAATTCCTTTACCTATCATTCAGATAGCCTTAGGTGCCTGTCTTTCTATTTTCGGTTTTGAAGTTGCTTTTGATCCTCATCTCTTCTTGCTTTTGTTTATTCCGCCTTTACTATTTTTAGATGGATGGCGAATTCCTAAAGAAGCGCTATTTCAAGAAATTAAACCGATAATGTCTCTGGCAATTGGTTTAGTTGTGGTCACTGTTATTGGTATGGGCTTTTTTATTCATTGGCTTATTCCTTCTATTTCATTAGCAGTAGCCTTTGCATTAGCGGCAATTTTGTCACCTACCGATCCGGTTTCAGTTTCTGCCATGACTGTTAATTCGCCACTGCCTTCCCGTATGACGCATATTTTAGAAGGTGAGTCGTTACTTAATGATGCCACGGGCTTAGTTTGTTTTAGTTTTGCTGTGGCTGCCGCACTTACAGGTTCATTTTCTATTGTTTCTGCTGCGGGGCAATTTTTATTAGTTGCTCTTGGTGGTGTGGTGATTGGCCTTATCGTTGCTGGCTTAATCGGGCGACTAAATCAGTTTTTAGTTAGACGCACTGGTGAAGATCCGGCTATTCAGATCTTAATTAGTTTATTAATGCCATTTTTTGCTTATTTAGTTGCTGAACATTTTCATGTATCCGGTATTTTGGCGGCGGTGGTTGCAGGTATTGCAATGCACTACGAAAAAATTGTCGGGCGTATGCAAGCCGCAACACGAATGCAAAGTAAAGCGGTATGGGATACGGTTCAAGTCTCATTAAATGGTATGATTTTTATTTTATTGGGTGAGCAATTGCCGGGTATGTGGCGTTCTTTACCTGAAGTGACCGCATCGGCAGGCTCTACAAGCCCTTGGGGTGTTTTAGGTTATGTTGTCATTATTACCATTGGGCTTGCGGTACTGCGTTTTTCATGGGTGTGGATTTCAATGTCGTTAACCGTCTTCCGTAATCCAGAAAAACGTTTATCGCGTCATCATATTCGTTTAATGGCAGTAATGGCAACGGCAGGCGTAAGAGGTGCTATCACCTTAGCGGGTATTTTAACATTACCACTATTGATGTCTGATGGTTCGCCTTTTCCAAACCGACAACTCGCTATTTTTATAGCAATGGGTGTTATTCTTTGTTCGTTATTGATAGCTACTTTCGCGTTACCTATACTGACCAAAGGATTATCAGAAGATTTACCTTATGAAGATGATGAAATTCGCACTCGTTTAGCCTTAAATGAAGCGGCGATAGCACATATTAACGAACTGATGAATCAGCCTTGTGAAGATCTTGATGAGATGTCACTGCGTATCGAAGCAGGCACACATTTACTCGAGATTTATAATCGTCGTCTTGATAACGAAGACGATGCACAAGTTGGTGCGCTTGATCTCAAAAGGCTGTTTAGTATGGAACGCCAATTATCACGTAGCGCGTTAAAAACAGAGCGAGATGCATTACAGCAATTGCGTAAATCGAGACATATTAATGAGCATATTTATCATCGCTTACGTCATGAGCTCGATTTAAAAGAAGAAGCATTAAATCATCATTTAAATTAAGGATCCTATAAAACCTTCAGAGAATGAAAAATTATCTGAAGGTTTTTATAAAATACACAAATAATGTGCTCATACTCGCACTGTATAGGTTGATAATCTATCAAAGCATTTTAAAAGTATGAAAGCGGTGTAGAATAGCCACAATACTGCTTTGTCTATCTCAAAGCTGAATCTGTAAGTTAAAATAAGCTTAAAGCGAAAATATTTTATTTAGACTGCTGACTAAAGTGAGATGGTGATTTATTTTTGCGCATTAGAGGGATGACAAGGTATATTGTTGTCATTACTGAACTGACACTCAAATAAATGAGGGAATCATGCGAATTAAATTGTTATTGGGAGCCACTGCCGCTTTATTGTTAGCAGGGTGTTCTGCGACAACTACGTTGACCACAGCGGGCTCACAGGTACAAATCACTGATACGCAGCCAGGCAGTGAATGCCAGTTATTAGGAACTGTTACCGGTGTTCAAAATAACTGGTTATCGGGTTCCCGCTCTGAAAGCCAATCACTGCGTGGTGCTGCTAACGATTTACGTAACAAAGCTGCTCAAATGGGCGGTAATGTTATTTTTAACGTCGGTACTGGCGCAGGAAGTATTGTTGATAGTTTTGCACCATTAGATAGCAAGATGAGTGGACAAGTTTATAAATGCCAGTAATCGGCATAAACTCATTGTGTATTCGCTAATAGATAATAAAAAGCTGTAGTCACTAAACTGAACTACAGCTTTTTTGTTTTCATGATGATTTAATGGCAAAAGTTATTGTTGACGCAAGCCTAAGTCTAATAATGTTTTACTTGGTTCTCCGCCTATTTCACGTGTTAATTTTGGAACCATATAACCTGAAACTAAGCTCATTAATGTTTTGATAATTTCTCTGGCTTCTATATCAGATACCATAAAATGAGCCGCACCCTGGACTTTATCTAAAACATGAAGATAATAAGGCATCACACCTGCATCAAATAATGCACGGCTTAAATCGGCAAGAGTATGCGCATTATCATTAATACCTCGTAATAAAACACCTTGATTTAATAATGTCACATTGGCCTGTTTTAGTTTTAAACAGGCCTCTCTTAATGCATCGTCAATTTCATTGGCATGATTAATATGCAGTACCATTAATGCTTGTAATCGTGAGCGCTGCAATCTATCGCATAATGTTTGAGTGATGCGAGCGGGGATCACTACGGGTAAGCGAGAATGAATGCGTAAGCGTTTTATATGCGGTATTGCTTCTAATTGTGAAATCAACCAGTCTAACTCGTCATCTTTTGCCATCAGAGGGTCGCCTCCAGAGAAGATGATTTCATCGAGTTTTACGTTATTTTTGATATACTCTATTGCCTTTTGCCAGTTTGCTTTGTTTCCTTTGTTATCTTCATAAGGAAAATGGCGTCGAAAACAGTAACGGCAATTGACAGCGCAACCACCTTTGACCAGAAGCAATGCACGATTCTGATATTTATGTAATAAACCCGGCAGCGCATTTTGTTGCTCATCTAACGGATCTGTAGAAAATCCCGGTGTTAGGGTAAATTCAGCATTTGCAGTTAATACTTGTAAAAGTAATGGATCGTTAGGATCGCCTTTTTTCATGCGTGCAACGAATTCACGGGGAACCCGTAAAGGAAAAAGCCGTCGCGCTTGAGCACCTTTTTGGAGCTCATCGTGATGCTCCAACGCTAAAAGTTGGAGTAATTCAACAGGATCACTGATTGCCTGCGCGAGTTGTGTTAACCAGACTTCTCTGGTGGGGTGATTATGAGTTACAATGTGTGCCATTTTTTGGCTATGCCATTTTAAATTAAAAAAGTTAGAGGATATTCATGGCTTCTTATAATACCAACGATTTTCGTTCAGGTCTTAAAATCATGTTAGATGGCGAGCCAGCCGTCATTACTGAATGTGAATTTGTTAAACCAGGTAAAGGTCAGGCATTTGCTCGTGTGCGTCTGCGCAAACTGATCTCTAATAAATTACTGGAAAAAACATTTAAATCTACTGATTCTGCTGATGGTGCTGATGTCATGGATATCAACTTAACTTACCTGTACAACGATGGTGAGTTCTGGCATTTCATGAATAACGAAACTTTCGAGCAGTTAGCTGCAGACGAAAAAGCCGTTGGCGATAATGCCAAATGGCTGATCGACCAAGCAGAGTGTATCGTAACACTGTGGGATAATCGCCCAATTTCTGTTACTCCACCAAACTTTGTTGAGTTAGAAATCGTTGACACAGATCCAGGTCTGAAAGGCGACACCGCAGGTACAGGTGGTAAACCAGCAACGTTAAGTACTGGTGCTGTGGTTAAAGTGCCACTGTTTGTACAAATCGGTGAAGTGATTAAAGTTGATACTCGTTCTGGCGAATATGTATCACGCGTAAAATAATCGGCTGATTATTCTACTCAGCGCAAGCATGATGCGCGATAAATAAATTACCGCAAATAAAAAATCAATATTTGCGGTTTTTTTATTTTTAAAATCATATTTATTGATGTAATAAACGATTTTTCTTTCTAAAATATTGAGTGATTTGTATTACTGCGCCATATTATTTTTTATGTTATTATTCATCAATCAAATATCTCTGATTTATTTCCACTTAATGCCAAAATAGAATGAAGGATGCTCAATTGGAATTGGCAAAAAATAACCATTTTTTTAGAATGTAGTGGTAGGTTGTTTTGGTAAAGATAACCCACAGCAATATTTATTTTATAAGTTATTTTGATTTCCTTTAAGAGATATTTATGGAGTATAGATAAAAACTGTAATCCTGTAATATTATTGATATTTATTTTATATTTTGTTGTACTAGGGAAACCACTTCCAATATAATTATTTACTCTGAAATATCTCTTTTATTTTTTTACTCTTATTTACCACCTAATTATCATCCTTATTGTCATTTATTCAGTTATGATTTATTGACAATGAATCTTATTATGGAATTGGATTCCATATCATAATATAAGCCATTCTTTTAATTAAATTCAATTTGATAAACCTAATATAGATATATGATCTATACTTTAAGTATTCTCTTTAATAATTTTATCAATAAAAAACTTATTAGTTCTTAATTATCAACTGATTAGCTTTTTACCAGTAATTCTTAAATTAATTTAGGAGGTTATATGGAAAAGAAAACCATTATTATGGGCGCCGACCCATCAGGTTATGATCTTAAAGATGCAGTTAAATCTCATCTATTAGCGCAACACTACACAATAAAAGATATTACTGAGTCTGGGCCTATAGGTTATTGTGATGTAGGTGATCAAGTCGGGGCTATTATCTCTGAACATCCTGAGTATATTGGTTTTATTTTTTGCGGAACCGGTATGGGTGTAAGTATAAGCGCTAATAAACATAAAAATGTTTATTGTGGTGTTTGTGAGAGCGTAACAAGTGCACGTTTTTGTAAAGTTATAAATAACTGCAATATTCTTGCTATGGGTGGACTATTAATAACACCATTTAAAGCTAAAATGATGGTAGATGCTTATTTATCAGCAACCTTTACCGAAGGTTTTACTGAAGCAACACCTGAAGATTTACAGTGTGGTTTAAATACAATGAAAGAAGTTGAAAAGAAAATTTATAAAAACTAAAAAAATCTTCAATATATTTACTATAAGCCTGAATATTCAGGCTTATTTTTTTATTAAAAGGATAATTTTTCCTTATTGAGAGAAATAAGCTTAGCGTCTAGACTGAGAGACGTAGCTAAAATGATAAGACTATTCGTTTTTAATTGTTTAATTCTCAATTGAAAAGTAGGTGAACAATGAAACATCAACTCTCAGATGCGGCAAATTCCCCATTACGAATTACCTCTAAAACCCGTGATGTAGGTGGAATTGAGACCTATCGTGCCTTACCCGATAAAAAGCAACGTTTGATTGGCCCTTGGTGTTTTCTTGATCATTTAGGCCCAACTATTTTTAATGGCAGTGTAGATAAGCTCGCTATCGCGCCACATCCTCATATTGGTTTGCAAACATTTACTTGGATGCTAGAAGGAGAAATATTACATCGCGATAGTTTAGGTTATCAGCAAGTTATTCGCCCTAACCAAGTTAATTTAATGACAGCAGGTCATGGTATTAGCCATTCAGAAGATAGTTATGGTGATAAAAAAGAAGTTCATCTTGCGCAATTATGGATTGTATTACCTAAAGACAAAAGAAATATGCCGCCACGATTTGACCATTATCCTAATTTACCTAAATGGCAATCTGATAATGCAAACTTCACGTTATTAATTGGCAATTATCAACACTATACTTCTTCTGTGCTTTGTCTATTACCTATGGTTGGAATGGGAATAACTGCAAAGAAAGCCACTTGCGTATCATTACCGTTAAAAGAAAAATTTGAATATGGTCTTTTTGTTTTAACGGGAAAAATGACAATAGGGAATGAAGTTTTTAATGCCAACGAATTAGCCTATATCGAAACTCAAAATAGTTCATTAACCATAGAATTAAGTAACGATAGCCAGATCCTCTTTTTAGGCGGTGAGCCTTTAAATGAGAAAATACTAATGTGGTGGAATTTTGTTGGCCGAAGCAAAGAAGAGATTCAAAACGCAATTGCTGATTGGAATAAAGGCAGTGAACGCTTTGGTCAGGTTATTAATGATAATAGAGAACCATTAGTATCACCATTAATGCCGTAATTACTTATTTATTCTATTTTTATCAAAAAATTAAATAGAGCTGAGTTATTGAGATTTAAAAGATAATTCAGTTTTTTATTTTACACTTCTTTTTTACCTGTTTTTATCATTTAGTTACGCCATCTATGTGTCATTTTTAATGACGATCCTGTTTTACTTCTTTTCTCACTGTCAACGTCATAACTGTCGATTCGTCATTTATCGTTATTCTTTTTATTTATAACGAAAATTTATGATTTTATAATTATATGATTTTTATGGAAAATAAATTCAATCCTCTCTTGGCACGAAAAATGCTTTATTTAAAGAAAAATTGACGACAGCGTTGCTGTTAAATGTTTTTCTCGGAGGATGTGGCGAATGAATCGCTTTGTAATTGCAGAGCCACAACGATGCATAGGGTGTAACACCTGTATGGCAGCTTGCTCGGAAGTTCACCAAGCTGTGGGTTTACAGGCGCATCCGCGTCTTACAGTGGTTAAAGTGGAGGATCAAACAGCCCCGATGCTTTGTCGGCACTGTGAGGATGCTCCTTGTGCTCGCGTGTGCCCAGTCAATGCCATCACTCATGAAGATAATGCCATCTTTCTTAATGAGAGTTTATGTATTGGCTGTAAGTTATGTGGTCTTGTTTGTCCATTTGGTGCGATTACACCATCGGGCAGTAAACCCGTTAATTTACCGGCTGTTTTTGATTATTACGTACCTGAAGAGATGTTGGCTGATGTCCCTAGTAGTTTACCAACAGTAAACCCATTTATTGCATGGAATGCAGGCGTCCGCGCTATCGCTGTGAAATGTGACTTATGTAGTTTCTCTGATGATGGCCCTGCTTGTGTCAAAGTCTGTCCAACAGATGCCCTGCATTTAGTTGAAGAAGATAGCCTTGATGAGCAGGTAAAAGCACGTCGATTAGGAACCGCAATGGAACCGATGGCGAGCCTTGACTCTTTATCTACTTTGACACAGGAGCGGAAGTAATATGGAACCTCTTCAGTTACTGCTGTGGTCAGTCATCCTGTATGTTGTTGGTGGCATTATTGCACTGTTTTTAAAAAAGCAGGAAGGGCTGGCAATCCTTATTTCGGGTATCAGCGCAATAATTGGTGGTGTGCTGGGTATTCTTAGTGCATTACCCGTAATTTTAAATGGTGAAACAGTGAGTTTTACCGCAGCAGGGCCTTTTGAATTTGCCGCATTTGTTGTGCGAATGGATATGCTCGCTGCCTTTATGGTGTTTGTTATTTCTCTACTTGTCAGCGTGTGTGCGCTTTATTCTCTCGCCTATGTACAAGAATATAAAGGTCGTGGCGCATGGAGCATGGGATTCTTTATGAATCTATTTATTGCTTCAATGGTGGGGCTGGTAGTAATGGATAATGCTTTTTACTTTATTATCCTGTTTGAAATGATGTCACTTGCATCTTGGTTCTTAGTTATTGCTGACCAAGATGACGAATCTATTCATGCCGGTTTACTCTATTTCTTTATCGCTCACGCAGGCTCAGTGCTTATCATGATTGCCTTCTTCTTGATGTGGCGTGAAAGTGGTAGCCTCGATTTTGATTCATTCCGTCAACTTTCTCTTTCTCCAGCAATGGCTTCGGTGGTGTTTTTACTGGCGTTCTTTGGTTTTGGTGCCAAAGCCGGTATGTTGCCATTACATAGCTGGTTGCCAAAAGCTCACCCCGCAGCACCTTCTCATGCATCGGCATTAATGTCTGGTGTGATGGTGAAAATTGGTATCTTCGGGATAATTAAAGTGGGTATCGATTTACTTGGTGCGACCGAAATGTGGTGGGGGATTGTGGTTCTTGCATTTGGTGCAGTTTCTTCTGTACTCGGTGTAATGTATGCCTTAGCAGAGCATGATTTAAAACGTCTGCTTGCGTGGCACACCGTTGAAAATATCGGCATCATCTTAATGGGTGTTGGCGTTGGTATGGTGGGAATTGCAACCAATCATCCTGTTATTGCTGCGCTTGGTTTATTAGGTGCGTTATACCACTTGTTAAACCACGCCGTATTTAAAGGCTTATTATTCCTTGGTGCGGGTGCCATTATTAACCAAATTCACACTCGTGATATGGATAAAATGGGGGGCTTAGCAAAACTGATGCCTTACACTGCAACCGCCTTTTTAATTGGTTGTATGGCGATTTCAGCTTTACCACCACTGAATGGTTTTGTTAGTGAATGGTATACCTATCAATCACTTTTCTCGATGAGCTACGAAGGTAACTTCGTTATGCGCTTAAGTGGTCCGATAGCGATTATTATGTTAGCCATCACCGGCGCTCTTGCTGCAATGTGTTTCGTGAAAGTTTATGGCGTAAGCTTTTGTGGCGGTCCTCGTAGTGAACAAGCGACTAAAGCAAAAGAAGTTCCACTACCAATGACCATTGCGATGGGATTGTTAGCGCTCTTTTGTATCGTTTTAGGGGTTGGTGCTTCATTCATAGCACCTATTATCGCCAATATTGCGATGTCATTAAGTGAAACCAGCGCATTAACAGTGACTCAAGGCTCGCTACTGATCCCTGATGCGGCATCACAAGCCATGTTCTCTCCTGCCTTAACATTTATTTTATTAATTGCCTTACCTCTTATTCCATTCCTGATTTACCTCGGCATAAAAGGCGGTCAGCCTGCATTTCGCCGTAAAGGTAACCCTTGGGCTTGTGGTTATAACTGGGAAAAAGACATGGCAGTATCAGCAGGTGGTTTTACTCAAGCATTACGCAGTATGTTTGCACCGCTTTATCGTATGCGTAAACAGCTTGATCCATCTCCATTACTGTTGCGTGGTTTTAATAAAACACAGCTCGGTGCTGAAAAGGTCGAACCATTCTGGGATGAACGCATTATTTATCCACTGGTTCGTGGTATCCAACGTTTTGCTAAACGTATCCAATGCCTGCAAGGCGGGGATTTTAGACTCTATTGTCTGTACGTTGTAGCCGCGCTGGTCATCTTGCTTTTAGTTATCGCAGCGTAAGGAGAGGGACTCATGACTTTCCAAGAAGCACCAACGTTCATGATGGGGATTATTGCTCTTATTCAAGCACTATTTTTATTAGCAATAACACCATTATGTACCGGTATTTCTCGCCAAATTCGCGCCAAGATGCACTCTCGTCAAGGCCCAGGAATTCTGCAAGATTACCGAGATATTTTTAAGTTACTTAAACGTCAATCTGTAGCACCTGAACAATCAGGCGTTATTTTCCAAATAATGCCTTATGTGCTGTTAGGTAGCATGCTGGTGGTTGCAATGGCGCTGCCCGTGTTTACATCAACTTCACTGTTTGGTGGTGCTGCTGACTTAATCGCCCTGATTTATCTGTTTGCACTGTTTCGCTTTTTCTTCTCTTTATCGGGTTTGGATTCAGGAAGCCCATTTGCGGGTATCGGTGCAAGTCGCGAATTAACACTGGGTGTATTAGTTGAGCCTATCTTAGTGCTGTCGCTGATTGTTGTTGCCTTGGTCGTTGGTTCAACCAACGTAGGCACTATCAGTGCGACTTTAGCGCAAGGTTGGGTATCACCAACCGCAACATTATTGGCGCTATTAGCCTGTGCTTTCGCTTCATTTATTGAAATGGGCAAAATGCCGTTTGACGTTGCAGAAGCAGAACAAGAATTACAAGAAGGACCATTAACTGAATATTCTGGCTCTGGTTTTGCTTTAGTTAAGCTTGGTATTGGTCTCAAACAAGTCGTGATTGCGGAGCTTTTCCTTGCGGTCTTTATTCCTTTTGGTAAAGCAAGTGAGTTTACGTTTATCGCAATAATTATTGCGTTAGTTTTGATGGCAGTGAAATTATTCGTTGTATTTGTATTGGCGTCATTGGTTGAGAACAGTTTAGCGCGTGGTCGCTTCTTACTGACTCATCACGTGACATGGTTAGGATTCGGTGTTGCGGCACTGGCTCTTGTTTTCTATTTAACTGGTCTATAAGGAGCGATGATTACAATGGAAAATATAGCTCTTGCGACCTTACTCATCCCATTTGCGGGGGCGTTGATTACGTCCTTAATGCCAAATCGGATGGCGAAGTGGTTGTGTACACTGTTCGCACTGCTCGCAACACTCGGTACGGTTTTCCTTGGCTGGCAGTTTTTGGCTGAAGGCAAAGTTGATACCACAATTACGCTAGTACAATACGGTGATGTTGCACTGTTTGGTTTTACTATCGACCGTGTAAGTACTTTAATTGCGTTTGCTGTTGTGTTCTTAGGGTTGCTAGTTAGTTTCTACTCTACCGGTTATCTCACTAGTGGTAACCGTGAGCACCCACATGATGGTACTCGTCGCTATTACGCATTCTTATTAATCTTTATTGGCGCAATGGCGGGTTTAGTGCTTTCTTCGACTATTCTTGGTCAACTCCTGTTTTTTGAAATCACAGGGGGATGCTCTTGGGGACTAATCGGCTACTATCAATCTGATAAATCACTGCGTTCAGCGATGAAAGCGTTGTTGATTACTCACGTTGCATCTATTGGTCTTTATCTTGCTGCTGCGACTTTGTTTGTCAGCACCGGAAGCTTTGAGTTAACCGCTATCGCAACGCTTGATGAACCAACAAAACTGATTGTTTTCGGTGGCATTTTATTTGCTGCTTGGGGTAAATCAGCACAGTTACCATTACAAGCATGGTTACCTGATGCGATGGAAGCACCTACCCCTGTGAGCGCTTACTTACACGCTGCATCAATGGTTAAAGTTGGGGTATATATCTTTGCTCGTGCCATTCTTTCTGGCGGTGAGGTACCTCATATCATTGGTTGGGTGGGTATCACCATGGCAGTCATTACGCTGATTTATGGCTTTATGATGTATCTGCCACAAAAAGATATGAAACGTCTGTTGGCATGGTCAACCATTACCCAGCTTTCTTATATCTTCCTTGCGTTATCTATCTCTATCTTTGGACCTCGTGAAGCATTTAATGGTGGTGTTGCTTATATCTTTAACCATGCTTTTGCAAAAAGCTTGTTCTTCTTAGTCGCTGGTGCGCTGAGTTATAGCTGTGGTACCCGTATGCTGCCCCGCTTAAGAGGGTTAATTAATAGGTATCCATTACTCGGTATAGGATTTTGTGTTGCCGCATTAGCCATAGCTGGTGTTCCACCTCTTAATGGCTTCTTCAGTAAATTCCCAATCTTTGCTGCCGGTTTTGAGTTATCGAGTGTTTTCTGGGTAATGACACCAATTATGGTGTTGGTACTGATTGAATCTGTGGCGAGTTTCACTTGGTTTATCTACTGGTTTGGTCGTGTTGTTCCTGGCAAACCAAGTAATGAAGTGGCAGAAGGACAACCGGTTCCTATTGCGATGCAAATCGTGATTGGCGTGCTGATTGTCATGTCTTTCTGTTCCAGTGTTATCGCGGTCACTTGGCTAGGATAAGGGAGATAAATCATGACTGGAGCTCTTATTGTAAATAATTTGGCGGGGCTAATGATGATAACCTCGCTGCTGGTTATTGGTGCGAAAAAGCCAATCGCCTCTTGTTGGTTCTATGCACTACAATCTTTTGTTTTGGTGATGATTTTTGTCACCTTGGCAAACACGCTAGACGCACATCAATTAACACTTTGGGCAATTACTGCCTTCTTTACTAAAGTTCTGCTAGTGCCACTGATTATGGGATTTGCATTCCGTAAATTGTCCGATCCCAGTGCAAATGTGAGTGTGATTAGTCCGGCTCTATTGATGCTACTGGCGGCTGTTATCGTTATTTTATGCTGGTTTGTGGTTGAGCCAATTCAAATACCAATGGTTGTTGATTTGAAACCTGCGTTAGCCGTTTCATTGGGACACTTTATGTTAGGTCTGCTGTGTATCGTGACCCAACGTAATATTCTAAAACAAGCCTTTGGTTACTGTTTAATGGAAAACGGCTCTCACTTAACCTTGGCATTATTAGCGTGGAGAGCACCTGAACTTGTGGAGATCGGTATCGCAACAGACGCAATTTTTGCGGTGATTGTGATGGCAGTTCTGGCTCGTAAGATTTACCGCACGCTCAACACACTGAACGTGGATCAACTGACCGCGCTGAAGGGGTGAGGAGATGAACCAAACAACCATGTTAACAATTTTAATGTTCGCACCGCTGGTATTTTCGATACTGGCATTTCTAAGCCCGTTATTAAAAGCTGGCGCTCGTCCTGTTGTGACTGGCATTCATGCGATAGGTATTACAGTACTGCTTGTTGCAGCGCTGGGTACTGTGGCTGATGTAATGACTCATGGCGAAATATTGACAGCAGCAAATTGGGTTCATGTTGATAGCTTAGGTGCGTTGTTCCTTGTGATCTTGGGCATTATCGGCTTTTTAACGGGGCTTTATTCAATAGGTTATATGAATCATGAAGTCGATGAGGGTGAAATCTCTGTTCGTACTTTGTGTAATTATTATGGTTTCTTCCACCTCTTTTTATTCACTATGTTATTAGCTATCACCAGTAATAACTTGATTTTAATGTGGGCAGCAATAGAAGCGACAACGCTGAGTTCTGCATTCTTAGTGGGAATTTATGGCCAACGCTCTTCTTTAGAAGCTGCATGGAAATACATCATTATTTGTAGTGTGGGTGTTGCATTTGGTCTATTCGGTACGATTCTGGTTTATGCCAATGCCGCAAGCTTTATGCCAGATCCTGATCAAGCCATCTTCTGGACTGAGGTGCTGAAATATACCGATCAACTTGATCCTACATTAATGCACTTGGCCTTTGTCTTTATCTTAATCGGTTTTGGTACCAAAACAGGTTTATTCCCAATGCATGCATGGTTACCAGATGCACACAGTGAGGCACCAAGCCCAGTGAGTGCGCTGTTATCTGCTGTTTTACTAAATTGCGCGCTGCTGATTATCATTCGTTATTACATCATTATTGATGCAGCAATTGGTACTGATTTCACTCGTAATTTACTACTGATTTTTGGTTTCCTTTCTGTTGCTATCGCGGCGTTCTTTATTCTTATTCAGCGCGATATGAAACGTCTTTTAGCCTATTCCAGTGTGGAAAATATGGGGTTAATTGCCGTAGCTCTCGGTATTGGTGGACCAATTGGTATTCTTGCCGCTTTATTCCATACTTTAAACCATAGCTTAGCGAAAGCATTACTGTTCTGTGGCTCTGGTAACGTGCTGCTGAAATACGGTACAAGAGACTTAAATGTCGTTAAAGGTATGTTTAAAGTGATGCCATTTAGCGCCGCGTTATTTGCTGGTGGTGCATTAGCCTTAGGGGGCATGCCACCTTTCAACGTCTTTATCAGTGAATTTATGGTCGTGGTTGCGGGTTTGGCCGCAGGGCATATTGGTTTAACTATCCTATTATTATTGTTATTAACCGTGGTATTAGGTGGATTAGTTCGCATGGTTGCTAAAACCGTATTTGGTAAAAAACCAGATGCAGTAGCAAAAGGTGAGCTAGGTATTCTAACCACATTACCGATGGTCATTCTGATTGCACTCATGCTGTTAATGGGTACACACATTCCTAAGCCAGTCAGTGAATTACTGGAAAACGCGGCCAATATAGTGATGAATATCGATAACAGCGAATCACCCACTTATACATGGCCACAGGCTTTAATCAGCAATCAATCAACATCGGTTCAGGAGATGTAACGTGAGCTATCAAAATTATGTCAGTAGAAAAGAAGGAAAAGAACTCGGTGCAGGTTATGTTGCTAAAGTCCGAGAGAAATTTCCATCAGCCGTTCTTGATGAAGAGCGTCAAACCGCTGATCAATTGACGATAACAGTAAAAACGGAATCACTGCCTGAAGTGGTGGAATACCTGTATTACGGTTTAGGTGGTTGGTTACCCGTGTTATTTGGTAACGATGAACGTAGCTTAAATGGCGATTATGCCGTTTATTATGCATTATCAATGGAAGAGGGCGAGAAATGTTGGGTAGTAGTGAAAGCCCATGTTAGCCCGATTACTTTAGAATTCCCATCTGTCACTCCACGCGTTCCTGCTGCTGTTTGGGGTGAACGTGAAATTCGTGATATGTACGGTCTTATTCCCGTTGGTTTACCTGATGAACGCCGTTTAGTTTTACCTGATGATTGGCCAGATGAGATGTATCCGCTGCGTAAAGATGCGATGGATTATCGTCAACGTCCAGCACCAACAACAGAAACAGAAACTTATCCGTTTATTAATGATGGTAAAAAAGATGCGCGTGTTGTGCCTATTGGCCCAATGCATATCACATCAGATGAACCAGGACACTTTCGCTTATTTGTTGATGGTGAAAACATTGTTGATGCAGATTACCGCATGTTCTATGTTCACCGTGGTATGGAAAAACTGGCTGAAACCCGCATGGGTTATAATGAAGTTACATTCTTATCAGACCGTGTTTGTGGTATTTGTGGCTTTACTCACAGTGTTGCGTATGTCACCTCTGTAGAAAATGCATTAGGCATCGAAGTGCCTCGTCGTGCTCATACGATTAGAACCATCTTGCTAGAAGTTGAACGTCTTCATAGTCACTTATTAAATATTGGCTTAGCTAGTCACTTTACTGGTTTTGATACTGGTTTTATGCAATTTTTCCGCATTCGTGAAAAATCAATGCAAATTGCAGAAATGCTGACTGGTGCACGTAAAACTTATGGTCTGAATTTAATTGGTGGTATTCGTCGCGATATCTTAAAAGACCAACGTCTAAAAACCATTATGTTAATCAGAGAGATGCGTCGTGAAGTCACTGAACTGGTTGATATTTTGTTATCTACGCCGAATATGGAACAGCGTACAGTCGGTGTGGGTATTTTAGATAGAAAAGTTGCTCGTGACTTTAGTCCAGTAGGGCCAATGATCAGAGCCAGTGGTTTTAAACGTGATGTTCGTTTTGATCACCCATTTGCAGATTATGGCAATCTTCCATTAACACTATTTAGTTATGAAGGTGGCGATGTATTCTCTCGTGTGATGGTTCGTATCAAAGAAGTGCTTGATTCATTATCAATGATTGAATACGCACTGGATAACTTACCAGAGGGGCCATTGTTAACCGAAGGCTTTACTTATCAGCCTTACAAATTTGCACTTGGTTTTACTGAAGCACCACGCGGTGAGGATGTTCACTGGAGTATGTTGGGTGATAACCAAAAACTCTTCCGCTGGCGTTGTCGTGCTGCGACTTATGCTAATTGGCCAGTATTACGTTATATGTTGCAAGGCAATACTGTTTCTGATGCGCCTTTAATTATTGGTAGCCTTGATCCTTGCTATTCCTGTACTGACAGGGTAACGCTCGTTGATGTGAAAAAACGTAAATCCAAAACAGTTTCTTATAAAGAAATTGAACGTTATAGCATTGAACGTAAAAATTCGCCGCTCAAGTGAGGGAATGAACGATGTTAAAATTGTTTAAAACCATTATTAAAACAGGCGAAGCAACGACAAAATATCCATTTAAGCCGCTAGATTTACCTGATGGTTTCAGAGGAAAGCCTGAGTATGATGCTCAGCAGTGTATTGTCTGTGGTGCGTGTACCGCGGCATGTCCTGCCAATGCATTAACGATGGAAAATAATCTGGAAACAGGTGAGCGTTACTGGCAACTATTTCTCGGTCGGTGTATCTATTGCGGTCGCTGTGAAGAGGTATGCCCAACAAGAGCCATTGTTTTATCGGATATGTTTGAAACCGCAGTAACTCAAAAATCGGATCTCTATATTAAAGGGACATTTAAATTATTGAGTTGCCGAGAGTGTCATCAGCCATTTACGCCAAAAAAATCTGTCGATTATGCCATGGCGCTGTTAGTGCACTCTGGTTGGGATGAAGGTACCGTGGAATCGATGCGTCCACAATTTGAAACCTGTCCTGACTGTAAGCGTAAACATAACTTGTTATCCGATGGCCAAGAAAATTTAAGTATGGGTAATATCGGGAGTACAAAAAAATGAGTCTACCAGAAATTACCGTAAATCATCATGTTAGCCAACCTATCACATTAAATGATCAGGTGAAAAAGCTGAAACAGACGTTGCTGAAAGATATTCAACGCTCAGCTTATGTCTACCGTGTCGACTGTGGTGGTTGTAATGGCTGTGAAATCGAAATTTTCTCAGCTATTACCCCAGTTTTTGACGCTGAACGTTTTGGTATTAAAGTGGTCGCATCTCCCCGCCATGCAGATATTTTATTATTTACTGGGGCCGTAACGCGCCAAATGCGTGTGCCTGCATTACGTGCTTATGAATCAGCACCCGATCCAAAAATTTGTATCTCTTATGGCGCATGTGGTTGTGGTGGCGGTATTTTTCACGATCTTTACTGCGTATGGGGTGGTAGTGAATCTATCGTTCCTATTGATGTGTGGATCCCTGGTTGTCCTCCAACACCTGCCGCAACAATTTATGGTTTTGCGGTTGCATTAGGTCTGCTTGATCAAAAACTAAAAGGTGTTTCACACACGGAAGTTGAAAACGAGCAAGCATCACTTATTTTGCCTTCGATCCCATTAGATGCGCGAGTTATGATTGAGCGCGAAGCTCGCCGCCTTGCGGGTTATTATCAAGGAAGACAAATCAGTGATCATTTCCTCACTTTACTTGATGGTGCAACTGTACAAGAGGTGAGTGGTAGAGTGGATGAATGGTTACGCCAAGCGAACGATCCTCGATTATCTGAGATTGTAAAACGACTGGTTCATTCATTAAGCCAAGGAGCAGCCCATGTCTGATGATGCAAATGTTTATTTTTGGTCGTTAAGACAGAAATTTGTTGATAGCGATGATGATGTGCCACCAGAAGCCCAGCAAGTGATGTATTACTCGCTGGCAATAGGCCACCATGTTGGCATGATTGACTGCTTAAAAACGGAATTAATTTGCCCACTTGAAAAATATAAAGCATGGATTGCCCTTCTTCCTGAAGGCGAAGCAAAAAGAAAAATGCAAGGATTGCTGACGTTTGGTGAGATCAATATTAACTCTGAGCACACTCATCTATTAGCATTGGCGTTTGATCCTATTACTAAAAATGAGGATCCTATTTTTAGTAAATGGAGCCAAAAATTAATTGATTTGCTGGGTGAAATTGTCGTTGAACCTGCTATTTATTTAATTGTGAAGAGAAAGCCATGAATAAACAAATGACAGCGCCGAAGGTTGTGTTAACTGTTGGTAATAGCATGATGGGAGATGATGGTGCAGGGCCGCTATTAGCCGATTTAATGGAAACTAATCCTATTGAAGGATGGATTGTGATTAATGGTGGTAGTGCTCCAGAAAATGTCTCTTATCAAGTGAGGGAGTTACAGCCTCAGTGTGTTGTCATTGTTGATGCGGCAGATATTGGTCTAAAACCGGGCGAAATCAGAGTAATAGATCCTGATTATATAGCGGAAATGTTTATTATGAGCACCCACAATATGCCGCTTAATTTTCTTATCGATCAATTAAAAGATGATATTCCAGATATTACATTTCTAGGAATACAGCCAGATCTGGTTGGATTTTATTATCCAATGACGGAAGCAGTAAAAAATGCCGTTGATGAAGTCTATCAAGGTATCAAGTCATGGCGAGTAGATTACTTTCCTGAACTTGAAGTTGGTGATGAAGAAGAGAGTGAATAAATAAACAGTAGTACAGGTATCCACCTATAAATATAAAATAGAAACATCCGCATTTGCGGATGTTTTGCTATTTAAGGTATTTTTTTTAAAATTTAATAATGAATTAGAACTTAGTTTAAAAAATTATTTTAATAGGTTTTAATTTATTGTTTTTAAATGAATAAAAATATAACTTTAAATAAGTATTATTATTTCATTAATCAAAGTTATAGATTTAATTAAGTTTAGCTTAATTTATGCGGCTAGCTAGCATAAATTCAAATATTTATCTGAACGCTAAATTAAGAACAAGGTAATTTTTCAACATTTCAAACGAATTAAACCTGTTATTCTCATGCGGAATATTTTTTAAGTGATTATTATTTCAGCAAGAATAAAAGGTTTTTTATATGTCTCTCTTTACCCCTCAATTGAGTATCATTGTTGCCATTTATAATGGAAGTCAGTTTTTACATAATTTTTTCAATTATTTAGAAAATCAAAAGTTAGAAAGTTGGGAGCTTATACTTGTTGATGATGGCTCTGAAGATAATTCTCTTGATATTATTAATCAATGGAAGGGTAAATTTCCCTCCGTTACTCTTTTAATTCAAAATAATCAGGGAGTTTCATCAGCACGTAATGCAGGATTTAATATTTCAAATGGTCAATATGTTGTTTTTCCTGATATTGATGATGTTATTGATTGCAAAATGTATGGTAGAATGCTTAAAGTTTCTCAAGAGGATAATTTGGACGTTTTAACCTGTAATGGGAATTACGTTTATGAAGATGGGCGGCCTTCTAGGAAAATATTTCCCTCAAATCGATTAAGTACTACAGATATATTAACCGGACCTCAGTGGCTAAAAATCGCGCTAGGATCTAGAAAATTTTTGCATGTCACTTGGCTAAATATTTATCGTCGAGAGTTTTTATTAGCTCATGGCCATCGATTTGAACCCGGATTGCATCATCAAGATATTCCATGGACAACGGAGGTGCTACTTACTGCTAAACGAGTCAAATATATTGATGAGTGTTATTACAACTATTTTATTCACTCTGCTTCTGTTTCTCATACCAAACCTGATGACAGCATTTATGTTAGAACAATACATAATTATATGAAAATAGTAGAAATGTTGGATGCGATTAATATTAAGCATGAAAAAATTGCTAAAAGTATTAATGCTTGTTATTGGCAAATTGCGAAAGAAGGTCTAGGTATTATCCATTCTATTAATTGTATTCAGTCATCTGAAATTAAAAGCCAAATGGCTCAAGAGTTATTTGATCGAGGTATTTGGGCGTTAATTTGGAAAAATGCCAAGGATTTCAGATTACGTTGGCGTTTAGGGCGACGCTATTTTAAATTAAGAAAGCTTCTCAATAATAAATAGGTGCATTAGGTGTTTTATTATTTTGGCAATAAGTAGAAGGGAAACCGATTAATAGAATATCGTAAAAATAACATTTTATTCTCTTTTATGCTCACCGATAAGGATCAGTATAAATTATATAACTTATTTACGAGAAAAATAATGTGGCCTCGCTAGAAGTTTGCCATAATGAGTCGTGTTGCTTAGTAAAAGTTTATGTAAAATCAATAAAATGGCTAATATTATTCGAGTCTTTGAATGAAAAACTTTATGATATTGGCGACTAATTCTTTAGTCTGCATGCGTTATTGCAGTACCTCATAATAACAACCATTACCTTATTTCAGCCTCTTCTTTTACTGATAGAGACTGGTGGTAAGTCATATCTAAAAAATCGGAGAATATTTATGTGTATTCGGTTTAGTTGGCGGAAATCATTAGTTGCACTAACTTGTTTAGCCGCATTTAGCACCCCTTTTACAGTATCTGCACAAACATTAAAATTAGCCATTGGTGAAGAGCCAACCGAGGGCTTTGATCCAATGCTAGGCTGGAGTCATGGTAGCTACTTATTACTTCATAGCCCATTATTAAAACAAAATGCGGATCTGACTTGGTATAGCAATATGCTAAAAGATTATCAGCCAAGTGAAGATGGTAAAACATGGAAACTGACACTGAAGCCAGATTTAAAATTCTCCGATGGTTTGCCATTAACAGCAAAAGATATTGTTTTCACTTATAACAATGCAGCAGCAAGTGGCGGTAAAGTGGATATGGGTAATTTCCTCACTGCAAAAGCAGATGATGATTTGCACGTTACCATCTCGCTAAAAGCACCACAAAGTACCTTCGTTAATGTATTAGGTTCGTTGGGTATTGTTTCCGCTGATAAATATGATGAAAAAACCTATGCACAAAAACCAATAGGTGCAGGCCCTTATCGTATGGTGAGTTTTCAGCCAGGACAGCAGCTAATAGTAGAGGCTAATCCTTATTATGCTGGACAGAAAAACGACTTTGAAAAACTGATTTTTGTCTTCCTTGATGAAGATGCTGCTTTTGCCGCGGCGCAAAGTGGGCAACTCGGTATTGTTCGTATTCCACCTGCAACGGCTGCAATTGCGAAAAACTTACCTAATATCAAATTATGGGAACGCCCAAGCGTTGAGAATAGGGGTATCGTTTTTCCAATGGTGAAATCCGGTGAAAAGAACGATTTAGGCTATGATATTGGTAATGATATCACCGCGGATATTGCTATTCGTAAAGCGATTAACTATGCCCTTGATCGCAAATTATTATCGGAACAAGTACTGGATGGCTACGCTATTCCTGCTTATACCGGTGTAAAAGGGCTGCCTTGGGATCAAACCGAAGCTGCATTTAAAGACGGTGATGTAGAGAAAGCCAAGCAAATTCTTGAAGATGCGGGCTGGAAGCTGAATAAAAATGGTATTCGTGAAAAAGACGGTTTAGAAGCCAAACTCACCTTATGGTATACCAGCGGTGATGCGACTCGTCGTGATTTAGCCGAATCAATCCGTGCTTTAGTGCAACCCTTGGGTATTCAAATGGATCTAAAATCAGGCAGCTGGGATACCGTAGAGCGCTATATGCACTCCAATCCAACCCTATTTGGCTGGGGTAGTCTTGATCCGATGGAGTTGTATCATCACTACAGCACAAATGCCGCGGGTGTGGGTTATTACAATCCGGGCTATTACAAAAACCCTGAAGTTGAAAAGCATCTTCAAGCTGCATTGGATGCACATACATGGCAAGAAGCTGTACCTCATTGGAAAGCTGTGGAATGGGATGGCAAACAAGGCGTGGGTGTGAAAGGTGATGCCGCATGGGCATGGCTAATGAATGTTCAACATACTTATTTAACGGATCCTTGCGTTGATTTAGGGACAGGCACACCAGAAATTCATGGCTCATGGTCATTATTAAATAGTGTAGATACTTGGAAGTGGACTTGTCAGTAATACGTCAAAGTGCGGGATTTTTCCTGCGGCTCTTATGCCTGCTGTTGGTAACAACAGCGGGTGTTTTTATTTTGTTAAGTTTTTCGCCTATTGATCCCATTAAGGCGTATATCGGCAGTGATTTGCTCAATGTGCCACCCGAGCAATATCCGCTGATTGCGGCTCGTTGGGGATTAGACCAACCTCTTTGGATGCGATTCTGGTATTGGTTTAGCCAGATTATTCAGGGGGATTTTGGCTATTCGATGCTTTATAACATGCCTGTGATTGATGTTATTCGAGAGCGTGCAGGGCCATCGTTTATTTTGCTATTTTCAGCATGGATTTTCTCTGGTGCCATTGGTGTTTTAATGGGATTAGTGGCTGGGCGTTATCTTAACCGTTGGCCAGATAGAATAATTTCGACTTTTTCTTATCTCTTGGCTTCATTACCCACATTTTGGGTTGGCTTATTATTATTGTCACTATTTTCTGTCACCTTACATTGGGCACCAATTTGCTGTGCTTGGCCTATGGGAAGTAGTGCTGAAGCTGCAACGGTTAGTCAGCGGTTATCTCACCTTATTTTACCTATGATCGCACTTGGATTATTAGGTACTGGCAATATTGCACTTCACACTCGGGCTAAAGTTGCGGAAGTAATGGGGAGTGAGTTTATCCATTTTGCTAAAGCGCAAGGTGATAAAGGTTGGGCTATGATGATATTTCATGTTCTACGTCATGCCATTACGCCTGCACTTTGCTTACAGTTTGCATCAATTGGTGAACTTCTTGGTGGCTCATTATTAGCTGAAAAAGTATTTGCTTATCCTGGTTTAGGACAAGCGACTGTCGATGCAGGATTACGTGGTGATATTCCACTACTAATGGGTATTGTGGTTTTCAGTACTATTTTGATCTTTATTGGTAACACTATTTCTAATTCGTTATTGCGACGTATTAATAAAGGAATTTTACGAGACTCATGATTTACGACCCAAATAAGCCTCTATTGCGACTTTTATTAGTGACTCTCGCCTTGATTGGGCTGGTGCTGTATGGAATATCGGTTTCTCATACCGATATTGCAATGGACTTTTTGGCAAGAAATCAGGCGCCTTCTGAACAATATTGGTTTGGTACTGATAATCTTGGTCGTTCACTTTGGCTGCGCTGTTTTCAAGGTATGTTAAGTAGCTTAAATATCGGTTTAACCAGTGCTGTAGTGAGTGGGTCGATAGCACTTATTTTTGCTGGTATTTCATCGATTAACTCATATTGTGATTTTCTGGTAAGAGGGATTGTTGATACCCTTTTAGCGTTACCGCATTTACTGTTGCTTATTCTTATTTGTTTTACTCTAGGCGGTGGTCAGCAAGGCGTTATTTGGGCTGTAGCATTAACACACTGGCCTAAGCTAGCACTAATTTTACGTGGCGAAATTCAGCGGGTTCGTGAAGCTGATTATGTGATGTTGTCGCGTCGTATTGGTAATTCGCCATTTGAATGTGTGAGAAAACATTATCTGCCCATGCTATTACCACAATGGATTGTTGGTACATTGCTGATGTTTCCGCATGCGGTATTACATAGTGCAGCATTAAGCTTTTTAGGTTTTGGGCAAGCCGCGCATGAGCCTTCTTTGGGCTTGTTATTGGCTGATGCTCTACGTTATTTAAGTACGGGTTCTTGGTGGATGGTGGTATTTCCGGGGTTAATTTTAATGTGTCTGGTATTGATATTTGATCAATTTGCCAAAGCGATGCAACAGCTTTGGTTAAGAGGTGCAGGATGTTAAGTTTTGAACAATTTTCCATTGATATTGCTCAGTTTCGTTGGTTAGGAAAACGCAGCTGGCAACCCTTACTGAAATCGATATCATTGGATATTAAACCCGGGAAAATGCTTGCTTTAGTGGGTGGCAGTGGAGAGGGGAAAAGCTTATTACTGCAAAGTGCGTTAGGGCTTTTGCCCGCTAATATGCGTGTTCGTGGTGCAATTAAATTAAACGGTCACACATTAACAGAAAGAGAACTTATTGCTTATCGTGGCAATACTTTTTGTTATATTCCACAAGGTGTGACGGCATTAAATCCATTGATTTGTATCGGTGAGCAGCTTAGCCGTTCTGCGCGTTTAAGTGGTGCTGATATCACAACCGAAGATATTGTCGAGCAGCTTGGGCTTTATCATCTTTCTAGCTCATTAGTAAAAACCTACCCAGCGAAACTTTCTGGCGGAATGGCAAAGCGAATTTTGGCATGTAACGCGACATTATCTAACGCACAATATATATTGGCTGATGAAATAACATCGTGGCTTGATGACGAACACGCTAGCTTGCTATTAGGTCATTTGCGAGAACTATGTAATCAAGGCAAATCGGTGTTGTGGGTGACTCATGATCTTGCATTAGCGGCTCGTTTTGCTGATACGATAGCGGTGCTAAATCAGGGGGAGCTTAATGAAATTATTCCTGCCGTTTCACTCCATCATTATGAAGGCAGTGAATGGCTGAAAACACTGTGGAATGCGTTACCGGAGCAGCAGTTCTTATCTCAACATGAAACTTCACTAAACTAATTATTGCAGTCAGCTTATCTGTTTTATTTTTAAATATATCAAGAAATAGATTATTACTGGAGTTATTCCTATGGCGCTTTTAGAGCTACAACAATTATCTGTTAAGCAAGCAGGTAAGCTGTTATGGCAAGACCTCTCGTTCTCTTTAGATGCCGGAGAGAGGTTAGGAATATCAGCACCTAGTGGAACGGGTAAAACAACGCTGGGGCGAGTATTAGCCCAGTGGCAAGCACCTACAAGTGGCAAAATTCTTTTTAATCAACAACCATTGCCTAGCAAAGGTTATTGCCCAATTCAGTTAGTGCCTCAACATCCAGATAAATGTTTTAATCCTTTTCGTGCTACAGGCGATAGTGTGCGTGATGCGTGGTGCCCTGATGAAAGTTGGTTTGAAAAACTAAAAATAAAATCAGAATGGTTATCGCGTAGGCCTAATGAATTATCTGGTGGTGAGTTAGCGCGCATTGCATTATTAAGGGCGCTTGACCCACGCACACAAATATTAATTGCTGATGAAGTCACTGCGCAATTAGATGCAAAAATTCAAGCTGAAATTTGGCAAGTATTAATTAATGAGAGCCTGCGTCGCCCTTTAAGTTTGATTATTTTTAGCCACAATAAAGCGCTTTTAGAAAAAGTATCAACCAAAGTTTGGTGGGTTGATAAAACAAAAGGTTTTTCTACAACAAGTGATTAATTGTTATTTTAATCAGATATTTTTCCACTTTAATCTCTTAATTTAATTCCTGAAAATGAAAAATCTTCCTACACATTAACGCGTAGGAAGATCTGCTTTTATCTCATCAATGATTAAATATTAGAAGCGATAAGTATAATTAACACCAAACTGCATATCGTGATAACGATACTTTGTTATTTCCCAATTTGCTGATGTACCTACTGATGATTGTTTATCAATTTGATACGTTAATCCAATATTAGCGAATGGACGTCGTTTTAACTGTTTTTTATTTTCTGCATATTCAATATGTTGCTGGCCTAAATTTTTAATATGACTGCGGAAATCACGCTGTTGTTGCGATAATTGCCAGAACATACCTGCTTTTGTATTCAGCGTGAGGGATGGGGTTAATAAATAATCTAGATTTACGCCTAATTTAGCAGAAAGAGCCTGCTCTTTTAGTTTTTCATAATGAGCGATAAATTTAGCACCTTCTGTCTCACTATACGCAGATCGAGAAATTTCATTAAATGTAATACCCGCAAAAGGCGTTAATATCAGTTCATTGGTTGCTGAGTATGGATAATAGCCTTGTAACTCAATATGATAACCTGAAAGTTTAGCATTACCTTTACCCATTTCAGTGTCTTCTAACTGCTGACGTTCAATTGATACTTTGCGATTTAAATAAGCGCCTTTTAAGGATAAATGTAATGCATTACTAATCAGTTCATTATTTAAAGAAGGTATTAAATCAAGGCTAAAACCGATAAGCGGTAATGGATATCCTTGGTGTTGGTATCCTTTTGGTAATGATGAATATACATCCGTATCAATTGCTAACCCCATAACGAAAGGAACTCGATTAATATCAAAACGATAAGCACCACTTATTCCTGTTTGTACTGCATTTGATTTATTTAATTTTTGATAATGGGTAAAGCCACTAATACAGGCTTTTTCATTACCAACAGAACAGATTGAAGAGGTAAGGTAACGTAGCTGCCCTTGTTGCATATCAATCAATTTATAGCCATGTTCAGCTGATAGTTGTATTGATTTATAAGTATTTTCAATGTCGATAGGTTTACTGATAACAATTGATGGTTTGTTGTTTTCTTTTGTTAGTTGTTTAAATTCATCTTCTACGGAAGTTAATTCTTTATTATCTTGCTCTGCTTTATCTTTCTCAGCTTGCGCTTTATTTAGGCGGTCTTGTTCTGCTTTAGCATCTGCGCGCTCTTTGTTTAGTCGGTCTTGTTCTGCTTTAGCATCTGCACGCTCTTTGTTTAGTCGGTCTTGTTCGGCTTTAGCATCTGCGCGCTCTTTGTTTAGTGGGTCTTGTTCGGCTTTAGCTTCTGCGCGTTCTTTGTTTAGGCGGTCTTGTTCTGCTTTAGCATCTGCGCGTTCTTTGTTTAGTCGGTCTTGTTCTGCTTTAGCATCTGCACGCTCTTTGTTTAGTCGGTCTTGTTCTGCTTTAGCATCTGCGCGCTCTTTGTTTAGTCGGTCTTGTTCTGCTTTAGCATCTGCACGCTCTTTGTTTAGTCGGTCTTGTTCGGCTTTAGCATCTGCGCGCTCTTTGTTTAGTCGGTCTTGTTCTGCTTTAGCATCTGCACGCTCTTTGTTTAGTCGGTCTTGTTCGGCTTTAGCATCTGCGCGCTCTTTGTTTAGGCGGTCTTGTTCTGCTTTAGCATCTGCACGCTCTTTGTTTAGTCGGTCTTGTTCGGCTTTAGCATCTGCGCGCTCTTTGTTTAGGCGGTCTTGTTCGGCTTTGTCTTTCTCCGCTTGTACTTTGTTTAGGCGGTCTTGCTCTGCTTTGTCTTTCTCAGCTTGCGCTTTGTTTAGGCGGTCTTGCTCGGCTTTAGCATCTGCACGCTCTTTGTTTAGGCGGTCTTGTTCTGCTTTAGCATCTGCACGCTCTTTGTTTAGTCGGTCTTGTTCTGCTTTAGCATCTGCGCGCTCTTTGTTTAGTCGGTCTTGTTCTGCTTTAGCATCTGCACGCTCTTTGTTTAGGCGGTCTTGTTCGGCTTTGTCTTTCTCCGCTTGTACTTTGTTTAGGCGGTCTTGCTCTGCTTTGTCTTTCTCAGCTTGCGCTTTGTTTAGGCGGTCTTGCTCGGCTTTAGCATCTGCACGCTCTTTGTTTAGGCGGTCTTGTTCTGCTTTAGCATCTGCACGCTCTTTGTTTAGTCGGTCTTGTTCTGCTTTAGCATCTGCGCGCTCTTTGTTTAGTCGGTCTTGTTCTGCTTTAGCATCTGCACGCTCTTTGTTTAGTCGGTCTTGTTCTGCTTTAGCATCTGCGCGCTCTTTGTTTAGTCGGTCTTGTTCTGCTTTAGCATCTGCACGCTCTTTGTTTAGTCGGTCTTGTTCTGCTTTAGCATCTGCGCGCTCTTTGTTTAGGCGGTCTTGTTCTGCATTTTCATCTGCAATTTTTTGTTTTTCAGCATTGAAATATTTATCACTGATTTGATCGTTTTCCCAAATAACTTGACGCCAATGATTGTTTATATCAGTCGCTAAACCATAAATCATTCTTCCATCATCAGTAATGGCACGTGCTTCTGAATCTTTACCATTAGTAAGTGTTCCTAAGTCGTACATTCTGTTATTAAAATGAACAAAACCATGGCGATGAAAAATGATATAGGCTGCTGGCCCTTTAATTTTCTTTCCCTTTGACCTATTTTGTTCAATGGAATCGTAATTATAATCGTCAGTTTCAGACCACCCTACAATATATTTACCATCAGCTGAAATATCAGTAGCTCTTGAATTTCTAAATGCTGTTTCGTTACGTTTATTGGAAAGGTTGCCAATATTAATAAGTTTATTTTCTGATAAGTTATAGCGTATCGCTTGACTAAAAAGTGAAGAGGACCCCTTTGTTTCATGAGGTAGATTTATTCGATAATCATCGTGCCAGACTTCTGTCCATCCAACACTGTTGTTTCCATCTGCAGAAATAGCCGTGAGTTTGGAAGAGCCAAAGTTAGAACGAATAATTTCATTTATTGGTCCCTCTTTGGTGGTAACAAACGCAACTTTAGGATAATTCCCCTCTTTTAGTTCTTTATTGGAAAGATCTCGATTGAGTTGACCAATAAATACTTGACCATTATCACTGATTTTTTGAATATCAATACTTCTTCTTTTGATTCCATTGAAGAATGGATATTCAGTTATTGATGAAAGTAGGATATCTTTTTCTGGGTGATTGGCTAAATATTTATTAATATTATTGTTTGTTAATTCAAATTTTTCCTTTTTATTTATATTATATATGTATGATTTTTCTTTATTATAAGTTTTATATTTATATAAAATTAAATTACCATCTTTGGTTAAATATTTAATGGCTATGTTTTTTTCTAAAACAGAAAATGTATTATTATTTATGTTATAGGAAAATGCATAACATTCAGAGTATCCATAGCAATCATTTCTATGCCCCTCTATATGATTATTCTTAATAATATTATCTAATATGGATTTAGATTCTGTGGCATAACCGACAAGTGTTTTTCCATTTTCAGAAAGATGAGACAGATAAAGGGTATCTAATTGTGGGTTGTTTTCTTTATTTATTTTTTTTATGGTTTTACCGCTGTCTAGACTAATAAATAATTCATTTGGTAAGAAATTTTCATTGAAGGCGAACAGCTTTCTAGCATCAAAAGCGGGCATCTCTTGTCGAATGCTACGATTCATATCATCTGCTATATTATTATATATTGAAAGAGTGTGATTATTTATTGCTGTATAGATATGTATACTTCCAAATGGAGTGAATAGTTGCTGGATATAATTGTCTTTTTCTAAAATTTTACCATGACGATGTTTAATATATTTATATCTATTATCTGTAAAATAGTAGTATTGATTGGCACCATCATAAATACTAAAGGGTTTATAAATTGAATGTCCTATATCTTGTATCTTATAATCACCATAAGAACTAATAGGGTATATATATGCGGAGTACAGTATTAATAATATTGACTTATGTTTTATTTTCATTGCAGGAGTCCATTAAATGATTTTTCTGTAGGAGGTTAACTTCTGCATTAATTAAAGTCAATTGGATAAAATGAAATGAATTTAATATACAATAATGATATGTGGATTATTATTATGAGTAAATATTGGGTGTTTTAATTAAATCAATTCCTTTTAATTTTAACTTTTCTTTTAATAATTCAATGTTCTCTTTACTTGCGCTATTCCACGTACTGGCAACACCATAGACGCCATGTTGATGAAATGCATTAATCCTAATTAGTATTGATTCACCAAGTGAATTAATAAAGGAAGAAAGTTCATCTATATATTCTAAATAATCCGTTTTTCCCGGAATATATAAAAGACGTAATTCTGTAAGTAGTTTATTATTCGCTAACCATTTTATTGACTCTTTAATTCGTTTATTTCCTCGACCCGTTAAATAACGATGTGAGTCTTCACTCCAACTTTTTAAGTCGATCATCGTCCCATCCATATAAGGTGCGATTTTTTGCCAGCCGTTAATAGAAAGCGTGCCATTGCTATCAATTAAGCAAGTGAGATGCTGAAGATCGGGAGACTGTTTTATTGCTTTAAAATATTCAATAAGAAAGGGAAGTTGCAGTGTTGATTCGCCACCACTTACTGTTACACCATTAATAAATGTAGCGTATTTACGTGTAATAGCGATTAATTCATCAACGGTATAACTTAATGTCATTGGGCTAGATTGGCGGGGGCATTGTTGAATACAAGTATCACATTGTTCACAGCTGTTGCTGTTCCAACTGATAATTCCTTGTTGCAGAGTAAGTGCTTGCTGAGGACAAGTGGGAATGCAGTCACCACAATTGTCACAGATCCCCATAGTGTAGGGATTGTGGCAATTTTTACAACGCAGATTACACCCTTGTAAAAAGATGGCTAGGCGATTGCCCGGGCCATCGACACAAGAAAAAGGCAGAATTTTATTTATCGAAACGCATCTGCTGTTCATAACTGATAACTCGTGGTTTACGCTCAGTAATATGGCAGTTCGCGGTGGCTTCATCGCCTAACCAAGTGGTGTTTAAACGAGAACCTTCTTCTTTGTATTTTTTCAAATCAGATAAGCGCACCATATAACCGGTGACTCGTACTAAATCATTTCCACCCACGTTTGCTGAGAATTCTCTTAATCCTGAAGCGAAAGCGCCTAAACAGAGTTGCATCAATGCATCAGGGTTTTGTTTAATGGTTTCATCTACCGTTAAAATATCGCTAATGCCTGAAGTATAAAACGCATGATGTGGTGCAACAGTTATTAAATGGGTAACAGGATCTGGCTCTTTACCATAAGGAATACGCGTTGCAGGTGTTGTGCCAATATCTGAGCTAATGCCTGATTGCGCATGTAGCATAGCGCGTTGTTTCCAACCATATTTTACCGGTGTATCCGCAACAAATTGCGCTAACTTTTCACTAATAATATAGCTAAGTTGATTGGCTGATTCATTATCACCATAAGCCGCATTTTTGCCTTCTTTTTCGAGCAACAGAGCAACGGCTTCTGCCATTGCGTAAATACCAAACATAGGGGCAAAGCGATCCGGTGAGATCAAACCCTCTTCCACTAAAAAGCTTTGTTTAAAGAAGTTTGATTTTTCATACAGGAATTCGCAGCGAGCATCGATAATCTCGATTTGTTTTTGCATATAAAACGGCAATATATTTTCAAGAAAATCTTGGCTATTTTGGCTGCGCTTTGCCACTTCTTTTAAGTTAATACGCACTAACGTACTACCGCCACCACTTTGTGGTAATGAGTTATAGCAGCTCACAATACCGTATTCATCTTTCCCAAATACAGCATCTTGTAATGTGCCATTAGCAATATGGGGCTTGCTACTATGGCAAATATTGGTGATTGCCTGATGTAATAAATCAGATGGCGTTAAATTAGTGTCATAAATAAAAGTGAGGTTAGGAGCCACTTGCTGCAGCTCGACATCTACTTTTAGAATTAATCGCGTAATAATCGAGTCTTCAGGACCAATATTGGCATGCATAAATGCATCAGGCAGTGTTCTATCAAGATAGCGCCAGAAACGTTTTAATTTAGGGTAAAGTTGTTCTTCGGTAAGAGAACCGACATAAGGTAGTAAAATTTTATCAATACGCCCTAAGTAAACGGGCATTGAGGTAACTGATGGAACATGATGATAAAGGATGGTCAGCATATTTAAAGCATCATCAAAATCTTGTGCAGGTTCTAGCTCTAAATAGTGAGAACCCTGTGCTAAAAATTTTGCGTAATCAGGTAATACATAACGAGGTTTATAAGGTGCATGACCTTCATACATATCGCAAATGACCCGTTCATCTAATGCGCTAGCTGCATCTTTAGGAAGTGCAGGATAAGGCAGCATATTTTCAGCTTCTAAAGCGAGAAAATGACGTTTTTGTTCAGGGGAAAGGGTTGGGTTTTCTACGATTTGTTGACAACGTTGGATAACAGATTGTTCAGTCATAACCACCTCGGTACTTAAAGAACGAGAAAAAGATCTAAAGCTTATTCTTTTAGGTTAATGAATCGATAAAGGTATTTCTGTGATATTAAACAAATCCCCTTTGAAGATTAAGGGAATAGCACGAAAAGACTCACTTTTCACGCTAATATACGATTAAACGTATTTTAAAAATAAAAAAGAGCTAGCAATAAAATGATTAAATTCAATTGGCTAGCTCTTATAAATTTAAATAGATGCTTTATGTCTTGTTATTTTTCAGACTGTCGATTTTTTCCATATCATCGCTGACATCTTTTTGAGCATTATTATCTACGGCTAATTCTTTGTTATCCGTTTCTATATCGATGGGCTTTTTAAATTCAGTATTGTTCTCATCTTTATTTTTTTTTGCATTATTCTCATCTTTTTCCTCTCCATCTTCCTCTTCTTCAGGGCGAGAATACAAATTTGCCGTGAGTAAATAAGGCGATTGTTGCCAATGGACGGGCGTAAGTTGCAAAAGATTATGAGATAACAAAAAGCCAATGGCCAATGCGACTAATAACATAACTCGTAATAAGTTAGTGGTGTTATCGACTTGGCTTGATTCGGTCACTAATTGGTGGGTATCTAAAGTGAGTCTTAAAAAGCCTTTAGGTTTATCTTTACCTGGTACAGGTACAACAAGCTGATGATTAAATGAACCACCACTTTTTTGCCCTTCCAATGCGAGTCGCTCTTTAACGGTGACATTTTCACCGCTATGGGCGATTTGTGTACCGTCTTCCAAATAGAGACTCGCATCAAGCACCCGACTATTGTGAGTCAGATGATTTAAATTAGCCATAATGAGGGGATTTACGTTATCTTTGCTGCTGTCATCCATATAATTGGATAAAGAGAACGCAACTTGTTCTGCCAGCGTTTTAGCAAGCTCTTCAAACTGAGTAATACGGGCATGCTGATTAGCACGACTAAAATAAGACGCGCCTTGCATAAGAAATGCCAATAATGCGATACAAATCAGTATAATCGCCGTTTTTTGTAGTTTGAATTTTAGTTTATCTTTAAGCATGTTCATCCTTTTGCGTAAGCAAGTATATGCATGTTGCCAGATGAGCCAGAGATAGAATAGGCTGAATAACGATTATTTTGTTCCGACAGGGGAAAACAGGAGAATAAGTATGTCAAATAGTCTGACCTATTGCTATTTACCGGATGAGATCCGTAAATGGCCGGGTCTACCGTTATCATTAAGTGGTGAAGAAGTGATGCCACTTGATTATCGTGCTGGCGATAGCGGTTGGTTACTTTATGGACGTGAACTCGATAAAAAAAGAATAAGTGAGTTCCAACATAAACTGGGTGTCGCTATTGTTGTGGTCTCTTCATGGCGTATTGATGATTATCAAGTTGTTCGAATTGCTGGCAGTTTAACGCGTCGTATTCGCCGTTTATCGGATGAATGTGGTTTAGATGTCGTGCCATTGGGTGAAATTCCGCGTTTGCGCTCACCGGGGCTTTTAGTGATGGATATGGACTCAACCGCCATCCAGATTGAGTGCATTGATGAAATTGCGCGCCTTGCAGGAGTTGGCGATAAAGTGGCTGAAATCACTGAACGAGCAATGCAAGGTGAAATGGATTTTAGTGAAAGCTTAAAACTGCGTGTCGCGCAACTTGAAGGGGCCGATGCCGCTATTTTACAAAAAGTAATGGAAGATTTGCCACTGATGTCGGGTTTAACCAGCTTAGTTCGTAAGCTCCAAGCAATGGACTGGCATATTGCAATAGCATCAGGCGGTTTTACTTATTTTGCTGATAACTTAAAACAAAAATTACGTTTAGTGGCCGCGATTGCCAACCAACTTGAAATTAAAGATGGTAAATTAACGGGCAAAGTAAAAGGTACAATTGTTGATGCCAAATATAAAGCACAAGTGCTTGCGCGATTGGCGAAAGATTTAGATATCCCAATGGAACAAACCATTGCTATTGGCGATGGTGCAAATGATTTAAAAATGATCAGGAAAGCGGGGTTAGGTATTGCTTATCATGCAAAACCAAAAGTGTATGCGCAGGCAAAAGTCGCTGTTCGTCATGCCGATTTAATGGGTGTAATGTGTATTTTAAGTGGTGGTTTAAAACACGAAGAACGCTAAGTTTTTCTGGCATGAGCTGTAATTTAGGATTTGAGTCATAAACGGGAGAGAAGTGTGGCAAAAGCAGCAAAAAGAGCCTTTGTATGTAACGAATGTGGTGCAGATTATCCTCGTTGGCAAGGACAGTGCTCTGCGTGTAATGCGTGGAACACAATAACAGAAATACGTCTTGCGGCTGCCCCTTCTTCTCGTAATGAGCGCTTTAGCGGATTTGCGGGTGATGCAAAAGGTGTTAGTCGGGTTCAAAAGCTATCTGAAATTAGTTTAGAAGCGTTACCGCGTTTCTCAACCGGATTTAAAGAGTTTGACCGCGTATTAGGCGGCGGTGTTGTGCCTGGTAGTGCCATCTTAATTGGTGGGAGCCCAGGAGCAGGTAAAAGTACACTGTTGCTACAAACCATGTGCCGCTTAGCAACCGAAATGAAAACGCTTTATGTCACAGGTGAAGAGTCATTACAACAAGTAGCCATGCGAGCACATCGATTGGGATTACCTACGGCCGAACTGAATATGCTGTCAGAAACCAGCATTGAGCAAATTTGTTTAATTGCATCACAAGAACAACCAAAATTAATCGTGATCGACTCCATTCAAGTTATGCATATGGCAGATATTCAATCATCCCCCGGTAGTGTGGCGCAAGTACGAGAAACAGCGGCTTATTTGACTCGCTTTGCTAAGACCAATGACATCGCCATTATTATGGTGGGTCATGTAACCAAAGATGGCACATTAGCGGGGCCAAAGGTGCTAGAGCACTGTATTGACTGCTCGGTTATGTTAGATGGTGAAACAGACTCGCGTTTTAGAACGTTACGCAGTCATAAAAACCGTTTTGGTGCGGTCAATGAGCTGGGTGTATTCGCCATGACAGAACAAGGTTTACGTGAGGTGAGTAATCCATCGGCTATCTTTTTAAGTCGTGGTGATGAAGTGACATCAGGTAGTTCTGTTATGGTTGTATGGGAAGGTACAAGACCTTTGCTGGTGGAAATACAAGCACTTGTCGATCATTCGATGTTATCGAATCCTCGCCGGGTTGCTGTAGGTTTAGAACAAAATAGATTAGCTATATTATTAGCGGTATTACATCGTCATGGTGGATTACAAATGTCTGATCAAGATGTTTTTGTTAACGTAGTTGGCGGTGTAAAAGTCACAGAAACGAGTGCAGATTTAGCCTTGTTATCTTCTTTAGTTTCTAGCTTTCGTAATCGTCCTTTACCACGAGACTTAGTTATTTTTGGTGAGGTTGGATTGGCGGGAGAAATTCGTCCAGTGCCAAGTGGGCAAGAACGTATCGCTGAAGCAGCAAAACATGGTTTTAAACGAGCTATTGTTCCGCAAGCGAATATGCCAAAGAAAAATCCCCCTGATATGAAAGTTTATGGCGTAAAAAAACTATCAGATGCGTTATCAGTACTTGACGATTTAGAAGACAACTAAAGGAACATAGAATGGGATCTTTTGATTATATCAAACAGGCTATTAGAAAAAATGGTTATACCTTACAGCAAGTTGCTGATGAAAGTGATATGACAAAAGGTTATCTTAGCCAACTTATTAATAATAAAATTAAGAGTCCCAGTGCTCAAAAAATGTCTGCATTGCATCAATTTTTAGGCTTAGAGTATCCAATAAAAAAGAAAACTATTGGTGTTATTTTCGGTAAATTTTACCCACTTCATACAGGGCATATTTATCTTATTCAAAGAGCATGTAGCCAAGTTGATGAGTTACACGTTATTTTATGTCACGACGATCCACGTGATAAAGAGCTATTTATTAATAGTGCTATGTCACAGCAGCCTACGGTTAGCGATAGATTACGTTGGTTATTACAAACATTTAAATATCAAAAAAATATTCGTATTCATGAGTTTGATGAACATGGTATTGAGCCGCAGCCAGATGGTTGGGAAGTGTGGAGTGAAGGTATTAAAGCGTTTCTAAATGAAAAACAGATAACGCCAGATTTTGTTTATACCAGCGAACGTGATGATGCGCATCAATACAATACTTTTTTAGGTATTGAAACGGTACTGATTGACCCTGAACGTTCATTTATGAATATCAGTGGCCGACAAATTCGCCAAGCCCCTTTTAAATATTGGGAATATATTCCTACTGAAGTAAAACCTTTCTTTGTGCGTACCGTCGCTATTTTAGGGGGGGAGTCGAGTGGGAAATCAACCTTAGTAAATAAGCTCGCTAATATTTTTAATACCACAAGTGCGTGGGAATATGGGCGTGATTATGTTTTTTCCCATTTAGGTGGCGATGAAATGGCATTGCAATATTCCGACTACGATAAAATCGCATTAGGACAAGCACAATATATTGATTTTGCGGTTAAGTATGCCAACAAAGTTGCTTTTATTGATACGGATTTTGTTACGACTCAAGCATTTTGTTTGCGTTATGAAGACAAAGAACACCCCTTTGTTCAAGCACTTATTGATGAATATCGGTTTGATTTAGTGATTTTACTCGAAAATAACACCCCTTGGGTGGCTGATGGGTTGCGCAGCCTGGGTAGTGAAAAAGACCGCCGTCGTTTTCAAACGTTATTAATGGAAATGCTTGATAAAAACAGTATTGAATATATTAAAGTGAACTCGCCTGATTATGACGAACGTTTTCTTAGTTGCGTTGAATTAGTCAGAGAATTATTAATGATGCAATCAAAGCATATTGAATAGATTTATATCCAAATATAACAACGCTATTTAAATGGCGTTGTTATTAATAACGTAAAAATTATGTCCTTTACCATCCTTCCAATTACCACCATCTCAAACGAAGTATGATTAATCTTGCGGGTAGATACTCCATGATTGATTGCTTCTCAAAATTAAATCGCTTATTAAAAGAGAAAAATACATAAAAAAAACTGTAAAAAGAGTTATATACATAATAATGCTATTTTTTTCAATAAGGTGAAAAAGGTTACTGAAAATTAATTTTGGATCTCTATTATAGATGTTAGGTATAGATTGATTTGTGTGTATTTCTTTTGCCATAAGGTGTGAGGATCCACATTTTTATCTTTATGTTTATCTTTATGTTATTAGGTGAAGATGTAGAATATTTTTCGTAAAAAGGACAAGAAAATGGCACAACCTTCCCGTGTTTCGCTGCATATCAAGAAAACTGTAATTTCATTAGCGATAGCTGCTTTAGGTTTTACAGCATCATCAAGTGCATTGGCATATCAAAAAGTCCACCAGCCAGATAATAGCTATCAACAATATGTTTCTCAGCGTCAAACTGTTGATATCTTAATTCAAGATGCTTTAGATGCCTTTAAGTCTCCAGCTCGTGTTTCTGATGCTGGATTTACGGGAAAATTGCCGTCCAATATGGAAATTGTGGCGCAAAAATTACAACAGGCTTATAAACTAGAGCCTTATCGCTTAGATTTGTTGTTTAGTGCCGCAAGTGCCTATGTTTATAACAATGATATTGAACGTGCTGTCACTATTTATAAACAGATTTTAGAAGCCGCACCTGATGATATTGATGCGTTAATCTATGTCACTTCGTGGACGCGTTTTGAAGGTAAAGATAAAGAGAGCGAAGCTTATTTCAATAAACTAAAATCGTTAAACCCAGCAAAAGCCGATGAAATAAAACGCTTTTTTGCTGAAATAGACCGCGTGAGTAAAATGCCATTAAGCGATAAACTCACTCAAGCTGATTTAGCAAAACTTAATAAAACCAAAGGGAATAATGCCATTGTGACATTGGGTTATGCGTTAAATCCAGATGGTACAATGAACAAGATTTTAGTTGAGCGCCTAAATAAAACCTTAGAAGTAGCAAAACAATTACCCGACGCGATGATTGTGGTAACAGGTGGCGTGCCTAAAGCACATCAAACAGAAGGTAAATTAATGGCAGATTGGCTGGTGAAAAATGGTATTCCAGCAGAGCGTATTTTCCAAGATAACTATGCGCGTACCACTGTTGAAAATGCCTTGTTTAGCCGTTATGCCTTAACTAAGCATCGTATTAAAACCGCAGTCATTATTAGCTCGGGTAGTCATGTGCGTCGCGCCGATGCCATCTTTACATTAGCAAGTTGGCAAAGTGGCCCAAGTGATATCACCTATTTAACGGTTGTCGCACCAGATAAGCCATTAGCAGAATTGCAAAAAATAAGTAAATCAGACTTACAAGGTATTTATCGTGATGGCTTAAAAGCGTTGGGATTATGGAGTTTCCGTAGTTATCCATTAGAAGAGCGTTGATAGAAACGTTTTTAATATTATTTCCAGCAATAAAAACGCCACAATAATATCAAGGAATTGTGGCGTTTTTATTTTTTATTAAGTCGCCAAATTTATACACCAACGAATTTTCATTGAATTGATAACAATTATCATTACTATAATTTCTCATCTAGTAATAACGAGAAAAATAAAGTGAGAATTCCTCTGATGATATGTGCGCTAATGGTTTCTTTTCCTGCTTTATCAGATTGTTTACCTCTAATTGAAGGAAAAATGATAAAAGGGCAATTTGATAATCACCAAACACACTGCTTTACGTTGGATCTGACAAAAGAGCGTTATGTTGATTTAAAGGTAGAAGGTATACAACATCTGCGTTTAGTAAAACCAGATGGGACTCATATTCGCAGTCTATTAAAAGAGGTACCTGCTGATAGTCAGCAAAAAGTCCGTTTTTTATCACCACAAACTGCACAGTATCAATTAATTGCTCAAGGTGAAGCAAGTACATCGTGGCAATTCACTTTTACCACTCAGCCTTATAAGCCGTTAGAGAAAAATGCAAATATTGCAACTATTAGCCCACGTTTGCAGGTGTTAGCGCAAGATCTGAATAATAAGACACTTCAAGCATTTTGGCAGCACATTAGCCAACAAGGTGCACCATTAATAGAACCTTATGATAATGATAAAAAGTTAGTGACCTTTTTATGGCAAGGGGCTAAGTCGAATGTTTATTTATTAGGATCACCAGAGGGTAATCACGATCCACTAACACGTTTAGAGAATAGCGATATTTGGTATCGTAGCTATATCGTACCTAACGATACATTAATGCAATATAAACTGGCGCCAGATGTACCCACTATTGAAGGCTCAACCGCCTTTGAACAACGTCGTGCTATTTTAACCACAGCACAAGCAGATCCTTTAAATCCTCAAGCGTCACCTCAACAATCAGAAGATGTATATAACCATTTTTCTTTGCTCTCGTTAGATGCACAAAGAGAGTGTCAATTACCAGATATTTTGCAGCGAACCATAAAAGGGAAAACCGAGGTTTTTCGTTTTAACAGCCAAATCTTAAATAACGAGCGTGAAATAGCCCTATATCAACCTGCGCAATTAATGAAAACGCCAAGGATGTTGGTGTTGTTTGATGGACAAACTTATCGTCGAGAATACGGCATTGATAAATTTTTTGATAAACAGATCGAAGAGGGCAAACTTGCTCCTATGATGATCTTATTTGTTGATAGTATTGATAGTGATCGTCGTAGTGTTGAATTACCGCCTAATCCTGATTTTTATCGCTTTTTAGCCGACGAATTATTTGTTTGGTTGGAAAAAGAGAAAGGTATTCGAGTATCAGGTGAAGAGACGATAGTCTCAGGCTCTAGTTACGGTGGCTTAGCCTCTGCTTGGGTGGCTTTTAATCGGCCTGATCGTTTTGGCAAAGTATTAAGTATGTCTGGATCGTTTTGGTGGTCGCCAGAAAAAGAAGATCCCGAATGGTTGATCCGACAATTTGATCAAGCGGATAAAAAACCGCTTACCTTCTTTTTAGAAGCCGGTTTATTTGAATCTCGTGGCGGTTTAGGCGGCATTTTAAATAATAATCGCCATCTTAAACAAGTATTAGAAAACAAAGGATATTCTGTAAAATCGTTAGAAATGGCTAGTGGTCACGATTATATTGCTTGGTGTGAAACGCTTTATATTGGCGCAAAAGCGTTAACTGAAGGTAAATATTAATCTGGTGTATTAGAAAAATATTAAAAGCTTACTGCTGATAATTGGCCATAAGCTTTTTATTTGTCATTAACTCGTCATAAAGCTGTCATCAAAATCGCTTTTAGTTTTCATCTCATTGTCATTTAACTACCGTAAGCTTTTTCTGACTTAAACATTAACCATGTTTTTTACTTTTGAGTGCAAGGAAAAAGCTATGTCTCATCGTTACCAACGTTCTATTTTATCCGTTATTGTAACAACGCTATTGGCTGGTGCGAGTTTCTCTTCTTTTGCAGCTCCCGTTGCTGCGGATGCCATTTTGGCCCAAGATCGCGCAGCAAAAGGTAATATCACTGAATTTGGCGGTGCTCGTCGTATGACTCAGGATCAAACGGAGGCATTAAAAGCCGCGTTACATAATAATCAAGCTAAAAACGTTATCTTATTTATTGGCGATGGCATGGGTGATTCTGAAATCACCGTTGCGCGTAATTACGCCGAAGGTGCGGGTGGTTTCTTTAAAGGCATCGATGCCCTACCAATTACGGGTCAATACACACACTATGCGCTTGATAGAAAAACACAAAAACCTAATTATGTGACAGATTCTGCTGCTTCTGCAACCGCTTGGGCTTCAGGTGTAAAAACTTATAATGGTGCATTAGGGATTGATGTATTCGGTAAAGATCACCAAACCATTTTGGAATTAGCAAAAGCCAATGGAAAGGCAACAGGGAATGTTACAACATCTGAAATTCAAGATGCGACACCCGCCGCACTTTATTCTCACGTTACTGGTCGTAAATGCTACGGCCCAGTTGAAACGTTAGAAAAATGTTCAACGAATGCGCTAGAAAATGGCGGTAGAGGTTCTATCTCTGAACAGCTATTAGTTACTCGTGCCGATATCACATTAGGTGGTGGCGCTAAAAGTTTTGCTCAAACGGCTGTAGCGGGAGATTATAAAGGAAAAACGCTAGAGCAGCAGGCGATAGAACGTGGCTATCAGATTGTAAAAGATGCTAAATCTTTAGATGCGATCACTTTAGCGAATCAAGACAAACCGGTATTAGGCTTATTCCATGACGGAAATATGGCAGTAGCATGGGAAGGCCCTAAAGCAACCTATCACGGTAATCTTAATAATCCGCCTTTAGAGTGCAAACCTAATTCTAAACTTGATCCAAATGCACCCACATTGGCGCAAATGACCAAGAAAGCGATAGATGTGCTGAAAACAAATGAAAATGGATTCTTCTTACAAGTCGAAAGCGCCTCTATTGATAAGCAAGATCACAACGCTAACCCTTGTGGCCAAATCGGTGAAACGGTGGCATTGGATGAAGCGGTACAAATCGGTTTAGATTTTGCGAAGAAAAATGGTGATACATTAGTGATTGTTACCGCAGACCATGCTCACTCTAGTCAAATCATTGAAGCCGATGTGAAATCGAGTGGCTTAACACAAGCATTGATCACTAAAGATGGGGCGGTGATGGTAGTGAATTATGGTAACTCAGAGGAAGAGTCACAAGAACATACGGGTGCACAATTACGCGTAGCTGCTTATGGTCCATATGCGGCTAATGTTGTGGGATTAACTGACCAAACTGACTTGTTCTTCACTATGCGTGATGCGATGGGATTGAAATAATATCAATTTTATCTGATAAGTCTGTCTGATGTTGTAGTCGAATTGCCTTACTAAACTTGTTGTATTTTATCGCGACTTAGAGAGATACCCTCTAGTCGCGTTTTTTTATTGTTAAGTCGAAAAAGAATAAAATGATAATAAATCAATGGGTTATTATTATGCTAGTTTTGAGTATTTTCCCTTTTCTGCTATAATCATCGAGACTTACATATTCATTCATACAAAATTTTTAATTTCTCCATTGATTATTGCACTTAATTTGCAATATCTTTTTGCCTAGTAACATCTGTTTTTTGTTGAGGCATTATCGGCAAAAAATCTTTTCTCAGATAACTTATCTGCTCATGGTCTTTCTCTTTTTTATGAGATTGAAGGAGAACAGAGTCAAATAAACAACGATAAAAAAGGTTATTTCTCTATGCTGACACTGCTTCATTTACTCTCATCCGTTGCACTTCTTGTTTGGGGTACACACATTGTTCGTACTGGAATTATGCGCGTTTTTGGCTCTGATCTGCGCCGAATTCTTGGTAAAAGTATTAATAAAAAATCCCATGCCTTTCTTGCTGGCGTTGGTGTAACTGCTTTAGTGCAAAGCAGTAATGCAACTGCACTATTAGTTATCTCTTTTGTTACGCAGGGGCTTATCTCAATTACGCCTGCTCTAGTCATTATGTTGGGGGCGGATGTAGGTACCGCTTTAATGGCTCGGGTGCTAACTTTTGATCTCTCTTGGCTATCACCATTGTTAATTCTAATTGGGGTTATCACGTTCCTTAGTCGCAAAAAAGAGCGAGTTGGGCAATTAGGGCGTGTAGGTATTGGCCTTGGTTTGATCATTCTGGCACTGCAACTCATTGTTACCTCAGCTGAACCTATTACTCATGCCAGTGCAATGCAGGCGATTTTTACCTCGTTAAGTGGCGACACCGTATTAGCATTATTAGTTGGCGCATTATTTGCGATGGTAAGTTACTCCAGCCTTGCCGCAGTGTTGTTAACGGCAACATTAAGTGCCACAGGCTTAATGCCTTTATATATCAGCTTATGTATTGTGATTGGTTCTAATATTGGTAGTGGATTATTGGCGCTAATGAGTAGTCGAGGGCAAAGTGTTGTAGCACGCCAAGTTGTATTAGGTAGCCTATTCTTTAAATTAATTGGTGCACTAATTGTTCTACCTTGGATAACCTATATTGCAACAAAGATCCAGCAATATAGCTTTTCACCCGCAGAAGTTATTATCTATTTCCATGTGATTTATAATTTTGGGCGCTGTTTACTGATGATCTCTTTTGTGGCACCAATGGCAAAATTATGTCAGCGTTTAATCCCTGAATTACCTACCACAGAATCTGAAATGGCACCACGCTATTTAGATCCGTCAGCTATTGATACTCCTTCTTTAGCTATCGCCAATGCGGTAAGAGAATCATTGCGATTAGGGGATGTTGTTGAACAAATGCTGCAACGTTTTCATGCCTTAATGGAAGGGGATCGCCAGCAAAAAAGAGAAATTAGCCAGCTAGAAGAAGAGGTCGAATTACTTCATAGCAGTATTAAATTGTATATGGCGCAAATTCAGCAGCATGATTTAGGGACAGAAGACTCTCGACGTTGGGCTGAAATTATTGATACAGCGATGAATTTACAGCAATCATCAGCTATTATTGCGCGCATGTCGGCTGAAGTAGTGAGTAAAGGTTTAAACCACCACTTGTTTTTATCGGAGGAAGGACGTCGTGAATTACAGACACTCCTTGAGCGTCTGCAAAGTAATCTGAATTTGGCGATGTCGGTTTTTGTTTCCGGCAATATGGAACATGCTCGCAAACTGCGTCGAGCAAAACATCGTTTTCGTTTACTCAACCAACGTTACTCGTTTGCTCATGTTGAACGTCTTCATTTGCATAATATGCAAAGTATTGAAACAAGTTCGCTGCATACCAGTTTGTTGGGGGATATGAAACGGTTGAATTCCTTGTTCTGTGCAGTGGCTTATCACGCATTAGAACGAAGTGAATCATCTTCAGAACAGGTTAATCAATAATAATGAAAAGCAATATTCGTCAATTAACACGCAATGAAATTCCTTTAGTGTGGGAAATTGATAGAACCGAGCTTATTGAGCAGCTCTATATCTTAAAAGAGGGACAATTAGTTTTATCAAAACAACGTTTTGATATGAAAGATTGGCCTGAAGGTGAAGCTGAACATTACACACCAATATTAATTGAAAGTGTGGATAGAGGTGCCCCTTTTTGGGGTGTTTTTAGCCAAGATAAATTAATTGCTGCTGCCAGTGTTGATCCGCAATGGCGAGGTCAAAATGCGACGCTTTTACAGCTCTCGTTTTTACATATTAGCCACCAACAACGAGGGCAAGGCTTAGGCCGGATATTATTTAATTACTGTGTAGAATATGCAAAAGAAAAAGGTGCAGGTGGATTATATATTTCATCAATACCATCTGAAAATAGCGTCAATTTCTATCAACATTTGGGATGTCGTTTAATTGATGTTCCGGATGCTGAATTATATGAAAGAGAGCCAGAAGATATCCATTTAGTGTTTGATTTTATGGATATGGTTAATGCTTAATTGAATTAGCAAATTCTACTATGTTATCAAACGCTTTATCGTATAACGGTAAGGCGTTTTTTATTTTTCACTGTAATAAAAATTGACTTAACCTCTTAAAAACTAAGGATATAGCATTATTTTTTTTCTTGTTATACGTTGATTTAGTAGGAGTGTTATATATAATAATGAAAATCATTATCATTAGTGGTGTGACATTATGGCTAAATCAACGCGCTTACCTCAATCCGTTTCTTGGACTTCACGTATTAGCTTATGGGAAATGTTAGCTGTCTCTTCACTACTAACAGTAATAACTCACTCCATTGCAGGCACAGCGGCATTTACACTAGTTTTAGTTATCTCAATGTTATTATCAACACTGATGTTATTTCATCAAAAATTACGCATGTGGGTGATGATCCCCGCAGGTGTTGTATTAACCTACAGTTTAATCACGCTTTTAACGTCTTATAATGGGTAGTTGTGAGAGATAATAATATCGAAGCACTCAAGAAAGGAATAAATTGAGTGGTGCGAAGAGGGGGACTTGAACCTCCACATCCGTAAGAATATTAACACCTGAAGCTAGCGCGTCTACCAATTCCGCCACCCTCGCATCTTACTCAATTTGCTATCTTATCTATTAAAATATCTATCACAGATAGACAGGGGATCTTAGGTTTTTTATTTATGACGCCAATTATTTTTTTACAATAAACTTTTCTTGTGATGAAAAAAACATCATAAAAATTGATGCCCTGCCTAGTCAAAACAGGGCTTGTTATTACACTTTCTTCATTGCTTGATAGACTTTAAATTTACCTGTTGAAGCAAGAACTTCATGAGAACCAAATACATGATCAAGAATATCTGGATAAGGGATAAATGAGTTTGCAACTATTCTCAGTTTTCCACCTTTTTTTAAGAAGTTAGGTGCTAGGCGAATAATATCTTCTGCGGCTTCATAACTGGTACCTAAGCCATCATGAAAAGGCGGATTTGAGATAATCCAGTCATAGGTTTCTTCAACCGCAGAGTAAACATTACTTGCGATAACTCGGCCTTCTAATTCATTAACGTTTAATGTTGCGATACTTGAAGAAATAGCTGCTGCATTAACATCACATAGGGTCAGTTTTAGCATCGGGTTTTTCTTACCCAATACGGTGGCTAATACACCACAACCACAAGCCATATCGAGTAGATCACCAACCATAGCATCATCAAATGTAGAGAGTAATAATCGGCTACCTTCATCCAATGCGCTTTGGCTAAATACGCCAGGTAAAGCCATGACGGTAAGATCGTTATGGCGATAAGTTTGCCACCAATTATTACGATCAAACAGTGTTTGATAAGTTTGGGTACCAAAAAAGAGGCTACAGCGGCGAGCGGAGTCTATTTTTTTCAGTTTGGCGATACCATTCATTAACTCAGTCGCGCTTTTTACACCACTACGGTTTTCGCCAACGATAAAAATTTCTGTTCCAACTTGTAAATTAGAGCACAGACTACGAAGTTGAAAGGTGGCTTCATTTTTATTTTTAGGCCAGAAGTAGATAAGAGTATCGCAATATTTAACAAATGATTGATCTGCGACTAAACCAAACAGTGCATTATCGCCCATTGATTTCAGTAATGGTAACCATTGGTGGTATTGGTTTGTATAAGCTCTAACACTTTTTGCCTGAATCTGCGACGCTAGTGTGTCTTGAAGATCGCCCGCAATAAGTACGTGCCTGTCTGCGAAATGATCAAGGTGACGAAGAATAACTTCGCTTGCAGGGGACAGTGAGGACATTATGATTATTACTCCTTAAAAAACATGAGACGCATGATATCAGATATAAAGAAACCGACGCTATTTATTGGCGTAGATTATGCCCTCTGATACTATGTACCGTTGTTCTACACTTGATAGGTAAGCATAATGAGCCGTAAAGACAGAATGTTATCCCAACTTGGAATTAATCAGTGGGTATTACGTAAGCCTGCTGTACTTAAAGGCGATCATTCTGTTCAATTTCCGGGGACAACACGTTTACTTATCATTACTGATGATACCGTTGATCTAAATAACGGGCTTTTCTCTGATATTTTTAGCGCCATGGGGATAGATAAAAGTGAAATCTATTGTATTACAACAGATGATGTGAGCATGCTCACAGAATCATTTGATCTTCCCTGTTGGTTATTAGGCACTGATCTCTCTCTTCCCTCTCAATATACTTCTTTGAGAAGCCCTTCGTTACATCAATTATATTTTGATGCCGATGCAAAACGCGATCTTTGGAAACAAATCTACCAATATGAAGACTATTTCACCACTAGAGCCGGCTGATTTACCTTTGGCATGGCAAATTGAAAAATTAAGTCATTCATTCCCTTGGAGTGAAGCTACTCTTTATAGCAACCAAGGAAGTAATTATTTTAATCTGAAAATTTGCACTGATAATATTATTGTAGGTTTTGCAATTACGCAATTAATATTAGATGAGGCAACACTTTTTAATATAGCCATTCACCCTGATTATCAAGGGAAAGGTTTTGGTAAAACATTGTTAATGCAACTTATTGATACGCTTGAGAAAAAAAACATCTCGACTTTGTGGTTAGAAGTAAGAGAATCAAATAAAAAAGCGTTTAATCTCTATGAATCTATTGGATTTAATTCGGTCTCTGTACGTAAAAATTACTATCCAACAAAGACAGGAAAAGAAGATGCGATAATAATGGCTTATCCTATTTCTTTCTAATTAAATATTATTTTAAGTTAAATTTAAGACGTCTTATTTGGGGCGTTTTTTTATTTTTATTTTAAATAAATAATTTTTAATTTGTATGAATTTTATTTAATTTTATTCTTTTTGTTACCTTAATCGGAATTTATCTAAATAATTTAACTTTTGTTATAGATGTATTTTTTATCTAAGTTATTAGCATAATGTTACAAAACCTAAATATTTTGATAAATAAAGTAAAGCACCTATTTACTTTTGTTTTAAATAAAATCATCTTTATAAAAAATAGATGATATTAAAATCAAAGAGAGATAATTTATTATTCTAATTTTTATCTTCATTCGTCCTTTAGCATAAAATAAAGCGTCTAATTCTTTGCTTTATTAATACATTCTTGGTGTGTTTTATGCTTCTAGTTGTTATTTATTTACTTTGTTAATCAATTTTTGTTGAGATGATGAACAAGAAAGTCGCCTATAAATATAAGACTATGGAGTGGATTTTATAGGTTATTGGGTGAAATGCATGCGATTTAATTATCACAATCACTAGGCTTTAATCTCTTCAGCAGATAAAATAGCAACCATCGATTGTTTATGCAGACAAGATAGGCGAAAATAGCCGCCAATTAAGATTAACTTACGGATTGAATGTCTTTAACCGCCACTTAATTATTATTTATCTAAATATATCAGTGCCTTGCATTCATCCGTCTATCAACCAGAAGATTACCATTGATGTCTAATCCTATTTTTCAGCAAGAAGTTGCTCGTCGTAGAACTTTTGCCATAATTTCCCACCCCGATGCGGGTAAAACAACCATCACTGAAAAAGTGTTGTTATTCGGACAAGCCATTCAGCGCGCAGGAACGGTAAAAGGGCGTGGTTCAAACCAGCATGCAAAATCTGACTGGATGGAAATGGAAAAACAGCGTGGTATTTCGATTACAACTTCTGTGATGCAATTTCCTTATGCCGATTGTCTAGTTAACTTACTCGATACCCCAGGGCACGAAGATTTCTCTGAAGATACTTATCGTACATTAACTGCCGTTGACTGCTGTTTAATGGTGATTGACTCCTCAAAAGGGGTTGAAGATCGTACGCGTAAATTAATGGAAGTGACTCGCTTACGCGATACTCCAATCTTAACTTTTATGAATAAATTGGACCGTGATATTCGTGATCCAATGGAAGTTATGGATGAAGTTGAAACAGAATTAAAAATTGCATGTAGTCCTGTAACGTGGCCTATTGGTTGTGGAAAGTTGTTTAAAGGGGTTTATCATATTCTCAAAGATGAAACTTACCTTTATCAGACAGGGCAAGGCCATACTATTCAAGATTCTCGTGTTATTAAAGGATTAGATAACCCAGATTTGGATATTGCAATAGGCGACGATTTAGCAAAACAATTACGTGATGAACTGGAATTAGTACTCGGTGCTTCTCATGAATTTGATCATGAAGCATTTTTAGCTGGCGAGTTAACACCCGTTTTCTTTGGTACTGCATTAGGTAACTTTGGTGTAAACCATATGCTTGATGGCTTGGTAAAATGGGCACCAGCGCCAATGCCACGAAAAACGGATGTCCGTGAAGTCATTGCATCAGAAGAGACGTTTAGTGGATTTATCTTTAAGATCCAGGCCAATATGGATCCTAAACATCGTGACCGTGTTGCATTTTTACGCGTTGTTTCTGGCAAGTACGATAAAGGCATGAAACTGCATCAAGTTCGTATCAAAAAAGATGTGGTTATCTCCGATGCTCTAACCTTTATGGCGGGTGATCGTTCTCATGTTGAACATGCTTATCCTGGCGATATTATTGGTTTGCATAATCACGGTACCATTCAAATTGGTGACACCTTTACACAAGGTGAAATCTTGAAATTTACTGGCATTCCAAACTTTGCACCAGAATTGTTCCGCCGTATTCGTTTACGTGATCCACTGAAACAAAAACAGTTACTCAAAGGTCTGGTTCAGTTATCAGAAGAAGGCGCGGTACAAGTATTTAGACCACTGGCTAATAATGACTTAATTGTGGGTGCTGTTGGTGTGCTTCAGTTTGATGTGGTGGTTGCTCGACTGAAAAGTGAATATAACGTTGAAGCGATTTATGAGTCAGTAAACGTTTCAACAGCACGCTGGGTTGAGTGCAGTAGCGAGAAAAAACTGGAAGAGTTTAAGCGTAAGAATGAGCAAAACTTGGCGCTCGATGGTGGTGACAACTTAACCTATATTGCTCCTACAATGGTTAACTTAAACTTAACTCGTGAACGTTATCCTGATGTCGAATTCCATCAAACTCGTGAACATTAATTTTTAAGTAAAGCGCGCTTATTGATTAAAAAGTCATGCATTTTTGCATGACTTTTTTGTGGCCTAATTTTACTGTTTTTCTATACTGTTTACTCGCAATTTGCTTTTTTCGTGTCTGTTTTTATGATGATGACTATTTTCTGCATTAGTTAATATCCTATCTAAAAGTCCTTCTTAATAGAGAATTGTTCCTTTTTTTTTCTGTTAGCATAACGCCAAAATATATCGTTATTTATAATTATCTATAAGATTATTTGTAGCTATTAATGACTTTTTTAGAATAAAGTTATTAGGAATACTCTTTATTTGCTATTTTTTGCTTTATTTAACCTTGGTTGTTCATTAGGGTGAATATATTATTTGCCAATAATTTGTATTACTTAACTCAAATATACATATTTCCTATCCACTTATTGTGATTAAGGAGAGAGCAATGAAAAAACAAAAAAATATAAAGCGATTACTCGTTATAGTTGTAGGATTGTCTCTGCTTAGTGCTAATGCGCTAGCTGAAACATCTTGGTACGGTGAAATTAATAGCGGAGTAAATACAACGGGTCATTATCTTAGTGATACGGCTATTTCTAAAAAAATTAAAGACACATTATTGCCTATCCAAGGTATTGATAGTGATTCACTTTCTATTCGTACTGAGTTTGGTCATGTGTTTATTTCTGGCTTTGTTAGCAGTAAAGAACAAGAAGCACAGCTAATTCAAATTATTGAAAAAATTGAAGGTGTTAAAAGCGTTGATTCATCAGCCAATATAAAATAATGGTCTTTAAATGCGTTTATTAGTAAAAAAAATCAACTTTACTCGATTTATTTTGCATTAATACGTAAAAATAATGACGCAAAAAAAATGTACAGGTATCCTTTATTAAGTTGTATAAAGGAGACATTATGGGGAAATATATACCTGTCACATTAAATGATATAAGTGCACTCGAATTTCAGTCGTCCCTTCCTCAAGGCAAAGTGGCTTTAGTATGCGAAGGCGGTGGGCAACGTGGTATTTTTACTGCGGGTGTTCTTGATGAATTTATGCGTTCACAATTTGACCCTTTTGATGTTTTACTTGGGGTTTCTGCGGGCGCACAAAATTTATCAGCTTTTGCCTGTGGACAGCGCGGTTATGCGCGTAAGATCATTAATCGCTATACAACTAATAACCAATTCTTTAATCCTATTCGCTTTGTGCGAGGAGGAAATCTACTCGATCTCGACTGGTATATTGACACGACAGCAAAAGAAATGCCCCTAGATATGCACAAGGCTTTGCGCCGATTTGATGCCGGGCGTGAATTTTATATGGTGGCGTGCCGTGCTGATAATTTTGCGGCTAATTATTTTCAACCAGATGAAATGACTTGGCTCGATATCATTAAAGCATCTAGTGCTATTCCAGCTTTTTATCGCAATGGTGTACTGTTTGATGATGTTGTTTATCATGATGGCGGTATTAGCGATGCTATTCCTGTAAGAGAAGCTTATCGTCGAGGATGTCGCACTATTGTTGTTGTTCGCACCGTACCTTCAGAATATCAATACACTACAGAGTGGGTAGAACGAATGGGAAAATGGTTTGAGAATAGCCGTCTACAACGTTTTACGCATATGGCTCAAGTGCATATTGAAACCTATACTCAAACTCTTGAATTTATTCAGTCTCCGCCAGAAGATGTTGTCATTATTGAGATATTTCCACCCACAACATTGCAATCAAGTGCATTAGGAAGTCGTTTAAATGCGCTAAATCATGATTATCATGTTGGTCGCCGTTGTGGACGTTATTTTCTTGCGACGATAGGGCAACATTTTTCTCATAAAAAATTCAAACAGCACGATAAAAAACTCTTCAGCTTATTTGAAAATGAAGCAAAATCAGATAAAGCAGAAGAAGCACAGATTATTCAAAAAGGGACTCGAAGTGTGCATCCTGATGTACGGAGTATTCAAGAATGAATAAATTTATTGATACCCACTGCCATTTTGATTTTCCTCTCTTCCAACAAGACCTTACTCAGAGTTTGTCGTTGGCACATCTTGCTAATGTAGAAAAAATAATTATTCCCGCAGTTGCTCGTTGGAATTGGGATATTATCTCTGAATTATCAAATAAGTATCATCAATTATATGGCGCATTAGGATTACATCCTTTATATATCAATGAGCATACAGAACAGCATTTAATTGAATTAAAAGAACGATTAGAAACAGCTTCCTGTTGTGTTGCTGTGGGTGAGATTGGGTTAGATAATTATATGGCTGAACCTCAAACAAAAAAGCAGGAATTTTTTTTAATTAAACAACTTAAACTCGCTGCGCAATTCGATTTACCCGTTATTCTTCATTCACGTAAAAGTCATGACAAATTGCATGCACTGTTGCGTCGTTATGATGTGCCTCGTAAAGGGGTTATTCATGGTTTTGCAGGTAGTCAACAGCAAGCAGAAAAGTTTATTGAACTTGGCTATTTTATTGGTGTGGGTGGAACAATCACCTATGAACGAGCACAAAAAACACGTCGTGCAATTACCTCATTACCATTAGATAGATTATTGTTAGAAACTGATGCGCCCGATATGCCGGTAAGTGGATTTCAAGGCGAACCCAATCGACCTGAGCGTATTAAGCATGTCTTCTACCAACTTTGTGAACTACGTCGAGAAACACCAGAGGCTATTGCAAAGCAACTCTATTTGAATAGTCTACAATTATTTCGGTTAAAGGATGATATTGTCTCTTTGAATTGAATTTAAGCTGGATAACTTCCACTTAAATAGATTTTATCTTGTTGATTTAACTAATAAAATAAAATATCTTTACTTTTATATCCTGATAAATTATTGATTAACAATAAACCTATCTTGTTAATTAGATGATATTTTCCTTCTCGTAAAATTGTCTTTTATACTTTTCGTTCCCTTTTATTGTGATCTATATCTCATTTGTAACTTTTATGTTACTTTTTTCGAGCTTTAATTGTGATGGATATAGACGGTTCTTTTTCTGGACTGGGTATAATTATTTCGTAAAAGAGTCAGTAGGCTTGAATTCAAGTGTTACTGATAATCCATTAAATTTTTTAGGTGAACAGGGATCCTTCAATGCAACTCATTATGAGCTTGGTCGGAATGGTAACGTTAGTATTAATTGCCATTCTTTTTTCCAGCAATCGACGAGCTATTAGATTACGTACCGTTGGTGGCGCATTCCTTATTCAGATTGGCTTAGGGGCATTTGTTCTTTACTCTGAAGGAGGGCGTGAGGTACTTCTTGCGGTTTCTGATGCAGTTAAGAATGTTATTGATTACGGCAATAATGGGATGAGTTTCTTATTTGCTGGATTAGTATCAGATAAAATGTTTGAGCTATTTGGTAATGGCGGCTTTGTTTTTGCTTTACGTGTCTTACCGGTTATTGTTTTCTTCTCTTCATTAATCGCAGTACTGTATTACTTAGGCATTATGCAGATTGTGATTAAAATTCTTGGTGGCGGTTTACAAAAAGTTCTAGGAACTTCGCGTACCGAATCAATGTCAGCAACAGCAAATATTTTTGTTGGACAAACCGAAGCACCACTGGTTGTGCGTCCTTATATTGCGCGTATGACAACCTCTGAGTTATTTGCTGTAATGTGTGGTGGATTAGCTTCTGTTGCTGGTTCTGTACTTGCGGGTTATGCAAGTATGGGCGTGCCATTAGAATATTTGATAACTGCGTCGTTTATGGCTGCACCTGGTGGTTTATTATTTGCTAAATTACTGATCCCTGAAACTGAAACGCCTGACGATCAAAAAGATGCACTCGATAAAATGAGTGATGAAGAAAAACCAGCAAACATTATTGATGCAGCTGCGGCTGGTGCATCTTCAGGTTTACAGCTAGCACTTAACGTAGGTGCAATGCTATTAGCATTCGTTGCCTTAATTGCATTAGTCAATGGTATTCTTGGTGGTATCGGTGGTTGGTTCGGTTATGAGAATTTCTCATTAGAACTCGTTTTAGGTTGGGTATTTGCCCCGATAGCCTTCTTGATTGGTGTGCCTTGGAATGAAGCGACTATCGCGGGTTCTTTCATTGGTCAAAAATTAGTTATCAATGAGTTTTATGCTTATTCTGAGTTTAGTAAGTATCTTCAAGAAGATGCCAATGTATTGGCTTCTGGATTAATGGTACTTTCTGATCAAACTAAAGTAATCATCTCCTTTGCACTATGTGGTTTTGCCAACCTTTCTTCCGTTGCCGTATTATTAGGCGGATTGGGCGGTATGGCACCTAATCGCCGTAAAGATGTTGCTCGTTTAGGAATGAAAGCTGTACTTGCAGGTACGCTCTCTAACTTAATGAGTGCGACAATTGCTGGATTCTTCTTTGCATTAACCGCAATGGCTGTTGTTGCTGCGTAATTATTTTTCTGATTAAGAGCAGATAGGTTATTCATCTATCTGCTCTTTTATGTTTGTTTTCTAGTGTGATGTTAACTACTTTTATTATGAGAGATATTTCGCAGATTGTACTGAATATCGCCGATTAGTCTGTTGTTTTGTTTAGATTAAGATTTTTTTGCGTTATAACGACGACTTAATAGCGATATTCGAGTAACATTAAAGCAGAAAATAGCCAAATCGTGACTTCTATCACATTTTAATGTCATTGATTGCAAGTTGCATTTGATTAGTGTGATGTAAAGCACATCTAATTGTTCCTTAGCGTGTTCAAATAAGATGTGCTGAAACTTCATGGAATGGCGAAAGCTCAATGACGGGTCGCCGAAGTGAGCATAGCGCGGTGAGAAGGATCTCAGCTGTCGTTGTGGTGTTAAGCTGCAACAACATCTTCAAGGAACCAAGTCCGCTCGCCAACAAAATTAATCGCTAACCTTAAGCGTAGCCCAAAGGGCTTGAGAAACATCGTTGGAGAGTTTTATGACAGATTTAACCGCTGCAGCGCGCCTTGCGCTGTCTTTGATGGATTTAACTACATTAAATGATGATGATACTGATGCAAAAGTGACTGCTTTGTGTCATCAGGCTAAAAGCCCAGAAGGCAATACGGCCGCTATTTGTATCTACCCTCGCTTTATTCCTTTAGCGCGTAAAGTGTTACGCGAACAAGGTACACCAGACGTTCGTATCGCAACTGTAACCAACTTCCCTCATGGTAATGATGATTTAGATATCGCATTAGCAGAAACCAATGCGGCATTAGCTTATGGCGCAGATGAAGTTGACGTTGTTTTCCCTTACCGTGCATTTATGGCAGGTAACGAACAAATCGGTTTTGATATCGTTAAAGCATGTAAAGAAGCATGTGCTGAAGCGGGTTCATTACTGAAAGTAATTATAGAAACGGGTGAGCTGAAAGATCCTGCGCTGATCCGTAAAGCATCTGAAATTTCTATTAAAGCAGGTGCAGACTTTATTAAAACGTCTACAGGTAAAGTGCCTGTAAATGCAACACTGGAAAGTGCTGAGTTAATGATCCAAGTGATCCACGACATGGGTGTTGGCAAAGAAGTTGGCTTTAAACCTGCTGGTGGTGTTCGTACCGCAGAAGAAGCCGCTCAATACCTTGCTTTAGCTAATCGCATTATGGGTGATAACTGGGTTGATGCCCGTCACTTCCGTTTTGGCGCGTCAAGCTTGTTAGGTAATTTATTAGCCACTTTAGGTCATGGCGAGCAAAAATCGTCTAGTGGTTACTAATCCATTCGTGAAATACGCCCACGGCTAATAAGCATGGGCGTTACTAGTACTATAAAGCCAGGAGGTTGCAGTGTTTCTTGCCCAAGAGATTATTCGTAAAAAGCGTGATGGTCATCCTTTAACTGAGGAAGAAATTCGCTTTTTTATTAACGGTGTCAGAGATAATACTGTTTCTGAAGGTCAAATTGCTGCGTTAGCAATGACTATCTATTTTCATGACATGACTATGCCAGAGCGTGTTGCACTGACATTAGCTATGCGTGATTCCGGTACAGTGCTTAACTGGAAAAGCTTAAACCTAAATGGTCCAATAGTTGATAAACACTCAACAGGTGGTGTTGGTGATGTCACTTCACTGATGTTAGGGCCAATGGTCGCGGCTTGTGGTGGTTATGTACCTATGATTTCTGGTCGTGGACTCGGCCATACAGGTGGAACACTTGATAAACTCGAAGCAATTCCGGGTTTTGATATTTTCCCTGATGATGAAAAATTCCGCGATATCATTCGTAATGTAGGTGTTGCAATTATTGGGCAGACTAACTCATTAGCACCTGCTGACAAACGTTTCTATGCAACCCGTGATATTACTGCAACAGTTGATTCGATTCCGCTTATTACTGCATCAATTTTAGGTAAAAAATTAGCTGAAGGCTTAGATGCATTAGTGATGGACGTTAAAGTTGGATCGGGTGCTTTTATGCCAACTTATCAGAAATCTGAAGAGCTGGCGGAGTCTATTGTAAAAGTTGCTAATGGTGCTGGTTGTCAAACCACAGCGCTGTTAACCGATATGAACGAAGTTCTGGCTTCTAGCGCAGGTAATGCGGTTGAAGTTCGTGAAGCGGTTCAATTCTTAACTGGAGAATACCGTAACCCACGTTTATTTGAAGTTACCATGGCTTTGTGTGTTGAAATGCTAGTATCAGGTCGTTTAGCAGATGATCGCCAACAGGCTCGTCAAAAACTGCAAGATGTATTGGATAATGGCAAAGCGGCTGAAGTATTTGGTCGTATGGTTGCAGCCCAAAAAGGTCCATCTGACTTTGTTGAAAACTACAATAAATACCTGCCAACTGCGGTATTAAGTAAACCTGTATTCGCTGAAACTGCGGGATTTGTTACTGAAATGGATACCCGTGCTTTAGGTATGTCTGTTGTGACACTAGGCGGCGGCCGCCGTAAAGCAACTGATGCCATTGATTATAGTGTTGGATTAAGCGATATCGCAGCGTTGGGTGCTGAAATCAGCTCTGATACGCCTTTGGCGATGATCCACGCTAATAGTGAAAAATCATGGCAAGAAGCCGCTGCTGAAGTACGTAAAGCAATAAAAATTGGTGACAGCAAACGTGAAGCATCACCAATGGTTTACCGCCAAATCAGCGAATAAGAACTCAATTACGATTTATAAGTGACATATCCGTGGTCTACGGAAAATGACACAGGAGAGAGAATTATGAAACGTGTATATATCATGGTATTAGATTCCTTCGGTATCGGTGCTGCCGGTGATGCGGAGAAATTTGGCGACCAAGGTTCAAACACTTTAGGTAGTATCGCAAAAGCGTTTGCTGAAGGTAAAGCAGATAAAGACGGTCGTAAAGGTCCTCTTCATTTACCTAATCTATGCCGTTTAGGTTTAGCCAAAGCAGCAGAAGAATCTGCTGGTGAATTCCCTATTGGTTTAGATAAGAACGCAGATATTATCGGTGCGTATGCTTATGCAAGTGAGATCTCTTCTGGTAAAGATACTCCGTCAGGCCACTGGGAAATTGCGGGTGTTCCTGTTCTGTTCGATTGGGGATACTTTAAAGATCTGAAAAACTCTTTCCCACAAGAATTGTTAGAAAACATCGTTAAGCGTGCAAAATTACCGGGTTACTTAGGTAACTGCCATGCATCAGGTACAGTCATTCTTGATGAGCTGGGTGAAGAACATATGAAAACCGGCAAACCGATTTTCTACACCTCTGCTGACTCAGTATTCCAAATTGCTTGTCATGAAGAAACTTACGGCTTAGATAAGCTGTATGAACTGTGTGAAATCGCTCGTGATGAATTAAATAAAGGCGATTACAATATTGGTCGTGTTATTGCTCGTCCATTTATTGGAGACAAACCAGGCAACTTTGCACGTACTGGTAACCGTCATGACTTAGCCGTTGAGCCACCAGCACCAACCATGTTGAAAAAACTGGTTGATGAGAAACAAGGGCATGTAGTTTCTATCGGTAAAATTGCAGATATCTACGCTAACGTAGGTATTACGAAAAAAGTGAAAGCAACCGGTATTAATGCATTGTTTGATGCAACGATAGAAGAAATGAAACAAGCGGGTGATAACACTATCGTATTTACCAACTTTGTTGATTTTGACTCTTCTTATGGTCATCGTCGTGATGTAGTTGGTTATGGTGAAGCGTTGGAATTATTTGACCGTCGTTTACCTGAGCTGATGGAATTGGTTACTGGTGATGATATTCTTATCTTAACCGCAGACCACGGTTGTGACCCATCTTGGCCGGGTTCAGATCATACACGTGAACATATCCCTGTTTTAGTTTATGGTCCTAAAGTTAAACCTGGTTCATTAGGTCATCGTGAAACATTTGCCGATATCGGACAAACTGTTGTGAAATACTTCGGTGTATCACCTGTCGATTATGGTAAAGCGATGTTTTAATTTTACTTCGGTAGGTATAGCAATATACCTACCGATTTATTTGAATAGTAAGTAAAAAGATTAATTAAAAGGAAGAATTATGGCTACCCCTCATATTAACGCAGAAATGGGCGATTTTGCTGATGTCGTTTTAATGCCGGGCGATCCGCTTCGTGCTAAATACATCGCTGAAACTTTTTTACAAGACGTTCGTCAGGTAAATAGTGTTCGTGGTATGTTAGGTTTTACAGGTACGTATAAAGGCCGTAAAGTTTCTGTAATGGGTCACGGTATGGGTATCCCTTCCTGCTCTATTTATGCGAAAGAACTTATTACTGACTTTGGCGTAAAAGTGATCATTCGTGTTGGTTCATGTGGTGCTGTATTACCTGATGTTGAACTACGTGATGTTGTTATTGGTATGGGTGCATGTACTGACTCTAAAGTTAACCGTCTGCGTTTCAAAGACCAAGATTTTGCAGCTATCGCTGATTACCAATTAGTTCAAAACGCTGTTGATGCAGCGAAAGCAAAAGACATCAAAGTTCGCGTGGGTAATATCTTCTCTGCAGATCTGTTCTATTCACCAGATCCTGAAATGTTTGATGTAATGGAAAAATACGGCATCCTAGGTGTTGAAATGGAAGCTGCTGGTATTTATGGTGTTGCTGCGGAATACGGTGCAAAAGCACTGACTATTTGTACTGTATCTGACCATATCAAGAAAGGTACACAAACGACAGCTGAAGAACGTCAAACTACCTTTAACGAAATGATTGAGATCGCATTAGAATCTGTTTTGTTATTAGAAGACTAATCGATAGAGCCTCGTTGCTTAAAATGAAAAAGCCCAATTTTAATTGGGCTTTTTTTGTTTAGTTTTATTTTTAATAAATAAATTAAAAACTAAGGAGCATAAATATAAGTTTCTAAATAAGGATCAACTTTAATCGTATATTTATCAATATCGCCTAAATTAAGAGATGAAGGCTCTTTGCACTCTTTTTTACTAATAATATTATTATCTTTATAAATGATCACACCATTAAAGTACCAGCCTCGTCCCTCGCCATCATAAACCACATAACTGTAGTTACCGTTTTTAAAGCGTACATAAGTAGAGGCACCGGCCACAAACATCTGATGACCATAAAAAACATTGTTATTTTGTTTTTGAGGAACTGGAAGCGTTATCTCAGTTTTTGCTAATGTGCCATATCGATAAATGGGTGGTTTACCTTGTTCAGCGAAGACGCTGACATATTTTCCATTTTCAAGCTGACAAGAATACTCTTTAGCTTCTACATTTGAGGCTACTAATACGAATACCGCAGCTGCAATAATAGATGCTCTCATATTGTTCTCTCCATTTAACGCCCACCTCATATTGTTTCGAGTATTACTGTAAGTATCGGCTAAGACCGAAAAATATGTAGAGTAAAAACTCCTAATAGTTTAGATATGTAATTATATTTTCACTTTAACTGAAATTTATTAATTATACAGAATAAATAACTAGTTATAGTTATCTATTTTTTCATTTCAAGAAAAATAATAGTGATAGTCAACTTATGTGAAATTTTATTTCTAAGTAGTGATTGAAATTGAATATATAATCTAAATTATAAATAAAAAATAGTGTTTTATTTTTAATTTAAAAGGATTGATTGCATTTAATGTAATCAATTGGAGTTCTATTGTAGGAAAAACAGATTAATATAACTTATCGAATGAAGAGGTTAGTAATATCAGTATGTTAGTTGTAAATGGCTTATTTTTATATATTTATCAACATATTATAATTATTTCATTCAATATCTTTGTTATTAAAGCATTTTTCATTGTGATCTCAATCACATAAAAGAGATTATTAAAATACCTCACTTGTAAACACAACTTTCCATTCTCTTTTAATTTATTGATATATATAACTATTATTGTCCATATAATGTTACCATATGATTATTCATTATCACATAAGTAACTAACTTATTTAATAAGAAATTGTATAGTATTGTTATGCAATTAATTTAAGTTACCATCGGTTTTATTTGGAGAATATAGTGAAAAATCAAGATTTATTAGGTTTATCTTCTGCTAACATTCTAAACGCTGAATTTGAGAAGAAATACCATGACGTTATTGCTCACTTTTTCAGCCGTAATCCGAAGTATTGGCCGATATTTCAGGATAAAACAATCCAATCTATTACACAGTTTAGAAAAACGACAACCAATGATAAGGATCAATTACAGCGTTATTCTAATGGGCCTGAGTTATTTGAACGTTTAATGTCTGATACACAAGTTCAACAGCATATTAATTATCCAGAAAACGATCCTAATGAACTGCTGATGCTCGTTTCTACTCTTTGTAAAAACTGGGAGAATCCATTAGCGGTTGAAAACGTAATCGCAATGCCAAGTGATCCGGGGGTTTATGGTTCAATATTAGGGTTAATGGGTAACCCTAATATGGTGTATTGCGAATACTCTGGTATTGCAGATGGATTAGAAAAAGTCACAATCAAAAAAGTTGCAAAGCTGGTGGGTTATGACCCTGAAGTGGCGTCGGGCGTGTTCACGCAAGGCGGTACCATGTGTAACTTATACGGTTATTTATTCGGGTTACGTAAGTCTATGCCTAATTCTAAGCATTTAGGTATGGCTGCTGATCAAGATTATCGTATTATCAACTCTCAAGGCGGTCATTATTCTAATATGACGAACCTTGCACTGCTAGGTGTTGATGTGGATAACAAAACTATCCGTATTAAAGTAGCTGAAGATAACACTATCGATTTAGATCACTTAGAACACGAATTAAGAGCCTGCTTTACAGTGAAATGTAAAGTGCCAACTATTATGCTCACTACAGGTACAACCGACACTTTTGGTGTTGATGATGTTAAAGGTGTTTGTGAGCTGCGTGACCGCTTATGTGAAGAGTTTGAAATTCCAGTGAAGCCACACGTTCACGTTGACGCCGCTGTGGGCTGGCCTATTATATTCTTCTTAGAATATGATTTTAGTGGCAACCCATTAGCTATTAATGATGCGACATTAGAAGGATTACGTGAGAATGTTGAGAAATTCAAACATCTGAAATATGCCGACTCAATCACTATCGATTTTCATAAATGGGGTTATGTCCCTTACACCTCAAGTATGGTGTTAGTTAAGAATGGTAATGATTTCGTTGCACTAGAAAACGACCCAGAAAACTTTACTTACTTTGAACATGAGCTAGAAGGGCAAACTCACTTACAATCTACTATCGAATGTACGCGTAGTGGTGTGGGGATCTTTGGCGCTTATTCAGCTATGCATTATATGGGCGTTGAAGGTTATCAAACCATTATTGCTCACTGTCTACAAAATGCGAACTATATGCGTCACCAATTATTAGAAATGGGTAATGCAAAGGTTATCGTGCCACAAAACCAAGGGCCAAGTGTTGGTTTTAAACTTTATGATCCTAATTTAGTTAAAGATCCTAATGTTGCTTTTGATTTAGAGCTAACGTGCTCTACGGATAAAGACGCTTATGACTTTATGGTTCATAATACACAGTGGCATAGAAAACTATTCTTACAACGTGGTAGAGAAGGATTATTTACTAACTGGGTAGACTCTATTGCATGTTCTAAATATGCGAAAAATAATCGTTATGTTTATATTCCGGGTGAGAAAGCTGTATTTATGAATCCGAATACAGAGCGGGCACATATTGATAATTTTTTGAAAATATTAACTAAGATGAGCCAAAATCAAAGTTCAAAGAAAGTAGCAAAAATTTAATTAAATAATTGGCTGATTAAATAGAAACAAACTGTACTTTAGTTGAGAGTAATTCATATTGAAGTACAGTTTTTTGTTCTATGCACTAATGCTACAGATTATCTGAGTTGGCTATCTTTACTGCCTCGGCGGTTATAACCACTAAATGCATTATTCTTTTTATCTAAGATGTCTTGGCAGTTTATGCAATAACGTACACCGGGTACGGCTTTTTGCCTAGCAAGAGAAATAGCATCTCCACATTCATCGCAGTACTCAGCACTTTCACCTTGTGCCATTTTATTACGGGCTCTTGCAATTGCGTCATCAATGGTGGCATCTATTTGCTCTTGAACAGCACTATCATTAGCCCATCCACTTGCCATAATATTCTCCTATTCCAACATCGAATATAAATACTATTATTGGGGTGCCGATTAAAAAATCAACACTCACCATTAAAAAATGGCAACTTAAATATTAATAAATTTAGCAAATAAAAATAATTAGAAAGAAAAATCCCCTCATAAAGAGGGGAAAACTTCAGAGGCATAAATATCGTTATTATTGTTTTTGTTCTCTAATAAATAGAGAAAGGATAAAGAATAGAGCAACAAAGACGATGATTAAATTAAAGCCAACAGAAACACTATAGCTTTCTGATACTTGTCCGATTAGTGACCCCGCTAATGCGCCACCTAATCCAGATGCAACATAGATTAAGCCCATTACAGAACCGCTTTTACTGGTTAATTTGGTTGCCACCGCAGCAGCGGTTGGAAACAATACAGATAATGCAAAACCAAACACCATAAATAAATAGACAACATCTTGTACAAAAATACGGCTAATAATAATTGCCACTAAAGAGAATAATGAAAACAGAATTAAGGTTTTACGATCACCTAATGCGAGGTTGATAAAGCCACCAATAAAGCGCCCGATAGTAAATAAGAAAGCAAAACTTGAAATAACATAGGCTGCGGTTTCTGCTTTCTGGGCATTGGTTAAATTACCAATATCCATTGAGGTATAAAAAATAGGGAAGAAGTTTAAAAATGCTGCTTCAGCTGCAACATATAAAGTAATAAATGAGATAACCAGTAGTAACGATTTCTGTGTTAGCAACTCTAAAATGTCACTAAACTTCATATCAACTTGTGCGCTATTTTCTATTTTTAAAGTGCTTAATACCACAATGATCAGTGCGACAATCACGGCAACACCAACATAAAATGCGCGCCATGAAATAGAGTGAGAAAATAGATATTGTAAAATAAGTGGTGTGACAATCATCCCTACGCCAAACATCGCATTAGAGACATTAAACATCATACCGGCTTTTTCTTTATAAAAAGTAGGAATAACGGTAACGATAGACACTAACATCGAACCAATACCTAAACCAATAACTAGATAAAAACCAAAAAATAACATGACATTAAAGGCAAGGCTGGTTCCGGTTAAACCGACAGCCATCATTAATGAGCCAATAAACATCATGATTTTTAGGCCTTTTTTATCGGTAAAATAACCCGTTAATAAACTAGCAACTAAAAAACCAATTTGGAAAAAAGTAATCAACGAGCCGACTTGGCTCATATTTAATGAAATATCGTGTTGAACTTGTTCGAGAATAAGGCCTTTAGTGTTCTGTATGCCACCGAGTAAAAACATCGTGACAAACAGGAGGAAAAAAACTTTCCATTTTTGTTGTTTCGCCATAATTTAATCCTAGTTTTTCTACGGTATATTATTTTTTAATAATGGTCTTATCTTCAGATGTATTGTGTTTACCAATAGCATCAAATAACGCTTGTGTAGCCCAGCCATAACAGTAATAAAGCAGTGAATCACAAGCACTTTCTTCAGCAGCGATAACCGCTTCAATTAATTGATCTGCGGGTAAATTCCACATTTGAATACCGCTATAAATAAAGGTATTTGGTTGTGATATTTGGCGCACTCGATTATTTTGTTCTGCTACAAATCGAATAGGAAAGCCTTGCTGTTGAAATGTCTTGTAAGACAAGTCATAAGGCAGGTCGAATAAGCGTTTAAATGCGGTGAATGCACGTTCTTGGCTCTCACTATCATGAGCAAAATGGTTAATTAGTCCCTGAACATCAGCACCTCCGCCTAATTTATGGTAAGGGAAGTGTTTTAATGTTGAGCAATAGCGGGTTAACTCATGATAATCCTGCCCTAAAATCCAGCTATACGCTGGTGGCCATAAATCAAGCCATAAGGTAATACCACCCGCAGTTTGTTTTGCATCAGTCAGCAATTTTTCAACTAATTGCGTTACGCTTTGCTGGCGAAATTTTTGCCATGCTTTGAGTAATGGCTCTTCTTTTAATGCGGTAACTGGGGTGTCAAAATCACCTTGTTTTAATAAATCAGCTAATGCAGCAAGACGGCTTTTTATTTGCTCGACCGCTAAGCCTTGTTGCACCATTTTCTTTTCGCAATGAGGGCAAAAACAGGTAAATAATCCGGCGGGATTAACTTCTTTACCTGCCCAATCGGGAAAGCGAATTCGGTCGATTAAAAAGGTATCGTAGCCGTAGTTTTGTTTTAATGCTGTGAATGTCTTTTGCCAAAGTTGTGCGACATCAGGGGCGTTAGGACAAAGCCAATGCGCTTGTGGACGCCCTTTAAAATCGACAACTTGATTATTTTCTACCTCGCCAATGAAATCACCGTTGAGGATATTTGCCCAGGGTATGACTTTGTATTTCCCGCCATCTGTTGCTTTTTTAATGACCATTAACGGATCTTCGCCCGCTAAAATAGTCGGATCAACTCGTTGGCTAAGGTGAGGAAAATCGGTATTTGTCTTAATGTGTAGGGTACCCGTGCCCATAACTACATTATGAACAGGGTTATGAGGCAAGTTACCTACAGGATAAGGGTTGCGTTCAAAAATTGTATTAATTTCAACAAAAAGATGCTCCACATGCTTCATACCATCAAGGCGCTGAAGAATGGCTGACATGCCTTCGTCTAAAATATCATGAGGATGAAGATGTATTCCTGCCATGAGTTGCTCCCATCTCGTTTAATAGACTCTTTTATTTAGGGTTATCTCAGTTGGATTTCGGGCATAAACTGAATAGAAGGGTAAGCCGTTGCAAGGGCTAATATGGCGATGCCATATAACGGGCCTTTTTCCCATAGTTCAGAAAGCTCGATACTTACTTTTGTGTTAGCAAATAAATGTCTCTCTAAATTTGCTTGTACACGCGGTAAAAAAGCCTCAGCTGAACGTGTAATTCCTCCGGTTAGTACCACTTTTTCTAGATTCGCAATGGCAACTAAATTCATAATACCTATAGCAAGATAGTCCGCCATTTCTTCAATTAATGACTGAGCAAGTGAGTCGCCTTGTTGAACTGCGTTAATAATTTCAATGGCGCTAAGGTGCTCATCACGTAAACCTGCCATGCGTTCGCTTAAGCCAGAGCCAGAACAAAAGCTTTCAAAACAGCCTTTATTACGCCAGTTACGAAAAAGGTGATCGCGGGCAAACATCATATAGCCAATTTCACCTGCAGCATTGTTTGCGCCGCGGATCACTTTTCCATCCATCAATAGTGCCGAACCTAAACCTGTTCCGATGCCGATTAGTGCACAGCTATGAGTGTGGCGACAACGTCCTTTCCACATTTCCCCCACAAGTGCAGCACGAATGTCATTTTCCAGAACAACCTGTACGCCAAGCTTGTTTGTAAGATGTTGTGCTAATGGCAAATTATCCCATTGTGGTAAATTGGGTGAGCCTTCAAGTACAACCCCATTTTTGATATCGATGATCCCTGGTGTGGCAACGCCGATAACATTGATCTTTTTGCGGTCTACGCCGCTTTTATCGATCACATTCTCAATACTTTGTGCAAATTTGGCTAAAAAGAGTTCACGATCATCCGTGTCAAAGGTTGGTTCTTGATACTCATAAAGTAGGTCAGCATTTAAGTTAAAAACGGCATACGCAATTTTTGTTCCACCTAAATCAACACTCACACCTAGGCTATGCTGAGGATCGTAATTAACTAATATGCCTCTTCTACCTTGCCCTGACTGATCGCTAATTCCACTTTCATAAACGATTTTTTCTTCAAGTAAATCATTGATGATCTCAGATACCGTTGCTTTTGTGATGCCACTTATTTTTGCAATCTGAGCACGTGACAAAGGGCCTTGATGGCGAATGACATTTAATACAAGAGAAGCATTCATTTGCCGTAATGTATTGGGCACGTTAGGTGTCACGCTGTTACTCCATTTGTTTAGAAACAAAACTAAAAGGTGTTTTTTTTATATGAAATCGTTTATTAATGATATTTATGCACCTAATTATATTTTTTGTAAAGTATAAAACAGCTAATTAGTTTGGAAACCATCCCAATTGCGTAACAGATCACAATTTATTGACTTGTTTAATCGGTGACCTCGTTTCTAAAAGATATTTTCTACGGATATTTTTAATTGAATAAAACAACTAAAATAAAAATGTCATTTATTTTATGAAAAAAGGAATGCTGATGAAAAAGGGCGTGATATTAAGAACCATAATTGGGGGAATGTTGTTATTTCCACTTTATTCACAAGCAATTACATTAAGTGGGTATCTTGAAGTAAAACAACTTCTTACGCAGGAAAAAACCAGCGAAGAGTTTAAATCGATTTCTCAAGCTTACTTTAATGGTATTGCTAACGGTTTTAATTTTTATGCAGTTGCAGTAAAAATTCACAATAAAGATACTGATTTTAAATTACTTTATTGTCCACCGCCTAAGACGATACAAAATGCAGATTTTATGGTTGAACATTTGGATAACTACTTGGAAAAAAATCCTTTAGTCAAAAAGAAACAGGCTGATAGCCCTATCGAGTTAATTTATATTGCAGCATTACAAGATGCTTATCCTTGCGAAGATTAAAATAAAAATAGCCACAATCCTTGTGGCTAAAACGATTTGGTGTGCTCTTTTTCTTGTTATTTACTTCAGGTTGCCTCTCTCATAAGCCCCTTGATGGAAGACACTCAAGCTGTTGCTGGTTGTGCTTGTTTTACTGAAACAAGATGGCAGCAATCGCTATCACCGGTTTTCTCAAAAGTAGATAAACGGGTAATTAAGAGTGAATTCATGTCTGTTAATAATCCATCTGCATGTAGTTTTTGCATGATGCTTTCATCGCAATCAGTATGATTTTTGCGTTGATAAGCCACAGGTGTTACACCGCGTAATACAGTGAGCTGCCCTGCTAATACGGGATTATCAGTTAATGCATAAACGGTATTATTTGGCATAAAACGTGATAATAAAGTCACTGATTTGCCGTTTTCTGTCAGAGCCGCAACACTAAGATGTTTGTCATCATGAAATGCTGTTGTTGCAGCAGCTAAGGCTATCCAACGTCCTGTTTGTGCATAATAAGAAGGTGATTGCCACGGATTTTCTGCATTAGCAGCAAAAGAACGTTCTGCACCTTCAGCAACGCGTGCCATTGCGCTTACTGCTTCAACCGGATATTTACCTGCCGCAGTTTCGGCAGATAACATTACGGCATCAGTACCATCGCCTATGGCGTTAGCGATATCCATCACTTCTGCGCGCGTTGGCATTGGGCTTTCAATCATTGACTCCATCATTTGCGTTGCTGTAATCACAGGGCAACCCAAAGCACGACAACGAGCAATTAACTGTTTTTGTGCCCCAGGTAAACTTGCATCCCCAATTTCTACGGCTAAATCGCCACGAGCAACCATAATGACATCAGAGGCGTTAATGATATCGTCCATATTTTCTTCACAGGAAACGACTTCTGCACGCTCTACTTTTGCCACGATTTTTGCATTACTACCGGCAGCGATAATCAGTTCACGAGCGTATTCAATATCTGCGCCATTACGAGGGAATGAAACGGCGATATAATCTGCTTTAATTGCAGCTGCTGTGTGTATGTCTTGCTTGTCTTTATCAGTTAATGCAGGGGCAGATAACCCACCACCCAGTAAGTTAATGCCTTTACGGTTAGAAAGCTTTCCGCCTACAGTAACTTTGGTTTCAATTTTATTATTATTTACGCCACTGACTTGTAATTGAATATTACCGTCGTCCAGTAACAGAATATTCCCTGGTGTAACTTCTTGAACAAGTTGCGGATAATCTAAGCCAACTTGTTGCTCATCACCTAATGTTGCATCGAGATCTGCATTTAGGATAAAGCTATCGCCTTGCTGTAATTGAATAGAATCATTTTTAAAGTTAGCGATACGAATTTTCGGGCCTTGCAGGTCAGCTAAGATCCCGATGAATACACGATGTTTTTCTGCGACCTGACGGATAGTTGCGGCTGTTGCCTGATGTTGTTCGCTAGTGCCATGTGAAAAATTTAAACGAAATACGTTAGCGCCTGCCAGAATCAGTTTTTCAATCATCTGTTCTGAGCAGCTAGCTGGGCCAAGAGTCGCAACAATTTTAGTCTTACGCATAATGACATTCTCTTTTTAAGGAGGGATGCCTAATAGCATCCCTCAGTGACAACTTAATTAATTCATTAATTCATTAATTCATGGTGACTTTTTTCGCATTCCAGACTAGCGTAGCTAAGATCATGGAAACGATGGCAGAACCAATCCAGAAGTACTGTACTGTAGTGAAGTCGTAGTGAGTGATATCGCCAACTTCAGTCACTTTAATCAGTGATGCTGAAATTAACTCTTGAGCAGAGGCTGCGATGTAAGCAAACAGTCCAATAAAGCCTTTTACTGCACCTACTGCGTTTTTCGGCATCAGATCACAAGCGGTTAAACCTGCTAAGAACACAACCAGACCACCCATTGCGAAACCAACCATACTTAATGCAACGGCATCCATTACACGGTTTTGAGGACCCCAGAACATCAGTGCGAAACCTGCGATGTTAGCAAGACCATAAATCAGTGTAGGAATATGACGGTTAGCGTTAAATAGTTTGTCAGACGCCATACCCGCTAAGATTGCGCCAAAGAAGCCAGCAATAGGGTAGGTAGACATTGCAAAACCAGCATCAATCAGTGAGTATCCTTTTGAACCTTGTAGGTAAAGGACAGCCCATGAGCTGATTGCATAGCGAGAGATGTACATTGCCGCACAAGCTGCTGCGATAATCCATACAGTAGGTTGTTTTAAAACAAATAGTTGAGCACGACGAGTTTCTTTCGGGTCACTTGATTTAACGGTTTCTGAATCTTCGCCATAAGCTGTTGCTGGGTCAGGTAAACCATAAGTACGAGGACGGTCTTTTAAGATCATCAGTAAAATGATACCCGCAGCAATACCTGCGATACCTGCACCAATGAAACCTGCACGCCAGCCGAAGAAGCTCACTATAGTGGCTGTTAAGATCCAAGTGATAGCTTCACCGATATTACGTGAACCACCCCAGATGGAATAAACGGTACCGCGTTGTTTTGGTGAGAACCATTGGAAGATCGACACACAAGAAGGTGCTGAACCTACAGATTGGAACCAACCATTAATACCCCATAACAGGATAAAGAACAGGCTAGCGGTTGACATCCCCATAAAAATACAAATGAAAGAAGATGCAATCAATGAGATGGACATAAAGCGTCCGATATTGGCATAATCTGACAAGAAACCGTTAGAGAACTTACCAAATGCGTAGGTAAAGAAGAACGCAGAACCCATTAAACCGAGCTCAGACGTTGTTACGATACCCGCATCCAGCATAGGTTTTTTCACCACACTGAGTGCCATACGGACTACATAGAACATGGCATAGCCAAGAACGAGGCCGAGGAAGACCTGCCATTGATGCTTTTTATATATTGCGCGGATCTTTTCACTTGACGCTTCTAACAGCGGCAGATCCTTTCTGGTTTTAAAGAAACTTAGCATAGAGATGACTCCGAATATTATTCATGTCTGAAGCTGATTTTGGTTTTCAGAGCTGATGCTATTCATTTAGGCCATCTTGTTGCAAAAGTGGGTTTTTGAGTCAGCGATGACACATTCGGCTCAATTGATGAGTCAAATTTGTAACATCGCTATTTGGTGTTGGTTTAAAAATGAGTGAAGATATCGTCGTATCATTTCTACAAATGAGTCATTAAAGACTCATCAGCTAAAAATAATAAATATTGCTAAATATCAGAAGTTTGAAGTTCGACACATTTTTATGTTTATTCAAAATAAAACCAGGGGTATGTCATGAGAATAAAAATAACACTTAGCCTCGTCTGTTTACTGTTTAGTTGGCTGTTTATCACGCCTGTGCGTAGTGATGAACAGCCTCTCATTATTCTGACGACACTTTCTGATACACCAATGCGGCCTTTAACCGAGGCATTTAGCGCTCGTTATCCTGATACAAAAGTTCAGGTTGTGTATCGTCGCGTTGCTATTGCGACGCGTATGATGAAGCAGTATCCAACACAACCTGTTGATATTGTTATGTCATCTTCAGCAAACTTCTTTCATCATTTAGATAGAGAAGGCTTACTGGCACGTTTGCCCGTTAAGTATGAAACGCCAAAATGGTTAATGCGTCATAGCGATATTTTAAATGATAAAATAACCACTGTCGGTTATTCCGGCATTGGTATTATGAGTAATACACAGTATTTACAAAAACATGGTATTCCAGCACCTAGAAGTTGGGTTGATCTGAGTAATCCAATTTATCAAGGGCACCTCACTATGACGACGCCTGCAAACTCTGGCACTATGCAATTGATGGTTGAAAATGTATTGCAAGAGTACGGTTGGGATAAGGGCTGGCAGATTCTCCTTGAGACTAGCGGAAATTTATCTTCCATTTCAGCGCGTAGTGCTCGTGTTGGTGATGCCATTGCTAGGGGCATTGTTGGCGCAGGGCCTATTATTGATAACTATGCTTTTAATCACCAAAAACGCTTTGATTTTGTTGAATTTAGCTATTTCGATAAATCGATCATTTTGCCTGCTTATTTAGCGATAGTGGCTGAAAGTAGTAAACGTGAAACGGCGGCAAAATTTATTGCCTTTCTTTTGTCTGATGAAGGGCAAGAGATTATTTATAAAAGCGATATGGCCAAAATTCCACTAAGCAAAGAAATCTTAGGCAATAACGATGAGCTGGCAAATAACACCGAATTTATCTTAAATAGCAATGAAGCTTATCGTCGAAGTGAAGTTGTTAACGCGCTATTTGACCAAATGATCACCCATAATTTCCCTTTAATGAGACAAGTATGGAATGACATTCATGAAGCCGAAAAACAAGAAAACAAAACACCTGAGCGAGTTTTAGCAATCAGTAAAGCAAGAAAAATAGCCAGTACAGTATTAATTAGTGAGAAAGAAGCCAATTCTCCGACACTTCAAGCGTTATTTATGAAAGAAGCTGATCAACGAGAATATTCAGATCAAGCATTGGCTGTGCTTTATCAATGGCGTACACAAGAAGCACAAAATCTAGAGCAAGCACTGGCTTTACTTAAAGAAACTAAATCACCCTGATCGCCTTGTGGTACAGATATACAGCAGGAAGCGCTGTTTTAATGAAAGGTATTACGGATGAAAATATTGATGCCTAAGCAATTTGGCAAACTAGGTAGACGCCTTTATATGGCGTTTACTTTTAGTTCATTACTCACCTTACTTATTGGTGTAATTATCTTTTTTATGTGGGGAAAACTGGCGACACAAATTAATGCGTCAGTGGGAGATTCTCTACCTATGTTGACCACAAGCTATAATATGGAGCGTTATAGCACCAATTTACAAATGCTATTAAAAGAGCGAGAACAGACTCAACGTAAATCAATTTCAGATCAACAAAAACAAGAGATTCATCAGTTACTTGATAACTTGCGTCAGTTTCCAATAGAACAAAAACCGCAACGAGACTTTTATACTCATTTAGTCGATGAGTTAACAAATATTATTGCTGAACAAGATGTTTTATTAGATAAACGGCGTGAACTCGAAAATAGGCTGGCTCAATTGCTAGGGCAACTTGCGTGGATGCATGATGCTGTGGGAGAAGATATTAAACCGCTACTCAATGAAATTGAGTGGCATGTTAGTCAGATGATCCAAGAGAAAAACGTTCAAGAAAATAGCTTGCAGTTATTGCTGGAATCAACACTCTTACAAGAGTTATTTACGACGGAAAATGAACTTATTAGTTTAGTTGAAGAGATTGCGCATCAACGCTATAGCCGTGATATTGATGTCGCCTTTCACTATATTAATGTTAAAATTGATGAAATTATTGCATTAAATCAAAAGCTAAAAAATTTCCCATCAACCATTGCTCATCGCCAAGTCTTGCAAGAAATTATTGCTATCACTCGTTATGGTGGTGATATTTATCAAACCTTACTTGATGATGTTGAAAACGAAAAAAAGCTTAAAGCATTAACGCCGGAGCTGACTCAAAAACTAACACAATTTGATGATGCTGTACGTGGTAATGTTTTTGCAACCACGGAATCTCTTAATGAGCTAAATGCGAATACACGTAAGCTAATGGGAACAGGAAAAATCGTTATTGTTGTGATTATTGTCGTATCGCTGTTACTCAGTATTATTGTGATGAAAATTCTGATTGATAGACGATTAATCGCAAGACTCAATAAATTAAGTGACGATTTAGCTAATGTGGCGAAAGGGAATTTAACCGAGCCTGTTTTAATTGATGGCCAAGATGAGATTGGTTTGTTAAGTCGGCGTTTACGGCGATTTTGGCGACAAATGAAGGAAGTTGAAACCAGTAATGCGCTAAATTTAATTAACAATACCGATGCAAGTTTAATTACGTGTCATCATGATGGCAGAATAGAAACGGTTAACCCAAGTGCGGCATCTTTATTAGGAACTGGAAAAGAGCAAAGTAACAAGCCGTTATGGCTGCTCTTTAATGGTGAAGCCAGCACTATGTTAAAAGCACAGTTTGGCTCTACTAGTCAGCTTTATCGCTTAGGTCAAAGTGAATGTATTATCCGAATGATAAAAGCAGGAGAACCGCATTTCTTGCAATTTAATATTCGTGAATACCCTCATAAAGAAGAACATAAATATATTGTCACCATTACCGATATTACTCGCCAAGAGTTAAGTCGATTAGAGCTTCAGCGTCTTGTTGCGCTGAAAACTCAAGATTTACAAGAGAAAAACCAGCAGTTAAATGAAGAGATAGTACGCAGAGAGCAAGCGCAAAAGCATCTCATTCAGACACAAGAAGAGCTAGTTCAAGCAGCAAAAATGGCGGTTGTCGGTCAGGCAATGACGAGTTTAGCGCATGAGCTTAACCAGCCACTCTCGGCGATTAATACCTATCTGTATAGTGCAAAACTCACTATACAGATGCAGAAGTATGAGCAATTACCTGATTCTATTGAACGTATCGAAAAACTATGTGCTCGAATGAATCGAATTATTACGGCACTGCGTAATTTCTCAAGAAAATCATCATCTGAAATTAGTTTTGTTTCAGCACCATTAAAAGAGCTGGTGGAAAGCGCTATGGTGTTGGTAGAGTCTCGTTCTAAACGACAGCAATGTAAAATAATTAATAATGTGCCTGATGAGCTGACTATCTGTGCCGATCCGACACAAATAGAGCAAGTATTAGTTAACTTATTTGTTAATGCGATGGATGCGATAGCGGGCATTGGTGAAAGTCAGATTTCAATCGATCTCTTATCTGTTGACCCTAAACGTAAACTAGTTGGTATTGCTGATAGTGGTAAAGGATTTAATCCCGATGTTTTACCTAAACTCTTCACGCCATTTACCACCACAAAAGATGTCGGATTGGGATTAGGGTTATCTATTTGCCGTTCTATTATGCAACGGTTTGGTTATGATATTTATTTGGCATCAGCGTTAAACGGTGGCGCCATGGTTGTTTTGGAGTTTACTAATGACACAATCACTAATGCCTGATGTTGATGTTCTATTAATTGATGATGATGAAGATATTCTTGAGTCTTATCGTCATTTACTCAATCTTGCTGGTATGGTTGCCAGAGTTACTGACTCACCTGAAAAAGCATTAAAGGCATTAACGCCAGAGTGGCAAGGTGCTGTGGTATTGGATATTTACATGCCAGCGATGAACGGTATGGAAGTATTAGAGCGTATTAAACAGATTGATCCTCGTATTCCCGTCATTATGATCACTGGACACGGCGATATACCGCTAGCTGTTGAAGCGGTTAAAAAAGGGGCTTATGATTTTATTGAAAAACCAATAAATCCCCCAGCCTTTTTAGAATTAGTGGCTAAGGCGCACAAAGAACGACTCTCAACCCTTGCGCTTAGAAACACCATGATCAACACCACACAAGAGCGTTTAGTGGGTGATAGTGCACAAATTACGGCGATCAGAGAGCAAGTTCAGCAACTTGCTGATATTGATAAAGATTTAATGATTGAAGGTGAAATGGGCACTGGCCGTCATCTACTTGCTCAGCTTTTGCATGAATTAAGTCCACGTAATGAGCAAAGTATTCAAACTGTTGATTGTCAAAACCTACCTGACATTAAGCAAGTCATTGCTCAAATTGAAACAGAGGGTATTGGCACGCTGATTTTACGTTCACCTTACTATTTATCTTCAGAAGCTCAGCGTTGGTTAAGTTCTTATTTATTAGATATAGAACGTCAAGGTAAGCGCCATTTTAGAACTATTGCTATTTTAGAAAATAACACGCAAGAACTAGTGACTGACGGGCGATTAATTCCTGAGTTCTATTATTATTTCTCGCAAATTACTTTTTCATTGCCGCCATTAAGCGCGCGACGTCCAGATATTATTCCGCTATTTAGGGCTTTTTTACGCCAAAGTGCGCAACGCTTAGGGATCGCTATTCCTAAAATAGATCGTAATTATCTCGATATTTTAAAACGGTATGATTGGCCAGGAAATATTCGTGAACTGCGTAATGTTGCTGAATTGTATGCGGTTGGTATTGTGAAAATGGTCGATAGTGAGCAGCATCGGGCTATTATTCCACCAGAAGGGCCTCTTGATAATTTAGTTGATGAATATGAACGTCGTTTAATTGAAGATGCATTATATCTATTTGCGGGGCGTGTGAGTGATGTGGCAGATTATTTAGGTATTCCACGTAAAAAGCTTTATTTACGTATGAAAAAACATGATTTAGATAAAGATAGCTATAAACCGAAAATGTAATTAGAAGATGGATAAAACCAGCTTTACAGATAATTAATCATAAAGAAGCGCCTAAACGGCGCTCTTTAACATATTCTTTTGCTGCAAGATAAGAACTAAAATTATCGTGAGGCGAGAGTCACAAAATCACCCGACCATTTACTGGTAAATTCAATGCGTAGTGACCCTTCCCATGAGCCATTGGGTAATGATGCTAAAGGTGCTGATTGATTATTATTGATTAGATTAAATAAAAAAGCGCTCTGCATATTTTTAAGCTCACTTTTTTCTTCTTCGCTATTTGTTGCAACTAATCCGCCATTAACCCCTTTATGACTATCAAGAATGGTTATTTCGTTATGTGTAGATAATGGCTTACCATTCCAATGTGTATTAACTGTTAATACTGATTTATCTGCTGGGTTTTTTAGTTCATTGCTAATAATTTTTGAGGTTAATTTAAAATCTGTCGCACCTTCAGCATCTTTAACCGTGATATCAAAAGATCCTGATTGTGAATTAAAACGTTTTTCATTTTCAGCAAATTCAAAATGCAGTGCATTTAAAGGTGTTATTGTTAATTCACTCTGCGGTTTTTTTACTGCTGTTGCACGCCAGCTTGCAGTGGTTTGCAATGATAAAACCTCTGCAGAATAGGCTGCATGAGTAACAAAAAAAGTAAGTAGTAATACTAAATATGAGGTCATTTTTTTCATGGTTTATTCCTAAACGGTAAAGTCGATGTTAATAGCTATATCGGCTAAGAAATATTTTTCATGAATATGTTTATTTTACTATTTAGATAGTCAAAAAACGAGCATCCATAAGAAAAATTATTAAATTAATTTGAAAAATATTTTATTTTAATATTCGTAAAAAATAGGAATAAAGTGTAATAAATTTTTTTAAATGGTGAATGATGTAAAGTTTAAATATATCAATATATTAAAGATATCACCTGGTCAATTGTTGATTGAATTCTTAATGTAAAGCAACATAAATATTAAAAAGGATAAGTTACTCTAAGGAATTATATATTTAAAAAAATAATATATTCTATGTTGTTAAATTATTTTTTTAATAAATTGGATTCAAAAAATGAGAATCAATCAAGGAAAATAGTAAGGAAAATAAGTATAAAAACGTAGCTCTAAGTAAAGAAAAATAGACAGAAGCAAAGGTTAGTATCAGATAATTAAACTAAAAAATAATAAATAGGGAGGTGTAATTATTTGTGATGGACTTATCATAAATAATCTTTAAAATATAATACTGTATGTATTCACAGTGTTCTGTGAAGGTAGACGACACATGAAGTGTCTTTTTAATAAAATAAGGATGTTATTATGAAAAATATTAATATAGAAAAAAGTGCTTACATTAATCAAAATGCTAATGTTTTTGTGGTTAATGATAATGCTAAATTAATGGCAATGGGAGCAGAGCCTGAACCCGCTTATGTTTATTCCCAAAGTAATAACTCAGAAATTGTATGTTTTGAGGAGGGAGCACAAATATACGGCGATTCGAGTGAAGTTATTTATGAAAATCCTGCCGAGTTTACTCCTACGACCAATAATAAATTTGTTACTTTTGCTGAAAATACAATTATCTGTCCTGGCAATAAATCAGTAAACTGTGCTTTTGGTAATGGTGCTATTTTTTATACAGGATATGAGTTATTAAAAGGGCAAGAGTTAACTAATAAAACAAACTCTTATAATGATTATAAATTTTTAGAAAATAGCATTTGTTTTTCTTCTGGAAATGATTCAACTATTTATACATCTCCTTCTAACTATTGTGTTATTAATGCTAAGTTAATTACTACAGGTAATTATTCTCATATCGATGATTATTCACCTGCATCTAATAATATTATTTTATCAACGGGTGATAAAAATAGAGTCGGCTCAAAGGGCTGTCGTGCATTATTATCAACGGGTGATAATGTGTATGCTAGAATTGAAAACGCAGCATTAAGCGAAAAAGTTAATTATCTTGTTGAAAAACAAGAGGTTGTTTGCTTGGGTAAAGAGAGTCGAGTTTCTACTGATAACAAATCAATTGTTATTGTAAAAGAAGATATGGAATGGGTTAAAGTGGGTATCAAAAGTATTTTGGCGGTTATAACCATGATAAATGATCGGCCTGATATTTTGCTTTTTTACACAGAGAATGAAGAGAATGAATATCCGGCCAATATTACGGATACACAAAAAATCAACTCGAGTTGGTATTATAAATTAAATGAAAATAAAGAATTAGTTAAAGTGAATAACCCAAATTATCAACCTTAATTTTATTTAAATAAAAGGTCACTTTGGTGACCTTTTTAATTTAAATAATTATTTTTAGCTATTCTTTAAAACAGTCACTTTTTAATGAAATATAACGATCAAACGCGATAATCAGTTGCTTATGTTCTTTCTTAAGCCAAGAGTGTTGGTAACTTTCACCGGGTAATAATTGTAATATTTTTGCATTTTCTTCTTCTGAATCACATTTATCATTCAGAAGTAGACGGAAATAAGTATTACCTGTATTTGTTATTGTGCCTGCAATATTATCGTGATTATAAGCAAAATTAAGCTCACGAGGACGTATCACCATCACTGTATTTAATCCAACAGTAGGAACCACCAAAGGCTGCTTGGTATTTTCATTATAAGGCACTAAATTTACCGGAGTTTCTTCAATAATAATTCGGTAATAGCGCTCTTTATTATCGCTAGCTCCTTTATAAAATAATTTAAAAAATTCATGCTCGCCAGGTAATAATACTTTCTGCAATGGTGTATAAAGTATTTCACCATTTTCTATGGGAAGTTGCACTTCATCCTTCTCTTTACCACCCGGTTTTTCAATTTTATAAATATGAATTTTATAGAGGTTTGTTCTATCAGTATTATTTAGATAAGTGCGCGAAAAAAAAGTTTTATTTGATTCTAAAGTAAACACCTCAGAATCAACATAAAGTGCATTGGCATAAAAAGAATATCCAAAAAAGATTAGTGCGCCTATCGCTTTTAATAGTGTGTACATAACAGGCTTTCCAATGATAAATTTAAAATAAGTTATCTAATAGTACCGCAAAATTAGAATAATGTGGTGATAATCCTATTAGACATAATAAAAAGAAAACGGATAAAAATAGGTACTTATATCTGTTGGCTATACATTAATGAATATCAGTATCAGACCATTTAGTAAATACAGTTACATAACCGCTTGCTTATACGGTACCAATTCAGTTTTCACATGCTAATAAATAAAGAGAAATACCTTCATTTATGGGAAATGAGAGTTATAAATCAGTATGGTAAAAATAGCCTTCTAGTTGATAAGGATAAAGCCATGTGTTTTCTGTTCATAACGAGTAAGATTAATTGGCGCATTATTACAGGTATTTCTTGCTGATATTTTTGTCCATTTTGGTGGGGGCTAAGACAGATAAGCTGAAAAGGTACGTTATCTTTTGAGGTAAATAAGCAATAAGGCTAGCCTCTAATGGTGGATTGATAACCATCAACCGATGGGGTAATGGTTTGTATTCGACCAATATGGTTATACACTTACGTACTGGCTAACAATTTTGCATCAGATTTTTAAGTAGCCCAATACGGTGATCATTTGTTTTACTTCTGGTTAATGAACGGCGACGTTACTAGAATAAAGCACCACATGTTTCACTCAGCCAGCGGCGATATCAAAACTGTCTTCTCTGTTTTTATTATTTAGTCATTCTAATTTATAAGTGGCATAAGGGAATAAAGTTATTATTACCCTAGGTTAAACTTAATTTTTGCGTGTTTGATGAATTTTAAAATGGATGTATTAATTAATAACCAATTAAGTCTTTTATTGATGTTGATTATTTTTTGTAAATGATTAAATAAATCTTAATCCGATTATTCAATAAAGATGTAAATCAATAATAGTGATTATTATATTTTTAATTTTTATATATTTATAATAAATATTGAAACGTTAATTTAAAGTAAAATAACTATGCCTTATCTCGAATAAATTAAAGGCATAGTTATTTAATTAGTTTGCAGATATAGAGAAGGAGAGTGTGTTTTGGCTTGGCTCTAAAATTAGTTTCTGGTTATGTTGCACACTGAGTAAATCTTCACCTAGTTTGACCAGCATAAATAGTTGTAATTCTGAGGCGATTATTGCGCTATGAGAGCGATGATCTCCTTTGGCAAGCGCTATACCGAGGATCTTATCTCTTGCTAGTTTTATTACCGTTGACGGAAATATCTCTTCAGCAATTAAAATAACGGGGTGTGATGATTTAAAAATAGGCTTTATTTTCTGTTGTAGATGGTAAAGAACTTGATTACACAGATCACGTAAATCAAGTTCGCGTGCACGAATATAAGGATCGTGAAGATTTTGATAAGTTTGTGCGCGTATTTGCATTTCATCAAACCAAGCTTGTTGTGTGCTGAGTTTGTTATTTTTTATGCGCTCAATAACAGATGCTATTAATTCCTCATCATCTAACATCATGATATGGCCAGTAAAAATGGCAGCAACGTGTTCACCTATCTCTTTTTTTGCTTTTTTAGCATAATTTTTCAGATCATTAATTGTTTCATGTATTGCTTGAGTGAGCTGTTGTGTTTGTTCTTCAATAGTTAGTGTTCCTGTCACTTCGTCTGATGGAGCAAGTTGAGTTTCTTGCCAAATAAAAGCAGGAGCTTTAATTGAGGAGGGAGGAACTAATACGCCATGTAATGTCACTTTATCTAAAGAAGAAGTAAGTTCTTCACCGAATCCATTTTCAGCTAACTTAAGAAATGCTGCAATGGCTTCATTTTCTTGTTCGCCAGAGGCGATTAAAGTTATTTCATCACCTTTACGAATTTGTATTAGGGATAATTGATTTAAGCTCAAAGGATTAATTCGGCGATCACCTTTAATTAACTGGTAATCGGCTTGAAAAGTTGAAAGTAACTCGACAAGAGTGGCCGCTGGCCGAACATGTAATCCATTCGGATTAAGTATTACCCAACGGGCTTCTTTACCTTGAATTTTAGTTGGCAAAGTTAGATCACTTTGAGGCTGTGAGAAATTTTCACCTAATTGAATTTTTTTTGGATATAACGATTGTGAGGCTTCTTCTAACACTTTTTCCAGTGAAGCACCTGAAGATGCAGCGACAACTGCGGCTAATGTGCCTTCAACTAATGGTGCAGAACAAAGTGTGACTTTATTAGCTATTTCCGGTTCAAGTAGTTCCAACGCGGTTTCTGTGCTTAAAATAGCACTGCCTAAATCCATCATCACGACTATTGATTGTGCGTCTGCTAATGACTCTATTGCGGCCATAATTTTTATAGCATCAGTCCCAATAACATGTTCATCATCATTAACACCTGCCGCGACAGCGAGCCGACAATGATCAGGATTAATCATTTGGCTTGCAAGTTCTGCTACACCTTCAGCAAGGTGTTTACTATGCGAAACAATAACGATATTAATCATAATTGACCTTTTTATCCTATTGTTATTGTATATTACGCGTTAATACTATTAACAAGCGCTTGCATTATGAGTACAACAGAAGCTGCACCAGGATCTTTATGTCCAATGCTACGCTCACCAAGGTAGCTGGCTCGTCCTTTTCTTGCTTGCATAGGAATAGTTTTTTCAGCTGCTTGTTGAGCTGAGGCGTAAGCCTGTGTTATCGCTTCTTTTATAGTTAAGTTTTGTTGATTAGCGTGTTTTAAGCTATCAATCACTGCCCACCAAACATCGCACATAGTTTTATCATTAGGTTCGGCTTTACCTCTACTAACAATACCTTCAACACCATCTGTTATCATTTCAGTGAATTGGGCTAAATTTAGATATTGGCGTGATATCGTCGGTTTTGCTGCTCGAATAAAAAAGGTACCAAATAAAGGACCACTCGCCCCACCTACATTAGAGAGCAGTACCATGCCTGTATTTTTAAGAATAAAACCGATGTCTTTATCTTCAAATTCTGGTAATTTTTCTGCGACTTTTTTAAAACCCCTATTCATATTTAATCCATGGTCAGCATCCCCAATTTCACGGTCTAGATCGGTCAGATAATCACTATTTTGTTCAAAAAGTTCGGCACATTGTTGTAGCCAAAGAATAATTTGCTGATTTGTTAATGTCATTTTTTATTCCTTTTTAATCTTTATTAAATCGGCTAGTTAACCATTGCAGGCGTAGATACTGTGGCATCCCATAGAGTGAGTAATTCATCATCTACTTTTAATAGGGTAATGGAGATGCCTGACATATCTAATGAAGTGCAATAAGAGCCAATTAAGGTGCGTTCGATGGATAAGCCAAACTTTTCACAACATTCAGTGAGACGATGATAAACGCCGTGAAGTTCAGATAAAGGTGTAGCACCAAGATTGTTCACTAGAGCAATAACATGATCACCGGGTTGTAGGGGATATTTAACTTGAACTTCTTCGACCCAGTCGCCTTTATTTCGATCCCATTGTCGAATGGTGCGCTGATAATGACCATTTTCAATCAAGGTATTGAACATGGCATCTACAGTATCGTTTAGTGAAGTAAACTTCCGGCGATCAATGCCTGGTTCACCATGAATTCCCACGCCAAATTCCATTTCATTTTCAGGAAGAGTAAAAGAGGGTTTTCCCGCTGCTGGAACAGTACAAGCTGCTAACGCAATGCCAATTGAAAAACCATTATTGTTAATCTGATGACCTAGTTTAACCAGTTCATCTAAAGCGTCACCGCGCTCAGCCGCAGCACCAAGTAGCTTTTCCATTAATACCGTATTCGCTACACCACGACGTCCTGCTGTATATAAGCTGTCTTTCACCGCAACATCATCATCAACTAAAACAGAGGCAATTTTGACACCATCATCATGTAGAAGCTCAGTTGCTGTTTCAAAATTGAGCACATCACCCGTGTAGTTTTTAACAATCATTAATACGCCTTCACCGCTATCAATGGCTTTAGCACATTCATACATTTTATCTGGAGTGGGGGATGTGAATATCTCACCAGGGCAAGCACCATCTAACATGCCTTTACCTACAAATCCGGCATGCATAGGTTCATGACCACTGCCGCCGCCAGATAACAGAGCCACTTTTCCTTTTATGGGAGCATCCTGACGCGTGACATAAAAAAGAGAGGGATGTAATTTGATTTCAGGATGAGCTTTTGCAAAACCTTGCAACTGTTCAGATAAAACATCATCAACATGATTAATAAGTTTTTTCATCTTAACGCTCCATTTGAAATGTGGTTTAGCCTAAAAGTGGAAAAATAAATTCTCCATATTAGGTCTTGTGCTTTTTTGATTAGAGACTGGATAACATCATGACTTTTTTAGCAAAACAGCCGAGCTGCTTGTAATAAACATAAGAATTATTTTTCGTTTGGGTTAAAAATGAATCTACATCATTTATGTTTTTATAAGAACATGATAGTCAATTAACCTGCCAAAATGGGAGCAAGATCATAAAAAAAGAAGAGAAGGGAGTTAGTGAGAGAAATTAAACGCCTTGTAATAGTGCTAAAGCTTTTTCTCGTTGCTCTGGTGACAAGTTTTTTATCACACTTAACAATAGTGCATCTTTGTTTTTTGCACTGGGCATTAATGTATGGCTAAAAGTGAGATTTAAAACAAAAGTGTGCCCACATTCAGGATCGCTGCATGCACAATAGAGATCGGATAACTCTTTGTGTTTTCTGTTACTTTTTTTAACCATCGCTTTTTCATTACATTCAGGACAAAAAATTGTTAATACACGCATGTTATTTTTCTCTTTTTTTATTCACCACGAGTTAGATCCTATTTTAGCTAAATTTTGTATTATAACCAGATAATTATTGTTTTTTTATATATTCATTTGTTTTCAATTACTAAAACATAGTTTAAACAAGTTTGTTTGTTTTCAATATTGTGAATATTTCGGTTAAATTCGGTTAATGGCGTTTAACCGATATTAACCGAACAACCTTACTGGCATAAAATACAAACTTTATAGATAATAACTCCACATTAAATCACTCATAAAGATTCCCAACATATTGAATTTATTTGTAATTTAATTTGTTTCTTTGATGGTTGTGTGATGTGAGATAGAAAATGGATAGCCTATCTTAAATTAACAAGGAATTTAGTAGGAATATAACTTTATAGATAATTGTCTGTCATAAAGGGCATTGTGTATATTCCAAAATAAAAGGAACTTGGATTATCTCAATAGCAGTTATCTATTTCGTCGCATAAGGATGTGATTGGCTACAAATTCCGTACAGACTATCTTATTGATACAGGGAGGTAAGGGTTCTTTTTACGGTTTTAAATACTGTAACCAGATACGAGGTATATTCATGGATGAATATGATCACACACTGATATCGTTAGTTATCGTTGGGGCCTTTATTGCTTTAGGGAAAATGTTAGTTGCCAATGAAACTATCACGTTACGCTTATTTATAGGCAGAATTATTTTAGGCTCGGCAGTTTCTGTTGTTGCTGGTGCATTGCTTATCTTATGGCCGGGTATTAATCCTATCGCGGTGTTGGGAATTGGTTCTGCGCTGGGAATTGCGGGCTATCAGTTAGTTGAAATCTGGTTACGTAAACGTGGTAACCAACTGTTCTCAGGGAAGGGAAAAGATGACACTAAGTGATAAGCAGCAACAATTTACTGTTATGGTGGCTAAGCTAATTTTATGGGCTCAATCTAATGGATATGGATTAACCTTTGGCGAAGCTTATCGAACGGCGCAGCAATCTCAATGGAATGCAAAAAATGGAAAAGGAATTCGGCAAAGTTTGCACACTCAACGATTAGCGATAGATTTTAATCTCTTTATCAATGGGGTGTATCAAACACAAAGTGAGGCTTATCGTCCTTTAGGGGAATATTGGTGCTCATTAGGTGGAACTTGGGGAGGGCATTTTTCTTACCCCGATGGTAATCATTTTAGTCTTGAACACCAAGGTATTCGGTGATTTTTCTAGTATTAACGCGATATGCAAGGATTGCACTGTTGGCGTTGAGTAAGGAAATAAGCTAAGGATGGCATCAAGACAGCAGTACGTTAAAACAATGGATGTTGATAACGGCAATAGAAGAGCAGATGCATAAGGATATGCGTCTGCTCTTCAACCTATTTTTAGTGAACGTCAGGACCCGTCCATTCGGCAAATACATTTACGTAGCCACTGGCTTCTACTACGCCTAACCAATCTTCACCTTCCAATGAAAATAGCGAAACACCTTCATCCATTGGAAACGAGAGCTGTAAATCGGTGCGGTAAAAAGAACCTTCTGACTGATAAGGTTCAGGCCATGTAGTTTGTGCCCATAATGCATCTTTAAGATCTACAGGAGCATTATTACAGGCACTTCTTGCTGATATTTTTTGCCCATTTTGACTGGTATAAGAAAGATAAGCTGAAAATGGTACGTTTATCTTTTTATCTTTTGAGGTAAACAAGCAATAAGGCTGACCTCTAATGGTAGTTTGTGGGCCTTCAACCGATGCGGTGATTTTATCAGCTTGACGAAATGCACTCGTGGTAATGATGTAATCGAAGATGAGAGGAGGGGCTTTATTTCCCACTTTCCCTTCACGATAAGGTTTATTGACTAAGTCTTTAGAAACAATACTCACACCATAATCACGTGGCTTAATAATAATGGTATTAGAGGGCGTAAATTCATAAAAGCCAGACTGAGGTACTGCTGTATTGGTAAAACTAAAAGTAAATAAGTCCTGACTTTTTGATAAATCTACGTTTCTTTGAATTAACTTTTTAAGAAAGCTCTTTTTAAAGTGAACGTAAACACCCCCATCACCTATTTTCATTAATAAAGGTACAGATGTTGTAGATGAATAATAGTAAAGAGGCGCTACACCTGCGGAAGAAAGGTAAATATCAGACGGAGCAGGTGTGAATTTTAATGTTGCTGTATCGACTTTCATCGATAAATACATGCTCGAGAATGCAGAACCTGAAAAGTTATAATCAACCATTTTGCAAATAACTTCATCTTTACCTAAATCACAAAATTTAGATCCTAAACCTAATATTGCATTACCTTCGCTATCAACAAAAATCTCTTGTAAGGCATTGGTGGATTTTAATTTGATATGTCCTTCTTTGGTGATGGCAAAACTTTGTTCATAAACAGTCCCTTTAACAGAACGACAAGTTTCACCTAATGAAGGGTTATAATCTTTTTTGGTATAACAGGAAAAATAGTTAAAAAGCTCTACTGCGCCAATAGGAAGTTGTCGTATATACTGATAAAAAGAGTCAGAAAAAACACCACGAGGAATACCTGCTTCACCACCGTGGGTATTCATATAAGCACGGTACATACCATCATTTAGCATCTGTTGAGGTCTTTGCACACCATCAGCAGGACAATCTTTATAGGTTCTCCAACAACGGTTACCAATAAATGGCATTTTAATGGGGGAGTTTTCTAACCAAATATCAAAGTAATTATAGAGAGGAATAGAACCTCCATATCCCATATAGCCCAAGCTGAGTTGGTTAGTTGCACTGTATTTGGTAAATACGTTAGCGCCACTAAAACGTGGGTCAGTGGTTTTAGGTGTAATGAAATATTCATTATCAATATTGTTTTCAATAAACACGATGCTGTTTTTATAGGTAACAGCACTATAAGAAAATGTAGAAAAGAGAGTCAGCATTAAAAATAGGCAAGCTTTTAACATAACATTGTTTCCTTTAATCTCGACTCGCTAAAATAGTTTGAGGGTCACAAATAATATCCCCTACCCATAACACGCCACGGGCTGAAGAAAGATCAAGCTCTGCCTCACAGATTTGTTTGTCGTCTTGTTGCAATGAAATTACTGGATAACGCTTATCAACGTCCATCGCAAATTGCCCTTGAGTATCGGTTTGTGTACGTCCAATGTGGTTACGCACTTGTGCACTGGCTAACAATTTTCCATCAGGGGTTTTTAAGCGGCCAAATACGGTGACCATTTGTTTTAATTCTGGTTGATGAACTGCGACGTTACCAGGATAAAGCACCACATTTTTCACTCTGCCAGAGGCGATATCAAAACTGTCTTCACTATTTTTATCATTCAGTAATTCAATTTTATAAGTGCCATAAGGCGATAACGGAATAAAGTTATTATTACCAGAAAGAATAAAGCGTTGACCATTCACATTAGCCGCAATATTCCCTTTGCCATCAATACCTGTTTTTACAATCACACCAGCATTTTCTTGTTTGCCACTGGCGGAGAAATTCATATCGCTGTATGCAAATGAGCCTCTGGCGGTTAATGTGGTATTGAGTCGGTCATTACTTGGGCGATTCATGGTTAAGGTACCGGCGCTATATTTCGTATCAAACATGCCATAGCCATTCACAGCAAAATCGCTATCTGCACCGTCTTTATCATGTAAAAGTGTTGAAACAGAAAGCCCTGCACTGCGAATAGCCGAGTCTTCAAAGTTTTTCGAGGCAGAAAGTTCGCCACGGACGTTACCATTGCTCGAAGAAACCCCCGCACTGAGCCAAGTGGCTAACGGTAATGAGAAATCGAGGGTGATATATTTTTCATTGGTGCTGTTTTGGTTATCGTAATGATAACGCTGAACACCGGCACGTAAACTCATTGAACCATAACGACCGGTGTATAAAGAGGTTGAATATTCAAAGCTTTTTGATTTGTTTTGGTCACGTAAATCTTTGGTATAAGAATAAGTAATTGAGCCTGCGTATTCCCAAAATTGCGTGAAATTCAGCGTGGTACCAAAAGAGTAGTTATTGGAATCATACATTGGGAAATCATCTTTCATGCTTCCTCGTTCTTTATTGACCCACAATGAACCCAAGCTTTTGGGTAAAGAATATGCCGCGGTTAAAATATTACGATGACTACCATCTTTGGCGATCATCGATTGCCAGCTGGTGGATAAAGTATCGGTTAATTGCAGATTCGTATTGCTTTCTAAAACAGCAATATTATCAAAAGCATAGGTCGAAGCCTGTAAATTTAGCCCAGAGAATACCCCTAATGTTACGGAGCCAGCTCCCCCAACTAACCATGTGTTATCGCCATTGCTGGTCGTGTATTCATTATTATTTTTTCTAACGCGTTTTTTATAATCAACATAACCAGAAAACAGCTCCCAACGAAATTGATTCAGTGTGGCGCCACGCATATTGTAGGATTTATTCACGGTTTGGCGCTGTTTTGAACGCACTTTACCGTCAATAACCACTTCAACATCCACCTCATAAATACCAAAAGAAAGCTGTGAAGTATCTACTTCGAAGCTCCCCATTGGGAAATTTTGAATGCTGACTAATTTGCCATCGCGATAAACGCGTACTTCACCTGCACTAGGTAAGAATACGGTGATCGGTGTGAGTGAAAGTTGAGAATTACTGATCTTTGATGAGGCGTTATTACCGTAGCTTATCCCATACACTTTGCTGCTATTAAGTGCTGACATACTGGCGAGTGATTGCAGATTCCAAGTATTTAATAGACCAAAAGCCAAACGGCGGCCATTAAAATCACGTTCAAACATCGCGCGATAAAAATCAAAGCTTTGATTAGCGGTGCCCAAACCGTAAGCGGTTGCGCTGAGGTTTAAGTGGTTTTCTGCAAAACTTACAATACTATCAATAGATAAGTAACTGTTGGTATTGTCTTTTTGACTTTTAAGTTGATTGTTGTAAACCCCTAAATCGTACGTTGTAACAGCAGAAACATTTCTAACCGTTGATTCTCCCAACATTTCAGTACGGGCTTTTACTTGCGTTGCAAGGCCCGCCTCATTGACGTCCAATGTCATGATAAAGGAGTTTAAATCAAAATTAATCGAAGCATCAGGAGAGAGGACAATTTTACTGCTCTGATCAAATTGCTTATCTTTCAGATCACTTAATAATTGAATCACATTTTCGTTGATCGAAGCAATTTGTGTATCATCAGCATCAAAGGTCGGTGTAACGGAACTAATCGCAATATTATTATCTTTTAGTACCACGAGGGCATCGGCAATTTTATTACGGCTTTGCTCTTCCAACACAGATTGCTGTGAAAGATCGTAGCGTAAGTAAACGGGGATTGTCATCCCCTCTTCCAAGGCAGTGGCGAAGACACTCGGAATAATATACTGACCAATCTTTAAATTGGTTTGGCTATATGTATTCTCAGACAATAGGCATATAGCAATACCCAGTGCCACCATGGATTTACGCACAAGTAATCCTTATAAAAATAAAAAATAAAATTAATTCACAATGATAAAGTCTTCTTTATGCCAAATACCGACTGTGGCTTTCTTACTTTGCACATCGACTTGTTGTAATTTCACTCCTAAGCCAGGCATCACGTAGTAGCGTTCATTGCAACGATTGTTTTCATTACGTGTGACGGCATTGGGCATGCAATCCCCGGTGGCTACAGTACGAAATGCACTATTACCGGTGTTATAGACTACGCGTTTTTCTTTATCGAAACGGTAGCTGAAATTTTCTTGGCGAGGCGCGACCACTAATATGGTACTGATAGTGGCAGAGGTCGTCGCGGTGGCTGATTTTTTATTTTGGGTTGATCCATCTTCAGTGACGGGATCATCACGCCAAACTAAACGGTAATAACGTTCTTGATTGTCAGCGGGACCTTTATAAAAGATCTTAAAACTCTCAGTGGTTTTACCCGGTAAAATTAAATTAGCCGGAGAAGAAAGTAGTTCGTTATTGTCCATCGGAATAACTTGACCATTTTCTAATGGCGATGAAACTCGCTCAATAGATAAGCCAACTAAACGCGCTTGATCGACATTATTTTCAATTTCTTTAGCTAGGATCGTTTGGTCAGAGGTCATCATTTCAGTAATGGCCCCAACATGAATAGCTGCTGCGAAATGACTATAAAAAAATAAAGGACTCAAACACGCTAATATTATTTTTTTCATCACGAATCCTTCAGGGAGAGCGAATATTCGCTCATCCCTTATTGCATTAATAAAATACGTTAGTTGATTTATAACTTATGGAGCTTTAGTGAAGTCACCTTCCCAAGTTGCAGTGAATTGCACTTTTACATCGCCATCCCAGTAACCATCAGCTAAATCAGCAAATTTAGCGTCAGCACCGGCGACTTTTGCCGAAGCGATATTGAAAGCAAATTGGCCTTGACCACTAACACGGTCTTTACCGTTGTAAGCACCGTCTTGTGCTAAGAAGTCCAGACCTGCTGTGGTACCAGCAGCAACGTCAACCATAGTGGTATCTGTTGTTTTGCTTAATTCAGCACCATTCCATTTAACGCCAACTGTTAATTCGCTGTCATCTGCAGCACGAGTTAAAGTGTCGCTGATGATTTTTGAAGTTAATTTAAAATCAGTTGCTTTTTCTTGACCTTGGATTGTGATATCGAAAGCACCATCTTGAGTGTTAAAGCTTTTAATACCTTCAGCGTAATTAAAAGTTAATGATTTTAATGGTGTTACAACTAACATACTTTGAGTATCTTTAATTGCTTTTGCATCCCATGAAGCAACAGCTTGGGCTTTACGAGTGTCTGCTTGAGCAAGGGTAGTCGCACCCATAATAGCAACAGCAAGAACGGCTAATGTCAGCTTTTTCATACAGTATCCTTTAATGATTATCTATAATAGAGCGGGTATCTTTCAAGCAATTAAAGCAGAAAGAAATTTTTATTTATGTTTAATTAATAATGAAAAACACATCTTTAAAATGAATTAATAGCAAATGATTCAGCTTAAAGATTAAGTGTCTAATAAATTAGATTTTATATTCCAGTTATGACGTAAAATTTATTAATTTATATTTTCTCGATATTCTTTATAAGAAAGTAAGTGGAGTTAATACATCCATTACTTTGAAATTAAAAATTAAGACTGGGTTTTTATTACTAATTAAAATACTTATTTTTTACTCTTAATGAGAGTACGGAGGCTAATTTAACGAATAAATATAAGATTTTGCATAAGAATATTCTCATAGGTTTTTATGCTCACAAAATGAAACATAAGAAATATTTATGTTTTATTGTGTTTTTTTATTAAATTAAGGGTTTTTTGATTGGTTTTGTTTAGTTTTTATTATGTCTTTCTGCGTGTGTACTGGTGTAAGTAAACTTAAATTTGTGTTTGTTTGGATTTATATTTCTATTATCTTCTATTTTTTTATATTAAATACTGATTTTTGACTTTTAATGAACCAATTACAAATGATTAAATAGGTTTTCTATCATTAGATATATTAATTCCTATAAAGATAATCTTAATAAGACCTTAATTACGTATTTATTCTTATTGGTGTTTATATATTAGTGATTGAAACAGTAGTTATTATTAACTCAAGTGAGATTGTTATGTGTTTAAATATATTTTAGAAAGGTAAAAATAAGATCTTATTTATTTTATGATCCAGAACAATCATGTTAAATAAATGTAAATAAAAGGTTGCTTGTTATATATTTATTTTCTTGGTGAGTCTAAATTAAATTTAATATAGTTATTGTTGTTATACGTTATTAGTTTTTATTTTTAATGTATTTTTGTTTTTTTATATAATTTAATAACCGTTGTTTCATTTTTTCATTATTTTTTATCAAAAAAACATTTATTATAAAAATCCTTTAATTAAATATTGATTTGTATAATTATTTTTCTGTTATGACTGTCTAATACGTTACTAAATAAACTTAAATATTTTGCTGTTAAACTTTCTATTTGAATAATTTCAATACTTAACTTGTGTTAACTTTGCTTGATTGAGATAGCGTTTGGCTAAAAAGTTTATCTTTGCTTCAAAGTGATATCGTTGTCATTGCACTGATATTAGTATTTGCAATTAGCGTGTTTAATTAGCAATAATGCAAGCTTTGATACTATTTAGGGCTAATCAGTTGCCCTTGTATATCAGCAATACCGATACTTGCGATACAACCTGCATTAAATTGTAAATAGTCGTCTTCAATACCATCAGAGAAAATAATGCCATTTTCTGGCATTAGCGATTCCAATTCTAAAGGCGAATTTGCATCAATAGTGCCAAAAGTAAGGGCGATGCCAGTTGTTTTACTTGGAAAGGGCTCTCTGACACTAAATTGTAGTTTTTTATCTCCCCAACTAAATCCTTGTAAAAAAGGATGGGAGGTGCTGCCTGTAATCGCCATCGCGCCCGCTAAAATAGACTGAAACCAGCCTGTTGAGCCTAATCCAGTTGAAACAATAATCCCTGAAGATGACTGTGCTTCTTTCGCACCTTCCCATTGCAAAATATAACGCGCTGAAGTGTGGCTTTTAGGACCAATAAAGAGGTCATTTACTGCTAATAATGATTGGCCATCGTTAGTTGTTGCTTGGGCAAAAGTGACGGCTTTAAAAGGCATTTTCTCATTTAGCGTATTAATAACAGTTTGTTTTAGTTGTCCAATTTCAAATGGTAAGAGTTTGCCATCCCAACGTGATGGGTCTGGATTTATGGCAATAACTGGCTGTCCTGTAAGATATTTTAGTGTGTTAGCCACAAGCCCATCTTGACCAATGACGACCACAATATCGTGAGCAGCGAATTGATAGCTAGGTAATAACGTTCTTTCCAATAATTGAAAGCGACCAAATGATTTGAGAATTAATTCCGCTTCAGTTAATTGCTTTTGATACAAATTATGTTCGTTGAGGTAATCCTTTACCTCAACATTGTTATGTTCTAAATAAAACTTGGCTTGTGACCAAGTGTTAAAGCGTTCAATTAATTCCTGTAGACGGCTTTTGCGCATCACCAGCACAAATCTAACTTCTTTATTGTTTTCCATTATTTGTTTCCTTTTTTCATAAATTGGCTGAAGAGGTCAGGGGTAATATTTAATTCACCAATTTTTCCTGAATTAAGCGCTAAGGTTTCAAATGCCATTGCCATTAATTGCTGAGAATCCATTTTGGCTAATGCCATGGCTTTTAGATTTTCAACGGGTAATTCACGATAAGCACGCATTGTTGCCTCAATGGCATAGGCATCGGCTTGTGATTGTGTGCGTTGGTTTTCAGCACTTAAAGCGACTAATTCTTTACGCTTGGCTTCTGCATTGACTTTGGCTTCTAATCGCTCTTTTTCAATTTCAGCTTGTTCACGTAATAGCGCACGCTCGTTTTCTAATCGTGCTTCTTCGATTTCTTGTCTTTTACGTTGTACCGATAAGTCGGTTTCTAGCTCAGCTTCTTTAATGGTGCGTTCTTGTTCTACTGAAAATTTACGGCGTGCATAAATAGCGTCATCCGCTTCTTTAAGTAGCGATTCTCTTGCTTGGGCTTCTAATGCTTTTAAGGTTTCTGGTGAAGGTGTAATTGCCGCAATAGAGACATCAAGAATAGCTATTCCTAATGCATCTAATGACGGATGCTGTACAAGTTGTGACATCACAAAAGAGACTAAAGATTGACTCAACAACAAGGCTTCTCGTAGTGGAGTACTTTGAATTTTTGCTTGAATTAAAGTTTGAGCGATACGTACCACACGATCACTGAGCTTTAGTGGATCTTCAGAGGCATACGATTTGCCATTTTTACTTAAGTTAAAATTGAGTACTTCAGCCGCTTTTTCAGGTTCTTTCACTTGAAAAGAGATCTGTCCTTGAATGCGTAAACCTTGGTAGTCCGCAGTTTGAAAATTAAAGATAAAAGGGGCTTCTTGTGCGTTTAAAGGTAATGCTGCAATTGAGGTAGTCGCGGCGTTATACCAAAAACTCAGTCCTTTACCTTGCTGGCGAATTTTGCCGTTAACTGATTTGATAATAAAGGTTGATGAATCTGCTTTGAAATAATTTAAGTTAAACATAGTACGTCTCCAATTAGTGTCCTTATGACAATAACTGCATTGTGTCTTATAGACACTATCATTGTCAACAGATTTAGTGTCTTTATGACAAAATTTGATTTTCCAACATTTCGCTCTAAAATAGAGGCATCTTTTTTTAATAAAGCTGACACCATGAATGAGCAACATTTTTTAGCCAGTTATAACCGTCGTGATTTTTTATCTCCGCTTATCACCGTTGATGCGGTGTTATTTACTTATCATGAAGAGATGTTAAAGGTGCTGGTGGTTAAAAGAGGTGATCACCCTGAAAAAGGGAAATGGGGATTACCTGGTGGGTTTGTCGATGAAGCTCAAGATAGTTGTTTAGAAGATACAGTATTGCGTAAGTTAAAAGAGAAAACGGGTGTTACGCCCCCTTATATTGAACAACTCTGTGCTGTCGGTAATAGTCAGCGTGATGCAAGAGGGTGGTCGGTGACCGTGTGTTATACCGCGTTAATTGCGCATCAAGCATGTGAAACTCATATTGAATCGGTAGATAGCGTTATGTGGCTACCTATAGATGACGTTGCTCAAAAAACATTAGCGTTTGATCATAATGAATTAGTTGATCAAGCAAGAGAGCGCTTGAAACAGAAATCACTCTATTCGATAGTACCTGGTTTTGCATTACCTGAAGTGTTTACCTTGCCCGAATTACAGCATGTACATGAGATTTTAATTGGTAAAGCTATCCAGAAAAAATCATTCCGTAGGCGTATTGAACAAGCAGATTTATTGATTGATACCGGTGAAAAACGTGCTGAAAGAGGACGCCCCGCAAGTCTTTATCGACTAAAAGAGGCGTCAGCAGATTATCGTTTTATTCGTAATCTTGAGTTTTAATCAGTAAGTTGTTTTACAAAATAGTTGGCGCCATCGCGTATGGCGTCATCAGCGATTTTCATCATACGAGAGTAATGTAAAAAGGCATGTAATGTGCCGGAATACATTTTATATTCACAAGGTAAATGGTGGGCTTCTAGAGTTTTAAATAGTGTAATGCTGTCATCAATTAACGGATCATATTGTGCCCCAGCAATAAAACAAGGAGGAATATCGTAAGTTAAGTCATTGTTAAATAAACAGTAATAAGGGGAATTTCTATTGCCCAATGCAGTTAAATAGGCGTTGTCGTACTCTTCTAAATCTTGTTGGCGTAAGCCATCCCATTCACCACCATAAAGTCGGCGGCTGGTGGAATCGCGTAATCCATATAAGCCATACCACAGCAAAGCTGCACAAATATTGCCACAGTGAATGTTGTTATCTCGTAACCAGAGTACAACAGCAAGAGATAACATGGCGCCCGCCGAATCGCCCGCAAAACCAATATTTGACATGTTTATGTCATACTTTTGTGCCTCTTGATGGTAAAACTGACAAATTTGCGCTGATTCTTCAATTGCTTGTGGATAATATGCTTCTGGTGATAATGAATAATCGATACCAATAACCGTACATCCGCTATAACGTGCGAGTAAACGCATAATCCGATCATGAGTATCTAAGTTACCTAAAATAAAGCCCCCACCGTGAAGATAAAATAGTGTTGCTGGTGTTTTTTCTACAGGTTTATAAATACGAGTTAACACTTGTCCATAAGATGTGCTAACTGAAATATCGTTTATGCTAAACATTTCAGGTGCATCGGCATTCCAATAACGTCTATCTTGGTTATAAGCAAGACGCATAGCGGGGTAATCGTTACTTTCAGGCGCTGGCTGCGGATTATCTGCATAAAATTGCATGACTTGCTGCATTTCTGGCGAAATAAGTTCTAGCACATTGATTTTATTTTTAGTTTTCATTAATGCCTCCAATTATCACTGTGCGGTATTGTAAATAATGGAGCTTAATAAACTGGGATCTTGGTAGCCAATATTGAATATTTGCCCATAACTGAGCATGGATGAGTAGAAAATGTGATTTATCTTTTATTTAAGAAAATAGCTAAAATATGACAGATTAGATAATTTTTCTTAACTAAATAATCAATTGAAAATAAAAATAATTATTAGAAGTGTTAATGTATATAAATCTTATATCTGATTTTAAAAGAAGAAGAATGAAAACTAAATTTATCATTTTTAGCTTAGTCAGTAGCATTTTTTTATTTGCTGATTACACCATTCAAACCGCTCAAGCTAATGCACTTGAGACACGACTAAAAGCGCAATCTGATACGCAAAAACCGATACAAAAGGAATTTGATAAACTGAGCGAGGAAAAACCGCAAGCTTTATCACAGCAACTTCCTTATTATCCCGCGCGAGCTAAAGAAGCAAAAATTGAAGGTAGCCTAGAGATTAAGTTTGATGTTGATGAGAATGGGCAAGTACAAAATATTCGAATGTTAGATACCCCTTTAGTGAATGTTTTTGGTTTGTCGCTTATTCATGCTATGGAACACTGGCGTTATGAAACCGGAAAACCTATTAGTGATTTAAAAATGATAATAGAGTTCAAATTATCGAATAGAAACTAATTTCTTAACAAAAGCAGTGTGAAATCACATGAATAAAAAGAGAATAACCCTTTATTAATAATAGGATTATTCTCTAATTATCGTTAATTTGACACTAACTGTACCACAACAAGCCTTCCACCTTCCTCGGCAGATAAAACAAATTGCAGCCCATCAGTTAGAGCAATTTTATCCCCTACTGGGATTGGCTTTTTCTCTGGTAATACCATTAATCCATCAATACGTTCGTTAACTAGCCACCAGGTTGAGTTGTGATAAACAAAGTAACCCACGCGTTTTTTTTGTTCATCTGTAGTGCGCTCATTGGGGGCGATAAGGCGATTAACGTGCCACGGAAAGAGAGACTGATTGCTCCATACCATTAAGCGGTGGTCGTCAGGTCTAAAACTACCGGCTTTACGTGAGGAGTAGAGATTTAAAATCGGTAATTGGCCTTTATAAGGTGTGTGGCAATAAGGGCAAACGGGATGTGTTTTTCCAGAGAAAACATACCATTGCTGTTCGCAATCGTTATTTTGACAGGGCTGAACTAAATCTACCGTTTTTACCAGTGCGGTTTCCCATTCATCTGCTGTTGGGCGTTGGGTTGGGTCGTGTAATCCCGTGATAAAGGCTCTTTCAAACAGCGGCGTTAAATAAGGACCCATAATGGTGTAAGGGATTTTTTGTGGATCAGCCCAAGGCAGAGAAGAAGGTCTCACTTGATTTAATTTTACTGCGTTACTTTTATCTGTAGGGTGTTCAATAAAAAGCGCTTTTTCCCCCATAGAAAGGGTTTCATCTCGCATTTCATCGTCAAGATCGTGAATTTTACCACCACGTAATGGGTGGCGATAAAATAGATACATATAAATCAATACAGCAAGCGCATGTCTGTCTGTTGAGATACTGGGCAATATGCGGTTAGGATCTTCTTTTGGTAAATGGCTGGTTTCCACTACTTCTGGTGCAATAAAATCAGGCGTTCCTACTACATCTGGTGGGTATTTTCCGGGAACGACCAATCCATCAATATCGATAACACACGCATGACCCTGCTCAGGATCGATAAGCACATTTTTATAGCTAAGATCACTGTGACATAAGCCCGCAGCGTGCATTCGGCGTACAGCACGAGCAAGTAATAAACAGACTTTAAGGTAATTCAACATATTGCCGCGTTCACGAGGATCGAGAAATTTATTCTGGTTATTGGCACTCGCAAACCATTTGCCTTCTTTTTCTCGGCCTTTTATCGCCAGAAAGTCGTTATTTTTAGAGCCATATTTAAAGAAGAAATGCGATTGATAAGTTGGGACAACAATACCAATTTTACCTTGATGCTCTACTACATCGGTAGGCCAGCAAAAGAGATTTTTCCAATAATCGCCCCCGCTTTGTTCGAATATATTATGACGATATGAACTGGTTATCATATCGATACGATCTTTTGCCTGCGCATTTTGTTGTGTTTTATAAAAGGCGACAACATAGGTTTTATCAGGGGAAAAATAGACATCTTTCATTGATCCAGAGCCAATGATTTCATTTACATACTGGATTGTTTTTCCACTTTGCGTTGTACAGGTAATGATATCTGCCATAAAAATCACCAATTCTCTTGTTTAAATGATCACCAAGCCACAATAATGGTGCGGTCATCGTGATTACCTGCGGAAAAGAAATTTAACCACTCTACAAGCGCTTTATCTGCATTTTCAGGTATCGCTAAACAAGGTGATATTTCATTAACTAATGCTGTCCATTTATCCGTGTTTTTTAAACCGTTGTCGGTTTCAAAATAGGGATCTGAAACACCGTCTGTCATTAAAATAAGATGAGAAACATCAGTCCATTTACCAATCATAATGCGCAGATTAAAGGCATTATCATTAATTGCGCTATCATCTAGAAAACGAGTTTGTCCAGCATATTCACCACTGTCAGGCACGCCTAATAAGCGCACATTACCAGTAGGACTAAATGCAGCAATAGCGCCATCACCCATCCAGAATGAAGCAGCAAAAATAGCATCATCAATCTGTAAAGAAACAGTCGCTAATAACGTGGTAGAAAAAGATTTTACTGGTTCATTAACGCGGATAGCTTCGTTTTTTAAGTGATTAACGGCGAGCTGTGAAGCATTGTGAAAAAGACGAGAAAAAAAGTTTCCAACTTGTTTTTTCTCATCTTTATTATCCCATTGATGAATAATTTTAAGATAAGGCGCTAACGCTGGGTTTTTATCAACCTTGAGCTGTTCTTGTAGATATTCACTCACAATATTGGTGACAATACGTGAGCCTTCTCGAGAATAGCGCGCACTACCTGCACCATCAGCGACAATTAAAATATTCCATTTACTTTGCTTGTCGTGGTGAATATAAAAGTCATCATCGCGAAATGTTCCTGCATGTTCGTGAGAGCGTCCACGACGGCTGGCTGCGGCAATACTTATGCCATCTTCAATAATAACTTTGCTATCAATATGTTTTTTAGGATACGGGCTATCGGCTGGTGGTTCGTTAATTTTCCATAAACTACGAGGATCAGGATTAATAATGAGTAAGATCTCGTTACTGTAGTGCTCTTGTTCAGAAATCCAATTTACAGTTAGTGTAAAATTACCGCTTTTAGTCGGCATTCCCGTTAACGATTGGGTTTTAGGATCAAAGTGAATACCGAGATCATCAGGGATTAAAATAGATCCTATTTCTGCGTTTTTATGGGTATCTAGCGTTATTCCAACAGTAGAATTAAATTCAGTGCCGACTTTGGCATTTGAAATCGTAATTTGTGCAATTGGTTTGCGAACCAAAGGTTTTTTAGTTAGCAAAGACGAGGCGTTTTGTGGAATTTGACCAGGTTTTAATGTGGTCGTTTCTTCCGTTGTTATTTTATTTATTTCAACTGCTTCAATGTTAGCTATAACTTCTGTTTCTATTTTGGGCATAGTTTCTTGTGCTGGTGGTAAAAGCAGAAGTAACAGAGGATCTTCATTTTTTTGTGTATTATTTTTTTCTTGTGAGTCTTCTGCTTTTATTTTGATTTGCATAGCAATAGCATTGATAGCCTGAGCTAATTCAATATCTTCATACAGTGCAATAAGCATCTCTTCTGATAATGGCAGACGATATTGTGTAATAACGCTATCAATAAGCAGTTTGGTTAGTGTGGCTGTTTTATCCATTAGCCTTTACCTCGTGTTACATCAAAATCAGATTGGTTGCTGTTGTCATTAAAGGTAATTGTATTATCGCACCAAGGGCAAATAACGGTTTCTGGCCCATTAACACAAAGTAGTTTTCCACATTGACAGACTGCAAATGCCGTTGCATTACCGCAATAAGGACAGCTCGGCGTACCGTGTAATTCACTGGTATTTACTTGGTATGTAGTTGCGCTGTGATCACTCCAAGTAAAATAATCTTCATTAAGTGGATAGCAACCCGTTAAGTTAAAACCATTTAAATTAAGTTTAAAATCGAGACCTGAAGAAGCCATTGGTGGGCGTTCATATTTCATTAAATAAGCTGAGCGGGTTTGATTACAGCGACCAACAAAAGTGACACAGGATTCATCATAAGCGCGAGCAATATCATCTTTGGCTAAACGAACAATATGTTCTGTTTTACTTAAAAGTGGTGGCGCTTCTTCGCCAACACTACGGCTATGAGAAACCACGGACATGGTTATCCACTTAATAAAACGAGTAAAATCACCTTCTTGTGCTTCAGTAAATAACAATACGTTTTCTGTTAATTGCGATAGCACATGTAGGTCGGCGCTGGATCCTAATCCAATAGCAATAAGATTAACTCTGTTGGCGTACTTTTCTTTCCAACGTGTGATTTCTTGTGCGTAATCATCAGTAGGACGACCATCAGTAAGAAGATAAACAACGGGTTTCCAATCACCTTTTTGCTCTGTTGTAGTTTTTTTAACTTGAGTTTCAATTTGGTGTGATAATTCTCTTAATGCGCTACCTAAAGAAGTTCCACCCCCAAGAGGTAATTGTGGTGGATAAAAAGAGACAACTTCTGTCAGTGGCACAATAGTTTTAGCCATTCCAGCAAAGGCAATAACAGATACCCAAGCAGTTTCTAGTGCATGAGGATCTTTTCTGAGATCACTAATAATCGTTGTTAGACCATCATTCATCTTTTTTAGATTTTCGCCTATCATCGATTCTGAGCAATCAAGTACAAAAAAAATCGGTAGCCTTCTCATCGTTATACCTTATGTTCTTTTATCAGAGCGTTTTATCGTTATTAAAGTATTGCTTTTATGCGCAAGAAAATATGAAACTTAACAAAACGAGCACATAAAAATAAAGCAAAGCGCAGTAAAGACGCTTTGCTTTGTTTGATTACAATACCAATTGAATTTCAGGTGGCGGCGGCGGTAGGGTGTCTTTGTTATCTGTATTTACACCTGCACTTGAACTTCCTGATGCCACACTCGCTGATACCCACTTAAAAAAGCCTGAAAATGCATTAGAATCTAAGGTTTCTAATGCCACAACTTGAGAAGTTAATGCTTTTAAATGGTCATGCTTTGCTTTTGGGCCTACAGCACAAGCAATAATAGAACCAAACGAGCGTTTTTTAACTTCTTTGATTGCTTCACCATAAGCGTAAGAGTCTGACGGTGTGCCATCCGTCATTAAGAAAACCAGTGGACGCCAATCGCCTTTTTGGTCACCGTTGGAACGTTTAATGTCACGATCAACGCATTTGATTAAGCATTCCAGTGCCGCCCCTGTAAAGGTGCCACCAGAGCTAGGAACGGTGATATCAGAAAATTGAAAATCCTCTAATGCTGTCATTGGAATAAATTCACGAGCTTCATTATCGTAAGTAATAATTGAGATATGTACGCTCTCTAATGCATAAGGATCTTGCCTTAATGCATTAAGCATAGTTTGTATGCCTACGTTAACCGCATGAATAGATTCGCCTCTCATTGAACCTGATGTATCAATAAGAAGATAAACCGGTAATCTTCTCATTTAGGTGAAATCCTTTAAGTAAGAAACAAAGCTATCTGAACTTGAAGGTTCACCAATGGCGTTAAGTTTCCAACCGCTCTCTTCTCTGACTAATTCAGCGAAAAGCATTGAGCGTTGATTATTAAAGGCTTCTCCACCGGATAGATCAAAACGCGCCATTTCTATATTTTTGGCATCGACAGCACGAATAAAAGCATTTTGCACTTTACCAAAGTGTTGTTGCAGCTCTTTGCCATTATAAATCTGAACAATAAAGACGATTTTGGTAAATTTATCATCAAGGGTATTGAGCTTAACAATAATTTGTTCATCATCGCCATCACCCGCACCGGTGCGGTTATCACCCGTTAGCCAGATTTGTCCTGATTTATGTTTTAAGCTATTAAAGAAAATAATATCGCCATTGACTAGAGAAGGTTGGCCACCTTCAATTTGACCCAGATCGTTAACTTTGCCATTAGCACCACACAAAAATGCGATAACGTCTAAATCATACTCTTCACTTTTCTTACCAAAAAGCCCGCCAAGAAACCCACGTTTTTCTTCGTTGATATCCCAACCTAAGCCAATGGTGACAGATGAAAGGTCATATTCATTTTTCTTTAAACTAATACCTTGTCCTTTTTTTAAACTGACAGACATATTCATTCCTTTTTAAAGTACAACATTAACCTCTGGAGGCGGTGGCGGTAAGTCATCAAGATTGCTGATATCTTTTTTGCTGAGATCAACTTTCTGACTACCTACGGAAATACTGGCAGAAACCCACTTAAAGAATGACTTTATGGTTGTGGGATCTGCGGTATCTAACTGCAATACAATTTCGGTAATATTTTTAAGAATATCGGTTTGAGCAGCTTGCCCAGCAGCACATGCAATGACAACTCCTGTTCGTGCTGTTTTGAATTTTTCTATGCCTTTTTTCCACTCATCTGTGGGTGCGCCATCTGTCATGATAAACACGATAGGTCGCCAATCACCTTTGGTTTCAGCTGTGGTTTTCTGTACTTCACGCTCAATGCAGTTTGTTAGTAATGTTAATGCTTCACCAAGGGCTGTAGTGCCACTTGCAGTTAATTCTGGTGATTTAAAATTGATGATATCAGTAAGTGGTACTACTTGTTGCGCAGATGAATTAAAAGTAATGATTGAAACATAAGCTGTTTCTAACGCGTAAGGGTCTTGGCGCAATGTTGATAAGAGCATTTCAACGCCATTTTTGACTGCTTCTATGGGAGCGCCATACATAGAGCCGGAGGTATCAAGCAAAAGGTAAACTGGCAATCTTCTCATGCATTTATCCTGTTATTTAGATAGGAATACGCATTAATATACTAATTGATTCACGTATCCTTTCAATTGAGATTATGCTTAGTTTAATTTAAATAAGGTAAAAAGGCAGTGATGACTATCCAATATTATTAATCTGAAATAAGATCCTATAAAAAGAAAGATAAAAATAATATTAAACTAAAATCTGCTTTTTTCTGTTTTATTGATACTCATTTTTTGAGTATTTAATAAAGGGAGCTGTTAATTTAATCTAAATTAGGATATAAAAAATCAGAAAAAAAACACAAAACAATAAAAATAAAGATTTTAGACTAAATTTCTTATTTTTCATTATGTTGTATGTGATTAACTAAAATAATAGCATTCTATTATAATAATTAATATTTGATGAGTATCATTATTTATATTTAATTAATTATTTTTTATAATAAGGTGTTAATTGAGTTTTAATATAAGATATTTAAAAATAATCAATGACTAGTTAATAATAATTATAAAATAACTTGATATTTAGAGGGGGTTTAAATATCAAGTTTATCAAATGAACAGATAATGAATAACTATTTTTCTTTTTGTGATGCAGCAAGGATTAAGTGTTCAATATAGTTATCAACTAATAATTCAACTGCTTCGCTTCGTGTTGAGTCATTTAAATGTGATAGCCTATCTATTTTACGTAATGCTGACATTTTTAATGATAATGAAACAGATTTTTTCTTATCTTTATCGAGATAAACACGACTAGCCATTTCATGGTGACGCAGCTCTTCATGTGCAGATAGTGCTTCTCGCATACGGCGTAATGTTTTGTTATCAAGCTGTCCGCGCTCAGTCATTTGATAAGCACGAGAGGATTTACTGTATTTTATTTCAGCACCATAGGAGTCTCTTATCTCTTTTAATACACGAGTGAGCGTAGGCTCTGAACATTCAAGAGCTGAAATAATTTTAATTGTTGGAACCTTTTTCCCTGGGCTTAAAAGCGTTGCCAGTGTAAAGACTCTGACCTGACGAGTGCTTAGTTGCATGCTTAGTTACCACTTATCTGTAATTCGTATGTTAAAACATTCAGACATTATTATCTGATATTCTTATGTTCTTTATTTAAGAATAATTTGAAATAAGTCATATGTTAAATATAGTATAAAATAATAAGTAAAGTGAAAAAATATATTATTTTTAACATTACAACATAAAAGAATATTGCTCTTTTATTGAGCTATAACTAAAGAATAAAACTTTAGTTATAGCGGTGTAAGTAAAAAATATTCAAAATAAATATCAACAACAAAATATATTTTAAATATTAAACGTAATATTAATAGCGATAAAAATTAATATCACGTGACATTAAAGCGCTGAGCATTATTTTGTTGATTAGGCATAATGCCATAAATTTTTGCTCTTGTTAAAACACTTAGCGCCCAGCGACGATGTGTTGCGGGTTCGCACATTGCACCTTGAGATTTAAACACCGCTTGTGTGGAGTTTAATATACGTAATGCATCTGAGTGATCCGATTGAGAAACCATTAATGCTTGCTCAATTTTGTGGATCTGTTTTGGATGAATTGCCGTTTTACCAACAAGGCCATTGGCGATATCAAGTGCGAGCTCTTTATCCATAATTTGGTGATCATCAATATGTTCGCAAACAGGTGCTGTTAGTGCAAACTGACGAGCACCAAATACAGCCACTAGCATTTTTATGACATATCCCATCGGGCCATCGTAAAGTGTTAAATGACGATTTCTTCTCAGGGAAATCACATTCATTAAGTCATTTCCACCAATACGCAAAGCAATAATTCGATTGTGACAAGGATGAGTAAGTAGCAAATTTGCCAGCTCAGTCATTTGAATAACATCAAATACTTCTTCAGTTTCAAGGGTTGGCATCATACACAAATGCGTGTTTTCCATGATGTCCCACCAAACGGGTAGCGACGCTTGAGTAAATTTAGGCAATACAAAACCATCAATAGCGCTGAGGTCTAAATTATCAGTGATCCATTGGCCCATTTCGGTATGACGAGGGCGAATAAAAAGCAGTGGCCAATGGCTGCAATCACTGTTTTTCTTGTTTTGTGCCAAGGTGTTTAACAGCGTTTTTAAATTCTGTAATGCAACAGGAATATCTGCTTCACTTACCGCATCTTCTAAACAGATGATAAGTGAGCGTAATCCTGCAATTTTTTGATTAATAACAGTCTGTGCAATGTCAGTACGAGTTGCTGGCATATAGAGTGTTGCCCCTAAATTCCAAGGGGATAATCGTTCAATCATTATTTCACCTTTTTAATGATAGTCACTGCACGATATTGTCCGATAGCATCTCCAGCTTCGATAACAGCGATATTTTTTTCCTGAGCGAGATAAACCAGCAGGGCAACATCGGGATCTGTTATTTTTCTCACTAAAACATGATCGGGTACACGGCGTAATACGGCGCGTGTGGCTTCAGCAATACCGGGTTTTATACGATTGATATTTGAAATATCATATTTTTTTGCAAGTGAACTAACGACGTTTTCGCTAAGTTTTTTTAAATCTGACTGTTGTTCTTTGAAAGTCGCAATATCCACATTTGGGATATCAAGCTTATCAATAGATTTGGCTACTGTATCGACTAGATAGCGGCTGCACTCATATTGTTTTAGGTGTTGGCAGTTTACAAAACCATGAAAACCTTGTTGAGTCCAAATTGAGCGTGAAATCAAACCGGAAACAGGTGCCCCCATAATACCAAAAGGGATTAGCCAATCTTCATCGCTAGCGCTTAACCATGCGCAGCCACAAGGGTCAGCTAATACGACTAATCGGGGTTGAGCTGGGTAGCCTTCTCTTCCTGATAGTGAACGAATTAACTCACCGGTGATTGCACCTTTTCCCGTCCAACCATCAACGAAAACAATACCTTGCGTACCGTGACGTTCTTCTATCCACGAAAGCGCTTGGGTATCAATGCCTCTATCTCTAATGATGCTGATGCCATAGTGATAAGAGTTTTTGCCCATTTTACGGAGCGTTTGTTGCAGCATAACCCCTAAAGGCACGCCAGCACGCACTAAACTAGTTAAAATAATGGGTGTATCACCAAAGCGCTGGATTAACGCTTTCGCTAACATAACCACTTCATTGGCTAAACGAGAGGCTCCCGTTTCAAGTGCTTTTTCAAACAGATCTAAATGCCACTGAGTCGGCTCTGGCTCTTGACTTAACATATCGGAATAGTGAAGTTTACCTGATTGAATCAGTTCTTCTTTTATTTCAACAGGGGTCATTTCAATATTGACGGGTTGCAGTAAAAAATCGACATCACCCGATAAATAAGAGCCTGAAAAAGGCTTATGATCCATCATGGTTGTTCTCCAAAAATTTTGCTATTAATGGCATCCGCAAACTGACTTTGACGCGGCATACCAAACCAGCTACATAATTTCATAAAGCGATGGTCACTTAAGCTATCACCTAAACCAATAACAGGAAAAATACCTCGCTCAGCTTTTAATTTATTGAGCAAATAAGTGACCGCTTTCCCTTTTTCTATTGGTTCAGGTAGCCACGCAATATTGTTACTGTTGCGATGAATATAAAAGCCATCGGTTGAGAGGGTTTCTTCTAACTCATCACCTATAGCATTCAATTCATCGAGTTTTGTGCTGTCATTATGTTTCATCACTAAATAAATAGGTAAATCACCATATTCATAGTTAATTCGTGCCCAACCATCGATTTGACGTTTTGCCATTACATCAGTAATAAATTTTTGCAAGGTAAGTAAGCGTTGAGTATAAGCCGAAAGATGCTGAGTAATCATAGCTTGCCACTGCTTATCTGCTTTACCTTCAGGGGTTAATATGACGGCTCCATGAGTGGTTATCGACCAAGAATGGAACGGAATAGAAACACGGCTGATTTCTTCTGTACCACGTGCGGTAACGGGAATTAAATCAGCGTGTTCCAGTAACCAATTTACTAACATGGCTTGTTCTTCAGTCATAAAACTTCGAGGTTGTAAGCTTCGATCAAGCGCACCAGTTTGATAAGGCTCTAAATTAAGTTCATCAACCATTTTGCGACGCGTTTGAAATAGTGTGTCGTCTAAGTCAGAAAAAATAACCGGTTTAGTCATAACTTAGCACCTCGACAATAGGCGCAACTTTTTGTAGTGCATTAATAAGCTGAGGATCTACGCTCTCTGTTGGCGTTTCGCAGCAAAGAATTATGCGATCAAATTGCTGGTGAGCAACGTTATACACAAAATTAGGAATACCTAAACCATAGTTATCTGTAAATGTAATTGCTGACTGAATAGCAAAATTGGTTGCAATTGGTGAGCGTGTCGTTGAGCTATATTTCACTGATGCACCTTGTCTTTCAAGACGTTCTGCGAGTAAGAATGGTTCCCATACAAACTCGCCAGATCCCAAAACAAGAATTTCTTCATCTTCTGATGCTTGAACAGATGTACCTAAATCATTTGCTGGCGTTGTCATTCCTAAACGTCCCCAGCTCTGTTTTCCAGTAATAGTGACATGGCCAGATGCGGTCACATTTACATTCGGCATTATTGGTAACGGCGCATCAGGGTTGGCTTCCCAGAGCCATTTTCCTTGTACTAATGAAATAGTTTTTACGGGTAATGGTGAACGCTGTGCGATAGCGTTTTCACTCCAATCGGTCAGTGTAACTGTGATAACCTGTTTTATCTGGCATAGGCCGCCATCTTCGCGTAGTGCAGAAAGCAAATTGATAAAGGTATTACCAGTGGTCGCTTCATCATCAATTAATACAACAGTTTGCGCTTGCTGCACCCATTGACGTTGCTGTGTATTTTGCGGTAAATAGAGCAAGTGATCAGTGGCATGGCTGTGATTTTCTTTAAACTCACACAGTAAATCAGCATGATCAATTGGATGACGAGTTGATGTTAAGTACACCGCATTGTTATAACGATTTCTGACTTCATCAAAAATGCCAGCACCAAGGCCAACTGCTGTTTCTGCCATACCAATAAAAAGCACTGGGCCTTCAAGAGTGTCAGGAAATTGTCTAGCAATTTTTTGGTAAACACTGCGCATGGTGTTAGGTGAAACTGGAATATGACGACCTAATACTTTACTTACAAAAAGGAAAGCACGTTTAGGATTGCGTCTTTCAGCAATATCAAATAACTCATCAAGTAACTCTATTGGGCAGTTTGGCGTTACGCTTAATGTGCCACAGGTAAGATGACGACGGTAAACTAAAGGGTCAGTCATGCTATTCATTATTAATTATTATCCGTACTTATTAAGTTTGTCAGTGTGGAATTAAACACAACAGAATCGGTGATTGAACGTATTTTTGTTGGTGAAAAATGGCTATTTTCAGCTTTTGCTGCTTCAACACTCATTAAATCTAATTGGCGTAGGGCAAAAATTCCGGCAAGGTTGATGCCGCAATGTTGGGTATAGCCAATACCGCCAGAAGGGCGCATATTGATTTCAAGTAATAGAGGGCGGCCTTGATGATTATTACGGGTTTGTACATTTACAATTCCGTCGGCTTTCATCGCTGTGGCACAAGCTTTGCCCAACTCATAAGCTTCACCAGAGATTTCTAGGTGCTGAATCGCCCCTTCTTTACGACGAGCGACTGCTGCAATGACCTCGCCTTGTTCAACTACCATATCTACAGAATATTCAGGCCCTGGTAAATAAGGCATGAGCACCATTGGCTCAAAGTGTTCAACTTGTTTTAGCGCATTAAGATATTGCTGAGGATTTACTCGGCGATTTTCAGGGTGACTAAAAATTGCCATTGGTGAAATCGTGTTATCAAAGCACCAAAAACCCATACCATAGATGCCTTTTACTGGTTTGATACACAAAGGGATGTCACCAAAAACGGGGTTTTTAAGCTGCTTTTCTAGCTCATCAATAGCAGTGATACAAATAGAGGGCACTACAGGTAAACCACATTGTTCCATTGCTTGTGCAAATGCGACTTTATCATCAGCAAGTTGCAGCTGTTCAAGGCTAGTAGCGCCTGTTGTTAATTTAACACCTAATGATTCAATGTCGTTACGATGGTTTTCAAACCATGCGCAGTTTCGCCCGGTATGTATGGCATCGACATGGTGTTTTTTAACCGTATCTACGATAAATGCGAGACGTTGAGCCTCATCTTGAGGTTCATAAAAAGCATTATCAGCTAGCGATAAAATCTCATTTCGTGGATGACGATGAGAAGCCAACAACGTAATTTTTTGGTGTTGTTGGTCTGCAAAGCGTTTAACACTTTGAATTATATCGCGTTGGGAAGATAACCCTTCCATTAACCAAATCGTGTTGTTCATTAATCTTTATACCGTGAGATAGGTTGCTAGAAAACTTATCCTACAATCATGATGTTTCCTTTGATTGGTGTCAATCATAATATGATTTATTTCACATAAGTTTAAAAGCTAATAATTTATCTGATTGCTGTTAGGGTTATTCTTAAGTTGCGAGTGGTTGTAATAATAAAAATACATTATATATCAACGCATTGACAAAACTTTAACCTGGAGTTGTAAAAATAGACTTGCTCAACTACTTCATCATGATATGATGTTTTTCATCATAAAGATTTAAATGCAAAAGGCTTTGTTATTTCACTCTACCTCTGAAGGAAGTTAATTATGGTTTCATTAAGCAAGAATCAAACAGTTTCTCTCAGTAAACAAGCACCTACACTGAGTCATTTAATGTTTGGTTTAGGCTGGGATCCGATTAAGAAAAAAGGATTTCTCGGTGGTCTTTTCGGTGGTGGTGGTTCTATTGATTTAGATGCCAGCTGTGTTTTGCTTGATGCCTCTGGTCATCAAATCGATACCATTTGGTTTCGTAAACTAAAATCAAGCTGTCAGTCGGTTGTTCACTCAGGCGATAATTTAACGGGTGATGGCGATGGTGATGATGAAACAATTTTTGTCGATTTAAATCGTTTACCAAGCAATGTTGAATACTTGGTTTTTACGGTAAATAGCTTCCGTGGGCAGACATTTAATGAAGTTGAAAATGCTTTTTGCCGTGTTGTAGATAAAACAACAAGCAAAGAACTCGCTCATTACAAGTTAACTGAACAAGGTTCTCATACTGGTATCGTTATTGCTGCGCTACAACGTAATGGTGGACAGTGGGACTTCACTGCTTATGGTGCGCCTTGTCGAGGCCGCGTAATTAACGACATGATGCCTGATATTTTGGCTACGGTGGTGCGATAAATGAATATGACACCAGGCGGGAATCTTCCTGTACCGACGCAAACATTAATTGTCCGTATTCAATCTGGAGCAGCTGTTGATGCTTCTGCGTTTAGACTTTTCGCTTCAGGTAAAGTCAAAGGTGATACGGATATGGTGTTTTATGGTCAAACAGCAAATGATGACCGTACTATTATTTATGCAACTTCAGGAAATAGCACTTCGTTTACAGTTGATTTAACTCGTTTACGCCCTGATGTTGATAAAATTGCGTTTACAGCAACGTGCGACGGACAACAAACTATTGCAAATTTGCAACGACTCTCTATTCAAGTTGATGCCAACAATGAAGTGGTTGCCAATGGTAATGTCGAAATCAATGGACGCCAAGAAGCGGCATTAATTTTAGGTGAATTATATCGTCGTAATGATAGCTGGAAATTTAGATTTATCGCACAAGGGTTTAATGGTGGTTTAAAACCATTAGCTGAGCATTTTGGTGTTGATATTGCTGATCCTACACCTACACCTACGCCTACGCCAGCGCCGGCTCCAGCAGCACCGACTCCAGCACCAGCACCAAGTAGTGTGAATTTAAGCAAGGTTTCTTTAACTAAAGAAAAGCCTGCTATTAGCCTTACAAAGCGTGATGACTTTGGCAAAATTCGCATCAACTTGAATTGGCACCGTGAAAAGAGCAATAACTCAGGATTACTTGGTGGCTTGTTTGGTGGCAATAAAGGTATCGATTTAGATATCGGTGCATTTGTTGAATTACAACAAGGTTATAAATCGGTTATTCAAGCATTAGGCAACGGTTTTGGTGATTTCCAACGTGAGCCTTATGTTGAGTTACAAGGTGATGATCGTACAGGTGATATTTCTGGTGGTGAGTGGATTTTCGTTAATGGGCGCGAATGGAAAAATATTAAGCAAGTGCTGATTTTTGCTTTTATTTATGAAGGCGTACCAAATTGGAGTAAAACAGATGGTGTAGTCACCATTCATGTACCTGACCAACCACCTATCGAAACGCGTTTAACTGATGGTAATAATGGCCGAGGTATGTGTGCCATTGCTCGATTAGTTAACGAGAACGGCTCGATAAAAGTTGAACGTCTTAATGAGTTTTTTAAAGGCCACCGTGATATGGATAATGCCTATGGGTGGGGATTTCGCTGGACAGCCGGTTCTAAGTGATCTAGTCGATAAAAGGAAAATTAACATGAGTTTTTTCAATAAATTAAAAGAAGGTTTTAATTCAGGTCGTTCTGAGTTAGCTAAACAAGTTAGTCGCTTTAAAAACAAAAAGTTTATGCAAGGTACCGTTGCAGTTTGTGCTCGAATCGCGATTGCGAGTGACGGTGTTAGTTCAGAAGAAAAACAGAAGATGTTGGGTTTTTTAAAAGCATCGGATGAACTTAAGGTATTTGATACTTCCGAAGTTATCGAATTCTTTAATAAGTTAATTACGAGTTTCGAGTTTGATACTGAAATCGGTAAAGGCGAAACGATGAAGTATATTTTGGCGATGAAAGATCAGCCGGAAGCTGCGCAATTAGCTATTCGTGTTGGTATCGCTGTTGCGAAAAGCGATGGTGATTTTGACAATGATGAAAAAGAGGCTGTGCGTGCTATTGCTATTGCATTAGGTTTTGAGCCCGCAGAGTTTGGTTTGTAATTAATTTAATATAGGGAACCGTCCAGGAATTATTATGGTATCCACACATATTGGTTTTCCGACAGAAACTGTCATTGTTTTTATCGTACTTGCGATTGGCGCTATTTTTATCGACTTATTTATGCACAGAGCAGATAAGCCGGTTTCATTGAAGAATGCCATATTTTGGTCGTTATTCTGGGTTGCCATTGCAATGGTATTCGCAGGATTCCTTTACATTCATCATGGTTCAGAAGTCGCCAGCCTATTTGTAACGGGTTATGCGTTAGAAAAAGTACTTTCTGTTGATAACCTGTTTGTCATGATGGCTATTTTCTCATGGTTTGCAGTGCCAGATCGCTTCCGTCACCGTGTGCTTTATTGGGGGATTATCGGGGCTATCGTTTTCCGTGGGATCTTCGTTGCTATCGGTACAGGACTATTAAGTTTAGGGCCATATGTTGAAGTTGTATTTGCGCTAATTGTTGCTTGGACGGCAGTCATGATGCTGAAAAGTGGTAATGAGAGTGAAGAAATTGAAGATTACTCACAACATCTCGCTTACCGCTTAGTAAAAAGATTTTTCCCGATATGGCCAAAAATCAGTGGTCACGCTTTCTTATTAACACAAAAAGAAGTTGATGTTGAGCTGGCTAAGCCAGAAAACAAAGATGTTACGATAGGGCGCGGTACCAAAGCGGCATTATATGCAACACCATTAATGTTGTGTGTGGCTGTCGTAGAGCTTTCTGATGTGATGTTTGCTTTCGACTCTGTTCCCGCTATTATCGCAGTAAGCCGTGAACCACTTATTGTGTATAGTGCAATGATGTTCGCAATCTTAGGCTTACGTACGCTCTACTTTGTGTTGGAAGCGTTAAAACAGTACCTTGTTTACCTTGAAAAAGCGGTTATTGTGCTGTTGTTCTTTATTGCTGCAAAACTTGGTTTGAATGCAACCGACCATATCTGGCAGCATGGATATAGCATCTCCGCGACAACCAGTCTGTTTGTAGTACTTGGTGTTTTAGCTCTTGGAATTATTGCAAGCTTTGTATTCCCAGAGAAAAAGGAAGATGAAGGTAAAAAAGAATAATCAATATTCTTGAGAAATCAGAATATAAAAATCTAAAATTAAAGAGGTTAAAAAATGAGCGTTTCTCTTTCTAAAGGTGGTAATGTCTCTCTGAGCAAAGCAGCCCCAACGATGAAAAACGTCCTTGTCGGACTAGGTTGGGATGCCCGTTCTACAGATGGTCAAGATTTTGACTTAGATGCATCTGTATTTTTGTTAGCAGCGAATGGAAAAGTGCGTAGCGATGCCGATTTCATTTTTTATAATAACTTAAGATCAGCTGATGGTTCTGTTGTTCACACTGGCGATAACCGTACTGGTGAAGGCGACGGTGATGATGAAGCACTGAAAATCAAATTAGATATGATCCCAACTGATGTCGATAAGATTATCTTTGTTGTCACTATCCATGATGCTCAAGCGCGTCGCCAAAGTTTTGGCCAAGTATCAGGTGCATTCATTCGTTTAGTTAATGATGACGACCAAATTGAAGTCGCTCGTTATGACTTAACTGAAGATGCATCAACAGAAACCGCGATGTTATTTGGTGAACTGTATCGCCATAATGCAGAGTGGAAATTCCGTGCTGTTGGTCAAGGTTATGCTGGTGGTTTAGGCTCTGTATGCGCACAATACGGCATCAATGCCTCTTGATAGATTGTTATGAGATATTAATCACTGACAGCCATTATAAATAAATGGCTGCCAGTTTACTCAATAAAGTAGGAGCTTTGATATGGCAGTTTCCCTCGTTAAAGGTGGTAATGTTTCACTAACTAAAGAAGCACCAGCAATGACTGTTGCGATGGTTGGTTTAGGATGGGATGCCCGCGTGACTGATGGCGCTGAGTTTGATTTAGATGCGTCAGTATTCATGGTCGGTGAAGATGGAAAAGTACTTTCAGACGCAAGTTTTATCTTCTTTAACAACAAAGTCAGCTCATGTGGCAGCGTTGAACACCAAGGAGATAACCGTACTGGGGAAGGCGATGGCGACGATGAACAAGTCAAAATCAGCTTGTCAAAAATCCCTGCTGAAGTGAAAAAACTGGTATTCGCAGTGACTATTTATGATGCTGAAAACCGTAAACAAAACTTTGGTATGGTAAGCAACAGTTTTATGCGCGTTTATAATAACGACAATAATACTGAGATTGCTCGTTTTGACCTTTCTGAAGATGCATCAACAGAAACTGCTATGATCTTTGGTGAGTTATATCGCCACGGCGCAGAGTGGAAATTTAAAGCCGTAGGCCAAGGTTTTGCCGGTGGTTTAGGTGCTTTAGCCGCACAGCACGGTGTTAATATCTAAGTTAATGTGTTGATTATTATTTATTAATCAAGCATTACATAAAAAAGCCCTCGTTTAAAACGGGGGCTTTTTATTTTTAATCGCTTTATTACTCGTTATATGTTGATTGTCGGTTATTTTTTTACAGTCACTTTGATTGGCGATTTTTTAGCTTGTGCATTTTTTGTATGAAAATGACGCCAATGAGGATCTTGAGCAGCTAACAGCAATTCATGATCACCGCGCGAATCCCCCCATGCCCTTAAATGGTATTGAGTTAAATCGCCATAAATACTTTCTAAACGCTGTATTTTTTCACCACAACGGCAGTTATTACCAATAATTTTGCCCGTTAATTTACCATCAATGACTTCAAGTTGGGTGCCAATTAGTTTGATGCCTAATTTATCTGCAAAAGGTTGTAGCACCATTGCTGGTGATGCAGAACAAATCGTGACTTCAGCACCAATATTCACTTCTTCGGCAACGGCAATCAGTCCTTTAGGGCGCATTAATTTAGCCCAATAAAGTTGGCAAAAGGTCTCTGCTTTCTCTTTTAACCATTTTTCATCAATGTTGGTTAAAAAGGTTTTTATTAACACTTCTTTTAATTCATCACGCGTCAGTTTGCGTCTAAAACAGCGTAATGTTGGCAACACCATTTTGATTAAACGGCGTGAAAATTTACGTTTCCCAAAAGCAAACTTTAAAAAAGGAATAAAGCTGTCGTGATAGGTTAGCGTGCCATCAAAATCAAACACTGATAACGTTTTTACGGTGTTTTTTGAGTTTTCAAACTGAGGTTGCATAGTAGAGTTAAGCTCCGTAAATCATCAGGGTTCGAAGAAAATTTTACTTATTATATCATTGTTGCAGAAATGAGGTAGAGGAGAGAACGGTAGTTGATAATCGGCTAGATAAGCTCCTATTGTTTTATTATGTTTATTCTTAATAAAATATTAGCTATTAATTAATAATAATATTAGTCGGATTATTTAATAATTTATTAAATTTATAAAATAAAAGATGATAAAAGAAAATAAAATAGCCTTCTTGTTATATAAAAATAATAACTTTAATTAAAATAATAGCTTGGTTTTATTTCTAATTATTTAAATAAAAAATAAACTAGCCGATAAAGAATAAGTTTAATCAATCCAATTATGGCGGTAAAATTTATTGTGAATATTAAAAGAAAATCTCAAATTGGCTCGGTGATATTACTGTTAATATTTTTTATCTCATCAGGAGTATCGTCTTTTCTTATTTATAAAATGCAATCTAATTTTGTTCAGGTTGAAGCGCTCTCTACGCGTTTTATTGATCTGCAAGAAGCGCGATATAATTTGGCGATAATACGCTCGAATATCAACAACTTTCTACAAAATAAAGAAAGTGACAATGCTTATCGTGATAAAATTATTCAACAAAATAAGTCACTTGTAACAACATCAAAAAGTATCATTACCCATTGGGTGAAAGAGAAAAAAATGACAGATGATGCACAAAAAAGTGCAGAGAAAGCAGCTAAATTATTTAATAACCTTGTTGATAAACTAGTATTATCGCTAAATAATACGAGCTCACTAGAGTTTAACAATAAAGCATTTCTTGCAGATTTTAATCAACTGTCTTCATTGTTTGATAATTACTTTACTATTACCTCAAAAAATAATGCCACAATTAGTTTTCAGCAGTCATTAATGACTAAAATTTCTATTTTTTCGACTGTTTTGTCATTTGTTATTACATCAATTCTTTTATGTCTTGTTATTCGGTGGGTAAATAAAACATTTATTTTTAATCTTAATTTACTGTCGGAAATACTAAAGAAAGTGGGTGAGGGTAATTTAATCTTCACATTACCAAACAAGAGAGATGATGAGTTTGGTACTTTATTTTTACATGTTAGTGAAATGCAAAGTGCATTAACGTCAACTATTTTTACTGTTAAAAAAGAGACGTTGGAGATGAAAAAAGAAGCAACTGATATTGCATCAGGCAATCAAGAGCTTTCATCTCGCACTGAAGAACAAGCTAGTGCATTGCAGCAAACGGCTGCCAGCATGGAAGAGATAAAAACAGCTGTCGCTAATAATACAGAAAACACAGTATTGGCTAATGATATCACCACAGAAGCTAATAGCATTGCTATGGATGGGTCAAGTATTATGAAAGATGCCATTAATTCAATGAAAAAAATAGAAAATGGTGCTGTGAAAGTGGGTGAAATTAATGATGTGATTAATAGCATTGCGAGCCAGACCAATATCTTAGCCCTAAATGCGGCTGTGGAAGCGGCAAGAGCGGGTGACCAAGGTCGAGGTTTTAGGGTTGTTGCTGCCGAAGTAAGAAATTTAGCGGCTAAAAGTGCAGAAGCAGCAAAAGAGATCCATCAGATTATTAAGGAGTCTATGGCGGATGTTTCTCATGGCACGGTGTTGGTGAATAAAACCGGTGAGCATATGGAGGCAATGGTTTCTTCAATAACCAAAGTGAATAAAATTATGCAGGGAATAAGCCTTGCCTCTGAAGAGCAACGATTGGGTATTGAACAAATAGCAGTTGCAATTAATCAGATGGATACAGTAGTACAACAAAATGCATCATTGGTTGATCAAAGTGCGACATCTACCATGATGTTAGACGAAAAAGCACAGCTTTTAATGGATAATGTAGCGATATTTCAGATTGAAGAACCTGTGTAATTGAAGCTGAAATAACTCACTCCGATAGACTCTATTGGAGTGAGATTTTTAGGCTGTGATGGTAAATAGAATAACGATAAATAATATTCAATCATAAAAGTGGTTGCACCGTTAGCTGGATCCGCTGATAGCCGGTTATCAACACGAATATAACGCGCACGTAATAGAGTATTGGCTGTAAAGGTAGTTGGAATATTAAACTTAAAAAATCTTCATCAGTAGCGCCAAATACGAGCTGTATACCTACTCCTTTAGCAACAGCTCTACATCATTTACTTCAAAAGGATCAGAGTATTCAGCAATTACTGGATTAACAGATTTTATTGTTACTGTTATTTCGTTCTGATAGCGTTCTGTGAAAGTGTGTTTGTATTCAGAGGTGAAAATCCCCCCTTTTTGCCCAGAATAATAACCTCTAAATGCAGGGTAATTGTATAAGTTAATATCAGAATTTATTCACTTGGTTATACTGCTTTTGGTTTTCATCGTGGATGTTTTATGTTTATCCAATTCCACTGTGTAGTCCGGTGTTTTATAGCTAGATGATGTGACACTAACAGAACCTGTAATATTCCTGTATGAACTTATAAAAGGAAATCCTTCTGCTACCACTTTATTTTTTCGGGATAATTTATATTAAGTTTCATCCTTGCAATATTAGTTAAATTAAAAATGCTGGGTTGAATAGGAATAATTTTAATTAATGAGTAATTTAATACTGGGTGTACCCAATATGTTATATTTTCTAACTCTTTTTCTGAAAGGACACGTTGACCTTCCCAAGAGAGTTTAGAACATTAGGCGATAATGAGCTATTTGTATCTCTATTTGTATAAAATACAATGCCAAGAGTAAGGTTATTGATTCTATAAACATTGGCAGAAATACCAGAACCAATAGCAAGGGTTTCTGTTATATTTATTATTTTTAACTCTTGTCTTTCTAGATAATAAATAGTTTCTAGCTCTGTTGAAGGAACGTTAAAAATACATTTATAGTTTCGAATATAACTGTCGTAATTTATTTTACTTTGGTAAACGAAAGAATCTATAGGTATATCAGATCCAATATAGAGTACGCCATTAATTATCATGGTATGAGTCTCTGAGGGATCAATAACGACACATCTAACTATTTGATCTGCCATTACTTCTGCCACTGAAAAAAGTAAAAGCATTAAAGCTAAGTTTTTTTATTGTAAGCGTTATACTTTATTCTCCACAGACACTAGCCAATTGAACAAAACTATTTGAGTTATTTTTATCTTGAGTAGGTACGTTATAGTTGATTATACATTATTGTATTTCGCACTGTTCCTATTTCACCGTGAACTTGCCAGCGTTGTTATTAACTCGCGCATAGAGAAGTCCTCTTTGATCTATTCTACCTACTTCATTCGTAAGCCACACTACCAAATGAAATTTCACCATTATTACGTTGAATAGTAATGAGCAACGGAACACCAGTATTAGTTTTAAATTCTACTTTAGTCATAGCACCTTCAAATGGTGCAATGTGAGTTTGTGTATTTTGTCACTTAACGTTATTTGACATACCTTTTGGGTTGATTGTGATGCCATTTATTTCATAAGGTGTTAGATAACTATACTTTAATAAATATAAGCTATCCGTAGCAAATAATTTCCCGAATCTAAATTTAAATAATTAAATGTTTTATTTTTATGGTAGGCACTTAGCAAAGTGAAAGCATATTTATTATTTTTTACTTATCAGATGAACAATAGCTGATGTATATAAACCTGCGGAAATACAAATTACTCTTTTTACGCATATTGGTTGTAGATTGCAGTTGTAAAATTACTCCGAACAAATTTCAAATTTTCACTATATGATAAAAATAAATTATTGAATATTTATTATTGATGGTTTTTTATCGGTTTTTATTAAAAGCAATATCTATAAAAATCTATCTAGCGTAATAATCTTTATAAGAAATATCTTTCTTTAGTGGGGCTATTTTTTATGTTATTTAAATAAGAAATTAGGTGTTTTTACTTGGTTTTTCTTGGGGGAAAATGTTATTAATTTACCTTAAGGTATGGGAAATAATATTTACATTAGAAAATTATTTTGATTTGGTTTTGTATAATCCATTGTTAAATAATGGTTTTTAGAGTAAATGATATAAACAATAGGTTGAAGAGCCCAACAAATAGCGAATAATTAGCAAATAATAGAAAAAGATTGTTTTATTGGGCGATATAAAAATAAAAGAGGATTTCATGTCAGAGTAAAATTCTGAATTTAATCACTGATGGAGAAATTAAAAGGAAAAATATACCGATTATTCTGATTAATGAGTAAATAAAATCTATTTCTTGCCGATATAAGAGTGGGTTTTATCAATTGATTACTGAGGTAGATAGTTTCATGAGTATAGAGAGATCGGCTAAAGTTGGTTCCCTTATTTTATTACTAATTTTTTTAATGTCGTCAGCATTGTCATCATTTTTTATTTATAAAATGCAAGATAACTTTGAGTCGCTTAACTCATTGAATACGCGACTCACCAATGTTCAAGAGGCAAGATATGAGTTAGCAACGATTCGCTCTCATGTTAATTACCTTATGTTAATGCAGAGTATGGATAATAAAGAGACGACGACAGCTGCTATTGTTGCAGAAGCTAAAAAGTTGGCAGTTGGATCTAAAGCAACGATTTCACATTGGGTGCAAGTAAAAAAAATTAGCCCTGATGCTCAACGAAATTCAGAAGAGCTATCTGTATTATTCTTTGCGCTACTCGATGAGTTAATCGACCCTATCGACACGATGAGTTATCAAGAAAAAAATCTATCTGGTGATTTTAATAGGCTTTCAGATTTATTTGATGAATACTTTATTATCACCAAAGGTGTTAATGATAGCATTGCAGCGCAACAAGCGTGGATGGTGCAACTTTCCATCTATTCAACGATTATTGCCTTACTGGTAATGTTAACGCTACTTTATGGCGTTGTACGTTGGGTCAATAAATCTTTTATTTTTAATCTTAATACGCTGTCTGACATTTTAGCGAGAGTTGGTGAGGGGGATTTAAGTTTCTCTTTACCAAAAAAGAGAAAAGATGAATTTGGTGTTTTATTCTCTAACGTGGGCGATATGCAACAAGCATTAACTTCAACAATAAAAATTGTTAAAGAAGATGCTATAGAGATTAAAAAAGGTTCTGCGGAAATTGCTTCGGGCAACCAAGATCTTTCATCAAGGACAGAAGAACAAGCAAGTGCATTGCAGCAAACAGCCGCGAGCATGGAAGAGATAAAAACAGCGGTTGTGAATAATACAGACAATGCGATGCTCGCTAATTCTATTACTGCACAAGCGCGTGAACTCGCTGTTGATGGCTCAAACATTATGAATGATGCCATTGACTCAATGAAAAAAATTGAGATTGGTACATTAAAAGTCGCTGAAATTAATGATGTGGTTAATAACATTGCAAGTCAGACAAATATACTGGCATTAAATGCAGCGGTTGAAGCGGCTCGTGCGGGTGAGCAAGGACGTGGATTTACTGTTGTTGCAACGGAAGTCAGAAACTTAGCCGCAAGAAGTGCAGATGCGGCTAGAGAAATTAATCAAATTATTAAAGCATCAGTAATGGATGTGGCTCAAGGCACAGAACTTGTAAATAAAACGGGTGCTCATATGCAGGAGATTGTTTCTTCAATCACTCAAGTGAGCAGCTTAATGCAAGGCATTAGCATCGCCTCTGAAGAGCAAAAAGTCGGTATTGAGCAGATTGCAGTTGCTATTAATCAGATGGATTCTGTCGTACAACAAAATGCTGCTTTAGTGGAACAAGCTGCAACTTCGACAATGATTTTAGATGAGAAAGCACAAAATCTAACGGATAAAGTGTCAGTGTTTCAAATTAAAGAACAATATTAATTTTTGAAATAGCGCTTTAATGTTTGTATTAAAAACAAGCTCACTTTGATAGCAATATTGAAGTGAGTTTTACTATTTGTAAAAGGCGAATACGATGAATATTCCTTCATTAAAAATCTGGTTCATATATACAGATATGAACCAGAAAGATAAGGCTATATGACTAAACATGGCGCATTAGAAACGTGATAGTTTATGGATGATTTATTTGATACGTTAATCATAATTCAGCAGCTTCCATAACTGTACTTAGCACTGAACCCCAAGTAAAGGAAGATGAAGGTAGCACTGCGGAAGCTTCCGCCAGTTCATTATTTATATTTGTCATGGATAATCCCATAACAAGATGAGGTAAACTATTTATTTTTGATGGAGTATAGCCTTTATATGGGTCAACTGATGACTGTGTTTCTTCTACAGAATAATGAGGATTTGTAATAGTTTCTTGAATAATATCACTACCTTTTTTAGTATAGATAGTGACAAGCTCTATTAATTGATTTGGAATATTCATATATGCAGAATATTCTTGTTCTGCAGTTAATACTGCTCTTAATACGTCACTGACACGCTCCTCAATTTTATCATGATAATAATAGACAGTATCTAATGCTGAATAGAAATTATGCGTAGCTCTTATTTGATATATATAAGATTTATTGTCTGTTGAAACATTGAGTAAATCTTTTGCGAATTTTTCACTTGATTTAAAATTTGATGTTGTCGGAATAAATGCAGAGTCTTTACTTCCCCTTCTTCCTGAAACACCATTTACATGAGCATGAAAATTGAGATTATTCCCCCAAGCGAAAAATCCTTTTTTAAACACTTCTTCTGGTGGTCTTGAATCTGCTCGATATACTTTACTGACGGGTCTTGCGTGTGATAGTTGTATATTAAATAAAATAAATAATATAATTAAAATTATTTTTTTCATTATAACCTCTTATGATTTTATAAATGCTTTATAATGCTATGTTATTTTCCTTTTTATTTAATTATGAATTTCTGTATTTTGAGGTAATTAATCTTTTGATAATCCAATCATATATAGGGCATCTTTACCAGGAAAGGTGCTTTCATTCCCAACGCATATAGCTATATTTGTTTGCGTCAGATATGAAACCTTAGCTATATCGTAAAGTGCAGTTGCATTGTATATAATACCATAATGATATGTACCACCAGTTGTAGGCTTAAATTTTATATTGGCAGTTAAAACTGGGTTTTTCCCATTATTATAACTATTAGTTACAACTGTGAGGCTGACAATTTTGCCATTTTTTGCAGTTCCATTTAGGGTTTTGCAATAACCATCAAAATCAACACCTGCGTATGACAATGCTGAAAAAGAAAGAAGACTGATAATAAATAAATTTTTCATTTATAACCTCTGTATTTACTTGCGATATTTATATGTGTTTATTACTTCTTCCATTAATTTAATATCAGATGTTTATTGTCGAGCGTGGTATGCACATCAATATAATGGAAACGATTTAAATATACAGAGGTGGATTATTTTTAAAATATGTATTTTTAATATATTGTAGTGGAAAAATAATAACTATAATATGAATGAGTTGTTTAAGGATTTTATTTGGTGTAAATAAATAGAAATATAATAGGTTGTGTTTTTTCTGAGAATAATATTTTTTGTGGATAAAAGAATTTTAATATTCTATTAATGAAAAGATAAAACTTGAGGTGTAGAAAAGGGTATATGATAAAAGATTGATGAATTAATAGTAAAAGAAATTTCGTATTTATGTGAGAGCAATTTAGATAATATTATTTTTCAGTGGGTTATATATTTTTGAAACTGAAATGATTAATAAAATTTATTTTTGAGATGCTTGATTAACATAGAGTAGGTGAGAATGGATTATCTGGCTTTATTGTTTTTTAATAGCTTTTTTATTCTGTTTGTTTTTTATTAATTATTAAATTTATTACGACTAATTATTTTTAAATAAAATCGATAACTTTCGGCTTTCGGAAGAGCTAGATAAAAAACTCTGTCGCCATTTTGTCGCCACTTGTCTATAAAAACAAAAAAGCCACTTACTAGGAAGTGGCTTAATGTGCTGATTTAACAGCTAAAATTTGGTGGCCCCTACTGGACTTGAACCAGTGACCAAGCGATTATGAGTCGCGTGCTCTAACCAACTGAGCTAAGGGGCCTTAATGGAGTGTGATTATACGTGTCATTTGGCACGAGGTCTAGCCTTTGAATGACTGTATGCGCAATTAATGTGCAATATAAACGAGAAAATAATTAATAAAATAATAACTGTTATATCAATAACATAGTCGAGATGTGGAATGAACGATAATTAAGAGTGGAAAAAATATAAATAAAAAGGTTCTTTTTTATAAAAACAAGGGGATAGCTACTTTTGTTCATTTTATTTCTATGATTGAGCTCATGATAAAAAAACGCCTGTGATTTAAATTTCACAGGCGTTTTATTTTGAGCTTCAGTCACTAAAGATAGTTAGTGAAACACAATCATAGATTACTCATCTAGGAAGCTACGTAAGACTTCAGAGCGGCTAGGGTGGCGTAACTTACGCAGTGCCTTCGCTTCAATCTGACGAATACGTTCACGGGTAACATCAAACTGTTTACCCACTTCTTCTAAGGTATGGTCGGTATTCATATCAATACCAAAACGCATACGCAGGACTTTCGCTTCACGTAATGTTAAGCCAGCTAGCACTTCATGTGTTGCTGAACGTAAGCTTTCTGATGTTGCAGAATCCAGTGGTAATTCGAGAGTCGTATCCTCGATAAAATCACCTAAATGTGAATCTTCATCGTCACCGATAGGGGTTTCCATGGAGATTGGCTCTTTAGCAATTTTCAGTACCTTACGGATTTTATCTTCTGGCATCAGCATGCGTTCTGCTAACTCTTCTGGTGAAGGTTCGCGTCCCATCTCTTGCAGCATTTGGCGAGAAATACGATTCAGTTTATTAATCGTTTCAATCATATGTACCGGAATACGAATGGTACGAGCCTGATCGGCGATAGAACGAGTGATAGCCTGACGGATCCACCATGTTGCATAAGTTGAGAATTTATAACCACGACGATATTCAAATTTATCAACCGCTTTCATCAGACCAATATTCCCTTCCTGAATCAGGTCAAGGAACTGTAGGCCACGGTTAGTATATTTTTTTGCGATAGAGATAACCAAACGTAAGTTTGCTTCTACCATCTCTTTTTTCGCACGACGTGCTTTCGCTTCACCGATAGACATACGACGGTTAATATCTTTAACCTGTTCGATAGTCAGTCCAGTTTCAACTTCAATTTGCTGTAGCTTTTGTAAACTACGTTGTACTTCTTCTTCAATACCCGCCAGTTTTTCTGACCAAGGTTTATTCATTGCGCGAGCAGCAGTAAACCATGTGTCGTTGGTTTCGTTACCAGTAAACAGGGTAATGAAGTTTTTCTTAGGCATTTTTACTTGGTCAACACAAAGACGCATAATGTGTCTTTCTTGTGCTCGAACACGATCCATCATGTCACGCATGTTGTTAACCAGATAATCAAACTGTTTTGGTACTAAACGGAACTGTTTGAATATCTCAGACAACAGTAAAATTTCAATTTCTGTGTCTTTATGGTTGCGGCCTTTAGCTTTGATTGTTTGACGAGTCTTTTCGTATTGCTCTCGAAGTTCTGAGAATTTTTGACGCGCTAATTCAGGATCGATGCTGTTATCATCATCGCTATCACTGTCGCTATCGCTCTCTTCGTCTTCGTCCTCATCCTCGTCATCCGCATCTTCTGCGATTTCTTCGTCTTCTTTACCTAAATTAACATCTTCGCTTTCTGCCACTTCTTCAGCATTAGGATCGATGAAAGCAGTAATTAAATCAGAAAGACGAGCTTCACCGGCTTCAACACGGTCGTATTGTTCTAGTAAATAGGTAATAGCTTCAGGATATTCTGCAACAGAGCATTGAACTTGGTTAATACCATCTTCAATACGTTTTGCTATATCAATTTCACCTTCCCGGGTAAGCAGTTCAACAGTACCCATTTCGCGCATATACATACGCACAGGATCAGTTGTACGGCCAATCTCAGATTCTACACTAGACAGTACCTGAGCTGCGGCTTCAGCCGCATCATCATCAGTGTCATTTGAATTTTCTGCCAGCATCAGATCATCGGCGTCAGGTGCTTCTTCCATAACCTGAATGCCCATGTCGTTAATCATCTGGATGATGTCTTCGATTTGATCTGAATCGACGATATCTTCCGGCAGATGGTCATTGACCTCAGCATAGGTCAGGTAGCCTTGCTCCTTACCTTTAGTGACAAGTAGCTTCAGCTGTGACTGCGGGTTTTGCTCCATAAGACGGTATCCACACTTCAAAGTAATTTGGGTTGGTGTCGGTCGGCGATAACTGTTCAGCCAACAATAACTACGGAGGGGCATTTTCATGTCGATTGCTACGGTCCCCTCAGCGTAGCAAATGTAGGTTTATTTCCTACCGATAGCGGCAATTAAGCCGTGTTTTTAATCTTAATTCTGGTTTTACTTTCTGACACGCGCCTGTATTATCAAACGGACTTCTTCGCGCTCATCTTGTGTCAGACCTTCAGTTCTTTCTTTGGCAATCAGTGAGTTTAGTCGCTCATCCATTGCTGTTAAAAATAGATGGTCTAATGTATCTGTAAATGTTTTTTCTGCAATTTCATCTATATCTATATCGTTCCACATGGCCAGTTTTTCAAGTTGTTTACCGAATTTATTCTCTCTATAGAGTTCGATAATTTGCCCTGTATTAAGGCCTGGCTGAGCTTGGCAAATAGAAACTAATTCAATAAATAGTGATAAACCTGCAATTTTTTCAGCATTTAACCCTTCAAGTGGAGGAACTAATTTAGAAAATTCCGGATTCTGTATCAATAATGCAATCAATATACGCATTGGTGTTGTGCGTAATTTAGTTGCTTGATAAACATTTTCGTGATTTACCGGATTTCTACCAAATAAGCGATCCATTTGCTCAATATCAGGGTTACCCGTTAAGCTTCCCAGTTCCCTTAATAAATAAAGACGTAAGGTTTCACTTGGGATCTGATCTATTAATGGTCGAGCTAAACTATATAACTTACCATTACCTTCTTGGGTGCTAAGATCCACTTGTGGAACCAGTGAATCAAATAAAAATGTTGATAATGAATGTGCTTGCTCCATACGTTGTTCAAATGCGTCTTTGCCTTCTCGGCGAACCAGTGAGTCAGGATCATCGCCTTCAGGTAAAAACATAAAACGTAATGAGCGTCCATCGTTTAAAAAAGGAAGCGCTGTTTCTAATGCTCGCCATGCGGCATCGCGTCCAGCCCTATCTCCATCATAGCAGCAAATAATGTTATCTGTTGTCCTAAAGAGCAACTGAATATGTTCTGCTGTTGTTGATGTGCCTAACGAAGCAACGGCATAATCAATACCAAACTGCGCTAATGCCACAACATCCATATAACCTTCAACAACTAATAGCTTTGTGACGTTATCATTAGACTGTTGTGCTTCATAAAGTCCGTAAAGTTGACGTCCTTTATGGAAAATCTCTGTTTCTGGTGAGTTTAAATATTTAGGTAAATCATCACCTAATACTCGACCACCAAAAGCAATCACTCGGCCACGACGATCTCGGATCGGAAACATAACCCGTTGTCGAAAACGGTCATAAGTACGACCATTATCATTTGTTATTACCATGCCTGCTTCAAGAAGTAGGGTTTTATTATCGGCATTTTGTCCAAAACGTTTGAGAACATTATCCCAACCTGCGGGTACAAATCCGATAGAGAAACGAGTAATAACATCTTCACTGAGTCCACGATTAGCAAGATAATTCCTTGCTTCTTGTGCTTGTGGCGTATTTAGCATACTGCTGTAATAGTGATTGAGTTTCTCCATCACTTGATAGAGATTTTGTCTCATATGTCGTTCAATAGGGCTACTACCAGTTCCTGACTCATAAGGAACTTCTAACCCATGCATTGCTGCTAACTCTTCAATCGTTTCGACAAAATCGAGTCTGTCGTAATTCATTAAAAAATCAATAGCATTGCCATGCGCACCGCAACCAAAACAGTGATAAAACTGTTTGTCGCTATTTACTGTGAAAGAGGGCGTTTTTTCATTATGAAACGGACAACACGCTGAATGATTCTTGCCTTGTTTTTTTAACGGCACTCTAGCGTCGATAAGATCGATGATATCTGTTCGAGCTAATAAATCATTGATAAATGAACGTGGAATTCGTCCAGCCATAAGCCCTTTTTACGCCTGTTGTTGAACGAGAATAAGCCGCGCTTTCATGAGAAAGCACGGCCTTTAACTGCGACTACAGTGTCTGCATAAGTTGCGGGATAAGCCGCAAAATATTAGTACAGACGAGTACGACGTGCGTTTTCGCGAGCTAATTTTTTAGCGTGACGTTTTACTGCTGATGCTTTAGCGCGTTTACGCTCAGTCGTTGGTTTTTCATAAAACTCACGACGACGAACTTCTGCTAATACGCCTGCTTTTTCGCAAGAGCGTTTGAAACGACGAAGAGCAACGTCAAATGGCTCGTTTTCACGTACTTTGATTACCGGCATGTGCCTCTCACCTCAATAGAAATCGGTTTGCGCTGGCATTATTTAAGCCAGCCGACATTTAAAATGGTGCGGAATTTTACTTCAAAGCAGGGCACTTTGTAAAGAGATGCACAAAATTGAAACGCAAACTCTCACTTTAGTGTCTTTTTTGATAAGAACATAAAGCGATAGTCGCTAACCACACATTTAAATTACATAAAATAGGTGGATAATTATAGACCAGAAAAAGAAAGTTGTCACATGTTGCTGTGTAAAAGATGTTGCGAAGGCATATAAAATCACCGAAATAATGATACAATTGCCACATTACGCGATTACGCGAGGAAGAATTTGGAAAGCGTCATGCGAGTTTTAGGTATTGAAACATCTTGCGATGAAACCGGTATCGCAATATACGATGATAAAGCCGGTCTATTAGCGAATCAACTTTATAGCCAAGTAAAGCTTCACGCCGATTATGGTGGGGTTGTGCCTGAGCTTGCATCACGAGACCACATTCGTAAAACGGTTCCTTTGATTCAAGCCGCGTTAAAAGAAGCTAATTTAAGTGCAAAAGATATTGATGCTGTGGCATATACCGCAGGTCCTGGTCTTGTAGGGGCATTACTTGTTGGTGCAACTATAGGTCGCTCTTTAGCTTTTGCGTGGGATGTTCCTGCTATTCCAGTTCATCATATGGAAGGTCATTTATTGGCGCCAATGCTTGAAGAGAGAACGCCAGAGTTTCCTTTTGTTGCTCTGCTGGTTTCTGGTGGGCATACCCAATTAATTAGTGTAACGGGTATTGGCGAATACATCTTATTAGGTGAATCTATTGACGATGCTGCGGGAGAAGCTTTTGATAAAACAGCTAAATTACTGGGATTAGATTATCCTGGTGGGCCTGTGTTATCAAAAATGGCGCAACAAGGTGTTGCTGGACGATTTGTTTTCCCTCGACCAATGACAGACAGACCAGGGCTGGATTTTAGTTTTTCTGGTTTAAAAACCTTCGCGGCCAATACTATTCGTCAAAATGATGATTCTGACCAAACTCGCGCCGATATTGCTCGAGCTTTTGAAGATGCGGTAGTCGATACTTTAGCAATAAAATGTCGTCGAGCGCTAGAGCAAACGGGTTTTAAACGTTTAGTCATGGCTGGTGGTGTAAGTGCTAACCGTACATTACGTGCGAAAATGGAAGCAGTAATGAAGCAAATTGGCGGAGAAGTATTTTATGCGCGCCCTGAGCTTTGTACTGATAACGGAGCAATGATTGCTCTAGCGGGAATGATCCGCTTTAAAGGCGGCACTGAAGGGCCTCTTAGCGTTACAGTGAGACCACGCTGGCCATTAGCTGAATTACCCGCATTAAAAAGTGAATGAAAGTGAATAAAATATCGATAAATACTTTTAGCACCCATTAAAGTAGAAAAAGCCACTTAATTAGTGGCTTTTTTAAATATCAAAATATCAAAAGAGTTACTCAATAAAATCGACGATTAATCCTCTTTTTCTTGCTCTTTTGCTTCTTGAATAATTTCTTTTTCGGTCTTTTCTGTCTTTTTCTTTAACTTATGCCAGATACGGCTTTCTTGACCGCGCCATAAACGTTGAATATTGTCGTGATGACGGTAAAGTACCAGACATGATAGTAAAGCAACGGGATAGGTGAATTCGGGTTTAAACCACCAAACGTAGAATGGCGCTAATAGAGCACTGATTATCGCACCCAGTGAAGAATAGCCACTGAGTAGCACAGTAAGAAGCCATGTTCCTGCGATAAGGCCACTTAAATCCCAACCAATAGCAGCAATAGCGCCAAATGCGGTCGCAACACCTTTTCCACCTTTAAAGTGGAAAAAAGCAGGGTAGATATGGCCAAGACATGCGGCTATTGCCACGATCCCAAGATAAAATGGAGGCACATTTAAATAGTAGGCGATCCAAACGGGGATCATCCCTTTTAGGACGTCGCAAATAAGTACTGCGGCAGCAGCAGCTTTACCGCCGATACGTAAAACATTAGTGGCACCAGGGTTACCAGAGCCAAATTTTCTTGGATCAGGAAGCCTCGCCAGTCGGCAAATCAAAATCGCGCTGGAGATTGAGCCGCACAAGTAGGCGAAGATGATCATTCCAAGTGCGTTAGCACTCATTTGTATTCTCCAATGTTTATGTAAGTTCGTTAGACATGTATGGATAATACGCATATTTCATCAGAAGTGGTATCTGATGGGCAGAAAAAATAAGAGATGGCGTGATGGATATCGTATTTATTGAGCAATTATCCGTAATAACCACAATCGGCGTTTATGATTGGGAAAAAACAATTAAGCAAAAGCTAGTGTTCGATATCGAAATGGATTGGGATAACAAACGCGCATCCCAAACTGATGATGTCACTTATTGCTTAGATTACGCAAGCGTAAGTAATGCAATTATTGATTATGTTGAAAATGGACGTTTTGAGTTAGTTGAACGTGTTGCAGAAGAAGTGGCACAGCTTTTGATTACTCAGTTTGCGGTACCTCGAGTGAAAATTAAATTAGCGAAACCTGGCGCAGTTGCTCAAGCCAAAAGTGTTGGCGTGATTATTGAGCGTCAAGCTTAATGATTTCGCTCTATAAATAATGCGGATTAAAGTCGCGATTTCCATTGGATAATCGCGATTTCTCTTTGTTTTGTAAGCGCTTCTCTAATGGCAATGCCTTTTAAACCACTTGCAATAATTGGTTTAATATCCACACTATTGGCGATATTAAATGCTTGCTGAAGAAAATCTCTTTGTGGATAAACGAGAGCTTCTAAACCTTGACGTCCTCTTGCATCCGCTTCACTCACCATTGCTAATTGAGAAACGCGCTCTGGTTTACGCCATGCATCTATCGCATCGAATAAACGGATCACTTTCGAAGGGCGCATTCTGTCAATACGATGAATATGATCGTGGAATCTAGCCGTTAATCGGGCTAGGTCACGAATATGATTTGGTATGCGATAGCGTTGACATAACGCTTCCACTAAAGGCACACCCGCAGGGCCGTGACCGTGATGATGAGGCCATTTTTCCGCTGGGGTTAATCCTTTACCTAAGTCATGGCAAAGCGCACTAAAACGCACTGCAATATCATTAGTTAGCTGACTGGCAATATTTAATGCCATCATGGTGTGAATACCAGTATCTATTTCGGGATGCCATTTTTCTGGTGCTGGAACACCGAATAATGCGTCAATTTCAGGGAAAAGCACCTTTAATGCACCACATTGGCGTAAAACATCAAAATAGACTTGTGGAGCTTTACTCTCTAGGGCTTTTTCTGTCTCTTTCCAAACGCGTTCGGCAGTTAATGCATTAAGTTCTCCACTTTGAGTCATCTTTTGCATTAATAGCAGTGTTTCTGGTGCGACTTTAAAACCTAAGGGAGCAAAGCGTGCTGCAAAGCGAGCAACCCGCAAAACTCTTAGTGGATCTTCAGAAAATGCGCTAGAAACATGACGAAGTAATCTGGCCTTGATATCGTCTCTACCATGATAAGGATCGACATATTCACCCTCAACACAATAAGCAATAGCGTTGATGGTTAAATCACGCCGTTGCAAGTCATCTTCTAAAGTCACATCAGGAGCCGCATAGCAAGTAAACCCAGTGTAACCAGAACCTGATTTTCGTTCTGTGCGCGCTAACGCGTATTCTTCATGAGTATCAGGATGAAGAAATACAGGGAAGTCTTTCCCAACTTGTTGATAACCCAGATCTAATAGTTGTTTGGGGGTTGCACCAACAACCACCCAATCTCTATCTTTTACTGGCATATTTAACAATTGGTCGCGTACAGCACCACCGACAAGGTATGTTTTCACTGGATTATTATCCTTAATACTGTGCTTTTAGTTCATCCAACGATCATTACGTTTGCGACGGCGTGGAATAATATGAGGAAGGATCAGACCCAAAACAAGTCCAGCACCTGCAACACCACCACCATACATAAACCACTGTAAGATAATATCGCGCTGTCTGTCATCTAGCTGTTGATTAGCAAAATCGAGTTTTTTCTCAGCAACCGCTAGTTTGGTTCTCATTTGCTCATTCTCTTTTTTCAAACCATTGATAATATCATCGCTGCCTGAAACTTTATTTTGCATATCTATCGTACGCTGATTCCAGCTTTGATCGATATTGGCAAGTTTGTCACGTAATGTTTGGATCTCTTTTTCCATTGCAGGAATACGAGTACGCATACTTGGTTGTGTACTTAGCTGATTTTCAGGTAGCCAAACAACGCGATCTTTATCGTCTTTGATTTGCACATAACCCGTTGCTGCATTACGCGAAAGTACAGTAACTGTTGAGCCTGAGTTTAAAGAACCTAAAATTCGATACTGATTTCCTGGTCCACTATGGACATAAGTGGATAATTCATCGGAAACATAACGAGTTTCATTTGCGTGTGAACTTAGTGAAAAGCCTAAGCCAAGTAAGGAAATAAAAAGTAAGGGTAATTTTCGCATTATGTTTTCAACTTTTTTATCTATACAAGAGAATATTTTTACTGATACTAAAGAGTAAAGTTTGCGTAAGCAAATAGTAAACCAGAATGAGAACAGTCTTAACTGATGGAATATAGGGGAAATCTGCCTTTTATTCATCCGCGTAATAAGGCTATCACTTGCTAAATGAAAAATCGTTAAATATTTTACTAATCAATTGATTTACTTAAGGGAAATAGAATGAGCCAAATAGAGACAGAATTAAAACTCAGTGCGATATCCGCCGCTATTCCTCATATTATTCAGCGAATTTCAACGCTTCCTCATCAGCATAGCATCGCTAAAAAGCTGACTAATCTTTACTTTGAAACGCCAGATAATCAAATCCGTCGTTGGGATATGGGGCTACGTATTCGTGGGGTTGATAATCACTATGAAATGACAATTAAAACAGCGGGTAAAGTTGTTGCTGGCTTACATCAACGTCCTGAATATAACGTGAAATTAGATCAACCAAAATTAGATTTAGCACGTTTCCCCGCTGAAATTTGGCCGCAGGATTGCGATTTGTCCCAATTAGAAGCACATTTGCAGGTATTATTTAATACCGATTTTAATCGTGAAATTTGGTTGGTTAACTACCAAAATAGCCAGATTGAAGTGGTGTTGGATCAAGGCGCGGTTCGTTCAGGTAAGAATGAGCTACCTATTAAAGAGTTTGAGCTAGAGCTAAAGGCAGGCAATGTGTCTGATTTAATTGCTTTAGCCACATTTTTGGGTGAAAAGGGCGGATTACGCCTTGCTTCTCGTAGTAAAGCCGCAAGGGGTTATTATTTAGCAAAGGGTAAGCCTGCATTAACCTTGAGTGTCGTTAATCTTTCCCCTGATGAAACTATCGCTCAGCAACTCACTAAATGGTTGTCATCAATTCAATCTTTAGAAGAAGCTATTTTTGCTAATCCAACACCGCCGACAATCACAATGCCTGCAATGTTAGCGTTATTTTCAGATTGGTGTAAAAAACAGCCTGAATTACCAGCGACAATGCAGCAAACGTTAAGTGATATATCACCATTATCATTTACATCAGCGACTGATTATTATCATGTGCTGTGGTTAAGATTTAAATTAGCGTCAATGGCGTGGTTGTTATCTATTGCTTAATTTACTGATAATTTGAGAGCCTATTTATGTCTGCTATCGATGTGTTTCAACAATTGTGGGATAAAACACAATGCAGTTTATCTTCTTCGCTCAATGAGTTAGCACCTTTTAGTGAGCAAGAGCAGCAGTTTTTAACTTTTAGCCCCTTTGCGGCTGAGCATTTGCGTGTAAACCCTCAATGGTTAATCGATATTAGGCAAGCTGAGCCAATAGGTTCTGAATGGAAAATGTATGAAACTCAATTATCAGAAAAACTAGCAAATATTGATAATGAAAATGATTTAATGCGTATTTTGCGTCAATTTCGTCATCAACAATTAGTACGCATTGCGTGGCTACAGTTTTTTCAGTTATGTGATACGCCTTGTACGCTAAAACAGCTCAGTGTATTAGCTGAAACCTTAATTTGTGCAGCAAGAGATACGCTTTATCAGCAGTGTTGTCAGCAGTGGGGCACACCTTGTGATAGTGCAGGAAAACCTCAGCCATTACTTATTTTAGGAATGGGAAAACTCGGTGGTTTTGAGCTTAATTTCTCTTCTGATATCGACCTGATTTTTGCTTATCCAGAAAATGGTGCCACTCAAGGCGGACGCCGTGAGCTCGATAATGCACAATTTTTTACTCGATTAGGACAAAAATTAATAAAAGCGTTAGATCAGCACACTATTGATGGCTTTGTTTACCGTGTTGATATGCGATTACGTCCCTTTGGTGAAAGTGGCCCCTTAGTCATGAGTTTTGCTGCGCTAGAGGATTATTATCAAGAGCAAGGGCGTGATTGGGAACGCTATGCAATGATAAAAGCACGGGTTTTAGGGGCAGAAAAAAGAGATTATTGTCAGATATTACGCCAAATGCTGCGACCTTTTGTTTATCGCCGTTATATCGATTTTAGTGTGATCCAATCACTACGTAATATGAAATCAATGATAAGTCGTGAAGTTCGTCGCCGCGGTATGATCGATAATATTAAATTAGGGGCTGGTGGTATTCGTGAAATTGAATTTATTACGCAGGTGTTTCAATTAATTCGCGGTGGCAGAGAGCCTGAATTACAAAGTAATTCGTTGTTATCTGTGCTAAAAGTCATCTCGAAACTTGAATTATTAACTGAAAAAGAGACGACGCAACTGACTGAAAGTTATCTTTTTTTACGCCGATTAGAAAATTTATTACAATCTATTGGTGATCAGCAAACTCAAACTTTACCTGATGACGAAAATGATAGAAGTCGTCTTACTATAGCGATGGGTTATAACGATTGGGCAACGCTTTATCAGAACATTGGTCAGAAAATGCAGGCTGTTTCTATTATTTTTACTCAATTGATTGGTGATGATGATGATGAAAATGAAGATGAAGCAGATCTTTCTGCTTTTAAAACATTTTGGTTATTAGGCCATTTCCCTGAAGGTTCAGCATTATTTCATCAATCGCTGACTCAAGAAGAAATTGAAACCCTCTGCCAGACATTACAGATTTTTCGCCAAGATATTGGTAAACGAACCATTGGGCCAAGAGGACGTGATGTTCTTGACTCATTGATGCCTAAATTATTAGCCAAAATCTGTCAGCAACCACAATCTGCGATGATATTGCAGCGAGTCACGCCTCTTTTACTCAGTATTGTAAGTCGCACAACCTATTTAGAGTTAATACAAGAATCTGATGAAGTATTAACTCATGTTATTCGTTTATGTGCCGCATCGCCTATGATTGCAGAGCAATTAGCACTGCACCCCCTGCTATTGGATGAATTACTCGATCCTAACTCGCTCTATCAGCCGCTTCCTTTAGATGCTTATCGTGATGAGTTACACCAATATTTACTTCGCGTACCAGAAGAAGATGAAGAACAACGCTTAGAAGCATTGCGACAATTCAAACAAGCACAGCTTTTGCGCATTGCCGCTGAAGATATAACCGGTGTATTGCCAGTGATGAAAGTCAGCGATCATTTAACCTATTTAGCCGAAGCTATTATTCATGCTGTGGTTCATCAAGCTTGGTCATATATGGTAAAACGCTATGGTGAGCCGGAACATTTAGCCCATCGTGATGGTTTAGGTTTTGCCGTTATTGGGTATGGGAAATTAGGCGGTTGGGAATTAGGTTACAGTTCTGATTTAGATTTGGTGTTTTTATTGGATTGCCCACTCAACAGTGTGACAACCGGCGAACGTTCTATTGATGCTCGCCAGTTTTATTTACGTTTAGCACAGCGAATTATTCACTTATTTAGCACCAGAACCTCCTCGGGGGTGTTGTATGAAGTCGATGCGCGTTTACGGCCTTCTGGCGAATCAGGTATGTTGGTGAGTACTATTCAAGCGTTCGATGAATACCAAAAAACACAAGCATGGACATGGGAACATCAGGCTTTAATTCGTGCTCGAATGATTTATGGTGATGATGAATTGCAACAGCAATTTTTACGAATTCGTCATGAAATACTGTGCCTTTCGCGTGATCCGCAGGTATTACAAGATGAAGTAAGAGAGATGCGTAAAAAGATGGTGCAACATTTAGCGCCAACACAAGCCGATAAATTCAATTTGAAAATTTCTGCTGGTGGCATTACTGATATTGAATTTATCGCTCAATATTTAGTGTTACGTTTTTCTCATCAATATCCAGCATTAACACGTTGGTCTGATAATGTGCGTATTTTTGAATTAATGGCGAAATATCAAGTGATGACAGAAGAAGAGGCTCAAGCATTAACACATGCTTATGTTACTTTGCGTAATGAGCTGCATCATCTTGCGTTGCAAGCACTACCCGCGATAGTGGATAGCAGTTGTTTTATACCAGAACGACAAAATGTATTACAAAGTAAAATGAAATGGCTTGATGAATAGCATAGAGAATATGAAACCAATAATCTGATGTGTTTCTCTATTTGGTTATCGAGTTATGGTATTATTTGGGCTTATTTGAAAAATAATGTGGAGTATGGGATGAAAGTAACGCTGCCGGATTTTAATAAAGCCAATGTGCTCGTTGTCGGTGACGTCATGTTAGACCGCTATTGGTATGGCCCAACAAGCCGAATTTCACCTGAAGCCCCAGTACCGGTGGTTAAAGTGGATACAACCGAAGAGCGTCCCGGTGGTGCGGCTAACGTTGCTATGAATATTGCTTCTTTAGGCGCTAATTCGCGTTTAGTTGGATTAACAGGTATCGATGAAGCAGCAAAAGCATTGAGTAACACATTAAGTCAGGTCAATGTGCGTTGCGATTTTGTCTCTGTTGCTACTCATCCAACGATTACTAAATTGCGCGTACTTTCTCGTAATCAACAGTTGATCCGCCTTGATTTTGAAGAAGGTTTTAGCAATGTTGATCCACAGCCTATTTATGAACGTATTCAGCAAGCCTTGCCTTCCATTGGCGCATTAATTTTGTCGGACTACGCTAAAGGTGCACTTTCTCATGTTCAAGAGATGATCCAACTGGCGAGAAAATCTGGTGTGCCTGTTTTAATTGATCCCAAAGGTAGTGATTTTGAACGCTACCGTGGTGCCACATTATTAACACCAAATATGTCTGAATTTGAGCAAGTAGTTGGTGTTTGTAATAGTGACGAAGAATTAGTCGAAAAAGGCGCTAAGCTGGTTCAAGCGTTAGATCTTGAAGCGCTATTAATTACTCGTTCAGAACGAGGTATGAGTTTAATTCGTGCCAATGAAGCGCCATTACATTTACCAACACAAGCACAAGAAGTTTATGATGTCACAGGTGCTGGTGATACGGTGATTGGTGTTTTAGCGACCTCTTTAGCAGCAGGGAAATCATTAGCTGAAGCTTGTTTCCTTGCTAATGCAGCGGCAGGTGTAGTTGTTGGCAAGTTGGGTACTTCTACTGTTTCGCCTATTGAACTTGAAAATGCTATTCGTGGACGTTCTGATAACGGTTTTGGAATGATGGCGGAAGAACAATTAAAAAAGGCCGTAGCATTGGCTCGCCAACGTGGCGAACGCATTGTAATGACAAATGGCTGTTTTGATATTCTTCATGCAGGTCACGTAAGCTATTTGGCTAATGCTCGAAAATTAGGGGATCGCCTAATTGTTGCGGTCAATAGTGATGCTTCTACTAAGCGCTTAAAAGGCGAAACTCGTCCGGTTAACCCATTAGAACAGCGTATGACCGTGCTTGGTGCTTTGGGGGCGGTTGATTGGGTAGTGGCTTTTGAAGAAGATACGCCACAGCGCCTAATTGCTTCTGTATTACCCGATATTTTGGTAAAAGGCGGCGATTATAAGCCAGAAGATATCGCAGGCAGCAAAGAGGTTTGGGCGGCTGGTGGAGAAGTTAAAGTCCTTAATTTTGAAGATGGTATTTCTACCACAAATATTATTAATGCGATTAAAAAGAAATAATAGTGTTAAATTATTAAATATTAAAAGCGCTCTTCGGAGTGCTTTTTTTTGTGTGAAAAAGCGTATTAACAATAATATTCTTTTATGCTAATAATTATTGTTCTCTTTTTAAATGATATTCAACAATATAATCTTGGGTGTTACGGTACATGATCGAGTAATTAATATAATCACCATGAACGCTATATGACAATGTGCTAAGTCTTAATATAGGTATATTTATTTCAACTTGTAGTAGCTGGCAGATATTGTGATCAGGAATGATAGGATGAAAAGTTTCATAACTCCCCGCAATTTTTATTTGGCAAACATTTTCAATAAAATCAAATTTAGAACCTTCTAAATGTTTTAAGGTTAAATTGCTAAAATATTTTACTGGCATATAACTATCTTCAAGAATAAGAGGTTTATTATCGACGTAACGTATTCTTCTAGAATAAAATATGCGTTCATTAGTATTAATTCGTAATTTGCTTGCAATGGATAAAGGACAGTGAATAACACTAAACTCAATAACTTCACTTTTAACGTTATGTCCCGTATTTGCCATTAGCTCTACAAATCCTTTTAAACTGGCATTTTCATGATGAAAATCTTTTTCTTTTATATAAGTTCCTGAGCCATGTTTTCGCTTTAATAATCCAGCATCAACTAAAACATCAATTGCTTTACGTACAGTCATTCTTGAAACACCGTATTGCTTTGCCAATATTTTTTCAGCCGGTAATGCCTCGCCAATTTGATAACCTTCTGAGTTTATTTGTATTCGCAAGTTTTTCGCTAGATTTTTATAGATCACTTTTATACCTCTTAAACTGTTAGAAATAGACATAAAAAATGTAGTTTTATTTAATCTAATTGATTGATAAATAAACTGTTCAATTTATCAGTAAAAATGTGAACGTTATCAAAAAATAAAAAGAGATCTGCAATTTTAGTAAAAAGCAGATCACTTTAGCTAAAAGATTAATATGAATTGGATCACGAATAATTCATTTTTACTGAGAGAATAAATAAAAAAGCACCTAATCTGATTTTACAGAATAAAAATGAAATAAATCGATACTCATTTAAGTGGCAGTAAATAAGAGGATATTTTTATGCTCAGTCAAATACAACGATTTGGCGGAGCAATGTTTACCCCTGTCCTGCTATTTCCTTTTGCAGGTATTGTTGTAGGCATTGCTATTCTATTACAGAATCCGTTATTTGTTAGTGAAGCGTTATTACAGCCCGATAATTTATTTGCACAAATTGTTCATATTATTGAGGAAGGCGGTTGGACTGTTTTTCGTAATATGCCTCTTATTTTTGCAATAGGTTTACCAATAGGTTTAGCAAAATCAGCACAAGCAAGAGCATGTCTTGCTGTTATGGTGAGTTTCTTAACTTGGAATTATTTTATTAACGCAATGGGAATTGTGTGGGGCAATTATTTTGGTGTCGATTTTAGCAATGAAATTGGTGGTAATAGCGGACTAACCATGATTGCTGGAATTAAAACATTAGATACAAGTATTATTGGCGCTATTATTATTGCTGGTATTGTAACGGGAATACATAATCGTTATTTCGATAAACAATTGCCGGTTTTCTTAGGTATTTTTCAAGGCACTTCTTATGTTGTTTTAATTAGTTTCTTTCTAATGTTGCCATTAGCATGGATAACACTATTTATTTGGCCTAAAGTGCAAATTGGTATTCAATCCTTACAAGTATTTATGGTGAGCTCAGGTTCATTTGGGGTTTGGATATATACTTTTCTTGAGCGTATTTTAATTCCTACAGGTTTACATCACTTTATATACGGACCTTTTATTTTCGGACCTGCGATAACTGAACATGGTATTCAAGTCGATTGGGCTCAGAATATGCAGTATTTCAGTCAAAGCACACAACCTTTAAAAGCGTTATTTCCTGAAGGCGGGTTTGCTTTACATGGTAATAGTAAAGTCTTTGGTTCAGTGGGGATTGCTCTTGCACTTTATTTTACGGCGGCACCTAAAAATAGAGCAAAAATTGCTGGGTTACTTATTCCTGCAACATTAACCGCAGTTTTTGTTGGAATAACGGAGCCATTAGAATTTACCTTCTTATTTATCTCACCTTTATTATTTGCTGTTCATGCCGTATTAGCCGCTACGCTAGCGACTACGCTTTACCATTTTGGTGTCGTTGGAAATATGGGGGGCGGAATTATCGATAACTTCCTTCCTATGAATTGGATCCCTATGTTTCACAATCATTATGGAATGATTATTACGCAGATAGTTATTGGGCTTATTTTCACTGTTATTTGGTTTGTGGTGTTTAGAACGTTAATTATCAAACTTAATTTAAAAACACCTGGCCGAGAAGAAGACGAAGAAGAAATAAAACTCTATAGCAAACAAGATTATAAAAATAAGAAAACCCAAACTTCAGACACTTTAGCGTTATCTAAAGAAGAACAGAAACTGGCATTCCCTCAAGGCATTTTAGATGGCTTAGGAGGAACTGCAAATATTAAGTCTTTAAATAACTGTGCAACACGTTTACGTATTGAGGTTATAGATGAAGGGAAAGTCAATACAGACGGTTATTTCAAGGAGTTAGGTGCCCACGGTGTAGTGCGGAAAGGTAATGCTCTGCAAATCATCATTGGGCTACATGTCTCTCAAGTCAGAGATAAAATTGAACAACTTATGAAAGAAGATACCCAAAATATCACCTTGTCGGAGGCTATATAATGAAGAAGTTCTCAGTCGTAATTGCAGGTGGCGGTAGTACATTTACACCAGGTATTATTTTGATGTTACTTGAAAACTTAAAACGTTTTCCATTAAGAGCCATCAAATTTTATGATAATGATGCACAACGGCAAGAGACGATTGCTAAAGCGTGTGAAATTGTTCTTAATGAAAAAGCGCCGGATATTGAGTTTCTCTATACCACTGATCCTAAAACGGCTTTTACGGATGTCGATTTTGTCATGGCTCATATTCGTGTTGGTAAGTATCCAATGCGTGAAAAAGATGAAAAAATCCCTTTGCATCATGGGGTATTAGGGCAAGAAACCTGTGGCCCTGGTGGAATTGCTTATGGAATGCGCTCTATTGGCGGTGTTTTAGAATTAGTTGAATTTATGGAAAAATATTCACCAGATGCATGGATGCTAAACTATTCTAATCCTGCCGCTATTGTCGCAGAAGCAACACGCCGTTTGAAACCCAATGCGAAAATTTTAAATATTTGTGATATGCCAATTGGTATTGAATCACGCATGGCTCAAATCGCAGGATTGAAATCTCGTAAAGAGATGCGTGTGCGTTATTATGGCTTAAACCATTTTGGCTGGTGGACTCAAGTTGAAGACCTTCAAGGTAATGATTTATTACCTGTTATTCGCAAGCATGTTGCAGAGCATGGATATATCCCTAAAGTCGCGGGAGAACCTGTTGAAGCAAGCTGGAATGATACTTTTGGTAAAGCTAAAGATGTGTGGGCATTAGATCCTACTACTATGCCAAATACCTACCTTAAATATTATTTATTTCCTGATTATGTTGTTAAGCATTCTGATCCTAAACATACACGTGCTAATGAAGTTATGGAACACAGAGAGAAGAATGTATTTGATGCTTGCCGAGCAATTACAGCAGCAGGTAAATCATCAGCAGGTCATTTAGAGATTGATGAACATGCTTCGTATATCGTCGATTTGGCAACCGCGATAGCGTTTAATACGCAAGAAAGAATGCTGTTGATTGTGCCAAATAATGGCGCGATTATTAATTTCGATCCTGAAGCAATGGTTGAAATCCCTTGTATTGTGGGAAGTCATGGGCCGGAGCCGTTGGTTATGGGAAAAATCCCATTATTTCAAAAAGGGATGATGAGCCAGCAAGTCGCTGTTGAGAAATTAGTGGTTGAAGCTTGGATTGAAAAATCATATTTGAAACTTTGGCAAGCTATTACGATGTCAAAAACAGTACCAAGTGCAACCGTTGCAAAAGCAATATTGGATGATTTAATTGCAGCGAATAAAGATTATTGGCCTGAGTTAAAATAGTCGTAATTTATATAACAATAACCCTGTATCTTTTTATTATGGATACAGGGTTTTTTTTATTACTGGGTAATAAAGTGGAAATTTACGCTTTATTTTCAGTTGGCGTTTCTACCACTACTCCAGTAATTTCAACTTGGGCCATTTGAGTTTGTTGTCCCGCTTCTAACTCATTTAAACGTTGCTCTAAACGTGATAATTTTTCACGAGTACGTAAGAGTACCTGTGTTTGCACATCAAATTCTTCACGATTAACGAGATCTAATTTGCTTAATTGAGACTGTAGAACAGTACGAATTTTTTTATCAATATCATCACCAAAATCTTTTAGTCCTTGTGGAAGAACATTTTGGATCTGGCGTGCGACCTGTTCAATTTTTTTTGGGTCCAACATGGGATGTCCTCATTAATAAAATAGAAAGCTAGGCTAAGTGTAATATGTAGGCATTGGGAATAAAACCAGATATGAGGATTATTGTTACTTTTTTATTATAAAGAGTTAAATAACACGTATATCGTAAAACGATTATGTGACTCGACAGAGATTGTTACTGATAGATCATTGCCTCTTATTATTTTAAAGCGTATAGTTTCGTTGTTAATCTCAGGGCGGGGTGTAAGTCCCCACCGGCGGTAAATACCTAATTATTCAGGTAAAGCCCGCGAGCGCTTTGCATTGCTATTGTAATTCAAAGGTCAGCAGACTCAGTGTAATTCTGGGGCCGACAGTTAAAGTCTGGATGGGAGAGAGTAAAATAGCATCAGTAGGATAATTGTATCCACCTCTGTTGTTTCTGCTTATTTATTGAGCAGAGATCCACTCCTAAGACTGCCCTGATTCTGGTAACTTTCATTAATTATTGAGGTTTTTTTTACCATGAATCAGACGCTACTTTCCGAATTTGGTTCTCAAATTGAACGTGTAGAACGTGCTATTGAAGCGCTTCGTGCTGGCAACGGTGTGATGGTGCTTGATGATGAGGATCGTGAAAATGAAGGCGATATGGTTTTCGCCGCACAAACAATGACAACTGAGCAAATGGCAATGTCTATTCGTCATGGCAGCGGTATTGTTTGTTTATGTATTACAGAAGAACGCCGTCAACAACTTGAATTGCCGATGATGGTTGAAAACAATACCAGCCATTTCCATACCGCATTTACAGTGACAATTGAAGCAGCACAAGGTGTAACAACGGGTGTTTCCGCTTCAGACCGTTTAACGACAGTTCGCGCAGCAATGGCAGATGATGCTAAGCCTGGTGATTTAAATCGTCCTGGTCATGTCTTTCCATTACGTGGTCAACCTGGCGGTGTATTAACCCGTGGTGGCCATACTGAAGCTTCTATTGATTTAGCCACGTTAGCAGGATTTAAACCTGTAGCGGTGCTATGTGAACTCACTAATGACGATGGCACAATGGCAAGAGCACCTGAAGTTATTACTTTTGCTAAAAAGCACAATATGCCAGTACTGACTATTGAAGATTTAGTCGCTTATCGTCTTCGTGAGGAGAAAAAAGCTGGCTGAAAATAATAGATTGTAAGCGACACTGAAACACACACACACACTTATATCAAGCCGTCTGAGAAAATTCAGGCGGCTTTTTTCATATTTTTTGAATAACTATTTCATACTTCTTTGACTATATTTCAAGTAAGAAGGCAGTATTCTATCGCCATATTATAACAAAGCCATAAGAGGTGATTATGCACACAACAATGATGCCGGCTCTGTTTATTGGACATGGTAGCCCAATGAATGTATTAGAAAATAATACATATACTCGCCTCTGGACGCAGTTAGGAGAGACGCTTCCTCAGCCTAAAGCGATTTTGGTGATTTCAGCACATTGGTATACCGAAGGGACTTATGTGACGGCGATGTCTCAGCCAAAAACAATTCATGATTTTTATGGGTTTCCACCCGCACTCTATGAAATAGAGTATCCTGCAAAAGGTTCGATCAGTTTGGCTGCATTAATTGAAGATCTGATTGATCCTATTAAATTAAAGCTCGATATGGATCAATGGGGATTGGATCATGGCAGTTGGGGAATACTCGAAAAAATGTATCCTAATGCTAATATTCCTGTGGTGCAACTAAGCATAGATGCTCATCAATCTGCGAAATGGCATTATGAGTTAGGGCAAAAACTCACTGAATTGCGTAAAGAAGGTGTGTTAATTATTGGTAGTGGGAATATCGTTCATAACTTAAGAATGATGGATTGGCAAAACAGCGATGCAATGCCTTACCCGTGGGCATTGGCTTTTAGTGATACGATAAAAAGCAGCTTAGAAAGCGACACAATGCAAGAACGTTTATTTACGATATTATCGACTGAAGAAGGGCGGTTATCACACCCAACAGCAGAACATTTTCTACCTGCGTTGTATATTTTAGGTTTAAGGCAACCCAGTGAAAAAGTAACGCTATTGAATAATGATATCGTCAATAAATCATTAAGTATGATGACATTTCAAATTGGATAAATTCATCAAATAAACTTGTTGAAGAGCAGAAAGAGGCTAAATTCACTTTGTGGGATTTAGCCTTTTTATACTTAATTATAATGGTTTTGTATCAATCCAAAATAATATGTGGATAGAAACGAGAGAGATCTTGCGTAATCAGTTCTCTATCTTCTCTGATACAAATACCAGCAGATTGATCATTTACCAGCCAGCTACCAATTAAGGTGTAGCTATCGCCAAATTGTGGCAATGGATGGAAGTCTTGAACAATAAAGCCTTCTTCACCATAAGGGCCATCTGCAACCGCAATATCTTTACCATGATCAACGATACGAATATTTGCACCTTCGCGCGAAAACAGCGGTTTAATCACATAGCGAGATAATGATCCTGGCGCTTTACCATTATAAAAATAAGCAGGTAGCAGATTTGGGTGATTAGGGAACATTTCCCAAAGCATTGGCAATAAGGCTTTATTAGAGATAATGCTTTTCCAAGAAGGCTCTAACCAACGAATACCCGCATCAGCGAGTTTGGTTGAAAAGTCTTCGCGAAACATAAATTCCCACGGATAAAGCTTAAACATATTACTAATGATTTGATCTTGAGTATCTGTTAATTCACCACGCTCACCCAAGCCAATATCTTCAATAAAAACAAAATCTGTTGCTACTTGTGCTTCTACCGCACAATCTTGTAGATATTGTACTGTACCGCGATCTTCTTCAGTATCTTGACAACATGCCATGTGCAAATAGCGCATACCATATTGATCACGTAATTGTGCAAAGCGGTCAATTATCTTTTCTTGAATGCTATTAAATTGATCAGCATTTTGCGGTAAACGACCTGCATTAACTTGGTCTTCAAGCCAAATCCATTGAAAAAAGGCAGATTCATACAGTGAAGTTGGTGTATCTGCGTTATTTTCTAATAGTTTAGCGGGGCTTTTACCATCGTATGCTAAATCAAGGCGTGAATAGAGTGAAGGTTGTGACGTCTTCCATGAGTCACGTACAAAATCCCAGCAGTGGCGGGGTATTTGAAAACGAGTTAGCAGCTCTTCACTGTTTGCAACTTTATCGGCCACTTGCAAACACATTTGGTGCAGTTCTTCGGTTGTCTCTTCTAGCTCTTCAACTTCTTGCATTGAGAATTGATAATAAGCATCTTCAGACCAGTAGGGTTCACCATACATAGTATGAAAATTGAAGCCAAACTCCGTGGCTTTCTCGCGCCAGTCAGGGCGCTCAATAATTAATTCGCGTTTCATGGTTATTAGCCACCTGAACGATAGGAGGATGAACCCGTAGAGCTGCGGTTATTATTGGTTGCCGCTTGTCTCGAAACTGTATTGCCGAAACCACCACGAGTCACAGTAGAGGTTGTTGAAGGTTTTGGCGTCATTGCGGTTTTTGGTACATCCATTTGGCGACCACCGACAGCTGGGCCATAATTACGGCCGGTTGCATCAACAAATTTACCATTAGCAGGGCTTGTTGGGTTACGTGAGCTAAAGAGTGGTTGTGAAGCGCCACCGCCCATCATTCGACCCATCATATAACCTGCCATTAATGGCATAAAGAAGCTGCCACCTGAGTTAGCCTGTGCCATTTGAGTGTTATCTGGATTGAGATTATTGGCATTTTCAGTACTAACAGGTTGACCGTCAATTGATGCAGTTTGTGTACACTGTGCGTCACCGAATTCTGCTACACAGTCTTCAAGCGTCGCATATTTAGGCGCAGTACGCTGAGCTTCTTGTAATGCTGTGCGATAAGAGTCTTCACACTGGGCAGCTTGTGACGGATTAGCTTGCGCACATTCTTGTGCATTCATATACAGTGAAACTGTTTCATCACTCTCTTCACATCCAGAAAGAGCGAACACAGCTGTGATTGCGATAGCGACGGGCGCAAGGCGATAAGGACGAAATGCTTTACGAAAAGCATCACGATTAATCGATTTGGTACGTTTCATTGGCATATTGGTAAGATCCATTAAAAGTAAAACGTTCAAAATAAAAGCTAGGATAGGTTAAATAGTTTATAAAATAAATAAGAAACACCTTATCACAAGGGATAACAGAAAAATTGTGATCTTTATAAGGTTGAGACAGAAGAAATCAGCAGAGTTCTCTATTTTCAAAACTATTATCGTTAATTTTTTTAGAGGTTTAGTTTAATACAAATGGAAAAATACTATCGTAAAACATGAAAAGTACTATCGTAAAAATTAAAGTAAAAAACCGCTTATCAGCATATAACTGAAAGCGGTTTGTTATTTTTAACCCATTAAAAGGGCGTTAACTTAAGGCGCCGGATTAATTGTAGGGCTAGTTAAGTTGCGAATAATATTATCCGGCGAAGTTGAAACTTCTTGACCCAATGCATTATTTAATTGGATTAAATCACTCTCGTTTAGCGTACCGCGAGCATACTGAATATTTAATTGGTTAATTAAATAATCATAACGAGCGCTTGATAGTTTTTGTTTTGCATCGTAAAGCGTAGTTGTTGCATTCAGTACATCAACAATAGTACGAGTACCTACTTGATAGCCTGCTTCAGTCGCATCTAATGAGCTTTGCGCCGAAACAACAACTTGTTGATAAGCTTTAATACTACTGATTGATGCAGAAATATTGTTGTAAGAAGAACGCGCAATTTGCACGATAGTGCGGTAAACAGATTCTAATTGTTCACTTGCACTGGTAAAGCCATATTGAGCTTGTTCAACTTGTGAACTTGTTCTGCCACCAGTGTATAACGGAATGCTTAAAGACAAACCTATACTGTTTTGTCCAGTGTAGCTATTACGGCTACTTTGGCTTGCTGGTGGTAATCCACTGCCGTGGCTGTGGTCATTAGAAACGCCAGTAGAGGCATTTAAATCAACCGTTGGTAAGTGACCTGATTGCGCTAAACGAATATTCTCGCGCGCTAAATCTTGGCCTAAACGAGCGCTTAATAAGCTTAAGTTACGTTCTTCTGCATCTTTTAGCAGTTTTTCAATTGAATCAGGTGGTGTGGTTGAAAAACGACTAATGTTTAGTGATGCAAGATTGATATAGTAAATACCACTGACTTGGCGCAGTTTTTCTAATGCATTATCTAATTCGTTACGACCAGCAACTTCTTGTGCCAGTACGCTATCGTAGTTTGCACGCGCATTTTGGACGTCAGTAATTGCAACTAAACCTACGTTAAAGCGTTGAGTTGTTTGATCTAATTGGCGATAAACTTGTTCTTTTTGTGCTTCAATAAATGATAAAGAATCTATTGCACGTAGCACATTAAAATACGCCGTTGCGGTATCTAAAATCAGCTGTTGTTGGCTAGTTTGATAAGTAACATCGCTTATACCCGCTGTTTTTTCTTGCAGATTAAGTTGACGCCATAAAGACATATTAAACACTGTCTGAGTGAGCGTTAAATTAGCACCGAGAGAGTTTGACTCGGTATTGTTATTATCGCGATAGCCACTTTTATAACCTACAGAAGCGCCTAATCCCAATTGTGGTAATAATGGGCTACGCGCTTCATTAATTTTCTCAAAAGCTTGATTGCGTTCAGCTAATGACTTACGTAACTCAGGGTTACTGTCCTTTGCTTTTTGATAAACTTGAAGCAGATCCTCAGCCTGACTTGCAGTGCTGAATCCTGCCAAACTCATCGCGACCAAAAGAGAAAGCAGTTTTTTCATTTTAATTCCTTGTTGCAACAGTTTCGCTGAGTTGCCTCTGTTAATCTTTAATTGGGATAATTCTAGCAGATTGTTTCCCTAACTAGGGGTAGCCATTTGTGCCATATCCTTTTATTTTAGATTAACCTTACATGATTTTTCGGTAAATTTCTTTAAATCTGTATTAAACGTAAGCAATAAAAAGAGTCTTAAAGATAACTTAAGGAATATTGTATGAAGAAAAAGGAAAATATACCATTTTTATACTCTCGTGATGATGTGAAACTTTTAAGTAAACGAGATTTATATAAAGGTTTTTTTCGACTAACTGAATATCGCTTTAAACATCGCCTTTTTGAAGGGGGGTGGAGTGAAGAGGTTAAACGAGAAGTGTTTGAACGTGGTCATGCTGGGGTATTACTGCCTTATGATCCACAACGTGACGAAGTTGTATTAATTGAACAAATTCGTATTCCTGCTTATGAAACTAGCGAAACCCCGTGGTTATTAGAAGTGATTGCGGGCATGGTAGAAAAAGGCGAAAGCCCAGAAGATGTTGTAAGGCGAGAAGCTCAAGAAGAAGCAGGTGTTGATGTTGCGCGCTGTGAACCTATTATTAGTTATCTTTCCAGTCCTGGCGGTACAAGCGAAAGAATGCATGTGTATGTGGGCGAAGTTGATGCTACAACCGCGAAAGGTATACATGGATTAGCCTGTGAAAATGAAGATATTCGGGTTCATGTCGTGAGCAGAGAACAAGCGTATCAGTGGGTAGAAGATGGAACTATTGATAATGCAGCATCCGTTATTGCGCTTCAGTGGTTACAACTTCACCATGTTGTGTTAAGAAAACGCTGGGCTGAATGCTGATTTATTAATAAGTGGAGTTATGTGTTTCAGCATGTATTCCAAAAGGTGTATTAAAATTGACAATTATCGTTAAGTGTACGATATAAAATGAATTAAATGATAAAATGAAGTGCAAAAAGAATGATTGAGAGCGAGAATATTTCTCAGTAATCTTTTGAAATGTGTAGTGGTTGGCAGATTTTTAATACAAAAACGCGTTAAAATACAGCTATTGAAAGTGAAACAAGGAAACCTTTTGGAAAGCCAGCTTGAATTGTCGGTGATGCAGAAAAACACCGTAAGAATCTTACAAATTACAGATACCCACCTCTTTGCTAATGTGGAAGATACACTGCTGGGCATTAATACCTATCGCAGTTATCACGCGGTATTAAACGCGATTAGAGAGCAAGGATTAGAGGTTGATCTGATTGTCGCTACAGGTGATTTAGTTCAAGACCAAACCTTTGAAGCTTATGAGCATTTTGCGCAGGGCATTGCAACCTTAACACCACCTTGTGTTTGGTTGCCGGGTAATCATGACTATCAACCAGCGATGATTGACGCTTTAAATCAAGCGGGTATTTTGTCGGCAAAACAAGTGGTTATAGGCGAAAATTGGCAAGTGTTGTTGTTAGACAGCCAAATCCAAGGTGTTCCTCATGGTGAACTATCAGATTGTCAACTAGATTGGCTAACTCGTTGTCTTGAAAGTAATAAGCAAAGAGATACGATTATTTTATTGCATCATCATCCAATGGCATCCGGTTGTACCTGGTTAGACCAACATAGCTTAAGAAATTCTCAGGCGCTTTCTGATCGCTTAAAAGGGCATTCTCAAGTGAAAATGATGCTTTGTGGTCATATTCATCAGGAAATGGATGAAATGTGGAATGGTATTCGTTTATTGGCAACGCCTTCAACATGCATTCAATTTCGCCCTCATTGCACTAATTTCACGTTAGATACAGTATCTCCGGGCTGGCGCTATCTCGAATTATCTCTTTCACCTGATGAAAAAGGAAAAATAGAAACTCAAGTTTATCGTCTGAAGGGGACTGAATTTTGCCCCGATCTTGATGCAGATGGCTATTAAGTTATGCCTCGTATTTTGTATTTGCACGGATTCAATAGCTCACCTAAATCCGCTAAAGCGCAAGCATTTCGCCATTGGCTAACGATAACTCATCCTAAAATTGAATTATTGATCCCCCAACTCCCCCCTTATCCTCAAGAAGCGGCTGAGTTGATCGAGACATTAGTAAAAGAAAATGCTGATGATAAGTTAGGATTAGTGGGGTCATCATTAGGTGGATATCTTTCTATTTGGTTATCTCAACGGTTTCATTTACCCGCTGTTGTTGTTAATCCAGCCATTCGTCCTTTTGATTTACTGCAAAATTTTCTTGGTGATAACGAAAATCCATACACAAATCAAAAATATAGATTAGAGCCTTATCATATGGATGAATTGCTCGCATTACGTATCCCCTCGATTACCTCACCTGAACTTATTTGGTTGCTTCAACAAACTGGAGATGAAATACTTGATTATCGTCAAGCGGTTTCATATCTTGGCGCATGTCGGCAAACCATAGAATCGGAAGGAAACCACGCCTTTGTTGGTTTTGAGCGTTTTTTTCCACAAATTATTCAGTTTTTAAAGATAATTTAGCCTTTCGGTCGATTAACCTGTAAAAGATAGGTTGATGCATCTATCCGAAAATTAATATCATATTGCCGCTAACACCTGTTATTATAAACAGTATTTTCAAACAGCGAACCGCAGATTAATACAATGACTCAATCAAGTTATAATGCAAAGGATATTGAGGTTCTAAATGGTCTAGAGCCAGTACGCCGCCGTCCTGGTATGTACACGGATACAACTAGACCGAACCACTTGGCACAGGAAGTGATAGACAATAGCGTGGACGAGGCGCTTGCGGGACACGCAACGAAGGTCGATGTCATTTTATATGGCGACCAATCTATCGAGGTTATTGATAACGGGCGAGGAATGCCTGTCGATATCCATCCAGAATTAAAGGTTTCTGCTATTGAGCTGATCCTAGCTCACCTTCATGCCGGAGGAAAATTTTCTAATAAAAACTATCAATTTTCTGGCGGGCTACATGGGGTAGGGATATCCGTTGTTAACGCATTATCTAAACGCATAGAAGTTACAGTTCGTCGAGATGGCAAAATATATCAAATCGCTTTTGAGAATGGCGATAAAGTTGAAGAACTTCATGAAATAGGCACTTGTGCTAAACGTGATACGGGAACTAGCGTTCACTTTTGGCCTGATGTGTCTTATTTTGATATTCCTCGTTTTTCTACTAAAAGTTTAGCCCATGTCTTAAAAGCTAAAGCGGTACTTTGCCCTGGCGTTAGTGTTTCTTTTGTCGATAAAGTTAACAATACGCAAGAAAACTGGTGCTATGCCGATGGACTAACTGATTATTTATGTGAAGCTGTCGCCGAATTTATTCGTCTACCCGAAGAGCCTTTTACTGGAAAATTTGAAGGTGATAACGAAGCTGTTGAGTGGTCAATGCTTTGGCTACCAGAAGGTGGGGATTTACTCACAGAGAGCTATGTTAACTTAATTCCCACAGTGCAAGGTGGGACTCATGTTAATGGTTTGCGCCAAGGTGTGTTGGATGCAATGCGTGAATTTTGTGAGTTTCGTAACTTGCTACCAAGAGGCGTTAAATTAACAGCAGATGACACATGGGAACGTTGTGCTTATGTCTTATCTGTAAAAATGCAAGATCCTCAATTCGCAGGCCAAACGAAAGAACGTTTATCTTCACGCCAAACTAGTGCATTTGTCGCCAATGCTGTAAAGAATGCATTTATTTTATGGCTTAACCAAAATGTTCAAGTTGGTGAATTGCTGGCGGAGATGGCAATTAGTAGTGCGCAGCGTCGTATGCGTGCATCGAAAAAAGTAGTCAGGAAAAAATTAACGTCAGGTCCCGCGTTACCAGGCAAATTGGCAGATTGTACTTCTCAAGATCTTCGTTATACCGAACTGTTTTTAGTCGAAGGGGATTCTGCTGGTGGCTCGGCCAAGCAAGCGCGTGATCGTGAACATCAGGCGATTATGCCGTTGCGCGGTAAGATCCTAAATACGTGGGAGGTCTCTTCTGATGAAGTTTTAGCATCACAAGAGGTTCACGATATTTCAGTTGCTATTGGTATGGATCCTGATAGCGATGACTTAAGCCAATTACGCTACGGTAAAGTGTGCATCCTTGCGGATGCGGACTCAGATGGCTTACATATTGCCACACTGTTATGTGCTCTATTTGTTCGACACTTCCCAGCATTGGTGAAACAAGGACATGTTTATATGGCAATGCCTCCTCTTTATCGTATTGATTTGGGTAAAGAAGTTCATTATGCCCTTGATGAATCAGAGAAAAATGCCATTTTACAGCGCCTTAGTCGTAAAAAAGGAAAGCCAAACGTACAGCGTTTTAAAGGATTGGGTGAAATGAATCCAATTCAGTTACGTGAAACAACACTCGATCCTAATACGCGCCGTTTGGTGCAACTGGTTATTGATGAAGAAAATTATCAAGAAACACTTGGTATGATGGATATGTTGTTGGCGAAAAAACGCTCTGAAGATCGTCGCAATTGGCTGCAAGAAAAAGGCGATGAAGTTGACATCGAAGTGTAAATGGATACCACAAGAGTCTGAGGAAAATATTGAATGAGTGAATTGACTCATGATGGTGTAGAGCGCCAAGCGCTCCACTTGTTTACGGAAAATGCCTATCTCAATTACTCCATGTACGTCATTATGGATCGTGCATTGCCTTTTATTGGTGATGGGTTAAAGCCTGTTCAGCGTCGTATTATTTATGCAATGTCTGAATTGGGTTTAAGCAACAATGCAAAATTTAAAAAATCAGCGCGTACTGTGGGGGATGTGTTAGGTAAATATCATCCTCATGGTGATAGTGCTTGTTATGAAGCTATGGTGCTAATGGCTCAACCTTTTTCTTATCGTTATCCATTAATTGATGGACAAGGAAACTGGGGAGCTCCAGATGATCCAAAATCATTTGCGGCAATGCGATATACTGAGTCTCGGCTATCCAAATATTCACAAACATTATTAAGTGAATTAGGTCACGGCACCGTTGATTGGATCCCTAACTTTGATGGCACGATGCAAGAGCCAAAAATGTTACCAGCTCGCCTACCTAATATTGTACTAAATGGTACAACAGGCATAGCAGTTGGGATGGCAACGGATATTCCGCCACATAATACGCGTGAAATAGGACAAGCATTAGTAATGCTATTGGATAATCCAGATGCAGGATTATCTGACGTTATGCAATATGTTCAAGGGCCTGATTATCCAACTGAAGCTGAAATTATTACTGCTCCTGACGACATTAAGAAAATTTATAAAACTGGTCGTGGTTCAGTAAGAATGAGGGCAGTTTGGCAGAAAGAAGACGGCTGTGCGGTGATTACAGCGTTGCCTCATCAAGTTTCTGGCGCAAAAGTACTTGAACAAATTGCAGCATTAATGCGAGCCAAAAAACTACCTTTAGTTGAAGATTTACGCGATGAATCTGATCATGAAAATCCAACAAGACTAGTTATTGTTCCTCGCAGTAATCGTGTCGATTTAGAGCAGGTGATGTTCTATCTGTTTGTTAATACTGATTTGGAAAGAAGTTATCGCGTTAACCTTAATATGATTGGGTTAGATAACCGTCCAGCAGTAAAAGGCTTGCTCACTATTTTAAACGAATGGTTGGTTTATCGTCGCCAAACAGTAACAAACCGCTTAAATCATCGCTTAGAAAAAGTGCTACGCAGATTAGAAATTCTCAAAGGCTTATTAGTTGCTTATCTAAATATTGATGAAGTGATTGAAATTATTCGTCATGAAGATGAGCCAAAAGCAGAGCTAATGCGTCGTTTTGAGCTTTCAGATATACAAGCAGAAGCTATTTTAGAATTGCGTTTACGCCACTTAGCCAAACTTGAAGAGATGAAACTGAGAGGCGAGAGCGACGAGCTTGAAAAAGAAAGAGAAAGTATTGAAAAATTACTTGGCTCACCGCGTCGTTTAAGTACCTTATTGAAAAAAGAGATAGAAGCTGACGTAAAAGAGTTTGGTGATGACAGACGTTCACCGATTCGCCCTCAAGAAGAAGCGAAAGTGGTTAATGAACAGGATATGTTGCCATCAGAGCCTATTACTATCGTATTGTCTGAAATGGGCTGGGTTCGTAATGCAAAGGGACATGATATAGATCCTAGTGCGATGAGTTATCGTGCTGGCGACAACTATCATAGTGCTGTACGTGGCATGAGCAATCAGCCAGTGCTTTTTCTTGATTCAACAGGACGAAGTTATACATTAAGCCCAATGGATATGCCATCGGGGCGTAGTCAGGGCGAACCTTTAACCAGCAAACTGACATTCCCACCTGATGCAAGCGTAAAATATATGCTGGCAGGCAGTGCGGGGCAAGAATATTTACTGGCGACAAAAGAAGGCTATGGCTCGGTTCTCTCTTATGAAGAGATGGAAACGAAAAATAAAACAGGTAAAGGTTTATTAACTGTTTCTGAAGATACTGAATTATTAGAACCGTTCTTAGTTGATGCTCAAAAGAAAAACGATCAACATTGGTTAATTATCATCACAGATAAAACCCGTATTTTAGCCATTTCAGCAGAACAACTGAATGAAATGAATAAAAAAGGGCGTGGCACTCGCTTAGTTAGTTTAGGCAAAGAGCAGGGTGATGTTATTGAGCAAATAATTTTAGCACCGAAAAATGAAGCATTAATTTTTACGATTGATGGTCAACATGAAGTGCTAAAAGCAGAAGAAATTAACTATTTCAGTGGTAATGCGGGGGATGAACCCATCCCACTTAAACATCTTCACCCTGAAGCAGTGACGGTGATTATGTCTGAAAATGGTCTGATCCGTTGCCAGAAAGGACATAATATTGATGCCGAATCTGTTGGCTTTAAAGCTGGCGATGGTTACTTTGATGCAATAGAGGGGATGAGTAATCAACCCGTACATTTAATTGATACAACGGGGCAAAGCTATACTGTTGATATTGATGCATTACCTTCAGGCCGAAGTAAAGGTGATACGCTGACTGATAGACTTAAAATTCAAAAAGGTGCGCAGTTACGCCATGTCATCATGGGTGAAAGTACTGATAAAGTCTTAATGGCATCAGATGCGGGATATGGTTTTATTTGTCATGTTGAAGATTTAACATCTAAAAATAGAGCTGGTAAATCATTATTAACACTCCCTGAAAATGCGCTACCATTACCACCACAACGATTGAATAATGAATCAAGTGATCTGATTATGATCATTACTCAAGGTGGCAGAATGCTTATTTTCGAAGCATCAGAATTACCAACAATGGCAAAAGGAAAAGGAAATCAAATGGTTTCTATTCCGGCTGCTCAGGCTGCAAGCGGCGAAGATAAAGTCGCTTGGTTACGTATATTGCCAGAAAATGCATCAGTCACATTGCATTTTGGTAAGCGTAAATTAACGATGTCGATGAATGAATTATTGAGCTTTAAAGCGAAACGTGGACGCCGAGGAACTTCTTTACCTCGTGGTGCACAAACAATAGATCATATTGATATCGAAACAAATTAATTACTCTATTTAAATTAATAATTAGTGGGTCATTTGACCCACTTGTATTAGGACGCTAAAACCTATGTTAGCTATTATTCGTGGCATCATTGTCATTTTGTACACCATTATTGTGGTGACGTTTGGCATGATCTACTGCATGTTTTCACCAAGAAATCCAAAACATGTTATGACTTATGGTCGTTTATTTGGCAAGTTATCGCGCGTTTTCGGTATCAAATTGGTGGAACGATTCCCCAAAAATGCGCAAAATTATGGCCCAAGTATTTATATCGGTAACCATCAAAATAATTTTGATATGGTAACTATGTCGAATGCAGTTCAGCCAAATACCGTGACAGTAGGTAAAAAGAGCTTAGTTTTTATTCCATTTTTTGGACTGCTTTATTGGATCACGGGCAATATTTTGATTGACCGCTCTAATCGTTCTAAAGCACATGGCACCATTTCTCAAGTTGCTGACCAAATCAAGTCAAAGAAAATCTCTGTTTGGATGTTCCCTGAAGGTACCCGTAGTCGTGGTCGTGGCTTATTACCTTTTAAAACAGGTGCTTTTCATGCAGCTATTCAAGCTGGGGTACCTATTATCCCTGTATGTGTCTCTACAACTCAGGGCAAAATAAAGCTAAATCGTTGGAATAATGGTTATGTTATTGTGGAGATGCTACCCCCGATAGATGTATCTAAATACAATAAAGATCAGGTACGAGAGTTGGCTGAAGACTGCCGCCAGATAATGAAAGCTAAAATTGAAGAACTCGATAAAGAAGTTGAAGAAATGAACCAACGAGATTTTGCGGGTAAATTGAATTAATAGAGATAAACTTCACTTAATTATCATAATATAAGCCTGTTTTTCAGGCTTATATTGTTTTTAATGTATGAAAATACACTATGGTATTAACTATTTTTAGGATTTATGTCACATCCGCGCTATTATGCTCCCGTAATTTCATTTAAGTCCCCTGTATTTAAACATCACAGCAGCTTTTTTTTCCTAACACAGCACTTTTTATTGCGAATTAGGAATATTTGTATTTTGTTGCGGAGAAAGTATGTCATTTAGTCGTCGCCAGTTTATTCAGGCTTCAGGCTTTGCGGTATGTCTGGGCTCAATATCTTTTACAGTTCGTGCTGAATCAGCCATTGATAAACAATTACCGATCCCTCCATTGTTAGAATCTCGCAATGGTCAGCCTCTTTTTTTAACGTTGCAAAATGTTCATTGGGCATTTAATGGCACACAAAAAGTTGAGGCTTGGGGAGTCAATGGTTCAATGCCTGGACCTACCATTAAGGTAAAAAGTGGCGATGATATAAAACTGATTTATAGCAATCGTCTTAATGAACCTGTATCGATGACGGTAAGCGGATTATTAGTTCCCGGTACTCAAATTGGTGGAGCCGCAAGACTAATGTCTCCGGGCGCTTATTGGTCTCCTGTGTTGCCTATTCGTCAAAAAGCAGCAACATGTTGGTATCATGCTAATACGCCTTTCAAAATGGCTCCTCACGTTTACAACGGCCTTATGGGAATGTGGATCATTGAAGATGATGAAAGCAAATCATTGCCATTACCTAAGCATTATGGCGTGAATGATTTTCCTATCATCATTCAAGATAAACGAATTGATAATTTTGGTGCTCCTCAGTATGACCAAGAGGCAGTATCAAATGGATTTTATGGTGATACACTCTTAGTGAACGGTCGTGAAGACCCTTATATTGAAGTTTCAAGAGGCTGGATCCGTTTGCGTTTAGTTAATGCCTCTAATGCTCGCCGTTATGAATTAAAAGCAAATGATGGACGCTCACTCTATCTTATCGCTTCTGATCAAGGTTTATTAACAGCGCCTGTTGAGTTGAAATCTATTCCTATGGCTCCCGGTGAAAGACGTGAAATCTTAGTTGATATGTCTGAGGGTAATGAAGTCACAATCACTGCGGGAGAAAACGCAGGTTTTATGGACAAGCTACGAGGTATTTTTGAGCCGTCAAATTTACTGCGTAATGCGAATATTCTCACTATTAGACCAACGGGATTAATGTCATTAATGACAGATAAAGTCCCCCAACAATTAGCAGTAGATGACACACAAATTACGTCTGCAATTCAGCCTAGAAGCATTCAATTACATGATAGTCCCCCTGGTATTAATAATGCCCGATGGGAATTATCTAGAATAGACTTAATGGGTAAGCAAAATGGTTGGGAACGTTGGATGGTCACGGTGCCTAGCCCGCAACCTTTTCATATTGAAGGGGTACGTTTTAAAGTGATTAGTCATAATGGACAAAAACCATCACCTGCTGATTTTGGTTGGAAAGACACTATATGGATTGAAAATCAAAGTGAATTATTGGTGGAATTAAAACAGCCTTCTTACGGACACTTTCCTTTTCTTTACTATAGCCAAATGTTAGAAAATGCAGATAAAGGTATGGTAGGACAAATGGAAATTACGCCTACGGAATAACACGAAAATTAATTAAAAAAAAGACAGTACTTTTAAAATAAAAGGCTGTCTTTTTTTATCAAAAAAGAGTGTTTTTTATTTATTATTTACTAAAGTTAAATAAGCTGAAAATATTTAATTTTTAGAATTGTTAATTAAATTAAGGTTATTGTTTCTTTATGTATTATCTCTTTATTTAATCTATTTAAATATTGAATCAAGGTGCTATAAATTTATTAATCGTTAATTTTTAGCGTTTGTTAAATCGTCTTTATTGATCTAATCTCGTTTCATCTATCTGTGTATTTGTGATTAACCAGTCATTCCATCTATTTTTATGGGTGATTTTTATATTTTTGCGATGTCCTTCAAGTAATTATTTCTATATAAAACAGAGAATCCCTACGCCTTTATTTTTGACTTCTAATTGATGTTATTAATTTAAATTTAACTAAGGTATTAGAATGAACAAAGAAATAGCTTTAAGTCATCATCACAATTCAAAGAAAAAAAATATAATAAATAAAAATGTATTCCAACTTTCTCTTGTTGCATCAGCACTTCTCTTTTCCGGATATTCCGTTGCTTACTCTGAAACCGGGCAACTTGGCGATAAACAAAGTTGGGAAAGTCAAGAATATCAAAAAGATTGGGGGCTTGCGGCCATGAATGCCTCTAGTGCTTACGCATTAGGCTTTCATGGGCAGGGCGCTAAAATTGGTGTAATGGATTCAGGCGCTTTATTATCTCACCAAGAACTGAGTGGCTCACGTTTTCACGCTGTAAAAGCGAAAGGCGAATATGGTACAACGGGAATGCGTTATCCTCAAGAGATGGGGGGGCATTATGAAAAAGGTCAAGCATTTGATGTAGATGGCGGTTGGATAAAAGGCGTAAATGATACACACGGAACGCACGTTACCGGAACAGTAGGTGCTAACCGTGATGGTAATGGCATGCACGGTGTTGCATGGGGCGCTGATGTTTATCTTGGTAATACTGGAGCGACAGACAGTAATAACTATGGTCCTTATCAAGACTATCAATATTTTTATACTGGCTGGAAAGCGATGGTCGATGCGGGTGCGCAGGTAATTAATAATAGCTGGGGGACTAATCCGCGTATTATTAATACTATCCCAACAAAAGGTCCTGATGGCGGTAATACCACTGTACATATGCCTGTTGATACCACAGCACAAACAGAATATGAATATTTTTATTTCAAGAAAGTTTATGGTGATAAACCTTCTTTTGTTGATGCCGCTTATGATGCTGTAAAAGGCACTAATGTAGTGCAAGTATTTACAACGGGTAATCGTGATTTTGCTCAGCCTTATTATCGTCCCCTTTATCCTTATTTTAATCCCGCAGCGGAAAAACATTGGATTGCAGTCGCTGGCCTTGAACAAACCGCAGATAAATCGGGATATCAATTAGTTAAAGTCTTCAATGAAGCCGGTAATGCGAAATGGTGGACTGTTGTTGCACCAGGTCGTGCAATTTACTCTTCAGTTGTTGATGAAGAAGGTAATGCAGGTTGGAATACGTTTAGTGGAACATCAATGGCAGCGCCACATGTTACTGGTGCTATGGGTGTTCTAATGTCACGTTATCAATCTATGGATGCGACGCAAGTACGTGATGTAATGTTTACAACGGCTAATCATCGTAATCCAGACGGAAGTTTATATGATAGCTGGACTGCGGATGAAGGAACACCAGATATTCGTTATGGCTGGGGTACACCCGATTTAGACAAAGGCATGTATGGTCCAGGCCAATTCTTAGGTCAATTTGAGTATAAACTTGATGCTGTGCCATTAGATGTATGGACAAATGATATTTCACAAGCCGCATTAGATTTACGTGAAAAAGAAGATCTCGCATGGTTAAAGGAATATCAAGATAAAGGGATCGCAGCAGGTGGCGATTATAATTTAGGGACTGATTTTGTTATTAATGACGGCAATCCAGATCCGACTTCGCATCTCGTAAGTAAAGAAGACGCTGAAAAATGGCGTAAAGAGTATTACCAAAAACGAGCTGATGCCATTCAAGCTAAAATAGATGCGGGTTTATATAACGGCTCTTTAGTGAAGAAAGGTGAAGGAACATTAGTGATGACAGGTGACAACACATATCGTGGTGGCACAACTGTTGAGCAAGGTACTTTATATGGTTTTACGGAATCATTAGGCACTGAAGCTGTTAATGTGAATGGCGGTAAATTAAGTGTTATTAATCGTTATAACGATACATTCACTCAAAAAGGCCAATTAGCTTCTAATGAAAGCCATAAAGCGAATATTAATATCAACGATAAAGGAACTTATTTAGTTACTGTTGGGCACGATGTTAATGTTGGCGATTTAGTGCTGAATAAAGGTGCTATTTTAGATGTCGGTGCTGATAATGTAGGACAATTACGTGATATTTATCTTAATGATAATGTTACAACCGGAACAGTAAATGCCGATAATTTAACGGATAATCGAGTTAAAACTAAAATATTAGCCGCTAATAATGATGTAGCGACTAACAATGATTATGCGTTATTTGATAAAAATGTTTCCGTAAAAGATAACGCAATTACAGGTACATTAAGTAAGAAAGAAAATACTTCTTTAGCGATATTTGCTAATAATGAAAATGGTCGTTCTATTGCTAATGCTTTAGATAGCAACGGCAGTGGTGAATTATTTAATGCAGTATTACCAATGAATGAAAGAGATTTAAGTAAAACCTATCAGTCATTGGGTAGTGACATGTATTTAAATGCGAATAACGCTAGTGTTGTTAACATATTAGGGTTAACAAGAACAGTGAAAGATCAGGCAATTGGTATAGGTCATGGTCGTTATGCTCAACTTGATAATAGTAATGCGCGTATTTGGATGACAGGTATTGGCCAATGGGGCAGTGCTGATTATGGTCAAAGTAATATGGATGTTGATTTTTATGCCGGCTTATTAGGTGCAGAAATTGATATTACTGAAAATACCAAAGTCGGTCTGTTCTTTGGTGCGGGTTCTACTAAATATAAAGGTAATGAACAAGGTAAAATAGAAAGTAACGATATTCATATCGGTGCTTATGGGGTATCAAATCTTTATGATGTTGCTTCTTTAAATTATGGTATTACTCATACTAATCAAGATAGAGATGCAAAAAGAACACTTTGGGTAGGGCAAAATGCAGGTTATAACTCAACCAGTTATGATGCAAAGATCACTCAAATTTTCTTAGAAGGTGCTTATACCCAATTTAATACTGATAAATACTCTATTGAACCTTATGCTGGATTTAACTGGTTACGTGTCTCAACAGATGATATTAATGAGAATGTGGGTAATATGAAGTTTACTACTCATACTGATTCACAAGATATTCAAGTGGGTACTGTTGGTTTACGTGGTGGTTATCCATTTATGGCTGGTAATGTGAATATGGCATTAAAAGGTGATATTTCTGCCAGTCATCTATTTGGTGATAATCGTCCTGAATCACGTTTATTCTTATCTGATTCTGGTAATGCTACATTACGTGGCGGTAAATTAGATAATTTATTTGGTGCAGGTTTAGGTGTTGATGCACAATTAAGTAAATCAACCACTTTTGGTATTTCTTACCAAGGCCAATATAACAGCGATATCAGTTCTAGTGGTGTAAATGCAACACTGAAAATTAATTTCTAAATTGTATTAATTAATTTAAATATTAAAGCCCTTAGTAATAAGGGCTTTTTTTTGTATGAAAATGCAGGTAAATAAAGGATTATTTTACTATTAAATAAGGAGTCATTATGAATGTAAATGTAAATGATACACGTATCCAAACTACATCAATAACATACTGCAATATAGATAAAAAAGAAAAATATAAAATAAAAAATGAAATTAATGGTATTTTAAATGGTTTTAGTAACTTTTATGTAGGGACGGAAAATAAAAGTTTTTTATCTAAAATATCTTTTTTTATAAAGAAAGTGTTTAATTTAAAGACCTATTTAACCTTTTTGTTAGATAAAGGTCAACATGCTAAGTTAAACAATTTATCTACTTTTTTTTGTGGTGGTGAAAAAATAGAATTTAAGAATTATAAATTAATAAATTCTGACTTTGTTAGTTTTAATAGGGAGTTATTAGATTCGTTCTTTTTAAGTTTAAATACTGCAATAAAAAATGATTGTCATGATTATGCCAAGAGATTAATACAAAATTATCTCTATAAAAAACCAAAAACAAAAGGAGATTTTATTGTTATGCTCAGCATCTCTTTCGATATAATTAATAATTATCAAAAAGAAAAATTTGAACAATTGAATAGGCATAGTTCAGAATGTGATAGTACGTTAAATTATATTAAATTTAACTATAAACAACATATTGATATGGCATTAAATTATGTTTGTAAAGAGATTGATGGAAAAGAATCTAATAAGTTAGGTAATTCAATAATGTATTTTGTTAATACAATGCATGATATTTACTCTATGGAAATGGAGAAGAATTTTATTATAAATATAGCTAAGTGTTTTATGGATAAAGTAATGAAATATAATGTTGGAAATTATACTAATGATAGTTTTAGAAAGTCGATAATAAATCTCTTAGTAAATAAATTAAAGAATAATGAAGGTGTTAAGGAATTTGTAGATAATATGCTTAGTTCAGGAGTTTTAGAATGTGATGACATTATTAAAGAAAAAGAAAAAACAGCAGAAGATAGATTCTTTATATCTGAATATAATCGAAAAATTAAAAATTATTTTTGTGGAAATATAATCAGTGCTGAAATGAAAAATAATATTGCAAATATTATTAGAGATGATTATGAATTTATTTTAAACCAAATGAAAAATAAGTCTAATTATCTTGAGAATGAAATAGTTTTACTAGATGTTATTGATTATTTAAAGAGTGAAAATGATTGGAATTTAAATTTATTATAAATGAGTTATACCTCTTTAATAAATCTTACTAAAGAGGTTTTTATTTAACTCAACGCGACTTTAATCCCCAAACCAATCAGTACTACACCCAGCACTTTATCAATGCTTTTTTGGATTTTATTGAGCATTTTTCTGACTGGCGCACTTTGGATTAATAGAACCAATAAAGGCCAATAGACTAAAGCTAAACCCCAAATAATAAAGGCATACCATAATTTTTCACCGATGCTGGAATCAATACTCAGTACTTGAGTGAAAACCGCAAGGAAAAAGAGCGTTGCTTTGGGATTGAGTAAGTTACATAAAAAGCCTTGCATAAAGGCTTTTTTAAAGCTGATCTGTGAATGCTTTGCTGTGTTTTCATCAATCGTATGATTAGATTTTGACAGTAAGCTTTGTAAGCCAATCCAGAGTAAGTAAGCAGCACCAGCATATTTCAACACAGAAAAAAGCCATGGTGTTGTGGTAATTAATACAGCAATACCCGCAACACAATAAGACATATGAACCAGCAAAGCCGCGACAATACCCATTGCTGTCATCATTGCCGCAGAGCGTTGATAACGCGCCGCATTTTTTACAACGAGAAAAAAGTCTGGTCCCGGAGAGATCATCCCAAGTAAAGCAATTGTAAAAACGACTAAAGAAGTTTCAAGCATAATAGCGCCTTGTATATAACAATATTATAATGATTGTATCTTATATGATTAAGTTAACACTTCGAGTATAAAGCAATTATTTATTATCGAGGAAGCATAATTTGTATCGACTCGGGTTTTAGCTTTACGTATAGTGTGAACAGTTTTTTTCCCCATCTTTACCCGTAGGTGTGTAAATGAATATTAGTTTAATCGCAGCATTAGCGATGGATCGCATTATTGGTATGGAAAAGGCAATGCCTTGGACATTACCTGGTGACCTCGCATGGTTTAAAAAGAATACGTTAAATAAACCCGTTATTATGGGCCGGGTTACTTATGAGTCTATCGGTCGCCCTTTACCGAATCGTCTTAATATAGTATTGAGTAGCCAACCAGGAACTGATAACGATGTTGTTTGGGTTAAATCAGTAGAGGAAGCATTACAAGCCGCTGAAAATCATGAGGAAATCATGGTTATTGGTGGTGGAAAAGTTTATGAACAATTTTTACCAATGGCGAGTTCATTATATCTGACTCATATTGATGCGGAAGTCATTGGTGATACAACTTTCCCTGATTACGAGCCTGATGAATGGGATTCTATTTTTATGGAATATCATGAGGCAGACGAAAATAACTCACATAATTACTGTTTTGAAATACTAAAAAGAAGAAAATAACATTAATTAATTAAAAAGGGAGATTAAATATCTCCCTTTTTATTATTTGTATCTTATTAATACATTTATATTTATAAGGCAACTTTAATATTCTAATAAAAATATTAGAACAAATTAAAATAGCTTTATTATTAAATAATCATTATTTATATTTTAATAAATTTGCTTTAAAAGAATAATATATGAGATATATATACATATATAGTGTTTTTATTCTATAAACACTTAAAAAAGACACTTAATTCACGACGATAAAAAATAACCAATTGAATTTAAAGGTTTTATTTTCATTGGAAAGAAAATAAATCTTTTATACTAATTAATCACCATTATTTGAGTGAAAATAAGATGGTTTATTAGAATAAAGTGGCGGTATAGATATAAAAAGCATAGAAAACAAGCAATTCACCTTGCCGTTCTACGCTTGTATTCTATGTTAAAAAATGAGAGTAAAACAGAAATGTTTATTGTGATGCAGAAAAGCTTGGTTGAGTAAAAAATTGCTTATCTTCCCAGCGTAAGCAAGTAAGATCGCCGCCCCAACAACAACCTGTATCTAATGCATAAACGTTATCAGGTGTGCCTTTGCCTTCAAGAGATGCCCAATGACCGAAGATAATGCTATAGACTTCTGGTAACTGGCTTGGTAAATCAAACCACGGTTTTAACGGTGCTGGGGCTTCTAATGGCTTATCTTTACAAATCATATCGAGCTGACCATTAGGGAAGCAATAACGCATTCGTGTTAATGCATTAGTACTAAAGCGTAAGCGAGCAAGTCCTGTCAGTTCTGGTGACCAGTTATTTGGCATATCCCCATACATTGAGTTAATAAATAGTGGATAGCTATCACTGCTTAATATGGCTTCGACTTCACGAGCACAGGTTTTTGCTGTTTCTAAATCCCATTGCGGTGTAATACCCGCATGTGCCATCACCAGTTTTTTTTCTTCGTCAACTTGCAACACGGGTTGGCGCCTTAGCCAATTGATTAGTTCGTCAATATCTGGTGCATTTAGTAATTCATTCAATCTATCTTTTGGTTTATTGCGACTAATTTTTGCAAAAACACCAAGTAGATGAAGGTCATGATTACCTAATACAAGTTTAAGAGAAGAACCTAAACTTTTTACAAAACGCAATACTTCTAGTGAATCAGGACCTCGAGCAACAAGATCGCCAGTTAACCAAAGAGTATCCTGAATAGGATCAAAATTTACTTTATCAAGCAGATGGCGTAATTCTTGGTAACAACCATGAACATCACCAATTAAATAAGTAGCCATAATTAGTTTATCAATGTCGGAAGTGCAAGACGGAAAACAGGGATCTCTATTTGAAATAATCGGCCATCAGCATCTATCATTTCATAATGGCCTTCCATAGTGCCCATTGGCGTTTCAAGAACCGCACCACTGGTATAGCGATATTGTGTCCCGGGTTCAATTAAAGGCTGTTCACCAACAACCCCTTCACCTTGAACTTCAGTGGTATGTCCCTGAGCATTAGTAATTAACCAATATCTACGCAGGAGGCGAATTGTACACTTATTCAAATTATGAATAGATACTGTGTAAGCAAAAACATAACGTTGGTCATCCGGTGAAGATTGACTTTCAATGTAAACGCTTTGTACTTGTACCGCCACTTTTGATGAGGTGAACATAGTGCCTCCTGTTTCTGGTGTTCTCTTATGCTTCTTGCTTTTGCGATAACCAGTTTGCCACTTTGCAGTACTGCTCAACAGAAATATTTTCTGCACGAGCTGTCGGATCGATACCAAGCGCAATCATATCTTCTGCTGCCAATAATCCACCCAAACTGTTACGCAGTGTTTTACGTCGCTGGTTAAATGCTTGTGCAGTAATACGACTTAACATCGTTAAGTCACTAACTGGATAAGGTTTTTCTTTGTAAGGAATTAAGCGAACTACTGCTGAATCTACTTTAGGTGCAGGTCTGAATGAAGTAGGTGGAACTTCAAGAACAGGAATAATTTGGCAATGATATTGCGCCATTACACTGAGTCGACCATAGGTTTTGCTGCCATGACCTGCAACTAGACGATTTACTACTTCTTTTTGCAGCATAAAAGTCATGTCTGAAATGGCATCTGCAAAACTAAATAGGTGAAACATTAAAGGGGTCGAAATGTTATAAGGTAAGTTACCAAAGACACGTAGAGGCTGCTGGCGTTCTTTCGCTAGAGCAGCAAAATCTATCGTCATAGCATCTTGCTGAATAATGGTCAGCTTGTCTTTTAATGTTGGATGAATCTCTAAGCGCGCAGCTAAATCGCGGTCGATTTCAACAACGGTCATTTTATCCATTCTTGCAGCAACTGGCTCAGTTAATGCACCTAACCCTGGGCCGATTTCAACAACGGCTTCACCTGGCTTTGGATAAATGGATTCAACAATACTTTCGATAATATAGCTGTCGGTTAAAAAGTTCTGCCCGAAGCGTTTGCGGGCAAAGTGACCCTGATGGACTCTATTATTCATTACAATTTTGTATCATATTAATGGCTAAATTTAATGCGGTGCGAAAACTGCCAGCATCTGCGCTTTTAGTACCTGCAAGTTCAAGGGCTGTCCCATGATCAACAGATGTACGGATAAAAGGAAGACCGAGGGTAATATTCACTGCACGACCGAAACCTTCGTATTTTAGCACAGGTAATCCTTGATCGTGATACATTGCCAGAACCGCATCTGCATGAGATAGATATTTAGGCTGAAAGAGTGTATCTGCCGGATAAGGGCCATGAAGATGGACACCTTGATCACGTAATTGTGCTAATGCCGGTTCAATTATATCAATTTCCTCACGACCCATATGACCACTTTCACCGGCATGAGGATTAAGACCACAAACATAAATTTGGGGGGATGTGATACCAAATTTTGTTTTTAAATCATGGTTTAGTATAGTAATTATTTCATTGAGAAGCTGGCCTGTTATTGCATCGGCAACGTCTCTTAAAGGAAGATGTGTGGTAGCTAAAGCGACTCTTAGAGTATCTGTTGCCAGCATCATTACAACACGTTCACAGTGGCTGCGATCAGCAAAAAATTCTGTATGTCCTGTAAACGGTACGCCAGCATCATTAATAATGCCTTTATGTACTGGTCCTGTTACTAATGCAGAAAACTCACCGTTAAGACATCCATCACAAGCCCTTGCTAATGTTTCTACAACATATTGTCCATTACGTGCATCAAGATGGCCAGCAATAACATCAGCATGGATCAGCGGTACTGACAGTATATAGATTTGGCTAGGGATATGTACTAAAGGTGGTGTATTGGGATCGTATTCGACTAGAGTAAGAGGAAGATCTAATAATTGAGCTCTGATTTTCAGTAATTGAGGATCTGCACAGACAACCCAAGGCAGATCCCAATTCATTTGAGCCAATGAAATGATTAGATCAGGACCAACCCCGGCTGGTTCGCCGGGGGTGATAACAAGTGGTTTATTAAGCTTAGTTTGCATTATTATCGTTCATAATTTGTACATAAGCCCCTGCACGCAATTCTTGCATCCAGTTTTGAACCTCTTCACTAAACTTACGATTAAAGAGTAAACGGTAAGCTTGTTCTTTATTTGCTGCATCTGTTTTATCAACACTACGAGTGTCTTCTAGTTCAATTAGATGCCAGCCAAAGTTTGAGCGAACAGGTTGACTCATTTCATTTTTATTTAAACGCATTAAGGCGTCGCGGAATGCGGGATCATAAACATCCGGCATCGACCATCCTAAATCACCACCACGTAATGCGGAACCTGGATCTTCAGAATATTCTTTAGCGGCATCAGCAAAGCTTATTTTTCCGCTACGAATATCTGCTGCAATTTGCTGTAATTTTGCGTAAGCCTGCTCGTCATTCATAATTGGTGAGCTTTTTAACAAGATATGGCGGCCTTTAACTTCAGTAACAGAAATAGTTTTTGAACCACCACGCACATCATTAACTTTGATGATATGCAAACCAACACCAGAATGAATCGGCCCTACAATTTCACCTTTTTGGGCGTTAGCAAGCTCTTTAGCGAAAAGCGTTGGCAATTCATCAATAGATGCCCATCCCATATTACCGCCATTGAGTGCTTGTGGATCGGCAGAATAGGTTGCGGCTAATTTACCAAAATCAGCACCACTTTTAATTTGATTCATAATACGAGCCACAACTTGTTTTGCTTTTTCAATTTCAGCTGGAGCCGGGTTTTCTGATAATGGAATTAAGATATGGCTAAGATTTAGATCAACACTTTGACTACTTTGGTTCTCGATTTGTTTGGCTAAAGAATCAACTTCTTGAGGTAAAATAGTAATGCGGCGGCGTACTTCATTATTACGAACTTCAGCAAGCATCATCTCTTTACGAATATCTTGACGATAATCGTTATAAGAAATGCCATCTGCAGCAAGGCGTTTTTTCAGATTTTCAAATGAGACATTATTTTCAGCAGCAATACCTTTAATGGTTGATTCAACTGCAGCTTCTGGAATATCAATTTGCATTTGTTGGGCCATTTGCAAAATGATGTTATCCATGACTAAACGCTCTAAAATTTGTTGGCGAAGAACTTGCTCATCAGGCATTTCTTGACCTGCATTTTTTGCGTTCATCTTCACGGTTTGTAGCATTCTATTGACGTCACTTTCTAAAACGACACCATTATTTACCACAGCAGATACGCGGTTTAATTCTTGTGCAGCAAATGCTGTTGAGCTGGTGGCTGCACCGACTGTGATCATAAAGCCGATAAACAGCGTTTTCCAATTTTTCATAAGTTTCCCATTATGTGTTTTCCGCATCTTGTTGCGGGGTGACATATTTATTCAGCCAATTTCGTAGTCTGATAACATCAGAATGCTCTTTGATAAGGTAAGATACCGCGTTCAAGCATTTTCTGGCTACCCAAACTATGATTGTTACTTAGGCCTCTGAGTTCCACATTGACAGACCATTTATTATCGATATCGCTGTGGTCTACTTTCCAGCCAACAATTTTGCGTTCATAACCGACGTTTACGGCCCAACAACAGGTATTATATTGTATACCAACCATTTGGCTAACTGGCTCTGATTCTTTGGTATCAAAGTAATAGGAGCCTACAAGTCCCCAGCGTTCAGCTAATGGCCAACTTCCTACCACACCGATTTGAGAAATGCCTTTTTGGTAATCTTTTAACCAATTGTTCTGTGAATCTTCAAGGGTACGAATACGAGTTGCTTGAATATAATCACGGTCTACATAACGATAGTTTAACTGTAGAAGGTGGTCGCTATCTTTACGATATTCCATAATCGCATCACCCATAGACACACTACCTAAGCGGCGGTCATATTGTAATCCACCTCGCATACCCCACTCATCAGAGATACGCCAGTAAGCATCACCCGCCCAAACCATAGAGCCTGATTCATCTTTACTATTAATAATTTCATTAATTTTTGATGAAGGGCCTGTTCTTGGACGTTCAAAGAAGTAGATTTGACCCACAGAAACGTTAAAACGTTCAACCAGTTCGCTATCATAAAAACGCGAAGTTACCCCAGCAGTTAATTGGTTTGCAGAGGCAATTCTGTCTAAGCCGCCATACATTCTGTCGCGAAATAAACCATTGTAGTTTGATTGCAGTAGTGACGAGTCAAAGTTATTGATATTGGTTTGATCTTTATAAGGAACATAAAGATATTGAACGCGAGGTTCTAAAGTTTGTGTGATATCGCCTTGAGTATACTGGCGCTCAAAAACCACTTTCGCATCAGATTTAAATTGGGGCAGTACACGGTTAACATTATCTTTTAATTCATCACCGTATTTTTCTTTGTAAGCATCAGGAATATCTTGGTCATAATGAGTGGCCATTAGCTTTAATTCGTTATTAAAGCTTGCCCAACCATTTGAGAGTGGTAATGAAACGGTAGGTTCGATATGGAAACGATTTGCCTCAGGAGTATTGTCGCCTACGCTAGTAAAGCGGACAAATTGAGCGTAGGTACGAAAATCAAATGGACCAATATCGTTTTTGTAATAATTGAGATCAAGTTGTGGCTCTGCACGATATGCCTTGGCATTTCTATTTTCAGAGAAAATCTGGAATTGTTTCGTGGTGAGTGTGGCATTCCAATTTTGCTGTGCATAACCCGTACTGAATTTTTGTGTTGCGTAACCGTCAGTAGTATTACCGTACTGCGAGGTAAAATCGGTAAAGTATTTATTATCACTTACCTTGGTGTAATCGATATTAAAACGCCAGACGTTATTCATTACGCCATTATGACCCCAGTAAAATAACCAACGACTTGCAGAATCACGAGGTAGATAGCCTGCATTCGCTTCGTTTTTGTCTTTATTATACTGTGTGTCGTGATTTATCCAGTCAACGGCAATAGTACCGCTTCCTGGCGTGGTTAAATAACGGAATTCATTATCTAATTTTAAGCCTCGGCGACTGATATAGTTGGTGGTAATGGTTGCATCGTAATTAGGGGCAATATTCCAGTAATAAGGCAGTAAAAATTCAAAACCAGAACTACGAGAATAACTTCCGTTTGGAATAAGAAAACCAGAGCGACGTTTATCACCAATAGGAAGTTGAAGATATGGGCTGTAAAAAATTGGCACATTTGCGACACGAAAACGTGCATTCCAGATTTCAGCAACTTGTTCTTCTCGGTCTAAGATGACTTCTGAACCTAAAACACTCCAGCTATCATCACCAGGTAAACAAGAGGTGAACATTCCTTTATCCATAATGGTATAGCGGTTTTCTCCACGCATTTGCATTTTATCTGCGTAACCACGGCCTTGACGGCCAACCATTTGGTAATCACCTTCTTCAATATCGGTGTCTTTATTGTTTAAATTAGACCAAGCACGAGGGCCTTTTAAGATGATTTGTGGATCATCGTAAGACACATTACCCGTTGCCGTTACCATTCTTAATGGTACTTCACCCTCAGTTTGTGTTAATTCAACACTATCTGCACTGAGTGTTTGGTTGCCTTGTGTAATACCTACATCACCTTTATATCTAACCATACGCGGGTATTCCCCTTGCATATCATTAGCTTTGATAGTGACTGGTAACTTATTAGGATCACCTTCTACGAGAGGTTTGTTATAAACCGGAACTCCCAGCAGGCATTGAGAGGCAAGATCAGCATAAGCAGGCTGACCATATATTGTGGCCCAAACCAAGGTGGCCAGCAGTGTGGGATAACTTTTTTTCATAAGTATTTATGTGCTTCCGTCATCAGTGGCTTCTTACTGCTAAACAGCCAGAAACTAACGCAGGGAGTTACGCGACATCAGCCCGACGTCCTGAACATTGTTCTAACGGTAACCGAAAAAATGGCGTTAACCTCATTTTTTCGATGTTTCTGTGTTGAAATAGGTTAATAGCTTTATTAGAAACAAAAAAACACCGCGCTTGTGCGGTATTTAATGCTGTATAACAACGCTAAGGTTATTCGTTTGGTCACTCATTTTACTTTAACACAATTTAAACGAAAACAGCATTATCTCTGTATAAAGAGAAAGGGGGATTTCGCTTATTTTAAGAAAATTTCTATTTGATGTCGGCTTGGTGTTAGGTGTGAAAGCAAATGAATAGTATGATAATGCAAATTTGCGAGCAGGGCATTGACGATTTGAGGAGTGTATGCGCTATTGGGGAAAATTATTAGGCCTTATCATCGGTAGCTTTGCTGGTGTGGGCTTTTGGGGAATTGTCATTGGTGTTTTTCTTGGTCATCTTTACGATGTGCAAAGAAGTAAATTAGGCAATGGCGGGCGTTTTACTCGTGATAGACAAGCATTTTTCTTTGCTGCGACATTTCAAGTGCTTGGACATCTTACAAAATCAAAAGGGCGCGTTACACAAACAGATATCACACTTGCTAGTCGTCTAATGGATAGAATGAATTTGCATGGTGCAGCTCGTCAAGCCGCGCAACAAGCCTTTAGAGAAGGTAAAGCATCTGATTTTCCGTTACGTGCAACATTGCAACGAGTGAGACAAAGTTGTGTCGGTCGTAGTGACTTACTTCAGATGTTTCTGGAAATTCAGTTACAAGCGGCATTTGCAGATGGAGAACTTCATCCGAACGAGAGAAAAATGCTGTTTATCATTATTGATGAGCTTGGTTTTTCGCGCGCACATTTTGAACATATATTAGCAATGATGCAGGCTGGCCAAAATTTCCATTATCAAAATGGCAACGCTTATCAACAATCATCTCAAGGCCCAACGCTATCTGACGCTTGTAAAGTCCTCGGTGTTAAAGAGAGTGATGATGTTAAAACGATAAAAAGAGCTTATAGAAAACTGATGGGTGAACATCATCCTGACAAGTTAGTTGCAAAAGGTTTGCCACCTGAAATGATGGAAATTGCAAAACAAAAAGCACAATCTATACAAGTAGCTTACGATTTGATTAAAAAAGAAAAAGGATTTCGTTAATATCTTGTAAATGAAGATGAGAAAAGAGAGAATTATTCCGTGATAGAGATAACTTAGACTAAGTTGAGTTTATTATTTATCACGGTAAAATATAAATGAAATTTAATTATTTCATTCACTCTTCTCTTAAAAAAGGAACTGAATCAATGTCAAACGTCCGTGTTCTTGTTGGGGTTATGGGATTAGCGCTTTGCTTGCTCCTTGCTTCACTAAGTTCGGTGACCGTTTTAGTTTCGTAACAGAAACTAAAAATCTGCAAGGCATTCAAAATGTATCGGCGTATGGAATGCTGGATGCGTAATGAATAATTCTTGAGCGTGTAACTGCAGGCGAGGTGCCATGACTCTTGCCTGCTGGTGAGCATAAAAACGATCTCCTAAAATAGGATGACCCAACGCCAGCATATGTACTCGCAATTGATGAGAGCGTCCCGTAATGGGTGATAACTTTACGCGAGTTGCATTCTCTTCATATTCCAGCACTTCATAGAACGTTTGTGCGGCTTTCCCAGTTTCATAACATACCTTTTGTTTTGGTCTATTTGGCCAATCACAAATCAATGGTAAATCCACCAATCCTTCTTCTTTTTCAAGCCGACCCCATACGCGAGCTATATAGGTTTTTTTAGGTTCACGCTCACGAAACTGGCGTTTCAGTTCTCGCTCTGCAGCTTTATTTAATGCCACAACCATCACACCACTTGTAGCCATATCAAGGCGATGCACTGATTCAGCATCAGGAAATTCCGCTTTAATACGAGACATAATGCTGTCGTGATGTTCTGCTGCTTTACCCGGTACAGAAAGTAATCCACTTGGTTTATTAACAGCAATAATATGTTCATCTTGATAAAGAACATGTAACCAAGGGTCTGTTGGTGGGTTATAAACTTCCATCATGGTGGATATCTCACAAAATAACGGGGAGTGTAGACTCCCCGTTGTCAGTATACTTACTGGTGGGTAACAACAATAAGGCGAATAGCATCTAAGCGCCATGTTGCTTCATCTAAGTGATTTAGAATATGCGTGCGCTCATTTTCAATGGCTTCAACTTCATCATCACGAATATTGGGATTAACAGCACGCAATGCTGCTAAACGAGAAAGTTCATGTGTTAATACACGGTCTGCTTGTGCTTTTGCTTTGCTAATTAGCGCTGTTGCTTCTGTTTCCATTAGTGGTTCAGAGGATTTCAGTACATGGTGAACTTCACTTTGTACAGCATTAACCAATTTACTTGATGTATGACGATTAACCGCATTTAATTGGCGGTTAAAGCTTTCAAACTCAACCTGAGAAGCAAGGTTATTGCCTTTTAAATCGAGCAATAAGCGAACTGGCGTTGCCGGTAAGAAGCGGCTCAAATGCAAATGCTTAGGCGCTTGAGCTTCTACAACATAAATTAGCTCAATTAATAATGTTCCTACTGGTAGCGCTTTGTTTTTCAGCAAAGAAACGGCACAACTTCCTGTATCGCCAGAGAGCACTAAGTCTAAGCCATTGCGAATAATCGGATGTTCCCAACTAATAAATTGAGTATCTTCACGCGATAGCGCTTGCTCTCTATCAAAGGTAATTGTGCAGCCATCTTGTGGTAATCCAGGAAAATCAGGGACTAACATATGATCAGATGGCGTTAATATGATCAGACTATCACTGCGATCTTCTTGATTGATGCCAACAATATCAAAGAGATTAAGTGCAAAGTTAACCAGTTCAGGATCGTTATCTTGCGCTGCAATTTTACCTGCTAATTCAACACCTTTCTCACCACCATTAGAGTGCATTTCTAATAGACGGTCACGGCCTTGTTCTAATTTGAGCTTCATGTCATCGTGCTGTTTACGGCAAGACGCAATAAACTCATCAAAATCAGCAAGTTCATTAGGTTGAGCAAGATAATTAACTAACGCATTGTATTCGTTATCATAAATTGTGCGGCCTGTTGGGCAAGTATGTTCAAAAGCATCTAAGCCTTCGTGATACCAGCGAAGTAAAATAGATTGCGCAGTACCTTCAAGGTAAGGAATGCTGATATCGATATCACGGTTTTGACCAATACGATCTAGACGACCAATACGTTGTTCTAATAAATCAGGATTAAAAGGAAGATCAAACATCACCAGTTGATTTGCAAACTGGAAGTTGCGACCTTCAGAACCAATTTCAGAACATAATAGGACTTGAGCACCTTCTTCTTCAGATGCGAAATATGCCGCGGCGCGGTCACGTTCAAGTAATGACATACCTTCGTGGAACACTGCGGCACGAATAGCCTCACGCTCACGTAGTACTTGTTCTAATTGCAGCGCTGTTGCAGCTTGAGCACAAATAACCAGTACTTTTTCATGGCGATTTGCAGTTAAAAAGCCTAGCAACCACTCAACTCGTGGGTCGAAGTTCCACCAAGTTGCATTTTCACCTTCAAATTCTTGGTAAATACGCTCTGGATAAAGCATCTCTTTTGCTCGAACTTCAATGCTTTTTTTCGCAGCCATAATTTCAGCAACTTTAATGGCTGTTTGATACTGTGTCGGCAACGGCATTTTTATCGCATGAAGTAAACGATTAGGGAAACCTTTAACGCCAGAACGAGTATTACGGAATAGCAAACGGCCAGTACCGTGTCTATCCATTAGCATATGAATAAGCTCTTGGCGTGATTGAGTACGATCATCACCTTTGGTATTTGCCGCTTTAAGCAGCGGCTCAATATCTTGTTCGCTGATCATTTCACTAATGATATTTTGTTGCTCAACACTTAAATCGTCTTCAGACAGTAAAATAGTCACCGCGTCAGCAACAGGGCGATATTTTTGTTGCTCACTAATAAACTCGTTGTAGTCGTGGAAGCGGTTAGGATCAAGTAAACGTAAGCGTGCAAAGTGGCTTTCTTGTCCTAATTGCTCCGGTGTTGCGGTGAGTAGCAGTACTGATGGAATTGAGTCTGCTAACTCTTCAATTACTTGATATTCACGGCTTGGTGCCTCTTCGCTCCACACAAGGTGATGCGCTTCATCAACCACCAACATATCCCATGTTGCTTCAACAAGATGCTCAAAACGTTGTTTGTTTTTGCGCACAAAATCTAACGAGCAAATAATCATCTGCTCAGTTTCAAATGGGTTATCGCTATCAAGCAGCGATTCGCTATAGCGGCTATCATCAAACAGTGAAAAACGCAGGTTGAAACGACGTAACATTTCAACTAACCATTGATGCTGTAAGCTCTCTGGTACGATAATGAGTACGCGTTCAGCACGACCGTCCATTAACTGCTGGTGGATTATCATACCCGCTTCAATGGTTTTACCTAAACCTACTTCATCTGCCAATAACACACGTGGGTTATGTCGTTTACCCACTTCGTTGGCAATATAAAGTTGATGAGGAATAAGGCTGGCACGAATACCGCGCAAACCACTTTGTGCTTGTTTAAATTGCTCGCTCATAAACTTACGAGCGCGATAGCGTAGTGCAAAGCGATCCATTCGATCAATTTGCCCAGCAAATAAGCGGTCTTGAGGCTTATTAAAGGTCAATTTATTATCGAGGAACACTTCACGTAATTGTGTTGTTTCTTCAGTGTCGAGACGAACACCTTGATAGATGAGTAGACCGTTATCCTCTTCAACGTTATCGATCATCAGCTTCCAGCCTTCGTGACTGGTGACGGTATCTCCTGCATTAAACATCACCCGCGTAATTGGGGCGTCGTGACGAGAATAAAGACGGTTCTCTCCGCATGCAGGGAAAAGTAGGGTAACCATACGGGCATCAATTGCCACAACAGTACCGAGCCCAAGTTCGCTTTCTGTATCGCTAATCCAACGTTGACCAAGAGTAAAAGGCATATATATAAACTCAGCTCTCAAATATATAATTTAGAAGTTAATTATTAATGAATGCAGTATTGCGGTGTTGTCATTAAAATCTGGGAGATAAAAAATGTCTATTCTTTAAGCAAAGAAAAGATAATTATCACCAAAGGGGCGTTATGTTAATAGATGCAAGGCAAGCCGTCACCTGCAAAATGACACATCTTAAAATGAGAGTGTCATTTGTCCGTTTAACAAGGTAGAAAAATCATCTTGTATAAAGGGGAGAATAGCATCTGCAATAGGCATTAACTGCTTATTGATATAGTGTTCGTAATCAGGTGCTGAGGTAACATGCTCTAACGGTTCTGGCCCTAAGAGGGTAATTATATAACTAATCCAGCCACCTTGCTGATATTGTTGCGGTCTATTTTTTGATTGATTATATGCATCTGCTAAACGTGCTGCTTTAACGTGTGGGGGAACGTGGTGCTGATATTCTGATAATTTGCGACGTAAGCGCTTACGATAAACAAGCCTATCATCGTATTTTCCTGCTAGCGTATCAGCGACATAATCGCGAATAAATTGTTGATAAGGCTGCTGATGAAATATTCGCATATACAGCTCTTGCTGAAATTGCTGCGCAAGCGGTGTCCAGTCGGTCCTAACGGTCTCTAATCCTTTAAATACCATCTTATCGCCGCTTAATCCGGCATATCGCTTTTTACTGCCCGTATCCATGTTGCGTATAGTTGGCATCAAAAAACGCCGATAATGGGTTTCATACTCAAGTTCTAGTTTACTATCAAGTTGATAAGTTTCTAATAAATAATCTTTCCACCATTGGCTCACTTCTTTTGCCAATTGGTGGCCAATCGCTTTTGCTTGCTGTTCTGTATGCGTTTCTTTTAACCAGACAAAAGTAGAATCAGTGTCACCATAAATAACTTGATAACCCTTGGCTTCAATTAATTTTCGGGTGGTTTTCATAATTTCATGGCCACGCAATGTAATTGACGAAGCAAGGCGAGGGTCGAAAAAACGACACCCAACAGAACCTAATACACCATAAAATGCATTCATGATAATTTTTAATGCTTGAGAAAGCGGTGCATTTTGGTGCGATTTTGCGTTATCCCGCTCATGCCAAATATGCGACACAATTGCAGGTAAACAGTGCTGTTGGCGAGAAAACCATGCATTACGAAATCCGGGAACAGCAAGTTTTTCTTCTGGTTGATAAGCGCCTTCAATCATTCCGACTGGATCAATTAAAAAAGTACGGATAATAGAGGGATAAAGGCTTTTGTAATCTAATACTACGACTGAGTCATATAAACCCGGAGTAGAATCCATAACAAAACCACCGGGGCTATGTTCTTCAGGCTTTTCACCTTGATTGGGCGCCACATAACCAATGCGGTGCATTGAAGGTAAATAAAGGTGAGTAAATGCCGCCACTGAACCCCCGCTTCTATCAACAGAAAGCCCCGTTACACAGGCTCTTTCTAACAGGAAGTCCATGAGCTTTGTTTTATCAAAAATACGATTAACCAGCACACAATCTTGCCAATTATAATAAGCTAGAGCGGGTTTATCTTCTTTAAAGCGTCGGTTGATTTCGTCCATTCTGGCATAAGGCGTATCTATGGCTTTGCCTTCACCTAACAATGTTTGAGCAACAGACTCAAGACTAAAAGAGGGAAAATTCCATGTCGCCATTTTTAGTGCTTCAATGCCATCAATGATTAAACGACCTTGTGCAGAAGCAAAAAAATGTCCTTTTTTAAAACCATGCTCTCGCCACTCTAATGCACTATTTTGGCGACCTAATAGTAGATGTATGCCATAACGTTGTGCATGGGTGTGTAAAATACGCAAATCGAATTGAATTACATTCCAACCAATAATAGCGTCAGGATCGTAATGTTGTATCCATTCGTTAAGCCGTTCAATTAAATGCAAACGGCTGGTGACATAGTGCAGGCGATAGCCTTCTGGCTGCTGACTTTCTTGAACTACAGGTAAACTTTCTGTCAGCATAAACACCACATTATCGCCACAACCAGCAAGACCAATAGAATAAAGCTCACCAAATTCACTGGTTTCAATATCTAAAGAGACAGCGCGTAATGTTGGTCGATAATCGGGAGCTGGTTTTAAACTAACAGTATTATTTGTTTGATAACGAAACCAAACCGGCGCGGTGATAAAACGCTCCATCATATAACGTTCGTGTGGGCGAATATCACCCTCATAAAGCCGAATATTGTGTTCTTTTAATTGTTGTTCTAGCTGCGTTAGCTGGCGGTATTGCTTGCAGTAAAGACCAAAAACAGGATCACGATTAAAATCTTTCAAATCAAGAGCACGAATTTCAATATCGCGATTATTACCCACTAATGAACGCAATTGTGTTTCGTGTTGTTGAGAAACAAAACCGATAGCATATTGTATTGGAACTGTAATTTTACGAGCACCATTCTCAGTTGCTAACCAATAGGAAACGACCACACCTTTTGGTGTATCGCTCCAATGGCGTGTGAGAATAAAACCTTGCTCAGTATGACCAATCATTGAGTTCCTAATAAATACACTAAAAGAATAAAAAACATCATTAAATATGTATTTATTATAGTCAAATCTATGGTTATTTATACAGTTATTTCGGCTGAGCTCAATTTAAAGGAATACCTAAAATAAGTGATTGATCTACTTCACCATTAATCAAGGCTTGTGTATTTCCATCGTAAACAATAGTGCCATTATCAATCACTATTGCTCTTGACGCGATTTTAGCGGCATCTTCAAGGCTGTGAGAAACCATTAATAACGTGAGATTTTTTTCATCACACAGTTGTTCTAATAGCGCTAACATTTCTATGCGCAATGCAGGATCGAGTGCAGAAAATGGCTCATCAAGTAAAAGAATGGGTTGTTCACGCACAAGGCAACGCGCTATTGCGACACGTTGGCGTTGCCCGCCAGATAATTGAGCGGGTAATCGCTCGAGATATTCGCTTAATGAAACTTGTTTGGCGCGGCTTTCTAATAATGTTTTTTGGGGGGGAGTTAGCTTTAATCCGGGATTTAATCCTAAGCCAATATTTTGTCTTACGGTTAAATGTGGAAAAAGGTTATTATCCTGAAATAACATGGAAATAGGCCGTTTTGCTGGTATTGTTTTGGTATGGTTTTCACCATTAAGAGTAAGCGAGCCGTTTTCTGAAGGTAAAAAACCTGCAATTAAACTTAGTAATGTACTTTTTCCTGCACCACTAGGGCCTAATATCGCGATACGCTCACCCGCATTAACATTTAAATTAAATGTAAGATGCTGATGTTCATAGGTGTAAGAAAGTTGCTCTAACTTAATCATGAGATTTTCCTGGTAAGCGTTCTAGCAAACTAAAAAGAGCAAAACACAGTAGTAAAAGGATCATTGCTGTAATTGCACCATCTTGTGTGTGGTATGCCCCAATTTGTTGATAAAGATAAAATGGCAGTGTACGAAATGTTTCATTGCCAAATAAAGCCACAATACCAAAATCACCAATAGAGATAACACACGCAAAAGCAAGAGCTTGCGAAATAGGCTTTTTCAGTGCGCGTAATTCAATCCAACGTAGCCTATTGATACCCCGTAAATTTAATGACTGACATAACAAACTATAGCGAGAGGCAATATCATTCATTGGGTTTTCTAGTACTTTTAATGCATAAGGAATAGCCATTAATGCGTTGGTTAAAATAACCAAAATATAAGGTGATTCAGGCAGACCAATGGTGTTGTTTAATAAGAGGAAAAAACCTGTTGCCAATACAATTCCTGGCATCGCCAGAATAATTAATCCGCTCATTTCCATTGCTTGCCCTGCACGAGTGAAATGACGTAATCGTAATTCGCGGCTACTCCATAACAGCATCATTGTGAGTACAACACAGATAACACCAGCCCCTATTGCAATTACCAATGACGTTTTAAATGCTTGCCAAAGCACGGGTTGCTGTATTACTCGAATAAACTGACTATTCATACCATCTGTTATTACCGCTAAAATTGGCGGTATTAAAAACAAAACGGCAATAGTGATAATAAAAATATCACTAATTTTGGCAATTAATGGATCATCAGGGTCGCGCCAGTGCATTTGCTGGCTATGCCCGACAAATAAGGAACCATTGAGCTTTTGGCTAATTAACACTAAGCCTAAACAGCAAAATAGCTGTATTAGTGCTAATAGTGCGGCGCGATGTAAATCATAGTCATAACTTAATGCTTGATAAATGGCGAGTTCAATCGTTGTTGCTGCGGGTCCACCTCCCAGTGCGAGTACTGTAGCAAAGCTGGCAAAACAGAGCATAAAAATCAGCGCCGCAGTGGGAAGTATTTGACGCCACAAGTAAGGCCATTCAAGAAAACGAAAACGCTGCCAGCCATTCATTCCTAATTGTGATGCTAACTGGCGTTGTTCTGGAGAGATGCTCTCTAGCGCTTGTAACAACATTCTTGTGGCTAATGGCATATTAAAAAAGATATGAGCTAATAATATTCCTTGTAAGCCATAAGGTGTGAATTGGTAATCAATACCAAGCCATGCACAAATATGAGCAATCCACCCCGTTCTGCCATAAACCGTTAAAATACCGAATAGAGCGACTAATACAGGTAGTACAAGGCTCATGGCACATAAACGTAAAAAGAGCGTTTTACCAAAAAATTGACGTCGAAAAAGCGCTTTAGCAAGCCAAATTGCGGGCAAAATAGAAAATAATGCCGATAAAAAAGCCTGCCAAAAGGTAAAGCGAACGACATGCCATAAATAATCATCAGCAAAAATAGAGCTGAATTCACCACTTGGCGCATTAAACCACAATGCACCAAATGAAAGTAATGCAACAACAAGAAGTAAACCCGAGGCTAATAGCCCCGGGATAAGCCAACTTCTCATTAGCGGCTAACCGCAGATTGCCAATCACGAGTCCATTGTTGGCGCTCTTTGGCCACTATATCAGCATCAAATTGCAGCGATTTTTCAGGTTTTGGCATCACAGAGTAGACATCAGGCAGCGGCATATCGATAACAGGATACATCCAATTGGTTGTAGGAATCGTTTCTTGGAATGCGGGCGTTAGCATAAATTGCATAAATTGTTGTGCTAACTCAGGTTGTTGACTTGATTTTAATTTTGCCGCAACTTCAACTTGTAGATAGTGGCCGTCAGAGAAAATAGCGGCTGCATAGTTATCTTTTTTATCCGCGAGGATGTGATAACCCGGAGATGAGGTATAACTCAGCACAAAATCGCCTTCACCTTTTAAGAACAAGCCATAAGATTCGCTCCAGCCTTTGGTCACCGTCAGTGTTTTGTCCGCCAGCTTTTTCCATTCAGCTGCGGTATTTTCTGGATAAAGTGATTGCATCCAAAGCATTAAACCTAAACCTGGTGTGCTAGTGCGCGGATCTTGATACAAAATCTTCCATTTTTCTTTGCTATTTAGCAGTTCAGCCATGCTTTTGGGTGGGGTAGTAATGCGATTTTTATCATAAATAAAGGCAAAGTAACCGTAGTCGTAAGGCACAAAAGTGTCATCTGTCCATTTTTCTGGCAACGCAAGTTTTGATGTGTCGATGTTACTTGGTGCGAAAAGTCCGGTTTCTTTCGCGGCATGAATAAGGTTGTTATCTAATCCTAAGATAATATCTGCTTTGCTTTTATTACCTTCCATTCGTAAGCGATTAAGAAGAGAAACACCATCAGACAGAGCAACAAGCTTTAATTCACAATCACATTGTTGTTCAAAGGCTTTTTTTATCGCAGGACCTGGACCCCAATCAGCAGTAAAGGAATCATAGGTATAAATAGTTAGCGTAGGTTTTTTCGGGGCGGCATTGACTGAAAATGCAGCCATCATGCCTAATACGCCAATAACAAGCGTATGACGAATAGATTTTGTTAGCACGTTACGTTCCTCAGTGAAAAGTCAGGTAGGATCTGAGGAGTAAGGAAGGCAAATTAAGAAGATATTGCTGCATCCTGACTCAAATCCCTACGCCAGTATTAGCTGGATCAGGTTCCACGGGTTTTTCTCAGCCAAAAAGAGGGCACCCCGTTGAGACTTTCCCATTGTAGATAAAACGGGGCGCTGTGCAAAGTCTGTTGATAGAGGTTTACCGTCTGTGAGTAGTATGAAACAATAAGTTATCTTTCAAATTTTGTTATTGAGGTAGTCTGGTGATCGATGATGATGGCTACCGCCCGAATGTTGGGATTGTAATTTGTAATCGGCAAGGGCAAGTTCTTTGGGCCCGTCGCTATGGGCAACATTCATGGCAATTTCCCCAAGGTGGAATTAACCCTGGTGAATCGCCAGAGCAGGCAATGTATCGCGAGTTGTTCGAGGAAGTTGGGTTAAGTCGTAAGGATGTCAAAATTCTTGCCTCCACACGTAACTGGTTACGTTACAAATTGCCTAAGCGTTTGGTGCGTTGGGATACAAAACCTGTTTGTATAGGTCAAAAACAGCGTTGGTTCCTTTTGCAGTTAACGAGTAATGACAAGGACATTAATGTTCAGCAAAGCAAAACGCCTGAGTTTGATGGTTGGCGTTGGGTGAGCTATTGGTATCCGGTTCGTCAAGTCGTCTCTTTTAAACGAGATGTTTATCGACGGGTAATGAAAGAGTTCGCCCCAATTGTTATGCCGTTACAAGAACAAGTGTCTGCATTACGTCAATCTTATGGATATCGCCGTAAAAGATATTAGATAACACTATGCTGACACGCTTACGGGAAATTGTAGAAAAAGTTGCGATGGCCGCTGGGTTGCCGGAAGCGCTTGAACTATTAGTTAAGGAAACGTGTCAAGCTATGCACACGGATGTGTGTTCTATTTATCTTGCGGATATTCAGCGTCGTTGTTTTTATTTAATGGCGACAAAAGGATTAAAAAAACCGAAAGGGCGTGCTGTTAGCCTTTCCTTTGATGAAGGCGTTGTTGGCGAAGTAGGCCGCCTTTCAGAGCTTATTAACCTTGCTGATATTCGTGAACATCCTAATTTCAAATACCTTCCCCAAGTCAACGAAGAGAGTTTAAGAGCTTTCCTCGGTGTGCCAATCGTTTATCGCCGTCAGCTTCTTGGTGTGTTAGTTGTTCAACAAAAAGAACGTCGCTTATTTAATGAAAGTGAAGAGTCTTTTATGGTGACGCTAGCCACTCAACTGGGCGCCATTTTGGCCCAAGCTCAAACCAAAGGACTTTTTGGGCAATATCGTCAAAGCCGCATTAAGGCGCTATCTGTTTCTACAGGCGTAATAATGGCTTATGGTTGGCAAGAGGTTTCTCAGCCTATTCTTGAGCAGGTCTATAAGGCGAGTGCGTTAGACATTAAAGCGGAGCAAAATCGTCTTACTATTGCATTAGAAGATGCAACAGCAGAGTGCCGCCGCTTTAGTAAACGCTTTATGGCAAGTGCACAAAAAGAGAGTGCGGCAATTTTCGATCTTTACTCTCATCTTCTTAATGATCCGCAATTAAAACAGAAAATGACCACAGTGATTACCCAAGGCTATGTCGCTGAATGGGCGGTTAAAGTGGTAATTGAAAAGTTCTCCGCGCAATTTTCTAGCCTTAAAGATGGTTATATGCGTGAGCGAGCGTCTGATTTAAAAGCATTAGGGCAACGATTACTCTTTCATTTAGATGATGAGTTAAGCTTTACCAATACGTGGCCAGATCGCTTTATTCTTGTTGCTGACGAACTCAGTGCAAGCTTATTAGCTGAATTGCCAGAGCAGCAATTAGCCGGCGTGATTGTTCGTGATGGTGCAACCCATTCGCACTCTGCAATTTTAGTTAGAGCAATGGGAATTCCCGCCATCATGGGGGCGGATATTCAGCTCGAACTCTTGCACAATCGAATGCTTATTCTTGATGGGTATCGAGGTGAGGTTTTTATTGAACCCGAACCCTTTATCATGCAGGAATATCGTCAAATTATTGATGAAGAACGTGTTTTAAGTCAAATAGCCGAAGATCAATTAGAACAACAAGCGGTATTAAAAAATGGTGAATCAGTCAGCGTTCAACTTAATGCCGGATTAAGCATTAAATACGAACAACGCATCAGCGTTGGTATTGATGGCGTGGGTTTATATCGCACTGAAATTCCTTTTATGCTACAAAGCGGTTTTCCATCAGAAGATGAACAAAAAAACCGCTATCGTGAAATTCTCTCCTTTTTTCCTGATAAACCCGTTGTACTGCGTGCACTTGATATTGGCGCTGATAAACAGTTGCCTTATATGCCAATTAATGAAGAAAATCCTTGTTTAGGCTGGCGAGGGATCCGGATCTTGCTCGATCAGCCTGAAATTTTTCTTATTCAGTTACGTGCAATGTTAAAAGCAAACCTCGAATTTAAAAATTTGAAAATATTGTTGCCGATGGTGACAAGTATTGATGAAATTGATGAAGCTAAAATATTGTTACTGCGCGCATGTGATGAAGTTAGCCGAGAAATGAAGTGTGAATGTACTCCGCCAGCATTAGGAATAATGCTAGAGGTACCTTCTTTAGTTTTTATGTTGCCGCAATTGGTACATCGCGTAGACTTTATTTCTATTGGTACTAACGATTTGACGCAATATTTGCTAGCAGTAGATCGTAATAATACCCATGTGGCATCACTCTATGATAATTTGCATCCTGCGCTATTACGTTCTCTTAATTTAATTGTAATGGAATGCCAGCGTTACCAAGTTCCTGTCAGTGTTTGCGGTGAAATGGCAGGTACGCCAATAGGTGCATTGCTGTTAATAGGGCTAGGTTTTAGGCAGTTAAGCATGAGTGGACGTAGTTTACCTAGGGTAAAATACTTATTGCGCCATCTTGATCCCGTCGTGTTGCAACCTTTTATGCTACGCATATTGCAAGCGCAAACAGCAACAGAGATCAAAGCGTTGTCTTCTGAATTTATGGAAAGGCAAGGATTAGGTGGATTAATTCGCGGAGGTATTTAATTGACCTTCGTATAAGCCTTTTTCTGTGCTGTGCTATTATTCACAGGCAGAAATATCACTGATTAAATGAAGTAGGGAATAAATGAGCATAAGCTACCTTAAATTTCCAGAAATCGACCCTGTTATGTTCTCTATCGGGCCAGTGTCTTTACATTGGTACGGTATGATGTATTTGGTTGGATTTGTATTTGCGTTATGGCTTGCAAATCGTAGAGCAGCAAAACCAAACAGTGGTTGGAACAAAAATGAAGTAGAAACATTGCTTTATGTTGGCTTTGTTGGTGTGTTTATCGGTGGCCGCTTAGGATATGTTTTATTCTATAATCTGCCTGTCTTCTTAAATGATCCCCTCTATTTATTTAAAGTTTGGGATGGCGGAATGTCTTTTCATGGTGGCCTAATTGGGGTTATTTGCGCCATGATTTGGTTTGCTCGTCGAACTAAACGTCATTTTTTCCAAGTTGCTGACTTTGTTGCTCCATTAATTCCATTTGGTTTAGGTTTAGGTCGTATTGGTAACTTTATTAACGGTGAACTTTGGGGACGCGTTACTTTAGATACTCCTTGGGCTATTTTATTCCCAAGCTCACGTTCTGAAGATTTACAATTGGTTGCTCAAGATCCAGCAACATTACTACCAATTATTCAGCAATATGGCGTGTTACCACGACATCCTTCTCAGCTTTATGAAATGCTATTAGAAGGTGTGGTGCTGTTTATTATTCTAAATATTTTTGTGCGCAAAAATCGTCCTATGGGCAGTGTTTCTGGTTTATTCCTGATTGGTTATGGCGCGTTTCGTATTATTGTCGAATTCTTCCGTCAACCAGATGCACAATTGGGGCTGTTTAGTGGTGTGAGCATGGGGCAGTTATTATCTATCCCAATGATTATTTTAGGTATTTTCTTTATGGTTTGGGCTTATCGCCGCGATAAAAAAACACCTCAAAATTCAACGCCATCGCACTAATTAAATTAATATAAATTTTACTACTTAGTTAACAACAAAAGAGAGTCAACATGAAGCAGTATCTAGCATTGTGTCAACGCATTATCGATGAAGGTGAATGGATTGATAATAAACGGACAGGAACCCGTTGTTTAACGGTCATTAATGCTGATCTGGAATACGATGTTGCTAACAATCAATTTCCATTAATCACCACGCGAAAAAGCTTTTATAAAGCCGCTATCGCTGAATTATTAGGTTATTTGCGTGGTTACGATAACGCGGCTCAATTTCGTGAGATTGGTTGTAATACGTGGAATGCTAATGCAAATGAAAACAGCGCATGGCTAAATAATCCTCATCGTAAAGGTGAGGATGATATGGGGCGTGTGTATGGTGTTCAAGGTCGTCAATGGCAACGCCCTGATGGTACTCACCTAGATCAGTTACGTAAAGTTGTCGATAACCTTGCAAAAGGTATTGATGATCGCGGTGAAATTATTACATTTTTTAACCCCGGTGAAATGGAATTGGGTTGTTTACGTCCTTGTATGCATACACACACGTTTTCATTAGTTGGCGATAAACTCTATTTGACTTCTTATCAACGCAGCTGTGATGTTCCACTAGGTCTGAATTTCAATCAGATTCAATGCTTTGTATTATTAGCGCTGGTGGCTCAAATCACGGGGCACAAACCAGGCAAAGCATTTCATAAAATTGTCAATGCGCATATTTATGAAGATCAACTGCCATTGATGCGAGATGTACAGTTAAAACGCGAGCCATTTCCTTCACCAATGCTACATATCAATCCTGAAATTAAAACACTGGAAGATATTGAAACATGGGTAACTACCGCTGATTTTACGGTTGAAGGCTATCAATGTCATGAAGCAATAAAATATCCGTTTACTGTTTAATCTTATCTATTGAATGTAAAGCCTCTGCTTAGTAATAAACAGGGGCTTTTTTTATGTCTTGAGAAGTATAAATATAAACAAATAAAACACACTTATTCTGTGTTTACTCTGAAAGATTAGTTATTGCGTGGTGGCTCTGAAATGTTGTTTTTCTTTATTTACCATTTTGATATTTGTAGGCATTGTCATCACAGGGAATAAAAGGAAAAAACAGATGGAATATGAACACAATAACCCATATCAGCAATATCAGGTAAATAATGAATTAGGCGTCAGTCTGCTCGAAGTTTTAATCGTCATGACCATTATTGCCATACTGAGCCACTTTTCATTATCGGCTTACCAACAAAACACTAAAAAACAGCAGTTAATTCATAGTGTAAGAGAAACTATTGCATTTCTCTCTTCTCAGCGCCAACAGGCAATTTTATTCAATCATAAAATACAAATAGTATTGTCGTTATCACCAATTAACGACATTACAGCAAGTACTCTATTGTCTTTATCCTCTTTTCAAAATCAAAAACGTTTTCAGTTTAATTCGGATATTCAACTAATACAGGCAACAGCAACGCAATTTACCTTTAGTGGATTACGTCAAACCTTAAAACCGATGAGTTTTATTATTGCTGATAACCGTATTGGTGCTGAAGTGAAAATTATTATTTCTTCATTAGGCCGAATAAGGGCATGCAGTAAGCAAATTAAGGCCTTTTCATCATGTTAAAACCTGCTGTATTTTTATTTTCATCTGGTGTGATGTTGATGGAATGTCTATTCGCCATGGCTATTAGCGGGATCCTATTTGTTTGCATCAGTCGAGTTTATCCTCAGCTAGTCAATACATTGACTCACTCTTATCATCAATATCGATTAGATATTTATTTAAGAGAAAAATTGATTGTATTAGAAACAGAATTAAGGCGTACGGGGTATTGTAAAGGGGGTTGTGATAATAATATTGATAAAGAAAAAAAGACCTTTCTACAAAAATCAGCATTAAAAATAAGCGCTTACCCTAATCAGCCTAACGGCTCATGTATTATTTTCATTTACGACCTAAATAACAATGGGCAATGGGATAATCCATCATCGAAAGAGAGTGATTACTTTGGCTATCGCCTAAAAAATGGGCAATTAGAACAACGCAGAGGTGTAAACGATTGTACTTCAATGGGTTGGCAGAATTTTTTTGAAAGTAATGAAATTAAAGTTACTGAATTTTTATTGAAACCCTATTCGCGCCCACATTCAATTACGGGAGAAATACTTTTTTATTTATCGTTATCATTAAAATTTGAATTAACTGAGGTACCAGAAGTGAAATCTAATTACCAGTCGATCATTTTTTTACGCAATGTATTTTATTTATGATTGATGCTTTATATAACGAGAAAAAACAGGCCGGCTTTATCAGTTTACTCGCTGTAGTGAGTTTTGTAGTGATGAGTTTATCGGTACTTTTTAGTTTTAGTTATCATTACCGACAAGCACAGCAAATGGTGATGCAAGAATTACAGGCAAGACAAACCTTTTTACTCGCTGAATCTGCATTGTTATGGGGGATTACGTTGAATTGGGATATTTCAGTGACATCGTTAAAAAAGTGGCAGTGTCAAGTATTTGGTGATAAAGCGAATATAATGAGCTGTTTTCTTTTGATAAATCAAAACTTGGCTTTACTTCAGGGACAATCAGAAAGTAAAAATGGATATAAAATATATCATTATCAGTGGCTAAATATTTCAAAGAGCATGGGCTCAATTATAACACCTTATAGAAATGGCTGGATTGATTATTGTCCATTAAAACTTGAGGAGTGCGCACCATAATTATTTATCACCGTAAGAGTGAACATGGAACAATTTTACTTAGTATGATGTTTTCACTGCTTTTTTTTAATATCAGTTTTATCACTATTATAGGCTATAGTCAGTCATTACAAATTGATTTTCATAAGCTAATAAAAATTCAACAGACAGGGCAAGCAATTTTTTCCTTATTTGAGCAGGGCTCTCATAAACCGCCATTCACCACTGTCTATAATCAACAAATAATGACACAATCATTTTCATACTCAGTAGGTTGCCAAAAGATAACAGGGTATTTAACTGATGAGCAATTCCCTACAATAAGTTTATATCGCTGGTCATGCTATTAATAAAATGAGGGTCTGATGTTTCATATTTATCATTCAAATCAGTTGTCACTATTAAAATCACTGATGGTGCATTTTATGCAGACAAGACCTTTATCATCACCGTTTGAGCAAGAAGTTATTTTGGTTCAAAGCCCCGGTATGTCTCAGTGGTTACAAATTCAGTTAGCAGAAAGCTTAGGCATTGCAGCCAATATTCACTATCCATTACCTGCAACTTTTATTTGGAATATGTTTACTCGTGTTTTAGACGGAATACCGAAAGAAAGCGCGTTTTCCAAAGATGCGATGACATGGAAGTTAATGACTTTGTTGCCCGATTTTCTTGATAAAGAAGAGTTTAAGCCTCTGCTACAGTATCTTGAAGATGATGAAGACAAACGTAAACTTCACCAATTAGCTGGAAGAGTTGCTGACTTATTTGACCAATATTTAGTTTATCGTTCAGATTGGTTGGCAGCATGGGAAAATGATGAACTAATTGAAGGGCTAAGTGAAAATCAGCACTGGCAGAAAACATTGTGGTTGGCACTGCAACAATACACTCAAACATTAGACCAACCCCTGTGGCACCGCTCCAACCTTTATCAGCAATTTATTTCAACGCTAAATAATGCACCAGAAGGAACACTTCAACACTGTTTTCCGCCTCGTATCTTTATTTGTGGAATATCAGCACTACCTCAGGTCTATTTACAAGCATTACAAGCAATTGGTCGACATACTGAAATCTATTTACTGTTTACTAACCCTTGTCGTTATTATTGGGGTGATATTCAAGATCCTAAATTTTTAGCACGACTAAATAGTAGAAAACCACGACATTATAAGCAGCTTAATGAATTACCTTGGTTTAAAGATGAGGAAAATGCTTCCTCACTTTTCAATGAAGAAGGTGAGCAAATTGTGGGTAATCCACTCTTAGCTTCATGGGGCAAACTTGGTAAAGATAATATCTATTTCTTATCTGAACTTGAGTATAGTAATGTGCTGGATGCTTTTGTTGAGCTTCCTCGTGATAGCTTATTACATCAGTTACAAGCAGATATCTTAGATTTAGAAGATCATTCCCAGTTAGGTAAAACCTTTGAGACCTATAAAAGCAGTGAAAATAAACGCATCATTTCTAATGATGATCATTCTCTGACTTTTCATGCCAGCCATAGTCCACAACGTGAAGTTGAGGTATTACAAGATCAATTGCTTCATTTATTAGAACAAGATCCTGAATTATTACCGAGAGATATCATTGTCATGGTGGCAGATATCGATAGTTATACCCCTTATATTCAGGCTGTTTTTGGTAATGCTCCTTTTGAGCGTTATATCCCTTTTGCTATTTCAGACCGAAAAGCACGACAAGCACATCCGGTTTTACAAGCTTTTATTTCGTTGCTCGAACTTCCTCAAAGCCGTTTTACGGCTGAACAAGTGCTTGCTTTACTTGAAGTTCCAGCTTTAGCAGGGCATTTTTCGATTTTTGAAAACGAATTAAAACTACTGCGTCGGTGGGTTGAAGATTCAGGGATCCGTTGGGGGTTAGATGATGAAAATGTTGCTTCATTTTTACTCCCCACAACAGGGCAGAACACATGGCATTTTGGCTTAATAAGAATGTTATTAGGTTATGCTATGGAAAGCGAAAATGGTCCGTGGAAAGGTGTACTTCCTTATGATGAATCCAGTGGGTTAGCCGCAGAACTTGCAGGGCACTTAGCTGATTTTCTCTATACATTAAGTGAATGGCGCACACGTTTAAGTGAAACTCGTTCACTCGGATCATGGTTAGATATTGGTCAGCAATTAGTTGACGCCTTCTTTGAATCTGATGATGAAACTGAATTGGTTTTAGCGTTAATCACTCAACAATGGCAAAAGGTGATTAACAATGGATTGGATGCACAATATCAAAGCGAAATTCCACTGGTACTTATTCGCGATGAACTTACCGTTCGCTTTGATGATGAAAAAATCAGTCAGCGTTTCTTAGCGGGTAGTCTTAATTTTTGTACATTAATGCCAATGCGTTCGATACCTTTTAAAGCGGTTTGTCTGCTAGGTATGAATGATGGCGTTTATCCTCGTAATATTCAGCCACTAGGTTTTGATTTAATGGCTGAAAAGCGTCGCCGCGGTGATAGAAAACGTCGTGATGATGATCGATATCTATTCCTTGAAGCATTAAGTTCAGCCGAAAAATATTTGTATATTAGTTATATAGGAAAGTCGATTCGAGATGATAGAGAATGTAATCCTTCGGTTCTAATTAAAGAGTTACAAGATTACATAGGACAAAATTTTCGCTTAGAGCAAGATGGCGCATTAAATGTGGATGAAAGTGCAACTCGAGTGAATGCACATTTGCTAACACAACATAGTCGTGTACCTTTTGCTCAAGAAAATTTCCAAGCTAATGCTTTACTTCGCTCTTATGCCGCAGAATGGCTTCCTGCTGCAAGTGGGCAAGGTGAAGCTCATCAGACATTTGCCACGACATTAAATAAAACAATAGAAAAAGTATCACTTGATGAGTTAACTCGTTTTTATCGCCATCCTATTCGAGCATTCTTTCAGCAAAGCTTGAAAACTAACTTTGTGATTGAAGAAACTGAACTACCCGAAGAAGAACCTTTTGTTATTAATTCATTGCAACGTTATTGGCTTAATCAATGGTTATTAAAGGCATTAATTGAAGAGACATCAACGAATGTGCTCTTTGAACGTATCAAAGCCGCTGGGCAATTGCCTGCTAATGCATTTGGTCAAATTTATTGGGAGCAGCAAATACAAGAGTTGCTTCCTTTAGCTGAAAAAGTGAGAAGTGAACGTTCAGAAACACATTCTGTCACAATAGAGCACTGCTTCAGTACGATACCGCTGTTAGGTCGTTTAAATGAAATACAATCTGATGGCTTGCTTCGCTGGCGACCTGCAAGCTTAACGGCAAATGATTTATTACAACTTTGGATTGAACATCTTGTTTATTGTTTAAACCAAGGAACTGGTGAAAGTCGCTATTATGGAAGAATGGACACACAGTGGTATTTATTACCTGTAGATCCGACTTTTGCCTCTGAAACGCTAGATAACTTAATTTGTACCTATCAGGCTGGATTAAATACACCATTAGCATTGTTTTCTAAGAGTGGTTGGGCATGGCTACAAGCTTGTTATGATAAAAAAACAGATCAATTCTTGTTTGATGATGAAGAAACGCTTGAAAAAGCAGAATTAGTCCTGATTCAGTATCTCACTGATAGTTATAATCGAGATGGTGAAATGAGTGATATTTATATTCAGCGAGTATTTCATCAAATAGATGAATCTTTTTTACATGCAGTAAAACAGACCGCATTGACCATATTTAAACCAATAATTCCATTTTTAAAAAAATAAGGGAGCTCATATCAGATGAGAAAATACTTATCGCAACTTTGGATCATGTTGCTATTGATGCTTGTGAGTATCAACAGCTTTGCTGCTGATCCACTATGGCAAGTGTTGCCAGATAGCATTGAGAAAAGTGAAAGTGATCCTAGGCAATATCAAGCGATTAAATTGCCAAATGAAATGACCGTATTACTTGTTTCTGATGAAAAAGCGGTGAAATCACTTACTGCGGTTTCTCTCCCTGTTGGGGCATTAGAAGATCCTGATAGCCAACAAGGTTTAGCTCATTATCTTGAGCACATGGTGCTAATGGGATCAGCGAAATATCCTCAATCTGGCAGTATGTCAGAGTTTTTGCAAAAAAATGGTGGATCTCATAACGCCAGTACAACGACTTACCGTACTGCATTTTATTTAGAAGTTGAGAATAGCGCGATCAACGAAGCCGTAGATCGTCTTGCTGATGCGTTAGCGAGTCCGTTACTTGATCCTAAAAATGCAGATCGTGAACGTAATGCAGTAAATGCTGAACTTACAATGGCTCGTTCTCGTGATGGGATGCGTTTTTGGCAAGTAAGAGCCGAAACACTTAATCCAGCGCATCCAAGCTCACGTTTTATGGGCGGAAATTTAGAAACATTAAGTGATAAACCAGATAGTAAGCTGCAAGATGAATTACAAAAATTCTATCAGACTCACTATTCTGGCAATTTAATGAATGGTGTTATCTATAGCAAAAAACCCCTAAATGAATTAGCGCAATTAGCGTCAGAAACTTTTTCACGTATTCCCAATAAACAAGCCAAAACACTGGTAACAACCGTACCTGCGATGACAGAAAAAGAGAAAGGGCTAATGATCCATTTAGTACCTGCTCAACCACAAAAGACCTTACAAATTGAGTTTGGTATTGATAACAACGTGGCTGATTTTCGTAGTAAAACAGATCAATACATTGGCTATTTAATTGGTAATCGTAGCCCTGGCACTTTGGCTGATTGGCTACAGGAACAAGGTTTAGCTGAAAATATTAGTGCGTTCTCAGAACCTTATATTGATCGTAACCAAGGTTCATTTACGTTGTACGTCTCATTAACAGATAAAGGATTAGCGCAAAAAGATACCGTTATTGCGGCGATATTTTCTTATTTACGTTTAATGCAAAATGAGGGAATTAGCCAACGTTACTTTGATGAAATCGCTAATGTTTTAAATCTTTCTTTCCGTTATGGCTCGATAGTTAGAGATATGAACTACATTGAAGATCTCTCTGACATGATGCTGCGTTATCCAATTAAAAATATCCTTAATGCGGATTACCTTGCTGATGACTATGAGCCTTCAGCCATTAAGTCTCGCCTTGAATCAATGACGCCAGAAAATGCACGTATTTGGGTTATTAGTCCAAATGAACCTTCTAATAAGCAAGCCTATTTTGTTAATGCGCCTTATCAAGTTGATAAATTAACGCAAAAGCAATTCGATACATGGCAAACATTAGCGGATGATATTAAGTTATCAATGCCTACATTGAATCCTTATATTCCAGATAATCTTTCTCTTATCGATGCAGATAGCAAAATAACGAAGCCACAGCTCTTGTGGGAAGATAAAAGCGCTCGCTTATTTTATATGCCATCACACTATTTCTCTGATGAGCCTAAAGCGAGTGTGACATTAAGTTTGGTGAATAAAAGATCCGATATTACGGTAAAACAGCAGGTTATACAGACATTAACGGATTATCTTGCTGGGTTATCGTTAAGTGAACTTTCTTATCAAGCATCTGTTGCAGGAATGAATATTTCTTCGTCACCTGGCCAAGGTATTGATTTTTCAATGAATGGTTATACTCAGCATTTACCTGAGTTAGTTAATGCCACGTTGAAAAGCTATATGACATTTACATCAACACAAGAAGAACTGGATCAAGCTAAATCTTGGTATCGTGAACAACTTGAAGTTACTCATAACTTAAAAGCATTTGAAGCCGCAATGCTTCCTGCTCGTCGTTTGAACACCATTCCTTATTATGAAGAGGCAGACAAACTGAAAGCACTTGAGTCTATTACATTAAAAGATATTAGTGATAATCGACATGAAGTGATTGAAAATGCCACTTTACAAGCATTAGTGATTGGTAATTTAACACCAGAACAGAGCCGTGAAATTGTTAAATCAGCTCATGAGTTGCTCGGAAATAAAGGTACAGAGTATTGGATTGGTGAAACTTTGGTGTTTAACCAATTAAATGAGGTTGAGTTCCAAAATAAATCTAACAGTACCGATAATGCACTAGGTGAATTATTTATCCCTGTTGGTTATGATCGCTTGGAAGGCCATGCCATCTCTTCTGTGTTAGCCTCTGTTATTAAACCTTGGTTTTACGACCAACTTAGAACTGAAGAACAATTAGGCTATGCCGTTTTTGCCTACCAAGCCACGATGGGACAACAGTCAGGATTAGGCTTCTTATTACAAAGTAATGCCAAACCGCCTGTTTATTTAAATGAACGTTATCAAGCATTTTATCAGCAAGCTTATGAGCGATTGAAAAAAATGAGTGATACTGAATTTAACCAATATAAACAAGCATTAATCACTGAGATAAAACAACCACCTCAAACATTCTATGAGGAAGTTTCTCTTTATCGTAATGATTTTTATCGTAACAACATCAAATTCAATGAGCGTGAAAAAATACTAGCTGAATTTAATAAAGTGACTTTAAAACAAGCTATTGAGTTTTATGAAAAAGCAGTAATAAAACCAACGGGATTTGTTTTTGTTTCACAAGTTATCGGCAAAGAAGGCAATAATGCCGATTACGCGCAAGATAAACAGTGGAAGCGTTATTCGACAGTAAGCGAATTACAAAAAACGTTACCTGTTGAGGAAATTAAAGAGTGAGTGAAGTGATACAGGCGCAGCCGTTAAATCCATTTACACTTCCGTTGTATCAGCGACGCCTAATTGAGGCGTCTGCTGGAACAGGTAAAACCTATACAATTGGATTATTGTATTTACGACTACTTCTTGGACTTGGTGGCGAGAGTGCCTTTCTGCGTCCGTTGAGTGTCGAAGAGATTTTAGTGGTGACATTTACGGAGGCGGCAACTGATGAATTGCGAGCTCGTATTCGTAATAATATTCATAAACTAAGGCTTGCCTGTATCCGCAATGATATTGAAAGTAGTAATGATGCTTATAACAAACTGTTAGAACAAATCCAAAATAAAGAATTGGCAGCACAATGGCTGTTAGAAGCTGAGCGGCAAATGGATGAAGCCGCTATTTACACAATTCATGGTTTTTGTCAGCGAATGCTGGCAAATAATGCGTTTGAATCAGGAGTGCTGTTTGAACAAGTACTGATTCAAGATGAATATGAGCTAAAAAAACGTGTTTGTGCTGACTTTTGGCGTCGCCATTGTTATCCACTTTCTTATGATGTTGCTAGTGCAGTTAATGAAATTTGGACGGGGCCAGAGCAACTACTTTATGAAATTCAACCTTACTTGCAAGGTGAAATGCCTGAAATACAAGGTGTCGCATCAGATGCTGAAGGGGGATCGGTTGAACAGCGACATCAAACTGTTATCAATGCCATCAATAAAGTCAAAGAGCGCTGGCGTGAGCATCATCATGAGGTTGAATCATGGATATCAGCTTCTGGTGTTGATAAACGCAGCTATAGTAGCCGTAATCTCCCTAAATGGATTGAGGAGATAACAATATGGGCATCAATAGTTGAAACCAAAAGTTACCTTTTACCTGATTGTTTAGTCCGTTTTTCTCAAGAAACATTGAATGAGAAGGCGTCAAAAGGGCCAGCACCCGAGCATATTCTTTTTACTGAAATCGAAGTGCTTTGCAAACAGAGTTTAACGTTGCGTGATGTTATTTTGGCAAATGCTATTCCTGAAATTCGCCAAGGTATTGAAAACGAAAAAATACGCCGTGGCGAGATGGGATTTGATGATTTGCTTACTCGTTTAGATAAAGCATTAAGGCGAGAAGGCGGTGATCTTCTTGCTCAAGCAATTCGTCAACGTTACCCCGTAGCGATGATCGATGAATTCCAAGATACTGACCCTCAACAATATCGAATATTTAACGCTATTTATCATGACTATGAAGATAGTGGTTTATTGTTTATTGGTGATCCTAAACAGGCCATTTATGCATTCCGTGGCGCAGATATTTTTACCTATATTCAAGCCAGACAACAGACTTCACATCACTATACTCTTAACACTAACTGGCGTTCAGCGCCGGGGATGGTAAGTGCTGTTAATAAGCTATTTTCTCGTTCAAATGCTCCTTTCTTATTTACTCATATTCCTTTTATCGAAGTCAGTTCCGCTGAAAAAAATCAGAATATGGCGTTTGTTTATCACAATAAACCTGTAGCTCCTTTTAATTTTTGGCTGGTTGATGGTGATAGCATTTCAACAGGAAATTATGAACAAGTAATGGCGACACAATGTGCTGTGCAAATTCGTGATTGGTTATCTGCTGGCGCACAGGATCAAGCTTATTTAGTTCGCCATGGTAAAAAAATATCCGTTACCTCTTCAGATATTATGGTATTAGTGCGTAGCCGTAGAGAGGCACTATTAATTCGTGATGCGCTTAATCTTCTATCTATTCAGTCTGTTTTCTTATCCAATCGTGAAAGTGTTTTTGAGACGAATGAAGCAAAAGACTTGCTTTGGTTATTACAAGCTGTCGTCACTCCAGAAAAAGAGCGTGTATTAAGAGCCTCTTTAGCGAGTGCCTTATTTGGGTTTAGCGCCAAACAAATTGATGAGCTTAACCTTGATGAGCAGCGCTGGAACCGTTATGTCGAGCAATTTGCCGACTATTTTCTATTATGGCAAAAACGCGGCGTGCTACCGATGTTACGCAAGGTTATGATAGATAATCATATTGCTGAAAACTTACTAGCAAGTGTGGATGGCGAGCGACGTTTAACCGATATCATGCATATTGGTGAATTATTACAAGAAACGGCCTTATTGCTTGATAGTGAACATGGTCTTATCCGTTGGTTGGCACAGCAAATTTCTCATCCAGATGCTCAGTCTGAAAGTCAGCAAATGCGATTGGAAAGTGATCGTAATCTTGTCCGGATTTGTACTATTCATAAATCGAAAGGGCTTGAGTACCCTATTGTTTGTCTGCCTTTTGCTTGTAATTATCAAGAGCAAAAAGGCGCGCTGTATCACGACAGAGAAAAATTTCACGCAAAACTAGATATTTTTAATCAACCTGAAAGTTTACGTTTAGCCGATGAAGAACGGCTTGCTGAAGATTTACGATTGCTCTATGTAGCATTAACACGCTCTGAGTTTTGTTGTTATGTCGGTGTTGCCCCTTTAGTGAAAGGAAATAGACGTAAATCAGGATTAACAGACCTTCATAAAAATGCTTTAGGGTATCTGCTACAGCATGGTAAAGAAGGTGATAGTGAACTATTGCATCAATCTATTAATGAATTATTAGATGACAATATTAAAGTGACAACACTGGAAGATGTTTCTCTGCATCGCTACCAACCAATACTTCTACCAGAAGTAAAATTAGAAGCAGCAGTGTTTAAACGTAAAATACAAGATAACTGGCGTATAACCAGTTACTCCGGCTTAACTTATCAACATTCAAATCGAGGTTTTCAATATGAAAATGGTGATATTGAAGCATTAGTACAATCTATTGCCCCTGGGTTAGATACAGACGCTAAAGGTGAAAAAGCCGTAGGTGAGACTCAAGCAACGTCTATCCACCATTTTCCTCGAGGTGCTGTTGCTGGTACATTTTTGCATGAATTACTTGAAGTACTTGATTTTTCTCAACCTATTGATGAAATATGGATGCAAGAGCAATTATCTGCTCAAGGTTTTGATCAAAAATGGGCGGCGTTATTGGTGGAATGGATGGAAACACTGTTTCATACCCCGTTAAACGCTCAAGGATTATGCCTAGCAGATATTCCACAAAATCAGCAGCTTGATGAGTTGCAGTTTTATATTCCTATTGAAAAAGAAATGTCATCAGCGAAATTAACCACGCTAATTAATCGCTATGATCCGTTATCAGCTCAATGTTCTGCACTTCAGTTTCAACAAGTGCAAGGGATGTTAAAAGGATTTATCGATTTAGTTTTTTTATGGGAAGGAAAATATTATGTAGTTGATTATAAATCGAATTGGTTAGGTGAATCGAGTGAAGATTACACTCAAGAAGCTATGGCAAATGCGATGATGGATCATCGCTATGATTTACAATATCAGCTTTATACATTGGCGTTACACCGCTTTTTGCAGCAACGCATCCCCGATTATGACTATAAGCAACACTTCGGGGGGATTTATTATCTATTTTTACGTGGTATTGATGTAAAACATCCCGGAAATGGGGTTTATGCATTTTTACCGAAAGAAGACTTTGTACTCGCGCTGGATGCCTTATTTAAAGGTGAAGATATAACAAGTAATAGTGAAACCACGAGTGAGAAAAAAGTATGATTAAATTATTAGAGCAAGCTATCACTCAAAATCTATTACGCCCGTTAGATGTTCGTTTTGCTCAAATGTTGGTAGCAGATAATAATCCTGCTTTGTTGTTTGTTTTTGCTTATTTAAGTGCTCAAACCGGTGCAGGACATGTCTGTTTACCTTTAAGTATTTTACAGCAAGATAGATTATTTGATGGACGACAGCCTGAGTTATCACAAGCTATCTGGCATCAAATGGGAATATCTTCATCACAGCAGTTGATAGATAAATTAACAAACAGTGGTTGTGTTAGTGATGGTAAAAATAGTTCAGCTCCGATTATTTTAGATAACGAATTGCTTTATCTACAAAGAATGTGGAGTTACGAAGAACGCGTTGCTAACTTTTTTAGAACAGAGCATCCAAAAGTTGATTTTGATAACCAAAAGCTGATGGATGTTTTAAATAAATTATTCCCAACATCTAATCAGACTACAGAAACTGATTGGCAAAAGGTGGCTGCATCGGTTGCTATTACTAGTCCTATCTCTGTTATTTCAGGAGGGCCAGGAACAGGAAAAACAACAACGGTTGCAAAAATTCTTGCTGCTTTTGTTATGTTAATGGCTCAAGAAAAGCCCATTATTCAACTTGCAGCGCCGACAGGAAAAGCAGCCGCTCGATTGACCGAATCATTAGGTAAAGCGTTGGATCAGATTTCTTTAAACGATGAAGAAACAAAATGGATGCCAGAGCAAGCTCAAACTATTCACCGTTTGCTTGGCGCTCAGCCTGAAAGTCAGCAAGTACGTTATCATCGAGACAACCCGTTACAGTTAGATATTTTAGTCGTCGATGAAGCCTCTATGGTTGATTTACCAATGATGGCAAAATTAATTGATGCACTTCCCTCTCAGTGTCATGTGATTTTTTTAGGCGATAAAGATCAGCTGGCCTCCGTAGAGGCTGGAGCTGTGCTTGGTGATATTTGTCGTTTTGCGGATGATGGCTTTAGTCAGCATCGATTTGAACAAATCAATATGTTAACGCAAGGCGAATTAAATAAATCAATACCACCAATTCCTGTTTCCCAAACGCCTATTGCCGTGGTGAGTGATTCTCTTTGCTTACTACGTAAAAGTTATCGCTTTGGCTCTGATTCAGGTATTGGCCAGTTGGCCTTTGCTGTTAATAAAGGGCAAACCCAAACAGCTATAAAGCTACTTAATGCAGCTAAAGTGTTATCGGCAAAAAATGAATCTGATTGTGCTTTTGAAGTAAAAGACGTTGATTTTATCCCTTTAGATTCTGACGATAACTATGGAAGAATGTTACAAGATGCGGTAAGTGCATATCATCACTATTTGTTATTGGTATCAAAAGATGCATCACCAGATGTTATTCTTAATGCTTTTAACCAGTTCCGTCTATTATGCGCATTAAGAGAAGGGCCTTTTGGCGTGACAGGATTAAATGAACGCATTGAGATGTTATTGCATCGCCAGCGTTTGATCCGTCGTCCTTCAAGCATTTATCAGCGAGAATATATTGGGCGTCCGATAATGATCCAACGAAATGATAGTACGTTAGGGTTATTTAATGGTGATATAGGGATCATGTTGAATAACGAGGAAGGCGAAATGAAAGCATTTTTTCAATTGCCTGATGGTAAGTTAAAAGCAATTCAACCAAGTCGATTACCTCAACATGAAACAGCCTATGTAATGACTGTTCATAAATCACAAGGTTCGGAATTTGCACATACCGCATTGGTTTTGCCCAATCAGTTTTCACCTGTGGTCAGCCGCGAATTACTTTATACCGCATTGACGCGAGCAAAACAGAAATTATCGCTTTATGCTTCTGAATATATGGTAAAAATGGCAATTCAAACAAGAATTCAACGTCGTAGCGGGTTGGTTGATAAACTGCGTTATTAAATTTATCAAGATAACAAATATGAAAAAGACAGGTATTGAGAGGGACACCTGTCTTTTTTCGTTTTGAATGACTAAAAAGTAAAATTACTCTTTGTGTAAATCTAAAATCAATATTTTAGAACGGCGTTGATAGTTGTATAGCGCTTGTTTTTCTATTGGTAGTTTATCAATTTCAGCTGGTTCAAATCCTTTTTCTTGAAACCAGTGAATGCTGCGGGTTGTTAAAACAAATAATTTTTCTAAACCTATCTGTTTGGCATGAGCTGAAATACGTTGTAGTAAAGCTTCACCACGACAAGAGCTACGATAATCAGGATGAACAGCTACACAAGCCATTTCACCAATTTTTTCGGATTGATAAGGATAGAGTGCAGCACAGGCTATTGTAAGGTTATCGCGCTCAATTATCGTAAATTGGTCAATTTCAATTTCGAGCTGTTCTCTTGAACGACGAACCAGAATACCTTGTTGTTCTAAAGGACGAATAAGTTCAAGGATACCCCCAATATCATTAATATTGGCTCTACGCACTTTTTCTGCGCTTTCCATGACAATTTGAGTACCAATACCGTCACGAGAGAACAGCTCTTGAATTAATGCACCATTAGATTGATAACTTAACAGGTGGCTACGTTCTACACCTCGACGACAGGCTTTTACCGCACCTCGTAAAAATCTCACTGTACCTGAGTGATAATCGCCTTCAGTTTGTAGTTCGCGAATTTTATCTTCGGCTTGATTTGGTAAAAGCTCAGAAAGAATATAGCCATTTTCATCCACAACACCTTGAAAAGAACAAAAGCCAATAAGTTTTTGTGCTTTTAGTTTGATAGCTAACTGAGTGGCGACCTCTTCGGAAGTTAAATTAAAACTTTCCCCTGTAACAGAAACTGCAACAGGCCCAATTAATACGATAGCATTGCTATTTAATTGGCGATGAATAGCTTCTTCATCGATACGACGAATTTTGCCGCTATGGCAATAATCAACACCATCATCAACACCTAAAGGCTGGGCAATAACAAAATTACCACTAACAACATTAATATGTGCACCTTGTAGTGGGGTGTTGCTTAAGCTCATTGACAAGCGAGCAGTGATATCGAGTTGTAATGTACCTGCTGCTTGTTTTACGATCTCAAGTGTTTTGCTGTCGGTTATTCGAGTGTATTTATGATAAAGCGGTGCATATTTTTGCGCTTCAAGTGCGGAATCAATTTGTGGCCTTGCACCATACACAACAACAAGGCGAATGCCTAAACTATGTAATAACCCAATATCATTTATGATCGATGGGAAATTTTCGTGAGCGATTGCTTCACCACCTAACATAATGACAAAGGTTTTGCCTCTATGTGCATTAATATACGGAACCGAGTGGCGGAATCCATCGACCAGTTCGGTGCTGCGCTCTTTCATAAAACCCTCTCAAGTGAATTTTTATTCGCATTTATTGTATTTTTATTCTTTTTGGAGAGGAATGGCAAGTAAAATCCTATCTTATTGTTTTAGCCGAAGGCAGAATATTTGTGTAAATGTGTGTATTTGTGCTGTTTTTAAGTGACAGTGATGAGTGGATTGGGTAAAGTTTTTCGTTCGCAGTCTATTTTATCTCTCTCTTTCGGTATTTATTGGCGTTAATTGTTTTGTGGAATATTTTCAATGAGTCATTCAGAGCATAATCAAACGCGTCGTCGTCTTATTAAAGGAATTGGCGCGTTACTATTATTAAGTGTCAGTCCTGTTGGTTTAGCCGCATCTGCATCTGTTGTTGCAGTAAGGGTTTGGCCTGCCTCGACTTATACTCGTGTGACAATAGAATCGAGTACTCCATTAAAATATCGTCAGTTTACACTGTCAAATCCTGAGCGAATTGTGGTGGACTTAGAAGGTGTTCAGCTTAATAGCGTTTTAAAAGGGGCTGCTAACCAAGTTCAAACGAGTGACCCTTATTTAAAACTTATGCGTGTTGGTCAAAATACGCCAAAAACAGTTCGACTGGTATTTGAAGTGAAAACTCCGGTTCAGCCACAAATGTTTACTTTAAAACCTGTTGCTGAATTTAGAAATCGTTTGGTGCTAGATTTTTATCCAAGTAATGGCGCTTCAGAGATAGAAGATGATCCGTTATTAGCACTGTTACGTGAGTATAACGATGGTGATTTACAACAAGCTGTACCAGCCCAAACGGATACGCGTAAACCCGGTAGAGCCGGGCGCGATAGGCCTATTATTATCATGATCGATCCGGGGCATGGTGGTGAAGATCCTGGGGCTATTGGCAAATATAAAACTCGTGAAAAAGATGTGGTGTTGCAGATTGCTCGCCGCTTAAGAACGCTTATCGATAAAGATGCGAAAATGAAAGCGTATATGACTCGTAATGAAGATGTGTTTATTCCATTAACCGTTCGAGTTGCTAAAGCGAGAAAAATGCAGGCAGATCTTTTTGTTTCTATTCATGCGGATGCTTTTACTAATCGTTCTGCAAGAGGCTCATCTGTTTTTGCATTATCCAAAAATGGTGCAACAAGTAATACTGCGCGTTATCTTGCTCAAACTCAGAATGAGGCTGACTTAATCGGTGGGGTGAGTAAAAGTGGTGACCGTTATGTAGACCATGCCATGCTTGATCTTGTGCAAACAGCAACGATTAATGACAGCCTGAAATTTGGTAGTGAAGTACTCAAGTTACTTGGTGGCATTAATAAGCTTCATAAAAACAAAGTAGACCAAGCTGGATTTGCGGTATTAAAGGCGCCAGAAATCCCATCTATCTTGGTAGAAACTGCATTTATTAGTAATATTGAAGAAGAGAAAAAGCTAAAAACGGCTAAATTCCAACAACAAATGGCTGAATCTATTTTTAAAGGGATTAAAGCGTATTTTGCTAATGGTGGTGAGTTAACTTTAGCGGATCGCTAATTAGTATTTATCATCAAGATTAATATCGACAGTAGAAAGTGTACTCTGCGCTTTTTACTGTTTGCTTTATCGACACTTTTGGTTTTATTTCTAAGATAGGGTGGGGAAATAGCAGATATTAATCAATGACGATCATAACGCAATATTTTAGTTTTGGTTTTTTTGAGAAGTAGTTAAAAATTGGATATTTGAAGAGAAGAAAATCTTTAGAAAAATTGGTTGCGGGAGCTGGATTTGAACCAACGACCTTCGGGTTATGAGCCCGACGAGCTACCATACTGCTCCATCCCGCGACTGAATTATTGTTTATAGAAATTGGTTGCGGGAGCTGGATTTGAACCAACGACCTTCGGGTTATGAGCCCGACGAGCTACCATGCTGCTCCATCCCGCGACTGATTACTATAAAACTTTTACTGCCTTTACTGCTTTGTGAATTGGTTGCGGGGGCCAGATTTGAACTGACGACCTTCGGGTTATGAGCCCGACGAGCTACCATGCTGCTCCACCCCGCGTCTCCACAGAGGGGCACTATACTCAGGATCTGCTGAGTTGCAAGTTTTTTATGAAATTTTTACAGTTTTCTTTTAAAAACGGTCAGAAATAATACATCAAGATGTAAAATTAGCCAGTTATACTTATTGGGCTAGCTTAATTTGTCTTGGTAATAGGAAAAGTTTCTCAAGTGATTGTGTATCCATATCTTTATTGATTTGGCTTTGGTATCTTTCTAACCTTAAAATACAAATTTTAGTAATCAGCGGGCATATAAAATGTTTACTTGGCGCAAATCATTAATCCTAGGCATGTTTATGTTTGCCTTGACGGGATGTCATCGTCCAACAGATTTAGGACAGCAATATAAAGATGGAAAACTTAAACAAGATCTTATTGAAGTAAATACGCCAAATACACAAGGTACTCCTATTAATGGGCCTGATTATCTTCAGCAAGTGGATCAGATAAATCAAACCTCATCCCGTTTATACAACAGTAATAAAGAAACGTTTCAAGCAATAGAAAATTGGTTGCGTTCTGGTGCAGATACCCGTCAACTACGCCAATTTAATTTATCGGCTTTCCAAATGGAAGGTGTTGATAATTACGGAAACGTTCAATTTACGGGTTATTACACCCCGGTACTTGAAGCTCGCTTAACTCAACAAGGTGATTTTAAATACCCTATTTATAAAATGCCGGCTAATAGTCGTTCTAAATTGCCTTCTCGTGCGGCGATTTATAATGGTGCATTAAACCAATCACTTATTGCTGCTTATAGTAACTCGATCATGGATAATTTTATGATGGAAGTTCAAGGGAGTGGTTATGTCGATTTTGGTGATGGTAAACCATTAACTTTCTTTGGTTATGCAGGTAAAAATGGGCATCCTTACCGCAGCATTGGCAAGGTATTAATAGATAACGGTGAAGTCGATAGAAAAGATATGTCGATGCTGGCCATTCGCGAATGGGCAGATAAACACAACGATGTTGAAGTCAGAAAATTATTAGAAGAAAATCCTTCTTTTGTTTTCTTCAAACCAGAACCATTTACGCCAGTTCGTGGTGCAAGTGCTATTCCTTTAATTGCAAAAGCCTCTGTGGCATCAGATAGAAGCATAATCCCACCAGGCACGGTATTACTTGCAGAAATTCCTGTGCTGGATAATACGGGAAAATTTACGGGTGAATACCAAATGCGTTTAATGGTGGCATTAGATGTTGGTGGCGCGATAAAAGGACATCACTTTGATATTTACCACGGTATTGGCAAAGAGGCTGGGCAAATGGCTGGGTTTTATAATCATTACGGCCGTGTATGGGTGCTTAAGAAATCACAACTTAGTTTACTCAATCCTGCTCAATAAATACGATTTACTATCCAACTCACTACTATTAACGGTAAAATCATTGAAACGACATGGCTATTGTTAACAATAGCCATGATTACTTCTGTTATTTAGGTTGTTATAGCATTATGCAAAATTCATTATCAGACTCTTATTTACAACGTTTTTCTGGCATCGGGCGGCTTTATGGACAGCAAGCGCTCTCTTACTTTTCCCAAGCTCATATCTGTGTTGTTGGTATTGGTGGTGTAGGAAGTTGGGCGGCAGAAGCGTTAGCGCGTAGTGGTATTGGCGCAATAACATTGATTGATATGGATGATGTATGTGTAACGAATACAAATAGGCAGATCCACGCTTTAAAACAGAGCGTAGGACAACCTAAATGTGATGTCATGAAACAGCGTATTCTTGAGATCAATCCTGAATGTAAAGTCACGAGCGTTGATGATTTTGTTTCAGTTGATAATGTGGCTGAAATGATGAGTAAAGAGTTTGATTATGTTATTGATGCTATTGATAGTATTCGCCCCAAAGCTGCGTTATTAGCTTATTGTCGCCGTTATAAAATTCCCGTAATTACCACGGGGGGGCTGGTGGACAAATTGACCCGACACAAATCCAAGTGATTGATTTAGCAAAAACTATTCAAGACCCATTAGCGGCTAAACTACGAGAACGCCTGAAATCAGATTTTAATGTGGTTAAAAACAGTAAAGGTAAATTAGGAATTGATTGTGTGTTTTCAACTGAGCAACTTGTTTATCCTCAGGCCGATGGCACAGTATGTGCGGCTAAAAGTACGGCGGATGGGGTAAAACGAATGGATTGTTCAGCAGGATTTGGCGCAGTAACAATGGTAACGGCATCGTTCGGTTTTATTGCTGTATCTCACGCATTAAAGAAAATGCTAGCAAAGGCTCAACGTACTCGTCATATTTCAAGTTGTAGCGTTGTTGACAGCGTTCATTCGCACTAGTCACATACTGATGTATGCTCCTAGCGACTCATTCACTGGTCGCCTAGCTACACCTTGAATTATTTAGAGTATAAAATTAAGGTCAAGATTGAGAGGTGAGTGATTTCAATCGTGCGATAATCGCATTCACTCCGTCAGTGCGAGATTGGCTAATTTGATTAGCCAATCCTAATTGATCAAAAATCGCCAACATATCGATATCAGCTATTTCTTGCGCCGTTTTATTTTCAACTGCGGTTAAAATAATCGTCAATAAGCCTTTTACAATGCGTCCATCACTATCGCCATAAACGTGATATTTACCATTTGCTTTTAATTCAACACCCAGCCAAACACGATTCTCACAACCTTTGATCTCTTTTTCTGTTGTTTTTAATTCATCTGGTAGCGCGGGTAATTTGCGTGAGAGTTGAATCAGTAGGCGATATTTATCTTCCCATGCTTTTGATTTTTGAAAATTAATTAATAATGAATCTAAGGTAATTTCATCACCAAAAGGGTGAATTGTTGTTGGATTTTGTGTGTTGTCGCTCATTTTATTATTATTCATCTTTTAATAGTGTTAGTGCGAAATCAACAGCATCAATAAATGCATCGATATCTGCTGGCTGATTATAAGGCATAAAAGAGATGCGTAAACAGCCCGTTATATTTAAGGCATCGATAAGGGGTTGTGCACAATGTTGGCCTGTTCGTAACGCAATACCTTTTTCAGCAATTAATGTTGCTAAATCACTATGGTGAACACCTGCGAAATTAAAAGAAATAACCGGTGAATTAGATGCTCGATAGCTAACAAATCCATTAAATTCACTCAAACGTTTTTCAGCGTGAATAGCAAGCTCAAGAGCATACTGATTAGCTTGATGCATATTTTGCGTTTTTAGCCATGCTAAGGTTGCTGAAAAGGCGAGTACACCCGCAACATTGGGTGTTCCTGCTTCAAAACGATGCGGAATAGGTGCAGGTGTAAAACCCTCGAATGTCGCGTTAGTCAGCATTTTACCGCCACCATGCCAAGGTGACATCGCTTCTAAGTATTTGCGTTTTCCATAGCAAATACCTAAACCATTTGGTCCATAAAGTTTATGTGCTGAGAAAGTATAAAAATCAATATCTAACGCAGCGACATCTGTAGCGTGGTGTGCGATACCTTGTGCGCCATCAACCACTAATAAGCAGTTGTATTGGTGTACACAACGCGAAACTTTATCTAATGCAATTTGTGCGCCAGTAACGTTCGACATTTGGCTGATAGCAACAACACGGGTGCGTTCATTAAGCAAATTTGACAATGTTTCAATTGAAGGCAAAAAATCATCTTCAATTTGCCAGCGAATAATATGAGCCCCAGTCTGCTGAGCTAATATTAACCAAGGAATAAGATTTGCGTGGTGCTCTTGCTCGCTGACAATAATTTCATCACCAGGTTGTAAACGAGGGCGAAAATACCCTTGAGCAATCAAATTTAGAGATTCGGTTGTTCCTTTTGTCCAAATTATGGTGTCGCTATCAGACGTATTGATTAATTCAGCAACTAATTGGCGTGTAGATTCAAACCGTTGGGTTGTTTCTTTGGCTTGTTGATATTGGCTGCGATGAACAGTCGCTGGGCTATGGCGATAAAACATATCTGAAGCTTCTATCATTGCTAAAGGTTTTAAAGCGGTGGCTGCGCTATCAAGATAGATAGTCTTTTCTTTAATAGCTGGAAATTGTTGTCGAAATAAATCAGCAGAAAATGTGTTCATAATTAGGTTGAGTTAGTCGTCAGATAATTTTTATTGATCTGTAGTAAAAGTCTAGTGTGAAAGTTCTGGGTTAATTATATTTTTTTATAACGGAAAAGCCGCATTTATTGCTTATGGTGCCTGATTGAATAAATGGTAACACGATATAGAAGATGAAAGATCACGCAATTGGATATTACCAAGAGTAATTTTAGATTACATATTTTTGTTTTTTTATTTTGCATAAATTGCTTTAAGTTTTTTTAGCATAATAACAAGATGATCACGCTAGGTTTTGGATTAAAACGTTGAAATGAAGAGGAATAAAGAAAAGAAATAAGTGAAAAATAGTGAATAAAAAAAGCACCGCCTTGGCGGTGCACTATAAAATCACTATGGACAGACAGGGTAAATGTACAGGAAGTGAAAAAAAACAGTAGCATCAGCTACCAAGTCTGGAATTTCCAGACAACTTGCAAACACAACATCACAACCACAAAGCCAAAAGTTTGAAGTATTGCTACTACACAACTTTTCGTTCCGGCTTAGGAAGTGCGCTTACTATAGGTATTTACTGGCTAATCATCAAGGGACAATTTATAATGCTTCGCATAAAAAAAACTAATGATGAATGTTAGGATCTACCAACAGCCAAAATAAGGGTTTAAGAGCCGAATATGTCTAAACGTTTACCTCCGCTAAATGCGCTTAGGGTTTTTGATTCAGCGGCGCGTCATTTAAGTTTTACTAAAGCTGCAGAAGAATTATTTGTTACTCAAGCCGCAGTCAGTCACCAAATTAAAACGCTAGAAGAATTTCTTGGGCTAAAATTATTTAGAAGGCGTAATCGTTCTCTTTTATTAACAGAAGAAGGACAGAGTTATTACCTCGATATAAAAGAGATTTTTTCATCGATTAACGAGGCAACTCGCAAATTGCTTGCTCGAAGTGCAAAAGGCGCATTAACGGTTAGCCTTTCACCAAGTTTTGCGATTCAATGGTTAGTGCCTAGATTATCTGGATTTAATCAAGCCTATCCCGGTATTGATGTACGTATACAAGCCGTCGATAGAGAAGAAGACAAACTTGCTGATGATGTTGATGTGGCTATTTTTTATGGTCGAGGTAATTGGACAGGCTTGCGTACAGACCGACTTTATGCAGAATATTTAATTCCGGTTTGTGCTCCTTCTTTGCTAACAGGTGAAAAACCACTAAAAACACCATCAGATCTGATTTATCATACACTCCTGCATGATACTTCTCGCCGAGACTGGCAAGCATATGTTCGCCAATTAGAGATACAAAATCAGATAAACGTTCAGCAAGGGCCTATTTTTAGTCATAGCTCAATGGTAATTCAGGCCGCTGTACATGGACAAGGCGTTGCATTAGTTAATAATGTAATGGCTCGTAGTGAAATTGAATCAGGTCGTTTAGTAAGACCTTTTCAGGATGTGTTAGTCAGTAAAAATGCATTTTATTTAGTTTGCCAAGATAGCCAAGCTGAACTAGGTAAAATTGCTGCTTTTCGCCAATGGATTTTATCGCAAGCGGCTACTGAGCAAGAAAAACTAGGCTTATTGACAACATCTTAATCTTTGCTTTGGCAAGCACACTTCTATACAGAAAGGAATGAACTGTGAATAGTCGTACATTGCTTATGTTCTCTGCTATTAGTGGTTTCTTTTATGTCGCTTTTGGTGCTTTTGCGACGCATAAATTAGCACCTCATTTATCACCCCAGCACTGGGATTATATTCAACTCGCAATGCGTTACCAAATTGTCCATACGCTGTTATTAGTCGGTATCGCCGCCATGTTGATGCGTAAAACAGTTTTATGGTTTTACTGGGCGGGTATTTTCTTTAGTGTGGGTATTTTACTTTTCAGCGGTAGTCTTTATTGTATGGCGCTGACACAAGTTAGATTATTATCTTATTTTACACCAATTGGTGGATTTAGTTTTCTTATCGGTTGGACATTAATTTTTATTGGCGCTTTGCGTCTAAGGGCACCGGCGTCTCGCCATGAATAAAGTTGCATTATATTGTCGCCAAGGTTTTGAAAAAGAGTGCGCGGCTGAGATAACCGACAAAGCAGGTCAAATTGGCGTGTATGGTTTTCCTCGTGTTAAAGAAGAAAGTGGTTATGTTATTTTTGAATGCTATCAAGAAGGTGATGCAGATAAAATCGCTCGCCAAGTCAATTTCCGTGAATTAATTTTTGCTCGTCAAATGTTTGTAACGGGCGAATTATTAAAAAACTTACCACCTGAAGATAGAATCACGCCTATTGTTGGCATGTTACATAGTGGTGCTGAAAAAGCGGGTGAATTGCGCGTTGAAGTTGCTGACACTAATGAAAGCAAAGAATTATTAAAATTCTGTCGTAAATTTACGGTTCCGCTACGTAGTCAGTTACGTAATGAGAAAATTTTATTAAAAGTAGAGAATTTTAGCAGACCTGTTATCCATGTGTTTTTTATTGCACCGGGTTGCTGTTATGTCGGATATTCGTATAGTTTTAATAACTCTCCATTTTATATGGGGATCCCTCGATTAAAATTCCCATCAGATGCGCCAAGCCGCTCTACGCTAAAACTTGAAGAAGCTTTTCATATTTTTATTCCTTATGAAGAGTGGGAAGAACGTTTAGCGAGTGGAATGAGAGCTGTTGATCTAGGTGCTTGCCCCGGTGGTTGGACTTATCAGTTAGTAAAACGCAGTATGATGGTTCATGCTGTTGATAACGGCCCTATGGCACAATCTTTAATGGATACAGGGCAAGTTCGTCATCATCAAGTAGATGGCTTTAAATTTGAACCTACCTCAAAAAATAACACGTGGCTTGTTTGTGATATGGTTGAAAAGCCAGCTAAAGTGGCGGCATTGATGACAACATGGGTTGTAAATGAATGGTGCCGAGAAGCTATTTTTAATTTAAAGCTGCCAATGAAAAAACGTTATGAAGAGGTTTCTCATATTCTTGAGAAAATCAGAACAGAGCTGGCAGAGAAAGGCATTAATGCTAAAGTTCAAGCTAAACATCTTTATCATGATCGTGAAGAGATTACTGTTCACATTCAAAATATTTGGGCTGCTTATCGTCCTGAACGTGAATTTTAGTTAGAAAATAAGTACTGCTATTTCAATCGATTACTGATAATTTTTTGCAAAAAAAAGCTGAGTTTATAAACACTCAGCTTTTTTGTTTTGATTTCTATTGGTTTAATTTTTTTACTACTTCTATTTCAGATTTTTACTATTTTAAACGTAGCTGTTGAAGGTTGCCGTTTAAGTGAATATCTGTGCGTAATGTAGTTATTTCTCGACTGATAAAAGCAGCTTCTTTATGCGCAATTAGTTTGTTCTGCCATTTTTTAGGCACATTTTCAATATTCTGATAAAGCGACTCTAGATCCGGATAAGCTTGGATCAGTTCTGTCGCACTTTTAGGTCCAATACCAGCAACACCAGAAACTTTACTGCTGCTAACTCCGGTTAGGCCCCAATAGTTTGTTAATTGAGATGGTTCAACTCCAAATTCAGTGCGAATAAAATCAAGATCTAGCCAGCGGCGTTGAAAATAATCACGAATACGTATAGAAGGGGAAAGCAACTGACAATAGCCTTTATCAGTAGAAATAATGGTAACGCGATAACCTGCTTTAGCGACTTTACTCGCAAGGGTCGCAGCAACATCATCAGCTTCATCCCCACCAGAATGCCAACTTTGTATACCAAGATTAAATAACATCGCTTTGATTTCAGGTAACTGTTGACGTAAATCATCAGGCATTGGTGTACGTCCTGCTTTATATTCAGGGAGTAGCTGATGTCGCCAACTGCCATCTCTGTCATCTTCATCAAATACAGCAACAGCATGGGTTGGTTGTGTGTGACCAAGGAGTTGATTAACGCTTTGCTCACACACAGTAAGGCAAGAGGAACCTGATGCCGCATGGATACGGCGGATCAGGTTTAAAGCATCAATAATCAGCAAATGTATCATAATAAATTAGCTGATAATTTCATAACAAGGTTGGTAAGCTGTGCCACCTGGTAATTTCATACGGTGTTGCTCAACAAAACCTGCTAATAAAATATCCATACGACGCATAATATCGCTATCACCGTGGATTTTATAAGGGCCATAAGCTTCTATCGCTTTCATACCGACTTCTTTGACATTACCTGCCACAATTCCAGAGAAAGCACGACGTAAGTCAGCTGCTAATTTTTCAGGTGATTGATCAGTACTTAAGTTTAGTGATGCCATATTTTCATGAGTTGGTTCAAAGGGGTGCTGTAAATCAGCATTAATCTTCATTGACCAGTTAAAACTATAAGCATCACCAGTACTACGGCGATTATCTTTAACCAATGGCATGTATTTCTTCATGATACGAGCCACTTCAGGGGCATCATCAATAATAATTTGGTAATGACGTCTTGCTTCATCGCCTAATGTGTTGGCGATAAAATCATCAAGTACGTGGAAGTAATCTGCACTTTCTTTAGGACCGGTCAAAATAAGAGGTAATACTTGATCCTGATTTTCTGGCGACATTAAAATACCGAGCAGATATAACAACTCTTCTGCAGTACCAACACCACCTGGAAAAATAATAATACCATGTCCAATACGAACGAATGATTCCAGACGTTTTTCAATATCAGGCATGATAATTAATTCATTAACTAATGGATTTGGCGGCTCAGCGGCTATGATTGAAGGCTCGGTCATACCAATAAAGCGGCTATTTCTGTAACGTTGCTGAGCATGACCCACAGCGGCACCTTTCATCGGTGCTTCCATCGCACCTGGTCCACAACCTGTGCAGATATTTAACTCACGTAAACCTAATTCATTACCTACTTTTCTACCATAGAGGTATTCAGTTTCATTGATAGAGTGCCCCCCCCAGCAAACAATCATATTGGGATTTTCATCAATATGTAGTGCTCTGGCATTACGCAAAATAGAGAAAATGGTATTCGTGATATGAGTGCTATTTTCTAAGTTTAAGCGAAGATCGCGTTTTGCTGTGGTGATCTGACCATGAACAAATAGAATATCACGTAGCACTGCAAATAAGTTTGCTTGCAGTGATCGGATAATTTTTCCGTCAACAAAGGCGTCTTCAGGAGGATTGACTAACTCTAGTTTGACGCCTCGTTCGCGGCGCAATACGTTAATATCAAAATCTTGGTATTTAGATAACAGTTCTTTACTACTATCAGTAAGGCTACCAGAGTTGAGTACTGCAAGAGAACAGTTGCGAAATAGCTGGTAAAGATCACTACTTGCTGTTCTTTTGAGCATATCAACTTCTAGCTGTGAAAGCAGATCCATGGAACCTAATGGGCTGACATGAGTTATCACGTAGGACTCCTTTTTCTCCCGAAATAACAAACTGAAGTGCAAACTGATCTTTGTATAACACAGATCATATTAACATACAGGCATTATTCCTGTTATTGTCTGGCTAATCGACCATTTTCTGGAACAAACTCACAATTACTCCGCCAAGGATTAATATCTAATCCGCCACGGCGTGTATATCTTGCATATACAGTTAATGTTTCAGGTGAACATAACTGCATAATATCATTAAAAATTCGCTCAACACACTGCTCATGAAATTCGTTATGTTGCCTAAACGAAACTAAATAACGAAGTAACTTTTCACGGTCAATTTTTTTGCCTTTATATTGGATCATGACGGATCCCCAATCTGGCTGATTAGTAATCAAGCAATTTGATTTTAACAGATGGCTAACTAACGTTTCTTCAACAAATATATCTGTTGTTGATTGGTTTAACCATTGAGTATCGAATTGATAATTATTAATTTCGATATCTTGGTTATCAATACACTCTCCCGCAAAATCAATAATAGGTTGTGATGTAAAATGCGAAAGAGGGTAAAGAGATAGGTTTACGGAGCCTTTGGCACAGGATGTTAAATCTTGACGTAATATTTTTTCAACTGCTTCCCAATTATCAAATCGAGTTTGGTTAAAACTGTTGAGATAAAGTTTAAAACTTTTTGATTCAATCAGATTTTCGCTGGTTGCATCTAATTCAACGTACCCAATGGCAACTTGGGGTAATCCTTTGTTATTTAGCCAAGATAATTCGTAAAGCGTCCAAATATCGCCACCATGAAAAGGCAAATTTTCTGTATTTAGAGATAAAGCATCACGGTTAAGGCTGCGAGGTACACCTTGTAATAATTCTGCATTATATTGTTCGTGATATTGTGTTTCTTTGCCTAATGATAATGATGCGAGGGTTTTATCTCCCTGATATAAAGGCATAATTGGCTTCCTAACGGTCAAAAATAAAAGAGTGCTAATTATACTATTGAAACATCAATAGTATATGAATGCTTTTTTTGCTGCTCTGAATTATCGTTATTATCAGGTAACATAAGGTAATTAACTCTATTTTATCAATATAAAGCAGATAACAATGACAGAGAATATTGCTTCTAAATTAAAAAAACTGACTCAGGAGTATGTCAGTTTATGGCAAGAGAAATCTGGGTTACCACCAGCAAGTCGGGATTTGTATGGTGTTCCATCTACTTGTATTACAAGAACTGGTGATGAAGCCGTTTATTGGTTACCTCAGCCTTTTATAGGGACTCATAAATTAGAAAAAGTTGAAAAAGCGATGGGGATAACTATTCGCCCTGAGTTACATGATTATTTTAGTACTCAATTTGCAGGCGACATGCAGGTTTGCTTTAGAAATATTAATTTCAGTTTGATTCAAATTTGGAGTGAAGAAGATTTTATTCGCTTACAAGAAAACATCATCGGTCACCTTGTTACGCAAAAACGACTTAAACTAACACCAACCCTTTTTATTGGCACAACAGATTCAGAAAAAGATATTATTTCTGTATGTAATGTTTCTGGTGAAGTTATTCTTGAAACCTTTGGTCAAAAGAAAAAAGAAGTACTAGCAGAAAGTCTCTCTATTTTTCTATCAGAATTAACGCCTATTTTTGATGAATAATGTAATCTTTAACCTGTTTTGCATGTGAGATATCTCTTACAAAATGAATCTTATTTCTTGAACTCAGTGTCACTATTTAAAGTAAACATCTTATTTTTTCAGTAAGAGCAATAGGTTAATAATTGATTGTTTTTATTTATGAATTTTAAAATTATATTGCTTTTATACTGTGGGTTGTTTGACTAACTAATTATTGGCATTCTACGTCTACCAACATAGGAATTGTTTGGTGGCCGATATAACGTAAAGTAATCAAGGATGCAGGAAATAAGGATATTTCTATTAATGCGAGATAAGGACGAAGTATTAAGGATAGAATAAAACGGTCTTGCTAGGATGCATGTGCTGTACAGACAGGCATATTTTTGTCTAAAAGGAGTTTCGGCTCCTTTTATTTTTTATTTGTTTTCTGTGAATCACCCCCAATGTTATTCTTACTCTGTATTTTTATAAGGAATAACCAATGACACCTGAAAAACGCATTTTAGCCCAATTGTTACTTATCGAAGAAGAAATGAGAAAAATAGCATTGTGGCAATCAGAGCCACCTTGTGATGGCGCATTTGAAAGTAAAGAGCCTTTCTATATTGATACGATGGCTGCTCATGAGTGGCTGCAATGGGTATTGATACCACGTTTAGTCTCTATGATTGAAAATGAAATGCCATTGCCTAATGCCTTTTCAATTTCACCTTATTATGAAGAAGCTTTTAAAGATGATAGCACTCGTGATTACACTGATTTATTAGTTCATTTACGTGAACTTGATACTTTTTTTAAATAATAAGGTAGATGATGCTAGATATTATTTATCAAGATGAATACCTTATTGCGGTGAATAAACCCGCTGGATGGCTTGTTCACCGCAGTTGGCTCGATAGGCATGAAACTGTCTTTGTGATGCAAACATTAAGAGATCAAATAGGGCAACATGTTTTTCCTGTGCATCGTCTTGACCGACCTACTTCGGGTGTTTTACTGATGGCGCTTTCTTCTGATGTTGCAAGACAACTTTCTCAATATTTTGAACTGCATAAAACAGAAAAAATTTATCATGCAGTTGTTCGGGGTTATGTTGAAGAAGCATCAGTGATAGATAGCCCTCTGATTGAAGAACTCGATAAAATCGCTGATAAATTTGCTACACAACCAGCGCAAATGCAAGAATGTGTGACTCATTGCCAACCTTTAGCTATAGTTGAAAAAGATGTTGCGATAGGTCGTTATCTTACCTCTCGTTTTAGTTTGCTTGAATTACGCCCAGAAACCGGACGTAAACATCAGTTACGTCGGCATATGTCTCATATTCGCCACCCTATTATTGGTGATACTGCTCATGGTGATTTGCGACAAAACCGAGGTGTAGTAAATAATTTTCAGTCCCATCGCTTGATGTTACACGCAAGCCATCTAAACTTAATTCATCCAATAACAGGACAGGCGCTCAATTTAACAGCCAAATGGGATCTACCTTGGCAGCATTTGATCAACCAATTTGGCTGGCGTGGATTAAGGCCAGAATTAGAACAATATGGCGATGATTTAGCTTGCCATTTTTAATTTGTTGCACCGCGTTATTACTCCTTTCCTTCCGTGACCATCAAGGTTTATTTATATAAACCTTGATAGATTGCGCAAATTAAATTTATTTCTAATTATTTGTAAAATATATAATTATTTAAATTGATAAAACTGTATGTTTTGAAACGTGACAGCTATCAACTATTCAACTGATGATTTATTTTATGATGTAAAATAAATAGAGCTTATCATAAGATAAGTTAATGAAATTAACCCACACTAGTACATATAATTAAAAAACCAATAATACATACAAGCCACACTCCGGGAGTCTGCTCGATGTTTAAAAACCTATTTGTTGTTTTACAAAAAATCGGAAAATCCTTGATGTTACCGGTATCTGTGCTACCTATTGCCGGTATTTTATTAGGGGTTGGTTCTGCGGATCTTTCGTGGATCCCTACATCTGTTTCTCAAGTAATGGCTGAAGCGGGTGGTTCCGTTTTCTCTAATATGCCACTTATTTTCGCCATTGGTGTTGCATTAGGATTTACCAACAACGATGGTGTATCAGCACTTGCTTCGGTTGTTGCTTACGGCATTATGTCTAAAACCATGATTGTAGTTGCACCCTGGGTTCTTGGGCTTTCAGCTGCGGATATTGAAGCACAACACTTAACAGATACTGGTGTTTTAGGAGGTATTATTGCTGGTGTTATTGCCGCTTCAATGTTTAATCGTTTTTACCGTATTAAATTACCTGAATATTTAGGATTCTTTGCTGGAAAACGTTTTGTACCTATTATTTCGGGTTTAATTGCAATTTTTGTTGGCGTTATTTTGGCTTTTATTTGGCCACCTATCGGTACAGCTATCCAACGTTTTTCTGAATGGGCTGCTTACCAAAATCCAGCTGTAGCCTTTGGTATTTATGGTGTTGTAGAGCGTGGATTAGTGCCATTTGGTTTGCATCATATCTGGAATGTACCATTCCAAATGCAAGTTGGTGAGTATGTAAATAGTGCAGGGCAAGTTTTCCACGGTGATATTCCTCGTTATATGGCTGGTGACCCAACTGCGGGTATGTTATCAGGTGGTTTCTTATTCAAAATGTTTGGTTTACCTGCGGCAGCAATTGCTATTTGGCACACAGCACGACCTGAAAATCGTTTAAAAGTTGGTGGTATCATGATATCGGCGGCATTAACTGCCTTCTTAACCGGGATCACTGAGCCTATCGAATTCTCATTTATGTTTGTTGCGCCTATTCTTTATGTTATTCACGCTATTTTGGCTGGTTTAGCATTTGTGATTTGTATTTTATTAGGTATGCGCGATGGTACTAGTTTCTCTCATGGTTTAATTGATTTTATCGTTTTAAGTGGCAACAGTAGCAAGCTTTATCTGTTCCCAATTATTGGCTTACTCTATGCTGCAACTTATTACACTATTTTCCGTTTCCTTATTGTGAAATTAAATCTGAAAACACCTGGTCGTGAAGTTGAAGATAAAAATACTCAACAAGTCGATACAAGTGCTATGGGGCAGTCTTTAGTCACTGCTTTTGGCGGAAAAGATAATATTACGAACTTGGATGCGTGTATTACACGTTTACGTATTGGTGTAAAAGATATTGAAAAAGTTGATCGTGAAGGTTTGAAAAAACTGGGAGCAGCAGGTGTGGTAGTGGTCGGTTCTGGTGTTCAAGCAATCTTTGGTCCTAAGTCTGATAATTTAAAAACAGATATGGATGAATATATGCGATCTTTGGATACGACTAAATAATAAATTATTTTTGACTAAATCATAAAAACACTCTTATGTGTAAACTGGGAGTGTTTTTTTATTGAAATAATATAGATGATAATTATGTAATTCTCTTAAGTATTAGTCAGAATTTAGGAGAAAAAATGAGAACTACATTATCAATAGACAATAATAAATATAAAACTTTCGTACTCTCATTAAGTGATAGTAAAGAGATCTCTTTTGAAGAAAAAGATTTATTTTCATTTGTAAAGTATAAGAATGAAGAACTGAAAATTTTTAACAAAGATAAAGAATTTATATTTTCAAAATTTAATATAGAATTGAAAGGTGCACTTGAAAAGTACATATCAAGTAAAAGTAAAAAAGATAGATTTACTAAGTTAAATAAAATTATTATAGATAGTGGGTTATCTGAAAATATAAAAATATCTGAGAAGAAAATGACTATATTACATTTAAATAGTGGTAATGAACTCAATCAATTATTCTCTAAACTTTTAAAAAATAAAACCAAACACAGCACTCTCTTTAAAATGTTATTTAGTGATAAGAATTTAATGATTAACAGATTTATTTCTAAAGATAAAAAAGAAATTTTTCATAGTATTGAGAAAATCGCTAATAACATAAATAAAAATGACTCATTTTTTACATTAAAAAATAAGAAACAATCAAAAATATATAATAAAAAAATGTCAGTGATGTTAGAAGTACCATCGAAAACATCTGATATTATAAATAAAAAAATTGATTTTATTGATAAATCAAGAGGTAATTCAACTCAAGATAATATGATAATAAGTATAAAAAAAAGAGAGGGCAGAGTATCTGAAATAGCAAATGAAGCAAATGAAAAATTAAAAATAATAAGTGAAATTAGTAAAAATGAAGTAAAAATGAATAATATTTTGGGTGTTTTTAATGGTGGGGTATTAAAAACAATCGAATGTATAAATAACTTATCTGTTTTCACTGGTTCTAAACCTGAAGATATTAGTGCTGACTTGAATTTTATTAAGGATAATAATTATTATATTGATAAGTTAAAAAATGTACGAAATAAAACTAATAATATTGATAATTATTTAAACCTGGGCATGGAAGAACTTAATTCAAAATTAAATGAGATAGAATTAACTATTACTATTCTGGATGAAGAAATAAAAAAGATACTTTCTTTTAAAGAGTGCAAATTAAATGTTATTTGTGATTTTTTTAAGTTGCATAAATTTACAACGATTAATGATTTTAATTCAAAAAGTACTTTTCTTGATAAAATAAAAGATATTTCTTCTCAATTATATTTTTATAATGAATCATTAAAAAAACCTAAAGGGATTTTTTCTAGAATATATAAATATTTCTTCCCAAATAAGTATCAAAAAAAACAGAAAGAAAGTAATAATGCTTTTCATAAAGTAAATGAGTTATATAAAAATTTATTTCATTTACTCAACTCTGAAGATTTTAAAAATAACCCTGTACCTGAATGGGCATGTAAAATGGTAGCTAAAACAATAAATGAATCTGTGCCTATGAACGATATTTTTTGGTGTTACTCTAAAGAGCACACTGAATGGAATAAAATTTATAAAGAATTTTTTCTTGAGAAATAAGTGGCATAATTTGTATATAGATAACGATAGTGTGTAGCTTTCTATGTTTATTGGTAATAGGGGACATCATGGCAGAAATTGGCATTTTTATAGGAACTGTTTACGGCAACGCATTAGCGGTGGCGGAAGAAGCACAGCGTATTTTGATTGAGCATAAACATCAAGCCAATGTTTATGAAGACGGTACATTAGCTGATTGGCAAAAATATTCGACAGTTTTAGTTATTACCTCAACTACAGGTCAAGGTGATTTACCAGATAATATCGCGCCGTTATATCATGAGTTACGCGATAATTTGGGTTATCAGCCTAATTTAAATTATGGCTTAATTGCTTTGGGCGATAGTAGCTACGACCATTATTGTGGTGGCGGTATGCAATTTGAAGAACTATTACAAGAACATCAAGCGAAACGTATTGGTGAGATATTGAAAATTGATGGTATAGAAATAGCAGAACCTGAAGTATTTGCTATAGAATGGTTAGAACACTGGGCTAAACTATTAAACTAATATCTGTTAATACTCAATGTTTAAATACTCAATGTTCAAATAACATCTTGCTAAATAATACTTTATTAAAAAATAACGCCGCATAACGATGTTAAATTAGTGGCGTTATTTTTTGTCTTGAGCTGAAAATAATTTTAACTAGACTCTTAGAATAATTTTTATTTAATCTATTAACGACGAGTTAGTTTTTCTAAATCAGCTTCAATTTCAGCAATTTTATTAGCGACAACATGTTCAAGGTGACGTAAATCATCAAGAATTTTATGTTTTAAATCCACTTCAACTTGGTCGCGTTGACAAATTTTATCTAATTCTTCAATAACATAACGTAAGTTAGTGTTAATTTCATTTACTTCTTTAAAACCTTGACCTGATTGGCCATCAGAAATAGTTTTACGTTGGCGTGGATACTTAAATTTTACGCTTTTAGCAAAAAATTCACCTTTATCTTTGCGAAAATAAATTTTAAGAATATCGTTATTGGCTTCTTGGCGTAGAGAGTAGCGGTCAATATCTTCAGGATGCGGGATCCCTAAATTTTTTAAATTATCGTACATATATTGGCACCTGACAGAGAGATGAATGAAAAATAGCGAACAGAAATAATTCTATCCGCTGTTCTTATATTAGTCGATAGTTCTTAACAATTCATTAATGCCTACTTTCCCACGGGTTTTGGCATCTACTTTTTTCACAATAACCGCGCAATAAAGGCTATAACTGCCATCTTTAGACGGTAAATTACCAGAAACGACAACCGAGCCAGCAGGAACGCGGCCATAATGAACTTCGCCAGTTTCTCGATCATAAATTTTGGTGCTTTGGCCAATATAAACACCCATTGAAATAACAGCACCTTCTTCAACGATAACACCTTCAACAATTTCTGAACGCGCACCAATAAAGCAGTTGTCTTCAATAATAGTTGGGTTTGCTTGCAGTGGCTCTAATACACCACCAATACCTACACCACCAGATAAATGAACATTTTTACCAATTTGCGCACATGATCCCACAGTCGCCCATGTATCAACCATACTACCTTCATCAACATAAGCACCAATATTGACATAGGAAGGCATTAATACCGTATTGCGAGCGATATAAGCGCCTTGTCTAACAGCGGCAGGAGGAACAACACGGAATCCCTCTTTTTCAAATCGAGCTTGGTCATAATCTGCAAATTTCATCGGTACTTTATCAAAATAGCGACTTTCACTTCCATCAATCACTTGATTATGATTAATGCGAAAAGAGAGTAAAACGGCTTTTTTTAACCATTGATGTGTTACCCACTGACCATTGATTTTTTCTGCGACACGTAGCTTTCCGCTATCTAGTAATGCAATAACGTTATTAATGGCATCACGAACATGAAGTTCTACGTTATTTGGGGTGATATCAGCTCGGTGTTCAAATGCGTTATCGATAATAGATTGTAATGCTTGCATCAATAGTATTTCCTATATGTATTGTCGTGGGTTCCTATATTTTATCCTTTGAAACTAGGGCTTTTGTCAACCTTTCTGCAACTTCATCCTTCATTTTTTTGTTTAGTGCTTTATTTTCGCTATCTGTTAAAACAAAAAAGTCTTCAACTCGTTCACCAATAGTTGTAATTCTAGCGCCATGTAATGAAAGGGAAAGATCGGCAAACACTTTACCAATAATGGCTAATAAACCTGGGCGATCACGGGCAAAAAGCTCCATATAGGTGCGTTTATTATGATGTGAGGCAACAAAATTAATTTTTGTTGGAACATCGAAATGGCGCAACTTAGCAGGGAGTGTGCGTGTTTTTGCATTGGAATTATAAGGGGCAGAAACAACTTGGATAAGGGCTTTGCGAATGGTGTTATATCGATCTACTGCAAGTGGTTTGCCATTAGGTTCTAACACCACAAACGTATCCATCGCCATATTATCTCGGTTAGTAAATATTTGGGCATTATGAATATTTAGATTACGCCTATCTAATTCTCCAGCAACAGACGCAAACAGTGATGGTCTATCAGCACACCAAATAAAGATTTCGGTACCACCGTGTATGGCTTTTTGGCTAATGAGTACCATGGGATCTGCGCTGTTGTGTTCAACTAATGCCTGACCATGCCAAGCCAGTTGTTCTGGTGTATGACGTAAAAAATAGTCAGCATGACAACGGCTCCATACCATTTGAAGTTTTTCTTCATCAATCTGTTTTTTTTGCAAGATAGTTAGTGCTTGCAAACGATGATGACGAATTCGTTCACGTAAATCAGGAATCGACTTCATTCCTTGGCGTAACTGGTTTTCAGTAGAAAGGAAAAGTTCTCGTAATAGGCTCTGTTTCCAGCTATTCCACAAACTACTGTTAGTAGCACAGATATCAGCAACGGTTAGACAAAGTAAATAGCGTAATCGGCTCTCATTGTTGACTTCAGAGGCAAATTGAAAAATAACATCTGGATCTTGAATATCGCGACGTTGAGCAGTAACGGACATAAGTAAGTGGTGACTAACAAGCCATTCTACTAATGCAATTTCACGCTGGTTAAAACCATGTTGCTGTGCAAAATCACAAATATCTTTCGCACCTAAGAGCGAGTGATCACCTTGACGTCCTTTTGCAATATCATGAAATAGAGCTGCTAAACGTAATAATTCAAGTTGCGGTAATTTAGGGTAAATATCAACGCAAAGTGGGTGTTTTTCGCGGTTTTCTGCGTTCGCGAAACTTTCTAATTTTTGTAAAACACGAATTGTATGTTCATCAACAGTGTATGCGTGAAAAAGATCAAATTGCATTTGACCAACAATATTATTCCATTGAGGAAAATAAGCCCCCAATACACTGTGTTTATGCATTGGAACAAAAGCACCTGATACAGCGCGAGGATGGCGTAGTATCTGCATAAAAACTTGTCTTGCGAGTGGGTACTCACATAAAGGCTGTACAAGATGTCTGCGTGCATAACGTAAATGGCGTAACGTTGTAGAATAAATCCCAGTTATCTCTTCATGCTCAGCCATGCGTAAGAACAGTCGCATGATAACAACAGGATCATCAAGAAAACAGCTTTCATCAATGACATCGATTAACGTGCCTCGGAGTTGAAATTCACTATCTAGTGGGCGTGGTTTTACATTAGGTTGTAATGCTAAAATCGCCTCATCAAATAGTTGAAGTAACATATCGTTTAATTCGCTAACTCGGCGAGTTACTCGATAATAATCCTTCATCATTTTCTCTACTGGTTGGTTTCCCTCCCCCTTGTAATTTAACAGCTGTGCAACGCTTAACTGACGGTCAAATAATAGACGATTGTCATAGCGAGAAAGGACTAAATGAAGTGCAAAACGGATCCGCCAAAGAGTATATTGGCACTCTAAAAGCTCTTGCCCTTCAGCAGGAGTTAAAAAGCCAAAATTAACCATTTCAGCCACAGATGTGGCACCAAAATGACGATGAGCAACCCAAATCAGAGTATGTATATCGCGAAGTCCACCGGGGCTACTTTTAATATCAGGTTCAAGATTATAGCTAGTGCTATGGAAACGTTGGTGTCTTTGTTGTTGTTCTTCAATTTTTGCGGCAAAAAATAGTGGTGATGGCCAAAAACCTTGGCTAAATATATGATTAATTAGTTGTTGATAAAGTGCGTGATTACCACAAATAAACCGAGCTTCGAGTAAATTAGTTGCAACGGTTAGATCAGAAAGCCCTTCTAGCAGACATTCTTCCATCGTCCTTACACTAGCACCCACTTCAAGGCGTACATCCCAAAGCAATGTAATGAGCTTGCTAACAATATCTGCGGCTTGTGGTGACAATGGCTCATCACTTAAAAAAAGCAGGTCGATATCAGAAAGAGGATGTAACTCTTGTCTACCGTAGCCGCCAACAGCCACGATTGTCAGATCAGGATAATTTTCTAATTTTGTATGTCGACAAAGTTGTATCAAAAGTTCATCAATAAAATGACTACGAGCGTGAAGTAATAGAGCAACATCAACATCATGATGAAAAGCATCAGCAAGCCATAACTGAAATTGTTCAATAGAAAGCTTAAGCTCAGCGCAATTTAGCTCATTTTCAGTTAGCAAAAGTGGGGAAGGTGGCGGCACCTGAAATGCATTTTTGATTATCATCGTTGGTCTTCTTACTCAATATTTGCTTATGATATTAAGACTAATGTGAAAACGATAACCTGACTAGCAATTCTGTTAATTCATACTGAAGAAAATAAAAAAAGCGACATATCTCGAAAAAATATGTCGCTTTTACATTTTATATTGTATTGGCGTGTTTTATTCGTTAACTAACACAGCAGAAATAAAGGGTTCTTCTTCTTTACGTAGTGTCATGATTTCACAGCCATTATCTGTAACAACAAGTGTGTGTTCATATTGTGCAGACCAGCCACGATCTTTAGTTTTGACAGTCCAGCCATCTTTCATGGTGCGAATACGGTAATCACCCGTGTTTACCATTGGTTCAATGGTAAAAGCCATGCCTTTTTGTAGCACAACGCCACTGTCATCAGCATCGTAATGAAGAACTTGTGGTTCTTCATGAAAACCTTCACCAATGCCGTGACCACAGTATTCACGAACAACAGAAAAATCATGGCTTTCGACAAATTTTTGAATAGCTCTACCTAATTCACGTAAGCGAATCCCTGGTTTTACCATTTTAATTGCCAGATAAAGGCTTTCTTGTGTGATACGACATAGACGTTCACCTTGGATAGTTGGCTTACCTACAATGAACATTTTTGAGGTATCACCATGAAAGCCATCTTTAATTACCGTGACATCGATATTAACAATATCACCATCTTTAAGAATTTTATCTTCGCTAGGAATACCGTGGCAAATAACATCATTTACAGAAATACAAACCGATTTAGGAAAACCATGATAGTTTAAGCAAGCTGGAATCGCTTGTTGCACATTTACAATGTGTTCATGACAAATACGGTCTAGTTCCCCTGTGTTGACGCCAGGTTTTACATACGGTGCGATAATTTCAAGAACTTCTGCCGCAAGGCGACCTGCGACGCGCATTTTTTGAATATCTTCTTCAGTCTTGATTACAATAGCCATTTGAGTTCTTCGTCTATATTAAAAGCCACAATACAGTGTATTGAGAGATACATTGTATTATAGGTAAATGAATTAGGATGTGAGAAATAATTCTGATTACCATTTATGATATCAGCAGAAACTTTATGTGCCAATAAAGGGGATGAATACAATCTTATGATATCAATATAATGACGAACATACGCTTTCTTAATAGTAATGTCTTTTCATATTGCGCTTTTTTAATTTAGCTCTTTTATCCTGTTTTAAAATGTAATAACGCTATTTTCTCTATTTTTATGTACCTATTTAAATAAATTTATTTTAATAAAGTAGAGTGGATATTATCTAACAGGCTACCTAATTGATATCAGAGTAGTATTCTTTTTTATGCTCATTCTAATGCGTTTTGTTATCTATTTTAGAGGCTTATTTCGCTTGAAAAACGCCCCATTAAAAGTAACTAATAGTGGTTTCTTGCTGTAATTTATGGTATAAAGCGCGCCGGAGTTCTGTTATTGCGTCATTAGCTTATTGCTATGGTGGCGAGTGACAGTAAATCTGAAAAATTCAATTGTGTTAATTACACACACAAATCGACACATACGCCGGGGTGCTCTTATGTAAAGGTTGACCTTTACAGCCGATGAGTCGGTCGTATGGGGTTTGTGGACGAAATAACCCCAAACTTAATTTTATAGAGGTTTAAAATGGCAACTGTTTCAATGCGCGATATGCTGCAAGCCGGTGTTCACTTCGGTCACCAAACTCGTTACTGGAATCCAAAAATGAAACCTTTCATCTTTGGTGCACGTAACAAAGTTCATATCATTAACTTGGAAAAAACTGTTCCAATGTTCAATGAAGCTTTGGTTGAACTGAACAAAATTGCTTCTCGTAAAGGCAAAATCCTGTTTGTTGGTACTAAGCGCTCTGCCGTTGAAGCTGTTAAAGAAGCAGCAGAAAGCTGTGACCAGTTTTTTGTAAACCACCGCTGGTTAGGCGGTATGCTGACTAACTGGAAAACTGTTCGTCAGTCAATCAAACGCCTGAAAGATTTAGAATCACAATCTCAGGACGGTACTTTTGACAAACTGACCAAGAAAGAAGCGTTAATGCGTTCTCGTGAACTTGGTAAGTTAGAAAACAGCCTGGGTGGTATCAAAGACATGGGCGGTTTACCTGACGCTCTGTTTGTTATCGATGCTGAACACGAACACATTGCTATCAAAGAAGCAAACAATCTGGGTATCCCAGTATTTGCTATCGTTGATACTAACTCTGATCCAGACGGTATCGACTTCATTATCCCTGGTAATGATGATGCAATCCGTGCGGTTAAATTATATCTGACCGCTGCAGCAACAGCTGTTCGTGAAGGTCGTTCTCAAGATCTGGCTGTTCAGGCTGAAGAAGGCTTAGTCGAAGCTGAATAATAAGGCACGCTCGTAAGAGCCCTTATTTAACCAGGTATTGCTATATATTGGTTAGGGGGCCTTCATAGGCCCCCTTTACACATCTGCTATGAGAACATCTATGGTTTACCATAGAAATCGAGGAATAAAACAAATGTCTGGAATTACCGCTGCTTTGGTAAAAGAACTGCGTGAACGTACTGGCGCAGGTATGATGGAATGTAAAAAAGCGCTGGTTGAAGCGAATGGTGATATCGAGCTAGCTATCGATAACATGCGTAAATCTGGTCAAGCAAAAGCGGCTAAAAAAGCAGGCCGCGTTGCAGCTGAAGGTATCATCCTGGCAGAAGTTGCTGCTGATGGTAAATTCGGTGCGCTGGTTGAACTGAACTGTGAAACAGACTTCGTAGCAAAAGATGCTGGCTTCATCGCTTTTGGTAAAGATGTTATGGCTGCAGTATTAGCAGACAAAACTGCTGATATTGATGCACTGAAAGCAAAATTTGAAGAAGCACGTACTACTCTGGTTGCTAAAATCGGTGAAAACATCAACATTCGTCGTGTAGCTGTATTAGAAGCTGACGAACTGGGTACTTACTTGCATGGTGCTCGTATTGGTGTTTTAGTTTCTGCTAAAGGCGCTAACGAAGAACTGATCAAACATATCGCTATGCACGTAGCTGCAAGCAAACCAGAATATGTTCGTCCTGAAGATGTTCCTGCTGACGTTGTTGAACACGAACACCAAATTCAGATGGACATTGCAATGCAATCAGGTAAACCACGCGAAATCGCAGAAAAAATGGTTATCGGTCGCATGAACAAATTCACCGGTGAGATCTCTCTGACTGGTCAGCATTTCGTTATGGATCCAAGCAAAACTGTTGGCGAACTGTTGAAAGAAAACAATGCTGATGTTATCAACTTCGTTCGTTTTGAAGTGGGTGAAGGTATTGAGAAAGTTGAAGCTGATTTCGCAGCAGAAGTTGCTGCAATGAGCAAATAATAACGCTTTGCGTTTACAGAGCCGCCTAATGGCGGTTCTGTTTTGTTAGAATCTCCACTGGCTGTTTGTTTACTTCTTCTTATAAAAAGAGAAGGCTATCTAAAACCTCCAATTAACTAATCTGCTTAGGACAGAACACCATGGCAACCAATGCAAAACCCGTATATCAGCGAATTTTATTAAAACTGAGTGGTGAAGCCCTGCAAGGTGCAGAAGGTTTTGGTATCGATGCGAGTGTACTTGATCGCATGGCTCAGGAAATCAAAGAACTCGTTGAATTGGGGATACAAGTCGGTGTCGTAATTGGCGGTGGTAACTTGTTCCGCGGCGCAGGTCTTGCTGCGGCAGGTATGAACCGTGTCGTGGGTGACCACATGGGAATGTTAGCGACAGTAATGAATGGCTTAGCAATGCGTGACGCATTGCATCGTGCATATGTAAACGCACGCCTTATGTCGGCATTTCCTCTAAATGGTGTCTGTGATAACTACAGTTGGGCAGAAGCAATTAGCTTATTACGCCATGGCCGAGTAGTCATTTTCTCGGCTGGTACAGGTAACCCATTCTTTACTACCGATTCTGCTGCGTGTTTACGCGGTATTGAAATTGAAGCTGATGTCGTATTAAAAGCGACGAAAGTTGACGGTGTTTACTCTGCCGATCCAACAAAAGAACCTGATGCAGTACTTTATGAAAGTCTGACTTATCAGGAAGTATTAGAACGTGAATTGAAAGTCATGGATCTTGCTGCATTCACATTAGCCCGAGACCATAATTTACCTATCCGCGTATTCAATATGAATAAACCGGGTGCTTTACGTCGGGTTGTAATGGGTGAAAGTGAAGGAACTTTGATTTCTCACGCTTAATACACAGAGACAACGGTATAATTTGGCGTTACCATCGAGAGTACGCTAATTCATTTATGTCGATATTTAGTTTATCGACTGGAAGATAACCAGTTCCCAAGGGTTTATAACGTGATTAATGAAATCAAAAAAGATGCTCAAGAACGCATGGACAAAAGCGTTGAAGCACTAAAAAGCCAAATTAATAAAGTTCGTACAGGTCGCGCATCACCAAGCCTTTTAGACGGCATTGTTGTGGAATATTATGGCGCACCAACTCCATTAAACCAAGTTGCTAACGTTGTTGCAGAAGATGGCCGTACTCTGGCAATCACTGTATTTGACCGTTCTTTAGCACCTGCAGTAGAAAAAGCGATTATGGCATCAGATTTAGGCTTAAATCCTTCATCTGCTGGTACTATTATTCGTGTTCCACTGCCACCATTAACAGAAGAACGTCGTAAAGACTTAATCAAAGTTGTTCGTGGTGATGCTGAACAAGGTCGTGTTTCTGTTCGTAATATTCGTCGTGATGCTAATGATAAAATCAAAGCATTACTAAAAGATAAAGAAATTAGCGAAGATGACGAACGTCGTTCACAAGACGAAATTCAAAAATTAACTGACATGTTTATTAAAAAAATAGATGAAGCATTAACACTGAAAGAAGCAGAGTTAATGGAATTCTGATTTTTGAAATCCTTTTTTTGATAATGCCGCTTAAAGCGGCATTATTTTTGGGGATTTATCTGAGAGTTTGAGATTAATTCCCTCGGTTTGTCACATTATTTAGTAAAGTTCTCATCTTTTGCCCTCTTTTCTCTCTCCATACTGATATAATTCTCTTTAATTAAAACGTTGTAGATATATAGACAGATTAATAAATGAAACAAATAACTATATTAGGCTCAACGGGGTCTATTGGTACAAGTACACTCTCCGTTATTGAGAATAATCCTGAGGAATATCAGGTTCTTGCCCTAGTGGCAGGGAAAAATGAAAAAATAATGGCGCAACAGTGTCTCTCCTTTAATCCTAAATTCGCAGTAATGGCAGATGGAAACAGTGCTAAAAAACTTAAGCAATTATTAGCGAATACATCGTGTAGAACAGAAATTTTATCAGGCAATAATGCAATTAATGAAATTGCTGCATTGGATGAAGCTGATCAAGTTATGTCAGCAATTACTGGTGTTGCGGGTTTAAAACCAACACTTGCAGCAATAGAAAAAGGTAAACGTATTTTATTAGCGAATAAAGAGTCGCTAATTACAAGCGGGCGTCTTTTCTTTGATGCTGTGGCTAAATATGGTGCAAAAGTGTTACCTATTGATAGCGAACATAATGCAATTTATCAAAGCCTGCCAAAAGCAATTCAAGAGAATTTAGGCCATGCCTCTTTAGATACAGAAGGAGTGACCAGTATTTTATTAACAGGTTCTGGTGGTCCTTTTCGCTATACCCCATTAGAAGAGCTTGATGCAATGACGCCAGATCAAGCATGTGCACACCCAAATTGGTCAATGGGACGTAAGATCTCTGTTGATTCAGCAACAATGATGAATAAAGGATTAGAATATATAGAGGCTCGTTATTTCTTTAATGCGTCAGAAGATGAAATGGAAGTCATTATTCATCCTCAGTCTGTGATTCATTCAATGGTTCGGTATCGTGATGGCAGTATTATTGCTCAAATTGGTGAACCTGATATGAGAACACCGATTGCTTATTCGATGGCTTATCCACATCGCACACAGTCAGGGGCAAAAGCATTAGATTTTTTTGAGATTCAATCTTTAGAATTTATTCGACCAGATTATCAACGTTACCCTTGTTTGGCACTTGCCATTGAGGCATCGAAAAGAGGCCAAGCTTCAACAACAGTGTTAAATGCTGCTAATGAAGTCGTTGTTGATGCTTTTTTGTGCGAAAAAGTGAAATTTACTGATATCGCTAAAATTAATCGTAAAGTTGTTGAACATTTTGACCTCTCAGAGCCTCAAAGTATCGATGATGTTTTAGAAATTGATCAATTGGCAAGGTTAGAAACTAATCAGATCATCGCACAATTTGTATAATGGTGATTATATTTAATATAGGGTGTTTGTTCGTCTTTCTGGCTAATGGTATAGTTGCCAAATCACTAAAGACAATAATGAAAATTAACAGTTCATTACTAAAGCGACCGCTTTAGCAACTTTGAGGCTTTGCCAAAAGCCGTGGATTACACGGTTTTTTTTGTGCATGAGGTATCCGAAGAGGACTGTCTGTATCAGTATCAGATTAGCAAAGGGTTAAATTGAGTGAACTTATCCAGTGACGATTCATCCGCATCAAAACCAAAGCACATAGCTATCATTATGGATGGCAATGGACGCTGGGCTAAAAAGCAAGGGAAACTCCGAGTAACGGGGCATCGCGCGGGAATTAAAGCAGTTAGAGATGCAGTTAGCTTTTCCGTAAAACATAAAATTCAATCACTGACGCTGTATGCGTTTAGTAGTGAAAACTGGAACAGGCCAGAACAGGAAGTTAGTTCTCTAATGGAATTATTTGTGTTTGCTTTAGACAATGAAGTAAAAAGCTTACATAAGCACAACGTTAAACTCACGGTAATCGGTGATATCAGCCGTTTTAGTCGTCGCTTACAAGATAGAATCAAAAGCTCTGTTACATTGACGGCAGGTAATACAGGGTTAAATTTAAATATTGCAGCTAACTATGGCGGTCGATGGGATATTACTCAAAGTGTACAAATATTAGCGACATCTCTCGCAAAAGGAGAAATTAGTGTCGAAGATATTAATGAAAAGTCGATATCTTCACACCTTTGTTTGCATAATCAGCCTGATGTTGACTTGGTTATTCGTACAGGTGGTGAACACCGTATAAGCAATTTTCTTATTTGGCAGATTGCTTATGCTGAGCTCTATTTTACGCAGGTTCTATGGCCTGATTTTGATGAACAAGTTTTTCAGAATGCACTCGATGCTTTTGCTAAACGGGAAAGACGTTTCGGTGGTACTACATCAGAAACAGATACTATAAATCTGGGAGGATAACTTGCTTAAGTATCGTGTCATTACCGCATTAATTTTAATCCCTATTGTTATTGCTGCACTATTTCTTCTTCCTCCTGCAGGTTTTGGATTAGTCATTATTGCTATATCAGGTTTAGCCGGGTGGGAATGGGCTCAGTTTGTGGGCTGGCATTCACAAGGTAAACGTGTAGCTACTGGGGTTGGTTTTGCTGCTTTATTGCTCGTTATGCAATTTTCTTTGCCTGATTTTAATCACCTACTTGACACTCCAATGATAAAAAATGGTTTGTGGGCAGGATTAATCTGGTGGATTGCCGCAATATTATTAGTTGTAAGTTATCCTAATTCAGCAAATATGTGGAAAAATTCAGTTTCTATTAAGTTATTGTTCGGTATATTGACGATTGTTCCTTTTTATTGTGGCATGATGGCGTTGCGTATGTTTGGCTATAGCACCAACTCTTATACAGGAGCATGGTGGCTGCTTTATGTCATGTTACTGGTTTGGGCTGCAGACTCAGGTGCTTATGCGTTTGGCCGTTTGATGGGTAAACATAAAATGGCACCTAAAGTATCACCAGGCAAAACTCTAGAAGGATTAGTCGGTGGCTTAATTACAGCAGGTGTTGCTTCGTGGTTGTTTACTTATTTTGCTCCAATAACGGAAGTTCCTAACCATTTACTGTTAATTTCAGGTGTTGTGGTTATTGTTTCTGTTTTTGGTGATTTGGCTGAAAGTATGTTTAAACGTGTATCAGGTATTAAAGATAGTAGCCAATTAATTCCGGGGCATGGTGGTGTTCTTGATAGAATTGATAGTTTAACGGCTGCTATTCCAGTATTTGCAGGATTAGTATTCCTAATTTCTTCTGGTTTCATACTATAAAGGTAAGTAATGGGTATCCTTTGGAATCTGGCCGCATTTATTATCGTTCTTGGTATTTTGATTACGGTACATGAGTTTGGGCATTTTTGGGTGGCAAGACGTTGCGGTATCTATGTAGAGCGTTTCTCTATTGGTTTTGGCAAAGCAATTTGGCGAAAAACAGATAAGCACGGCACTGAATTTGTTGTCGCATGGATACCTTTAGGTGGCTATGTAAAAATGTTAGATGAGCGGGTAGGTGAAGTTACACCTGAACGTCGCCATCTAGCCTTTAATAATAAAACTGTAGGTCAAAGAGCCGCTGTTATTGCAGCGGGGCCAATTGCTAATTTTCTATTAGCGATTGTCGCTTATTGGATTGTATTTATGATAGGCGTTCCTGCTTTAAAACCTGTTATTGCAGATATTCGTCCTGACTCTATTGCAGAACAAGCAAAATTAATGCCGGGAATGGAACTAAAATCCGTTGCAGGTATCGAAACGCCTGATCAGAATGCAGTTCGTTTAGCATTAGTTAGTAAAATCGGTGCAAAAGAAGTTTCTTTTATTGTATTCGACCCTAACTCTCAAATGGAGAGTGAGAATATACTGAATTTACAACAATGGAGCTTTGATCCTGAAAAGCAAGATCCTATTGCGTCACTAGGCATAATGCCTGTTGGTGCGCGATTAGATTCAAAAATTATTGAGGTAACGGTGGACTCTGCTGCTGAAAAAGCAGGTTTACAAGCAGGGGATCGTATCGTTAAAGTCGATGGTCAGCCAATTGATAACTGGCATCCATTTACTTATTTTGTGCGTCAAAGCCCAAATAAAACGCTAGAACTTACAGTTGATCGTAATGGTTCTATGTTGGCATTAGCGATAACGCCTACAGCTATAGCGCTTAAAGATGGAACCCAAGTGGGGCAAGTGGGTGCTCAATTACAGATACTGCCACCAGATGAGCAATATTTGATAATGCAGCAATACAACCCATTTTCAGCGCTATACGAAGCATCTGATAAAACGTGGCAGTTAATGGGGTTAACTGTCAAAATGATTGGCAAGTTAGTGGTGGGTGATGTCAAATTGACTAACCTCAGTGGACCGGTTTCCATTGCGAAAGGTGCAGGAATGTCCGCTGATTCTGGTTTTGTTTATTATTTGATGTTTATCGCTCTTATCAGTGTCAATCTGGGGATCATTAACTTGTTTCCCCTGCCTGTCTTAGATGGCGGGCACCTGCTTTTCCTGGTTATCGAAAAGATAAAGGGAGGGCCGGTATCTGAGCGTGTACAAGATTTCTGTTATCGCATTGGTATTATGGCATTGATGCTGTTAATGGGACTTGCACTTTTCAATGATTTCTCTCGCTTATAATTGGTAAGCAGAGACCGGTTAGGAAAACACAAAACAACGATGGCGATGAAAAAGTTGCTTATAGCGTCGCTGCTGCTGGGCAGCGCCACTGCATACGGTTCAGACGGATTCGTAGTTCAGGACATTCAATTTGAAGGTCTTCAACGCGTCGCCGTTGGTGCAGCATTACTGAACATGCCTGTCCGAGTCGGAGATTCGGTTGGTGATGATGATATCAGTCGGACTATCCGTTCATTATTTGCAACGGGTAACTTTGATGATGTTCGAGTTCTGCGTGACGGAAATACCCTGATTGTTCAAGTTAAAGAGCGCCCAACGATTGCCAGTATTACCTTTTCTGGTAATAAAGCAGTGAAAGAAGAGATGCTCACACAAAACCTTGAAGCTTCCAATATTCGTATCGGTGAAACTCTTGACCGTACTATGTTGGCAAATATTGAAAAAGGGCTTGAAGATTTCTATTACAGCGTTGGTAAATATAATGCGACCGTAAAAGTTGTTGTTACGCCACTTCCGCGTAACCGTGTTGACTTAAAACTGGTGTTTGCTGAGGGTGTATCAGCAACAATTCAGCAAATCAACATTGTTGGTAATAAAGCTTTTACAACCGCTGAGCTCGTTAATCGTTTTCAATTGCGTGATGATGTGCCTTGGTGGAACTTAGCTGCTGATGAAAAATATCAGAAGCAAAAGTTAGCGGGTGACTTAGAGACCTTAAGAAGTTTTTATCTTGACCGTGGTTATGCGCGTTTTGATATTGAATCAACTAATGTCAGCTTAACACCAGATAAAAAAGGTATCTATATTACGATTAACCTGAAAGAAGGTGAAAAATATACCGTAGAAAATACCGAAGTAAATGGTAATACGGCAGGATACACTAAACAAATTCAGGATCTTATCGAAATAGCACCGGGGTCACTCTATAACGGTGCTCAGGTCACTAAAACAGAAAATGATATTAAAAATCTGTTGGGTCGTTATGGATATGCTTATCCACGAGTAATGACTAACCCTGAAATAAATGATGAAAATAAAACGGTTAAATTGCATGTTAATGTTGATGCAGGTAACCGTTTTTATGTACGCCAAATTCGCTTTGCGGGTAATGACATCACAAAAGATGATGTTTTACGTCGTGAAATGCGTCAAATGGAAGGTGCATGGTTAGGAAGTGATTTAGTTGAACAAGGTAAAGAGCGTTTAAATCGTTTAGGTTACTTTGAAAACGTTGAAACAGAAACTCAACGTATTCCGGGATCACCAGATCAGGTTGACCTTGTTTATCGTGTAAAAGAACGTAATACCGGTTCATTAAACTTTGGTGTCGGTTTTGGTACTGAAAGTGGTGTTAGCTTCCAAGTTGGTGTCACTCAAGATAACTGGCTCGGTACAGGTAACGCAGTAGCAATTAATGCGAGTAAAAATGATTACTCCACTTATGCTGAATTATCTGTGACTGACCCATACTTCACTGTTAATGGTGTGAGTTTAGGCGGTCGTATTTTCTATAACGATTTCCGCGCTAATGATGCAGATTTATCAGGCTATACTAATAAATCTTATGGTGTCGATGGTAGTTTAGGCTTTCCAATAAATGAGTATAACTCTGCTCGTCTTGGTTTAGGTTATACTCATAATGGTCTGTCACGTATGGAACCTCAGGTTGCTATGTGGCGTTACCTTGAAAGCATGGGTCAAAATCCCGATTTTGAAGGCCGTGAATCATTTAATGCGGATGACTATACTGTTAGCTTAGGTTGGACATTTAATAATTTAAACCGTGGTTTCTTCCCAACTTCAGGTGCGAAGAGTAATCTAAGCGGTCGTATTACTATTCCTGGCTCAGATAACAAATATTACAAAGTAACGTGGGATGGCTCTGCTTACTATCCAATCAACGAAAAAGAAACATGGGTCACCTTAGTTCGCGGACGCCTAGGTTACGGTGATGGATTAGGCGGTAAAGAATTACCATTCTATGAAAACTTTTATGCGGGTGGTTCAGGTACTGTTCGTGGCTTCCGCTCAAATAATATCGGCCCTAAAGCGGTTTATTTAGATAAAGATGGCAAGCCAAAACCAGGTGAGCCATCTAGTGATGCTATCGGTGGTAACGCAATGGCAGTTGCTAGCTTTGAGCTAATTACGCCAACACCATTTATTGATGATAAATATTCTTCATCAGTGAGAACCTCACTATTTGTTGATGCAGGTACAGTATGGGATACCAAGTGGAGTAGTACTAACTCAGCTTGGACTGCAGGTATGCCTGATTACAGTAGAGCAAGTGATATACGTGTTTCAACAGGTGTTGCGTTACAATGGTTATCGCCATTAGGCCCATTAGTTTTCTCTTATGCGAGACCGATAAAAGATTACGAAGGCGATAAATCAGAGCAGTTCCAATTTAATATTGGTAGAACGTGGTAGCGATGTAAGTAAAGTTGATGCCTTATTCACTAAATGAAAAGGCATCCAAATTCTGACAAAATATTAGGTTTTAAGGAGTATATCGTGAAAAAATTGTTATGTGCCGCTGCCTTAGGAATGGCATTGACGATGTCAGCAGGTGTTCAAGCCGCAGATAATGTTGCTGTTGTGAATATCGGTCAAGTTCTCCAACAAATTCCTAACCGAGATGCGGTAGAGAAACAATTGGAAAATGAGTTCAAATCGCGAGACACCGAATTACAAAATTTAGGTAAAGCATTGCAAACTGCGGTTGAAAAATATCAGAAAGACGCACCGACAATGAATGCAACACAACGTGCAAATACAGAGAAAGATCTGGTTGCTAAACGTGAAGCTTATGCACAAAAAGCGCAATCTTTTGAGCAAGATTTTAGTCGTCGCCAAGCTGAAGAACGTAACAAAATCATGAAACGTGTATTAGATGCGGTTGATGCTGTTGCGAAAAAAGAAGGCTATGATGTTGTTTTAGATGCTAACACTGTTCCTTATTTTGCAGATGGTAAAGATATTACTGCTCAGGTTCAAAAACAGGTTAAATAATAGATGTCTTCAATTCGATTAGCTTCGCTTGCGCAGCAGTTGAATGCACAGCTACACGGCGATGGTGATATCACCATCGCCGGTCTTGCTTCAATGAGCCTAGCAAATAGTGAACAAATTACATTTCTTTCCGATAGCCGCTATCGTGAAAAATTAGCTGAGTGTAAGGCAGCCGCGGTTGTTTTAACTGAGGCGGATCTTCCTTTTTGCCCAGTCGCGGCACTTGTTGTAAAAAATCCTTATCTTGCCTATGCACAAATGGCTCAGATAATGGATACAACACCAAGCCCAGCGCAAGATATTCATCCAACGGCTGTCATTTCGCCTGAGGCTAAATTAGGTCAGAATGTTTCAGTTGGTGCAAATGCTGTGATTGAATCAGGCGTTGAACTGGGTGATAACGTTGTGATTGGCGCAGGATGTTTTGTTGGTAAAAAAGCATGTATCGGTGATAATAGTCGTTTATGGGCAAATGTATCTATTTATCATGAAGTTATTATTGGTAAAGATTGCTTAATTCAATCTGGTACTGTAATTGGTTCGGATGGTTTTGGTTATGCCAATGAGCGCGGTAACTGGATTAAAATTCCACAACTTGGTTCTGTTGTGATTGGTGATCGTGTTGAAATTGGTGCATGTACGACTATCGACCGTGGCGCATTAGATAACACAGTTATTGGTAATGGTGTTATCATTGATAACCAGTGCCAAATCGCACATAACGTCATTATTGGTGACAATACCGCAGTTGCGGGTGGTGTCATTATGGCGGGCAGCCTGAAAATAGGGCGCTACTGTATGATTGGTGGAGCAAGTGTTATCAATGGTCATATGGAAATCTGTGATAAAGTAACGGTAACAGGAATGGGTATGGTAATGCGTCCTATCACTGAGCCGGGTGTTTATTCATCAGGTATCCCGTTACAACCTAACAAAGCATGGCGTAAAACCGCAGCACTTGTGTTGCGAATTGATGAAATGCAAAAAAGGCTAAAGTCGCTAGAACGTCAAGTAGAAAGTAGCGATAAGTAACAAAACATGTCGTCAGACTATTGTTACCCATTTTGCGACCTGCGAGTTAACTCACTTTTTGAGTCACAGCAGGTCGTGTCATTATTAATTAGACTCAGTTTTATTAGACAGGAAGAGTATTGCAATGAGTGAGAATCATACTCTGCAAATCGAAGAAATTTTAGATTTACTTCCACACCGTTACCCATTCTTATTGGTTGATCGTGTCCTTGATTTTGAAGAAGGGAAATTTCTAAGAGCAGTAAAAAATGTATCTTTTAATGAGCCTTTCTTTCAAGGTCACTTTCCGGGGAAACCTATTTTTCCTGGCGTGTTGATTTTAGAAGCGATGGCACAGGCAACAGGTATTTTAGCATTTAAAAGTGTAGGTAAACTGGAACCCGGTGAACTTTACTATTTTGCTGCTATTGATGGTGCTCGCTTTAAACGTCCTGTCTTACCTGGTGATCAAATGATCCTAGAAGTTGAATTCATTAAAGAACGCCGTGGTGTTGCACGCTTTAAAGGCGTCGCTAAAGTCGATGGAGAAATTGCTTGCGAAGCTGAGATGATGTGTGCTCGCCGCCGTGAGGTTTAGCCTATGATAGATAAATCCGCAGTAATTCACCCTTCTTCAATTGTTGAAGAGGGTGCGGTAATTGGTGCTAATGTTCGCATTGGCCCTTTTTGCGTTATTGGTGGCAATGTTGAGATTGGTGAAGGTACCGATATTAAATCTCATGTTGTTATTAATGGGCATACCCGTATTGGTCGTGATAATCAAATTTATCAGTTTGCCTCGATAGGTGAAGCTAATCAGGATCTGAAATATCGTGGTGAACCGACCGAAGTGATTATTGGTGATCGCAACCTTATTCGTGAAAGTGTGACAATTCATCGTGGCACGACACAAGGTGGCAACTTAACCAAGATTGGTAATGACAATCTACTGATGATCAATACACATGTCGCTCACGACTGTATTATTGGAGATCGTTGTATCATTGCGAATAATGGCACCCTTGGCGGACATGTCACTTTAGGGGATTTCGTTATTATTGGTGGCATGAGTGCGGTCCATCAATTTTGCCAAATTGGTTCCCATGTAATGGTTGGCGGATGTTCAGGTGTTGCACAAGATGTTCCTCCTTTTGTTATTGCACAAGGTAACCATGCAACACCTTATGGACTAAATATCGAAGGATTAAAACGTCGAGGTTTTGCTAAGGAAGATCTTCACGCTATTCGTAATGCTTACAAAATACTTTATCGTAATGGTAAAACTCTGGAAGAAGCACGTGAAGAAATTGGACAATTGGTTGTGGATAATAATAATCCGTATGTCAAAATGTTCAGTGATTTTCTTGAGCACTCAGCACAATCCAATCGTGGCATAATTCGCTAATTAGGATATGACCTTGTCAGGCCAACCATCTATTGTTCAGCGTCCGTTAGTTATCGGCTTAGTAGCTGGTGAAACGTCCGGTGATATCCTGGGCGCGGGTTTAATCCGCGCTCTTAAACTCAAACATCCTAATATCCGCTTTGTTGGTGTAGCTGGTCCTCTTATGCAAGCTGAAGGTTGTGAAGCTTGGTACGAGATGGAGGAGCTCGCGGTTATGGGGATCGTCGAAGTGTTAGAACGTTTACCCAGATTACTTAAGATCAGAAAAGATCTTACTCAGCGGTTTTCAGAACTTAAACCCGACGTTTTTGTTGGAATTGATGCCCCAGACTTTAATATCACCCTTGAAGGGCGTTTAAAGCAAAAAGGGATTAAAACAATTCATTATGTCAGCCCTTCTGTATGGGCTTGGCGTCAAAAACGCGTTTTCAAAATTGGTAAAGCAACGGATTTAGTGTTGGCTTTTCTTCCTTTTGAAAAAGCGTTTTACGATAAATATCAGGTTCCTTGTCGGTTTATTGGTCACACAATGGCAGATGCTATTGCACTTAATCCAGACAAGAATGCAGCTAGAGAACATCTAGGTATTGCTGAAAATGTTACCTGTTTGGCATTATTACCAGGAAGTCGTCATGCTGAAGTAGAAATGTTGAGTGCTGATTTTATAAAAACAGCAAAATTACTAAAACAACATATTCCTACACTACATATTTTAGTACCACTGGTAAATGCAAAACGCCGAGCTCAGTTTGAACAAATTCATCGAGCTGTTGCTCCGGAGCTTGATATTCAGTTGTTAGATGGTCAAGCGAGAGAAGCAATGACTGCCAGTGATGCGACTTTACTTGCATCAGGCACCGCAGCTTTAGAATGTATGCTAACAAAATGTCCAATGGTTGTAGGTTATCGTATGAAACCTTTTACTTTTTGGTTAGCAAAAAAATTAGTCAAAACGCCTTATGTCTCTTTGCCTAATTTATTGGCAGGACGAGAAATTATAAAAGAGTTATTGCAAGAAGATTGTAAGCCAGAGGCGTTAGCAGAACAACTTTTGCCCCTTTTAACTGACAACGAAAAAGTGCAGCAATTAAAAGAGACATTTTTACAGCTACATTCAGCTATTCGTTGTAATGCTGATGAGCAAGCAGCGAATGCAGTATTAGAATTGGCAGGTTAATAATGGAATTTATATATCCAAAAGCAAATTGTATCGCTGGTGTTGATGAAGTTGGCCGCGGGCCTTTAGTCGGCGCAGTTGTAACAGCAGCAGTAATTTTAGATCCCGCTAATCCAATAGAAGGATTAAATGACTCTAAAAAGCTGACGGAAAAGAAACGTAATGCGCTTTATGATGAAATAAAAGAAAAAGCATTGTGCTGGGCAATTGGGCGAGCGGAACCTGAAGAAATTGATGAACTCAATATTCTTTGGGCAACAATGAAGGCAATGGAGCGTGCTGTTGCTGGATTATCATTAACACCAGATATGGTTTTAGTGGACGGTAATCGTTGCCCAGCATTACCGATGGCATCTCAAGCCGTAATAAAAGGCGATAGCCTTGTGCAAGAAATAAGTGCAGCATCGATTTTGGCTAAAGTCACTCGTGATAGAGAAATGGAAGAGTTAGATAAACTTTATCCTGAATATGGTTTTGCTAAACATAAAGGCTATCCAACTGCTTTTCATATGGAAAAACTGGCTTTATTAGGTGCAACACCTTATCACCGAAAAAGTTTTGCTCCTGTAAAACGCGCCTTAAACTTAGAGTAACCCACAGAGTAATTAAAGAATTATGGCAGATCCTCGTTTTATCCATCTTAGGGTTCACAGCGATTATTCAATGATCGATGGATTGGCAAAAACTGGGCCTCTTGTGAAGAAAGTGGCTTCGCTGGGAATGCCTGCTTTTGCGATTACTGATTTTACTAACTTATGTGGGTTAGTGAAATTTTATGGCGCAGCCCACGGTGCAGGTGTTAAACCTATAGTGGGTGCTGATGTTTATCTTGAAACTGAACTATTAGGTGATGAGTATGCTCACCTAACTATTCTTGCACGTAATAATGTCGGCTATCAAAATCTTACGTTACTTATTTCTGAAGCTTATAAACATGGCTATGGCGCTGCCGGCCCTGTTATTAAACAAGAATGGCTAACAACCTATAAAGAAGGGTTGTTGCTAATCTCTGGCGGCAGAATGGGGGATGTTGGTAAATTTTTACTTCGTGGTAATCGACCATTAGTTGACCAATGTCTTGAATATTATCAAACGCATTTCCCTGATAGTTATTATCTAGAGTTGATCCGTACCGGTCGTCCTGATGAAGAAGCTTATCTTCATCAGGCGGTTGCTTTAGCTGCTGAAACGGGGCTCCCTGTTGTTGCAACAAATGAGGTCTGCTTTCTTGACTCGGGGGATTTTGATGCCCATGAAATTCGCGTCGCTATTCATGATGGTTTTACACTTTCGGATCCCAAGCGTCCCAAAAATTACAGTCCACAGCAATATATGCGCACAGAAGAAGAAATGTGTGAGCTGTTTGCTGATATTCCTGAAGCATTAGAAAACAGCGTTGAAATTGCCAAACGTTGTAATGTCACAATTAGGTTAGGTGAATACTTTCTTCCTCAATTTCCAACAGGAGATATGAGTACAGAAGATTTCTTAGTTAAGAAATCAAAAGAAGGGTTAGAGGAACGTTTAGCTTTTCTTTTTCCGGATCCAGAAGAACGTAAAAAGAAACGTCCTGAATATGATGAACGTCTCGATATAGAATTAAAAGTTATTAACCAAATGGGATTCCCGGGTTACTTCCTTATCGTGATGGAGTTTATTCAGTGGTCCAAGGATAATGGCGTACCCGTAGGGCCAGGTCGTGGTTCTGGTGCAGGTTCGCTGGTGGCCTATTCGTTAAAAATTACCGACCTTGATCCATTAGAATTTGACCTACTCTTTGAACGTTTTCTTAACCCTGAACGTGTTTCCATGCCTGATTTCGACGTCGACTTCTGTATGGAAAAACGCGACCGAGTTATCGACCATGTTGCTGAAATGTATGGTCGTGATGCAGTATCTCAGATCATTACCTTCGGTACGATGGCGGCAAAAGCGGTTATTCGCGACGTAGGACGTGTACTAGGACATCCTTACGGTTTTGTCGATAGAATTTCAAAGCTTGTTCCCCCAGACCCAGGCATGACGTTAGAAAAAGCGTTTGAAGCCGAGCCACAATTACCTGAAATTTATAACGCTGATGAAGAGGTGAAAGCCCTTATCGATATGGCGCGTAAATTAGAAGGGGTAACGCGAAATGCAGGAAAACATGCGGGCGGTGTGGTCATTGCTCCGACTAAAATTACCGATTTCGCGCCACTTTATTGTGATGCTGAAGGAAACAACCCAGTTACCCAATTTGATAAGAATGATGTCGAATATGCAGGGCTGGTGAAGTTTGACTTTTTAGGCTTACGGACACTAACAATTATTAACTGGGCATTAGAAATGATTAATGCCCGGCGCGCAAAAAAAGAGCTTGAACCTGTAGATATTGCAGCGATCCCCCTAACCGATCAACGCAGTTTTGATATGTTACAGCGCTCTGAAACTACAGCGGTATTCCAGTTGGAATCCCGTGGTATGAAAGACTTAATTAAACGTCTACGCCCTGACTGTTTTGAAGATATGATAGCCCTTGTTGCATTGTTTAGGCCGGGGCCTTTGCAATCAGGAATGGTTGATAACTTTATCGACCGTAAACATGGTGTTGAAGAAATTTCTTACCCTGATGTGAAATGGCAACATGAGAGTCTGCAACCAGTTTTAGAGCCTACCTATGGTGTTATTTTGTATCAAGAACAGGTTATGCAAATAGCCCAAGTATTGGCTGGATACACACTGGGTGGCGCAGATATGTTACGACGTGCCATGGGTAAGAAAAAACCTGAAGAAATGGCAAAACAGCGCTCTGTATTTGAAGAGGGTGCGATTAAAAATGGTGTCGATGGCGAATTAGCCATGAGGATCTTTGACCTTGTGGAGAAATTCGCAGGTTACGGATTTAACAAATCTCACTCTGCCGCTTATGCTCTGGTTTCTTATCAAACACTATGGCTAAAAACACACTATCCAGCAGAATTTATGGCAGCAGTAATGACTGCTGATATGGATAACACTGAAAAAGTCGTTGGATTAGTGGATGAATGCTGGCGCATGGGCTTAAAAGTTTTACCGCCAGATATCAATAGTGGTCTTTATCATTTTCACGTTAATGATGAAGGTGAAATAGTTTATGGTATTGGTGCAATAAAAGGTGTTGGCGAAGGGCCAATTGAAGCTATTGTTGAGGCGCGTCAGCAAGGTGGTCATTTTAAAGATATCTTTGATTTAAGTGCCAGAACAGAAACGAAAAAATTAAATCGCCGTGTCATGGAAAAACTGATCATGGCTGGTGCATTTGATAAACTTGGCCCTCATCGTGCTGCATTAATGTCTTCATTAGAAGATGCGCTAAAAGCGGCAGATCAACATGCTAAAGCTGAAGCAATAGGGCAATCTGATATGTTTGGTGTGTTAGCTGAAGCACCAGAGCAAGTTGAGCGCTCTTATGCTAATGTGCCTAAGTGGCCAGAGCAGGTTGTTTTAGAGGGCGAAAGAGAAACACTTGGTTTATATTTAACGGGTCATCCCATCACTCGTTATTTAAAAGAAATTGAACGATACGCGGCTGGGACGCGTCTAAAAGATCTGACACCGACTCCTCGTGGCCAAATGGTTAAAGTTGCTGGTTTAGTCTTGGCATCTAAAGTTTTTACCACTAAACGAGGTAATCGAATAGGGGTATGTACCCTTGATGATCGTTCTGGTCGGCTTGAAATTATGTTATTTTCCGATGCATTGGATAAATACCAACATTTATTGGAAAAAGATCGAATTTTAATTGCTACCGGGCAGGTCAGCTTTGATGATTTCAACGGTGGGCTTAAAATGACTGTCCGTGAGCTTATGGATATAAGCGAAGCCCGTGAAAAATATGCAAGAGGGCTTGCTATATCGTTGTCGGACAGGCAAATTAATGAGCAATTATTAAATCGTCTTCGTGGCGTTTTAGAGCCACATCGTTCAGGCACGATACCGGTTCATCTTTATTTTCAAAAGCACGATGCCTGCGCCCGCCTACGATTCGGTGCGACATGGCGTATAACGCCAACGGATATGCTTTTGACCGATCTGCGAACTCTGCTGGGTAATGAGCAGGTGGAATTAGAATTTGACTAGAATAGGAATGTTATGAGTCTTAATTTTCTGGATTTTGAACAGCCAATTGCCGAGTTAGAAGCGAAAATTGATTCGCTGACTGCAGTTAGCCAACATGATGAAAAAATTGATATTAATATTGATGAAGAAGTCTCGCGCCTAAGAGAAAAAAGCCTAGAGCTAACACGTAAGATTTTCTCTGATCTTGGATCATGGCAAGTTGCACAACTTGCTCGTCATCCATTAAGACCTTATACACTGGACTATATTCATCGTATTTTTACTGACTTCCAAGAATTAGCTGGCGACCGTGCTTATGCTGATGATAAAGCGATAGTGGGTGGTATTGCTCGTTTAGATGGTCGTCCTATTATGGTTATTGGGCACCAAAAAGGACGCGAAACCAAAGAAAAAATTCGTCGTAACTTTGGTATGCCTGCACCAGAAGGCTACCGTAAAGCACTGCGTTTAATGGAAATGGCACAACGTTTTAATCTGCCAATTATCACTTTCATTGATACTCCAGGTGCTTATCCTGGTGTAGGTGCAGAAGAACGTGGACAATCAGAAGCTATTGCTCGTAATTTAAGAGAGATGTCACGCCTTGGTGTGCCAATTATCTGTACTGTTATTGGTGAAGGTGGTTCTGGTGGCGCATTAGCTATTGGTGTCGGTGATAAAGTTAATATGCTGCAATACAGCACTTATTCTGTTATCTCACCAGAAGGTTGTGCTTCAATTCTTTGGAAAAGTGCAGATAAAGCCCCTTTAGCTGCAGAAGCGATGGGAATTACTGCTAATCGCTTAAAAGAGCTAAAACTTATTGATAACGTTATTGCGGAACCTTTAGGTGGTGCACATCGTAATTACGATGAAATTGCAACTTCACTAAAAGCGCAAATTAAAGCTGATTTAGAAGAGTTAGATGCATTTGAATCAGAAGAATTAAAGAACCGCCGTTACCAACGTTTAATGGAATACGGTTACTGTTAATTTTTATAACAGCAATTTGGGTTTTATGATTAAGAAAGCAGAATAATAATTATTCTGCTTTTTTTTGTTTTAATTATCAATATGTTTTGTGTTCGTGCAAAAGCGAGGCAAAAGACTTAACATAATCACCAGAATTTTACTGATAAATGATAATGCTATGGCACTGAGTTCTAATCCTATCCTTAATGAAATTAAACAACAAATTGGTCATCACTCGGCATTTTTAGTCGGTTTTAGTGGTGGTGTTGATTCAACGGTTTTATTACAAGGGCTCGTTCGTTTACGTGATGAATACCAGTTACCATTAGAGTTAACTGCTATTTACGTACATCACGGATTAAATGCTAAAGCAGATGATTGGCTAAAACATTGTGAACAGTTTTGCCAACAGTGGAATGTTGCCTTTATCAATGAAAGAGTACAGGTTGAAAGTAAAAGCGCAGGCATTGAAAGTGGTGCGCGAGAGGCTCGCTATCAGGCTTATCGAAAACATCTACAACCACAACAAGTCTTAGTTACGGCACAACATCAAGATGATCAAGCTGAAACCTTTTTTCTGGCATTAAAACGAGGAAGTGGGCCCGCGGGGCTTTCATCTATGCCCGCTAAGATGCCATTTGAGCATAGTTATTTGCTTCGTCCATTATTAAATATCACGCGTAAGCAAGTTGAAGACTATGCCAATCAGCAAAGTTTACATTGGATTGAAGACGATAGTAATCAAGATGATCGCTATGACCGTAATTTTTTGCGCTTACATATCATGCCGCTATTAACTCAACGGTGGGATCACTTCTCTCAAGCTGTCACCCGTAGTGCCGCACTTTGTGGTGAGCAAGAAGCACTGTTAGACGAATTACTTGATTCAGAGCTTAATGTATTAATTGACAAGCAAAATAGCGTTGATATCGATGCTCTTGCAATGTGCAGTACAATAAAACGTAATGCTTTATTAAGACGCTGGTTTGCTTATTTAAACAAAGCGATGCCTTCAAGGGAACAGATTTTACGTTTGTGGGAAGAAGTAGCCTTAGCCAAAGAAGGTGCTGAACCTAGGTTACGCTTTATTGAGGATGAAGTGCGCCGTTATAAGAAACGGCTTTATCTTATTCCTGTCATCAATGAACCGATAGGTAAGGTTATTGAATGGTTATTACCTCAGCCATTAGTTTTACCTGAAGCTTTAGGGGTGTTAATTGTTCATTCAGCAGTAGCACAAGGCCAAGAAATGGTGATCCGAGCACCTTATAACACGGAGAAGGTCACCGTTCGTTTTGGTCTTACTCAGTCATCTTTGCGTATTGTTGGCCGAGAACTTCCAAGACATAGCAAAAAAATCTGGCAAGAGTTGGGTATTGCACCTTGGCGTAGAACTCGCATCCCATTGATTTACTACAATGATACATTAATTACAGCGGTTAATACTTTTGTTACTCTTGAGGGAAAAGCAACATTAGAACAGAACATTATTATCGAGTGGCAAGAGACTTATCAGTAAACAACCGCCTTTGGGCGGTTGTTTACTAGCGATTACTCTGATTTTATAACTACAGTTCCAATTTCGGGATTAGAAAAACTGGCGATAATATCCAGTCGTAAGTCTTTAGAACCGTCAGGGGTCTTTATTTTCAGATACTCGACCTTTTTGCTTAAGAAAAGATCATCTGCAATACCATCAATAAGTTCACCACTATGTAACTCAATGTGGAGATGCATTCCATGCTGGCAAGCTAACTCCAAATTTTCATAGTCATCACAGTTAATTGGTTGATATTCTGTATTTGTTGACATATTCCCTCACCACTCGTTCGTGGCGGTATTGCCGCCAGTGAATAATTCAGAATAAAATCATTATGCTGTTATTCGATGTGAGCACAATAGATATTGTAATAATTTTCTGAAATAGTTCTTAATGAGAGGTTATTTGAGAAATAACTATCAAAGAAGGGTGCATTTATCTTAAAGCTAGTTTTATTAGCCCTTTTTGTTATAAAAAATGCTAGAATCATAAACAGAATGAGTAATTATAAAGTACCCAGAATGAGGGAGTAAATGATGGGGAAAAAACTTTTATGTGCAGCAATTGCTGCTGGGTTATTTGTATTATCAGGTTGCCAAAATAATATTGGCTTATCACTTGATGGTAAGATTGTTGATCAAACATACAATAGTATTTTACCTTGTGCCGATTGCTCTGGTATCGACACAACAATCCTTGTAAATCAAGATGGCTCTTATGTTATGGAGCAGCGTTACCAAGGTTCTGCTGATGATAAAGGTAGTTTTTTTGAATCAGGCACTTGGGCGTTAAGTAAAGATAAACTGGCATTAACTAATAGTTATGGTGAAAAAAGTTATTATCTTCCTAAAGAAGATAAGTTGGTGATGCTAGATATCGATGGTAATGTTATTAATTCAGAATTAAATTATTCACTCGTAAAAGTTCAGCCTCGAAAATTATCGGGTGAATTTACGTATTTAGCTGACGCTGGAACATTTAAAGATTGCCAATCTGGACGCGTTTATGCGGCTCAAGGTTTAACTTTAGAAACAGGTTACTTCTCAACAGGTGTTGAGGGTGGAACGCCAGTTTATCTTGAAGTGGATGGCTATTATAGCATTCGCCCATCAATGGAAGATGGACGCTTTGATCCTGCATTAGTTGTTACTGGAGAGACTCGCTTTAATCGTCATGGTTCTTGTGCTAGTCATCGTGGTAGGGGCTAATACGAAAGATCCTTTTGATAAGCTATTATCATAGAGTATAAAAAAACCCGCTAATGCGGGTTTTTTGTTATTAGTTAACCCCTAAAAAGAGGCAGTTTATTTATTAAGCTAATTGCTCTTTGATAAAAGCAACAACGTCATCAACATTAACTAATGATTTATCATCACTGCGACGGGCTTTATATTCGATTTGATTATTATCGAGGTTGCGATCACCAATAACGATAGTGTGCGGAATACCAATCAATTCCATATCCGCAAACATCACGCCAGGGCGTTCTTTACGATCATCAAACAGAACATCAACACCTTGCGCACGTAACTCGTTGTAAAGTTTGTCAGCGACTTCTTTTACACGATAAGAGCGATGCATATTCATTGGTAAAATAGCAACTTGGAATGGTGCAATGGCATCAGGCCAAATAATACCGCGCTCATCATGGTTTTGTTCAATTGCCGCAGCAACAATACGAGTAACACCGATACCATAGCAACCCATAGTCACGATTTGGTTATGGCCTTCTTCGTTTTGTACGGTTGCTTTTAATGCTTCTGAATATTTTGTGCCAAGTTGGAAGATATGGCCAACTTCAATACCTCGTTTGATAAGCAAAGTACCTTTGCCATCTGGGCTTGGGTCACCTTCAACGACATTACGAATGTCAGCAATTTCAGCAACAGGTAAGTCACGTTCCCAGTTAATACCAAAATAGTGTTTACCATCAACGTTTGCGCCAGCACCAAAGTCACTCATTACAGAAACAGCGCGATCCATAATAATTGGCATTGGTAAATTAACTGGGCCTAATGAGCCAGGGCCTGCATTGACTGCTTGGCGAATTTCAGCTTCTGTTGCAAAAGTTAAAGGTGATGCAACGATGTCACATTTTTCTGCTTTAATTTCATTAAGTTCATGATCACCACGAACAAGTAATGCCACTAAGCTATGACCACTTTCTTTTGTTCCATGAACAATCAGTGTTTTTACTGTTTTTTCTATCGGTAGATTGAATTGCTCAACTAATTCAGCAATAGTTTTTGCATTTGGCGTATCAACTAAACGCATTTCTTCTGTTGCAGCAGCGCGAGGTGTTGCTGGCATTACTGCTTCTGCAAGCTCGATATTAGCAGCATAGTCAGAACCTGTAGAGAAGACGATATCGTCTTCACCACTATCTGCTAATACTTGGAATTCGTGTGATGCGTTACCACCGATAGAACCGGTGTCTGCAAGTACTGGACGGAAATCAAGGCCAATACGAGTAAAGATTTTGCTATAGGCTTCGTACATTCTGTCGTAAGTCTCTTGTAAAGACTCTTGAGAGATATGAAAAGAGTATGCATCTTTCATAATAAATTCACGAGAACGCATAACACCAAAACGAGGGCGTACTTCATCACGGAATTTAGTTTGAATTTGATACAGATTGAGTGGAAGTTGTTTGTAAGAGGTGATTTCGTTACGAACGATATCAGTCACAACTTCTTCATGTGTTGGACCTAAAACAAAAGGGCGCTCGCCTCTGTCAGCAAAACGTAGCAATTCAGGGCCATATTGTTCCCAGCGACCACTTTCTAGCCATAAATCTGCGGGTTGAACAACAGGCATTGAAATTTCAAGCGATCCCGCGTTATCCATCTCTTCACGAACAATTTTTTCAATTTTTCGTAGAACACGAACACCGGTTGGCATCCAGTCATAAAGACCAGATGCAAGTTTACGGATCATGCCTGCGCGAAGCATAAGTTGATGGCTGACAATTTCTGCATCAGCAGGCGTCTCTTTTAAAGTAGAGAGCAAATAGTGGCTAGTACGCATTATTAGGTTCCATTAGAACAAAAATACTTAGGCTGACTGTCACGCCAGTCTACATCAATATAAATAGGGAAAGACTTTAGTCTACCAGTGACTTAAGTCTGCCAAAAGGGGCAAAGCGTTTTTTTCAATCTGATTTGTTCAAAGACAATAGAAGAACTACCAGAGTTTATAAAAATAAGCGCTGATAATTCATCATAGCATTGTATATGACTGTTAGAGCAAATTATCGTGGTTCAATGCTCACTACAAGCGTTTGTTGCCCATTAACTTGCCAGCGAATATTAAATTCGAGTAAATGTGCTGCATATACTCTATCACTTTGTTCCCCTTTTTTATAAGCAGGGCGAGGATCTTGCTGTAAAACTTGGGTAATAAAGCGAGAAAGATTAGGATATTCGTTAGCATAATGTTGCAGTTGTTCTGATGCCTGTTGAGAAAAGAAAACGGCCATTTCATCATCAGGCGCATATTGAGCAAAACCCGCAATTGCATCAGGATGAGATTCAGCAAAAGGAAGATAAGGCTTTATATCAATAATGGGAGTGCCGTCGATAAGATCTAGGCTACCTAATTCTAAAATAACCGATTGATTATCTATTTTTACTTTTTTCAGTTCAACTAACGACATACCAATAGGATTAGGGCGAAAAGTGGAGCGAGTAGCGAATACACCCATTTTTGCATTTCCCCCTAATCGCGGAGGTCGTACTAAAGGATGCCATCCATGTTGTGCTGTTTGGTGAAAGATAAACAGTAGCCACAAATGACTAAATTGCTCTAACCCCCTTACTGCATCGGGATTGTTATATGGAGAATGAAAAATAAGCTGACCACCGCCATCCTGAATTAAACCAGGTTGGCGTGGTACGGCAAATTTCTCTTTATAAGGGCTAACAATATGCCCTATAGGTGTAATTTGAAGGGAATTCATTGGGTAATTAATAGTGCTGTGCCTTCGCAAATCGCTGATTGATAACAACCTAACCCCGTTACAATCTGGCATTCATGTAATAAAACGGCATTGGCATTTTTATAAGCTGCTTTTGTCGCCATTCTTTTTTTCGCAATAGGTAAGCTGGCGGGTGGATCTTGTAATGTTTGTCGACAAGATTCACCAGAAACAATACCCAGATCTTTAAAAGGCGCACCTAAAAGATCTTCTGTTTTCTCAACAACACGAACAGGAGAAATAGTTTTCTCTTTTGGTTTTTGTGGTTGGCCGGGTTTATTTAAACGCATATCCGTAAATTTAGACTGATCAACATCAGATGAATTTTTGACTGAACAGCCTGTCATAAACAGCGCTATGATGCCAATAAGTAGCAAGCGCATGTGCATGGGTTACATCCTCTTTATTATTGTCTATACAAAAATTAAACGACTCTAATTTAATGCAAATTATCCAAGTAAAAAAGAGAAAGGCGAACAAATGTCCGCCTTTTTTATTATTAAGTTAGATAATGAATAATTACCAACCTTTTACAGCACCACCATTAAAGATTTTATTTGCGGCATTATCCACATCATCTGATTGATATGCTTGAATAAATTTCTTCACATTCTCTGAATCTTTATTATCTTCACGAGCAACAATAATATTTACGTAAGGAGAGTCTTTATCCTCAACAAAAATACCATCTTTTGCTGGTGTTAAGTTTACTTGACTCGCGTAGGTTGTATTTATCACGGCTAAGTAGATTTTTTGGTCATCTAAAGAGCGTGGTAATTGTGGTGCTTCTAATTCAACTAATTTCAGATTTTTTGGGTTTTCAGTTATATCGAGGACTGTTGGTAATAACCCGACACCTTCTTTTAATTTAATTAAACCTACTTTTTCTAACAATAATAATGAACGACCTAAGTTAGTCGGATCGTTAGGGATAGCAACTTGTGCGCCATCGGGTAAATCAGCCAAATCAGTGATTTTTTTAGAATAACCTGCAATAGGGTAAATAAAAGTATTACCTACAGCAGTAATCTTATAATTACGATCTTTGATTTGCTGGTCTAAATAAGGCTTATGTTGAAATGCGTTAATATCGATATCGCCACGGCTTAGTGACTCATTTGGCATCACAAAGTCATTAAAAGTAACGAGCTCAACATCAAGACCATATTTATCTTTAGCAACTTGTTTGGCAACTTCAGCTACTTGTTGTTCTGAACCTGAAATAACGCCGACGCGAATATGGTTCGGATCTTTGTCTTTTTCACCACAACCAGCTAATGCCAGTGCGCCTACTAATGCACTTACCACTGCAAGCGATTTGAATTTTAATGACATACATTTACCCTTATTTGATCCGTTTATATAAAAGGCTCTATAGATGATATAAAGCCTTCAATGCTTTTATTTATGAGTTGTAAGCTTAACTAAATGATTACCAATAAACTGAATGATAAAAACAAGAATAACGAGTAGAACAATTACTGTATTCATTACAGTTGCATTATAGCCAACATAACCATACTGATAACCAATCTGCCCTAAACCGCCAGCACCGACAGCACCACCCATTGCTGAGTAACCCACTAATGTAATTAGTGTGATGGTTGCCGCGTTAATTAAGCCAGGTAAAGATTCTGGTAATAAAACCTTTTTAATAATCTGCATTGGTGTTGCACCCATAGAGCGAGATGCTTCAATCAATCCATTTGGAATTTCTAGTAAGGTATTTTCTACCATACGAGCAATAAAAGGTGCAGCACCCACAGTTAAAGGAACAATAGCAGCTTGTAAGCCAATGGATGTACCTACTACCATACGAGTAAATGGGATCATCCATACGAGTAAGATAATAAAAGGAATTGCCCTAAACACATTGACCAATGCTGAAATAGTCCGATAGGTCGATGAACTTGTCATTATTTGCTCAGGACGCGTAACATATAACAATACGCCTAACGGCAATCCAATAACAAAACCGAAAAAGCCAGAGACGAAGGTCATGACTAAGGTTTCCCAGATCCCACCAATTAATAAATAAATCATTCCTTCAGACATAACCGAGAACCTCTACTTTCACATGATGCTCTTCTAAAAATGCAATAGATTTTTCAGTGTTACCATTTTTACCGTGTAATTCAGCTAACATAACGCCAAATTTAACACCACCTGCATAATCCATTTGAGAACTTAAAATATTGATATCTGCATCAAAACGACGGGCGACAATAGACATCAATGGGGCATCGACCGATTGACCATTAAATTCAAGTTTCAATAATGGGAACAAACCTTCTTCCCACTCGGGTTTCATGCGTTCTTGATAATCTTCAGGAATATCCAATTGCAATGTTGATTGAATAAATGCCTGAGAAACGGGGGTCTTAGGGTGAGAGAACACTTGGCTCACAGCATCACTTTCTACTAATTCACCACCACTAATGACTGCCACTTGATCACAAATACGTTTTACTACGTCCATTTCGTGAGTGATCAGTAAAATAGTTAATCCTAAACGGCGATTAATATCTTTTAATAATTCTAAAATAGAACGTGTTGTTGCAGGGTCTAATGCGCTGGTGGCTTCATCACATAATAGAACATTGGGTGAGTTAGCCAGTGCGCGTGCAATTGCAACACGTTGCTTTTGTCCACCAGATAGATTGGCTGGGTAATAATCTTTTTTATCAGATAGGCCAACTAATTCTAGCAGTTCATCTACACGCTTTGTAATATTGGCACGAGGCGTGTTATCAAGTTCTAAAGGTAAGGCTACATTATCAAATACTGTTCTTGAAGAAAGTAAGTTGAAATGCTGAAAAATCATGCCAATACCGCGGCGAGCTTTTGTTAATTCTTTATCAGACAGCTTTGTTAGGTCACGCCCATCAACAAGAACTTCCCCTGAAGTTGGTTTTTCTAACATATTCACACAACGTATAAGTGTACTTTTACCCGCTCCTGACGATCCGATAACACCAAAAATCTGCCCTTGGGGCACATGCAGGTTAATATTTGATAACGCTTGTATTGAACGCGTTCCCTGCTTAAACACTTTGTTTATATTCGTCAGTTTAATCATGTTGTTCTTTATATAAGTAGAATATGGACATAAAGACTATTCTGCCCGAGTTAAAATAGATGTTAAGGCGTCTAGACGGCTAAGTCAATAAAAAACAACTCCTGACTAATAAAGAAAGAAAGGCATGGATTCCATTCTCTATATAAGAGAAAACATGCGATACTAACGACAAATATCTGAATGGAGTAATGCTGGTGAGTAATGGGATTTCTGCGATTTTTCTTGATCGCGATGGAACAATTAATATAGACCACGGTTATGTATCTGAAATTGATAACTTTGAGTTTATTGATGGTGTCATTGAAGCAATGGCGGAACTAAAAGCAATGGGCTATGCCTTGGTTTTAGTGACTAACCAATCGGGAATTGGTCGTGGTTATTATAGCGAAGATCAATTTTTACATCTTACAGAGTGGATGGATTGGTCTTTAGCAGATAGAGGCGTTGATTTAGATGGTATCTATTATTGCCCTCATCATCCAGATGCGAGTGTTGCTGAATATAAACAAGTCTGTGATTGTCGCAAACCAGCGAATGGGATGTTTATGGATGCAAAAGCACAATTAAACATCGATATGGCTTCTTCTTATATGGTTGGTGATAAAAAAGAAGATATGTTGGCGGCAAAATCTGCGGGAGTGGGTAATAAAGTTCTTGTTCGTACAGGAAAAGAGATCACCGAAGAGGCACAAATGTGTGCAGATTTTATCCTAGATAGCTTGGCTGACTTACCAAAATGGATAAAAAGCCACAAAAAATAAGCACTTCGTTTAATTTACCAACAAACGAACGTTTTTTTAAAAAAAACTATTGCCAGCCTCAGAAAACTCCCTATAATGCGTCCTCGTTGTCACGGAACAGGGCGCTAAGCGAACTGACTGAGAGAACAAAAAATAAAGTGAAAAGCCTTATGAAATAACGCTTGACACTGAATGAGGAAGATGTAGAATGCACCTCCTCGCAACAACGCAGAAGACCGGAAACGGCAGCGAATGTTGCACTGCTCTTTAACAAATTATCAGACAATCTGTGTGGGCACTCACAGAGACGATATCTTCTAAAATATTTAGATGTATATAAGTCTTAAAGAGTGTTTACAAAAGTAAAATTCATTTATGAATGAAGCTAAGTATTCGATTTCTTTGAGCATCAAACACTTTTAATTGAAGAGTTTGATCATGGCTCAGATTGAACGCTGGCGGCAGGCCTAACACATGCAAGTCGAGCGGTAACAGAGGAAAGCTTGCTTTCTTGCTGACGAGCGGCGGACGGGTGAGTAATGTATGGGGATCTGCCCGATAGAGGGGGATAACTACTGGAAACGGTAGCTAATACCGCATGACGTCTACGGACCAAAGCAGGGGCTCTTCGGACCTTGCGCTATCGGATGAACCCATATGGGATTAGCTAGTAGGTGAGGTAATGGCTCACCTAGGCGACGATCTCTAGCTGGTCTGAGAGGATGATCAGCCACACTGGGACTGAGACACGGCCCAGACTCCTACGGGAGGCAGCAGTGGGGAATATTGCACAATGGGCGCAAGCCTGATGCAGCCATGCCGCGTGTATGAAGAAGGCCTTAGGGTTGTAAAGTACTTTCAGCGGGGAGGAAGGTGTTAAGATTAATACTCTTAGCAATTGACGTTACCCGCAGAAGAAGCACCGGCTAACTCCGTGCCAGCAGCCGCGGTAATACGGAGGGTGCAAGCGTTAATCGGAATTACTGGGCGTAAAGCGCACGCAGGCGGTCAATTAAGTCAGATGTGAAAGCCCCGAGCTTAACTTGGGAATTGCATCTGAAACTGGTTGGCTAGAGTCTTGTAGAGGGGGGTAGAATTCCACGTGTAGCGGTGAAATGCGTAGAGATGTGGAGGAATACCGGTGGCGAAGGCGGCCCCCTGGACAAAGACTGACGCTCAGGTGCGAAAGCGTGGGGAGCAAACAGGATTAGATACCCTGGTAGTCCACGCTGTAAACGATGTCGATTTGGAGGTTGTGCCCTTGAGGCGTGGCTTCCGGAGCTAACGCGTTAAATCGACCGCCTGGGGAGTACGGCCGCAAGGTTAAAACTCAAATGAATTGACGGGGGCCCGCACAAGCGGTGGAGCATGTGGTTTAATTCGATGCAACGCGAAGAACCTTACCTACTCTTGACATCCAGAGAATCCTTTAGAGATAGAGGAGTGCCTTCGGGAACTCTGAGACAGGTGCTGCATGGCTGTCGTCAGCTCGTGTTGTGAAATGTTGGGTTAAGTCCCGCAACGAGCGCAACCCTTATCCTTTGTTGCCAGCGCGTAATGGCGGGAACTCAAAGGAGACTGCCGGTGATAAACCGGAGGAAGGTGGGGATGACGTCAAGTCATCATGGCCCTTACGAGTAGGGCTACACACGTGCTACAATGGCAGATACAAAGAGAAGCGACCTCGCGAGAGCAAGCGGAACTCATAAAGTCTGTCGTAGTCCGGATTGGAGTCTGCAACTCGACTCCATGAAGTCGGAATCGCTAGTAATCGTAGATCAGAATGCTACGGTGAATACGTTCCCGGGCCTTGTACACACCGCCCGTCACACCATGGGAGTGGGTTGCAAAAGAAGTAGGTAGCTTAACCTTCGGGAGGGCGCTTACCACTTTGTGATTCATGACTGGGGTGAAGTCGTAACAAGGTAACCGTAGGGGAACCTGCGGTTGGATCACCTCCTTACCTAAGAGATACGTGTTATGTGTAGTGCTCACACAGATTGTCTGATGAAGAACGAGCAAAAGCGCGTCTGCGAAGCTGACAAGAGTCCCCTTCGTCTAGAGGCCTAGGACACCGCCCTTTCACGGCGGTAACAGGGGTTCGAATCCCCTAGGGGACGCCAATGCGCGGTATGAGTGAAAGGCGTACCACACTATGTCTGATGAAAATCAGAAAATAGTTAAAATAATTTAAGTAAGTTATTTTAACTATTTATGCTCTTTAACAATCTGGAACAAGCTGAAAAATTGAAAACAAATCAATATATCACCGAGGTATATTGATGAGTCTCTCAAAATCTCAAACTTTGAATGTGTTTTTGACATCAAAGTGGGATGCGCGAGCAATTTACAGTTCGAGGCGGACAGCGCGCAGCCAGCGCAACATACATAAGTATGTGAGCATGGCGAGCACTGCCCAACGACGAAATGTAATCTGCACAGCCATCACCACCAAGATTATCTTCGAAAAAGACACCTTCGGGTTGTGAGGTTAAGCGAATAAGCGTACACGGTGGATGCCTAGGCAATCAGAGGCGATGAAGGACGTGCTAATCTGCGATAAGCGTCGGTAAGGTGATATGAACCGTTATAACCGACGATTTCCGAATGGGGAAACCCAATATCCAATGGATATTATCATTACGTGAATACATAGCGTAATGAAGCGAACCGGGAGAACTGAAACATCTCAGTACCCCGAGGAAAAGAAATCAACCGAGATTCCCCTAGTAGCGGCGAGCGAACGGGGAACAGCCCAGAGTCTTAATCAATAGCAGCATCAGGAGAACGGTCTGGAAAGTCCGGCAGTAAAGGGTGATAGCCCCGTATCTGAAGATGTTGTTATTGTGAACTCGACGAGTAGGGCGGGACACGTGTTATCCTGTCTGAATATGGGGGGACCATCCTCCAAGGCTAAATACTCCTGATTGACCGATAGTGAACCAGTACCGTGAGGGAAAGGCGAAAAGAACCCCGGCGAGGGGAGTGAAAAAGAACCTGAAACCGTGTACGTACAAGCAGTAGGAGCCTCTTTTATGGGGTGACTGCGTACCTTTTGTATAATGGGTCAGCGACTTATATTCTGTAGCAAGGTTAACCGTATAGGGGAGCCGTAGGGAAACCGAGTCTTAACTGGGCGAATGAGTTGCAGGGTATAGACCCGAAACCCGGTGATCTATCCATGGGCAGGTTGAAGGTTGGGTAACACTAACTGGAGGACCGAACCGACTAATGTTGAAAAATTAGCGGATGACTTGTGGATGGGGGTGAAAGGCCAATCAAACCGGGAGATAGCTGGTTCTCCCCGAAAGCTATTTAGGTAGCGCCTCGTGAACTCATCTTCGGGGGTAGAGCACTGTTTCGACTAGGGGGTCATCCCGACTTACCAACTCGATGCAAACTGCGAATACCGAAGAATGTTATCACGGGAGACACACGGCGGGTGCTAACGTCCGTCGTGAAGAGGGAAACAACCCAGACCGCCAGCTAAGGTCCCAAAGTCATGGTTAAGTGGGAAACGAAGTGGGAAGGCTCAGACAGCCAGGATGTTGGCTTAGAAGCAGCCATCATTTAAAGAAAGCGTAATAGCTCACTGGTCGAGTCGGCCCGCGCGGAAGATGTAACGGGGCTAAACCATGCACCGAAGCTGCGGCAGCGACACTTAGGTGTTGTTGGGTAGGGGAGCGTTCTGTAAGCCTGCGAAGGTGTGCTGTGAGGCATGCTGGAGGTATCAGAAGTGCGAATGCTGACATAAGTAACGATAATGCGGGTGAAAAACCCGCACGCCGGAAGACCAAGGGTTCCTGTCCAACGTTAATCGGGGCAGGGTGAGTCGACCCCTAAGGCGAGGCTGAAAAGCGTAGTCGATGGGAAACGGGTTAATATTCCCGTACTGGTGGTAACTGCGATGGGGGAACGGAGAAGGCTAGGTTGTCCGGGCGACGGTCGTCCCGGTTCAAGCATGTAGGCAGAGTGATTAGGCAAATCCGGTCACTTAATGCTGAGGTGTGATGACGAACCACTAAGGTGGTGAAGCAATTGATGCCCTGCTTCCAGGAAAAGCCTCTAAGCTTCAGGTTACCAACAATCGTACCCCAAACCGACACAGGTGGTCAGGTAGAGAATACTCAGGCGCTTGAGAGAACTCGGGTGAAGGAACTAGGCAAAATGGTGCCGTAACTTCGGGAGAAGGCACGCTGGCGGTAAGTGAAGTCCCTTGCGGACGGAGCCGAAGCCAGTCGAAGATACCAGCTGGCTGCAACTGTTTATTAAAAACACAGCACTGTGCAAACACGAAAGTGGACGTATACGGTGTGACGCCTGCCCGGTGCTGGAAGGTTAATTGATGGGGTTATCCTTAGGGAGAAGCTCTTGATCGAAGCCCCAGTAAACGGCGGCCGTAACTATAACGGTCCTAAGGTAGCGAAATTCCTTGTCGGGTAAGTTCCGACCTGCACGAATGGCGTAATGATGGCCAGGCTGTCTCCACCCGAGACTCAGTGAAATTGAACTCGCTGTGAAGATGCAGTGTACCCGCGGCAAGACGGAAAGACCCCGTGAACCTTTACTATAGCTTGACACTGAACATTGAGCCTTGATGTGTAGGATAGGTGGGAGACTTTGAAGTGTGGACGCCAGTCTGCATGGAGTCAACCTTGAAATACCACCCTTTAACGTTTGATGTTCTAACCTAGGTCCATAATCTGGATCGGGGACCGTGTCTGGTGGGTAGTTTGACTGGGGCGGTCTCCTCCTAAAGAGTAACGGAGGAGCACGAAGGTTGGCTAAGCATGGTCGGACATCATGCGGTTAGTGCAAAGGCATAAGCCAGCTTGACTGTGAGAGTGACGGCTCGAGCAGGTACGAAAGTAGGTCTTAGTGATCCGGTGGTTCTGAATGGAAGGGCCATCGCTCAACGGATAAAAGGTACTCCGGGGATAACAGGCTGATACCGCCCAAGAGTTCATATCGACGGCGGTGTTTGGCACCTCGATGTCGGCTCATCACATCCTGGGGCTGAAGTAGGTCCCAAGGGTATGGCTGTTCGCCATTTAAAGTGGTACGCGAGCTGGGTTTAGAACGTCGTGAGACAGTTCGGTCCCTATCTGCCGTGGGCGTTGGAAGATTGAGAGGGGTTGCTCCTAGTACGAGAGGACCGGAGTGAACGCACCACTGGTGTTCGGGTTGTCATGCCAATGGCATTGCCCGGTAGCTAAGTGCGGAAGAGATAACCGCTGAAAGCATCTAAGCGGGAAACTTGCCTCGAGATGAGTCTTCCCTGTCACCTTGAGTGACCTAAAGGAACGTTTAAGACTAAGACGTTGATAGGCTGGGTGTGTAAGCGTAGCGATACGTTGAGCTAACCAGTACTAATGAACCGTGAGGCTTAACCTGACAACACCGAAGGTGTTTTGTCTGAGAGAAGAGACTAACATCAATAAAGTAAGCTTGTTTTAAGATTGAATTACTGGTTACGTGGAGAGATTGGCGTAACGGGTAATAACAGAATTTGCTTGGCGGCCATAGCGCAGCGGTCCCACCTGATCCCATGCCGAACTCAGAAGTGAAACGTTGTAGCGCCGATGGTAGTGTGGGGTCTCCCCATGTGAGAGTAGGGAACTGCCAGGCATTAAATATCGCCTTAATATCTTAAGATGTTAAAGCAAAAAGAATACGCGGAGCGGTAGTTCAGTTGGTTAGAATACCTGCCTGTCACGCAGGGGGTCGCGGGTTCGAGTCCCGTCCGTTCCGCCAACATTAAGAAACCTAAGTCTAACGACTTAGGTTTTTTTTTGCCTTAAATTTATAAAAAAACAAGCAAATAGATATAACAATTTATAAAGTGATGATTTTATATAAAAATAATTAATCTTATTGATCATTATATCCCTTAAAAAGATGAGGGTGTTGGTAAGCTTTGGTATACTGGGTAATAGCAAGAGATCCTATTGCTCATTTGAGGTTGCTAATGGCGAAAAAACCGACTTACTCCGTACGCTTTGTAGCGGGTCAACCTGTAGAAAGGATTGAACCAAGTGCTCCTTTAAATGAAAAAAGTGACTCTTTGCCTATTGGAATGCCACTTTATACCGAAGGCTACCTAAAAATTGCTGTTTGGAACATCTATAAACAGCAGCGGATCAACTGGCGAAATATGTTGGAAGTATTATCCACTGATACCCAACTGATCTTATTGCAAGAAGCTCAACCTACACCTGAACTTGTTCGTTTCGCTGGCGTTCATCATTTAATAGCGGATCAGGTTCCTGCTTTAGCTTTTCAGCAACATCCTGCAGGTGTAATGACTCTTTCTAGCTCCCACCCTATTTATTGTTGTCCTCTAAGAGAAAAAGAACCTTTTTTGCGCTTAGCTAAATCGGCATTAATTACAGTTTATCCATTAATTACAGGCGAACATTTAATGGTTGTAAATGTTCATGCTATCAATTTTAGTTTTGGTGTAGATGTTTATCAGCGTCAATTAAGCAATTTAGCGACCCATATCATGCATCATAAAGGTCCTATTATACTCGCTGGTGACTTTAATGCTTGGAGTCGGCCAAGAATTAATGTACTTAAACGTTTTGCTCGTTGGTTAAAACTAAGGGAAGTCCCTTTTGATAATGATTGGCGTACTCGCGCATTCGGTAAACCGTTAGATTATATTTTTTATCGAGGTTTATCATTGAATAAAGCGGAAGTGCTTATTACTGATGCTTCAGATCATCACCCTTTAATTGCTACATTTTATTAATACTATAAGTAATAACAAAAAATATAATCTCTTAAGCTTATTTAAATTTAAGAGATTGTTTCCCTTATTGACTAGAAAAATTAATTTCTTATTCAACTATCTACATGTATAATATATTGGTTATATTTAATACCTTATCTATACTTTTTAAATTGGTTTAATTCTAATTTGATATAAGGTATTAAATGTCGATGAAAAATATAATTATTATTGGCGGTGGTACCGGTGGGACTATTCTCGCTAATATTCTTTCGAAAAAATTAAACAATGAAATATTTTCAAATAAAATCAAAATAACGCTTATTTCTGATAATCCAAATCATTATTACAAACCTGCTTTTATGTATATTGCATTTAATCTTTTTTTAAAAGAAGAATTAATGCGTTCAGAACGAAGTTTATTAAGACCTGAAATAGAACTTGTTATTGATAAAGCAGAGCGTTTTGATTTTAATAATAAGATTATTTATTGTGAATCGAAGAAAAAATATAATTATGACTTTCTTGTTTTAGCTACTGGATGTATACCCCGTCTTGATAAAATTGAAGGTTTAAAAGAAGCTGGAAATCATTTTTATCAATATGAAGCAGCACGTAATCTTGCTGATAAAATTGCGACAATTGAGAAAGGTCGTGTATTTATTACTGTTACTTTTCCTGAAACACCTAATGTGCCTCATCAATGTGGTATTGCACCAATGGAAACTACATTGATGCTTGATGAATTTTTACGTCAACGTCGTGTCAGAAATAATATTGAAATTATTTATACCTATCCTACTGTTTCCCAGTTATTAAGAAACTGTCTCTTTATGCAACAAGAGGTTTGTGAGGTTCTTCCTGCGGTATTCTCAGAACGTGACATAAAAGCGAAGCGCGGCTTTACGCTAAGTCATGTTGATCCTGATAAAAAGATCGCTTATTCAAAAGAAGGTGAAGAAGAACCCTTTGATATTTTAATGAGTACACCACCTATCACGGCAGTGGAAGCAATTCGTAATACGGGATTAAGCGAATACAAAAATGGAGAAGGGTGGTTACCAACAGATCCTGAAACTTTACAAGTTTACGGACTGAATCAAGTTTATGTTATTGGTGACACCGTTGATCTACCTATTAGCAAAGCCGGTGGAAGTTGTCATAACCAAGCTGGTGTTATTGCTAATAATATTTGCGGAGAGCTTTGCTATGGCTATCCCGCTGCAATATATGACGGACGAGTTCAAGCAGTTGCTCAAATGGGGTTATCTGCAGGTATGCCTTTACAATATGACTATAAACATGATGTGACACCAACACCGCCAACTAAATTAGGTGGCTTATTACGTAATAGTTATAACCGAGGATTATATTGGGCGACAGTGAGAGGATTATTATAGGGGAATAATAATGAGTGAAAATAATTTAAATCTAGTAGAAAGTCAGCTATTTACTGATGAAGATAAAATACACCTTCAACATTTATTAGAAAAAGCAAGACCGCTATTAGCATTAAAACGTTTTGATAATATCGTTGACTTATTATCTTTAATTTCGGACTCAATTGATATTATCGATAATGCAACAGTCGAAAAACTTTCGGTGGCTTTTGAAGAAACGATGATCCCTGTTTGGGAGTTAAGTACAGCGTTTAATATGGCAAAAAAAGAATCTATTTATCAAGATAAAAAATATACATTAGGTTCAACTTTTTCATTATTAAAAAATCCAGATACGTTGAAAGGATTAACTATTGTATTAAGGACACTTCAGATTATTGGCGAGAATAATCAAAAAATAGATGTTTAACTATTATATTAATTAAGGAGATATAATGACACAAAGTAATAGGCAATTTAATACTCAGGCAATACATTATGGTTATTCTCCGTTAGATTATCAGGGAGCATTAGTGCCTCCTATTTTTCAAACATCTACGTTTGCTTTTCCAACCGCTCAATATGGTGCAGCCTGTTTTGCAGGGACAGAACTCGGTCATTTTTATACCCGAATATCCAATCCTACACTCGATTTATTAGAGAAACGATTAGCCCAATTAGAAAATGGTGAAGGAGCTGTCGTTTTTTCTTCCGGCATGGGGGCGATTACCTCAACATGCTGGTCATTGCTACAACCTGGTGATGAGCTGATTGCGGATATGACAATCTACGGTTGTACTTTTTCATACTTTAATCAAGGTCTTGCTAAATTTGGTGTAAAAATAAAACATGTAGATTTAACAGATCCTGCAAAATTAAAAGCTGCAATTACAGAGAAAACAAAGCTAATTTTCTTTGAAACACCCGCAAATCCTAATATGCGAGTGAGTGATATTGCTAAAATATCTGAAATAGCACACCAACATCATATTTTGGTCATGGTTGATAGCACCTATTGTTCTCCTTATTTACAAAAACCATTAGAACTCGGTGCCGATATCGTCGTGCATTCCATGACAAAATATTTATCAGGTCATGGTGATGTAATGGCCGGCGCAATTATTACTACTCATGAGTTAGCCAATAAAATACGCGTTGAAGGCTTAAAAGATATGACAGGCGCCTGTTTATCTCCTCATGATGCTTCTTTAATATTAAGAGGGATAAAAACGCTAGGTATTAGGATGGAGCAAGTTTGTAAGAATGCACAGCATATTGCTCAATTTCTTGAAGATAATCCTAAAGTAGAAACTATTCATTATCCTGGGCTTCCTTCTTTTCCTCAATATCAACTGGCAAAGCAACAAATGCGTTTAGCCGGTGGAATGATAACAATTGAATTAAAAGGTGGAATTAAAGCGGGTAGAGATTTCCTTAATCGCTTAACACTCTTTACTCGCGCTGTTAGCTTAGGAGATTGTGAGTCTCTAGCTCAACACCCTGCAACAATGACTCATGCGACTTATAGCGCAGAAGAACGTCAAAGACATGGTATTAGCGATGGCCTAATACGACTATCAATAGGTCTGGAAGATGTTGAAGATTTAATTGCAGATTTAGATCAAGCACTAGCTTAATTAATTTTTAGTCGCAAAACAAAAGACTGTGAATATTTCACAGCCTTTTTAATTATTGTAGATAATTTATAGCAGATAGGTGCTCATTATTTTGGGGTCATTCTTGGTTTGATACCAACATAATAACCGATAGTTAAAATAGCAACCCACACCATACCGACCACTAATGCCATTCGGGTTGATTCAAAATAACCTAAAATCGCAATAACAAACGCCATAAAGACGATGGTTAATGCAGGTGCAATAGGCCAAAGAGGGACTGGGAATTTTAGTGTTTTTACTTCTTCAGCGCTCATTTTACGGCGCATAGCAACTTGAGAAAGCAAAATCATTAACCAAACCCAAACTGTTGCGAACGTTGCGATAGAAGCAATAAGAACAAAGATCTGCTCTGGGATAAGGTAGTTAAGCACCACGCCTAAAAGCAGCACAACAGACATCACTAACACCGTCATCCAAGGCACACCATTACGGGTGAGTTTCATAAAGGATTTTGGTGCTTGTCCTTCTTGTGCCATACCATACATCATACGACCTGCACCAAAGATATCACTATTAATGGCAGAAATAGCTGCGGTGATAACGACAAGGTTTAAGATATTCGCGGCTGAGTTAATCCCTAGATTTGAGAAAATCTGCACAAATGGACTTCCGTTATGCCCAATTTGTTGCCAAGGGAAAATACACATCAGAATAAAAATTGTTAGTACATAGAATAACAAAATACGAAATGGTACAGCGTTAATCGCTTTAGGAATGGTTTTTTCAGGATCTTTTGCTTCACTTGCGGTAATACCAATAACTTCGATACCACCAAAAGCAAACATCACTATGGCGAGCGAGGCGATAACCCCCTCTATGCCATTAGGCATAAAGCCACCAAACTCCCATAAATTAGAGATACCAATAGGATGCTCGGTTTGTTGACCAAAACCGTACATCATAATGACAACACCACCAATAATCATCGCAATAATGGCAGTGACTTTAATAATAGAAAGCCAAAATTCCATTTCACCGAATATTTTTACATGGCAAAGATTTAAGGCGCCAATAAAACAGACTATCCCCAATACCCATATCCATTGCTCAACATCAGGAAACCAGAGCTTCATATAAAAGCCAAATGCAGTTACGTCAGCCAAACAGACGATAAGCATTTCAAAAACATAGTTCCAACCGGTTAAAAAACCTGCGAGTGGCCCCATGTAATGGCTTGCATATTGTGAAAATGAACCTGCAACAGGGTGATGAACGGCCATTTCCCCTAATGCACGCATAACCATAAAAACGGCAGCACCACCAATAAGATAGGCGAGTAATACAGCGGGACCTGCTTTTTCTATCGCAGCCGCAGAACCATAAAATAACCCTGTACCAATTGCAGAGCCTAGCGCCATGAAACGAATGTGCCGCCCTGACAGACCTCGTGAAAGCTGATTTTCTTTTTGCATCTAAAATATTCCCATCTCTGTCCAACCGAGCAAACCGGTTCTTTTTTCAGTGTCTTCTCGCACGTTAGCTATTCAAAACAAACCATGTACCTTATCATAAAGCCTCTTACGGTGAGATAGTTATCTGTAATAATCATCAGCATTCATTGGATATCAGAGTTTCTTATGCAATACCCCATAAACGAAATGTTTCAAACTTTACAAGGTGAAGGTATTTTTACTGGCGTTCCTGCTCTTTTTGTTCGTCTACAAGGATGTCCCGTTGGCTGCAGTTGGTGTGATACCAAACATACATGGGAAAAAGAAGAAGAAAAAAAAGTTCCTATTGGCGATATTCCAATTAAAACGCAAGAAAGCGATGCTTGGGGAAATGCAACGGTTGATGAAATATTAGCGCTGTTTCAACAACAAGGTTATAGCGCAAGACATGTTGTTATCACAGGAGGAGAACCTTGTTTATATGATTTACGCCCCTTAACGGAAGGTTTGGAACAGGCAGGATTTAATTGCCAAATCGAAACTAGCGGTACTCATGACATTTTATGTAGTGAACAAACGTGGGTTACGCTCTCGCCTAAAGTCGGGATGCGAGGCGGTTTTACGGTATTACCTAGTGCAATAAATCGCGCTAACGAAATAAAACACCCTGTTGGTCGCCAAAAAGATATTGAAGCATTAGATGCATTACTCACATTAAGAACATCGCTGCCAGCACCTGTTGTTGCACTACAACCCATTAGTTGTAAAAATTCGGCGACGAAATTATGTATAGAAACCTGTATTGCTCGAAATTGGCGATTCTCAATGCAAACGCACAAATATTTAAATATCGCCTAATATGATGTTGTTCTCGCAAGCAAAAAAAAATCAGCCAATAACAGGCTGATTTTTTTTTAGGTGACAGATAATTACTCACCGCGATAAATACATCCTGCTGTGCAAGTCTCTTTAACCATCACGGCTGATAACAATGGCAGTGTTGGCTTGACTTGTTGCCAAATCCATTTTGCTAATACTTCGCTGGTCGGATTTTCTAATCCTGCAATGTCATTAAGATAGTAGTGATCTAGGCTATCAAGAGTCGGTTTAAATGCGGCTTTAACATCGGCAAAATCAATTAGCCAGCCTGATTGTGCATCAACTTCACCTGTTAGCTCTAATCTAACAAGAAATGAGTGTCCATGAAGGCGACCACATTTGTGTCCTTCAGGAACATGCGGTAGGTGGTGTGCGGCTTCAAACTGAAAATCTTTAAAGATGGTGGTTATCATCAAAACTCTCTTGACTTAATGAATGAAAAAAGAAACAGATAGAACGAAGTTTACTAGTGTAGCTGATTTGCCGTATCACGCCTAATCGCCTTAACCTCAGTTGCTTATTATATTTCTTTTTGCTTAGTGATTTTATCAATAAAGGAAATCGATAAATAAATTTAGTATTTAAGGTTATTAGATAGAGCAAATGGGTCTTTAATTCATCTTCTGGTCGTGAGATACCTTTCCTTCATCAGAAAAATATTACAAAACAATAAAGCACTATAAAGGTGCCTCGCTTTTTTAAGGCAGGATAAATGAGCAATCAACCCCCGTTTTTATCAATGCTTCCGTTAACGCCAGAGCAATTGAACAAATTACAGGACGTAACCAAAGATTTAGCGCCAGCACAAATTGCGTGGCTTTCAGGCTATTTTTGGGGACAACTTAATCAGCCAGCGAGTACGACCTCTGTTACTTCTGAGTTAACCACCCATCTTATTCCTGAAGTAGAAACGGTCACGATAATTTCGGCTTCTCAAACCGGAAATGCTCGCCGTCTTGCGGAACAGCTACGAGATAATCTAGTCACAAATAAATTAAATGTAGAGTTGTATTCAGCAGGTGAGTACAAATTTAAACAAATCCATAAAGCCACCACCTTAATTATTGTGACATCGACACAAGGTGAGGGCGAGCCACCTGAAGAAGCTATCGCATTTTATAAATATTTAAATACTAAAAAAGCGGCTGAGATGAAAAAAACCTCTTTTGCCGTACTGAGTTTAGGTGATTCATCCTATGAGCAATTTTGCCAAGCAGGTAAAGATTTTGATGAACGTATTGCCCAGTTAGGAGCAACTCGATTATTACCAAGAGTTGATGTGGATGTTGACTATCAAGACATCGCAAATCAATGGATAACAGAGTTAACCAATGTATTAAAAGTGCGAGTACCAACCCAAAATGCGGCGGTGTTACAACACACACAATCCGGTACAACAGACACCATAACTGCCTCTCGCTATCATCGAGATGCACCTTTTACAGCAACCTTATTAACTAATCAAAAAATTACGGGCAGAAATTCTGATAAAGATATTCGTCATATTGAATTCAGCATTGAAGGCTCAGATTTGCAGTATCAACCTGGAGACGCACTTGGTGTTTGGTTTGATAATTCAGTTGAAAAAGTTGATGAGCTAATCGGGTTATTATGGCTAAAAGGTGATGAACTCGTTACGGTAAAATCACAAACTCTAATGTTAAAAGAAGCGTTATTGCATCATTGTGAATTAACGCAAAATAGTGCTCCTATCGTAAAAGCTTATGCTCAGTTAACTCGCCACGAAGATTTACTATCACTTGTTGCTGATAAAACAAAGCTTCAGCAATATGCTGAAAAATATCCCATAAATGAAATGGTGCGCCAATATTGTGCTCAACCTATGGCTCAAGATTTTATTGATATTTTGCGTCCACTCACACCTCGACTTTACTCTATCGCATCCTCTCAACAAGAAGTTGGGGATGAAGTGCATCTCACTTTGGGGGTGGTGCGTTATCAAGTCAATGGTCGTGCTTACGCGGGTGGTGCTTCAGGTTTTCTTGCTGATAGGGCAGAAGAAGGCTCTGCTATCAATGTTTTTATCGAAAAGAATGATCACTTTCGTTTACCGAATAATAACGATGCGCCAGTTATTATGATTGGCCCAGGTACAGGTATTGCTCCATTTCGAGCTTTTATGCAGCAGCGTGAAAACGACGGTGCAACGGGTAAAAACTGGTTGTTTTTTGGTAACCCTCATTTTGTTGAAGATTTTCTCTATCAAGTGGAATGGCAACGTTATGTCAAAAACGGTTTGTTAACTCATATCGATTTAGCATGGTCACGTGATCAATCTCATAAAATTTATGTACAAGATAAATTACGTGAACAAGGCAATCAAATTTGGCAATGGTTACAACAAGGGGCTTATCTCTATGTTTGTGGCGATGCATCACGGATGGCGAAAGATGTTGAACAAACTCTATTAGAAATAGTGATGAAGTATGGCAATAAAGATATTGATGAAGCAGATGAATATTTAAGTGAGCTACGTCTAGAACGACGATATCAGAGGGATGTCTATTAATGAAATCACATACTCAAACGCCCTTGATTGTTGAAGGGAAACTGGCTGATAGCGAACGCATGAAAAAAGAAAGTCATTTTCTGCGCGGTACTATTACAGAAGACTTACAAAATGGCTTAACGGGCGGTTTTGAGGGCGATAACTTCCTATTAATTCGCTTTCATGGCATGTATCAGCAAGATGATAGAGATATCAGGGCAGAACGTGCTGAACAGATGCTAGAACCTCGTCATGCTATGATGTTACGTTGTCGTTTACCTGGTGGCATTATCACCCCCAAACAGTGGCTAAATATTGATAAATTTGCGACAGAAAATACTCTCTATGGCAGTATTCGCATTACTAATCGTCAAACTTTTCAATTTCATGGCATCTTAAAAGGTGATGTAAAACCAGCGCATCAGATGTTAGCTTCGGCAGGCTTAGACGCTTTGGCAACAGCTAATGATGTTAATCGCAATGTTTTATGTACTTCTAACCCAGTGCTATCGTCATTGCATCAAGAAGCGTATGAGTGGGCTAAAAAAATATCAGAACATCTTTTGCCTCGAACCCACGCTTATGCGGAGATCTGGCTAGATAAAGAAAAAGTCGCTACCACTGATGAAGAACCTATTTTAGGTGAGACGTATTTACCGCGGAAATTTAAAACCTCAGTGGTTATTCCACCTCATAACGATGTTGATCTTCATGCCAATGATATGAACTTTATCGCGATTGCTGAAAATGGACATTTAGTTGGTTTTAATGTGCTGGTAGGTGGTGGTTTAGCCATGACACACGGCGATAAAAACACCTTTCCGCGTTTGGCTAGCGAATTTGGTTATATCCCTATCGATAAAACACTGGCAGTGGCAGAAGCGATTGTGACGACTCAACGTGATTGGGGAAATCGCACAGAACGTAAAAATGCCAAAACCAAATACACACTAGAGCGTGTAGGAATAGAGACGTTTAAACAAGAAGTTGAGCGTCGTTCGGGCGTTAATTTTGACGATATTCGCCCTTATGAATTTACTCATCGTGGTGATCAAATTGGTTGGTTAAAAGGTGTTGATAATAAATGGCATCTTACTTTATTTATTGAAAATGGACGATTAATTGATAATCCAGATTCACCATTAAAAACAGGTGTAGCTGAAATCGCTAAAATTCATCATGGTGATTTTCGTTTAACCGCCAATCAAAACTTAATAGTGGCTGGTGTGCCCGAAAATGAAAAAGCCAATATTGAGGCGATTGCACGTCAATATGGCTTAATTAGCGATAACGTAACACCATTGCGCCAACATGCTATGGCGTGTGTTTCATTTCCTACATGCCCACTGGCAATGGCTGAAGCAGAGCGTTTTTTACCTGCATTTACTGACATCCTTGATGGTTTAATGACAAAGCATAGTATTAGCGATGAACACATCGTTGTGCGCGTGACGGGATGTCCTAATGGTTGTGGTCGAGCAATGTTGGCTGAAGTTGGGCTGGTGGGGAAAGCACCAGATCGTTATAACCTGCATTTAGGTGGAAATCGCATCGGTACACGGATCCCAAGAATGTATCGTGAAAATATAACTTCACAAGAAATTATCGGAATACTTGATCTTTTGATCGGTAATTGGGCAATTTATCGAAATTCAAATGAAGGTTTTGGTGATTTTCTTATTCGTACTGATGTGATTAAACCTGTCATTAATTCAGCTGTTGATTTTTATGAGTTGCAGGAGGCGATATGAGCCTATTGCCGCTATCTCAATTAGTGCAATTACCCGCTGATAAACAGAAACTAGCATTAGCGGAAATTAACCAACGACTAGAGCAAAAAAATGCCATAGAACGTGTTACTTGGGCTTTGGAATATTTACCTAAAGAAGGGGTGTTAAGCTCAAGTTTTGGTATTCAAGCAGCTGTTTGTTTGCATTTAATGACTCAGCAATATCCTAATATTTCTGTGATTTTAACTGACACGGGCTATCTTTTCCCTGAAACTTACCAGTTTATTGATACATTAACGCGACAGTTAAAACTCAATTTAAAAGTTTATCAGGCTGAAATATCTTCATCTTGGCAAGAAGCGCGATATGGCAAGCTTTGGGAACAAGGTGTTGAGGGAATTGAACGTTATAACCAAATAAATAAAGTTGAGCCAATGGAAAGGGCATTAACCGAATTAAATGCTCAAACATGGTTTGCGGGGTTACGACGTCAGCAATCAAAGAGCCGAGAACATTTACCCGTGCTTTCTATTGCGAAAGGTACTTTTAAAATGCTGCCTATTGTTGATTGGGATAATAAACAAATTTATCAATACCTTAAGGAAAATAATTTGCCATATCATCCATTGTGGGATCAAGGTTATCTTTCTGTGGGGGATACCCATACAACACGTAAATGGGAAGACGGTATGAGTGAAGAAGATACTCGCTTTTTCGGCTTAAAACGTGAGTGTGGATTACACGAATAGCGTAATAGCTAAATATTAAAATTATTTGGGTAATAGAGAAATTTATTACCCTATTTGTCGTTTTTTTTATTATTTTATTGAAAAATAAAGTTTTTTCTTATTCCTTTCTGTTCCATCTCATAGCTTTTTGTCATTTCATAAGCGCTATTTCTCCTTTTATAGTCATTACTCATAAATTGAACAAATAAATGAGAATACGCGTATGGATTATCTGCCATTGTTTGTGGAATTAAAAAATCGCCCAGTGCTACTGGTTGGTGGTGGCCATGTTGCAGCGCGTAAAGCACTTCTTTTATTACGCTCCGGAGCCAAATTAAAAGTTATTGCGCCTAATCTATGTGATGAGTTGTATCAATATCATCAGCAACAGAAAATTGAGTGGGTATCGGCACAGTACCAGTCAGAACAGTTAATTGGGATGATGTTAGTCATTGTGGCAACAGATGATAGTGAACTGAACCAGCAAGTTTATTTTGATGCTCAAGCTCGGCATATTTTTGTCAATGTGGTGGATTCTCAGCCTCAGTGCTCTTTTATTTTTCCTGCCATTATTGATCGCTCACCTATTTTGGTTGCGATTTCCTCTGCGGGTAAAGCTCCCGTATTAGTCAGAATGCTACGTGAAAAATTAGAGGCGCTATTACCAACATCGTTAGGAACTATGGCGACTATAGCGGGAAAGTGGCGTAGCAGAGTGAAGCAACAATTGCAGACATTTCAAGCGCGCTGCCGATTTTGGGAGCAAGCTTTTAGTGGGAAATTTGCTGCTTTAGTTGCTAGTGAGCAGATTGCCCAAGCACAAGCGCAATTAGAGCAACAACTTCAGCAGCCAAAAAATCATCATCAAGGAGAGCTAGCTCTTGTTGGTGCAGGGCCGGGTGATGCTGGCTTATTAACATTACGAGGCTTACAAGTTATTCAACAAGCAGAAGTTGTACTTTACGACAGCTTAGTGAGTGCTGAAGTATTGGAATTGGTTCGCCGTGATGCTGAGACGATTTGTGTTGGTAAAAGAGCGGGATATCACAGTGTTGCTCAAGAAGAAACTAACGCATTGATTGTGAAATTTGTTCAACAAGGCAAACGCGTTGTTAGGCTAAAAGGGGGCGATCCGTTTATTTTTGGCCGAGGTGGTGAAGAGTTAGAAGTTGCTACTGAACATGGTATCGCTTTTCAAGTGGTTCCTGGTATTACCGCCGCTAGCGGCGCGAGTGCTTATGCTGGTATTCCTTTAACTCATCGTCAATATGCTCAAAGTGTCACTTTTATGACTGGGCACTGTAAAACCGATGGTATCGAGCCTGATTGGGCTGCTTTAGCTAAAGCTAATCATACTTTAGCCATTTATATGGGCACCACTAATGCGCAGCTTATTAGTCAACGCTTAATCGAATATGGTCGCTCGTCATCTACACCTATTGCGGTAATTAGCTGTGCAACACGCACAGAGCAGCAAGTTTTTACGGGAGATTTAACTCAATTAGCTGAATTAGCTGCTAAAGCGCCGATGCCTGCGTTGTTAATTGTCGGCGAAGTGGCCGCTCTTCATCATCAATTGGCTTGGTTTAGTGATAAACAAAGTCAACAAGTACACGCTTCATCGCGTTCATCCTTGATTCATTTTGCCTAAAAAAGGGATTGTTATGAATGAAACACAATTAACGCATCTTCAGCAATTAGAAGCCGAAAGTATTCATATTCTTCGTGAAGTTGTCGCTGAATTTGAAAATCCCGTCATGCTTTATTCAATTGGCAAAGACTCATCAGTGATGCTGCATCTTGCTCGTAAAGCTTTTTATCCCGCTAAATTGCCTTTTCCTTTATTGCATGTTGATACCGGTTGGAAATTTCGCGAGATGTATGAGTTTCGCGATAAAACAGCAAAAGAATATGGGTTCGATTTAAAGGTTTATCGCAATCCACAAGGTGCTGAATTAGGTATTAATCCGTTTACTCATGGTAGTGCAAAACACACTGACATCATGAAAACAGAAGGGCTAAAGCAAGCATTAGATAAATATGGTTTTGATGCGGCATTTGGTGGCGCTCGGCGTGATGAAGAAAAATCGCGTGCTAAAGAACGTATTTATTCATTTAGAGACAGATCTCATCGTTGGGATCCGAAAAATCAACGCCCTGAATTATGGAAAAATTATAACGGACAAATTAATAAAGGCGAAAGTATTCGTGTATTTCCGTTATCAAACTGGACTGAACTCGATATTTGGCAATATATCTATTTAGAAAATATCGATATTGTTCCGCTCTATTTTGCCCAAAATCGTCCCGTTATTGAGCGTGATGGCAACTTAATTATGGTTGATGACGACAGAATTGATCTAAAACTAGGTGAGGTTATTACACAGCAGAAAGTCCGATTTAGAACACTTGGATGTTGGCCTTTAACAGGGGCAATTCTATCACAAGCAGAAACACTACCCGCCATTATTGAAGAGATGCTGATTTCCACCAGCAGTGAGCGACAAGGACGTTTGATTGATAGCGATCAATCCGCATCAATGGAACTAAAAAAACGTCAAGGTTATTTCTAATAGGAGGATGTATGGGATTAGCAGCCATCAAAACAAATCAAATTATTGCGGGTGAAATTGCGCAGCTCGGTGGTGTTGAACGTTATCTTAAAACACAACAAAATAAAGGGTTATTGCGATTTTTAACCTGCGGCAATGTTGACGACGGAAAAAGCACACTTATTGGACGCTTACTTCACGATACGCGGCAGATCTACGAAGATCAGCTTTCTATATTGCAAAATGAAAGTAAAAAAATCGGAACGCAAGGTGAAAAACTCGATCTTGCTTTGCTGGTGGATGGATTAGCCGCAGAACGTGAGCAAGGGATAACTATTGATGTGGCTTATCGTTATTTCTCTACGGCCAAACGCAAATTTATTATTGCGGATACGCCAGGACATGCTCAATATACCCGCAATATGGCGACAGGAGCATCAACAAGTACGCTTTCTATTCTGCTGATCGATGCTCGAAAAGGGGTACAAGAGCAGACTCGCCGGCATAGTTTTATCAGTACTCTATTAGGTATTCGTCATTTAATTGTAGCGATCAATAAAATGGATCTAGTGGATTATCAGCAGGCTGTATTTGAGTCGATCCAACAAGACTACCTTTCTTTTGCTGATCAGTTACCAACCGATCTTACTATTGAATTTGTCCCTATATCAGCGCTTGATGGTGACAATGTTGTTTCTGTTTCACAAACAATGCCGTGGTATCAAGGTAAAACATTGCTCTCATTACTCGAAGATGCACCAATTAAATTAGCTGTTGGAGCTCAATCTCTGCGTTTTCCTGTGCAATATGTTAATCGGCCAGATTTAGATTTTCGCGGATATAGCGGAACTGTTTCTTCTGGCGTGTTGTATCAAGGGCAACAAATAAAGATATTGCCTTCAGAACAAACTTCGACGATTAAACGTATTGTGACGTTTGATGGTGATTTAACTCAAGCCAAAGCAGGGCAAGCGATTACGCTGGTTTTAGCTGATGAAATTGATATTAGTCGTGGTGATATTATTGTTGATGCAAATGAATCAACAATCAATGTTAGTAACCATGCACTGATTGATATTGTGTGGATGTCAGAGCAACCTTTAGTTCAGGGGCAAATACTTGATATCAAAATTGTGGGTAAAAAAAGCCGAGCAAAAATTGAAAATATTCACTACCAGGTTGATGTTAATAATTTAACGCAACAAGTGACTGATAACTTAGGACTTAATGCTATTGGTAGTGTTGAGGTTTCATTTGAAGAGCCATTAGCACTTGATAACTACCAATATAATGCTGATACCGGTGGGATGATTTTTATTGATAGATTGAGTAACGTTACTGTTGGCGCAGGTTTAATTAGAGAGACACTCGCTAATCAACAAGAAACAACCTCACAATACGATACATTTGAGCTAGAACTTAATCAGCTTATTCGACGTCATTTTCCTCATTGGGGTACCAGAGATTTACTTGGAGGAAAATAGATGACGATAAAAAATAATATTGTATGGCATCCTCATACCATAGAACAAAAAGATCGTGAAGCAAGACAAGCACATAAAGGATGTGTGCTTTGGTTTACCGGATTATCAGGTTCAGGTAAGTCAACCCTTGCTAATGCATTAGAACAAGCACTTTATCAATACTCACTCGATAGTGCTCCTATTCGTACCTATTTATTAGATGGTGATAATTTACGTCATGGGCTTTGTGCTGATTTGGGATTCAGTGACATAGATCGTCATGAAAACATTCGTCGTGTTGGTGAAGTGGCAAAATTAATGGTCGATGCAGGATTAATCGTATTAACAGCATTTATCTCGCCTTATCAGCAAGACCGGCAGCAAATAAGAGATCGTTTTGCACAAGGTCGATTTATTGAGATCTTTGTCGATACACCTTTAAGCCTTTGTGAAAAGCGTGATCCCAAGGGGTTATATCAAAAAGCTAGGCGTGGCGAAATAAAGCAATTCTCTGGTATTGATTCACCTTATGAAGCACCTGTTAACCCCGAATTACATTTAAATGGTGCTCTTCCTCTTCCTGAATTAACTCAGCAAATCTTCAGTTTTTTACAAAAAAATCAATTTTACTCATTGAGCTAATTTTGTATTCTTCTTTTTTGTGTGTTCTCTCATCATAGGGAATACACTTTTTTATTATTAATAATGTAATATATTCCAGCGCTTTTGTGGCGTCTGAGTTTGAGTTGTGGGATGATTAGCCCATTAATCTTGGGGGTGGCAATGGGGAAATTGACAATTTTACTTCTGGTTTTACTTGGCTGGCTGCAATATTCATTATGGCTAGGTAAAAATGGTATTCATGATCACACCAAAATGAGCCAAGAAGTTGAATCTGCATTAACGCAAAACGCACAATTAAAAGCGCGTAATGACCGTCTATTTGCAGAGATCGATGACCTCAATGGTGGGCAAGAAGCGTTAGAAGAACGTGCCCGCAGTGAATTAGGCATGATAAAACCTAATGAGACATTTTTCCGTATTGTGAATGATAAATCTCAACCTCGTCGTTAATTTATTGAATTAATAGTGTGTTCTGATACAAAAACCATAATGAATATAATAAATCCTAATCTTCCTATTGTTGCTGTGATCCCTGCCGCAGGTGTCGGAAGTCGAATGCAAGCAATCTGTCCAAAGCAATACCTTAAAATTGGCGGGTTAACTATCCTTGAACATACGATTAATGCCTTATTAAAACACACTCGTATTTCTCAAATAATCATTGCGATTAGTCCCGAAGATGACTATTTTCATACCTTATCATTAGCTAAAGATAAACGAATAATAACTGTTGAAGGTGGCGGTGAACGTGCGGACTCCGTACTTTCAGGCTTGATTTATGTCACTGAGCATTTCCCTAAAAATACATGGGCATTAGTTCACGATGCAGCAAGACCTTGTTTAAGTTTTGGTGATCTTGATAATTTAATTCAACTTATCGATGACAATTATACTGATCCACAATTTTGTGGTGGGATCTTAGCAACACCGGTGCGAGATACCATGAAGCGTAGTCATTTAAAAGATAACCATATTGAACAAACTGTCGAAAGAACAACATTATGGCATGCTTTAACACCTCAATTTTTTCCTGCCGCATTATTAAAACAGAACCTTGAAAATGCACTTTCGCAAAAGGCGACAATTACTGATGAAGCTTCGGCAATGGAGTTTTGTGGCTATGAACCTCTATTAGTGAAAGGGCGTGCAGATAATATTAAAGTGACTCAGCCAGAAGATTTAGCTCTCGCAGAGTTTTTCCTCTCTCGTCAAATTACCAATATAAGGAACACATAATATGAGAATTGGACACGGCTATGATGTACATAAATTTGGCGGAGAAGGCCCGATTATTATTGGTGGTGTAAGAGTACCTTATGAGCAAGGGCTGTTAGCTCATTCTGATGGCGATGTTGTGCTACATGCAATTACAGATGCTATTTTAGGCGCTGTTGCAATGGGCGATATTGGTACGTTGTTTCCTGATACGGATCCGGCATACAAAGGTGCTGATAGTCGTGTGCTATTACGAGAAGCATTTTCACGAGTAAAAGCAAAAGGTTATCGTATCGGTAATCTTGATGTCACTATTATTGCTCAAGCACCAAAAATGCTACCTCATACTCCTCAAATGCGCGTGAATATCGCTGAAGACTTAACCTGTCATATTGATGAGGTTAATGTAAAAGCAACTACAACAGAAAAGCTCGGATTTGTTGGTAGAAAAGAAGGTATTGCCTGCGAAGCAGTTGTTTTATTAATTAAAGAGTCATTACCTGAATGAGTGAATTACCAGAACTCCATTGGCTACATGGAAAACCAGAAGCTACGGGTGTATTAAAATCTATTCCTGAAGATTTTATTGTGCGTGAAGATCTTGGCTTCTCTCTTGATGGAGAAGGCGAACATGTAATGGTTAAAATCAGAAAAACGGGATGTAATACGACATTTGTTGCTGAAAAATTAGCGAAATTTGTTGGGATCCATCAACGCGATGCGAGTTATGCTGGGTTAAAAGACCGTCATGCGGTCACCGAACAGTGGTTTTGTTTACGTATGCCGGGCAAAGAAATGCCTGATTTTAGCCAGTTGATGCTTGAAGGGTGCGAGGTATTAGAAACCACACGCCAGCAACGTAAATTACGTATTGGTACATTAAAAGGTAATCACTTTAACTTAGTGTTGCGCCAAGTTTCAGACAAAGCATTTGTTAATGCACGACTTGAGCAGATCAAAGCAAAAGGTGTTCCTAACTATTTTGGTGTACAACGATTTGGTCGTAATGGCGAAAATTTACGCCAAGCTCAGCGTTGGGCGCTGAATGAAATTCGAGTTAAAGAACGAGGTAAGCGTAGTTTTTATCTTTCTGCGGCACGTAGTGCGATGTTTAATCATATCGTAAGCAAAAGATTAGAACGTGATTTATATTCAAAGGTTGTATTGGGTGATGCGATGCAACTTCATGGGCGTAAAAGTTGGTTTGTTGCACAAGAAGATGAGCTTGCACAATGCCAAACGCGTTATGAACAGCATGATCTTCATATTACAGCGCCAATGCCGGGCGACGGTGATTTAGGAACGCAACATCAAGCTCTGAGTTTTGAAACAGAAAACCTTGCTGGATATGAAACATTATGGACGCTTGCACGACAAGCTCGAGTCGATAACACACGACGAGCGATAAATGTTTTACCCGAAAATATTTCATGGAATTGGCTAGACGACACCACTGTTTCGTTGGCATTCTTTTTACCCGCAGGGAGCTTTGCCACCAGTGTTGTCCGTGAATTAATATCATTAGGAAATGAAGATGCTGAAAATATTGGTGAGTAATGATGATGGTGTAATGGCAAAAGGCATTCAGATCCTCGCCAAAGCTTTACGCCAGCGTTATGATGTTCAAATTGTTGCTCCTGATCGTAATCGCAGTGCCGCATCTAACTCTTTAACAATAGATAGACCACTACGCAAACAAGAATTAGATAATGGGGATATCGCTATTATTGATGGTACGCCTACAGATTGTGTCTATCTTGGTGTGAATCATTTAGTACGCCCTCGGCCGGATATTGTGGTTTCAGGTATTAACCACGGACCTAATTTAGGTGATGATGTTATTTATTCCGGTACTGTTGCTGCCGCGACTGAAGGGCGATTTCTTGGTTTACCTGCAATAGCAGTCTCTTTAGATGGTGAAACTCATTTTGAGACAGCGGCACAGGTGACTTGTGAAGTATTAGCAATGTTACAACGTGTACCTTTACGAGCTGGCAATATTTTAAATATCAATGTGCCAGATATTCCATTAGATGAAATTAAAGGTTTTCGTATCACACGCTGTGGAAGCCGTCATGCTTCTCAACATGTTTATACGCAAACAGATCCTAAAGGGAATTCGCTTTACTGGATTGGGCCTCCAGGTGAAAAAAATGATATAGGGCCTGATACAGATTTTGCTGCGGTTGACGAAGGTTATGTTTCTATCGCCCCGTTACATGTAGATTTAACGGCATATAAAGCACAAGAATTACTACAAAATTGGTTAAATAAAGCAGAGGTCAAAAAAACATGTTAAGTCGGTCAATGAAAGACTTACTGACAATGTTAAAACAACATGGCATCAAGGATGAGAGCCTGTTGGAAGCAATGAGCAAAGTGCCAAGAGAGTTATTTATTGATGAAGCACTCTCTCATAAGGCGTATGAAAATACAGCCTTACCTATTGGTAATGGGCAAACTATTTCACAGCCTTATATTGTTGCTAAAATGACAGCATTACTTGAGTTAAAATCAAGTGATTCTGTCTTGGAAATTGGTACAGGGTCGGGTTATCAAACCGCTGTATTAGCAAATATAGTCCATCATGTTAGCTCTGTTGAGCGTATAAAATTATTGCAATGGCAAGCCAAACGACGTTTTAAGCAACTGGATTTACACAATATATCAACACGGCATGGCGATGGATGGGAAGGGTGGTCATCAAAAAGCCCATTTAATGCTATTATTGTGACAGCAGGTGCAACAGAAGTGCCACAACAACTATTGATGCAATTAGCTGATGGTGGCAGGATGATAATTCCTGTTGGCGAACAACAGCAAATACTTAAGTTTATCCGTCGCTTAGGCAATGATTTTCACTATCAATCTATAGAAGCCGTGAGATTTGTCCCCTTAATTGCGGGTGAGTTAGCATAACTTCCAGATAAATCTTACCGTTTTTTATTACTGCTTTTTAACAGCTTGTCGTAATCTGCACTAATAAATGAAACATTTTCAAAAAATTGCAGTCTTTTTGTTCAACTAAACAAATTGCTAGACGCTAATGCCTTTTAAAGGGAGAAGGAAGTATGAATTCAGAAAGCCCGATTAAGCACATCCGCTGGGCAATCATGTGTTCGGTAATCGGATTTGCGTTAACAGGCTGTGCAGATACGCCTTATCGTCCTGCACCTATTACATCGGTGAATAGTGATAGTTCATCACCGAATAGCACTGTTTCAACGCCACCGGTGATGACAGCTGGTGCAACGCCTATGGAACGAAGCCAACCATTGCAATCGTCTCCTCCTTCTTCAATAAGGGTCGATTCATCTACTCAAAATAATATGGCTAACCAACCGCGTACTCAGCCTCCTGTAGTATCTACACAAAATGTAAATACAGATGATGGTACAGGACGTATTGTGTATAACCGTAACTATGAAAATATTCCTAAAGGGAATTACAACGGAAATACCTATACAGTAAAACGTGGTGATACCATGTTCTATATTGCATGGATAACGGACAGCGATGTAAAAGAGCTTGCATCAATGAACAGTATTTCTGAGCCTTATAGTTTAAATGTAGGGCAAGTACTGAAGATTGGTAATCGCCAAGTCAACACTGGAACTAATACCAATGTTAATACTTCTGTGATTGACCATTCAAGTAGTGCCGGTGTTCAAACAGCACAAACGAAACCTGCAAATAATAATACGGCAATGGGGCCGCTTATTACAAAACCGGCAACGACTACACCACCAACTACACCACCAAAAGCAACATCTACGCCACCTGTAACAACAGCGACAACGCCAACTCCGGCACCGGCTGCAGTAACAGGAAAATGGACATGGCCTGCACAAGGTAAAATTATTGAAAGTTACTCAAGTGCACCGGGTGGTAATAAAGGTATTGATATTGGTGGTACTCGTGGTGATCCTATTGTTGCAACCGCAGCGGGTAAAGTTGTGTATGCAGGTAGTGCATTGCGTGGTTATGGTAACCTAGTTATCATTAAACATAATGATGAATACCTCAGTGCATATGCGCACAACGATACTATTTTGGTTCGCGAACAACAAAGTGTGAATGCAGGCCAACAGATTGCAACGATGGGTAGTACTGGAACGAGTTCGGTGAGACTGCACTTTGAAATTCGTTATAAAGAGAAATCTCTTAATCCTATGAGTTATCTACCTAAAAAATAGGTAAATTATTTTCTTGGATAGTGAATATTCCTAAATTTAAGCACTCTTTTAAAAAATTAAAAGGGTGCTTTTTTTTATGAGTAAAATAATTAAAAGGTTGAAATAAAATAAATTTTAACTACGTAAATACGCTTAATTGAACAGAGAAAGAATGTGTTATCTATATAAAATTATAGATAACGTTAAATTAGACTGTTGATTATCAACCAATGAATGCGTATGCTGAATTGCTAGATAAGAAAATGAATAAAGATTCGTTGTTATTGAAAGTTAATCTATAAATTAAGACTTTGTTTCTAAGGCTATTTTCTTTATTTGATTACTTTTTTAATAACAGTAAATAATATAAATTATTTTATATTATTTTAATATTGTGAGTTTTTATTTGTCTTTTTTAGATGTAAATAGTCACAAGTTATTCATTAGATAGAGTAACAATACGTATAATTAAAAATATGTAAAAATATAATAACAAGATACTGTTAATAACCTGCACTCAATAGTTAATTAAAATATTGAATCAATAAAGAATAAGATTAACAGTAAAATAGATATGTTAGCTTTAATTTTGTAATTCGTTACAAGGGAAAATCAGTAACCCGTTGTGTTATTGCACAACGATAAGCTGGTAAATAGACATCAACACGATAGTCGTTTACCTAAATATCAAGGGTAGGAGCAGCTGATGAGCCAAAGTACGCTAAGAGTAAACGAGTTATATACAGATGATACTGATGAGAACATGGAAGAGTTCGATGAAGTTGCTGCAAAAGAAGTAGAGAATGAGTCTGATGCTCAAGAAGAAATTGAACTTATTGAAGGTGTTAATCAGCGTGCACTCGATGCAACTCAGCTTTATTTAGGAGAAATTGGTTATTCTCCGTTGCTGACTGCTGAAGAAGAAGTTTTCTTTGCCCGTAGAGCGCTGCGTGGTGATATCCCTTCAAGACAACGAATGATAGAAAGTAATCTACGTTTAGTTGTTAAAATTTCTCGCCGTTACACTAATCGAGGCCTTGCCCTGCTTGATTTGATTGAAGAGGGTAATCTTGGGCTTATTCGTGCGGTCGAAAAATTTGATCCTGAAAAAGGTTTTCGTTTTTCAACTTATGCAACATGGTGGATACGTCAAACCATTGAACGTGCCATTATGAATCAAACTCGTACCATTCGTCTTCCTATTCATATCGTCAAAGAGCTTAACGTTTATCTAAGAACAGCAAGAGAGCTAGCACATAAGCTAGATCACGAGCCAAGTGTTGAAGAAATTGCTCAAACATTAGATAAGCCTGTTGATGATGTCAGTAAGATGCTGCGTTTAAATGAACGCATTACCTCTGTTGATACGCCTATTGGCGGTGATTCAGAGAAAGCCTTACTTGATATTATCTCTGATGAAAATGAAGAAGGGCCAGAGGCGACAATTCAAAATAATAACCTCAAGGAAAACATCATAAAGTGGTTATTTGAATTAAATCCAAAACAACGTGAAGTACTTGCTCGTCGTTTCGGATTGTTAGGTTACGAGGCTGAAACTTTAGAAGATGTTGGCAGAGAAATAGGCCTGACAAGAGAACGTGTTCGTCAGATCCAAGTTGAAGGATTAAGACGATTAAAAGATATTCTACAAAGTCAGGGGTTATGTATTGAAGCACTTTTCAAAGCGTAGCTAACAGCAGTATTTCTGTTTATAAAAAGTGTTATAACATGATTATCAAGCCGATTAGCCCATTAGCTAATCGGCTTTTCTTTATCTATATGTTGTATTTTAGTAATAAGAAAGATAAAAAGTGAAAACGTAATATCGACGGTATCTTATAGGAATAATAAAAAGAGATTATGAAAGATTACTTTTTAAACGTTAAATTAGAGCAATGTGATTTTGATCAAGGTGAAATTTCGCCTAAAGGAATGGTAAGAATAATCGCTTCAGGTAACACCTTTTACTTTAATGAAGAAGATTTCACGCAATCTCAAACTTTTCTTAAACGTTTAAAATTAGGGGATGAACTGAAAATTTGCGCTGAATTACTTAAAGATGGTAGTTTTTGGGTGCAATGGATTGCTCATTCAACTAAAGGGCGACTAGAGCCAGAAAGAACGTTCACATTAACGACAAAACAGAAAAAATGGTTTTTTATTGCTTTAATTTCTACGGTGATAGGAAGCTGGTGGACTTATTTTTCATTAATGACGCTAGATTTTAATTTTTTATTAGTGATTTCTACGATACTCGCAATAGGCATTGTTATTGCAGGAACAAGCTATATGGTTGAAAAAATCTATTTTTGTTTTAAGTTACTTAGACCAAAACATAAAAAAAGGCTTAAAGCACTTGATAATGTTCTTGCTAATAAATACAGTATTTTGTCAGATGGTATTCAACTCATTATTCCAAAAGTAAAACAGCCTATATTAGAAAAATTAATTATTAATAAAAAGCCCATTTCTAAATTTAAGCAAAGCCAAGTAAAACGTATTAGAGGAAAAATAAATATCCATCATGTAGATAGAGTGACTATTTATCAACGAGGTAATAATTATTCATTGACTAAAACTTTATTTCAAATAGATAACATACCTTTTATGTTGAGCTACAGAGATCGTTATTTTTACTCTGATCATAATTTATTTATGAGCAATGGTGATGATATTGAACTCTTTTATTGGCAATCTCCAAATAATAGCTCTACTCCTGTAATTCTAGGTGTTTATAATCATACGGATGGTGGTGCTTACACTATTACAGCGCAAGCATATATTAGTCATCAGCAAGCTAAAAATCCTATTATGTTCGCATTTGGTGCAACGACTGCATTTGTTTTTTCTATTTTTGCTTTTTTCGCAATTTCGGAAGTTTATGAAAAGGGTAATTATTGGGATAAATGGGACTGGCTTTCTATTGGTGATACCTTTTTAGGAATGGGGATTATATTTACAGTAATTATGTCAGGGATTATGTTTTTAATTCTTTTGCTTTCAAATCTTTATATTGTATTCTCTGCAAAAGGCATGAGTAGTTATCAAACCTATTTCTTGTTGCAAGAGCAACGAATGAAAAGAGAACAATCTCTTTATATTACGGGGTTGAGCTTATGAATCCTTTTCTTCGTAAAACTTTTATTATTGTCACTTTTTTATTTATTCTGAGTTTATTACTCTGTTATGGGCTGCTATTTAATGGTTTTGAAAAAAAATGGCAATGGGAACAGCCCAGTATTGGGAGTTTATCTGATCACAACATTGAAAATTATAGTTGGAAGCAACATTTTAACTCGCCAGTAGGTATATTAATAAAAGCTGAATCAGATAATTATCGCTATGAGGTTGATATAAATCGCAATGTATATCGTCAAAATACCCCTAAGGAATATGCACTCTATTTTTCCGATAAACAGGGGGTTCGATTTATCACTAAAAGTAGTGAGGAAACTTTTTACAACGCCTACTGCACTGCTGAAAGGTGTATTATATTTTTCAATAAAGGTAGAAAATTTATTGATTTAAATAAATTTACTATTAGCAAATTAGAGTTTTATTCTAATGACCCTAATAAAACCCCAATATCATTGATTGGTGGCAAGATATTTGGGTCTGAATCAACATCACAATTAATATTGGCAGACAATAGTCATATTTATTTTAGTGAAAATGAAGGACTATCTTGGCAGAATGAAATTAATGTCGAAGCATTAATGAAGCAGTATTATGCTGAAGATTTTGGACAGTTTACTTCATTAAATTATGCTCTTTCAGAAGATTCATTACTGATATGGTATAACAATGATTTGACGGCTAATACACTAGAATTAACACTCGATTTAGTTAATAAAAATATTACTCAATCTCGCTGGCTTCCAATTCGTATCAGACAAGTTGCTCAAAATGAGAAAGGCGAAATATATTTTATTGCGCTCTCAGCATCGCGCGAGCTTTTTTCTATTGTGCGTTATCAAACTGATGGTCAATTAACGATATTACTTGAAAAGGGTTATACTTATCTAGATGATATGATCGTCAATAATGATTATATTTTGGTAAATAATAGTCATGGTGATGATCGGCAATTATTAATTATTGATTTAAAAACACAGCAGAAACAATATCGAGAAAAAATTGACCGATATTCAATTTTTAACCCCGCATTATCCGAATTTATTCTTTTCCCTGAACAATACACGACGGATCAATCGTTTTTGTTATTAGGTGAACGAGTAAAATATCAATACGCACCCATTAACTAACAATAAATACTTAATTGTTAGTCGCTAAATATGAATGAGTGAGTATTTTTATAATATGATAAAAAAATGGCTCAATATAGTTTTAGATATTGAGCCATTAATTTTATTAGCAATAATCATTCAGAAAGTTAAAGCTAAACTTATTTTGTCATCTCTTTTAAGCGATAAAGTTGTTCTAAGGCCTGTTTGGGGGTTAGTGAATCAGGATCAATCTTATCTAATGCCAGTTCTACGGCTGATGGTTCTGCGTCACTTAATAGCATTAATTGTGATGTTTCAACATGCCCTGAACTAGAGTGACCCGATACTGCTTCAAGTTCTTTTAGTTTTTGTTTTGCTCGGCGGATCACTTCTTTTGGTACACCCGCTAAAGAAGCGACAGCTAAACCATAACTTTTACTGGCCGCCCCTTCTTGAACACTATGCATAAAGGCAATGGTATCGCCATGTTCTACTGCATCTAAATGAATATTTGCTGTGCCTTCGAGTTTCTCAGGCAATGTGGTTAATTCAAAATAATGTGTGGCGAATAATGTCATTGCTTTTATTCGATTAGCGAGGTTTTCAGCACAAGCCCAAGCAAGCGATAATCCATCATAGGTTGATGTACCTCGACCTATCTCATCCATTAACACTAAACTGTTTTCGGTCGCATTATGTAAGATATTGGCTGTTTCTGTCATTTCCACCATAAAAGTGGAACGACCTGAAGCGAGATCATCAGAAGCCCCTACACGAGTAAATATGCGATCTATCGGACCTATAAGCGCTTTTTCTGCTGGAACAAAACTCCCAATATAGGCAAGTAAGGTAATTAATGCAGCTTGACGCATATAGGTACTTTTCCCCCCCATATTAGGGCCGGTAATAATTAATAAACGGCGCTGAGGGGCAAGTTGTAATGGGTTAGAAATAAAGGGTTCACTTAAAACCTGTTCAACTACAGGGTGGCGACCACCTGTTATTTGAATTCCTGCTTTTTCAGTTAATTCGGGGCGAGTATAGTTTAACGTTTCGGCACGTTCAGCTAAGTTAGCTAACACATCTGTTTCAGCCAATGCTTCAGCACTTATTTGTAACGCAGTAAGGTGAGGCAATAACTGTTCAAAAATCTCATCGTAGAGCATTTTTTCGATAGCCAAGGCTTTGCCTTTCGACGTTAATACTTTGTCTTCGTACTCTTTTAGCTCAGGAATAATATAACGTTCTGCATTTTTTAGCGTTTGACGGCGCACATAATGCATCGGCACTAAGCTGCTTTGTCCGCGGCTAACTTGAATATAGTAACCATGTACACCATTAAAACCGACTTTTAGCGTTTCTATACCCCATTTTTCACGCTCACGAATTTCTAATTTATCTAAGTAATCGCTTGCACCATCAGCAAGTGCGCGCCATTCATCTAATTCTGCATGATAACCAGATGCAATAACGCCTCCATCTCGTACTAATACAGGCGGTGTTTCTACTATCGCTTTTTCTAATAGTTCACATAACTGATCAAACTGATTAATACGCTGTTTTAATTCTTTTATATAAGGCATATCAGTTTGTTCAAGAATGTGGTGAATTTCTTGATATTGTTGGAATGCATGTCGCATACGAGAAAGGTCGCGAGGTCGTGCTGAGCGTAATGCTAAACGTGCTAATACACGTTCTAAATCACCAACTTGGCGTAAAAAAGGCTGCAATTCAAAATAGAGTGGTTGTAAAGCACTAATGGCATCTTGACGCTTAACCAATTGTTCTCGTTTACGTAAAGGTGTGTGTATCCAACGTTTAAGCATTCTGCTACCCATTGGGGTAACACAAAGGTCTAAGACCGAAGCAAGCGTATTATCGCTACCCCCTGCCAGATTTTGGGTAAGTTCCAGATTACGTCGAGTTGCTGCATCTAAAATAATAGAATCTTGAGGGCGTTCCATTGTAATGCTGCGAATATGAGGCAGGGATGTACGCTGCGTATCCTTCACATACTGTAGCAAACAACCCGCAGCACAAAGTGCAAGATGAGCATTTTCGACACCAAAACCAGTTAAATCACGAGTACCAAATTGCATATTAAGTTGTTGTTTGGCTGTGTCGGGCTCAAATTCCCAAATAGGGCGGCGGCGAAGCCCATTTAGACGTTCAATTAGTGCCATTGACTCAAAGGTTTCAGGATAAAGTAACTCAGCGGGGTGAGTACGTTGTAGTTCTGCTGCCATACTATCGCTATCTGACATTTCAGTGACCCGAAAACGGCCCGATGTGATATCTAACGTTGCATAACCAAAAGCACCATTTTTATCCTGCCAAATCGCGGCTAAAAGGTTATCTTGACGTTCCTCAAGTAAAGCTTCATCAGTCACTGTACCTGGTGTGACAATACGCACAACTTTGCGCTCGACAGGGCCTTTACTTGTTGCTGGGTCGCCAATTTGTTCACAAATGGCAACGGATTCACCTAATTGCACTAATTTTGCTAGATAGTTTTCTACCGCATGATGAGGAACTCCCGCCATTGGAATTGGCTGTCCTGCGGATTGCCCTCGTTTCGTTAGCGAGATATCTAATAAGCGAGATGCTTTTTTGGCATCATCGAAAAACAGTTCATAAAAGTCACCCATACGATAAAACAGTAAAATTTCAGGATGCTCTGCCTTGAGTTTCAGGTACTGTTGCATCATTGGTGTGTGAGTGTCTAAGTGTTGGATGTCAGTCATGGTGTCGTCTGTTTTTAGCGTATTGAGTTTAGGTTCATCTGTGAAAGTTTATTATTGCACTAAATATCGTTATATTTCACAAGATTCGCTAGGATCATATCATAAGGATTATGTGATTTGTTTTAATTGAATGAAATATCACACATGGTTAAAAGACAAACGAAAATCTGTTTCTTTGTTCTTGCTATAACTTCTTAAATATAATTAAATTTGTGTATTAAAATAGTATTTACATCATAAAAAACAATTAATTATATTTTTCATATGTATTAATACATTAAGTTGTATAACGAAATCTATAAATAGCTGTTTTAATCACTCAAAACAAGACTTTTGCTAATGTAAATCGGGGATTACTCCACTTTTGCGGCATAACTCGCATAAAGACAACATACTCACCACTTATTGATTTAACAAACTTGAATTTATCTATATTTTCTTAGATGGCTGTGGTCTAGCAAGATATAATGACAGCAAAGATAACTTATTATGTTTAACCTTAGTGACTGATGTGCTTTATCGGCTATAGACGTCTCTAGATGATATATCACCATTGATGATTGAAAGCGCGATGAGTTATGAATATTGTTGGTTTTATTATCCCCTGAGCTTTAATTCTTATAGTTTAATTCGTAGTTTTTTTGTGAGTTTTATTTATGGAAGTAGGCTACAGGGTGATTCAACAATAACGATGCAATTAGCTCGACTGGAATTTAAATACTCGTACCTTATGGGATAAACCAGTGCAGATATTCTTACTATCCATGTTGATATTATAGACGTAAAAACAATCAAACCGATAAAGTAAATAACGTATTATTCTATGCTTTTTTAATAATTAACATATTCTAATTCTGGTTAAAAAAACTATCAGTTTTACTTACTTCTTGTGCCATAAATTAAATATTACTAACTATCGTGATCTTATTCTGAGTATTACTAAGCAATATTGTTGCTGAAGGTTTATTAGGTAAAATATTGAAAAATTACTTTATTTATATCTTGAGCAAGGAAGAAAATCAGTATGAAAACTAAAATTATGAAAGTGGCATTATTAGGTGCGTTAGTATTGCCTTTAGTGGGGTGTGATAATGGAACGCCTAACTGTGATAGCTCAGAAGCAAAAGATTTAGTCGTTGATATTACGAAAGATGAACTACGTGATCAAAAAATGGGTTCTTTGATTGATCAAATTAAGATCAAAGTCGAGAGTGTTCGTACCCGTGAGCATGACGTAAAAAGAGATACTTATTCATGTGCAGCTGATCTTTCTTTTGAAGGTCAAGGCGGTAAAAACTCGATTCCTATTACTTATACGATTGAAAGTACTGATGATGGTAAACAGTTCTACGTCAATGTGTTTGGCTTATAATAAAAAATTATCTTAGAGAAATCATATCAGTGGCTATCATAAATGAAGACAAATGTTATTGCCCATTCACAATCAATTAATAAAATAGTAAGTAAATTAAAGGATGAGTTAGATTTATCAATAATAGGTGTAACACCAACAGAAAAATTAACCAATTCAATTGAACAACTTAAAATAAAATTGAAAGAACGAAATGAAAATGACTTATCTGAATTAGCAAATAATTTAATTCAAACAGCATTTGAAACAGGAGTACATTCTGGGTTTAAAAGAGCTTTAGAACGTATTCAAGATGGTAAAATAGAGGTGCGAAAAGTAAGAAACGAAGATTTATGGCAATTATATTCTTATTCTCAACGTTACCAAATAACTGAAAATATTCCAGCTATGGATGAAGAATATCAAAAAGTAGTCACACACGTAGTATTATCAACCTTTGGTTTTAAGTGATAGATATGTATAGATATATAGGCTAATGCCTATATATCTATTTATAATAAGCCTTACACTAAATCATCTAAAAACTCAGGTGAGGGAACAAAAAATAGCGTTCCTGTTACTGCGGTGCTGAATTTAAGTAGTTTATCAGTATGACCTTCGGGTGTACCTGCAAACATATTTTCTAGCATTCGACGTGTAGTGGAAAAATAACGAGCATAGCCAATAAAATATGTACCATATTCATTTTTTGACGGATTAGAAAATGGCATATTAGCTCTAACGATTTTTAAATCATCACCATTTTTGTCTTGAATATTAGTAACAACATTATGAGAACCCGGTTCTTTCTCATCATCGGTTAATTCAACATCATTGAATTTATGTCTGCCAATAACTTTCTCTTGTTCTATTAGGGGCTGTTTTTCCCACGCTTCCATATCATGGATATATTTTTGAACAAAAGCATAACTACCACCAGAAAATGTAGGATCTTCATCACCGATAACTGCATATGATGCACGCTCATCTTCATATTCTGGATTTTCTGTACCATCAACAAAACCAATAATAGAGCGTCCGTCAAAATATCTAAATCCATGCACTTCATCGACAGGCTTAACAATATTCTTTAGCTTTTGACTGATAATAGATGCGAGCTCATAACAAGCTGAAACTTTTAATGCCCTAATATGAAAAAAGAGATCACCAGGTGTAGAAACTGCGGTATAGGTAGTGCCTTTTATCTCTTTAAAAGGTATTAATTCTTTAGGCTTAGCTTGATTTGGGAATAAATTTGACCATGCATTGGCACCAAATCCCATTACACAGCTGGTTTCTAACTCGGGAAAACGCGTTCTCATACTACGTATGATGCCAGATAAATTATTGCAGAAGTCGATAAGTGTAGAACGCGTTTCGGGTGATCCTATTAAGTTAAAAACTAAAAAATAGGCATTTTCACAAGGGGATTTCGTAACATCTTGGTATTTCATATTGATTCCTAAATGACGAAGAGTAAATAAAATAAGACTACTTTATTAAATATAAATTTAGTTTTACACCTAATCCTTCTATTTTACAAAGATAACTCTGTTTTTTATTAAATAGAAAAATGAGAAAAGTCAAAGCAATACAAAACGTCTCTTTTTTATTGAGTTAAATAAACGTATTAAGTTATATCATTATGGCTGCGGAAAAATAAAGATAATTGAGGATGTTGCCATAAACTTGCTGGTGTGACTGTTGCCATTTTCCAAAGTATTTGTCCAATAAGCTATAACTTCCAAAGTTGTAATTTTAGGTTAAGATTTTTAGTTAATAATTCTTTGAATATTTCAATTTTACCCACTTTAATAGAAAGTGCAGATTTATAAATATCAAAAACAAACTTGGAAAAAAATTGGTGGGAAGGAGCATATTTAAAACCAGTATGATAGAGCTTATGTAATCTTGAGTGAACTTGTGTAATTAATGCATTTCTTTGCTCATCTAATAACTGTGTTTTTAATCAACGTATGCCATAGCATTTTTCTGCAGAACGCTTAATAAAGCGAGTTAAGGTTGTTGTCGTAGACAGTGGGGCTCGGCTTTTTTCGACCAAGTAATCCTCACTATTATGGCCCATAATAATACTTACATGATTACTCTAGCATAAAGGGGCAGGCGAAAAAATTGTCTAAAAAGAGATGTGCTAATACAAGTAAATACAATATCATCAACCACATAATTTATGTGGAGAGTTTATTTTGTTCGTCATTATACGACCTATTAAATATGATATTGTTAAATTATAAAATATTTATTAAATAGTGATCCTTCCATAATTAATATTTTGAATTAAAAACAAAAAATTAATTTAATTTGAAAATGAAATACTAAAAATTAATAAATTATTTATTAACTAATTCAGTGGGAATATCATATTTTACAACTACACTGTTCTTATAAAGAAGCTCAGATTTTAATAATTGAGGAAACGCACCTATATTATTTTTAGTATAGATATCACGCCAAATTTCGTTGCAACGATATATATGCTTACCTTTTTTAATAAAAGAAGCATTTTTTTCATAAATATGATAGCGATAATCTCTGGCTTCACTACATAGTAGTTCACCTTCTAATTGGTGCTCTGCTACATGTAAACGAATTTGATAATCATTAGGCGTTGGGTTGTATAACACCAAATCGATATAGTTATAAAAAATTGCAGCACCCGATCCAAAAGGTAGTACTCGTCCTTCATCAGGAAAAGGATCAAAACTATGATTCGCTTTTTCTATTACTTTTAATTCAGAATGTAATGCAAGCCAGTGAATTAAATTACTCGCCTGACAAATACCGCCACCCACACCGGTTCTGGCTTCACCATAAGAAAGTTGCATACCATCAATAAAACCTCTTTTATAGCTAGGATTTCCCACCAAATAACAAAAAGAAAAATATTCACCAGAACGAATAACAATGCCATCAAGAGCATTTTCAACTAATTTAAGATTAGTTACTTTATTATATTGCAGTTGAATATCGCTTTCGCCTCGTCGGCTAATTAGCTTAGAGGTATGCTTAAGATAACGATGTGAAAGACGTAGCTCAGGTTGTATATTTTTACTGTATTTACGCCCTGAAAATAACCAGCGGCAAGTGCGAAAAAAACGGCGTTGTGCCACTCTTAAACGATAAATAATAGGGTGATAAGACGAGAGTGTTTTTCGCATAAAAATCCTTTTAATCGATATTGGCAATGTGATAAAAATCGAACGCTATCATATCGATTAAATTGAAGGAATTATATGTTTCTCTATTTAATGTAAAACGGAATTAGCTAAAAGTGTAGAAACATATTTAGGTGTTTAGATCTTTAGTGAGGATCTGTGCTTGTGATTGTAATACAGACAAGAAATTCTTAGTGGCTGGTGAGATATATTTCTCTTTATGATAAAAATAACGGATACCACGACTAAAATTAATGTCATCAAAAGCAACTTCACACAACAGCCCAGCTTTTAACTCTTGAGTAATTGATAGCCGAGATAAAATAGAAATTCCTAATCCATGAATAACGCCTTGTTTTATTCCTTCTAGGCTATTTATCTCCATTACATTGTTCAACTTTTTATTATGTTCTTTGATCCTATCTAATAAAAAATCACGGGTGGCTGAATGTTCAGGTTTTATTAAAAAAATCTCAGATTCAATATCAGAAAAACAGCAATGTTTCTCTTTTGCTAACCAATGTTCAGGTGAACAAATAAGCACTAAGGGATCGATTAAAAAGGTATCAAGGTGATATTCAGTCGGATCTAAATAGATATGATCCGACATTATCAAAAACTCAAGCTCTTGAGTATCAAGTTTATGAATAAGCTGTGTTGAGTTTGAAATATCCATACTCAATTTTACTAAAGGCGATAGTTTCCTAAATTGCGCCATAATTTGAGGTAAAAGATATACTCCCACAAAATGACTGGCTCCAAATTTAATTTCACCTTTTGAAGGATCATCAAACTGACGTATATGTTCAGAAGAGGATTGAACTAGGTTGATAATTTGAGTGGCATATTGCTGATAAACTTTTCCTTGAGGTGTCAAATAGAGTCGATTATTTATTCTTTCAAATAATGTTGTCTGTAGCTCTTCTTCCAATTTCTTGATTTTAATACTGATACTGGGTTGAGTGCAAAATAAACGCTCAGCTGTCTCAGTGACGTTAAAACCATTAGCAAGTAACAAAAATGCATCAAGTTGGCTTAAATTCATACAAATACCATAAATTATTTTTATAATAATAATATATTAATACAATTATCTTTATACCTCAATATTCCTATACTGAGCATCCTACCCTACATATTAAGAGGAACCAGTATGGAAAAGACTGCGAAGCGTGATGATATCGCTAAACCAGCGCCATCATCACCAAAACAAAATGGTAAGAAAATAACGTTAAAAACAATAGGAATACCTTTAGCTTTATTCGTGCTACTCGTTTTATTTTTTATGCCAACACCAGAAGGTTTAAGTATTGAAGGGCAAAAAGCCATTGCCATCTTTTGTGCTGCGTTAATTTTATGGGTATGTGGTTCTTTGCCTATTTATTTAACTTCAATGCTAGTCATTGTATTACTGCCACTTACTGGCACTGTCGCAAAAGAGAAAGTTGTTTTTGGAACGTTAGGTTATGACGTTATTTGGTTGATGGTATCTGCTTTCGTTTTAACTTCGGCAATGATTAAATCGAATATAGCCAGACGTTTTGCATTGTGGATGATTACTAAATTTGGTCAGACACCAAAAAAAGCGTTGTTTGTTCTTATTTTAATTAATTTTAGTTTAGTTTTCTTTGTTCCATCAACTACCGCACGAGCCACATTAATGGTGCCTATTTGTATGATCTTATTAGAGATACATAAGGCAATACCAGGAAAAAGTAATTACGGTAAATTAATGATGTTGCAAGGTGTTCAAGCAGATGCGCTTGCAACATCAGGGGTGATGACTGGAACCGCTGCCAATATTATTGCCGTTGGATTTATTAATTCCCAAGCTGGTGGTTCTATTGGTTATATGGATTGGTTAATTGCTTCTTTTCCATTAGCAATAGTTGGTATGACCATCTCATTTTTTATTGGATTAAAACTTTTCTCTTTTAAAGGCGAAGTCGATTTTGAAGGTTCTTTAGAAAAACTAAAAAAAGAGCGTTCACAGCTTGGTGCATTAACTAAGAATGAGAAAAAAGCCATGTATATCTTTTTAATGGCGGTCTTTCTGTGGGCAACGGAGAGCTACCATCAAGAGATGTTCAGCTTTAAAATTAGCGTTTATATGACGGCAGTAATTGCTGCCATTCTCTGTTTAATGCCTCGTATTGGCTTATTAACATGGAATGAGGCTAATATTAAATGGGATCTAATGATATTTGCAGCAGGGGCTTATGCGGCAGGTAATACTTTAGAATCAACCCAAGGCGCACAGTGGTTAATTGGTAAAATGGTCTATGGGCTTGGCTTAGAAAATATGAGCACCACGATGGTTTATGTTGTCGTTGTTTTCATCTGCATGTATAGCCATTTAATTTTCACTAGTAAAACGGTTAAAACCACCATATTAATTCCAGCGATTATTGCCCTTGCTAAAACATTAGGAATGGATCCCGTTACATTAGCTTTAGCAGCATCATTTACTCTGACATACACCATTACTTTACCGCCTCACTCTAAAGTAAATACGATTTATTTTTCTAGCGGTTACTTTAGCGTATTAGACCAAATGAAATATGGATTAATAACCTGTTTTGTTGGTGCAACGGTTATTTCTATAGCCATCTTTACTTGGTTCCAAATTCTTGGATATGGTCTTTAAAATTAAATTAAGGAATAATAATGAGACTTATTTTACTTAGACATGGTGAAACATTATGGAATATGGAATCTCGTTTACAAGGACATGCAAACTCTTGTTTATCACCAAAAGGTATTAATCAAGCAATGGCGATAAAACAGAGTATTCAATTATTATCGCCAACGCGGATTATTACATCAGACTTAGGTAGAACGGTACAAACAGCAGAAATTGTTGGTCATCCTGAAGCGATAAAAGAACCTTTATTGCGTGAATTAAATATGGGTGAATGGACAGGTCAACGTAAGCCAGAACTAATAAGACATCATGCGGATAAATATAAAAATTGGCGAGCGGGAACCTACACGCCACCAAAAGGTGAAAATTGGTTTGATTTCTGCGACCGTATTGGCTCTGCATTACAGCAGTGGGTTCATAAAGAAGATAGTGATTTATTAGCCGTTGTGCATAGTGGTGTTATTCGAGCTGCTTGCAAAGTCTTTTTAAATTTATCACCAGAATTTTTATTACCTGCAACACCAGGCACAATTACTATTTTCAATTTTGATTTTGAATCTAATAAAGCGCCTAAGCTCGAAGGTTATAATATTGGTTCTCATATTCCAGATAGAAACGTTGCTGATTAAAAAGAAGTGGTTTTCAATTTAATCATATTATTCTAAGTATATTTTTTAAGTTTTATTTATTAACTGTATCATTTTATGGTATTTAAAATAAGTCACTGAGCTATTACATCAGAGCAGGGGAAACCTTGCTCTTTTTTTAGCTTTGTTTTCAACTAAATAATATTTATCACATAATTGATAGAATGAAGTGCGAAGAGTCATCTTTTAAAATGACCTGATATACTTATTATTTTATTGTTGGTAGAGAAAAATGATCTACGGCCATATAAGCAGAGAATAGAGCAATGACTTACAAGAGCATTGCTCTATTAATTTCAAAGACCAATTTTCATTCTTACCAATAACCTAATACTTTCCACCATAAGCTACCAATTACAATCCAGACAATTAAGTTAACGACACTCATTACAAAACCAGCTTTCCACCATTCACCTAATGTGGCGTAACCAGAACCAAATATAATTGGTGCTGTGCCAGTACCGTAATGGGTTAGTGACATCATTAATGAAGATGAAAACGCTAATATTAATCCTAATAACATTGGTGGTGCGCCTAAGGTTAGGCCCGCGGCGTAAAATGCAGCAAACATAGCAGTAATATGTGCGGTGGTGCTAGCAAAGAAATAGTGAGAATAAACGTAAATTAGTACCAGTAATATCATGCCGCTTACCCAACTAATTCCCATATTATCAATACTTGTCCCTACACTAATGGATAACCACTTAATTAATCCTAATTTTCCTAAGAAGGAGGCCATCATTACTAAGGCTGAGAACCATACAACGGTGTCCCATGCCCCTTTGTTCTTTAAAATATCATCCCAATTTAATACGCCAGTACATAACAAAATAGATAAACCAATAAATGCAGCTGTTGTGGCATTAATGCTAAAAGCACTACCAAATATCAGCGCCGGTATACCTGCCCACATAATTAACAATAAGGCAAATACAGCTAAAGTGATTTTTTCAGGTAACGATATTGGCCCTAGTTGAGCTAAACGCTCTTTGGCAAAATGAGGTGCGTTAGGTGTACTGGTTATTTCAGGTTTATATAAAAAATAGATAATTATTGGCATTAAAATTAATGAAATGATTGCAGGAACAAAAGCAGCAATAGCCCACATAGACCAGCTGAGTTCATATTCAGGGCTAGTTTCACTAATAATTAAGCTAACAATTAAAGGATTAGGTGCGGTTGCGGTAATGAACATCGCCGAGGTTATTGGATTAATATTATAGTTTACTAACGAGAGATAGCGCCCAATTTTACCACTGGTGCCATCTTCTGCTTTAGAATTAAAACTGTCAGAAATAGAGCGCATGATCGGATGAATAATACCGCCGCCTCTCGCTGTATTACTTGGCGTTACTGGGGCTAAAATAGTTTCAGCAATTGCTAGTGAATAAGCAATACCTATCGTTTTTTTACCAAAAAGAGAAATAAAATAATAACCAATTCTGGCACCTAATCCGGTTTTATTTAAGCTCATTGAAACCATAATAGATATTCCAATTAACCAAATAAGATCGTTAGAAAAACCACTTAATGCATCATTTATTGCAGCCTTGGTCGAATTGGGATTAGTCACTCCTGTAACCGCAACTAATGCGATAGCAATAATAGAAACGGCACCAATAGGTAATGCTTTGCCGATAATTGCAGCGATAGTACCGACAAACAGTGCTAATAAGTGCCAAGCGTTAGGGTCAACACCTTTAGGCACTGGTACAAAAAACCAAATAATTAAGGTAATAGAAACAGCGATTAATGTCGGTATGGGTCGTAATGGAGTTAAATTTTTCATTTGGTTATTCCATTAAAATGCAGGTGAAAGAGATAATTTAAAAAAATATAAAACTAATAAGTATTTTTATTAATTATAATCTTATTAACATATTTTTAAATATTCATTGATGAGAGTCATAAAAATAAAAATAAATATTAACTTAATTCTTTAATGATCATTTTTATGTAACTAAATATTTTCAATAATATACCATTTTTCCATGTCATTGTTTTACATTGTTTTTAAATATATCGAGTAAATATATATAGTAAATTTTTATTCAATAATAGGTGGTATTTTATTTTTATTGTGATATGTATTGTCTTATTAATATCACATATTTATAAATTATTTCCTAGGTAGATAATATATTTATGATAGAGTGTTCGATCAGCTTTAATTTATATTATTTATTTCAACTATAATGTTATTAACAATATGATAAATACAAAAGTATTAAAACAAGAGCTATTCTTGTTATAATACATAAGCCTGAAACAATTCAGCTATATATTGAAAATAACTAAATAGGTGATACACCATGAAGTATGATTTAAACGATCTATATTATTTTGTTAAAGTCGTCGAGTTTGGTAGTTTTTCTCAAGCGGCTGAAATATTAGGGATCCCTAAATCTAAACTGAGTCGTCGTATCGCTGACTTAGAGCAAAAGCTTAATGTCTCTTTGATTTATCGTTCTACTCGCCAATTTCATGTTACCAAAATAGGACAAGCTTTTTATCAGCAGTGTAAAAATGTAGTTGTTGAAGCTGAAATTGCAGAAGAGGTTATTTGCTCTGCGCAAGGGCACCCTCATGGTACTATTAAGCTGTCTTGTCCTGTCGCGCTATTGCAGATTTATATTCAAGATATTCTGGTCGATTTTATGGCGCAATATCCCGATATTAATATTCAAATTTTAGCTATAAATCGACCTGTAGATGTTATTAGTGAAGGATTAGATTTAGCATTACGAGTTAGAGCGTTGCCTTTAGATGATTCTGGTTTAACAATGAAAATCTTAGGTTATTCTCGTCGTGTATTAGTGGCGAGTCCTATTCTTTTTGAATCAAAAAGTATTCCCGGATCACCAGAGCAACTTGCAGATTATCCCATTCTTGCGAATAGCGAACATTCACAGCAATATACTCTTACATTAACGCATACTGATGGCTCTGTATTAACTCAACATGTGACGCCAAAATTAGCGACAACGGATGTACTAACGTTGTATAAAGCAACTCTGAAAGGATTAGGAATAACACGGTTACCATTAAGTGTGGTTGAAAAAGATCTACAAAATGGTTCATTAATTGAAGTGTTACCACAATGGCGTTTTCCAAAAGACGTCATTCATGCAGTTTATCCATCTCGAAAAGGATTACTACCTGCAATTCAAGCATTGCTTGATTACTTATCTGAAAATATGTCGTCATTAAAAGAAGCCTAAAAGCAAGATTAGAAGAGATAAAAAACAGCTCCTGTTATAATTAAAGAGGAGCTGTTTTATTTACATAATGTTCAAAGGTATTAATGCTGTTATTTATTAGATATACGGCCAAATTTTCCCTGGTTAAAATCATCAATAGCTTGTTTTATTTCAGCTTCACTATTCATAACAAAAGGGCCATATCCAACAACGGGCTCATTAATTGGTTCCCCACTTAAAAATAGGATTAATGCATCTTCGGTTGCTTCAATATTTATTGAGCCACCTTCGTTATCTAAAATAACCAAGTCACCTGTTTGTAATTGAGTTTGGCTATCAAGGTAAATACTACCGTGTAATACGATTAAACCTACATGGCGATTTTTCTTGCTCGGCAAATTAACAGATTTACTCGCTTTTAATTGAATATCCCAAACATCAACAGGTGAAAATGTTTTAGCTGCACCTTTTGTATCTTGATAATCACCAGCAATAATCCGTAAATGACCAGCATCATCTGGCAGCGAAATCACTGGAATATTGCTCTGTTTTAATAATTGATAACCTGCTGGCGCTGATTTGGCTTTTGAAGGTAAATTAACCCACAATTGCACCATATCTAAAACACCGCCTTGTTTGGTAAAGGCGTCAGAATGATACTCTTGATGTAAAATACCTGATGCCGCAGTCATCCACTGCACATCACCAGGGCCAATAACCCCGCCTTCACCTGTTGAATCATGGTGTGCCACTTCACCTTTATAAACCAATGTTACCGTTTCAAATCCACGATGGGGATGTTCACCAACGCCTCTATTGTGGTCTGCTGATGCAGGGAAATCAGTTGGGCCAGCTCTGTCTAGTAATAAAAAAGGATCCAGATATTTGCCATGATTGCCATAACTAAATAATGAACGGACATGAAAGCCATCACCAACCCAATGTTGACGAGGGGCTTTATAAATACCAATTATTTTTTTCATGATGATATTCCTATAATATTTCTATAGGGTGTATTTTAAGTAAATAAAAAAAATTAAGTAGTAGCGAAAGTAGATTTCATTATCCTAAAAATAGAACAATTAAACATTTAGTTATTATTCTATTTTTAGAATAGTGTTTATCATAATTAACACTACCGAGATTTTAATTAATTTACTACTGTTTAATAAAGAGTGAGTGAGATGAAATAGATAACGTTTCTTTCTATCACTGTTAATAATCAATATTTATTAATTAAAAGGCAAATTCAAATGAGTACTCCAGCTAATTTTAATGGTCAACTTCCGGTTATTAATCCTGATGATGCGGTGATGTTATTAATTGATCACCAAAGTGGTTTATTTCAAACTGTTGGCGATATGCCAATGACAGAGTTACGCGCTCGTGCTTCTGTTTTAGCTAAAATGGCAACACTTGCTAAGATGCCTGTTATTACAACAGCCTCAGTTCCACAAGGTCCTAATGGTCCATTAATTCCTGAAATTCATCAAAATGCACCTCATGCAAAATATATTGCACGTAAAGGTGAAATTAATGCGTGGGATAATCCAGAGTTTGTTGAAGCGGTAAAAGCAACAGGTAAAAAACAGTTAATTATTGCAGGTACAATTACTAGCGTTTGCATGGCTTTCCCTGCAATTAGTGCAGTTTCAGAAGGATATCAAGTGTTTGCTGTTATTGATGCTTCAGGTACTTACAGTAAGATGGCAGAAGAAATTACTTTAGCTCGTATCGTTCAAGCAGGTGTGGTGCCGATGGATACTGCTGCCGTTGCCTCTGAGATTCAAAAAACATGGAACCGTGCTGATGCGTTAGAATGGGCACAAGCATATACCCAAATTTTTCCTGCTTATCAGTTATTAATTGAGAGTTATAGTAAAGCACAAGATGTTTTAAAAAATAATGAAAAATTAGACTCTCAACGTTAATTTTATTATCAACTATCTTTTGTTTTTTACTATTTAATTTATTTGTAGAATGCCTATAAAGTATATTCTTTATAGGCATTGTTATATCATTAACATTTGTTTTTATTAAAGTTAATTAGAGTTAATAAAATGAAAAGCATTTTACCTTCTGTATTGGCTGTACTATTTTCATTTCTATTTCAGAAGCGACAGAATATAAATTAGAACCAACACATACCAAAGCTATGTTTTATATTAATCACTTTGTTATATCGAAAAATAGTGGTGGTTTTTATGAAATTAATGGTGGTTTTTCTTATTCGCCAGAAAATAAAATAGGTTAAATTAAAGTTTCTATTCCTGTTAAAACATTAAATACGGGTTTAACTGCATTTGATAGCCATATCAAAAGTGCTGATATCTTAGATGTAGAGAAATACCCAATAATTGAATTTACATCGACAAAATGGAGTTTTGAGAATAATAAACCTATTTCTGTTGACGGTTTATTAACCATGAAAAGTAAAACACATCCAGTATAATTAAAAACCACAAAATTTAATTGTTATGAAAGCCCTGTATTTAATGCTTCTGTTTGTGGCGATGATTTTGAAACAACAATTAAACGATCACAATGGGATGTCGATTTCTTAGTAAAAGAAGGAATAGCAGATAGCATGACATTAAAAATACAAGTAGAAGCGATTAAACAGTAAGTTAATTAAACGCCATAAAGCGCTCTCTAATAAATATAGAGTGCTTTTTATTTTATTAAATTAAAGTCAAATGCGAATAATGTAAATTACAAACCTTGGCTAATTTAATATAAATACTGAATTTTATTTGTTGATAATAAGATTTTATTTCTGTATGTTATGAAATTGTTGCGTGATTGGTAAAACCACTTGTTTTATAATGCTTTTATTCTCATTAATTTGTTTCTCATAAGCTAAATTTCTCAATTCATTATTTATTTTTTTATTTTTAAATTAATGTTCCTTTACTCATCATAATTTATTTAATAAATACCCATCGATTAAATGAAAATTTTTTACAATAGATAAGTGTGACTTCAGTCACTCTACATTTTGATATTTCTTCAGTATGTTTATATACAGAGATTCAAATACGAAGATTCAAAAATATTATTAAATATTGCTTAAGTACATAAGCAAATAGGCTTTTTATTATCAAAAAAACGAAATGCAAATAAATATGTGGCATTACATATATTAAATGCGTTAAGGATATCATAATGATCCATGCTTTTATTAAAAAAGGGAGCTTTCAGGATTCAGTAAGCCTGATGATTATTTCCCGAAAATTAAGTGAAGCCCCAGAGGTGGAAGAAATTTCCGTCATGATGGGTACACCAGCGAATAAATCTCTTCTTGATGTCACCGGTTTTTGGCATGACATGTTCAATGAAGCTACTCCAAATGATATCTGTGTTTCTATTAAAGCAGAATCAGATGATCCTGCCATTATCGATATGATTTCTACTGCGTTAGAAGATGCATTAACAGATATCGCTAATGGTCAGAAAGGTGGCAATAAATTAACCACAGTTCGTAGCTGGCGCACCGCGAATCAAAAAAATCCTAATGCCAATATGCTGCTTATCTCAATTGCAGGTGAATATGCTGCGGAATTAGCAGATACCGGATTAGATGATGGCTGTAATGTCATGTTATTTTCAGACAACGTTTCTATTGCTGATGAGAAAGCACTGAAAGAAAAAGCAGCTGCTAAAGGTTTGATTGTTATGGGACCGGACTGTGGTACTGCAAATATCGCAGGTGCACCATTAGCTTTTGCTAACATCGCACCGAAAGGTTCTATTGGTATTGTTGGCGCATCAGGAACAGGTATTCAAGAAATTACCTCACAAATTGTTTTGCAACGTCAGGGAATTTCTCACTCTATTGGTTTAGGTGGGCGTGATTTAACAGAGCAAATTGGCGGAATTAGTGCTGTAACCGCAATTAATATGCTAGCGGCTGATCCTAATACTCGCGTAATTGCTTTTGTTTCAAAACCACCGGCACCGGCTGTACGCCAAAAAATTATCGCTGAGATGAAGCGTCATAATAAGCCTATAGTGGCCCAATTCTTAGGTACAACTCCTGAAAAATTCCAAGACGATAACATCTATTTCACTCGTACTTTAGATGAAACCGCACGTATTGCGGCGGAGTTAGCGCGTGTCGAAGATATCGCGGCTGAATTACCGAAAGTTGCTGGTAAGAAAATTATTGGTCTTTACGCTGGCGGTACCTTAGCTGCTGAGTGCGCGATGTTGTTATCTGAAAAACTCAATATTGAGGTCGATAACGAGCACAAGCAAGGCACTATGCTAGATGCTGATGGCCATAAAATCATCGATATGGGCGATGATTTTTATACTCAGGGTAAACCACACCCAATGATCGACCCTTCAACACGTAATAAATTTATTAGTGAGCTGAGTGATAAAACAGAAGCTGGCGTGTTACTGGTTGATTTTGTTATCGGTTATGGCGCAACGCAAGATCCTGCTGGCGCACTGATCCAAGAAATCAAAAAGCTAAACGAAAAACGTGGTGAAACCAATCCATTAATCACTATCGCCACTATTACAGGTACAGAAGACGATCCACAAAACCGCAGTGAGCAGCAAAAGCAGCTTAAAGAAGCGGGCATCATTGTGATGGATACTTTGCCAGAAGCGGTGTTATTAGCCAAAGAATTAATCCAGCCACACCCAGTAGAAGCACATGCTGAAGTTTCGCCACTACTTAACGGGATCTCTGTGATCAATGCAGGATTACGTAGTTTTGCAGACGATCTGCAATCAAGTGGTACGCCTGTTGTTCATTATCAGTGGGCACCTGTCGCGGGCGGTAATAAAAAACTGGCTGAAATATTAAAGAAATTGAAATAAGGAATTGCAGATATGTACACAACTATCGAACAAGCGAATGAAGCAGTAATCGAGCGTATCCGTGAAGCCCGTCCTCACTGGTGTGATGTTAGTCTTGCCAAAGAACTCGTTCCACAATTAGAAAGTGGTAAAAAATTACTGCATGCAGGCCCCCCTGTTACTTGGGAAGAGATGAGCGGTCCTGTGCGTGGCGCATGTATCGGTGCTTCTTTATTTGAAGGCTGGGCACAAAACGAAGAACAAGCTTTGGCTATGTTAGCGGCGGGCGAAATTGAGTTTATTCCTTGTCACAACGTGAATGCAGTAGGCCCAATGGGCGGTATTACTTCTGCGCATATGCCAATGTTGGTTATCAAAAACCACGTTCACGGCAACTATGCTTACTGCAACATGAACGAAGGTATTGGTAAAGTGATGCGTTTTGGTGCTTATGGCCCAGATGTTCAAGAGCGCCTGCACTGGATGCGTAATAGCTTAGCTCCAGTTTTAAAAGCGGCATTAGCTACTATCGAAAATGGTATTGACCTAACTGCGATTATGGGTCAGGCAATTACTATGGGTGATGAATTTCACCAACGTAATATCGCCGCCTCTGCATTATTACTGCGTGAATTAGCACCAATTCTAACCACGTTAGATATAGACGATGCTGAAATCACTAAAGTAATGAAATTCTTAAGTATTACAGACCAATTCTTCTTGAACTTAGCGATGGCTTACTGTAAAGCGGCGATGGATGCAGGAGCCCAAATCAAACAAGGTACTATCGTCACCGTTATGACACGTAATGGTAGTAATTTTGGTATCAAAATCAGTGGAATGGGTGACCAATGGTTTACTGCACCTGTTAATACGCCACAAGGCCTGTTTTTCTCTGGCTTTAGTCAAGCTGATGCTAACCCAGATATTGGTGATAGCGCGATTACTGAAACCTTTGGTATCGGTGGTGCAGCAATGGTCGCAGCCCCAGGTGTGACTCGCTTTGTTGGTGCGTCAGGTGGTATGGATGCAGCGCGCGATGTGACAGAAGAAATGGCTGAGATCTACCTTGCTCGTAACATGATGTTGCAAATTCCAACTTGGGATTTCCAAGGTGCATGCTTAGGGTTAGACGCTCGTCGTGTTGTTGAAACAGGTATCACTCCACTGATTAATACAGGTATCGCTCATAAAGATCCTGGTGTTGGTCAAATTGGTGCAGGTACAGTGCGTGCACCTTTAGGCTGTTTTGAAAAAGCGATAGTTGCGTTAGCTGAAGAATTAGGTATCGAAGCTTAATTTCGCTTTGTAATGACAAAAGCACCGCACTAAGGGGGCAGTATGCAAATTCAGGCACTTCAAACCAGTCAGCATATCACTGATTTTGAAGGTGACATTAAATGTGTGGGAATTTATGACCATGCACTGAATTTCATTTGCCCTCAGCAACGCTTAATCACTTTTCATCGTGAAGGAAGAGGATTAAGCCCGATGGGATGGTTACTTGAGCAAGATGATTTTGACCATCTAGCAAAACAATGCCATCCCTCGGTGATGATGAAGATAAAAAATAATCAGGCGACATTAGCAAACCAATTAACTGTAATTTCCGGTCGTACTGAGTATTTGAAATTACAAGATAAAGCGGATTTAGATTTGCGTTGGTTAGAGAGCTTTTTTTCTCTGTTATCGCCAGCGATAGCAACAGGGCTTTATGGTCCTTTGAAAAATTATCGTCAAATCGCACAAATTAGTGAAATTAGATTACTAACTAAGCTATTTCATAACCAGCTGGCAGGCAATGCGGTTAACTGGGCAATTTTTACAGGGAAGGGCCCAGGTTTAACGCCAAGTTCAGATGATATGCTGGTGGGAATGTTATTTGCACATTATTTAACTGAACCAGAGAAAAGTCTTAGTCATTTTTTTAATGACACACCGCCTTTATCTTTATTAACAACCATTGTCAGTAAACATTATTTGGAATATGCCACACAGGGAATATTTTCTACCTATCTCATTCAATTAGGTAAAAAAATAAAAAATAAAGAGATTATTTTTAAGGATATGTTGGAAATACTTTCTATTGGTCATCATTCAGGAGCAGATACTTTACTGGGATTATGGATTGGTTACCAAACTAAAAAACAACAACAGCATATTGATTAATTTTTTTAATAAAAGAATTTATATAAACATTCGGATACGGATAATTATGAAAACAATTGTTATTGCTTTAGGCGGAAATGCATTATTGCAACGCGGAGAAGTTTTGTCTGCAGAGAATCAATATAAAAATATTGAATTGATGTCAGAGACAATTAATAAATTAGCGCAAGAGTATCGTGTTGTATTAGTACATGGTAATGGGCCTCAGGTTGGTTTGCTTGCATTACAAAACCTTGCTTATCAAGAAGTTCCTGCGTATCCATTGGATATCTTGGTTGCAGAAAGCCAAGGTATGATTGGTTATATGATGATGCAAAAGATTAATCAACATCATCCAGAACAAGCAATTACCACAGTAATGACGCGTGTTTCAGTTGATATTAATGATGAAGCGTTTAATGACCCAAGTAAATTTATCGGTCCTATTTACAATAAAGAAAATATGGAGCAATTAATCGAGAAGTATCAATGGACATTTAAACAAGATGGGAAACATTATCGTCGTGTAGTGCCATCACCAACACCGAAAAAGATTATTGATATTGATGCAGTAAAACTTTTATTAGATAAAGGTCATATTGTTATTTGTGGTGGTGGGGGCGGTATTCCAGTTAATAATACTAATAACGAATTTATTGGTAGTGAAGCTGTTATTGATAAAGATTTAACTGCAGCTTTAATTTCTCGTGAATTAGATGCAGAGCATTTTGTTATTTTAACAGAAGCAGATGCTATTTATAAAAATTGGGGAACACCAGAACAAGCGGCTATTCGTGAAGCAACACCAGAAGAGCTTGCACCAATGGCAGTTGCTGATGGCGCAATGGGACCAAAAATCATGGCTGTCAGTGATTTTGTTAATGCAACAGGGCAACAGGCTCATATTGGTGCATTACAAAACATCCAACAAGTTATTGAAGGTCAGTCTGGCACTTTAATTTATAAGTCTTAATAAGAAATTCTTTCAGGAGCGTCATTATGAACGATGCACAAGTGAATGAGAGTAAAGGCAAGGTCCCTTATTGGGTCAAGCTGACGATTATCTTCTTCTTTGGTTGGATTGCGCTTTATGGTAGCCGCGCAATTGTTGGGCCATTGATGGTTAATATTGGTGCTGAATTTGATTTAACCAAAGCACAACTTGGTTCAATTATGAGTATCTTCTTTATCGGATATACTGCATTAAATATTCCATCAGGCATGATTGGTGATTATTTAGGTAAGAAAAAAGTATTAGTTACTGGTGTGATCTTATTTGGTGGCTTCACCATGATCGCGGGTATGATGCCGACTTATGTAACCTTTATGTTCGCATGGGTTATGGTTGGGGTTTTCCAAGGTTTCTACTATGGTCCTCAGTACGGTTTATCATCAGAAGCGATACCAAAACATCGTATTACATTAGGTAGTGCGATTATCAATAGTGGTATGGCATTTGGTCTATCAATTGGTTACTACATCTCTAGTATTTCTGTTGGTGAGATGGGGATGAGTTGGCGTGCGCCGTTCTATATTATTGGTGTACCAATTATTATCATTGGTCTGATGATGTTATGGATTATTAAAGATAAGCCAAAAAATAAAGCGTCTTCCACAGATCCTGATGCGCCAAAACAAAAAACTAAACTAACTTTTAAAGACTTGTTTGGTAACCGTAATATTAACCTAGCTTACATCACTATTTTCTGTTCAATTTATGGCTTCTTTGTATTAGTAACATGGTTGCCGTACTACCTTGAAACAGAGCGTGGCATTACAGGAACACAAATCTCAACTATCGCATCATTAATGCCTTGGTTTGCTATTCCGGGTTCATTAATATTTAGCTGGATCTCAGATAAATTAGGTCGCCGTAAGCCAGTATTGTTAGTGATGTTACCACTGTCTTTAGTGGCAATTCTTGCGGTACCGATGTCAGAATCAATGCCAGTATTAATTGGTGCACTGATCCTTTACGGTATCGTCGGTAAAATTAGTACTAACCCAGTTTTAGTTGCTGTTGTTGCTGATAACTCACCGCGCCATGCGTTAGGAACCTCCTTTGGTGTTTATAACTGTATCGGTATGTTAGGTTCTGTTTTCGCACCAACGCTTACCGGTTTCTTATCTGATAAAACAGGAAGTATGGACTCCGGTTTCTATTTTGCTGCAATACTTATTTGTGTTGGTATTGTTGCTAGCTTATTTATTAAAGAAAGCCCAGAAGCAACACCAGCAAAATAACCAGTTATATAAGGTTATAAAGTGTGAACCAAAGGGCAAACTTAGGTTTGCCCTTTTTAATTTAAGGGATCATAAAAAGATTGCACACTAGGGTGACTTTGTTGAAATAGTTCAACTAAATAACTGACGACAGCACCTTTTTTATCTTCACACCAAGCAAGCGAAAGTGGCGAATTATGACGTCGATTTTTGACTTCTTTTGCAATTAACTGCCCACTATCAATTAATGGTTTGCATAAACTTAATGGCAAAAATCCGATACCGACCCCTTTTAAATGACAAGCTAGTTTAGTATGTAAATCAGGAACTCTAATTTCATGTTGCCCTGATAAACGCCAAGCAGTACGCTTAGAAAGGTGGCGAGATGTATCTTCTACGTTTACAGCAGAATACATACGCATTTGATCGTCACTCAATATACCCGTTACATTTGCTAAAGGATGATTTGGGGCGACAACAAATTGCCACTGAATTTCTCCCATAGCACAAATGTTAATATTATTCTTAAGGGATTCATTGCCTGTTACACCTATCGCAAAATGATAATCTTCATTAATTAACGCATCCCAAACACCCATATAAACTTGGCGTGTAATATGAAACTGAGTTGATGGAAAACGTTGATGTAGGCAAGCCAACATACTGGCGACAGCAGTGCGATCATAAAGCAGATTATTAATGACAATATTAACCTGGTGTTCAACACCTGCGTTCATTTGTTGCAGCTCAATAGGCATTGATTCTAACCACACAATCCATTGACGACATTTTTCTAAGAGGTATTCGCCAGCTGGCGTTAATGTCACGGTTCTTGTGGTACGATTAAACAATTGAGTGCCAATATTTTCCTCTAACGTTTTTATTCGATAACTAATAGCAGCTGAGGTTTTATGAAGTACATCAGCGGCTTTAGTAAAACTTTGACAATCTGCAACCTGTATAAAAGTACGGATCATTTCTTGATCTAACATATTTTTTATCCTGATGGTATGAGAGGAAAAAATCAGCGAAATATTCTGACTTAAAAAATAAGAATAAAAATAAAGTAAAGCTTACCTATCTTTTTTATCGTCTATGCAACAATGTAAGTGACGTCTTTATAGTGTTAATAATTTTTATGATGTCTTACTTTTTATTGTGCATTGTATGAAATTTTGATTATTTAAAGATAAGCAATAAAGCATACTAACAAAGATTTCATCTTATGATGGGAGAAATCAGAAAATCTGCATCATAATAGTGTGATTCTCTTCACATATCGTTATTCCTTTTTACCTGCGAAATAATCACGTAAGTAAAAAGAAATAACAAATATTAGAATAAGACAAAAAATAATATTGTGATTAAGCAACTTTAAAAGGATAGGTAAAGAAGAGTAGATGAGTCAGATTAAGCGCAAAATGAAATAGGGTTGCTACCCAAAGTTTACCACTCCACATCCATGCTAATCCGTAAATTATCCCCGCTAGCGATGCAAAGACAACAAGCAATATTCCACCTACAAAATGTGCTAAGCCAAAAATAATCGCCGCAATAAATAAGGCAATATAAGGTGGAAGATAACGCGATAATAACTGTTGGATCGTACCGCGAAATAATGCTTCTTCCGCAAGTGAAACAAAAAAGAGATTCGCAAGAATAAATGCAGGTAACCAATTTGGTAAGTGGAGTTCAATGGCTAAACCACCAAGTGCTGTAGCAAGTAATAATAATGTTGGAACAGCAAGAATGAGTATTCCCCATTGACGGGTAGATGCTGCTTTTAGTGGTGAACGATTAAAAAGAGTTGGTATAAAAATAAGCAGAATAAAGGGCAACAAGGCTTTATCTGCATTGAAATAAAAAGAAAATGGAGCGCTATGTAGTCCTAGTGGTGTATGTGAAAGGTAACGAAGGTTATTAAAACCTGGAATAAAATGAAAAGCTAATGCAAAAGCAATTAAGAGTAGCGCTAGTGTAATTATCCCATGGATTAATTTTTGCTGCTGGTAACGATAATAAGCAATGGCTAACAGAATAGTGGCAACAATAATGGGAAGCGCTGGCCATGTTATGACACCGGTTAAAAAGGCGCTGATTGTCGTTATTGCTAAAGTAATAAGTGCAAGTGTGCGGTTGAACCCTAATAAAAGCAAAGCTAAAGCAAGAAGTAACCAAGTAATCATAATAAATTGTGTTTAAGAATAAAAAAGGGAGAGTAGGGTAAAAGATAGCACTGTTTTAAGCTATCACAATGAGTATAAAGCGAATGAATAGAGAGTAATAAATTAGGAGTTTATGCAGTAATGAATTGTTTTTAATAGCAAAAAACCAATATTTGATTTTTTGTAAAAAATTAAAACAAACGTTTAATTGATTTGGTGATAATGTTGATATGTCATTGAGTTAATTAAATAATACTTATTATGTTTTTAGAAGCAGCCCCATTGATGAGATAATGAGTACTGCTTTTTAATCAATAGTAAGAAACGTTATATAAACTATACGTAGAAATAGCGAATAACATGAAAGAAAATGGGGGCTGCAAAGCAGAGTGAATCCATTCTATCCATCATACCGCCATGACCTTCTATCATTGTGCCAAAGTCTTTTACACCACTGTCTCTTTTAATTGCTGACATACATAATCCACCAGCAAAACCCGCAAGCGTAATAACCAGTGAAAGTAAAAATGCCGCCCACCATGAGAATGGCGTAGCCCACCAGAGCATCATACCAATTAAGCTTGCCGAAATAATGCCACCGAAAAAGCCTTCTACAGTTTTATTTGGACTTAATTTTGGCACGATAGGATGTTTGCCAAAGAGTTTACCAAAGACGTATTGCAGTACATCAGAAACCTGAACCACGATCATCAAAAAGAGTAATAAATTAATATTACGGCCTTCAAAACCTTCTATTGGTAACATTAATAGCGCTGGGGCATAACTTAAGCAGTAAATAGCAATCATTACACTCCATTGTACTTTTGCCATGCGCTCTAAAAAGTGGTTGGTATCTCCAGAAAGTGCCATACGTGTTGGAATAAGTAAAAATGCATAAACCGGAATAAAAATAGCCATCAGGTTATACCATTGCACACCAACTAAAATATATTGAATGGGGAGAATAACGAAGAAACACCAGAAAAGGGCTTCGTGATCACCACGATGTGTAGGTGTTAGAGTAATTAGTTCACGTAATGCGAGCCAAGATATTAAAGTGAAAAGTACAACAGAACCAATTTGCCCAATTCCAATAGCAACAGCGGCAATAATGCACATAACCCACCATGCATTTATCCGCGAATTAAGATTAGCAATAGTGGAGGTTTTGCCTTTAATTGCCGCAAGAATAGCACCTGTAATACTCGCGATAATTAAGAAAGAGAAGAGCCCAATAAAAATCCATAATACTTCATTACTAATACGTTCCATTGTGTAACTCCTCTAGTGCAATTTTGGCTCTGATCAAAAATTCTTGTTTACTCTCTTCTTCGGTTGTTGATTCAATAGGCGCTCCAAAGAAAGCACTACAAATAACCGGTACGACTAAACGAGAACCTTTAGGTAACACACGATTTAGATTTTCAAGGTAGATGGGCACGAGTTGTACATTCGGATTTTTACGAGATAAATGCCATAGACCCGCTTTAAAATCTTGAATAGATTCACCATTACCTCGTGTTCCTTCCGGAAAAATAATCAAAGACTCACCTTTGTCTAATATTTTTTGCATTAATTCGAGTGCATTGACCTTATTTTGAGTTGGTGCTGACAGGTCATTATTAGTTGATGATTCTTTTGTTAATTCGACTTGTTCCTGACTTTCAGTGGGGTATTCAGAAAAGGCCATTTTTGTTGCATGACGAGGGATCAGTACGGCCCTAAAAATTCGTCGTGATAAATAACGGCGCAGGCGGTTTTTATTCCAATAGTCTTCCGCAGCAACAGGGTGAATATAAGGACGAATATCTGGAGCCAGACAAGACCAAATAACCAGACCATCAAGATGGCTGGAATGATTGGCGTAATAAATACAAGGCGTGTTATCGGCAATAGGGGAGGTTTGTTTAGCCCGTATTCCTGTTAAAAAACGACAAATAGAAACAAGAATAGATGAAACAATTTTTGCATCGAAAGAAAGCCTGCCATTTTTCATTAATCAGCACCTTGTGATAAATCCCGTAAAATCCGACGGGTTCTGAAAATAGTGGTTAATGCTGCACCAATGATAATCATCGATAATGCAATCATAAATAACCATGCTCCCCAAATAATGGGCGTAAATGCGGCGATAATAGCAATAAAAGTCAGTAACGCCATTCTATGTTGCTTTGCCATCGGGCCTGTAAAACGTTGTTCTAATCCACAACTTCCACCTAACACACGAACATAAGCGGTTATAACCGAAAAGAATGCAGCAATCCAACCTAATGTAATGGCTATGGGAAAATGGGATGACAAACCATAACCTACACCAATAATAATTAGCGTGTCGGCTATTCTGTCTGGCAATTCATTATAAACCGCACCAACAGGGCTTTTCATGCCGCCTTCAACGGCAACCATGCCATCTAATAGGTTACATATAAGCCGGCCTTGGATCATTAAAGCACCGATAATAAACAAACTTGCCCGAATGATGTAGTGAGTGTCGGAGAAGGCGAAGAATAGTGCAATACCTGCGAGTGCAGCGAAGAGAATACTAAACAGCGAGATGCCATTGGGTGTTGCGCCTTTTTTTTGTAGCCAGCGACTACAAGTGGTTGCCCAGTAAGTTTGTCTTGCTTTAATAGGGCGGCGATTCTTATCTTGATTGTTCATTGTTATCTGTAAAAGGATATTATGGAAGTGACTAGGATAATTCTATTAGAGCCATAATAGTATAAGAATAAACGTATAAGTTTATCTAATATTTTTATGATGCAAAATGAGGTTTAATCGTAGTCATCAAATTAAGAGTAAAAAATTTATTAATAATGAATAGTTAACTTTATAGGTGTTAGTACTTATCTCAAATTAAGGTGTTATACTTACGGGTGTTATTCTTAAATAGATGATCTTTTTATGCCTACCAATTAAGTATAGTTGATTAGATTTGTATTACAAAAATTAAAGTATAAAGAGAATGAATTTCTAAAATAGAAACCAATATAAAGAAAAATAGTTATTGTTTTCCCTTTTTATATTATGTCAATAATAAAAAATAAATAATCTAAATTAGATTTTTCTGATAATAATTTATTGTTTAATAGGCGTAGGTGTACATAAGCATGCTTCATTATAGCATAAAAAAGAGATTGCAATTTCATTTGTATTCTTTTTTAATCACTAATATTTTTCTTCGTGAAATAAGAAAAATAAATAAAGGAATGAGAATGAGGAGGATTATGTTTATTAAAAGTGGAGTAATGAGTTGTATCAAAATAAATACTTTATCTAATCTTATATTGTCATTATTAAGAAAAATTTATTCTCAGTTATTAATAATAGCGATTGTGAAAATTTAATATACGATTGTTGTAATTTGAAATTAAACGAATATTAATGAAGGGGAGGCATCAAAATAAGATTGCCTTCCTTCTATTTTAGAATGGATCCTAGTGTATGAATTATTCCCATATTCGGTTTTAATCATCAAAAATAGAATGTTTTTATAAGTACAGGCTACCCTCATTAATAGAAATTAATGAAGTTTAAACAGGCCGTATTGTTATCTCAGAAGATAATTAAAAACCTATTTATAAATAAAAATCCTGAATGATTAATTGGTTCTTAAGTCATATTTCCTAAAAAAATCATACTCTTGAACTAATTGCGGTAGTGATCTTATTTTTAACTTTGTATACATGTTTGAGCGGTGAACTTCTACTGTTCGAGGAGAAAGAGAAAGTTTTTCAGCCGCTTCTTTACTGGTATTTCCGTCTAAGATCATTTCCATAACCTCTTTTTCTCTATTCGATAACTTACTAAATTTATCTTTTAAAGAGATATATGTTCTAAATTGTTCTACTTCACTTTCATAATGAAGAAAAGCTTCAGAGACAATATTAAGAAGTTCATTAACATTCAATGGTCTAGTTAAATATTCAAAAGCGCCTGATTTAAATGCACTACGACAACTTTCAATCGCATTATCCCCAGAAATAATAATAACAGGGATGATGTTTTTCAGTTTATTTAGCTCTCTAATCAGTGCAATTGATGGTGATGCACTATTTTTAGTGTTAATGATGATGCATTCTTTATGTGCTCCTTTGGCTGATGAAAAATAATATTTTAAAAATGCTTGTTCTGTTGAATAAGTTTTCACATTAGCTGCTAATGAAGAAAGTACAGCTTTAAGTTGAACTTTTGTACTGTCATCTTCAAATGTGATTAAGTGGATTATTGATTCCATATGTTGCTCCTGGTTTTATTCTGCTCTTAACTAAGAGTGAATGAGTAACTAAATTTGACTAATTTATAAGTTTTTTGTGTAGGGTGACATTCACGTAACGGAGCCATATTTAGAACATTTAAAATTAAAAATGATTAATACTTCTGTATTATATTATAGATAAAATATCAGAACTTTGTTTTGTTTCAATATTTCTATTTTATAGATAAGATTATTTTATTTCTATAATGAGAATGCAGATAACTATTATTAATTGTAACTAAGTTTTTTAACGTAAGTGTTTTTAACTATATTAAACTCAATTACTGCGTAAAGAATAATATGGCTATTTGTTTTTTGACGTTCAAATTAATTGAAATATTTAGTTACAATATCATTGAGCTGGTAGATCTTGCCCTTTACTTATTGTAAAATAGGCCAATTATTTAGTTAACTCTATTCATAAACCTATCGAGCCAATATTATGGCCTCACTGAAAGATGTCGCACGACTCGCATCCGTTTCTTTGATGACAGTCTCTAGAGCGATTAATAACCCTGAGTTATTAAAACCTGAAACATTAAAACAGGTTCAAAGCGCTATCGATGAACTGAACTATGTTCCAGATTATTCGGCTCGAAAAATTCGAGGCCAAGGTACCAAAGTGTCATCTATTGGTGTGCTTGCTATTGATACCGCAACAACACCATTTTCTGTTGAAATGATTTTGTCCATAGAGCAAACCGCACGAGAATTTGGTTGGAGCTCGTTTGTGGTCAATTTGACAGCTCAAGATTGTTATGAACGCGCTATATGGCAATTATTAGCACAAAGACCCGATGGCATTATCTATACAACTATGGGACTAAGAGAAATCTCTGTTCACGAAAAGTTGCGAGATAAAAATTTAGTACTGGCAAACTGTTTGGATCTAGAACAGGCTTTCCCTACATATATTCCCGATGATTATCATGGACAGTATTTTGCAATAAAAAAAATTATCGAAAAAGGCTATCGTAATCCATTGTGTTTTTATATTCCTGAAGAATCTGTCGCAGGCCCAATTCGCCGTAAAGCCGTTGAAGATGCTTGGCTCGATGCCGGATTACCGTTATCGTCATTACGTCAATATACAATGTTGTATGGTGATGAGCATTATCGAGATATTATCGAGATATTAAAAAAACATTGCTCATACCAAAAAGCAGATTTTGATGTCTTAATTTGTGGTAATGACCGTATTGCTTTTTTGGCTTACCAAGTGCTGCTCTCTATGGGATTACAAATTCCTGAGCAAGTTGCGGTGTTGGGATTCGATAATATGATTGGTACTGGAGAGTTGTTTTATCCTCCTTTAACAACAGTACAGTTACCTCATTATGATTTAGGTAAAGAGGCGACTCTTCATATTATTCAAGCACGCAAACATCGCGATACCATTCAGCTGCCTTGTCATTTAGTAGAACGTGAATCCCTTTAAGGGACTCACGTTTTGTCGTTATATTATGAGCGCATCTTAAAAGTTAATTTATTTATTGATGCTATTTAGCTGCCAATACTCCCCTGAAATAAGTTGAGCACTTCCACTCGTTGCAAATAGTTGTAATTGACGATCATTATGATCAGCATAATATCGGCTGCTAAAGGTTAGATCCCCTTGATTTACAAAGATTTCAATAGATGATCGGTCAATGAAAATACGTAAGTTTATTTCACTACCTGCAGGTAATGGTGCGCTTCGATAACCGCTAATGTCATATTGTGGATAGTGACGATTGATAATTAATCGATTAGATTGTTTATCAATAAATACCTCTAATCCTTTTCCTAGCCAAAGGCCAAATTTTTCCGCTTGGCTGTCTAACGACCAAGTGAGATCTAATTCAACAGATTGAGCATTATCCATCAATTTAATAGATTGATTTGTCAGGTTAATTTGCTGAATTGTGTTTTTTTCGCCACGTAAGCTTTCTAGCTCTTTTACTGGGATCATACGTAAGCGATTTTGGCGTTTATCGAAAATAATTTCACGAGGTAGAGTAAAACAGCCTGCCCAAAACTCATTTTTTGATGGCATTGGCGAGTTCCACATATCCATCCAACCCATCGATACACGACGACCATCCGGCGTTTGAAATGATTGTGGCGCATAATAGTCATGCCCATTATCAAGTTCAAGAAAGCCACCTCGTAAATCAAATGTCTTTTCTGGTGACCATTTACCAATTAAAGAACCTGTCTGAAATTGGTTACGAAATTGATAGCCTTCAGCGTGTTTTCCTTGAGGCGAAAAAACCAATGCAAAATCATTTTCATTACTGATAGGGAAAAAATCAGGACATTCCCACATATAAACGTTTTTATCATCAGTTTTGCCTAAAACGGTGTATTGCGTATTCCATTGATGACCTTCTTCAAACAGCGTTTCGCTGGAAAAGAGAAGAACTTGCCCTTGATCTTTCTCATCACGAGCACCTACAACCATCCACCATTTACCTGCTTGATACCACACTTTAGGATCGCGAAAATGCATATAGCCTTCAGGTGGCGGCAAAACGATGCCTTTTTTCTCAAAGTGAATACCATCTTCACTAACAGCAACACATTGAGCTTCATAAATTTGGCTATCATCGCCTTCTTCACCTAGCCAGTTGTGGCCAGTATAAAAAAGATAGAGTTTTCCTTCATGACTAATTGCGGAGCCAGAAAAACAGCCGCTTTTGTCATAATCATCACCAGGAGCAAGTGCAATAGGTTGATGTTGCCAATGGATCATATCGTTACTTGTGGCATGACCCCAATGCATTGGCCCCCAATGTTCAGAAAATGGGTGGTGTTGATAAAATGCATGATATAAACCATCGTGATAAATAAGCCCATTAGGATCATTTAACCAACCAGCGGGGGGCGCTAAATGGAACGAGGGATAAAAATCATTGCCTCGTTTTTCAATCAAGGTTTTTAAAGCCGCGTGTGATTGTTCTAAACGTTGTTTCATATCATTATCCTTATCTTACTAAGCATCAGAGGTTATTTTGGTTATGCGCTAGTAAAAATTATCGCTTTTATTTTGTTATGTTAACGATAACATTTAATGTCAAAAAATGGAGGAACAGCAGATTTACTTTATCATCTTACTTTATTATGTTAACGTTATCAGTATTGATTTACGAGTAATATCTTCATTTTTTAGTTATCAACACTAATCAAAACAGAATATAGTGAATAAAAATAATTGCTTATCTTCAGGAGAGATTATGAAAGTCTGGTCTTTAGGTGATGCTGTTGTTGACTTAATCCCACTACAGAACATGCAATATGAAGCATGTGCAGGGGGAGCACCAGTAAATGTAGCTGCTGGAGTGGCAAAATTAGGTCAACAAAGTGGCTTTATTGGGCGTGTTGGTGAAGATGCCTTTGGCCACTTTATGCAAAAAACACTATTTGATCTTGGTGTTGATACTAGTGCAATGGAATTTGATGAACTCCATCGAACCAGTACGGTTCTAGTGTCTTTGCAAGAGAATGGTGAGCGTGATTTTACGTTTTTAGTTGCAGAATCTGCCGACCAATTTTTAACTGATAAGTCATTACCAGTATTTGAAAAAGATATTTTGCATTTTTGCTCATTGGCGTTGGTGAATCCTATTTGTCGAACCACGCTCGATAGCGCAATACAACAAGTTAAACAAAGCGAGTCACTACTGAGTTTTGATATTAATTTGCGTCCTCAGATGTGGCTAGATCATGAAGAGATGCGCGAGATTATTGATAATTATGCACATAAAGCGGATGTGTTGAAATTATCTGAAGATGAACTCACTTGGATGACGCAAGAAATTACCCTCAATAATGCGTTAAAAAAATTAGAAGAATATCCTGCGCGTTTAAAAGTGATCACCCAAGGCTCAAAAGGATGTTTGGTTCTTACACCGAATACACAAGTTGCGTTAAGTGCTTTTACGGTTGATTGTGTTGATACAACGGGTGCTGGCGATGCGTTTATGTCTGGTTTATTAGCCGCGGTTGCTGAATATGGTTTTGCTGAAGATGAGCAATATTTATCAAAAATTGTAACACAAGCAGCTGCTTGTGGCGCATTAGCAACAACGCAAAAAGGCGCTATTGCAGCGGCTCCTAGTCGAAAAGTATTACGTGATTTTATTAGTAAGCAGCCACCGTTACATGTGCGTGATATTTTTTAAAAGATAATTTCACCTGTTTTCTGGTCGTAGTTCTTTACTGTAGTTTTCTATTTACGGTTTTTAGTTATATTGATCTTCATTGATATTTTCTCGCAAAAGTATTAATGGAGATTTTTTTTTATTTTTTTATATGGTCTTGATTTGCTAAACCATTAATCAACGTACTGGATCATATTGTTTCTCTGGTTTTGAGCGTATAATAATTAGTCCTATTTACTTTTTATAAGGGAATGCTAAATGTGGGCTCAGTCGGGCGCGGTATTAGCCATCTTTTCTTATATTCTGTGGGGAATAACCCCTCTGTTTTATCGGCTTTTACCCGGAGCTCAACCATTAGAGATGTTGGCTCAACGTCTTATTTGGTCGATTCCTTTATTATTGCTTGTTCGTTTATTTATAAAAAATAGAACCCGTTGGCACGCTGTCTTTCAAGATAAACGCTCCATTTTTATGTGTTTATTTAGCTCATTAGCGATGGCTGTTTCGTGGTGTACATTTACATATGCCTTAACTCATCAACAAGTCTTAGAAGCCAGTTTGGGGTATTTTATTAATCCCTTATTTTCTATTTTATTAGGTGTGGTTTTCCTTAAAGAAAAATTGAACTCAGCAGAAAAAAGTGCGGTTATTCTGATCTGTGCGGGTGTCGGTTATCAATTGTGGATGTATGGCGAATTACCCGTATTGGCTATTATGATGGGCGGTGCTTTTGCGGTTTATGGGTTGATCAGAAAGTTTATTCGCTTTGATATTATTACATCGCTATTTATTGAAACCCTATGGTTAATACCATTAGCTATAGGTGTTACCATCTGGTTATTTTCTCGAGATGAAAGTGCACTTTCTTCTGCTGATAATCTGACTCGCTTTTATTATATTTTAACGGCACCTGTGACTATTTTGCCGTTATTATTCTTCACTGCTGCAATCAAGCGCACTACATTAACCGTTATAGGTTTAGCACAATATATAGAACCCACTATTCAGTTTTTATTGGCGGTATTCTTATTTCATGAAGCGTTTGATGAAGTGAAAGGGGTGAGTTTTTCACTGATTTGGCTCGGATTATTGTGCTGTATTGTAGCGCTTATTCGCCGGCGACTTAATTCATTAAAAATTTCAAAAGGCAAACGTAGCCAAAGTTTATAATTCTTTTTTTGTGATATCGCTATTTTTCTATCACATAAAATCCGTTATGCTATGCAAAAGCAAACGTTTGCGCGTGATGGGTTCTTATTGAATTGAGGATGAAAAATGACAGTGCTGGGTACGGCTCTTTGTGCAAGTGCAACAAAAATAATGCTATTAGGTGCGGGTGAACTAGGCAAAGAAGTTGCGATAGAGTGCCAACGTTTAGGTATTGAAGTCATTGCGGTAGATCGCTATCCAAATGCGCCCGCAATGCATGTTGCTCATCGTCATTATGTCGTTAATATGCTTGATAGCAATGCATTAAAACAGGTTATTGAACAAGAAAATCCTGATTTTATTGTGCCTGAGATTGAAGCTATTGCGACCTCTTTACTGGTGGAGTTGGAGCAACAAGGACAAAAAGTGGTGCCTTGTGCGCGTGCTGTTAAATTAACGATGGATAGAGAGGGAATACGTCGTTTAGCTTCGGAAATACTACATTTACCTACATCAAACTATCAATTTGTCGATGATGAAGCTGCATTTAGCGCGGCCGCTATTGAGATTGGCTTCCCTTGTATTATCAAACCGGTAATGAGCTCTTCAGGAAAAGGGCAAAGCGTGATACGCAATGAAGATGACTTAACACATGCATGGGCTTATTCGCAAGAAGGCGGGCGGTCTGGTAAAGGTAGAGTGATTGTCGAAAAGATGATCCCATTTGATTTTGAAATAACGTTGTTAACTATTCGCGCTGTCGATGGGATTCATTTTTGTTCTCCTATTGGTCATCGTCAAGAAAAAGGTGATTACCGTGAATCATGGCAACCGCAAAAGTTGAGTGATATCGCTTTAGCTAAAGCGCATCATATTGCTAGTCAAGTTATTGAGAATTTAGGTGGTTATGGTTTATTTGGTGTCGAATTATTTGTTCAAGGCGATGAGGTTTTCTTTAATGAAGTTTCACCTCGTCCACATGACACTGGATTAGTGACGCTGATTTCACAAGATCTTTCAGAATTTGCATTGCATGTTCGTGCTTTTTTAGGTTATCCGATAGGCGGGATCCGCCAGTTAGGTTGCTGTGCTTCTGCCGTTATTTTACCTACATTAGAGAGTACTAATTTGGTTTATTCGGGTATTGAAAAAGCATTGAAAACTAACCGACAAATTCGCCTCTTTGCAAAGCCTGAAATCGCGGGTAGCCGCCGCTTAGGCGTTGTATTAGCTCATGCCGATACTATTAAACATGCTCTTGATGAAGCCAAAGCAGGGGCTCAAGCCATTTCCGTAAATGATGCTGTCGATTAAACGCATTGGTTGTTGATAACTATCTTCTCTTTTTTACCGCTATTCATTGACGATATAGGTTCAGTTAGCGGTAAGAAACCCGCATCAACAAAATAGTGTTTGGCATAAGGAGAGAGTATCTCTTGATATAAGCCATAGGCTTGAGCATCAATCAATGCAGCACAATAATGAGCCATTACGTTAAAAGGATTAGGTATAGTAAACACCATTAATTCAGGAAATTGGCTTAATGTGTGTTGATAATGTTGATAACCAATAAAAAGATCGGCTTGTTGTGTGGTAATTAAATAATGCGCAGCCATTTTTCCGACTGGAATAGTAAGTGAATGCTTACCCCCAACTAATGGTATAGCACGCTGTTTTAATTGTTTACCTAAACTCGGATTAGTCTGTTCGATTTTTTCAAAAAGTTGCCAGCAATAGTCGCCAGAAGGGTCTGATTTTGGTGTGGATGTACCCAGTTTAAGTGCTGGATTTGCAAGTAATGAGAGCCAAGTATCATGTTCACTAACACAATCGCGATGAGCTGTAATGCATAGCTGATTGCCAATAAATGGCGCATATTGCAGAGCCATCCCTTGTTGGATTAGTTGTTGAGTATTATTTTCATCAGCAGATAAAAATAGATGACAAATTTCACCTTGCTCAATACGTTGACGTAATAAGCCCGCAGGGCCAAATGTAAGTGTCCACTCTTCTCCTGTTTTTTGATGATATTGTTCGATAAAGGCTGGCAAAGTAGCCCGTAGGCTACCCGCTGCAAATAGTGAAAGTCCCATTGTTCTACACCTTATTCTGCGCCTTGATATTGAGTGCGATAGAATTTTTGATACCAATCATTTGCTGTTTTTTGCATATCAATATCGTTAAATTTTTCGGGGTAAAGCTTTTTTGCCATCCATAATTCGCCAATTGCCATTGCTTCTGGCATAGGGTAGCCCCAGGCTTTAGCGTATTCTGGCATCAAATAAATACGATTATTTTTTACTGCACTAATAACCTGCCAACGAGCATCTTGTTTAATTTCATCAACAACTTGTGGATAGCGATCTTGAATAAAAATAACCTCAGGATCCCATGCAATAACTTGTTCTAAAGCAACTTGTTTATAGCCTTTTACACTAGACGCAGCGACATTTAGTGCGCCAGCATGATCCATCATTAATCCGGTATATTTTCCTGAGCCATAGGTTGTTAAATCTGGGTTTGCCATATAAGCACGAACGCGTTGCTCTTTGGGAATATCTTGTAAGCGCTGACTAACTTGCTGGCGTTGATCAAAAGTCGCGGCAATAAGTGCGTTAGCATTGTCTGATTTATTGACAATATCACCAATCAGCAAAATGCCTTCTTTCAAACCTTCGTTATAGGCTTGCTCTTCATTTAACAAGGTAGGGTTAAGGTTTGATTTATCATCATTAGCTTCTTTGCGTAACGAAATTGCGACAACTGGAATGCCAAGATTAGAAATTTTTTCGATCATCTCTTTCGGAGCATAGTTGGTAACAAAAACAACTTGAGGTTGTAATTTGACTAAGCTTTCAGCATCAAAACTGGTGAGATCGCCTACCTTTGGCGTATTTTCTAACGATGGCGCTAGTTTTACATAGCCATCGCCAAGTTGTTGTTTCCAATTAGACATTACACCTATGATTTTATCACTAGCATCAAGCTGAATTAATAAATTAAGCGTTTGATGTTGTAAAACAACAGTTCTTTCAACTTTATCAGGAATTGTGACTGTTCGGCCAATTTGATCCACAATTTGCCTATCAGCATAAGAGAGGGTAGTAAGCGAAAATAAACCAAGACCCAATAAACAATGATGCAATAGCGATTTCATAATAATAAACCTGAGTTAATATCGTTGTATATTAAAATATACAGCAAGTATTATTTCAGCTCAATTTTTAATCCAGCTAACGTGATTAATGGTTTTTATCAGCTTAATTTTTTATTTCTCCCTTGAAACTTACTTAAGTATCCCCACCTTTTAGTCATATCGATTTTTTTCGCCAAATTAGGACAATTGAGGTAAAAATGAGTATGAAAGGTCAAGAAACAAGAGGATTTCAATCTGAAGTTAAGCAACTTCTGCAATTAATGATCCATTCTCTTTACTCCAATAAAGAAATTTTCCTTCGCGAACTGATTTCGAACGCATCGGATGCCGCTGATAAATTGCGTTTTCGTGCATTATCTGACGCTGCGTTATATGAAAATGAGGGGGAACTCCATGTTCGTATTGCTACAGATAAAGAAAAACGCACACTGACTATCAGTGATAATGGTATCGGGATGACTCGCGATGAAGTCATTGATAATTTAGGTACTATTGCAAAATCAGGCACTAAATCATTCTTAGAATCTATTGGTCAAGATCAAGCTAAAGATAGCCAACTGATTGGTCAGTTTGGTGTGGGTTTCTATTCTGCATTTATTGTTGCGGATAAAGTGACTGTTCGTACACGTGCAGCAGGCGAGCCTGCGGATAAAGGCGTTTTCTGGGAGTCTGCTGGCGAAGGCGACTACACGGTTGCAGATATTGAAAAAGCAGATCGTGGTACTGAAATTACCCTTCATTTACGTGAAGGTGAAGATGAATATTTAGATGATTGGCGTCTGCGCAGTATTATTAGCAAATATTCTGATCATATTTCTCTGCCCGTTGAAATTGAAACTAAAAATGAAGAAGACGGCACTGTAACTTGGGAAAAAATTAATAAAGCACAAGCGTTATGGACACGTAATAAAGCTGAAGTCAGTGATGATGAATATAAAGAGTTTTATAAACATATTTCTCATGACTTTGCTGATCCGCTAAGTTGGGCTCATAACCGAGTTGAAGGTAAACAAGAGTACACCAGCCTGTTATATGTACCTTCTAAAGCACCTTGGGATTTATGGAATCGTGATCACCGCCACGGTTTAAAATTGTATGTACAGCGCGTCTTTATTATGGATGAAGCTGAACAGTTTATGCCTAATTACCTGCGTTTTATTCGTGGGCTAGTGGATTCTAATGATTTACCACTGAACGTTTCGCGTGAAATATTACAAGATAGCTCAGTAACGCGTAATTTACGTAGCGCATTAACTAAACGTGCATTACAAATGCTGCAGAAACTCGCAGACAATAACCCAGAAGAGTATCAATCATTCTGGAAAGAGTTTGGCTTAGTATTAAAAGAAGGCCCAGCAGAAGATTCATCTAATATCGAAACGATTGCTAAATTATTACGTTTTGCTTCAACTCATAATGATAGTAATGCTCAAACCGTTTCATTAGCAGACTACGTAAGTCGTATGGTTGAAGGACAAGATAAAATCTATTACATCACGGCTGATAGCTATGCAGCGGCGAAAAATAGTCCTCATTTAGAGCTATTTCGTAAAAAAGGTATTGAAGTTCTTCTGTTATCAGACCGTATTGATGAATGGATGATGAACTATCTTACTGAGTTTGATGGTAAAACATTCCAATCTGTTAGCAAGGCCGATGAGTCATTAGATAAACTTGCTGATGAAGAAAAACAAGCTGAACAAGAAGAAACAGATAAACAATTAGCGCCGTTTGTTGAGCGAATTAAAACATTGCTGGGCGATAGAGTAAAAGAGGTTAAATTAACGCATCGTTTAACCGATACACCTGCCATTGTGACAACAAGTGCTGATGAAATGACCACACAAATGGCAAAACTCTTTGCAGCAGCAGGGCAAGATGTGCCTGAAGTAAAATACAACTTTGAGCTCAACCCAAATCACCCATTAGTGAAACAAACAGCTGAATTAACCGATGAAGCACTATTTTCTGATTGGGTAAATTTACTGTTAGATCAGGCATTATTCGCTGAACGTGGCTCATTAGAGGATCCAAACCAGTTTATTCGCTTGGTAAACCAACTGTTAGTCCAAAAAGCGTAACTGTTTTCGTTTTCAAACATTTAAACCACGTTTCTCTTCAAGAGAACGTGGTTTTTTTCCTTTACGATAAAAATAAAATGCAATCGCTACCGTGATTTCTTGAGCGATGACCTCACAAAATGGTATGGTAATGCGTTTTCGAGTTTAAATATAAAAAATTAAATGCAAGGGGATTTACGCGATGCGTATCATTCTGCTAGGCGCTCCGGGCGCTGGTAAAGGCACTCAGGCTCAATTCATTAAAGAAAACTATGGTATCCCACAGATTTCTACTGGTGATATGTTACGTGCTGCGGTTAGCGCAGGTACGGAATTAGGACTGAAAGCAAAAGAACTGATGGATAATGGTCAGTTAGTGACTGATGAATTAGTCATAGCGTTAGTAAAAGAGCGCATCAAACAAGACGATTGCCGTAATGGTTTCTTGTTGGATGGGTTCCCAAGAACAATTCCACAAGCTGATGCAATGAAAGAAGCGGGTATTGATGTTGATTTCGTTCTGGAGTTTGCTGTTCCTGATGAAATTATCGTTGATCGTATTATTGGACGCCGTGTTCATGCGCCATCAGGCCGTGTTTATCATATCAAGTTCAATCCACCTAAAGTAGAAAACCGCGATGATGTTACGGGTGAAGAATTAACTACACGTAAAGACGATCAGGAAGAAACGGTTCGTAAACGTCTAGTTGAATATCATACTCAAACAGCACCTTTAGTCTCTTATTATCAAAATGAAGCTAAAGCAAGCAAAGCTAAATACTACAAAATCGATGGTACTCAAAAAGTCAGCGAAATTAATGCTGAGCTGAAAAATATCCTCGGTTAATTCTGTAGTGCCTATATTAATCCCGGTTAATCCGGGATTTTTTTTATTTTAAGACCAGAAAAAAAAGACTGAGTGATCGATCCAATAAATTGACAAGCGAAATGCATTATTTTCCTTTATGCTTCTACTCTTTGGTTATCCTGATAAAAATAACTCTAAGGAGTCATAGTATGAATGATGCTAAGTATGGTGTTCTTTTGGTTAATCTCGGCACGCCTGATGCACCGACAACCGCTGCTGTTCGACGTTATTTAGCTCAATTTCTTAGCGATCCGCGTGTTGTCGATACATCTCCTTGGATTTGGAAACCAATATTACATGGTGTGATTTTACCTTTCCGCTCGCCTAAAGTTGCAAAGCTGTATCAACAAGTGTGGATGAGTGAAGGGTCTCCTCTTTTAGTTTATAGCCGTGCTCAACAACGTGCTTTAGCGCAGCGACTGCCCAATATTCCTGTTGAATTGGGCATGTGTTATGGCAATCCATCCCTCAATGAGGGAGTGACTAACTTATTGCAGCAAGGTGTTGAAAAAATTATTCTATTACCGCTTTATCCACAATATTCTTGTTCTACGTCAGCTGCGGTATTTGATGGTGTGAGTCATATTTTTAAAACAATGAGAACCATCCCATCGTTACATTTTATTCGTAGTTATGCTGATCATCCGCTTTATATCAACGCATTAGTGAGCTCAATTGAAAATAGTTTTAAGCAACATGGTAAACCAGATCGCTTAGTGCTCTCTTTTCATGGTATCCCAGAGCGTTTTATTAAAACGGGAGATATTTATTATGATGAGTGTTGTTTAACTACAGAAAAACTAAAAGCACAGTTAGATTATCCTGCTGAAAAAGTAATGTTGACGTTTCAATCTCGTTTTGGTCGTGAGCCATGGTTATCACCTTATACCGATAAAACAATGGAAAAATTAGGTAGTGAAGGCGTTGAACATGTTCAGGTGGTTTGCCCAGGTTTTTCTTCTGATTGTTTAGAAACATTAGAAGAAATTAATGAACAGAACAGAGAGTTCTTTATTCACGGTGGGGGGAAACAGTATGAATATATCCCTGCACTTAATGATAATTCAGCGCATATAGACCTGCTAGAAGCTATAATTCGTGGGATATGCAAAAAATAATCAATGAGTTCTGTAAATAAAATTATCGGATTAGATGATATATTCATTTGATCATAATTCAGTTATATATAAACTTATCTTTTCTCTTTTTTTAAGCATTTTAGCTATAATCACTAGAATTGCTGATAAACGGACACTGCATTACATAAATTTAGGCAGGAAAATGAATAGTAAGCTTTCAAAACCACAATCTTCAGAAATTGATAAAGGGCATTTCGACGATTTCTATCTAAAGCAGAATGACGAAATCGATCTTTTTGAACTATTTTCTGTTTTATATAAATCAAAATTCGTCATTATTGGTGTAACTCTGTTATTTGCTATCGTTGGTTTTACGGTTGCCAGCTTTCTGCCACAAAAGTGGACCAGTCAGGCAGCAATTACAAAACCAATGCTAAATGAAATGAAACAGTTAAGAAACACACTGACTGAACTGAGTTTGGTTGATGTGGATACTGGCGTAAATGCGTCTTCTGTTTACCAAAAATTTATCAATAACTATAACTCCCGTGTATTACGTGAAGAGTTTTTAGTAAGTACGGATTATTATAAAAATTTATTAGCTAAAATTGAAAATCCAACACCATTGGATCAGCGTCGCTTAATCGAAGATATCGTAACAAAAGACATTTCATTAAAAGCGTCTGATGGTAAAGATAAAGATGATGAGTTCAGTGGTGAAATTAATTTAAGTTTTACTGCGCCAACTTCCGATGCAGCTTATGATTTGCTTTCAGGTTATATCCGCTTTATTTCTACTCAAGTAAGAATTGAAGTAAAAGACGAAATTGATGACCAAATTGAGCGTAAATTAAGTTTTGCACAAAAAGCATATGAAATGGATCTAGAACGTATTGCTAATGCGCGTAATATCACGGTTCAACGTTTAAAATATGCGCTAGAAATTGCTAACGCTGCTGGAGTTAAAAAGCCAATTTCAAGTGAAGGTGCGCAAATTAAAGATGATCCAGATTACTCTATTGCTATGGGTTCTGATGCACTGAGCAGTAAATTAACCATCACTGAGTCAATTAAAGATCCAACAACAGTAAGCGCTGAACTGAAAAACCGTTTATATAATATTCAGCAATTAGAAAAGGTAAAATTAGATGAACTTCAATTTGTACCTTTTAAATATATGATGAAGCCTTATGAACCAACTAAAAAAGATGCACCTAAACGTGCGCTGATTTTAGTCGGTGCTGCATTTGTCGGTTTTATCCTTTCTGTTATGGCTGTTTTATTAGGCTATATGGTAAGAAGTCGTCGTAAAACAGCATAAAAATATCCTCAAATAAGTAGGTGTACTGACGTACACCTACTGTCTCTACAATAATATTGTGTTAACATTGCGCATCTTTTTTAGCTGTGTAGCATCGTTCACAATGAAATTCCCTGGCAAACGAAAATCCAAACACTATTTTCCCGTTAGTTTACGTGATCCTTTATTACAACCGATCATTAATATGGCTGATAGCGAATCGTCACGCGCTTACATTGTTGGTATTGACCAAACTTTGGTTGATATTGAAGCCAAAGTCGATGAAGAGTTTATCCATCGTTATAACTTGAGTCAGGGACACTCTCTTGTTATCGAAGACGATATCGCGGAAGCGCTTTATCGTGAATTAACTGACAAAAATTTAATCACCCACGAATTTGCTGGTGGAACAATAGGAAATACGTTACATAACTATTCTGTACTTGCCGACGACCGCTCTGTGTTGTTGGGTACGATGTGTAATAATATTCAAATTGGTAGCTATGCTTATCGTTATTTATGTAACACTTCAAGCCGTACTGATCTTAACTATTTGCAAGGTGTTGATGGTGCCATTGGGCGCTGTTTCACGCTTATCACTGAAAATGGTGAACGTACTTTTGCAATTAGCCCCGGCCAAATGAATCAGTTAAAACCAGAAAGTATTCCTGAAGACGTTATTGCAGAAGCTTCAGCATTGGTTTTAACGGCTTATTTAGTTCGCTGTAAACCGGGTGAACCAATGCCTTTAGCAACCATGAAGGCCATCGAATATGCAAAAAAATACGATGTTCCTGTGGTGTTAACCTTAGGGACTAAATATGTCATTGCTGACGATCCTCAATGGTGGCGTGATTTCTTAAAAGAACATGTATCTGTTGTGGCAATGAATGAAGATGAGGCTTTTGAATTAACAGGGCATGCTGACCCATTATTGGCTTCAGATGTGGCATTAGAGTGGGTTGATTTAGTGCTTTGTACAGCAGGTCCAGCTGGACTTTATATGGGCGGTTATACTGAGCATGATTTTAAACGTCTAACTACTCATCCATTGTTACCGGGTGCGATAGCTGAATTTAATCGTTATGAATTTAGCCGTGCTATGCGTCGTAAAGACTGTGAGGCGCCAGAAAAGGTTTATTCTCATATCGAACCTTATATGGGTGGCCCTGAAAAAATTATGAATACCAATGGTGCTGGAGATGCGGCATTATCGGCGTTATTACATGATATTACAGCAAATAGTTATCATCGGGTGAATGTACCTAATTCAAGTAAGCATCCACGAGCCTATCTAACTTACTCTTCATTAGCACAAGTGTGTAAATATGCTAATAGAGTGAGCTATCAAGTATTAAGTCAGCACTCACCACGTTTAACGCGTGGTTTGCCTGAAAAAGAAGATAGTTTAGAAGAAGCATACTGGGAACGCTAAGCGTTATTTCAATATTTCCTTTATTGATGATACCAAAAATACACAAGAATAATTAATCAAATCTATTGGTTGGTTATCTTGTGTATTTTTATATCACTGACTACAGTTATAAAGACTTAATAAAGGGGAATATAGATGCACAAGAGTACGGTTGTTTTATTTTTAGCTTTGTTTTCTGCTGGAGCATGTGCTGATAATATTTATTTAAAGAATGGCGATCAAATATCTGGTGCTATTTCTATTATTGATAGTAATAAAATTCTTGTTAAAACAGATTATGCTGGAGAAATAAGAATTAGCCTTGATGATGTTAAATCTTTCACCGTCAATACGCCATCTCTGATTAAAAATGAAACGTTTTCAAAATGAACATCAATAAATTCAATTGAGCGTTCGTCTGATGGAGAAATTACATTAATAACAGATAAGAATAAAGAGAGTGTGCCACTCACTAGCTCTCTAGTCTTAAGTAAAAGTAAGATAGATAACAAATTAAGTGAGTTATCAAGAGAGAATAAAATAACAGGAAGTTTGAATGCAGGAGCCGCTTATAATAAAGGTTCTTCTACCAATGAAAAATATTCGATAGATGGAAATATCAATATTGCTAATGATGTATGGCGCCAAAATCTTACAGGTGCGATGTTACGTAATAAAGATGATAGTAATGTTAGTACTTATTACTATAATTTAGGCTATGATCTTGACCGTTTTATTAACCCTTATTTTTTCTGGCGTGGTTATGTAAGTTATCAACATGATTGGGTTGAAGATATTAAAGAAAAAACGGGTGTTGGTACAGGTCCTGGTTGGCAAGTCTGGAATGATGAATTAAGTTCATTATCTTTTACCACCTTATTAAGTTACCAAAACTTAAAATATCGCCATGATGGTAATGCTAATTATCTCCAAGGTGCATTAGGTTGGGATTATAACCAATATCTTTTTGCTAAAAAAGTAACTGCTTATACTAAAGGGCGTATTGGTCGTAGTTTTGATAATGATGTGAGTCTTGATCTAAATGCTAAAATTGGTCTTATGTATAATCTCACGGAGAGCATTAATCTTAATGCAAATATCGTGAAAGAGAAGATTAAAGGTGAGAGAGCGGATTCGAGTAATACCAATTATACTTTTGGTGTCGGTTATCGCTGGTAATAAAAGCGGTTTATTTCATTGCTATAAATAATAAAAAAGCAACACCTCAAATAAATTAGGCGTTGCTTTTTTCGTCATCTTAGTAATAAGGTTGTATTATTGCCCAGTACTTGGCGCAATAATTTGTTGACCATTTTCAGGTGTATCATCAATAGCACAACCAAATTCAACTTCTTTAATGAGCATTTCAGCCATTGCAGTTGCAGTTTGGTCTTCATCAATAATTACGTGATTTGCGCCTTTTTCGAGAATAAAAGAGGCCTCTTCGTCGTAGTTAGCACGAACAATAATATCGTCAAAGTGAGCACGAACAATGATATTTAAATCAGGGTTCATACTCCTTGCTGTTTCTGCGATATCAGCAGCTTCATATCCATTAGGAATTGTGAGTAAAAGCGATTTTGCGCAATCGATGCGTGCTAATGCAAGAGAATCCTTAGTCGAGGCATTACCAAGCACTGTATTGAATGCTTTCTCTTTTAATTCAGCAAATTTATTACGGCTATTTTCAATAATCACTAATGGGATTGATTGAGCTAAGAGTTTTTCTGACAACATGCTTCCTGCTCGGCCATAACCAACAATAATGGCATGACCACAAATATCAACAGGAACTGGCATTTCCTCTTCTAACTCTTCTTGTTGCTGTTGTTCCATTTCTTCTTTCGTTTCGGTTTTCGCTAAATAACGATCCAATAAAGTGAATAGAACAGGATTTAGCATAATAGAAACTAATGCACCAGCAAGAACAAGGTTTCTCGCATCGGGTTCTAATACATTGAGAGCAACACCAAGACCTGCAAGAATAAAGGCAAACTCACCTATTTGAGCTAGGCTTGCTGATATCGTTAATGCGGTTCGCCGAGAATGGCCAAACATTCGCACTAAGACTAAAGCAGCGGCAGATTTACCTATAATAATGATGGCGAGTGTCGCCAAAATACCTAATGGATGCTCAATTAATACCATTGGATCAAAAAGCATACCAACAGAAACAAAGAACAATACGGCAAAAGCATCACGTAGCGGTAGGGTATCTTGTGCTGCTCGATGACTTAAGTCTGACTCATTAAGCACCATCCCCGCAAAGAATGCGCCTAAGGCAAATGAGGCATCAAATAGCGTTACTGCCGCATAAGCGATACCTAAAGCAAGAGCTAACACACAAAGGGTAAATAGTTCACGCGAACCCGTGGCGGCCGTTTTTGCTAAAATCCAAGGGATCAGCTTACGTCCTATAACCATCATGATTAATATAAAGGCGACAACTTTACCTATCGTGATACCTAAATTAATCATTAATTGTGAAATGCTAGTCTGATCGTTGCTCTCTATCATATTGGCAGCCGCAGGTAGTAGAACAAGCGCCAAAACCATAGCTAAATCTTCAACGATTAACCAGCCTATTGCTATTTGCCCACGCTGGCTATCGATTAACCCTCGTTCTTCAAGTGCACGTAAAAGTACCACGGTACTTGCAGTTGAAAGACACAAACCAAATACAATGCCACTGAATAGACCCCAGCCAAAAAATGCTGATAATCCCAATCCTAATAATGTCGCGACGGCAATTTGTGCAATAGCACCGGGGATCGCTATGGCTTTTACTGCCATAAGATCTTTTAATGAGAAGTGTAAACCAACGCCAAACATTAAGAGAATAACGCCAATTTCGGCGAGTTCAGGAGCAAGAGAGGTATCAGCAACAAAGCCTGGAGTAAATGGGCCAGCGAGTACACCCGCAGCAAGATATCCTACTAAAGGTGAGATTTTTAGCCGTTGAGCAATCATGCCTAAAATGTAAGCAAGTGCTAACCCACCAACAATGGTGGTAATAAGGGGTGTTGAATGCGGCATCAATTCTCCTTCTTTTTATAAAACTATATTTAGGGGGGCAAGTGGTACAGCAGGTGAATAGTTTAACGTATTTATGCAATAAATTCGCTAAAAATTATTGATTATTTATAAAAACAGCAAGTTGATTGATTTTTCTGACGCAAATGCGTGTTTTTATGTTATTTTAATAAGTCATCTTGATTAAGGCTGGTTTATCCCTGTCACGGCTTTATTACAGCAACAAGGATAATCGCAGACTATTTGGTTTTATCTACCCCAATGTTAGGTAGAAGAATTGTGAAAATGCCAAGTAGAGGCAAATAAGCACAAATATGATAGACATATTCAATACTTTTCTGATCTGCTATGTAACCTAGCACTGCGGCACCAATACCTCCCATCCCAAATGCAAGGCCAAAGAAAAGCCCAGAAACCATGCCTGTTTTACCCGGGATCAACTCTTGAGCATAAACTAAGATAGCAGAAAATGCTGAAGCTAAAATTACACCAATAAAGACAGTTAAAATGCCGGTCCAATAAAGGCTGGCATAAGGCAGTAGTAAGGTAAAAGGTGCAACACCAAGAATAGATCCCCAAATAACATATTTTCTGCCTATTTTATCCCCAACCGGCCCACCAATCATGGTGCCTGCTGCAACAGCAAAAAGAAAAACAAACAGGTGAATTTGGGCGTTTTGAACAGAAACACCAAACTTGTGTATTAAGTAAAAAGTATAGTAGCTGCTGATACTTGCGAGATAAAAATATTTAGAAAAAATAAGAATAAGTAAAATAGCTAATGATCCGAATAATGCTTTACGAGGTAAAACAGCATGAGTTTGCACTGTTCGTGGTTGTTTTTTCTGAGCTTCTTGCTGAATTTTATACCAGCGGCTAACTTGTAAAAGCACTACAATGGCTAACAATGCAGCAAAAGAGAACCAACCGACATTGCCTTTACCATAAGGTGCAATAATAAGTGCAGCAAGTAGTGGCCCTAATGAGCTTCCTAAATTGCCCCCAACTTGGAAAAGGGATTGGGCCAGGCCGTGCCTTCCTCCTGATGCCATTCTAGCAACGCGTGATGATTCAGGATGGAAAACAGAAGAGCCCGTGCCGACTAATCCAGCAGCAAGCAACAACATGGGGAAGGTATCAGCAAAGGCTAATAAAATAAGCCCTGTAAGGGTAAATCCCATGCCTATAGGTAATGAATAGGGTTTTGGGTATTTATCAGTATAAAGGCCAATAAAAGGTTGTAGTAGCGATGCTGTGATTTGATAGGTCAGCGTTATCATGCCAATTTGCACAAAACTCAGTGAAAACTCAGATTGCAACATCGGATAAATCGCCAAAATCAATGATTGGATCATATCATTAAGCAGATGCGAAAAGCTGATAGCGGTTAAGATAGTAAATACTGTATTCCGCTTGTTGGCTTTTTGCTGCAAAACTTTGGGATCTTCAGATTGAAGAGTGGAATCTATATTGCTCATTTCATTTCCCTGTCACATCTATTTGTTAATGAATTGTTTCTATTTTTATTAATCTAGTTTACATCTATTTCTAAAACAGTACTTTTCTAAGAAATAGAGTTTGATTCATGTCTCAAAAAAACTATTGAAACAATGAAATAATAAAAAAATTATATAACCTACGTCATAAAATACAGCAAAAGTATTTAACTTCTGTCTTTTTTTTCTACAGTAAATACTTGGCAGAGCCTTTTAATAATGAATATACATGGGGATATACCATGAGCTTATCTTTTAAATTATCTACATGCGCATTGACGGTTTCTTTAGCAATGACGCCTGTGATGTCTCAGGCATGGGAAAAGGATAAAACCTACGAAATTACTATTCTTCATACCAATGATCACCACGGCCATTTTTGGCATAATGATCGTGGCGAATATGGTTTAGCTGCACAAAAAACAGTTGTTGATGATATTCGTAATGAAGTCGCTAAAAAAGGCGGTAGTGTGTTGCTATTATCTGGTGGTGATATCAATACAGGTGTTCCTGAGTCAGATTTACAAGATGCAGAGCCAGATTTTAAAGGTATGAACCTCGTTGGCTACGATGCAATGGCATTGGGTAACCATGAATTCGATAATCCGTTAGATGTATTGCGCCAACAAGAAAAGTGGGCAACATTCCCCTTCTTATCTGCCAATATTTATCAAAAAAGTACGGGTGAGCGTCTATTCAAGCCTTATACCATTTTTGATAAGCAAGGCGTAAAGATCGCTGTATTAGGTTTAACAACCGATGATACAGTTCGCATTGGTAATCCTGCTAACTTCCCTGATACTGAATTCCGCGCTCCTGCTGATGAAGCTAAAAAAGTTGTTGAAGAGCTGCGTACAACTGAAAAACCGGACATTATTATCGCTGCAACCCATATGGGGCACTATGATGACGGTCATCATGGCTCTAATGCCCCTGGTGATGTTGAAATGGTTCGTGCTTTGCCAAAAGGCTATTTAGATATGATTGTGGGCGGTCACTCACAAGATCCTGTCTGTATGTCTCAAGAAAACAAAAACTATAAGCAAGCGGATTATGTTCCAGGAACCCCTTGTGCACCTGATAATCAGAATGGTACATGGATTGTTCAGGCCCATGAGTGGGGCAAATATGTAGGTCGTGCAGATTTTGAATTCCGTAATGGCGAATTCACTTTAAAACATTATCAGTTAATTCCAATTAACTTGAATCAAAAAGTGAAAAAAGACGATGGCACAACAGAGCTGGTCTATTACACGAAAGAGATTGCACATAACCCAGAAATGATGAAATTGTTAACACCTTACCAAGAAAAAGGTGGTGAGCAATTAAATGTTAAAGTGGGTGAAGTTGTTGGTAAATTAGAAGGTGATCGTAGCAAAGTTCGCTTTGTTCAAACCAATATGGCGCGTTTATTGTTATCTGCACAAGCTGAGCGTGCTAATGCTGATTTTGCTATTATGAGTGGTGGTGGTGTTCGTGATTCTATTGAGTCTGGCAATATCACTTATAAAGATGTGCTTAAAGTTCAGCCATTTGCTAATGAACTGGTATATGTTGATTTCAAAGGTGAAGAGGTTGAGCCATATCTTTCTGCGGTTGCTTGCATGAAGGTAGATTCTGGTGCTTATGCTCAATTTTATAATGTAAGTTTAACTGTGGATGCTGATTGCAATGTTAGCGATGTGAAAATTGCAGGTAAGCCACTGGATAAAACCAAATCTTATCGTATGGCGACATTAAACTTTAATGCTATCGGCGGTGATGGTTACCCTAAAGTAGATACTCATCCAGCTTATGTAAATACTGGTTTTGTTGACGCTGAAGTATTAAAAGGCTATATCGAAGCACATTCTCCACTGAAAGCAGCAGATTTTGAGCCTAAAGGTGAGATTGTTTATAAGAAATAATTGATATTATTCAATAGATAATAATTATTTATAGTTAAAAGGCGGCTTAATAATAGGTCGCCTTTTAAATGTCTGGGGATTAAGATCCTTTGCGAATAAGGGCAAATTGAGCACCGAGCACGCTGGCTAAATCTTTGGCTGCTAATTCAATATCTAAACCACGCTTACCGCCAGAAACAAACATTGTATCAAATTCTAACGCTTGCTCATCAATTACGGTTGGTAGACGTTTCTTCTGCCCTAATGGGCTAATTCCACCGACTAAATAGCCTGTGACTTTTTGAGCGATTTGAGGATCTGCCATATCCGCTTTTTTGGCTTTAAAGCATTTTGCGACTAATTTTAAATCTAACTGACCTGAAACCGGTGTAACTGCAACAGCTAAATTTTTTGCATCACCATTTAATGCCACTAATAAGGTTTTAAATACTTGGCGATTATTTAAACCTAACTTTTCTACTGCTTCATCACCAAAATTGTGGACATTAGCATCGTGTTCATAAGGATGTAGCGTGAATTTTATTTTTTGTTTTTCCAGTAAATTTACAGCGGGAGTCATAATTTTTCCTACTAAACGATGATATGTAATTTTCTTTTTATGCCTGCTTAGTTAATAAATCAACTAAGTTTTGTTCACCAAAGAGATGCAATGCGCCAACAGTAACAACATAACGGCCACTAGGAAGTTGTGATAATATTTTTGCCCAATTTTGGTTACGTTGATCCATTAAAATATCAAATACAGCTTTGCTAAATGTATTTGGTAAAGGGGGCTGTTTCTCTTTACTATTATAATTTAACCACCAATTGATCATAATTTGCAATGTGCGTGCATTATCGTGCCAATTTTTCAGGGTATCTTGCAGCAATTGTTGACCATCATCAGGAAAATCTAATAAAAGGGCGACTTGACTTTTTATACCTTCAAGCTCAATCAGTGGTTTTTGATATTTGTTAGCATATTGAATAACTTGATAATCAATACCATGTTGTGGTTGAAGGCCTAATTGAGTGGCTTGTGTAGATTGCAAAATAAGTGCAATTTGCCAAAGTGGTTTATCGTCGATTTGAAAAAGCGGGATCTGTAAACTTTCACATTGTTGAATAACTTTTGTAAGAAAAATATCATTAATTCGCGTATTTATAGGCTCTCTAAAAAGAGATTGCTGATCAAAAGCTTGAGTTTCAGTTGAAATATCCGCTTCAATAATAATAGCATCCGCTTGCCTGATTTCGCTAATGAGCACTTCTGATAGTGGCGACATGGTCGGTACACCCATATGTATGCTGCCCACTAAATGCAATGAGATATTATTGGGTAAAGTAATATCAACGGCAGGGTAAGGATAGTGAGTAGTTTTATTTATACCTATCCATTTTTTTATTTGCTGAACAATACCCACCATTTTAATCTGCTCCTGCTGAGGAATAAAATAACAAGTCCCCAGCATAACGGATTTAGAGATGAATGAAATAACGAAAATTAAGCTTTATTTCGCTTTCGCTGTTTTTATGTTATTTACCAACTTATGCCAACACCACCAGCAGAGACCCAATTATTGCTTTCATTCCACGCAGTAGAAGCCCTTACTTTTATATTTTCATTAATACGGTATTGCATACCCCAAGCAAGAGCTGTGGCATTGCGATAATTACCGATGCCAATAGCGGTACTAAATGTAGCATCATCAGTAAAAGGTAAATTACTCATTGCGGCTACAGAGGCAATGCCTTGATTGGCACGTTTTTCAACTTTATAAAAACGATTTTGGGTATCAGATTTAAAATGTTCAAAATTCTCTTTAAGTGCATTAAATTGGCTTCTACCTATTGATTGTTGATTATATAAATGAGAAAGATGATTTTTTAGCGGAAGCCTAACTCCATTAATATTAACATCATTAATAGTGTTTTCTTTTATATCATTGATTTGCAATGTATTTTCGTTGATGTTATTTGTATTTTTAATGATTGTGATTCTACTTTCATCAATAGCATCTGCATTTTCATCAATTTTATTTTTGTTAATATTAATATTATCTTTATTGCTTTTAATGTTTGTTTTATTTGCATTTGAATTCACTGCATTTGTGTTAGACATATGTTCAATAGATAATATTTTCATTCTGTTTTTATTGATGTTGTTTTTATTATCTATTGTATCTTTTATTGTATCTTTATTTTCATTAGTCTCATCTATATGTCTGTTTAGTTTATTCATTGCATAATCTATTCTATTATCTAACATGTTATCTTTTCTACTTATTTTTTGATATTGTTCTTCTTGTTTATTCTGAATAGCAGTGATTTTTTTTACAAAATTATCTTCTAATTTAAGTACTGTTTCTTTTGGGGTACTCACGCCTTTTCCTCTTAGTATGTTTTTTTCTAATTCATTAAGTTTTGAATCAGGTAAGCGATGATGCCTTTGAATCAGTATTTTATTCTTAGTATTAGCAAGTTTATCAATTTTATTTTTATTAAAAGAAACAGGTTCATTTGAATTTGGAATAAGGATTGGAGTATCTGTATGGATTGAAAAGTTAGCAAGATAACCCAATACTGCTTCTTTAAAATTACCACTTGTATTATCTAAATCTATTGATTTATCCCTGAGTTGATTATCTGTAATCAGAGTTTTCTCTATATCAAAATTTTCTTTGTGGTATTGTTTTTTTATTTCTTTATCCATTTTTCTTATTATTTCATCTGTTATTCTGATGATTTCAACAGTTTTTCCAGAATTGTCACTAGGACTATGATTATACGAATTCACATGATAAATATAAAAATCACTTACAAATTCATCAAGAATAGGTCTGGTAATTTCATTTTTAATAGGAGGTGAGGCTAGAGGTGTAGAATTAATCGGGTTATCATTAAAATAAGTATTTTCAGGTGAAATAAAATCCCCCTCTGTTATTGTTTTTGCAATAGAAAAAGCATTCATAGAATAAATTAGAGATAAGCTAAGCATGGCGATTTTTTTTAGTTTCATGATTAATTCCTTTTAATATAAGATCCTTGTTAACTATTTAATTCTAAAATTAGAATAATAAACTAGCAATGTTAATATCTTTTGAAATGTTTTTATGGCTATTTTATATAGGAATTTAATTGTATATATGAATAATAAAGTTAATGAAAAATTTATAGTATATTGCTATTCTAGGACTAAGAGGGCGGAGTGATGACTCTCTTGTATAATGAAAAATTCCTCTTTGACTGGCCGATAGAAATATCGGCTTTTTTTTAACATGTTGATAAGTAAACTGATAACTATTTTATAATAAAAAAAAACCTCTTTTACCCTGAAGATAAAAAAGGTTTAGAGATAGTGCGCTTAGCCTTAACGCAGCATTTATATGGTTTTATTGCTTAGGTTTAAAACGTAATAAGCGGTTCGCATTACTTACAACCGTGATTGAAGATAACGCCATTGCTGCACCAGCAACAACTGGGTTTAGTAATGTACCTGTTAATGGGTATAAAATACCTGCCGCAATTGGGATACCTAAGCTGTTATAGACAAAGGCACCAAAGAGGTTTTGTTTCATATTACGTAGTGTGCCTTTTGAGATCTCAACGGCATCCGCAACACCATGTAAGCTATGGCGCATTAAGGTAATTGCCGCAGTTTCTATCGCAATATCACTACCACCACCCATCGCGATACCGACATCCGCTTTAGCTAATGCTGGCGCATCGTTAATACCATCACCAATCATAGCAACGCGATGGCCTTGTGCCTGTAACTCAGTAATTGCTTGCGCTTTGCCTTCTGGCATTACACCCGCAATAACTTGGTCAATACCGGCTTCTTTTGCTATAGCATTGGCTGTAATCGGGTTATCACCTGTTAACATCACTAAGCGATAACCTTGATTGTGTAAGCGTTGCAATGCACTTACGGTATCTTCTCTAAGTGGATCTCGAATAGATAATAGTGCGGCTATTTTGCCATCTTGAGCAAGTAAAACGGGTGTAACCCCTTTTGCTGCTTGAGTTTCAATAAGTGTATTGATTTCACTAATATCAATACCCGATTCACTCATTAGTTTAGGGTTACCTAAAAGTACTGTTTTACCCTCAATATCACCACTTAACCCCATTCCTGCGAGGGTGCGAAATTGGTTAATCTCAGGTAAATTAATTCCTTTAGCTCGAGTTAAAATCGCTTTGGCTAATGGGTGATTAGAGCCATTTTCAAGTGATCCCGCTAATGCTAATGCTTGAGCTTCACTCACTTGATTAAAGGTATGAATTTCAGTTACCTGAGGCATCCCTTCTGTTAATGTACCTGTTTTATCAAATACTAACGTATCAAGGTTGCTCGCTTGTTGAAGTGCGTCAGCATCGCGCACTAATACGCCATATTCAGCTGCACGACCCACACCTGAAATAATCGACATTGGTGTTGCCAGACCCAGCGCACAAGGGCAGGCGATAATCAGCACTGTTGTGATAATTACTAATGCATAGGTAATTTGTGGCGATGGGCCAAAGAAATACCAAATAGCGCCAGCTATTAGCGCTATCACAACAACAACAGGCACAAATACGCTTGAGATTTTATCGGCTAATTGCCCAATTTCAGGTTTACTACTTTGGGCTTGTCGGACTAATTTTATAATGCGAGCAAGAGTTGTTTTGCTACCAACAGCTGCGGCTTTAAATAGTACTGAGCCGTCTTGCACCGTTGTACCAGCATGTATGATGTCACCGATGGTTTTTTGCTGTGGAATTGGCTCACCAGTGAGCATAGCCTCATCCATCCATATTTCACCTTGAATGATTTCACCATCAACAGGCACTTTATCACCGGTTGCTAAACGTAAAGTCATTCCTTGTTTAACATCAGCAAGTGGCATTGCAATTTCACCTTTGTCAGTGACAACTCTTGCCGTTGGTGGTGTTAAATCTAATAGTCGTTCTAGTGCTTTAGATGAACGTTGGCGAGCCCTTTGTTCAAGCATATGACCAAGATTGATTAAACCAATAATCATCGCACTGGCTTCGTAATAGAGATGTCGCGCTTGTTCAGGGAAAACCTCTGGCCATAGATTTACTGTAATAGAGTAAAGCCAAGCGGTTCCTGTTCCTAATGCAACTAAGGTATCCATTGTTGCACTACGATTTTTTAAGCTTTGCCATGCACTACGATAAAAATGTCCACCAGCGACAACCATCACAAAGAGGGTGGCAATACCAATAGCTAACCAAATACTGTGATTAGCTTCTGTTAGCATCATATTATCGCCGATCATTCCCCAGACCATAACTGGAATACCAACGACCAATGCTAATGCCGCTTGCCAACGAAAACGTTTCATATTAGCGACAGCGACCTCTTGCTGGCGTTCTCTACGTTTTACATCGTCTTGAATAATTTCAGCACCGTAGCCTGCTTTTTCAATGGCACTGATTAATGCATCATGATCAACATCACCTGTTACTAACGCGCTACGCTCAGCAAGATTAACTCTTGCATTATCAACACCTTCAACACTTTGTAATGCTTTGTGAACCTTACTAACACAACTTGCGCAAGTCATGCCATCAATTAAGAGCTGAACACTACCATCGTCATCAGCATCTATATCTACATCGCTATTAGGAATATCTGCATTTTCAACTGGAATATCACAAACAGCCGCTGACGATGCTTCCAGTTGTGCATGCGTTTGCGTCAGCGGCTCAGTTTTTGGGTGTTCAGTACTCGCTAATTCAGCTTCAAAACCAACATCCTTAATCACATTAATTAATTGTTCTGCTGAAACTGAGCCTGTGACTTTAGCGTGAGTTAGCTCTACATCTACGTTTTCTACGCCTTCTGTTCCTTCAAGCGCTTTTTTTACTAAGCCAATGCAGTGGCCGCAATTTAAACCAGAAAGGGTTAATTCAATAGTATTATTTGTATCAGCTAAGCTTGCTTTAAAGCCTTCAGCTTCAATGGCAGAAATTAAGGTATCTGCGTTTGCATCACCAAAGATATCAGCCGATTCTTTAGTGACATTAACATCTACAACACCTTCAACCGCTAACAGCGCTTTTTCTGTTTTGCCCACACATTTCATGCAGTTAAGACCGCTTAGGCTTAATTTAACATCAGGGTGGCTTGCTATTGTCGCTTCATATCCAGCTTCTTCTATCGTTTTGATTAAGCTTTCAGCAGTTGCATCACTATCAATTTTAGCGTATTGAATAGTTACTAAGGACTGTTCTATATCATTGCGGGCATCAAGTGATTTTTTTACACTGTTTACACAGTGGGAGCATGAAAGCCCTTGTAGCGCGAGAAGCGTATTTTTTGCCATGATTTTTTATCTCCGAAACAAAAAAGCGAATACCTCTATTATTACGCAATATTAGGTAACTTGCTTTCTTTAAAGGTTTTTATTATCTGAGATAAAGGCTAAACCTTTCCGCAAGGGGAAGGTCAAGGGGGAATTTTGAATATTAGTGAAATCGCAAGTAAAACAGGATTAACAGCCAAGGCAATCCGATTTTATGAAGAAAAAGATTTAATCACACCGCCAGGAAGAGGTGAAAATGGCTATCGCTATTATCGACCTCAACACCTTGAAGAGTTGACTCTGTTACGACAAGCCAGAGAAGTGGGTTTTAATTTAGAAGAGTGCCGATCATTATTAATGTTGCTGAGAAATCCATCACGACATAGTGCTGATGTTAAAGAGGCAACATTAAAAAAAGTTGCTGAAATTGAGAAAACGATTAACGAATTAAATGCAATTCGTCATCGTCTTCTCTCATTAGCCAGTGAATGCCCTGGTGATGATGGTGCCGATTGTCCAATAATTAATCATCTTTCTGGGTGTTGCCACCAGCCGAAGTGATCGCGATAACGTGCAATGTAATACCATCAATGGCAACAACTTCAACTTTATCACCAGCATGTAGTGGCGTGTCTGAATAAACACGCCAGCTACCATCAGCAAGTTTCACGCGACTAAAGCCGTTTTCTGTATCTGACAATAAAACGGCTTTCACACCCATAAGTTGATGACTTTTTTGATTTAAATTCTCAGCTTCTTTTGATAATTTTCTTCGCTTAAGCCAAATTCGCCAAAGGATTGCACTAATAACAGTAAGCAAAGCAAACAGAATACCTTGAATAGGCCAACCAATAGGTAATATCCATGCAAGCAAAGAAACGCATAGCGCTGCAATACCTGACCATAATAGATATCCCGCGGTTCCTAGCATTTCTGCTATTAACAGCAAACCACCGAGGCCAAGCCAGAAAAGCGCAGGTTGAGCACTAATCAGTTCAATCATCATTAATTGCTCTTGTTACCAGAATCAGTTTTTTTCGTGTTACTAATTAGCTCTGAAATACCGCCAATTGCTCCCATTAAATTACTTGCTTCTAATGGCATCATAATGACTTTGCTATTTTCAGCAGAACCAATTTGTGACAGTGCATCAGTATATTTCTGCGCAATAAAGTAGTTAATGGCTTGCATATCTCCTTTAGCGATAGCATCAGAAACCATTTGAGTTGCTTTTGCTTCTGCTTCTGCCGCACGTTCACGTGCTTCTGCTTGCAAGAATGCTGATTGCCGCTCACCTTCAGCTTTTAGAATTTGGCCTTGTTTTTCACCTTCTGCTTTTAAGATAGCAGCCTGACGAATACCTTCAGCTTCTAAAATATCGGCACGTTTTGTACGTTCAGCTTTCATTTGCGCATTCATCGCAGAAATAAGCTCTTTTGGTGGACGAACATCACGAATTTCGATACGGGTAATTTTAATACCCCATGGGTTTGTTGCGTCATCAACAATTAGTAAAAGACGGCTATTGATTTGGTCACGTTGAGATAAAATTTCATCAAGCTCCATCGAGCCTAATACGGTACGAATATTTGTCAGCGTTAAGTTAATAATTGCCAGTTCAAGGTTATTAACTTCATAAGCGGCTTTTACAGGATCAATAACTTGGATAAAACAGACAGCATCAATACTGACGTTGGCATTATCACGAGAAATGACTTCTTGAGAAGGGATATCAAGAACTTGTTCCATCATATTAATGCGACGGCCAATACGGTCAACAAATGGGATCAGAATTTGAAGACCTGGCGAAAGTGTACGTGTATAACGACCAAAACGTTCGACAGTCCACTGATAACCCTGTGGCACGGTTTTAACACCACTTAACACTAAAATAACAGCAAATAAAATGATAATACCAATGACTATTTCCATATACCTGTCCTAAACTCGTTTCAGTGAGTAAAAGTTAATAAAGTAAAGAGTACATCATACGGCGATATTTAGATGCCAGACTGTCATTAGCCCCTAAAGCCGACAAAATATCCATCAGGGTTTTCTTAACTTGCCCTTCACCTGCATTGAGATCTTTTTTCAAGAAACGATAAAGTAATTCTAATGCTTCTTCATTACGAGCAACTTCATGTAATTTTAGTGCAAGTTGAGTCGCCAGCGCGGTATTTTCAGGTTGTTGATTAAAATCGTCTTGTAACTGCTGAATCTCAGGGGTATCAGCTGCTTGTTTTTGCAATTCAATTTGCGCTAATAGGCTGTGATAGTAGCTATCTTGGTCTTGTAATGGGATGGTTGTTAATAACTCTTGAGCTTCTTCATTTTTATTCAATGAAATTAAAGCGCCAGCTAAAGCTAAGGTTATTTCACTGTTTTTAGGTGCTAGTTGATGTGCTTCTTTTAGCAATGGTAGTGCTTCATCAGCTTTACCTTCTGCCAGTAACTCAGCCGCCTGTGCTGCTTTTAGCTCTTCTGGTTTTGGTAGAGTCTTACCCAGAATATTGCGAATAACATCGTCAGGTTGAGGGCCTTCAAAGCCATCAACAGGCCGGCCTTCTTGTAAAATATAAACAGTCGGGATTGCTCGTAAGCCAAATTGAGAGGCAATCATTTGTTCAGCATCGCAATCGAGTTTGGCTAAAATAAATTGATCTGCATATTCTGCAGCGAGTTTATCTAGTGTTGCACCAAGCTCTGCACAATGTGGGCTGCGTTCTGAATAGAAATACATCATGACAGGCTTTGTCATAGATTGTTCTATAATTTGCTGAATATTTGATTCATTTACATCAACAATATGTGCAGTTGCTAACATTAACTTGTCCCTTTTTGAGAATTCTGAAAATAAATACTATTTTTAAAGCTATTTAGTTAATAAATAGGGATGAGATCCATAAATATCAAGCCTTGCCACTTTGACGACTTAAAACAGCATCCATTAATGCATCAGGTAAAAAGCGTTTTAATATTCTGACAGCGTAAGTTAATAGGGTCACGGAATAACGTAACTTAGGTTTTGGACTTTCTAAAGCATGAATTAGCTTTTTCACTACGTCATCAGGTGTTAATGTGAAACGGCTCGCAATCCCTGGGTTTTTTACCGGTTTATCTTTTTCTGCTTGAGCAACGTTTTTAGTAAAAGAGGTCTGTATTGGGCCGGGTTCAATTAAACAGACTTTTACACCAGAGTGTGCGATTTCCATCCTTAATGCATCAGACCATGCTTCTACCGCATACTTACTCGCCGCATAAGCACCACGACCTGGTGTGGAAATAATTCCCATTACAGAGCTGGTTTGAATAATACGGCCTTCACCATGAGGTAGCATGGCGGGCAGTAATAGCATTGTTAATTGATGCATACCAAAAAAGTTAGTAGAAAATTGTTTTTCCATCTGTTGGCGGCTAATGGCATCTAACGGGCCATAAACACCAAAACCGCCATTATTAAATAATCCATATAAACGACCATTTGTTAGATGAATAACTTCTAATGCCGCTTTTTCGACACTTTCAGCATCATCAAGATCAAGGTAAATAGGCTCTAATCCCAGTGTTTCCATACGCTTAAGGTCTTCATCTTTACGGCAAGCGGCAAGCACACGAAAACCTCTTTCTTTTAAGGTTTTTGCAGCACAAAGGCCAATTCCACTGGAACTTCCTGTTATCAATACCGTTTTTTGCATAATTTTACAATTAATCTCGTTTAATCTAGCTTAACTACTGTCAGAATAGTCTAGTGTGTTAAATAAGGGGATAACGTTTTGTCCATCCACTCAGCAATAAAAGGTTGAGCTACTTCGTTGGGATGAATGCTATCACTTTGCATCCACTCTGGTTTATCTGCTATTTGCACCATATAGAATGGAATTAGTGGTAGTGCGTTATTTTTAGCTAATTCTGGATAAATAGCGGAAAACGATTGTGTATAACGTTTACCGTAATTAGGGGAAATTATTATTTGCATAAACAAAGGTGTCGCGCCGGCATTTTTCACTTGTGTGATGATGTTTTGCAGTGCTTCTTTTGTTTGTGCAACAGGGTATCCTTGTAAGCCATCATTTGCACCTAGTTCAATCAATACCCAGTGAGGTTGATGCTGTTTTAATAAATCAGGTAGCCGATTTTGCCCTTGAAATGCAGTTTCACCACTAATGCTAGCATTAATAACCTTGATTTCAGGGTAGGTCGTTTTCCATTTATCAGTAAGGCGCTGTGGCCACGCGCTCTCAATAGGAAGGCGATATCCGGCACTTAAGCTGTCACCAAAGATTAAAAATGTATCAGCAGCAATTGCCTTAAAGCTAAACATCATGATAACGATAAGGAAAAATGTATGTCGTCGGAAAAGGTTCTTGAAGTTCATCAGTTAACCAAACAAGTAGGACAGGGTGATAGTCAGATCTCTATATTGCAGGGTGTTGAGCTTGTTGTCGAGTCTGCACAAACAATTGCGTTAATTGGTGAATCAGGATCGGGCAAATCCACCTTATTAGGTATAATTGCAGGATTAGATGATGGCAGTGCAGGTTCTGTAAAATTGATGGGACAAGATTTAACGACCATGAATGAAGAGCAGCGAGCGATGTTACGTGCTCAGCATGTGGGATTTGTCTTTCAATCATTTATGTTGATCCCGACATTGAATGCACTTGAAAATGTGCAGTTGCCCGCATTATTAAAAGGGGAGTCAGAAAAACACAGCCATACGCGTGCAGTTGATTTACTAAACCAGTTAGGATTAAGCGAGCGGTTATATCATATGCCAGCGCAACTTTCTGGTGGCGAACAACAACGAGTCGCGCTGGCGAGAGCTTTTTGTACTCAACCTGCAATTTTGTTTGCTGATGAGCCAACAGGAAATCTTGACCGTAAAACGGGAGATAAAATAGCCGATTTACTGTTTTCACTTAATCGTGATTATGCGACCACGTTGATTTTAGTTACTCATGATAATGAGCTTGCAGCACGGTGTCAGCGTCGGTTACGTTTGGTTGATGGTCAGCTTAAGGAGGAGTCATGATTTGGCGTTGGTTTTGGCGTGAATGGCGTTCTCCCGCTTTATTAATTGTTTGGCTATCACTCGCTTTAGCTGTAGCTTGCGTTTTAGCATTAGGGCGGATTGGTGATCGCATTGATAAAAGTATTTACGCCCAAAGCCGTGATTTAATTGCGGGTGATTTAGTTTTACGTGCATCTTATCCCGTGGATGAAAATTGGCTAAATGAAGCTAAAACAATGGGATTAATGCTGAGCCGCCAAATGCAATTTACGACCATGTCGTATGCACCAGAAGGCGATACACCACAACTTGCCTTAGTTAAGGCTGCGGATAATTTATATCCACTTTATGGGGAATTAGAAACCCAGCCTGTAGGCTTAAAACCAGAAAAAGGGCAAGCGTTAGTAGATGCTCGATTATTAGCATTATTAGATATCAATGTTGGAAGCAAAATTGATGTAGGTGATGCCACATTTACGATAGCAGGTATTTTAATTCAAGAGCCTGATAGTGGATTTAATCCTTTTCAAATCGCACCTAGGATTTTAATTAGTTTAGATGATGTTGAAGCAACGGGGGCAATTCAACCGGGAAGTCGACTCACTTATCGGTATATGTTTGCGGGTAATGAATCTGCAATTGATGCCTATCAGCAACGTTTTGATCCTCAGCTAAAGCCAGATCAGCGCTGGAATAGTTTAAAACAAGATACTGGTGCACTCTCTCAATCTATGGAAAGAGCGAAAAATTTCTTATTGTTATCTGCACTATTAACGCTGTTATTAGCTATCTCCGCCGTTGCTGTTTCTATGACTCACTACTGTCGTAGCCGTCATACCTTAATTGCAGTATTAAAAACATTAGGCGCTGATAAACGGGCATTGCGTAAATGGATTGTTGGGCAATGGGGCGTTATAATTTTTGCCGCAATTATTGTGGGTTCATTGGTTGGTTTGGTTTTTGAAACGATTTTGCTACAGATATTAGCGCCAGTGTTACCAAAAACATTACCCGATGCCAGCCTATTACCTTGGCTGTGGTCGGTGGGTTCTTTGCTGTTAATCGCTTTATTAACAGGTTTAAGGCCTTATCACCAATTAATGTCTACGCAGCCTTCTCGCGTATTACGTAGTGATGTTACTGCTCCTGTTTGGCCTCTGAGATATTATTTGCCAATAGTGATATTAATCGTAGTTGGTGCTTTAACGCTATTTGCGGGAACTGGAGTATTGCTATGGTCTATTTTATTGGGTGTTGTCGTTATTGCATTTTTATTAGGTATTATTGGCTGGTTAGGGCTGTGGATCTTAAAACAGTTTAAATTTCGCCAATTAAGTGCGCGTTTAGCCGTGACACGATTGTTACGTCAGCCATTTCAAACCATGACGCAATTAGCCGCTTTTGCATTATCGTTTATGTTACTCACACTGTTGGTGCTAATTCAGGGAGATTTACTTGAAAAATGGCAAAAACAGCTACCCGAAGATAGCCCAAATTACTTTCTAATTAATATGTCGCAGCCACAGGTACAAGAAATTAATACCTTAATGGCGCAATACAAAGTAACACCAACCGATGCTTATCCTGTGGTACTCGCGAGGCTTACGCAAATTAATGGTAATAATGCTAAAGAGTGGGCTGATGCGCGAGATAATGGCAACAATACGGTTCGTCGAGAATTGAATTTAACGTGGCATAGCGAGTTACCAAAAGATAACCTGATTATTGAAGGAACTTGGCCTCCTGTTGGCAATGGCGTTTCACTTGATCAAGGTGTTGCTGAAAAACTAGAAATTAAATTAGGTGATGAATTAACCTTTGTGGGTGATACCCGCGAATTTAAATCCGTTGTCACTAGTATTCGCCATGTTGATTGGGAAAACCTTCGTCCTAACTTCTTCTTTATTTTTTCAGAAGAAGGATTGAGTAATCAACCTGAGAAATGGATGAGTAGTTTTTATTACCAAGGAGATGGTTCGTTGATCACGGCATTGAATCGACAATTTCCGACAGTGAGTGTGCTAGATACAGGCGCGTTGATTCAGCAAGTTCAGCAGATCTTACAACAAGTCAGTCGTGCGTTAGAGATAATGGTTGGGCTTGTGATGATTTGTGGTGGGTTATTACTGATCGCTCAGATTCAAGTGGGAATGACACAACGGCGTATTGAGCTGGTGGTTTATCGTACATTAGGCGCAGGAAAATCACTGTTACGCAGAACTTTATGGGCCGAGTTTGCATTATTAGGTTTAATGGCAGGGCTCGCCGCCGCTATCGGTGCCGAAGTTGCCTTAAGTTTATTGCAAAAATCAGTATTTAATTTTCCTTGGCAGCCTCAGTGGCTAATGTGGATCACGGTTCCTTTATTAGCAGCACTTTTACTCTCACTTTGTGGCAGTGTATTAGGTGTTAGATTATTGCAAGATAAAGGGCAATATCGACGGATCCAAGGCGAGTAATAATCAAATTAGTGTCATCAAATAAAAATGCTGATGTGCAGTTTATTAAAGACATCAGCATTTTTATATTTAGTCATATATAAATTAGTTAGTTTTTTAGAACATAAGCATAAATACCTTTACTACCATCTTCTTCATGATGGGTATAAACACCTTGTAATTCTGTTGAAAATCCCGGCAGTTGATTGATGGTAACTTCAAGGGCTTGGAAATAACGTAATACAGCGCCATCCCAAACTTCACCAGGAACTGCACACAATACACCCGGTGGATATGGCAACGCACCTTCTGCCGCGATCCTACCTTTTAATTTACTGAGTGGTAAAAGCTCAATATTTCCACGCACAAATTCAATATTTGCTTGTTGTGGGCTAAGTGCTCGTTTGGGGAAATGTGATTTTCTAAACATCTGCTTTTGCAGTAATTTAATATTATAAGTAACACAAAGATTGTGCATTTCCTGACAGAGTTGACGCAAGGTGTAATCTTGATAGCGTGATTGATAACGATGACAAATAGACGGTAATACTTGATCTAGTGGCGCATCTTCAATTAATAGTTTTTCAAATCTAATAATCAATGATATTAAGCGTTCAAATTTCTCGCTATGTTCAGCTGGTGTTAATAAAAATAAAATAGAGTTCAGATCGCTTTTTTCAGGAATAACGCCATGCTCGCGTAAATAATTTGCCAATATAGTTGCTGGTACGCCAAAAGCCTCATATTCACCAGTATGAGGATCAATTCCTGGTGTAGTCAGCATTAATTTGCATGGGTCAACAAAATATTGATTATTGGCATAGCCTTCAAAAGAGTGCCAATTATCATTAGGAATAAAATTAAAGAATCGTTGGTCGTGGGCTATTTCATCGGTGTTATGATCTTGCCAAGCAATGCCATCAACCATTTCAGGAATAAAAGGTTTAATAAACTGACATTGTTTTATTAATGATTTACGTGCTTCAATGCCTTGTTTCACACAATCCATCCACATTGCCTCACCACTTTTACCTGCGTGCATTTTTGCATTGATATCTAATGCAGCAAACAGAGGGTAAAAAGGGCTGGTGGATGCATGCATCATAAATGCATTATTCATACGTTTATGATTGATATAACGCTGTTGTCCTTTTATATGAACATCTTTCTTATGAATTTGAGAAGTTTGCGAAAAACCAGCTAATTGCTTATGCACCGATTGTGTGACTAATATTCCGGGATCAGTTTCATTTAGTGTGAGTAACAATGGAGAGCACTGTTTCATCATCGGAATGAATTGCTCATATCCTACCCATGCTGAATCAAACAGAATGTAATCACAGAGATGTCCAATTTTATCAACGACTTGTCGTGCGTTATAAATTGTACCGTCATAAGTACCTAGCTGTATAACAGCTAAACGGAAAGGGCGTTTATCATATTGGCGTTCTGGGGTGATTTCTGCAATTTGTTGACGCAGATAATCCTCTTCAAAACAGTGGGCATCAATGCCACCAATAAAGCCAAAGGGATTACGTGCTGTTTCTAAATAAATAGGTATCGCACCCGCTTGAATCAATGCTCCATGATGATTTGATTTATGATTATTTCTATCAAATAACACTAAATCATTCGGCGCTAATAGTGCATTTAAAGCAACTTTATTTGAAGAAGAAGTGCCATTTAGAACGAAATAGGTTTTATCAGCATTAAATACTTGTGCAGCAAAGGCCTGCGCATCATAAGGCGCACCTTCGTGGATCAGCAAATCTCCCATTTCGACATCAGCATTGCAGAGATCAGAACGAAATAAATTCTCGCCAAAATATTGATAAAATTGCTCTCCAGCAGGGTGGCGACGGAAAAATTCACCACCTTGATGACCAGGGCAATCAAAAGCGACATTCTTTTGTGCGACATAATTAACTAAACGTGAAAAGAAAGGCGTTGTAAGACTTTCTTCATATTGAAGTGCTGCTTTTTCAATTAATATGCTGTTTTTTTCATTAGCACTGTTCTCCATAATAACAATACCTTCAACTTGACTAAGTACATCAGCAGAAAGAGTGTCGCTAAGACCAACAGCAATAAATATAGGTAATTGGAATTCTGTTTTTTGAATACGTTTTAATTCACCTGCATTAACTGCATTTAACGACAATATCACTGCTGATATTTGCGTTAAATTGGCGCCTGTAATGTCAATAACTGTGCGTTCAGTCGTAAAATAGTGTGAAACCGTTGGGCTAGATGCCAATTGCATTTTTTTCATTAGGCTTGGATTTTATTATGGGTCAACAAATATGCCGCCAATATACTTGGTTGTTTATATGAATGGAATGTATTAAAAGAAAATTAGTATCGTTTTATGCGGTTATTTTGCATAAAAAAACATTTTGATTATAAGGGAATAGAGTGAATAAAAAGCAAGAGAGGTTTATAGCTCAGCTATAAACCTCTCCCTGTAATTACTGTGGTGCTAATGGTGATGATTTTTCAATATAAACAGTTTGAGATGGAAAGGCAAAATCAGCGCCATGTTTATGCACAATATCTATCATCTTTAAATAAACTTCTTGTTGGGCGGCTAACCATTCGCCCCACACTGTTGTTTTGGTAAAACAATACACCATGATATTAAGAGATGAGTCAGCAAATTGATTAAAATAGACCAGAATAGTTTGCTGAGTGTCTATTTTTTCATTTTGCATTAACATATTACGGATATCTTCTACTATCACACCGATTTTATCTGAATCTTCATAACGTAAACCAATTTCTGTTTCGATACGCCTATTGGTCATCCTGCCTGGGTTTTCAACGCTAATGGATGAAAATACAGAATTGGGAATATATAAAGGTCGATGGTCAAAGGTAATAATTTTGGTAATACGCCAGCCAATTTCCACTACTGTACCTTCAATATTACGATCAGGAGAACGTACCCAATCACCAATATTAAAAGGGCGATCAAAATAGAGCATTACACCGGAAAAAAGGTTGCTCATGACATCTTTACTTGCCATACCAATGGCAATGCCGCCTAAGCCACCAAAGGTCATTAATCCCGACAAACTCATGCCAAAATGTTCACCAAATAATAAGATGATAACGACGAAAAGGGTGATTTTAAAGACACGAGAAATAATACGTGCTGATGTAGGGTCACTTCCTTTTTTAATTTGGTTTTGCTCTAATCTATTAATCAGCAAAAAGAATTTTCGCATTAAAATTAAGGCAATAGCCGCAGAGGTAAAGAAATTAACCAGTTTGAAAGAGATAAAGTGGAGATTAAAATCCACTATCGCCATTTCAACGTATTCTCCTAAGATAATCACTAAACTACATAGTAAGATAGCTTGGCTAATATGAATAATAATATTTCTTTGGCGTTTTTTCTTTTTGTGTTGAAAAAAAGAAATAATCAAAAAGCCAATAAAACAGGCTAAAACAATCCCCACACCAATGGAGTATTTCATTATTAATGCTTCATTCATCAGCCTAACGTCTCCTTATAAAATCGCTTTTATATGATGCTACTTTAGTTATTAAGCTACCTTGCTGATTTAATAAAATAACTGCTTATTTCTGTTTTTCACTAGCATGTTGATAAGTTGGATAAGCGGGTGGCCGCATAAATAATGTTACCGCTAAGATAAGCAAAACAGGAATAGTCAGAATAAGAAAAGCAGGAGTAAAACTGCCCGATATATCTTTAATCGCACCGGCAAAAAAAGGTGCTAAACAAGCCAGTGTTGAAATTAAATTCATTACTGAGAAAAGCTCAAGATAGGGTGCACGACCAAAATAATTAGCTAATAATACACTTGATGCTAAAAAGGTCATGCCATAACCAATACCCACACAGATGGTAAATAAAATCAGATAGAGCCATGAATTCGCCATACTTAATGCGAATAAGCCGATAATAATAATACTCAAGCTTGCGATAAGTAGTTTTTTCGGTTCTAGCCATTCACCTATCGCACCACCCGCTAAGCGTGAAAATGCATTGATAAATGCCATCGTACTTAATAGTGTTGCAGCAATGGTTTCACTAAAGCCATTTTCAATAATATGAGCAACGGCAAAGCTATTTACGGTAATACCACACCAAAGAAATGCTGTGTAAGTGGCGGCGATAACATAAAACTGCCATGTTCTTAAAGCATGGCGAGCTGTCCAAATCTCTTTGGTTTGATAGATACGTTTAGTAGTTTGCAGTTGGCTAATTTTTTTAGCATGTTCTTGTTCTGTTTTTCCTTCACGCAAAAATAAAATGGTGATTAAGGTAATAATAGTGAGTGCTATGGCAGAGATAAGCCAATGCATACGCCATGTATGCCATAAATGCGTTGCTAAAAAATAGATCCAAGGGCCTGCAACGCCACCTAAACCACCAATAGTAAAATAGACACCAAAAGCAAAGGACTGTTTTTCAAATAACCGAGAGATAACATAGGTGCCGGGAACGGTTGCCAGCAGAGTAAAACCAATACCTAACAGTGCGGTACCAAGAAAATAGCGAGCGATAGTGTAGGTTTCATATAAAAAATAGAAACCACTGACAAAAATCATTAAGCCAATTAATAGTGTAAGACGAACACTGAGCTTACGGATGAGCAGAGTAGGCAAAAAACTGGCAAGTCCACAGGTTAATCCTAACAAAGTAAAACCGAGACCTGCTTGTGTCCAGTTCCACTCTAGCTCATTTATCATGCTTGGGAGAACGACACCTAACGAAGTAAACGTAGTTGCTGTGGCTAAAAAATACACCAAACCCAGTAATATCAGCATAGTCCACTGATACACGGGGCCAAAAATCTGTTGCGTGGCTTGCATCCTGACTCCATCAAACGGGTGCAGTAACCTGAATAATCAGGAGAAAATAGCGAATGACAGACCTTTATTTTAAAGGTCTGTTCGTTAAGGGCTATTATTCTCTAACTTTATGAGTCGGACTGCTAGCTTAATTTTTCTAAAGCCCATTTGATAGGATACTGATAAGCCTCATCAAGCAGAGGGCTTAATTGAGTTAATGTGTTTTGAAGTGATTGGTTATCATTGTGTGTGATATTTAAATGTCCCACTTTACGCGCTGGACGCACTTCTTTTTCATACCAATGAAGATGGACTAAAGGTAACGACAGCCACTGGGGATGCACTTCAGTACCAATAAGATTTACCATTACCGAGGTTTGACTCACTTCAGGTGTTGGCATCGGTAAATTTAATATGGCGCGTAGGTGCAATTCAAATTGGCTAATTGATGCACCATTTTGAGTCCAATGACCGCTGTTATGTACGCGAGGCGCTAATTCATTGATAAGTAGTTTATTGCCAAGGATAAAACACTCCATTGCCATTACACCAACATAATTAAGCTTATTAAGAATAGCCTCAAGCATTTGCTGGGCTGATTGTTGTAGTGTTGGTGATGGCGTTGGTAGTGCGACACTCATGCGTAAAATACCATCTTGATGAAGGTTATGTGTTAAAGGGTAAAAAACACAATTGCCGTTGTTGTCTCTAGCACCAATTAATGATACTTCGCCAGAAAATGGGATCCCTTGCTCAACGATGCATTCGCCATAAATTTCTGCAGGAAGTTGGTTTTCTTCGCCTGGATGAATACGCCATTGGCCTCTGCCGTCGTAGCCACCAACACGGCGTTTTACAATTATAAAATCACCAAGTTGAGCATAAATATCTGGCCATTGATCAGGGGATGTTAACGGCATCCAAGGTGCAGTTGCTAAATTGAGTTCATCAAGTAACTGTTTTTGCGGTAAGCGGTCTGCAAGTAGCGGAAAAATATCACGATTAACAAAGTTAGAATGACGCTCAAGTTCCTTAGTTAATGCCGTTTGTGGCCAACGTTCGATTTCTGCCGTTATAACACTTTGTTGATAAGGCACAGCTTCGGGTTCTGCATCTAACCCAATAGGATAAACTGAAATACCTAGGGGTTCCCCAGCTTGGCGCAGCATTCTACCAAGTTGACCATTCCCAAGGACACAAACGGGTTTCATAGCGCCTCCCTAGGATCTGGGTTATTCAGTACATCGTCAGTTTGCGTAGTTCGCCATGCTGTTAATGAATCAAAAATAATAGGGTTATGTAAGGCTAAAATTTGTGCTGCTAATAAAGCCGCATTAGCTGCACCAGCCTTTCCGATAGCTAAGGTGCCAACTGGGATACCTTTTGGCATTTGAACAATAGAATAAAGGCTATCAACGCCACTTAATGCAGCACTTTGTACCGGTACGCCTAAAACAGGAACTAATGTTTTTGCTGCTAACATTCCTGGTAAATGAGCTGCACCACCTGCACCTGCGATAATTACATCAAAGCCGTTATCTTTTGCTTTTTCAGCAAAGCTAAATAGCTTATCAGGTGTGCGATGTGCAGAGACAATTTCAACATGATAAGGAAGTTGCAGTGCATCTAATACATCAGCAGCATGAGACATTGTTGCCCAGTCACTTTTAGAACCCATAACTATGGCAATTTGTGGCGAAGGAGTATTTAGACCAACTTGAGAAGACATTACTTAACTGCTCCTGTAAGCATAAACAGAGATAGCCTGATAAACAGAAAGTGATAGTATCACGCTAACACGTCAAGGAAAACGTTTGCGTAAAGAAAAAAACGTCTTTTTATCGAGTAAATGACAGTGGTAAATTAAAAGGGAAAAGAGATTAATTCAATGTTTTCAGCGGTGACTTTAAACATAGAGCCTTCTGTGTGCCATGCGCCTAATACACCGCGGTAATGATCCTCTCCCTCAATCTCAACTGTGTGAATAGCGGGGCGATGGGTGTGGCCATGGATCATCCATTGGGTATTAAAATGCTTAAAAGTATCGATAACTGTTTGAGAATTTACATCCATAATCGCTTCAGATTTATGACGATTGGCATGTTGGCTGCGTGTTCGCATTTTATCTGCAATACGAAGCCGGATAAAAAGAGGAAGAAGCAAAAATAGGCGTTGAATAAGCTTATTATGTACTTTTTTTCGATAACGTTGATAGGACTCATCGTCGGTACAAAGCGTATCACCATGTAAAATTAAGATGCGATGCTGATAAATCTCAAGTACTTTTTCTTGCGGCAATATTGTGATGCCACTCTCTTTGGCAAAACGTGAACCAATTAAAAAATCACGATTTCCATGAATAAAATAACAAGGAATACCTGCATTTTTCAGTTGCATTAATGCTTGAGATATTTGTTGATGTAATGGATTTGGGTCATCGTCACCAATCCAAAAATCAAAAAAATCACCTAAAATATAGAGCGCATCGGCATAAACAGCCTGTTCTTTTAAAAAGCGAAGAAAACCGGCAGTAATTGCCGGTTCATGTTCACTTAAATGTAGGTCTGCGATAAACAGCGTACACATAAAAAGTGGCTGCTTATTCGCTAACAGTAACGCTGTTGATTACGATATCTTCACGAGGAACATCTTGGTGGGAACCGCTGCGACCCGTAGATACTGCTTTGATTTTATCAACAATATCCATGCCTTCAACAACTTCTGCGAATACACAGTATCCCCAGCCATTTGCATTTTCAGCACGGAAGTTTAAGAAATCGTTGTCTGCTACGTTGATAAAAAATTGTGCAGTTGCAGAGTGTGGATCGTTAGTACGAGCCATTGCCAATGTGCCACGGTTATTTTTTAAGCCATTGTTTGCTTCGTTTTTAACGGGTGCTTTGGTCGCTTTTTGCTTCATACCAGGTTCAAAACCACCACCTTGGATCATAAATCCATTGATAACGCGGTGGAAAATAGTGTTATCGTAGAATCCTTCTTTACAGTAGTCTAAAAAATTCTCTACGGTTGCAGGTGCTTTATCTGCAAATGTATTAATCACGATATCGCCGTAATTGGTATGAAAAGTAACCATATTTAGATCCTAATATAATTTTAGCTTTACCCAGACTTGGGCAGAAACAATTGTGCTTTTTTTTATACCACAATTACCTTATTTAGTCAGTATTCATCTTTTTTCATGGGTCTTTTTCGCTTAAATCTGTGAGTAAAATAAGTAAAAAACACTTTTAGTCAAATTTTTAGCTAATAAAGCGAAATTTGATTGTTCACAGTCAACGATTGGGCAGTGAAAATAAGTGCAGAGCAGAGTAATATAAGCGGTTGTTAATCTGAATTGCTTTTGTAATTGGTGTTCAAAACCCTTATAAAGGTAATGTTATATTGGTATTTTATCGTCGTAATTACTATTTTTATTATTACATACGTAATTTGCGTATATAGACATGTAATAAACACGTACAGTTGAAAACGGGAACGTCCTCTGATGCTAAAGATTTATAATACTCTCACTCGCCAAAAAGAAGAATTTAAGCCTATCCATGCAGGGAAAATAGGTATGTACGTGTGTGGCATCACTATTTATGACCTATGTCACATTGGTCATGGACGTACATTTGTGGCGTTTGACGCTATAACCCGTTATCTGCGTTTTTTAGGATACGATGTTAATTATGTCCGTAACGTCACGGATGTTGATGACAAAATTATCAAACGTGCGATAGAAAATAATGAAACCTGTGATCAACTAACAACTCGAATGTTAGCTGAAATGCACAAAGATTTTGATGCACTGAATATTGCTCGTCCTGATTCTGAGCCACGTGCAACTCATCATATTGCTGAAATTATTGCGTTAACAGAGAAACTGATTGAACGTAAACATGCTTATGTTGCTGATAATGGCGATGTGATGTTTGCGATAGATACAGACTCTGATTATGGTTTACTTTCTCGCCAAGATCTAGAGCAACTGCAAGCGGGTGCTCGTGTCGAAATTGCTAATGCAAAACGTAACCCAATGGATTTCGTACTATGGAAAATGTCTAAACCAGGAGAGCCAAGTTGGGAGTCTCCGTGGGGAGCTGGTCGTCCTGGTTGGCATATCGAATGTTCTGCGATGAATGGTAAAGAGTTAGGCCATCATTTTGACATTCATGGCGGTGGTTCTGATTTAATGTTTCCACATCATGAGAACGAAATTGCACAATCAACTTGTGCTCATGATGGTCCTTACGTTAATTATTGGATGCACTCTGGTATGGTGATGGTAGACAAAGAAAAAATGTCTAAATCGCTAAATAACTTTTTTACTATTCGTGATGTGCTTGCGTATTACGATGCTGAAACTGTTCGTTATTTCTTATTATCAGGTCATTATCGTAGTCAGCTAAATTATACTGAAGAAAACTTAAAACAGGCTCGTACCGCGTTAGAGCGTTTATATACGTCATTACGTGGTACAGATTCAAATGCGCAACCCGAAGGAGGCGAAGCATTTGAAGCTCAGTTTATTGAAGCAATGAATGATGATTTCAATACACCTGAGGCTTATTCAGTACTATTTGATTTAGCTCGTGAAGTTAATCGCCTAAAAGTGGTTGATATCAATGGAGCCAATGGATTAGCAGCCGTACTACGTAAGCTTGCTAAAGTACTTGGTTTATTAGAACAAGAACCAGAGCACTTTTTACAAAGTGGCGCTAAAACTGAAAGTGCGGATGATGTCGCAAAAATTGAAGCGTTAATTCAGCAACGTAATGATGCGCGTAAAAATAAAGATTGGGCAGCCGCTGATATTGCTCGAGATGCATTAACGGCGATGGGAATTGTATTAGAAGATAGCTCACAAGGAACAACGTGGCGTCGTAATAACTAATATTTTTCTGAGGTAATATTTGTCTGAGATGCTCAGTTAAATAAGCTAAATAAAAATATCGGATATTTATTATCCGATATTTTTTGTTCATTATATTGAGTTGTTATTATCATCTAATGAGCCGTTGGTAGGCGAGGGAGCATAAAGGTATATTTATAATTTTAATGGTGTTAATTCAACTTCAGTCATCATACGAGCGAGTTGCTCGCGATCTGTAATACCTACATTGGTTTGGCTAACCGCTAGGGCTGAAACGGCTGTTGCAAGGCGTAATGTATGTTCACTTGTTTGGCGCATCATTAAACCATAAATAAGCCCACCAACCATAGAGTCACCCGCACCTACAGTGCTTACAACATCACATTTAGGTGGTTTAGCCATCCAAGCACCAGATGCATTGACCCACATTGCTCCTTGTTCACCTAATGAGATTACAACATGAGCAATGCCTTGCTGACGCAAATCTTGTGCCGCTTGCACGATATCTGAAAGTTCGGGTAAAGGTTTACCAGCCCAAATCTCTAGCTCATGGTGATTAGGTTTTACCAACCAAGGCGATGCTTTTAATCCAGCGACAAAGGCATCTCTGCTACTGTCGAAAATAATACACATGCATTCACTGCGTAGTTTTGTCATCCAGGCAGTAAAATCATTTAAATCAACACTAGGGGGAACACTCCCACTAACACAAATCATATCAAACTGACCCGCCCAACTTAGCGAGTCGTTAACGAATTTATTCCAATCTTGTTTAGTGATATCAAAGCCTGAAAAATTAAAATCTGTCACTTCACCATTTGGCTCAGTCAGTTTTACATTTATACGTGTACGACCTTCAACCAATTGAAATCGATTCACAATACCAGATTCACTAAATTCTTTTTGAAAACCATCTTGATTTTCTTTACCCAAAAAACCACCTACAGTGACATCAACGCCTAAGCTTTTTAAGACTTTGGCAACATTGATACCTTTGCCTGCTGCATGAAAACCCGCTGTTTTAACGCGGTTAACTTCACCAAGTTCAATAGGTGCACTTAATCCCACGAGATCATAAGCAGGATTGAGGGTAATGGTCGCGACTCTGCGTCTCATGCTAATTTCTTACCCTAAGCAATAGAATAGGTAAGCATTTTTTCTCTGTAATAAGAGTAAAAACGTTACCTTGAATAGGTTGGTTAAGCATAAGATCTCCTGTTAGATAAAACATCAAATAATGCATAAATAGCGTAAAACTGCTTGTTAAATAATATCACTAGGCTGAATCGTTTCAAATTATAAGTTGTAATTTAGTACAAACAATGCTCTTTTGCCTATCTAAAGTAAGGAAAAATTAGATCTAAATCACGTTTTAGCACTTTAAATCAATAATAAACAGACAAAATAGTCACTGAAAGATTGTTGTTTTAGTTTTGAATATTATATCTATAATTAATATTTATATATAAAACAATACATTATGTTTTACATTGTTATGTTATATCTTTGAAAATGATAAATATATTCTTTTTAAGATAATAGATTATAACCATAAATGATGTTTAAAAAGATGATTTAAATTAGATAATTTGAGTTTTATATTAATAAAAATATTAAAATTCAAATCGTTATCTTATTTTTTATTTTAGAGATTAAAATAAAAGAAGATAAAACAACTCAAAAAACAAGATAGAGAGGAAAAAAGCATTAAAAATAAGAAAAGCGCTACTTACAAAGTAACGCTTTGGGTAACACAATCAAATTGCTGATTATTTGCTGACGGTGGCTGAAAACTCACCAAAGGTTACAACTTTGCCTGCTATAATCTTACAGCGTTTACGTGTTTCCACTTTGCCATCTACGCTGACTTTACCTTCAGCAATAAGATTTTTTGCTGCAGCACCACTTTCTGTCCAGCCTTGAAGTTTTAATAAATCACAAAGCTCAACATAGTCGTGCCCATCTAATTGAAATTTTTCCATTGCTTAATAATTACCTGTTTCAGGATCATGGTACTCTTCACATGCCTGTAAAGTGTTTTGAATAAGAGTTGCTACTGTCATTGGGCCTACGCCACCAGGAACCGGTGAAATCCAGCCTGCGCGCTCTGATGCTTGTGCAAAATCGACATCACCTGTTACTTTACCATTTTCAAGGCGATTAATACCTACATCAATAACGATAGCACCAGGTTTTATCCATTCTCCAGGAATAAAGTTAGGTTTACCTACAGCAACGATTAACAAATCAGCATGTTCGACATGAAAACGCAAATCTTTGGTGAATCTATGAGTAACAGTTGTTGTGCAGCCTGAAAGTAATAGCTCTAAGCTCATTGGACGGCCAACAATATTAGATGCACCAACAATAACGGCATTTAAACCATACAAATTGATATCGCAACGTTCTAGCAGTGTGACAATACCGCGCGGTGTGCAAGGGCGCAATTTAGGTGCACGTTGACATAAACGTCCAATATTGTAAGGATGAAAACCATCAACATCTTTATCAGGATGGATGCGTTCTAATACTTTGACATTATCGATACCAGCAGGAAGAGGAAGCTGTACTAAGATACCATCAATAGTGTCATCATTATTAAGTTGATCGATTAGGTTTAATAAATCAGCTTCACTGGTTGTATCGGGTAAATCATAAGAACGAGAAACAAAGCCTACTTCATCACAAGCACGGCGTTTGCTAGCGACATAAATCTGCGATGCTGGGTTATCACCCACTAAAACAACAGCTAAACCAGGGGCGCGTTTGCCTGCTTCAAGACGCTGTTTTACTTTTTCTGCAACTTCACTTCTAATGGTCTGCGCAATCGTTTTCCCATCTATAATTCTTGCTGACATCTGTACATCCAAATTATCTAATTACGGTATGTGTCTATTTTGTCAGATCAAGAGCAATCTGTCAGTCGCTTCCTTGCCATATTTTAACCACATAGATTGATATCGTTGAAAAAGCGTTGACTCTCAGAATGTTGAACGTATAATTCACACCCGTTATCAGCACGAACGATGACGCCTATCTTTTCTAGGCGCCCTTAGCTCAGTTGGATAGAGCAACGGCCTTCTAAGCCGTAGGTCACAGGTTCGAATCCTGTAGGGCGTACCATTTAAAATCAAACAGTTACACTCATTTTAAATTCTCTACTTTTCTTAAGTGGGACGGATTTGGGACGCAAGCGCCAAAAATACTGTCTATTTGCTTTGCATGCTCGGTTAAATGATTTGGCGCTAGGTGTGCATACCTTCTAACCATATCAACTGACTCCCAACCACCCATTTCTTGCAATACTGAAAGCGGTACTCCTGACTGAATTAACCAACTCGCCCATGTATGGCGCAGATCATGAAAGCGAAAGTTTTCTATTCCAGCTCTTTTTAGTGCCGTCCTCCATGCCGTGTTAGAATCAACTCGCATTTTTCTAACACTTGGCGTTAATGTTCCATCTGGTCTTTTCTTTGATTCAGTGTGAACAAATACCCATTTGTGATGGTTTCCTATTTGCTCCTTAAGAACCTGACAAGCAGTGTCATTTAAAGCAACACCAATTGCTTGGCCTGATTTGCTATCCTCTGGGTTTATCCATGCAACTTTCCTTTGCATATCAATTTGACTCCACTCTAAATTGATAATATTGGATCGCCTTAATCCAGTGGACAATGCAAATGTAACTACGGATTTCAGTGGTTCAGGGCATTCTTGAATCAGTCTTTTAGCTTCATGATGCTCTAACCACCGAACCCGCTTTTCTCTGATTGTTGGAACTTTGATAACGGGAGATTTTTCTAACCATTTCCAGTCACGTTCAGCAGCTCTTAACAGAGATTTCATGATGGCGAGATGCTTTGCTTTGGTTGCGTTACTGACAGGGACATCAGTAAATGCGGGGATTTCCTTTCCCTTTCTTTTAGCTGATTCCGCTTGTTTTTCCCATCTCTCCCTTGCTTTTCTGTTTACCATCTTATTGATAGCAGAATATATTTTGGCTTCTGTAATATCTTTAAGTCGGCATCCTTCAAAGTGGTCCAGCCAAAAAGAAAGCCTACCTTTATCGTCATCGAGTGATTTTTTGTCTGCTTTCTCTTCTATCCATCTCACAATAGCTTCTTCAAAAGTAACATCAGGAAAGTCACCAAGTCGCTCTATGCGCCATAGCTCGACCTTTCTTGTGTCGTGCAACTCCTGCGCGAGCTTCTTGTCCTCTGTGCCAAGAGATTCCTTGATTCTTTTACCGCTTGGCGTCGTGTAGTTTCCGTACCATATTTTACCTCTTCTGAATAAAGACATGATTTTCCCTCTCGTGTCTCACCAGCGTTCACTGGTATATTGTGAATTGATTTATTAGCTGCCGCAATACATGCAGCTCTCGTAAATAGGTATGGAGAGTTTTTCTTTGATGGATCCTTTCTTGTGTATGCAATCAATCCTAGCTTGCACCAACGAGAAAGAGTGTCTTCTGATATACCAATAAATTCCGCAGCTTCTTTCCTAGGTATAGTTATTCCTTCCATCTTTCTCTTCCTTTTGTAATTTCCGTAGGTAATACGATAGAACCATCTTGTCCTGATAATTCATGTTATTTAAAGGCTTAAACTTTGGTGTGTATTTATTGAGGATTTTAGTTGTTAATTTGTCGTTGGGTATTCCGTGGCTTCTGAGTTCGATGAGGCATTCCTTTGCTATTTGCCTTCGTGCGTTTTCCATTGCTTGTGCATTCATAGTCTTTGCCTTTTATTACGCAAAGTGACCATATATGATTTACGACAGTTTTCTATTTCGACGGGATAAATATTCTTTCCTATCTTTATTTTGTGGCTAACGATTATTCCAGTTCGATTATATTTCTTTTTATGGGCTTCCAGTGCCTCATTAATAGCAATCCTTTCTATGGGTGTGACTTCACCGCGAATTATTAATCTCATAATTCACCTATGCTATTTTCTATTTATTTAATATTTGATGAAAGGTATTTAATTATTAAACTCGATAACCTTTAACTGATATATTTCCGTTTTTCTTTCTTATTATCCATGCTTGCATATTATTAAGTGAATAAGCACACTCATTTTCACCACGCATTAAGAAATCAGATAGGCAATTACCAGTGAAACGAATTAATTCATTGTCATCTTTATTTTTAACTGTTGTTGTTATTCTCATTCTCAGAATCCTTTTTTAATAAATAAGCAATGCATATCGCGCGAGTTAGTTTTTTATCTTCCACTGTATTCCAGCCTACCCCACACTCCCAAACATCACCTCTTGGATTAATCGCAATTCTATTTGTTTTAACTAAGTTCATTGCCATCCCTTCATCAAAGAAATCAATCCATTCTGTTTCTTCCCATGCTTCTTCGTTATCATTTTTTATGGTGGCTTTTAATTGACGCTGAAATAATTGTAAATTACCAGTTCGTTGCTTAATGTGTTTGTATTGAATGCAGTTATCTTCACACTCGCAAATGAATACATTTTTATTAATCTCGAAATTAGATAGTTCGGTGTATTTATTCATTGATTAATCCTTAACAGTTATTTTGTAATTTCCTGCGTGTGATTTTTTACCATACGCTGTTTTTCCATCACCAGTAGCCACAGCTAACGCATTAACATCTGGTTTATTGCTGATAATTGTTTTTGCTACTTCAAGAGCAAATAAATACTCATTATCTTTACATTCAATTGTTATTTTCATGAATCACCTCTCCACAAATAACCTCAATATTCCTCACTGACATTAAATATTCAGCACGTTTATTGCATTCCGATTGCGTGTATATATCTTCCGTTACAGGCACAGCAGAACCCTGTATTAGCATAAGTAATACATATCCGATTATTTGCATTAATTGTCACTCTGAAATTTAGGTATAAAAAACCCTGCTAGTGCAGGGTAGATGTTAGTCATTAAATTTAGTTATGTTATATCTTATTTTTTCTTTTGTTTCATTTAAAAAATCAGTAAGCAATTCCCTTTCTACATCTGATTGAAAGTAATCTGATATGCCAGGTATATAATTTCCAGCATACTCATGGCTATATTTAATATAATATGTTGTTTTATTGAAAAATACTTCGCTTAATAGATCAACTTCCATTGCGAATTTGAATAAATCTAAGCTTGCCCATACCGCATGCCTATCCAAAAATTCATTCTTGTTTTTAAGTCTTAGATTTTTTTTATAAAACCTTGGATTATCATCCTCCGGTATTTCAACATAACATAACGAGTCATCTTCTATTTTAATGTGTTTGTATTCATTTTCATTTTGAATTAAAAACAAAACGTGGTTTATTTTTTCTATAAAATCAGATGTTTTAATGTTAATAAAATGAAGCAACTTTACATCAATTTCTTTTTGTTTTTTATTTTCACTTGATTTTTGGTTTAAATAAATAACAACAGAAACAATTATTCCTAATGATGATATTACAGTGAAAAATGCTGAAAACTTGGTAACTGACTCATCTTCGGAAATAAAAAGAAATTTTATTACCATAAATAAAGTAACAACCCCAAAAATAATAAATAGCGTTATTCTCGTTAGTTTGGCAACTCGGCGCTCTTTATTAACTGACATAACCCCTCCTTATTTAAAGCGGGGATCATACTCACATCCATGTGACTAATCCACTGTCAAAATACCTCCTTAGTCTACTTTGCTAAAATCAATAACCCATACCCATTCGTTATTATTCCAACTATCTTCTCCGTAAACATCTATCCATGCATCAGCGAATTTATCGTACGGTGTGAATGTCTCACCGCCACTGTCTGGGTCACTATAAGTAGGTCGCCACCCAGTAAGTTCAAATCCTTCAGCGTGTGCATCATCTTGTGATACTTCCTGAACTTGCTGAACCCAAACATTGGTAATTTCAATTTTCCCTTTGATATTACCATCCTTGTCTGCAATGTTAATGATGTTGCCAGTTTCACCATACGGACAATCAACATTAACAAATCCATGCCGCCATGCTGCACATACTTGCTCTGATAGTGTGTAACCTTCTTGCCATGCACTAAGGTTTCGTAACTCTTCTTCGGTTACTTTGGGCTGTGGCTCAATTGGTCTGCGCATCTGCGTTTTTCTGCCATCCATGACAGCCGATAACATAGCATTGTTGAATTTAATACTGTCTTTCATAATTACCTCTATTGATATGTTTTTGAGCAAAACATGTAATCTGTAAAGCCATGTTTTAAAAGGTTTATTTATTTAATTATTGGTGATATGATCGATTTTCAACCATTAACGAGGAAGAAGAAAAATGAGTAATCGATATTATGAAATAGAAGTGTTTGGTAGGAATTATCAGTTGATAGCTAGAGAATCTAGTGATACTAATTTAACGTTTAAATTGGATGATAACTCCAAGTTTCCGCCAATTTATAATGTACATGCAAAGAACAAGCTTCCACTTAAAATAAAAATGCCTAATGGTTTTTACAATCAGGCTTATGTAAGTAGAGCTCCTTTCGGCATGTTTATAGCTAGCTTTATCTAAATTTGCATCTGCCAAGGATTGGCATTCATTCCTCTTCATTGCATCCCTGCGAGTTAAATTAAGCCGCCCTACTATATTTGTGTTTTTAATAATTCAATGATTTGACGAATGCCTTCGTTAAGTTCAACGCCTTCTCCTTTGCAATAATCAAAAATCACATCTTTCATTTTGTATTCGTTAATTTTATTTGAATCCAAGAATGGAGATACACGAACCTCAAATAACATAGCTAGAGTGTTTTTCTCTACTTCCGCTTGGTCATCTCTACTCATGGCGTTCCACTGGCTCTCGGTAACACTTAGCGAAACTCCGTTCACTTCATTGCCGCATTCATCGTATGCGGTTAATTTCATCTTTTTTGTCATATCTATCTCCTGTTTGCATCCTTGCACTGAGTCCGTTGGTTAATTACATGATTAAAACGCCATTTTTTAACGTGATATCATCAGGTGTAACGCCTAGCTCTTTTGCTACTTCGTGTTTGAGTGATATATATCTATACACGAAATCAGGGTTCTTAATTTCTTCTTCGCTCACCTCTTTACCAATAAAACTAAATCGACCACTGAAGTATGACCCGTGTTGTGTGTAGTCGTCATTCAGTAAATATTCGATTGACTCCTCATCAATAGTTACCTTTTCCATATCAGTGCCAACAATCAACTTTGGCTCGTAATCAATACTCATGGTTATATCCTTTGGTTAAACGGGTAGGGTGGTTAGAAGGGTATTTTTTGATCATCCCAATCTTGAGGTGGTTCATTTTGTGGTGCTGGCTTCTGCGGTTGCTGTGGTTGACCCCATCCTTGCGACTGTGGATTCTGGCTTCCTGCCTGATTACCACCGTTACCGCCTAGCATCTGCATTGTTCCACCAATATTGACTACTACTTCCGTTGTGTGTCGGTCTTGCCCGCCTTGGTCTTGCCATTTTCTGGTTTGTAGAGAACCTTCGATATATACCTGACTTCCTTTTTTCAGATATTCACCTGCAATTTCTGCTAATTTGCCGAAGATGCATACTCGATGCCACTCTGTTTTTTCCTTCATCTCACCAGTTTGTTTGTCGCGCCACGATTCCGATGTGGCTAGTGTCAGGTTTGCTACTGCACCACCACTAGGCATATAACGGATTTCTGGATCCTGCCCTAAATTACCGATAAGAATAACTTTGTTTACGCCTTTACTTGCCATTATGCAGCCCCTTTTAGTTCTTTAATTCGAATACCTGTCACACGTTCACATTCCTTTTGTGATTCAGTGCCAGCCAATGTATTCCATGCTTTTTTGTACTCATCCATGATTTGTGACTGATTTGTCGCTGCGCCAAGAAAATTGGTGTAATCAGCCAATACTTGCTCTGCCGTCCGTGGCGCTACATTATGAGCTTCAGCATCTGCATCAATTGCTGTTTCTTCTGTTGGAATACAGAATGCCTGAAATGCCGCGTATTTATACGCGATAGACATGGCTTTGTTTGTGGCTTTATCTCCGCTATCCATAGCCTCACCATAGGTCACTACCGTGTGCTTACTGCCATCTTCCGTGGCAACAAAATCAAATTCAGCCTTAACCACAACGTAGAATAACTGACCACCTCTTTGCGTTTGTCTTTCCGTGACTGAGCGCTCAATGATCCGTGGAAGAATAAGTAATCCATGCTTAACTAGAGCAGGGGCGAGCGCGTTATATACTGCGTCAATCCCTCTGAACATAAATCCTTGCTGTTGATTTTTACTTTCCTTTTTAATTCCTATTTCTGCCATTTCCTTGGCAACATTGCTTATTGCTTTGTATACAGCGGTCATATTAATCTCCAAGATATTGACCAGGACGCTTATTACCCCCGTAATAATCGACATCAATGTTTTCACTAAATGATGACTTCCTTTCTGCATCACGTAACGCTTGAATGTGAGGAGGCAGAGGAGGGTGATTTTTCGATGCTTCGAGATTCATGCAATGTAATTGCATTGCTAACTTCTGCTCTTGCATTGATGGCGTATCATTTGGCGCTTTTCCATCTATTACAGCGATAGCGTGAGCAAGAGCCTCATCAAAATTCCTTTTTTGCATCGAGGCACCATGCCGAGGGTATGCCGTGGTTGGATAAGCCTTATTACTAAATGTATTCATTGAAAATCTCCTGCAAAGTCCTTTATTGGTATTGGCAATCCCTGCTGTCCTAACACTTCCGTTTGGTACATAAACTCACTGTATTCGCGTTCCTGCGATTCTTTACGCTTCCTGCGTAATTCTTCTAACCATTGTTGATGCTGAGTCACGCAACCCTCCTTAGTAGGTTCATCTTAGAAACAGGTGCATCCTTGCTTGCTTCATTGACAATCCTGTCAATCTCTTCCTTGTCGAACTGCATAATCCATTGCAGAGCTTCAACTGGGTCGATTTCTGTTACCTTAGCCAGCTCACTGAAACTTCCTGTCTCAATACTGAGCTTGCTACTGTCGTCAAATTCCATGACTGTTTTATCGTCCGTGTTAACCCTCATTCCTTGAGCATTTTTGAAGGCTATTTGCATAAACCCTCCTGATAGCTTTCTTTGAGCAATTCCATTGCTAACCACCAGATATCCTCACATTTCTGGCGAATAGCTACCTGCGCCTGAGCTTGCGCCAGACGGAAAATATCTTGGTTAATTTTCATAATTTACCTTGCGATAATTAGACTTAATGAAATGACTGCGAATAGAAGTAGGGCGCTGAATATAGTGTCTATGTTCATGCGAAATTCTCACTATTGAGATAGCGATTGTTATTTGGTTTCTCTGGTGTTGGTGCGGTGGGTTAGTAGTGAATTTTTACGTTTGATACTAAGTTTTTAGCGATAGCGATAATGCAATTCTTGGCACACTCTTCTGGAATGCCAGCATCAATTAAACCTTGCATAGCTTTATTGTTAACTGCTTTCTGATGTTCCTTATCAGCCTGACGTTTAGCATCTTCCTGACGTTTACGCTCTTCCTCAGCTAATCGTGTTTGCTCAGCTTCCTGTGCTTTCTTGCGCTCAGCTTCGATAGCTAATCGCTTCTCGCGTTCTGCTCGTTCCTGAGCCTCTTTTGCTGCTTGCTCTGCACGTTGAATTGCCTCCTGCTTTTCACGCTCTGCACGCTCAGCAGCTTCTCTAGCTTCACGTTCACGTTTAGCTGCTGCTTCAATTTCTTGCTGTGCTTTACGTTCAGCTTCAAATCGTGCCTGTTCCGCAGCTTGCCTCTTCATTTCTTCTTCGCGAGCAATGCGTTTGCGCTCTTCTTCGGCTTTGCGTAAATCAAACAACTCGTTCATTTGCAGCGCTTCTTCGTGGTCAAGCTCGATTTGCTTTTTAAGCGCTTCGGCTTCTTCACGAGCCTTTTCTTGCGCTTCCCACTCTGTTAGTGGGCTGCGGATGTCTGTGCTTAATGCATCTAATTCGTCACGAAATAGCTTACGACTAGCATCAACCTTTTTAGGTAGCTCTTTTAACTTATCAACAACTGCTTTACCTTCCTTGTCGATATACTTTTTTGTTTGAGCGACCTTGTACGCCAGAGAAGCAAATGCTTTTCGGTTTTTAACTACTGATAAATCGCTATCGAGTTCTTTTTGCTCTTCTTCTGCAAGAGATTTAATGCGCTCTAGCATCTGATTTACTTTTTCAGGTGCTGTAAACAAATCCAGCGCCGTTGCTTGCTCGATTACGACTAATTCATTTGCCATTTCCTATCTTCCTTATGTGCGTATTCCTCACTATTAATAGCGATATTAAATGTGTTTGATGGGGGTTATTTAGATACTGCGTTGTTCCAGCGTTTTATTAGCTCTCTTGGGTCATCATATGTAGGTGAACCATTCCAAGCGCAACATTTTAGGGTGAATATATTTAAACTTTGCGGTTTAGGTGAAATAAAATGGCTGTATGCATTTAGTGATGGGGCTTTCTTACAAAACGGACACTCAGATATATTCTCACATCCTGTGAAGGCTATCTCAGGATTTGTTTCGTCATCCTCCATCCACTCAAGATCACCTGGAACATGTAAACGATACCCATCCCAATAATCAAACTCTGGTGATAAGACTGATTGATAACCTGCACCTCTACTTCGCATTCGTTTTCTTGCGATTACCTTTTCGCCTTTAACTGTTTTACTATCCATTCGCCAGAGATAAACACCTGCTTTTTCTGGCTTTTGTTCTGAGTATTTAATCCACTGACTCATGATGATTTCCTATTTATATGAATGATTAAGTGGTGGGGTTACTGCTGACCGAGGGTTGCCATACCCCCTCCGTTATTAACTAAACACGATGCTATTTACTGTTTGATAAATCGTAAAATACGCCGTAGGTTATCTCTTCAAAGCAATCTGGAATGTTTGGTTGATTATCCATACCTCTCTCATGATTTGGTATGGCACAAATAAGAAAGCTTTTGTCGGTTTGTGGGTATCCGACAATCGTCTCTAGCATTCGCATTCCAGCACCGCTACCGTGCTGGCTAATAGAGCAGCATTGAATATCAAACTTATTGATGATGTAGTCTTTAAAGCATGGTAAATCTTTGAGCTTGTCATTGAGTTCATCTTTCGCTGCGTCTAATGCGGCGTTAAACTCTTTACCTTTCTTCGAGTTAGCTTTTGCTCGAATAACTTTTAATTCGTTAGCTCTATGAATTTCCTTTATTGCAAAATCAAATTCCTTATCCACACTAAAAGCGAATGATCGAATGGTTGTTCCGTTATCGCCCCATGAATTACTAAAGCTAACGCCTTTAGCTCCAACACTTTCAATGGCTTCGTGGAGTAGTTTCTGCCGTTTAGCTTGGATTTCGTCAGTTTCTTTTTTGATTTGCTCGGTAGCTTCTTTGCTAATTTTATAAAATCGATAATCCCTTGGTTCCATCTCTATCTCCTATCTATTAATCAACTCACCACAGCCCACGGAATGGACTGTAATTAGCTAACTAACTTTCACTCCGCCGTGCTTTTCAATCAAAGCAATAACAACCTCTTTTGGAACGTATGGATAAACCGTTTCTGTAAAGCAATCATCACATTCTGCATAGGCGTTTATTAGTTGATCATCCTCAGATGGTAAGTCTTGACGCGGTGAGCAGTAGTGTCCATAACTTGCTTGAATACTTACATAATATCCATCATTGCAGTGAACCCGCTTACATAGAAACCCATCCGTTCTACTGCTATTCATAAATTCAAATAACGTCATATCTACCCCCTCGCCGTAACCCCGAATTCACTGTTCGGCTGTTTTGTTTTAACTCCTGAAAATACTGCTACATTAGGTAAGCAGCAGTTATCTACTGACGGCTGGTATTTTGTTTGTTTGAGTGATAGAACAGGGCGTTCTGGTTTCTCAACGCCAAATATTGAATCCCAAATTTCTTCCACTGAGCGACTTCTCATAGCTATCTTTCGAGCCAAAAACTCACCTTGCCTTCTGCGCCTGCGAATTTTTGAGCTCTCTTTAAAAGTTATTGTTGCCATATTTGCCTCCTAAGTGATCTTTGGTGGTGCGGGCAATCTACTTGCTATCTCCATGCTTCACACATGGCGCCCTAAGCTTTTGCTGTCAGCCTGCCTGCATCGTGCGCACTCAGCAGGCACTTGACGGCGTATTGCAACCGTAATGACTATCGCGAATAGTTCACTTCCGATTCACAGCGGGCTACCGCACCCCAAAAACCACTCAGTGGTTGCTCTGAAAATTTATTCTGAGCGTTCTTAATTGTTAAAGAGCGAACATCCTGTTTATCTATGGCTCCTTGCCTTCGATGAGTTATATTTAAAACTATAGTTGTTTTGTTGTCAACAACCAAAGTTGTTTATATTGGTGTTTTTATATTACCTTGGTTTTATTTTGTTGTTTTTGTTGGTAATTTATTTTCAAATAAATCTCAGATTGGAATGCAGATCACTTCTTTGGAGGGGAGAGAGCACAAAAAAGCCCTCGCGTGGAGGGCTGGGGTTATCTATGTTTTGTTAAGTCTATAAGAGGCTTAAGGCTTTCTACTATCTGCTGTCTTACATCGTCTTCTAAAGTTGGTTTGTGATACTTATCCCACTTAATCATTGATACAGCATCACAAAACTCCTTATAAGCCACTATCAGTTTTTCTCTTTCCTTTTCTTTCATATGGATAGAAAGATTTAATATTTCTTTTTCATTAACTAAAGAACGGTGAACACATAGCCCTAAATCTAGATCTTTCTTGGCTTTAATGAGCCTTATGTAGATAGGGTCTGCAACTGAATTAAACTCTTTGCGCAGGTCGTTGCGTCTGTTCGAATAAACACCAATAAAGTATGATGCAATTATTGCAACGATTGATATAATCCTTTCAGTATTTGCAATAACCCACTTAACTATTTCATCCACTATCGAGGTTCCTATGCCTAACTTGGAAGCCAAAATCATTGAATTAGAAAAGGCGAATGCAGTATTACAAAGCCAGTATGGAAACCTATTGGCTATTTGCATTGGACTTATCGTAGTTATGTTTATAGCCATCTATCGGTTAAAATAAGATTATTAAAACGTGTCGTCAGGCCATTGGGTTAACCGTGGAACCTATATTTTATTGATTGGCTAACTAGCACTTTAGCGTGGATATAAAGACCGCTAATGGCTTCCTCATCTAAATACCAAGTCTCATACCTTGAGTTATCTGATATGACAGCTAGGCGCTTATGCTGCTTCTGTAATCTCTTTATGTAGAGCTGGTTATCCAGAACGAACACATAAATCCCGTCACCGTCAAAAAAGTTTGTGGTTATATCTACGAATATCTGATCTCTAGGTTCAAATGTTTCTGACATAGAGTCACCTTTTACAGTGATCATCTTTATCGTATTTGAAGGTCTACCACCAAATAATCTTTTGGCTTCATCAGCTGAATACTCAATAGCCGTGATTGTCTCAATGAAATCATCGATAACCATCACTCCTGGTCCTGCGCTAGCTTGAATGTCTAGTATCTCAACCTTATAAGCATTACTAACACCAGACCCAATCTCTGAATGTGTAGCGGTATTTATATTACTTACTTCGGATGTATGGATAGCAGGCAGTGTTGGATCATCGCCATTACCAGACGACAACCATTCAGGAGAGACCCTCAAAACCTTAGCTATTTCTATTAGCTTGGTTGAGTTTTGCGCGCTTCCCACCTCAATCTTTTGAATTGCGGCTTGGGATACACCTACAGCTTCACCTAATTCCTTTTGAGATAGGCCAGACAATCTTCGAGCCTTTTTTAATCGTTGTGCAAGAGTAGTTTTCATAGTCATAAATATACAACCAAGGTTGTTGTCATTCAAACGAATATAGTTGTTGATTAAAAACAACTAAGGTTTTATTATATGAAGATAAACAACGGAGGTTTTTTTATGAATGAAGCAATTAAAACCGCCATTGATATCGTAGGGACACAGAAAAAACTAGGTGAAGCATGTGGCATTACACAGCAAGCAGTTTTTAAGTGGCTACATAACAAGGCAAAAGTATCACCTGAACACATCCCGTTAATTGTTAAAGCTACAAATGGTCAAGTTAAAGGAAAAGACATTCGCCCTGACTTACCACACTTATGGGATTTGGGTAATAAATACTGGTAACACAAACGCTCTTTAACATCACTAGCCAGCTCAGAGTAAATTCTCAGAGCAAACAATCCGCTCATATGGAATGAGCCACGGATCATTACTGCTGTTCCCAATATGGGAAGTAATCTAAGAAGGAATTTAACAAATGGAACTATCAAAAACTATCAAAGTTGAATGTTCGTCAAATGAATTGATGAGCTTCTATCTAAAACAAATGTATTCAGTCGGAAATAACGGACTGGCAAAAATGCTAGGCGTTCATCCATCAACTTCAAGTCGTGATAAAAATCGAATATTTGAGCTTGCTTGCAAAGCAATAACAGAGCTTGGATTGCCACCTGATTCAGTCGCCATTAGCGAGAAACCAACAAAGGTTGTCATTGAAGGTGATTACGCAGAGAGATTAATTCAGATGCTTGAAGTGAAGGGAAAGATTAAAAGAAAAGCCCCAGCGGTCACTGAGGCTTCTCAACAAATGGATTTAACCATTTAGACTAACAAATACACTGTATCAATAACCAGTAATTACGACAAGAGAAATTTAGGTTTCTCTTGTCTGATACAGCTTAGGAATAAGGGAATTATACCATGAAACAACGATTTAATCATAGTGCTGTGCATAAAAACAACGCTAGAAATCGCTTTAACAGATTGGTTACTCAGGACGGTGTTAAGTGCCTCAGAGAAATACTTGAGGACGCAAAAATACGCACTGAACATCGTCAACAGGTACTAGGAGGTAAGAGCGATGAATAGCAATGTTGCATATGCGGATTTTGGTAATCAACGACGGCAAGAGAGGTCAACAGTGGCAAATCTTGAAGATGGTTACACAAGAATAGCCAACGACCTACTTGAAGCTGTTATGTGTGCAGATTTAACAGCGAGACAACTAAAAGTCGTTATGGCGATCATCAGAAAGACATACGGCTTCGGCAAAAAGTTAGACCGTATTACAAATACTCAAATAGCTGAAATGACAGGCATTCATCATACTCATGTTTGCAAAGCGAAGAATGAAATGATTGCTATGAATATTGTTATTTCATCAGGTAATAAAATTGGAATTAACAAAGATTTTACTGAGTGGAACTTCAATATTAGCCAAGTTAGCGAAACATTAGCTAAGTCGGCTAATAAAACATTAGCTAAAACGGCTAATTCACATAAGCCAAGTCAGCTAAACACAAAAGAAACTATTACAAAAGAAAAGAAAGAAAGTAATACACCCCTTACCCCTCACGAGGTGAAAGGGGGGGAATCAGTAAAACCTACCAAGAGAAAATCAACTCCAATTAACTACGATGAATATCTCAACGCCTACAACGAGGAAGTTGGCGACAGACTACCTCATGCTGTTGAAGCTAACGAGAAACGTAAAACACGGATCAGGAAGATAATCAAAAACCTTGCAACGGCAAATGTTGATGGTTGGCGAGCCTACGTTAGAGCTTTTGTTCGAATGGCTAAGCCATTTTATTTTGGTGAAAACGATACAGGTTGGACGGCTGATATTGATTATCTGCTAAGAGAAACAACGTTGACAGGTGTTCGAGAAGGTAAATTTGCTGACAGGGGGTTTTAAGTGATCAATACGGAATTTGAAGCAAGTGTTATTGGCGGTTTGTTAATTTCAGGGTTAACACCTGATGCCTCGGATGTTTTAGCCACTTTAGAGCCTGAATCATTTTCAGTTAGGTTCTATCGCGAAGCCTATCAAGTTATTCAAAAACAGGCTAAGTCTCGCGGTGTCATCGATATGATGATGGTTGCTGAAGGGATGGGTAGTGAGCATCTAGCTAGTATTATCCAAACAGCCAAGGATTGTCCGAGCGCAGCCAACCTGAAAGGCTACGCCAAGATGGTGACCGATAATCACAATCGTAGAGCGATGATCCGGCTAATGGATTCTGTGCGCGGTGTGATTGAAAACGGAACCATTGAACAAGCCAGTGAGGCAATGGAAAGTTTTCTTGCTCAGGCATCTGATATGCACTCATCGAAAGGTGATATTTCTCCCGTTCATGTATCGTCGTTAATCGAAGATTACACAGAGGTTTTACAAGAACGTGTTAACAAAGGCGAGGAGTCAGACACGCTAAAAACTGGGATCCGTGAATTAGATGAAATTATGGGGGGTATCAATCCTGTTGACCTAGTCATTATCGCCGCTCGACCGGGTATGGGTAAAACAGAAATTGCGCTGAAAATTACAGAAGGCGTTGCCTCTCAAAATGTTATCGGCACTGACACCAAAAAAGGCGTTTTAATTTTCTCGATGGAAATGGATTCTCAGCAAATTGTAGAGCGTCAGATTGCAGGATCAGCGAACTTATCTGTTAGTGCATTGAGAAACCCATCTCGTATGAGTGACGAAGATTGGGGAAGGGTATCAATGGGGGCAGGTAATTTACTTGGCTTGAATGTCTGGGTTGTCGATGCCAGCAAGTTAACCGTTGAACAAATCACTGCAATTTCAACAAGACACAAGAAACGTCATCCCGAATTATCGTTGATCATGGTTGACTACTTAGGGTTGATCGAGAAGCCTCGCGCAGAGCGTAACGATTTGGCTATTGCTCATATTTCAGCAACGTTGAAAGGGTTGGCTAAAAACATCAGAACGCCCGTTATCTCACTAAGCCAGCTATCTCGTGATGTTGAAAAGAGACCAAACAAACGGCCCACCAATGCGGATTTAAGAGACTCAGGAAGCGTAGAACAAGATGCGGATAGCATCATCATGCTTTACCGCGATGCAGTCTATAACGAGAACTCTCCAGCAGCAGCTTACGCAGAAATAATTGTGACAAAAAACCGATTCGGGAAATTAGGAACCGTTTATCAATTATTCAAAAATGGCCACTTTCTTGACACCGATCAAGCTCAAGCATCTAGCATCTGTCAACAAAGTAGCAGACCACAACAACGCCGATTCCAAGGTGCCAACGTTTAACACGCAAGAGGATTTTTAGATGAACTTATTAAAAAGCACTGTCACCAAGGTATTAGGTGATCCGGTTCGTCACACTTACAAATCGGATGATGGAACAGAAAATGAATATTACCTAACGCCAGTTGAGTGTGATTGCTGGGGTGATATTTCAAACACAAAAGTAATGACTAATACCTTAGAGCAAGCCAAGGCAATTAAAGTCGGCTATGAGTGGGAATCGTGAGGATTTTTAGATGAAAGGAATATTGTTTCACAAGGGTTATGACTATTCAGCATCCAATGAGTGTTTTAAAAACTATGAATTACTACTCGATAAGCAGCAATCACGAGAAGTAAAACTATTCTATTTTGATGGCGCCAAACCAAAAAGCAAGACGCACAATTTGGATCGAAAACTTAATCGATGCTTCCCAAGAGGAAGGGCGTATCTAAAGGTTTCTAACTCAGGGATTTTTAACAGAATGTAACCTACTTTAAGAGAGGTGTTGAGTGATGAAAGGAACAGAACTTAAAAAACTGATGTGGCTCTACGCTGATGAAGCAATGATGCGTAAGCGTAGATATGTGAGAGGTGGGAAAAAGACAGCGGATCGCAATCGAAAAATGCATAAGCCGTATCGTTGTGAAAAAGTTATGACGAGACTATTTAGGCTTGAAAGTAATCAGTTAAAGATTACCTCGAGCCAGCAGGAGGCATCTAATGCAGGGAGCTAATTGGGTTAAGGTGAGTGAGAGATTGCCAAAAATAGGCGAGCCATTACTAATTATTGTCGATTGTAAAATTAGAACTGTAACATATTTCATGGAGATGATTGATTGCGCAGAGTCTTATCGATTTTTTGAATTTAGCGATTATGGGAATGATAGCAATTGGGAGTCAATACATAGAGTCACTCACTATATGTACTTAAGAGACATAACAATGCCAGAGGGTGAATGATGAAGATAAAACGCAAAGTTCACAATAAGCTATTTCCAACTCGTAGATTGTCATTTTATCAACATTCAAAAGTGGATGAATGGAACTCGCTAGAGTGCTACATGGACAAGTGGTTATTAGTTATTTTATTTATCCCGATTGTTGTTATTGGGACGCTAGTAGCTGGTTTTCCTACGGCATTCAAAGAGGCGACGGTTTATTTCAACAATCCATATTCAGTCGATAGTCTGACGCTTGCAGAAGTAGAGTCAATCAAGCGCCTTCAGGAGAAATAGCATGAACGAACTCAAGAAATGCCCTTTTTGCGGATGTGATGCAAGCATCAGAAGTACACGAAGTTGGCACTTTCTAGAAGCTGAACATGATGATGATTGTATATTTGAAACAGGTAGCGTTATTCAAGTTCCAGCGTCAGATGAACAGCGTGAGTTATTAGTTAGAGATTGGAACAGGAGAGCTAACAGTGAGTGATGAAACATACAAATGGATAGTAGCCACGTTATCAATGATGGGCTACGTGTGGATTGTTACACAAGCGTTTTGCTGGTTCGCAAGTTTGATATTCAGAAAGCTTTTCAAGCGTAAGTCAAAAGAACGAAAGAAGGCTGCAATAGCTGAATTTTATGAGGCTTATGAGCTTGATAAAATAAATGAAAGTCAAATGGTAAGGGTCACAACAAAACACGGACTTGTTATTGTAATTTATCGAGAGCCAAAAGGTGACGATGAATAGGAGGCTAACTTGGAAGCAGATTTTCTCTTCCACGAATCAACCAAAACCGCAGCATGGCAACACCTCAAAGAAGCTCTAGCAACAAACCAACCACACCGAATCATCATTAAGCCTTGGAAAAACAAGCGTTCATTATCTCAGAATGCAACTTTTCATTTGTGGTGCACAGAGATAAGCAAATACCTATGTAAGAACAACGCCAATTACACACCTGAAACCGTTAAGGAGATGCTTAAGCATACATTCTTAGGTCATGAGGTGGTCGATATGGTTGACGTTACTACACAGCTTACAGAGCGCGTAAGGACACTTCGGAAAACATCAAAACTTGATACAGGTGAAATGTTCCACTTTATGGAGCAGGTTGAACGCTGGGCGGTAGGTATAGGTTGTTTCGTGACGATACCTGATAACTCTGAATATATGAAATTGAAAAGGGAGCTGGATGAATGACAGAAGAACACAACGGAATTTACCTCCGAATCAATGGTGATCAATATCGGCATATTTGGGTGGTTGGTGATATTCACGGATGCTTCAATTTATTAAAAAGGAATATGCATCAAATTGATTTTGATAAAGAAAAAGATTTATTGATTTCAGTTGGTGACCTAATAGATAGGGGGGATCAGAATGTAGAATGCCTAGACCTGATTAATGAAAGATGGTTTAGAGCGGTACGTGGGAATCATGAGCAAATGGCTATTGATGCCTTGTTTAATGGTGGGGATGTCAATAACTGGCTATACAACGGTGGTAATTGGTTTTTTCTGCAAAATTATGAGGAGGATATTTTATCCCGCGCCTGCTTAGTCAGAGCAGAGAAACTGCCATTTATTATCGAAGTAAATACAGATGGGAAAAAGACTGTCATTGCACATGCTGATTATCCATCCGATGAATACGAGTTCGGCAAACCAGTAGATGAGCAGTATGTGATTTGGAGCCGTGAGCGCATTGGTGACGATAACATCCGTGAGATTAAAGGTGCGGACCTATTTCTATTTGGTCACACACCAATGATTAAAGGTATCGAAAAGCGCGCTAATCAGGAATACATCGATACTGGGGCAGTGTTTGGTTATGGGCTAACTATGAGGCAAATCAAATGAACTGCATGTCATGCAATAGACAGCTAACAGATGCAGAAATTTACGTATGTAGCCAGTGTGCTGATGAATACGCTCATTTGGAAGTGATGGAAAAAATCAAAGGGGAAGGAGATGGCGAAGTTACGCAAAGAAGCTCGAGGTCGTGAATGTCAAATAAGAATACCTGGTGTCTGTAATGGCAATTCTGAAACTGTCGTCTTAGCTCATTATCGAATGTCTGGCATTTGCGGTACCGGAATAAAACCTAATGATATTTTTGGTGCTTGGGCATGTAGCGCTTGTCACGATGAAATAGACCGAAGAACACGAATTACTGACGCGGAATACGCAAAGCAATGTCATTTAGAGGGTGTTATTCGTACTCAGGATATTCTCATCAAGGAGGGTAAGATTAAGGCATGAGCGAGTATCACTTAAAGCTGCCGTGGCCACCGAGCAATAATACGTACTGGCGGCATTGTAGAGGGCGGCATTACATCTCAACCAAAGGCACCAACTACCGAAAGCAAGTAACAGATTACATCAAGCAACATAACCTAGACGTCAAAACCACTTCCCGCATCAAAATAGCCATCACTGCAAATCCACCAGATAAACGACAAAGAGACCTCGATAACTTGCCTAAAGCGGTTTTCGATTCGTTAACTCATGCCGAATTTTGGGGCGATGATAGCCAAATTGATGATATGCGGATCCGTCGAGGTGAAAAGGTTGCTAATGGCTCATTAGATATCACGATATGGGAGATAGATGATGTTCACTGACTTAATCGCAGCTATTGAAGAATGCAGGTTTAGGGCGTTGACAGAACGAACAGGAAATAAACCAAAGCGTTATTTATCTGTTATCCAGCTTAACAATGGCTTCATGAGGATAGTTGAAACAACCCAAGCAAAGCAGTTTGGGAACCGGATCATGTACTCGGTAGGTTGCGATAGACATCACACAGTATTACCGGAGGCGAGATGAGCTATATCGGAGAAAGGGAATTAACGGATGAGCAGTTTCGCTGGCTAGATGGTTGGTTAAATCTGTGGGGGGCGTGGGTATATTCTGGTCGTATTGATATTCGCATGATCAACATGATTTATAAATTCATGCAAACAGTAGAGCCAAGTAAAAACCCATCAAGACCTATGTGCAATGACGATGAAGGAATGTTGATTTCTCAGGTCGTAGATTCAGTCATCGCCACCGACACAAAGGCTTATGGAATATTACTAAGTTATTACGCTCATGGCTCATCTAAGTTGTCGATTGCATCTTACTATCACCGAGTTGCAAAACCACGCAAAATGCAAACGAGAGGAGGGAATAAGTACGCCAAGCCATCTCATAGAACTTGCAGGAGAGAAGTTGACGAAAAACTCAAAGCTGCTCAGTGGTTATTGTACGAACCTCTGCGAAATGCAATGAATAATCGCAAACGTGTAGATAAAGTAAAGAAAATAGCTGAGCTTTGCTATTGACATTAATGGACAAATGGACAACAATTATAGGGTAAGTTGCTTTACGTGACTCTTAAGTTTACTTACCTCATTCAAGACCTCGCTTCGGCGGGGTTTTTTGCTATCTAGCACACTCTTCATTTTGGAGGGTTGTGTGATTAGTGGCACCAGATATCCGTCGATCAAAACATCATCTGGTGTCCCTTTCTATTTTAATTCCCCCGAATTCGAGGGAATAGCAACCTGTAAGCAATCCTTACAAGTTCAACTCTCCGGAAATTCCGGATAGTTCACATGTTCGGTTATTCCGAACAACTCATTCAGAAGATCGCTTAGGCGGTCTTTTTTCGTATATGCCGACCACAGAATCAATCACAACACCTCACATTCACACAAGAGCTGTGAGTCGGCGTTCTATTAACTAATTCCTCCAAAAAGGAGGCGGTATGACACGAATGGACGAGAAAGACAAATTCAGTGCCACCGCATGGGGTGTCATATTCGCTATATCCCTATACGGCGGATTGGCTAGATACATTATTGACAATAAACGTAACGGGTATCGGTGGAGTTGGGTAGGGGCAATTATGCAAATGTTCGTATCTGGCTTTGCTGGAATGATGGGCGGTCTTATATCAATAGAGCTTAACGCCTCATTCTATTACACGTTATTTACGGCTGGCTTATGTGGTTCTGCCGGCTCTTTAGCATTGGACTTCTTCTGGGATAAATTTACAGGAGGCAGGAAGTGAGTAAGTTTAGATTAAGTAGACGTAGCGAAGAAAATCTCCGTGGCGTTCATCCTGATTTGGTTAAGGTAGTACATCGAGCATTAGAAATTACCGATATTGATTTTATGGTGATTGAAGGTAAGCGCAACGAAGCTCGACAGCGACAATTAGTTGCAAGTGGTAAAAGTCAAACGATGAATAGTCGTCACTTAACTGGCCACGCTGTTGATTGTGCTCCGCTGGTAAATAATCAGATCCCTTGGAGCGATTGGTCATACTTTAAAAAAGTAGCTGATGCCATGATGCAAGCTGCGAAAGAGTTAAGCGTTGATATCGAATGGGGCGGTAACTGGAAAACATTTAAAGATGGCCCTCACTTCCAATTAACTCATAAGACATATCCAGCATGAATACGCTAACTAAGGTATTAGCTGGTCTACTGGCAATATCTGCATTCTGGCTGTGGTGGGTGATGGATGATTACGACAAGTTAAGCAAAGATTACAACACAGCAACCAATCAGTTATCACAACAAATCAACATCAACAAAGACTACCAAGCCCGTATCACTCGATTAAACCAACTCGATATTCGTCACTCACAGGAGTTAGCCAGTGCAAATAATGAAATCAATACTCTTCGCGACGCTGTTAGCTCTGGCAATAAGCGGGTGTACGTCAAAGCCGAGTGTCCAACAGTCACCAAGAATTCCACCGAAAGCGGAAGCGATGAAGCCACCGCACGACTTAACAAAGCAGTTGAACAAGATTATCTACGTCTCAGAGAAATGATAGTCGAGAACGAACAGCAAACTTTGTATTTGCAGAATTACATTAAAACGGAGTGTTTACGATGAGGGCTAGGCTGTTAGCAATTCTTATTGATGTGGTGGTTGCTGCATCACTTTATTTTGGGTTGACTCTGAACAATGAAGGGCTAACTAATATCGGGTATTTCACAGGGTGGCTATTTGCTGTCATGGGGATATTACTTATCTTCGTTGATAAAGAGAAATTCGCAAAAAACCACAAACACCAGTCTATAGCGTGGCGAACTTATGATGTATTAACCGATGTGGCTTATGTAACTTTTGCTGCATATTCTGGCTGGTTCGTACTTGCTACATTCTTTGCTATTGCTTCGATAATCAAAGCTGCAATAAAGAGTGACACTGAAAAATCTTTACTAAAAGCCCAACAAGAAAGCAATACGAGAAATTGAAAAAGCGAGGATGTCCCCGCTTTAACTAGTTAGCTAATTTGACGGTATTTGTAGCCAGCTTTTTTAATATTCACATCAAGGTATTGACCTTTCGAACTTGCATTCATTAGGCCTTGATGGAGCTTTGATGGAACATTTAAGTACTGATAAACACTGCCACTATGGAATGCTACTTCCAAAGTTTGAGTGGCTTGATCATAACCAACTGATTGAAGGTTTGAAGATGAAACAGGAACGCGATTCAATTTCTAAATCTCCTATTAACGGGAAAAGTCCCGAGGAAATATTAGAACATTTTAAGAAATATAACTTCGTGGATGATCACGGACACAGGTTAGAGTTCTGTCAGGACTTTATTGATCTAGTGACCTTAGCCACAAAGTAAAGAAAATCTTAATTATGCCTCGCAATAGCGGGGCTTTTTTATGGATGCAATTCCGCCAATAGAAGAGTGATCACTATCTTGACTGCCAGGAACAGACTAGAAGCAACTTGATTAACGTGGTGATACGTGATGATGGTTGCGAACTCTAAGCATTTCACCGCTCATTCACAGAGCAATTCAAAAACGTCGAATCCAATCACTTTGATATGAGCCTTCGAGGAAGTCAGTTATAGCTGGCGAGCTTCGACGGGCTGATTTTCTATGTGAACGAGGGTTCATTTCAAATGAAGGTAATACGTTATGACTAATACAGTGGTTATCCCTGAATTTAATTTTCAACAAATGGTTATGGCATCTGATGGTCAAGTGTTTACGACTAGCAAAAAGATTGCAGAGTATTTTGGTAAAACACACAAGAATGTACTGAGGAAAATAAAGCAAACAATCAACGATTGCCCTGAGGAATTTGCTGAGCTCAATTTTGAGCCCACTGATTACATTGATAAAAATGGTGATATCCAGCCAATGTATAAACTATCGAAAGACGGCTATATGCTTCTGGTGATGAGTTTCACAGGAAAAGCAGCGATGCTTATTAAGATAAAATTTATCCAAGCATTTAACTGGATGCATGAGCAAATGAATCGCTGGAAAGATTTAGGCGAAGAGGCTCAACATCGTCATGCATTAAAAGCGGCTAAATCAGAATTGAAAGGTCGCCTCGGTAGCCAGTTAATGAATAAGCGGAAGAAAGAGAAGAAAGCATTGCAATTGGAATATGAGCAAATACTTTCACTCACTCAACCAAAATTATTATTTGTAGGTGAATAGGCCCTAGTGGCCTTTTTTATTGGGTGGAATATGAAAACAGGAACACTGCATTACAAAATGACACTGCGCCGTTACATGTACCCATTGTTTATTATCGGCGCTTTAATTAACAGCACTTGGTTAGTGAAGCTCTGCTACAAGAAAGAAATTGTGTTTAAAGAAATTTAAAGGAATGGATATGGCACTCACCGATAAACAGGAAATGTTTTGTCGTGAGTACCTCGTTGACTTGAACGCTACACAGGCGGCTATTCGTGCGGGGTACAGCGAAAAAACTGCACGAAGTGTTGGGAATGAAAACCTGACAAAACCTGACATTGAAAAACGAATTCAGGAACTAATGAATGATCGCAGTGAGCGATTAGAGATAACTGCTGATTACGTTCTCAATAGGCTTGTTGAAATAGACCAAATGGACGTTCTGGATATCCTTCATGATAACGGAGGCATTAAACCTATTCATGAATGGCCAAAAGTTTGGCGCACATCATTAAGTGGCATGGACTTAGCTGAAATGTTCGAGTCTAAAGATGGTGAGCGTGATTTAGTCGGCATCATGAAGAAAATCAAATGGCCTGACAAAGTGAAGAACCTTGAGTTATTAGGCAAGCACAAGAATGTCAGTGCTTTCGTAGATAAAGTTGACCTAACCGCTGACGTGAAAGTAGAGAATCGCTCTATCAAGGATATATTCGATGGCTAACCCTTACTTTAAGCCATTTGCAGCAAGCGCTCCTTATAAGGTGGCTTACGGTGGTCGAGGTAGTGGTAAATCATACTTCTTTGCGGAACTAGCTATTGAAGTCGCGCGCAGAATCAAAACAGTTATTTTGTGTACTCGTGAGTTTCAGGGTTCGATTAGTGACTCAGTACATAAGTTGCTTTGTGAAACCATCGACAGGTTAGGTTACACGAACGAGTTCGAGATACAAAAGAATACAATTATTCACCTTGGTACTGGCGCTTCATTCGTATTCGCTGGCATTAAAAACAACGTCACCAAGATTAAATCAATTCAGGGTGTTGGCATTTGCTGGATTGAAGAGGCTGAGGCGGTAGTCAAAGATTCATGGGAAGTATTACTGCCCTCCATTCGTGGTGATAAAAATGCGGAAATATGGGTTAGCTTCAACCCTAAGAACATTCTTGATGACACTTACCAGCGATTCGTTGTTAAGCCGCCAGAGGGCGCAATAGTCCTCAAAGCTAATTACGATGTTAATCCCCACTTTTACGACACGCCACTTCCCAAGCAAATGGAAGAGTGCAAAGAACGTGATCCTGAACTATACCGACATATCTGGCTTGGCGAACCAGTAGCAGATTCAGCACTGGCAATTATCAAGCCAGCATGGATTGAGGCGGCTGTCGATGCGCATATAAAACTAGGCTTTGAGCCAAGAGGTAAGCGAATTGTCGGTTTCGACGTTGCTGATGATGGTGAAGATGCTAACGCAATAGTGCTTCGTCATGGATCGGTTGCTTTATCTGTTGAAGAGTGGCGAGGTCAAGACGTCATATTTAGCGCTGACAAGGTCTATGCTGATGCGGTTAAGAATAACGTAGATACAGTTATCTATGACTCAATCGGCGTTGGCGCTGGCGTTAAGGCTCAATTTAACCGCAAAGATAATCGCATTGTTACTGTCGGGTTTAACGCAGGGGCTTCCGTCGAGAAGCCAGAAAGCAACTATAAGCCCGGCAAAACAAATAAAGATATGTTCTCCAATTTGAAAGCGCAGCAATGGCAATTAGTTGCTGATCGCTTCTATAACACTTGGAGAGCTATCGAGCATGGCGATAAATTTACCGATGACCAGTTAATTAGCATATCCAGCGATATGAAAGATATCGAATACCTCAAAGCCGAATTATCACGCCCTCAAGTCGATTATGACAATAACGGGCGCGTAAAGGTTGAGAGTAAAAAGGATATGAAGAAACGAGGCATCCCAAGCCCAAACAAAGCCGATGCGTTCATTATGGCGTTCTCTAGCGCTAAACAACCATTCCGTATTCCAGACGAGATACTCCGATGAGCAAGAGTAAAAAAACACAACAGCCTGTCGGAAAACAACCGTTCAGGATTAAAGATATTGATTTAGAAAAAGCTTCCGCATCAGGTGAAGAGAAGAAATATGCTCACTTCGAGCGATATGAGCCATTGCCGGGTGTGGTTCCTGAATCTAAAAAGGAAGCTGTATTTGCAATGGATGCCACGCCATACGACATGCTTAATACGATGTCGATTGGTGATGAGTATTCAGGGTTTCGTGGATATCCACAGTTAGCGGCAATGTCTCAGCAAGTAGAATACTCAAACATGCACAGTGTATTCGCTGATGAGATGACCCGTAACTGGATTGAAGTTAAAAGTCGTAAAGAGGGCGATCCTGATATTGAACTGATGGAAAACGCACTCGTTAAATATGATGTAAAGCGATTAATTCACGATGCGGTTAAGCAAGACTCTCAGTATGGTGTTGCTCATGTTTACATTGATGCTGGCGCAAAGACAGATTATGAGTTGGAAAAGCCTTTATTCTTAGACCCAAGGAAGATACCAAAAGGATCACTAAAAGGCCTTAGAGTTGTTGACCCGACTTGGATTTATCCTGCCATGTACAACACGCAGTGGCCGTTGGCTGATGATTTCTATAAACCAAGCGCGTGGTTTGTTATGGGCAAAACAGTTCATGAATCAAGGTTTATGGATATTGTTAGTCGCCCAGTGCCAGATATTCTCAAGCCGTCCTACAACTTTGGCGGGCTATCTCTCACTCAGTTAATGGAGGATTACGTTGTTGACTGGCGTGATGCTAAGAAAAACGTAATCAAGATACTCCGCACATTGAGAATGAGGGCGCTTAAAACTGATATGGACGCGCGGTTACAAATGCCGGGCGAGTTTGATAAGCGCATCAAGATGTTTACGCAATATCAGGATAACTTCGGTGTTTGGGTAATAGATACAGGAGAAGATTTAATTCACATGCAAACTTCGCTAAGTGAATTATCCAATCTGCTATCAAACTATCAGGATCAACTATGTATTCCTTCGCGCATCACCAATTTAAAACTCCTAGGGAACGCTCCAGCAGGTTTAAATGCCTCGGGTGAGTCAGAGTTATCTACATGGCATGAAACTGTGTCAGGGTATCAGGACGGAAATCTAAGACGACCTTTAGAGAATATCTTCAAGATTATCCAGCTTTCAGAGTTTGGAGAAATAAAAGAGGATATTTACTTTGAGTTCAGGCCGCTTGATGAGATTAGCGAAAAAGAACGCGCTGAAATCACGAAGATTCGCGTTGATGCTGTGGCGGTTGCTGCTGACAGTATGTTGGTTAGCTCAGAGGAAGCTAGGGATGCTCTCAAGGGTATAGAGGGTGCTGGTTTCGAAAACTTGGACGGTGATTATGAGCCAGAAGACAACGAGACTGAAGCCTATTAACTATAATGCTGGCAATATCAAGTGGTATCAAAGGCAGTTGCTAGCCGAAATTAGAGAAATGAACGACGAGGTTAGACGCGAAATAGTTAACGCCATTCGCAACAATCCTCTTGCTCAAGATGCTAATTTAGCCATGGATGCTAATCCTGTTACTTTTATCAAAAGACTGCTTGATTCTCTAGCAAGAAAATGGGTTGACCGATTCATTAATAAGGCACTTCCAATATCAGATGAGTTAATGGATAAAACGCAAAGCGCAGTCGATAGAGGTTTATTGGCTGCAGCTAGGCGCGAGTCTATGACTATCAATATGCAATGGACTGACGCCATGTTAGAGAAGCGTGAGGCGATCATTGCTGAGAATGTTTCTCTTATCCGCTCTATCCCTGAGAAATACTTTACTGAAGTAGAAGGCATGGTATATCGCGCCGTTGCTCGTGGCGGTGATAGAAAAATGCTTGCTGATGAAATAGAGCGTAACTTTGGCAAACGTCATGGCATTACACGGCGTAGAGCTGAGTTTATCGCTCGTGACCAAACACGCAAGGCAACAAGTGCGTTATCGGCAGCAAGGCAGCAAACTGCTGGTATCGTTGAGGCTGAGTGGGTGCATAGTGGTGGTGGTAATAAACCTCGCCATAGTCACGTTAAAGCAGGTCGAGAAAGAAAGAGATTTAAGCTATCTGAAGGCTGCTTGATTGATGGCGAATATATTATGCCCGGTCAATTGCCTAATTGCGGTTGCGTGTGGCGACCTGTGTTGCCGTTCTAATAACAGATCACTTCGGTGGTCTTTTTTTACGTCTGAATAAAGGTAAGCCATGAAAGATGTGAAATTTGCCTTTGATAAAGCAAGCGTCAGGACTTACGACGAAGATGGGATGATGCACGTTGCATTAACACCGATCAGTAAATCCAATGTCTGCATCTACTATGGCAAGGAAATACCCAACTCCGAAGAGTTAGGTTTAGAACCAAATAAAGCCTATCGACTACTACGTGATCCAGAAGAGCTCAAGAAAGCCGTCAGTACATTCAATAATAAACCTGTGCTCAATAAACACATCGGCGTAACCGTTATTGACCCACCAAAAGACGCGATTGTCGGCTCTACTGGAGAGCGTGCAGAGTTCGATGGTACTTATCTTAAAAACTCAATGGTTATTTGGGATCTGGACTCAATTCTCGGAGTGGAGACGGAGAAGCAAAAAGAAATTTCCTCATCTTATCGTTATCGACTTGATTTGACAGCGGGAGAGTATGAGGGAGAAACATACGATGGCGTAATGCGTGACATCGTTTGTAACCATGTGGCCATAGTGCCAAGTGGTCGGGCAGGCCCCGACGTATTTGTTTATGACTCGAAACCAATAGGAATCAAACTGATGTCAAAATTAGAAAAACTTTGGGCGTATTTGCTACCTAAATTAGCTAGCGATGCAGATCCAGATGAAGTTAAAAAAGAAGTCGGAAATGTCATTAAAGATGAAGCTACACAAGCTGAAAAAGATAATGAGTCCGAAGCAGAGCGCTTAAAGCGTGAAGAAAAAGAACTCAAGGAGCGTGAGGCGCGAGAAAACAAAGATCGCGAAAAAGACCGCAAGGCGGCGGATAACGACAATAGCAAAGATGATAAGTCCAATAAAACCGCTAATGACAACGATGACGACAAAAAAGCCAAAGACAACAAAATGGCTATGGATGCCGCCATTAGCGCCGTAGAGCGTAAATTTATGGAGTTACGTCAAGCTGAGCGTGATGTTCGTCCAGTTGTTGGAGAACTAGCCTGTGATAGTGCAGAAGATGTTTATCGGACAGCTTTAAAGCAAATGGGCTGTGAAGATTACGCATCAATCCCTGCATCAGGACTGCGTTCTGTTTTCAATGCCTACTCAAAAGTGCCTACGATGGCTCAAGACTCCGCACCTATTGCGGCATCCTCTCGCGATAATGTTCGCAAGTTCTTTGATGGAGATAAATAACTATGGCATTTCAATCAAGTGTTCGCCTTTACTCAGGTGTAGGTCAGGAAGGCCAACCAGCATCTAATAGCCCAATTATTGCAGCGGCAGGCGGTGCTGGTGCGTTCAAGGCAGGTGATAACGGCCTTAATATGTGTCGTTTCGCTTGGCGTGACGCGAAAGACCCTAAAAAATTAAACAACAAAGGTACTGGCAAACCAGTTGGTTTTGTCTACAACAATGCTAATGCCACCATTGATTACCTGAAAAGCAATAGCTTGTTAATCCCGAAAGGGCGTGAAGCATCTCCGATTGTTGGTGGTGATTTTTGGGCTAAATCAGCAACACAAGCGATTGTTGGTCAGAAAGTATTTGCGGTATTAGCAGACGGCACAATCAAAACTGGTGATGCTGGTGAAACTGTTGATGGCGCAATCGAAACCGAATGGTATGTAGCAAGCGCTGCCGCTGTTGGTGATTTATTCGTAATTTCTACATGGAGCAAAGCATAATGCCACAATTAACACAGGCTGATTTCTCAGCATTTAAGAAGGAAGCAGAATCTCGCGGTTTTTACCTACCGCCTTCTGTGACTAAATTCGCTATGGATGCGGAAGTTCAGCCGTCCATGCCAGCGAACGGTGGTATTCCTGCTATCGTTTCGACATTTATTGATCCTGAAATTGTCCGCACTATCTTTGCTAAGCAAAAAGCAACTGACATTTTAAGTGAGAGAAAGAAAGGCTCATGGGCACAAGATACCATGATGATCCAGCGCGTTGAGCAGTCTGGTGACGTGGTCGCGTATGATGATTACAGCGAACAAGGTGCAAACCAAGTTACAAACGCATGGGAAAATCGTCAAGTGTTCCGTTATCAAACAATGGTAACTTACGGCGAGTTAGAGCAAGAGCGATATGGTTTAGCTATGTTGCCTTATGTTGCAGAAAAACAACGCGCTGCAGCTTGGACCATGAATCAGGAGCAGAATAAGTTCTACTTCTATGGTGTTGAAGGTTTGCTTAACTACGGCATTCTGAATGACCCTGCATTACCAGCACCAATCACCCCTGCTACAGTTGATGGAAAAACGCAGTGGAAAGATAAGCAAATTATTGATATCTATAACGATATCCTGTCGCTTTACGCAGACCTGATTGCTCGTACTAATGGCGCGGTGGGTGATGGTGTTGATATGGCATCTCCATTAGTTCTTGCAATGAGCCCTAAAGCTTCCGTTTGGTTTAAAAAATCAAATGAAATCTTTGGCAACTCCGTTGAGAAAATGGTTAAAGATACGTTCACTAATCTACGCATTGAAGTCGCGCCACAATACGACACTGATGCTGGCGAACTGATCCAGATGTTTGTTGAAACCGCTCAAGGTCAAAGTGCTGGTTATTGTGCATTTAGTGAAAAGCTTCGCGCTCACCCAGTTATCACAATGTCCTCAAGCTGGAAGCAAAAATATTCTGGCGCAACTTACGGTGCGGTAATCACTCAGCCGTTCTTATTTGCTCAAATGCTAGGGGTGTAAAGTGGCTAAAGTTTCAAGTTATGTTATTGGTTGTAAATTACCTAACGGGATCACCTTTAAGCATGAAGGCAAAGATATCACGCTATTGGGTGCCAACTCATCCGCTGTTCTGAATGGGTTTGGTATCACTCGTGATGTTCCTGCTGATGCTTGGGAAGCCTTTGAGAAGTCATTTAAAGACCAGAAAATATTCCTTAATGGCATTGTGTTTGCTGTGACGGATTATAAATCTGCCGAAGATGCCTCAAAAGAGCGCGCCAAACAGAAAACAGGATTAGAGCAAGCCAGTGCTAAATCTGCTGGGGTGGAACCACTAACAGAGGATTAATTATGGCAATCGTGGAACTGAATAAAACTACGTTCCGCGCCATGTTCCCAGAGTTTTCCAACATATCAGACGATTTATTACTTTTCCTTTTCGACCAAGCCACCGATTACCTCGATAACACTGAATTCTCATTGGTCTATCAGGCTGATAAGCGAGAGAGATTGCTCTACTTGCTTATGGCTCATTTGGCATATATGAGATACGGCGATAAGGACGGAAAAGGTGGCTCGGGAATGGTTGGTAGAGTGTCGTCTGCAAGTGAGGGAAGCGTGTCTGTATCTTCTGAACTTGGTGCGATTGAGTTTAGAAATGCATGGTACACGCTTAGCCCTTACGGAATGGATTACTGGCAGGCCACAAAAGTTTATCGAATGGCTAGCTACTATCCGGGGAGCATTTATGGCTAATGGGCTAGAAAAATACCTAACGGATTTAGCTGCGAGACTGGATGCTACGGAGGTTAAGGCAGGGTTTATTGATGGCACTACCTATCCTGATGGTACGAGTGTAGCTGAGGTTGCTTATAAGAACGAGTATGGGGTTCCTGAAAATAATCAGCCGCCCAGACCATTCTTTAGAAATGCCATTAATAGTAACAAGGAGGAGTGGGTTAGAGGGATATCGAGAGGATTGGCTTCCGGTGTCAGTTCCAGAGATGTTCTTGAGGTGATTGGCGCAAGAATGAAAGGTGATATTCAAACATCAATTTCTGAGCTGGTTGATCCCCCTCTATCTCCAACTACTTTAAAAATAAGAAGAATTAGAAAGGTTATGCCTAACTCATCAAATAAACCACTGGTAGATACGCGGGTAATGATTGGTGATGTTAACTACGAGGTGATTGATGATCAAAGTTAGAGCTATTGCCAACTCAGCTATTCAAGTCGTTAATAAAAACCTACCTGCGACCCTAATCGCCAACGAGGGATTTGAAATTATCCCCGGAGGTAAGCAGGTTCCTAAATTCTCCTCGTATGAAATAAGCGTCCAAATGCAAAGCTTGAGCACTCAAGACCTTGAACATTTAGGCGTTATCAATCAGCAAGGTGAATTCATCTACTGTTATGCGAGAGGGCAAATCGAAGCCATTCGCAGAGCAAAAGATAAAGGGGCTGACAAGATTAGTTTCGTTGCATACGGTGAATCCGAACCATCTGAATGGCTGGTCACCAAGGTCATAGAATCATACCCATCATGGGTTAAGGTGCTTTTATGGCGACAATAAGCATTACTGAAGATGATCTCTTTCTTGAGCTATGGACTTACTTAACTGATTTATTTGGCTGCCCTGTCGTTCGTGGTTATGAAAATAATGTACCTGTACCCAAAGACGGTATTGTCATGCACATGCTGTACGAAAGAGATTTGGATTACACGGCAGATTATTGGGAAGCGCCAACGGAAAAGGTAACAGCACAGCGATCAGTAGAGGCCACCTTTCAGTTTGATTTTTACGGTGAGGAGGCCAATAACTGGTCAAGAGTTGTAGCAAATCTCTGGAAGTCATCATACACAACCGACCGACTCAAGAAATGCAAACCTTTAGACAGCGGAAGTCCAAAGAAAAACGTATTGGTTAATGAAGCAAATCAATACGAAAACCGCATGATGCTAGACGTTACCCTGCAATATAACCCTGAAGTCTCTTATCACACCGATGGTGTCAATCGCGTCTCTATCACTACTACTCAAGTTTAAAAGGTAAAAATATGAATTCTATTCCAGCAAGCGATATCGTCCAGATATTGCCCGGTGTCGTTGGCACTGGTGGTAACCCTCTAGCACTTAACGCGCTGTTTATTACAAAGAAAAAAGCAGAATCAATGCTAGGTGTTCGTTCATTCGGATCTGAAGATGAAGTTGGCGAAGTGTTCGGCATTGACTCTGATGAATATCGAGCCACTCAAATCTATTTCGCTGGGTTTGTTAACTCAACCTCTCGACCTGAATCACTCTATATTGCCTATATGAATGGCGAAGCGGAGTCAGCAAAACTCATTGGCTCTAAAGTCCCTGTTCGCACTGAAAGTGATTTCAGCCCACTACCAAGCGATTTAACTTTAACCATTGATGGTGAGAAAATTTCCGTGACCATTGATGGTGAAGTAACAAGCTACTCTGCCTTAGCTCAAGCCGCTACTGCTTCATTGGGTGCAAAAGGTCAGTGCGCTTATGACGCGCTATCGCAAACTTTCGTTATCTATGGCGCTACAAAGGGAGCAAAAGGCAATATCTCATTTGCTGTTGGTGATTTAGCTGAATTTATGGGCCTTACTGAATCATCTGGTGCACAGAAAAATGACGGTATCGATGCCGATTCTATTGAAGAGCTGATGCCTCGCATTACCAAAGAAACACGTAACTTTGTTTCGGTAATGACTCTGGGTGACTTCTCATTAAGCGAAAAACTCACAATCTCTCGCTGGGTTTCATTGCAGAATGATCGCTACATTCACGTACTGTACCACTCAAATGATGATGATTTAAAAACCATCTCGGATGCGATTATTGGCGCAGAAGTTGGCGGAACAATGCTGATGTACGGTGATTATACTCACGGTGCTTTCGTGTGTGGCTATCCTGCCTGTCTTAACTTTGATGAATTGAACGGACGCACAAACCTGTCATTCCGTTACCAAGAAGGGTTAGCGCCATCAGTTGATGAGAAATCAAAGGCAGATGAGTTAATTAAATTGGGATTTAACTTCTATGGTGCATACGGCACAGCCAATGACCGATTCATCTTTGTTTATCCAGGCTCAATCTCTGGCAAGTTCAAATTCATGGATAGCTACGTTAATCAGGTGTACTTCAACAGCCAGTTACAACTAGCACTCATGACTATGTTAGTGAGCAATAAGAGTGTTCCTTACAATGATGCAGGAAGAGCTATGCACCGCGCAGCAGTAACCGATCCTGCTAATCAAATGCTTAACTTTGGTGGTATTCAGCCGGGCGTTGAATTATCAGAACAACAGAAGAAGCAGATTAACTACGAAGCTGGTTTTGATGCGGTATCGCAACTGAAAACCGCAGGATGGTGTATTCGTGTTGGTGAAACCCCAGCGCAAACCCGAGGATTACGCAAATCCATGCCATTAAAACTCTGGTACGCAGACGGCGGTAGTGTCCAGAAAGTTAATTTACCGTCAATTAACGTTCAATAGGAGTAATGAATTATGGGTATGGGCCATAACGAAAGAACAATTACCTCGGCAAACTCAGTCATGATGATCCGCTGTAAAGGTATTTATGATGACTGGGTGCGCATTCAAGGCTTCCAAGCTGACAACGCATGGGAGTTCGGTGACGCAAATATCGGCGAAACTCGCATGGGTGTGGATGGTAAACAGTCCATTGGTTACACGCCACATGAAACGCCGTGGACGCTGTATTTGGAAGCTAACAGCGCATCTATTGAAGTAATGGAAACTATCCGTAAAGACTTCAACAGCAATATGGAAGTCCGCCCGATTGAAATCATTATTGAAATGCCGTCAATCGCTAAGCGTTACACAGGTAAAGGCGGTTTAACCACTATGAAAGGTGGGCCAAGTGGTAAAAAAATGCTTGATGGCACAACTTACAATTTCAACATGGTTACAGAAGGCGCAGAGGAAATATAATGTCATTAAAAACAAAAACTATCACCATCGAAAAAGGTCGTGATGAAGGTAAAACATTCGTTATTACTGAAATGCCAATCACCAAAGCTGATAACTGGGCAATGCGTGCTTTATTTGCTATTGCTAACGGTGGTATCGATATCGAAGGCATTAACCCTAACATGGGTATGCTTGGAATGGCTCAGGTGGCAATTAAGGCGTTATCTGGCATTAAGCCTGATGTTGGTATTCCGTTACTTGATGAGTTGTTAGAGTGCGTCCAAGTACTTCCTAGTAGCGGTAATGCGCGAGCGTTGATTATCGACTCAGATATTAAAGATTTAAGTACGATGTTCACACTCCGCAAAGAAGTGTTAGCCATCCATATTGATTTTTTAACTCAAGGCGGTGGGTCAGACTTGAAAAGCTAAAAGCTGGTCTACCGCTAAAGGATGGCGTACTCGCTGAAACCGCTAATGTGTCTAGTGTGGTGTCTCAGGTCATTACATCTGGTCACGCCACACTGCATGAGCTATCGACGGTATATAGTCTCGAGGACTGCATGAATCTGATAGAGATACATCAGGTCAGTGAGTACAACAAGCAATTAATGAAAGAACTCAGTGAGTCTGAGTAAGTGCCACAAATGTGGCTTTTTTATTGCCTGAAATTTGAGGTAACACTATGGCTACAGTTGTGGAATCACTGATTGTCTCACTTAAATTAGACAACACTGAGTTCGGACGAGCAGTAAAACAAGCAATTGAAGATAACGAACAATTATCTGATGCTGTTAATGGTGTTGGTGATGCGTCAAAAGATGCGGGTATTAATATCAACATCTATACACAGCAAACAAAGAAATCCAACGACGAAACAGATAAAGCCAAAAAGAAAAATAAGGATTTAGAGAAAACAATAAACGGAGTTGTAAAGGCTTTATCTGGCTTATTCACCACCATATTTGTTTCAACTGGCTTACAAAAACTGATTGATGAAACCAGCAAAACCAATGAACAACTCTATTTCTTAAGTAAAAACTTAGGCATGAATGCAACCGACATTAAACGGTGGCAGAACATGGCAGAGATGACAGGCGGTAGCGCTGATGGAATGGCAGCGAGTTTATCAGGCTTGAGCCAATCCCTGTGGAATTTAGTAACCACAGGTGATGCTTCTATTCTCCCTTGGTTTAATGCGCTCAATGTCGATGTGGTGAACTCTGGCGGTCAAATTAGAGACCTTAACGATATCCTGCTCGATGTATCTGACAGTCTGTCGAAAATGTCACGCCCTCAGGCATATAACATCGCCAAAAATATGGGGTTCGATGACGGCACAATAAATCTGTTGCTTGAAGGTCGTCAGGCTATGCAACAGATGCTAGAAACTCAAAAGCACATCGTTATCTCCAGCGAAGAAGAGTTAAAGCTCAGCCGTCAACTTAACCAACAAAATGCATTAGTCAGCAAGCAGTGGGAGGGTTTAAAAACACTCATTGCGAACTACTTAATGCCTTACTTCCTCCGCTTCTCTGAGAAAGTCTCAGGCTGGCTTGATTACCTCAATAAAAATAGAGATGTAGCCAAAGACCTGTTTAAGGGGATGGCGGTTGTACTCACCTTGTTTCTGATCCCTGCACTAATAAAGGGTGCAGTCGCAATGGCTGCCATGTTTGCACCGCTGTTAACTGGCACTGGCTTAGTGTTGGCCTTGGCTGCTGCATTGGTGTTGTTATACAGAGATTATCAAGGGTGGAAACAAGGTAAGGATTCTGTATTTGACTGGACTGAGTGGTCTGAAACAATAGAGATGGTTCTTGGTTGGTTGGATGGCTTATCTGAGTGGTTTAAGAATACATCAATAGGTAAGTGGTTTACTGATCAGGATGGTAAGGTTGATGGATGGAAACTTGCACTGGGCGGATTGCTTGCATTCTTCACTGGTAAGTTTGCAGCGGGATTTGGTAAAACAATACTATCAATTGGTAGTGCTTTTGCTGGGCTTCTGGGGTGGCCTGGAGTAATTATCGCGGCAGTTGCAGGCAGCCTATTATGGTTTAAAGATTTTGTTGATAACTTAGATCTCGGCTCACTTGCTCCTGAAATGGCAAACGTCACGATGACGGGAGTTAAAACGGCAGATGCTTTATCCCACGTTTCAAAAGACAAAAGTAATGCCGAAAATGCGAACGTTATTTTAAGTTCGTTAGACTGGTTGATACCGGGTGGAAAGGCTATTGGTCATGCCACGGAAGAGATTGACAAAAAAGGAATTCGTGGTGCCACAGAGTCATTTGTTAATGATGCAGGCGGGTTTCTAAAAAGAGTCATTAGCGCAAATAAACCAGATAAAGATCAATCTGAAACAACACCAAAATTAGGAAATACTAGAGGAGAAAGAAATAACAATCCTCTTAATATGAACTTTGTTGGTCAGAAAGGCGCTACTTTAGAAGAAGGAAAGAACGCTAGGTTTGCTAAGTTTGAGACTCCTTATGAAGGACTGGAGAGAACAGTAAAGCAATTAATGCTGTATTTTGATGGTAAATCAAGGGCGGTAGGGAACAGGAAGCTACAAACAGTACAGGATATTGTTAAGGCTTGGGCACCAAGCGCTGATAATAATGATACTAAAGGGTATGTAAAAAGAGTTTCAGAAAAACTATCGGTGTCACCTACTGAGATAATAAATCTTAACGATCCAGAAGTGATGTACGCACTAATGAATGCAATGAGTAAGGAGGAGATAGGGAAACAATTGCCTTATGATAAATCATTAGTTATGGCCGCCATTAAGGGGCAAGGAGATCCGTCAGCTAATTTAGTAAATAACTTAAACTCTTTCAATAAAGCAATTAGCAAGCCTATCGTGTCAAATACAGGGCTTGAAGCTCAAAACTTCTTATCCCAAACCCAGAAGTTAAATAGTCAACCTAAAACGGTAAATAATAAAACCGAGGTAACTGTGAATGGTGGTATCAATGTTACAAGCACGGCAGATACCATTAAGGGGACTGTTGAGGATGGCAGAGTAGCAGCAAGGGAATCTCTATCACAGATTATGCCAACAATGATCTAATTTGCTGGAGGTTGCAATATTATAATATCAAAATAATTATCTTTATCTCTGGAGTGATTTAAATGTTGAAAGTTTTTATGATGTTAATATTGTTTTTTACAATTAACTATTCTTATGCAGGGAATTTTACTGATTTTAAGGATGGTGAAGGAAATATGAGTATACGGAACGGAAATTACAGGTGTGGGTATAAGGTGTTAAATGACGCCAAGGAAAGCGAAATGAGTTCAGATGATATTTTTCTTTATATTGAAAGAGTGGGCAATGGAATTAATTTTATTATAAATATGCCAGATGAATCATCTATATCATCACCATATTTACCTCAAGTAATAAAAACAAAAAACATAGCATCTTATGTTGGTAGTGAAGAGAATGGATTATCATACTTAATTACAAATGTTAAGTCTGATGGTATTTTTCTTTCCATAGGAAATTCAAATAATTCACTATTGATTGGTAATTGCAATCTATCTAGAGATCTTGAATAGCAAAACGTATTTACTTGCTTCAAATTGCACCAACCCAGTGGCACAATTGCTTAAACGTTATTTATTAAGGATGAGAAATGTTAAAGAAAATAGTCATTGGGTTGCTGTTATTGCCATGTGTTGTATTGGGGGGCGATAACTCGATATTGGTAAGTAAAGGAAATGATGGTCATAATCTACTTATCGATGGTAATTATGAATGTTTTTATAACAATTTCGAAAAAGCAAATCAGGGTGATAATAAATTATCTGGTGCTGAGTTGTATATTGAAAAAATGGAGAATGACACCGTTCTGTTTATAGCCTCTCTACCGGGTGATATATCATTTAATCCCCCAGTAGCGGAAAGAAACAAGCAAAAGAAAGACTCAACTTCTTATTACACTGAAGATGATAACGGAAGTGGTTTTGTTGTTGGGTATATTGAAGATATAGGATTGGTGTCTGCAATTAACATAGATTCAGGATCGGTGAAGGCTAATATACTTATATATGATTGTAAAATAATAAGAAATTTAGAGAGCCCAGTTAGTACAAAATAACATTCAAAAAGTTAACATGAATATCAGTGAGAATAATCATGGTTAAAAAATTATTTATTATTGCTATCACATTCTCTTTATCATCATGCGCTATTTGGGAAGGCCCTAAATTTAGTAAGCCTGTTAAGCAAGATGTGGATTATGAAGCATACGTAGTAAGAAATGGTAATTATCTCTGTATTTATGATGTTGTGGATAATTACAATAGATCATTATTGATAAATAGTGTCAGATTAAGGAAAGCTCCGCTAGCAGCATTAGACATTAAAAGAGTGGATGATTACAAGGCTACTGCTGTTTTAGTTTTGGATAATGGTAGAATGTATAAGGGAGGAAACCTTAAACTACAAAGACCAGAAGAAAATTCTACAAGCTACGAACAAAGACCATCTCCACAAAATATAACTAAGTCTTTTTACACATTTGGATTTACTTATCACACTGATAAAAATAAAAACCTAAAGGGAGTGGTGGCTTATCATACGGATCTATCAACTGAACTAACAGTCGTTGCAAAGTGCTTTAGTGATGAAAAAGTTAAAAGCATGATGAGTAAGCCTGGATATGGATTTTACCAATAAATCCTCCTCAACCACAAAGACTAAACAAGGGCATCCGTGCCCTTTGTTTGTTTTTTGAAAGCGCTAATCCCAATTAATCCGAAGATAGCCAAGTGACCGCATCGATAGGTAACTGGCGGAAGATATTACCCTTACAACCCTCTATAACCGCTTATAACCGTAAAAAACAAGCTTTAATTGATAAATCTTGGTTGTAATGACGTCAAGATGACTCTATTATAAATATGCCACTGGTCGAAAGGTTCACAAAAAATAATCCAGTACCCACTAACAGTGTGGGGAATTTTGTACATGCAGAGTAACTGCAATAACCTCAAAATTGTCTATTTTGTATATATACCAGAGATTCTGGTAAGAGGATATTCATATGAGTCACGCACTGAGAAAGGCTAGTCGCTTAGATATACCGCCTCGTGACAAAAGTAAAATTGCGTCTCCTAGAGCGGTAGTTGGATATAATTGCTCGCATAAAGATCAAGTGAAAAATGCTTTCAACCTTGGATTTGATCGTTATGAGACGGCTATGGATAAATTATCTAAGGTGTGATAGATGTCTATGGGGTTTGGTTATAATGCTGAGGGCGTAAATTATTTATCCGTTGATGATATAATTTATATTAATGAGGCCCTTATTAAAGCGCAAACGCCAGATGAGCCAATACGAGTTCTAAACCAAAGTAACCTAGAATCTTCACAAGCTAGACCTAGCTTAACAAGATATTACGAACAAACAGAGGATATGTTTAGATTATCCTCTGTTCTTATTGAAAGCCTGATCCAAAACCATCCTTTCGCTAACGCTAATAAAAGAACAGCTATGATGTGTGGTTATGTTTTTTTATTAATAAATGGCTATGAGCTTACTGCGCCAGGTGATGATATGGTTGATATTGCATCTGGTTTAGCCACTAAAAATTATAGTTGTGAAGATCTTGAGGATTGGCTATGTCATTGGTCTAGGGAGTATGACGCAGCAGAATTATGTAATCCTGATTTTGGCAAACTATGCTGTAGTGTGATTAAATTAAAAAACACCTAATCTTACTCAATCGAAAACCCACCCACTCAGGTGGGTTTTTTATTGCCCAAATTTCACCACGCCTCTTAACTGAGGCTTTTCACGTTGGAGATAACAATGTTCGGAATGCCAGATATACCAAACTGGAAGGGATTACCTAATGCTGGATTAGATGCAGGAATTAGTCTAGGCGGTGCTGCGTTAATTAATTCCTTATTCGGTAACTACTGGGGAATATTCAATGAATATGGTGTTCCGTTATTACTCGCTGATAACGTGATATCACTCCAGTATGAAAACAAAAGCCGTGTTGTAAATGCGCCTATTGAAAGAGGCACATTTGCCAGCTACAACAAAATAAGCGATCCGTGGAAAGCAACCGTACAAATGAGTAAAGGTAGCGGTGGTGCTTTAGAGCGTGGTGCTTTCTTGGCTCAACTTGAAATTCTATCTAAAAGCACATTGCGATTTATCGTTATCACGCCTGAGTTTGTCTACAAGTTTGCAAATATCGTCGGGTATGACTTAGCGAGAGAAGCTAAAGATGGGGCGACACTTATTAAAGTAAACGTACATCTTGAAGAAATTCGAGAGGTAACGGTTAGCTACGCAGAGGAAGAAGTCACTAAGCCAGGCGATTCAAAGGTGAAAGATACTGGAGATCAGACTCAAAAGGTGGAGTCTCAGGGAATATTTGACTGGGATGATAATAAAACCGAGTTAAAGAATATACTGGATATAGCAGAAAAATCTCTAGAGTCGATTAAGAAAGTTTTTAATTTTGCACAACAACAGGTGTCAGGAGGGTAAATGCTATTTGAAATAAAACTATCACCCACACCAAACCAATCAACCTCATTCACTATCAATAACACACTTTACGAACTCACGTTAGAAACCCGACTTGAAAACCTATTTGCCACAGTAAAACGAGATGGTGAATATCTGGTATGTAATCGCATTTGTCGAAACCTTACTTACATTTGCCAGTGGTTGATATTTGTCGATATCGAGGGGAATACAGATCCAGTGTATTCAGAGTTAGGCTCACGTTATAAATTGGTATGGAACGATGGCATTCAATAGAAAAGTTTTGCGCATAACATTAACGCTGTCCGGTGAGAATCAATCATTTTCTACTGAGAATAAAAATAGCCTGTCTGCTATTGGATTGAGGGCGAGTGCTGAAATTAACTATGGCAATGGCTCTCCTGCACCTAGTGCCAGAGTGAAGATTTACGGCTTACCGATTGAGACAGCGGATAAGTTACTGCGCATTAAATTCAATTCGTTAAACGGACTAAGAGACACAATAGTAATAGAGGCAGGGGATCAGGATAGTGAGCTAGTGCCTGTATTTAAAGGTGGTATTACATTTGCTTACCCTGATTTTGGTGATGCGCCTAATGTTGCTCTGATTATTGAATCACAAACAGCAGTGCTTGAAAGTATGGCTCCTGTTGATGCTGAAAGTTACAAAGGCTATCAGGACGTGGTCAATATTATGGGGCAGATATGCGAAAGGGTGGGCTATACGTTAGAAAGCAACGATGTGAATGCAAAGCTTAATGATGTTTATCTTTGTGATACCGACATGAAGAAAATCAGAAAGTTGGCTGATGATGCTGATCTTGACCTTTATCTTGAAAATAATCTTGTGGCCATAACGCCAAAAGGACAACCAAGGAAAATTAAAATCCCCGTTATATCTCCTGAAACTGGGTTAATTGGCTATCCCACTCCGACAATGATTGGTGTCGATTTTAAGTGTTTCTTTGACCCTTTAATTCGCTTTGGTGGTATTGCTAGAATCAAAAATAGCACCATTGAGCGCTGTAATGGCGATTGGTTGATTTATGGCTCACGTTCCATTTTAGAAACCGAGCAAGAGTCGGCAAGGTGGCATATGGAAATATCAGCACAGAACCTAGAGGATAGTAAGAATGTCGCAATCAAAAAATGAGACAGCTTCACTCTATGGCCCTAAAGATATGGCTGGCGGTATTGGCACTCAAGAGATGATTATTAACTCATTGATTGGGCGTGTAGCTACTACCACTGTCTGTAAGGTTGTGGCGATTAAACCAAGCGGAACTGATGAGGTTGGATTATTAGACATTATGCCTCTGGTGCTTCAAGTTGACGGAGCGGGGAATACTTACAAAAACGCAGTTATCCATAACGTTCCTTACTTTCGTTATCAGGGCGGTGCTAACGCGGTAATTATCGACCCTAAAGTAGGTGATTTGGGTATTTGCCTTGTTTGTTCTCGTGATATCTCAAAAGTTAAACGCACAAAGGATGAAGCTGCGCCAGATAGCAAGCGTCGATATGACTGGGCTGATAGTTTGTATATCGGGGGGATACTTAATGGAGCGCCTGCCCAATTTATCCATTTCCTAGAAAGTGGAATAGATGTTGTATCGACTGGCGTTATTAAAATGAAAGGAACTAAGGTTGTTTTAGATGCTCCAGTAGAAACCACCTCAACATTACAATCAGCAAGCCATATTACTGACAATACTGCGCAGGGCAACACTCAAACAATGGCCTCAATGCGAACCACTTACAACGGTCACACTCACAGAGAAAACGGTCAAGGTTCTGATACGAACCAACCAAACCAGCAGGTATAAAATGAAAACATTATTTCTACTACCTGATACATGGGATCTGACCCTTGATGTATCGGGAAACCTCGCTATTGCCTCTGAACAGTATGAGACAGCTCAATCAGTTGCTAATAAGTGCCGAGTGTTTATGAAAGACCTTTATTACTCACAAAATGAGGGAATTCCTTATTTGGAGGATATCTTAGGTAAGAATCGCTACTCACTTTCTCTATACCGGCAGAATTTAGAAGAGGCTGCGCTTTCCGTTCCCAATGTCGTTACGGCTACCGCTGAATTATCAACGGCAAATGACAGAGTGGTTAGAGGCAGGATTTTATTCACTGACAATAAAGGAAATAAAGGGAGTATTTCATTATGATCCCACCAGTACAAATACTTCCTCAGGGTATCGTCGCACCAACCACTCAGGAAGTGATAGATGGTTTATGGCAGTTAATGAAGGGGTGCTTTGGTGAGAACATCAATACATCAATGGATACACCTCAGGGTCAGTTAGTCACCACATTATCAGCCGTTATTACTGATGAACGAAACTTCATGATTAACCTATTAAACAACTTTGACCCACGCTATGCATCAGGGCAAATGCAGGACGCGCTAGGTTACATCTACTTTATGCAACGAAAACAAGCAACACCTTCTGTGGCTGAATTAACTTTTAACGGGTTGAGTGGTGCTGTGATACCTGAAAATTATCAGGTAAGTGATGATAGAGGGTTATTCTGGGAAACATCTGAAGAGTCAGTAATTAATGAATCAGGTGTTGCGGTAGTTAAGGCTAACTGTTTAACCTCAGGTGCTATCGATGCACCAGTAGGTGTTATTAATCGACTAACTAAAAGCATTAGTGGACTGGATTCTGTATCAAACAGAACCGCAGGAATACCTGGTAGAAATGCTGAAAGTAGACAAGAGTTCGAATATCGCAGATCTGAATCTGTCGCAAAGAACGCTAAGAATACAAATTCAGCAACTTATGGTGCAGTAGCTAATCTAAAAGGCGTTATTGATTGCTATGTTATTGATAACCCATCAGATGCAGCTATTCAGGTAGGTAAAACAAAATACTCTTTAATCAGAAACTCAATCGCTGTTTCAGTGGTAGGTGGAGATAACGAAGAAATTGCACAGCAAATATTAACGAAAGCTGGTACTGGATGCTCGTTCGTAGGCAATACAACAGTTACTTACGAAGATAAAGAAAACTTTCCTTACATGCCACCTAAGTACACGGTGAAATTTATTCGACCATCGGATATCGCTGTTACATTCACAATTACCGTTGAAGATAAAACACAATTAACTCACCAAGCAAAGCAAACCATCATTAAAGCTATTACCGAGGAATTCACGACTGGTAGAGGAAAAGGTCAAATCGGAAAGAGATTAATTGCGAGTGATTATGTATGCGGTGTAGCTCAAGTAACAACATCAAGATTAATCAATATTCAGGTTGGTAGAAAAGGCTCTGCTCTGGCTAGTTACATTGATTTTGGGATAGATGAGTTCCCAGTGTTATCGGTAGATGACATAAGGATAGAGTAATGATTGATATTAGAGAAACATTACTCAGCCAATATGCCAACTCCCCCAATATCCTTGCAATACTAAAATCAGCAAATCAATCCATCGACCCACGTAGCCATGTAGAGGAATTCTACAATATGGCGGTCAACTTACATTCTGCTGTTGGGTTCGGTCTGGATATATGGGGGAGAATAGTTGGCATAGGCAGAGGGCTTTCAATTCCAGATCCTGATGATAATTACTTTGGGTTTGAGGGAACAGAAAAATTTAGTCCTTTTGGACAAGCGCCTTTTTTCGGAGGTAATCCGGGTGATGTGACTTATGAAATGTCTGATGACACTTATCGTGAGGTTATCATCATAAAAGCCCATTCAAACATCCTTTATGCAACAGCACCAAATATTAACGCTTTTCTTAAAGCATCATTCACAAGAGGAAAAGCCTATTACCTGATCACTGGTCACATGCAAGCAAGATATGTATTTGAGTACCGGTTATCAGAATTCGAAAAAAACTTAATATTTCATCACAACATTTTACCTCGACCATCAGGTGTTGATGTCGGAGTAAATGAGCTTCCTACAAATGAATATTTTGGATTCTACGGCAGTGGATTCCAGCCATTCAATCAAGCGCCTTTCACTAAATAGGTAATAAATGAAAAACCCAAAATTAATATCTAAGCCTTTCGCACAGAACGGGCAGAAAAACGTCATCCCTGAAAAATACGAAACCAGCATGGAAAGTAACCAAGCGACATGGGATCAGGGGTTTGGTCAGATTACTATGCTACCAGTTAGTGCTGGCGGCTTACCTCCTAAAGGGCAAGACTTTAATGGCATACTAAACCAGATGTGTGAAACCATCGTTCACATCTCAAAAGGTGGTGTTTTTAAATTCTCTGCTGATTATGCAACAGCTATTAATGGATACCCCAAAGGGGCTATTCTCCAATCAGAAGATGAGAAAAAGTACTATCAAAGCCTGATTGATAATAATAAGGTCAATTTAAACACCGCAAGCCAAGATCAGATAAAAACATCTTGGAAATTGGTAATGACTGATGACCTGCTTGATCAGTTATCAAAAAAACTAGAATCATCCGCAGTAGTTCAATCCACAGGCACATCAACAACCAGCGTAATGAGCCAAAAGGCGTCTACTGATGCGTTCCAATTTAAGGGCACATACCCAACAACGCCAGAAATGAATGTTGAGCTTAATAAAAAGGTGGATAAAGCCAATATTTCTCAGCAATTAGCAAATGATGTTAATAAAGTGCCGAGCTTGGATTTAGTAACTAAAGAATTAGGAAAGAAACAAGCATCGGGAAATTACGCCGATAAATCATCAACTGCTAATCAATCATTTTTAGGTGCTATTGAGTCTAAATACATTACTTCTGCTGATGGAAATGAGCGACAACTTGGCTTGAGAGCGCGTGCAGACGATGATAGGGTTTTTATTTCAAATAAAAAAGGCTCTCAATATTATGAAATAACTGTACCTGATAGAGCTGGAACTATGGCTTTATCTGGTGACTTATATAATAAAATTGAGTGCGATGCTAAATTCCAACCGAAGGGTAAATATCAAGAGGAAGGATATAGTTATTCTAAAAGCGAGTCAGATAACAAATTCCAACCCAAAGGAAATTACGCCGATAAATCATCAACTGCTAATCAATCATTTTCAGGTGCTATTGAGTCTAAATACATTACTTCTGCTGATGGAAATGAGCGACAACTTGGCTTGAGAGCGCGTGCAGACGATGATAGGGTTTTTATTTCAAATAAAAAAGGCTCTCAATATTATGAAATAACTGTACCTGATAGAGCTGGAACTATGGCTTTAATCAGTGATATTGAATCTACAGAACTCGTTCCTCACCCTATCCCCTGGTCATTACCTACAGCACCAGTAGGTTATCTAATTTGCCAAGGTCAAACATTCAACAAAGCCACATATCCAAAACTAGCTATTGCATATCCATCTGGAAGACTTCCTGAATTACGTAGTGAATTTATCAGAGGTGCGGATGCAGGGAGAGGGATTGATGTTGGACGCGAGGTGCTATCTTCACAGTCAGGTAACAGCTTGTTAAGTGCTCGAGGAATGGGGGGTAATAGCGAGTTTTCTTTAAAAATGAGTGCTGGTTCTGTTGGTACTGATAATCAGGGACAGCGTGAAATTTATCAGCAAATCGAAGGGCAGAACGGCAACGAAACTCGTCCACGTAACATTGCATTTTTATACATAGTGAGATCTGCATAATGAGTAAATATAATTTAGATATTCAAAACGGGAAAATTGGTGAGAATGGTTTGGCGGAAGTTGCTGGATGGGTGAAGTGCTATTTATCACACCCTCTGACTCGTGAATACATGGGGGCAACAATGGAAAACGTTATGTTTGATGTTTCATTGCAAGCAGGGGCATATCTAGATGAACCTACGTTGCCGAAAAAAGAAAATCAGGCAATAAGACGCAAGATTGATGGTAGCGCGTGGGAAATTGTCGATGACTACCGCGGGCTTACTGCATATCACACACAAACAAAGCAACCAGTAAACATTGATTTTATCGGATCATTACCTGATACATTAACACTATTACAGCCGAGGAGTGAGTTCGATAAGTGGAATGGTGAAAGCTGGGTTGCTGATGAACAAGCGATTAAAGAAGCACAAATTAACTCAGCCAAGAAACAAAAAGTAGATTTATCACAAGAAGCTGAAAATCGCATTGTGCAATTAGAGCGAAAAATTAAATTGGAAATGGCAAGTGATGTGGAAGTAGAGATGCTGAAATCATGGGAGATTTACACAGTAAAACTCGACGATGTAAATCCAGAATTAGCGCCAGACATTGAGTGGCCACAAAAACCTGAGTAATCACTCTGTTTTCAAATACTGCACCGAATTTCCATCTGGCAACTTCTTACTTCTCTCACGATAAAACGCTAATCGTTCATTAAAATACTCGCGCAAATGTGCTGGTTGTTGTCGTTCAATTTCGTACGCGACAACTGGCATATTGAGCCGTTCTTTATATGCGACACCTGAAGCAGCCAAATCGACATTCACTTTGTCTTTTTCTTCTTGAGTTAGGTTTGCGAGATTCATAATGGATCCGGTTAGTTTTTTGAAGAGTATAGCAGGGTGTGGAATTTGATGGGACGGATTTGGGACAAGCAACATGGAGTAGCATAAGGCAACTTCATGTAACTTTGGGTAAGGTGGGACGTGTGAACGCTTGATAAGACTGTATTTAGTTGATATTAAAACATAATTCTACGCTCTTCTAAGCCGTAGGTCACAGGTTCGAATCCTGTAGGGCGTACCATTTAAAATCAATCATTTCTGTTTATCTCAACATTACTATTTTTCTATTATGAAACGGATCTTTGTCATCCTTATTAAGACATTATTGATTCAGCCATTATTCATAAATTTAAAATTTAGAAATTATAAAGATAGTTTTAATTATTTATTATTAAAACATTTTCTATTCAGAAAAAGATAGCTAATTTATTGTTAAAGCAATATTGAATAAATTACAATCTAATTAGACTTAGTATTGGTTTAATATGGATTTTATTTATGGTTAAAAATAATCATAGAATATTAAGTCAGAATAATTAAATTATCTATTTGTGTTATTCCAAATTATCTCACAAAAAGTCTCTCAAACTTGATATGTAATCAATATGTTATTTTACTGTTTTATCACCCTTAGCCCCAACTCCTTCTACGTTTTCATTCCTAAAAGAATAATATTAATAAAATCTTTTATTATTCAAAATATTAACTAATTAAATAATTACGTAATCATACATAATTAATAGTAATAAATTTCACAAAATTATTATTTTTTATGAAAAATTTCTCATTTTTATGATTTGTTGGAATTTATAGCCTCTAGATAGAATTGATTAATAGAATAAAAATAATACCACCACTTTACTAATGGTTTACAAATAGTTTACAAAAGGAATAAAATGGCGTTATTGTTCGAGTGTTAATTATTCATCCTATGAAAGGAACTATTTCAAAATGGCAATAACCAGAAGAAAATTTATTATTGGTGGAACAGTTGTTGCTGTTGCTGCTGGCGCCGGTATTTTAACTCCTATGTTAACTCGAGAGGGACGATTTGTTCCAGGCACACCAAGACATGGTTTTGTTGAAGGAACGGAAGGCGCATTACCAAAACAGTCTGATGTTGTGGTTATTGGTGCTGGTATTTTAGGAATAATGACAGCAATTAACCTTGTTGAACGTGGATTAACTGTAACTATCGTTGAAAAAGGAAATATTGCAGGTGAACAATCCTCTCGTTTTTATGGCCAAGCAATAAGTTATAAAATGCCAGATGAAACGTTCCTACTTCATCATCTCGGAAAACATCGCTGGCGTGAAATGAATGCCAAAGTTGGTATTGATACTACTTATCGCACACAAGGTCGTGTTGAAGTTCCTCTTGATGAAGAAGATTTAGTTAACGTAAGAAAATGGATCGAAACCAGAAGTAAAGATGTTGGCTCAGACATCCCATTTAAAACAAGAATTATTGAAGGCGCTGAGTTAAATCAACGTCTTCGTGGTGCGACAACAGATTGGAAAATTGCAGGATTTGAAGAAGACTCTGGTAGTTTCGATCCAGAAGTTGCGACCTTTGTCATGGCTGAATATGCCAAAAAAATCGGTGTTAAGATTTATACTCAATGTGCAGCAAGAGGATTAGAAACTCAAGCGGGTATTATTTCTGATGTAGTAACAGAAAAAGGGGCAATTAAAACGTCTCAAGTCGTTGTTGCTGGCGGCGTATGGTCTAGACTCTTTATGCAAAATCTAAATGTTGATGTTCCTACATTGCCAGCATATCAATCACAACAGCTTATTAGCGCAGCCCCTAACGCGCCGGGTGGCAACGTCGCCTTACCTGGTGGTATTTTCTTCCGTGAGCAGGCGGATGGTACCTATGCAACATCTCCTCGTGTTATTGTTGCTCCAGTAGTAAAAGAGTCCTTTACTTACGGTTATAAATATCTGCCTTTATTAGCGCTACCCGATTTCCCAGTACATATTTCATTAAATGAGCAATTAATTAACTCATTTATGCAATCGACTCATTGGAAATTAAATGAAGTTTCTCCATTCGAGCAATTCAGAAATATGACGGCATTACCTGATCTTCCTGAATTAAATGCTTCATTAGAAAAATTAAAAGCTGAATTCCCTGCATTTAAAGAATCAACATTAATTGATCAGTGGAGTGGTGCAATGGCTATCGCACCAGATGAAAACCCAATTATTTCTCAAGTAAAAGAGTATCCTGGTTTAGTGATCAATACTGCAACAGGTTGGGGTATGACCGAAAGTCCTGTATCAGCAGAACTTACGGCTGATCTATTACTTGGTAAAACGCCTATTTTAGATCCAAAACCATTTAGCCTTTACAGATTCTAATGGTTATTTATTATATAGTAGCCCTCTTTTAGAGGGCTTTTTTAATTATGTTTTAGATAAGAAAAAATACAATTAGGTTGAACTAATTCACGAAAATTTTCTTAACTCGAACGGAAATACGGAAATAAGATACCCAAATAATAGCATGGAAAATACTGCGAATAAGATCAATAGTATATTCAGAATCAACAGAAGCTTGCATTCCATACATTAAAATTAATCCAGCAATACCTGTTATCGCAATATTTGCGATAAGCAAGGAAATATATGCTTTGGTGTTCTTGTTAGTCTTTTGAAAAAGAAATTGCTATAACAATAGTAAGGGTAAAAATAAACAGGTCTAAGATGAATACAAAACCCAAATATAATTTCCAACTTGCTGTCACTAAGCTTAATAATGGAAGTGTTTCACTAATCGCTTCAACAATACTGATTAACCTAGTGATAAGCATAAAAATAAGACCGATAGCAGGAAGGTAAAGCCATCCTCCAATTTTTCTGTTAATTTCTCACTACATTTATCACAGTATTCAGTATATTGAGAGATTTCCTTTTTACCGCATTTAATACAAACCCACTTATGCATATGAATAACCCTTTGGTCTTTACATAACTTGACAAAGTTTAATGTGATTTTTTATAAAAAAAAATGTTCAATTTTACTAATGTGGTAAATAAGTTAGGCTGACGAATATCTAAGAGAAATATCGTTTATAACTAAATGAAAATAGTTGATAAATTAGAATGTTATAGTCTAGCTTAATTTTATTAAGCTTAATATACAACGTTTATATAGGAGTAAAAAATCATTTTCAATGATATATAAATAACCACCTCCTACTTATGATATTAGATTCTTTTACAGTGCAAGAGTAGGAAAATAGTATAATTAAAGTAAGAAAGTAAGAAAGTAAGAAAGTAAGAAAGTAAGAAAGTAAGAAAGTAAGAAAGTATTACGACAATGAGTAAAGATATTTTATCGGGGATTAAAATAGATGAAGCGCATAATCTGATAGCCTCGGTGATAATGTTATTATTTATGATGATGATAAATAATCTAAATAGAAAACAAATAGAACACTATCTATCTGTCCTGTTAGCAATAAGTGGCAATTAGTCATATTAACTATTAAAAAACGGCTGCTTACTTATTCGATTAATTAATTTTTAAAAAATAATAGATATTATTCTTTATAATTAATAATAAAAATCCCCATAATAGTATGTGATCAGGGGTCATAAAGAAATTTTATTAAATAATTTTAATAGTTAGTTACAAGATGGCTTGCCGGTTCGATGATTTATAGCTCCACTTTTGATTAATAAATCCTGTATTTCTTGAAAATTATGTTTACATGCGTAAGTGAGTGCACTCTGATTATAAGCAGATGACGAAATATCTTTTATTGTCGTTGAAAGATTTACATCTACACCTTGTGATAAAAGATATTTCACTGTATCAATTCGGTTGTAACTCACTGCAACCATCAAGAGTGTTTCACCATCATTATCTAAATTTTGGTCGTTCAAATTAATATCATTTTTCATAAGGTTATAAATTTTTTCAACAACTTGAGCATTATTACCTAATACGGCAGATTTTAATACATTACAGACATCATCTTTATCGCCAGCCCAAAGATTCGCTTTTTGTGAAATTAAATAATCCACCATTTCATCATCACCAATAAATGTAGCCCATCCCAGTGCTGTTTGATCGAGACTTCCTGTATCTTTAACTTCAATATCTTGTCCATTACCTACCATCGCTTTGACTTCATTTAAATCGCCATGCTTTACGGCATCAAACCATAAAGCATTTCTTCCTGTACTTGGTGAAGTATAGAAAACACGTTGTGGTAAGCGTGTTTCATTAGCTAATTCAATCATATCAGAATAGTTTGATTTAAATGAACGATACTCTTGAGGGTTTTTTTCATTTATAACATATGCTTGCGTGTTAAAAGATATTAATAATAAAAGTATAATTTTCCGCATAAACATTTTTATTTCCCTTCAATTTTATTAATCACTATTTCTTATGGATGGTAGTTTATTGAAAATAATATTTATTAGTATTGATAGTTGAAACAAAATGTAAAATTTATGATTAATCTATTTATCTTATGTTGTTACTGATAAAAAATGATAAGTTTTATTTAATTTAAAATATAATTTTTTGAGTTTTTACTTATATTTAATATCTAAATAGATTTGTTGATAATGCAGTGAGTGTTTTTCATTATCGATAATGTTAATTATTCTTTTTATGAGGATGATTAACAAATATTTTACAGTAAAAACTTTCTATCTATACTTTATAGCATGAGAAGAAAAAGTGTAATTTACTGCACAAAATAAACATTAATATAGCAATTATAAGATTAATCAAAGTTACAGTCGCTATCATTTAAAAGGAGTTGTTGATACTATTTTACTCACTTCTTTGAGCAATATAAAAATAAAAAAATAAATATTGCAAAACTGTTATTTAAGGCAAAGGTGTTAATTTTTTTGATAAATGGGCTGTCACTTAGGTGTTTTTACCTAACAATAGTATTTTTTATTTTAAATATTTTATAGGGATATTATGACTAAAAAAATTAAGATTTGGCTTATTATTTTTATATTCGTTTTCATTTTCTTTGGCATTTTTTTTATTAAAAATAGTCCAGTTAGCTCTATAACTAATATCCAGCAGGGATATGATTTTTATGAGCAAGGCGATTATCAGAATGCTCATGACTATTTTTTATCAAAAGCGGATGATAATGCTCAGGCTGCATTTAGTTTAGCAATGATGTATTGGGATGGGAAAAATATCGCTGGCGATAAATCAAAAGCTGAATATTGGCTATTAAAATCTGCAAACCAAGGTAATCGAAATGCGTTATATAATTTAGGTTATTTTCGTTATCATGGCGAACTACAAGATATTCCTGAAGATTTATATGGCTTGGCTTCGCTCAACAAAGCGGCAGAGTTGGGTATCGTTAATGCCCAAGTTCTTTTAGGCGGAAAATATTTTGAAGGGGATGGTAATAAAGTTGTCATTGATATTCCAAAAGCAAAAGCCTTATTTACTCAAGCTGCTGAGCAAAATTCAAGTATAGCTAAGCTTGCTCTTGCTGCTATTGCTTATAAGTATGATAATGATGCGAAAAAAGCGATTGAAATATCTAAAGAATTATTAACACCAGAATTTCCTTTTCCAGCAATTCTATTAGCAAGCATTTATCAAGATGGTGGTAAAGGAGTTGAAAAGAACGCAGTTTTAGCAGAAAAATATAAGATGCTGAGCATTAAATATTTTTCTAATATACTTGAAGGTGTACCTAATTTAGAACCGACAGCGCTCTCTTTTTATGGTTATCAAACAGAAGAAGAGAAAAAAGAGATTATTGATAATTTAGTTCTTTTAGCAGGAAAGGGTAATGAGAATGCTATTTACTCATTGTTTGAAAGATATACTACAGGTGATGGTATTAAACGAGATGAAACAAAAGCCCTCTCTTATCTTCAACCATTAGTCGATAAAAAAGATCCTAAAGCACTCTATTTGCATTATATAACGACCAAGGAGAATACTAATGACTTGATTGAAGCTGCTGAACAAAATTATCCTGATGCAGTTTATCGCCTTTATCAAGTATATGCGAATATCTATTTTGATGATAATTTAGATTATGATATGGAGCTAGCGGAGAAATATTTAACAATAGCCGCAGATTTAAAACATAAAGAAGCTCTTTTTAATATTATTAATAATGGGTTAAGAAGCTATTATGATAAAGATGAAAAATTAGATTTATTACTTGAAAAATACACAAGGTATTTACTAGAAAATTATTCTGATGATGCTAAAGCATTAATGCTAGCAAGTATGGTTTATAATGAGAATAGTAGTAGTAAATTATACGATTTAAATAAAGCTTTTGATTTAAATTTAAAAGCAAGTGAGCTATTACCCAATAACTATAATAAAGGTAAGCTTGCATATAAATACGCTTATGGGTTAGGTACAAAACAAAATTTAGAAAAAGCAGTGATTTTATATAAAGATATAATAAAGGAGAGTAATGATCGAGAAAGATATCATCAAGACCTTATTGTTCTATATTATCGTTATGATATTAATAAGTATATTGATAAAAGCGAAATTATGTCATTTATTAAAAATGATATAGAAAAAGATAATAATTATCAGTTTGCTTATTATTATGCGGATGAGTTATTAAAAGAAGATGCGGAAAAAAATAAAGATAAAGCCTTTGAGATCTATTTGAAATCAAATGAAGAGTCTTATAATTCTCAAGTGCACTATGCAAAATCACTGGTTCAATATCAAGAGAATAAACAACAAGAAGCCATTGAAAACATAATAGAGATTTTATCTAAAGAGAGATATTACAACTCTTTAACAGCACAGGAAAAAGAAGATATTAAATTTATTTTATTTAAATATGGTGCTGATAATGAAGATGCAAAGAAATATTGGGTCTATTTTGCACTGAATGAAAATAATATTGAGGCTCAGAAATTAGTTGATTCGTTTTTAAATAAAGATCCTATTGTTAGTTATCAATATGCCATCACTAAAATAAACAAAATAAAAAATATTGATTCGGTTAAAGATGAAGAATTGAAACATTATTATGATTATATTCTATCATCAGCAAATTTAAATTATGTCGATGCAATAACATATATAATTAAAAATCTTAATAATACCAATTACATTGGTGGCGACTTATTCTTTAAAAATAAATTTAGGCATTTAACGGGGATCCAACCTGACCAAATTATTGTCTGGTATGAAAAATGTGCCAATTTAGCTGATTATCAATGTTTGTATGATCTTGGGGAAATTTACCAAAAAGGGAGTTATGGTGTTATATCTGATTTTGATAAAGCTCTTTATTACTATAATCAGATAAAAGATCCTGATTTTAGTTTTTTAAAATGGCGCTTGGATGAAATTAAAAAAGGTCTCGATGAGAGAAACCTGATTATTAAAGGTGTCGAGGCAGGTGATTCCGCAGCATATTATAAACTCTCTCAAGCATATAAATATGGGAAATTTGGCTTAGAGAAAAGTACTCAGAAATGGTTGTCTTATTTAGAAAAAGCTACCAACGCAAAAAATGAAGAAGCATTAATAGAAAGTATAAATTATTATAGTAAAGATGAACTAATTAAAGAAAACAAAGCTAAATTACTTAATTATTATCAACAACTCGCTAAATTAGGTAATAGAAGATATACCGAAGACTTAGCAAAACAGTATTTACAAGGTAGCTTACTTGTTGAAGCAAATAGAGCTAAAGCAAGAGAATATTTTATTAAAACAAATGAAAATGATAATTACTATCTTGAGAGCATGAATGAATTTGATCTTAATTTAAAACTCTCTAATGAAAGTACCATTGCTAAATATCGTATTGGTAGGGCTTATCAACAAGGTCATGGTGTTAAACAAGATATGATTAAAGCACGTGTTTATTTAAAAGCAGCGAGTGAAAATGGATATGAAGATGCTATTTATGCCTATGCTAATTTACTAATATCTGGTTTTTATGATGAAAATGAAAATAAATGGATTATTGAACCAGACTGGAATGAAGCAATTACCTGGCTAAGAAAATATCCAAATAAAAATCAGTTTAATAAAGAAATTCAGTTCTATGATTCGACAGTAACTGTTGCTTTAAACGGGGATGCTGATGCTAGTTTAGCTGTAGCTAATAAGTACCGAGATGATAGCAAACTCTTTGCAGCAAAATTGTGGTACGAAAAAAGCTTAAATGCAGGTAATTTTGCAGCAATTAAAGGCTTAACTGATATTACAGAAGACGTCAGTGAAAAGAAAAAATGGTATCTCTTAGGTATTAAAAAAGATGACCTCTATTCTGGAATTCAATTAGCAGTGATTTATTTATCTGAACCAGAAACAACAATAGATTCAGATAACTATAAACTGGCTATTGAGTATTTAGAAAAAGGAACACGAGATATTGACGATGAATTATCACTATTAGCATTTGAAGCGTTAGCTGATCTTTATCAAATGGGAACAGCAAATGAAGATAGAACACCGGTTATTTTAAAAGATACATCTAAATATTTAAGTTTATTAGAACTCGAGTCTGAAACGCGTAATGAAGCGCTTATTCGGTTATTTGAATATTATGCAGTTAATGAATTTGATAAAGCATTAGCTTATTTATATACCGCAGATAAGAGAGGAAGTTTAACCGCAACACGTAAATTATTTGAGTTTACGGTGCCAAAAAATACGTGTAATACCTATTCTGATATTGAAAGGTCTTCTCAATATTTATCTAAATGGGTAGAAAAAAGTCAGCAAAATGAAGCATCGAAAAGAGAATTAAATTATCATGCTGGTATATTGATGAATATATTAGCTGATGCTTATTTAGAGAATGAGTGCCAAGAAAATCTTGACCTTGATAAAGCAATTTATTGGTATCAAGAGTCATTAAAATATGACAACGAAACTGGATTGGCAGGACTTTATAAAGTTTATTCGCAAAAAGGTGATGCTAAAGAAGCCTATTATTACGCGTTATTAAAAGATAAAAGAATATCTGATAATAAGCTGATTAATACACTGAGTGAGAATGAAAAACGCGAGATAGAAAAACGCGTAGAAAGTTATCATCAGGCATTAAAATTTGAGCCTTACCGCGAAACAATAGAGAGACAAACAAAAGAAGCCGAAGCAGGTGATGGTAAGTCCGCTTATTATTTAGGAAGCTTTTATTCTCGTGATGACGTTCTCCCTAAAAATACCACTAAGATGCTCTATTTTTATGAATTAGCGGGTAAATCGGGAAATCCTTGGGGATACAATGCATTAGGTCGATTATATCGTGATGAAAATGATCATAATATTAAGCAAAATGGTGAGAAAGCACTCTATTATTATGATTTAGGTGCTCAACTCGGAGATAGTAATACGGCACACCTTGCGGGTGATATGCTGTATTTAGGCCAAGCTGGAATTGAGAAAAATTATATTAAAGCTGCAGAATATTATGAGCAAACTGATTTAGAGCAAGGTACGCATCATGGATTAGCAAAATATAAACTTGCTTATATGTATTATGAAGGATTAGTCGGTAATAAGAGCCAGCAAGATCTGCAAAAAGCTTATGATTATTTACAGCTTGCCGCCAAATATCAGAATAAGCAGGCGATAAAAGCTTTAAAAGAGTGGGATTTCTCTAGTATTAAACATTAATAGATTATCTGTTAGATGATTAAAAAATTGCCCTATTACTAATAAATTGTAGGGCAATTTATTATTACTTATTGAATATCTGAAAAATTAATCAAGATAAGATAAAGGCCAATGTTTAAAATAGATGTGATTGGCTTGCCAGTCTACTTTTTGTGTATTGTCACTTAATAAATAGCGGGCAACAGTAAAGGCAAATTCAAAGCTCACACCTAAACCTTTGGCGCTAATAAATTTTCCATCAACGACAACATCTTGATCAAGATAATGACCATCATCATATTTATCTGCCAGTTTATCTCCGGTGCTGTAATTACGGCCTTCAAGCAGATTATGTGCAGCTAATACTTTTGCACCAGAAGAACAAAGGGCACAAATATATTTATCTTCAGCAATATGATGCTTAATAAAGCTAATCACTTGCTCATTAGCACATAGTCGATCTGTGCCTTTAGGACCACCCGGCATCATTATTGCGTCATAACTATGTGTTTGTTTTTCAGTTAATAAATAATCGGCACTAATTTTAGTACCAAAATAAGTATTTAAAACCAAGGTATCCATACAAGAAAGGACATCTACATGAATATCAAGACGGCGCATGATATCAATAAAAATAACTGCTTCGCCTTCTTCAAAACCATCGGCCAATAACACGGCAACCTGTTTCATCTTGTTTATCCTTTATTTTTTAATAATGAATGGATGCTTTGAATATGATTAGCAATAGCCTGTTTATCTTGATTATCAATAGATTCAGAGGTTGCAATCCAACTGCCACCACAAGCAATAACTTGAGGTATAGCAAGGTATTCACTGACATTATTTAAGCTAATCCCTCCTGTTGGCATAAATTGCACTTGAGCATAAGGTGAGGCCAATGCTTTAAGCATTTTTATTCCACCAGAGGCTTCAGCAGGGAAAAATTTTAGTAATGTCAGTCCCTTTTCTAAAGCAACTTCGATTTGGCTCGGATTATTAATGCCAGGCACAATATCAATACCATTTTTTAAACAGTAATCTACCGTGGTTGGGTTATAACCCGGAGAGATAACAAAACTTGCTCCTGCTTCTTTTGCTTTATCAGCTTGCTTTGGTGTGAGCACGGTTCCTGCACATAAAATCAGTTCAGGAAAATTTTCGTGCATTAATTTAATGGCTTTTGCGGCTGCAGGGGTGCGAAAGGTAATTTCGGCAACGGGTAATTGATTTTGGGTTAGCACTTCACCCAGCCAAATTGCATCTTCAGCGCGATTAATTTGGATCACGGGGATCACTTTCAAAGATGAAAGAGTATCAACAATTGACTGCGTCATAATTGTCCTTGATAAGTAAATAGAATAAATCGGTAATTTCGTGAGGAATAATGGCACCATGATGTTGGATAACTAATCCCGCCAGTGTATTTCCCCATAAACAACAACTAGATAAGCACTTTTTTTGTAACCATGCGGCGATAAATGCGGCATTAAAAGAGTCGCCAGCAGCGGTTGTATCAATCACATTATCAATAGGTTTTGGTGTGATATAGCCAGACAGACCATCTTTAGACCAAAAAGCGCCACGAGAGCCAAGTTTTACAATCACACTGTGATTGCCTTGTTGATGAAGCCGTTCAGCTATAGCCGTTTCTGATAGTGATCCCTGTTGCCAAAGCAGCCGTTCATCATCACCAGTCACTAGCGCGATATCACTCAATTGGTAGAGTTTTTTAAACCATATTTGAGCATCTTCTATTGAGTTCCATAAACGCGGTCGATAATTGGAATCAACAATTAATGTAATTCCTCGTTTTTTAAGTTCAGATAATTGGGTGAGTAAGGCTTGTTTCCCTTCTTGGGTCAAAATTGCTAGAGAAATCCCACTAAGATAGACCACACTGTGATCAGGTAGCTGATTAAGATATTGAGTAAAGCGTTTATCTGTTGCGATATAGCGGGCAGCAGCATCATTACGCCAATAATGAAAACTGCGCTCACCTTGGGTATCGATTTCAATAGCGTATAACCCAGGTAATTTTTCAGGGATAGTGATAATTGATTGGCAATTAATACCTTCTTGTTCCCATGCTTGTTGCATGAGTTTGCTATAAGCATCTGCACCAAGTCCTGTTATATAAACAGGGTGGAGTGCGGGCATTAATCGCGATAAATAGAGTGCTGTATTGAGTGTGTCACCACCAAAACGTTGCTGTTGTGGCTGAAATGGTTGTCCACTCAGTTCTATCATGCATTCACCAATAATGGCGACGGTGTTATTTATATTCACAGTTTCCCATCACTTTTACAGACACGAATTTTATCTGCAACCACCGCTTTCATTGCCGCTTTACCGGGGACGAGGTAATGGCGAGGATCACTGGCATCTGGGTTATCTAAGAAATATTGCTTAATAGCATTGGAAAAGGCGATTTTTAGTTCAGTTGCAACGTTGACCTTGCAAATACCTAAATCGATACAATGACGAACATCTGCATCAGGGATCCCCGACGCGCCATGAAGAACTAAAGGAATATCTGTTTTTTGGCGAATGATGTTTAAACGATCAAAATCTAATTTAGGTTCATGTTTATACATGCCATGTGCTGTGCCTATTGCAACGGCAAGCGAGTCAATGCCGGTTGCTTTTATAAATTGGACAGCAGAATCGGGATCTGTAAACAGTGCATCTTTTGCATCAACGACTAAATCATCTTCTTGTCCACCTAGACGGCCAAGTTCTGCTTCTACCGTACAATCCCAGTGGTGACAGAATGTGACAACTTCTTTGACGATCCGAATATTTTCCTCAAATGGAAAATGAGAGGCATCAATCATAGCGGATCGCACTCCTGAAATCACTTTATGGCAAAGATCAGGGATCTCTTCATGATGATCTAAATGCAGAGCAACCGGAATACGGTAGTGCTCTGCTGCTTGTTGGCAAATAGAAATTAAATAATCACTCCCTGCATAAGCAAACGTACTGGGTGTACCTGCTAAAATAACAGGGGAGGCCATTTCAGCGGCTGTTTCCATCACAACCTGAATGGTTTCCAGATTATGAATATTAAAAGCTGGCACAGCATAACCGCCAAGCTGTGCTTTTTTTAGCATATTACGAGTAGAAACCAGATACATATTTGCCTCTCATCTTTCGTTTAATTACGAATTATAATAAACGAAAGAAAAGGAAAGGTAAAAGATCTAAATCACATTTTCACTCCCTTCATACCGAAAGTAAATGAAAGGTATTAGAAGAAGTGTGACATTTTAGAGCTGTAACTAGTGATCCCTTTACGTAATAGGTTATTCTTCGGTCTTCTTGATTGCCCTATTAGTGTTTCTGCGATTTTTTGCGAGAAAGTTTGCTTGGCTAAACAACGGCTCTTCGGTGATTGTTGCTGAGTATATTCTTCACAAAAAATAACATTCACTTCTTGTGTCGCTTTCGTTCCAACAATAAAAGCTTTAATAGCGGGGATTTCGAAACGAAAGTCTTCTTTTTCTATCGGTAAGGGTAAACTTGGGGCTTGCCACAGATGAGTTCGTTCTGCGCAATACAATGCAATAATCACAGCACGTAATGACCAAAAGCTACTCGCGGGGCCACTGTAGTTGTCAACAAGGCGAGAGTCGTGTTCAAAAAGACCTTGCGTTGGTGAGCCATTTTTTAATGCCCCTTGTGAAATGAAATAACGCAAACTGGTCTCTAAGGCACGTTTAGCTTCACCGACCTTGACTGAAGGGCAATTTAAATCAACGCCAGCAAGCAGTGGTGCAGAAACCGCAAGGCGATAGCAAGCACTACGACCAAAAAAAGGAATTCCCGTTGGCGTGATAAAATGTAAGTAATACTGATTAAACTTATCGAGTGATTGAGTGATAAATTCAGTTTCAAACTCGGGGCTGATTTGGTTTAGCCAATAAAGGGAGTAGTAAAATCCCCAAGCATTGTAGTAATCAAAGTTTCCTTTTGCGCCATCACGAAACCAGCCATCACCAACATAAAACTCTTTTAATCGTTTATAACGCCAATGAGTTACTGTATCTTCGCCTGTCAGTGCTTTGATAACAAATTGCACCGTTAACGGAAAAAAATGCCAGTTGTTATCTACAATTTCACACTGATTGACTTGTTTAAACCAAGTGATAATTTGCTGCTTTATTGCGGGCGTTAGTGTATTCCAAACCCATTCGCGGCTCATCCACAATGTAAGTGCTAAATCAGAGGCTTCACAAATACGCTGATCATAGTTTTCTAATTTTCCCCAATAACCTTTATGTAGGGGATCTGTTCCATGAATAAAGCTTTGTTTAATAATTAGCGGTAAATTGAAAACTTGCTGGTTAAGCCCTGTTAATGTGCTTTTTTTACTGCTTACAACCCATGCCGCTAATAAAGGAAGTACTCGGCTCACGCCCTCTATCGCATCTGTTTTTACTGTTTGCTGGCCGGGAGCGCCAGGATAATAAGCATGAGAGTATCCCCATACCTGATAGTGATGAAAGGCCTCGGTGACATATTGTGTCAGCATTTCGCACAAAGAAAAAAGAGACTGAGTTTCATCATTAAAAAGATGAGTTATCGTTCTATCATGGCGACGATAAGCCGATTTTCTGACTAATCGTCGAATAATATTTTCCTTAAATAAACGCTGATAAATTTTTACGTTAGGATGTTCGTAAGGTAATTTTGGGCGTGGCGAAGACGCAATTTCAATAGCCATTTTCGTATCTCAGAAAAAAGACGCATCCTTGCGAAACAAAACGGAAATAGAGAGTTAAGGTTTTGCTGAATCCACTAATATTTGATAGTGGTCTTGACCCCATAACACAGGTTTTGGTTTATCTTTTATCCACTGATAATAGGCCGTTTTTAACTCCTGCACTTTTTGTGGATTTTGTTTGGCAAGATCAACTGATTCTGCGGGATCCGTTTTATCGTTAAATAGCTGTGGCTGATTTTTGCCATCATCATAAAAATAGAGTGCCCATTCACCGTCACGTACCGCCCATGCACCTTTAGAGAGTTTCTCTAAATTCGGATTTGTTGGTGGTGTTTTACGTTGATAGGTGATCCATTGATGATAACCATGCCAAAACTCTTGGTTTTCTTCGCTGTAATGTTTAGTGCCAGGGCCTGCCCAAAAAAGGTACTGATGAGGAGGCGTTGTGGTTTCACCTTTTAATAGCGGCATAATATCTTTGCCTTCAACATTGAGGTTTTCAGGAATAGATATTCCTGCAGTTTGTAATGCGGTTGGTAAAATATCTAACGCTGAAATCATCACATCACTTTTTGTACCAGCAGGAATATGATTAGGGCGATAAGCAATAAAAGGCACTCTAACCCCACCATTAAACATTTGCCCTTTAAAACCTCTGTCCATTGCATTCATTGGCATTGGTGATTCATTAACTGCGCCATTATCAGATAAGAAAAAAATCAGGGTATTTTCTAATTCACCATTTTGTTTTAATTTTGCAATGATTTGTCCAATACCTTCATCAGCTGCGTTTAGCGCTGCAAAATATTTATCAGCTTCTACATTACCAGTATCAAATTTTTCCATATATTTAGCTGGAGAAGCTTGTTCTAAAGGAATATGAGGCACGCTATAAGAAAGGTTGATAAAGAAGGGTTTATCTTTATGTTCATCAATGAATTTTAGTGTTTCATCAGTAAGAAGATGAGTGGTATAACCTGGGGCGGGTACATTAACGCCATTACGCCAAAATGCCGGTGAATTCCATAAAGCAACACCTGATGCATAATAGCTAAAGTCATGATCAAAACCCCGTTCATAAGGTGCATAGCCTTTTTCAGGTGTTGAAATCATATTATCGTGATAATCGCGAGTTTGCTTGCTTTCGTTAATTTTTGGTTTTCTTATCACTTTGGCATTATGCCATTTGCCAATGCTTGCCGTTGCGTAGCCATTCTCTTGAAAAAGAGAAGGTAATAGCTTGATATCTTGAGGAACACCTAAAATAGCATCATCGTTGCTATAAGTGCCAAAGCTGGCAGGTGAGCGCCCAGTAAAAATACCCGCTCTTGATGGGCCGCACACAGGATGAGCGACAAAAGCATTGGTCATTTTCACTCCACCGTTTGCCATCTCACTGATATTTGGCATGGCAATTCGCGCAGCTGCTACCATTTTATTAATGTCGCCATCATAACGCGATGGTGTTGGTCTTTGTGATAAAGCCTCAACATCTAAATTATCAAGTACAAAATCAAGCTGCCCGGTACCTAAATCATCCATTATGATGAGCAAAACGTTCGGTTTTTCAGGGGTTCCACCTGCATTAGCCGTTAAAGGTATGCTAATGCAAGACGTTGCTATTAACCCAGCAAGTAAACTTTTTTTAATAAAAGGTAGCGTCACGGATTGTCTCCAAATGAGTAAAATTAGCTGATTAATATTATTTGATATAATTTTTTTGCATGGCAGGGAGGGCATCGCTAGCTAAACCGCCACGAGAGATTGCCTGATGCATAAGTTGCATACCCATTGCTGTATGGTGAAAGATCTTTTTATATGAGCGACAAAGATAATTGTGACGATACTTTTCCCCTTCAACCGCAATAATGCGGTGTTTAGGGCAACCGCCATAACATAGGCTTTGTACTTCGCATTGTTTACAAAGGTCGGTAAGTTTGTCGTATTTATTCTGACCAAAACGTTGTTGTTGTTTTGATGTAACTAAACGAGCGAGGCTATTTTGATGAATATTACCTAAATTATTAGCAGGATAAACATAGTGATCACAAGAATAGACATCTCCGTTAGATTCAATAATTAATGCCTGACCACAGGTTTTTGATTGAATACACGTAGAGGCGGGATATCCCATCCATGTACCTAATAAGCTGTCAAATAAACGAATATATATTTTTCCAATGTCGCCTTGGCGAACCCATTCATTGAAAACATCGGTCATAAACTGACCATAGCCTTCAGCCGGAACTGAAAAGGGTGCTAATTGCGCGTTAGGACCTGGTGCATAATGTCCACCATGGGTATGTGGAAAACGACGGTCTACTTCGACAATAGGAATAAATTGAAAGAAAACGGAGCCTAACTCCTTTAATGCTTGATAGGTTTCTTTTCCTTTATTCCAGTTTTGATCATTAACGACGGTTAATGTATTAAATTCAACGCCATATTCATTTAATAACTTAATTGCACGCTTTACTCTTTCAAAGGTAGGGCTTCCGTTAACAGAAATACGATACTTATCGTGAACAGCTTCAAGACCATCAATAGAAACACCTAATAGAAAATGGTTATCAGCAAAGAATTGTGCCCATTGGCGATTAATTGCTATCGCGTTAGTTTGTACGCTGTTGGTAATGGTTTTACCTTGTGCAAACAGCTTTTGGTATTTGACAACTTGTTGGAAGAAAGCCAATCCTGCTAGTGTTGGCTCTCCGCCTTGCCAAGAAAAATCAACCTGATCACCGCCGTGAGATTGAATATAATCTTTAATATAACGACGTAATACACCGTCAGCCATAACGGTATGCCCTGCTTCTTTTTCCTCTTCTTGAAAAATATTTTCTTTTTCAAGATAAAAGCAGTATTCACACTTAATATTACAATGGTAGCTTGTGGGTTTTGCCATCATATGAAAATAAGCAGGTTGATTTATTGCCATGGGTTCATTTCCTGAGTCTCTTTTTATTCTTTTACATTACGCAAATTTTATAAAAACAAAAGAGATTAAAATCACAAATACAAAATAACGAAAGTAAATGAAAGTATTCATCGAAAGAATAAAGTGGTAGTTTTCGCTTTAATTGCTTTCGAGATAACACTATTTCGTTATTTTTTGATTTTTTGAGCTATTTATTTTTATTTCTAATTCGAAAAGAAATGAATGGAATAAAATTTTAATCTATTTATGGTGAAATATAGGGGTGTTAACGCTGGTTTTTTGTGTTTTGTCTTTCTGTATATAGTGTAATCATAAGTATTGCATTGGGTTATATCATTTTATTGATTGGAAACTGATGGCCTGAAGGCTATTATTGATTCGACACGAAAATATTCGTAAGCAACCGACAATGAATCGAAAGTTTGTGAAAGAGATCAAAAGTTTTGTTTTTTTGCGTTGTCGGTTAAATTTGGCGTAGTAAACTACATTCGAAACCAATCGAAAGTTAAGTCTTTTGGTTTCGTAAGGAGACGAAAGTGAAAGCGGCAGTTGAGAGGCGTATGGAAATCCTAGACATGGTAAACCAAAAAGGTAAAGCCAGAGTCGAAGATCTCGCTGAATTATTTAAAGTCTCAAGTGTCACCATCCGCAGCGATCTAAGTTTTCTTGAGAAAAATGGTTATATCGTCCGTTCTCATGGTGCAGCAATCCCTAATACAGGTTTTATTGCTGAACTGAGTATCCACGAAAAACGTGGACAAAATGCGGGGATAAAATCATTGATCGGGAAAGCTGCCGCAACGCTGATAAAGGATGGAGACACCGTCATTCTTGACTCGGGGACAACTACTCGCGAAATAGCGACACATTTAAAGTCGCGCGAAAATGTAGTGGTCATGACAAACGGTCTGGATGTCGCAATGGAGTTAGCAAATACCACAGGCGTAGAAGTATTAATGACCGGTGGTGTATTGCGCAAAAGTGCCTTGTCTTTTTCAGGCTCACAAGCTGAAAATAGTCTGAGAAATTTCCGTTTTGATAAGGTTTTTCTCGGCGTTGACGGATTTGATTTACGTGTCGGTATTACCACTCACAATGAACAGGAAGCTAGTCTTAACCGTTTAATGTGTGATATCTCAGAGACTATTATTGCGGTTGCAGATTCTACGAAATTCAGTAAGCGTAGCTGTCATATGATCAGAGAGTTCGGTGAAATTGATGTGTTAGTGACCGATTCAGGTATTCCTGAAGAGTATATTCAGGAACTGAAAGATCACAAAATCGAAGTAATTATCGTCGACGATAAGGCATCGTAATTTGCTAACTCCATTAGCAGCACCGCCGGTGTTGATTATGGAGTTAGTATTTAAATGCATCCTTTAGAAAAGATTGTTCAGCAACATAAATCAGGCAAACAGAATGGTATTTATTCTGTTTGTTCTGCCCACCCTTTAGTAATAGAAGCAGCTTTATTACAAGCGCTGGATAATGATTCCTTTCTGCTGATTGAAGCCACTTCTAATCAGGTCGATCAATTTGGTGGTTATACGGGTATGACCCCAGCTGACTTCTACCAATATGTTATTGAACAAGCTGAAAATGTCGGTTTTCCTACTGAGAAATTAATTCTTGGTGGTGATCATCTCGGTCCTAATCGTTGGCAACATCTAACCGCTGAAGAAGCAATGAAAAACGCAGATGTGTTAATTGCACACTATGTGGCTGCGGGTTTTAAAAAGATCCACCTCGATTGCAGTATGTCTTGTCACGGTGATCCAATTCCATTAACAGATGAAATTGTTGCATCACGCGCTGCTCGTTTAGCCGTTATCGCTGAAAAAACAGCTAAAGAAACATTTGGCTCTAGCGACATTGTGTATGTTGTTGGTACTGAAGTACCTGTCCCTGGTGGTGCTGCAGAAGAATTAGATACTGTCGAAGTCACTTCTCCTAAAGCGGCAAGAAAAACTCTTGAGTATCATCGCCAAGCTTTTCATGATGCCGGCGTGGGTGATTGCTGGACGCGTGTTGTCGGATTAGTAGTTCAGCCAGGCGTTGAGTTTGATCACACCGGTGTCATTGATTATCAAACAGAAAAAGCACAATCGTTAAGCCAAGTTGTGAATGATTACCCTCATATTGTTTTCGAAGCTCATTCTACCGATTATCAAACCAAAGGCGCTTATAAGCAGCTGGTGAATGATCATTTTGCCATCTTAAAAGTAGGCCCCGCATTAACCTTTGCTATGCGTGAAGGACTATATGCGTTATGTGCTATTGAAGAGACACTATTTGCACCAGAACAATGCTCAAAATTACGTGAAAAGATGGAGCATTTGATGTGTCGTGAGCCGGAATTTTGGCAAAAATATTATCACGGTGATACGCATCAACAAGCCTTTGCGCGAGTTTATAGTTTTAGTGATCGTATTCGTTATTACTGGCCTGATGCTGAGATTAATGCCGCTATTGATACGTTGATGGATAACTTATCGATTAAACCTATTCCGTTACCTTTGCTTAGCCAATATTTGCCGTATCAATTTACTCAATTAAGAGAAGGCATGATCGACGGCACCCCTGGATCCTTTGTTATTGCGAAAATTCGCGACGTGTTGTCGGTTTATGCCGATGCTTGTTATGTCCATTAATTGAGGGAAACCATGGAATATTTAAGTTATCAGACCGCTCAATTAGAGCAACTGAATGCATTTTGGACTGCGAAAGAAATTGAGCAACAACCTGAGTGCTGGAAAAAAACATGGCAGTCAATTCAAGAAAAACGTGCTGATATTCAAGCATTTCTGAATCAAGCACTTGCTGCACCTAATGCCAGAATTATTCTAACAGGTGCTGGTACTTCAGCATTTGCGGGTAGAGCATTAGCGCCGATTTTAAGTGGTCATATAAAGCGTCGTGTTGATGCCATTGCAACAACTGACTTAGTTGCCGATCCCCAAGAGTATTTGGCAGAAAATATCCCCACATTATTAATCTCTTTTGCACGTTCTGGTAACAGCCCAGAAAGTGTTGCCTCATTAGATGTCGCAGCTGAATGTTTATCTCAATGCTATCACTTGGTATTGACATGCAATCCTAATGGCAAGCTGTACGAATACTGCCAAAACAATCAGAGTGCATTGGCGCTACTCATGCCAGAAGAATCCAATGATCGCTCTTTAGCGATGACCTCAAGTTTTTCATCCATGATGATGGCAGCTGTCACCATCTTTTTGGGGATAGTGTTTTTCGTGACTCAATAGCACCTTTCTTTAGTGATTATAAAGCGCAATTTGAGAAAGCAAATCTTGTTATTCGCAATGAATATGCGGGGAAATTTAAGCGAGTTATCTATCTTGGCAGTGGTGGGTTACAAGGTCTTGCGCAAGAAGCCTCGTTAAAAATGTTGGAACTTACCGCGGGTAAAGTTGTGGCGAGTTTTGATACTCCATTAGGTTTCCGTCATGGCCCTAAATCTATAGTCAATAAAGAAACGTTAGTTGTGATGTTTTTCTCTAACGATCCTTACACTCGTCAATATGAGACCGACTTATTACGAGAGATTATTCACGATAATGCATCAGGCAAGGTGATCGCGATCACCGCACGAAATGATAATTCTTTTTCAAAAGAGAGTTTTGTTTATATTCCTGCACTAGAGAACTGTTCGGATGTGGCGCTATTGTTTCCTTACTTGATGTTGGCGCAATCATTCGCGTTTCACAGTTCCATTGCACTAGGGAATACGCCTGATAACCCGTCTCCAACAGGAGAAATCAATCGAGTTGTACAAGGCGTCACTATTTATCCGTTCTCATACAAAAAAGACGACACACAGTCTGCTGTAAGTTAATAAAATATAATAAGAGAGCTAATCATGAACACACCTAATATTGTCTGGACCCGCATTGATGAGCGTTTACTCCACGGTCAAATCCGTATTACATGGGGTAAACATACTGAAGCAAACCTGATTTTAGTTGCTAATGATGATGCAGCCGAAGGTCCTAATTCCGCCTTCATGCAAGCTGGAATGAAAGCATCAGCAGGCGGTGAATATGCTGTTCGCTTTTTCTCTATTCAAAAAACCATAGAAGTGATTAGTAAAGCTTCTCCTCGCCAGAAAATTTTTGTTTTGTGCAATAACCCAATTGATGTTGCGCGTTTAGTGGAAGGCGGCGTGCCGATAACTCACTGTAACGTAGGAAATATGCATTTTCATGAGGGTAAGCGCCAAATTGCGAAAACGGTCTCAGTTAATGAGAAAGATATTGAGGCATTTAAAAGCCTCGTTGCAAATGGTGTGACATGCACAATCCAAAACACCCCTGATCAGACACCTGTTGATGTGCTAGCACTCGCAACAGCTTGATAATTTCCTGAGCAAAAAAACCTAAATCACAGCTAGGTTTGAGGATTATTTATGATTTTTGAAGCTTCTTTAGTGGCTTTATGGGCCTTCTTTTGCGGTATCGATAAGTATGACGTTGCATTAAATATCCACCGCCCATTAATTACAGGACCCGTTGTTGGCCTGATTATGGGGGATATGCAAATAGGGTTAATCGCGGGTGCAACATTAGAACTTGCATGGTTAGGGTTAGTGCCAAATGCCGGCGCACAACCACCTGATGTCACATTAGGTACTATTGCAGCCGTTGCTTTTGCTGTCATGACAAATCAATCCCCTGAAGTTGCTATGGGTATTGGGATGCCTATCGCTGTATTAATGCAAATGCTCATTATTGGCTTCTTTGCTGTTAGTGCCTTCACTATGGGAAAAGCAGATCGTTGTGCCGAAAAAGCAGATGCATCGGGTATTTCTAGGCTACTAATAATAACGATAACGGTTCGCTCGCTCCTTTATGCCTTGGTTGCCTTTGTCACGGTTTATTTCGGGGAACATGCAGCTCAGTGGATTGATGAGAATACACCAAAAGTGTTACTCGAAGGCTTAGGCATTGGCGCGAAAATGGTTCCTGCTATCGGCTTTGCCATGTTGTTGAAAATCATGTGGTCGAAAGAAGTGGCGGGTGTGTTCTTTATTGGCTTTGTGATGACCACTTATTTAAAACTGCCAATTATGGCAGTGGCAATTTTAGGTGCATCAGCTGCAGCGCTTTACTTCTTCTTTAGTGGTAATAACAAAAACACCAGTCAGCAAAATGAGGATTTCGAAGATGGTATCTAATAATAACACTGCATTAAAAACGCAAGATAAACCAGAAACGGGTTCTTTGATTGATGGCATCGATGAATATCAAGATACCACCGTTAGAAAAGTTATCACCAAGGGTGATCTTTGGAAGTGTGCATTCCGTGGGCTGTTTATGGAAGGTAACTTCAACTTTGAGCGTATGCAAGGCGGAGGATTTGCATTCTCAATTATTCCAGCATTGAAGAAAATTCATGGAAATAATAAACGAGACTATGCAACTTCACTGAAAAACCATCTGCAATTTTTTAATGCTAGCCCAAAACTGTTTACCTTCTTATTAGGGACAGCGGTTGCGATGGAAGAGAACAAAGAAAAACCTTCTACTGTGAACGTAATGAAAGTTGCGGGAATGGGGCCAACAGGCGGTATTGGTGATGCAATTGACCATATGACGCTGATGCCTCTCACTTTAGCATTAGGGGCATCCATTGCGATGGAAGGCTCAATTGCAGGACCTTTTGTTTTTTTCTTCTTATATCAAATCGTGCACTTTTTAGTGTATTTCGGCCTGATGTTTATGGGATACCGCGCAGGTACAGCCGCGATGGTAAACATGAGCGACGCAACGGAAAAACTTGCCAAAGCGGCAAATATTATGGGGATCTTCGTTATTGGTGCGCTATCGGCAACCTTTATCAAGGTTCAAACCACCGCCTCGCTAGAGCTTGGCGGAAAGGTGGTTGAGTTGCAAAGTGCGCTATTTGACAAAATTATGCCGAACTTACTGCCTCTGTGTTTAGTTTTCTTGATGTACAAGATGGTTAAGAGCACAGGATTTTGGGGTAAGCCTCCGGTACTGATTTTCTCTACCCTTGCATTTGGTGTAATTGGGCATGTATTAGGCTTTTTATAACAATCACCTTTTAACGTACCCATAGATAACCGTAATACATTATTAACTTGCTATAAACAGGCAGGAGGCATTTCTGCTGCCTGTACCAAGGAGTCACGCATGATAGGTCTTATTGTTTCAGGGCATCTTAACTTTGCATCTGGTATGGCTTCCGCCGTAAAAGCTATTGCAGGAGAGCAGCAAGATATCGCCTTTATTGATTTCTTAGAATCAATATCCCCCGATGAACTTGAAAAACAGATGCGCGAAGCTATCGATTCAATGGATTGTCAGCAATACCTATTTTTAACCGATTTACCTGGTGGAACCCCTTGTAATCGCGCTATGGCAATCATGATGCAAAACCCTGCTGTTGAGGTTTTAGCTGGAGTGAATTTACCCATGATTGTTAATGCCACATTTGAAAGAGAAGGGTGTTCAATAGCAGAACTTGTGCAAATGCTGCGTGAAATTGGTCATGACAGTATTCAAGATATCCGCGAGCAATTGGTGCAAGTAGACAGCGTTGATGTTGAAGAAGAAGACGGATTATGAGTCAACAATACGCCATTTTAGCGGATAGAACTTTTACACCGGATGGCATTCGTTATCTTTGCTACGTGCGAGTCAACGATGAACAAATTGAGTCCATTACGACAAAAGCACCTACAGATTGCCCAATTATTCGCTTAAAAGGCAAATCACTATTACCCGGATTTGTGGATATTCATATTCATGGCAGAGCGGGTTCTGATGTGATGGATGCAACGCAGCAAGATTTGCAAATTATCGCAGATGCATTAGTTAAAACAGGCGTTGTGGCATGGGTTGGAACAACGGTAACTGCGCCGATGGATGATATCCGTCATGCGTTATCACAGGTGCGTGAGTTTTTATCTACACCACAAACGTCAGGTGCATTGCTACTCGGTAGTTTTCTTGAAGGACCTTATTTTACAGAGCGCCATCGTGGCTCACATCCGGTTAAATTTTTAAAAGCCCCCACGCTTTCTGAGCTAGAAACACTGCTTGAAAGTGCGGGTGACTCATTATTGCGTGTTGCTGTTGCGCCAGAAGCTCAAGGTTCGATAGAAGCGATTGATTGGTTGGTCAATCGAGGCATTAAAGCGAGTGTGGCGCATACAGCGGCAACTTATGAACAAACGTCAGATGCATTTTCACATGGCGCTGATTGCGGCGTGCACTTATATAACGGCATGACGGGATTACATCATCGTGAGCCTGGATGTTGTGGTGCAGTGCTTTATCACGATGTACTGGCTGAACTTATTGCTGATGGCATTCATGTTCATCCTGTAATGATGCAGTTGGCGTATCGCATGAAAGGGTATCAAAAAGTTGCATTGATAACAGATTGTATGCGTGCGGGTGGTTTGCCTGATGGCGATTACACACTGGGTGCTCAAACAGTAACGGTCACTCAAGGCCAAGCTAAAACTGCAGAGGGTTCTTTGGCTGGGAGTACTTGTAGCTTAGATAGCGCATTGCGCAACATGGTGCAACTGGCTCATGTGCCTGAATGGGAAGCGGTTCAAATGGCGTCTGCAATACCGGCAGAATATCTCGGTATTGGCGATAAATTAGGTTATATCAAGGCTGGTCGACAAGCCAGCTTTGCCGTGGTGGATGAGTGTTTTCATCTTACCGATACATTCATCAGAGGAAAGCATATTTACTCTGTATCCAGGGAAAACGCATAACACTATCGTTATGCCCCCATTAGTAAAAATGAGGTATTTATAATGGAAATTCGTCAGCCAATTCATAGTGAACATGCTAAAAGGCTTGATACAGAAGGACTTCGTAAGGAGTTCCTGATTGAAAACCTATTCTGTGAAGGGGAAATGAATCTCACTTATAGCCATATTGATCGCATTATCGTCGGTGGCATTGTTCCAACAACCCAACCTTTAGCATTAATGGCGGGTAAAGCACTTGGCGTTGATTTCTTCCTTGAAAGACGCGAACTTGGAGCAATTAATATCGGTGGTGCTGGTAAAGTTGTTGTTGATGGTGAAGTGTTTGAAATTGGTCCTCGTGAAGCAATTTATATTGGTATGGGGGCCAAACACGTTGAATTCACTAGTGATTCAGTACAAACACCCGCTCGTTTTTATATGAACTGTGCGCCGGCCCATCATACTTATCCAACGCGTAAAATTACACAACAGCAAGCATCACCAGAAAAAATTGGTCATGCTGAAAATTGTAACGTACGCACTATTTATAAATTCTTGCATCCTTCTGTTTTACCGACATGTCAACTATCTATGGGAATGACGGTTCTTGAGCCGGGTAGCTTATGGAACACTATGCCATGCCATACTCACGAACGCCGTATGGAAGTGTATCTCTATTTTGATATGAAAGATGACAACGTGGTTTTCCATTATATGGGGGAGCCAACAGAAACACGCCATTTAGTGGTTCGTAATGAACAAGCTGTGATTAGCCCAAGTTGGTCTATTCACTCTGGTGTAGGTTCGTCGTCATATACCTTTATTTGGGGAATGGTTGGTGAAAATCAGGTATTCCACGATATGGATCATGTCGCAATGAAAGATTTGAAATAACAACATCTTTCTAAATCGCATTTTACATTTTTACCCTACATATAAAATGATGTGGCTATTGTGGCCACATTATCGAGGCTTCTATGATGAATTTATTCGATTTAACGGGCAAAGTTGCAATAGTTACAGGCTGTAACACGGGATTAGGCCAAGGTATGGCAATAGGTTTAGCACAAGCCGGTGCTGACATTGTTGGTGTCGGTATTCAAGATGCGCCAGAAACACGCCAACAAGTTGAATCTCTTGGTCGTCGTTTTCATTACATTACACAGAATTTAATGGAACAAGAGGGTCTGCAATCTTTAGTTGATGAAGCTATTTCTGTTATGGGGCATATCGATATATTAGTTAACAATGCTGGCATTATTCGTCGCGAAGATTTATTAGAATTTAGCGAAAAGAATTGGGATGATGTTATTGATATTAACCAAAAAACACTCTTTTTCTTATCGCAAAAAGTGGCTCGCCAATTTGTAAAGCAAGGCAATGGTGGCAAAATAATTAATATCGCGTCAATGCTTTCTTATCAAGGTGGCATTCGAGTTCCATCCTATACCGCAAGCAAATCTGCGGTAATGGGATTAACACGTGCACTAGCAACTGAGTTATCGCAATACAACATCAACGTAAATGCAATTGCTCCGGGTTATATGGCAACAGATAACACCGCCGCTTTACGTGCAGATGAAGCCAGAAATGCGGCTATTTTAGAACGTATTCCAGCAGCGCGTTGGGGAACACCAGAAGATTTAGCTGGTCCGGCGATTTTCTTAGCTTCAAAAGCGAGTGATTACGTTAATGGTTACACAATTGCTGTTGATGGTGGTTGGTTAGCTCGTTAATTTTATGGAGAAATAGGATGGAACACGCTAATACAGAAGCTTTGCAAAGAGATATCGTACTGCAAAACATGAAACGCGTTTATCGTTATCAATCGGCTAATCAAGTTCGTAGCGTGATCCGCCGTAGTGGTAAAACACGTTTTATTAAAGATACCGATTGGGAACGTGGTGTTTTATGGAGTTGTGTTAGTGCTGCGTGGCAAGCAACGCAAGACGAAGAGTATCTTAACGGTGTATTGAATTACACATTGCACACAGGTTTTAGAACAGGCCCTAATGCACGTTTTGCTGATGACCATGTTTGCGCACAAGCCTATCTCGCTGTTAGTCCGCTTTTTGAACAATCTGAAATTCTTGAGCCAACCATTAAAGCATTCGAGATTATGCTTAATGATCCTAAACCAGGTCGTGAAGATTGGTGGTGGTGTGATGCACTGTTTATGGCGCCTCCTGGTTTTGCGGCTTTGGCTGAAATTACTAGCGAACGACGTTATTTGGATTACATGCATACGGCTTATTGGGATGCGATAGAACATTTACGTGATCCTGAAACAGGGCTTATTTTCCGTGATCATCGCTATATTCCTGATGGTCAAGGAAATGAAATACGTGAAGCCAACGGTGAAAAAGTTTTTTGGAGCCGTGGTATTGGTTGGGTTTTAGCCTCAATCCCGCGCATTCTTCAATATATGCCGGATGATTATCATGGGCGTGAACGTTATATTGCTCTGTTTAAAGAGTTAGCATCATCTATTCTAAATTATCAACATAAAGATGGTTTTTGGCGAACCAGTTTGTTAGATCCTGACAATTTTCCTGCGCCAGAAAGTTCAGCAACTGCATTATTTTGTTATGGATTAGCATGGGGAATTAATCAGGGAGTGTTAGATAAAGCAGTCTATTTTCCTGCATTAAATAAAGCATGGTCAGCATTACAATCCTGTATTCATGACAATGGCATGTTAGGTTGGGTTCAACTTCCCGCATTTAACCCTCGCGAAGTAAAATTTGAACACAATATGGATTATGGTGCAGGTGCTTATTTATTAGCAGGTAGTGAAGTTTTAAAGATTTAAATAGTTAGACCTTGATATTGACGCTTTGTTGTTGTTTTACGCGCTATCTATATGCCTTCAGCGCAATATTTTCCTAATTAGGTTGCCGACCAATAATAAGGTCGGCTTTTTTATTTTAATAGTAATTAGGGTGCTTAGATTAAAACACAACAATCGAATAAGGAAACTGCGGGGGATTTCTCCCCCGCAAAATTAATAGATTATTAGCTTGTCTATTAACCTGAATTATTCAATACTCATTATTAGGTGTGAATAAACGCTATATTTATTATCCAATAATATATTACTGGGTATAATCATTGTCGCGATCATCAGCCCGACTAAAGAATATTTTTTCATTTCCTATTGCACTCCGATAAAAATGGAGGCAAAATCAAATTGTCTTGATTTGAGTCTGCCTCGGTTAATGTTTAATTACATGCCGGGGCTTTTCTCTTTCTGGTGTTTGCTAAATGCTTGAACCAGATTGATCCAAGCACCCGCGCAGAGAATAACAAATTATTAAATTGCCACAACACATTTATAATCAATAATAAATAAACACATTATTATTTCTTGTTTTAATAAAATAATTGATTTGTTAAGGTGGGGGTTAATAAAATAAGAGGTAACATTCTCTGTTACCTCTTATTATAAATTAGGGTGCTTAGATTAAAAAACAACAATCGAATAAGGAAACTGCGGGGGATTTCTCCCCCGCAAAATTAATAGATTATTAGCTTGTCTATTAACCTGAACTATTCAATACTCATTATTAGGTGTGAATAAACGCTATATTTATTATCCAATAATATATTACTGGGTATAATCATTGTCGCGATCATCAGCCCGATAAAAGAATATTTTTTCATTTCCTATTGCACTCCGATAAAAATGGAGGCAAAATCAAATTGTTGTGGTTTGAGTCTGCCTCGGTTAATGTTTAATTACATGCCGGGGCTTTTCTCTTTCTGGTGTTTGCTAAATGCTTGAACCAGATTGATCCAAGCACCCGCGCAGAGAATAACAAACTATTAAATTGGTACAACACATTTATTATCAATAATAAATAAACATATTATTATTTCTTATTTTAATAAAATAATTGATTTGTTAAGGTGGGGGTTAATAAAACAAGAGGTAACATTTTCTGTTACCTCTTATTATAAATTAGGGTACTTAGATTAAAACACAACAATCGAATAAGGAAACTGCGGGGGATTTCTCCCCCGCAAAATTAATAGATTATTAGCTTGTCTATTAACCTGAACTATTCAATACTCATTATTAGGTGTGAATAAACGCTATATTTATTATCCAATAATATATTACTGGGTATAATCATTGTCGCGATCATCAGCCCGATAAAAGAATATTTTTTCATTTCCTATTGCACTCCGATAAAAATGGAGGCAAAATCAAATTGTTGTGGTTTGAGTCTGCCTCGGTTAATGTTTAATTACATGCCGGGGCTTTTCTCTTTCTGGTGTTTGCTAAATGCTTGAACCAGATTGATCCAAGCACCCGCGCAGAGAATAACAAACTATTAAATTGGTACAACACATTTATTATCAATAATAAATAAACATATTATTATTTCTTATTTTAATAAAATAATTGATTTGTTAAGGTGGGGGTTAATAAAATAAGAGGTAACATTTTCTGTTACCTCTTATTATAAATTAGGGTACTTAGATTAAAACACAACAATCGAATAAGGAAACTGCGGGGGATTTCTCCCCCGCAAAATTAATAGATTATTAGCTTGTCTATTAACCTGAATTATTCAATACTCATTATTAGGTGTGAATAAACGCTATATTTATTATCCAATAATACGTTACTGGGTATAATCATTGTCGCGATAATCAGCCCGACTAAAGAATATTTTTTCATTTCCTATTGCACTCCGATAAAAATGGAGGCAAAATCAAATTGTTTGGGTTTGAGTCTGCCTCGGTTAATGTTTAATTACATGCCGGGGCTTTTCTCTTTCTGGTGTTTGCTAAATGCTTGAACCAGATTGATCCAAGCACCCGCGCAGAGAATAACAAATTATTAAATTGGTACAACACATTTATTATCAATAAATAGAGAATAGAATAATGAGATATTATTAAATATGAAACGATATCTAATTATTTAATATATAAAATAGACTAGCCAATAATATATTTACGTTCCCTGATATTTTTTTAAATCATCTCTTTGTTCATCGTTTTTTATATGAGTTATATTCTTGAAAAAGAAAAGCCTCGATATTTTTATATCGAGGCTTTTTACTTTTTACATTAAAATTATTTGATTAAATCAATAACTACTGGTACAGCTTGCGTTGTAGTAGTGGTAATCAAGGTATTATTATTTTGATGCTTTATAATAACGCCGGGTTGTGGTGTTAATAATTTCCACAAACCTTTTATTGTAATAGTACTTCTTATTGGTTGAGAATTAGCAGTAAGCCATTGGCGAGAATAAACACTGACTTCAATTTGATCTCCATTCTTATCAATTTGATCATTTTCAATTCCTTGATAAAAATTTAAATCAGGATTAACCACACTTAAGACTAATTTATTTATTTCTGTTTTAACCATGACCATAGTCGGAGAATCACTAGATAATAATATTGCTTGGGCTGAATTTACATCGGAGGCTTCAAAAAAAGCATAACCTTCTTCTTGAGTTATTTTATCTTTTACCGCATGAAGTTGATTATTATGTTGTAATACAGTGTATTCAGGTGCTTTATTATCTTGAGCTTCAATTGCTATTGCATATTCATAATTTTCATTATTAGGTGCTTTGCCGTGAGTAATAATGGCAGTGGCAAATAATTGTTCTGTTGGCTGTGAGTTTCTATCATCAACTGATTGCTGTTTTTGATAACTAAATTCTACGGTTTGATCTTTAGCTAATTTATATAAATTACCGGCTGGATCAATTAAGGTATCGGCATTATTTAAAGTTAATTGAGTACCTAATTGATTAACTTCTTTACCATTAACAATCACTGATTGTAATTTAGGAACGGCAAACTGAAATAATGTTGTTTCGGTGGCGTGTTGTTTATCATCATTTTTAATACCTGATCCTAAAGCGATAACTCTATTATCAAATAAAAAATAGGATTTATTTGCTCTTAAGCTTTGTTGCTGATACTTACTATGGCCATGTAATTTCATAGCAAACATACTGTTGTTATTTAGCGTATTTGCACCTGAATAACTTTCAGTCGAAAGTAGCATTTCTTCAATACCAGCACCGGGCAGTTGATTTAATTTCGCCTCAAGTTTTTCATAAGGAAGATGAATTGTTGTTGTGCCTGGATATCTATTCCAATCCCATCCAGCATGACTAAACCCAGATAGAGCTAAATTTGCCGGAATAATATCAAGTTGACCATATTGCAAATATCGACCATAGCGGTTGTTATTTTCATAGCTTTCATTTCCCACAAGATAACGGCTAAAGCCACGAGCAACAGCAAGCCAACTTTGTTGAGGTGATTTTATTGAAGATCGGCGTTGAATAGCCATTGAAGCATAATTCATTGCCCATGCACCAACGGGTTCATTTTCAGCTTTAATACCTTCGAAATTCTCTTTGTTATCCAATTTTGCAAAGGCGGCTGCAAGCGTTGTGTCTAATTTTTGTTTACCATCAGGAGTGCCCGCTAATGCCATCCATTTAAACGGTGCGATACTAATTTTATGCAATCCTGTAGGATGCCGACCGCTTAATACCAGTGGAATTTGTGTTTCTTTGGTATAGATACGCATTTTTAATAAGACATCTTTTAAACGTTCATGCGCTGAAGATGAAAGGCGGAAAGAAGAGTCACTAAGTGCATAAACACTGGGTGCTAATCCGCCAAAAGCGTCTTTTGCATAAGCTGGATAATGCTGTGAATGATGAAAAATAGAACCATCAGATTTAAAGCCACCAGCAACACCTTTCGAGCTAAGAATGGTTTTATTTAACCAACTTTGTAGTTGCGCTAGCGCTTGTTGACGTTGCTGATAATCAGGCAACATCAATAAACTTTTTATCATCCATTGTAGCTGAGTATTGAGAATATCAACGTTGGCATCAACAATTTCATCATCTTTTTCAAAAATACGGCCAGTTGCGTTGTACCACATCATCGCTTGTTGTGTCGGGGCTAAAAGGTTATTTTTAGCCAAAATATGGCGACCAATAAACCAAGCATCAAATAATTCTCTTGTTTGATAACCAACATGGGTAATGATTTGATATCCACTTCCTCGAGTAAAACCTTGTTCAAGTACGTAACGAGTACCCAATAAATACTGTGCTTCAAGTACTTCTCTGTCTGATGTTGATAAGGAGTCACTTCGTAAATAAAGGGCGGTTTGGAGAAGTATTTTCCCCACATCTCTTAGCATATTGGTATCAAGTAACGCTTTTTTCGTTTCTTCATTAAATACACCGTCGACTTTCATAAAGTTTTGTCGATTGGGGTGATCAAGCGCTTTTCCTGTAATAGAACCATCAGCCTGTTGCGTTAATCCTAACTGTTGCCATAACGCTAAGTTTTTACTGATCATTTCAGGTGTGATTTTTTTATTACTATTTACACCCTGATAATACTCAAAACGCTGATAAATAGAGGCCATTTCAGTTTGATCGTCGCGAAACGCAGTATCGAAATTTAAACTAGGATAATGAGCTTTGAACATTTGATCGTACATCAATAACGCACTCCAATTTTTACTGACCATTGTATTTACAGCGTTATTAACATAAGGGGTATTATAGTCAGGAATTGGCCAGCGATTATCTAATGGCACACTAAGAATTATTTGATCAAAAAAGAGTGTGCCAGCCTGATTGGGGGCGTTTATTACTAATTTATCGAAAGTACCTGTTGCACTACCTTTCATATCACGAAAAGGAACAGCAATACCTCGCCAGCCAGTAAAATTAAGTTGGGTGTCAAAGCTGAGTACAACTTGGTTACTCTGTTTAAATTGAAAAATTAATGGGGACGCTTGTGGCTTTTCATTATAAATCCACATCATAAAAGTTAACGGTGTCGCTGTATTCTGATCATCTTGATAATTCACAATATTATTAAGAGTTAATGTTGTATTTGGCTGATATTGCCATTTTAATGATTGAATACCATCTTTTGCATGCTGTGTACTCAATGAGAGTTGATTATTTGATGAGGTTGTTATGGTATTTGGCATTTCATCTTCAAAAAGATAAATATCACCAAAGGTTTCATGTGATAAAGAAGGTAAAGCAAATGCGGGTAAGGATAAGCAGAGGCTAAATGTTATTGCGCTCGCTAAGGTATTTTTTATTAGCATAATAAGATGTCCTGCAATAAATAAAAAAAGGAACGGCAGTGCGTTCCTTTTAATTTAATTAAGGAAGAGGAGAGAGATTAATTTCCTGTGGAATACCAAAATAGCTGGTAAAGGTGAGTTCTGTGTTATCACCTGAAACTTTACTTATTACGTCACTATTTTTATCAATTGATTGCCACTTTCCATTAATTGTCACATTAATTGTTACTGGCATTGCTGCCTTTTGACGTGTCATATTTAAATCAGGTGTAACAGCGCTAACGACTAGTGTATTGCCTTTTTGTTGTGTCATAACAATTGAAGGCTGATCGGTTTTTTTGATCCATTTATCTTCAACGATTGTTGGCTGATAAAATGCATATCCAGTGATGTCGCTAAGTTTGTCATAAATAATATGTACATTTTTATCTTTACGAATAACTTGATATAATCCATTGTTATCAAGGAATTTCTGGGCTAGTTGCGTCATCTTTTCAGGTGTAGCATCAAGGAAAATCATATATTCATAACTTGAATTTTTAGGCTGAGTACTGTGATCAATCCATGCTGAACTAAAATTCCCCTGCGTTGGTGTGCGGTTTTTATTTTCAGCTGAGGTTTGGTGTTGTCGGCTGATATTTACTTTTTCTGCTTGAGTAATTAAATAGCCATTTCCATTGCTATCAATTATCCAATCACCTTGTTTTAATGTGGCTTGATAAGGAAAAGTTTCTATTTTCTGTCCATTAATCCAAATTGTATTTAATGTTGGTGTAATGGCATGTTGGAATAAAGTTGTTTCCACATTCTTATTGCTATCACTGCTATTAATATCACTGCCGATAAAAATAAGATGATTATCAGCAGCAAGAACCGTTTTTTTAGCCGTGAAATGCGGATCAAAACGTTCAAGGTTTGCAGGATAAAGTAAGTCAAACGCCATCATGCCATATTTGCCTTCAAGCGCTGAAGTACCACTAAATCCGCGTTCTCCTCGTTGCATTAATGTATGAGGTTTGGGGCTATCTAGCTCTTGAAGAGAAAGATGAAGAGTAGTTGCGCCTGGCATTCTATTCCAGTCCCAACCTTCTTGTTGATAGCCTTGTGACTGCTGGTCGCCATTACGAACAATTTGAGCAACGCCGTGGCTTTGATAACGACCATAACGGTTATCTTTATGATAAATTTCAGATGACCAAACATTGGTGTTATAGGCTTTTAATGTCACCATTTTATCTTGCCAGCGATGAATACCAAAAGCACCGCCATTAAAAGCATAAAAGCCTTGAGGAAGTGTCGCCGGTGTAATGTTTTCACCAAAAATAGCGCGAGACTCGCTTTGCGTTTTATCATTAATTGCAAGGTAAATAGAGGCTAGTGCCTTGTCTGGCGAAGAGGGGGATGACATCGCTAACCAATAGTATCCCTGAGCAATAGATTTTAATGATGGAGAATTAAAAGGATGCCGTCCAGCTAATGGTAATCCTACTTCAGGGTTGCTATAAATCCATGCTGAAACCATTGCTTTTTTCAAATTATTCCAGCCACTTTCACCCACTGCAAAAGGCGTGCCACGTAGTAGATAAATCAGCTGAGATGCATTTTTAAAGGCAGGGAAAGAGTAGCCAGGATAGTTACCTTCGTGTCGCCACGCAGTACCATCAGGGCGCAAACCATCCTTACCACCCGGTGGTACTTGGGTTAATGCACCGGTAATGTAGTGGCTAAATGTATTAATAAGATTGATGCGTTTTTGATCGTCGGGCTCAAGCAGTAATAGAGCGAGATGTTGACGCGATAAGGTATTGAAATAATCTAAGTCTGAGCTATCAGCGCCTACTTTCATATCAAAGCTGCTTTTAAACTCTCGTGAATACCAAAGTAATGAATCATAAACTTGAGTTTGTAAATTTGCTTCTTTTAATGCATCAGACATGAGTAATGTTGAGATATACCACCAACGTGAGCTGTATCCCCAATGGTGAGTTGTGACTAAAGCACTGCCATCGACAAAACCTTGATCAAGCAAATGTTCGGTCATTAATAAATACATCTGCTTTAATTGTGCTTTTTGCGTTGGATCTTTTTCAAGCACATAGGCACGACTAATATTAAACATTAAGGTAGTGTAGTTACCCAGAATAACGTAATTATCAAACAATTGTTTATCTTGGGTATTTAAATGTTCAGGTTGATAAATAATAGTTTGTTTGTCAGTAATTAAATGTCGGCCTTGTAACGAGCCATCAGCTAAACGATGGATTTTTAACGCATCAAAATCACTTTTTAATTTAAGCGTATTTTCTTCTAAAGCGAGATTGGTTTCTTTTTCGCCACCAACAAACTCATTAATTAAACGTTGGCGAATAAGATTAACTGCCGCTAAATTTTCAGGAGTCACCGCAAGCTGTGGTTGAACAGTATGAAACAGAATTTCTGGTTCTGATAAGCGAGTTTTTACTTGATTATCTGACCATTGATAACGAGCGTCATCCACAGAAAACATAATACGATCAATATAGAATTCACCTTGGCTAATATTAGAGGGTGCCTTAAAGCGAATGCTATCTACATTAGTCCCTAAAGAGCGACCAATAGTATCTTGACCACTGTCGGTTGAAGTTTGTATTGCGTTAAGTGACATTTCTCTATTTTCAAGATCGTTATTTAGAGAGATACCTACAGCTCGCCAACCTGTAAAATCGAGTTTTACTTTAAAGCCTCCTTGCGCATCATTAATAGCATTTAGTTTTTCACCTAAATCAACGGTAAGGTAGCCTTTTACCGGCTTTTCATTGTAAATCCAAAATGATAGTACGGGGGTAGATGCACGCCCCCATGCCTTTGACGCTTCTTTATCGGTGGGAATAAGTATTTTTTTATGCAAAATAAAACTACTTCCACCTTGCCATTTCCACAGTAATGACTTATCCCCCATGATGCTCCGCTTATCTGATAATAAAAGCTTAGATCCGTTTTCGGCAGTAAAATCAGCCAGTGGATTATTCTGTGCAAAGTGATAGATTTCTGACTGCATCAGATTATCTGGATTAAATGCAGGGCTATTAGTTGCTGCAATAGCACTATAATAAGGAGTAGATAAAAGTCCTAGTGTTATGGCTAATACAGTAAAACGAAATATCGGCATTATATTTTCCTCTTAGAAACGTTGGCTAACAGTAAAACCTACGCGTCCTTCGTTGAATTTGTCATAACGTTGATACCCCATGGTTGTACCCAAATTTAATGAGTTTGAGATATCAATATTTGCGCCTAATTCCGCATTAATAACATCACCACCAACGCTATTGCCTGTCGTGTCAAAAGTACTTCCAGCAGTATTAAAATAAGTCAAACTGTGGCGTTGATTAATATTGTTATTGCCGCCCAATGCTTTGTAGTAGGCAATATTTAATGTTGGTGTTAATTTGCCATAACCTGTTTTATAGCTATTCCAGAAAGAAACAGAACCACCTAATTGATTAACAGCGTAGCGTTGACCATAAGTTCTCATTGATAAAGCTGAGCCTGTTTCTTCCCATGAATCAATATTTAACCATTGATATCGATAGGTGAGCATCGGTTTAATATGAATAAAATCGAAGTCAAAATAAGTACCCGCATTAATCTGATAACCTAATTGCACACCAGAATAATTGCCTTTTGCTTTGGTATTACCTTGCCAGCCAGTATTTGCACCAATTTCACGTTCACTATCAACGGTGTAATAACCAATATTTAAATTACCGTTTACGAATAATGTGTCACTATACCAACCGAGGTAAGGCATAAATTCAAAGTGATTAATTTCTTTACTAGCACTGCGCTGTTTAGCATCTGCTTTGGCATAGTTATAAGCAAAAGAAACACCAATAAGAGCATCTTGATTAATTTCGTAATCTGTACCGATTTGAATACCAGTACGGTAAGTTTTATAACCGTTAATACCCTTTTGCTTACTTTGAGTACCATAGCCATATAGCATATTTGCCCAGCTATTCCAGCCCGTTTCTCTTTCTTCAATAGGTAATTGATTATCATAACGCAAATAACGATGGTTAATATTATTACGCATATCTTCAACCATGATTAATCCCGCTTGAATATCACTACCATCAGCAATTGGGGCTATTTCGTCGGATAATGCAGCAATATTATTATCATCACTACCTGCGGAAACTAATAAACTTAATGCTTCATCTGAAACTTGGCTACGGGTATTATTAAATTCATTAAGTACAGTTGGAATAACAAAATTAGCGGCAGCTAATCCATTTTCACTGGCATTTCCACGTTCAGCTGCACTAATAAAATTATTACCGCCTTCGTAGCTAATCCCATAACGAGCAACTAATTGATTACCACTTACGCCACCACTAATATTAGGTGGTGTTGTTTCTAACCATGAGTCTGTTTTTTCTAATAAAGGCGAAACATCAGGTGCGATTGTATTCGCGTCTGTAACAGTAATTCCAGCTTCATCTTTAATGTCAGTGTTTGAGGAAACTAAAACGATATCTTTATTAATAATGTTTTCAACACTAGTACCTTTAAAATCAAGTTTAGCTTGGCTACCTTTTTTAAAAGTAACATCACCCTCTACTTGAAGAATTGCTACGTCGGTATTGGTATTATCATCAAGGCGGAAAATAAGCTGGCTATTTTCTTTATTTATAAAATTACCTTCCCAATGGATGGTTTTATCTTTACCTTGAATAGTTAAATTACCGTGGTTTTCAATTAAAGGAACCCCCGTAATTTGGTAACCATCAAATAAAGCATTTTGAGCACCACCTTGATAAGCAAAGTTAATTTTAGTATCAGTGTGATTATTTCCTAATATATCACCGTGGATCTCGCCATTAACATCACTACGAAAGCCTGTTTTTAATGTTTTAAAATCAATAGCGGCTGTTTTACCACGAATAATTGCACCATCGCGAATATAAACACCAGTCCCTCGTTTAGGAAAATCACCTTCAACAAGAATAGCAGTGCCGTTTTCACTGGTAATATTTGAACCATTTAAATTAATATTACTGCTGAAGGATGCGCCTTGATTAATTTTAATTGCATTTGCACCATCACCCGTAACTGTAATATTTTTAGTAATTGCTTGAGCTTTATATTCTGTTGATGAAGCATTAAATATAACACCATCACCTTGAGAGACAGTAACATCTTTATTTATTTGGGCATTACTTCCATCATTAATATTAACTGTTTCACAAAGGTTTAAAGTAGGATCACAATCAGCTGCCCATGTTGAACCATAAATAGCAGAAAGAACAGCAGCGCTCAGAAATAGTAATTTTTTATTTTTCACAATATAACTCCATAAATAATTTATAATTTTAATTATTAGAACGTCGCTCGGAATGAAATTTTGTAATAATTCTGAGTCGATTTACTGCCATTATTCTGGTTTTCAACACGCTCATTATAATATTCGGTCATTAATCGCCATTGAGGACTAATTTGATAGGCCATTTGTAATGTATAACGAGTCATATCTTTATCGAGATATTCACCTTTATTTGTTCTGTCTTCTATTTTTCCGAAAATAGATTTACGCACTGAAGGTGAAACAATCAGTCCTATTGGTGTTGTCCAGTTAACATACATACGTAATTGTTGGTTATGATTTGTTTCTTTAGTATCGTATTCAGCATGTCGTATTGCTTGTTTTCCACCATCAAAATAAGCGGCGGTAGTATTAATATTTGGTGTGATAAAATAACGAATACCTGGCTCGATTTCCCAGCCTAAATAATCGGTATTAGTGACGCCATTACTCCGTTTATCTTCTTTCTTTTGTAGGCCAAATAAAATACTACCAGTTAAAAACCAATCTTTATTAATTGGGAATTGATAGTTTGTTTTGGATTCATAAAAATCTATGGTTAAACGGCTACCATTATCATAATTAGTAATATCCTGACGAACTTTTAAACCCGGTTGGATCCAACCATTATTTAATTTAAAACGATAACTACCTTGTAAATCATAACGCTGATAGCGGTTTTTATTATCATGCTCACGTTGACGAAAACCAACATCAAAATACCAGTTAGATTTATCTGGGTTTATATTGAAATCTACACGATAACCAGCATAGTTATTTGGCGTATCGTAATCAGCAGATTCCCAAGAAAACATGGCATTAACATTTGCTGCATGAGAATGAAAAGAAGTTAAACCTAAGCCAATAAGAGGTAAAAAAAGAGCAATACGAAGTTTGTTCATGGTGTGTATCCAATTCTTTATTCGCTGTCTTGTCGAATTTTAGTTATAAGACATTCTTCTCCTTTTATAATGAAAAGGAGTATTTAGGTAAGCGAATCGGGTTTATATATAGCGCCATAAATTAATGGCGCAGATATTTTTATTATTTTTCTTCACATGTTGATATTGTTTTATTTAATTTATTCGTTGTCGCCGTAATAAATTCAGATGGGCGCCAAGAGTCTCCTGTTTTTTCTAGCCAAGGGGTTAATTCTTCTTTTATAAGTTTCTCAATAAGAGGCTTATTATTATCTGCAACGTTTTTCATTTGGTAAGGATCATTAACGTTGTCATACAAAGTATATTTCAGTGGCTGTCCATCTTGTCGATCAATGACTAAAGTATGCGTTTTAGTTCTCACACCCCTTTTACCGAAAGATGGTTCACCATAAGGAATAAAGAGATAAAGTTGAGAGTTTGCTGTGTCGCCTTTACCTGTAATCACTCGGTCTGCTAAATTGCTGCCTTCTACTGAATCAGGGATCCATGCTGATAAACCTAATAAGCCAAGGATTGTTGGATAAATATCAGGTGCTGACATTAATGCATCATCTGAACCGGGTTTAATTTTACCTGGTAGACGAAACATCATGGGTACGCGCATCGATTCTTCATAAGGATTATTTTTTGTTGCTTGCCCATTAGCTCCTAAGCAACTGCCGTGATCAGAGAAGAAAACAACCAGCGTATTATCAGCTAATCCTTGTTGTTCAAGTTCATTAATGATACGACCAAATTGCTCATCAACACCGTTAACCATTGCCATGTATTCTTTAAAATATTGAGGACCATAGCCTTCTTGATATTCAGTATCCCATTTTACATTTGGTCGAGTGTTTAGCTCTTTTGATGTTTTTCCTTGATAAGCTTCGAGATATTTTTTAGGGACTTGATCATAAGGGGAGTGCGGTGGATTCATTGAAACCACTAGTGCAAATGGTTTTGAATTATCACGAAACTGACCATTCTCATTTTTGAGGAATTTAACAGCCATCTCGGCTTCATGTTCTGGTCCCCATTGATCAATATATATCGGCTTGTCACGCGGGGTATCCTTTGCCCAATACATAGGTTTCATATGTAAATCATAAGTGCCATAGGAGTACCAGAAATCAAAGCCATGACGACGATCTGGTGCAGCCCATTCATTCCAATAACGCCCTTCCATTGGATTGTTGTAGCTTTGAATAAATGGCTCATAAGGGGCATCAAGATGCCATTTACCAATATAACCAGTACTGTAATCTAATGATTTTAAAACATCAGACCAACATTTAGCGTAAGGAGATAAATCAATCCCAACTTTTCCACCGTAATCATGTGCATTACCTGTAATGCCATTGCGAACAGGATATTGCCCCGTCATAAACATCCCCCTAAATGGCGAGCATAATGGGTAGTTAGAAGCCATTTGTGTCATTACTTTGGCTTGTTTCGCAAATTTATTAAGATTAGGTGTGATCGACGGGTCTTCTCCCATAAACTGCAAAGCATGGGCACGCATTTCATCTGGGAAAATAATTAATAAGTTCGGTGCATCTGCAGGTCGTGAGTTTGGTTTAGCTGTAACATCCCCTGAATTAGCAAGAACAGGTGTAGAAACAGACATTGCTGCACCGCTAGCTGCGAGTCCTTTGATAAAAGTTCTGCGGGAAACAGTCATTGCTTCCTCCTATTTTACGTTTACTTTCGAATTGGTGTCTTTCATCTTATTTATACTTTTGTATAAGATCAAAAAGTAAGTTAACGAAAGATCAAGAATTGAAAGGAAGATCACATAATGGTGTCGTTTTGTAAGCAAATAGGCAGGAAAAAGAAGATTAAAATTATCTTAAGAATAGATAAAATTTTTGTTAAATACTTTATGTTATTGATTTTATTGGTTTAGTGTGAAAGTGTGATATCGTTTGCAAAAATTAGACTTGTCGCGAAGTATTCTCATTTAGATGAATTGATATAAAATAAAGTAATTTATCTTTCGTTTGCTTTCATTGTCCGCGCATTATCCACCACAATTTATTTTGAAATTCAAATTGTGCCGCTTGATACATACCTATTTTTCTATGTGCAGCTAAAGAGCGAGTGTTATCTTCATTAATAAAAGCAACAGGGTGCCCACCATGTAATGCACAGATAAATTGATAAAGATCTTGTAGTAATGTTTTTCCTCTGTGATTTTTATCTATACAAACCGGACCATAGAACCAATTATTCTGTGTGATATCAGGAAAACGACGGTTAATTTCTTGTGCAATAGGTGGTAGCGAAAAAGAGGTAACCGGAAAGCTGAAAACAACAGCGATAATATTTCGCTTAACAAGCGCAATGACCGCATTCGTACTACTTTGATACATTGCTTCAACTTTATTTAACGGGTATTCCCCATATAAACCACCTTGCTGAGACTCAGCATTAGCTTGTAATAAACGTGTAACAGCATTGAGATCGTCATAACTCATTTTTCTAATGATATAATCCATTTTACACCTTAATATAAGTTATATTTATAGTTAGTAATGTATAACATATATTTATTTGTGTTTAAAATGAGTTCTCTTTTTTTTGTAATTTTTATTTTTAATCATTCTACTACTTGGCAGTAATAATGAGTTACTACTGCCATTACTTTTATATTTAAGCTGTTATTAATTTTTCACCAACCTAAAGCAAGCCCGCCTCCAATAATAATGTCCTTTTCGCTATTCAGCGATGAATTTAATCTAAATGAAATATTATCATTTGGCCTATATTGAATACCGCCAGCAATTGCTGTACCTGTCCGATAATTACTAATACCAATACCACTACTAAATTGTTGATGAGATATATAAGGAATACTCGATATTGCAACAGAAGATGCGATAGCTGCAAGTGCTTTTTTTTCTAACGCGATAATTTCTTTGTCTAAATTTGCAATTGAATCTGTGATTTCAGCCTGTCTTTTTCTATAATAATTATTAAAATCATTAACATGGGTTTTGAGATTACTGATATCTGTACTGACCGTTCTCTTTAGCTGATTAATGGTATTGTTTGTTGCTATTTTATTTTTATCAACCAGCTTTTTAGCTTGAGCAAAGTTAACGGCATCAGTATTATTTTTTCCTTCACTGATATTAACTAATCGTGAAGTGTGTTTATTTTCAATGTTTCCAAATGAGACTGTATTTTCTTCCGTTGCTAATGCATTATAGCCAATGGCAATAGCTCGCGTATTTTGAGCTTTGCTATCTACACCTATTGCGATAGATTGATTACCTGATGCTTGACTATTATCGCCTAAATTAAACCCAGGAATATTATTTTTTATTAATGGTGTATTATCTGATAATGAAGTGTTTGAATAAGAGAAAGATGAAAATAAAATAGATAATAAAACTAACTTTTTAAATATCATTTAATTTAATCCTGTAAATAATATAACAGAGGTGGAGTAATATTAAACGATCCTGTTTTTAGCACAAATAAAACATATCAAAAAAAGTCTTAAAAATGATTATCAGTAAAATTATATATAATTATAGTTTTATTTGTATTAAATCAGTTTTTTATTAAATGTTAAATCATAATGCTGCATCCTTATAAGACGCAGCTTTATGTTGAGAGATATTAATGTTTCTTTCTAAATGCAAAAGCAACAGAAATAGCTTGTAATAAACACATCGTAGAAGTTTGTGAACGAAAGGTTTTTATTTGAGCTTCTTTCACCGTTAAGCAAACATCGCTTAAGCTGGCTAATGGGCTTATTGGACTATCAGTAATAATAATTTGTTTTGCTTCTTTATATGCTGCAATTTCACACATTTTTTGCATTTCATCTGAATACGGATGAAAGTGAATACCAAAAAGTACATCTCGGTGGGTAATATTTCTAATTTGCTCTCGGTACATTCCACCAAGGCTGTTAACGAAAACAGTCTCACAAGGTATGTGGGAAAGCGCATGAAAGAAATAGCTAGCCGCACTAAATGAGTGGTGAAAACCACAAATATAGATAGTCTCTGCATATTCAAGCAGTTGTAATGTTTTACTCAGCATTTCCCTATTGGTTTGATTTGCCAATTGTTGCAATGAATGGCTATTTGCTTGTGCAAACTCTTGCAAAATAGATGCTGGCTCATTCAGATTAGGAGGATCCTCTTTATATTGGTGTTTATAAGTTAAATTATCATTTTCGTTTACCATTTCATTCATCAAATGATGCTGAAATAATTGTTTCATTTCATTGAATCCGTTGAAATGAAATGCGTTAGCAAAACGAATTAATGTCGATGGAGGAACATTTGCTTTATCTGCAAGGGTAGCAATTGTATCAAATGCCACACTGTTTTTATTATCAACTAGATAATGTGCAACCTGCTGTAGCCTTTTACTTAATCCATTATAGCGGGAGCGAACTTGTTCCTGTAGTTCATTCAGATTTGTTGCAGTAGACATAGTGCCCTCAATAAAAATACTACTCTAATTGTAATGTTTTTTTAAGGTGAGTTGAATGTTTTTAGCTAATAGTAATTAAAATTAAATAAATGGTCGAATTTAAATAAATGGAATTACTAAAGGTAATTATTTGATGTTTAAACCTCTATTTTATTTTTTTATTTATAAAATTATCATCACTAATTGAAATTATTTTTTCTGTTTTTATTTAAATGAAATTATTATTTCATTTTTTAATTTTAAATTAATTTTATTGTTTTATTTAACAATGAACTCTATTTATTTAAGTTATAGTGTTGTCTATTTTATTAAATTTAACTTAATATTTTATTTTTATCTGTTAATTTAAGGGTTGCTTCAATTATAAGATATTTTAACATCTTTGTGCGTGATGGTTGATATTTGTGATATGACACTTGCCTTATCATCTAATAATAGTAATTTATCACTATCTTAATTTAAATTTAATATTATTGGGTGATGTGCAGAGTATGTATAACGACGAATCATGGATTGGTTTTTTAATGCACTATTTTCATGATCACTACTCAGAAGTGATCCCGATTATTTTTATTGTTTGCTGCATAGGTATTATTTTTGGTGTTGTACGTGAAATGCGCTGGTTATCAGTATTTTTTACTTTACCTCTGTTGATTTTTATATTTTGCTTACTTGCTTTTATTTAACTTAGGGTAATAAAGAGTGCTGTTTTTAGAATAAATAGATAATAATAAAATTTATTTTTAATATTTTTATTCTTGAAGAGTATGTTTTTTCCATTTTCCATTTTCCATTTTCCATTTTCCATTTTCCATTTTCCATTTTCCATTTTCCATTTTCCATTTTCCATTTTCCATTTTCCATTTTCCATTTTCTATTTTCTATTTTCTATTTTCTATTTTCTATTTTCTATTTTCTATTTTAAATAAAATAAACGTTAAATTGTTGATGATGAATTTTTATTTTTAATTAATAATCCGATATGGGCGTTTATTTTTTAATTATATATTATAATCAAAAATGATATGGATTAATAAACAAGGTGACTAATAAGGTATTGTTACTTATTGATTATTATTGATAAAGATGGACAAATAATTTGTTGAAAAATAGGCTAACATTTTGTGCTTAATCGACTAATATAGATAACATATTGTTAATGAATAAATTAAGTTGGAAATTATTATGCAATGGCGAAATACCACTAATCGCTATGGGCACTTGTCGCTCCTTTTACACTGGGGGACGGCGCTAACGGTCTATGGCATGTTTGCCCTTGGTTTATGGATGGTAACACTAGGTTATTACGATAGTTGGTATCATTCAGCACCGGAAATACATAAAAGTATTGGTATTATTTTATTTATTATCCTAATTATCCGAGCTGTGTGGCGCTGGGTTTCTCCACCACCAAAGGCTTTATCTAGTTATAGTAAATTGACTCGTATAAGTGCGCATATTGCCCATATGCTTTTATATTTAATTTTATTTTCAATTGTTATTAGTGGTTATTTAATTTCAACTGCTGATGGTCAAGCTATATCAGTATTTGATTGGTTTTCTGTTCCTGCTATTTTTATGGGGCAGGGAGAGCAAGCTGATTTAGCGGGTGATGTTCATCTTTATTTAGCTTGGGCGGTTGTTTTATTATCGCTATTACACGCCGCTGGTGCGCTGAAACATCATTTTGTAGATAAAGATGTAACGTTAAAAAGAATGTTAGGAATACGAAATAAATAATTAATTTATAACTACATATTATGGAGAGAAGAATGTTTAAGAAAGCACTATTAGGTTTAACTGCGAGCGCATTGTTATTTAATGCAAGTTCAGCGTTAGCTGCCGACTATGAAATTGATAAACAAGGTCAACATGCTTTTGTTCAGTTTCGTATTCAGCATTTAGGTTATAGCTGGTTATATGGCACATTTAAAGATTTTGACGGCACATTTAGCTATGACAAAGAAGATCCGTCTAAAGATAAAGTTGATGTTGTTATTAAAACCGGTAGCTTAGATACTAATCACGCAGAACGTGATAAACATTTACGTAGTGCTGATTTCTTTAATACGAGCAAATATCCTGAAGCTAAATTTGTTTCAACAAATGTTTCTCGTAATGGTGAGAATTATGTTGTTACTGGCGATTTAACATTAAATGGTGTGACTAAACCAATTTCATTAAATGCAAAATTAATTGGTGAAGGAACTGACCCTTGGAAAGGCTATCGCGCTGGTTTTGAAGCAACGGGTAAAGTGAATTTAAAGGAGTTTAATTTTAAATCAGACTTAGGCCCTAAGTCTCAAGAAGCAGAATTAATTATTTCTGTTGAAGGTGTAAAAAAGGCTAATTAGTTTTTCATTTTAGACTAATTCCCTACATGATTTATAAACCGATGCCTATTAGCATCGGTTTTTTTATGCGCAAAATAGACTAATTGTCTTATACTTAGGTGATATTTCTTATCTTATAAAGATGTAAAATACGTATTATGAGTATTTCTATCTTTTTAAGTGGAATGAAAAGGGATAAAACAGAGAAAATCGTTATCAATCCAATCCATTTATTTAATAAAAAGAGTTTATGATGAAGAAATTACGACATACTTTTTTGAGTACATTGCTTATTTCTAGCTTTTTTCTTAGTAGTGCACAACAAGCTGATGCTTGTACTCGAGTAGTTTATCTCGGTGATAATAATCAAATTATCACAGCTCGTTCAATGGATTGGAAATATGAGATCGGTACTAATTTATGGATATTTCCTCAAGGAATGGAACGTTCAGGTGAAGTTGGAGATAACTCTGTTAAGTGGGTGTCAAAATACGGCAGCGTAATTGCTTCTGGTTTTGATATATCAACGACAGATGGAATGAATGAAAAAGGTTTAGTTGCAAATTTACTGTGGTTAGCTGAATCTGAATACCCTACTTATTCTAAAAATAAACCCGCTATTTCTATTTCAGCTTGGGCACAATATGTTTTAGATAATTTTGCTACGGTGGAAGAAGCCGTTAATACATTAAAAGATGAGCCTTTTATTGTTGTTACCGATAATTTACCAGACCAAAACAGAATGGCGACTTTACATTTATCACTTTCAGATGCGAGTGGTGATAGCGCTATTATTGAATATATTGACGGTAAACAAGTGATTCACCATAGTCGTGAATATCAAGTAATGACAAATTCACCGATATTTTCAGAACAATTAGCGTTAAATAGCTATTGGCAACAAATTGGCGGCACTGTAATGTTGCCAGGAACAAATCGTGCATCGGATCGTTTCGCTCGAGCTTCGTTTTATGTTAATGCTATTCCTAAAGCGCAATCGAGCCAAAAATCGCTAGCAAGTGTTTTTGGTGTAATAAGAAATGTTTCTGTTCCTTATGGTTTGAGCACAGTAGAATCACCTGAAATTTCCTCAACTCGTTGGCGTACAGTGGCTGACCATAAAAATCAGCTCTATTTCTTTGAATCTGCCTTATCGCCAAATACCTTTTGGGTTGATTTAAAGAAAATTGATTTTTCAAAAGAGAGTGGAAAGGTGATGATGTTACCTTTAGGAGAGGAACAGTCGGTGATTTATTCTGCTAACGCAACAGATAAATTTCAACCAGCGAAACCTTTTGAATTTAAGGGATTAGATAATATCCCGTTGAATGATTAATAAGCCATGATGATAGCTAAAATATGAAATTATCTGAGATATTACATTTTATAGAAACATCGACATTAACTCGCAAAGTGATGTCTTTATTACTTATTTTTAATGGCATATTTATTATTTATTCCATATTGTTAGCTCGGGGTGTTTATCTCGATTGGGAATTACATGGTTTTTCTCAATGGCTAAAATCTTTGGGGGTATTAAAACTACTTGATATCCCTAAAGTGATGCTGGCTTGCGCTTTGATACTTCTTTCAATATTTATGTATCTTGGCGCAAGAATAGCGTGGTGTGTATCTTTAATTTTATTGGCGACCATTATTTTTTTAGATATTGCTGTTTATCAGCAAATCGGTTTGCAGGCCTATTTCTCTTTAGCATTAGCAGTCGGGTTATTAATTAGCTGGCGAGCGTTTCCCCATCATAGTTTAACTAGTGCTGGCTTTGTTGCGTTTATTTGTATTATTTCTTTACTGTTATTCTCAATGCTAGGTAGCCTTTATATTGGCAACGAATTTAAGCCTCATATTACAACATTGATGGATGCATTTTATTTTTCTATTGTTTGTATGACGACGCTAGGATTTGGCGATATTGTTCCACTTAGCACTAATGCTAGAGTATTTACACTGACGGTTGTTATTTTAGGTATTACTGTTTTTACCACTTCAATCGTTTATGTAATGGGATTTCTTGCTCGAGGAACGCGCGATATTGTTAAGAAAAGGATCGCTAAGATGCATAATCATTTTATTATTATTGGATCATCAGCATTAGCTTCACAATTAGAAAAAGGGTTAAGAGAACAGGGCAAGCCTGTTATTGCTATTTGTTCTGATAAGAGCTCATCATTCTATGATGAGCAAGCGAGCGTTATTGAAGGTGATCCTACAAATACCAAAACTTTACTTGCTGCTAATATTGCTAAAGCGAGTTGGGTTGCCACGTTATCAGAAAGTGATGCGGAAAATACATTTATATTATTAACGATTCAAGAGTGTCCTGATGTTCATGCAAAATTAATAACAATTATAAATCAGGATGAAAATAGAGAAAAAATCAGTCGGTTACGGCCTGATATGCTATTTTCTTTAGCATCGTTAGGAAAAGAAATTATGATGAAAGTCTTATGTGGTGAATCTATATCATCAGCAGATGTAACCGATCTATTGCTAAATAAATATTTAAAATCGTAATTTTAATAAAACCGTCTTTACGAAAGATAATGATTATCATAAGATGCATATAAAATACATCTTAAGTGGGGTTGAATTATGGAACTTGTTAGTTATAAAACGATGCCTGAATGGACTCGTACATCAATACCGTTAATGTTGTTAGAGCGCCATAATACGAAAGAAGGCACTTATGCCCAAATGAAGGTATTACAAGGTACCATGACATTTGTAGTGTTTAATGATGATGGTTCAGAAATATCAGTTGATTGCGATAGTGAGCACCAACCTCCTTTAATTCAACCTCAACAATGGCATAAAATTGATAAAGCAAGTGATGATGTTCGTTGCCAACTTTCTTTTTTATGCGCGCCTGAAGATAAGCTATTTAAAGAAAATGATCTCTCATTACCGCATTCTGAAGTACGTTATATGTCTACTTTTACGCAGCCTTGTAAGGTATTAGATTTAGGTGCCGGCAGGGGACGTAATAGCTTTTATTTAGCATCTCAAGGTTATGATGTTACAGCATTAGATATTAATGCTTCTCATATTGATGCGATAGAAACCGTTAAAGCTAAAACAGGTTTGGTAGTAAAAAGCGGTTTATATGATATTAATGAAGCTTCATTAACAGAAAAATACGATATTATTATTTCAACTGTTGTATTGATGTTTTGTCAGCGTGAACGAATCGAAGCTATTATTAGAAATATGCAGGAATGCACAAATAACAATGGTATTAATGTGATTGTTTGCCCGGTTGAAACACCAAATAGTGACCCTAGCGAAATTCCATTTAAAACCTTTTTATGCCAAGGTGAATTAGCCGATTATTATAAGGATTGGGAAATTATTAAATATAATGAAAACCCAGGGCATCTTCATAAAACAGACGCTAATGGTGATCGTGTTGGGCTTAACTTTGCGACTTTAATTGCACGTAAAAAATAACCCCTTGGTTAGATAATAAGCTACTGTAGTTTTAATTTATAAAATTAAATGCACCCACACATAAGTGTTGGGTGCATTTTTTAGTTATATACAGAGTTTGAGTCGCTTATTTTTGTGTCGGTGCTGGTGCTTTTTCGCACTCTTCATTATTTTGATAGTCTTTATTTTTTTGTAAGATCTTTTCAAGTAGTACCGTATAAATAGGACGACCACCTAGTAATTGAGCCAGCATGGTTGCACCAAGGCAGGTAATAATCATTGGTAAGATAAGCTGATAATTGTCGGTCATTTCTAGCACTAATACGATCCCTGTTAGAGGTGCTCTTACTGTCGCAGCAAATAAAGCACCCATACCGGCGATAGCAAAAGTACCAATTTCAATTTGATACTCAGGAAAGAGTAAAGTTGCAGTTAATCCGAATGCGCTACCAAAGAGCGTTCCTAAGGCTAATGTTGGGGCAAAAATTCCCCCCGGTGCTCCAGAAGCAAAACTAATAATAGATGTAATAGTACGTAATACGAAGAAGATTAATAGTGCAACAAGTGAATATTGACCGCCACTTAGCGCTGGAATAAGACTAAAACCACCACCTGTTATTTCAGGAATAACAAGAGCTAATACGCCACAAAGCCCCCCAATTATCCCACCGGTTAATACAAATCGTGATATTTTATCTTGGTAAAAGTGTTGAAATCGAGCTTGAGCATAAAATAGTAATCGGCTGAAAATAACACCAATAAAACCAAAGAACATGCCTAATACAAGATAGAGCCATAATGTATTTAAAGGTGCAGAGGAAAATTGTCCTATGTGAATTATACCGCCTTCGCCATTAAAAAGACGAAATACAATACAAGACATAATAACGCCAATAAATACGGCTTTGATTGAGATAAGACTATATTTAAACTGAGGACGCATTTCTTCAATAATAAATAAAATACCCGCAAGTGGTGCATTAAATGCAGCTGTTAACCCTGCAGCAGCTCCTGTTGCCAGTAAAGTATGGCGAGATTCGGTATCTTTTATACGTGATATATCGTTAATAAATTGACCAATATTAGCACCTATTTGCACCGTAGGACCTTCTCGGCCCAATACCATGCCCGAACCTAGTGTGCCAATACTTGCGAAAAATTTTACGGGTAATACTCGCCACCAACGAACAGGGCGTACATCTATCATTGCGCCTTCAATTTCAGGAATACCAGACCCCCCTGATTCAGGTGAGAATTTCTTTACTAAATAGTAACCTAGCATTGCTAATATTGCAGAAAACAACAAAGTTGCTATTCCTAATAGATAAGGATTAGTAAATGCACTTTTTAATTCTTCTTGTCTTAAATGAATAACCCAGTTCACACTTTTTTCAAATAATACACCGACGAATCCAGCCAGTGAGCCTACGATAGCTGAGAGAATAAGTACTTTAATCGGTGCCAAATTAGTTTCTTTGGCTTTTTTTAGTAGATTAAAGCGCTGAGTATTTATTGATTGTTTTAAAATTTTTCGTTTGTACATAATTTGGCTTTATGAGTTTTGGTGATGAGTGTAATGATAGCGCAATTTAATAATGAGGTGATATTAATCACATAACCCAATCATTCTCAGATTAAGTCAGTATTTTTTCTAGCATATTTCCCTTTTTTCATCTTAAGTTTAATTGATAACAAAAAAGAAATATTTTTATAACATTTAGACTAAAAGGGTAACTTATGGATTTTATTACAGATATGTTGAGCGCTATTAATGGCGTGGTGTGGGGAGTACCAATGCTTGTTGGTATTCTTGGCATTGGGCTTTTTATGCAGATTAGGCTTTCTTTTTTACCGATTAGAAAGCTAGGAACAGGGTTTAAATTACTTTTTGAAAAAAATGACAAACGAGGTGAAGGACAAATATCTCCTTTTAATGCCTTAATGACTGCGCTTTCTGCAACCATAGGTACCGGAAATATCGCTGGTGTAGCAACGGCGGTTGTTCTTGGTGGACCTGGAGCACTATTTTGGATGTGGATGACTGCTTTAGTGGGAATGGCAACCAAATATTCAGAAGCCGTATTAGCTGTGCGTTTTCGTGAAGTCGATAAAAACGGCAACTATGTTGGTGGTCCAATGTATTACATCAAAAATGGTTTAGGTAAAAATTGGGTATGGTTAGGTACGCTATTTGCCGTTTTTGGTAGTTTTGCTGGATTCGGTATTGGAAATACCGTACAAGCGAATTCCGTTGCTGATGTATTACAAAGCAACTTTGGTATTTCTACAACAGTGACAGCTGCGGTATTAGTGGTTTTAGTTGGTGCGGTATTAATTGGTGGAATTAAGCGTATTGCTGATGTAGCTGGAAAGTTAGTTCCCTTTATGACAGTAGGCTATTTTGGTGCCGGTATCGTGGTGTTGGCCATGAATGTAACGGCGATCCCTGATGCTTTTGTTCTTATTGTAAAATCGGCATTTACTCCAGTTGCTGCGCAAGGTGGTTTTGCGGGGGCTGCAGTTTGGGCTGCAATTCGTTTTGGTGTGGCCAGAGGTGTTTTCTCTAATGAGGCAGGCCTTGGAAGTGCGCCAATCGCTCATGCTACTGCTAAAACGCAAAACCCAATTCGCCAAGGTTTGATTGCGATGTTGGGGACTTTTATTGATACCATTATTGTTTGTTCCGTTACGGGATTAACAATTGTGATTACGGGGCAATGGCTAACAGGACAAAGTGGCGCGACATTAACAGCAGCCTCTTTTTCGGTCGCTATTCCCGGTGGTAATTATATTGTGGCTATAGCTTTAGCGATTTTTGCATTTACAACTATTTTAGGCTGGAGTTTTTACGGTGAAAAATGTGTGCAATATCTCTTTGGTCCAAAAGCTATTCTGCCATTTCGTATTGCGTGGTTAATCGCTTTACCTATTGGTGCAACACAATCATTAGAGTTTGTTTGGTTATTAGCGGATACATTAAATGCAATGATGGCTATACCAAATTTAATTGCGTTAGCATTGCTTAGCCCAGTAGTGTATCGGTTAACAAAAGAATATATCAAAGACGTTAATGCTAATGATATAGAAATAAATAAAGATGCAAATTCAAAACTAAAAAATGAGGTTGAACCGGAGTAAATCGTTCTTACTCAATTAAGGTTAAAACACAACATAATAGAAAGTGGTATGGTCAATTAAAAAAGGCATACCACTTTTTTATATTTTTATCAGAAAAAATAGATAAAAAAAGCCTTCTGGGGAGAAGGCGAAAGAGATGAGTATAGATATTATATTTATTAGAATTTTAAAATGGAGATAGATTATTCTTTCATACTGATAAAGATATTTTTTACTTGGCTATAAGCATCTAGCATCATTTTATGAGTTTCACGACCTAAGCCTGATTTTTTATATCCCCCAAATGGAGCATGGGCTGGCAGTTCATGATAAGTGTTAACCCACATACGTCCTGTTCTTACTGCTTTAGCAACTCGTAGTGCGCGATTGATATCTTGAGTCCACACACCACCACCTAATCCGTATTCAGAGTCATTAGCCATATCAATAACTTCTTCTTCGTTATCAAATGGAATAACACATAAAACAGGTCCGAAGATTTCTTCACGTGCAACACGCATTTGGTTGGTAGCATTAATAATGATGGTTGGACGAATAAAGAAACCATCGTCATAACCTTCACCTGTAATACGTTCACCCCCCGTTAAAACGGTAGCGCCTTCTTTTTTAGCTAACTCAACATAACCTAAAATGGTATCCATTTGGTCTTGGCTAACTTGAGTTCCCATTTGTGTATTTGGGTCAAGAGGATCACCGACGCGGATACTCTCAAACTCAGTTTTTAATGCTTTCAAAAATTCATCATGAATATCTTTATGTAAGAACAAACGAGAGCCAGATTCACAGGCTTGTCCTTGATTCATTAATATTGCAAGCGCTGAATATTTAACCGCTTTTTTCATATTGGCATCAGGGAAAACAATATTGGCTGATTTACCACCAAGTTCAAGTGTGACTGGTACCATTTTTTTTGCAGCAGCAGCAGCAACGGTATAACCCACATTGGTTGAGCCAGTAAATGCCAGTTTATCAATATCTTGATGCTCTAAAATAGCTTGTCCTACGACAGAACCGCGCCCTGTGACAATATTGATCACACCAGCTGGTAATATTTCATTTAAAATACGGCCCAGCTCTAATAATGAAAGCGATGTTAATGTTGCTGGATTGATAACAACCGTATCACCAGCTGCGATAGCGGGTGCTAATTTCCATGCTGCCATCAATAAAGGAAAGTTCCACGGAATAATTTGTCCGACAACACCAATAGGTTCACGAATAACAAGGCTAATGGTATTTTCGTCTAGGACGGCACTTTCATCGGTATGAGAGCGTATCACGCCTGCAAAATATCGAAAATGGTCAATAGAGGCAGGTAAATCTATGTTTTTCGACTCATTGAGTGGTTTACCATTATCGAGCGATTCAATCCAAGCGAAGCGTTCTTGCTCTTGTTCTAATCTATCAGCGATTTTTAATAGTAGAGCTTGACGTTCTGCTGGTGAGCTTTTGCTCCATGTTTTGAATGCATTCCGCGCAGCACTTACGGCATGTTCTACATCTTCAGCACTACCTGATGGATATTCACTGATAAGTTCGCCTGTGGCTGGACTATAGGTTTTAGTTGTTTTTTGCGATGTACTGGATACCCATTCTCCTCCAATTAACATTTTGTAACTTTCGAGAGGACGAAATTGTGATGGAACATTATTTAATTTAATCATTTTTAATCTCCAGTGTAGGGGGTGAGCATCATCAGTTTTATTTAATACATCTTGTTATGCTCATGCTAATAAAATATATCAATTGAAGTAATTTGATTAGCTATTAATGCAATAGGTTATATTAACTATAAAAAATAATAATCGAAATTACTTTTATAATAAAAAGTGATATAGCTCGAGTCGTGTTTTTATTACTAATTTTCAATTAAATAGCTCACTCTCCCTTTCTAAACCTTTAATTTTTCTTTTCTATTTATCTTCTTATGAGTTAATGGAAATCACTTCTTGGTTTTACAAACTTGATTGATTTAAGCGAAATCAAGAGGTGTGAAAAAACGATATCAAGCAATAGGTAAGAATTTGCGTTAGATCAAACAACGTTCAGATTGTTTAATTTTGCACTTCTCCTCTTATAAAAATGGCGTATTCTTATGTTGTATATTAAATGCAACTTATAAAAAAAAAGCGTTATCTCTTATTTAGAAGGAATGCGATATGTATTGTGTGCAATGTGAACAAACAATGAAAACCCCTGTAGGTAATGGTTGTGCCTACGCACAAGGTATGTGCGGTAAAACAGCCGAAACATCTGACTTACAAGATTTGTTGGTTGCAGTATTAGAAGGCCTTTCTGCATGGGCACTTGCTGCTCGTAGCGTGGATATTATTGATCATGATGTAGACAGTTTTGCTCCCCTTGCCTTTTTCTCCACATTAACTAACGTAAATTTCGATTCTGATCGTATTGTTGGTTATGCCAAAGAAGCGATTTATTTTCGTGAAAGTTTAAAAGCACGCACATTAGCTAAAAATGCAGCGATCCAAGTGACGAACCCAAGAGCTGAAATTCAATTAGAAGGCACTGACCTTGCGAGTTTGCAAAAACAAGCACAGCGTTTTGCTCTTAATGGTGATAAAGCTGAAATTGGTGAAGATCTTCATGGTTTACGTATGCTTTGCCTTTATGGTTTAAAAGGTGCTGCTGCTTATATGGAGCACGCACATGTTTTAGGTCAGTACGATAATGAAATTTATGCAGAGTATCACCGCTATATGGCGTGGTTAGGTACTGATCCCGCTGACATGAATGAATTATTAGAAAATGCGATGGGTATTGGCCAAATGAACTTCCGTATAATGGCGATACTGGATAAAGGGGAAACTGATGCTTATGGCAACCCAGTGCCGGTTACTGTCAATGTACGCCCTGTTGCAGGTAAAGCTATTCTGATTTCTGGCCATGATCTCAAAGATTTACAGATGTTACTTGAGCAAACTGAAGGCAAGGGCATTAATATTTACACGCATGGCGAAATGCTGCCAGCTCATGGTTACCCTGAACTGAAAAAATATAAACATTTAGTGGGTAACTACGGTAGTGGCTGGCAAAATCAGCAAGTCGAATTCGCTAAATTTCCAGGCCCGGTGTTGATGACCTCTAACTGTATTATCGACCCTAATGTTGGTAACTATGGCGACCGTATTTGGACACGCAGTATTGTAGGTTGGCCTGGGGTGAAACACATTACTGGTGATGATTTCTCAGCAATGATTGAACAAGCTCAGTCATTAGAAGGTTTCCCTTATGATGAAATTGAACACTTAATTACTGTTGGTTTTGGTCGTCAAACCCTGTTAAATGCAGCTGATACTGTGATTGATTTAGTATCACAGAAAAAACTGCGCCATGTATTTTTAGTGGGGGGGTGTGATGGTAGTCGTGGTGAACGTAGTTATTACACTGACTTAGCAAGAGAAATTCCACAAGATTGTTTAATTATGACATTAGCGTGTGGTAAATATCGTTTCAATAAATTAGATTTTGGCACATTAGAAGGCTTACCACGCTTACTTGATGTGGGTCAGTGTAACGATGCTTACTCTGCGATTATGCTAGCGGTTCACTTAGCTGAGAAACTGGGTTGTGGTGTGAATGATTTACCACTGTCCTTGATTTTGTCATGGTTTGAACAAAAAGCGATAGTCATTTTGTTAACTCTACTTTCATTGGGCGTCAAAAATATTTATACCGGGCCAACTGCACCTGCGTTCTTAACAGATAATCTGTTGGCAGTGTTAAATGAAAAATTTGGTATGCGCTCTATCACCACGCCAGAACAAGATCTTAAAGATATTCTTTCTGCTTAACGTTTTAATTCATCATCATTGCCGAAGCCTACGGGCTTCGGTGAGGAATCAATATCCATGACGATGCCAACATCTCTTTGTCCTAATCGTATGCAAGTTCACTCTATTAATCAGGAAACTCCTGAAGTGTGGACGCTGAATTTAATTAATCATGACTTTTATTCTTATAAGCCGGGTCAATTTGCATTGGTGAGTATCAATAATAGTGATGAAACATTGCGTGCTTATACCATTTCATCTTCACCAGGACTCAGTCCTTTTATTACCTTAACCGTTCGTCGTTTAGAAAATGGTGTGGGTTCAGGATGGTTAACTTCGAAGGTAAAAGTAGGCGATTATCTTTGGTTATCGGATGCGCAAGGCGAGTTCACTTGTGCGGGTAAAGAAGGTGCGCGTTATTTAATGTTAGCGGCTGGATGTGGTGTAACACCTATTATGTCGATGACACGTTGGTTGTTAAATAATCAACCTAAAGCAGATATTACCGTTATTTTTAATATCCGCGAACAAAGTCAGTTTATTTTTGAGAAAGAATGGACGGAATTAGCGAACGCTTATCCTTACAATCTCAATTTTATTATGATGCCTAAATTACCAGATAATAAAGGGTTATTTAGTGGTCGTATTTCTCAAGAAAAATTAGCGGCATTAGTACCTGATATTGCGAGTCGCACCGTTATGTGTTGTGGTCCAAATAGTTATATGGAAGATACCGGACGTTTTGCAAGAAATCTTGGTGTGCCTGCTGAGAATATCTTTATGGAACGTTTTGGTGACGAACCTGTTTGCGTCGATGACAATGAACAACTTACCATGACTATTCGTCATCCATTATCGCAAATTAAAGTACCTGTTGGCGTATCGTTATTATCGGCGATGGAAGATAACAGTGTTCCTGTTTTTGCTGCTTGCCGTGCAGGTGTATGTGGTAGTTGTAAAACGCGTATTATTAGTGGCGACTATGATGTAACCAGCACCAGTACATTAACACCTGAAGAAATAGCTCAAGGCTATGTTTTAGCCTGTAGCTGTCGTTTAAAAGGGGATATTGAGCTCGCTTAATATTCTATTATTGCCTTCCTTCTTTCTTTTTTGTTCTCTTTTTTACCCTGTTAATATATTAACAGGGTTTTTTGTGTCTATTCCCTCAATTAAATGTTGATATCATCAGGACAATACTGAGGTATTTTTATATTAGCGGTTTGGTGTTTATTTATTCAATATAATAAAAGCATGAAAGTAACGACAATATAAAAATATATTTTAGGTTATAGGCAGTTTCCTTATAAACATTCTGCTATGATTTAATATATCGATAGGGAAAGGGGGGATATATGAAAAAAATGTTATTTATTTGTTTATTTGGTGTCATGCTTTCTGGCTGTGAAAAATCTCAAACCCTTGATGGCTCTAACGTTGAGTCACTACGAATATCGATAGTTGAAATGCGTAACTCGCTGCCTTTAGATGAACAAGAGCGTTTTGATGAAGCGCTAGAATTAGCAATGCTAAATGATATTAACTTTAATGATCTTGTTGTCGCAGGCCGTAATAAAAATGCAGATCTTATTACGCAAAAAATGTGTCAATCTTTAGATGGTAAAACAGTAAAAGAGGTATTTTTACAAGCGGAACAAATCAAAGTACAAAAATTAGCATTTAAATAATCAATTAATAAACAGATTATTTAGTGAAACACGATATTAATCTTCGTGGTATTTTTATATTTATTTTTAATGATATCTGGTTATTCAATTTCATTGTGAATGTTTTTATCATGTATTTTATCAATAGAACTTAAACAGAATCGCTATGGTGCTTTTCATTATATTGTGGCTGGTTATAATGCGCGCCGCATTCGCAAGAAAAGTGCAGTATCTCGTTAGGCGAGGCTCCTATACAAACATAGGTTACTGATCTGACGACGTCGAGAGACGCCCAAGATTAGGACAGGATATATCGACCGAAGGTATATCCCCATGTAACTTCCTGTATTCATTGGATACGTTGTATAGTGCTAAAACCGAGACGTGTAGATAGCTTTTGCATTCTCGCTTCTGGTTTCGCCCCTATGGAGAACTGATTTGCTAAACACAAACAGTAATAGGGAACCACAACAATGAAATTCACAACTCAAAATAAAATGGATGCTGTATTAGTTGCAGATGCATCCTTAAACACACCTCAAAATAAATCAACACAAGATCAATACAACCGTTTAAAAGACGATACGACTGTTAGCGCCTATATGAGCCAGTCTTATATTGCGGTTTCTATTGCAGACTCTGTTGAAAATGTAAAAGCGCAGCTTGTTAATGATTTAAAAGATGAATTAATCCCAACTTATCTTTATGTGGTTGATAAAGATAATTATCTTAATGGGGTTTTACCGGTTAAATCATTGCTAACTGCTGCGAATGACTTATTTGTGTCTGATATTATGCGTCAAACTTTTTTTTCAGTATCACCAGAGCAAAATAGACACGATGTTTATCAGCTAATAAGCCATAGTGGTTTAGATAGTGTGCCAGTGATGCATTTTGGTAAATTAGTGGGTGTATTGCGTCCTCAAGATATTGCTGAATTGATTGAAGATGAAAATACACTTGATGCTCAAATGCAAGGTGCAACATCGCCATTAGATCAGCCTTATTTAGATACAAGTCCAGTGACTTTATGGCGTAAGCGTGTTGTTTGGTTATTGATGTTATTTGTGGCAGAAGCCTATACCAGCACAGTATTACATGCTTTTGAAGATAGACTAGAAGCGGCAATTTCTTTAGCGTTTTTTATTCCGTTATTAATTGGTACTGGCGGAAACAGTGGTACGCAAATCACCTCAACATTAGTACGAGCTATGGCATTAGGTGAAGTTAGCTTACGCAATGTTTGGTCAGTATTAAGAAAAGAAATAACGACGTCAATTATGGTCGCACTAACGATGGGAATTGCCGGCTTTGTGCGTGCATGGTTCTTGGGTGTCGGCATGGAAGTGATGATTGTTGTTGGTTTAACTCTAGTTTCAATTACAGTTTGGAGTGCTGTTGTTTCTTCGGTTATTCCGATGGTGTTAAAGCGCTTAGGGGTTGACCCTGCCGTTGTATCAGCACCTTTCATTGCCACATTAATTGATGGAACAGGTCTTATTATTTACTTTGAAATCGCATCGCATGTGATGAGTGAGTTTGCTTAAAGCAGCAACAAATCGAATACTTCAATAGAGTCGGCGATATTAATTATATCGCCGATTTTTTAGTGTGTTAGTCAGTTTAAGTTGCAGTGGCATCTTAAACATAAAACAACTTAGGGGCGTAACGATAAAACAGAATTAATAAAATTTTTTATTAATATAATTATGGCTAGTGCTTGCTGAGTTTATAAGAGAATAAATAAAAGCGATGTTTAAAAAATTATAGCAACATTGTAATGTTGAGCTGGAAGTGATTATTTAAATGAAAGATATAGCAAGTAAAGTAAATAAGCTTTTCAATAAAATATAATCAAATATCAATGTATCAAAACGCTATTTATTGAATTGATATTTTTTTCTTTATTGATTTGATTGTCATAAGTTCGAGTTGTTTTTTGAGTATCTTCAGTTGATAGACTTAGCATTATTTTATCTATACTGATTTTATCATGCCATTATCTTAAAATTAAACTACTTTATTTTTTAATCACAATATGATCTGATCTTAACGTTATCGTTATTTCTTACCGATATGTCACAACTACAAAATAAAAACGATTTATTTTTAATCAAAGTACTACTCGATACCATACCAAAGCCTCTTTATATTCCTTTTTTTATCATATTAGAACAACAATATTTACTTACTTTATCTTACTAAGTAAATTAAATGCGACTAATCAATATCAAGCTTGTGAGAAAATAAAATATAGGGTTTATACCAGTGAAAAATGAGGGGTAGGAGTAAGAGATTTTTAAGTTACAGGGTGATATTAAGTGGTCGTAAATTTTAGAATTTCTTGGCAACGACGGCAGCGATATTCAGTTTCACCACGTTGCACTTTATTATGACGACGAAGTGTTAAACGGTGTGCTTCTGCACATTGACAAGTATAAGTAAAGGTTTTGGCTTTTACATTGCTTACATCAAAATGATGTGTTCGCTTTGCTGGAACCTGTAAAACCGTTTCCATCATCCATTTCCATTCCTTTCCATGAGGGGCAACTCGGCCAAAATGTCGGTTTACTAATAAGTGCGCTAATTCATGAGGAATAACTTCTTCAATAAAATTCTGTTTATTTTCAATCAATAATGTAGGATTAATGCGAATTTCCCAATTTGCATAATAGGCACTGCCTGCAATAGTTCCCCTCTGGTTATAATGTAGAGCGGGTTCTGGGTAATTTGTATTAAGATACTGATTGGCCTGCTGCAACTTTTCACGCAATGTTCGCATAACATTTTGCACTAAGGCGATAGGGACTCTGACAGTTTTCATGTTACAGAGCATATAGCGCCTTATAAAAACACGCAATAAAAAGAAAACTTGCACAATATATAAATTAACATATTATTAAAAAGTATATTGATTATGGAGTTTACCATGACACAACGAGTTCAACCTGATTTATTGGATGCAATGAAATTAGCGGCTAATGAGGCCTCTACCATGCTTAAAACGCTGGGAAATGGCGACCGTTTACTCTTATTGTGCCAATTGAGTCAGGGAGAAAAAAGTGTAAGTGAATTAGAAGAGAGTTTAGGCATTCGTCAGCCAACGCTTTCTCAACAGCTTACCGTTTTACGTAACGAAGGACTTGTGGAGACTCGTCGTGATGGAAAACGTATCTTTTATTCTATTGCTGATGAAAAAGTGTTGGTGTTGCTCAATACGCTTTATCAGCTTTATTGTCCTATAGTAGGCTAAATTATGAATATTGACTGGGTTCACTTTACGCCACTTAGTGCGGCAATAGGTGGACTTATGATAGGTCTAGCAGCGGCAATATTATTGCTTTTTAATGGTCGTATTGCTGGAATAAGCGGTATTTTAGGTGGTATTTTATCAACTAATCAACAAGGAAATGGCTGGCGTTGGGCATTTTTATTAGGCATGTTGATTGCACCTTCGCTGTTTTATTTGTGGGATAAACCACTGACCCCTGTTATTGATGCTTCTCCTTGGATGTTAGTCATTGCCGGATTGCTGGTGGGGGTAGGTACTCGTTTGGCCAATGGCTGTACAAGTGGTCATGGTATTTGTGGCTTAGCGCGATTATCGCGTCGCTCTATTGTTGCTGTTTTGGTTTTTATGGCAACCGCATTTATCACTGTTTATTTTCTACGCCATGTTATAGGAAGTGAATGAAATGACTAAATTCGTTGCCTTTCTTAGTGGCTTATTATTTAGTGCGGGATTAATTGTTGGCGGTATGAGTGATCCACAAAAAATCCTTGCATTTCTTGATATTACAGGCAATTGGGATCCTTCTTTATTCGTTATTATGGGCGTGGGTCTTAGTGTCAGTATTATTAGCTATCAATTCGCTCGATATCGCCAAAAAAGCTTATTAGCTTGCACTATGGCGATACCGACCAATTCAGTAATAGATAAGCCTTTGGTTATCGGTAGTGTGTTATTTGGTATTGGCTGGGGGCTTGCGGGTATTTGTCCTGGCCCAGGATTGGTATTAGCGGGAGCTGGATTTTATCAAGGTGGCTTATTTGTGCTGGCAATGATAGCGGGTTGGCTGCTCGTCGGATTATGTCGTAAAAGCGCATAATTGCATTATAGAAATGAAATAATGGGGGGTATCTGCCCCTCATTATTTATTTAAAGTCTGCATAAGGAATAAGTAGATTAGAGGGCAAATCTAAATCGTTATTCCAGCAATCAAATAAATAACGTAAATACAATTAACATCAATACAATTAACGCATGATTTAGTGTGTCATTTTTAGTTATTTATGCCGCTATATCCTTACCTCTTTATACGAGCCCCAATATGTTTGCGGTTTTTTCTATAGCAAAAAATCTGAGATAACACATATAAAAAAACTGCATCAGAAAGGATGCAGTTTTTTGTGATATGACTTAGTTAAAACAGTTTATTGGTTATTACTTTAAACCCGCTGCTTCACGTAAGATTTCTGCTTTGTCTGTTGCTTCCCAAGGGAATTCAGGGCGACCAAAGTGACCATAAGCTGCGGTTTTTTGGTAGATAGGATGCAATAAATCAAGCATTTGAATTAAACCATAAGGGCGTAAATCAAAGAATTCACGCACTAACAGGATAAGTTGTGCTGTTGGAATTTTTTCAGTGCCAAAAGTTTCTACCATGATGGAGGTTGGCTCAGCAACACCGATAGCGTAAGACACTTGAATTTCACAACGATCAGCTAAACCTGCCGCAACAATATTTTTAGCAACATAACGCGCAGCATAAGCCGCAGAGCGGTCTACTTTAGAAGGATCTTTACCCGAGAATGCCCCACCACCGTGACGAGCCATACCGCCGTAAGTATCAACGATAATTTTACGACCGGTTAAACCACAGTCACCCATTGGTCCACCAATAACAAAGCGGCCTGTTGGGTTGATAAAGTATTTGGTTTGCCCATTTAACCATTCTACAGGAAGAACAGGTTTGATTATTTCTTCCATTACAGCTTCATGCAGTGCTTCCTGAGTAATATCTTCAGAATGTTGAGTTGATAAAACAACTGCATCAATACCAACAATTTTGTTGTTGTCGTATTGGAATGTAATTTGGCTTTTTGCATCAGGACGTAGCCAAGGTAATGTTCCTGCTTTACGGACTTGTGCTTGGCGTTGAACTAAACGGTGAGCATAAGTAATAGGAGCAGGCATTAAAACATCAGTTTCATTAGTTGCGTAACCAAACATTAAGCCTTGGTCACCAGCGCCTTGCTCTAGTGGATCAGCGCGGTCAACACCTTGGTTGATATCCGGCGATTGTTTACCAATAGCACTGATAACTGCGCAGGAATTAGCATCAAAACCCATATCAGAGCTGGTGTAGCCGATTTCACGAACAGTATTGCGTGTGATTTCTTCGATATCGACCCAAGCTTTAGTGGTAATTTCTCCGCCTACCATTACCATACCTGTTTTAACATAAGTTTCGCAGGCAACACGAGCTTTTGGATCTTGTTCTAAAATAGCATCCAATACGGCATCAGAAATCTGATCCGCAATTTTATCTGGATGACCTTCTGATACTGATTCAGAAGTAAAAAGATGTGTAGTCATTATATTTCGTTACCTTAATACGATACGAATGATTTAAGGATGGATGTTTTAACATCTAGACGTCCATTTTAGGACTGTTTCCTCTTTAATTCCAGTTTTTTTTAATCAATTATAGGGATGAAGGAGAATCAAACAGTTAATCTTATTTTTTGTTACGCAATATTTTGTTGCCAATAAAAAACAGAAAAGAAGAAAAAAGTCACTTTCATGCATTTTGCTTTTGCATTTTTGATTAACTACAGGTATAAACTCGCGGTTACTGTGAAATCTGAACACAGTGTAAACCGCAGGATTATCTGAGATCCTGTTTCTCTGTTAGGGAAATGGCTTATAGCCTTAAGCCATGTGTGGAGTGAATGGGTAATGATCCATTGTCTACAGGTTAGTTTATTCAAAAACCAAAACAGTACTCGTCAATACTATGCCCGTAGTATGTTTAGAGTAATTTCCTCTCTGAGCTCTTTTTCCTTAGAGCGAAGTTGTCTGTTACTTGCCAATAGGTGATTGTGTTAACTTCTTATAGGTTAGCCCGATAACTTTCTACTATTATTATGTCCTGCTATATGCTGGATAATCATATAAAAATATATAGTGAGTCATTACTTCCTACTGTTATTTATCAGTTGTTTCAGTTATTCGTGAGATTATTGACTACTATAGTGACAGGCAAGGTATAAACTCATACTCCCTAAGGAGAATGTCATGAATGATAACATCGCTCGCAAGATGCAGCAGACCTATAACATCACATATTGGGGTGGTGGGTACTATTTAGCGAATAATCGGGGAAATATTAGTGTTTGCCCTAATCCTGATGTTCCAGAGGCAACTTTGGACTTAACAGAATTAGTGAAGCAAGTACAAGAAGAGTATTCCCATATGCGCCTTCCTGCGCTTTTCTGCTTTCCTCAAATTTTACAGCATCGCTTGCGTTCTATTAATGCTGCGTTTCATCGCGCACGTGAAGCTTATGGTTATAAAGGCGATTACTTTTTAGTTTATCCTATTAAAGTTAATCAGCAGCGCCGTGTTATTGAATCACTGATTAATGCCGGTGAACCGTTAGGCTTAGAAGCGGGTTCTAAAGCTGAGCTTATGGCAGTGCTTGCTCATGCCAATATGACAAGTTCGGTGATTGTGTGTAATGGTTATAAAGACCGCGAATATATTCGTTTAGCACTTACTGGTGAAAAACTCGGACATAAAGTTTTCTTAGTTATTGAGAAAATGTCTGAGATAAAAATGGTTTTAGAAGAAGCCGAACGTTTAGAAGTTATTCCTCGTTTAGGAGTTCGTGCTCGTCTAGCTTCTCAAGGCTCGGGTAAATGGCAAGCAAGTGGTGGCGAAAAATCAAAATTTGGTTTGGCCGCAACTCAAGTATTGCAATTAATTGATACTTTACGTCAAGCGGGTCGCATAGATAGTTTGCAGTTATTACATTTCCATTTGGGTTCACAAATGGCAAATATTCGCGATATCGCAACCGGTGTGCGTGAATCAGCGCGTTTTTATGTTGAGTTGCATAAATTAGGTGTGAATATTCAATATTTTGATGTGGGCGGTGGTTTAGGTGTGGACTATGAAGGCACACGTTCGCAATCTGATTGTTCTGTAAATTATGGCCTTAATGAATACGCCAATAATGTTATTTGGGCTATTGGGGATGCGTGTGATGAGAATGAATTACCACATCCAACTGTTATTACTGAATCAGGCCGTGCTTTAACCGCACATCATACCGTATTAATTTCTAATGTGATTGGTGTTGAGCGTAATGAATTTACGGCAATCACCCCACCTGAAGAAGATGCATCAAGACCTATCGCTAGCCTTTGGGAAACATGGGAAGAGATGCAAACCAAAGGGCATAGCCGTTCATTACGTGAATGGTTACACGATAGCCAATTAGATCTGCATGATGTGCATACACAATATGTCCACGGCATGCTAAGCCTGACTGAGCGTGCATGGGCAGAAGAGCTTTATTTGAATATTTGTCGCCATATTCAATATGATTTGGATCCGAGTAATCGAGCGCATCGTCCGATAATTGATGAATTACAAGAACGTATGTCAGATAAGTTCTATGTAAACTTCTCACTTTTTCAATCGTTACCTGATGCATGGGGTATTGATCAGTTATTCCCCGTTTTACCTATCGAAGGTTTAGATAAACCATTAGATCGTCGTGCAGTATTGCTGGATATCACTTGTGACTCTGATGGTATTATCGATCACTATGTTGATGGTGATGGCGTAGAAACAACCATGCCAATGCCTGCGTATGATCCAGAATATCCACCAATGATTGGCTTCTTTATGGTCGGGGCTTATCAGGAAATTTTGGGTAATATGCATAACTTGTTTGGTGATACGGCCGCTGTTGACGTTTATCTTGATGAGCGAGGAAATCTGACTTATCAGCTAAGCGAAGAAGGCGATACCGTTGCTGATATGCTTCAGTATGTGAAACTTAATCCAGCAGTATTATTAGAACGTTTCCGTACTCAAGTAAAAAATGCACAGTTAGATGAAGCACTGCAAGAGCAGTTTTTAACTGAATTTGAAAGTGGTTTATACGGTTATACGTATCTGGAAGAAGAAGAGTAAGCGCTTAACTTCCCAATGCAAAAGTGGTGCTTTGCGCATCACTTTCTATCTATCATATTGATTTATTGTTGCTTGTTTTGAATAAGCAATAGAGGCAAAAGCATGAAAAATAGTACGTTAGGTAATGAGACTGATAATTCGTTGATCTCTAATGCATTCGGTTTTTTACGTTTTCCACTGAATTTTCAACCTTACAGCAGTGATGCCGATTGGGTTATTACCGGTGTTCCTTTTGATATGGCAACATCGGGTCGTGCAGGAACGCGTCATGGCCCTGGTGCTATTCGTCAAATTTCAACGAATTTAGCGTGGGAAGGTAATCGCTGGCCATGGGATTTTGATATGCGCGAGCGCTTAAGTGTTGTTGACTGTGGTGATTTAGTCTTTAACTTCGGTGATGCACAAGATATGAGTGACAAATTACAAGCTCATACTGAGAAACTATTAGCCGCAGGTAAAAAATGCTTAACGTTTGGTGGTGACCACTTTGTTACATTGCCACTATTGCGTGCTCACGCAAAACATTTTGGTAAAATGGCATTAGTGCATTTCGATGCACATACCGATACTTATGGTAACGGTAGTAAATTCGATCACGGTACTATGTTCTTCCACGCACCAAATGAAGGGCTTATTGATCCTAACCATTCTGTTCAAATTGGTATTCGTACTGATCATGATAGCGATAATGGTTTTACGGTATTAGATGCAGCACAAGTCAATGATCGTGGTGTTGATGATCTCGTTAATCAGATCAAAACTATTGTTGGCGATCTTCCTGTCTATCTGACATTTGATATCGATTGTCTTGATCCCGCTTTCGCTCCAGGGACTGGCACGCCAGTTGTGGGTGGATTAACAACCGATAAAGCATTGAAAATATTGCGTGCATTACAGCCACTAAATATTGTAGGAATGGACTTAGTTGAAGTTTCACCGGCTTATGACCAATCCGATATTACGGCATTAGCAGGGGCGACTATCGCATTAGATATGCTCTATCTGCAAGCGGCTAAAAAGTAATTATTGTTGATGAAATAATGACTAGGCGATACCTTTATTGGGTATCGCTTTTTTATTGTTAGGGTAAATAACTTAAGCATTTTTTGCTAACCTGCATTCACCTAGCTTATATTTCCTTTTCTCTCTTTTTTCGCTAATTTTCCCTTTTTTTGAACGGTTATTCTAATTGATAATTATTTACAGCATGATTTATTGTGGATTTCATTTCGCTGGTGAAAGATCGTTATTTTGTAACCTATAACGTAAGTTGTTACTGTGGAGCCATAGTAAAGTTCTTTTTTGGAAGAGCTTTTTCATCTGTAATAAATCAGGAGAAAGACAATGGCTTTGAATGGTAAGGTAATTTTAGTTACAGGCGCTGCTCAGGGAATTGGTCGTGGTATTGCATTGCGTCTAGCAAAAGAAGGTGCTGATATTGCTCTGGTCGACTTAAAAGCAGATAAATTAGCGGGTGTTGCAAAAGAGATTGAAGCATTAGGACGTAAAACGACCACATTTGCTGCAGATATTAGTCAGCGTGATGAGGTTTTTGCTGCTGTTGAACATGCAGAAAAAGCTTTAGGTGGCTTTGATGTTATGATTAACAACGCAGGTATTGCTCAAGTAAAACCACTCGCAGATGTTACACCAGACGATATGGATAGGATCTTTAAAATCAACGTTAATGGTGTGATGTGGGGGATCCAAGCTGCATCCGAGAAATTTAAAGCGCTTGGTCATAAGGGGAAAATTATTAATGCATCTTCTATTGCGGGTCACGATGGCTTTGCAATGTTAGGTGTTTATTCTGCGACTAAATTTGCTGTACGTGCATTGACACAAGCCGCAGCAAAAGAATATGCAAGTGCCGGTATTACAGTAAATGCCTATTGCCCAGGTATTGTTGGTACTGATATGTGGGTAGAAATTGATGAGCGTTTTTCTGAAATTACAGGAACGCCAAAAGGCGAAACATATAAAAAATATGTTGAAGGTATTGCATTAGGTCGAGCTCAAACACCAGAGGATGTGGCTGCATTGGTGGCTTTCTTATCGAGCGATGATGCAGATTATATTACTGGGCAAGCCATATTAACGGATGGTGGTATTGTTTACCGTTAATTTCTTATAAAATATGTTCTTACTATTTTTCAATGCCCTGTGTGATCCTCTTTACATTACATAGGGCATTTTTATATGCAGTCTATTTATTTAGCGCTATCGTTATATAACTTTATAGTCATTAAAGTTGAAAATAGCGGGCAATAAGAGGAGCAGTGAAGTTCTTCTTCAAATAAAACCCTCTGGGTAACGTCATTATGCGTTGACCATCTTCACCTATCGCTTCTGTTAGTGCTTTGCTATTAGCCGCTTTTGGGCGGATTTGCAGCACTTGCCCGTGGCGTGCGGTAATACTTTCTACTTTACCCAGTACTATCATATCCATTAGCTCTTCCCAATCATGGCGTAGTAACTCTTCTTCGCTACTATTTGGGCTCCAGAGCAGCGGTGAGGCCACTCTACGTTGTGATAAAGGAATTTCCCTTTCTCCTTCAACAGGTACCCACAACACTTTTGAGAGCTTACGTTTCACATGGCTATTTTCCCATGTGATGCCACTATTTCCCGTTAATGCGGCAACGCAAACGAAAGTGGTTTCTAGTGGCATACCCAATCTATCAATAGGGATCGTTTTTAATTCAATACCAATATCACTGAAATCTTGTTCTGGTTTACTACCTGCATTTGCACCTAAATAATATTCTAGCAGCATTCCAACCCAGCCTTTATCTCGCTTTAAATCAGCAGGAATAGGCAGTTGAGCATAAGCGGCAAGTTCACCAAATGTATAACCCGCAAGGGCTTGCGCTCTTTCAAGTAAAACGTGTTCATTTTCAGGTGGTCGAGGTGATCTAAACATTGTGCTTATCTTGTTGTATGAAAAACAAACAGAAAAAAAAAGCCTGTTGATAATGTCTGTTAGGGTAATTTATTTAAATCATAATAGCATGATATATCATCATTTTTTAGGCTTAATCACATCATTAATATTTAAGTTTAAAATGTTGTTCACTGTTATCCCAAATTCATAAACAGGCTTGTGCACTAGGTTATCCACAGCTTTATGGGATAACTCTGCAAAAGTGAGATCACTGTTCTGATTTACAGCCTTGACTTTTGCATATTTTCCTCAAAATTACCCTATTTAGGCTAACTTACCAGCATAACCTGTGGATAAAACAGTCTGTGGTTGTTTTTTGTACGATTTGAGGTGTGCTCTCTTTTTATCGATTTATCCTATCGTTGAAATAGGCATAATAAAAGGGCTATTAATTTGAATTATAAGTGATATTTTTATTTTTGTTATAGCTGTTTTTTTTATGGTGATAAAACTATACCCTGATTATCTCACTCTTTTTCACATAGATATCCACAGAAAAAGTGAATAAATCCCCTGAGCATCCGTGTTGGTGTTTATAACTTTGGTGTTTTCTGTGAATTAACACCAATAAGTGATCGTTTAATCGCCAATCTAAAGTTAAATATCTTATTTTGATAGATTCGTCTCTATGTCTGGCGTAAACCATGCCGATTTAAAATCAAACCAACCAAAAGTATTCATTTTGACGCCACGAATAGTTCTCTGTCCTTGTAATTCAAGTAAGTGATGAAATAAGGGATATAACCAAATATCTTGCGTCAGCTGTCTACACCATTCTTCAAGAGGTAATGTTTTTTGGTGCCATTGTTCTAGCTCTTGTGTAAAAGAAGAACCTAAACACCGATGAAATAAAGGAAGCTCATAGAGCGCTGCAAAAATAGAGAATTCAAGAGGTTTATAAAAATTCACAGTGGCTAGCCAAATGTCACTTTCAGCATTGCCATAATACCATTGATCGTAATCGATAAGACGGATCTCTAATTCAATATCATATTCCGATAAAATACTTTTAATTAAATCAGCTATTGTGCTGTATTCGTGATGCTCTTTATAAAGTGTGAGAGTGAGTTTGGTTAATGACGCTGGTTTTGGATGCTGTCGAATAAGTTTACTGTGATGCCAATGTAGTAATAAACCATAAGCGGGTGACCAGTGTCGCTGATAAAAAGGATCGCAATGGCTTAGCATATTTACAGGCGTTAATACGCTGCTAAGCCATTCTCTGATCTCTGTTTGTTGGCATAATGTAGAACGGCCGTCATAAAGTAGAAAATAGCATCCTTCTTCTTTGCGGCTCTCTAATGAGTCTCTGTTGGTATCGTCATCCGTTAAATGAATGGTTGAGCAGACCATTTTATTATTTAGTTGAGGTACAACCCAAATATCTATTTCATCTAATAAAGCCCTTAGCCCAAAATAGCGATTAAACGCTTTGATTTGCAGCTTATGTTTATCATTAGCAATAATCTGATAAGCCCCAGTGCCAATAGGATGTTGTGCAAAAGAAGGTAATGTTTCCCATTCTTGAGGTAAAATAACCGCTTGAGGGCTACCTAATAAGGTTGCAAATTGCTTATCCGCTGTGGTTAAAAAAATATCGAGCACATACGGTTGAGGTGATGAGATGCATTCGATATGCGCATAAAGTGGATTACATTGCTTCATGCGAAGTAATGAGGTGCTAATATCTTCCAGCGTTAATTCTCGGCCATGATGAAAATAGATAGCGGGGCGTAAATAAAATCGCCAATGTTGCTCTGTTATCATTTGCCAATGATGTGCTAATTCTGCTTCTACTTCCCCATTTTCCTCTTTTAAATGAACCAAGGAATTAAATATTTGACTCATTAAATGCAGCTCTGAGCGTCTTAATGGTGTGCCAGGTAATAAATTATAGAAAGGGCGATAGTAAATAATGCGTAATAGCTGCTGTCCCGGATGAAAGCTTTTTTCAATTTGAGCTAACACCATTTGTCGTACTGAGTCTTTATCTCCCATTAGAGCGACAAGTTTTTCAATATCGTTCTCTTCAATTAATCTTTCTGCACGATTTTGTTGAATTTCTAAGGCGTTTGAATGAAAAATTAAGGTGGATTTTTTACCTCGACCGACTTCTGCTTGCCAGCTTATCCAACCTATTTCTTGCATCTTATTTAATAAAGAGCGTACATGGCGACGCGTACAGTGCAGTGTTTCTGCAAGCTGTTGTAATGTTGTTTCAGTCGCTTTTCCCTGAAACGCTTGCCATAGACGGATAAATTGTGACTCTAAACGGGGTGAGGTCATAAAAGAGGAAATCCCTTGCTAAAGTGATCAATTTTAATTTCCTTATATTAGACGGATAATAACTGTGTTTAAAGTTAGCTCTCTTGTTAGTGATTCAAAATTGTGAATTCTGACAGACTCCCCCATTTGAGCATTCGGTGATTGCCGGCCAGTAATAATTAATTACTGGCTTTTTTATTTTTTAATATCGGCAGTAGTTTTTATTTAAATAAAAAAGCCGTAAACGAATTTACGGCAAGAATGACAAAGTTTAAACATCACAGAAAGTAGAAGAAGGTGTAAGTTTCAGTTTAATTACTGCATAAATGCAGGCTGTTTCGTTTCATAAGCACTAATATCATCTTGGTGTTGCAGTGTTAAACCAATGCTGTCTAATCCTTCAATCATGCAATGGCGGCGAAATGTATCTATTTCAAATGAAAAACATAATTCACCGGCTCTTACCTCTTGAGCAACTAAATCAACGGTTATAGACGCGCCCGCATTGTTTTTTACCCAAACAAATAATTGGTCTATTTCATCATCCGTTAATTTGACGGGTAATAATTGATTATTAAAGGCATTACCATAAAAGATATCGGCAAAGCTGGGTGCAATAACTGCATGAAAACCATAATCGGTTAATGCCCAAGGCGCGTGTTCACGAGAAGAACCACAACCGAAATTTTCACGTGCTAATAAAATAGAAGCACCTTGATAAACCGGCTTATTCAGAATAAATGCGGGATCAGGTTGTGTGCCTTCATCATCTAAAAATCGCCAGTCATTAAATAAGTGTTTACCAAATCCTGTGCGTGTTACTTTCTGCAAAAATTGTTTGGGGATAATAGCATCGGTATCGACATTTGCTGCATCTAAAGGAACTGCAATACCCGTATGTTGAGTAAATTTATTCATGGTGTTCTCCTTTAAGATGCCATGGTAAAAGTGCGAATATCAGCAAAATGACCATTAATAGCAGCAGCTGCGGCCATTGCTGGACTGACTAAGTGTGTTCGACCCCCACGCCCTTGACGGCCTTCAAAGTTACGATTGCTGGTGGAAGCGCAACGTTCACCGGGATTTAATCTGTCGTTATTCATAGCTAAACACATTGAACAGCCCGGCAAACGCCATTCAAAACCAGCCTCAATAAAGATTTTATCTAAGCCTTCGGCCTCAGCTTGCGCTTTTACTGGACCTGAACCCGGAACCACAATTGCTTGAACATGAGCGGCAACTTTATGTCCTTTAGCAATTTCAGCGGCAGCACGTAAATCTTCAATACGTGAGTTAGTGCAAGAGCCAATAAAGACTTTATCAATTGTGATATCCGTTAAATTAACACCTTCGTTTAACCCCATATACGTCAGTGCTTTTTCTGCTGATGCACGCTCAACAGGGTCATTAAAACTGTTTAATAAAGGCACTATTTGGTCAATGGCAATAACTTGACCTGGATTGGTTCCCCAAGTGACTTGTGGTGCGATATCTGCGGCATCTAAGGTTACTATGGCATCAAATTGTGCATCATCGTCAGATTTTAAGGTACGCCAGTAAGCGACTGCCTCATCCCAGGATTGATCTTTGGGGGCAAATTGACGTCCTTTTAAATAGTCAAATGTGATGTCATCAGGAGCAACTAAACCTGCTTTGGCGCCCATTTCAATTGCCATATTACATAAGGTCATTCGGCCTTCCATACTTAAGGCTTCAATCGCTTCGCCAGCAAATTCAACGATATAACCCGTACCACCTGCGCTACCTAGTTTTCCGATAATCGCTAAAACGATATCTTTTGCCGTAATACCCGCCGCGGCTTTGCCTTTTACTTCAATTTTTAAGGTTTTGGCTCGAGATTGTTTTAAGGTTTGTGTGGCTAATACATGTTCAACTTCAGATGTCCCAATACCAAAAGCTAATGATCCAAATGCGCCATGTGTCGCGGTATGTGAGTCGCCACAAACAATCGTCATGCCCGGTAAGGTTAATCCTTGCTCTGGTCCCATAACATGCACAATACCTTGCAATGGGTGATTTAAGTCGTATAAGGTCACACCAAATTCTTGGCAGTTCTTCATTAACTCTTGCATCTGAATTCGTGCCATATCACCACAAGCATTGATGTCTTTTGTTTGTGTTGAGACATTATGATCCATCGTTGCAAAGGTTTTATTTGGTTGACGAACAGGGCGACCTTTTGTTCTCAATCCATCAAAAGCTTGCGGAGATGTCACTTCATGCACTAAGTGTCTGTCGATATACAAAATCGGTGTTTCATCATTCACTTCTCTGACAACATGTGCATCATAGATTTTTTGATATAATGTTTTTCCCATGTTATGCCCCTTCACGAATATATTGAGCGATGTAATCACCCATTTGAGTCGTTGTTATTGCTTGTCCATCACCGGCTAAATCCGCAGTGCGATAGCCTTTGGCTAATACTTGAGTAATTGCATCTTCAATAGCTTGTGCAGCTTTATCTTCATTAAAGCTGTAACGCAGTAACAACGCGGCAGATAATATTTGCGCAATAGGATTAGCAATATCTTTGCCCGCTATATCGGGTGCTGAACCGCCAGCGGGCTCGTATAACCCAAAGCGCTCTTCGTTTACACTTGCAGAAGGTAACATTCCCATCGAACCTGTGATCATGGCGCATTCATCAGATAAAATATCGCCAAAAATATTGGAACACAGCACAACATCAAACTGAGATGGATCTTTGATCATCTGCATTGTTGCGTTGTCGATATACATATGTTGCACTTCAACATCAGCGTATTCTTTTGCTATTTCTGTAACCACTTCACGCCATAAAATAGAGCTTTGTAACACGTTGGCTTTATCAATTGAGGTGACTTTATTGCGACGTTTACGTGCTGATTCGAAAGCAAAACGCGCAATACGCTCAATTTCATAGCGGTAATAAATTTCAGTATCAAAAGCGTGTTCTTCGGCACCTTCACCTTTACGACCTTTAGGTTGGCCAAAATAAATTCCACCGGTCAATTCACGTACACATAAAATATCGAATCCGCGCTGCGCGATATCTGCTCGTAAAGGGCAGTAAGCTTCTAAGCCTTCATATAAACGAGCTGGGCGCAAATTGCAGAATAATTTAAAATGTTTACGCAAAGGTAATAAAGCACCACGCTCGGGTTGTTCGTTCGCGGGTAAATGTTCCCATTTAGGGCCGCCAACTGAACCAAATAAAATCGCATCAGCTTGCTTGCAACCTGTTAAGGTATCTACCGGCAGCGGTGTGCCGTGATTATCAATGGCAATACCACCGATATCGTATTCTTTTGTCGTGATTTTCAGTGAAAAACGCTCACTTATTGCATTCATCACTTTTTTTGCCTGAGCCATGACTTCAGGGCCAATACCATCTCCGGGTAATACTGCAATATGATAATTTTTTGACATAATTAAACCGCTTCTTGTTGTGTTGTATGTTGTTTGCGTTTTTCTATTTCGACTTGCTCTGAGCGCCAAATACTATTGATAACATGCATCATGGCATTGGCTGATGATCCGACTATATCTGTTTCTAATCCCATGCCATGAAATTTTCGGCCTTGATATTCGACAACAATATCTACTTGTCCTAAGGCATCTCTTCCTTCACCTTTTGCCGTTAATTGATAAGAAACTAACTGTAATGGATAACCTGTTGCGCGCGATATTGCTTGGTAAACTGCATCTACGGGGCCATTTCCTGTTGCGGCTTCAGTGATTTCATCGGTACCACATGTAATGCTAACGCTTGCTGTTGCAACCGTTGATGAACCTGATTGAGTATTAAAATAATTCATTACAAACTGTTCAGGTTCTTGTTGTTGTTGCCCCATAAAAGCTAATGCTTCTAAGTCATAATCAAAAACTTGGCCTTTTTTATCAGCTAAGCGTAAAAATGCGGCATACAAGTTATCTAAATTATAATCAGCTTCACGATAGCCCATTTCTTCCATACGATGTTTCACCGCTGCTCGACCAGAGCGGGAGGTTAAATTTAATTGTACTTCTTTTAAGCCAATGGATTCTGGTGTCATAATTTCGTAGGTTTCACGATTTTTCAGTACACCGTCTTGGTGAATTCCTGATGAATGTGCGAATGCATTTGTGCCAACTATGGATTTATTTGTATGAATTGGTGTGTTGCATAATTGGCTGACTAATTGACTAGTACGATATATTTCTTTGTGATTAATACCCGTTTGAACATTCATCATTTGCTCACGAACTTTTATTGCCATTATTACTTCTTCTAATGCACAATTTCCTGCTCGCTCGCCTAATCCGTTAATTGTGCCTTCAACTTGTCTGGCTCCTGCTTGAACTGCAGTAATTGAGTTAGCAACTGCCATACCTAAGTCATCATGACAATGAACAGAAATGATCGCTTTATCGATATTAGGTACGCGTTCGAATAAGTTAGTGATAATGCCGCCAAATTGGTAAGGCGTGGTATAGCCTACGGTGTCAGGAATATTGATGGTGGTAGCACCTGCATTGATAGCACTTTCAACAATACGACATAAATTATCAATATGCGTTCTACCGGCATCTTCACAAGAAAACTCAACATCGTCGGTATAGCGGCGAGCTCGTTTAATTGAACGCATTCCCATTTCAATAATGTCATCAAATGATTTTTTCAATTTATGTTCAGCATGCAATGCGGAGGTTGCTAAAAATACGTGGATACGAAATGCATCAGCAATTTTTAAAGACTCAGCTGCAACATCAATATCGTTATCAACACAACGAGCTAAGGCACAAATGCGGCTATTTTTAATTTCGCGAGCAATAGTTTGCACTGACTCAAAATCACCAGGAGAAGAAACAGGAAAACCAGCCTCAATGATATCGACACCTAAACGCTCTAATGCATAAGCAATTTGTAATTTCTCTTTTACATTCAAGCTAGCCTGCAAGGCTTGTTCACCATCACGTAAGGTTGTATCAAAAATAATAACGTTGTTGCTCATAATCTGTTCCTTTCTTTATTATTTAATTTTTTGCGCTCTCCCAGGTATAAAAAAACCCGCGACTAGCGCGGGTTTCTCTCTAAGGGCAGGTTTGTTTCATCTTTTACCCATAAGCCAACCGCGCATAATAATTGCGAGTAGTAGTAGGCTTGATAGTAAAATTGCGTTCAACATGAAACATCCTTAGATAGGTTCTCAATAATCTGTATTTATTGATACTAGATACCAATAAATATGTCAAGCATTGGAATTTATTAAATTACTACTTAGGCTATATTCATATAAAATTCTTAGTGGTATTGACTAATATCTAAATTTTTATAAATGATTATATCTATCTCGGATTCATTGATTAGGTTAATATTCTGCATAGTGTTTCAAATGGAGTGAAATAAAAAATTAAACAAATGTTTGCTTTTTTTTTAATCATATAAATAAGTGGAAAACCAATCGATATGAAGAGATGATCAAACAATAAGTCAGGACAACATTTTGAATGTAAGCATAAAATTAGTTTTATCACATATTTTTATGAATTGAGGTTTTTTATTTAAGTTAGCAAAATGTATCATTTTATTATGATTTTTATCATGCTTTGTTTTATTATTTGCAAGGCAGAAGATAAAACAGGTTGTAATATATGTTTATATAATCATTCTCTACATGTAATTATAATGTTATTTTTTCTATAATTATATCCAAGGTAATTTATCGGTTGGCAAAATATTTTATATGTTTAGTTCTATGCATGGACGATGAATAATAAATTTTAATAAATAGTTAAACTAATGGTTTGATTTTATATATTATTAATATTGATTTTATAATTAATTATTAATGATATTTAAATAGCCATTATGCTAACATAGTGGAGTAAAAAATGACGGATTACACATCAGCAACAGTTACCAGTAAAGAGTCAACAGATATGCATTTACGCAATGTTGATCTTAATTTATTAACGGTATTTGATGCTGTTATGCAAATGCAGAATGTGACACGTGCTGCTCAAGTTCTTGGCATGTCTCAACCAGCAGTAAGTAATGCGGTATCTAGACTCAAGGTTATGTTTAATGACGAATTATTTGTTCGTTATGGACGAGGTATCCAACCTACATTAAGAGCTAAACAACTTTTTGGCCCAGTTCGCCAAGCATTACAACTTGTTCATAATGAATTACCAGGGGCCGGATTTGAACCTGAAAAAAGTGATCGAATATTTAATTTATCAATATGTAGCCCAATTGATATAAAACTAACACCCAAAATAGTTGAAAAAATAAAAGTACAAACACCTAATATTACGGTTAATATTAATTCTTATTTAAACGAAAATATAGAACATCAATTAAAATACCAAGAAGTAGAGTTTTTCATTAATTATAAACAATTTGATAAAATGGAATTTCATTCACACCCATTATTTAATGATGAAGTTGTTTTGGCTGTATCAAATAAGCATCCTCGTATTAAAGAGAGTGTAACCGAAGAGATGTTATTAAAAGAGCATCACTCTATTGTTTCTTTAGGAGATATTGGTTCGTTTAGCTCTTGTTATTATAAAGGAACAGAATTTGAGGATTTAATTACTTATCAAGGGACTGATTTAAATAGTGTATTAAATATTGTTTCTAAAACATGTTTAGTCGCTATCGCACCAAAATGGTTAGTGGAATGTTATTCACAACAACTTGATATTAAAGCAGTGTCGTTACCATGGGAACAAACTAAGCGCCCATGTTATCTTATTTGGCATGAGTCCACTGCACGTGACAAAGGTCATTTGTGGATGAAAGATTTGCTCAGTGAAGTTTGTCAAAACTAGAGTGTGATTTCACTCATAATTAGTATTCTATGCTAATTATGCAGAAATAGTGGCAGGTATTGTTAGTCTTTGCTAATAACCAAAAGTATGGTTTATGCTGTTGATAAAACCCATTGGATTGCTGTCACTATTTTTGCCCATTGCTTCTACGTGATTTACTTAATCATATAACGTTAATCTCTATCTTCCGTTTTTTTCCTCTATTTTATTCAATTATTTTTTTATTCTCATCTTAATATTTATTGATTTTAATTTGTTATTTATTGTTTTTATTGTTGTTTTTTATTTTTTCTTTTATGAGGATAGATAATCACGTCGTTATTTATTTTACTGACTGTAATGAGATAGTTTTCATTGGCAAAACTTTTCATAACTCACAATTTTACAAATTTATGTAAAATTGGATTCCTTTATTTTTATGGATCACTTAGACTTTTATTCGAGTCAGCGAACAGGTGTAAGCTGAAAATGTAGAAAAGTGTTTTTCTACTTTCTGCCACATTAACCTCTCGCTTTTCCATAAATAGCAGGAAAATTATGATAACTAATAATAATCTTGATGATTATCATATAATTAGAAGATTGCAGTTGCAATTTTTGCACAGCGGAAACAACATTGCTTATCGTCAATGGGATGCTAAACAAGATATTGAAATGTCATGGGCATCGGTTGAAAAAAAAACGCGCGCACTCTCAAATGCTTTACTTGAGATGGGCGTTGAAGTTCAAGAAAACATAGGTATTTTTTCTCAAAATACGATAGATTGGTCGTTGGCTGATATTGCTTCATTGCAGCTGCGCGCTGTTACTGTTCCACTTTATGCAACCAGTAGCGTTGAGCAAGCCGCATATATTTTAAATGATGCAAAAGTTCGTATTCTTTTTGTTGGTGACCAAAAACAATATGACATCGTTTCTGAATTATTAGATTTATGTCCTCAACTCGAACATATTATTGTGTTTAATTCTGATGTAATTTTAAACGCAGATCCCTCTTCATGTTACCTAGAAAGCTTATTGGAGCGTCCACATTCTCAATATGATGCTGTATTACAACAGCGTATTGATGAGTGTTGCTTAGATGATCTTTTCACTTTGATTTATACCTCAGGTACAACAGGTGAACCCAAAGGAGTGATGTTAGACTACACCAACCTCGCTTCTCAGCTTTATTTACACGATGAACGCCTTTCTTTATCTGATAAAGATGTTTCATTGTGCTTCCTGCCGTTATCCCATGTTTTTGAAAGAGCATGGAGCTTCTATGTGATGCATACTGGTGCTATAAACGTATATTTAACGGATACTCATGCTGTTAGAGAAGCAATGAGTGCTGTGAAACCCACGGTAATGTGTGCCGTTCCTCGTTTTTACGAAAAAGTTTATAGTGCGATTCAAGATAAAGTTTCTCAAGCATCTGTATTGCGCCAATTTATCTTTAAATGGTCAATTAAACAGGGTGAAAAACAGCGTGAAGCAGAGTTAAGTCAACGTCGCCCTAATTTCATTTCTCGTTTTTGCTATCGCTTTGCTGATAAGAAAGTACTGAAACCACTACGTGATATTCTTGGTGGTCGAGTTCGTTTTCTACCTGCTGCGGGCGCACGTTTAGATGATGCTGTTATTCGCTTCTTCTTAGCCACTGGCATTAATATCAAATACGGCTATGGCATGACAGAAACTTGCGCTACAGTTTCATGCTGGGAAGAAGGTAAATATAAACTAGGGTCTATCGGTACGCCATTGCCTGGTATTGATGTTCGCATTGGTGAAGAAAACGAAATTCAAGTGCGCGGCAGTATTGTAATGAAAGGGTATTTTAACAAACCTGAAGATACACTGGCTGCTTTCACCGATGATGGCTGGCTTCGTACCGGTGATGCGGGGGCATTAGATAAAGACGGCTCGCTATTTATTACTGAACGCTTAAAAGATTTGATGAAAACATCAAATGGTAAATATATTGCACCTCAAATGATTGAAGGTACGTTAGGGCAAGATCGTTTTATCGAACATATTGCTGTTATTGCTGACACGCGTAAATTTGTTTCTGCGTTGATCGTTCCTTGTTTTGATGCGCTCGAAGACCATGCACGTGCATTGAATTTAAAATATCACGATAGAATCGAATTATTACGTCACACTAAAATTAGAGAATTATTTGACGAGCGCTTACGTGAAATGCAAAAAAACTTTTCTAGTTTTCATAAAGTTAAACGATTTACCTTACTTGCTGAAGGTTTTACGATGGAGTCTGGTGAATTAACACCAACATTAAAACTTCGTCGTAAAATTATTTCAGAACGTTATCGCAATGAAATTGAATTGATGTATCAAGACTAATTGCTCAGTTATTAAAAGCACCTTTAAGGTGCTTTTTTCTTATTAACTCTTTTTTTGATTGATAAGAATGACTATAGCAATTGATAAAAGAGATAAACGGAAACGTTGACGCATACGGTTTTATCAGTAAATTGTGTTAAAATACAAACTCAGATCAGTATGATGACTGAAAACCATAGTAATAATGTAATGAATAACACATTTAATAATTAAAAGAGGTTAATGTGAAACTGGATGAAATCGCCCGCTTGGCTGGTGTTTCACGAACAACGGCGAGTTATGTCATTAATGGTAAAGCAAAACAGTACCGTGTGAGTGACAAGACTGTTGAAAAAGTGATGGCGGTGGTCAGAGAGCATAATTACCACCCGAATGCGGTTGCGGCAGGCTTACGCGCTGGTCGCACGCGTTCTATTGGTTTGGTTATTCCTGATTTGGAAAATACCAGTTATACAAGAATCGCTAATTATCTCGAAAGACAAGCTCGCCAACGTGGTTATCAGTTATTGATCGCCTGTTCAGAAGATCAGCCCGACAATGAAATTCGTTGTGTTGAACATTTACTGCAACGTCAAGTCGACGCCATTATTGTCTCTACTGCGTTACCACCAGAACATCCTTTTTATCAGCGTTGGGCTAATCGCGCTTTGCCGATTATTGCACTTGATAGGGCATTAGAAAGCGAGCATTTTATCAGTGTTGTTGGTGATGATTTAGAAGATGCAAAAATGCTGGCAACTGAGTTACAAGCTTTCCCTTCAGAATCTGTACTTTATTTAGGTGCCCTACCTGAATTATCTGTGAGTTTCTTGCGTGAACAAGGATTTCGCAGTGTATGGAAGGACGACTCTAGAGAAGTCACTTATTTGTATGCCAATAGCTACGAAAGAGAAGCTGCTGCTGCTGCATTTTCAGAATGGTTAAATAATAATCCAATGCCTGATGCGCTATTTACAACGTCTTTTGCGTTGTTACAAGGTGTTATGGATGTGACGCTACAAAGAAGTGGCCGTTTACCTACACAACTTGTTATTGCCACTTTTGGTGATCACGAGTTACTCGACTTCTTAGAATGCCCAGTTCTTTCTGTTGCTCAACGCCATCGTGATATTGCTGAACGTGTGTTGGAATTAGTTTTAGCAAGTCTTGAAGAAGAGCAAAAACCACAGGCAGGGATCACTCGAATTCGCCGTGACTTATGTCGCCGTGGTAGCTTAGGCAGAGCGCGTTAATCTGTGCCTCATTATTTATAATACTTAATAGTTCTTATTAAGAGTCTCCCTGTTTTATTAAATTAAAACGGGGAGAGTTTATTGGTTAAAGAATGTCGGGTAGCCAAGAAAAAATAAAATTTGAGATTAATCTTAAGCCTTTTTTTACTATTTACGGCATTTAATTTGATTTAAGGATTAAATTTTAACTTTTTCATAAGTGATATTGCTTAAATAAAGATTACTACTTATTTGTTTTTTTTTAAAAGAGAATAAAAAAATTTTACTATCTTCATGATATAGAATTATTTTTTCAAACAAAATCTTATTTACCCGTATTAAAATATTCTCCGGTTATTATGTTGGTTTAAGGTAAATGAACTGCAATAAATTAGATTTTTATTATTAAAATCATATTTTACTCATTATGATTTTCTCTTCTGATTTTTTTGTTTTTCATCACTAATAATCATTATTTTTAGAGATTAAATGATTAAAAAAGAAAATAATCGATATTAATCATCATGTTAATATTTCTGATTTTTCCTCTGTCGATATTTTACTCATTTCGGTTTGTTTATCATTTTACTGTAAATATAAATAAAGCTCCCTATATCTGGCTTGACAACGTTTTCATACCATCCGTAAACTCTATTTGTGGGGATTTGTGGGACAATGTGGTGTAAATTACAAAGCTGAGGATAATGAGCATGTTTCGTGGTGCAACTCTCGTTAATCTCGACAGCAAAGGGCGAATAACAGTTCCTTCCCGTTATCGAACAACGCTGAGTGAGATATCTGAAGGTCAAATGGTCTGTACCATTGATCTCAATCAGCCGTGTTTATTGCTTTACACACTTCCTGAATGGGAAAAAATTGAATTAAAACTGGCAGCACTTTCTTCAATGAATCCTGCTGAACGTCGTATTCAGCGATTATTACTAGGACATGCAAGTGAATGTCAGATGGATAGTGCAGGACGCCTTTTGTTAGCTAACACGCTTAGACAGCATGTGGGGCTAACCAAAGAGGTCATGCTAGTCGGCCAATTCAATAAATTTGAATTGTGGGATGAACAGGTCTGGTATCAACAGATCCAAGAAGACATTTTGGCAGAGCAGACCTCACAGGAACCGTTATCGACACGACTATTGGATTTATCACTTTAAATAATGACAACAAATAATTTTAGTCATACCAGTGTATTACTGGATGAAGCAGTTAATGGCCTGAATATTAAACCTTCAGGTATTTATATCGACGGAACATTTGGCCGTGGTGGTCATTCTCGTCTGATTTTATCTCAATTAGGTGAAACAGGTCGCCTTATTGCTATTGATAGAGACCCACAAGCAATTGCAGTTGCTAATGAAATTAAAGATCCGCGATTCTCAGTGATACATGGTCCTTTTTCAGAAATTGAACATTATGTTACTGAGCTGGGATTAGCGGGGAAAATTGATGGTGTTTTACTAGATTTAGGTGTTTCGTCACCACAACTTGATGATCCTGAACGCGGTTTTTCTTTTATGCGTGATGGGCCTCTTGATATGCGAATGGATCCAACATCTGGGATTTCAGCCGCACAATGGTTGATGAAAGCAGAAGAAGACGACATCACATGGGTATTAAAAACCTTTGGTGAAGAACGTTTTGCTAAGCGTATTGCGCGCGCAATTGTTGCTCGTAATAAAACAGAAGAACCATTAACTCGAACAAAACAGCTGGCTGATTTAATTAGCGATGCAAGCCCAGTTAAAGAGCGTCATAAGCATCCAGCAACACGAAGCTTTCAAGCTATTCGCATTTATATCAACAGCGAATTAGATGAAATAGCAAAAGCGTTAAAAGGCGCTGTTTCTGTTTTAGCACCTGAAGGGCGTTTGTCTGTAATTAGTTTTCACTCTTTAGAAGATAGATTAGTAAAACGTTTTATTCGTGATGAAAGCAAAGGCCCAGTAGTTCCAGCAGGAATTCCATTGACTCAAGACCAAATTAAAGCTTTAGGCAGTACACGTTTATCAAGTGTACATAAAATGAAGCCAACAGGTATTGAAGTTGAAGAAAACCCACGGGCACGGAGCTCTGTATTACGTGTAGCACAGCGTATAGAGGAATAAATGTCTACAGAACGACACACACTAACAGGTGTTATTGGGCAGGATTTACTGCGTTATGGCAAATTACCTTTAATTTTATTGGTGGCTGTGATTATTTCAGCAGTGTATGTCGTCACTACTGCACATAAAACGCGCTTACTTACCGCAGAGAAAGAGCGTTTAGTGCTGGAAAAAAATGTACTGGATATTGAGTGGCGGAACCTTATTCTGGAAGAAAATGCGTTGGCAGATCATAGCCGTGTTGAGCGCTTTTCAAGTGAACGATTGGGAATGGTTCATGTTGATCCAGCCAAAGAGAACATTATTGTAACCAAATAATAAAGGCAAGTATGAAATTTTCACGTTCAGCGAAAGCGAAAGCAAAGACAAAGTCAAATGCCAAACTTCGCAAACCTGAAGAAAAAACAGGGTTTGTGAGTTGGCGTTTTGCGTTGCTTTGTAGCGGCATTGGAATCGCTTTGGTTGCGTTATTAATACGTGTTGCCTATTTACAAATTATTAATCCCGATCCCCTTATTAAAGAAGGGGATATGCGTTCTTTACGCGTTCAAAAAGTACCTACTGCACGTGGTATGATCAGTGACCGTATGGGGCGTCCTCTTGCTGTCAGTGTTCCCGTTTATGCAATTTGGGCTGATCCTAAAGTTGTTTTAGAATCTAATCCAAATATGACGGATAGCCGTTGGTTAGCACTTGCTGACGCATTAAAAATCCCAGTTAACCAAATCGAACAAAAAATAGCAGCAACACCATCTGCTCGTTTTATTTACCTTGCTCGGCAAGTTAATCCAGAGATTAGTGACTACATCAGTAAGTTAAAAATTGCTGGTATTAACATGCGCCAAGAATCTAAACGTTACTATCCATCAGGCGAAGTAACTGCTCACATCATTGGTGTAACCAATATTGATGGTGATGGTATTGAAGGTGTTGAGAAAAGCTTTAATCAGTGGCTAACTGGCGCACCTGGTGAGCGTGTTGTGCGTAAAGATGGTTTTAATCGGGTTATTGAAAATATTGCTCAAACCGATAGCCAAGCTGCGCACAACTTAATGCTGAGTATTGATGAACGCTTACAGTCCGTTGTTTATCGTGAGTTAACAAATGCGGTTATAGCAAATAAAGCAGAATCAGGTACTGCGGTTTTAGTTGATGTCAATACAGGGGAAGTATTAGCGATGGCTAATAGTCCCTCTTATAACCCAAATAACTTAGCGGGTACGCCTAAAGATTCAATGCGTAACCGTGCTATTACCGATATTTTTGAGCCGGGCTCTACAGTCAAACCTATGGTGGTGATGAGCGCATTACAAAATAATATCGTTAAAGAAAATAGTGTAATTAATACAGTTCCTTATCGTATCAGTGGACATCAAATAAAAGATGTAGCGTTGTATCATGAATTATCGATAACCGGAATTTTACAGAAATCGAGTAACGTTGGTGTTTCACGACTAGCGTTAGCGATGCCTGCGTCTGAATTAGTGGAAGTATATTCACGATTTGGGCTTGGGAAACCAACTAACTTGGGGCTAGTTGGTGAAAGTAGTGGCATATTTCCAATAAAAAAACAACGGTGGTCCGATCTTGAAAGGGCCACCTTCTCATTTGGATATGGGCTAATGGTAACGCCGTTACAGTTAGCGCGTGTCTATGCAACGATAGGTAGTTTTGGTATTTACCGTCCATTGTCAATTACTAAAGTTGATCCTCCTGTACCAGGTACTCGCGTATTTCCTGAACCTGTGATGAAAACAGTTGTTCATATGATGGAGAGCGTAGCACTGCCCGGTGGTGGTGGTGTAAGAGCTTCAATTAAAGGTTATCGCGTTGCTATCAAAACAGGGACAGCAAAAAAAGTAGGCCCTGACGGAAAATATATCGACCAATATATTTCTTATGCTGCAGGTGTTGCTCCAGCAAGTCGCCCGCGTTTTGCTTTAGTGGTCATTATTAATGAACCCAAAGCGGGTAAATACTATGGGGGCGCAGTTTCTGCACCGGTGTTTGGCACAATTATGGGCGCGGTTTTACGTACAATGAACGTAGAGCCAGATGCGTTAACGCCAGACGATAAAAGTGAATTTGTAATTAATAATTAATAAAGAAGAGGATACAAGTGGCAGATCCTAACTTAAGTGACCTTCTAGGGGCACTAGGGATACAAGCACCGTCATTAACGCTTAAAGAAATGACACTCGATAGCCGCAAAGCGGCTTGCGGTGATCTTTTTGTGGCAATTAAAGGCCATGAAACAGACGGTAGGCGCTATATTCCTCAAGCAATCGCTCAGGGCGTTTCTGCCGTGTTGGCAGAAGCTCAAGGTGTTGCTTCGCATGGTGAAATTAAAGAAAGCCATGGTATACCGGTTATTTATATACAAGATCTCAATCGTGAATTATCTAAATTAGCTGGGTATTTTTATCATCAACCGGCTGAAAAACTAAAACTTATTGGTGTTACTGGAACTAACGGAAAAACAACAACAACGCAATTGTTAGCACAGTGGGCTCAAGGATTAGGCGAAACCAGTGCCGTAATGGGTACGGTAGGAAATGGGTTACTCAATAATGTTGTACCTGCAATGAATACCACCGGCTCAGCGGTTGATATTCAATTAGAGTTACAGCAGCTACTTAATCAAGGGGCGACATTGACCGCAATGGAAGTGTCATCTCACGGATTAGTACAAGGCCGTGTCAGTGCATTACCTTTTGTTGCTTCAGTATTTACCAATTTAAGCCGTGATCACCTTGATTATCATGGGGATATGACAAACTATGAAGCAGCAAAATGGTTGTTATTTTCCACTCATCAGAGTGGGCAGAAAATCATTAATGCTGATGATAATGTAGGGCAAAAATGGTTATCACGTTTGTCTGATGCCGTTGCAGTGACCATGGAAAATAAATTGCCACAGGGCTGGCAAGGTCGCTATGTTCGTGCAACACAGGTTAATTATCATGATGAAGGCGCGACAATTCACTTTGTTTCAAGCTGGGGCAACGGTGAAATTGAAAGTCCACTAATGGGTGCTTTTAATGTGAGTAATTTATTGTGTGCATTTGCCACACTTCTTGCTCTTGATTATCCATTAGATGAAGTACTTCACGCGACATCAGCATTAACCCCAGTTTGCGGTCGAATGGAAGTCTTCAGTGCTGAAAATCGTCCTACTGTTATTGTCGATTATGCACATACACCAGATGCATTAGAAAAAGCACTGCAAGCTGCTCGTTTACACTGCTCGGGTAAATTGTGGTGTGTATTTGGCTGCGGCGGGGATAGAGATAAAGGTAAGCGGCCATTAATGGGGGCTGTTGCTGAAGAGTTTGCTGATAAAGTCGTTATTACTGACGACAACCCTCGTAGCGAAGAGCCTCAAGCCATCATTCAAGATATTCTTTCTGGCTTAATGGATCCGGGGCGCGCATTAGCGATAGAAGGGCGCGCTGAAGCGGTAACTAACGTTATTATGCAAGCTGATGCAAATGACATGGTTTTGGTTGCAGGTAAAGGTCATGAAGATTATCAATTGGTGGGTTCTCGCCGTCTTGATTACTCAGATCGCTTAACGGTAGCCCGTTTATTGGGGGTGATAGCATGATCTCACTCTCTTTAGAAACGATAGCGCAAGTGACCAACGGTAGATTGTGCAATATTACACAAAGCCAAGCTAATCAGCTGATCATTCAGTCGATTTCAACTGATAGCCGCAATATTGAAGCATATTGTTTATTTATTGCTTTAGCAGGTGAGCGTTTTGATGCACATGATTTTATTGCTGATGTTAAAGCAAAAGGTGCTGTTGCTGTCTTAGTCAATCGTCAAATAGATGTTGATTGTCCACAAATCATAGTGAAAGACACGCACCATGCAATGGGCGCTATTGCAGCACATGTCCGCTCATTAAGTGATGCTAAAATAGTTGCCCTTACTGGCTCTTCGGGGAAAACCTCAGTAAAAGAGATGACCGCGTCTATTTTGCGTCATTGTGGTGAAACACTTTATACTCACGGTAACTTAAATAACGATATCGGCGTGCCTTTAACGCTGTTTCGGTTAACACCAGAACATCGTTTTGCAGTGATTGAATTGGGCGCTAACCATATTGGCGAAATTGCTTATACCGTTGATATGGTAAAACCAGATAGCGCGCTGGTAAACAACCTATTTTCTGCACATATAGAAGGTTTTGGCTCACTTGAAGGTATCGCTCAAGCAAAAGGCGAAATATTCACCGGCTTAAAAGCGCAAGGTACCGCTATTTTCAACTGTGAAAGTAATGATATTACACTTTGGCAGCATCATTTAAATGAGCGCCAAACTCAGTGGAACTTCTCATTATCTTCACAAGGTAAAGCCGACTTTTATCCTACCGATATTATTGTCAATCAACTTACTACCGATTTTATACTCCATACGCCAGAAGGCAGCGTAGATATCACGCTACCTTTGCCAGGACGCCATAATATTGCAAACGCATTAGCAGCCAGTGCATTAGCGTTATCTGTTGGGGCGACACTCGAGAGTGTAAAACAAGGTTTATCCATACTAAAAGCGGTACCGGGGCGTTTGTATCCTGTTGAATTAACAACGGGAAAAATAGTGTTAGATGATACCTATAATGCTAACGATGGCTCGATGATTGCAGGTTTACAAGTTTTATCTCAATTACCAGGTTATAAAATTTTCGTTGCGGGTGATATGGCTGAACTAGGTAAAGATTCAGAAAAATGTCACCGTGATGTGGGGCGTTTTGCACATAAAGCGGGTATTGATAGTGTATTAACCGTTGGGCATCACAGCCATTTTATTAGTGAAGAAAGCCAAGGTGGCCAGCACTTTGCATTTAAAGCTGACTTACTTACGCAATTAATCCCATTATTACAGCAGCATGATGTTGTTTCAGTTTTAGTAAAAGGTTCACGAAGCTCCGCGATGGAAGATATTGTGAACGCATTAAAGGAGTGCTTTGAATGTTAGTTTGGCTGGCCGAATACTTGGTTAAATACCATACATTTTTTAATGTTTTTTCTTATCTGACATTCAGGGCGATTGTTGGCTTATTGACGGCATTAGTTATTGCGCTGTGGATGGGGCCGCACCTTATTGCTTGGTTACAAAAAATGCAAATAGGGCAGGTTGTTCGTAATGAAGGGCCTGAGTCGCATTTTAGTAAACGAGGCACACCCACAATGGGTGGGATTATGATCCTATTTTCTATCTCAGTTTCTACTCTGTTATGGGCAAGACTGGATAACCCTTATGTTTGGTGCGTACTACTTGTGTTAATTGGTTATGGTGTTATCGGTTTTGTGGATGACTATCGTAAAGTTGTTCGTAAAGATACTCGAGGCTTAATTGCTCGCTGGAAATATTTCTGGCAATCAGTACTTGCACTGGTTGTTGCTTTTAGTATGTATGCCATTGGCAAAGATACGTCTGCAACTCAGTTAGTCGTCCCTTTCTTTAAAGATGTCATGCCTCAGCTCGGTATGCTTTACATTTTGTTGGCATATTTTGTCATTGTTGGTACCAGTAACGCTGTTAACTTAACGGATGGTTTAGATGGTTTGGCTATTATGCCAACAGTCTTTGTCGCCGCGGGTTTTGCTTTAGTTGCATGGGCTACAGGTAACGTGAATTTCGCTAGCTACTTAAAAATTCCTTACTTAATGCATGCCGGTGAATTAGTTATTGTTTGTACGGCTATTGTCGGTGCCGGACTTGGTTTCCTTTGGTTTAATACCTATCCTGCTCAAGTTTTTATGGGCGATGTTGGCTCCCTCGCGTTGGGTGGTGCATTAGGTACAATCGCGGTGTTATTACGCCAAGAGTTCTTATTAGTCATTATGGGTGGTGTGTTTGTGGTCGAAACACTGTCTGTTATTTTACAGGTTGGTTCATTTAAACTTCGCGGGCAGCGTATTTTTAGAATGGCACCTATTCATCACCATTATGAATTAAAAGGCTGGCCTGAACCGCGAGTTATTGTGCGTTTTTGGATAATCTCACTGATGTTAGTGCTTATTGGTTTGGCTACATTAAAGGTACGTTAAAATGGCAGATTATCAGGGGAAAAAAGTCGTTATCGTAGGTCTTGGGATCACTGGTCTCTCTTGCGTTGATTTTTTTATCCGCCAAGGTGTTACACCTAAAGTTATTGATACTCGTAAACAACCAGGAGGCTTAGATAAGCTTCCTGCTGATGTTGAGTATCATACGGGTAGTTTTCATCAAACATGGTTGAATGATGCTGATTTAATTGTTTCCAGCCCCGGTATTGCGTTATCAACACCAGAGTTAGCTGAAGCCGCTAATTTAGGCGTTGAAATTGTCGGCGATATCGAACTATTTTGCCGTGAAGCAAAAGCACCCATTGTGGCGATAACTGGCTCTAATGGTAAAAGCACGGTCACCACGCTGGTGGGTGAAATGGCGAGTGCAGACGGTATCCGTGTTGGCGTTGGCGGTAATATTGGTGTGCCCGCGTTAACGCTCTTAACTAAACCTCATGATCTTTATGTATTAGAGCTTTCTAGTTTTCAGTTAGAAACGACTTATAGCTTAAAAGCGGCAGCAGCAACGGTATTGAATATCAGCGAAGATCATATGAATCGCTATCCGCTGGGATTAGAACAATATCGTGAAGCTAAATTACATATATATAAAAATGCCAAGGTATGTGTTTACAACGAAGATGATGTCTTAACACTACCTTTAGCAGGAAAAGATGCCCGTTGTGTCAGCTTTGGCGTCGGGAAAGGTGATTACCAGTTAGATAATACAAATCGAGTATTGAAAGTTCATGATGAAAAATTGCTTTCTACTGCACAAATGTATCTTTCGGGTCAGCATAATTATACGAATGCTCTTGCTGCATTAGCATTAGCTGATGCGGTCGGGATTTCACGCCAAGCTGCAACTGAAGTTTTAAAAACATATCATGGGCTTGCTCATCGTTTTCAGTTGGTCTATTCACATCAAGGGGTGCGTTGGATTAACGACTCTAAAGCGACCAATGTAGGCAGTACTGAAGCGGCATTAAAAGGTTTAGAAGTAGACGGCACATTGCATTTGTTATTAGGCGGTGATGGTAAATCAGCTGATTTTACTGCTCTGTTGCCTTATATCAGTGGTAATAACGTTCGCCTCTACTGCTTTGGGCAAGATGGTCAAGCACTTGCTAATTTACGACCTGATGTCTCTTTACTGACTGTAACAATGGAAGAAGCGATGCGAGCATTAGCTCCTAAGGTGAAATCTAGCGATATGGTGTTGCTTTCACCTGCATGTGCAAGCCTAGATCAGTTTCGTAGTTTTGAACAACGAGGCGATGAATTTGCTCGTTTAGCGAGGGAGCTTGGCTAATGCGCTTACCCGTCATGCGAAGATTAAAACAGTGGCTAGTGGGCAGTTATCAAACTGAGAACACCGCATTTGTTCCTTATGATCGCACTTTGCTCTGGTTTACTTTCGGGTTGGCCGTGATTGGTTTTGTTATGGTGACTTCTGCATCGATGCCCGTTGGTCAACGTCTTGCAGAAGACCCCTTCTTATTTGCTAAACGTGATGGTATTTACATTGTTGTCGCGTTTTGCTTTTCCTTAGTTACTATGCGCATTCCAATGGCTGTGTGGCAGCGTTATAGCAGTTTGATGTTATTTGGTTCGATATTGTTGTTATTAGTGGTACTTGTTGTGGGCAGTTCCGTTAATGGGGCATCACGCTGGATAGCTTTAGGACCATTAAATTTTCAGCCAGCAGAATTATCTAAACTCGCGCTATTTTGTTATTTATCGAGCTATTTGGTACGAAAAGTCGAAGAAGTCAGAAACAACTTCTGGGGTTTTTGTAAACCAATGGGCGTGATGTTAGTACTTGCAGTTTTACTGTTACTGCAACCGGACTTAGGTACTGTGGTTGTGTTGTTTGTTACAACACTTGCGTTGCTTTTTTTAGCGGGCGCTAAAATTTGGCAGTTTTTAGCCATTATTGGTTCAGGAATTGCGGCTGTTGTGATGCTAATTATTGTCGAACCTTATCGTGTTCGTCGTATCACTTCTTTCTTAGAACCTTGGGATGATCCTTTTGGTAGTGGCTACCAACTTACACAATCTTTAATGGCTTTTGGTCGAGGCGATTTTCTTGGACAAGGGCTAGGTAATTCAGTGCAAAAGCTGGAGTATTTACCTGAAGCACACACTGACTTTATTTTCTCCATTCTCGCGGAAGAACTTGGTTATATCGGTGTGGTTTTAGTGCTTTTAATGGTATTCTTCATCGCTTTTCGCGCGATGCAAATTGGGCGACGTGCTTTGGTTCTTGATCACCGTTTTTCTGGTTTTTTAGCTTGTTCTATTGGGATCTGGTTTACTTTCCAAACACTCGTTAATGTTGGTGCCGCCGCAGGCATGTTGCCAACTAAAGGGTTAACCCTTCCTCTTATTAGTTATGGTGGTTCTAGTCTGATTATTATGTCAACCGCCATCGTAATGTTGTTGCGTATTGATTATGAAACACGCCTAGCGCAAGCACAGGCGTTTGTAAGGAGTCCTAAATGAGCGAGCGTAAACGCCGATTAATGGTGATGGCCGGCGGAACCGGAGGGCATGTCTTTCCTGGGTTAGCAGTTGCTCATTATCTCCAATCTCAAGGTTGGGAAATTCGATGGTTGGGTACTGCCGATAGAATGGAAGCAGATTTAGTGCCAAAACATGGTATTGAGATTGAATTTATCCGTATTTCTGGATTGCGTGGCAAAGGTATTAAGGCGTTATTAGCGGCGCCAATACGAATTATAACAGCGATTTTTCAAGCTCGCGCCATTATCAAGCGTTATCAACCTGATGCTGTTCTTGGCATGGGGGGGTATGTTTCAGGCCCCGGTGGTATTGCCGCTTGGATGAGTGGTGTTCCTGTCGTTTTACATGAACAAAATGGCATTGCAGGGTTAACGAATCGTTGGTTATCTAAAATAGCTAAGCGTGTATTGCAAGCATTCCCGGGTGCATTTCCTAATGCGCCTGTGGTGGGTAATCCCGTGCGTGAAGATGTACTAGCACTTGAACAGCCAATAGAAAGATTAAAAGAAAGAACAGGTGCAATCCGCGTATTAATTATTGGTGGAAGCCAAGGTGCTCGGATCTTAAATCACACTATGCCTGTAGTGGCTGGCTTACTCGGTGAAAGAGTCACAATTTGGCATCAAGCAGGAAAAGGTGGCGAAAGTGATACAAAAACGCGCTATCAGAACGAATTAGCTAAAAATTCAGTTAAATCTGAATATAAAGTTACTGAATTTATTGATGATATAGCGCAAGCTTACCAATGGGCAGATGTTGTGGTGTGTCGTTCAGGAGCATTAACAGTCAGTGAGATTGCAGCTGCGGGATTACCCGCTATTTTTGTTCCTTTTCAACATAAAGATAGGCAACAATATTGGAACGCATTGCCATTAGAAAAAGCTGGGGCAGCAAAAATTATTGAGCAAAATGATTTAACACCAGAAGTGATAGCTGAAACCCTGAAAACATGGGATCGTCCACAGCTTTTAACGATGGCAGAAAAAGCAAAAAGTGTTGCGATTACGGATGCCACAGAGCGTGTAGCAAATGTGATTATCGAAGTGGCCAAAAAATAAACGTAACTTGTAACCATTAACTTAGAGTGAAGAAGTAAATAGTGAATACACAACAACTGGCGAAATTAAGATCTTTTGTGCCCGAAATGAGAAAAGTTCGGCACATTCACTTTGTTGGTATCGGTGGTGCCGGTATGGGGGGGATCGCTGAAGTATTGGCTAATGAAGGCTATGAAATTAGCGGTTCTGATTTAGCGCCTAATGCAGTTACACAACAACTCGTTGCATTAGGTGCAACAATTTATTTTAATCATCGCCCTGAAAATATTCGTGGTGCAAGTGTTGTGGTTGTTTCTACAGCGATTAGTGCGGAAAACCCAGAGATTATTGCTGCTCGTGAAGCGCGTATTCCGGTTATTCGCCGAGCTGAAATGTTGGCTGAGTTAATGCGTTATCGTCATGGTGTGGCGATAGCAGGTACTCACGGTAAAACCACAACCACAGCAATGATTTCTAATATTTACGCACAAGCAGGATTAGATCCAACGTTTGTTAACGGGGGATTGGTTAAATCGGCGGGAACACATGCTCGCTTAGGATGCAGTCGCTATTTAATTGCAGAAGCAGATGAAAGTGATGCATCGTTTTTACATTTACAACCTATGGTCGCTGTTGTTACTAATATCGAAGCTGATCATATGGATACGTATCACGGTAATTTTGACAACCTTAAAGATACGTTTATTACTTTTTTACATAATTTGCCGTTTTATGGCAGAGCAGTAATGTGTATTGATGACGATGTTATTCGTTCCATTTTACCTAAAGTTGGGCGTTATATTACGACTTATGGCTTTAGTGATGATGCTGATGTGCGTATTACACATTATGAACAAAAAGGTGCTCAAGGATTTTTCACTATAAGCCGTGAAGATATGCCTGATATACAAGTGGTTTTAAATGCACCTGGTCGTCACAATGCACTGAATGCAACCGCTGCTGTTGCTGTAGCAACAGAGGAAGGTATTGCAGATGAACATATTTTAGCTGCTTTACTGAACTTCCAAGGCACTGGGCGTCGTTTTGATTTCTTAGGTAATTACGGCCTTGAACATGTGAATGGTCAGGCGGGTGAAGTTATGCTGGTGGATGATTATGGCCATCATCCTACAGAAGTCGATGCCACGATTAAAGCTGCTCGCGCAGGTTGGCCAGATAAACGTCTGGTAATGATTTTTCAACCACATCGTTATACTCGTACGCGGGATTTATATGAGGACTTCGCGGCTGTTCTCAATCAGGTGGATATTTTATTATTAACGGATGTCTATGCCGCGGGAGAAACGCCTATTACTGGTGCCGATAGCCGTTCATTATGTCGAACGATTCGTCATCGTGGAAAGCTTGATCCTATTTGGGTTTCTGATGTGGAGAATATTACTTCGATATTAGCAGGTGTATTAACAGATAATGATCTGGTTTTAGTTCAAGGTGCTGGAAATATTGGTAAAATAGCGCGTCGCTTAGCAGAAACAAAATTTCAGCCTTCTTTAAGCGAGGATTAAGACAGATGTTTGAGCAAGTGAGCATCTTTTATGGTGAAATGGCTAATCAACATACTGAATTGATGGCGAGTTATGTAAAAGCTAACACTGTTTCAGCCGAAAAAATGCACAGAGATTTACTTGCTCAAACTCATATTGAGATTAAATTTCAGTTAAAACGAAAGAAAAACGAAGAAAAATTCGCTATTTCTTCTTTTAGAGTAAATAATTCTCAACAGATTGAACAATTTAGTGATTTAATTATCAAACCTAAAGGTGTTCATAAAGTATATATATGTAGGAAAAGTATTAATCGCGAGAATATCGGACAAAAGAATGGGCGATTCTCTTCTTTAAACGTTGCTCAGGAATTAGTGGGTTGATATGTCACAAGCGGCGCTGAATATTAAAGAACATAAAGAGAAACAGCATTCTGACAGACCAAGTAATGGCAGTTATTTATCGGGATTAGTTTTTTTCTTATGTGTAATAGCAACAATTATTTGGGGTGCGATACAAGTCGTTAACTGGATGAAAGATGCAAACCGTCTCCCTATTTCCAAATTAGTACTAACGGGAGAGCGGCATTACACAACGAATGATAATGTACGTCAGGCCATTTTGTCTTTAGGACAGCCGGGTACATTTATGACGCAGGATGTGAATATCATTCAGCAACAAATTGAACGTATGCCCTGGATAAGACAAGTCACTGTACGTAAACAGTGGCCTGATGAACTTAAAATCCATCTGGTAGAATATGTGCCATTTACCCGTTGGAATGATACTTACTTTCTTGATAGAGACGGCCGTATATTCAGTTTACCCGTAGAACTTGAAGCACAAGGGAATTACCCTTTGTTATATGGCCCACAAGGAAGCGAGAAAATAGTGTTATCAGGTTATGTTGCAATGAGAGATCAACTTCTTGCAAATAATCTGAATTTGAAAGCGGCGGCAATGTCTGCCCGTCAAGGATGGCAGTTAGTTTTAGACAATGATGTACGATTGGAATTAGGTCGTAAGGATAACGAAAAACGGATCGCTCGCTTTATCGAGTTGTATCCAATACTGCAACAGCAAACAGATAAACGGGTTGATTATGTTGATCTCCGTTATGACAGTGGTGGTGCAGTTGGGTGGGCTCCTTTACTACTTGAAAATGAATAAACAAGACGTGGCAGATGACACGATGAAGGCAAAGGCAGAACAATAATGATCAAAGCGACGGACAGAAAATTAGTAGTTGGTCTTGAGATTGGTACGGCCAAAGTTGCCACCCTTGTCGGTGAGATCCTGCCTGATGGTGTTGTAAATATTATCGGGGTGGGTAGTTGTCCATCTCGTGGCATGGATAAAGGTGGCGTTAACGATCTCGAATCCGTCGTGAAGTGTGTACAGCGGGCGGTAGATCAGGCTGAATTGATGGCCGATTGTCAGATATCTTCAGTATATTTGGCGTTATCAGGCAAGCACATCAGTTGCCAAAATGAGATTGGAATGGTGCCAATCTCAGAAGAAGAGGTAACACAAGACGATGTAGATAGCGTGGTACATACCGCGAAATCAGTCAAAGTAAAAGATGAACATCGTGTGTTACATGTGATACCTCAAGAATATGCCATTGATTACCAAGAAGGAATTAAAAATCCTGTTGGGTTGTCTGGCGTAAGAATGCAAGCAAAAGTGCATTTGATTACCTGCCATAACGATATGGCAAAGAATATTGTTAAAGCAGTTGAACGCTGTGGATTAAAAGTGGATCAACTGATTTTTGCAGGACTGGCTTCAAGCTTCGCTGTATTAACTGAAGATGAACGTGAGTTAGGTGTGTGTGTTGTCGATATTGGTGGCGGTACAATGGATATCGCTATTTATACTGGTGGCGCATTACGACACACCCGGGTGATCCCTTATGCTGGCAATGTGGTAACAAGTGATATCGCTTATGCATTTGGTACACCACCTAATGACGCAGAAACCATTAAGGTGCGTCATGGTTGTGCATTAGGATCTTTAGTGGGTAAAGATGAAAATGTTGAAGTTCCAAGTGTCGGAGGCAGACCGCCAAGAAGTCTGCAACGACAAACCCTTGCTGAGGTTATTGAACCTCGCTACACCGAACTACTTAATCTTGTCAATGAAGAGATTTTGAAAGTTCAGGAGCAGTTACGCCAGCAAGGGATTAAGCATCATTTAGCGGCAGGCATTGTTCTGACGGGTGGTGCTGCACAGATTGACGGACTTGTTGAGTGTGCTCAACGTGTTTTCCACACGCAAGTACGGATCGGTAAACCGTTAAATATTACCGGGCTAACAGATTATGCGCAGGATCCCTTCTATTCTACAGCAGTAGGGCTCTTGCATTACGGTAAAGAATCCCACTTTGGTGAGGAAACAGAAACCGAGAAACGCTCGGCAGTAAGTGGTTGGTTAAAAAAACTGACAGGCTGGCTCAAAAGAGAGTTTTGATAATCAGACAAATTTAAAAAGAGGTCGTTTGAGCAAGCGGCCCTGAAAAGGCACAAAACGGAGAGAAATTATGTTTGAACCTATGGAATTAACCAACGATGCGGTGATCAAAGTCATCGGCGTTGGCGGCGGCGGCGGTAATGCGGTTGAGCACATGGTTCGCGAGCGTATTGAAGGTGTCGATTTCTTCGCAGTCAATACGGATGCTCAAGCGTTACGTAAAACAGCGGTTGGACAAACCATCCAAATTGGTAACGCCATTACGAAAGGCCTTGGTGCAGGAGCTAATCCTGAAGTGGGTCGTAATGCTGCGGAAGAAGATCGCGAAGCTTTACGTGCCGCACTTGAAGGCGCTGACATGGTCTTTATTGCTGCCGGAATGGGTGGTGGTACAGGTACTGGTGCAGCCCCTGTAGTTGCAGAAGTTGCAAGAGATTTGGGTATTCTGACCGTAGCCGTTGTGACTAAGCCTTTTAATTTTGAAGGCAAAAAGCGCATGGCGTTTGCTGAGCAGGGTATTACCGAGTTATCTAAGCATGTTGACTCATTAATCACTATTCCGAATGATAAATTATTAAAAGTTCTGGGTCGTGGTATTTCATTATTAGATGCATTTGGTGCTGCTAATGATGTTCTGAAAGGTGCAGTTCAAGGTATTGCTGAACTGATCACTCGTCCTGGTTTGATGAACGTCGACTTTGCTGACGTAAGAACTGTGATGTCAGAAATGGGTTATGCCATGATGGGTTCTGGCGCTGCGAAAGGTGAAGACCGCGCAGAAGAAGCTGCTGAAATGGCGATTTCGAGTCCATTATTAGAAGATATCGATCTTTCTGGCGCTCGAGGTGTACTGGTCAATATTACTGCTGGTTTTGACTTACGTTTAGATGAATTTGAGACAGTGGGTAACACCATTCGTGCATTTGCATCAGATAACGCAACCGTGGTTATTGGTACATCTCTTGACCCAGAAATGAATGATGAATTGCGTGTAACTGTTGTTGCAACGGGTATTGGTATGGATAAACGTCCAGAAATCACACTCGTGACTAGCAAACAAAATCAGCAAAACGCAATGGAGAATCGTTATCAGCAAATGCAAAACAGCATGTCTTCTTTTTCGGCAACGACTGAAGAAAGTAAGCCAGCAGCAAAAGCGGTTAACGAACAATCTACACAGACAAATAAAGAGCCGGATTATTTAGATATCCCTGCTTTCTTAAGAAAGCAGGCTGATTAATCGCCAAAAAGATTGGCATCTCCGCTTTTTGTGCTAAACTGTCCTGCCAATTATAAGTATAATGATTGGTAGGACGGATAACATTGCGAGATAAAATGATGATCAAACAACGGACATTAAAACGAATTGTACAAGCAACTGGTGTGGGTCTCCACACGGGTAAAAAAGTTACGCTTACAATGCGTCCGGCGCCTGCTAACACTGGGGTCATCTACCGTCGTACTGACTTAAATCCACCGGTGGATTTTCCAGCTGACGCAAAATCAGTTCGTGACACAATGCTATGTACTTGCTTAGTGAACGAAGACGATGTGCGCATATCAACCGTTGAGCATTTAAATGCAGCACTGGCTGGTTTAGGCATTGATAATATTGTAATTGAAGTGAATGCGCCTGAAATTCCTATTATGGATGGCAGTGCAGCACCTTTTGTCTTCTTATTACTTGATGCCGGTATTGAAGAACTTCGTACGGCGAAGAAATTCATCCGTATTAAAGATACTGTACGCGTTGAAGATGGCGATAAATGGGCAGAAATGCGTCCATACAATGGATTTAAATTAGATTTTACTATCGACTTTAACCATCCAGCTATTGATGCGAGTACTCAGCGTTATAAATTAGATTTCTCTGCTGAATCTTTTATGAGTCAAATTAGTCGTGCTCGTACTTTTGGATTTATGCGTGATATCGAATACCTGCAATCTAAAGGATTGTGTTTAGGCGGTAGTTTCGATTGCGCTATCGTTGTTGATGACTATCGTGTGCTCAACGATGATGGTTTGCGTTTTGAAGATGAATTTGTTCGTCACAAAATGCTAGATGCTATCGGTGATTTATTTATGTGTGGCTATAACATTATCGGTGAATTCACCGCGTTTAAGTCAGGTCATGCGTTAAATAATAAATTACTACAGGCTGTATTAGCAAAAGAGTCAGCATGGGAATTCGTCACATTTGAAGACGAAGCTGAAATGCCAGTGGCATTTAAAGCCCCTTCTGCAGTTTTTGCTTAACTCTGTAAAGGAAAGAACGTTAGTTATTTCTAATTAACGTCATCTTTGGCTGTACTTGTACTCTCTCCGGCAAGTGCAGCCAACCGTTCTAATTTTTCCCTTAATTTCTTCGGACTTTTTTCAGCCAAATACTTTAATGATTGTGCGCTTTCTAAGCTCAAGTGACGTCTGTTTTTTGGATTTTGCTCTTTTATTGATGATATTAAAGGCCTTTTTTCCTCTTTTGTTCTGAAACTAGGATTTATTTTGATGTCTATTGAGGATAAGGATGGTAAAATTTCTTGTCTCAACGCTGAAAGTAAAGCTGGAATTTCGTAACGCAATCTTGTTAACCAACTTGCGTTTATGACTTCAATAATTAAAATAGCATTGCGATAATTAGCTACCCGACATTTATCTTGTAACGGGGCAGGCAAAAGTGCAATTACGGCACGGTTTAATTTTAGTAAAACGGTTGCACGTTGCTGGATAAGTTGTAGAGTGCTTTTATTGGAACCTTCAAGTTCGTTAAGAATTTTTTCCAATGATTGTGGGTAACTATCCCGCATAGATTTTGACTCCAATAAAAATAAATAAGTAACAATAAAAAAAGAAACGAAGGTTAATGAGTATTATAAATTTTTGGCGACAATTTGGCAGACGATATTTTTGGTCGCATCTGCTTCTAGGAATGGTAGCAGCAGGTATTGGAATGCCTTCGCTGTTGTCAGCCCATGCTGAAAATCCGCAACAAACTGATACACCATCATCTCAAAATCGCCAAAGTCAGGCGCTTATTGCGTTTGATAATTTATTCTTACGTCAAAGTGTACAGAATCCTGCATCATCCTTCACCTTTAATTATTGGCAGCAGCACGCTGTTAAAAATGTAATACGACAGTTATCTTTTGCATTTACCATTAGCTCTCCTGAATTGACGGTAAAAGCCAAAGATGAACCGTCTCCGGTTTCTAATGTTGCAGAGGTTATGCTTGATACTCTGTATGCATTATTGACGGATGCACCTCCTGTTACACTCACTTATTTGCCGCTATCAACCTATACGTTAGCGCAAATAACGCCTTCCTATCGAACTGGATTATGGCTCGCTCAAATTCGCGGGATCCGTGCCGGACCTTACTTAACAGCTTAATTTATTCGCTTTATTAATTCTCTGTATGAACAGAGGCTGTTTTCGGCGTCACTACGCCATAATTGAGAATAATTATTTATGTTAGGTAAAATTGTAACCAAAATTTTTGGTAGCCGTAATGAGCGTTCTATCCGTCGTATGCGTAAAGCAGTTAACCAAATCAATCAATTAGAACCTGAATTTGAAAAACTGACTGATGAAGAGCTACAAGCAAAAACACAAGAATTTCGTGAGCGCCTGAAAAACGGTGAAAAAGAAGAAGATATTCTGCCTGAAGCGTTCGCAACAGTACGTGAAGCAAGTAAACGAGTATTTGGTATGCGTCACTTTGACGTACAGCTTATTGGCGGTATGGTACTCAATGAGCGTTGTATTGCAGAAATGCGTACCGGTGAAGGTAAAACATTAACTGCAACACTACCTGCTTACTTAAATGCGCTTTCAGGTAAAGGTGTTCACGTTGTTACCGTCAATGACTACCTTGCACAGCGTGATGCGGAAAATAACCGTCCTCTATTTGAATTCTTAGGCTTAAGCGTTGGTATTAACCTACCGAATATGGCACCACCAGCTAAGCGTCAAGCTTACGGTGCGGATATTACCTACGGTACAAATAACGAATTTGGTTTTGACTACCTTCGTGACAATATGGCATTTAGCCCAGAAGAGCGTGTTCAACGTAAACTGCATTATGCATTAGTGGATGAGGTCGACTCCATCTTAATTGATGAAGCACGTACACCATTGATTATTTCAGGACCTGCTGAAGATAGCTCTGAACTGTATAAGCAGATGAATAAAATCATTCCTCATTTAGTTCCACAAGAGAAAGAAGATTCAGATACCTTCCAAGGTGAAGGCGATTTCTCTATTGATGAAAAAACGCGCCAAGTCAATATCACTGAGCGTGGTCTGGTTAAAATTGAAGAATTATTAGCTAACGAAGGCATGATGAAGGAAGGAGAATCACTTTATTCTCCAGCAAATATCATGTTAATGCACCACGTTACGGCTGCATTACGTGCACATGCATTATTTACTAAAGACGTAGACTACATCGTTAAAGATGGTGAAGTTATCATTGTTGACGAACATACTGGGCGTACAATGCAAGGCCGTCGTTGGTCAGATGGTTTACACCAAGCGGTAGAAGCTAAAGAAGGTGTGAAAATTCAAAATGAAAACCAAACACTCGCCTCTATTACTTTCCAGAACTATTTCCGCCTGTATGAAAAATTAGCGGGGATGACTGGTACTGCTGATACCGAAGCATTTGAATTTAACTCTATTTATAAATTAGAAACTATTGTTATTCCAACTAACCGCCCAATGGTACGTAAAGATTTACCTGACTTAGTTTATATGAATGAACAAGGTAAATTTGCTGCAATTATCGAAGATATTCGTGAGCGTACTAAAAATGGTCAGCCAGTGCTGGTTGGTACTATCTCGATAGAAAAATCAGAAGAAATTTCTAATGCGCTAACAAAAGCTAATGTTCACCACAACGTGCTGAATGCGAAATTCCACGCAATGGAAGCGGATATTATTGCAAACGCAGGTTTACCTGCGGCGGTGACTATCGCAACTAACATGGCAGGTCGTGGTACCGATATCGTGTTAGGAGGGAGTTGGCAGACTGAAGTTGCTAAACTTGAAGATCCTACTGAAGAACAAATCGAAGAAATTAAAGCAAGATGGAAGGAGCGTCATGACGCAGTATTAGCTTCTGGTGGTTTACATATTATTGGTACAGAGCGTCATGAATCACGCCGTATCGATAACCAGCTGCGTGGTCGTGCAGGTCGTCAAGGGGATGAAGGTTCTTCTCGCTTCTATTTATCAATGGAAGACTCCTTAATGCGTATTTTTGCTTCAGACAAAGTCTCAGGCATGATGCGTAAATTAGGTATGAATGAAACTGAAGCAATTGAGCATCCTTGGGTTACTAAAGCGATAGCGAATGCGCAACGTAAAGTTGAAAACCGTAACTTTGATATTCGTAAACAGTTACTTGAATATGATGACGTAGCGAATGATCAACGTCGTGCTATTTATACGCAACGTAATGAATTGCTGGATGTTGCTGATGTTAGTGAAACTATCGATAGTATTCGTGAAGATGTCTTCAAAACCATGATTGATAACTATATTCCACCTCAATCACTGGAAGAAATGTGGGATATTGAAGGCTTAACCGCATGTTTACAAAAAGACTTTGATTTGGATTTACCAATCAAAGAGTGGTTGGATAAAGAGCCTGAACTACATGAAGAAACATTACGTGAGCGTATTTTAGAAAAATCTATCGAAGTTTATAAAACGAAAGAAGAGATCGTTAGCCCTGAAATGATGCGTAACTTTGAAAAGGGCGTGATGTTACAAACGCTAGATACGCTGTGGAAAGAGCACTTGGCTGCAATGGACTATTTACGCCAAGGTATTCACTTACGTGGTTATGCGCAAAAAGATCCAAAACAAGAATACAAACGTGAGTCTTTCGCTATGTTTGCGAGCATGCTGGAATCACTGAAATATGAAGTGATTAGCACACTAAGCAAAGTACAAGTTCGTTTACCAGAAGAAGTTGAAGAGCTAGAACGTCGCCGTCGTGAAGAAGCTGAACGCTTAGCTAAACAGCAACAATTAAGCCATGAAGTGACTAAAGAATCGCAAATGTCAGCGGTAGATGGCCAAGTTGCCGCAGGTAAAAAAGTAGGACGTAATGAACCTTGCCCTTGTGGTTCTGGTAAGAAATTCAAACATTGCCACGGCCAATTAGGTTAATTTAAACTCTAATGAATGCGATGTAGTAGATATTCTACTGTGCTGAAAATAAAAACCGCTTACATTGTTATTTGTAAGCGGTTTTTTTATATCATATAAACAGTCTTTAAAATGCTGAGCGAAGATGTGAAAGAGTGTGTTTAGGGATATTTTTTTCATTACTTTCTTGGGGTTCTATTAGCCCTGAAATAATGGAACAATCGGGATTATCGTTACCTTGGCAATTCTTTGCTAAATGTTCTAACGTATTAGCCATTCTTTGTAGTTCAGTAATTTTATTATTTAATTGTTCAATATGGGAAATTGCGATGCGTTTAACATCCGCACTGGCTCGTTCGCCGTTATTCCATAACAACAACAGTGTTGAAATCTGTTCTGTAGAAAACCCCAAAGCACGCGCATGACGAATAAAACGAAAACAAGCCACATCATCAGTGGTGTAATGTCGATAGCCTGAGTCAGTGCGAATCGCCTTAGAAATTAAACCGATCTGCTCATAATAACGGATCATCTTAGCGGTAATGCCCGATAGCTTAGCGGCTTGACCAATATTCATGATGTTTTCCCCTTAAAGTATAAGCTCTATGTGTATAAGTATAGCGTTATAAAATAGAACCCGAGTTATCATTAATTCTGGTTCTAACGCGAAACGAATCATCTACTCTTGGGTTTTCATTGGTGCTTGAAAACGTTTTAATCTCAGTGCATTACCTAATACAAAAACACTAGAAAGCGCCATCGCAGCTGCTGCGAAAATAGGTGAAAGTAACATACCATTGATAGGGTAAAGCATCCCCGCTGCAATGGGGATCAATAGGGCGTTGTAAGCGAAAGCCCAAAACAGATTTTGCTTAATATTACGGATAGTCGCTTGGCTTAAGGCGATAGCATCAACCACACCGCGTAAATCACCTGACATTAGCACAACATCAGCCGCTTCAATGGCGATATCTGTGCCAGTGCCTATCGCTAACCCAACATCAGCTTCTGCTAGTGCTGGCGCATCATTAATACCATCACCAACGAAAGCAACTTTTGCACCTTTATCACGAAACTGTTTTAATGCTGCAACTTTACCATCGGGCAGCACTTCAGCAGCAATTTCATCAATACCAAGTTGCTGCGCAATTGCTCGTGCTGTTGCTTCATTATCACCCGTTATCATCGCTACTTTTAATCCCAGCGCATGTAATGCTTTAATTGCTTCAGGTGTTGTTTCTTTAATTGGGTCAGCGACAGCAATAATCGCGGCTAAACGACCATCAATTGCAGCATACAGCGGGCTTTTTCCTTGCTCACCAAGACGCTTGGCTGTTGATAATAAACTTGTGGCATCTAAACCAAGTTGTTTCATAAAACGATCTGCGCCAACAGAAACAGTTCTACCACCTACTTTTGCTGAGATACCAAATCCGGGAACAGAATTAAAATCTTCAACGGTAGCGAGCGTTAAATTTTGCTCTTTTGCTGCGCTTACTATCGCTTGTGCAATAGGGTGCTCAGAATACGTTTCAATCGCGGCCACAAGGCTTAATACTTCTGTATACTCAAAACCTTTTGCAGGAACTAAATCAGTTAACTCTGGGCGACCTTTAGTTAAGGTACCGGTTTTATCAAGAGCCACCACATTGACATCGCGTAATGCTTGTAGTGCTTCGCCCTTACGAAAAAGAATACCTAATTCAGCAGCACGACCTGTACCAACCATAATTGATGTCGGTGTTGCAAGCCCCATTGCACAAGGACAAGCAATAATCAGCACCGCGACCGCATTAATCAGAGCAAAAGTCAGAGCGGGTTCTGAGCCAAAAACTAACCAAATAAAGAAGGTGAGGGTAGCGCCTAACATAACCACAGGAACAAACCACATGGTGACTTTATCAACCAGCGCCTGAATGGGAAGTTTAGAGCCTTGTGCTTCTTCAACTAATCGAATGATTTGCGCAAGTACGGTATTTGAGCCAATTTTGGTGACTTTAAAGCTAAATGCACCGGTTTTATTAATAGTGCCACCAACGACTTCATCGCCCATATTTTTAGATGCGGGAATAGGTTCGCCAGTTATCATGCTCTCATCAACATACGAACGACCATCTATAATTTCACCATCAACAGGAATTTTCTCGCCAGGGCGAACAAAAATAATATCTCCGATAACAACTTGATCAAGAGGGATCTCTATTGTTTCGCCGTTGCGCTCAACTCGTGCCGTCTTAGCTTGAAGTCCGATTAGGCGTTTAATCGCTTGAGATGTGTTTCCTTTTGCCTTAGCTTCGAGTGTTCTGCCTAATAAAATCAATGTGACAATAACTACTGCGGCTTCAAAATAGACGTTAGCTGTACCTGCGGGCAAAACTTGGGGAATAAAAGTAGAGACAATAGAATAGCCATAAGCCGCAGCAGTACCTACCGATACAAGAGAGTTCATATCTGGTGCACCACGCAATAATGCGGGGATCCCTTTACGAAAGAATCGTAAACCAGGACCAAACATCACAATAGTGGCGAGAACAAATTGGATATACCAATTAAGTTGCTGTCCTAATGTTTGTGTGACCCAATAATGAACGCCGGGAATAAAATGTGAGCCCATTTCGATAATAAATACGGGGAAGGTAAATATAGCTGCGGTAAATAATGCGCGTCGTAATGAGCGCTCATCTTGCTCACGACGTTGTGCGTCTATATCGTTTGTATTAGTAGGATCATCAGATAAGCGACGAGATTTATAACCCACTTGTACCACGGCAACTTCCAGATCAGTAATGGATACCGCACCCGCAAGATAGCGCACACGAGCGCGTTCGGTTGCAAGGTTTACATTCGCTTCTAATACACCAGGAATTTGTGCTAATGCTTTTTCAACACGCCCGACACAAGAGGCACAAGTCATCTCTTCTATTGCTAACTCTGTAATTTCTTCAGGCACTTTGTAGCCTGATTTCTCAATGGCTTGTGCTGCGACGATAGGATTTGATGTACTTAAAAAAACGATATCAGCACGTTCAGTAGCAAGATTTACGGTTGCTGTCGTTATTTCTGGTACTGCATTGAGTGCTCGTTCGACACGACCGACACAAGAAGCACAAGTCATACCTTCAATAGGCAAACTCAATCGATTTGTAGAAGACAACGTTGGATGAGTATTCATGTAAACACACCTCTAAAATAGGGTAATTGCATTAAGCTTAAGGTTTACCATTAGAGGAAGGTCAAGGATTAAACGATTTTTTCTTTTTGGCGGGTTTTAATATTAAATTTTAAAAAATTATATTAAAAATCATATCGATAATAATAAGTTTGAAGTTTAGCTTATAGATTAGTGCTGTGTAAATGATAGACAAATAACGTTTTTTCAGTAATAAAGCGAAAAAACCCGCTTATTAGATTAACAAGCGGGTTTGGCTTACAAAAGAATAGGCATTACTCTTTTATTGGTTATCTATTACTTTTCAGAAATAGATGATTTTGTATTCACTGTTTCGTTAACTTTAACAGGTGATTTTAATGAAAGATCACCACCTGCAAGTTGTTTAACTAAATCAATAGCAGAAGATTTTAGATCAAGATCTACACCAGCTTCATATTGATGGCCTTCAATATTCTTCAGTTGAACATTACTACCACCCAAATCAACTTCACCTTGGCGACTATGAATTTCAGCACCGGTTAGTATGGTGTTGCCACCCACATTTAATGAAATATCTTTTTGGCTATTAAGTGTGGTTGTGTTGGTCACTGAATCATTATCAATATGCGATACTTTAATATCGGCATTAGCGGTATGACCTTCGGCACCTGTGACGATATTTTTAATGCCGTTACCAACATAATTAACACCGTTATCTATCTTGGCTTTGGTTTCGCCACTAATACCGGCTTTATCTGCGATGGTTGTGGATACAGAATCGTATTTATTAGAAATCGCATCTGTAGCTGATTTAATACCAGAATCAATAGTCTCTTTAATGGTGTTTTCTAATAATGATCCACCTGCTTTAGCTGTTTTATCTACTTTGCTAGATTCAGGATCATTGGTGTGATTATAGCCGACATTCACACCTACATTAACGTGGCGATCACTGTCTTTTTGGCTAGTAATATTTAAATCGCCAGCCACATTACCGGTGATATTATCAGCAGACACATTTGCACCAGAAAGCGTGAGGTTTTTATCACTATTAATGGTGAGTGTGCCTGTTTCTAATGTGGCATTTTGATGTGAAGTTTTTTGTTGATCTTCAACATTCACCATGACTTTTCCGCCGAAATCATGGATAGCGGTTGCAGGTTTCTCTTCTGTTACTTCTTTTGGTGTGGTGTTAGTTTGTTTTCCGTTTAAGGAAATATCGGTTCCCCAATTACTCTTATAATCACTAGACTGAGCAGATGTAATTGAGATATCACCAGATTGTGATGTTAGATTAGTATTTTTACTATCAACATGGGTACCTTGAAGATTAACCGAACTACCATTGATGGTTAAATCACCTTGGTTATTAATAGAACCACCTTCAGGCGAAACGGTTTTCTCATCTTGTTTACCAATAGCAAATTCAGCGCCACCTAAGCCATTAATAGACGAAGAGGTCTCGCTGGTTTTTTTGCCACCACCAAGTTGTAAGCCACCGGATAAGTTATTACCTGTTTCAGTGTGTTGAGACTCAGTTGCTTGGAAATCAACTTTATTACTGGCTGTTAATGAAACATCTTGTTCGCTAGTTAATGAAGTGCCCTGTAAAGTCAGGTTATGGCCTGAGTTTAATTCGACACCTTGTGAACCATTAACAGAACTCGCTTGTGCGGTTGATTGATCTTTTTGATGATGAGAACCACCGGCTTTAAAACCGCCACCATAATCTTTGCTATCTGGCGTAGTACCCACTTTTAGATTTGCACTACCATTTACGTTGTCTTGACTTTCAGAATGCTGATTTGTTGCTTGAGCTAAGGTTAAATCGCCACCGGCATTAATAACTGTTTTTCCACCTTCGGCATTAAATTTAGCCCCTTCATAATGGGCATCTTCACGTACATTAATATTAATGCCACCGGCAGAATTAAGCTGACTACCTTCGGTTTTGGTAATGCTTAAGCTGCTATCATTAGTTTTACCTTCACCTTTAATGCCCACAGTGACATCAGTACCTGTTTTGGTACTAACACTAACTTGACCACCACCCGTTGTTTCATGAGCACGCTCTTGGTGCTGATTACTAACAGCTTCACTGGTATGAGAATTGGCTGTCAGTGAGATATCACCTTGAGTTGATTGATATTGAGTACCTTGATCATGCAGCGTATTATTACTATCGGTATTGATTTTACCGGCGGTAATTGAAGTAGAAACTGCTTGGCTATCGCTTTGAGATTTCTCGCTACCGCCGCCTTTAATACCGACTTCAACACCCACATTAGGGGCTTCTAAATTACCTAAATTAGCCAGATTCATAATGGCATCTTTAGCGGTGATTTTTTTATTCGGATCCGTATCGTTACCCGGTTTAGCGGTTTCAATACCGTCTTCTACTGCTTTTTTAATCGGTTGAGTAACACCGCTGTAATCCAAATTAACACCAACATCAACACCAATATTTAGTGTGTCAGTTTTTGATGTTGCTTTATCATTAACAGCAAGGTGATTGATATTTTCACCCGATTCATTGTACGAACCGTCAACGTGATGTGCTGCACCTTGGTGAGTAACATCTTTGTTTGCAGTAATCGTTAAATCACCCGCAACATGCGTTTCGCTGCCTTTATTTTTGACTATATCAGTTTCAGTATGCTGTTTGTCATATTGGAAATCAGCTTTACTTCCGACTTTATCTACACCACCGGTATAGCTAAAACCGCCAGAAATGGTGGTATCCGTACTGTCAGATTGTTTTTTATTTTCAGCAGAAACAAAGGCAACGTTATCGCCAGAAACGGTAGCATTACCAGCCGTTGTAGTAAGGTCAGAGCCGGTAAAAGTAACGTCTTTATCCGCTTGAACTTTAACACTGCCGCCACTGAGCGTTGAGCCGACTTGTTCGGTCTCTGTGCTATTATTTTTATTGGATGTATGAGTGATATGAAAACCTGCACTATATTGCTTGTCTTCAACTTCTTTAGCGTGCCCAGTAATTTCTAATGATGTTTTTTCATCATGAGTTGTTGCAACTTGCTGAGCTGACTTAACATTAATATCGCCTAAAGATTGAATGCCTAACTCATCAGCGCTCTTAATTAAGCTGCCGATAATATTGACATCATTTCCACTTAATACTGTTAGTTCAGCATCAGAAACTAACTCACTACCTGTTGATAGCTGCTGATTAGTTTCATTTTTATGCGAGTTTTTAGTGATATTAAAGGCAGTGCCAGTACGCTCATCGGTTTTAGTAATTGTTTCGCTGATAGCATTATCAATAACTACATCGCCTTGAGTTGTTTTGACAAAGGCACCTTGATTACCCTTAACTTGGCTACCCGTAATTTTGACACTATTATCGGCTGCTAAGACTAATTGGCCATCAGCAGTAAGCTCAGTCGAGTGACTTACTTCCTGTTTGTTGTTGTTATTTTTGTTATTTCCTCCACCAATTCCCCCCCAAATAACGTGATTATCGGTGACGATTTTATCGTTATTGGTATTTTGAACATTAAGATTAATGCTGTCTTTTGCATTGACAACAACATTCTCATTAGCGTGAAGTTTTGCACCTTGTGCAGTAATCGAGCCTTCAGCATTTAAGCCAAGTGTTTTACCTGCGCTCAACTCACTTGCTTTTAAGGTTTCAGTTTGATGGCTATTGCTCCAGCTTCCGGTTTCTAAACGAGAAGTATGGTTGCGTTTATAGCCATTTTCACTGCGGTTTTCTTGCTCTACTAACCCATTAATATTAATGTCTTTATTGGCATTAATCGCTAGTGTATTGCCTGCGCTGACTTTAGCGCCTTCAAGAGTAACATCACCTTTAGTCGCGGTAAGTGTGGCATTATTTTTAGCATCAACCTGACTGCCGACTTGTTGCACGAGCTCTTTTTCATTAGTGACATCATATTGCCAAGAATAGAACCAACGATTATCAGTATTGGTCTCTTTTTGCTGAAGCTGTTTGCCATCAACGGTTAAATTAGCACCTTGCAGTAAAATATCATCGCCCATTAAATCAGAGGCTTTAATCTGGTTATTATTATTAGCAACCAGCGTGATATTTTTACCTTTCAGTTCAGTTTTTGTTAATGTTTGACTTGAGCCACTATTGTTTACCGCGATACCACCACGGTAATTTTGATAGTTCTCACTACCATCTTTATCGTGATTGTTATAACGGACTTGACTATCAGTGGTGATATTATCTGCCCTGACATTTAGTTCATTATCCGCAATAAATTTCCCTGATAATTTAACACCACTACCTTCTGCCGTATTGATAATTCGAATACGTCCTGATTGCATACTACCAAAGAAATAGCTATCTAAAGCTGACGTGGGTTTTTGCGATGAGAGAATATCGAAACGCTGAGAAAAAGTATTTTGCCCTGTTAAAGCAGAAATCTCAGCAGCAGTGATCCTTCCTTTACTATCAATACGAGGAGCAATCAAATCTAACAAACCCGGTGCATTTAAGCCATTTTTACCAATAGAAAGCATATTGGTATTGTTGAGTGTGCTATAACCAGAAAGATGTCCATTTTCAAAGAGTGGATTACCAACCACTAAAGAAGAACGACTGGTATTGATAAACCCACAACCATCACAAGTGATACCATTTGGGTTAGAAAGAACATATTCAGCTGCGATACCAAAAACTTCTTGTTGACCTAATAAAAACGAAGGGTTACGGCTAACGACTTCGTTGAGGATCAACGATGCTGCTTGACCATTTAAATTATTGTTGGCATTTAATTGACCTGCAAGTTGAGATTGACCAGCTTCTAACGCATTGTTAAAAACAGCACCAGGTTTACCAACATTAAAATCTTGATATTGGTTATGAGAAATACCTTCGTTGTTAGGTGTGACAATATTAATGACTTGGGTACCACCATTGACCGAAGAAACATTTGGTCCTTGATTACCAGAGTCTGGAACAATACCGCCAGCGTATGCATTTAGTGATACAAAAATGATCGCTAAAGATGCAGCAAGCCTACCCGAAGGAGAAAGCTTGAAGTTTTGTGATTTCATTGAGTTATCTCCATTTATTGCTATAAGTGTGAATCAAAATAAATATGAAAATCTAACTAGCACTTGAGTAGGGTCTTTGGTTTTATTGGAATTTGATTGGGCATAGAGCAGATGGCCTTTGGCGACCTCCACATCTAATTGCGCTTGGCGATACTGAAAATTAATACCTGAACTGATGCCATAACCACTTCGCCATCCTTCAAAATTGCCATGTTGTTGAACACGGCCAGCATCTAAGCCAATTCGAGGCGTGATTGCGAAGGTGTTAATGCGATAAGGATAAGAAAGTGAATTACGTAAATAGCCGCCGTTATCACCAGAGAGAGTGCTTTGATCAAAGCCTCGAATGGCGCTTTTATCTGTCAAACTCAGCCATTCAATACCAGGCAGAGTGTCGGGGCTGTACTGACCAATAACGACACTATTGAATAGAAATGTAGAATCCAACAATGAAAATCGTTGCTGCCAATTGGCAAATAGCTTTACTTTTGTAAAGCGGTAATCATTGTTATTGCCATTAGCAATATTTGGAGAGCTATCAGCGCCAAACCAACCAACGGCTTTTTCTACGCTGAGATTAACACTCACAACCCCATTAGGGATGATGTGTAAATGGTTGATCCCTAATTCAACAGTTGTTAATGCAGGACTACTAAGATCAAGACGTATTTGGCTAAAATAGTTACGAATACGCTTGTGAGTTGCCTGCATATTAAAGGTATCTATCTGTTTTTGATTGCGATATAGAACGTAATCGCCTCTTACCCCTATTTGTGTGGTATCACCATGTAAACGTACAGTTCTCGTTTGAAGTTGCTGGTGGAACTCATATTCTGAATAACTGCCAAAGGTACTAAAAGTAAAGCCACCATAAGGTAATGAGTAAAGTAGGGTATAAGAGCGATTAAAACGGGTATTGGGATTATCCGTTGTGATATTGGCATTAAAACTAACAAAGTCAGATAACCCCAATGGGCTATCTAAACTCGCATTAGTACGAACTAACCAACGACCCGAATTTTTCTGGCCATAGTTATCTGTAGATACATTTAAATGCCACGGTGTTTGGCGTTGATTTGATAATTGAATAACTGAACCACCCAATCGGGTTCCAGGTAATATATCCAATTTTACTTTATTGGATTGCAGGCGGTTTGCCTGATCAAGCCCTTGATCTAATACTGAAAGAGTGAGTGGTTGACCTTCAATACGAGGGAATAAGAGGGTAGTATTGACACCTCGATCACTCCCTTCTATACGTTCAACAAAGCCTTCAATAACATACAAACCCAATTCTTGATTTTCATTAGGGCGTAAAAATTGCACTCGGGCTGTGATATAGCCACGTTGTAGATAATGCTGTGTTAGTTCTTTAACTAAACGATTAACATGAACACTTTTAATACACTGTTCTGGTAAAGACGATAATGAATCGAGATCAGTTTCACTTAATAATGTAATACCTTGAATATAGACACCATTTATCGGCAGACAATTATCTGACTCAGTTATAAGTGTGGGCGTTGATGAGGTTTCAAGTGCATTTTCTTGAAGTTGTTGATAACGGTTTTGTTCAATAAGTTGATTAATTTCACGTTGACTATCTTGCAATGCTCGTCGTGATTCACTTATTGACCCCATATAGCCAATATCATTTGCTGTTAATCCACTGGTTGAAAATCCACTTAAGAGTGTTAATAAAATAACTTTTTTTCTCATTTTACCTCATTATAAAGGTATTAATTTAGATTAAATAATATTGCTTAAATATAAAAAGAATTAATTAATGTTTTTATATTATCTTTAAAATTAAAATAATAAACACCTGTTACTCTTAAGATGAAAAGAAATTAAAAATTAAGGAAATAAAGATAAATTATTTATTATTTTGGTTTTTAATATCGACATAAATCAAATGTACTGAGGTGATAATGTTGATTATTAGTGCGGATTTTTATGATAAAATATGTAACACATTGATTTATATGTTTATGTTTATGATTTTATTTTTGATGTTTTTATTAGAGATAAGTTAATGTTGTTCTTTATATGCTCATAATTTGTGAGCATATTTTATGATGATAGAATTGTTCTTTTAACAGAGGTTTTAATTTAATTAAGATGATAATGACTTTTCATTTGTTGTGAGTGTGTTTATTTATGTTGTAATATGATAATAATAAATTTTGAATTTTTATCTATTAAAACTGAATAAAAGTATCATTGTAAAATCTAAGTTTATTAAACATATAAATTGATAGAAAATAAATGGAGCCCAATTTATTTACCATAGTTAGATTTAATGGGAAAAATATTTTAGTTATTTCATAAAATGAAAATAAAGTATTTATATACATGTAGTATTATAATGGTTTATCAAAAAAACTTTAAATAATAAAAATTAGTTTGTTATTATTTAAAGTAAGTGATGATCATCACGTTAATTTATAATAAAAGCTAAATAGTGTGATTATTATCCAATTTATACTATTGTTATATTACTGAACGATGCTAACTGTTATATAAACTAGTGTGTAAATTGTACTATTTCCTGACTAGAAGGGTGAAAGTATGTTCTCATCATTTAATGTATTGATAATATTAAGAGGTTTCTTCAGATTGAAGAAATGGTTTAATATTGACTCTGAACTCGCCTTCTTCTTTCCTAAAAAATAATCCCTTTTCTATACATATCTAATTTTATTTAATAATTCTTTTCCGTTTATTTAAAACGGAGAGACTATTTTATTTAATCTTTATTTATTATTTAATTTATATTAAAGGTATTATCATGGCTAAAAGAATCGTAGAACCGTTCCGTATTAAAATGGTAGAAAAAATCCGTGTCCCTTCAAGAGAAGAACGTGAAGCAGCATTAAAAGAAGCAGGATATAACCCATTTTTACTACCAAGCAGCGCGGTCTATATTGATTTATTGACTGACTCTGGAACTAACGCAATGAGTGATCATCAATGGGCAGCGATGATTACAGGCGATGAAGCTTATGCGGGTTCAAGAAACTATTATGATTTAAAAGATAAAGCAAAAGAACTTTTCAATTACGATTATATTATTCCAGCTCACCAAGGTCGTGGCGCTGAGAATATTCTTTTCCCTGTACTATTAAAATATAAACAAAAAGAAGGAAAAGCGAAAAATCCAGTTTTCATTTCTAACTTCCACTTTGATACAACCGCTGCTCACGTAGAATTAAATGGTTGTAAAGCAATTAATATTGTTACTGAAAAAGCCTTCGATTCAGAAACCTATGATGATTGGAAAGGCGATTTTGATATTAAAAAATTAAAAGAGAATATTGCACAACACGGTGCTGATAATATTGTTGCTATTGTATCAACCGTAACTTGTAATAGTGCTGGCGGCCAGCCTGTTTCTATGAGTAATTTAAAAGAAGTTTATGAAATAGCGAAACAACACGGTATTTTTGTTGTGATGGATTCAGCTCGTTTTTGTGAGAATGCTTATTTTATTAAAGAGCGTGATCCTAAATATAAAAATGCCACTATTAAAGAAGTTATTTTTGATATGTATAAATATGCTGATGCATTAACAATGTCAGCGAAAAAAGATCCACTATTAAATATCGGTGGTTTAGTCGCTATTCGTGATAATGAAGAGATATTTACTTTAGCCAGACAACGTTGTGTACCAATGGAAGGCTTTGTAACCTATGGTGGTTTAGCTGGTCGTGATATGGCTGCAATGGTACAAGGTTTAGAAGAGGGAACTGAAGAAGAGTATCTGCACTATCGTATTGGTCAAGTTAAGTATTTAGGTGATCGCTTACGTGAAGCGGGTATTCCAATTCAATATCCTACTGGTGGGCATGCGGTTTTCGTTGACTGTAAAAAATTAGTTCCGCAAATTCCGGGTGATCAATTTCCTGCTCAAGCGGTTATTAATGCACTTTATCTGGAGTCAGGTGTGCGTGCGGTAGAAATTGGTTCATTCTTATTAGGTCGTGATCCTGCAACGGGTGAACAAAAACATGCTGATATGGAATTTATGCGTTTAACTATTGCACGCCGTGTTTATACCAATGACCATATGGATTATATTGCTGATGCATTAATTGGGTTAAAAGAGAAGTTTGCAACACTTAAAGGTCTAGAGTTCGAATATGAACCACCTGTATTAAGACACTTTACTGCAAGATTAAAACCTATCGAATAATAAGTAATAATCCACAATTAAATAATGGCTCTCGTGCAATGCGAGAGCCCTATCCTTATATATTTAAGGGATACAAATAATGGAAAATACTTCAGTAAATAAAGAACCCTCAATTATTGTAGGGGGATTTGTTCTGGGTGGTGCTATGATAGGTGCGGGTATGTTTAGCCTGCCAACAATAATGTCTGGTGCTTGGTTTATAAACTCACTATTTATATTGTTTATTGTTTGTTTCTTTATGTTCCACTCAGGGATATATATTCTTGAATGTATTTCTAAATATGGTGCAGGAACAAATTACTTTGATATATCCAAAGAGTTATTACCGAAGTGGGCTTGTTATATTGCCAATGCTTCATTGATCTTTGTATTATATATATTGATCTATGCTTATATCTCTGCGGCGGGTTCTATTATCTATGAAGCATCACTGTTATATGGTATTAACTTTAATCTGAGAGCTATATTTTTTATTTTTACGATAGCCCTTGGTGCTACAATATGGTGGGGTGGCGCTTGTGCTAGTCGTTTAACCTCAATTTTCTTATTCATTAAGATAGTATTATTTGTATTAGCTTTTTCGGGTTTGTTTTTTAAAGCAAAAGGTGATTTATTATTTAGTGCAACTTTTGCAGGGAAAAGCCAATTATATCTTTATCCTTTTATTTTTATTATCATTCCTTATGCCATTACCTCTTTTGGATATCATGGTAATGTTTGTAGTCTTTATAAGCTTTATAATCAAAACGAAAGAAAAGTAGTTAAGAGTTGTATCATTGGTTGCTTGTTAGCATTAGTCATCTATTTACTTTGGATGATTGGCACTATGGGTAATTTACCGAGAGAACAATTTATTACTATTATCCAAAAAGGCGGTAACTTAGATGCCTTTATTGATTCACTCTATACGGTATTAAATAGTAAATATATTGAAGGATTTTTATTATGGTTCTCTATTAGTGCTGTTTTTTGCTCTTTTTTAGGTGTCGCGATAGGCCTTTTTGATTATATTTTAGCGTCATTAAAATTTAAAGATAATAAAACAGGGCGATTGAAATCAGGTGTGCTTTGTTTTACACCTCCATTGCTATTATGTCTATTTTTCCCTAATGGTTTCTTAATTGCTATTGCGTATGCAGGCACTGCTGCTTGTGTATGGGCCATTATTTGTCCGGCAGTAATGGCGCTGAAAGCACGACAGAAGTTTCCTAACTCAGGCTTTAAAGTATGGGGTGGTAAAAAGCTGATTTATGCAGTTATTGCTTTTGGTATTGTTGGTATTATTTGTCAATCGCTTGCCCAATTTAATTTACTGCCTATTTATCGTTAAATAAGAACGCAAATCAGGGAAAACAAAACCAGAGTAGCACCATTGAATATACGTTATAATAAAGTAAAATATTATAAATACGGTATTATTCAATAGGTTGTCGATGATGGATAAAAAAAAGCTACATATTGCTGCGGGTGTTATTTGTGATAACCACAATAATGTCTTTATTACCCAGCGCCCTTTGAAATCTCATATGGGAGGATTTTGGGAGTTTCCAGGTGGAAAATTAGAAGATAACGAGACACCAGAACAAGCACTATTACGTGAATTACAAGAAGAAATTGGTATTGATGTTACGCAATGTACCCTTCTTGATACAGTAGCGCATGATTTTCCAGATAGGCATATTACTTTGTCATTTTTCTTGGTAACAGAATGGAAAAATGAGCCTTACGGAAAAGAGGGGCAGTTGTCGCGTTGGACACCTATTGTGTCTTTAAATGCTGATGATTTTCCACCCGCCAATCGCACTATCGTCGCTTTATTACAGAAATAAGCATTTATTTTCTGTTATATAAAAACAGCCACTCATTATGTCGTGGCTGTTTTTTCTAGATTAAAATAATTTAGGCTCTTGTTCTGATGATGGCGTCTCACTCCAATCATCGCTTTCATTGATATCGCCTTGGCTTGGAATTCGTTTTTCTTCATCTGCCCATTCACCTAAATCAATTAACTGGCAGCGCTTGCAACAAAAAGGGCGATAAGGGCTGTTTTCATTCCAAACAACGTTTGTCTGGCATGTTGGACATTTTACAATTAATTCTTCGCTCATTATCTCTCCTGAATTCTATCGGCTATTTTTTTGTTCTATATATTGCTACTAAAATTAATAAATACAATGTTAGCAACAAGCTATCTCAAAAGGTAGCTCTAGAGGTACAGTGCCATTTTCGCTATCAAGAGGGAGAAAACGAACTGCATATCTGTTTTTATGGCCCGAAACTTGAGGGTAAATCTGATGGTCGATAAACACTTTTAATCGCAATAACTCAGCGTCTTCAGCGCTATCTTGGTAAAAACCACGATGGCTAAGTGCTGGCTTAAAGGTATCAGATTGACGAATAAGTGTGAGTAAGCTAGTTAATGCATTTTGTAATGGTTGTAGGCCGATTATCCAGCTTTGCAATTTTTCATCTCTAACAGTTTGAGGCAGACTTAACCATAAATGCAATGCGGGAACATCAAAGCTACAGCATCCACCAGGAATACTCAGACGCTGTTTGACTAAACTAATAATTTTATCTTGTTTTAAATGCTGACCAATACGAGGAGCTTTACTTAATATTGAAGCATTTTGTGAAAGTTCTTCAATTATTTGGCTAACAATATCTTTATCGACATTAGGAAATGAAAGCCATTGTTGTAATTTTTTTTGTCGTTTTTCTAGTTCTTTTAATAGCTCGGCTCGAATTTCGCCACGATCTAATACTTCAATAAATTCTGAAATAGCACGGAAAAAAGACATCGCAGAAGGCAGAGTATCAATAATATGGTAGCTATTAATCTGTGTTAATGAATTTTCGATTCTAAGCCATGAACGCATTTTTTCATTAAGAGGGTGTTCAAAGATGATTGTTGTGATGTCATCACTCATGGCAGTTGTCCTGTAACGCTTGGTGAGCTAATTCTAAGTAATGCTGATGAAGCTGTTTAATCACATCAGTAATATTCTGATTATTATCATGATTATCAATAATGTCATCAGCAGCGGCTAATCGTTCTTGCCTGCTGGCTTGTGCCGTTAAAATATTAAGTACATGTTCACGGCTCACGTTGTCACGTTGCATTGTACGTGTGATCTGTTCTTCTTCAGTCACATCAACAACTAAAACGCGATCTGCTAGGTGAGTCAGTTTATTTTCAATAAGTAACGGAACCACCCAAATAAAATAGGGTGCTTTGATTTGTTGGATCTGTCTTTGTGTCTCTTGCTGTATTAGAGGGTGAAGAAGCTGGTTTAACCATGCTTTTTCCTCTTTATGTTTAAAAATAATATCCCTTAATAGTGCACGATTTAATGTGCCATCGGGGAGTAGGATTGTTTCCCCAAAATGTTGGTGTATTGCTGTTAATCCGGGTGAGTGGGGTTCTACCACTAATCTGGCAATGATATCTGCATCAACAAGAGGAACACCCAGAGAGGCAAATCCATTGGCAATGGTGGTTTTCCCGCTACCAATTCCCCCTGTAAGAGCAACCGTATAAGTCATTCTAATTATCTATTTTTGATTAATGAAAATTTACTAGTCGTGGTGTTATTCTAAAGCTTAATTTTGTTTTTATCACAAGATAATACCCGCAATATTTGGGTTTTATTCGGTTATTGTGATGTGTAATTTTCTGCTACCCTGAAATTGTACCTCATGAAGGATAACAGAACTATCCACAATCAATAAGTCGAGATAAAAAGTTATAATATTGTTAAATGCTAATAAGCATTGTGTTTATCTTATAATATCACCTAATTGTAGTATAGGAAGGTACATTGCAATAATTAGAGTGCCAACAATAAGAGCAATAACTGTCATTAATATAGGTTCTAGCCAAGAATTTAGTGTATTTAGATGTTCTTCAAATTGATGATTAAACCACTCATTTAATTTTTGACAAAAAAAGAGTAGTTGCCCTGAATTTTCTGCTGAAATAATAAATTGATGACAAATTGGAGGGAAAAGTGGTTCATGCTTCATAAATGAACTTAATGATTTTCCTTGCGTAACGTGTTCTATCATTTGAGAAAGTGCATGTTGATAAAGTGGATGGGTAAGTTGTTCGGTAATAAAGTTTAAACCTTTTAATAATGGAAGCCCAGCTTGTTGTGTGATCGTCAATATTTGAAAAATAAGCTGTAGTTGATGGTACTTCAATAACATACCTATATAGGGAGTACGAAGAAGCAACTGTTGTTCTGCCAGATAAAATGAAAAAAAATAAACGCGTACACAGTAATAAATTATTATTAGAGAAATAAGTAAGCTGATAATAATTAAGCTATTGTTAATAATCCATTGAGATATAGTAATAAGCAGAGATGTGATTAAGGGTAAATCAGTATTAAAAGAGTTATATAATGATTGATATTCAGGAAGGACATAAAGTAGCAGTATTGTAGAGGTTGTAATTAATACAAAGACTAAAAAAATGGGATATTTCAAAGCTTTTTTTATTTTATTGATAAGTACTTTTTGGCTTTTTAATTGAGAGGCTTGTGATGCTATAATTTCGTCTAGTGTTCCACTCTCTTCAGCAATATAAATAAAATAAGTTAATGAAGGAGGAAAGTAAAAAGGGTAAAGAGAAAGCTGTTTTGAAAAGGTACTACCTTGGGCTAGATTATAAGTAATCTCATCTAATACACATTGCCAATGAAGATAGCGACACTCATTTTTTAGTAATGTTAATGCCGGTAATAGTGCTAAACCAGAATGTATTAATAAAGAGAGTTGTTCTAGTAGTTGAATACGATATTGGCTATCGCTTTCTTTTAATAAAATAGCTTTATATAACCTAATTTTTAATGGTGTTTTTTGCTGTTGCATCATTTTAATAAACGCATCATGTTTAGATGTGGCTATGAGTTTTCCTGAGCAGTATTCTCCTTGGTAAGTGAAAGCATCATATTGGTAGATATATTGTAGTTTCATTCAATATCTCCCACAACTTGATAAACTTCCTCTAACGAAGTTATGCCTTGTTTTATTAATTCAATACCAGAACTGAATAATGCAAAAGGTGACGGTAATTTTTGTTTTGCTAATTCAAGACAATCATAAATAGCCGTTCTGCCGATATAACCTGAAAAACAGTATTGGCAACCATTAGCTTGCCAATGAGGCAAACAGATTACTTTATCTCTTAAGTGAACGGTTTGTTTATCTGGCAACCGAGTTTTGCAATGTTGGCATAAGCAGCGAACCAATCGCTGCGAAATAATTAAATTTACGCAACTGTAGATCAAGTCTTCAGCAATACCTAAGTTATGTAACCTCATTAGTGTGGAACGAGTAGAATTAGTATGAAGTGTAGATAATACCAAATGTCCTGTTTGCGCTGCTTTAATTGCAATTTCAGCAGTGTGTTGATCTCTTATTTCTCCCACCATTATCACATCGGGATCTTGGCGTAATAATGCACGTAATATTGTCGCAAAAGTAATGCCTGCTTTTTCGCTAATTTGAGTCTGATTGATGCCATCAAGCGGTAATTCAATGGGATCTTCTACGCTATTTATATTGTGGTTGTCTTTATTTAAATATTGAAGACAACTATATAGTGTCAGTGTTTTTCCACTTCCTGTTGGACCTGTGACTAAAATCATTCCTTGTGGTGAGGTGAGATATTTTTTTAATAAAATTAAATGAACTGGCTGAAAACCTAATTTATTTAGCTCGGGTTGTTGTAAATTATTTATTAATCGTAAAACGGCTTTTTCTCCATAAAGTGTAGGTAATGTTGCAATACGTATGGAATAAGATTTTTCATCATAAAACCAATTAAATTGTCCATCTTGTGGTAATCGCTTTTCTGCAATATTTAAATCAGCGAGTATTTTTAAACGGGTAATTATTTCACTAGAACAGTTATTTGATGGTGATGGAAATAGATATAAATGATTATCTATTCTTGCGCGTATTCTAAACCCCTTACTTTGAGGTTCAAAATGTAAATCTGAAACACGTTGTGAAATACTTTTTTGTAATATTTGTTCAATAAATTCTGTTGCAGTATGGGCTGTATTCATTAATCACTCCTATTGGCTTGGTGCTGATGCTTTAAATAAAAAACTGTAACTGTATTTTTATTTCGGTATAAAAATAAGTAATAAAGAAGGTATTAATATGATTTGAGTATTTCAGTACACTGTTTTTGTAATATTTCATTGTTTGAAGTGCAGGTTGTTTTCCATTCTGCTAAGTAGTGAGTATTTGTTTTCTCCGGTGCTATAACAATAGTTAGTCCTTTAAGTTGAGCATTTCCTTTGGCGTTAATGACACCATTAACGACAGTGATATTATCAATATAACGACTGCGAAACTGTTTAGGCATAAAAGGGGAGTCTGATTGACAAGTGTTGTAGTGACCCATTTCATATTGACATAGTTCTACAGCTGAACGATAAGGTGAGATTGTTTGTAAGACATCTGTTAATGCTGCTTTTTGTATATATCCTTGATAGGCGGGAATAGCAACAGAGCTTAGAATTGAAATTATTGCGATGACAATCATCAGCTCCATTAACGTAAAACCGACCTCAGATGAGTGATAACGGAGTGAGTGATAGTTTGGTGAGTTCATATTCTGTTCCTTCGTAATAAGTCGGTTTCAGAAGTATGAAAAAAAAGTGTTTTATTGACGAATAGATAAGTATTGCTTTGCGTAAAATATCGCAAAGAAAAAGGTGTGATACAGAATTAGCTATTATTATTGAGAGGAAATTCGCATTTATTGATGAATGTTAGCCAGAAAAATCATCAATACTTAGCTAAGTAAACATCAATCAAGAGGATAAATGTGGAAATTAAACAAGGTTGGTTAGTCGGAGTAAGGCATGTCCCATCACCAAACCATGATAAAAGACCCGACGGCGAGACTCCATCTTTACTTATCGTTCATAATATTAGTTTACCTCCTGGTGAGTTTGGAGGACCTTATATCGACCAATTATTTACCAATACACTTGTTGAAACTGAACACCCTTTCTTTAGTGAGATTAGTGAGTTAAGAGTTTCTGCCCATTGCCTTATTCGACGAAATGGGGAAATTGTGCAATATGTTTCTTTTACTGATAGAGCGTGGCATGCGGGTATTTCTTTATATAAAGGAAGAGAGAAATGTAATGATTTTTCTATTGGTATAGAGCTTGAAGGAACAGACAGTTGTGATTTTACTTCGTTGCAATATCAGAAGCTCGCTAGGCTGACTTGTGCACTTATCTCACTTTATCCAGAGATAAAAGAGAATATTACAGGGCATAGTGATGTTGCTCCTAATAGAAAGACAGATCCGGGACCTCATTTTGACTGGGTCTATTATCGGACGTTATTAGAAAAATAATGGTCTTATTTTGAATGCAAAGTCATTTAGATTGAATTTATATTCTAAATACTAATGCTGTTACGCTTCAGCTTGACTTAATATGTGTTTAAAAAACGTTAAAAAGTATTAATTTCATTGTTTTTATATTATGCGATCTGGTTATCAATTTTGATGAACTTTTAAAATAATTTGTTAAATTTTGCAGGTTTTTATGATTTCGCTCAACAACTGTATGGACAGTTAGTGAATACTTTGTTACTTTATTACTCGTTACATTGAATTGGTATTACCAATTGACAACTCAATAACTAAGGTAATAGTTATCCAATAATGGCTTCTAGCAATATGGCTTATACTAAAATCCGCCAACCTAAGCTTTCTGATGTGATAGAACAACGTCTTGAGCATCTTATTTTAGAAGGTACCCTGCGCCCAGGAGAAAAACTCCTGCCTGAGCGTGAGCTGGCAAAACAATTTGATGTATCTCGCCCTTCTTTGCGTGAAGCAATTCAAAAGTTAGAAGCAAAAGGTTTTTTACTGCGCCGTCAAGGCGGTGGGACTTTTGTTCAACTTAACCTTTGGCAAAGCTTTAGTGATCCTCTTGCCCAGTTACTCAGCGGACATCCCGAATCTCAATTCGATCTATTAGAAACCCGTCATGCCCTTGAAGGCATTGCTGCTTATTATGCAGCACTACGTGGGACTGATGAAGATCTTGCTCGCATTAAAGCAAGTCATGATTTGATTATTCAAGCCCATGAAAGGGGCGATTTAACTGCTGAATCTGAAGCTGTATTGCAATACCAATTAATTGTTACGGAAGCTGCTCATAACGTCGTTTTACTTCATTTATTACGTTGTATGGTACCCATGCTTGAGCAGAATATCCGCCAGAATTTTGAATTTCTTTATACCCGTAAAGAGATGTTAATTGCTGTAAGTGAGCATCGTACACAGATTTATCAGGCGATTATGAATAGAGAACCAGAAGCTGCACGTGAAGCATCACATCGCCATCTGGCCTTTATTGAGGATGTTTTGTTGGATATGAGTCGTGAACACACTCGTCGTGAGCGCTCTTTGCGCCGGCTCCAACAACACCCTGATTTATTTTAGTAGGACAGATCCTGACCGCTGAGTCTGTACTACCTATCTCCCTGCTATTTTTCAGGGGTAGCGGTAATAACAGCAGGGTCTATCTTCCCGTCGTATCCCATAGGTATAACGGGAAGATAGACTCCCATAAAACCATTAGAAACAGATAACAGATAAGGAATACACCATGTCAGATATGCTGAAAAATGACGTGGATCCGATTGAAACTCGCGATTGGTTACAAGCGATTGATTCGGTCATCCGTGAAGAAGGTGTTGAGCGTGCGCAGTTCCTGATTGATCAGGTATTAAAACAAGCCCGTAATGGCGGACTTAATATTGCTTTAGGTGGCTCTGCTCACAGCGATTATATCAATACTATTCCTGTTGAAGATGAACCCGCTTACCCTGGCAATCTGGAGCTAGAGCGTCGTATCCGTTCTGCTATTCGCTGGAATGCGGTAATGATGGTTCTGCGTGCATCTAAAAAAGATTTAGAGCTCGGCGGACACATGGCATCATTCCAGTCTTCTGCTACTTTATATGAAGTCTGCTTTAACCACTTCTTCCGTGCTCAAAATGAAACTGATGGCGGCGATTTGGTTTACTTCCAAGGTCACATTTCCCCAGGGATTTATGCTCGTGCATTCTTAGAAGGCCGTTTAACTGAAGAGCAGTTAAATAATTTCCGTCAAGAGATTGGTGGTAAAGGTTTATCTTCTTACCCACATCCTAAATTGATGCCAGAATTTTGGCAGTTCCCAACCGTTTCTATGGGTCTGGGACCGCTATCTGCTATTTATCAGGCTAAATTCCTGAAATATCTAAATCATCGTGGCTTGAAGAACACAACTGCACAAACTGTGTATGCGTTCTTAGGTGATGGTGAAATGGACGAACCGGAATCTAAAGGTGCAATCACCATCGCAGTACGCGAAAAATTAGATAACCTGTGTTTCGTTGTTAACTGTAACTTACAGCGTCTTGATGGCCCAGTTACAGGTAACGGTAAAATTGTTAATGAACTAGAAGGTATCTTCGCAGGTGCTGGCTGGAATGTGATTAAAGTGATGTGGGGCGACCGTTGGGACGAACTGCTACGCAAAGACACTTCAGGCAAGCTTGTTCAGTTAATGAACGAAACGCTGGATGGTGACTACCAAACATTTAAATCACGTGACGGTGCTTACGTTCGTGAACATTTCTTCAATCGTTACCCAGAAACCGCTGCATTAGTTAAAGATATGACTGATGATGAGATTTGGGCATTAAATCGTGGTGGTCACGATCCGAAGAAAGTTTTTGCTGCATTCCAGAAAGCAAAAGAGACTCAAGGCAAACCAACCGTTATTTTAGCTCAAACCATCAAAGGTTATGGTATGGGTGAAACGGCGGAAGGTAAAAATATTGCTCACCAAGTGAAAAAAATGAACATGGATGGCGTTCACCATTTCCGTGATCGTTTCAACATTCCTGTTGCAGATGAGCAAATCAAAGACCTGCCTTATATCACTTTCGATAAAGATTCTGAAGAACATAAATACCTGCATGCTCGTCGTCAGGATTTAGGTGGCTATCTGCCTGCTCGTCGTCCTCGTTTTGAAGAAAAACTGGATATCCCTACACTGGAAGATTTCAGCCAGTTACTGGAAGAGCAATCTAAAGAGATCTCTACGACTATTGCATTCGTTCGTGCACTGAACGTAATGTTAAAAAATAAATCAATTAAAGATCGTTTAGTACCAATCATCGCGGATGAAGCGCGTACTTTTGGTATGGAAGGTCTGTTCCGTCAAATCGGTATCTATAGCCCGAATGGCCAACAATATACGCCTCAAGACCGTGAGCAAGTTGCTTACTATAAAGAAGACGTTAAAGGTCAAATTCTGCAAGAAGGTATCAATGAACTGGGTGCTGGCGCATCTTGGTTAGCGGCTGCAACATCTTACAGCACTAACAATCTGCCAATGATCCCATTCTATATCTACTACTCAATGTTTGGTTTCCAACGTATTGGCGACCTATGCTGGGCAGCAGGTGACCAACAAGCACGCGGTTTCTTAGTGGGCGGTACTTCTGGTCGTACAACACTAAACGGTGAAGGTCTACAGCACGAAGATGGTCATAGCCATATTCAATCACTGACTATTCCTAACTGTATCTCTTATGATCCAGCATTCGCTTATGAAGTTGCTGTTATCATGCAAAATGGTTTAGAACGTATGTATGGTGATAAACAAGAAAACGTTTATTACTACATCACAACGCTGAACGAAAACTACCATATGCCAGCAATGCCAGCAGGCGTTGAAGAAGGTATCCGTAAAGGTATCTACAAACTGGAATCACTGGAAGGCGCGAAAGGTAAAGTACAGTTACTGGGTTCAGGTTCTATTCTGCGCCATGTACGTGAAGCTGCACAAATCCTGTCTGCTGAATACGGTATTGGTTCTGATGTTTATAGCGTAACCTCATTCACTGAATTGGCTCGTGATGGCCAAGATTGTGAACGTTGGAATATGCTGCATCCATCTGAAACGCCACGTGTGCCTTACATCGCTCAAGTGATGAATGATGCACCAGCGGTTGCTTCTACTGACTATATGAAACTGTTTGCAGAACAAGTTCGTACTTATGTTCCTGCTGATGACTACCGCGTATTAGGTACAGATGGTTTCGGTCGTTCTGATAGCCGTGAAAACCTGCGTCACCACTTCGAAGTTGATACTTCTTATGTGATTGTTGCTGCATTAGGTGAATTAGCTAAACGTGGTGAGATTGATGTGAAGATTGTTGAAGAAGCAATCAATAAATACAACATCAACCCTGAGAAAGTAAACCCACGTCTGGCGTAAGAGGTAAAGTTAATGTCTATTGAAATTAAAGTCCCTGATATCGGTGCTGATGAAGTTGAAGTTACCGAAGTGATGGTGAAAGTGGGCGACCGTATTGAGGAAGAGCAATCCTTAATCACTGTAGAAGGCGATAAAGCTTCTATGGAAGTCCCATCACCACAAGCAGGTGTGGTTAAAGAGATTAAAATTGCCGTAGGCGATAAAGTCCAGACGGGTTCTCTTATCATGATTTTTGATGCAGAAGATTCAGCACAAGCTGTACCTGCTCAAGCAGCAGCACCTGCGCCAGCAGCGGCTCCTGCGGCGGCGGCATTAAAAGAAGTACATGTACCCGATATTGGTGGCGACGAAGTTGAAGTTACCGAAGTGATGGTAAAAGTAGGCGACAGCGTTGCTGAAGAACAATCACTGATTACGGTAGAAGGCGATAAAGCTTCTATGGAAGTCCCAGCACCGTTTGCTGGTGTGGTTAAAGAAATTAAAATCGCAACAGGTGATAAAGTGAACACGGGTTCTCTTATCATGGTATTTGAAGTTGCGGGTGCAGCAGCACCTGCGCCTTCAGCAGCGGCTCCTGCTCCTGCGGCATCTGCACCAGCAGCGTCTGCTGTAAAAGAAGTCAATGTACCTGATATCGGTGGCGATGAAGTTGAAGTGACTGAAGTGATGGTAAAAGTAGGTGATACCATCTCTGAAGAACAATCACTGATCACTGTAGAAGGTGACAAAGCTTCTATGGAAGTGCCTGCACCATTTGCCGGTGTAGTTAAAGAGATCAAAATTGCCGTGGGCGATAAAGTGAAAACTGGCTCACTGATTATGACCTTTGAAGTTGCCGGTGCAGCACCTGTTGCTCAAGCAGCCCCAGCACCAGTAGCCGCGCCAGCTGCGTCTACTCCTGCACCTGCAAAAGCAGCAGCACCAGCCGCGAAAGAAGAATTCGTTGAAAATGATGCTTATGTGCATGCAACACCTGTTATTCGCCGCTTAGCACGTGAATTCGGTGTTAACCTTGCGAAAGTAAAAGGCACGGGTCGTAAAGGTCGTATTCTGCGTGAAGATGTTCAGTCTTACGTGAAAGAATTAATTAAACGTGCTGAATCTGCGCCAGCAAATACAGGTGGTGGATTACCAGGTATGTTGCCTTGGCCGAAAATTGACTTCAGCAAGTTTGGTGAAATTGAAGAAGTTGAATTAAGCCGTATCCAGAAAATCTCTGGTGCTAACTTAAGCCGTAACTGGGTAATGATCCCTCACGTTAATCTGTTCGATGAAGCAGATATCACTGAGGTTGAAGAATTCCGTAAACAGCAAAATAAAGAAGCAGAGAAGAAAAAACTGGATGTTAAGATCACGCCGTTAGTCTTTGTGATGAAAGCAGCTGCAAAAGCATTGGCAGATATGCCACGCTTTAATAGCTCTATCTCTGAAGATGGGCAGAAACTGATCCTGAAAAAATACATCAATATCGGTATTGCTGTAGATACACCAAATGGTTTAGTTGTTCCTGTTTTCAAAGATGTTAACAAAAAAGGCATTATCGAACTGTCTTATGAGTTAGCCGAAGTTTCTAAGAAAGCACGTGCAGGTAAATTAACGGCTGCTGATATGCAAGGCGGATGTTTCACCATTTCTAGCCTTGGTGGTATCGGTACAACCGGTTTTGCACCTATCGTAAACGCACCAGAAGTTGCGATTATGGGGCTGTCTCGTTCTTCTATGAAACCAGTATGGAACGGTAAAGAATTCGTACCACGCTTGATTTTACCAATGTCATTATCTTTCGATCACCGTGTGATTGATGGCGCTGATGGTGCTCGATTCATCACTCTGATTAATCAGTACATGAGTGATTTACGTCGTTTGGTAATGTAATCATTAAAACCGGTGCTTAGCGCCGGTTTCTCTGATTGCAGTGATGGATTTTACAGTCATACATCGTATGTTGTGAGATCCATCATGTTAGAGCGCTTTTCAGTTTATTAACATTTCTGTAAACTGCATGCGGTATGTAAGTCTCGGTGTTAAATATGGATTATCGTCTGACTCGCCGGACAAATAAATAATGAGGTCACGATGAGTACTGAAATTAAAGCACAGGTAGTGGTTCTCGGTGCAGGTCCTGCGGGTTATTCCGCGGCGTTCCGTTGCGCTGACTTAGGTTTAGATACAGTTTTAGTAGAACGTCACTCTACACTGGGTGGTGTTTGTCTGAACGTGGGTTGTATCCCTTCTAAAGCGTTACTCCACGTTGCTAAAGTTATCGAAGAAGCGAAAGCATTATCTGAACACGGTGTTGTTTTTGGTGCACCAAAAACAGATATCGATAAAATTCGTATCTGGAAAGACAAAGTTATTTCTCAGTTAACGGGTGGCTTAGCGGGTATGGCCAAAGGCCGTAAAGTTACTGTTGTTAACGGTGAAGCGAAATTTACAGGTTCTCATACTTTATCTGTTGCTGGTGCTGAAGGCTCAACAACAATTACGTTTGAAAATGCTATCGTTGCTGCAGGCTCTCGTCCTATCGAATTACCATTTATTCCACATGAAGACCCACGCGTTTGGGATTCAACAGATGCACTGGAACTGAAAAATGTACCAGAGCGTTTACTGGTCATGGGTGGTGGTATCATCGGTCTGGAAATGGGTACTGTTTACCATGCTCTGGGTTCTCAGATTGATGTGGTTGAAATGTTTGATCAGGTCATTCCAGCAGCTGATAAAGATGTGGTGAAAGTATTTACCAAACGTATCAGCAAGAAATTTAACCTGATGCTAGAAACCAAAGTGACTGCGGTTGAAGCAAAAGAAGATGGCATTTATGTCACGATGGAAGGCAAAAAAGCACCAGCAGAACCACAACGTTATGATGCTGTTTTAGTTGCTATCGGTCGTGTACCTAACGGTAAACTGTTAGATGCGGGTCAAGCGGGTATTGAAGTTGATGATCGCGGCTTTATCCATGTTGATAAACAAATGCGCACAAATGTACCTCACATCTTTGCTATCGGTGACATTGTTGGTCAACCAATGCTGGCACACAAAGGTGTTCATGAAGGTCACGTTGCAGCAGAAGTTATCTCTGGCAAAAAACATTACTTCGATCCTAAAGTTATTCCATCTATCGCTTATACTGAACCAGAAGTTGCATGGGTTGGTATGACAGAGAAAGAAGCAAAAGAGAAAGGTGTAAGCTATGAAGTTGCCTCTTTCCCATGGGCGGCATCTGGCCGTGCTATCGCTTCAGATTGCGCTGATGGTATGACTAAACTGATTTTTGACAAAGAATCCAACCGTGTTATCGGTGGTGCAATTGTCGGTTCTAACGGTGGCGAATTGTTAGGTGAAATCGGTCTGGCTATCGAAATGGGTTGTGATGCTGAAGATATCGCATTAACTATCCACGCTCACCCAACGCTGTATGAATCAATCGGTATGGCTGCGGAAGTATTTGAAGGTAGCATCACTGACCTGCCAAATCCAAAAGCGAAAAAGAAAAAATAAACTGACTTTATAACTAAAGTAGTTTGAAAATAAGGGCTGAGTTCTTGATGGAACTTAGCTCTTTTTTATTCATTCAAATAAGATGAAATGGTTTTTAGCTATATATGCTTAACAGTCATATTATCGGAATATTAGAAGTTGTACTTAGGCGCTGATTCTCCTATTTTAAATTAACTTTTTAGCTTTGGATGATATCTATGATGCGCAAACGATCTTTTTTCGGTTTTTTTCTATTGTTGTTTACGATGGTATTTTCTTTAGGTTCTTTAGCTAATCCTTCTCATGGAAATGGAAATGGAAATGGAAATGGCAAAGGTCATCAAAAAACATCAAATTACCAAAGTGATAACGATATATCTTTTAATAAAGACAATGGTTTTTCATCTGAAATAAAAATTAACAGAAATGGTATTGTTTCTGTCTCTTTAACCTACAATGAGGCAAGAGCATTAGCAGTAAGAAATAATGTTATTGGTTATCAATCATTACCACCAGGAATTGCTAAAAATCTTGTTCGAGGAAAGCCTCTTCCGCCTGGAATTATGAAAAAAGCCATTCCACAAAATATGTTAAATCAATTACCTTATTATCAAGGATATGAGTGGAAGATTGTAGGAAATGATCTGGTTTTGGTAGCAATAGGAACATCTATAATCGCTGCTGTTCTTAATCATGTATTTGATTAGTTTAAAGTAATATTTTTATTCTTTAAGATAATTTATTATAAAGGTGTTTTTATTTTCTTTATTAAATATACCTAATCTATTTTTTCTAAAATTAAATGTTCTATTTTTTATCGATTTAAATAGATGTTTTTTAATTGTATATATTGCCATTGCTATCTATATAAAAGGTGTGTTTTCATCATACACTAATACAATTATTGGTATTTTTGCGAGTATAAGCATAATTTTTATCATAAATCGTATATTTCTATTCATTTTCATAGATTCTTTATAGTATTTTATCTAAAAAATTGGGTAAAAATACGTCTTATACATTTTGTTTAAGTGATTTAATCTGAATAAGTAGATATTTGAATCTTATTAATGTTACTTTTATGTGAACGAATTAACATCGTGTTGAAGATTTGCTATGCTGATAGCCCTTAGCTGGGCATAATTTCACAACCTCTTAAGTTTTATGCGAGCAAAAGATCCTCTGACCTGGCATCCAAATAGATAGGGTGCAGACAGCCGGGTATACAAAATGACAAAGAAGCGAGGAGAAAGTCGTGCTAGAAGAATACCGTAAGCACGTAGCAGAGCGTGCAGCTGAAGGTGTCGTTCCAAAACCTCTCGATGCCACACAAACAGCAGCACTTGTTGAGCTATTAAAAAATCCCCCTAAAGGTGAAGAAGCGTTCCTTCTAGACCTTATTGTTAACCGCGTTCCCCCTGGTGTTGATGAAGCTGCTTATGTTAAAGCAGGTTTTTTAACAGCCCTTGCTAAAGGCGAAACCTCATCACCACTTATCTCTCCAGAAAAAGCCGTTGAATTATTAGGTACAATGCAAGGCGGCTATAATATTCATGCTTTAATTGAATCTCTGGATGATGAAAAACTGGCGCCTATCGCGGCTAAAGCGCTTTCTCATACTTTATTAATGTTCGATAACTTTTATGATGTCGAAGAGAAAGCCAAAGCAGGTAATACCTACGCTAAACAAATTATGCAATCTTGGGCTGATGCGCAATGGTTTACAGAGCGTCCCAAATTAGCAGAAAAAATTACTGTTACCGTATTTAAAGTAACAGGTGAAACTAACACGGATGACTTATCACCAGCACCAGATGCTTGGTCACGACCTGATATTCCATTACATGCATTAGCAATGCTAAAAAATGCGCGTGAAGGTATCGAACCTGACCAACCGGGTAATGTAGGGCCAATCAAACAAATTGAAGCGTTAAACAAAAAAGGCTTCCCTCTGGCTTATGTCGGTGATGTTGTTGGTACTGGTTCTTCACGTAAGTCCGCAACTAACTCAGTGCTGTGGTTTATGGGGGATGATATTCCTTACGTTCCTAATAAACGCGGTGGTGGTGTTGTGCTAGGTGGCAAAATTGCCCCTATCTTCTTTAATACAATGGAAGATGCAGGTGCATTACCTATCGAGGTTGATGTTTCTAAATTAAATATGGGTGATGTGATTGATATTTATCCATACAAAGGTGAAATTCGTGATCATAAAACGAATGAACTATTAGAAACCTTCGAACTGAAAACCCAAGTGTTGGTGGATGAAGTTCGTGCAGGTGGTCGTATTCCACTGATTATTGGTCGTGGTTTAACGTCTAAAGCGCGCGAATCATTAGGTTTGCCAGTAAGTACCCTTTTCCGTCATGCTAAACCTGTAGAAGCAAGTAACCGTGGTTTCTCTTTAGCACAGAAAATGGTAGGTCGAGCTTGTGGGCGCCCTGGTATTCGCCCTGGCGAATATTGTGAGCCAAAAATGACTTCGGTTGGTTCTCAAGATACTACTGGCCCGATGACTCGTGATGAACTAAAAGATCTCGCATGTCTTGGCTTCTCGGCTGATTTAGTTATGCAATCATTTTGTCATACGGCAGCTTATCCAAAACCTGTGGATGTGACTACACATCACACCTTACCTGATTTTATTATGAATCGTGGTGGTGTTTCTCTGCGCCCAGGTGATGGCATTATTCACTCATGGTTGAACCGCATGTTATTACCAGATACCGTGGGTACTGGTGGTGACTCGCATACTCGTTTCCCTATTGGTATCTCATTCCCAGCAGGTTCTGGTTTAGTGGCTTTTGCTGCGGCAACAGGGGTAATGCCATTAGATATGCCAGAGTCTGTTCTGGTGCGCTTTAAAGGCGAAATGCAGCCGGGTGTTACATTACGTGATTTAGTGCATGCTATTCCTTATTACGCGATCCAAGACGGCTTACTGACAGTTGAGAAAAAAGGTAAGAAAAATATTTTCTCAGGGCGTATTTTAGAAATTGAAGGTCTGCCAGAGCTTAAAGTAGAGCAAGCGTTTGAATTAGCTGATGCTTCAGCGGAGCGTTCTGCCGCTGGTTGTACAATTAAGTTAGATAAAGCTCCAATTATTGAATATTTACAATCAAACATAACATTATTGAAATGGATGATTGCTGAAGGCTATGGTGATCGTCGTACTATCGAGCGTCGTATTACTTCAATGGAAAATTGGCTAAACGATCCGCAGTTATTAGAAGCTGATGCAGATGCAGAATATGCGGCAGTTATCGAAATTGATTTAAATGAAATAAAAGAACCAATTTTGTGTGCACCAAATGATCCTGATGATGCGCGTTTATTATCAGAGGTAGCAAATAGCAAAATTGATGAAGTATTTATTGGTTCTTGTATGACCAATATTGGTCACTTCCGTGCTGCGGGTAAGCTATTAGATCAACATAAAGGTCAATTACCAACACGTTTATGGGTGGCTCCACCCACTAAGATGGATGCGGCTCAATTAACGGAAGAGGGCTATTACAGCGTCTTTGGTAAGAGTGGTGCGCGTATTGAAGTACCTGGTTGTTCATTATGTATGGGTAACCAAGCGCGTGTTGCTGACGGTGCAACCGTGGTTTCTACATCAACACGTAACTTCCCTAATCGTTTAGGTACTGGCGCTAACGTGTATTTAGCTTCTGCTGAACTCGCTGCGGTCGCCTCTTTATTAGGTCGTTTACCAGAGCCACAAGAATATCTTGATTTTATGAATAAAGTGGATGAAACCGCTGAAGATACTTATCGCTATCTGAATTTTGATCAACTAGAACAATATACAGAGAAAGCAGACCAAGTTATTTTTCAAACAACGGTGTAATACTTTTATTTATTCGCTTTAAGTGTATTTAATATGAACAAACGGGAGGATAAAACCTCCCGTTTTTTATTATTTTTGTCATAATAAGAATAAGATGTTTTTTATAAAAAAGATAAATTAAGGGGCGTACACCATGGATTATGAATTTCAGCGAGATTTAACAGGTGGTATTTTTGCCCGTTTTTCGATGGATCATGAAGCTATTGGTTATTGGCTTAATGATGAAATTCAGGGTGATATAAGCCAAATAGACCAAATTTTGGAAGAGATGGATGCAGTTAAAGGTAGCGAAAGACAGTGGGAGCTTATCGGAAAAGAATATAGCCTATTTATTGATGATGAAGAAATCATGATAAGAGCTAATACTCTTCATTTTGAGACTGATGAAATGGAAGAAGGTATGAGCTATTACGATAATGAAAGTATCTCATTTTGTGGGTTAGATGATTTTGCTACAATGCTACAAAAATATCGGTTATTTATTCTGGAAAATAGTAAAAATTAACAAATACTATATATTTTCAGAATAAATCTGCCACAATATGCTCTCTATTGCTATTCTTGTTATTACGTTTTTAAGTTTAAAAAGGTGGCCTAATGAATGAATTACCGGGTAGTTTAGATGAAGCAACAGGTTGGTTTGTTGCAAATCAAGACCTCTTTATTCAGTATGCGGTGAATATTATTGCAGCGTTTCTGATCCTATTTGTCGGTTTGTTTGTGGCAAAAATGATTGGGAAAGGTGTTGCTAGAGTCTTAACGTTGCGTCATATCGATGCAACAGTAGTAACATTCTTGTCTGTATTAGTGCGTTATACTGTTGTTGCTTTTACTTTAATTGCAGTATTAGGCCGATTAGGTGTACAAACTGCGTCTGTTATCGCGGTATTAGGTGCGGCTGGTTTAGCGGTTGGTTTAGCTTTACAAGGTTCACTTTCTAACTTTGCAGCGGGCGTGCTTATTGTTATTTTCCGCCCAATTCGGGCTGATGAATATGTCATGATAGGTGCTGTAGAAGGTACGGTTAAAGATGTGCAGATTTTCTCAACCACCTTACGTTCAGCAGATGATCGCATTATTGTTATTCCAAATAGCAAAATTATCAGCAGTGAAGTAATTAATTTAAGCCGTGAGCCTGATCGTCGTACACAAATTATGGTTGGTGTCGCTTATGATGCTGATATTGATACGGTGAAAAAAGTATTGGGCGATGTTGTTGCTAAAGATAAACGTATTCAGCATGACAAAGGTGTGACTATTCGTCTTCATGAAATGGCACCTTCTTCATTAAATTTTGTGGTACGAGTTTGGACTACAAATGGTGATGCATGGCCTGTTTATTGGGATTTAATGGAAGACTTTAAACGTACATTAGATGCTCATAATATCGGTATTCCATTCCCACAAATGGACATCTATATGCATCAGCCACAAAATGCGACGGCTAAAGCAGAATAATCTCACTAAAATAAATGTGATAGAGCCACGTTAATAACGTGGCTTTTTTATATCATAAGATATTAATAGAAGGAGAAAATAAAGCGCTCTAAAAAAGGATTATGGGTTATGGTGGATTTTATTTATTTTTTATTTTCGATATTTAATCATATTAATAGCTATATCATTTTTTTTCTTGTATTGGTATTTATCTGGTATTCAAGCCAAACACCTAAAAAATCCTTACGGATATTATTCTTTTTATTGGCATTATTATTGATATTTCCTTATGTGATTTCAATATTTAGTATTGCTTTTGTTATTTTAATTAGCTTGGTGCTTTCATCTTAATTATTATTGGTTGTTCGTGATATCTAATAATATTATTCCTATTAGTTTTTCTTATTATCGATAAGAATCATTCATTTCCTCTAATATCAAAATCCACTTATTATTCAGCAAATATTAAACGAATAATTATTAAGGTATTTTGCATGTTCACGACTTTTTTTCAGGGGTTTATATTAAGTGCTGCGATGATTTTACCTATAGGTGCCCAGAATGCCTTCGTTCTGCAACAAGGAAGCAAAAAACAGTTTCATTTGATGAGTGCGTTTTTATGCGCATTAAGTGATGTTGTATTAATGACAGCAGGGGTGTTTGGCGGTAGCGCACTACTTAGCCAATCTGAAACCCTAATGTTTATTATTACGTGGGGAGGTGTTGCTTTTTTATTGTGGTATGGCTGGAGTGCATTTAAAACGGCATTTTCAAAAGAAATTGAATTGACTCAAACGGCTAATCAGGTAAAAAGTCGTTGGCGTGTAATTGTCACTTTAGTGGCGGTAACTTGGCTTAATCCTCATGTTTATCTCGATACATTTGTGGTCATTGGCAGTATTGGTGGCCAACTAACCTCGGAACTACGTCCCTGGTTTACTTTTGGGGCAATATTGGCATCGATTTGTTGGTTTTTTGCTTTAGCATTATTAGCTGCTTGGTTTTCACCTGTATTAAGTAAAACACGATCTCAGCGCATTATTAATCTTTTTGTTGGCTGTGTGATGTGGTTTATTGCTGTGCAATTAGCAGCTCAGGGATGGAAAATTATCTTTCAATCTTAAAGATCTTTACAACAAATGTGCTAATGTTCATTTTATCCGTCATAAGATGGTGTAACTTATTCTCTTGTCAGGAGGTTCTTGTGAAATTAAAAGCGATTGTATTAGCATCCGTGTTGGCAGTTGGATTACCTTCAGTTGCACTAGCCGCAGCTGAGCCAGAAGGACCACATATTACAACATCGGGTAATGCAACTATTAAAGCGACTCCTGATATGGCGACATTAAATATTCAGGTAAATGAAAGAGCAAAAGATGCCGCTCAGGCTAAAAAGCAAGTTGATGACCGTGTTGCAAAATATTTTGCTTTCTTAAAAGAAAATGGTGTAGCGAAAGAGGATATTGATGCGGCAAATATCCGCACTCAACCAAATTATGAATATGATAAGAAAACTGAACGCTCAGTGATTAATGGCTACACTGCAACGCGTACAGTTAATGTGAAAATTAAAAAATTAGACCAATTAAATACGCTACTTGATGGCGCATTGTCTGCTGGCTTAAATGAGATTAATAATGTTGAGTTTGGTGTAAATAATCCAGAGCAATACAAAACAAAAGCACGAGAAGTTGCAATAAAAAATGCCATTGAACAAGCAAGCTCAGTGGCGAAGGGTTTTGGTGCAAATTTGGGTGCGGTCTATAGTGTGAATTATCGTGCACCAGAAGCAACGCCATATCCAATAGCACAAGTACGAATGGATGCTATGGCATTAAAAGCACAATCACCTGCGGATGTACAAGAAACTTATCAACAACAGAGTATTGAGTTTAAAGACTACGTTGATGTGGTATTTGAATTGAAACCTAACAAATAATAGTTAATCAGAGATAAAAAAATGGGTTTCCTGCTTGAGTGAAACCCATTTTTTATGAATAAAATAAAACTTATTTATTCTTCATCTTGTTTTAATACTTTACGACCAAAATCAATGAGTGCATCAGTCACTTTTCTCATTGTTCTACTTTCTGGTGCAAAGCGATGCCAATAGAGCATCCGGCGCTGGCAAAGGCCTGGTGTTAAATCAACGAGTTCACCATTTTTTAGTTCATCTGAAATTTGTAAATGTGGGATCATACAACAAGTTGACCCCTGTTTTGCTAATTGAACAAAGGCTTCTGAAGAGTTAACAATGTGGCAAGGAACACTGCCAGGGGAGAGGCCAAAATTTTGTTGTAAAAAGGCCTGATGCATATCATCAAGATGGTCAAAAGCGACCGCAGGTGCTTTTAATAATGATGATTTGGTTACACCATTGGTAAAATAGCGTTGGGCAAAATCAGGCGAGGCAACAAATAAATAATCAAGTGCTCCTAATTGATCCACAAGGCAACTCGGTAATGCTTGAGGTTGGATACTAATAGCGCCGACAACTTCACCGCGTCTTAAACGTTCCTGAGTACGGGTTTCATCTTCAACTTGAATATTTAAACGAATCGGAAGTTGCGTTAAAACAGGATGTAAAGCTGGGAGCAACCATGTTGCTAAACTATCCGCATTCACCGCCAAAGAGAGTAAAAGAGGTGTTGAACCACTGTTTTCATCACCTAACCATTGTTCTTCTAACAATTCGACTTGATGCAATAGGGCTAATAATTTTTGTCCTTGCTCTGTAGGTTGAGGTGGGACGGTACGCACAAGTAAGGGTTGTCCAAACAAATTTTCTAATTGTTTGATACGCTGTGAAACGGCAGATTGAGTAATACATAGCTTTTGCGCAGCTCGCTCAAAACCGCGCTCTCGAATGACAGCATCAAGGGCTTGTAGTGCCCGATAATCAGGACGTTTCATTAACAGACTCTCTTAGATTTTATATTCTATTGTCTACTATGCCATATTTTTTGTTGTAATGAGTTAAAATGTTGCTTCTCAGTTTTTGATACGTCTCCTGCTAGTTTTCAATGCAATATGCTATTCTTATTCCATTAATGTGATAAATAAGGTTTTATTAAATGACTCAGGATGAATTAAAAAAAGCGGTAGGTTGGGCAGCACTTGATTATGTAAAACCCGGCATGATCGTTGGTGTAGGTACTGGTTCAACGGCTTCACACTTTATTGATGCATTAGCAACAATGAAAGGTCAAATTGAAGGCACTGTTTCAAGTTCAGTTGCATCAACCGAAAAACTGAAAGGCTACGGCATTCCTGTTTTTGATTGTAATGAAGTTGACTCTTTAGATATTTATGTTGATGGCGCTGATGAAATAAACCATCAAATGCAAATGATTAAAGGCGGCGGCGCAGCATTAACGCGTGAAAAAATTATTGCTGGTGTAGCAAAAACCTTTATCTGTATCGTTGATGAATCTAAACAAGTTGATGTGTTAGGTAAATTCCCATTGCCTGTTGAAGTCATTCCAATGGCTCGCTCTTTTGTTGCGCGTGAATTAGTTAAATTAGGTGGCCTGCCTGAATACCGTGAAAATGTTGTTACTGATAATGGTAATGTCATTTTGGACGTTTACAATTTAACAATTCTTAATCCAATAGAGTTAGAAAATAAAATAAACAGCATCCCAGGTGTAGTCACTGTAGGATTATTTGCTAATCGTGGTGCAGATATCGTATTGATGGGAACGTCTCAAGGCGTTAAAACAATCAAGTAAATCCTTAGAAAATAGGTAGCAGTAGCTACCTATTTTTTTTAAATTATTTCAGAAACCTTAAATACAGTGATATATATCACACGATAGTTATATCGCTACCTAAAATTCTGTCATTATCCTAGTCAAAATCATTTTGCTCGGTAGAAAATCACTTTATCTATCGCTTATTCTGCCATCGTTGCAATCGGTTGTATTGCGACAAAATCTATTTTTGTTATGTTGATGGAACAGGATTGAGTTTTTCATAAATGTAACAACGATAGGGCAGGGGAAATGGTTAAAGTATCTTTGGAAAAAGAAAAGATAAAGTTTCTACTATTGGAAGGTGTGCATCAAAGTGCAGTAGAAAATTTACGTGCGGCAGGTTATACCAATATTGAATATCACAAAGGCGCATTATCGGACGAAGAATTAAAAGAAGCTATCCGTGATGCTCGTTTTGTTGGTCTTCGCTCTCGTACTCATTTAACAGAAGAAATTTTTGCAGCAGCAGAAAAATTGGTTGCTGTTGGATGTTTCTGTATCGGGACTAACCAAGTTGATTTAGATGCGGCTTCTCGTCGCGGTATTCCTGTTTTTAATGCACCATTCTCAAATACTCGTTCCGTAGCTGAGATGGTATTAGGTGAGTTATTACTTTTACTTCGTCGTATTCCAGAAGCAAATGCTAAAGCACATCGCGGCGTTTGGGATAAACAAGCCAAAGGTTGTTTTGAAGCACGTGGTAAAAAACTGGGTATCATTGGTTATGGCCATATTGGTACTCAGTTAGGCATTTTAGCGGAGAGTGTTGGTTTAGATGTCTATTTTTATGATATCGAAAACAAGCTACCTTTAGGTAATACAACACAAATTCGTCACCTGTCTGAGCTACTAAACATGTGCGATATCGTAAGTCTTCATGTACCAGAAACCGCATCTACAAAAAATATGATTGGTCGTGAAGAAATTCAACGTATGAAGCCTGGTTCTATTTTAATTAATGCTTCACGCGGTACCGTTGTAGATATTCCGGCACTCGCTCAAGCTTTAGAATCTAAGCATTTATCGGGTGCAGCTGTTGACGTATTCCCATCAGAGCCGGGTGCAAATAATGATCCAAATGATCCTTTTGTTTCAGAACTCATACAATTTGATAATGTAATTCTGACGCCTCATATTGGTGGTTCAACGCAAGAAGCACAAGAGAATATTGGTTATGAAGTGGCGGGTAAACTAGCAAAATACTCTGATAATGGTTCTACACTGTCAGCAGTTAACTTTCCTGAAGTTTCATTGCCAAGTCATGGTGATGATGTAAACCGTTTACTGCATATTCATGAAAACCGTCCTGGTATGATGAATAGCATCAATAAAGTATTTACTGAAGAGAATATCAACGTTGCCGCGCAGTATTTACGTACATCGGGTAATGTGGGCTATGTTGTAATTGACATTACAACACAAACTAAAGCACAAGCTGAATTAGTGTTACAAAAAATTAAAGCACTACCAGGAACTATTCGTGCTCGTATGTTGTATTAATTTTATTTTTACTAATAGCTTGGGTTAATTAGTAATAAAAGGCTCAATTTAATTATTGAGCCTTTTTCTAGTTGTTATATTCAATTTAATTGAGAGAAAATAGTTATCGTAATTGTTTTTCCCATAATTGACGATAGAGAGCATGATTGTTTAATAAATTCGAGTGCGTTCCTTCTTCTCGTATTCGCCCTTTCTCTATAACATAAATATAATCTGAACGTGATAAGGTATTTAAGCGATGGGCAATACTAATAACGGTTCTGTTTTTACAAATTAAAGGTAAATTAGCTAGAATTTCGGCTTCAGATTCATAGTCTAATGCTGATGTCGCTTCATCTAGAATAAGAATGCGAGGATTAGTTAAAAGTGCTCTCGCTAATGCAATACGTTGACGTTGCCCACCTGATAAATTACTTCCTCTTTCTCCTACTTGAGTATTAAATTGCTGTGGTAATTGTTGTATAAAATCTAAAGCACCTGCTAGCTTTGCTGCATTATATATCTCTTCTTCATAACAATAAGGTTTTGCTAAACGAATATTTTCAGCAATAGAGCCACTAAATAAAAAACTATTTTGTAAAACAATACTTATGCTTTGTCTTAAAGATAGAGGATCTGCAATGGCGAGATCCATTCCATCAATATAAATTTGGCCATGCTGTGGTGTATAAAAACGTTGAATTAAACGAGTGATAGTACTTTTCCCTGAGCCTGATGGCCCCGTGATACCAATAAATTTTCCTGCGGGAATTGATAATGAGAGATCTTCGATTACCTCTGGAGTATTGGTGCAATAACGAAAACGAACATGAGAAAAAATAACTTCACCTTCAATGCTAGGCATTGTAGCTAAGCCTTGGTTCTGGTGTTCCGTTGGTGAGTTTAAAATTTCACCAATTCGATACAGTGATACAATCGTTTGTTGAAAATCTTGCCAAACTTGAGCTAATCGTAAAATAGGTTGAGTAATATGTGCTGCAAACATATTAAAGGCAATCAATTCTCCTATGGTTAATTGTATATCCATGACTAACTTGACACCATGCCATAAAATAACGGCAGTCATGATTTTGTGAATAGTAAGAATGAGCTGCTGTGCTAATAATGCTTTCTTAGTACCTGAAAAGCGAAAGAGAATATGATTAGCTAGTTTATATTGCCATTTTTCAATAAAATAATTTTCTGTCGCTGTGATTTTAATTGTTTCTATACCATTAATCGCTTCAGTTAATAAACTAGTGTTATCTGAATTTGCTTTATATTCTTTTTCAGTCCAATGGCGGATTATAGGGCCGAAAATAAACCAAATAAAAAAATAAATAACTAGCGAGCCTAATGTTATCCAAGTTAATAATATTGAATAAGAAAACATAACTGAAATAAAAATGACAATAAAAATAACATCAAGCAGCATCATAAATGCAGAGCCTGTAATAAATTGCCGAATGTTTGCTAATTCTTGAAGACGAGAAATAATTTGTCCAGATTGTTGTTGATTAAAAAAATGATTAGGAAGGCGAATAAGGTGTTGATAGGCCTTACCTGAAAACTCAGAATTTAATTTACATGAAACAAAAGTATATAGTTTATCTCTTAAAAGAAGGTAAATAGGTTCTGTGATCGCAATTAATACCAAAACACATCCTAATACATGTAAATTGGTAATGTTCCTTCCTGTTAACACTTTATCAATAAATTTTTCAAAAACAACAGGGCTAATTAAAGAGAAAAGTTGAATGCAGCAGGACAAGATAAAAATTAGTAATAATATTTTTTTTTGTCTTAATAAAGAAGGAATAAACCATCTTAGGTTAAATTTAGTTAATGATTTTTTTTCTTTTTTTATTGTTTTTAATGTGTTAAAGATTTTTTTATCATTAATAATATACTCTTCGGTTATTTCATTTTTAGGATCTGTAATAATAAATTTGTTGTTTTTATTTTCTTTTAAAATATACCAGTGATTGTTAATTTCTATAAGTGTATTGCTAGTTATATCATTATCATTATTATTATCACTATCAAATAAATAAAACTCACACTTTAAGCTTAAAAATTCAGCAGCTTCAATAATACTCCAATAAGTTAAATTATTACTCTCGCCTAATAGATGCATAATTTGTTTTTTATTAAAGTTATCATTATTTTTTTTAGCAACATAAAGCAAACCATCTAGAATAGATGGGTGATATTTATTCTCTTTTTTCATATCTAATTTTCTATATTTTGTTTATTTTATATTGACTGTTTATTTTGTGTTTTTAATTTTCTGGTATTTACTATTATCTTTCTCTTAAAGATTCATTTTTATATACTTCAATAGGACTCAGTAAGTAGTCAATAATTCTGCGTTGATCGATAATAATATCGGCAACTAAAGACATCCCCGCGGTAAGTTTATATTGAGTGTTATTTATATTAATGAATTGTTTATTTAATTCAATTAAAGCAGGGTAAACTAATCCTAACTCTTCATGTTGAATAGAGTCTTTAGCAATATTAATGATCTCTCCTTCAATTGTGCCATATCGAGTATAAGGAAAAGCATCTAGTTTAATAATCGCTTTTTGCCCTGGATATATAAAACCAATATCCTTATTAAGAATATTAACTTCAGCAATATTCTTTTGTTCTTTGGGTACAATAACCATAACAGTTTGAGAGGGTTGTAAAACAGCACCTAATGTATGAATTGAAAGTTGTTGAACCGTTCCTTCGACGGGAGAACGAACAAATTTTAATTGTTGACGTTTTTGAGAGTGATTCAAATTTTGTCTATAAATAACTATTTCACTTTCATATTGTTTATATTTGTCATGCCATTCTAATGCTTTTTGTTTTTCTGTTTTTTCTAAGTATTCATTAAGTTGTCTTTCTTGACCAATTAAAATTGTCATTTCTGATGATTTTGTTTTTATTTGCTTATTTATATCAAGTAGCTCTTTTTCGCTCTCTAAATACTCCATTTTACTGATTGTTTTTTTATTGTAGAGCGTTGTTCTAATTTTAAATCGTTCTTCAATATTAATTTTTAATATATTTAGTGATGATAGTTCTTGTTTTATGAGTGATTGATTTCTATGGTTTATTTCTATATCGGAATTAATGTGATTAATATTTGAGTCATATTCTTCTTTCTCTTTTTTATAACTTAAAAAAATATTTTTTTGTGAACTCTTATCCAATATATTAAAGTGATAAAGAGAATGAGGTGATGTATTTTGACTTAATGCTTGATAGCGAATTTTTAGTGCTAACAAATTTTTTATTTTATTTTCAATTCCTTTTATTTCCTCATCTATACCCAAAATATCAAGTGTTAATAGTGGTGCTCCTTGATTAACATATTGCCCATTTTCTACATGAATAGCGACAAGACGACTATGTTCATAAATTTGAATATGCTGAGAATAACCCGAAACAATCAATTTTCCTGTTGCTGGTGCTTGAATATCTAGCTTTCCTAAATAAGACCATAATATAAATATAATAACACTTACTGATAGTGTTAATGCAATATATCGTATATAAGGAGAATAAGGTTTTTCAATAATAGAAATATGATTTGGATAGAAATCATAATTTATTATCTTTTTTTTATTTTTGAAAAACATTTCTTTAAAGGAACGAGTGTTTAATTTCATGATTAACCTTCCTGTTGAATTTGCCAAATTTTTTGGTAATGTCCTTGTTTTTTTATTAGTTCATCATGCTTTCCTTCTTCAATAATTTTGCCTTTTTTTAATACAATAATTCGATGACAGGTTTTAATTGTTGAAAGACGGTGTGCAATAATTAAAACAGTTTTATCTTTAGCGATAAGAGGCATATTTTTTTGAATAATTTCTTGAGATTCATCGTCTAATGCACTAGTTGCTTCGTCTAAAATTAAAATTTTAGGGTTGGATAAAATAGCTCTTGCAATGGCAATACGTTGACGCTGTCCACCAGATAATGATGCGCCTCCTTCTGCGATAATGGTGTCGTAACCAAAAGGGAGCTTTAGAATAAACTCATGAGCACCGACTAATTTAGTAATATGAATAACATTTTCTAAAGAGGCATTAGGTACAGATAAGCAAATATTGTTAAAAACACTTAAATGAAATAAATAATTCTCTTGTAAAACGTAACCTATTTGCTGACGTAATACTGTGGGATCAAGTTGCGAAATAGGAATATGATCAATTGTAATACTTCCTGACTGTGGTGTATAAAGATTAGGTATCATCTTAGCTAATGTACTTTTTCCAGAGCCTGATGTACCTATAATAGCTACTATTTCATTTTTTTTAATATGAAGAGAAACTTTATTTAAAATAGGAGGCGTATTATTTTTATAATAAAAAGTAACACTATTAAAAATTATTTCGCCTTTTAATTGTATTGTCGCTGTTTTTTGTGCTTGTTCTTTTGGAATGTTAAGAATATCTTGTAAATTATAGATTGCAGTTTTGACTCTAATATATTTTCCCCAGATGTCTATTGCTTTTCCAAGAGGTTGTAAGCAGTGACCAAGTAACATATTAAAGGCGATAAGCTGGCCTATTGTCATTGAAAGTGAAATAACTTCATAAGCACCTATCCATAAAATTAAAGCGGTAGTAATTTTATGGATAAAAGTGATGAAATAATGAGAAATATTATCAATTTTCTTTAACCTCAGATTTTCATTAGTAAGTTGATGCGTTTGATTATTCCATTGTTGTGTAAATCGAGGTTCAAGAGAAAGACTTTTTATAGTTTCTATTCCACTTAGGCTTTCAGTTAAAAAAGCAGTATTTATAGCCGATTTTTGATATAGCTTTTGAACAGCTTGTTCTATTCTAGGTGCAAGTAATTTTGCTAAGATAAAATAGCAAGGAATAGTGGAAAGAAATATTAATGTTAATTTAAAGGATAGAGTGAACATTGCAAAGATAAAAACAAATATAAAAGAAAAATCCACAACTAAGATTAATAGTGTATTAGTAATAAACTCTCTAATAATATCTAATTCTTTTATTCTTGTTACGACAGTTCCTGTTTGACGAGCTTTAAAATAACCAATAGGAAGTTTAAATAGATGTTGAGTAAGTTTTAAGCTTAACATCATATCAATTTTATTTGCTGTATGATGATAAATATATTCTCTAAGGCCCTTTAATACCCCTTCTGAAATAGCAACGAAAACTAATCCTATAATTAAAACATCCAGTGTTGATAGTGCCTGATGGATAACTACTTTATCCATAATAACTTGCATAACTAATGGGGATGCAAGTGCTAATAATTGAAGAATTAATGAATAAAATAGAATGTTTTTAAATGTACTTTTATACTTTAAAAAAACAGAATAAAACCATGAAATATCAAAATGATTATTTTCTTTAAATTTAAGAAAGTAGCATTTTGATATATAATTTTTGATTAGATTTTCATGGCTTAATACCTCTGTTTTTTTAGTTGCTATATTATAAATTAGATGCTTATTTTCATTATTCTTTAATAAAATAAAAGTATTATTATTTTTATCTAAAAAAATAATTGGCTGATTTGTTTTTTCTTTTAATAATAACCTTATCTCTGTTGTTTTTAGCTTGAAGGCATATTTTTTTTCTAATTCTTTTATAGTGCTATTATGCTCTAACTTTAAGGGTAATGTTTCCTTTCCTGTTAAACTGAGAATGATGTTAATACTTTTTATTATATTGTTATTTTTATTGTTGGACATTTTTAATTTATCCCTCTTATTACTATGTGCATAAGGGATGTATTAAATGTTTTTTATTTTATTTTTAATATAAAAAAACAAAGATAACTAAAAGGAATATATTCCTAAGATTAAAAACACCATATTTTTTCTGGTGTAATAATTTCAGGTAATGGTACATCCCAATCAGCGACAGGAAGATGCTCTACTTGTTGGCAACTATGTGCAAGTCCCATTGGATAAAATGATTTTTGCTGCCAGTTTTCTAATGTTCTGTCATAAAAACCGCCTCCCATACCTAGTCGTTCTCCTGACGAATCAAAAGCAACAAGAGGAGTAAATATAATGTCGATATCTGTAATGGGAATAACAGCATTTACATTTAATGGTGGCTCTGAAATATTGAAGCGGTTTCTAACTAAAATAGTTTCAGTGCTATAACGTAAAAAGAGTAACTGGTGACGATGAAAAGGATGCAATACAGGTAGGCAAACAGTTTTTTTTAATCCCCATAATTGTGAGATCAACGGTGTTGTATCAATTTCTCCATCAAAAGAGAGAAAAAGAGCGATAGTATTTGCATCTTTGATTTTGCGATGAGAAAGAACCTGTTCACTGAGTTGTTGAGCGGCGAGTTGTTGTTGCTCTGGGGTGAGTGCGCGTCTTTTTTGACGAACCACTTTACGGATTTGGTCTCTTTGCTGAAAAAGCGAGGTATTTGTCATTTATCAGCCTATCAATAAATGGTTGGTGTTAATAGAAAAATATCACTCGAGTCAATTTATCACACTTTAGAGGTAAGAATAGAGAGAGTGGTTAAAAATTGGATAAAGAGGTATAAAAAAGAGATAAAAAAAGTTCTAAACATTAAGCATTTATAAAATACTTAATGTTTAGAACTTAGATAGAGGTCTCCAAGATGCCGCCGTAGGCTGTAACCCTTGAACCCGTGGTCCAAGGTGAACGTAGTGTTATTACCATTAGGCTGCCTGAACGAATCGGGTATGCTCACAAGTAACTGACCACCACATTCTATGTGTTTGAAATATCGGCTCAGGGGACTGGCCCACTAGCAAACATCTCAGAGAAATTTGTTGGGTGCCGTTTAGCACCCTATCTATGAACTATTGTATTATTTTAATTGTAGAAAGCAACCTATTATCTGTTAATTTCGTGGTGTACGCGTGCTTTCTGAACAAATCTACTTCGCAGTTGAAAAAGTGCGATCATGGTGCTTGCCTTGATCGTGTAAAGCTTGTTCAATGGACTGTTGTAGCATTTTTATTTTCTCTTCCATATTGTAGGCATAGTCTCTGGTTTTTAACTTTTCTTCTGCCAACTCATGGCTCATATTTAATGCCACTATAAAAATCAAGTGCTCTGTATTCGAAACACCACTGCGTTCTTTGAGATCTTGTAATCGTTGTTCAAGTTCAGCAGCAGAAGCCAGTAAAGCATCTCTTTGTTCTGGTGGGCAGTTAACACGTAATGATCGCCCAAAAATTTGAAGTTCAACGGGTTGTGCGGACATGATTCCTTCCTGACATAAAATCTGTGCTACGTAGTTAGTAGTGTATACGGTTATAACGCTGTATTAAACGCTATTACTGCAAAAATTCCAATGATTAACATAGCTTAACTAGTACAGCGACTTCTATTGATGGTAGCATATCTTGAACTATTCCCCTAAATGCGACCTTTATTCTATGTCAAAACAAAATACATTACCGAGTTATCAGTCTATTGATACCTTATTACAGCAGCATACTGTTCCTCTAACTACCGCTGAAATGCATGGGTTGATAACAGGTTTTATTTGTGGTGCTGTTCGCGATAGTAGCTGGAAAACGCTGTTACATGATCTTACTAACGAAGGTTTAGCGTTTTCTAAAACGTTATTAGACCAACTTGAAGCTCTTTATCATGTGACTTATGAACAGCTTGATGACAGTGTATTTAACTTTTCGATGTTACTTCCAGCAGAATCAGATTCTGTTTTTTTAAGAGCAGATGCGCTCGCTGGTTGGGTTAATCATTTTCTTTTAGGGCTTGGCGTTGCACAGCCTAAATTATCTGATCATAAAGAACTTCTCGAAGTTATTACTGACTTACGCAATATTGGTGAACTAGGTTATGACGAAGAGGAAAATCAAGAAGAGCTTGAAGATGCGCTTGAAGAAGTCACCGAATATGTAAAAGTGTCTGTTCAACTTTGCTACATTACTTTTGTTACACCAAAAAGCAAGGAAAGTAATGAACAAGATGACCAACGTATATTACATTAATAATCACACCATTAAATAGATAATCATAAAGATAAAAGAAAGACAGGAGAGGGTATGAATAAGCAAGAATTTTTATCCCGTCGTCAGGCGTTATTGGCTCAGATGAAACCTGCTAGTGCGGCTATCTTTTTTGCTGCACCAACAGCGCAACGCAACGCTGATAGTGAATATCCTTATCGTCAGCATAGTGATTTCCTTTATCTAACGGGTTTTAGTGAGCCAGAAGCCATTCTTGTGCTGATTAAAAGTGATGAAACTCATAATCACAGTGTTCTCTTTAATCGCGTTAGAGATCTTACTGCGGAAATCTGGTTTGGTCGCCGGCTGGGTCAAGATGCGGCACCTGAGAAACTAGGAATTGATAAAGCGTTACCTTATGAAGATGTTGGTGATCAGTTATATCAATTACTTAATGGATTGGATATTGTTTATCATGCGCAGGGTGAATATGCTTTTGCGGATGAAATTGTCTTTAACGCTTTAGATACTTTAAGAAAAGGCTCTCGTCGTAATTTAAAAGCACCACAAACACTTGTTGATTGGCGTCCAATAGTTCATGAACTGCGCCTCTTTAAAACTGATATTGAAATTGACTTAATGCGTAAAGCCGGTGAAATTTCTGCATTAGCACATACGCGTGCAATGCAAAAATGTAAGCCAGGTATGTATGAGTATCAGCTTCAAGGTGAGATTGAGCATGAGTTTGTTTCTCATGGCGCACGTTTCCCCTCTTATAACAGCATTGTGGGCAGCGGTGAAAATGGCTGTATTTTGCATTACACCGAAAATGAAACCAAAATGCGTGATGGGGATTTGGTTCTGATTGATGCAGGATGTGAATATGAAGGTTACGCTGGTGATATTACACGCACATTCCCTGTTAATGGCAAATTTACGCGTCAACAACGTGAAATTTACGAGATTGTTTTAAAATCACTCAATGTTTCTCTCGAATTGTACAAACCTGGTACAAGTATCAAAGAAGTCACCGAACATGTGGTGTATATCATGGTTGAGGGACTCGTTAAACTGGGCATTATGCACGGTGAGATCGAACATTTGATCGAAACTAAAGCTTATCAGCGCTTCTTTATGCACAGCCTAAGTCATTGGTTAGGGCTTGATGTTCATGATGTTGGGCATTATGGCGTTGAACGTGACCGTATTTTAGAGCCAAGAATGGTACTCACCATTGAACCAGGTCTTTATATCGCACCTGATGCAGATGTTCCTCAGGAATATCGTGGTATTGGTATTCGTATCGAGGATGATATTTTAATTACAGAAACGGGCAATGAAAATCTTACCGCCTCTGTGGTTAAAGATCCTGATGAAATTGAAGCTCTCATGGCAGGAAAAATTTAAGGCTAATATCCACATGAACGTGATTATCGTTGGTGGTGGAATGGCGGGTGCAACACTTGCGCTCGCGCTTTCTGCACTAAATAAAGATAAAATTTCGATATCGTTAATTGAAACGTCAGAGCCTGATAAAGGTCATCCGGGATTTGATGCCAGAGCTATCGCATTGGCTCATGGCACAGCAAAGCGGTTAGATCAAATTGGTATTTGGTCAACGCTGAAATCTTTTGTTACACCAATTAATCATGTTCATGTTTCCGATAAAGGGCACTGTGGTTTTGTGAATATAAGTGCTCAAGACTACGCTATTTCTGCTTTAGGCTATGTAATAGAGCTACACGATGCGGGTCGCCAGCTTTTTGCTCAATTAAAAAAACAGCCCAATATTCAATTATATTGCCCAGCAAAAGTTGAGTATGTTCATCGCGATATTGACTCCGTTGAAGTCACACTTAATGATGGCACTCGGTTAAAAGGTGATTTATTAGTCGCCGCCGATGGGACTTATTCGGCAATAGCACGTCAATGCCATATCCAACGGCAACGCGAACCTTATGAGCAAATCGCGGTGATTGCTAATGTAAAAACAGAAATTGACCCGCAAGGTAAAGCTTTTGAACGCTTTACAGAATTTGGACCATTGGCGATGCTACCAATGAGTGAAGGCCGTAGCTCACTAGTATGGTGTCATCCCATGGAAAAACAGGCTGAAATAGCAAAATGGGATGATAAAACAATCATAACCCGTTTACAGCGTGATTTTGGTTGGCGATTAGGGCGCATTGAGCATATAGGTAAGCGTAATAGTTACCCTCTCGCATTACAGAAAGCCAATCAGATTATCAGCCACCGCCTTGCTTTAGTCGGAAATGCATCACAAACGCTTCATCCAATTGCTGGGCAAGGTTTTAATCTCGGTCTACGAGATGTGATGACATTGGCGAATACATTAACTAAGGCAATTAATTCTGGTGCTGATATTGGGAGTTACCAAGTGTTATCTCAATATCAACAGCTGCGCCAAAGCGATAGAGAAGAAACTATCGGGATCACTGATGGGTTAGTTAAAGTATTCGCTAACCGCTGTATGCCTTTAATTATATCTCGCAATCTTGGCTTAATGGCAATGGAGCTTGTTCCTGCTTTACGTAACAGATTGGCACACCAAACCTTAGGTTGGACTGACCAAGTATAATTGTTTTTAGGATACTTTTATTATGAAATCATTTGATGTTGTTATTGCTGGTGGTGGAATGGTTGGGCTTGCATTAGCCTGCGGATTACACGGGTGTGGTTTACGTATAGCGATAATAGAAAATCATCCAGTAACAGAACATTTCCACCCGCAAGATGATTTTGCATTACGGGTATCAGCAATTAATACTGCAAGTGAATTATTGCTTAAAAAATTAGGTGTGTGGGAAAACCTTAATGCATTACGAGCAACACCTTATCAAGGTATGGAAGTGTGGGATAAAGACAGCTTTGGCCGTATTCAATTCTCGGCTCAAAAAGAGGGATTTACTCACCTAGGTTCTATCATTGAGAACCATTTAATTCGCGAAGTACTTTGGCAAAAGTGCGAAAGTCACAGTGATATTACATTTTACTCGCCAACTCAAATTGAACGTGTAGTGTGGGGGGAAAATGATGCTTTTATTACGCTAAATGATGGTGAGATGCTTACCGCAAGATTAGTCGTTGGTGCTGATGGTGCCAACTCTTGGTTGCGTAAAAATGCAGATATTCCACTGACTTTTTGGGATTATGAACATCACGCATTAGTTGCTACTATTCGTACTGAACAACCTCATGAAAATATCGCTCGCCAAGTCTTTCATGGTGAAGGTATTTTAGCGTTTTTACCACTATCAGACCCACAGACAAGTTCTATTGTTTGGTCTTTACCCGCAAATCTGGCGCAAGAATATAAAAATGCCGATAAAACCTTATTTGAGCGTACACTCGGTGTTACTTTTGATATGCACTTAGGACAATGTGAATTAATCAGCGAGCGCATGACAATACCGCTAACAGGCCGTTATGCTCGTCAATTTGCGGCTCCTCGCTTAGCGCTATTAGGCGATGCGGCTCATACAATTCATCCTTTAGCAGGACAAGGTGTTAATCTTGGTTTTATGGATGTGGCCGAATTAATTGGTGAAATTAGACGCCTAAAAGCAGAAGGCAAAGATTTTGGTGAATATCTCTATTTGAGACGTTTTGAACGACGTCGTAAACATGCGGCAGCGGTTATGTTGGCTAGTATGCAAGGATTTAGAGAGCTTTTTGCTGGCAATAACCCAGTTAAAAAATTAGTAAGAGATATAGGGCTTTCGTTAGCAGATAGTTTACCTGGCGTAAAACCTAAGTTGCTTGAGCAAGCAATGGGTATTTCTGATTTACCTGAATGGCTAAGTGATAAAAATTCCACTTCAGTTGAAAAAATCTAATTTATCTCTTATTTCACATTACTTTTACTTATGTTTAGCTGAAGAAATAGAACTAAAAAAATCTATTTTTTCAGCCTATTCTTTGTGATACCTCCCCTTTTTCAGTAATTCTTCACTAAAAATGAGTGTTGAACCGCATATTTACAATCATTAGTTCTGCATACTTATAGCTCTCCCTTATCATTAAGAACGGTAATACCCTATTTTAACTTATGGTTTATTTTTTCTCACAATGCTAAGTTCAAGGGGATGGTATCGTTTGCGCTGTACGTTAATTGCTCATGATTGTTAAATGTATGTTTAAAAATTAATTTAACTTACTAGTTAATTCTATGATTTTTAATCAGGTTCTATTTTATATTTAACAATATGCGTTCTCTGAATAATCTAAAGTAAAAGTAGAAAGAGGGAAGAATGGCAAAACAGACTCCGTTATATGATGAGCACGTAGCCTGCGGTGCTCGTATGGTTGATTTCCATGGTTGGATGATGCCGTTACATTACGGCTCTCAACTTGATGAACACCATATTGTACGCCGTGATGCAGGTATGTTCGATGTTTCTCATATGACCATTGTAGATTTACATGGTGCTCAAGTTCATGATTTTCTGCGTTATTTATTAGCGAACGATATCGCTAAACTCACCGAAAAAGGCAAGGCGCTTTATACCGGAATGCTTAATGCATCCGGTGGTGTTATTGATGACCTTATCGTTTATTACTTTGATAAAACCTTCTATCGCCTTGTGGTGAACTCAGCAACGCGCGAAAAAGACCTCGCATGGATAACAGAACATGCCAAAGATTATGCCGTCGATATTCAAGTGCGTGACGATCTTGCTTTAATTGCTGTTCAAGGCCCTCATGCACAAGAAAAAGTCCAAAGTTTATTAATCGAACAACAACGCCAAGTTGTTTCAGCCATGAAGCCATTTTATGGCGTACAACTTGATGAATTATTTATCGCTACAACGGGTTATACCGGTGAAGCAGGCTATGAAATCGCCATGCCAAAAGAACAGGCTGTTGATTTTTGGCGTAAGTTATTAGCTGTGGGCGTAAAGCCTGCGGGATTAGGTGCAAGAGATACATTACGTTTAGAAGCGGGAATGAATCTTTATAGCCAAGAGATGGATGAAACAATCAATCCTCTCGAAGCTAATATGGGTTGGACGATAGCATGGGCACCTGAGGATCGTCAGTTTATTGGTAGAGAAGCATTAGAAAAATTACGCGCAACAGGCACAGATAAACTTGTGGGTTTAGTGATGCGAGAAAAAGGTGTGTTACGAGCAGGTACAGCAGTTCACTTTACTGACGATAATGGAGAAATCCAAGAAGGTATTGTGACTAGCGGAACTTTCTCTCCAACATTAGGCTTTAGCATTGCATTAGCAAGAGTTCCTGCAAGTATTAAGGATAGCGCAATTGTATTAATGCGTAATCGTGAAATGCCAGTCGAAGTTGTGAAGCCAGGATTTGTTCGTTCTGGTAAAGCATTGGTATAACACGCATAACTATTTTCAATGGAGAGTATGGTCAATGAGTCAAATACCGAGTGAATTAAAATATGCACAATCTCATGAATGGGTTCGTTCTGAAGGCAATGGTGAATACACCGTAGGCATTTCTGAACATGCACAAGAGCTTTTAGGTGATATGGTGTTTGTCGATTTACCTGAAGTCGGTAGAGAAGTGAATGCAGGCGAAGATTGTGCAGTTGCCGAATCAGTAAAAGCGGCTTCTGATATTTATTCGCCGTTATCGGGTGAAATTATTGCTGTAAACGAAGAGTTAGAGGGTTCTCCTGAGCTAGTAAACAGTGCGCCATATGGTGAAGGGTGGTTATTTCGCATTAAAGCTAATAATGAAAGCGAATTAAATGACTTACTCAGTGCCGAAGGCTATCAAGAGTTGGTAGATAACGAAGAGTAAAAACAACGCCTCGTCCATCATATGACGGGGCGTTTTTCTTTGTCTATTAAGCTGTTGTTAATTAAATAATTCTTTATAAATCCACAGTGAAATTCAGGAAATTACTCGCAATGACACAGACTTTACATCAATTAGAATATCGTGATGAGTTTATTCGTCGCCATATCGGTTCATCCCCAGAACAAATTAAAGAGATGCTCAGTGCTGTTGGTGTCTCTTCTTTGAATGAATTAACTAAAAAGATTGTTCCTGATAATATTCAATTAGCTACGCCTCCTGATGTTGGTGAAGGGGCGACAGAACAAGTTGCCTTAGCTGAATTAAAAGCTATCGCCAGCAAAAATAAACGTTTCACTTCTTATATTGGTATGGGATATGCACCTTCTGTACTTCCGCCGGTGATTTTACGTAATTTATTAGAAAATCCGGGTTGGTACACTGCTTATACGCCTTATCAACCAGAGGTTTCTCAAGGACGTCTTGAATCACTGTTAAATTTTCAACAAGTCACTATTGATTACACTGGAATGGATTTAGCATCAGCCTCATTACTTGATGAAGCAACCGCTGCGGCAGAAGCAATGGCAATGGCAAAACGTGTAAGCAAACTAAAAAATGCAGAGCGTTTTTTTGTTTCAGATGATGTTCATCCACAAACATTAGATGTCGTGAAAACACGTGCTGATACCTTTGGTTTTGAAGTCATTGTTGATAAAGCAGAAAAAGTATTAGAACTTGAAGGCGTGTTTGGTGTGCTATTGCAGCAAGTTGGCACAACTGGCGAACTGCATGATTACAGTAAATTATTAGCTGAATTAAAAAATCGTAAAATTATTACCAGTGTTGCTGCTGATTTAATGGCGCTGGTGGTATTAACGGCACCGGGGCATCAAGGTGCTGATATTGTTTTAGGTTCAGCGCAGCGTTTTGGCGTACCTATGGGTTATGGTGGGCCTCACGCGGCATTCTTTGCTTGTCGTGATGAATATAAACGAGCTATGCCAGGACGTATTATTGGTGTATCTCGTGATGCAGCAGGTAATCGTGCATTACGAATGGCAATGCAAACCCGCGAACAACATATTCGTCGAGAAAAAGCCAATTCTAATATTTGTACATCACAAGTGCTGCTTGCCAATATTGCTGCAATGTATGCGGTTTATCATGGTCCAGAAGGACTGAAAAAAATCGCACAACGTATTCATCGTTTAACGGATATTTTAGCAGCGGGTTTAAAACAAAATGGCATGACGTTACGTCATCAAACTTGGTTTGATACTTTAGCAGTTGAAACCACGGATAAAGCGGGTGTATTACAACGAGCTAAAGATGCTGAAATTAATTTACGTACTGATATTGCGGGTGCAGTGGGGGTGACATTAAGCGAAAAAACAACGCGTGAAGATGTCCTCGCACTGATAGAAATTATTAGCGGTAAAGCACTTGGCGTTGATATTGATTCGCTGGATGCAAAAGTTGCATCATCATCTAGTTCTATTCCTACATCAATGCTGCGTAATGATGCTGTGTTAACTCATGAGAATTTCCATAATTATCACAGTGAAACGGAAATGATGCGTTATATGCATCGTTTAGAAAATAAAGACTTAGCGTTAAATCAAGCAATGATCCCATTAGGCTCTTGTACGATGAAACTTAATGCTGCTGCTGAGATGATCCCAATTACGTGGCCTGAATTTACTGAGCTTCATCCGTTCTGCCCGCCTTATCAAGCTAAAGGCTATCAGATAATGATTGAACAGCTCTCTACATGGTTAGCAGCACTGACTGGCTACGATGCTATGTGTATGCAACCAAATTCAGGAGCGCAAGGTGAATATGCAGGATTATTAGCGATCCGCCGTTATCATCAAAGCCGTGGCGAAGGTGAGCGTCATATTTGTCTAATTCCAAGTTCAGCTCATGGTACAAATCCAGCATCTGCACATATGGCGGGTATGACTGTGGTCGTTGTGGGCTGTGATGACAATGGAAATATTGATATTGCAGATTTAAAAGCTAAAGCCGAAAAACATCAAACTGAGCTTTCTTGTGTAATGGTGACTTATCCATCGACTCATGGTGTTTATGAGGAAGGTATTCGCGAAGTTTGTGACATTATTCATCAATATGGTGGACAAGTTTATCTTGATGGCGCAAATATGAATGCGCAGGTGGGGATCACAACACCCGGCTTTATTGGTTCTGATGTTTCTCATCTTAATTTACATAAAACTTTCTGTATTCCTCATGGTGGTGGTGGCCCAGGTATGGGTCCTATCGGTGTAAAATCGCACTTAGCGCCGTTTGTACCAGGACACTCTGTTGTAGAAATGGATCACGTAACAACACAAGGTGCTGTTTCAGCTGCCCAATTTGGTAGCGCATCTATCTTACCTATTAGCTGGATGTATATTCGTATGATGGGTGCAGAAGGGCTTAAACAAGCTAGTCAAGTGGCTATTTTAAATGCGAACTATATTGCTCAACGGCTGAAAAAAGATTACGACATTCTTTATGCTGGCGCTGATGGCTATGTTGCTCATGAATGTATTATTGACATTCGTCCACTAAAAGCGAACTTCGGTATTAGTGAAATGGATGTTGCTAAACGTTTAATCGATTATGGATTCCACGCACCAACGATGTCTTTCCCTGTTGCGGGTACTTTAATGATTGAGCCGACAGAGTCTGAAAGTAAAGTTGAAATTGATCGCTTTATTGAAGCGCTGCTTTCGATTCGTGCTGAAATTACTCAAGTTGATAACGGCATTTGGCCGATAGATGATAACCCATTAGTGAATGCGCCACATACGCAATATGAATTAGTACAAGAGTGGTCACATAGTTATAGCCGTGAATGTGCGGTATTCCCAAGTGACGCGACTAAGAGCAATAAATATTGGCCGGCAGTAAAACGCCTTGATGATGTTTATGGTGATCGCCATTTACATTGCTCATGTGCGCCAATTAGCGATTACGAATAAGCTTTTAATCTAGCAATATTCTTAAATAAAATACCGATGGGTTAACCATCGGTATTTTTTCATTAATGAAAGAACGTTATTTCAGACTCTTACTTCAGCCAACCTTTCTCTTTTGCTGCTAATAACTGCGGGTAGAGATATTGCCAGAATTCAGGCCATTGTTCTTCAATAAACAGATTGCGTGCTAATACTTGCTCTAAGCGGATATTATTTTCTACCCAGCTTTGACCTTGGTTATGTAAGTTCATTAGCATTGGCATTGTGCGATCAAGAATATTAGCAAATTGAGATTCTGGCGTTTCAGCTGCGTCATATTCCAGCCATAAATTCAGAAAATACTCACTTTGAGGTGACGGTAATAAAGAGAAAATACGTCTTGCCGCTTTTTGCTCTTGCTCTTTTACCGCTTCACGAGCAGCAACGTCATATACCATCACGTCACCTGCATCTATTTCAACGATATCGTGAACTAATGCCAATTGAATAGCGCGACCAATATCAATGTCACCAGCATAAGGCTGAAAGCTCATGGCTGCTACGGCGAAATGCCAGCTATGCTCAGCCGTATTTTCAGAGCGGCTATTATCTAATACGTTGTTTTTACGATAAACGCGTTTGAGTTTGTCTAATTCAATAATAAAGTTGATGGTATCGGAAAAGGGGCCAAAAGCCCCATTAGGTAATTGAGTCATAAAAATCCGTTCGTGTTGAAATAAGTATTATTCTTCGTCTAAAGAATAAGGTAATGGTTTAATAGATAGTTTGCTGATGTTATCGCCTTGAACGCGAAAAATACTGTCAGCTTCCATATCATTGTTCATCACAACTTCGGCAATAATAGTATTATCAGCCATACGAACAGCACTTAATACAGTGCCTGTTTTACGCCATTTATCTTCGCCTAATTGCCACTCTACACTGCCACCTATTTCTGGTAATTCAGTACCACCACCAGATAATAAATACATAGCACGTTTATTTGCACCTCTAAATTTTGCTCGGGATACCATTTCTTGACCCGTATAACAGCCTTTTTTAAAGCAAATACTATGTGGCAGAGCTTGTAAGTTGGTCGCCTGTGGTAAAAATTGCTCAATATTAGGTGTGTCAATAACGGGATATCCAGCTTCAATATCAAGCGCTAACCATTGTTCGCTATTGCTGGTTTCTGCGTTTAGTGTGGTAGCGAGCGTTCTTGCTGTATCTTCATCCGTGACAATTAAAAAACGCTCGATAGGTAAAGGCAATTGCAGCAAGTAAGAGCCTTCGTGATGAACCACTTCATTAGCTTTACGAGGAATTACTGGGAAAAATTCTGCTAAAGCTTGTGCCGCGCCTTGTCCTGCAAGTCCTAATAATACGGCATCCTTTTTTTCCACTAAGGTTATCTTTGAAAATACGGCATATTTTTTTAATTCGCTCAACTGCTTTTGCGCGACATTTTTACGCAATATATAAGCAAACCCTTCTTGCTGGTGGAAAAAGCGCAGTGTGCTCCACATTTTGCCTTTTGCTTCACAGTGCGCAGCCAAAGTGTGTTCTGTTGCCGGTAATGCTGCAATATCGGCAGTTAATTGACCTTGTAGATATTTTTCACTATCAGCGCCAGTTGCTGTTATCAGTGACCACTCATCTAAAGAAATCAGTGTTAACGGTAGATTGATTGCTGCATGAGGGCGTTTAGTTTGAATAGAATTTTGAGTCATGACATCACCAGCCATTTTATTAATCAGATATTGTTGTTTATGGTAAAAGAGTCCCAAGACAATGCAAGTCATTATTATTTATAGAGCACAGAAAAAATATTTATAAATAACAAACTATTTACGTTCAAAGGGTTGCTGAGAAAAGATATTGAGATTAAACCGTCAAACTGTGATCATTTTGATGTTAAAAATTTCATGATAAGACTATCATCAAAGGCAGGAAGAAATAGTGGTATTTCTTGATTTGAACAATGCAAAGAGCAGAGTATGACTATCGATATAGAGAACAAAGCACGAATTCACTGGGCATGCCGTCGCGGAATGCGCGAACTAGACATTTCCATCATGCCTTTTTTCGAAAACGAGTATGATACGCTATCTGATGATGATAAAGCGCTGTTTGTTCGCTTACTAGAGTGCGCTGATCCCGATTTATTCAACTGGTTAATGAACCATGGCCGTCCTGAAGACGATAAACTTTATTATATTGTTAAATTAATTCAAGAGCGTAATAAAGCAAGAATGGCTGATATTGTTGATAAATACCGATAATAAATAGATTATAAAAACAATATAATAAAAGAACGCCTTTATTTTTAAAATAAAGGCGTTTTACTTTGTATAAACAGAAACTTGTGACAGAAACAATAGACTTATAATATTTTAATGAAATAGCATTCTTTATAATCAAAAAATTGCGTGTAATCTCTAGAAAATGAAGTTTAACCTTCTTTTTTATCACTATTTTTTCTTTGTTTTTAGCCGATAAGTTATGATTATTTTAATCAGATGACGGTATGGTTTATTGTATCGAATTCAATTTGCTTTTTTATTAACCTATTAAAGAGTATAAATATAATGAAAAGCAGAAAATAATAGCTAACAGATATTTTTAAATGGAACAAAGAAGTTTCATAATAAAGCGTGTATTATTATTTTAGAATACATTTATTGCTTCATTATTTATTAATACGGAGTTGAAATAACTCGTGATTTTATGGAAATCTCATCTCACCGTTTCTTGGTTTACACAGCTATTTTCAACTGGCGTCTATGTCGCTTTTGAAATAGCGCTTTTACTTTACCCTTGGCCTGCCGATTTTATTTATATTTGGGTTCCTCTGTTACTTTTACTAATAGCGAGTTGGTATTTTACTCAAAAAAATATTAGTAAGATCAAAGGTGATATAGTTTTACTTAATGGAAATCGTATTCAATGGAAACTTCACGAGTGGCAATTAATTAAGCAACCGTGGATAAGTCGATTTGGTACTAAAATAACATTAACCTCTATTTTAAATAAAAAAAAGATAACGCTCTGGGTGGCTTTTGATAGCATGCCTGAATGTGAATGGCGAAACTTTTCTCAATTATTAATGCAATACCCAGATATTTAAATACTGGGTATTGGTAGGTAAACCATTGGGTTTTAAATTGTGACGTTAATAAAAATGAAAACATGTACTTATTTTTAAGTTTTCAGCTTTATAAATCTACAAATTTTCTTCAACTTCACGTAAAACTTGCATACACCATTGTGATAAACGTTCGTCGGTTTCTTCAAATTGGTTTACATCATCCAGTGCTAAACCAACAAAATATTTACCATCATCAGACAACGGTTTAGGGCTGACAAATTCATAACCTTCAACAGGCCAAAAACCGATAAATTTAACGCCGCTTGGTAGTAAATGATGATAAAGCATACCTAGTGCATCAAGAAACCATTCGCTGTAATCGACCTGATCGCCCATGCCATACATAGCAATTAGTTTGTCTTTTAAATTTAATGTAGGCAGAACTTCCCAAATATTTAGCCAATCCTCTTGAATTTCACCAAAATCCCAAGTTGGAATGCCTAAAATAAGAATGTCGTACTGTTCCATAAGCGTAATATCACACTCTTGGACATTATAGAGGTCAACAAACTCCTCACCGAGAATGTCACGAATTTTTTCTGCCGCCATTTCGGTGTAACAGGTGCTGGAACCGTAAAATAGACCAATTTTCATGAAAGTTTTAAGATATTTTGCCAATAAAGGACACTATTGTACCAGAAAACTTTTTTGATGAGGCATAATGTAAAGCTTGTATAGCAACATAAGGGAAATGTCTGTGAGTGACGTAAAACAACCAACAACGCATACAACAAGCGTAAAAGACAAAACAGATCTCATTATCGAGCAATTTTTAGATAATATTTGGTTAGAACAAGGATTATCTGAAAACACCCTAAGTTCCTATCGATTAGATTTACAAGCTTTAGGTCAATGGTTAGATAAAAATCAGCTAGATTGGCTATCTGTAACAACATTAGATCTTCAATCTTTTCTCGCTGTTCGACTTGATGAAGGATATAAAGCCAGTAGTGCGGCGCGTTTGTTAAGTACAATGCGTCGGTTGTTTCAATATCTTTATCGTGAAAAGTTACGGTTGGATGATCCTAGCGCGCTGTTATCAACACCTAAATTACCCAAACGACTTCCTAAAGATTTAAGTGAGCGACAAATTGAAGATTTACTTAACGCACCTTGCATTGATGAACCCATTGAGTTGCGCGATAAAGCAATGCTTGAAGTTCTTTATGCTTGTGGGTTGCGAGTTTCTGAATTAGTCGGATTATCACTACCTGATATTAGTTTAAGACAAGGTGTGCTACGTGTTATTGGTAAAGGTGATAAAGAACGCTTAGTTCCTTTAGGCGAAGAAGCTATTTACTGGCTTGAACAATATCTGCAATATGGAAGACCGACACTGATGCAAGGAAAAACAGATGACATTGTTTTCCCCAGTTTAAGAGGGCAGAAAATGACACGACAAACCTTTTGGCATCGTATAAAACATTATGCAGTGATTGCAGGAATAGATAGCGAAAAGTTATCACCCCATGTATTGAGACACGCATTTGCAACACATCTTTTAAATCATGGCGCAGACTTGCGCGTTGTACAGATGTTATTGGGGCATAGTGATCTCTCTACAACACAGATTTATACCCATGTTGCTACCGAGCGATTGAAAACGCTTCATCAGCAGCATCATCCAAGGGGTTAGCCTCTCTGTAGGCGTAGAATAGGAATTAGAATGAAAAAGAAAATGCTATGGTTGCCTATATTATTGAGTTTGGTATCAATACCTGTTTTAGCAGACAACAATTTAATAGAAGAGCAACTTGCAAAAATGCAAATCAAAGCCGAAAGTATTCAACCAACGCCCATTGTTGGATTAAACGCGGTACTTTCTGATAAAGGTATTTTTTATATTACTGATGATGGTAAATATTTAACCGCGGGACCTATTTATAATATTAGTAATGGTGAGCCAGTGAGTATCGCAAATCAGATAATCATGAAAAAAGTGGATTCACTAAAGAATGAAATGATTGTTTATAAAGCCCGTAATGAACGCCATGTTATAACTATCTTTACTGATATTAGTTGCCCTTATTGCAAAAAGTTACATCAAGAAGTTCCTGAGTTAAACAAGCAAGGTATTACTGTTCGTTATTTAGCCTTTCCTCGTAATGGTGTCAGCAATAATGCAGTTAGCAAACAGATGAATGCAGTTTGGTGTAGTGGTTTTCCTAAAAAATCATTAGATAGTGCATTTAAAGGTGATGCTATTGTCCCTATTGATGAATGCAAAAAAATTAATATCAATGAGCATTTTAAATTAGGCACAATGATGGGGATCCAAGGCACACCCGCCATTATTTTACCTAATGCGAGTATTTATGGTGGATATATTTCTGCTAAAGATTTAATTGAACTACTTGATAAAGAAGAGAAGTAATAACGCGTTATGGTCACTATCGAACCCAAATTACTCCGTCGTGCAGCTCAATCAACACAATTGCCAGAAAGTTTAGATCCACTGTTGCGGCAAATTTATGCGAATAGGGGAATAACCTCAGATTCGCAATTAGAAAGAAGCTTAAAAGGTCTACTGCATTATCAATCGTTAACAGGAATTGACACTGCGATTGAGTTATTAATTGATGCACTAAAGCGACAATTAAAGATTGTGATTGTTGGTGATTTTGATGCTGATGGCGCAACCAGTACTGCACTGGCAATAAAAGTAATGCGCCAGATGGGATATCAGCAAGTGAGTTATCATATTCCTAATCGTTTTGATGATGGTTATGGATTAAGCCCGCAAGTCGTTCATGATGTGGCGAAAAAAGGCGCAGAGCTTATTATCACTGTAGATAATGGTATTTCTTCTTTTGAAGGTGTTGATGTTGCTCATGAATATGGTATTCGTGTACTGGTTACCGATCACCATTTGCCAGGGCAATCGCTGCCAGCTGCAGATGCCATTATTAACCCTAATCTTGATGATTGCGCTTTTCTTTCTAAATCGTTAGCCGGTGTTGGGGTGACATTTTATCTGATGACAGCACTGAGAGCCGAACTTGAAAAACAAGGGTGGTTTGAACAGCAGAAGTTAAAACGTCCTAATATGGCTGATTTTCTCGATTTAGTCGCATTAGGAACCGTTGCTGATGTGGTGCCTCTAGATGAAAACAACCGTATTTTTGTTTATGAAGGGTTACGTCGAGTGAGAGCTGGGCATTGTTGCGCGGGTATTAAAGCGCTGACAGAAGTTTCTCGTAAAGAATTATCCCAACTTGTGAGTAGTGATTTTGGTTTTTCTTTAGGGCCTCGATTAAACGCAGCGGGACGCCTTGATGATATGTCGGTAGGCGTAGCGCTTTTATTAACCGATGATATTGGCACCGCACGCGAAATTGCAAATGAGCTTGATGGCTTAAATCAGACTCGTCGTGAAATAGAAGCTGGAATGCAAGAAGAAGCCTCAACGATATTTCGCCAGTTTATGGGAACTCAGCATGATTTACCCAATGGATTAGCAATTTATCATCCTGAATGGCATCAAGGTGTTGTCGGAATATTGGCTTCTCGAATTAAAGAAAAATTGCATCGCCCTGTTATTGCTTTTGCACCTAGTGGTGATGGCTTGTTAAAAGGCTCTGGTCGTTCTATTCATGGTGTACATTTAAGGGATGCACTAGAAAGACTAAATACCTTAAACCCAGGTTTGATGGTGAAATTTGGTGGTCATGCAATGGCGGCAGGGCTTTCATTAGAAGAAGATAAATTTACTCTTTTTCAGCAGCACTTTTCATCATTAATGGCAGAGCTTGTTTCGAAAGAACAACTGCAAGGTGTGATTTTATCTGATGGTGAGTTAACAGACAGCCAATTAACTTTACCTACCGCCGAAATGTTGCGAGAAGCGGGTCCTTGGGGCCAAGCATTTCCAGAACCGTTGTTTGATGGGAAATTTCAGTTATTAAAACCTCGGATTGTAGGGGAAAAACATTTGAAAATGATACTTCAGCCATTAAATAGCAACGTACTAATAGATGCTATTGCATTTAATATTGATAGAAATGTATGGCCTGATAACAGTATCAAAACGGTTGAAATTGCTTATCGACTAGATATTAACGAATATCGAGGTCAGCGTAATCCTCAGCTTTTAGTTGAACATATTTGGCCTTGTTAATATTGATAAAATAATAATATTTGCTGACATAAACAGCAGAGTGGAAAGCGTTGTGACAATCCCATAGACAATTGAATATAAATGCTATAAACCCACTGATAGATCCGTTACAATATGCGGTTCAAAATTTATTCCAATTGTTTTTAAAAACAACATAAAGACGAAAAAGCATGTTTGAAATCAATCCAGTAAAACACCAAATCGAGGAAGTGTCGCAACGAACTCACGTCCTCAGGGGGTATCTTTGACTATGATGCCAAGAAAGAGCGTTTAGAAGAAGTTAACGCAGAGTTAGAACAACCTGATGTCTGGAATGAGCCAGAAAGGGCGCAAGCATTAGGTAAAGAGCGTTCATCTCTTGAGGCAATAGTAGAAACTATTGATCAACTCGATCAAGGGCTAGAAGATGTTTCTGGTTTACTTGAACTCGCTGTTGAGGCTGACGATGAAGAAACTTTCAACGAAGCTGTCGCAGAATTAAATGTATTAAATCAAAAGCTAGAACAATTAGAATTTCGTCGCATGTTCTCTGGTGAATATGATAGCGCATCTTGTTATTTAGATTTACAAGCGGGTTCTGGCGGTACAGAAGCACAAGACTGGGCAAGTATGCTAATGCGTATGTATTTACGTTGGGCTGAGTCTAGGGGTTTTAAAACTGAGATTATTGAAGAGTCAGATGGTGACGTTGCTGGCTTAAAATCTGCAACAATTAAGATCATTGGTGAATATGCATATGGTTGGTTACGTACAGAAACAGGCGTTCACCGTCTTGTACGTAAAAGTCCATTTGACTCAGGTGGTCGTCGCCATACTTCATTTAGCTCTGCATTTATTTATCCTGAAGTTGATGACGATATTGATATTGAAATTAATCCAGCCGATTTACGTATCGATGTTTACCGTGCTTCTGGTGCTGGTGGTCAGCATGTCAATAAAACAGAATCAGCGGTACGTATTACCCATGTTCCTACCGGTTTAGTCACTCAATGCCAAAATGATCGCTCTCAACATAAGAATAAAGATCAGGCAATGAAACAGATGAAAGCAAAGTTGTATGAGCTGGAAATGCAAAAGAAAAATGCAGATAAGCAAGTTATGGAAGATAATAAATCAGATATTGGCTGGGGTAGCCAAATCCGCTCTTATGTCCTCGATGATTCGCGTATTAAAGACTTACGCACCGGCGTGGAAACACGCAATACACAAGCTGTATTAGATGGTGACCTTGATAAATTTATTGAAGCTAGCTTAAAAGCGGGCCTGTGAGGAAAAACATGTCGCAACAGCAACAAGGTGCGGAGCAGGCACCTGATTTAAATAACGAACTGCAAACACGCCGCGAAAAATTATCTACTTTACGTAGTAATGGTAACGCATTCCCAAACGATTTCCGCAGAGATGCAATGTCTGACGAATTACATCAAAAATATGATGCAATGAGCGCAGAAGAGTTAGAAGCAGCGAATGTGGAAGTTTCAATTGCAGGTCGTATGATGACTCGCCGCATTATGGGTAAAGCATCTTTCGCTACATTGCAAGACATGGGTGGTCGTATTCAGCTTTATGTCTCTCGTGATGATCTTCCCGAAGGCATTTATAACGAGCAGTTTAAAAAATGGGATCTTGGCGATATTTTAGGTGCTCGTGGTCGTGTTTTCAAAACGAAAACAGGTGAATTAAGTATTCACTGTCACGAAGTGCGTTTATTGACTAAAGCGCTGCGTCCTTTACCGGATAAATTCCACGGTTTAGCTGACCAAGAAATGCGTTATCGCCAGCGTTATTTAGACCTGATATCTAATGATGAGTCACGTAAAACTTTCCAAATTCGTTCACAAGTAATGGCGGGTATCCGCCAATTTATGGTGAATAAAGGTTTTATGGAAGTTGAAACACCGATGATGCAAACCATCCCTGGTGGAGCGAGTGCGCGTCCATTTATCACTCACCATAATGCGCTAGATATTGATATGTATCTACGTATTGCACCAGAACTGTATTTAAAACGTTTGGTTGTAGGTGGTTTTGATCGCGTATTTGAAATCAACCGTAACTTCCGTAACGAAGGTGTATCACCACGACATAACCCAGAGTTCACTATGATGGAACTCTATATGGCGTATGCCGATTACCGTGATCTGATTGAACTAACTGAAGAGTTATTCCGTACATTAACTCAAAATGTTCTTGGTTCATCATTAGTGAAATATGGTGATGAAGAGTTTGATTTTGGTAAACCATTTGAAAAACTCACCATGAAAGAAGCTATCTGCAAATATCGTCCAGAAACCGTAATGGCTGATCTTGATGATATGGATAAAGCGGCTGCTATTGCTCAATCACTAGGTATTAAAATTGAGAAAAGCTGGGGCTTAGGTCGTGTGCAGTGTGAGATTTTTGAAGAAGTAGCTGAAAGTCATTTAATTCAACCTACTTTTATCATTGAATATCCGGCAGAAGTTTCGCCACTGGCGCGTCGTAATGATGACAATCCATTTATCACCGACCGCTTTGAATTCTTTATTGGTGGTCGTGAAATCGGTAATGGTTTCTCAGAGCTTAATGATGCACAAGACCAAGCAGAACGTTTTGAAGAACAAGTACGCCAAAAAGAAGCGGGTGATGCCGAAGCAATGTTCTTTGACCATGACTACATCACGGCATTAGAACACGGTTTACCACCAACGGCGGGCTTAGGTATAGGTATCGACCGCATGGTAATGCTGTTTACGAATAGTCATACTATTCGTGATGTTATTTTATTCCCAGCAATGCGTCCGAGTAAATCATCACAAGCGTAATTATTATTGAGTTATTGAATACTCATAGAGCCACCTGCAAGGTGGCTTTTTTGTTTTTAATAACAATATATTACATTGTTATTGGTGATAAAGTAAGCATTTAAATTATCGAGGGATTGCTGTTCAAGTTAGTGGGCGTATAATCTAAAAATTATACTGCGGGCGTAGTTCAATGGCAGAACGAGAGCTTCCCAAGCTCTATACGAGGGTTCGATTCCCTTCGCCCGCTCCAAGTAAATCTCATTGAATTCCCCTAAAATTTACAAATTCTTGATAAAAATTATATAAATAAAATATCTTAAACTTCCTTTATTAATCACCTTTGTGATTTTTATGCTAACCATATGATTTTAAAGTGATTGTCTGTTTTTTTATATTATTTAAAAAACTGTTATATAAGTAACACTTTTGCTTCTCAGTACTAACTCTTTCTGTGTATAAAAAATAAAAAACTAATTTATAAAAAATATTAGTAAAAAATTAAAATTAATTGAAAAAGTGACGATAAGAATAGATTAGCCCCTATTGGGATTACTTTATCTTGTCAGTTGAGAAATTAAATGCAGAAACTTCGCAATATTACTATTCGTCTAATGATGTTAGTGATACTTGGTTTGTTATGTTTGATATTTGGTGGTGTGAGTGCATATAGTGCATGGTCTTTATCGCAGATATCTAAAGGTAATCAAGCCGATAATCAAATAATAAAACAAATGGCAGCGTTAAGTCAGGGAAATGATCAGTATTTTCGATTTGTGACTCGTTTAAATCGAGTTATCGAGCAAAAAGCAGCAGGTAAAGAAGTTGATTTTACACCTTCACAAGTAGCCATGAATAATATGGAAAAACAGTTAGAATATATGAAATCTGTTTCTCCAGGCCCAATGGATGAAAAAGTCTCTCAAGAATTGATGACAGTTTGGCAATCCCTTTTTGAACAAGGGGTTAAACGCCAAATGTATCTAGCAAGAAACGGCACTATTGCTGAATATGAACATCATGCAAAAAATATTACTCCTGCATTAAGTCGAGAATTAGGTGCAGTAACTGAAAATTTTAACCACATTGCGAATATTAAAATCGATAATACTATTTTAGAAGTTGATGAGTTGATTAGCTTAACTCAAAAGGTGATTCTGATTAGTGTTATTTTAGGCGTGATAATTTTAATTCTAACTGATCGCTATTTAGTGGTTATGTTACAGAAGCCATTAGAAAGTATTCGCCAGCATTTTATTAAAATTACTCAAGGTGATCTAAGCCATTCACTTAAGCCATTTGGTGATAATTGTGCCGGTAGATTGATTCCATTATTAATGGAGATGCAAAATAGTTTACACGAAGCGGTAAGTACTATTCGTATGGGAAGTGAAAGTATTTATCGTGGAGCATCTGAAATAGCAAGAGGAAATAACGATCTTGCCTCTCGAACAGAAGAACAAGCCACAGCATTAGAAGAGACAGCCGCGAGTATGGAACAAATTACTGCCGCGGTGAATCAGAATATGGAACATGCTTATCAAGCCAGTGGGCTTGCTGATATTGCTTCCACAACGGTCGCTCGTGGAAATACATTAGCTGAATCGGTAGCTACAACTATGGATGGAATTTATGATAGCTCAAAGAAAATTGCAGATATTATTCATGTTATTAATAAAATAGCTTTTCAAACCAATATACTAGCATTAAATGCCTCGGTTGAAGCGGCTAGGGCCGGTGCGCATGGGCGAGGATTTATGGTTGTCGCGAATGAAGTGCGCAATTTAGCTGCGGATAGTGCTAAAGCTGCGAAAGAAATAGAAGTATTAATTACTGATTCTGCGTTACGAGTCAATCAGGGAACCAAACTCGTCAATGATATGGAATCAACTATGGAAGAGATCCTAATTGGGGTTAATCAAGTAACCACAATAATGAAGCAAATCAGTATTGCATCAGAAGAGCAAAGTAAAGGCATTGCACAAGTAAGTGTTGCAATAACTCAAATGGATGGCGTTACTCAGCAAAATGCTTCATTAGTTGAACAGGTTTCAGCTGCTGCTGTTTCATTAGAGCAGCAAACTGAAGGTTTACAGTTATCCGTGCAAAAATTCAATATTGCTAATCACAGTTAATTTATAGCAGTAGAATAAAATTTAAAAATGTGTCTAGGTAGTAGGTCTTTACTCATTAGACACATTATATTTAATAATCTAAATGCGAAATTAGCTTTATGTCTTAAATTAACGTATGAAAATTTATATGATTATCTTCGAATTACTAACTTGATCGTTGATTGAGTATTGATGAGTGGTATCAATAAAATATTATTTAAAACTATATAAATTAATCTTAATATAAAAGGGGGACACTCTTTTTCTATTAGCAGTGAAAAGCTTCTTCCCTTATTTTAATTATTGATTAATCTATATTAAAAAAATTTTAGCTTAGCTGAGATATATTATTTAATGAGCTCATCAATCAATCAATGATGATGTTTGATTGGTGAAATGAAAAATCATTTACAACAGGCGCTAATATAGAATCATAGCGATTATAAAGATAATTATTGATGATACTAAAAATTCAGTGTCAGAATTCTAGAGCATTTTCTTTATATATTGTTCTGTTTTATTTATTACATCCTTATGATGTGGATGCTTAACATAAGCTGCATTGATAGTTTTATCAATATCTCGAATAACCAATTCTTTCTGTTTAGTTGTTAAGGTTAGTAAGAGAGATTTTAAAACGACCTTTAAAGCGGCAACCTCATATTCGATATTGATGACTTTTTTTTCCATAAGAACCTCAATAGTTTTGTCTTTATTCTGCTGTAGGAATATTTATTTTGCATAGTAATTAATTATTTAAATAATTCCAAGGGGAAAATGTTGTAGAAAGTAAGAAGGTGATTTTTAAGTTAAATTTATTAAATTAGAATGAAAAATTATTTAAATTTAGGATGAGATAAACGAATTTTTTGCTAGAAAGCTTTGATTAAATAAATTTAGCTTAGGGTGATAATAAACATGAAAAATTAAATTATAAGAAGATTTTAAAACATAGATAGGATGCTTGGGTATACATCCCATATAAAAATAGAATTAAGCCTGAGTAAGTTTTTTTACATATTGTTCAGTAAGATTGATAACCTCATTAAGCTGCGGATATTTGCTTGAAGTATCTTCAATGACTAAGGATATATTGCCTAACATATCGCGCCGCTGCTTGTCACTTAAAGTAGAAAGTAAAGATTTTATGACAATCTTTAGTGCAGCGATCTCACATTCGATTTCTTTTAAGTTTTTATCCATGATTTACCTGTCCGTATTTAATGGATTGGTAATATAGGTAAATTTTTCATCTATCACAATTAGGGAGTTATATTATTTAGAGATATATCGCACATTATGCCTAATACTTTAAATTAATATCAATTAACAAAAAAATAATTATCAAACATTTACCTTCTTTTCTAATTTGCATTTTTAATTTTTTGATTGCTATTGTGTTTACATAAAAATCATAGAGTAGTCATTTTTGATCCTATGGATACTTTTTGGTTTTGGCTATTTTTTGGATATAGCGATGATTCAATTATAACTAAAAATAGGAATCATCTTTTTTTGATTGTTAATTATGGATAAAAAAGTTAGCTATTATCATTTGTATAGCAGCTGATTTATTTTTAAAGTAGAAAAAATAAACAAATGATAACAGAAGAAATTAAATAAGTTATTTCGCTATCGAGTAGATTAAATATCATTACTTAGTCGTAATTAGAAAACGAACCTAATAACTTAATAATAGATTACTAGGCTCGTTTTATTTATTTTTTATTTCTGATTGTGCTTAACAAAAGCGACATAAGCATCAACCCAATGTTGCATAAAATTAGCACTTTTTTCTGAAAAATGTCCATTTTCAACCATACCGTCATACCATTTTAAAAAGCACTCAGGTTGATTTAATGTTGGCATATTTAAGAAGGATAAAGAGTTGCGTAAATGTTGTTGAGCGATAGCAGTACTGATATTACCAATGGAAACACCAATAATACCTGCAGGGATATTATCCCATGCATTAGTCCCATAAGGTCGTGATGCTTGGTCTAGTGCATTTTTAAGTACACCTGGAACAGAACGGTTATATTCGGGGGTAACAAAAATAATACCTTGGCACTCTTTTATTTGTTGCTTGAAATGTATTACAGCTTCTGGAGTACTATTATCATCATCCTGATTATAGAGAGGGAGAATACCTATATCGAGAAACTGAAATGTAAAGTCTTTTGGAAATAGTGGGATGAGTGCATTTGCTGTTTGTTTATTGTACGAGTCTTTTCTTAAACTTCCAACAACAATACCAATTTTAAAACTACTCATTTTAGTTCTCCTATATTGAAGGATAAAACGAAAATCAATTACATTTTTGATATTCGTATTCTGATATTATCCTGATAATAAGAAACAGCAATAAAAATTAAATAAAGAAAATACACGTAAAATACGTAAATAAATGATAAATTTAGTATTATTATTTTTATTATTATCTGGTATCCTTTTCTCAAGAAAAACTTAATCACTGGCTAAAAAAGAGATAATATTATTTACTAAATAAAGGTTGTATTCATTTTTTGATGTTTTTTGTGTGATGTATGTTGTGTTTTAAGCATAAACAAACAAAACAACAAGGTTGCTCGTTGCTACCTAAGGCTTCGGCTTATTTATTTAGTATGCAGTAGGTAATAGAAAATTATAATAAAATGGCTTAAAATGCGACAACTCATACGCTCTTATTTAAGTCTGATCGGAATTAAGGAAAAATGATGTCCTTATTAAAATATAAAAAGAATGTTCTTGCTGTGTTTATGGCAACTAGCACTATTGCTTTATCAGGGTGTGTTTGGTCATCACAAAGCCAACCCGTTGAGACGCCAGCCCAAACATCAGCGCCAGTATCGGCACAAAATCCTGCGCCTAATACGACTACACAGCCAACAGCAGCGGCACAACCTATTTCCATGACGCCTACTTTAGGATCGGGAAATGGTGGTTTAGATACACAAAAATTAGGATTAGCACCACAAAGTACTTGTATCAAGCAACTTGACTCCTTAAAAACATTTTCTCCCTCAGATTATCAATCAATGATGGGGGCATTTAAGGAAATTAGTGAAATCAATGCGATGTACCGTAGTGTTCAAGGTACAGCAAGCAAAGATAGCTTAGATCTTTTAAGAATGAGTATTGAGTCGAAGACGGAAGTATTGTGTGCGAAAGTTCGCTACCTCTCTGTAATGTCAGTGAATTCGACATTGAAAAAACTAGGTGAATAATAATCATGAAATTAAAGCAGAGTGTTTGTCTTGCTTTTATGTTGTTTCCGGCTTTGTCATTTGCTAATAATGAGTTTAATTCTGTTATTGAAGACTTTGACCGTTATTTTGAAACTCAAGAGCCTCAGAAACCACTAAAAGTTGATCCTAAACCATCTGCTGTTAATTCATCTTCATCAAGAACGGGACAGGTAAGAGGGGCAAATACTGCAACTGCCAAGCCTCAACAAATAAAAACAGAATCAAAAGTAACGCAGCCAACAGTTAATAAAACAGATAATCAGGTGATAGTGCCCAATGGTACACCTGATATCACGTTGTCTGAAAACTGTCCTGTACCTCAAATTGATTATGCTAAAATAAATAACGACTACACTCGTTATTTAACACCATTACTTTCTTTCGTTCCTATTAAGCCACAGTTTTCAGCTGACGACTTAAATCGATATAGTTATAGCAATAAACCGACTGTTTATAATCCACTTGATCTTTATACTGGTGCGCGTTTTCCAAAACAATCACGTAATGAAAATGCACTGTTAGATATTTTCCCTGGTGCATTTTATTCAATTACAGCTATTCCATTCCATTTTGCTTATCAATTTAATCGTTCTTTGCTTGATCACAAGCAACCTCTGTTTAATAAAGAGTTATTAAATAGACTGGCAACAACGAAAGAGAAATATCAAACATTACATAAACAGTTTACTGAGCAAGCAAGTGTTATTGCCCAGTATTCTGAAAAACTCTTACATGCCAATGCACAAATTCAGCAATTACAAACAGAATTAACGCAAACAGAAAAAAAACTGGTGCTGGCAAATGATCTATTAAAAGATAACACTCTAAAAGAGACGGTTACTCATTTGCAAACTGAGTTAGATAAGACGGAAAAAGAGCGTAATTCCTTAGCTGAACAACTTGCAGAAAAAGAAAAAGCATTATTGGCTTCAACAGAAAAAAATAATGAATTTGTAAAGCTACAACAAGAATTTGAGTCACAAAAAGATGTACTCAAAGACTTAGAAATAAAAGCGGCAGATCTTGAAAAAGAAAAAGAGCTAATTCAGTCACAATATGCACAAGCGCAAGCTTTATTAAAAGACGATACGGCTAAGAAAGAGATTGATAAGTTACAAAGCTCATTAACAGATATCATGAATGAGCATGAAAAATTAACTAACCAATTAAACGAAAGACAAGCATTGTTGGTTAAAGTAGAGAAAGAGAAAGAAGATATACAAGAACAATATGTACAAGCTCAACAGCTATTAAATCAAAATGATGAGCAGAAAGATCAAGAGATTGCTAAATTACAGGCATTAAAAGATAAAGAAATAGAAAAATTACAAGCAACTTTAGAATCAGTACAGAATGAGCAGAATAAACTCACTAATCAGTTAACTGAAGTACAAGCTAAATTTGCTCAAGTCGAAAAAGAAAAAGAGAATGTGCAAGCTCAATATGCACAAGCTCAGACTTTATTAAAAGATAATACAGCTCAAAAAGAACTCGAAAGACTTCAAAGCTTAATATTAAACATTACTGCTGAGCGTGAAGATATCGCTAAAAAATTAGCAGATAATCAAGTGTTACTAACACAAACTCAGCAAGAAAATAAGCAACAAGTTGATAATCAATTACAAGAAATTACGCAGTTAAAAACTCTATTAGCTAAGAGTCAGCAAGAACAAGAGAAAATTAATAAATCATTATTATTAGCTCAACAGCAAAATGCAGACGCAGATGAAAAACTAAAAGTTATTCCTGAGCTAAAACTACAGCTAGACAGTAAAGTAAAAGAATTAGCAGATCTCAAAAAAGGATTATCTGCTGGCGAAAAAGCCATTGAAACTTTAGTTGCTGATAAAAATAGTTTGATTACTAAATTAGAAAAAGCACAAAGTGATTTAACGGCCAAATATCAGGCATTAGATAATCAATATAAAGAAAGTAATATTGCTATTGCTCAGTTAAATGTGAGCAAAACAGAAAATGAAAAAGCGTATGCATTATTAGAAAAACAGTTTGCTGAAAAACAGGATGCTATTAATAAATTAGCAACGCAATTAGAACAAGCAAAAGCTCAGTCAGAACAACAGAACACAGAAAATACGCAATTAATTGCTTCATTGAAACAACAACAAGCCGAATCTACTGCACAAGTTAAACAGCAAGAAAATACATTAACAAACGCCCAAAAAGAACTTATTGATGTTACTAAACAGCTTGAAGCTCAACGTGTGTTAACCAAAACTCTGGAAGAGAAAGAGTTAAAATTAAATGAGCAACTAAAAGCGAAAGAAGCAGAGTTAGTCAAAACGAATACTGATACAACGAGTATCCAAAAAGAAAATAAATCACTCAAAGAACAGCTAGAAAAAGTGATGGGTGAAGGGCAAATGATCTCAGGACAACTTGCATATGCGTATTCCATTATTGGAAAAGATAATGCTCAGCGAAATAAAACAATTCTTTCGGATATACAAAAACAAAATTATATTCAGTATGATGACAACACCTACTTTAAAATATTAAAACAGGGTAAACCGGTTGATTCTATTTCAAATAAGACGGTAGTTTTCGTTATGCATGAAGAACTTACAGATGGTACGGTAACACTCAATTATGATAAGTCTAATCCGCTTATTTTGCCTTATCGTCAGTTACCACTACCATTGAATACCTTTATTGCTAAGGCAGGTATCAATGGTAAAGCTAAAATCTATATTAAGCCTGGTGGTGGTTATGGTAAAAATGGTGTTCCGGGTCAAATACCACCTGAGTCTATGTCTATTGTGACTGTTGAAATATTAGAAATTAAATAGCCTTCGAGAATATCAGCTCTTCTATTCCTTTGGGTTTAGATGAGCTGAGTCGTTATTCACGCCATAAAAAATTATCATTATTTAAACATAGTGATCTTTCAAGTAGCCAATCTTTTAATTTTTGACAATTATCGTGATGTTCAGGAATTGTTTTTAATATATCCCAAAGTGGCTTTAAGATCTCTGAGCGTGGATAAACAGCTTGAATATATTCTCGAGTATTTTTTATTTCAACAGTAAAAATAGGTTCGATTTTCCATGCATCTAAAAGTATTTTTAACTCTTTGCTTAATAAATCTTCGATAAGCATTAGTCTTACCTTATCTGCATCTAGTTTTATATTAATATCATCTAAAGATAAAAAAGAATCAGCATTATTTGATGGTTGTTTTTCTTCAAATAGCTTAATGTTATTACATTGATTAATTTGTAACTCCAAATCTCTTTTTATTTCATAAAGAGAGAATAACTGTGGAGCGATATGGTTAACCCACCAAATAAAAAGAGGTTTGATTACAGCTTGAATAAGGCGTAGGTGTTCTGTGATGTTCACTGTAGCATCAAGAGAATCATTCCATTTTATATCTAAAGGTAAGGAATTATCAGATGAAAGGCTTGAAACACGAGCTAATTCGATAATATCTCTAATATCATTTTTTGACATTTCAACCGAGCAATGTTTTTTTCGTAAAAACCAGGTTGATTGCAACAGGCTATCTAAATCTTCTCGACATAAAAGGCGCGATAAGACTTTTATCTGTTTTTCATTAACATCTTCGTCGTTAAAAAATGAAGAAAACTGAAGATTAAATAAATTATCTACAGTTTTCATATCATTATTAGCCATTATTTTTTTTAGTGAATCTAGATCACGGTAATAATGGTGCTGATTGTTTTTTATCATAATATTTACTCTCTCGTAAGGATAAATTTCAAGTATTCTAACGATGAATAGATTTTTTATATTATGATATTCGTCTGTATTTTTTATAATTTCAACTTGAGATTTCGTGCTTTGCTTGGTGTCATGTTGAAGCGACGATGATAACTTTGTGTGAAGTAAGATTGGCTAGAAAAACCGGACTCCATTGAAATATCCACAATACTCATTTCAGTGGTTAGTAATAGCTGGTGTGCGTAAATAATTCTTCTTTCACATATCCATGTTCTTGGTGATGTACCATAAACATGGCTGAACAACTCTTTAAATGTGGTTAGCCCCATACCAAACTCACGAGCAAATTGTTTTAATTTCCAATTTTTTAAATGATTCTTTTCCATGAAAATTTGTAAGCGGTCAACTTGGCGATGACTTAATTGGCGTAATAATGCCATAAGGTCAGAACCTTGCTCTGTCGAGAGTAATAAGATTAAAAGTTCTTCAATACGTAATTGGGTAAAAGCATTAGGACAATCTTGAGAAAATAAATATTCAAAACCATTATTGCAAAAATGAATAAGAGGGGAGTCTTGAAAGCAAATAAAGGCTGAAGAAAAAGTTTCATCTCGTTCTATATTACTAAGAATATCACTGTACTTTGACATGAAATTTCTTAAAAAATCATCAGGCAGTGGAATATAGATTGTTTCACAAGGCTCAGCATTTTGTGTTTTTATTGTATAATTTCCTGTTTGCAGGAAAAGTACTTGGTCTTGTTCTACCAAAACTGTATCGGTACAGTTTTGTAATATGAGCGCATTCTTTCTTATAAGATATAAAGCTTTTTGTTCACTTTCTAATATTTGATATTGTGGATATAAATAAGTTTTTTTTTGAATAGCACAATCATTTAGATTATTTTCACTGCATTGTATTGTATTCATTTTTCGCCCAAAATTTATTTTATAAGTATCACTATATTTTAAAAATTAATAAATAGAGAGTTTTTAAAAACTGTCTTTTTATTATTGTGCCGTTATTAAAAATAAAAAAGAGAATGTTTTCTTTATTCTAATGTGGTTTTTTTTTAGATATTAGACATCGATATAACCATTGGTGATTTAAGATAAGTGATTTTTCTTAATTTAATGTCATTTTTAATGAATTGCAAAAAAAAATTAATTAAGCCAAATTTAATGGAAAGAAATAAAATGATATAGTTATGAAAATTTGTAACTTATTATTTACAGATGTTATATGAATGGCTAAACCAATTTAATTACAATAAGTTATGGGTAATTAATTTCTTTACAGTGTAAAATATTCGGCTATAAATTATAGAAATAAAGAGCTTAGATAAAATGTGATTTATTTCAATTTAGTTAAAATATAATTGGTTATTGTAAATAAATATAAGTAAAATATTTTAAATAATTAACAATTAAAAATAAAACCATAAGTTTATAATTCATTGATTTATTATTTCATTTGTATCTTTTATTCGTGATCTTTTTGTTGATAACTTTTAAAATTTAATGCTTTCCAAATTTAAATTATGAATATTTATTTTAATTACACGAAAAATAAATAATAATAGACAAAAGCATATTTTTCAGACTGAGTAATTTATCAAAAAAATCTATTTAAAATAGGTTAAAATTTTCATTACGTGACGTTGATCTCATATTTTTTAATTTAACTTATATTCCTCCCTAATAAAAAAATATTTTAAATGATGAGTTTTTTTGAATGATTTCATGGGTGAATATTACGACTGATAAATAGATGTTAATTTTAGATAAAAAGCGACAATCAATAAAAGATTAATAATGTTACGAAAATTAAATTTAAATCTAACTTATTAAAAATTAAGCTATTAATATTATCTGTGACGTTAAATTTTTCTAAAAGCAAACCAATAAACTGAATAGAAATAGTAGTCCTATTATTGCAATTATATTTGATGATTATTTATTAATATAGTGAATGCATTAGTGTATTTATTGTCAGGGAGGTAGAGTTGCAGCTAATTATGGATAATAAGCGAACACAGCAAAATATTATATTTAGCGGGATATGGATTATTTGGGTTATCGCATTAATTGCTTTTTGGCGTTACAAAATAGCGGGCGAGTTTTTGATTATCCTTATCCTAATTTTTAGCATTATTATTTATTCTATGACTTTGAGGTTAAAAAAAACAGCTATGTTTAGTCGTAAAACTGAAACACCAAAAGCTGCGGAGCCAATTACTACAGTAATTACTGAAGAGAAAAAACCGATGCCAGAACAACGCCTGTATACCATTATTGCCAAGGGGTCGGTATTTCAAGGTGATATTAATGTTGAAGGTGATATCCAAATATGGGGAAAAGTCGCTGGAAATATCAATGTAAAAGATGGTGTGATCCGAGTTATGCATGCAGGTCAAGTTGAAGGTGAATTAGCAGCGCCAGATATTATTATTGACGGTTTTGTTAAAGGAATTTGTGCAGCTAATAACTTAGATATTTTGGAACATGGTGAATTACGTGGTACAAGTCGTTGCGGCAGCATGTCGATTAAACGTGGTGGTATTTTCACCGGACAATCAGAACAGGTAGAGCATCAAGCTAAAGCCGTTGCTCAACAGCGAGTCGTTTCTATTAAAGAAGGTACCCATACTAATAAAGAGAAAGATGTAGCGCCAATAGAAACGCCACTTAAAGAAAATAAAAAATAAAAGACCCTTTTTCTTTTCATCGTTTGCTATTTATTCTATTTTATCATTATTGTCTTAGAGCGAATAAAAAGAGAATAACGTTGAAATTAGAAACTCCCCGACTACAACTGCGAAAATGGCGTGAAAGTGATAAAGCGCCATTTTTTTATCATATTAATTCTGATGTTGATGTAATGCGCTATTTTCCTTCAGTATTAACGCAGGCTGAAAGTGATAAACTTGTTAAGATGATTAAAGATAAATTTATTCAGCAAAATGGCTGGGGTCTTTGGGCTGTGGAATTAAAAGAGACTGAAGAGTTTATCGGTTTTGTCGGTCTTAATATTCCTCAAGCAGTATTACCTTTTAACCCTTGTGTTGAAATTGGTTGGCGTATTGCAAAAACACATTGGCGTAAAGGTTATACCTATGAAGCAGCAATAGCGGTATTAAAATTTGCTTTTGAGCAGTTATCCCTTAACGAAGTCGTCGCATTTACCGCAATATCAAATATACCTTCGCAAGGCGTTATGAAAAAGCTGGGTATGACTGAAACTGAATACTTTTTACATCCAGCATTAGATAAAGGGCATCCTTTAGCTGAGCATGTATTATATAAGCTAAGTAAACAGGATTTTATTTTTCCGTCGAACGTGTAGATCTACGTTTAACAGGTAATGGGGGAATAGGCTTTTTATCATCAATAAGATGTCTAATCGCTAGAATTGGGTGATAAATTAGCATTCTAGGCCCTGCCCAACGCATAATTTGTTTCATTGTCTCTCTTTTTACGGGTTGATAACAATGAATTGGACACTGTTTACATGCTGGCTTTTCTTCACCATAACGACACTTATCTAATCGGCTGTAAGAGTAATCAATAAGCTGCTGATAATAGTTTTGCTCAGGTTCAGGGTGGTTACGGGCATAAAGCAAAACCATTTTTTGAATTGTCTTTTTCTCTCGATTAATTCTTTTACCTGACATATTTTTCTCTCTAAACAATATGTTGTATTTATTATGCATCTTATCACTTGTGTCTGTATGATGCTAAAAACTTATTTAGTGAAATAAAGTGAATTTTTTTATTAAAAACACTTTTCTTTTTTCTTAGAATATAATACTGTATTTATATACAGTTTATTTGTTTTTGAACGGTGAAAACCATGCGTGTGGAAATTCTATTTAGTAAGCAATCTAAAATTACAGAGTCATTATTTCCGCTATTAGAGCTCGAACTAAGAAAAAAAATTACTCCAGAATACCCTGATATGCAATATCGTATCGCTTTTAGCAGTATGAATTCAATTCAAGTTACAGGTGTAAAAGATGAAACTAAACATGAGCATATAATGGAACTTATTCAGGGTGTTTGGGAAGACGACAGCTGGTTACAAACAGACGACGAATAAAGTGATATAAAAATAGATTAAGATAATTGCCAGTAATAAATTATTTTTAAAATAAATCACTGGCAATTTATAAAACTAGTGGCGGCAAATCTTACTTTCACTGGTTGTGAATCCACCTTCAGCAGGAATGAACTTACCCTTCTTTTCTAAAAAATCTACAAGCTGAGATGCCGTCATATTTTCAGCTGAACAAGTATGAAAAAGTGAGTCATTGCCAAATTGTTGGTGAATTGCTTCTATCAACGATTCTTTTGTGAATGCGGTTTCAGACGATAAGATAAAATGCAAAACTTCATGGCCATGTATAGAAGACATAATTAGCATCCTAAAAATAAAGATATATTAATTATGCATCTTTTGCTGCAAGTAACTTTGTTTTTAATCATAAAAGCGATGACATAATGCCATCGCTTTTAAATACTGATTATTTTTCAGCTTGTTGAAGTAATTTCTGCATTTCATCTTTTAAATGAAGCTTTTCTTTTTTGAGTTTTACCACTTCATCATTATAGCCTGCACCATTAGGTCCTTCTAATTTAGCTATTTCTTGATCCAACCGATTATGTTTATCAAAGAGGGCTTGAAAGCGAGGATTGCTATCTTTTAACTGAGAAACTAAAGTTTGTTGATCTGAGAACATATAACCTCCTAAAAAGAGAAATTGGGGTCTCTATTTCAGTATAATCGTTGAGCGATTGTCTGCATGGTGATATATCACAAATTTACATTTCATTAGAATAAGAGCTATTTTCTTTTAAAAAATTATTCGGAATTATCCTCTCATAGTGATATCTGCTAAGGTGTTAGCATTCAATTAATAAAAATATTAGTTGTAAGATGATTATTAATAGAAACATCTAAGCTAAATTTATTATCAGCGTGATATCGCTGTAAAATGGAGAAAATGATGAATAAAGTAATTTTAACTTTAGTTGCAGCAATGTCTTTATCTGCTTGCGCTCAAGCAGTTGATGGTTTAGAAAAAGTAGCTCCTTATCCAAAAGCACAAGACAATCAAGTACGCCATGTTATAGAACTAGAGAAAAAAGATAACGAGAGTAATTACCAAGTCGAATTAATTGTTGGTAAAGAGTTAATGGTAGATTGTAATCGCCAATGGTTTGGCGCTGAGCTAGATAAAAAAGATTTAGAAGGTTGGGGTTACGACTATTATGTAGTCGGCGATTTAAATGGCCCAATGTCGACGATGATGGGATGCCTTGATAATACGAAAAAAGCAGAATTTGTTCAGGCAAATATGGGACAAGATGCTTTTATCCGTTATAACAGTAAATTACCTATCGTTGTTTACGCACCTACTGGTGTTGATGTTAAATATCGTGTTTGGTCTGCTGCTGATGCAGTACAAGATTCTGTAAAAAAATAGAATTCAATTAGGCTAATAATATAGCGAAAAAAGATAAAGCCCTTTGTATAATCAGAGGGCTTTTTTTATGTTATCGGATAACAAGTACTGACATTTTAGCATGACGTACAATTGATGACGCCGTCGAGCCTAATAAGTAAGATGAAACGTTAGGTCGATGTGAAGCTATTGCAATTAAGTCCGCATCAATGTGACGAGCATATTCTAAAATTTCATCTTTTGCGTTACCAATACCAACATTGCAAACAATTTGCTCATCAGGAATTTTAGTATCTTTAATCATTTCTTGCAGAGCGATAAAGGCAAGACGAGTACGTTCTGATGAATCTTTAAATTTTTCAGGAATAGCCGCAAACTCGATACCAAAGAAAAGTTCAGCATTAGGAATAACAGTGAGGAAGTGGATCTCTGGCTTACCAACCTTTGCAATTTGTTCAATATGGGAGATCAGTTCCTGAGACAGTTCGTCTTCTAAAATATCGATTGGAACTAGAATTTTTTTGTACATTACAAGCCTCACTTAATGTTAGTCAAAGGATATCTTCTATTATCGCTTAATATAAAAAAATAGCTGTGATCTGTGTTCTAAATAATAGTGAGAATGATTACTTCCACGTTTTAAAATAATAATATAACAAGCACTAAATTAATACGATCTAAATTAGCTTACGACTTAACTCTTTGACAGTATAGATATAAATACATTTTTTTAAAATCGCCTATAATTAATATTATCCATAAATACAAAATGAATAAAAGAATGATTATCAATTATATTATTGTTCTGTATCTATAGGATTTTGTTGATAAAAATTAAAGACAATAAGGTCTAAATATGGCATATTAATAAAGAATGACATCTCAATATGATGTCTGGACAGCAATCTTAGTCCCTAAACAGGATTGTTATTCAGAGTCGTCCTTTATCCTCACCAATGAGTTATGGATCCTGAAATAACCTATGGAACTCTATTCTTCACCTGTTAATAGAGTAGGCTATTTAAAACAGAATAAGATAATCACTATGGCACATAATCACATTGATGATATTGAGTTAGATCTGGCTGATAATAGTCAGTTAGAAAAGTTTAAAGCGGCAAAAAAAAGCACGCTAGTTAGTGTTTTCGTTAATATCATTTTATCTATTTGGCAAATAGCTATCGGCTTTTTTTCACACTCTCAGGGCTTAATTGCTGACGGAATTCACTCACTGTCTGACCTGATTGCCGACTTTGTGGTACTGATTGCTAATAAAGGAAGTCAAAAACAACCCGATGCCGATCACCCTTATGGACATTTTCGTTATGAAAATGCGGCTTCATTGATTTTGGGAACTATTTTATTAATTGTTGGCTTAGGTATGGTGGTATCAGCAATACATAAAATGTTTGATCCTTCGACTATTCCTGAAGTTCATAGTATTGCTTTATATGTTGCGTTATTAGCATTAGCAGCTAAAGAAGGACTATTTCATTATATGCTACGTGTAGCGAAAAGAGTTGATTCAAATATGCTCGTTGCCAATGCATGGCATGCACGTTCTGATGCAGCATCTTCTTTGGTTGTCGCTATTGGTATTATCGGAAGTCTTGCAGGATTTAAATTTTTTGATCCGTTAGCGGCACTTATTGTGGGTATTTTTGTTGGTAGAATGGGCTGGCGTTTTACTTATCAAGCACTGCAAGATTTAATGGATAGAGGCGCCGATGAAGAAACGCTAGCAGAGATAACCCATATATTGGAGAGCACTCCGGGTGTTAAAGGTATTCATGATTTAAAAACACGCCGCGCAGGGGATTATTTCTTAGTTGATGTCCATATAGAGGTTGCTGGGGAATTAACCGTTAAAGAAAGCCATGACATAGTTGTTAAAGCGCGTAATAAAGTTTTGCAAAATAAACAGATATTAAGTGTTATGGCGCACGTAGATCCTGCTTAATTCATTGAGGTTTAGTGTAATCAATAAAAGGTAATGCAATATATTCATTACCTTTTTTCTTATCTAGAATAAATTAATTGAGATATTCTATTAGATTAAAAATTAACACAATTCTCTTTTACTTTATCTTTTAATGCGGCAATTAAATTATCCACTGCGCATTGTGCCATTGCATAACGCGTTTCTTTGGTTGCCGATCCAATATGTGGAACAGCCACGACATTTTTCATCGCTAATAATGGTGATAAAGCAGAAAGCGGCTCTTTTTCAAATACATCTAATCCCGCTCCGGCAATTTCTTTTTGCTCTAGCGCTGTTATTAAGGCTTTTTCATCAACCACTGCACCTCGACCTGCATTAATTAAATAGGAGTCTGGTTTCATTAATGAAAATTGCGCTTTGCTGATTAAATGATGCGTTTTTGCGGTTAAAGGAAGGGTAATACACACAAAATCTGACTGCTGCAATAATGTTTCTAATGAGCAATAAGTTGCATTAAAACGATCATTTACTTCTGCATATTCAGTTCGAGATTGATAAAGAATTTTCATATCAAAACCAAAATGAGCGCGTTTGGCTAACGCTTTACCAATACGACCCATACCAATAATTCCCATGGTTTTATGATGAACATCAGTGCCATACCAATCAGGTGTAATTCCTTTTAACCATAAGCCTTGCTTAACATTATCAGCGAGTTCAGGAATGCGTCTTGAAACAGATAATACAAGTGCCATCATAGTGTCAGCAACGGTATCAGTAAGTACAGTCGGAGTATGCATCAACTTAATGTTGCGCTCAGTGAGGGCCTTCACATCAATATTATCATAGCCAACAGAGATGGTTGAAACCGCCTTTAAGTTAGGTGCTTGTTCGATAAAGTGTTTATCTATATTTCCACCAGCACCTAATAGTCCAGAAGCATTAGCTAGTGCAGTACAAAAGTCCGGCGAGTCAAAAGAGAGTGAACGAAATTGTTTTATTTCAGCAAAACTTGCTAATTTTTGTTGTAAGTCTTCTGGTAGGTCTTGATAAAGCACGACTATCGGTTTCATTATGTTCTCCTAACGGAAGGGGTTATAAGGCTTGATACGATTTATTTTTTTAACAATTGTTATTGAGAATATTCTCAGCCCTCTTATACATATTACAAGGGGTGTTAATAAGGTATGATAAAACCCAAGTAATGTCAGTTTTATCAGATTATTAGCGCATTAAATGAGATGTAATCGTTCTCTTTTTTATTGTGATAAATACGATAGTAAAAATAAACGATCTTTCATTAAGATGCCCAGTCTATTGTAATACTGATATAAAAATTATTTTTTATTATCTTAAATAACAGGAAATGAGTGTAAACGTTTACACTAAATGTCGGTTTGATCACGAAAATACTTTGTTGATCTTGTTAAACTCATTGTCAATGAGCAGAAACCGTCTTTAGCTTTCCTTTGAAATGAATGAAAAGAGGTGAATGTGGAAATACTAGTCACAGGTGGAATGGGATATATCGGAAGCCATACTTGCGTACAAATGATTGAAGCAGGAATGACGCCAATTATTCTGGATAACTTAAGTAATGCCAATGAAGAAGTGCTTAATAGAGTTGAGGCACTCACAGGAAAACGTCCACTGTTCTACAACGGTGATATTCGCGATGACAAATTATTAGCATCAATTTTTGCTCAGCATACAATTCAATCCGTTATTCACTTTGCAGGATTAAAATCCGTGGGTGAGTCGGTTCAAAAACCAATTGAATATTATGACAATAACGTGAATGGCACTTTAGTTTTAGTGCGTTGTATGCGTGACGCGGGTGTAAAAAGCATTATTTTTAGTTCATCTGCAACCGTTTATGGTGATCCACAAACAGTACCTATTACTGAAGACTCACCTGTGGGTGGCACAACCAATCCATATGGCACCAGTAAATATATGGTAGAGCGTATTTTATCTGATTTATATGTTGCTGATGAAAACTGGTCAATTAGCTTATTACGTTATTTTAACCCAGTAGGGGCTCATCCATCTGGCTCTATGGGGGAAGATCCTAAAGGTATTCCAAACAACTTAACGCCTTATATCGCTCAGGTTGCTATTGGTCGTCGTGAAAAAGTTGCTGTGTTTGGTAGTGACTATCCGACTAAAGATGGTACCGGTGTACGCGATTACATTCACGTTATGGATTTGGCTGATGGTCATATTGCTGCGCTAAATGCACTAGGTAAGAAAGCGGGTTTACATATTTATAACTTGGGTACAGGTAATGGTACTAGCGTTATTGAAATGATTGAAGCGTTCCGCAAAGCCAGTGGTAAAGATATTCCTTATGAACTGCAACCTCGTCGTCCTGGTGATATTGCTGAGTGCTGGTCAAGCCCTGCGAAAGCAGCCGCAGATTTAAAATGGAAAGCAATCCGTTCTATTGATGATATGGCTGCAGATGCTTGGCGTTGGCAATCAAAGAATCCAAATGGTTATCTGAAATAAGCGATTAAATGCTATCGGATAATCACTAATAAATAAGAGAGAAGATTATGTCGAAACTGATTTTTGATCCTGTTGAACATCCTCATCGTCGTTATAATCCACTTACGGGTCAGTGGGTTTTAGTTTCACCACATAGAGCGAAACGACCTTGGAATGGCAAAGATGAAAAACCTCAGATAGCGACACTTCCCTCTTATGATCCACATTGTTATTTGTGTCCTAATAATATGCGAGTTTCAGGTGATAAAAATCCTGATTACAAAGAAACTTATGTGTTTAATAATGATCACTCCGCGTTATTGTCTGATGAATATAATGTAGCTCCTTCTGATAATCCTTTATTTCAGACTCAAGCTGTTAGGGGTATTAGCCGAGTTATCTGCTTTTCGCCTGATCATGGAAAAACTATTCCTGAATTACCTGTTAACCAATTACGCAAAGTCGTTGATACATGGGATAGCCAAATAGAAGAATTAAGTAAGGAATACCTCTGGATTCAAGTATTTGAAAATAAAGGTGAAACAATGGGGTGTTCTCAGCCTCATCCTCATGGACAAATTTGGGCAAGTGATTTTTTACCTAATGAATTAGCGCGTAAAGACCACTACTTACGTGATTACTTTAATCAGCGAGGCAGCAATTTATTAATCGATTATGTTAATGCTGAGATTAAAGATGGAAGCCGTACAGTAGTTGAAACTGAGTATTGGATTGCTGTTGTACCTTATTGGGCGGCTTGGCCTTATGAAACTATGCTATTACCTAAAACGCATATTCGTAGAATGAGCGAATTAACTGATATACAGCGAGATGATCTGGCATTAGCAATGAAAAAGTTAACGAGTCGATATGACAATCTTTTTCATTGTTCCTTTCCTTATTCAATGGGATGGCATTTTGCACCATTTTTTAATAATGGTGAAAATATCGATCATTGGCAATTACATGCTCTTTATTACCCCCCTTTATTGCGCTCAGCCAGTGTGCGTAAGTTTATGGTGGGATACGAAATGTTAGCTGAAACGCAAAGAGATCTAACACCAGAACAAGCCGCTGCTAACTTACGTCAATTGAGCGATATTCATTATAAAAAACAGTCCTAATTCTGTCAGAAACCTAATTAACTTCAGTTTTAATTAGCGCGATTATTTGATGATTAAACAGATAAAAGAGTGCATCTCATTAATTGTGATGTAACGGATTATTATTACTTAATTTTAAGTTGAGGAACTATTATGCAGGCACTTATTAATAATGTGACTCGCTCATTTTCGGCCGCTTTTGGTTATATACCAACCCATTTTATACAAGCGCCGGGAAGAGTTAATCTGATTGGTGAACATACTGATTATAACGATGGTTTTGTTCTTCCTTGTGCCATTAATTATCAAATGGTGGTTGCTGCGGCAAAACGCACTGACGGTATTGTTCGTGTTATTGCTGTCGATTATCAAGATGAAGCAGATCAATTTAATCTTGATTCTCCCATCGAATTTTTGGCTGATAAAATGTGGGCTAATTATATTCGTGGCGTAATTCATTTTTTACAGCAAGACAATTACCATTTTCAGGGTATGGATATTGCTATATCAGGTAATGTTCCACAAGGTGCGGGACTCAGTTCTTCAGCTGCATTAGAAGTTGCTATTGGACAAACAGTTAAAACACTTTATCAGCTTCCTATTAGTCAAAAGGCTATTGCATTAAATGGTCAAAAAGCAGAAAACCAATTTGTTGGTTGTAACTGTGGCATTATGGATCAGCTTATTTCGGCATGTGGTGAAGAAAATCATGCGCTTTTAATTGATTGTCGTTCTTTAGACACAACAGCCGTCACCATGCCTGAAGATATTGTGGTGATGATTATTAATAGTAATAAAAAGCGTGGTTTAGTAGATAGTGAATACAACACGCGTCGTCAACAGTGTGAAGAAGCGGCAAAAATATTAAATGTAACGGCTTTAAGAGACGCATCATTAGATGATTTATTGGTTAAAAAAGCGATAATGAGCGACGTGGTATATCGTCGTGCTCGCCATGTTATTACTGAAAATGATCGCACATTACTTGCGGCTGATGCTCTACGCCAAGGTAATTTACCTGTGTTAAGTCAGCTGATGGCACTGTCTCATCAATCAATGCGTGATGATTTTGAAATTACGGTGCCTGAAGTTGATGTTCTCGTCGATATTATTAAATCGGTTATTGGCGAACAAGGTGGCGTTAGAATGACGGGAGGCGGGTTTGGTGGTTGTGTGGTTGCATTAGTCACACCTGATTTGGTTAGTAAGGTCACCGAAGCTGTTGTATCACAATATCAGGCAAAAACAGGGTTAAAAGAAACTATTTATGTCTGCTCTGCAAGCCAAGGAGCGGGCTATACGGAGGCAAAGTAATGGCAGCTAATGATATTCGTTTTTTTGAACCTGAACAAATGACGGCTCATCCAGCGTGGGATGGGTTGCCTGCGGAGATAGTCACTTTAAAAAATCGCCTTGGTATGTCCATTTCTATTATGGATATAGGGGCGACATGGCTAACTTGTATTGTTCCTGTGAATGGTGTTCGTCGAGATGTGCTATTAGGCTCGCCTGATATGAACGCTCACAAACTACAAACTGCATATATGGGTGCTACTGTAGGACGTTTTGCTAATCGCATTGCGGGAAGTACATTTTCATTAGCAGAAAAGCAGTATGTTATTGCTGCCAATGAAGGTGAAAATACACTTCATGGAGGAAAACATAATTTTAGTCGTCGCCGCTGGAATATTGCTGCAAAATCAGCGCAATCTGTCACTTTTACATTAAAATCTCCCGATGGTGATCAAGGGTTTCCGGGTAATGTTGATGTTTCTGTGGTCTATACGTTAACGGATAACAATGAAGTTTTTATTAATTATCAAGCGATAAGTGATAAAACAACGCCACTTAGCTTAACTAATCATGCTTATTTTAATCTTGCCGGTGAGCACACGTTACGTACTGCACTTGAGCATGATGTATTTATATCCGCAAATCATTATTTAAAAAATGGTGCTGGTAATATCCCAACGGGTGAGTTCGTTGATGTGACTGGAACCAGTTTTGATTTTCGTAAATTAAAGCGAGTCGGGCGAGATTTTATGACCGATGAGTGTCAAAAAGCGGCTCATGGTTATGATCATGCTTTTGTTTTAGATAAACAAAAAACGGATGGGAAAACAGTTATTGCCACTGTAATTTCGCCTGAAGGTGAATTAAAAATGGATGTGATGACAACTATGCCATCAGTTCAATTTTATACTGGTAATTTCTTGGCTGAAACCAAGGGAAAAAGTCGTCGTTATGGTAATTATTCGGGGCTCGCATTAGAGACTCAATATTTTCCTGACGGGCCAAATCACCCTGAATGGGGTGATAGCCAAGGGATCCTTCCTGCTAATCAGCAATGGAATAGCCAAACAATCTATAAGTTTTATCAGTAAATAAGAGAGGAAAGTGTAAACGCTTTCCTTTTCATCACTTATTTGATCTTTTTGCTTTTTAAATTTCCAAACTTCACTGATAATCCCTACCAATGCTTTTATAGCGAATTTTTTTGTATTCAGATTAAATTTCAGGTTATTCCTTGGTGGTGAAATAAGGGTGACCTTATGAGGTGTATATGGCGACTATCAAGGATGTAGCAAAAGAAGCGGGTGTTTCTGTTGCAACGGTATCGCGAGTCATTAATAACTCGCCAAAAGCAAGCCGTGCTTCAATAGATGTTGTGAATACCGCGATGCAAAAATTAGGATATCGCCCTAACGCAGCGGCAAGAGCATTGGTTAATCAAAGTACGCAAACTTTAGGTGTGCTGGTACATGATGTGTCAGATCCCTTTTTTGGTACATTGGTTAAAGCCGTTGATAATGTTGCCAGAGATGCGGGAAAACACATTTTAGTTTGTAATGGCTATCATGATGCACAAGATGAGCGTCAATCAATCGAGCTTCTAATTAATAGTCGTTGCGATGGTTTAGTTATCCACTCTAAAGCATTAGGTGATGATGAATTGCTTGCTTACGCCAATGAAGTTAAAAGTATGGTACTTATTAATCGTTTTATTCCGGAAATAGCAGAACGCTGTGTCGCTCTTGATAATTATAAAGGTGCCTGGATGGCGACAGAACACCTTATTAGACAAGGCCATAATAAAATAGCTTATATTTCGTCAACTCATAATATTGAAGATACCGCTCAACGACTTGCTGGATATAAAGCTGCTTTAGCCGCATATAAAATCGACTTACCAACCAGTTATATTGAATATGGTGAACCAGAAGGTGAGGGGGGTGAAAAAGCCATGACACATCTTTTAACTAAATCAATAGATTTTACGGCAGTGGTCGCTTACAACGATTTTATGGCTGCGGGTGCTTTATCGGTATTAGATGAAAATGAAATTCCAGTTCCTGAAAAAATATCAGTAATTGGTTTTGATGATGTATTAATTGCTCGTTATATTCATCCTCGCTTAACTACAGTGCGTTATCCTGTTCAAATGATGGCTGAGCAAGCGGCAACACTGGCAATTCGACTTTCTCGCGGTGAAATATTAGAACAAAAACAGCGTATTTTTTCGCCAACACTTGTACAGAGAAATTCAGTATTTAATTTAAGCCATCTAAATCAGTCATAAAGCTAATTACTTTTTAGTTTTCTTTTTATTCAGTGGTTTCTAGTAGTGAGATTTGTGATTAGAAACCATATCCCCTTTTTATTTTCCTTTGTACATCTTCAATATCATCAATATAAAAGTATTTTGTTATTATATAATTATAAATTGTAATCGTTATCAATTTATTGGTGTTGTTCTTGTTTGTCTTTATTATTCTGTCTTTTTAAACATCCAAATATAGTTATAAAAATAGTTTTTTCATCAAACTATTTTTGTTTTTATGTGACGTAATCGTTTGTTTTGCTATTTCATGATGCATGTTCGTAACATTCTCGATGAATTTGTGAAGAGAGTAACGGAAAAAGGAAGTGGAAACGTTTACATTTAATCCCTCTCTATCTTACTCTGGGTCTGAAAGGATAATATTATGCATACAGAAGGTGTTGGATTAAGCACAATAGATTATGCAATCTTTGCCCTCTATGTTGTGATCATTATTAGTGTGGGATTATGGGTCTCTCGTACTAAAAATGGTGAAAAAAAAGGCACCAAAGATTACTTTCTTGCAGGTAAAACACTGCCTTGGTGGGCAATTGGTTCTTCGTTGATTGCCGCTAATATTTCAGCAGAACAATTTATTGGTATGTCTGGTTCTGGCTTTTCTATTGGTTTAGCTATCGCTTCTTATGAATGGATGGCGGCTCTTACGCTAATTATTGTTGCTAAATACTTTTTACCTGTATTTATCGAAAAAGGGATTTACACCATTCCTGAATTTGTCGAAAACCGCTTTAAAAGTCGTAATTTAAAAACGATCCTAGCGGTATTTTGGCTAGCGTTATTTATTTTCGTTAACTTAACTTCAGTTCTTTATTTAGGTTCATTGGCATTAGAAACTATTCTTGGTGTGCCAATGATGTATGCGATAATCGGGCTAGCTTTATTTGCCGTAGTTTATTCTCTTTATGGTGGACTTTCTGCTGTAGCCTGGACGGATGTGGTACAAGTCTTTTTCCTTATTTTAGGGGGCTTGTTTACGACAATATTAGCGGTGAGTTATATCGGTGGTGATGGTGGTATAACAGAAGGCTTAGCGAAAATGACCGCGGCAGCTCCTGACCACTTTAAAATGATTTTAGAAAAAGAAAATCCGCAGTTTATGAACTTACCGGGTATCGCTGTACTTATCGGTGGGTTGTGGGTTGCTAATCTTTATTATTGGGGTTTTAACCAATATATCATTCAACGTGCGTTAGCCGCTAAATCTATTAATGAAGCTCAAAAAGGTTTAGTTTTTGCCGCCTTCCTAAAATTAATTGTGCCTATTTTAGTGGTAGTGCCGGGGATCGCTGCATTTGTTATTACGACTAATCCTGAATTAATGGCAGGCTTAGGAACAATGGCTCAAGAACATATTCCAACAATGGGGCAAGCTGATAAAGCTTATCCTTGGTTAACTCAGTTCTTACCTGTTGGTGCAAAAGGCTTGGTATTTGCTGCATTGGCGGCGGCTATTGTTTCTTCATTAGCTTCAATGCTTAACTCTATCGCGACTATTTTCACGATGGATATCTACAAAGAATATGTGGGGCCAAAAGCATCAGAAACTCGCTTAGTTAATGTGGGACGTATTAGTGCTGTAGTCGCATTGATTATTGCTTGTTTTATCGCACCACTATTAGGCGGCATTGATCAGGCATTCCAATATATTCAAGAATATACTGGCTTAGTGAGTCCTGGAATTTTAGCTGTATTCTTATTAGGTCTGTTTTGGAAAAAAACCAATGCAAAAGGAGCAATTATGGGTGTCGTATTATCCATTCCTTTTGCGTTATTCTTAAAACTAATGCCATTAGGTATGCCATTCCTTGACCAGATGATGTACACCTTTATCTTTACCACGGTGGTGATTGGTTTAGTGAGTTTAACTTCAACTAAAACAGATGATAGCGTTGGTGCTATTGCACTGACTGATACAACCTTTAAAACACAAAGTGGATTTAATATTTCCTCTTATATCATCATGATTATTCTTTGTGTGTTGTATGCCGCATTCTGGTAATTATTAGAACAGAAAATAATCCCCTACAAGAAAAGGGCAAGTGGCTAAGTCACTTGCTCTTTTTTGTGATCACAGAGTGATAAATTCCTTGAGTTATCAACAATTGCGTAAATTTGCTTTGATGTAGATTAAAAAAAAATAGTTAATAGATAAAGAAAATCATTCTCATCAATAATTGATTAAGATAATATTAATAATTCTCATTTATATAATCGTTTTGATCTCAGGGAATTATTATGAATTATAAAATAGGCCTTTTAGCAGCCTGTATTTTTTCTGCCTCTTATCCTCTCTATGCACAAGAAAACAAAGAGGAAAGATTGGTTGTTTCAGCCTCCGGCTTTGCACAGCAACTCACCGATGCACCAGCAAGTATCACTGTTATTAGCAAAGAACAACTTGCCAAAAAACCCGTTCATGATCTTGCTGATGCAGTTAAAGGTGTTGAAGGTGTGAGTGTTAACGGTAATGCGAACAAACAAGAAATTACAATTCGCGGTTTACCGGGTGACTACACACTGATTATGGTGGATGGCAAACGTCAAAATAGCCGTGAATCACGTCCAAATGGAAGTGGTGGTTATGAAGGGGGATTTATTCCACCCGTTGAAGCCATAGAACGAATTGAAGTTATTCGCGGACCTATGTCATCACTGTATGGTTCTGATGCGATGGGTGGAGTAATTAATATTATTACAAAACCTATAACTAAAGAGTGGCATGGCTCTATTGGTGTGGGGGGAACTATTCAACATAATCGCGATGCAGGTGATTCTATTAATGGTGATTTTTATCTCTCAGGACCACTTATCGAAGATAAATTAGGCTTACAGCTTTATGGTGGTGGTTATTTACGAGCTGAAGATAAAATTACTTACGGTCAAGGCAGAAATGATAATAAAAATATTACTGCTAAATTGGCTTTTACCCCAACAGATAACCAGACATTTTTATTAGAAGCGGGTCGTACCACACAACAGCGCACAACCACACCTGGTAAATCGATGAGTGAGTTTACTATCCGTGGTGGTAAAGCTGATGAAAATAAAATGCTAGAGACCAATAATGACCGCAATCATTGGGCTTTAACATATAAAAATCAGATGGATATCTTGCATTCTGAATTAAGCGTTTATCAAGAACAAACTAAACGTATCACTAAAACAGAAGAAATTGATGAAAAGACGAAAGATCGCCATGAATTTTATGAAGATCGTCGCCCTGAAATCACCAACACGGTATTTGATGCCAAATTTACAGCATTCTTACCTGATAATGTGATGACCTTTGGTGGTCAATATCAATATGCTCGCTTAAAAGATGAATCTTCTCTCGGTAAAGATGAAATCAAACAATCAACAGTAACGGCTGATCAAAAAGCACTGTTTATTGAAAATGAATATAGTGTAACTGATAATTTAGCCTTAACTGGTGGGTTACGTCTTGATGATCATGAATATTATGGTAATCATTGGAATCCAAGAGCTTACGCTGTTTATCATTTAACTGATGAATTTACGTTAAAAGGGGGAATAGCTAAAGCCTTTAAAGCCCCGAGTTTACGTGAGTTAAGCCCTGAATACGGTACTTCAACAGAGAAAGGTCGTGCGATTATGTATGGTAATCGTGATTTAAAACCTGAAACCTCTGTAAGTGAAGAGATTGGTATTGGTTATGATAATGGTGATGGTATTACAGCCAGTTTGACATTCTTTAATACTGAATTTAAAGACAAACTGACCAATTACGATACGGGTGAAATAGATCCAATCACAGGCTTAAAACTTTATCAGTACGATAATGTAGGTAAAGCGAATATTAAAGGGATAGAAACGGCAATTGCATTCCCTATTGCTGAAGATTGGCGTGTAAATGCTAATTACACTTATATCAATTCAAAACGTAAAAGTGATGATGAGAAATTAGGTTCAGGTGAGTCATTAAAAGGTTATCCATTGGATATGACACCAAAACACAGCGCGAATGCACGAGTGGATTGGGATTTTAATGAAGATATGAGCTTCTACGCAAATACGGCTTATACAGGTAAGCAGATATGGGCTGCACAACGTAATGGTTTTACGGGTGCGCGTTATCGTAGTGGTTACACCACATTTGATTTAGGTATGACATATAACATTAATAAAAATACGCTGTTTAATTTGGCTGTATTAAATATTACCGATGAAACAGGTCCAGCAGTAAATGACAAAGGCGGCAACTGGGTTGTTGATGAAGGTCGTCGTTATTGGGCCAATGTAAAATATAGCTTCTAATTTTATTCGATTTAAATAAACCTCATGTTATACATGAGGTTTATTTTTTACCGCTATATCTGATTATATTATTGACGATTACGCCTTTCTTATTACTTACAGTGTATCTGACTTATGCGAATACTTATCTTATGTGGAATGATTATGTTGTCCTCTTTAGTACAAGCAAGACCTAATCAGGAGGTTCCTGAAATAAATCCTCAGGTTCAAGAATATTATCAAATAACCGAAAAAGAGATGGATTATCAAGGCGAACAATATCGTATTTTCCTTGCTATTCCTAAAGCAACAACAAAAACCTCGCTACTTTATTCGGTTGATGGTAATGCGCAATTTCCATTAATAGTTAATGAAATCGTTGAACAAAATAGTATGCCGTTACCTGTTATTGTTAGTATTGGCTATGTTGGTGATCAAGCTTATTTTATTCCTGAGCGTACGCGTGATTATACGCCAGAGGTAACAGGGGATGAGTTTAAACAAGGTGGTAATGCGGAGCGTTTTTACCAGTTTATTCTAACGCAGGTAAAACCTTATGCAGATAATCAAATCGAAACAGCTAATTTAACCATCACTAAAGGTTCATTATTTGGTCACTCTTTTGGTGGGGTGTTTACGCTATATGTTTTATTGAATCACCCTGAGACTTTCCAGCATTATACTGCGGCAAGCCCATCATTATGGTGGGGAAAAGGGGAATGGATAACTAAAGAGAAATGGCAAGTTATTCCTAATGATGTTTCAGTGACTATTACCCTTGGTGAAAAAGAAGAAACTCCCGATCTTTCCAAAATGAATCAAGAGCAACAGCAAAATCATAAAGGCCGCAGTAGTTGGCTAACACCTCGCCAATTATGTCACTATTTATCTGAAGCAGGGAAACAGTGTGACTTTCAGCTTTTTGCTGGAAAAACACATGGCGGTTCTATTCCAGACGCTATTAAAACGGCGATTAGTTATAGTGCAGAGTAATTGATTGTAATAGTTTATTAGTCATTATCCTATCTTGTAACGGTAGGATAATGACTAATCTTATCTACGTGTTTTGTCGTAATATTATTAATATAGAATTAATCTTATTTTTATAAAAATAAAATTGCTAGAGAGGCTATTCTTTTTGCAAGAAAAGGCGATAATAACTTATAGGATAAATAAAATTATTTTCTGGCATTAGATTTTATAATTTTATTTGTACTGAGTAACAAGCTATATTCGCGTCTCCTGAAATTAGGGACGCCATCCACTGCTTTTATCATGAAAACAATCATCTTTCCTAGATGAACGTTTTGCCAATATCTGGCATCGAAAAAGCAGCGCATTATCAACCGTTTGAGTGTGGAGACGAGGGTAGTGAAACAGAACACTACTTTGGTACGCAAAGGCGACGGTACATTAGTACCTGTAGCTGGGTTAACGGTATTTGCTATCGCATCAGGCTATTTAATGAGTTTAATACCACTATCAATGGATAGTTTTGGGTTTGATACTCTTTATGCTAGCTGGTTAGCAAGTATTTATTTTATTGGATTATTAATAGGTTCAGTGATGATAGAACCTATTATTGCAAGAATAGGGCATCGTCTTTCATTCGTTGTATTTTTATTATTACTGGCATTAACTGTCAGTATATTACCATTGTTGCCTTATTTATCAGTATGGATGGTGTCGCGCTTTATTGGCGGCATGGCGGTTGCAGGTATTTTTGTTGTTGTCGAATCATGGCTATTAATTGGTGATAATCCTAAAGAACGAGCTAAACGCTTGGGCTTTTATATGACCTCGCTTTATGGTGGCACAACATTGGGACAATTAGCGATTGGTGCAATTGGTACTCAGGGTACTATTCCTTTTATGGCAGTATTAGCGCTGTTATTAATCGCGGTATTACCTCCGTTGTTTTTTAAACAAGGGCAGCCACAAGGACATGTACATAAAAGTTTGTCATTAAAACAGATAAGCCGTTTAAATAAAGCCGCTTTAGTGGGCTGTATGGTTTCTGGTGTAGTGATGGGCAGTATCTATGGCATGATGCCGCTAGCATTAAATCAAGGACAATTTACTACCGATCAAATCGGTGTATTAATGGCTGCCATTATTTTAGGTGGAATGGTTGTTCAGCCGATTATCAGTAAATTGTCAGTGATAATGAGTAAAACATTGTTATTAGCAATGATGTGTTTAGTTGGAGTGTTTGCAATGGGAATGACCTATTTGTCTAACGATTATATAGTGCTAATTGTTGCGCTAGGATTGTTAGGAATGTCTTCTTTTGCACTTTATCCTATCGCAATTACTTTGGCGTGTGACCATGTGAATGCGAGTTATATCGTTGCTATTACACAAATTATGTTATTGAGCTATAGCATTGGCTCAGCAATAGGCCCATTAGGCGCAGGTATTTTTATGTCTCAGGCGAATGACGGTATTATGAACTTCTTTTTTGTTGTGTTATTAGCAACAGCTGTTTATATGCTCTTCGCAAGCTTACGTCGTAAGAGTCATATTGTATTGAACTAACCTATTTTTAGTTTTTATCTCTCTCTTTCTTGTTTATTTTATACCGAGCTTATCTTGTAAAAGAGGGCTCGGTTTTTTTATTCTTAATAATTAAGAGTTCGCTCATTTTTTTGTTAGTCTACTTAGCTAATTATCATTGCTAATAATACACAATAAATAATTATGGACACCTAACTTGCATGGAGACACACTATTGAAAATCATCTCACCTCTTTTATCTGCATTATTTTTTATTCCTTTTTCTAATGCTCAAGCGTTAACACTTGAACAAAATAAACAGCTGGTGGAACATGCGAGCAATTTACCAAGCGCTGTTTTTTACGATCCCGCTTATCGTAAGATAGATTACCCTAATGGCGATGTGCCTGAAAATTATGGGGTGTGTAGTGATGTAGTTATTCGTAGTTATCGGGGTATTGGTATCGATTTACAAAAATTACTACATGAAGATATAAAAGCTCATTTTTCTGCTTACCCTAGTCATCGTATGTGGGGATTAACAAAACCTGATACTAATATTGATCACCGAAGAGTGCCTAATTTAGAGGTGTTTTTTTCACGCAAAGGAAAAGTGAAACCAATAACTAAAAATGCGGCTGATTATTTTCCTGGGGATATTGTTAGTTGGCGTTTAGATAATGGGCGACCTCATATTGGTATTGTGGTGGATAGTAAAAGCCGTGATAACAAACGCTATTTGGTAATGCACAATATCGGTTTTGGGCAAGTGGCTGAGGATGTTTTATTTTCGTGGAAAATAACAGGACACTATAGTTATTAAATTAGTTATTAAAATAGTGATTAAAGACGACAATTAAAAATAAGCAGTAAAAATAAGCAAGTAAAATATAGATTGAAAGCTTAGTTTAATTTAAAAAATAAAACTTAATTATCAATTTTAGATAATAAATAGATAATTTAGTTATCTGATAAATAGAGAATTAAATAATCGCCCATACACTTTTTTAATAAATTGAGTACGGGCGTTATTGCTGGGAAAGAATATTTTCATCAGAAATATTCATAATTAATCCTCTAAGCCACCTAGTAACATACTAACGACGGCGATAGAACAGATGAAAGATAGAAAAAGAATAAAAAAAGAGCTACTAATCATAATGCCCTCCAAGATAACGACTATTTTTAAATAAAAAACCTCACTAAATACACATTATTATTCGATTACTATCTATACTAGATGTTTTAAACGCAAAGTCAAACTAACACATTATTTTATAATGATATTTTTCGTGGTTTTTCTTATTTTTATTAAAATAAGTCTAATAGTGTGATCTTGATGGATCAGGAGGGGCTAACCCCTCTGATGTATTATGCTGAATGTGGTAGCTCGGTTCTGGTTAATGGTGGAAGACCATAAGCAGCCCTTGCTCGATCACAAGCCTCATTTTGCACGCCATTAACCCAGGACTGATTAAACTCACGGCAAGGTGATGGGCGTTGTTCATAGATAGTACAACTCACACATTCACCTACTTCCCCAACCAGTTTTGCACAACGAGGTTTCTTTTCATTAGTACCTTTCATACAAGATAAAAATGGTGTGAGTGGTTCTGTTAATTCATCAGGAACAACACCGCCACCGCTGACCATTTCTGCCCAATAGAAAGAGACTCTAAAATAGGCGCAACAAGCACCACAATGCATACAGGGATTATCCTGCATATAAATAAAATCGTTAGACTGTTTGCTCATACCAGATACCATTTTATCTGACGTTAAAGTAACAAAGGGGCGCTTTAACAGCGCATTTATTTAAGAGAGGCAATAAAAAGACAGAGAAACAATGCTTCTCTTAAGAGAGTACATTATGCGCTGAGTGAAAATGTTTTTTCAAGAGGAAAGTCTGGTTTGATACAACTATATTTATACTAAAGCAGTCTATTATTTTATATAAACTAATTAAGCAAATTATATGACTTAATGATAAACGATGTTGTAATCTTATTTATAGCGTATAAAAAAGAGTGGGCTGTATTAAAGTTAATCGATTAGCTATATGAGAAGTGCAAAAAACCTCATTTTTATCATGAGGTTAATAGGTTAAAAAAGTAACTAGGATAGCAATAAAACGAGTAATTATTTTTTCGTTTATTTAGTTATTTTAAAAAGGACCTTTAAAAATAAATAAAGCGCCGGCACCAATTAAAAGAAAGCCAATAAAATGGTTTAGCGTGAAGTTTTCACCTAAGTAAGTAACCGAAAAAATAGCAAAAATAGTTAAAGTAATGACTTCTTGAATCGTTTTTAATTCAGCTGCACTGTAGTAATTATGGCCTATTCTATTAGCGGGTACAGCAAAACAGTATTCAACAAAAGCGATTAGCCAGCTTAAAATAATAACAATAATTAAAGGTTTATTCCCATATTTAAGGTGACCATACCAAGCAAAAGTCATAAAAATATTTGAAATAATCAATAAAATAATAGGAGTAAATTTGTAGAACATGTTGGCAATACCATTGGTAATGATTAAGGCAAAAATGCCTAAATGAAGACGGTGAGATTACTGCAAAAAAAGATATTTTTCTATTAGCTTAAGTTAAAATAATCAGACGATTTAAATTGTAATAAGAACTGATAAAAATGCTTTTTTCACTTTTTATCATAAATTAAGTGTTAACCACAAAAAATTCACTTTTATCCTCTTTTTTATCAATAATAATCCCTTGATATCATTCTTAAATGTGATCTTTTGATAAAAAAATGATGCAAAAATGCGAGATAAAAAAGAGAATTAATAATAATTTCTTTATATTATTACTGCGCAATATTCTTTTTATTTTGAGATACGATATATCCTATTTTTGCTGTATCGCATTAATAGCAGTGGTAAATATTAATTTATACTTTAGGCTAATAATAGTTTTATTATTTAATATTTTATCATTGGGAGTTAGCATGAAAGTGAGTGCATTTATTATTTCTTGCAGTTTATTCATGATGAGTTTTCTCTCTTTTTCTTCTATTGCTCAAGTAGCAAGTGATCCTCTAACAAAATGTTATGAATTAACCTCACAAGCACCTAGAACAGAAATTCAGACTTGTTTATTAGATGAGTTAAAACTTTCAGAGCGGCAAATGAATTTGATTTATGAAAAAAGTAAAAGTGATCTTGAAGATATCGACTCTGTTGCAGTAAAAAGTGCGATAGAAGCATTGGTGAGTTCACAAGAGCATTTTATAAAATTTAGAAGTGCTGAGTGCCAACGTCAATCATCATTAGTGATGGGAGGTACAGGGGCTGGTGATGTTTTGTTAGCCTGTGAAGTTAAACTTAATCAATGGCGAGCGAAAGTATTGTTAGAAAATTAATCACGCCGCTGATATGTATCAATATCTAGCTACAATGATAAGATCGCAATAATAAAAAGACGCCTTTATTTGGCGTCTTTTATATTAATAGGCCAATCCTTTGACCATGACCTTAGTTTGCTTGTTAACGTTATTGTTGTAATTAACTGATTTTATATGTTATTAACAATCTTCAATAATAAGATAAGCAGCATGAACAGGGCCATGAACGCCCCATACTTTTATCAGTTCAATATCTGCGGTTGAACTTGCGCCACCAATTAAGTTAATACATGAAGGCATTCTAATGCCATCTTGCGCCATTTTATGCAGACGTTCTGCAATTTGTGCAACACGAGGTAAAATATCGCTTTTACGCAGGATCACAATCGATGTTTCTGGCAATAAACTGACTGAACGTCCTTTTTCAGGAGATGAAAACAATACGATCCCCCCTGATTCTGTTAATCCAGCTTCGGCAAAAACAATACCAATTTGCGATCTTTCAGCATGAATAATGTTGTCATAACCTAATTGTGGATCCCAAACATAGGTTTCATATTTTTCACTAATGGCCTCAGTGACACCAAGATCATGTAAACGTTGATCACCACTCATCACCACTGAACCCTGACAATCATAACTTTCACATAATTCAATGAGGCTATTAATGAGATCATTGGGTTTAGTAACGACACATTTCACCATTTGTGTTTGTGCGAACTCGGTAAATGCGTTGCATAGCTCATCTTGTGATAGATTTGCCAACCGCGTTTTTGCTAAATCATTAACAGGTGTTGGCTGAGGCTGTGGTGTATGTGCAACAGGACGACCTAATTGTTGAGCAATAGTTTGCAGAAATTCATTACGATTTTGTTCATTCAACATGTTATTTTTTTCCTTCTGCTTTATGGCGTTTAAACCAACTACGGAAACTATAGCCATCAGGTTCTGGAAGATCTCTTGATGCCATCCAATCATTTAATACGCTGATCTTAATTGGCGTAGTGCCTTTTTTGATCATTAAGCCCGCCATTTTCGCACCGACATTCATGCCCACTTTCCATAATGTAGGATGTGCATTTAGGTAGTTAAACATACCTGTTACGCGACGTTCAGCTTTTGGTGTTAAGCCGCCTTCTGCCATAACTCGGCGATGTTTTAAAATTAACTGTGCTAAAGGAATTTTAACAGGGCAAACGACATTACAGGCATTGCACAGTGAGCAAGCATAAGGGAGATCATGAAAATCTTCATATCCGCCTAATAAAGGAGAGATAACGGCACCAATTGGGCCTGGATAAATAGAGCCATAAGCGTGACCACCAATATTACGGTAAGCAGGGCAGGTATTTAAACAAGCACCACAGCGGATGCAACGTAAAATATCTCTAAACTGCGAACCTAAAATTTTAGAACGGCCATTATCTACAATAACTAGATGGAACTCTTCTGGGCCATCAACATTACCCGCTTCTCGGGGGCCTGTTACCCATGTGTTATAACTGGTGAGGCGTGACCCCACCGCACTACGGCATAGCATAGTAATAAGCGGATCCACTTCTTCAAATGTTGGCGCAATACGCTCCATTCCCATTACGGCAATATGGGTTTTTGGTAATGTCGTTGTCATACGCGCATTACCTTCATTGGTGACTAAACAAACAGAACCTGTTTCAGCAACAGCAAAGTTACAGCCTGTTACACCAATATCGGCAGAGAGGAAATCTTGGCGAATACGTTGACGAATAAACAGTGTAATATCTTCAGGATTTTCGCTACCTTCATAACCCAGCTTTTCATTTAATACTTTACGAATTTGGTAACGATCTTTATGAATTGCAGGCACGACGATATGTGATGGTGGATCGTTATCCACTTGAAGGATATATTCACCAAGATCGGTTTCGATAATTTCAATGCCTTCATTTTGTAAGGCTTTGTTCATGCCTATCTCTTCAGTCACCATTGACTTAGATTTGACTATCTTTTTGGCATTTTTCTTTTTGGCTACTTCGCAAATATAACGAGAAGCATCTTCAGCGGTTTTGGCAAAATAGACATGGCCACCGTTTTCGGTTACTTTTTCTGATAATTGATAGAGATAAGCATCAAGATTTTCAAGCACATGATTACGAATTTGTTCAGCACGATCTCGCCATTCTTCCCAATTGCCCAACTCCTTAACCATAATTTCACGGTTAGCCCCGATACGTTCTTGCGCCATGACAACAGCATTACGCATGATAGTATCTTTCATCTCATGTTCTAGGCGGGGTCTGAAATCTATATCACTGGTTTTAATCGACATAGTGGGCTTCCTTATTGGCTCATTAATACTTGTGCAATATGCAGCACTTTTACAGGGCGTTTTTCACGGTTTAAACGCCCCTGTATGTTAATTAAGCAGCTGGTATCAGCACCAATAACATAATCAGGACTCACTTCCATGATATGTTTAACTTTCTCAGTTACCATCTCACCTGAGATTTCAGACATCTTAACGGAGAACGTACCGCCAAAGCCGCAGCAGGTTTCGGAGTTGGCAAAAGGCAGCATTTCAAGCCCTTCAACATGTTTTAGTAGTGTTAATGGCTCACTTACAACGCCCAATTTTCGCGTTAAACTGCACGATGGATGATAAACTGCTTTTCCTGGAAGGCGCGCACCTACATCAACAATACCTAATTTGTTGACAATAAAGCTGGTTAAGTCGATTAATCGGTCTGCAACACCTTGTGCGCGTAATGCCCATTGTGGCTCATCAGCAAGATAAGTCGGATAACCTTTAATGGCATAAGTACAAGATCCCGCTGGTGAAATTATTGGGTAATCATTGACTTCCAATGTTTCAATTAAGGATTTCATTGCCGGTTTTGCACTATTTACGTAGCCGCTATTTAAAGCGGGCTGACCACAGCAACCTTGGCGTTCTTGAAATAGTACTTCGCAACCTAGCTTCTCAAGTAGCAATACGGTATCTCTTGCTGAATCCGCCTTCAGCACATCCCCAAGGCAGGTCGCATAAAAATTAACTTTCATTAATTGAACTCCATAACATCGCTCAGATGTTGTCATTTTTACTTAAAATAAAATTCTTTTTACTGTGTTATTTATTAATGAGAAGTGAGTAAATTAAGAACTCACTTCTCTTTTATCAGTTAATTCATTAGGTGATAAATAATGCCAATTTTTGCCCCAAGAATAACAATGTAAGCGATACAATATTTTAGGGTTTCACGCATAATGGCACTACTTTGGCCATCCATTTTGGTCGCAGAAACCGCTATCGCAATACTTTGAGGGGAGATCATCTTACCGCCGGTTGCACCCGAGGTATTTGCCGCGGCAAGAATGAATGGGTCGATATTGAGTTTGGCTGCCGCACTGGTTTGTAACTTACCAAACAGCACGTTAGAGTTGGTGTCACTACCGGTTACAAAGGTTCCCAACGCACCAATCACTGGGGCAATAAAGATAAAACCAGAGCCGGTTAAATCGACCAGTGTTTCAGCAATACTGCCTATCATGCCACTGAAATCCATAACAGTTGCCATCGCAACTATCGCCATAATGGCAATAATGGAATTTTTTAGTTGGATAGTGGTTTGAACTAATACTGAAATCAACGTTGAAACGCTGGCTCCTTGAATTGTTCCTCCCACAAAGCTCGCTAGAATAATCAACACACCCGGAGTGCTTAACCAAGCAATAGTTTGATATTCAGTTTGTGAATCACTTAATACAAATGGAATTTTTGTAGAGATAGCACCAGCTGCACTTTGTAATGTTGGGAACAGTGGTGAACAAGCAAGAATAAAAATAAAAGTGAATAAATAGATAGAGCTTGCTGTCAGCAGTTCTTTTGCAGTGTATTTCTTAGTATTTTTATTATTGTTATTTTTACCTTTCATGCATTTAGCCAGGCAAACAACAACAACAAGGCTCACTAAACTACCAGCAAAAGCTGGTAACTCTGCACCTAAATTGGCGGCGACGATATATTGTGGAATAAGTGTACTAATACCACACATCAGAGTGATAAATACCACACCTTTAATGGCTTTAATTCCGCCACCAGCTATCGCAACAATAACGAACGGCAGCAAGATATTAAATAATCCTAGCTGAATAATAATCGTTTTACTTAAAATTAGGACATCAAGCCCGGTATTTTGCGCAAGAATAGAAACCGGGATCCCTACCGCACCAAATGCGGTGGGCACAGTATTGGCAACTAAAGAGGCAACAGCGGCTTTGAATGGATCAAATCCTAATGCAATTAAAATTCCGATAGGGATAGCAACCGCAGTACCATATCCTGCAACTGCTTCTAGAAAACCACCAAAACACCATGAAATAAGCAGCACTTGCACACGCTTATCATCACTAATGCCTGCTAGCACATTTTTTAAAACTTCCATGCCACCGGTTTTTAACATTAAGTTATAACTGTAAATAGCGGCAAGAATAACGATGATTATTGGCCACAATCCTTTCACTGCACCATAAAGCACAGACATTGAGGCAAATTGGAGGGTGTTGTTCCAATGGAAAATAGCAAGAACGACAGAGATAGCTAAAGAGACAAGCACTGCATGGTGAACTGCAGATTTCATCTTTAATATCATAAAAATCAGAACAGCCAAAGGAACTATTCCCAATAAAAATGATAGATAGTCTGACATGTTATTTTTATCCTTAAGTTTGCAATTTTTATCGTTTATTACTGCGTCGGCAAAACTATAAGTTGGTCATTATTTTATTGTGTAGGGTACTCGGTTTTATTAATGCTCTACTTTGCTGAAACGATAAACTATAAGTAAAAAAAGATAGTTACCTAACTAAACAATGCTCATAATAATTACATAGGAGATTGTCAGGTTTGATAAGTTGGCTATTGTAGGGAATATTTGAAGAGATGTAATAGAATAAAATCAATTGTGTGACAAATATAAAAAAAATCCTTTTTTGTTATGATTTGGTTATTAATTGGCTGATTTTTTGACTTTCATCAATGTAATTGAGTTATTAATGTTGTTGCAAATATTGATTTAGATGAAAAAAAGTACAGCATTATTCTTTTCATCGCGATAACTTTATGGACACACTAAGTAAAAAAAAGCTTTTTCTGTTTTAAAAATTATTTTTCTACGCACTAAATTGATAAAATTTTTTAATGTATTTTGGTTGGTTTATATTGGCCGTAAAGCGGTATTTTAGCGTTGTTTTTTAATAATATATTTAAGTTATAAACTTGATTTTAATTTAACTTATAAAATTATAAAAATTAATTATTAAAATGTTAAAGTTATTTTTTTATTAAATTTTCTATGTTTTTATCCGTGTTTTTTAAATTTTAGTTTTTTTGTTTTTATATTTAACTGTTATTTTTAATATTGTATTTTAATATAATTAAAATTATTATTAATTTTTTATCTTTAAAAATATTATTGTTTTGTTTGTTAATTTTGATAATTTCTGTGAAGGTTTTTAATAAGCTTTACTTTGAATTAGACCTATAGATATTATATTTTTATTATTAATATTTTAAATTTATTTAATTCTATTTTAAATGATAATATAAATTGAATTATACAATTTTACTAAATTTATATTTATTGTTTAAATAATTAAAATGTTCTTTTAGCATCAGTGATGGAGGTCTTTATCGCGCTTAGGCTGCTAAAATACTAGCGTTGTGTGATGCTTTATTTGTATTACAAATCAGCATTATAAGTAGATTGTTTATGTGGATTTTGAAATGAAAAATCATCATGTTGATCGTGTTTTTTTTAATTACTACTCTTTTGTGTTATTTTTTTTACTAAAAAAATAAGTTTTAGCTATTTTTATTTATAATTTTTATTAGTAAATTTTTGCTATTTGTTTATTTTAAATTCTCAGAATTTATATTTTAATTATTTGATAAATTCACTTTTCATATATGATGTTTATTTGTAGAAAAACGATACCGATTTATCTATCTTGTGTCAGTATTATTTTTTTTTGATTTTTAATTTGGTCTTATGGTTATTTGTTTAATTTTAGAACCTAACTAAGGGAAAAATTCATTAGTTACGTACTGATATTATTTTCTTCTATATGGTGTTTTTGGCATGATGGTTTTATTCTCATAGTGCGTTTTTCTTACATTCTCGGTGGTTGATGATAAATTGTCAAAAATATGGTGTTTGCTCTAATAATAATTCACAGTAGCAATGTAACTAAAGGGTAAAAAAATGCGTCGTATTGCTGTGTTTTATACTCTAATTTATATTATTAGTTGATAAAAAATATCGGCGGTTATGTTAGCGATGTTTTAGGATTTAACATTTGAGACAGTAGTCTCTTTTTTAGAAAAAAAAGAGTAACACAATCACTGAAGTAGTATTGAAGCTATAGAAATTTAAATCATGTTAGAAGGTTCAAGTAGGGGAACGGTCTTTGTTTTTTGTATATTAATTAAACACACAATGGTGTGTAAAAAAGAAAAATGATTTTTTACCTCAAGATCCCTTTAGATATATTTTTTATCTTTTTCGATAAAGGTGAAAACTTTATCAGTTAATTAGATAATTTATAGTAAATGTATATGTAAAAATGGTAGTTTTTTGTACAAATGCTACATCGATACTTTTTGACTTTTTGACTTTTTGACTTTTTGACTTTTTGATTTAAACAATGGCGGCACATTAGAGAGCAAAAAAATGTACTCCTTATATGAATTGAGATGTCATCGCCGATATCCATAACGAAAATATGCAAATTGCAGTGTTATCGGGTCATGATAAGAGGACCATTCGATGATTGGTCTAATGTTTTTTAGCATTTGATTATACTTATCCAGCAACAGCATCTGTAATTAATGGGGTCGCCACTAGTATGACGATTACGACAACTTATTTGTAGTCAATTAGTTTTAATAATTTTGGCATAATATAAAGGTAACATTTAGATAGATACTATCTTTTCTATTTTTAACTTTTGTAACAGTGGGCATGCTGTATATTGTGTATAAGAAAATAATAAGATAAAACGACTGTTAATTCGTATAAAGGCAAAAATAGATGCGTAAAATAGTTATTTTTTTTAGCTTACTGATTTTAGGATTTAGTCATATGGCATATTCAGAACAAACACTTGTTTTTGTAAGACATGGTGAGAAACCGGATAATGACAGCGGGCAATTAACCTGCAAAGGTTTAAACCGTGCTTTATCTCTGCCAGATGTACTTATTAATCAATTTGGTAAACCTAACGCATTGTTTGCCGCTGCACCTAAGCAGAGTAAGTTAGGTAATTCATTACGTTCTTTACAAACAATAACGCCAACGGCAATTCGAGTCTCACTACCTATTCACCTTAATTTTCATGCAAAAGAAATAAAAGGGTTGAAAGAAGAATTATTGAGTAACCAATATGAAAATACAGTTATTTTTATTGCATGGGAACATGATAATTTAGTTAAAGTGACTAAAGAGATAATGAAGCAAGAAGGGGGAGACCCTGATTTAATTCCGAAGTGGAAAAGTAGTGATTTTGATAGTATTTATATTTTAAAAATAATCCGAAATGAAGAGGGGGGTAAAAGCGTTTTATTTGAACAGAGACAACAAGGGTTAAATGAAGTTTCAGAGAATTGTGTTCACACTTTATAATCACTTTATCGTGATAAATGCATTTTATTGGTTTTTAATGATTAATAATTCTACTTTTATTTTTTATACCTTACTTTAATTTGTGACTTTATATTTATATAGATGGTGTGATGTTTTTTTAATCATTTTTATATCATAAAACATATTTTTACTCAGTTAGATTAAATAAGTTATTACCTGAGATGTTATTTATTCAATACACTAAATCTCGTTATTTTACTTCTTGTTTTTTTGTTGCAAAAAACGATAAAAATAGGTGATCCCAATCATTAATAAGTAAAAAATAGGTTCTGGTGTTAGTGTTTTCAACGATAAAAGGTAATGAATACAAACTAATAGCAAAAGTGGATAAAACAGGCTATGTATTCTTTTCCACCACTTATTAAATTTTATTTGTAACCATTTGAATGAGCTGATAGCCATCAAGAATAACATCACCCAACATATGGCTCCTATAATTAGATAAGTTCGGGAAAAAACCTCATTAAAAAAGAGCGTTATATTTTCCCAACCGATTTCCAGTAGTAAATAGCTCGTTAAATGTAAACTCGCCCAAAAAAAACACCATAATCCTAATAGTTTTCTTACCTGAAATAATGCGTTTAATTTTAAGTAATCGGCAGCCATAGGGATTAGCGCTAATAGAATCAATAAACGTAATGCAGTGATCCCTGTGAAATGCTGAATGTCTTTTGCAGGATCTGCGCTGAATTGTTGATTATAGAGAGCATAAATAAGCCAAATAAAAGCCAATAAACCAATAAGATGGAATATGGTTTTTAATAACTTAACGTCTATTCCATATTGTGGTTTCATTAAAAATTTCTCCGTAGATCTAATCCTTTATATAAATGCGCTACTTGCTCGCTATAACCATTGAACAATAATGTTGGTTGTCTGGTGACTTGACCTAAACCACCAGCACCAATAAATCGTTCTGTTGCTTGCGACCAACGAGGATGGCTAACATCCGGATTAACATTGGCATAAAAACCATATTCATTTGGTGCTGAAAGATTCCATGTTGTTGGTGGTATTGATTCTGTTAGACGAATTCTGACAATGGATTTAATCCCTTTAAAGCCATATTTCCAAGGAACAACTAGGCGAATTGGTGCACCATTCTGATTTGGTAGTGATTTTCCATATACCCCTGTTGCTAATAAGGTGAGGGGATTGATTGCTTCATCTAATCTCAATCCTTCAACATAAGGGTATTGTAAACCACCACCAATAAAGCGACTATTTTGTCCTCGCATTTCCTGTGGTGCGTAACGTGTTTCAAAGGCAACATATTTTGCTCGGCTAGTGGGTTCAGCCAAAGAAAGTAAACTTGCTAATGGAAATCCTACCCAAGGGATCACCATAGACCACGCTTCAACGCAGCGCATACGGTAGATGCGTTCTTCTAATTGAAATTTATGATTAATATCATCTAAATTTAAGGTGAGGGGTCGGTTTACTTCACCATCAATGGTTAATGTCCACTCATCTGTGTTCATTGTATGTGCATATTCGGCAGGATCAGATTTATTAAGGCCAAACTCATAGAAGTTGTTATATCCCGTTACTTTATCTTCAGGAGTTAATGGTAATGAAGATTTGTATTCATCTGGTTGAATAAATTGTAAGTCTTTATAAGGTGACTTGAGCGTTGTAGGCTTGTTATCTTCAGAAAACCATGAAAATAAATCCGCTTTTACAGCCGATGAGACGGCTATCCCTGCTGCTCCAACGCCTAATAATTTTAGTAAATTTCGTCGTTTCATCATAAAGATAGATTCAGGTGTAATCTCTGATAGGTTACTTTTTCTATTTTTTTTCATTATGTTACCTCTGCATAATTAAAAAACGTATAGATCCTTAAAAAGTCTATTCGATTAATAAGCTAATTATGCTGAGATGTTTTAAAAAAAAGCTGACATTATGATGACAATTTTGTCATGTGGCGTATTTAGCATGGGAAAGTTAAATAAAATAGATTGTGTCCGTCTATATACTTATAGCTCACTTTACCTCCATGCAATGTCATAATTGCCTGTACTATCGACAGACCTAAACCATTTCCATCCGTTGTTCTTGCATTATCACCACGCCAAAAACGCGTAAATATCTGTTCATGTGGATTCAACTCTTCTCCAACATTACTTATGCAAATAACGAGTTGATTATGTTCTTTTTTACATTGAGTAGTTATTTGTGTATTAACAGGTGAATACTTAATCGCATTTGAAATTAAATTCATTAATATGCGAGTAAGTAGCAGATGATCTGCGTTGATGACCAATGTTGTTGGTTCTTTTAATAGCTCAATATTTTTTTCTTCTGCATAAAATGAAAATAGATTATAAACTTTATCGATCAGGTCTGATAAAGACAGATTTTCTTTATTTAATATAATATTTTTATTCTCAGCTCGGGCTATAAATAAAACATTTTCGATGATTTTTGCCAGTTTATCTAATTCTTCAATATTACTAATAATAATTGATTCATATTCCTCAGCGGAGCGAGAGTGTTGTAACATAATTTCATTTTGAACTTTTATTGCATTAATGGGTGTCCTAAGTTCATGGGCTAAGTCATCTGCTAGTTGAGTTAGTTTTATAAAATCATTTTTTAGCCTTTCCCTCATTATATTTAATGATTCCCCCAAGCTTTTAAGCTCATTAGGTAGTCGTGAAATATTTATTTTTTGGTTAAGAGTATATATATCTGTTTTAGCCGTAATTTGGCTAAGAAAACGGATATCACTCAGTCCATGTTTAATTAACCAGAAGCTTAGTATTCCCATAAATAAAATAGACGCTAATGAGATGACGATGATTTTGCTTAAGTATTCACTTAGCATACTGATGCGAACAAAGGAAGCTTTAGCTATCACCACATTTAATGCGCCTATTGGTGACTCTATTGTAAAGCTAATGGCAGAAACAGGTACACCTGATGTTGTTTCCCAATAGGTAACTGCGTTTAAATCTATATTTTGCACATCAACAGTTTTCAGGTGATTTGAAAATAGGATATCTGAGTTAGTATCAACCAAAATTTTATTGTGGGCATCGGTAATATAAATAATATCTTGCTGCATATCCATCATACGTTGGAAATAGATTGGTAAAGTTTGGATATCAATTCCGCTATTAATTAATTTAGCTAATTGATCTGCTCGGTTTACCAGTAAGGTATTATCACGGGATATTAATTCATTTTTGAGTGATTGATAAAGCGTTAAAGCCATAAACCCTGCATTTACAACCATCAGTATGATAAATAAAGAAATAATCTTAAATCTCAATGATTTTTTTTTCATTATTGATCCCATTTAGTCTATAACCCATGCCTCTAACCGTTTCGATTAATTTAATATCAAAACCATCATCAATTTTTTTTCGTAAACGGCGAATAGCAACATCTACAATATTTGTGTCACTGTCAAAATTAATTCCCCAAATCTCACTTGCAATCAATGTTCTTGGTAATATTTCATTAATGTGTAAAGCAAAAAATAGTAATAAAGAATATTCTTGGCGTGTCATTGAGATTTGTATACCATTGCGCTCAACGTCATGGCGAGACAAATTAATTTTTAGATCCGCAATCTCAATAATGGGTGAAATATTTTTTTGTACTCGTAATTGATTTTTAACTCTGGCCAATAATTCTGAAAATGAAAATGGTTTTACTAAATAATCATTTGCTCCTAATTCTAATCCTTTTACTCGATCACCTACGGCATCTCTTGCTGTTAAACAAATTACAGGAACAGATTTTGATGTGCGTAATATTTTTAAAATATTCCAACCATCCATACCAGGCAGCATAATATCGAGAATAACCAAGTCATAATCATTTTCTAACGCCAAATAAAGACCATCTCGACCATCACTTATGGTATCAATAGTATATCCCGCTTCCTCTAGTCCTTTTTTAACCCAACTCGCTGTTTTTTGATGATCTTCAATTAAGAGTATTTTCATTGTTATTACCTTAAACTCTTTAAATAACTATTTAATATTAATTTTTACGTTAACTTTATTATTTATAAAATAAATAAGGTGGATATGATATAGAATGCTCGACTAAAGAATACGGAAAAACACTGGGCAACTATCACCGGGGTTTGGTGTAAGAAAAATACATTTTTAGTTTGTCCTTCGTAATGATTTGTCGCTTTTAATCATCGGTTAACCTGAATGGATTAGTTAATAACATAATTTTTTACTGATATAAATAATAGTGCCGATTTATTGATTATATTAGTCTCTAATATAATCAATAGGTGGAGTAAATTAGTGTATTTTTGGGTTAAAGAATATAGCTAGCTAAATCATCAGCACTGAGTAATATCAGGCAACTTTGGGTGTCCGCCAAACCAGTCGATACATTGCCAGTAAAAATAATATTGTTGCTAACAACGTTATTTTTATGATCACCGGTATTAACTCTTGGATATTCGCATCCTGAGAGTTCAACATGGTAAATCCACTCACCATTGTACTCGAAGGGAATATTTCCATCGTTGTCACAACCCAGCCAGGCATATTAAACGTAGGGAACGAGGCGCCTGAGGCATAAAAAATAACCATCGAAGTAGCAGATAGAATTTGCATAGGGCGATTAATATTATCCATAAAACTACCAAGTAACATACCCATTGAACTTACAGCTGCAGAAAACAGAATAATCAGATAGAGCTGCAAAAATATATTACCCTCGTTGGGATATCCTTGTAAGTAATAAACCCAACCAAACACAAATATTGCCCCGAAAAAGCCAACGATAAATAAGCCCAAAAATGTTCCGATAAACTGTGATACATTTATTTTGCTTAAACCCATGCTGTTACGTAATGCAATGAGCATAGAACTAGCAAAAATAAGTGTTTGTTGAAGTATGATAATAAACACCAGTGGCATAATAAAAGATTCGTATCCTAACGTAGGGTTATATAGCGGAAGCGAGATAATATTATTAGTGGCTTGTGGTGCTAATCTATTGACATCTGTCGTAGAGCTTATTGCATTAGTTACGGCCAACCTCAGATCTGCTGCCACAGCCATATAGCCACCGGATAGGTGTATATCAACCCCTGCATCTCCACCTCGGATAAGATTATTTTTAAAATCATTATCAATAGTTATCACGGCAGAAACTTTTCTATTGCGCAATAAATTTAATGCATTAGACAAAGAGCTATCAACATGAGTGACATCAATCTCACGGGTGGTTTGTAGATTATCGATTAAGTTACGTGATAAGGATGATTGATCAAAATCGACAACTGCGACAGGGAGTTTGAGGTTAACCTGCGCTTTATAAGCACTAGGGTAGAAGATGCTGTAGAGAATTAATGACATAACAGCCGTTGAAAATATAGGCTGAGATCTTTTTATTGATGTCATAGTTCTGATAAAGCTCTGTGTAATACCATTAAAATTTATATTTTCTTGGAACGCAGCGGGTAACTGTTTATCTTTGTGTTTACCCAACAGGATAAAAGAAACAGCTAAAGGTATGATGATATAAAGTGACAAAATACCAAATTGGTAAAGGCTTGTTGTAATATCGCTACCAAGATTAACTTGCTCAAGCTGTATGCGATAATAGTGAGTAAATGGCTGAAAATTACTCCAAAATTGAGCCCAGCCATTGGCATTCAAAATAGATAGTGTGCCATCAGAGTAGGTTAATGCAGCACTGGTATACACCGTTGAAATACTTAATGCGGTGAGTACGCCTCGTGTTATTGAGATAAACATAATGGCAATAGATGCAGTAAGAAGACACAGCATAAATATCGCCAGCATTAAAATCCATGAATTACCTAAAATTGGCCAGCCTCGTCCCACTGTTTGCCAGACGTTATATATTAAGTTCCAGAGAAAAATAATGACTATATAGGGTAGGATGCGAGCAATAATCTGAATTGATAGGCAGGCTCTGCTTTTATTTACCCAACTAGCGTAGAGTTTATCGTTTTCAAAAAAACGTCCGATAGCACAAATTACAGCACTACTCAGAACTATACTTAGCAACACGGGTATTGCAATTGGCGTTAAGAATCTTTCGTAGCTATTTTGTGGATTGCTGATATTAACCACTTGTATGTTTAGCGATAGGTCACTCGCACCTTTATGCTCAACGCCTAATAGTTTCCTGTCTTTAAGTGAGCTAAAGGCATCACTTGCTGCTGATTGTAATCCGTTAGAGGCGGCATTACCCGTTGACCGGAATTGCCCGTTATAGCGAATGACTACCGCATTATCATCTTGGCGGAGAATTGAACCCGATGCACCGCTTGGTATCTCGATAAATGCATAGATTTTCATGCTTTTCATCAAGCGTTGAGCTTGTGTAACATTTACCGGTGTTTCGATTAACTCAATACTTTTTGATGCTTCAATATTCCTGATTATTTCTCGGCTTAATGAGGAATGATCATGATCTACCAGTGCGACGGGTATCTTTTCAGGCACACCATTACTGAACATTGCGCTGACAAAAATTAACAAAAATATCGGCACAATAAACAGTAAAATTTTCATATAGCGATCATGATAGATGAAGTTAATTTCATCTATCAATGAAGCTGAAAATTTTGAAAAGGTATTTTTAATCATTACCAATAGGCCAATCAAAAATAACAGACATACCCGGACGCATTCCTTCGATTTTATCTATTGGATGTAACCGTACTTCAAATGTTCTGACGTCATAACCGCTTGACTGACGAGTTGCTCGCCAGGTGGCAAAATTACCTTTGGGATTAATAAAAAACACTTCAAATTTCGCCGTTTTATCTTTCAGTGCAGGAATAGTTCCTTCAATCACATCACCTATTTTTAATGCGTTGAAACGATCTTCACGTAAATTAACGGTTACCCATAGATTGTTTAAATCAATCATACTGAATATTGGCTTACCCGCAGAAACCAGCTCACCTTGATTGGCAAAACGCTTGGCAATTTCTCCATTGTTATTTGAGAGAACACTGAGTTCGCTGACTAGCGAATTCGCTGATTCAAACGCGGCTTTAGCTGCATTTACGTTAGCATCAGCAATGCGAATGTCTTCCGCTCGGTTACCTCGGTTAGCTTGCATATATTGCTCATAGGCAGCATTTGTTTTCTGCTTAGCAACATTATATTTGGCAATGGCATCATCGCGCTCTTGGGTAGAGACGGCTTTGCTCTTTTCATAAAGTTTTACCACTCGATCAGTGGTTATTTTGAGGTTTTTTTCATCCGCTTGAGCACTGATCCAGTTGGCTTTTAATGATTCAATGTACTCTGAGCGTTCCCCATTATATGCTTTATCCTGATTAGCTATAGCCGCAGCTAGCGCTTCTTTTGTCTGTAGCGCATTTTCAGTGGTTTGTCTGTCATATAAGCTGACTAAGGATTGTCCTTTATGAATGCTATCTCCTTCTTTGACATGCAGACTATCAACTCTTGCTGTGACTTTACTTGTGATATTGATTTCATCTGTATCAACAATGCCTTCTAATATCTCATGTTCAGAAGAGTGAGATAAAATAAATCCAGCAGATAACACCATTATTATAACGATAAGTATGGTTATCTTTATTTTTTTATTCTTTATCGTCATGCCCTTTATATCCTTAGATTCTCGCTATTTTTGTGGTTTGGCGTTATTTCAACAATATGTTGAGTTTAGTTCAAAGTTATCTTCGTTCTTCAATGAAAATGCTAATATTTTTACCATGAGATTTTTTCATTATACGTTTCTTCGTCTCCTTAAACATCTTAATATTTCCAATATCTTCATAAAATAGGACTTATTGCAGTATAATTACCTAAAATTTTTAGATAGTTTGATTATTAGTGCCTAATTTAAGGTTTAAGGCAAATTGAACGTTACAATTTATCCTTCACGTTTACTTGCTGTTGATTATCGCAGCGATCCTGTTTGAAATACCAAATTTCAATGGCGGTTTTATCCACATTCTGCAGTGAAAGAATTAAAATTAACGCGAAAATACACAGTATAAATAATTATCTAAACTTCAGTTTTTTGCTCTTTTAGGACAAAAGTATAATTAAAACTCTTATATTTAGGATATTTGACTATGACTATGTCATCGTGGAATAAAAGCCGCATCTGATCACCAGAAAATAAAGGATCTTTGTGTCATTCAGTGATTGCAGGGCGATATAGCAACTCTGTGCTTCAGCTATCTATTTATATGAACAAGCTTACTATGCTGCTATGGCGTAACTATTACCGAAATATATAAAATGTAGAAAAAGAACACTCAAGCATTCTGTGGTTTGCTAGAAAGGATACAAAATTTAAAGCTATATTAAGGAATACATTGTGCTAAAAGATAACTTTAATGAGTTACAAATTTTTTTTGCTGTTGCAAAGGAAAGAAGTTTTACCAAAGCTGCAGCTAAACTGGGTGTTTCTCAATCAGCACTGAGTCATGCAGTCAAAACATTGGAAGAGCGTTTAAACACACGGTTATTAACACGAACAACACGAAGTGTTGCTGCTACAGAAATGGGCGAAAAGATTATTGCCTACCTTGAACCCCAACTGGCTGATCTTAATCATAAATTAGAGGATATCATTCAGCTGAATGGCACAGCATCTGGTAATATTCGTCTTTCAGCGGGCGAGCATGCAGCACGTAGTCTTCTTTGGCCTAAACTCAAACCTTTTCTGCGTACATACCCCGATATTAATGTCGAATTAGTAGTTGATAATGGATTTGTTAATATTGTCGATGGCGGTTTTGATGCGGGTGTACGTTTGGGGGAAAGTGTTGATAAGGACATGGTCGCTATTAGGATTGGTCCTGATATGCGCTTAGCGATTGTTGGCTCACCGAGTTATTTTGGATCTCAAGGCATACCGCAAACCCCTCATGAGTTACAGCATCATCGCTGCATCAATATGCGTCTTCCTACCGCAGGAGGGTTATATCATTGGGAGTTTGAAAAAGAGGGTAAATCGTTACGAGTAAGAGTAGAAGGGCAATTAACCTTTAATTTATTATCTGAGCGAATTGATGCAGCACTGTCTGGGTTTGGTGTAGCTTGTGTCCCTGAAGATACCATTCAAAGTGCAGTAAAGTCAGGAGATCTCATTCAAGTTTTGCGCGATTGGTGCCCGACGTTTTCAGGTTATTACCTTTATTATCCGAGTCGAAAACAGCATCCTCCCGCGTTTGCATTATTGATTGATGAGTTGCGTTATAGTGAGTGAAAATGAGAAATAAAGGTTGGCAGTGTGAGATAAATGAATTGACGGCCACCAACCTAAGATGTATTTAGCGATTAATCAGTGCTTGTAACGCTGCGGGATAACGTTCCCCGATAATTTTTACTGCTTCTAATGCGTGAGCAATTTTTTGCAAATCATTCTCAGTGAGTATGATATCTACGGCACTTAAATTCTCTTCTAAACGATGTAGTTTCGTTGTACCCGGAATAGGCACAATCCACGGCTTTTGTGCCAATAGCCAAGCCAGCGCGATTTGTGCTGAAGTGACGCCTTTCTGGCTAGCGAGGTCTGCTAACAGAGTGACCAGTTGTGCATTCGCCTTTAAAGCTTCTGGGTTGAAGCGTGGGACTTTGCTACGAAAATCATCGTCGTTGAATGTGGTATTCGCGCTAATTGCACCCGTTAAAAATCCTTTCCCTAATGGGCTAAAGGGCACAAATCCAATGCCTAATTCTTCGAGCACAGGTAATATTTCATCTTCAGGCTCGCGCCACCAAAGAGAATATTCGCTTTGCAGTGCGGTGACAGGCTCAATGGCATGTGCTCTGCGAATTGTTTGCGCGCTAGCTTCAGAGAGACCGAAGTGTTTTACCTTACCTTCTGAAATTAAATCTTTTATTGTACCTGCCACATCTTCAATCGGTACATCAGGGTCAACACGGTGTTGATACAGTAGGTCGATAACGTCAGTTTTGAGCCGACGTAATGAACCTTCGACGGCTTTACGAATATGTTCTGGACGGCTATTTAAAAGCTGTTGTTTGTTTTCATTACTGCAGTTAAAACCAAATTTTGTCGCAATAACGACGCTATCTCTAAAAGGTTTTAATGCTTCACCTACTACTTCCTCATTTAAAAATGGCCCATAGACTTCTGCGGTATCAAAAAAAGTCACCCCACGTTCTACTGCTGCACGAAGTAATTCAATGGCTTGGTGTTTATCTGTGGCTGGACCATAACCATGACTTAGCCCCATACAACCCAATCCAAGCGCAGAAACCTCAAGATCTGAATTACCGAGAAAACGTTTTTTCATGATTAATGTCCTGATAATTAACTAGAGATTATTGGTATGACTACACATCTATCTTGCGGTTAGTGAGCCATTCGACCATCGCAGGGTCGCGATGTGAGAAAAATGCACTTGTTGCAGTATCCATTGCCGTGATTTGCATCATTTCATCATCGGTTAGAGTGAAATCCAGGATGTTTATATTTTCTTCCATTCTGGTTTTACGAACTGATTTAGCCAGTGACACAATCCCCCGTTGAAATAACCAGCGTAGAACGACTTGTCCAACACTCTTGGCGTATTTTTCACCGATAGCCGTTAATTTGGGATGCTGAAATAATCCATTTTTACCTTCAGCAAAAGGCGCCCAAGCTTCTGGCTGGATATTTTTACTTTTCATCCACGGCACAGCATATAGTTGCTGATTAAATGGGTTAACTTCGATTTGGTTGACTGCGGGTATCACTTTATTAAACGCAATAAGATCAGCCAATCTATCAGGATGAAAATTACTGACACCTATCGCTCGGATTTTCCCTGCTTGATAGAGCTCTTCCATTGCACGCCATGCACCGTGGACATCGCCATAAGGCTGGTGGATAAGATAGAGGTCTACATAATCGAGTTGCAGGCGGTTTAATGAGCGCTCAAATTGCGCCTTCGCACCTTTATAGTTGGTATCTTGTAGCCACAATTTTGTGGTTATAAATAAATCTTTTCGCGCTATTGCGCTGTGCTTGAGTGCGTTTCCGACTTGAGTCTCATTTTGATAAGATGCTGCGGTATCAATTAAGCGATAGCCTGTTTCAAGAGCGTCAAGAACAGCGCGTTCACATTCGGCCGCATCTGTCATTTGAAAGACACCAAAGCCTAACAGCGGCATTTCAATCCCATTGTTTAACTTAACCGTTTGCATAATGTGCTCCTTTTATCCTTGTTGGAATAAAGCATAGCGTAGATTTATTGATTAGATTAGAGGCCCTAGTTTTCTAGGGTTTATGAGCAGAATTCATAAATAATGGGTTCTACTCATAATAGAAGTGAATTACTGTAGATTTTTTGCTCAAGAAACTGGCTAATTAAATGAGTAATTTGAATATTGTTCAGATCTGAAAAAGGAAAATAGGTATTTTCTTTAATGCCAATTTTAGGTAAATGGATAACGACCACATCACCCCCATATCGATTGACCACATCTCGTCATTCTCTTGTTATGGCAAGATGTACCCGTCAGCTATTTTGTATGGGGCTTTTGATAGCGCATATAAATTTAATTCATAAATAAAATAATGTGTTTGCTATCTATTTCTTGAAGATCTGAATTTTTGTTCAATATGAAATACATCACCAAGCATTAGTCGATTTGGACTATGTGACTACGGCATATAAATAAAAGAAATTTATACTGAACGATGGAAATTACTTTGCATAGGTGCTCTAAACTCAAAAAAATACAGGAACGGTATAGTTTATAACAAATACTGACGCTATTGATTTATATATTGTTGATGACCCGTTTTCTCCCCCTTTCCTTAACTAGGCTTATATTCAGCTGCGAATGCAGTAGTATTGGGTACTGTTTAATACTGCGTTAAAAAAGGCTGATACAATTTTAGTTTTACCAGCCCAAACCTTCCTGATTTTATGAGATAATCTTATCTAAACCTATTTTGCATATTTTATCGGGAGTTGGCATAAAAATAATCCGCGCTAACTTAGCCCTTAACCCGTGCTCTGCGATAATGACTAATAAAAAAAGAGAATCTATTTACATGGCTAAATCACCCGCTAAGAAACCAAGTAAAGGCTTTGAAGAAACCCTTTGGGATACGGCTAATCAACTACGTGGCAGTGTTGAATCCTCCGAGTATAAGCATGTGGTACTCAGTTTGGTGTTCCTGAAATTTATCAGTGATAAATTCGAGGCCAAACGCAGCCAATTAATCAAGAATGGTCAGGAAGCCTTTGTTGATATGGATGTTTTTTATCAACAAGATAACGTTTTCTTTTTACCGCAACAGTCCCGTTGGTCTTATGTCCAAGAGCGTGCAAAGCAAGATGATATTGCAGTCATTATTGATACGGCTTTATCCACTATCGAAAAAAGCAACGCATCGCTAACGGGCGCTTTGCCTGATAACTATTTCTCCCGCCAAGGGTTAGAGCCTAAAAAGCTCGCTTCACTTATCGACAGCATTGAAAACATCAATACTCTTGCCTCTGAGTGTGGGGTAGGGGAAGAGGATCTTGTTGGTCGCGTTTACGAATATTTCTTAGGACGATTTGCTGCCAGCGAGGGTAAAGGCGGTGGTGAGTTTTATACCCCGAAATCGGTAGTAACACTGCTGGCTGAGATGTTGGAACCTTATCAAGGTAAGGTCTATGACCCGTGCTGCGGCTCGGGCGGTATGTTTGTGCAATCGTTGAAGTTTGTGGAAAGTCACCAAGGTAAAAGTAAAGATATTGCGATATATGGGCAGGAGCTGACCAGCACCACCTATAAACTGGCAAAAATGAACTTGGCGGTGAGGGGGCTTACGGGCAATTTAGGGGAACGCCCTGCGGATACTTTTTTTGCCGACCAGCACCCTGATCTGAAAGCCGACTTTATTATGGCGAATCCGCCGTTTAACTTAAAAGATTGGCGTAATGACGCAGAACTAACCAATGACCCACGTTTTGCTGGTTTCCGCACCCCGCCGACGGGAAATGCTAACTATGCGTGGATTTTGCATATGTTGTCTAAGCTTAGTGAAGACGGTGTTGCAGGGTTTGTGTTAGCGAATGGTTCGATGAGTTCGAACACCAGTGGTGAAGGGGAAATTCGCCAAAAACTGATTGAAGATGATCGCATTGAATGCATGATTGCCTTACCTGGTCAGTTGTTTTTTACCACGCAAATCCCCGTTTGCTTGTGGTTTATCAGCAAAAGTAAGCAAGCGAGTGCCAAATATGGCTATCGTGATCGCCAAGGGGAAACCTTGTTTATCGACGCCCGTAACCTTGGCACTATGATCAGCCGTACCCAAAAAGAGCTAACAGCGGAAGATATCGCCACTATCGCCGATACTTTCCACGTATGGCGCAGTAGTGAAAGCGAACTGAAACGTCGTATAACAGCTAAAGAAATCAGTGTTGAGCAGTATCAAGATAAGGCTGGTTTTTGCAAGGTTGCCACCCTTGACGATATCAAAGCCAATGATTTTGTATTAACCCCGGGGCGCTATGTGGGGGCTGCGGATATTGAGGATGATGGTATTCCTTTTGAAACCAAGATGCAGGAACTGACCCAAACTCTTTATCGCCAGATGGATGAGGCTGCGGAATTGGATAAGGCTATCCGTAAAAATATGGAGGTATTGGGTTATGGGGAGTGAGTGGGTCATTACTTGTATTGACGATATTAAGTCACCAGAAAAGTATAGTTGTGTTGGAGGCCCATTCGGCTCGTCCCTTTCTCGCAAACATTATGAAGATTCAGGGATTCCTGTAATCAGAGGTGTTAATTTATCAGGTGACATATTTTCAGAAACTGATTTTGTTTTTGTATCTGAAATTAAATCAAAAGAACTGCAGCGAAATATGGCTTTTCGTGGGGATCTTGTTTTCACTCAACGAGGGACATTAGGCCAAGTGGCTTTGATTCCTGATAATTCTAAATATGAACGATATATTGTATCTCAGAGCCAAATGAAGCTTACTGTAAATTCGCAAAAAGCTGACTCATATTTCATCTATTCATATTTCAGAACAAATGAAGCTAAAATTCGAATTGAGAATAGTGCAATTGTTGGTGGAGTTCCTCATATTAATCTTGGTATTTTGAAAGAGTTTAAGTTGCGACTACCTCCACTCTCGGAGCAAAAGCGAATTTCTGAGCTATCTAAGATTATTGACAACAAAATCACCCTCAACCGCCAAATAAACCAAACCCTAGAGCAAATGGCGCAAACACTATTTAAATCATGGTTTGTTGATTTTGATCCTGTTATCGATAATGCACTAGACGCTGGTTTTTTTGAGCAGGACTTAGCTTTCTCTGAAGAGTTATTGCACCGCGTTGAAATGCGTAAATCGGTGCGTGAAAGTGATAATTTTAAACTGTTACCAGAGGATATTCGTCAGTTATTTCCTCATACGTTTGAAGAATGTGCAGAGCCAGCATTGGGGCTTGGGGGATGGGTGCCGAAGGGGTGGAAAATATCTAAGCTTTCTGATTTTGGTAATATAATTTGTGGAAAAACACCTTCTAAGAAAGAAAATAGTTTCTATGGTAATGACGTACCATTTATTAAAATTCCTGATATGCATGATAATGTATTTATTACTAGAACATTTGATAATCTTAGTTTTGAAGGTAGTAAATCTCAGATTAAAAAGCTTATACCTGAAGACAGTATCTGTGTCAGTAGTATAGCAACCGTAGGCCTTGTATCAATAACAACGGAATCTGCACATACCAATCAGCAAATTAATAGCGTAGTTCCTCAATATAAATATTTTAGGGATTATCTTTATTTTTCACTTTTGAATAAAAATAAACATTTTCATGATCTTGCTAGTGGAGGTAGTACGACTTTGAATATGAATACGACATTATTTTCAAATGTTTTATTTATTCAACCAGATAAATTTATACTTGAGTTTTTCCAACAAGAGAGTGGACGATTATTAGAACGAATAAAATGTTCTAAATATGAAATTGGCGAATTAACCCAACTCCGAGACACACTTCTCCCCAAACTGATCTCTGGCGAGCTGTCCTTAAGCGAGTTAAAAACAGCAATCCCAGAAGAAACATTAATCTAATATATTCGACCGCTTCACATTTTTATTGTTGTGAGGCGGTTTTTCTTATCTAATCAATTAAACTAGCTTAATTAAAAAACGCGATAAAAAACAATTTATAAAACAAATAAGAAGCCACTGATATGAGCCATATTTTCACCGAAGCTAAGCTGGAGCAGGCGATTATTGAACTGCTAGGACAACATGCAAATAATGCAGGCCAGCTTTGCTATCCGCATTTTACTGGCAACACCATCCCGCGCAAAGACAATAGCGAAGTGTTGATAGTGGATGACTTACGTCAGTATCTCGCTAGTCAGTATCAAGGGAATGGCATCACAGAAGGTGAAATTAACTCAATTATACATCAGCTACAGGCGTTGCCTGCCAGTGACCTATATCAAAGCAACAAAATCTTCTGCCATTGGCTTAGTAATGGCTTTTTACTTAAGCGTGAAGACCGCAAGCAAAAAGACCTGTATATCGAACTGATGGATACCCAAGCGTTACCAAGCCAGTTAGGTAGGCTGTTTTCGCAGAACGAAGTCGCACCAGAGGCAGATAATAACCGCTACCGATTAGTTAACCAATTAGAAATAGAAGGCCAAGCCCGAGACGGTGGGGTGCAAACGCGTATCCCTGATGCGATATTATACGTCAATGGGTTACCGCTGGTGGTGTTTGAATTTAAATCGGCGGTACGTGGAGAAGATGCAACGCTATTTGATGCATGGACACAGCTTTGTGTTCGTTATCGTCGTGATATTCCTAAATTATTTGTTTATAACGCCCTGTGTATTCTTAGCGATGGCGTGAATAACAAAATGGGCAACCTATTTGCCCCTTATGAATTCTATTACGCATGGCGCAAAATCAACGGTAACGAATCAACGGAAAAACAGGGCATCAATGGCCTGTACACCTTGATTGAAGGGCTATTCCATCCCGTTCGTTTATTGGACGTACTGAAAAACTTTATTTTTTTCCCTGATACCAGCAAGTACGAAGTGAAAGTGTGCTGTCGTTATCCGCAGTATTATGCTGCCCGTAAGCTGTATTACAACATTAAAAAAGAGCGTAAGCAGATTATTGCAGCTGGTGAAAATATCGGCGGAAGCGGTAAGGGGGGCACCTACTTCGGTGCGACAGGCTGTGGCAAAAGTTACACCATGCAATTTTTGACGCGTCTATTGATGAAAAGCATCGATTTTTCCAGCCCAACCATCATTTTAATTACTGATCGTACTGATCTTGACGAACAGCTGGCAAAACAATTTTGTAATGCCACTAAATTTATTGGTGATGACATTATTGAGCCAGTATCAAGCCGACAAGATTTGCGCGATAAGCTGGCAGGGCGTGCTAGTGGTGGGGTGTTCCTGACCACTATTCATAAATTTACCGAAGATATTCAATTGCTGTCTGAGCGTAGTAATATTATCTGTATCTCTGATGAAGCCCACCGTAGCCAAATTAATCTCGACCAAAAAATCACAATCAACCAACAAGACGGCACGGTTAAAAAGACTTACGGCTTTGCTAAATACCTGCATGATTCATTACCTAATGCCACTTATGTCGGTTTTACCGGCACGCCTATTGATGCCACGCTGGATGTGTTCGGGGAAACCATTGATAGCTATACTATGACCGAGTCGGTAAATGATGAAATCACAGTACGCATTGTGTACGAAGGGCGTGCGGCAAAAATCGCGCTTGATAACAGCAAATTAGAAGAAATTGAACGCTATTACCAAGAGTGTGAGACGCAAGGCACTAGCGAATATCAAATAGAAGAGAGTAAAAAAGCCACAGCCAATATGAACTCTATTCTGGGTGATCCTGACCGTATTGATGCGCTAGCGAAAGATTTTGCTCAACATTATGAAAAACGAGTGGAAGAAGGCTCGACCATCAAAGAGAAAGCGATGATGGTTTGCGCTAGTCGTGAAATAGCTTATGCGTTTTATCAGAGCCTGAAATTACAACGTCCAGAGTGGTTTGAAGCGAAACAGGCAATAGACGGCGTTTCTCTAACTGAGCAAGAAAAAAGCGAATTGATGCGTTTGCCGAGGGTTAATATGGTGATGACCCGAGGGAAAGATGACCAAGAGACCATGTACAATCTATTAGGGACGAAAGATTACCGCAGAGAGTTAGATAAGCAATTTAAAAATCCAAAATCTAACTTCAAGATAGCGATAGTGGTGGATATGTGGCTGACGGGCTTTGATGTGCCAGAGTTGGATACTATTTATATCGATAAGCCGTTACAAAAGCATAATCTTATTCAAACTATTTCCCGCGTGAATCGCCGTTTTGAAGGGAAAGAAAAGGGATTGGTTGTTGATTATATTGGGATTAAGAGCCGTATGAATATGGCGCTGGCGATGTACTCGAAGGCTGACAAATCTAACTTTGAAGATATTCAGCAATCCATCGTCGAAGTACGTAATCACCTCAACTTGCTTTCTCAAGTATTCCATAAATTTGATAGCTGTGATTACTTTTCAGGCTCGCCAACGCTGCAATTAGACTGCCTTAATAGGGCGGCTGAGTTTATCTTGCAAACCAAGAAAGTTGAACTGCGCTTTATGGGATTAGTGAAGCGATTGAAAGCGGCTTATGATGTTTGTGTTGGCAGTGAAGAGATAGCTCAAGATGAACGTGAACATATCCATTTTTATTTGGCAGTCCGTTCCATTGTCTACAAATTAACCAAAGGCGATGCACCTGATACGGCGCAGATGAACCAAAAAGTGCGTGAAATGATAGCCGAAGCCCTCAAAGCGGAAGGGGTAGAAGAGATTTTCACTTTAGGGGACGACAAAGCTGAAACCATTGATATTTTTGATGATGAGTACATGGCTCGCATTAATAAAATTAAGTTGCCAAACACTAAAATGCAACTGCTGCAAAAAATGCTACAAAAAGCCATTAGTGACTTTCAAAAGGTCAACCAACTGCAAGGGATTAATTTTTCTAAGCGATTCCAAGCGTTAGTGGAGCAGTATAACCAACGCAAAGAAAATGATGTACTTAATGGTGAAGAGTTCGATGATTTCACGCAGCAAATGGCCGATATGATTTATGACATTAAGGCAGAAATGATGTCGTTTGAGGATATTGGTATCGATATGGAAGAGAAGGCCTTTCTCGATATTTTGCTGCATATGTGCCAGAAATACGATTTTACCTATGATGACGACAAAATGTTGGCACTTGCAAAGGATATGAAGCTGATTGTTGATGACAGCACTCAGTATCCGGATTGGAGTAACCGTGATGATATTAAGGCCAAATTGAAAGTTGATTTGATTCTGTTATTACACCGCTATGGTTTTCCGCCAGTGGCCAATGACGAAGTGTATAAAAATGTGCTGGAACAAGCCGAGAATTTTAAAAAATATCAGTTGGGGTGATCTGTATTAACTGGAATAGCGTCGATATTCTAAGTTGCTCAATTAAAACTGATTATTATTTTGGGGGATCTGGTGTGGTGGTTCAACCATTTATTTACATATCGGAGCCCAGCTTTCCCCCAAGAGTTAGATGTAACTGAATCTTGCTTTTTTGCAAGACCAAATAAAAGATGACAAGTTAAAAGATATTTTTCCTTCGCTTTTAACTTGTTACGAATTTGCTCTTTCTAGTGAACTGAGAGGCTCGAGCGGTGTTCTTGCTTTAAGGTGATAACTACGTGCATTAGCAAGGTTGACGGCAGGGTAAGAAGCAAAGCTCTTTTTAGCTCCGCTTTTTAGTGAGTGAGCGAATGTAGCGAAATGACCATAGCTTACTGCCATTAAATTTAACCAATAGCTCTAGATCATCATTATTATAGAGAACATAATCACTTTGTTTGAGCTTAGCTGCATTGATCTTTTTACTGATAACGGGTTGGTTTTTCTTACTATTTTTGATGTTCCATTGTGTTTAGCTATATCAAAAATAATAATTTTTTATAAGGTATCGAGAAAAAGTAACTATTAGCTTTAATTTTTTGACAAATTGCAGATACAAAAAAAACTCGTAGAGCTTTCGCCTTACGAGCATTTTTGAACTTCATCAAATGACTCTGGTAATCATTGATGGAGAATTTTGGTGGAGCTGGGGGGATTTGAACCCCCGTCCGAAATTCCTACATCCGCGGCACTACATGCTTAGTCTGTCTTTAATTTTACTTACTTGCTGCGAACAGACACGCCACAAATAAGCTAGCTTGATTATATTTAACGCTTCAACCCCAAGCTAGGTTTCCACGCGATCTCTTTTGGGTTTGACCTCTCTTGATCCCCGTCCTAAGAGCGGAGGCTAGGGAGAGAGGGCTCTAAGCAGGTTATTAAGCTGCTAGTGCTTCGTACTGATTGTCGTTTGCGACTATCTTTTTGCGGCTTTTTACGAGGCCAACCGCCCCTCGGCATGCACCTTGGGTTTCGCAAATTCCGTCGAATCCAGAATCAGCCCCAAGTTGATAAACGCAAGTATATCAGAAAAATACTTGTAATAGCTAGTACTTAACGTGATTTAGCGATTAGCATTTTTCATAATTCTTGCTTTGTCTAATTTCCACTCACGATCTTTGATCGTGTCTCGCTTATCGTGGTCTTTCTTACCTTTAGCAACACCAACTTTAATTTTACACCATGCATTCTTCCAATAAAGCGAAAGAGCAACAACGGTGTAACCATCACGGTTTATTTGACCATAAAGTGAATCAAGTTCGCGTTGTTTTAATAACAGTTTACGAGTACGTGTTGGATCACAAACTACATGGCTTGATGCAACATTCAACGGGGTGATATTGGCACCAAAAAGATAAGCTTCGCCATCACGCATAACAACGTAGCTATCACTGATGTTTGCTTTACCCGCACGCAGTGATTTAACTTCCCAGCCTTGTAACGACAGACCCGCTTCTATCTCATCTTCGATGAAATATTCATGGCGAGCACGTTTATTTAGCGCAATAGTCGCAGAACCAGGTTTGTGTGATTTTTTCTTTGTCATAATGTCCACATTATACTGTATGAGCAACAGAAAGAAATCATTTAACCGACTGTTTTCTTTTCAATTGCATAAAAATTGAGCTATATTCCATTAGATTTTTATTTAGCCACTGTTCAATGATATGATCGCACACAGTGTTGTCGTACAGGAATAACTATGCCTCAGATTAGCCGATCTGCTCTAGTCCCTTTTAGCGCAGAGCAAATGTTTATACTGGTGAATGATGTTCTCACTTATCCTGATTTTCTACCAGGATGCGTTGGAAGTAAACTGATCAAAAGCACACCAGAAGAAATGATTGCATCAGTTCAGGTCTCTAAAGCGGGTATCAGTAAAACATTTACTACCCATAATTTTTTAAAGACAAATGAACGAGTTGATATGCGTCTTGTTGATGGCCCCTTTCGTAAACTCACGGGAGGATGGGTATTTACCGCATTAGATGATAATGCCTGTAAGGTCGAGTTTCAGTTAGACTTTGAGTTCACAAATAAATTAGTTGAGTTAGCCTTTGGTCGTATTTTTAAAGAATTAACCAATAATATGGTGCAGGCATTTACTCAACGAGCGAAAGAGATCTATCGTGACTAAAATATGGGTCGAGGTAACTTATGCGTTACCAGATAAACAGTATCTTATCCCTGTTGAATTAACAGAAGGGGATACTGTTGAAGATGCCATCATCGCATCAAATATCTTAATGATTTGTAATGATATTGATTTAAAAAAGAATAAAGTAGGCATTTATAGTCGCCCTGCTAAATTGACGGATAATGTGAAAGAGGGAGATCGAGTTGAAATCTATCGCCCATTAATAGCAGATCCTAAAGAAATGCGCCGTAAACGCGCAGAAAAAGCACGCCAAAAAGCAGAGTAATAGATTATTGTAATAATGCTTTTGTTAGTGGTGTTCTGTGTTTGAGTTTTATTGATTAAATAATTAATTATCTGCAATAAAACACACCCCATCGTTAATTAACGTATGGGGTGTAATTCATTTTGCCGATTACTATCGTTTAAATATTACTCTTTGCCTGCCTGATTTGAAAAACTTGGCATATTTCCTTGTTTTTCTATCTTCGTCAGAATGCCATTGCTATCAAAAGTCAAAGTGAGCGTTTCTTGGCGTACTTTTTCATGGCCAGGTTCTTCACGGAAAACATAATACCAAATTTGGCTTCCGAAAGGATCTTTAAGCATTGGTGTGCCAAGGGCAAATTGAACTTGCTGTTGTGTCATTCCTTGCTGAACTTTTGCAACTTCAGCTGGCGTTAAATAATTTCCCTGATTGATATCTGGGTGATAAACCAGTCTCTCAAACATAGAGCAACCTGAAGTCATTACGACTAAAGATAAAGCGGCAACTTTTAACAGTTTAAAACGCATGGTTATTACATTCCTTTTAGGGTCATAGTGACGATGATAATCGACAACGCAGCAATTGAAAACCTTTCACGCTCTGCCTATGACCTTAAATATCAATAAAAGTTTGTTAATCGTTACGCTGCCAACAAATCTTTTGCATTTGCTAAGGTGTTTTTTGTTACTTCGCTGCCTGCTAACAAACGAGCCAACTCTTGAAGACGCTCTTTTTTAGATAACAGTTTCATAGAGGTTTCTGTTTCTTCACCGTTTGTTTCTTTATTTACAAAATAGTGCTGATGACCACAGCCTGCAACTTGAGGTAAGTGGGTTACACACATAACTTGCGTTGATTCACCAAGTTCACGTAGTAATTTACCAACAATCGCTGCTGTAGGGCCGCTAATACCGACATCAACTTCATCAAAAATAAGTGCTGGTGTATCCATTTTTTTGGCAGTAATCACTTGGATTGCTAATGCGATACGCGAAAGTTCACCACCAGATGCTACTTTTGAAAGCGCTTGATGTGGTTGTCCCGGGTTGGTTGTGACATTAAATTCAACTTTGGTTGCACCATCAATTTGTAGTGATGTGTCATCAAAAAAAGTATCAACAGTCAAATAACCATGAGGCATTGATAGTTGGTGCATACTATTTGTGATTAGTTTGCTTAGTTCATTTGCGTATTGCTGGCGTACTTGATGTAGTTCTTTGGCAACTTCTAATGCAGCAATATGGTCGTGCTTTACTTGTTCAATTAATATCTCGCAATCATCGTTCTGGCGTAATAGTGCATTTTTTTCTTCAATAAGTTGCTGGTGGAGCTCATACAGCTCTTCTGGCGTGACTCTGTGTTTGCGCGACAAATTAATATATTTTGCGATACGCTTTTCAAGCTCAAAGAGACGATTAGGATCCATTTCTAATTTATCACTGTAATGGCGGAGTTCATCACTTACTTCGCTAATTTGGATAGTGGCATCTTCTAGCATATCAAGTAACGAATTAAATTGGCTCTCCATTGAGGTCAGCTCTGTTATTTCGTGTTTAACGAGGTTAAGCATACTAAGAATATTTTGTTCTTCATTTTCGCTTAAAATTTGTAAGCTATTTTGGCTTAAACTCAAAAACTGCCCACAGTTTGATAGTCGTTTATATTCTTGATCTAATTCTGGATATTCGCCTTGAATAGGTTGAAACTCATTAAGTTCTTTTAAATGGTAATCAATAAGCTGTTGCCTCGCTTCTCGTTCTAATGATTGTTGCTGAAACGCAGCTAAAGTTTGGCAGCTTTGGTGCCATGTTTGGTAAGACAACTTCATTTTTTTCAGTAATGCGGGTTCATTAGCATAAATATCAAGAAGGTGTTTTTGATAACGAGGCTCTAACAATTGCTGGTGAGCATGTTGGCCATGAATTTGAATGAGCAGCGAACCGAGTTCTCGTAATTGAGAGAGTGGTACTGAGGTACCGTTAATAAAACCACGAGAACGGCCATCGGTAGAGATAGTTCGTCTGAGTAGACATTCGTTATGATCATCAAGGTGATGTTCTTCTAACCATTTCTTCGCTGATGGTGTATCGGAGAGTGAAAAGCGCGCACATAAATCGGCTCTGGTAGCTCCAGAGCGCACCATATTAGCATCACCACGGTTTCCTAGACATAAACCTAAAGCATCTATTGCGATAGATTTACCCGCGCCTGTTTCACCTGTAATTGTGGTCATTCCACCAGAGAAATCGATTTCAAGTTCACGGACTATGGCAAAATGACTAATAGTTAATTGAGTCAGCATAGTGCCTCTCCTGTGTATAAAAACATAACTGTAATTGCATACAGTATAAACTGGTTTTTTATACAGTAAAGTAGTGAGGCTCAAAAATCAGAACATTTTTTTTGACCAGCCTAATTTTGAACTAAGAGTATTAAAATAATTATAGTCATTAGGGTGTACTAAATTTAGTTTTTGTCGGCTACGCTTAATAATGACTTCGTCACCTTCTTTAATGGGTAAAACTAATTGGCTATCGCAACTGACTTCATAATCGATATTTGTTTGAGAAAATTTCAACCGAATTTGGCTATCGCTGCTAATAACTAAAGGGCGAGCTGATAGGGTGTGTGGAAACATAGGCACTAAAGCAATTGCATCAAGGTTTGGTGTAAGAATAGGGCCACCAGCTGAAAGTGAATAGGCGGTAGAGCCTGTCGGTGTCGCAATAATTAAGCCATCAGAACGTTGTGAAAAGGCAAAACGGTCGTCAATATAGACCTCAAATTCAATCATATGAGCGACTTTTCCGGGATGAAGAACGACTTCGTTAATAGCTGTGCCTATGCGTGTTCTTTCTCCAGCAGCACAAACGCGAGCTTCAAGTAAAAAACGTTTTTCTTCACGGTAATGGCCTGCTAATACATCGGTAAGTTGTTGTAAGGCATTATCAGGATCAAGGTCAGTCAAAAAGCCTAAATTACCCCGATTAACACCAATAACTTTGATATTATAACGTGACAATACACGAGCAGCGCCTAACATATTACCATCACCACCAACAACAATAACAAGGTCTGCGGCTTTACCAACTTGGGTTAAATCGCCTATCCATGCATTTTTAAGCTTTAGCTCTTGAGCCACTTGAGTGTCAATGATGACCTCATAGCCTTTATCTTTAAGCCAATGATAAAGCATTTCATGAGTTGAAAGTGCTTCAGGATGGCGGGGATGTCCGACAATGCCAATGCATTTAAAGTGTTTTTTTTCCGTTACGGTATTATCTGGCATTTTTTTACCCTCGTTTTGCGCCAATTCCTTGAAACCCGTTTATTGATCCCCATAATAAACTAAATATGAAGATGAATACTAAAACTACGCGGAGATGTTCATGAGTAGTAAAGAACAAAATGTACATGAAGAGCAAGTCTCAAAAGAAAATGAAGGAATGGAATCTGCAATGAATGAGCCTAAAGAACAAGCAACAACAGAAGAAACTCAGGCTGACTTTGATGCTCAAGCCGAGTTAGTTGTCGCGTTAGCGCGTGTTGCTGATTTAGAAGAGCAACTGCAATTATCGCAAAAAACAGAACGTGAAGCGATGATCCGCGCTCAAGCTGAAGTAGAAAATATTCGTCGTCGTACACAACAAGACGTCGAAAAGGCGCATAAATTTGCACTTGAAAAGTTTTCTAATGAGTTATTGCCTGTGCTAGATAACTTAGAGCGTGCATTATCTGCCGCTGATCACGACAATGAACAGCTAAAACCAATGATTGAAGGTTTAGAGTTAACCTTAAAATCATTCTTAGATGCTGTTCATAAGTTTGGTATTGAAGTGGTTGACGAAAAGAATGTGGTCTTTAACCCTGAAGTACATCAAGCGATGACATTAATTGATAGCCCAGCTCATGATGCTAATCATGTTGTTGATGTCATGCAGAAAGGATATACCTTAAATGGTCGTTTATTACGCCCAGCTATGGTTATTGTTTCTAAATAATATCAATGAATAAAGCCGCACAATATCTATGATCTTAATATTGTGCGGCTGTAGCTATTAAGCGATAGGATCTAAAAACCAATTAATTGGGGTACGGCCTTGTTGCTGTAGTATGTCGTTTGTTTGTTTGAAATGGCCACAGCCTAAAAAACCTCTATGAGCCGATAATGGTGATGGGTGCGGTGCTTTTAAGACAAAATGTTTGTCTGTATCAATAAAACGACCTTTTTTCTGTGCATGAGCACCCCAAAGTAAGAAAACAACACCTTCTCTGCGTTGATTGATTTGTTCAATAACAGCATCAGTAAAAATTTCCCAGCCAAAATTAGCATGAGAATGTGCTTGGCCTTTTTCAACAGTTAATACGGTATTGAGTAGTAGAACACCTTGTTGTGCCCAACTTTCCAAATAACCATGATTGGGGCGTTTGAAATCAGGATATTCCTTTTCTAATTCTTTATACATATTTACTAATGAAGGGGGTGCTGGCACGCCTGGACGTACAGAAAAAGAGAGTCCATGAGCTTGATTAGGACCGTGGTAAGGGTCTTGTCCTAAAATAACTACATTAACGTTATTAAAAGGTGTGAAGCGAAAAGCATTAAAAATATCTTCCTGTGGTGGATAAATTATCTTCCCTGCTTCTCGTTGCTGTGAGACCTGTGCCAATATTTGCAGAAAATACGGTTTTTCTTTTTCGGTTCCTATAACATCGTGCCAGGTTAGTGGTGTAGTCATAATATAAAATCCTTATTGATATCTTATTACTAAGCTTACCGACTTCAGAAGTGGAAAGAAAACAATCCCGCATAAAAATTAAAACTTATTGCTTCTTCAACTTTTTTTTGGAAATTTACAAAAAAATTTCAAATACACAGAAAGTGATTATTGATTTAAAACAAGACTTTGCGCTTGTATTCATAAAACACTTATGAATTTTATTGATATTAATCAAAGAATGACGCTATTTATACTGGTATATAAGTATGAAGAAACATTGGTTAGACCAAATACCCAAGTTCTGATACGAGTTCGGAATTTGATTTTGTGCCCATGATGGAGGTCGAAATGATTACTGGTATCCAAATTACTAAAGCAGATAACGACGATTTATTACATTCTTTCTGGTTATTAGATGATGAGAACGGCGAAGCTCGTTGCATCTGTGCTAAAAAAGGCTTTGAAGAAGGCCAAGTGATTAACCGTAAAGAGTTAGGTGATATCGAGTACCGTGAAGTACCGGTTGAATCTAAACCTGTTGTACGTGTTGAAGGTGGTCAGCATCTTAACGTTAACGTATTAAGCCGTGAAACATTAGAAGACGCTGTAAATAATCCTGAGAAATATCCTCAGTTGACTATTCGTGTTTCTGGTTATGCAGTACGTTTTAACTCACTGACTCCAGAACAACAACGTGATGTAATTACTCGTACTTTCACAGAAAGTCTGTAATTTACTGCACAATAATAGCAAATAGCTATCAGTCTAAATAAAACCCGATATGAATAATATCGGGTTTTTTACGTTTTAATATGTCGATTAATTTTTATTGACGTAATAGTAAGTAATAAAAAAGCCGTAGCTATTGAATAGTTACGGCTTTTAATAAGAGGTAATTGAGTTACTTAGTTGTAAACTTACTCTGTTTCAGTATTTTGTTTGGTTACGACAGTAGCCTCTTTTGCTGAAACTTCGTTAGATGCTTTGCGGCGTTTACCAACATTTTTGCGATCACGAGTACGCACTTTAACTTTAGGGGCTTTTTTCTCTTCGTCTTTTTTGGCTTTGCGTTTAGCTAGCACTTTTTTAGACGGTTTAAACGAGGTCTTTTCAGCAGGCGCTTTTGTTTCAGGGCGTAGCTCTGCAACAACACGGTATTTAATGGGTTCTTGCACATAACGACCAATTTTACCCAGTAATGGATAGTCGTGAGCTTCTACCAATGAAATCGCAATACCTTTACGTCCTGCACGTGCAGTTCGACCTATGCGGTGCAAATAAACATCTGCTGTACGTGGTAAGTCAAAGTTAAATACGTGGGTGATATCGTCTAGGTCAAGTCCACGAGAAGCAACATCCGTTGCAACAAGTACATTCATCTGACCTGATTCTAAGCGTTTAATGGCATCAGTACGCTGTGTTTGTGCCATTTCACCTTCAAGGTAGCTTGATTTTATACCTTGCTTTTCTAATGCGGTGACCAGCTCTCTTACTCGCTCTCTTTTACGAACAAAAACGACGGATTTTTTGACATCTTCTTGTTTGAGTAAGTGTGCGAGTAATGCTGTTTTATGCTCAACATTATCGGCATGATAATAAAACTGTTGGATTTTTTTACGTTCACGACGAGATGGATCGGCGTTTAATTCAACAGGTTCATTCAGGATACGTTGTGCAAAATCAACAATAGCATTGCCTTCGAGGGTTGCTGAAAACAGTAGAGTCTGTTTACGCCAGCGTGTTTCTCCCGCGATAGTTTCGATATCGTTAGCAAAGCCCATATCTAACATACGGTCTGCTTCATCTAAAATGAGTATTTCAACAGCGCGGCAATCAAAGTTTTCTTCTTTGATGTATTGTAATAAGCGTCCTGTTGTTGCAACAACGATATCTTGGTTTTCGCTAAATACTTCAGCGTGATTCATATAAGCAACACCGCCAGTAATGGTTGCGATGTCTAAATGTGTGTGCGCACTTAATTCTTTTGCTTGATCAGCAACTTGCATTGCTAGTTCACGAGTTGGTGTCAAAATAAGAATGCGTGGCGGGCCTGATTTCTTACGAGGATAATCAAGCAAGTGTTGAATTGCTGGTAATAAGAATGCCGCAGTTTTACCTGTACCTGTTGGTGCAGAACCTAAAATATCACGGCCATCCATTGCTGCTGGAATGGCACTTGCCTGGATTACGGTAGGACGGTGATATCCTTTTTCTTCTAGTGCGGTCAATAAACTTTCATCAAGTTCAAGACTGGAAAATGTAGTGGCTGTCATTGTATACCTCTGTTTAGGGCGCGGATTTTGACATTATCCCCCGCTAAAAGCCAGAGGATTTACCGCTATCACATTATATAATAGAGATTGCTAATGGTATTCGATGTTTTTGGGCTTAATGTAAATAACCAGACACGTATACAAAAATATTAATGTTAAGATAGCGACAAGATAAAGCACTATCTTACCATATATCTCTTTTCCAATGACATGGAATGATAAGGATGGATAAAGAGAAAGCTATAAGAATAAACAGAGTAAATAAATGAATCATAAAAAAGTAAAAAAAGAAGGGTTACGTAAAGGTGGCTTTACCTTTAAACAATTTTTTGTTGCTCATGATAAATGTGCAATGAAAGTGGGTACTGATGGCGTTTTACTTGGAGCATGGGCACCTATCGAAGGAGTAAAAACAATACTGGATATTGGAACTGGTAGCGGGCTTATTACTTTGATGCTTGCTCAACGAGCGGTTCAAGTAGAGTTTATTGACGGTATTGAACTTGATGAACAAGCAGCTTTACAGGCAATGGAGAATGCGCAAGGATCATTGTGGGATCCTCTTATTCATATTCATCATTGTGATATTTATCATTATGCTCAGCAAACAGATAAAAGTTATGATTTAATAGTAAGTAATCCTCCTTATTTTGAGCCTGCTGTTGCGTGTCGTGATGATGTGCGAGAACAAGCACGTTATACCAAAACATTGACTCATGATGGATTGCTTGACAGCGCTCAAGCACTGATTACTGAAAATGGTGTTTTTTGTGTGGTCTTGCCTTATTTTATTGGCGAGCAATTTATTGAAATAGCACAAAAAAAAGAGTGGGTTTTAGTTAATCGAGTAAATGTTAAAGATAGTGCGGATAAACCTTATCATCGTATATTATTAGCATTTCAGCGACAAAACCGAGAAACAATAAACTGTAATATTGATGAGCTTATTATTCGTAATAGCGACGGTCATTACACAGATAAGTTTCGAACATGGGTAACAGATTTTTATTTATATTACTAAAGTATATTTATTATTACCTTGTTTAAGATTTTATATATTGTTGTAAATAAAAGTATATTTTTTAATTATATCATTGTGTTGTCGTGTTTTTATTGGCAAATTGCATTTTGGTTGGTGATTACAACAACGATTTTTTTGTGATTCATCTCTTATAATAATGATTGAATTGAACTTCATACTATTTTCATACTCCAAGTCCTGTAGCTCATAAAAACGAGAAGGAATAACGAGAGTAACATGACGGAGTCATCAATAAATAGTGCGAAGCTTGACTTCGGGAGAGTCCATCTCTAATGAGCGAGCAGTTAACGGACCAAATGTTGGTTGAACGGGTACAAAAAGGTGACCAAAATTCATTTAATTTATTGGTTATCCGCTATCAACACAAGGTAGCAAGCCTGATTTCCCGTTATGTACCTCAGGGTGATGTACCAGATGTTTCACAAGAAGCCTTTATTAAAGCTTATCGTGCTATCGGTTCTTTTCGTGGCGACAGTGCTTTTTATACATGGCTTTATCGTATTGCAGTAAATACGGCAAAAAATTATCTGGTTGCGCAAGGGCGACGTCCGCCTTCAAATGATTTAGATGCAAGTGATGTTGAAAACTTTGAAACATCAAATGCATTAAAAGAAATTTCGAACCCTGAGAACTTAATGTTGTCTGAAGAGTTACGGCGAGTAGTTTTTCACACCATAGAGTCATTACCTGAAGATTTAAGGGTTGCTATAACGCTTCGGGAACTTGACGGACTGAGCTATGAAGAGATAGCGGTCATTATGGATTGCCCAGTCGGAACAGTACGTTCACGTATTTTTAGGGCGAGAGAAGCTATTGATAATAAGGTTCAACCATTGATACAAGATTTATAATCATGGGTGAACCATCATTGACTGAAGGGTACTTTTACATGCAAAAAGAGAAACTTTCTGCATTTATGGATGGCGAAGTTCTTGATAAAGAACTTATTGGTTCGATAGCGCATGATGATTCAATGAAAGACACATGGCAACGTTACCATTTAGTTCGAGACACAATGCGAGGTGATGTTAGTGAAGTGATTCACTTTGATATCGCGAGTCGTGTTGCTTTAGCACTTGAAAATGAGCCAGTCCGCATAAGTCCTGAACAACCAAGAGAACAGCAACCTGCGCCATCACAATGGCGGCAGCACTCTTTCTTACAGACATTACGTCCTTGGGCAAGTCAGTTGACTCAAATTGGGGTTGCGGCTTGTGTATCATTGGCTGTTATTGTTGGTGTTCAGCAATATAACGGAAATAGTAGTTCTGACGATTTCCAAGTTGACTCACCTGTATTCAACACGCAACCTATCATGGGCAGTGGTGCGCCAGTAAGTTTAAATCTTCAAAATGATAACCTTGGCCGTGAGCAACAAACACGTTTACAAGAGCGTAATCAGCGTCTTGGTTTGATGTTGCAACAATATGAGTTAGACCGTCGTATTTATAATGCACCACAAAATGAAGCGACAGCAGAAATGCAGGGATCTGCTCAGCAACAGCTGCAAAAGTAACAGTGTGAAAAATCCTAACCTGTAGGAATAAAACAGTCGTAATGAAAATATCATGGTTATCTACCACATTGCTGGTGGGCAGCCTATCGATGTCAATACAAGCCTTGGCACAACCTCAAACAGGTAGTGTCGAGGCTTTGTTGCAAAAGATGGGTAATACAGCTCAGACCTCTACCTATGAATTATCTTTTATCAATATCAATTCTCAAGGTATTGTTCCCATTCGTTATCGTCATACATTGCTTGATGGAGAACCACTTGCACAGTTAATGCAAATGGATAGCACACGACGTGAAATTGTTCAGCGTGGTGATGAAATCAGCTATTTCGAACCGGGTTTAGATGCTTTTAGTTTAAGAAATGATCATATCGTCGATTATATCCCGTCAATAATTTATCAAGATTTCAATGAATTATCTGAATATTATAATTTCATTGACGGCGGTAGAACTCATATTGGAGATATTTCTAGTCGTGTTGTGCGAGTACTATCAAAAAATAATGATCGTTATGATTATGTTTTATTTATTGATGAAGTCAGGTATTTACCACTACGAGTTGATCTTTTAGATAAAAATAGTGACGTAATTGAGCAGTTTAGGGTAATTACTGCAAATCAAAATGATAAAGATATTGTCACTGCATTAAGTTCGTTACGAGCTGTGAATATGCCACCATTGCTTCTTGTACCTAAAGCAAAAGAGAACTCGTATAGCTGGTCTGTAACGGCGTTACCTGAAGGGTTTAAAGAAGTTAAACGTAGTAATCATCAAGTTTCTGAGACTGAATTTAGTGAGTCAATTTTATTTAGCGATGGATTATTTGATTTCTCTATTTATGTGAATAAAAGTGGGCACCAAGCAAATTCCCTCGAACGCGATAAATTATTAAGGTATGGTCGTAATACTATTTATACCTATGACAAAGAAGGGAAAGAGATAACCTTTATTGGTCAATTACCATTTTCTACGGCGCAAAATATAGCAAATAGCGTTGTTTTTACGAAAAAGTAACAGGTGTAAATTATGGTTAAAGAGTGGGCAACCGTCATACACTGGCATGAGGGGCGGGCTTTATTACGTTATGGTTCTTCTGCGGGATGCGGTAGTTGTCAGGCTCGTGCTGCTTGCGGCTCTTATTTACTTAATAAAATCGGTCCTGAAACTGTACATCAATTGGAGCTGCCCGTTGAGCAACCTTTAGTTGAAGGACAAAAAGTAGAAGTCGGTATTCCGGAAAATAATTTATTGCTTTCTGCGATGTTAGTTTACTTAACACCATTGCTTGGGTTATTTATTGTTGCAGGCATTTCGAGTCTTTGGTTTTCTAGCGAGTTTGCCATTTTTTGTAGTGGGCTTGTTGGTGGTGTAATGGGTTTTTTACTGGCCAAAAAAGTGGCAACGTTGTGGAGTAAAGACGAAGGTTTTGAGCCTATTATTCTACAAATAGGGCTTCCACCTAATGAGTTAAAAATCCAATATCAAGAATAATAACTATTTTCTATAAAATGGGGCTAGTGCCCCTTTTTAATTTGTTTTTTTGTTATTTATCTTCTATTTCTTATAAATCAATCATTTTTTATATCTGTAAAACATCAACAAAAAATTACAAATTAATGTAACTCTTAGCGTAAATGTTTGTGTTTGATGAACGTTTCTTTGAGTATAATGTCTCTAGTGTGTAGAATGCGTCATCAATCATAACTCATCTGCAATATAGAGTTTTCGCTTTGTGTTCATGAATGTATCCAAAGCTAGATTTATAGAGCAAGGCAACAGAGAAAAATAATTTCAGAATGAAAAACATACGTAACTTTTCCATTATCGCGCATATTGACCACGGTAAATCGACATTATCAGATCGAATTATTCAAATTTGTGGTGGCTTAACAGATCGTGAAATGGCTGCGCAGGTTCTTGATTCTATGGATCTTGAGCGTGAACGTGGTATCACTATTAAAGCGCAAAGTGTCACACTAAATTTTACAGCTGATGATGGTGAAGTTTATCAGCTTAACTTTATTGATACCCCAGGCCACGTTGACTTCTCTTATGAAGTTTCTCGTTCTCTTGCTGCTTGTGAAGGTGCTTTATTAGTTGTTGATGCGGGGCAAGGGGTTGAAGCTCAAACCTTAGCAAACTGTTATACCGCGATGGATATGGATTTAACAGTCGTACCCGTATTAAACAAAATTGACTTACCTGCTGCAGAGCCAGAACGTGTCGCTGAAGAAATTGAAGACATCGTTGGTATTGATGCAACAGATGCTGTGCGTTGTTCTGCCAAAACAGGTGTTGGTGTTAAAGAAGTTATTGAGCGTTTGGTCAAAGAGATCCCAGCACCAGAAGGTGACCCTGAAGCACCATTACAAGCACTGATTATTGACTCTTGGTTTGATAATTACCTTGGTGTTGTTTCACTTATCCGTGTTAAAAACGGTAAAGTTTCCAAGGGTGATAAAATTAAAGTAATGAGTACGGGACAAGTTTATAACATTGACCGCATTGGTATTTTTACACCAAAACAAGTAGATACTACGTCATTAAATTGTGGCGAAGTAGGCTGGGTTGTCTGTGGTATTAAAGATATTTTAGGGGCTCCGGTTGGTGATACCTTAACTTCGGCACAAAAATCGGCAGATAAACCACTACCGGGCTTTAAAAAGGTAAAACCTCAGGTTTATGCGGGATTGTTCCCAATTAGTTCTGACGACTATGAATCTTTCCGTGATGCATTAGGTAAATTAAGTCTTAACGATGCATCATTATTTTATGAGCCAGAAAGCTCTACCGCATTAGGATTTGGTTTCCGTTGTGGATTCTTAGGTCTTTTACATATGGAGATCATTCAAGAGCGTCTAGAACGCGAATATGATCTCGACCTGATTACAACCGCGCCAACAGTCGTTTATGAAGTTGAATTAACCAGTGGTGAAATTGTATTGGTAGATAGCCCATCTAAGCTGCCACCACTGAATAATATTGAAGAGATTAGAGAACCTATTGCTGAGTGTCATATGTTACTGCCGCAAGAATACTTAGGTAACGTTATTACCTTATGTATTGAAAAACGCGGTGTGCAAACAAATATGGTCTATCATGGTAATCAAGTTTCACTAACTTATGAAATACCGATGGCTGAAGTAGTGCTTGATTTCTTTGACCGCTTAAAGTCGACATCTCGTGGTTATGCTTCTTTAGACTACAACTTTATTCGTTTTCAAGGCTCAAACATGGTTCGTGTTGATGTCTTGATTAATGGTGACCGAGTCGATGCTTTAGCTCTTATCACCCATAGTGATAACGCGCCTTACCGTGGTCGTGACTTAGTGGAAAAAATGAAAGAATTTATTCCACGCCAACAGTTTGATATCGCTATTCAAGCTGCTATTGGTAACCATATTATTGCTCGTTCAACGGTTAAGCAGCTACGTAAAAACGTATTAGCTAAATGCTATGGTGGTGACGTTAGCCGTAAGAAAAAACTATTACAGAAACAGAAAGATGGTAAAAAACGCATGAAACAAATAGGTAACGTAGAGTTACCACAGGAAGCGTTCTTAGCCATTCTTCATGTTGGTAAAGATAAATAATTTAAGGAGAAAACATGGCTAACACGTTTGCCTTGATCCTAACACTGGCAACGCTAATTACGGGCATTCTTTGGGGAATTGAGCGCTTTAAGCTTAGACCTGCTCGTATGGCAAAATTAAAGCGCTTTCAAGAGATGGCGAAAGGCAGTGGGGATCAGCAAGAATTAGCAAAATCAATCAATAAGCCAAGTTGGATTGAGACTCTTGCATCTCTGTTCCCTGTATTGATTATTGTTTTGATTCTGCGTTCATTTGTGTATGAGCCGTTTCAGATACCTTCTCGTTCAATGATGCCAACCTTATTGGTTGGTGATTTCATCTTGGTTGAAAAATTTGCCTATGGGCTAAAAGATCCCATTACACAAACAACCTTAATAAATACAGGGAAGCCAAAACGTGGTGATATTGCTGTTTTCAAATATCCACGAGATCCTTCTACTGATTTTATTAAGCGTGTTATTGGTCTACCAGGTGATAAAATTGTTTATGACATGATGGCTAAAAAAGTACATATTTACCCTAATTGTGATAAAGCAATGTGTAACGATGAGATTTCAGTGACTTATGGAACTGCTTATCCGAGCGAGTGGACTCTGCTTTTACAAAATGTGCCGGGTGGTCAACGTATTAATGGTATGAAATCTATTCCAATTGAAGATCCTATTTCTACTGCGACGCAATTCCGCCAAGAAGAGCGAGTAGAAACAATTGGTAAAGTATCACACCGTATTATGACTATTCCTGGTGATATGACGATGCCTGAATTTATCCAACCGGGCTTGCCTGTAGGCACATGGATAGTACCAGATGGTCATTATTTTATGATGGGTGACAATCGAGATGGTAGTTCTGATAGCCGTTTCTGGGGATTTGTTCCTGAGCAAAATTTAGTTGGTAAGGCAACAACTATCTGGATGAGCTTTGAAAAACAAGAGAATGAATGGCCAACGGGTATTCGTTTTAGCCGTATTGGCGGCATAAAGTAATTATTAACAAAATAGCTACAGCATTCCGATTTATCTCAGTGTAGAATATGTCGCTTCTTTAAACATGATTGGCTCCTGTAATAAACAGGAGCCAGTGCAAACGCAACAGTTCTGTTATCCAACCCGATAATTTTTCCCGTTGATTTAAACAGATTTGTTGCGTGTGCTTCAAATTAAGTAATGGAAATTGATCGCACATGAATACTTTACTAGTAAACCAGTTACAAAAAAAACTGGGTTATACTTTTACGCAAAATGAATTATTACTACAGGCATTAACGCATCGTAGTGCTAGCAGTAAACATAATGAACGCTTAGAGTTTTTAGGTGATTCAATTCTAAGTTATGTTATTGCAAATGCGCTTTATCATCGTTTCCCTCGTGTTGATGAGGGTGATATGAGCCGCATGAGAGCAACCCTTGTTCGTGGAAATACACTTGCTGAGTTAGCTCGTGAATTTGAATTAGGTGAATGTTTACGCTTAGGTCCGGGTGAATTAAAAAGTGGTGGTTACCGCCGTGAATCTATTCTTGCTGATACTGTTGAAGCATTAATTGGTGCAATTTTCCTCGATAGTGATATTCAAAACATCGAAAATATCATTTTAAAATGGTATGAGAATCGCTTGGCTGAAATCAGCCCTGGCGATAAGCAAAAAGATCCTAAAACTCGTTTGCAGGAATATCTGCAAGGGCGTCATTTACCATTACCTGCTTATGTTGTGGTACAGGTTCGTGGTGAAGCCCATGATCAAGAGTTTACGATCCATTGTCAGATAAGCGGTATCGAGCAACCTGTAAAGGGGATGGGTACAAGCCGTCGTAAAGCTGAACAAGCCGCTGCTGAACAGGCATTAATACAACTGGAGCTTGAATGAGCGAAGAACAAACCTATTGCGGATTTATTGCGATAGTTGGTCGCCCAAATGTGGGAAAATCAACACTACTGAACCAATTACTGGGGCAGAAAGTTTCTATTACGTCACGTAAACCTCAAACTACGCGTCACCGTATCATGGGTATTGATACTGATGGTGCATATCAGGCTATTTACGTTGATACACCGGGATTGCACATTGAAGAAAAGCGTGCAATTAACCGTTTAATGAATCGTGCAGCAAGTAGTTCTATCGGTGATGTAGAACTCGTTATCTTTGTGGTTGAAGGAACTAACTGGACTGCAGACGATGAAATGGTCGTAAATAAGCTGAAATCATTACGTTGTCCTGTTTTATTGGCGATCAATAAAGTAGATAACGTGGTTGATAAAACCAAGCTACTGCCTCACATTGGCTTTTTAAGCCAACAAATGGATTTTCTTGATGTTGTTCCAATCAGTGCAGAAAAAGATATGAACGTTGATACTATTGCGAAAATAGTGCGTAAATGTCTTCCTGAAGCAACACATCATTTTCCTGAAGACTATATTACTGACCGTTCTCAACGCTTTATGGCGTCAGAAATTATTCGTGAAAAACTGATGCGTTTTTTAGGTGAAGAATTACCTTATTCTGTCACTGTTGAGATTGAACAATTTGTTACTAATGCTCGTGGTGGCTATGATATTCATGGATTAATTCTGGTTGAACGTGAAGGCCAGAAAAAAATGGTTATCGGTAATCAAGGCGTTAAAATCAAGAAAATCGGTACGGAAGCCCGTATGGATATGGAAAATTTATTTGAAAACAAAGTGCATTTAGAACTTTGGGTGAAAGTAAAAGCGGGTTGGGCTGATGATGAACGTGCGTTACGTAGCCTTGGCTATGTGGACGATTTAAAATAGGTAACTGAAGTGGATGGCTGGCAACGTGCATTTGTTATCCATGCTCGTCCTTACAGTGAAACGAGTCTATTACTGGATTTTTTCACTGAAAATGAAGGACGCGTTCGCATTTTGTCTAAAGGTGCACGCGGTAAACGCTCACCTTTAAAAGGCGCACTTCAACCTTTTACTCCTTTGCTCATTCGTTGGAGTGGGCGAGGAGAAGTAAAAACACTACGTGATGCAGAGCCAATCTCTTTAGCATTACCTCTTTCAGGCACTGTGCTTTACAGTGGCCTGTATCTTAATGAGTTACTCTCTCGCGTATTAGAAAATGGCACTGCTTATAGTGTCCTTTTTTTTGAATACCTTTCTTGTTTACAAATTCTTGCTGCAAGTGAAACCACTCCTGAAGCGGCATTAAGACGCTTTGAGCTGGCATTACTTGCGCAACTTGGTTATGGCTTAGATTTTCTGCATTGCGCAGGAAGTGGCGAGCCAGTTGCTGATACAATGACTTATCGTTATCGTGAAGAAAAAGGTTTTATTGCGAGTTTAGTCGTTGATCATAATAGTTTTACTGGATTTGAATTAAAATCCTTGGCAAGTCGCGAATTTCCCACTTTAGACACATTAAAAGCGGCTAAACGATTTACACGTATGGCATTAAAACCTTATTTAGGTGGAAAACCATTAAAGAGTAGAGAACTTTTTAGGCAATTTGCCATTAAAAGGGCACCGAAAAAAAAGGTGTTAATCGCGGATCAATAATATTGTCTTTTTCTTCTCTATAGAATGTGTAAACTATGGTAATGCAACGTTATTTTTCAGGAGAAGAGCATGTCTGATATTCTACTTGGCGTTAATATAGACCATATCGCCACCCTTCGTAATGCCCGTGGCACAACGTACCCCGATCCTGTTCAAGCCGCTTTTATCGCGGAACAAGCGGGTGCAGATGGTATCACTATTCACTTACGTGAAGACAGACGTCACATCACGGATCGTGACTTAATGTTGATAAGCCAAACTGTCCAAACAAGATTAAATCTGGAAATGGCAGTAACAGAAGAGATGATTGAGATTGCTTGCCAAACTCAACCTGATTTTTGCTGTTTAGTGCCTGAAAAACGCCAAGAAGTAACTACTGAAGGTGGTTTAGATGTTGCTGGCAATGAAGCTAAAATAGCTGATGCGATTAAACGTTTATCACTTGCTGGTATTAAAGTTTCTCTTTTTATCGATCCTGATCATGAGCAAATTAACGCAGCAGATCGTGTCGGCGCTCCTTTTATTGAAATTCATACGGGTGCTTATGCAGATGCTGAAGATGAAATGGAACAAGATAAAGAGTTTATGCGTATTCGTGACGCTGTGACTTATGCTGCATCTAAAGGCCTGAAAGTGAATGCTGGGCATGGTTTGCATTATCATAACGTACAGCGTATTGCTGCATTACCGGAGCTTTATGAATTGAATATTGGCCATGCCATTATTGGTAGGGCGGTATTTAGCGGATTAGCGCCGGCCGTTGAAGAAATGAAACGCTTAATGCGAGAAGCGCGTCGTTAATGGCTATTGTTGGTATTGGTATGGATATCGTTGAGATATCTCGTATCGAAGAAATAATAGGGCGTTCTGGTGAACGCCTTGCTCGGCGTATTCTCACTGAAAGTGAGTGGGAAATCTACCAATCACATAAGCAACCGATTCGCTTTCTTGCTAAACGTTTTGCAGTAAAAGAAGCCGCAGCAAAAGCATTGGGAACTGGAATTCGTTTAGGTTTAGCGTTTAATCATTTCGAAGTACGCAATGATGAACTAGGAAAACCTACATTACATTTTTTAGCGGTGGCTAAAGAGATGGCAGATAAAGCGGGGATAAATTCTATTCATGTCACACTGGCAGATGAACAACGTTATGCCTGTGCAACGGTTATTTTAGAAAAGTAACGCTTAGTAGTAACCATCAACTGTCACCATCAAATAATAACCATCTTAAATTTATCGCCCGTAATTTATCATTTTTATATATGACGGGTTAGATCTTGTCTGAGTGGTAAATTAAAACAAATTTTTCCCATAGCGCATCTTGAGTTTCAGTATGAGTTGGGTCAGTAATGATCGTATTGGTAATAGGACAAACCGACTGGCAAGTTGGCTTATCGTAATGGCCTACGCATTCAGTGCAAAGATCAGGATTAATTTCATATATCTCGTCACCCATTGAAATAGCATCATTAGGGCACTCTGGTTCGCACATATCACAGTTGATACATTTCTTCGTAATTAGTAGAGCCATATCAGTCACTTAGTATATAAATTATTAAATTTCAGTAACTTATATCTTGCACTTATATGTTACATGTAGAATTATTGCTAATACAAATTAGTTATTGTATTTATTTCTTTATCTTAAATTTCTGCATTGTTAGTGATTCTTATTTATCTATTTAATAGATGTATATTTTGCAGAGTAAAAAACCCCGCAAGAGTAACATTTATCCTGCTTGCCGTAAAATAGCAGATCAGCTGTAAAAAAATATTTTTTATTATGGGCATATTTTGTGGTAGTAAACACACATATCACTTTGTTATTGATGTTAAATAATGGCAATAACAATAAGGGGATATCTATGCCAACACTGTTTAATATGTGGACATTTGCGCTTTTGTCATTGGGGTTGGTATTAACACCAGGGCCTAATATGATTTACCTTATCTCTCGCTCAATATCACAAGGTAAAAAAGCGGGGTTTATTTCGCTAATTGGTGTCGCTGTTGGTTATGTATTTTATATGTTATTAGCGGCATTTGGTATTACTGCTATTTTTATGGCAGTGCCTTATGCATACGATACCTTAAAAATTTGTGGTGCTATTTATCTGATTTACATCGCTTGGCAATCAATTAAGCCCGGTGGACATTCTATTTTTCATCCCAAGAGGCTTCTGTCAGGTAATACCACAAAACTCTTTGTTATGGGATTTGTTACCAATTTGCTGAATCCCAAAATCGCACTTATGTATTTATCACTGCTGCCTCAATTTATTACCATTGGTAATGGTAGCGTTTTAAATCAATCATTAGTGTTAGGTAGTATTCAAATTATTATTAGTATTACAGTAAATGCTTTGATTGTTGTGGCTGGAGGATCTATTGCGAGCTTCTTTATTAAAAGGCCTCGCTGGGCACTTATACAACGTTGGTTTATGGCAACTATTTTAGGTGCATTGGCGATTAAATTAGCAACAGAATCTCGGGCGGGCTAAGGTTAAACGGTCATATTGTCATAATAAAGAAATCAATGTGATATCTTTAGTTATCAATAGAAAACAGGGTACAATACGCTGCTATACGATAATAAAGAGATATCCTTGTGAAAGAAATTAAAGATGATATTTATTGGATGAACAAAGCGATTGAGCAAGCCAAAAAAGCCCAAGAGATAGGTGAAATTCCGGTTGGTGCTGTATTAGTCGTTGATAATAAAATCATTGCTAAAGGATGGAATCGCTCGATTATTGATAACGACCCTACTGCACATGCCGAAATAATGGCATTGCGCAAAGGGGGAAAGCATTTGGAAAATTATCGTTTACTCGATGCAACACTCTACATTACGTTGGAACCTTGTGTGATGTGTGCGGGAGCAATTATACACAGTCGAGTAAAAAGAGTCGTTTATGGTGCGTCTGATTTAAAAACTGGAGCCGCGGGTTCATTTATTGATATTTTGCAGCATCCGGGAATGAACCATAAAGTTGAGATAACATCTGGCGTGTTAGCAGAACAATGCTCCCAACAATTAAGTCAATTTTTCAAGATGAGAAGAGCACAACAAAAGCAGTTGAAATCACAAAAAATGGCGTTACCAATTATTAATATAAAAAAAATAGCTCAACAAGGTAAGTAACCTGATTAAGGACTTATTATTGGTAATTTAAAGTATAAGTTGCTTGAGCTTGAAAAGGTCCCGTTAGTACTGTTTGGTTTTTAATCGCGCTAGATGATGCTTCAACATAGGTCATAAAATTAAATTGAATACGTTGATTATTAAGAAGTCGGGTGGCGCTCGGCTTTTTTAATTGAATAATATTACGATTAAAATCAGTAAATACGATACCAATACTTTTAGGATCTTCTGAACCCGTTCCAACAACCGCTAAATGATTTGGCATTGTCGGATGTTCTTTTCCATCGAGTGTAATCGTGACACTTTTATAAATATCTTGGCTGCAATTTTCTAAGCTAATACTAAAAGATATAGGTTCAGTTTTTTGAAAAGTATAAAGATCTTTAGATGATATCTGTTTGAAATCGATTACTTTATTTTCATCACCAGCAACAATAGTGCATCCATGTGCAACGACAACACCTTTAAATTCCATATCACCACCAATTAATTCCGTTCCCGCAAATACGGATGGTGATAACAGTAATAGAAATGATGATATTATTTTATTTACTGATATTTTTATTATTTTTTTCATTACATAAATTCCGCAACGAGTGTGGCATGAGCAGAAAACTCACCTTCAGTAATTTTACTGCCAGTTTTTGCTATTGGTGCCGCAGTAACTTCCCAATTACCTGTAAAGTTGTTTAATTTCCCTACAGAAAAATATTTATTAGGGGCAACAATAGTGCCAGATTTATCTCTTAAAACAATGCCTAAATTTGTTCTATCAACAGGGCCTGTGGTACCTAAATAATCAGAATTAAAACTGGCTACCCCAGAACTGCCAGTCTGAACTTTAAACATAATTCGACTGTTTGGATTGGTAAAACTGCCACCTTCACATTTTATTGGAATATTTCGCGTAATTTTGTAATTTTGACCATTTAAATACTCAGAAGTATTCCCTACGTTGCCAAAATCAAAAGTAATAGGTGAGCCATTATTAAATGTGCATTTATCTTCAGTAGTTAATATTCCTGAGCTAATAACCAATCTTGAAATAGGCTCTGGGCCATATTCTTGATATAAACCATTACCTACACGGGCATACATTTGTGCAACGGCTTGGCCCGTTAAAGAAACACCATTAATAATTGGTTTTTTTAAGCGAAAAACTAATACACCACTACTTCCAGAAGACATATTGGGTTTTGGTGATTCAGGAACTCGACATCCTTGTTGGCCATTTTTATTATTCGGTTTTTCAATAAAAGGAACCGTAGGTAAAGTATCTGGGCCCCAAATTGAAAATTTTATTTGTACATCAACATATTCGTTGAGTTCATAGTAATTACCAGTTGAAGGGCGAAGATCTGAATTCGCCATATAATAGGTTCGGGAATTAGCTACTAATGGATCTTTGGGACAATAAACAGTTGCCAAGTAACGATCAGGTAAAGAGAAATTAACGGTAGCTGTTTCACCTGGTTTATTACGTGGGAATGTGGTGTTATCTAAAGTAACTCTAAATACATTTGGCCCACCAACAGTTCGAACCTCGCCATGGATATAAGCAGATGCAATAAGAGGGGTACACAACAGCGCGCCAGTAAAAAATATTTTTAGCGTATTGAAATAAAAATTACAGTTATTTGATTTCATTTTATTCCTACTGGCGTCGAGTTAATTAATATTTAGGTTGTTGTTCTTTTGGCGCTACTTTGCAGCTGTCTTGTTGGCAGACAAATTTTAATTCAGGGTGCCCACCATAATCGTTCACATACATCATATAAAATTGATTCACGTTAGTGGTTTTAACCGGAATATCTAATGAAGATTTAGGTGCAACCATTAAACCTGGAAAGGTTGTTAATTTATCGCTATCTTCACCATTTAACTTATTCGATAATCCAATAATAGTGATGTAATAAGGTGTTGGATTTTCAGCAATAAATTTATTGCCTTGTTTTTTAAATATTAATTGGTCTTGCCAAACCATACCTGGTTTTTCAGGTGTAATGGCAGCAGGGCGATAAAAGAGCTTTATACGCGATTGCATCGCCATTTGTAATACGTTGGCTTGTTTTGGTGCTGGTGGAATTTCACGAACATTAAGATAAAACAACGATTCTCTATCCTGTGGTAACAGGCCAATTTCTGCCGTTTTGGTGATCCTAACGACACCTTTTTGGTCGCCATCAAGACGTTGTAAAGGAGGGAGTGCAACTAAAGGTGATGAAATTTTTTGTCCATTTTCATTTTCAACCCATGATTGAGCTAAAAAAGGAATATCTGGACTGGTATTTTTCAGGTTCACGCTAGCAGAGTTTTCATTACCAGTTAAAACGATGCGAGTCCTATCCAATGACACACCCGCTTGCGCGGTGCTGACTACACTTAACGCGAGTAATGATCCACAAAATAAAGTTTTCAGTATGTTGAATGAGTTCATACAATTATCTCTGTTATTCATTTTATTCATTAATGCCCCTGACATAAAAGCGATTCACGTTTTAGCGGGTCTGTAATTTGAGTTGGCATAGTAATTGAGCATTGTGCTTTACCATCCCAAACCACATTTAATGATTCATTTAAGCTGACACCTGCAATATAAACGAGGCCATCTTCCATCACCATTCCCATATTTTCACCCTCTTTGTTGGTGACTTCAGCACCAAATGGGGGATATTTATGGTCGCTGGTTTGTAGAATCGCCATTAAACGTTCACCTTTACGAACAGGGAAAACATAGTAACCAATAGCGCCTTCGGTTAAGGTTGCGGATGTGATTGCTTTGCGTGTTTCAATATCTGAATCCATTTTATCAACATCAATTCGGGCATCAACATTGTTATAGCTTGTTAAGTCAGTTAACACACCAATACCAAATAAGTTAGTGGTAGTACTGCGATTATTAAATGGCACACCAGCTACACCATCAGTATCAACCATCATACGAGCGGTACTCGATGTCATACTGCTACTGTGTAATGCTGCACCATAACGCGTTGCTGTAAAGCCACCCTTAATTGTTGCACCAACAGCAGTATAGTTATCTTGTTGATAGCTAGCATTAGCATTTATTTCGGCATATTGAGAACGATGCTGATAATAGCCATCTGTACTGGCTTTGTTATCAGAACTTAATCCAGCACGTACACGCCATAAATTATTATAATTGCTATTATCAGAATAAGACGCCATTTGGCTCACTTTTCCATTACTATCTTGTAAGCTATACCCAACGCTTTTCCCGCTACCTAATGGCAGAGAAATATTAAAGGAAATACTGTCATCAGTGTTGCCTTTATGTTGAGTACGAAAGGCTGATAAACTCGTATTTATTTGGTCAATACCCATAATAGAAAAATTACGGCTAACCGTAGCACCAAATTGCTCTTGTGTATTTTTATCCCAATAGTTTTGATGACGATAAGAGAGATAAAGGGTTGTCGATTTTTCAATATCATCAGCCCAAAAAGTTTTGTTACCCGTTATGGTATACATCTCTTTTTCATAACCATTGTTATTAATATCGTTATAACGTTCATCAATATACTGAGAGAAAGAACGAAATGTCTTTTCGGAGAAGCGATATCCCGCAAAGGTAATGGTACTGTGATACTCATCAAATGTTTTTGCGTAGTTGAGCTTAAAGGACATACCGTTAATGTTTTCATCATTAAGCGTCTTGCTATAAGACTGTGTTATATCACCAGATAAAGTACCGAATCGGCCCATATCATGGCCTAACCCCATAGACCAAGCGTTATAATCTTTTGCTGTCAATAACACACCACCATAAAGTGACCATGTATTATTCATACCCCAGGAAAAATCGCCTTGATAAAAAAGAGGCCCTTCCATTTTATGGTTATGTAACGATGATTGACCAATAGATGTATTGTAACGTATTGCTCCTGGGCGCGTCATATAAGGTAAATTTGCAGTTTGTACTTGGAACTCATTGATTTTTCCATTCTGCTCTTCAACTCTGACATTTAATTGGCCTTGCACGGTATCTTGTAGGTGTTTGATAGTAAAAGGGCCTGCTGGCACTGTCGTTTCATAAATTAAACGGCCATTTTGGGTAACAGTGACTTTGGCGTTAGTATTAGCAATACCATGAATTTCGGGGGCATAACCCTGTAATGAAGGCGGTAACATGCGTTCATCACTTTGTAAGTTAATGCCCGTAAAGCGAAAACTATCAAAAATCTGAGAGTTCAGATAAGTTTCCCCTAAGGTAAGTTTTGCTGCGTAATCAGGCAGTGGTTTATAAGCGTAGATTTGATTCCATTCAAAATTATTATTTGATGAATATTCTGAAGAGTAATTCCCTTGATATTCTGCTCGTAAACGCCAATTACCAAGATTGATACCGGTTTGACCATAACCTGTCAGCGAGTTATTGTTATTGCCCTTATTAGGATGTGTTGAAGTACCCGTGATGGTGTAATCAATCAGTAATCCTGAAATCCCCGCATCCCAAAGCTCTGGGGGTGTCCAGTCAGTATCTTCGTATTTCATTAAAGAACGAGGAAGTGTTATATCTAAAACACCACCATCATTCTTCACAGAGACGCCGGGTAATTGACTTATATCGAAACAATCGGGTGTTATTTCTTTGATATATTTTTGATTTTCTTCTGAAATTGTTAACTTTTTTAATAATGCGGGGTCAATACAGACCATTGAAAGGTTTTTACCGACTTCAATATAATTGATGTTTTGTCTAGGGAAGTCTCTACCATTTAGACGAATATCTAAATAGTACATACCAGGAATAACGTAATTAGAGGTAGCAAAACGAGAGAGATCGACATTATCTCTATCTTCTGCATCTAGCATATGAATGTTAAATTCCACAGAATCATCAAGCTCTGCTTGAGCGGAAAACGCTAAGCAAAATAGCAAAATGGCACAACTGTATTTCCATATTGTGCTGTGTGAAAAAGGAATTAACATGAATAAACGCCTAATCTATTTTATTAAATAAAAAGTAATTAAATAATAAATATTTATTTAATTACTTTTTCATTTTTTATATTTAATTAAGTTAAGAGTTATATTAAATTTAACGCAGAGGGATCCCTCTGCGTTATTGCAGTAATTAATCTTTATTAATTAATTAATTAATTAAATAAAAGAATTACTGATAATCAACTTGGAAGTTAATTACGGCTTGGAATTCACCAGGTGTTACTGCTGAATTAGCCGCTTCTGCTTGTACATAAGCAACGAATGGAATTTTAGAAACGCCATTGACTAATTGTACAGGCGTTGTTGCTGTGTTCCATTTCACTGCTTTGCTTGATGCGTCCATTAAGCCGATACCCGCACCTGAAGCAGAACCCGATACGAAAGAAGCTAAGTCTTTATTAGTAGGGTTTACAACGCTTGGGGTGTAGCTAACAGTAGCTGTTTTTGCCACGGTAGTATCACAGTCTTGTAATTCGATATCTTTTTTGATGTTACCCGCTTTTTGCATATTAGCTAATGCAGAAGTTGGGATTTCACTGAAATCGACAATAACTGGGCTTGATGATGCAGCTAATCCACAAGCTGAATTAACAATTTCGCCTTTTAATTGGATTTCGCCTTTAGTAGCACCAATTTTAGGTGCAGAAGTTTCAGCCGTTGCAACAGAATTAATACCAAAAACTAAAGCCGCAGCTAAAGCAATTTTACTCAGATTCATTATAGATAATCCCTTGAAGGTCGTACGTGTTTATTATTAATAAGCAATAATATTTTTTACTGAATACAAAAATTGATTTGCATTACATTTCGAATTGTTTCGAATAATGACTGGTTTATATGATATCAATAAATCCACCTAACTTGATATAACGTTTTGTTGGTTTCCTCAATTTTCATATTTAATTTTGCCTATTCCATATTAATAGTGTTTTCTACAGGTTTATTCTTTTTATTACTCAATTTACGGGTGAAAAAGTTTATCGGGCAGATAAACTTAATAGATGTAATAATTAACATTATATTAACTTTATAAAGAGTAATGTTATTAACATAACGTTAATTAAATTAATAAAACAAATAATAGAATATCATAAAGTATATATTTCAATAATTTAGATGTTAACACTATCTTGATTAGGTTAATTTTTATGTGAAAATAAGTTTTTCATAAAAATTAATCATAAAAGGAACAATCACGGATGAGATAATTCCTACGTATTTAAGTTAATTTTTTCTTATATATTACTTATTCTGATGCTCCTAAAAGGAATATTTAGGTGATTTTTAGTGCATTTCACTCACTGGGTGAGTGATTGATAGTGATGGTGTTACATTTTTTAACATGTCTTTTTTCGACTAAAAAATAAAATAAAAGAAAAAATGTAACAATTTTTTATCTTAAAATAGTGTAATAAACGATGTTTAACGCGTATTTTTATAATAAAAAAAGAAGGGATGTTTTGATGGGTAAATAGCCTCTATAAAAGAGGCTGCGGTATTAAGGGTGACTCGCTACAGTTTCTTGTATTAACTTAGGCGGCGCTTCACCTTGTTCTTCATCTTTATGGTTATCTTTAGATAAAATTTTATTTTTACTCTCTTTAGCTTGTAAATAACCCACAAGACTAAGTTGATAGCGTCGAATATTTTCTACATAACGGTAAGCTTCATGTCCTCTTGCGTAACCGTAAGGGAGATCAACATAGTATTTCTTTTGACTAAGTAAAGGTAATCGAGATTTAACATCTAACCAGCTATTAGGATCAGCCCCTTGCTGTTCAGTGAGTCTTCTTGCATCCAACATATGGCCAAAACCGATATTATATGCGGCGAGTGCAAACCAAATTTTTTCATCTTCAGGAATGGTTTCAGGTAAGCGTGATAAAAGATGTTTCAGGTATTGCGCACCACCTTTCACACTTTCTTCAGGGTCTAGTCTATCGGTGACTCCCATACTGGATGCGGTTGGGCGTGTGAGCATCATTAAACCTCTAACACCCGTAGGCGAGGTTGCATGGGGATCCCAATGTGATTCTTGCCAAGCAATGGCCGCTAACAATCGCCAATCAAAGGTGTCAGCATACTTTTCAAATAATGGTTGATAATTGGGTAATACCGAATCGATAGCAGTAATAAAAGAAATGGTATCAAAGTAGTCAAATGATCCGACATGACCAAAATACTTTTCTTCAAGTCTTGCTAATACATCTTCTTGAGATAGCTGATTGAAGTAATCTAACATTGCTGCATATAGACTGTTGTCATCGCTATCAGGAAGATACCAAGTTAAAGGTTGGCTTTCGGTTACTTCAAATCCAACCGCCACATTGGGATGGATCCGTTGTTGGACTGCAACACTGATAGAGTCTGCTAATACATAGGTAATTTTACCTTCAGATAGCTCTTCTAATAGTTGAGATGTCGTTTGTGTTTGTGATTCTTCCCATTCAAGATCAGGATATTGTGTCTCTTTTAATATGCGTAATAAGCTGGCATGAGCAGATCCTGCACTGACAACTAATCGACCATTTAACGTATCAAAACTTCGTGGTCTTAGTGTGCCTTTACGGTAAATTAGCTGTTGAGAGACAGAAAAGTAAGCAGGCCCACTTCGCGTCGTCTCTAATCTTTCTTTATTATAAAGTAATCCTGCTGCAATAAAATCGGCTTTGTTATTCTCCAAATCATCAAACATTTGGTTGATATTTGTCCGCATATTAACGACAAGCTTCACGCCTAAGTAGTCAGCAAAGCGTTTCACTAATTCATAATCGAAACCTACGGGGTCCTTTTTATCATTCATCGTTATCAGTGGTGAAGGCATTGTACTTATTCGCAGCTCACCACGAGATAAAATCTTATTTATCTGCGCTTTTTGCCTATCAGGCCATGTTATATTCAGGGCGATAATGGCCGCTGAAAATAGCGCGATGATAACGATAACGAAATAGTTAATCCTTATATTATTCAATAGGTTATTTCTCGTTAACGTTGTTTATTATTGTGTGTAAAGTCGTCATTTTAACATGGATAAATTTCCAGTAATCGAGCATTCTGCTTAACATCTTGCTAAGACGCAACTTGATTAAACCAATTAATGATGAAAACACCCTAAGTCAAATGCCGTTATTTTGTTCGCGCAAACGGTTTCGTCTGAGTCGTTATTCTATTATACTAGCCGCGTTTCCCCTGAATCACCGTTCAGATTAGCTGCTAAAAGAGAGAACTCAATACTATGGAAATTCTGCGTGGCTCCCCAGCTTTATCCGCATTTCGTATTAATAAATTATTAACGCAATGTCAGGAAAATCATCTTCCTGTTCGAGGTATTTATGCGGAGTTTGTTCATTTCGCCAAAGTGGAAGGGCAGTTATCTGAAGACGACCAAATTAAATTAAGTCAATTATTGCATTATGGCCCTTCATTAACAGAACATGAACTTGTCGGGGAAATGCGAGTGGTGACGCCTCGCCCTGGCACTATTTCACCGTGGTCTTCTAAAGCGACTGATATCGCACATAATTGTGGATTAGCCAGTATTGTTAGAATTGAACGAGGCATTGCTTACTTTGTTGATTGTGATGCAATGAGTGATGCACAGTGGCAGTTTTTTTATGGTTTGATTCATGACCGTATGATGGAGACCATCTTCTTAAATTATCAAGATGCACAAGCTCTTTTTTCAGAACAAACACCCGCGCCATTTAAAACAATAGATGTTTTAGCCAAAGGCAAAAACGCGCTGGTGAATGCAAATATCGAAATGGGACTCGCACTTGCTGATGATGAAGTCGATTATTTAGTTGAGGCTTTTAAGCGATTAGAACGTAATCCAACGGATGTTGAGCTTTATATGTTTGCACAAGCCAACTCTGAGCACTGCCGCCATAAAATATTCAATGCAGATTGGATTATCGATGGTAAATCTCAAGAAAAATCATTATTTAAAATGATTAAAAATACCTTCGAGCAAACACCTGATTATGTTATGTCGGCATATAAAGATAATGCTGCGGTAATGGAAGGCTCTGTTGCAGGGCGCTTCTATCCTGATGCAGAAAAGGGGCATTATCATTATCATCAAGAGCCTGTTCATATTTTGATGAAAGTCGAAACCCATAACCATCCAACAGCAATTTCTCCTTGGCCGGGAGCCGCGACAGGTTCTGGTGGTGAAATTCGTGATGAAGGCGCAACAGGGCGGGGCGCAAAACCAAAAGCAGGTTTAGTAGGCTTTTCAGTTTCTAATCTACGTATTCCGGGATTTGAACAACCTTGGGAAGAAGATTTCGGTAAACCCGAACGTATTGTTAATGCACTAGATATTATGACTGAAGGGCCTTTAGGCGGCGCTGCATTTAACAATGAATTTGGTCGTCCTGCATTACTTGGTTATTTCAGAACTTATGAAGAACAAGTGAATAGCCATAATGGTATTGAAATTCGTGGCTACCATAAGCCCATTATGCTTGCTGGTGGTATTGGTAATATTCGCGAAGATCACGTACAAAAAGGTGAAATTACCGTTGGTGCTAAGCTCATTGTACTTGGTGGCCCATCTATGAACATTGGTCTTGGTGGCGGTGCTGCATCTTCAATGACATCGGGTCAATCTGATGCTGATTTAGATTTTGCTTCCGTTCAGCGCGATAACCCTGAAATGGAACGCCGTTGCCAAGAAGTGATTGATCGTTGTTGGCAGTTAGGTAGCGATAACCCAATTTTATTTATTCATGATGTTGGTGCTGGTGGCCTTTCAAATGCGATGCCTGAATTAGTGAATGATGGTGGGCGTGGTGGTTGTTTTCAGCTACGTGATGTATTAAACGATGAACCAGGTATGAGTCCACTAGAGATTTGGTGTAATGAGTCTCAAGAACGCTATGTATTAGCGGTATCACCAGAAAAAATGCCACTATTCGATGCACTATGCCAACGAGAAAGAGCACCTTATGCTGTTATTGGCGAAGCAACACAAGCGCGTGAACTTGTCTTAAATGATGCACATTTTGATAATCAACCTATTGATATGCCTTTAGATATTCTATTAGGTAAAGCACCAAAAATGCTGCGAGATGTGAAAACGCTTAAAACAGCGGGTGATTATCTAGATCGCAAAGAAATTAATTTAAAAGATGCGGTATATCGTGTTCTGCACCTTCCTGCTGTTGCTGAGAAAGCTTTTTTAATTACCATTGGTGATCGCTCTGTTACTGGGATGGTAGCACGAGATCAAATGGTTGGCCCTTGGCAAATTCCTGTTGCTAACTGCGCGGTTACTACTGCAACACTAGATAGCTATTATGGCGAAGCAATGTCGATAGGTGAAAGAGCACCAATAGCACTATTAGATTTTGCTGCTTCAGCACGAATGGCTGTGGGTGAAGCGTTAACAAATATGGCATGTGCGGATGTTCAGGCATTAAAACGGATTAAATTGTCAGCTAATTGGATGTCTGCAGCAGGGCACCCCGGTGAAGATGCTGGGTTATATGATGCAGTAAAAGCGGTGGGAGAAGAGCTTTGTCCTGAATTGGAAATAACGATCCCAGTGGGTAAAGATTCGATGTCGATGAAAACACGCTGGCAAGATGAAAAAGGTGAGACTAAAGAAGTTACTTCTCCCCTTTCTTTAGTGATCACCGCATTTTCTCGAGTTGAAGATGTTCGTAAAACGGTGACGCCTGAGTTATCGACTCAAGCCGGAAACCGATTATATCTTATCGATTTAGGTAATGGGCATAACGCATTAGGTGCAACCGCCTTAGCGCAGGTTTATCGCCAATTAGGTCAAAAAGCCGCAGATATTCGTGATGTTGAACAATTAAAACAGTTCTTTAATGTGATGCAGCGATTAGTGAATGAAAATAAGTTACTTGCTTATCATGACCGTTCTGATGGTGGATTACTGGTGACATTAGCTGAAATGGCATTTGCAGGTCATTGTGGTCTAAGTGTCGATATCAGTGCTTATGATGAAGATATTTTAGCTGGATTATTTAACGAAGAACTTGGTGCGGTGATACAAATTAGTCAGCAACATCAAGATGATGTAGAAGCGCTATTTACAGAATGTGGTTTGGCGGATAGCTTACATTATTTAGGTCAAGCAACATCGAGTGATGACATTATTATTAGTAGTCGCGAAACCGAAGTGTATCATGAAAAACGCAGCACATTACGCATGTGGTGGGCAGAAACAACATGGCAAATGCAGCGTCTGCGTGATAATCCTGAATGTGCTGATGAAGAACATAATGCGAAGCAAGATCTTAATGATCCAGGGTTAAATGTTCATCTTACTTTTGATCCAACTGAAGATATTGCAGCTCCTTATATAGCAACAGGCAGCCGTCCTCGTATTGCTGTATTAAGAGAACAAGGCGTGAACTCCCATGTAGAAATGGCCGCGGCTTTTGATCGTGCTGGTTTTGATGCCATCGATGTGCATATGAGTGATTTACATTCAGCACAGCGCTCACTCGCTGATTTCGATGTGTTAGTCGCCTGTGGTGGTTTCTCTTATGGTGATGTTTTAGGTGCAGGTGAAGGTTGGGCTAAGTCTATTTTATTCAACTCACGTTTACGCGATGAGTTTGCTCAATTTTTTGAGCGCCAAGATACTCTCTCTCTTGGGGTATGTAATGGGTGTCAGATGCTGTCTACATTATCTGAACTTATTCCGGGTGCTGATTTATGGCCTCGTTTTGTTCGGAACCGTTCAGAGCGTTTTGAAGCCCGCTTTAGCTTAGTTAAAGTGACTGAAAGTCCATCTTTACTGTTACAAGGTATGGCGGGTTCACATATGCCTATCGCTGTTTCTCATGGTGAAGGTTTTGCTGAGTTTCGTTCTCTTGAGCAAGTTGCGCAATTAGAAGCACAGAACTTAGTCGGCTTACGTTTTGTTGACCACTATGGTAAGCCAACAGAACAATATCCATTAAACCCTAATGGTTCAGTGAAAGGGATCACTGCAGTAACTACCCCTGATGGCCGTTCAACTATTATGATGCCGCACCCTGAACGAGTATTTAGAACGGTAAGTAATTCATGGCACCCTGATAATTGGGGAGAAGATAGCCCTTGGATGCGCTTATTCCGTAATGCAAGAAAACAGTTTGATTAATTAGCTTATAATCAGTAGTCATAAATACGAAAGCCTCTACATTAGATAGAGGCTTTATTTTATTGATAAATAAGCATTATTTTTATATCGTATAAAAATGGCGACATTCAATAATTTTACTGTCTCTATTTGGCGACATTTAACTTATTGAATTATAATGATTAAATAAATTAATCATAACTCTGTCTGCATATAGAGACAGCTTGCTGGTTTTTTTAACTAAATAAAAAAGGATACTAAGTAATAAATTAGGTGGGTATTTTTATTTTAACTTTAAAAACAGTATGTTAATTATTTTTTTGAAAAGTTGGCACGCGTTGTGCATTATATTAATCAGTTGCTCATTCAACTTTTTATGTCGGTCCACAATATGGGTGGGAACATACCACATAAGCCAGGAATGACGCCAGAGTAAGGTGCCTACCGTCCAACATCATGATACTCGTCTTCGGACCTTATCAAACACAGGGCGACACGTGGAGTGAGGCACCACCTTCATCCTCTTTTAAAGAAAAAAGAGATGAAATATTGACGAGCGGGATATCTTGATAAGATATTCCGCTCTCCCTCTTAAAGAGCCTGTCAAATTTCCCATCTTATGTTCGTTTCTCTTACCTAATTTTCAAAGTCGGACTTTTTTCTTGTTTTCAAGTCATGTAGCATCGCATTACTCCAATAGGTGTTGAGATGATTTCATTGAAAAAGTGGCGTATTTTCCCCCGATCTTTAAGACAGCTTGTTATTATGGCATTTTGGATGGTGTTATTACCGCTGTTGGTACTGGCTTATCAGGCTTATCAAAGTCTTGATCAACTGAGTAACCAAGCGGCAATCACTAATAAAAATGCACTCGCAGATACTGAACGTAGTGAAGTAATGCGAAATTTAGCGATTGAAATGGAAGGTAACTACCGAAGGTATTGTGTATTACGCGATAAGACTGATGAAAATATGTATCAGCAACGCTATCAGCAATACGCTAAAATGTTTTCTACACTCCAACAAACAATTATTCCCCTTTCTGCCTCTAAAGAGGCTGAAGTTCTTAATTCTTCTCTTGCCAAATTAAAGCTTATTCAATGTGAAAGCAGCGAGCCTACCCAAGAGATGCAACAAGCATTAGAACAGTTCTCTTATGCCAATAATCGCATCGTTGTATTAACAAAAGAGATTATTTTTAATCGTGGTGAACAACTACAGATGGCAATAGCAGAGAAAGGGCGCTACTTTGGTTGGCAAAGCCTTATTGTATTTGCTTTTAGTCTTATTTTAATTGCGTTATTTACTCGAATGATTATTGGTCCCGTAAAACGTATCGAAAAAATGATTAATCGATTAGGTGAAGGACGTACGTTAAGTAATAATCTGGATGCTTTTCAAGGGCCTCGTGAGTTACGTTCTCTTGCTCAGCGGATTATTTGGTTAAGTGAACGTTTAGCTTGGTTAGAGTCGCAGCGTCATGAATTTTTGCGTCATATCTCACATGAATTAAAAACACCTTTAGCAAGTATGCGAGAAGGCACCGAATTATTAGCTGATGAAGTAGCGGGCCCTTTGACGCTTGATCAAAAAGAAGTAGTATCAATCCTTGATAACAGCAGCAAACAACTTCAATTATTAATTGAACAATTATTAGACTATAACCGTAAACTTTCTGAAGTTCCTCAACAAATTGAAGAGATCAATCTTACCGATTTGATTAATGATGTAGTATTAGCACACAGTTTGCCTGCCAGAGCGAAAGATATTAAGACGATAATTTCGTTAAATCTGACAAAATGTCGTGCAGAAGCCACATTATTATCTAGAGTTATCGACAATCTCTACTCGAATGCGGTGCACTATGGCGCTGAATCGGGTAATATCTGGATCTCTAGTTATCAAGTTGAACAGAAAATAGTTATTGATATAGCCAATAAAGGAACGCCTATTCCTGAATCAGAGCAAAAAATGATTTTTGAACCTTTTTTCCAAGGTACGTTATTACGGAAAGGGGCGGTAAAAGGAAGTGGTTTAGGGTTAAGTATTGCTCATGATTGTATCAAAAGAATGGATGGCGAATTAAATGTCGTTCCTTCAGACTATGCTGATGTCTGTTTTCGTATTGAACTACCGCTACTTTCTGAGAATAAATAATGCAAATCAGGTCACAATTACAAGTGTCTGCTCGTCATGAGCATATAAAAATAAACAAAAAGACGCTTAGTGCTGAAAAGTTAAGTATGGCCCCTGCATCGATTAGAAAAATTGTATCAAATTGGCGTGTCTATTTACTGCCAATCCTCTTTCCTGTTGTTCTTTCAGGATGTGTTGCTAAGTCACTGTCTGAAACGCTAAATCCAGAACCAGAGCCTCCTGTTGTTAAACAAAAAACTATCGATTATCGCTGGGCTGAATGTAAAACTTTGAGCGCATTTTATGACGAAGGGCTTAATAATGCGCTGTATTGGTTACGTACTATTGAGTGTACAAATCGTATCATGACAACTGAGGCACAGCGCCAAGCCACTAGTGTGGTAGTAACAGGTTGGGATGATGCTTTTTATAAAAGCATTTTATTAGAACGGGCTGGAATGACGATAGCTGAACGAAGAACCCAATTGATTCTACTCGAAAGTTATAAATTGCAATTTCCTAGCTCAATGCGTGCTCTTTTATCTATTTGGATTGAAAATCAGACATTGATTTTATCTTTAGCTGAAGAGAAAAATCGCTATCGTCGTTTTTCAACAGAAACTGAAAATAGAATAGAGCTGCTAAAAAAAGAGAATGCCGCATTAGAGCACGAATTAAAAATCACGTTGAAGAAGCTAGAAAATCTGACGCAAATTGAGCGCCAATTATCAAGCCGAAAGCAAGGAACATCTGTTGATACATTATCATCAGATAGTGCGCTTTCTGAAGCTGCTTCAACGCCAGCCGAAAGCGCTAATACAGAAAAAACAACTGAACAGGCAAATGCTACGCAATCGATAACAACAAGCGTTCCAGCAAATAAGCCTCAAGCAGATAAATCTGAGCCAGTGAAAACTGCGGAAAAACCTGAACAAGTTAAAACAGAATCGACAAAATCAGAACCAGCGAAAGTAGGTACTGATAAATCGGAAGCAGAAAAACCAACTGAAGCAGGATCTAAATAAGGAGAATGTGCATGGCTGGCCATAAATCAGCAAATCTTTTACTTGTGGATGATGATCCTGGATTACTAAAATTACTGGGTATGCGATTAACAAGTGAAGGTTTTCATATCTTTACTGCTGAAAGTGGGCAAGAAGCATTAAAACTTCTCTTAAAAGAAAAAATAGACCTTGTTATCAGCGATTTACGTATGGATGAGATGGACGGTATGGCGTTATTTGCTGAAATTCAGCGCCAACAACCCGGAATGCCTGTGATTATCCTAACAGCGCATGGTTCTATTCCTGATGCAGTTGCTGCAACACAACAAGGTGTATTTAGCTTTTTAACTAAACCCGTTGACCGAGATGCACTATATAAAGCAATCGATGAAGCTTTAGAGCTCGTTACTACTGTTTCTGATGAAGAGTGGTCGAAAGACATTGTCACTCGTAGTCCGCAAATGCTGCGTTTACTAGAACAAGCAAAACTAGTCGCTCAATCAGATGTTAGTGTACTGATTAATGGACAAAGTGGGACGGGGAAAGAGGTGCTTGCTCAAGCAATTCATCGAGCAAGCCCAAGAGCGAAAAAACCTTTTATTGCAATAAACTGTGGTGCTTTACCTGAGCAGTTGCTTGAATCTGAGCTTTTTGGCCATGCAAAAGGGGCTTTTACTGGGGCTGTAAGTAGTCGTGAAGGGTTATTTCAAGCTGCAGAAGGTGGTACGCTTTTTCTAGATGAAATTGGTGATATGCCAATGCCATTACAAGTTAAACTACTACGGGTATTGCAAGAGCGTAAAGTCCGACCTTTAGGAAGTAATCGCGATATTGATATTGATGTTCGCATTCTTTCTGCTACTCACCGCGATTTGCCTAAGGCAATGGAACGTAATGAGTTTCGCGAAGATTTATTTTATCGCTTAAATGTAGTGAGCTTACGTATACCTACATTAAGTGAAAGAGCAGAAGACATACCTGTTTTAGCTAATCATCTATTACGAGAGTCAGCTAAACGGCATAAGCCTTTTGTTCGAAGCTTCTCAACGGATGCGATGAAATGTTTAATGGCAGCGAGTTGGCCTGGTAATGTACGCCAATTAGTGAACGTTATTGAACAGTGTGTAGCATTGACCACCGCACCAGTGATTAGTGAAGCGCTTGTTACTCAAGCATTGCAGGGGGAAAATACAGCGTTGCCAACTTTTGCTGAAGCAAGAGGGCACTTTGAAATGACATATCTAAGAAAGTTATTACAAATGACAAAAGGCAACGTAACCCAAGCTGCGCGTATGGCAGGACGTAATCGAACTGAATTTTATAAGTTGTTATCTCGTCATGAGCTAGATCCTAATGATTTTAAAGAATAAGCTTTTCAGATAACCAATATATTTTTAAACTAACTTTCTTTTAATCAGAAAGATAGCCGGAGAGACTAATTTCTATGAGTCGTAAATTAAAGCTCGCGCTTGCACAGCTTAACTGGGTTGTCGGCGATATTGAAGGCAACTGTGAACGCATGTTATCCACAGTGAAAGAGCAAGAAAATGCCGATTTAGTGCTGTTTTCTGAACTCGCATTATGTGGTTACTCTCCTGAAGATCTTCTCTTTCGTCCTGATTTCCAACAACGTTGCGAAAAACAACTCACTCGTTTAGAACAAGCAAGTAAAAAAATAGCAATAGTGGTTGGGCATCCTTGGTGGCAAAATGGCAAGATTTATAATGCACTGTCATTTTTCTATAAAGGTGAATTACAGGCTCGCTATTTTAAACAACAATTACCGAATTACGGCGTATTCGACGAAAAAAGATATTTTCAACCGGGTAATGAACGTTGTGTTGTTCCTTTCAAAGGCTATCATTTAGGTTTATTGATTTGTGAGGATATTTGGATTAATGAACCGATAGATGCATTAAAACAAGCAGGTGCCGATTTAGTCTTATCTATTAATGCTTCACCTTACAGCCGAGAAAAACCTCATATTCGTACTCAATTGATCAAAGATCATTGTCAAAGAACACATCTTCCAGTGGTTTATCTTAACCAAATTGGAGGACAAGATGAGTTGGTATTTGATGGTTGTTCTAAAGTATTTGATGAACGAGGCTGCATTACACATAGGCTTGCAGCATTTGATGAGCAAATAGCAATGGTTGAATTGGATGAGTTACAAATCATACCAATGGCACAACCAGCACCAGAACTTTCTCCATTAGCGCAGGTTTATCAAGCATTAGTGTTGGCGACACGAGATTACGTGACTAAAAATGGATTTAATGGTGCAATTTTAGGCTTATCTGGTGGTATTGATTCTGGTTTAACCGTCGCAATAGCAGCAGATGCCCTTGGTAAAGAACATGTGCACGCAGTAATGATGCCATTTCGTTATACTTCAGAAATGAGCATTCATGATGCTAAAGAACAAGCGGATTTATTAGGCGTAGAATTTGATACGGTTTCTATTGAACCAATGTTCGATGCTTTTATGGCGCAATTAGGACCGATGTTTAAAGATACTGCGGCTGATACCACAGAAGAAAATCTACAAGCCCGCTGTCGAGCTGTTATTTTAATGGCGATGTCGAATAAGCGTCGCCGTTTAGTGCTAACTACCAGTAATAAAAGTGAATCAGCTGTTGGCTATTCAACACTTTATGGTGATATGGCTGGTGGTTTTGATGTATTAAAAGATGTGCCTAAAACCTTAGTTTTTGCACTTTCTCAGTATCGTAATACAATTTCTCCAGCTATTCCTCAACGTGTAATTGATAGACCACCTTCAGCAGAACTTGCGCCGGGGCAAACCGACCAAGATAATTTGCCACCTTATGATATTTTGGATGCTATTCTTGAAGGTTATGTTGAGCAGGATAAGTCTGTATCTGATTTAGTATCAGCAGGGTTTGATGAAGATACCGTCCGAAAAGTGATAAAGTTAGTCGATATCAATGAATATAAACGACGCCAAGCACCCGTAGGACCGCGTATTACAAGCCGTAATTTCGGTAAAGATCGCCGATACCCCATTACATGCGGTTTTGGTCGCAACAACTGGTAAAATAGCAGGATAATACGATGAAAAAGATTGAAGCGATAATTAAACCGTTTAAGTTAGATGATGTTAGAGAAGCGCTAGCAGAAGTCGGTATTACAGGAATGACAGTCACCGAGGTAAAAGGTTTTGGTCGCCAAAAAGGGCACACGGAGCTTTATCGTGGTGCTGAGTATATGGTCGATTTTTTACCTAAAGTGAAAATTGAAATTGTGGTTTCCGATGAAATCGTGGAAAGCTGTGTTGATACTATTATGACGACAGCTCAAACTGGTAAAATTGGCGATGGTAAAATTTTCGTTTTTGATGTAAGTCGTGTTATTCGTATTCGTACTGGCGAACAAGATGAAGAAGCAATTTAATAATTAAAACGCTTAAGTTAAATAATAGCATTACTTTTTTATAAAAGTCTAATATTGTTAATTCTAATATTAGACTTTTTCTTTGTTGTTCATAAAATAAAAATTAATGTTTTGCCTATAATGCTTTTTCTGTCTTTTATAAATTCATATTAAGATAATGAACAATTTAGTTTACTATTCTTTATAAAATTTAAAGCACGAAATGTTATTCAATAATTTCTAAGGGAAGTTATTATCATCAATATTAAAAAGTCATTAAGGTTTGGGCAAAATAATGTTTAATTATTTATTAAAGCGTATGGCTTTATTTTTATGTGCGGCGATGCTTGTCGCATTAACGACGGGATTTATTTTTATTGACATTTTGCTGCTAAATAATGGCATTTCAGAAACTTCTGTTACTGAGATTGGACAAGAGATAATCGTTGCTATTATTTGTCTTTTCTTTTTTATTAAAGCATACCAAGATAGTGAAATGCGTGGCAGCTTCACGCTTATCATGGGTTTTTTCTTATGTGTTTTAATCCGAGAGTTAGATGGGGTTTTTGACCAGCTAGCGCATGGCTCATGGGTTTGGTTTGCATTAACAGTAACCTTTATTTGTATTGCTATTGCAATAAGAGAAGGAAAGAAAACGCTAAAAGGATTAATCTACTTTATTACTCACCCAAGTCATGGTGTTTTGGTATCGGGCTTACTCTGTGTACTCCTCTTTTCTCGCTTATTTGGTATGGGAGAATTGTGGCGAAAACTATTAGGTGAAGATTATAATCGCGCAGTTAAAAATATGGTTGAAGAGGGCAGTGAATTATTTGGTTATACTTTGTGCTTAATTAGTATTATTTGGTACGGCTTTTCGGCTAAATATCATAATATTCCGACCGCAGTTGAGAAAAAGATTATTAAGTATTAATAGCTAAATAATAAAATAATTTAAAAAGCACTGAACAACTTCAGTGCTTTTTTATTCGTTGAAAATTATTATTTATTATTCTGCAATAACAGCATGAGGACCAAAACATTCATAATGAAACTTATCACTAGAAACTCCGAGTGAAATAAGTTGGTTAGCGATAGATTGCATAAATGGTAAAGGTCCACAAAAATAAAAATGCATATCTGGAATAATTAGCCAATCTTCAACTTGTTTTAATTCCATTAAGCCTTCAAATTGATAATCTGTATTTAATATATCTTGTGAGCGCGGTGTACGATACCAAACAGCTTGGTGATACTGTAAAATTTGATTGCCCACTTTGTTTATTTCGTCTTTAAATGCATGAACACCACCATGCTCTGCAGCATGTAGCCAATTCACATTAGTTTGATGTGTTGAAAGTGTATGTAACATTGATAGCATGGGGGTTAACCCAACACCCGCTGAGATTAATGTGACAGGTGTTGTTGGTGAGATATCTAAATAGAAATCACCACCAGGTGCCGCAACGTGTAAAATCTCATTTTGGTGAACATGGTCATGTAAAAAATTCGATAAAATACCTTTATCTTCACGCTTTACTGCAATCCGATAGGTTTTATTGTCCGCAGGTTTAGTTAACGAATATTGGCGTATTTCTTGGTTAGCGAGTTTTGCATCACGAATATAAAGACTTAAATATTGGCCCGGTTGATAAGTGGTGACTTCTAGACCATCTTCAGGTTCTAATTCAAAACTGGTTATCACATCACTTTGCTGGATTTTATGTTTCACTCTAAATGCACGTAATCCTCTCCATCCCCCGCGAGTTTGTTCTTTTTGTTGATAAATTTGTTCTTCACGGTTAATAAATACATCGGCTAATACCTGATAAGCCGCTCCCCAAGCATCAAGTACTTCTGTACCAGGGTGAAATAATTCATCGATAGTGGCTAATAAGTTTTCACCAACAATAGGATAATGTTCTGGAAGAATATTAAGACTGACATGTTTTTGTGCGATTTTTTCAACCGCGGGTAATATTGTGGCTAGGTTTTCAATATTAGTGGCATAAGCACATATCGCATTAAATAAGGCCTCACGTTGTGCGCCGCTACTTTGATGGCTCATGGTAAAGATATCTTTGAGCTCAGGGTGGCGAGAAAACATGCGATCATAAAAATGTGCAGTTAATGCTGGCCCTGTTTTGGCAATCAGTGGAATAGTGGATTTAATTGTCGCGATAGTTTGTGCATCTAACATAATTGCTCCTGAATTATTTTCAGTTTATTGTGAACTTTTAAACATGTATTTTATATGCAAGTTATCTTTTTTTGATTTGGTTGTAAATACTTGCTTTTATTTTTTTAACAAAAAAACACAAATCTTAGAGAATGATGTGGAGTGTTTACATAATTTGGCGAGTTCTCTCTCAAAAACTAGAATAGACACAGGATAAAATGAGGTTGTTAAAAAGTAATAAAGGTCTGTTATTGCTGATTGGCAAACGATTGCGTATTTTTTCTTTAGGGGCTATCTCAATGAGGAAAAAGAGTTTACACTGTATGTCATTCTTTCTCCCGTAAGGGAGTTTGTCTTTAGTGAAGTTAGCTGAGTCAGGAGATCTGAATGTTAAAACGTGAAATGAATATTGCTGATTACGATCCAGAATTATGGAACGCAATGGAAGGTGAAGTTGTTCGTCAAGAAGAACATATCGAATTAATTGCTTCCGAAAACTATACTAGCCCCCGTGTTATGCAGGCGCAGGGATCTCAGCTGACAAATAAATATGCAGAAGGCTATCCGGGTAAACGTTACTACGGTGGTTGTGAATATGTTGATGTTGTAGAGCAACTGGCTATAGATCGTGCCAAAGAGTTATTCGGTGCTGATTATGCGAACGTTCAACCACATTCTGGCTCTCAAGCTAATGCGGCAGTTTATATGGCACTGCTACAACCGGGTGATACAGTATTAGGTATGAACTTGGCTCAAGGCGGCCACTTGACTCATGGTTCGCCAGTTAACTTCTCGGGCAAACTGTATAATATCGTACCTTATGGTATTGATGAAGCTGGTAAAATTGATTACGAAGATATCGCTATTCAAGCTAAAAAACATCAGCCAAAAATGATCATTGGTGGTTTCTCTGCTTATTCTGGCTTGGTTGATTGGGCTAAAATGCGTGAAATAGCAGACAGCATTGGCGCTTTCTTGTTTGTCGATATGGCTCACGTTGCAGGTATGATTGCGGCGGGTGTTTATCCTAACCCTGTTCCTCATGCTCACGTTGTGACAACAACAACCCATAAAACTTTAGCGGGCCCTCGTGGTGGTCTTATCCTCGCTAAAGGTGGTAGTGAAGAGTTTTATAAAAAACTTAATTCTGCTGTATTCCCTGGCTCACAAGGTGGCCCTTTAATGCACGTTATCGCAGGTAAAGCGGTAGCATTAAAAGAAGCAATGGAACCAGAATTTAAAGTTTATCAGCAACAAGTTGCTAAAAACGCTAAAGCAATGGTAGAAGTTTTCTTAGATCGCGGTTATAAAGTAGTGTCTGGCGGAACTGAAAACCATTTGTTCTTATTAGACTTGGTTGATAAAGACATTACAGGTAAAGATGCAGATGCAGCTTTAGGTCGTGCAAATATCACTGTTAACAAGAACAGCGTACCAAATGATCCTCGTAGTCCATTTGTTACTTCTGGTGTTCGTATCGGTTCTCCAGCGATTACACGTCGTGGTTTTAAAGAGGCGGAAGCTCGTGAATTAGCTGGTTGGATGTGTGATGTCCTCGATAATATCAATGATGAAGCGAACATTGAAAAAGTTAAGCAAAAAGTCTTGGATATCTGCGCTAAATTCCCTGTTTACGCATAAGTTTGTAACGATATAATTAAAACCCGTTGTACAAACCCGCTTCGAGAACATTTTCTTGGCGGGTTTTTTGCATTTTAAATATGGGGGATTGGATGGTAATTCCATCAACATTGTGGCTTGCCTTAGATTATTTTACGTATTTTTTTTCGTATGGCATTTTTTTACCTTTTTGGTCTATTTGGTTAAAAGGAGAAGGTGTCGATCCAGCAATGATAGGCTTATTGTTAGGGGTAGGTTTAACCGCGCGTTTTGTTGGTAGCCTGATCTTAACCCCTGCGGTAAAGGATCCGTCTAAGCTTATTACTGCACTGCGATTATTTGCATTTCTTTCGTTATTATTTACCGTTGCATTTATGTTGGGTACCCATTGGGCATGGCTCTTTTTTGTTATGACAGGATTCAACGTATTCTTTTCACCAATGGTACCATTAGGCGATTCCTTAGCTGGTGCGTGGCAAAAACAGTTTCCATTTGATTATGGCAAAATCCGTGTTTGGGGCTCGGTAGCTTTTATTATTAGTTCATCATTGCTGGGAATATTAATTGATGCTTATGGGCATCCCATTATCCTTTATGGGCTAATTGCGAGTACATTAGCACTATTTTTAACTTCAATGTTACGCCCTAAAATTATGCCTCAAGGTAAGGTGAAAAAAGCAGAACACAGCAATATCACCTTTATGCAGCTAGTTTCTGATGCACCAGTTTGGCGTTTTTTATTATGCGTTTCTTTATTACAAGGGGCACATGCCGCTTATTACGGTTTTAGCGCTCTTTATTGGGAACAAGCGGGTTATGATACTGCAACAATAGGTTATTTGTGGTCATTGGGTGTTGTTGCCGAAGTGGTTGTCTTTATGTTGAGCCATCGATTATTTCGTCGTTGGAGTGCGAGAAATTTATTATTACTTTCTGCATTTTGTGGCCTTTTACGTTGGGGATTAATGGGTAGTTTTACCGTATTGCCAGCACTTATTATTGTTCAAATCTTACATAGTGGTACGTTCACCGTTTGTCATTTAGCAGCAATGCGCTTTATTAGTGCACGTCAAGAGCATGAAATTATTCGCTTACAAGCGGTTTATTCTGCATTAGCTATGGGCGGAAGTATCGCTGTGATGACTATTATTTCCGGTTGGTTATATGAAAAATTACCGGGACAAGAAGGTGCTATTTTCTGGCTAATGGCAGCATTAACTATTCCAGCTATGTTTATTCGACCTCAGATTAGACCACAGATACAAAAAAACTAGCATTGGCTCTAAATAATAAAGATCTGTCATATTGAATAATATGGCGGATTTTTTTATATCGTTATAAAAATAAATTTAAATAGTTCATAATTTCAATAGATTGTCTTTCTTTTTATTTTTTATCAGTCGTTCTAGAATTCGTTCAAAATAAGAACCGCATTTTATGATCATTCTTATGATTGACGGAGATTAATTTTAAGATTAGATTTAATTCATTCAAATGAATTAATACTACGAGAGATAATATAATGAAAGAGAAATTAATGATCCCAGCAAGTTTTTCTTTACAAGAAAGAGACAGACGTTGGCAGCTTGCTAGAGATATAATGAATGATAATCAATTAGATACATTAATTGTTTATGGAGATAGAGAATCAGCTGCACCAGCACCATTTTGTATTGATCACTATTTTACTAATGACCGGTTAGGTTCTGTGGTTATTTTTCACGAAAATCAAAAACCTCTTATTGTGACTTTTGCTCCAATGATGATAGCAGATCATATGCAAGCAAAATTACGAGGTGATTTACAGTGGATTGATGAAGATAATTTGGTTGTAGGAAAAACAGGGCGCAACATTGCTCAATTACTAAAAGAAATGGGTATACAACAAAATGCCCACATAGGTGTGATTGGTTTAGAGCCTTATCCTCCTTTTTATTTTGATGGAGCAATGCCATTTAATACACTTAATGGCATTAAAGAGGTTTTTCCTCATGCTAGATTTAGTTGTGTTTATCGTGATTTTTTTAAACGAGCTTCAGTAAAAAGTGAAGAAGAGTTACAGCATGTAAGATATGCTGCAACGATTGGTGAAGCGATGAGCGAAGCTATGAGAGTAACCACTAAACCTGGTGCAACAGAAGCTGATTTAGCTGCGGCAATTACCGCAACATGCTTATCTCGAGGTGGATTTACAGCTGAAATACTATTGGGTTCAGGTTCTGAATATATTGGTTGGGGCCCTCCTGCTTGGCAATATCGTTCTCAAGCACCGCGTGAAATTCAAATGGGTGATATTGTTTTATCAGAGATTTTCGCGTTATATGGTATGTATGAAACACAGCACCAAGCAGCTGTTGCAGTCGGTAAAGTTCACGAAAATTTAGAAAAAGCAGCATTAGTGGCTCGTGAATGTTATGAGATTGGTGTGGATTACTTAAAAGAAGGGGTTACTTTTGGTGAAGTGGTTGATTTAATGGAGAAACCGCTTTTAAAATCAGGTGGTTGGCATGTTCATCCTTTGATCCATAGCATTAATCCTTATGGGCCAATTGGCTTTGGTACGGCTCCGGGTATTGAGTCGCTTCCTTTGGCAAGTCGTTACAAACAAATTGAGCGATTACCTAACCCAGGTCGAGAATTAGTGCTGCAAGAGGGAATGACATTTGCATTTGAACCCAATTGTGGCTTTGGCTATCATCTTTGTAATTTAGGCGGCACGGTGGTTGTGGGTAAAAATAGAGGAATTGAATTAAATTCAAACTCAACACAATTAATGCGTGCTGATTTATAATCTGATAATAAGTAATTATAAATAATGGAAAACACCAGCAAAACCTCCGTAAGTGCAGAACAGACACAACAGCGATTAGTGGAAGAAGGAATAAAACTTTTTGCACTCTATGGTATTAGTGGATTAAGAACAAGACAACTTGCGCAGGATGCTGGTGTTAACCAATCGGCGATACCTTATCATTTTGGCGGAAAGCTTGGTGTTTATACCGCAGTTATTCAGCATATTGCTATGGAATTAGCTGCTGAAATTCATTTTGAACAATTTGATATTCAGCTTCAGCCACTGTTAAAAGAACAAAATCCGAATAAAGAGCATATTGCACAACTTATTACTTTATTAACGACAGGGCTTTGCCGTGCATTATTAGCACCAGAGCGAAAATATTATAGCCAACTTATTTTGCGTGAGCAGTTAGAGCCAACAGATAATTATGAATTAATTTACAGCAATCTTATTGAGCCTTTTCATTGTCGTCTTGCAAAGATTGTTACGTTAATAGATAAAAATATGCCGACAGCGACTACAGTAATTCGAGCTCATGCAGTAATAGGACAAATTCTAGGATTTGTGATTGCACGAAAAGCATTTTTATTACGAATTGATAAACCTGAAATATCAAATAAATTATTAGCTAATATCGCTCAAGAGATAAGCCTGCTTTCGGTAAGTGCTTTATTAAATGAAGCCTAATCGATAGTTAAGTTTGATATAAATACAATTATTTGAGTGGGAAAAAAAGACCATAATGAGATTAACGTTATGGTCTTTTTAATTGATTCTTTAGTGGTTCGCTATTAACGTTTTAACGCGTCTGTTAACTCACTACGAATTTCTGCTAATAATGCTCTTACAACACGAGGATTACCTGCAACGATGTTACCTGTTTGAAGATAACCGTGGTTGCCAGTAAAGTCAGAAACAATCGCACCTGCTTCACGAGCAATTAATTCACCTGCTAAGAAATCCCATGGTTTTAAGCCAATTTCAAAATAACCATCAACACGACCTGCTGCAACATAAGCTAAATCTAATGCAGCTGAGCCAGTGCGACGGAAATCGGCACAAGGAACAAATAATTTACTTATCATATTAATATAAGCGGCTGAGTGCTGTTTACATTTGAAAGGAAAACCAGTTGCTAGTACAGCACCTTCTAAATCACGTGCATTTGAGCCACGCAGACGATAACCATTTAGCTGTGCGCCTTGACCACGGACGGATGAGAAAAGCTCATTACGCATAGGATCGTAGACAACAGCCACTTCAGTACGGCCTTTAATGCGTACAGCAATAGAAACTGAGAAGTGTGGAAGACGTTTGATAAAGTTGGTAGTGCCATCTAGCGGATCAATAACCCATTGTATGTCGTGATCTTCACCGAGTAACTCGCCACTTTCTTCTGTAACAATGGTGTGTTTTGGATAAGATTTACGAATAATTTCAATGATTGCTTGTTCTGCGTCACGGTCAACGTTAGTGACAAAATCATTGCTACCTTTCTGACTTGTTTCTACAGATTCAGGATTTTCGTAACTTTTGGCGATTAAATTACCAGCCTTACGCGCAGCGCGTATGGCAATATTCAGCATCGGATGCATGGTTATCTTCCACAAGATGTTAAAGAACGGGGATAAAAAACGTGCGAGAGTATAACAGGCATTCGTGTTTCTGGCTACATTTGTGATAAAATAGATGGATCATCAAGCAAATAATTAGATATCAATGTTAGAAAATATTCGCATTATCCTTGTAGAAACCTCACATACAGGCAATATGGGGTCTACCGCTCGCGCTATGAAAACGATGGGATTGACTAATCTTTATTTTGTTAACCCAAAAGAAAAGCCTGATTCGCACTCTATTGCACTTTCCGCTGGTGCAAGTGATGTTATTGGCAATGCTCATATTGTTGATTCTATCGATGAAGCAATTGAAGGTTGTGGATTAGTGATAGGGACGAGTGCACGTAGCCGAACACTCTCTTGGCCAATGCTTGCACCTCGAGAATGTGGTGAGCGTTGTGTTGTAGAAGCTGCAAATAAGCCTGTTGCAGTTATTTTTGGTCGTGAACGCACGGGTTTAACAAACGAAGAATTACAAAAATGTGATTTCCATCTGTACGTTCCAACAAATCCAGAATATGGCTCTTTAAATTTAGCAATGGCTGTTCAGCTTGTTTGTTATGAAATTCGAATGGCCGCACTTGCTCAAGAAGAAAAACAAGAGGAAAATAGTCCATCAGAGACCGAGTATCCGCCCGCAGAAGATATTGAACGCTTTTATATTCACTTAGAGCAGGTACTTAATGAGTCAGGATTTATCCGTCCTAAACATCCAGGACAAATTATGAGCCGTTTGCGCCGTCTATTTACGCGTGCTCGCCCAGAAACACAAGAGCTTCATATCTTACGTGGCATTCTGACTTCTGTAGAGAAATGGGCTAAGAAATAGAGGGCCAAGTTGACTAACAAAGTCGACAATTTTACTGAGCAGAATACTTGACTAAAACACTCAGATAAATAGTTGACTAAAATACTCAGGAATGACACAATTTGGTTATTGTTCACCACGGAGTATTTGTTATGAGACTGACATCAAAAGGGCGTTATGCCGTTACTGCAATGCTTGATGTTGCGTTGCATTCACAGCAAGGCCCTGTTCCCCTCGCTGATATTTCTGAGCGTCAAGGGATTTCCCTTTCTTATCTTGAGCAGCTTTTCTCACGTTTGCGTAAAAACGAGCTAGTCGCAAGTGTTCGTGGCCCTGGTGGCGGATACTTATTAGGTCGTGAAGCAGGGCAAATTTTTATTGCTCAAGTTATTTCTGCGGTTGATGAATCTGTCGATGCTACTCGTTGTCAGGGTAACAAAGAAGGTTGTCAAGGTGGCGACCGTTGCCTAACTCATACTTTGTGGCGTGACTTAAGTGATCGCATTACCAGTTTCCTTAGTAGTATCAGCCTTGAAGAGTTAGTAAATAACGAAGAGGTTATGGATGTTGCCGACCGTCAAGACAATGAAAAACGTCGGACGCTCAATGGCCGTGTACAAGAAACCATTATTAATATGCGTGTGTAACGGCGATTTTTGAGTAGGCAAAAAAACAAAATTATTAAAGAAGATTCGTCGTCTTTGGAGTTAGTGAGCAATGAAATTACCCATTTATTTAGATTATTCAGCAACCACTCCTGTTGATCCACGAGTTGCTGAAAAAATGATGCAATGTCTGACAATGGACGGTATTTTTGGTAACCCAGCCTCGCGTTCACATCGTTTTGGTTGGCAAGCTGAAGAAGCGGTAGATATTGCCCGTAATCAGATAGCTGATTTAATCGGTGCAGATCCTCGTGAAATCGTTTTCACATCAGGCGCAACTGAAGCTGATAACCTTGCCTTAAAAGGTGTTGCTAACTTTTATCAAAAGAAAGGTAAGCACATCATCACTTCTAAAACTGAACATAAAGCTATTTTAGATACTTGCCGTCAGTTAGAACGTGAAGGTTTTGAAGTGACTTATTTAGCACCAAAACGTGATGGTCTTATTGATCTGAAAGAGCTTGAAGAAGCTATGCGTGAAGATACTATTCTAGTTTCTATTATGCATGTAAATAACGAAATTGGTGTGGTTCAAGATATTGCTGCTATTGGTGAATTATGCCGTAGCAAAGGTGTTATTTACCATGTAGATGCGACACAAAGCGTCGGTAAATTACCTATCGATCTTTCTAAATTAAAAGTCGATTTACTCTCTCTTTCTGCACATAAAGTATACGGGCCTATGGGGGTTGGTGCGCTTTATGTTCGCCGTAAACCACGTATTCGCCTAGAAGCACAAATGCATGGTGGTGGACACGAGCGTGGTATGCGTTCAGGGACATTAGCCGTTCACCAAATTGTGGGTATGGGCGAAGCTTACCGTATTTTGAAAGAAGAAATGGCTGATGAAACTAAACGTTTAAACGAGCTACGTTTACGTTTATGGAATGGCATTAAAGATATTGAAGAAGTTTATATCAATGGTTCTTTGGAACATACGGCGCCAAACATTCTTAATGTAAGCTTCAACTATGTTGAAGGTGAATCATTAATGATGGCACTGAAAGATCTTGCTGTTTCTTCAGGTTCTGCCTGTACTTCAGCAAGTTTAGAACCTTCTTATGTACTGCGTGCTTTAGGTCTTACAGATGAATTGGCACACAGTTCTATTCGCTTCTCTTTAGGTCGTTTTACTACAGAAGAAGAAATAGATTATGCAATTGAACAAATTCATAGTGCGATAGGTCGTTTACGTGATCTTTCTCCACTTTGGGATATGCATAAACAAGGCGTTGATATCAACAGTATCGAATGGTCTCACCATTAATCAGACGTTTTCAGGAGTTAAATCATGGCTTATAGCGATAAAGTAATTGATCATTATGAAAATCCTCGTAACGTGGGATCATTCGATAATAACGATCCTACAGTAGGTAGTGGTATGGTTGGTGCACCCGCTTGTGGTGACGTAATGAAGTTACAAATCAAAGTTGATGATAATGGCGTAATTGAAGATGCGCGTTTTAAAACTTATGGTTGTGGTTCAGCAATTGCTTCAAGTTCATTAGTGACTGAATGGATGAAAGGCAAAACATTAGACGAAGCTGAATCTATTAAAAATACCGCTATTGCAGAAGAGCTAGAATTACCACCGGTGAAGATCCACTGTTCAATTCTTGCAGAAGATGCAATAAAAGCAGCGATTGCAGACTATAAAAGCAAACGCCAAGGCAAGTAATTGTCTTTTATAATAAAAAAATAAAATATTGGCGGATGCTGAAGATAATTTTTCAGTATCCGCTTTCGTTCTTTATGAGTGAGGTGTGCCATGTCAATTTCCCTTACAGAATCCGCTGCGGATCGTGTTCGCTCTTTTCTCTCTAACCGTGGAAAAGGTGAAGGTTTGCGTTTAGGTGTTAGAACATCTGGTTGTTCTGGAATGGCTTATGTTCTTGAGTTTGCTGATGTCATCAATGACGAAGATACTGTTTTTGAAGACAAAGGTGTGAAGGTTATCGTTGATGGTAAAAGCATTGTTTATTTAGATGGAACAGAGCTTGATTTCGTCAAGGAAGGATTAAACGAAGGCTTTAAGTTTAACAACCCTAATGTTTCAAATGAGTGTGGTTGTGGTGAAAGCTTTACTGTGTAATTTGTGTTAAAACACGGTATTAACGTTAATTAATCCAAGAGTAGATGTATGGACTATTTCACACTGTTAGGCATTCCTAATTGTTTTGATATTGATAAACAGCAACTTGCGTCGCATTATCAGGATATGCAACGTCAATATCATCCTGATCGCTTTGCTGGAAAATCAGAAAAAGAACAGACTCAAGCTATTTCCCTTGCTTCAACAATCAATCAGGCTTATCAAACCTTAAAAAATCCTCTCTCTAGAGCAGAGTATATGCTTTCGTTGCAAGGCATTGATATTGCAAATGAGCAGCAAACGATGCATGACACCGCATTTCTAATGGAGCAACTCACGCTTCGTGAAGAGCTGGATAATATCGAAAACAGCACTGATGCTGAAAGCTTGCTGGCTGATTTTACCTCTCGTCTAGAAAAAATGTACACAGTACGTCATGACGAAATGGTGGAAACACTGGATAACCAAAATTGGGATGTTGCTGCTGATAATGTTAGAAAACTACGTTTTCTGGCTAAATTGAAAGAGCAAGTTGCACATTTAGAAGAACGCTTGTTTGATGGTTTTTAAGGGAAATTGTTATGTCATTATTACAAATTAGCGAACCAGGTCAAACACCTGCGCCACATCAGCGTAGACTTGCTGCGGGTATTGATTTAGGGACTACACACTCATTAGTTGCCACTGTACGTAGTGGGCAAGCCGAAGCGCTTTCTGATAACGAAGGTCGCTATTTATTGCCATCTGTTGTGCAGTATCAGGTTGATAATATCAATGTGGGTTGGAAGGCAAAAAAAGAAGCTGAAAAAGACCCTGCGAATACTATTAGCTCGATAAAACGAATGTTAGGTCGCTCATTAAGTGATGTGACGAGTCGTTATCCTAATTTACCTTATCACTTTCATGATAATGAAAATGGGTTACCGTTGATTAAAACTTCAGTGGGTATTGTTGATCCTATTCAAGTGTCTTCTGAAATTCTTAAAGCGCTTGCTGATCGCGCAGTTCAATCATTAGGTGGTGAACTGGATGGTGTTGTCGTGACTGTGCCAGCTTATTTTGATGATGCACAGCGTCAAGGTACTAAAGAAGCAGCGCGCCGCGCAGGATTACATGTTTTGCGTCTACTCAATGAGCCTACTGCTGCGGCAATAGCTTATGGTTTAGATTCCGGAAAAGAAGGTACCATCGTGGTTTATGACTTAGGTGGTGGTACTTTTGATATTTCGGTTTTACGTTTAACGAAAGGTGTTTTTGAAGTTTTAGCCACTGGTGGTGATACGGCTTTAGGTGGTGATGATTTTGATATGATGCTAGCGGATTGGATAAGAGATCGCGCAGGCTTTGGTCATCAAAAAGATGCTATATTACAGCGCCAATTGATTGATATTGCATCAGAAACAAAAATTGCATTGAGTGATAACGATGTCGTTGATATCAGTATTAATGGCTGGAAAGGAGAAATCACTCGCGCTGAATTTGAATCATTAATTCAACCTTTAGTTAAACGTACTCTATTATCTGTTCGTCGTGCATTGAAAGATGCTGATATCGAAATTGACGATGTTTTAGAAGTTGTTATGGTGGGTGGTTCAACTCGAGTCCCATTAGTTCGCCAAATGGTTGGTGACTATTTTAAACGTGAACCGCTAACTTCAATTGATCCCGATAAAGTGGTTGCAATTGGTGCTTCAATTCAAGCTGATATTTTAGTGGGAAATAAACCTGATAGCGACATGTTACTGCTTGATGTCATTCCTCTTTCACTTGGCTTAGAAACTATGGGGGGATTAGTCGAGAAAGTTATTCCTCGTAATACCACTATTCCTGTTGCAAGAGCACAAGAATTTACCACTTTTAAAGATGGTCAAACGGCCATGAGCGTTCATGTGGTTCAGGGTGAGCGCGAAATGGTGAGTGATTGCCGTTCATTGGCTCGCTTCACATTACGAGGGATCCCTCCAATGGCTGCGGGTGGTGCGCATATTCGAGTGACTTTCCAAGTTGATGCTGATGGTTTGTTGAGTGTCAGTGCAATGGAAAAATCGACGGGTGTTGAAGCCTCAGTACAAGTTAAACCGTCTTATGGTCTTAGTGATACAGAAATCGCTAAGATGATCCAATCTTCGATGGAAAATGCCCAAGAAGATTTACAAGCTCGTCGCCTTGCTGAGCAAAAAGTTGAAGCAGCTCGCGTGTTAGAAAGCTTAACCGCAGCATTAGAAGAAGATGCTCATCTCTTAAGTGAGGATGAGAAAACTGCTATCGACAAAATTGTAGATACCTTAATAGAAAGCGTTGAAGGGACAGATCCTGTCGCGATAGAAAACGCAATTAAACAACTGGATAAGCAAACTCAGGATTTTGCGGCGCGCCGTATGGATAGCTCCATTCGTCAAGCGTTGGCAGGTCATTCTGTGGATGAGATATAACTATGCCTAAAATTGTATTTTTACCCCATAGCACACTTTGCCCTGAAGGTGCCGTTGTTGAAGCCACTGAAGGTGAATCTATTCTTGATGTCGCATTACGAAACGGCATTGAGATTGAACATGCTTGTGAAATGTCATGTGCATGTACTACATGCCACTGTGTTGTTCGCGAAGGTTTTGATTCTCTTGAAGAAAGTACAGAACTTGAAGATGACATGTTAGATAAAGCCTGGGGATTAGAACCGGAAAGTCGCCTAAGTTGCCAAGCAAAAGTGACTGATGAAGATTTAGTCGTTGAGATACCTAAATATTCTATTAACCATGCTAGAGAGCACTGATTTTAGGAGATAAATATGAAATGGAGTGATACCAGAGAAATAGGCGAAGCCTTATTTGATCTCTATCCTGATACGGATCCTAAAACAGTTCGTTTTACTGATATGCACCAATGGATTTGTGAACTAGAAGGTTTTGATGATGATCCACAAAAATCAAATGAAAAAGTTCTCGAAGCGATCCTTTTAGTGTGGTTGGACGAATTTGAATAATTGATGCAAATAACACTGCGTTTTAAAGACTGGCTAATGCCAGTCTTTTTGTTTATGAGCATGACGATAAATAGCTATTTTCATAGAATAAATAACTAGAACTAGGGAAATAATTATATGTCGCAATGCGATATTGTTCGTAGAACGTAGTGTAAGTATACGAGACGACCTTATAGATATGGTGACCTCTCTATTTTTGCCGTAAATTAATAACTCTGAAAGGTAAATATCTGTTAGTCTGAATAGGTTAACTGCCACCAGTAATAATAAGTGAGACAATAAATGAATAAACAAATTATGCCTATCATGCTGTCTAATGAACCTGCATCAGCATGTTGGGGTGAAAAAGCACTAATTAGCACTAACGAAACTGGCATGACGATCCATTTAACGGAAGAAAATCGATTAGGCGCAATTCAGCGTGGTGGACGTAAAATCGATAGTCAAGGTATTCGTAATGTTGCTCTTGTTGGTGATGGTTGGGATTTAGAGCGCAGCTGGGCATTCTGGTTAGGATTCAGAGCACCTAAAGGTGCACGCTCTATCGAATGGCCACAATTAAATGATGCGGATAAACACGAATTAGAAGCACGCATCCGCATTGTCGATTGGGTTCGCGATACAATTAACACACCAGCCGAAGAATTGGGGCCTGAACAGCTAGCACAGCGCACCGTTGATCTATTTTGTGGCCTTGATAAAGACGATATTAATTATAAAATCACGAAAGGCGCAGATCTTCGAGAGCAAAATTATGCAGGTATCTACACAGTAGGCCGCGGATCTTCTCGTGATCCGGTTTATTTATCACTCGACTTTAATCCAACAGAAGATCCTTCTGCTCCTGTATTTGCTTGCCTTGTCGGTAAAGGTATCACTTTTGATTCAGGTGGTTATAGCATTAAACCTTCATCATCTATGAACTCAATGAAAGCTGATATGGGGGGGGCTGCAACTTTAGCCGGAGCATTGGCATTAGCGATAACTCGTGGCTTAAATAAACGCGTAAAACTGCTTCTTTGTATTGCTGATAATATGGTTAGCGGTAATGCGTTTAAATTGGGCGATATTATTCGTTACCGTAATGGTAAATCTGTTGAAATTATGAATACAGATGCTGAAGGCCGCTTAGTATTGGCTGACGGACTTATCGATGCAAGCAATATGGCACCAGAACTAATTATTGATGCAGCAACTTTAACGGGTGCAGCGAAGGTTGCTGTAGGTAATGACTATCACTCTGTTTTAAGCTTTGATGACCAGCTTGCAGCTGAATTATTAAACAGTGCTGATCAAGAAAATGAGCTGTTCTGGCGTTTACCATTAGCGGATTTCCATCGTAGCCAACTGCCTTCAAGTTTTGCCGATCTGAATAATATTGCAGCGCCATCTCATACTGCTGGTGCTAGTACTGCGGCAGCATTCTTATCGCACTTTGTTACCGATTATAAAAAAGGTTGGGTGCATATCGATTGCTCAGCGACTTACAGAAAATCCTCTGTAGAGCAATGGGCGGCCGGTGCAACAGGCTATGGTGTTCGCTCTATTGCGAACCTGTTATTAGCAAAAGCAAAATAAAAATAAACGTTATTTGATTTGGAGTTTGTTATGGCTGTATCTGAGCAATTTGAGACACAAGAAATTGTTGCTGTTGAAGGTTCTTCTTTAAAATTAAGTGTTCTAGATCCACAACCTGAAAAACTGACTAATGCATTAAGTGAATTTTTTATTCAGCATAAGCCTATTCGTAGAGCTTTTATTGTTAATGCGCAGGAAGTTGGAGACGATGAAACATTTTATCTCATTGGGCTAGAGATCACTGGAGAAGAAGAGGCTATTGCTGAGTTACTCCCACAAGCTGCGGAATCTGTTTTTGAGCACTTAGAAGAAGGACAATCTATCGATTTTTGCTTTGTAAACAAAGATGAAAAGGGTGTGAGTCACTTTATGATCCACCATGTATCACCTTTCTATCAACGTAAACTCGGTGGTTTTCTACGTAAAGGTATTCCAATAGTTAATCTATAACGATTAATACAGTAAATTTAGGCGATATCTCATCAGATATCGCTTTTTTTTACCCTATAATAAGGAAATGATTAAATTGACGAATTATGTGCATTTTTATGTAACACTTTGTTTTTATAGCGTCTTGGTTAAAAAATGGAGATAACTCCATATTGAATTCTTAGCCTACGTGCATCATTCGATAAAATATAATAGATATTGTCACTTTTTATCTTATTAGAATCGTCATTTTTATATATTATCTCAGCCTGCATAAACATCGCATTATTCAGGTTTTGAATTAAAGGAAAAGGGTATGAATCAAAGTCAATTTAGACAATACACGGAAAAAAGAGGCTATCGTTGGTGCTCTCTTGCCGTTGTATTGGCGTCTGCACTCGCTTTGGCAGGATGTGACGACAAAGAAGCTGAATCATCTACATCAGATAAAGTAGCAAACTCGCAAGCTTCAGAACAAAAAAACACTGAACAGCAGACGGCAAATAGTGTAACTCAAAATGGTGAAAATGCGTCAGTAACAACCAAAACTAAGAATGAAACTGCGCTAACAAGCCAAGAAGTACGTAATGAATTAGCAACACGTTTTGCGGGTAAGGATGTCACGGTATTAGATGCATCTGAACTCCAACGTGATGGTGCAAGTACTATGGTGGTCACTTTCTCAGTACCACTCGATCCTGATCAGAAATTTGATGATGTTGTGCATCTTGTTGATACCAAGAAAGGTAAGCTCGAAGGCGCGTGGGAGTTATCAGATAACTTAATGGAGTTACGTTTCCGTCATTTACCTCCATCAACTGAATTGAATTTAACCATTGATGATAAAATCAAAGGTATTAATGAACGTGCTTTAATTGCCGCATTTAGCCAAAAATTTACCACAGAAGAAATTTTTCCTTCCGTTGGTTTTACAAGTAAAGGCTCATTATTACCGTTAGAGGCAGCTGAAGGTTTGCCTATTATTGCATTAAATGTGGGGCAAGTTGATGTTAACTTTTTCCGTGTTAAAGACGACAAATTAGCACAATTTCTAACACAGTGGGAAAGTCGTTCTAATATTAACTATTGGGAATCAGATGAGTTTCTAGCTCAGGCCGATTTAGTTTATACCGGGCGTTTCGAGTTAAATACAGAAACAAATACGCGTGAAAATGTCTTGTTACCATTGAGATCTATCGATGCATTGAAAAAAGAGGGTGCCTATATTGCTGTGATGCAGCAAGCAGGGAAATACTCTTATACCGTGCCTGCAACAGTATTCACTTTTAGTGATATTGGTCTGTCTATGCACAGTTATCTCAATAGTATCGATATTTTTACTCAATCACTAAAAAATGGCTCAGCATTAAGTAAAGTTGAAATCCGTTTATTAGATGAAAAAGGGAATTTAATTTCTAAAGCCCAAACGGATAGCCAAGGACATGCAACACTAGAAAAAAGTGATGAAGCCCGTTTATTAATGGCTGTTCGTGATGGGCAAACCAGTATGATTGATTTGCGCAAACCCGCGCTTGATCTATCAGAATTTGATATTGGTGGGCCTCAAGGTTATAACAAACAGTTTTTTGCATTTGGCCCTCGTGATTTATATCGCCCTGGTGAAACCTTAATCGTTAATGCATTATTGCGCGATGGTGATGGTAATCCGATTAAAGAACAACCCGTTAAAGTTGATTTACTCAAAACAGATGGTCAAATTTCACGTAGCTTTGTTTGGCAACCTGAAAATGGTTTATATCAATTAAAACTGGTTATTCCTGAAGATGAAAGTACCGGTACACGCACACTTCGTTTTGATGTGGGTGATGGTACACCACGTTTTTATGAGTTTCAGGTCGAAGATTTTATGCCAGAGCGTATGGCATTAGAAATAACCGGTAAAAAAGGTATCTTGTTAAGCGGTAATGATGCTTATTTTGATTTTAAAGGCCGCTATCTTTATGGCGCTCCAGCTGCGGATAATCGACTACAAGGCCAAGTGTTCTTAAAATCATCGCGCGAAGCCGTAAGCAAATTACCAGGCTATGAGTTTGGTGCAGTAAAAGATGAAAACTTTAGTCGTCTTTTAGATGAATTTGAGCTTAATCTTGATAGTGATGGTGTAAGCGAATTAAGCGTTGATAGTGAACGTTATGCAGAACTAAAATCACCAATTAACATTATATTACAAGCAAGTTTACTTGAGGCGGGTGGACGACCAGTTACGCGTCGTTATCAACAAGCGGTATGGCCAGCTACACATTTAGCGGGTATTCGACCTGTATTCCCTAAAAAAGAAGTCTACGACTATCGCACAGATAAATATAAAGCTGGCTATAGCGTTGATGAAAACTCGATGGCCGAGTTTGAAATTGTTTATACCGACCAAGACGGTAAAAAATTAGCCGCTAATGACCTTAAGGTAAGATTTATTTATGAGCGCCATGATTATTACTGGCGTTGGTCTAGTTCAAATGGTTGGGAATCAGGTTATAACGAAAAAGATCTGCAAATGGATGAGCAGACCATCAAAATTGCAAAAGATGGCACAGCGAAAGTCTCATTCCCAGTAGAATGGGGCTCTTACCGTATTGAAGTGATTGACCCTAAAACTGAGTTAGTCAGTAGCTTGCGTTTTTGGGCAGGTTATTCTTGGATGGATAACACTGGCGGTACCGGTGCGGTAAGACCTGATCAAGTAAAACTGTCTCTCGATAAAGAAAGTTATTTACCGGGTGAAAAGGTTAAATTAAATATTGTTGCGCCTCATTCGGGTAAAGGTTATGTGTTGCTTGAATCAAGTGATGGGCCTTTATGGTGGCAAGAAATTGATGTGCCAGAAAAAGGGCTTACTGTTGATGTTCCTATCAATAAAGAGTGGGCACGACACGATCTTTATTTAACTTCTGTTGTTGTTCGTCCTGGTGATACCTCAAAACAAGCGACAGTAAAACGCGCTGTAGGTATTTTGCATTTACCTTTGCAAGATAAGAATCGCCAAATCGATATTTCCCTTGATGCTCCAGAGAAAATTCGCCCAAATCAGGATTTAAAAATCCGTATTAAAGCGAATCCAGTTGCAGGACAGCCGTTACCAGAAAATATCAATGTGTTGGTTTCTGCCGTTGATACTGGTGTGCTAAATATTACTGAATATAAAACACCAAATCCTTATGATGCCTTCTTCGGTCGTAAACGTTATAGCGTTGATCAATATGATGTTTATGGTCAATTAATTGAAGGTGAAGGGCGCTTAGCTAACTTGCGTTTTGGTGGTGATGGTGGTGAGGAATCAACATTATCTCGAGGTGGTAAAAAACCACTAACGGATGTGCAAATCATTGCTCAGCAAAGTGCCCCAGTAAAATTAAATGAAAAAGGCGAAGGGGAAGTCTCTTTACCTATTCCTGAATTTAATGGTGAAGTTCGTTTAATGGCACAGGCTTGGACTGCCGATAAATTTGGTAGCCAAGAAGGTAAAGTGGTTATTGCTGCGCCATTAGTCACACAATTATCGTTACCACGTTTTATGGCTGGTGGTGATAATGCATTGCTTTCTTTAGATTTAACCAACCTAACCGATGATGCACAGGCAATTACCTTAAATTATACCGCTTCTGGGTTAGTAGGTTTGGCTGGCTCTGAGAGCAAAACCGTTTCGCTGACAAAAGGTGAACGAACTCAAATTCAAATTCCAGTAAAAGCAAAACATGGCTTTGGACAAGGTGAATTTTCACTGTCTATCTATGGCGTTAAAGTGCCTGGTGAAGAGATAAAACCTTATCAAAATACATGGAAAATTGGTGTGCGTCCGGCTTACCCAGCAGAAACGCTACATTATGCAAGTACATTGCAAGATGGTGAAACTTGGAGTTTACCAACAGAAATATTAAATCGTTTTAATACTTCAACATTAGAAGGTGAGCTTTTACTTACTAGTCGTCCACCGTTACAGATTGCACGTTATGTCAGAGAGCTATTTGCTTATCCTTATGGTTGTTTAGAGCAAACGGTGAGTGGCCTTTATCCTTCACTTTACTCAACAGAAAAAGAGTTAAAGCAACTAGGCATAAAAACACAAACCGATGCTGATAGAAAATTAGCCATTGAAACGGGTATAGCGCATTTGTTAACAATGCAAAAAGCCGATGGTGGATTCTCTTTATGGAGCCAAGGCGGTCGTGAAGAGTATTGGTTATCTGCTTATGCTACTGATTTCTTGTTCCGTGCATCTCAGCAAGGTTATTCAGTTCCTTCTGATGCACTAAAACGTGCTAACGACCGTTTATTACGCTATTTACAAGATAAGAGCTTAATTAACTACGAATATGCCGTAAACCAAGATGCTGCGCGTTTCTCTGCAAGAGCTTACGCTGCTTTAGTGTTAGCAAATCAGCAAAAAGCTCCATTGGGAGACTTGCGCCGCTTATACCTTGAGCGTAACCAAGCAGGAAGTGGTTTAGCATTAGTTCAATTAGGTATTGCATTAAAACAGATGGGCGACAATAGTCGCGCTGAAAGCCTAATTGCTGAAGGTGTGACAACAGAGCGTAAATATAATTACGGTTTAGGTGATTACGGTAGTGTTATTCGAGATCAAGCGCTGATTATCGCATTGTTAAGTGAAAACAACCTTGAAACTCAATCTCGCGATATTAGTGTTGTGACGTTGTCCGATAATTTAACAGGGCGTGAGTGGTTCTCAACTCAAGAAAGTAATTCTCTCTATCTTGCTGGCCGTTTCTTTATCAATATGGCTGAGCAACCTTGGGAAGTTGTAGTAAATCGTCAAACTCCATCGATAAGCAGTGATCGTGCAGTGAATGAAACACTAACAGCAACTCAATTACAAGAAGGGTTAGAGCTAAACAATCGTGGTGGCGCAACGATTTATTCACGAATGAATGTTGTAGGATATCCGAAGGTTGCACCTGCACCTTATTCTAATGTGTTGAATATTTACCGTAGCTACTATGACTTGAAAGGTAATCGAGTTCATCCAAATCGTTTACAAAGTGGTGAGATGCTGGTAGTGAAACTTGAAGTATCAGCAGATAGAGATGTACCAGATGCGCTGGTGGTTGATATGTTGCCGGCAGGTCTTGAAATTGAAAATCAAAACTTGGCGTCAAGTAGTGCAAGCTTAAGCGATAGTGCTGCTGACCTACAGGAATTGATTGATGATATGGGACAAGCAAATATCAAACATCTTGAATATAGAGATGACCGATTTGTTGCTGCAGTTTCTGTTGATAAGTATCGTCCTGTAACCTTGTTGTATTTAGCCAGAGCGGTTACTCCGGGCAGTTATCAAGTTCCACCACCACAAGTAGAATCAATGTATGTGCCTTATTGGCGTGCATTAGGAAAAACTGAAACTAAAATTGATGTTGTTCCTTAATATTCTTAGCCCTTTCTTTGGAAAGGGCTTTTTCTTTGAGTTATTGAATGAAAATAGGATATAAACGGTTTATTGCCGTCGTTATTATTTTTGTGTTAGCTACCCCTGTTTTAGTGTGGGTAGCCGATAAAATCTGGCCTCTTCCTGATCCTGAACCACAAATTGCAACCATTGTTACTGCTCAAGATGGAACACCGTTATGGCGATTTGCCGATAAAGATGGTGTATGGCGTTATCATGTTAAGCTTTCTGATGTCTCTCCCGAATACTTACAAGCTTTAATTACCTATGAGGATCGTTGGTTTTATCAACATCCCGGTGTTAATCCTATGGCGATATTACGTGCGGCTTGGCAAGATTTGAGCTCAGGACGAATAGTGTCAGGTGGAAGTACATTATCAATGCAAGTTGCTCGTTTAATTGACCCGCATTCTCGTACCTTAGGTGGAAAATTAAAGCAATTATGGCGAACAGCACAATTAGAGTGGTATTACTCGAAAGATGAAATCCTTGAAATCTATCTTAACCGAGCCCCTTTTGGTGGCACACTTGAAGGTATTGGTGCTGCAAGTTGGGCATATTTAGGTAAGTCACCGGCTGATTTATCTGCGGGTGAAGCAACACTAATGGCGGTGTTGCCTCAAGCACCAAGCCGTTTACGACCAGATCGCTATCCTGAGCGTGCTCAGGTGGCAAGAGATAAAGTATTAGATAGACTGGCTGAATACAAAGTTTGGTCACAAGAAAAAGTTGATGAAATTAAAGAAGAGCAGGTGCTTTTGGCACCAAGACAAACTCCTCAGCTAGCGCCTTTACTTGCTCGTAGAATGTATAACGAAAAGAAAGCGCCAGTTATCACAACAACGATTGATATTAATATTCAAAGGCAACTTGAAGATATTACTAATCAATGGAAATACCAGCTGGCAGATAAGACATCCTTAGCAATACTCGTGGTTGATCATACAGATATGAGTGTGAAAGGGTATGTTGGTTCTGCGGATTTTAATGATAATAAACGCTTTGGTCATGTGGATATGATTAGTGCATGGCGTTCGCCAGGTTCAACATTAAAACCTTTTATCTATGGATTAGCATTAGATGAAGGATTCATTCATGCTGAATCACTATTGCAGGATGTTCCGCGGCGATTTGATAATTATCGACCTGGTAATTTTGATTCTGGGTTTAATGGTGCAGTTAGTGCGAGTGAGGCGTTAAGTCGTTCTTTAAATTTACCCGCAGTACAATTAATTGAAGTCTATGGTGCAAAAAAATTTGCAGCTAAATTACGACATAATCATTTAGAAATGCGTTTTCCTTATGGTTCAGAGCCTAATTTAGCGCTTATTTTAGGCGGGACTGCAACACGAATGGATGAATTGGTTGCTGCATTTAGTGCATTGGCGCGACAAGGAAAAACTGCTGGTTTGCGTTTTAAGCCGGAACAAATTATCGAAGATAGAGTGTTAATGTCGCCGGGTTCTGCGTGGATAATACGTCGTATTCTTGCTGGAGAAGCTCGGCCTCGTCCTGATAGTGCTATTTCAGCGATTGCTCCATTAGCATGGAAAACAGGAACAAGTTATGGCTATCGTGACGCATGGTCAATTGGGGTGAATGCGCGCTATACCATCGGTGTATGGGTTGGTAGACCGGATGGCACGCCTGTTGTTGGGCAATTTGGTTTTGCAACAGCGGTACCCATAATGAATCAAGTAAATAATCTATTAACTGGATATATTTATCAAAATAAACAGCGTCCACCAACTGACTTAAGACCTAAAAGTGTCACCGCAGCAACAATTTGTTGGCCAACGGGTAAAATATTAGCGAAAGAAGATAGCAATTGCCGAGTTAGTCGCCGTAGCTGGATCCTTGATAACACTATTCCACCTACATTACTTAATGAGAACCAAGAAGGTATTTTGGGGATCAACGAAAAAATATGGGTAGATCAAGAAGGTAAACGTACAGGGCCAAATTGTCCAAATGCAGAGCTAAAAGATATTGCATTATGGCCGATAGCCTTAGAAGCATGGTTACCTGAAAAAGAGCGAAGGGCAAGGCGCTTACCTCCTATTTCTGAGACTTGCCCTCCAATTAAAGAAGACAATACTCCACTATTTATTTCAGGAATTCGTGCAGGAGATCTATTACGTCCTTTACCGGGTGAAACGGATTTAGAGCTCACTGTATCCACACAAGGTGGAAATGGAACTCAGTGGTGGTTTTTAAATGGCGAACAGATAGGCAGTACTGAAAATGGTGAGGTATTCTCTTATCTACTAGAAAAGCGTGGTAAGTATCAGCTTTCTGTTCTTGACCTAAGTGGACAAACGGATATGGTTAATTTTACTTTCCGTTAAACTAATAGTGCTTATAAAAGTAGAGCATCGTAATTTTTATCATTGAATATAATTTGTTATTTATAGAATTAATGAGCTCTATTTTATTTGGGCTCCTGATTAAAAGGGCTCAAATAAAGGTAAAAATGTGATTGGAACGATAATTTATAACTTTTTTGCCACATTTTTTTAAAAAAAGAGGGGGATTAATATGGGAAATTTGTTTTTATCCTCCTATAATCGTGCCCTTATTTTTGCAGGGAATGCGGTATTTTATTCGCTCTTCCATGATCTGCGATAAAAAGAGACAACAAAAGTTGTAATTAATAAAATAATCAGAGGTAAGACATGGCTATTCAGCGTACATTTTCTATCATTAAACCTAATGCAGTAAAGAAAAACGTAATTGGTGCTATCTATCACCGTTTTGAAAGCGCGGGCTTCAGCATTGTTGCAGCTAAAATGTTACATTTAACTCGCGAACAAGCAGAAGGTTTTTATGAAGAGCACAAAGGCCGTCCTTTCTTTGACGGACTCGTTGAGTTTATGACTTCAGGTCCAATTATGGTTCAAGTATTAGAAGGCGAAAATGCCGTTCAACGCCACCGTGATCTGATGGGCGCAACTAACCCAGATAACGCATTAGCTGGCACATTACGTGCAGATTATGCGGATAGCTTTACTGAGAACGCTGTACACGGTTCTGACTCAGAAGCATCAGCAGCGCGTGAAATTGCTTATTTCTTCGCTGAAGACGAAGTTTGCGCTCGCTAATTTATTAGCATCTATATACGAAAAACTGTACAATGCGGCGCCCTGTTAGCAAATTAACGGGGCGTCTTTTTTTATAAAGTATCCAGTTAACCAATTGGTTAACACAGGCCGCATAGTGTAACAACGAGGCAATGTCATGTCCCAATCTATAACTCCAGCGCCAAGCGCTTCTGTCGCTGTTTCTAAAGAAAATACTGTGAATCAAAAAGCAAAAATTAATCTGTTAGATTTAAATCGTAAACAGATGCGAGAGTTTTTTGCCTCTATGGGGGAAAAACCGTTTCGTGCTGATCAAATTATGAAGTGGATGTACCACTATTGTTATGATGATTTTGATCAGATGACAGATATTAACAAAGTGCTGCGAGCTAAATTAAAAGAAGTTGCAGAAATTAAAGCACCGGAAGTATCTGAAGAACAGCGATCAACCGATGGTACCATAAAATGGGCAATTACTGTTGGCGATCAACAAGTAGAGACGGTATATATCCCAGAAGATGATCGTGCAACGTTATGTGTCTCTTCGCAAGTGGGGTGTGCGCTAGAATGTAAATTCTGCTCAACAGCACAACAAGGTTTTAACCGTAATCTAAAAGTCTCTGAAATTATTGGTCAGGTTTGGCGAGCGGCTAAAATTATTGGTTCTTTAAAAGAGACCGGTCGTCGTCCTATTACTAACGTTGTTATGATGGGAATGGGCGAGCCGTTGCTTAATCTGAATAACGTTATTCCTGCACTTGAAATAATGATGGATGATTTTGGTTTTGGTCTATCTAAACGCCGAGTCACTGTATCAACATCAGGTGTTGTGCCTGCATTAGATAAATTGGGTGATGCTGTTGATGTCGCATTAGCGATTTCATTACACGCACCAACTGATGATATTCGTGATGAAATTGTGCCAATCAATAAGAAATATAATATTGAAATGTTTCTTGATGGTGTTCGTCGTTATATTGCGAAATCAAATGCAAATCAAGGCCGAGTAACGGTCGAGTATGTCATGCTTGATCATATTAATGACAGTACTGAACAGGCTCACCAATTAGCGGATTTGTTAAAAGATACACCTTGTAAAATCAATTTAATTCCTTGGAACCCGTTCCCTGGGGCACCTTATGGACGTAGTTCTAATAGTCGTATTGACCGTTTCTCTAAAGTACTTATGGAATATGGTTTTACAACGATAGTGAGAAAGACACGAGGTGATGATATTGATGCTGCATGTGGTCAATTAGCGGGCGATGTTATCGACCGTACTAAGCGTACACTGAAAAAGCGTCAACAAGGTGAACCAATCTCTATTAAAGCAGTCTGATACAGGTGGATGTCTCTTTGTGTTGTGCGTAATGTAGAATTATCATAATACAAAGAGTTACAAGGATGAAAACACTTAAGGGATATGACGATGATAAGGATATCATCATTAGTAGCAACTATTGGCTTGATGTTGTTGGTATTAGGTTGTCAACCATCAGCCAATCAAAAGCGTGTGGCTGTTTCGACTCGCTTACAATTAGGTGAAGCTTATTTAGCTGAACAGCAATACCAAATAGCGCAATACCATTTCCAAAAAGTGCTTTCAGTGATGCCAACACATCCTCAAGCAAATACAGGAATGGCTTTAACATTTCAATTATTAGGCGATAAGATCCAAGCGCAACATTATTACAAATTAGCGATGAAGTCGAAGCCAGTAAATGTTAATGTATTAAGACTTTATGGCAATTTCCTTTGTGAACAAAATCTATTAAATAACAATAGAGTAGTAATTGAGGATATATCGCCAGAATATTTGGTTTGCCAACAAGGTGATCCAGATATATCACAAAATTCGCGGTGATAGCGTTAAGGTACTGGGTGCTTTACGTGTTCATCAATGTTAAACATCCAATAGCCACAGTGCCTAGATTGCTAATGAATACTGAAAACAAAACCGAAGAAGTGAAATTAACAGCAGGTCAACTTTTACGTCAGGCTCGTGAAAGAGTGGGGTTAACACAACAAACTGTTGCTGATCGACTTTGTTTGAAGTTATCGACAGTTCGTGAAATCGAAACGGATGATGTTTCTTCGGATATTGCACCAACATTTTTACGCGGATATATGCGTTCTTATGCTAAGTTAGTTGGTGTTCCTGAAAGTGAAATTCTTGGTTTTATCAATCAACAAGCACCGGCTAAACAAATTCGAGTGACCACTACTCAAAATTATTCATTAGGCAAAAGACACAAAAAACGTGAAGGCTGGTTGATGAAAATCACATGGGTTATTCTCATTGTGATGGTGGCATTCGTAGGTGTTTGGTGGTGGCAAGGGCATCAAGCCGATCAACAAGAATTGGTCTCTATGGCATCTCAAAACATAGAGAAAAACAACTCGCAAGAAAGTTCGAATACAATAAATTCTCCTTTAGCATCCTTAGATAATACGCCTGTATCAGAGGGTGAAAATTTGCAAGAATCTGATTCTGTGATAGTAAATAATCAGCCGGATAAGGTTGTTGAGTCTACTCCTGCAAAAGCAATATCAACAGCTGAAGTAAAAACGGTTCCATTACCAGTGTCACCTCTAACTACATCAACCACTTCTCGTGCACATGCAACTGATGAAACAGCAACCGCAACCGCGGCTGTCGCTGATCAGCTTGTTATCATGTTTGATGGTGAATGTTGGTTAGAAATTCGTAATGCTCAAAATAAAGTCTTATTTAATGGTATTAAGAAAGCTGGCGAACGTCTGGAATTTAATGGTGAGCAACCTTATAAACTAAAAATAGGTGCGCCTTCAGTAACTCGCTTACAGTTTAATGGCGAATCTATCGATCTAAGCCGTTTTACTGGCAAAATAGCAAAAATAACCGTACCAGGCGCCTAATCTGACTACAATATTTGAGTAAGCATGGAAGCATGGAAGCATGGGAGAATTAAGAATGCATAAAGAATCACCTATTATTCGTCGTAAATCGACCCGAATTTATGTTGGTAATGTACCTATTGGCGATGGTGCGCCTATCGCGGTGCAGTCGATGACGAATACACGAACGACAGACGTAGATGCGACTGTTCGCCAGATTAAAGCACTGGAGCGTGTAGGGGTGGATATAGTTCGTGTTTCTGTACCAACAATGGATGCTGCTGAAGCATTTAAATTAATCAAACAACAAGTTAATGTACCTTTAGTTGCTGATATTCATTTTGATTATCGTATTGCACTAAAAGTCGCTGAATATGGTGTTGATTGTTTACGTATCAATCCAGGTAATATTGGTAACGAAGAACGTATTAGACAAGTTGTTGACTGTGCTCGTGATTATGATATTCCAATTCGTATTGGCGTGAATGGTGGCTCTCTTGAAAAAGATATTCAAGAAAAGTATGGGGAACCAACACCAGAAGCATTATTAGAGTCAGCAATGCGCCATGTTGATATCCTTGATAGACTAAATTTTGATAAATTTAAAGTCAGTGTTAAGGCATCAGATGTTTTTCTTGCCGTTGATTCTTATCGTTTATTAGCGAAAAAAATCGATCAACCTTTGCATCTTGGGATCACTGAAGCGGGTGGTGCAAGAGCTGGATCAGTAAAATCTGCAATAGGTCTTGGGCTTTTATTATCTGAAGGGATAGGCGATACATTAAGAATTTCATTGGCAGCAGATCCTGTCGAAGAAGTGAAAGTCGGCTTTGATATTTTAAAATCGTTGCGTATTCGTTCTCGTGGAATTAACTTTATCGCTTGCCCGACTTGTTCTCGCCAAGAGTTTGATGTTATTGGTACCGTTAATGAATTAGAGCAGCGTCTTGAAGATATTATTACCCCAATGGATGTTTCTATCATTGGTTGCGTGGTTAATGGTCCTGGTGAAGCTGAAGTATCAACATTGGGTGTAACCGGTGCAAAAACACGCAGTGGTTTTTATGAAGATGGTATCAGACAAAAAGAGCGTCTTGATAATGGTAATATGATTGATTTATTAGAAGCCAAAATTCGCGCTAAAGCATCAATGCTTGATAGCAATATGCGTATAAATATAAATCAATTGGACAAATAATATTCAATTTACGGGCTCATTGTACAATGAGCCCGTATTACTATTGATTTCAGATTGAATGCTGATTGATTTCGCTTCTATAATCAGTCTATTGAACAATGAATAACTATTAGAGAAAAAAAGTGGCCCAAAAAATCCAAGCCATTCGTGGTATGAACGACTATCTTCCTGCTGATACACGTGTATGGCAGAAAATTGAAAACACGTTAAAGCAAATTTTAGCGGGTTATGGTTTTAGCGAAATCAGAACACCTATCGTAGAGCATACCCCTCTATTTCAGCGAGCAATTGGTGAAGTAACCGATGTTGTTGAAAAAGAAATGTATACTTTTGTTGATCGTGGTGAAGATACTCAAAGCTTAACATTACGTCCTGAAAATACAGCAGGTTGTGTTCGTGCAGGTATTGAACATGGTTTACTGTATAACCAAGAACAACGCTTATGGTATTTAGGGCCGATGTTCCGTTATGAACGCCCACAAAAAGGTCGTTACCGCCAGTTTCACCAATTAGGTGCTGAAGTTTTTGGTCTTCAAGGTCCAGATATTGATGCTGAGCTTATCATGCTAACAGCACGCTGGTGGCGCGCTTTAGGTATTTCTGAGCATGTCACTTTAGAATTGAATTCTATCGGTTCTTTAGACGCGCGTGCTAAATACCGTGAGGCCTTAGTTGCTTTCCTAGAATTACACGTTGATAAATTAGATGAAGACTGTAAACGTCGTATGTATTCTAATCCATTGCGTGTTTTAGACTCTAAAAATCCTGAAATTCAGACTTTATTGAATGATGCACCTGAACTTTTCGATTATCTTGATGACGAATCTAGGGCGCACTTTGAAGGTCTTTGTGCATTACTTGATTCTGTTGGTATTACTTATCGAGTAAATCAGCGTTTAGTTCGTGGTTTAGATTATTATAACCGTACTGTTTTTGAGTGGGTAACTAGCGCATTAGGTTCACAAGGCACGGTTTGTGCTGGTGGACGTTATGACGGTTTAGTGAAGCAATTAGGTGGACATCCAACGCCAGCTGTAGGTTTTGCGATGGGAATGGAACGCATGATCTTATTAGTTCAAGCAGTTAATCCTGATTTTGTTGCTGATACTAATGTGGCTGATGTTTACCTCGCATCTTTTGGTGATAAGAGCCAAAGTGCAGCATTGATCTTGGCTGAAGAGATCCGTGACCAATTACCGCAATTACGTCTCATGACGAATCACGGTAATGGAAACTTTAAAAAACAGTTGGGCCGCGCTGATAAACAAGGTGCTAAAATTGCACTAATTTTGGGTGAAGACGAAATTAATGCAGGTACAGTTGCAGTGAAAGATTTACGTTCAGGTGAACAAAAAATCGTTGCTCGTAATGAACTGGCCCAGCAACTGTCACTGTTATTAGGTTAAGGAGAGACTTGTGGAAGTTTATAGCTCTGAGAATGAACAAGTTGATGCAATTAAGCAATTCTTCAAAAATTATGGCTTAACTATTGTGTTATCAGTAGTTATTGGTTTTGGTGGTGTATTTGGCTGGAAATATTGGCAGTCACACCAAATCAATCGCCTGCAAGAAAGCGCAAATGCGTTTGCTACAGTCAATGATGGCCTAAGTAAAGTAACGCCAGAAAGTATTGCTGCCGCTGAAAAATTTGTTACTGAAACTAACGATATTTATGGTGCATTAGCGGCTTTAGAGCTTGCTCAGATTGCTATTGAAGCAAATGACCTAGTGAACGGTGAACGTCACTTAACTGCAGCTTTATCAAAAGTGAAAAATGACGCTTTTGCAGACATGCTTAATCTTCGTTTAGCTCGCGTACAATTGGCATTAGATAAAACAGATGCCGCATTAATTTCGCTTGAGCAAGTGAAAAGCAAAGCATGGAATGGAATGAAAAATTATATCCGTGGTGATGTGTTAGCGAAAAAAGGTGATAGTGCAGGTGCAACAGCCGCGTATCGAGCCGCATTAACTGATGAAAATGCAGGTGCTATTCGCTCACTGGTTGAACTTAAACTCAATAATTTATCCAATTAAAGGGATCTTCAGACATGCAACTGCGTAAAACTCTCCTGGTTGGTCTACTAGCATCTGCTTTATTGGCTGGTTGTTCTAGTGAACAGGATAATGTGACGATGTCTCCATTACCTGAGGTGCAGAGTCAATTTACACCAACGGTTGTTTGGGACAAGTCAGTTGGAAATGGTATTGGAAAATACTATTCCCATTTGTCACCAGCATGGGATGGCTCAGTTGTTTATGTCGCTGATCGCCATGGTTTAGTTAAAGCATTAGAACTTGATACAGGTAAAGAGCTCTGGTCACAAGATCTCTCAACTAAGACGGGCTTCTTCTCTTCTAATGAATCAGCGCTGCTTTCCGGTGGTTTAACTGTTTCTGGTTCTCGTATTTTTGTGGGAACAGAAAAAGCGAAAGTTTACGCACTTAATACTGATGATGGTTCTATTGATTGGGAATCTAATGTTGCAGGAGAGGCAATTTCTCGCCCTGTCGTTAGTGATGGACTAGTTCTTATTCATACTAGTAATGGTATGTTGCAAGGGCTTGACTTGCTCAGTGGTGAGATTTCATGGACAGTTAACTTAGATACACCATCACTGTCAGTTCGTGGTGAATCTGCCCCTGCAGTTGCTTATGGTGCTGCTATTATTGGTGCAGATAATGGTCGTGTTAGTGCGGTTGTGTTATCTCAGGGCCAGCTGATTTGGCAACAGAATATCTCACAAGTGAAAGGCTCAACAGAAATTAGCCGATTAAATGACGTTGATATCACACCTGTTATTGATGAAAATACTGTTTATGCAATGGCATACAATGGTAATTTAGTTAGCTTAGATATGCGTTCGGGGCAGATTTTATGGAAACGTGATTTAGGCTCTGTTAATGATATGGTTCTTCTTGGTGATAATATTTACCTTGTTGACCAAAATGACCGAGTTTTATCTGTTCGTAAATCTGATGGTGTGACATTATGGACACAAGAAGATTTATTGCATCGTAATTTAACCGCTCCTGCTATTTTTGATGGCTATTTAGTTGTTGGTGATGCAGAAGGTTATCTTCACTGGATTGATACCAGCACAGGAAAATTTATTGCGCAAAACTCAGTAAATAGCTCTGGTTTACTTAGTCGTCCTCAAGTTGCAAAAGATAAACTGATGATCCAAGCTCGTGATGGTAAGCTTTATCTTTATAGTCGGTAATTTATTGCAGACTAACCTATTTATTTTACGGCTCCTTTAAAGGAGCCGTTTCGTCTTTTTAGTATTTACATGTAAAATACAATCATAGATTTATAATTGTATTTTTATGAGGCATCAAAGAATGATACCCGTTATTGCCTTAGTAGGGCGCCCTAATGTGGGAAAATCCACATTATTTAATCGACTAACACGCACAAGAGACGCATTAGTTGCTGACTTTCCTGGATTAACTCGTGACCGTAAATATGGTCGTGCAGAGTTAGATGGGGAAGAATTTATTATTATTGATACCGGTGGTATTGATGGTGCTGAAGAGGGTGTTGAAACCCACATGGCATCACAATCATTACAGGCTATTCAAGAAGCTGATATCGTTCTATTTTTAGTTGATGCACGCGCAGGTTTAATGCCAGCAGATCAGGGCATTGCTAAACATCTTCGTGGTGTTGAGAAAAAAACGTATTTAGTTGCGAATAAAACAGATGGTATTGATACCGATACTGCGCTTGCTGATTTCTATTCATTAGGTTTAGGTGAAATATTCCCTATCGCTGCTTCTCATGGTCGTGGTGTTGCTCAACTTATTGAACAAGCACTATTACCTATTACAGGTAAAGTGATTGAAGAAGAAAAAGAGCTGACTGAAGAGGAAGAAAATGCTGCTTATTGGGCTGCGTTAGAAGCTGAACAAAAAGAGCAAGAATTAGAAGATGAAGAAGATGATTTCGATCCTTCAACATTACCCGTAAAACTGGCGATAGTTGGTCGCCCTAATGTAGGTAAATCCACATTAACTAACCGTATGTTAGGTGAAGAGCGTGTGGTTGTTTACGATATGCCAGGTACAACTCGCGACAGTATCTATATTCCGATGGAGCGAGATGAGAAAGAATATATTCTCATTGATACTGCGGGTGTGCGAAAGCGCGGTAAAGTGAAAGAGACTGTCGAAAAATTCTCTGTTATCAAAACACTACAAGCTATTGAAGATTGTAATGTTGCATTATTAGTTATTGATGCAAGAGAAGGTATTTCAGACCAAGATCTCTCTTTATTAGGCTATATTCTTAACGCAGGACGCTCATTAGTTATTGCTGTGAATAAATGGGATGGCATGACACAAGAAGACCGTGATCAAGTAAAAGATATGCTTGATCTTAAATTAGGTTTTGTTGATTTTGCTCGTGTTCACTTTATTTCAGCGCTACATGGTAGTGGTGTTGGTAATTTATTTGAGTCTATTCAAGAAGCTTATATTTGTGCTACACGCCGCGTAGGTACTTCTATGCTTACACGTATCATGAAAATGGCTGAAGATGACCACCAACCACCGATGCTTCGTGGACGTCGTGTAAAAATGAAATATGCGCATGCAGGGGGTTATAATCCGCCGGTTGTCGTTATTCATGGTAATCAGGTGTCAGATTTGCCTGATAGCTATAAGCGCTATTTGATGAACTATTTCCGTCGTACATTACAAGTCATGGGGACGCCAATCCGTATTCAATTTAAAGAGGGTGAAAACCCATATGCGGATAAGAAAAATAAATTAACTGTTTCCCAAATGCGTAAGCGTAAGCGTTTATTATCCCATTTGAAGAAATCTAAATAAGTTAATTCAAGTTAAACAAATAAAAACTGAGTTCAGCTAATAATGAACTCAGTTTTTTATATTTAAAGCTTATTGATTTACTAACATTTTCTCTATCATTAATTGAGCAATAATTGCTTGCTCACCACTAGTCATCGGTGCTGTATCATTTATAACAGAGTGAATAAAGTGCTCAACAGCACCAATAAAACCACGTTGTAATAAAATAGGATCCCAATTTTCAGGGTGCTTTTCAGCGATAATATTTTTGTTTTCACTACGCCATAAATTCATATTTGTAATTTGATAAAGATTATCCTCATCAACTGCAATAAGTTGTTCTTGCTGGCTTCCTGCTTTTCTATGCATCGATGTTGTTATCCAGCAATCATTTATTTTTAAATGGTGCTCAGCATAAAATAATTCATCTTTTTCTGTTTGAATAATATTGCCACTAATAAGTTTTGCTTTTGAACCTGCAAACCAAAGAGCTGTGTCTACAACATGTAAATAGTCATCGAATAAAGTAAAACGAGTATCTTTGGGGCCTATACTATCGCATCGATGTTTATCAATTCGTAAAGAAGAAAGGTGTGTAATATTCTGTTTTAATGACTGATAAAAAGGGGCAAATCGACGATTAAAGCCCACCATTAATTTTTTATTTTTTTTAGCTGCAAGCTCAATTAGGGCTTCAGACTGATCAATATTTTCTGTTAATGGTTTATCGACATAAACATGTACACCGGCATGTAATAAATATTTTATGACTTCAAAATGGCTAGATGTAGCACTATGCACAAAGATAGCATCACATTGTTTAGCAAGGGGATCTAGATTATCAAAAAAAGGAATACGATAAGCAGAACAAATTCTATTTCCTTTTTCGTTATTAGGCGAAAATGCACCGACAAGTTCCCATTTAGCGGTATTAGTTAAAATAGGTAGATAAACTTTTTGTGCAATTGATCCTAAACCTACTATACCGATGCGTAATTTTCTCATTATTCGCCTTCTTATTTTTCAATGTATTATTAGTTTAACAGAGTAAAAAAATGTATATCACTAATAACAATCTGATAGAAATAGTAATAGTCGTCATCATATAAAATGGGAGAGTACGTAATGAATTTTTTATCTCAATAACTTAATTTATCATGATCTTTTTAAGAAATATTAATTCAGCAATGCGTAAATGCCCTTTATAATTTAAATGTAGGTGATCACCAGAATCATATTGTAAATTGAGCTGATGAACATTTTGGGGATCACGTATCAATACATCACTATCAATAATGGCATGAAATTCGCTACTTTCTCGCATCCACTGATTTACTTTTTGACGAATAAGTTCTTTTTTAGGTTGATAGAAATTTTCTAAACCATATTCATCAGCACTTCGTAATGGAACGATAGTAACACCGACTATATCAATATTTTTTTTACGTGCCATGCTAATTAATTGGCGATAACCCTCAATTAGCATATCGAATGTTGGTATTTGGCCACTAGGGTCTAAGGCTGTACCTGCGAGCCCCAAATCATTTAATCCTATTTGTACAATACAAGTGGTGATCCCCGGTTGATTTAGTACATCATCCTCAAAACGAGATAGTGTACTAATACCAATACCCTCTTTTAATAAACGAGAGCCAGATTGCCCCGCATTAACGATAGCAATATTTTGGGACACTACACGCTCGGCTAAAAAATCTGTCCAACGATGATAAGAGTCCATTTCTATGCCATTACCATCAACCATAGAATCCCCAATCACGACTATGCTTTTACCTATAGTTTCGGGTAAAACATGCACACTTTCTAACAATAAACGAGAACTGATTTTTTGGTCATATCCTGATTTTTCTTTGGTTTTATTACCGTTTCCCAAGAAAGAAAACTGGCGAGCATCCCAATGAAACGTATCTAGAAAAACTAATTCTGGTAAATAAACTTGGAGTTTTATAATTGATAGTGATGAAATATGTAGTGAAATTTCATCGCTATATAATATTTCTCCGGCAGGAATGGTTGCGCTAGTATCTCCATTAAATGTGATACTAATCGGTTCAGATAGATCAGATTGTTTTTCCACAGAAATACAGCTATCTGCTAATTTCAATGGTTGTTTACCATAGCGATTGGAAAAGATTAAACGCAGTTTCTTTCCCCCCAAACTGATACGGAATGTTTGTTTTAGCGTCTGATTATTTAATGTAGTTGGTATTTCTAGCGGAAAAGGAAATGCGTCGCCTGATGTTGGTTGAGAGGTTGAAAGCCATGTACACACCCACTCACTCTGTGAAGTATCAAAAGGTATTGAAGATGACATTATGTCTTTCTCCTACTATCGTTAAATAAATTATTAGTGTGAAGATGATGAGGTGATAAAAACATCGAAGGTACTCATTGCAACTTCTACCATATGCAGTAAACGTTCTCGGCTGACGCCGTCTCTTGCTTGAATTGATATTCCGTGTAAAAGCGTTGCAAAGTAGTCACCTATAGCTTGTATATCGGTTTTTATCGTTATATCGCCAGATTGAATACCTTGATTTATGCGCTCTATAATTGCGGCGGTACGAGCTTGGCGATAATGAGTAAGCCAAGTCATAATATTTTCATTATCACGAGTGTAATTTGTTAACGACAACACCACCATACAGCCATGAGGCTGGTTTTCTTTGGTGTAGGTTTCAACTGCATTGATAAGAAGTTGTCCAATGGCTAAACGTGTATTGGGTTCAAGCATGGCTTTATCAGCAAAGGCGCCTTCTTCAGCAAGGTACAGTGCGATAGTTTCTCGAAAAAGATCCTCTTTTGAGCCGAATGCAGCATAAATTCGAGCAGAGGCGATACCTAATGTTTCGACTAAATCTGAAATAGAAGTCCCCTCATAACCACGTTGCCAAAACACTAATTTTGCTTTTCGTAATGCCGCTTCACGATCAAATTCTCTAGGTCTTCCTGCCATGAAAAATTCTCCACATAGTTAATCATCATTAAATACTACCAATTATTTGCTGAATGACAAAGAATTATTTTTTAGTGATTGACAAATAATTAAAGATCATCTTAATCTATTGTTTGTCGTTCGATAAACAATTAAGTGTAATAGTATGCCAATGGTGATTAATTATTAATAAATTCATTTGGTTAATTGATATTGAATACTTGTTAAACACTTCAAAAAACGTTAATAAACTACTTTATGGAATATAAATGAACACATTATTTAAGAAGGTGATATTTGCTTCAGCAATGTTTTTTGCATTGCCTTGTACGATTTCTTTAGCAGCAGAAATGATAAAAAAACCAATAGAAGTGTTGAATTCAGCATCTATTCAAGCCAATGAAGCTGATTTTCAGCATCACTATGTGAAAGTGGATGGTCAGCGAATTCATTATGTTACTATCGGTAGTGGTGAACCTATTTTACTGATACCAGGATGGCCACAAACTTGGTATACATGGCGTTATGTTATGACTGAACTTGCCGCGAATGGTTATATGGCGATAGCCGTTGATCCACCAGGAACGGGTTATTCCGATAGACCCAATAGCGGTTATGACACCGGAACCGTAGCGACAACCATGTATAATATGATGAAACAATTGGGATATACTCAGTATGCCGTTGTAGGGCATGATATTGGCATGTGGATTGGTTATGCAATGGCGAGTGACTATCCTTCAACGATTAATAAAATCGCATTAGCTGAAGCGGTTATTCCAGGATTAGCCCCAGCACCTAGTATATTTGTGAAACCGGAAGAAAATATTTTTCTTTGGCATTTCATGTTTAATCAGGTGCAAGACTTACCCGAAATGCTAACGGCAGGCAAAGAGCGTGAATATCTCAATTTTATCTTTGATAATTGGTCATATCGACGCGATAGAGTCGCTGCTCAAACTTATATAGATTCTTATTCTTCACCCGGTGGGTTACGAGCTGGATTCGCATATTATCGAGCAATTCCGCAAACTATACTCCAAAACCAACAGCGTGCAGAGAAACAACTTACTATGCCTGTTCTGGCTATTGGTGCCGATCATGCTACTCGCGATGCGCCACAATTAACCTTGCAAGGTAGAGCTATAAATTTGAAAGGCGTTATTCTCAATGAGTGTGGACATTTTGTGACTGAAGAATGCCCAGAACAATTAATGGTGGAATTATTACCTTTTTTGAATAAATAATTTTGAATCACAAAGCCACTTATTCGAGTGGCTTTTAAATGAGTTAATTCTTGATTTACCAATATATTTCGGTAGTGTACATTCGCAGAAATTGCGATAATTATTTAGTTAAATACCCTCTGTTCCTCTCTTCTTTTTAGGAAGTTTAATATGCTTAGAGTACTCATTCTTTTTGTTCTTTTTGGCTACCAAAGCATTGCATTTAGTAGCAATGGTTTAAGTGATGCCTCTATTGGGCTTATTGCTAATAAAAATGACGGGCTGTTTTTATACACGGACAAGGCAATGTTAGCAGACCAATCTATTTATACTTGTTTTAATGACCCGATAGATAAAAATAACAATCGTTGTTTGTCATTAAAAGGTGAAGATTTTGATATTACAGATAAAGACAATGTGGTTTATGATTCTGTAGATGATAAAATTACTTACACATTTCTTTATAATAAAAAATTGACACAACTTGAACACTTTATGGATGAGTTATCAACTTCTGTTATTTACAGTAATAATCCTAATAAGAACAATACAATTAAGATTACAGGTGCACTAAATCAATCTGAAATCATTTTTAATAATGATAAAGTGAATATTACAAATTGCTATAGCTCTGAAGGAATTCATATATTTAATAAAGATGATATAAATAAATACCATTTATATTATTATTTAGGATTTGATGTTATTTCTGACTGCCCAGATGAGCTATTTGAAGAATAACATATTTTAAATATCGATAATGTTAATTAAATAGAATCGATTAGCACTATTTGAACAGAGAGTAACCTATCTTATAGTATTGATAGGTTCTTTACTTAAAGACATGATCTTCATAAAAAATTAATTATTTTTTTCAAAAAAAGTTTAAACTAAAACACATCTTTATTTGATGAGTTATTGTATCTTGAAAAAATGTATCATTATTGCACCACTATTTGTTCTTTCTTCATGTGCTACGCCTGAAAAATGGATAGCAAATACATCGGAGCCATCGCCTTTAGGATCAGCTAGAAATATGTGTATGCAGCGTGCTACAGAAAGATATCCTGTTAGTTATTCAATAAATTCAGCTAATACTTCTTTTTCTCCGATGATGGTAAATGGTAAAGAAATACCCAATACAGTAGCGGGGAGTACCTTCTCTTCTGATAGAAATGAGTGGGAGCGAAAAGATTATTTTAATACCTGTATGAGAGCAGAAGGGTGGGAAAATAAAAATAAAGTCACCGGGTTGTTAGCCTTTTTGTTTAATTAACTGCAACTGTCTTTGCCGCAAAGCGTAAATTCAAATATTGTTAAGATAAAACTTACTTTAAATAAAGCCACATTATTTAAGTGGCTTTATCTTCCATTATCTAACCAGTTTTACACCCACTCTTTTTGAATTAAGAAGTCAGTATATAATTTTGCTTCTGGTGAATTAGGCTCAGGGGTTTGATTATATTCCCAGCGAACAAGTGGTGGCATCGACATTAAAATAGATTCTGTGCGCCCTCCACTTTGCAAGCCGAATAATGTGCCTCTATCCCAAACTAAATTAAATTCCACATAGCGGCCACGACGATATAGTTGGAATTGACGCTCACGTTCACCCCAGGGCATTGTTTTGCGTTTTTCTACAATAGGTAAATAGGCATCGAGGTAACCTAAACCAACTTGTTTAACAAATTCAAAACAGTGGTCAAAATTTGGCGTGTTGAGATCGTCAAAAAAGAGTCCACCAATACCACGTGGCTCATTGCGGTGCTTGAGATAAAAATAGTCGTCACACCATTTTTTATAACGAGAGTAATAATCCTCGCCAAAAGGAGAGCAAACTGACTTAGCAACTTTATGCCAATGAATTACATCTTCTTCAAATCCATAATAAGGTGTTAAATCAAAGCCACCACCAAACCACCAGACGGGTTCTTCTCCTTCTTTTTCAGCGATAAAAAAGCGTACATTAGCATGAGATGTTGGAATATAAGGATTTATTGGATGAATTACCAATGAAACACCCATTGCTTGAAAACTACGACCACTTAACTCAGGGCGATGTGCTGTTGCTGACTTAGGTAAACTGTCACCATAGACATAAGAAAAGTTAACACCTGCTTGCTCAAAAATAGCACCTTCAGTGAGTACTCTAGTACGCCCGCCACCACCTTCTTTTCTTTCCCAATTGTCTTGTTGAAAAGTGGCTTTTTTATCCACGGATTCAATAGAATGACAAATGGTATCTTGCAGGGACAGAAAAAATTCTTTAACACGATGAATATCAGGTAAACTCATAATAACCTACAATTTTTATCATATTTATTAAAAATAAAGTTTTATATTCTCTATGTTCTCATTTTCAAGTTGATTCATAAACTAAACAAGCGATAATAAATTAAGATTTATATGACCAATAACAGGCAAAACCATGGAAATACGACTATTTCGCCAAGATGACTTTGAGGCAATTATTACACTTTGGGAGCGTTGTGATTTAATTTCACCTGATAACGATCCTGAAATTGATATTGAAAGAAAAATTAATCACTCACCTGATCTCTTTTTAATTGCTGAAGTTGCAGGGGAAATAGTAGGAAGTGTGATGGGAGGCTACGATGGCCACCGGGGATCTTTATATTATTTAGGTGTACATCCTGATTTTCGTGGTAGAGGTATTGCGAATGCGTTAATTTCTCGCCTTGAAAAAAAGCTTATTGCTAAAGGTTGTCCGCAAATCACCTTGGTGATCCCAGAAGAAAATGATGCCACTATTTTTATGTTTGAAAAATTGCTATATGAAGATCAAAACCAAGAAAGTACAACCTACACTAAGCGTTTAATTGTTGATCAAGATTTTGATCTTTAATATTTACAGCTAAAGCCCCTTATTAATTAGGGGCTTTAGGTTCTATCTTCTCATCTTTTTAAACCCCATCTTATTGTATTATCTTGTTTATCTTATTCATCTGATGATGGTTACTTGTTTATTAACCTTACTTTATTCATTACTTGGTAGATATCGAACAATATGGAACAAAAAGAAATATAGGTGGTCGTAATTAGGCTTTCTTTTTCATGTCATTATCGCAGATTAAGTTTGCTTATATTTTGTTATGCTTATTTATTACTTGGGTATCCATCATTACCGAGGTGGTATTAGTGTTATTTTTAATGTCTTATGAAAAAGTTTAACGGAGAGCGTTATGATGCCTAAATTTTGGTTACCCTTGTGTTTAAGCACAAGTGTTCTATTACTCAGTGGCTGTTCATCCATGGGGGGGATGTCTTTTTCTGCACTAAATCCAATCAATTGGTTTTCTAGCGATAATTTGATGGTTTCTGCTGATGGTTTAGGAAATATTACTGGCTCAACAAAAATCACTGAAAGTGAAATAAAAAAAGAATTAGGAAGCCGTTACCATTATCGACAAGGTATGGAAATGCAAAATGGCGATATTATGGTGATTTTGCAAGGACTTGAAGAGAATAAGGTTCAAGTGGCGTTTTATGGTAAAGAAAATGGTACCGTTGATAAAATAGAAATTTCTGATCCTAAAGTAGAGACAACATGGGGTACAGCAATGGGTACACCATTTAAAGATATTTATAAAAAAGCATTTGGCGCTTGTAGTAAAGGGCCTGTAATTAACGAACAAAAAACTATTTTGTGTCAGTCAGAACAAGCTAAATCAGTTAGCTATGTATTTAGTGGAAAGTGGGATGGCCCAGATGGGTTAATGCCACCTGATACTGCATTAACTAATTGGAAAATAATACAAATTATCTGGCAGAAAAAATGACACCAAGATATTCTTTTATAAAATACATCTGATTTAGCACAATAGAGCAACTGAAGTTTGTTAAAAGGCAAATCTTAGAAAATAAATATTAGATATAATCAGATATTATTTTGAGCGTTTTGATTATCGATTAGGGAAGCAATATGTCTCATGCACAAAGTGGCATTTTAGTCGCACATAGTAAATTTGGCCTGTTTATTGAAGCAATGGTTGTGGGTGAATTAGATCTTCTGCGTCAAGGATGTCAGAAATTTATGCAATCACTTTCTGATTTACAAAAGCAATTTCCTGATGCTTCGTTGGGTGCTGTAGTTGCATTTGGTTCAGATCTTTGGAAAAAACTATCAGATGAAAATAGTGCTCCAGAGTTAAAACCTTTTCGCCCATTAGGTAAAGGCTTGGCTCCTGCAACACAGCGTGATTTCTTTATCCATATTCAATCGATGCGCCATGATGTGAACTTTACATTAGCTCAAGCTGCACTTGCTGCGTTTGGCAATGTGATTAGCGTTGAAGAAGAGATTCATGGCTTCCGCTGGACTGAAGAGCGTGATCTTAGTGGTTTTATTGATGGTACAGAAAACCCACAAGATGACGAGCGTTATGGTGTTGCTCTTATTAATGATGGTGTGGATGCTGGTGGTAGTTACGTGTTAGTACAGCGTTACGAACATAACCTGAAGAAATGGGCACGTTTTAGCGAGTCTGAACAAGAGAAAATGATTGGACGTACTAAAAAAGATAGCGTCGAATTAGATGTGTCAGAACGCAATGTTACTTCTCATGTTTCTCGTGTCGTCATTGAAGAAGAGGGTGAGGAATTAGCTATTTTGCGTCATAGCCTGCCTTATGGTACTGCAAGTGGAAAACACGGGCTGTATTTCTTAGCATATTGTGGCCGCCTACATAATATAGAACAGCAGCTATTAAGCATGTTTGGTGAATTAGATGGTAAACACGATGATTTACTGCGAATGAGTAAACCCGTCAGTGGTAGTTACTATTTTGCGCCGTCTTATGAAGTATTAAAAGTGCTATAAGTATTAGGTTTTATTAAAAACACCTTATTTAAACTAAACGCCAGCTTTGAGTATAAGCTGGCGTTTCTCTTTTACTTAGTAAGTTCTATTTTTGTCTCTTTCTTCGCTGAATTCTTTTCAAGTTAACTCAAAGTGATTTATTTTTGGCTAATTAGCACGACTTTTATTCATTTTTAATAACTATCAGTTATATCAAATAACAAAAGCTAACTACACTGTTATAAATAAAGCCGATAGAGTAACCCTTAGAACAACATATTCAATGATGGGTAACTTTTAATGAAGAAAAACACAATAAGAACCTTTGCATTACAGGCAACCGCAGCATTGTCTTTAGTTGTGAGTAGTTATGCAGGGGCGGCACAATTACTTAATAGCTCTTACGATATCGCAAGAGAGCTATTTACAGCACTTAATAGTGATTTTAAAACACAATGGGATACTCAACATCCTGATGATAAAATCACTATTAAACAATCTCATGCTGGTTCATCTAAACAAGCACTTGCCATATTGCAAGGGTTGCCCGCTGATGTCGTGACTTATAATCAAGTGACTGATGTGCAAATTTTGCATGATAAAGGCAATTTAATTCCTACTAATTGGCAACAACGTTTACCAAATAATAGTTCACCTTATTACTCAACTATGGCCTACCTTGTTCGTAAAGGAAATCCTAAAAATATTACTTCATGGGAAGATTTAACCCGTGACGATGTCAAAATTGTTTTCCCTAATCCTAAAACATCAGGTAATGGGCGTTACACTTACTTAGCCGCTTGGGGCGCTTTTGAAAAAGCTTATGGCACTGATGAAAAAACCCGTGAAGCGATGACTAAGTTCCTGAAAAATGTTGAAGTGTTTGATACTGGCGGCCGTGGCGCAACCACTTCTTTTATTGAGCGTGATTTAGGGGATGTATTAATCAGTTTTGAATCAGAAGTGAATAATATTCGTAAGCAATATGGTGAGGATGATTACCAGGTTATTGTGCCACCTGTCGATATTTTAGCTGAGTTCCCAGTTGCCTGGGTAGATAAGAACGTTCAGCGTAATGGCTCAGAGAATGTTGCAAAAGCCTATCTTAATTATCTTTATAGCCCTAAGGCCCAAGAAATTATTACGCAATTTAATTATCGCGTAAATGATAAAGCAGTTATGGCACAAAAAGCAGCTCAGTTTCCTGCAACCTCTCTCTTTACTATCGAAGAGGTGTTTGGTGATTGGAATAATGTAATGAAAACGCATTTTTCAACAGATGGCACATTGGATAAATTGTTAGCACAAGGACGCAGATAATGTTTGCCACAACCAGCAAGCGAGTTTTACCAGGATTTGGATTAAGTCTAGGGGGAACACTGTTTTACACTTGCCTGATCCTTTTATTACCTATGAGTGCGCTGGTTGTGCAGTTATCTGATATGAGTTGGGCGCAATATTGGGCCGTGATTACCCATCCTCAAATTATCGCCGCTTATAAAGTAACACTACTAGCAGCAGGTATTGCAAGCTTGTTTAATGCGCTATTTGGTATGTTATTAGCGTGGATAATTACACGTTATCGATTTCCTGGCAGACAATTACTTGATGGTTTAATGGATTTGCCTTTTGCCTTACCCACAGCTGTGGCGGGATTAACACTGGCAACGCTTTTTTCAACACAAGGTTGGTATGGTTTTGTATTAGATAAGTTTGATATCAAAGTAATAAATACATGGATTGGTATTGCTGTTGCCATGTCATTTACCAGTTTACCTTTTGTGGTAAGAACCGTTCAACCTGTGTTAGAAGAGTTAGGACCAGAATACGAAGAAGCAGCAGAAACACTGGGTGCTAGTCGCTGGCAAACATTTCGTAAAGTAGTATTACCTGAATTATCACCCGCATTATTAGCAGGAACAGCGCTTTCTTTTACACGTAGTTTAGGTGAGTTCGGTGCAGTGATTTTTATTGCCGGCAATATTGCATGGCAAACAGAAGTTGTTTCTTTGATGATTTTTATTCGTTTACAAGAATTTGATTATCCTGCGGCAAGTGCTGTTGCCTCTGTGATTTTATTGGTTTCTTTAGTCTTACTGTTTGCAATTAATGGGTTACAAAGTCGCTTTGGACAACGCTTAAGGGGGCATTAATGTCAGGTTTATCAGACTCAATGCCACAACATTCAGTGTATCGAAGTCCAATTAACTGGGTTAAATGGGGACTGATTATTACTGGCGTTGTGTTATCGATTTTATTTTTGGTAGTACCGATAGCATGGATCTTTATGACCGCGTTTTCAAAAGGTATTGAAGTTTTTAATCAAAATTTACTCGATAGCGATATGTTACACGCTGTTTGGTTAACAGTATTAATTGCATTGATAACGGTGCCAGTAAATATGCTTTTTGGTGTGAGTATGGCATGGCTAGTGACCCGGTTTCAATTTCCGGGACGTCAGTTATTAATGACTTTAATTGATATTCCTTTTGCAGTATCGCCAGTCGTTGCAGGTCTGTTATATCTTCTTTTCTACGGTAGTAATGGCTGGGCAGGCCAATGGTTAGCCGTTTTTGATATTCAGTTAATGTTTTCATGGCCGGGAATGGCGTTAGTGACTGTTTTTGTGACTTGCCCTTTTGTGGTTAGAGAATTGGTTCCTGTGATGATGAGCCAAGGAAGTCAGGAAGACGAAGCGGCTGTATTATTAGGCGCGAGTGGCTGGAAAATGTTTTGGCGGGTGACATTACCTAATATTCGCTGGGCGCTGTTATATGGCGTTGTATTAACTAATGCGAGAGCTATTGGCGAGTTCGGTGCAGTTTCTGTGGTTTCAGGTGCAATTCGTGGTGAAACCTATTCATTGCCATTACAAGTTGAATTACTGCATCAAGATTACAACACTGTGGGGGCGTTTACCGCTGCGGCATTATTAGCATTGATGGCTATTTTAACATTAATGATTAAAAGTGTATTGCAATGGCATCTGGCTCGCCAGCAGCAATACGATCATCATTAAAAATGATCACTATTAACACTATCACCACTGACACATAGGTAGAGGCAAAATATGAGTATTAAAATTAATAACGTCACAAAATATTTTGATCGCACTGAAGTGTTGCATGATATTAATTTAAATATTGATTCAGGTGAAATGGTGGCATTGTTAGGCCCTTCGGGTTCAGGTAAAACAACCTTATTGCGCATTATTGCTGGGTTAGAGCATCAAACCCAAGGCAACCTCTCTTTTCAAGAAAAAGATGTCAGTCGTTTACATGCAAGAGAGCGTAAAGTGGGTTTTGTATTCCAACATTATGCCCTGTTTCGCCATATGACAGTATTTGACAACATTGCATTTGGTTTAACCGTTTTACCTCGTCACGAAAGACCAAATAATGTGGCTATCCGTAAAAAGGTTGAGCAATTATTAGAGATGATACAGTTACCGCATTTAGCGCAACGTTATCCTGCTCAATTGTCTGGTGGTCAAAAACAACGAGTAGCATTAGCTAGAGCATTAGCTGTAGAGCCGCAAATATTATTGCTTGATGAGCCTTTTGGGGCTCTTGATGCAAAAGTAAGAACTGAGTTACGTCGTTGGTTACGTGAATTGCATGAAGAGCTTAAATTTACCAGTGTATTTGTCACTCATGATCAGCAAGAAGCGATGGAAGTAGCTGATCGTATTGTCATTATGGGTAACGGTAAAATAGAACAGGTTGGTACACCACAAGAAGTATGGCAATCACCAACAAGTCGCTTTGTGCTGGAATTTTTAGGTGATGTAAATCACTTTCAAGGCGAGATTAATGGTGCTCAGTTGCAAATTGGTGGTTATCACCTTCCATTATCGGTAACACCACTTTATCAGGGACAGGTCGATGTATTTTTACGTTCTTGGGAAGTGACGCTAAATGCTCATGAAAATAGCGTTTGTCGATTACCTGTTAAAGTAATGGAAGCCTCTCCTAAAGGGCATTATTGGCAGCTTATTTTACAACCTATAGGTTGGAGTGATACGCCAATAACAGCAATTTGGAACGATATCGCTACCACACCGATTAAAGGGGCAACTTACTATATGGGGGGCGCCCAAGCACGTTTATATGCGGGTGATACCCCCTTAAATACAGTTTCATTAGCTTATACTGCATAATTTTATCTATTATCAATAAGTTATTTAATTTATGAATACCCATACTAAAGATAATGTGGGTATTTTTCATTGTGTTGATATTTATCTAATTTTGTTAATGTTATTGCGTTAATAAAGCAAATGTGATTTCTTCATAGATATAGACTAACAAATGATCAGGGACTTACTGTGGCTGGGTTAGAACAATTTATTGGTAATACACCGTTAGTAAAACTACAACGGCTGACACAAGGTGTAGATGCTGAAATCTGGGTTAAATTAGAAGGTAATAATCCAGCAGGTTCAGTGAAAGATAGAGCTGCTTTATCAATGATTGAACAAGCAGAATTACGAGGCGAAATTCAGCCGGGTGATACGCTGATTGAGGCAACCAGTGGTAATACAGGTATTGCACTTGCAATGATTGCCGCTGTAAAAGGTTACCATTTAAAGCTTTTAATGCCTGAAAATATGAGTAAAGAACGTCAGGCTTCTATGCAAGCTTATGGCGCGGAGCTTATTTTAGTTAGCCGTGAAATAGGTATGGAAGGGGCGCGAGATTTAGCACAACAAATGGAAAAAAAGGGTGAAGGGAAAGTGCTCGATCAGTTTAATAACCCTGATAATCCTCGAGCGCATTTTATCTCTACAGGACCTGAAATTTGGCAGCAAACCCAAGGTCGTATTACTCATTTTGTTTCAAGCATGGGAACAACGGGCACTATCACTGGTGTGGCGAGTTATTTAAAAACACAATCTGATAATGTTCAAATTGTTGGGCTTCAGCCTGAAGAGAAAAGCCAAATTCCAGGGATCCGTCGTTGGTCACCAGCATATTTACCAGGTATCTTTAAAAAAGAGCTGGTGGATAAAGTCATAGATATGTCTCAAAATGAAGCAGAAGAGACTATGCGCCGTTTAGCAAGTCAAGAGGGTATCTTCTGTGGCGTAAGTTCTGGCGGTGCTGTAGCGGGCGCTTTGCGCGTTGCAAAAGAAAATCCTGGGGCGGTAATTGTGGCGATTATTTGTGATAGGGGTGATCGTTATTTATCAACGGGCGTTTACTCGTCATAATTCAAACTGCAGCGTTGTTGACTACGTTTACTCGCACTAGTCACATACTTGTGTATGCTCCTAGTGACTCATTCACTTGTCGCCTAGCTGCATCTTGAATTCTTTAGAGTAAGGATATCGTTATACTTCAAACTGTAGCGTTGTTGACTACGCTTACTCGCACTAGTCACATACTTGTGTATGCTCCTAGTGACTCATTCACTTGTCGCCTAGCTGCATCTTGAATTCTTTAGAGTAAGGATATCGTTATACTTCAAACAGCAGCGTTGTTGACTGCATCTAGCATTTCTTAGTTTTTAAATATAAAAAAACCGCCACAACAACATCTGGTTAGTGGCGGTTTTAATATCATTAAGCTGTTAGATTATTTTTTAATCTGAATAATAACGGTTTCACCAACGGTAACAGGACCTGTCATTTTGGTTAAACTTTGAATTTCATCCATATTAGAAATAACAACTGGAGTAAGTACAGATTTTGCTTTTTCTTCTAGCACAGCCAGATCAAATTCTAAAATAGTATCGCCAACTTTTACTTGTTGACCTTCTTCAGCGATACGTTTGAATCCTTCACCTTTCAGTTCAACAGTATCAATACCGAAGTGGACAAATAACTCGATACCATTGTCCGATTCAATAGAGAAAGCATGGTTAGTCTCGAAAATTTTACCGATAGTACCATCAACTGGTGCAACAATTTTATTACCAGCAGGTTTGATAGCAATACCGTCACCTACGATTTTTTCAGCGAAAACAACATCAGGAACATCTTCGATATTGACGATTTCACCAGAAAGTGGTGCAACAATATCAATCGTGCCACTGCCTTTCTTTTCCTCTGAAACCAGTGATTTTAATTTATCAAACAGACCCATGAATCTTCTCCTAATTATTTTAGTTGGGACCGGGCTCTGGCTAATGCGATTAGCACAGTGTTTTTTCTTTAGTAAAAGTTTCTACTAAGTCCATTAATTCCTTCGCAGTCGGTTGAGCAAGTGCTTGCTCAGCTAATGCTTTCGCATCATCGAAATTCGCATTGCGAATAATTTTCTTGATGCGAGGAATTGAAATAGCACTCATACTAAACTCATCTAATCCCATGCCTAAAAGCAACAGAGTTGCTCTTTCATCCCCGGCAAGTTCACCACACATTCCAGTCCATTTACCTTCTGCATGTGATGCATCAATAACCTGTTTTATCAGGTTAAGTACTGCTGGTGACATTGGATTATACAGATGAGATATCAGCTCATTTCCACGGTCTACAGCCAGAGTATATTGTGTTAGATCGTTAGTCCCAATACTGAAAAAGTCAACTTCTTTTGCCATGAGACGTGCCATTACGGCCGCCGCAGGGGTTTCAACCATGACACCAACTTCGATAGACTCATCGAAAGTTTTATTTTCTGCACGAAGTTGGCTTTTCAGTATTTCAAGTTCTGCTTTCAATGCACGGATCTCTTCAATAGAGATAATCATTGGAAACATAATGCGTAGTTTACCAAAAGCAGATGCTCTTAAGATAGCACGTAATTGCGAATGAAGGATCTCTTTACGGTCAAGACAAATACGAATTGCTCTCCAACCTAAGAATGGGTTCTCTTCTTTTGGTAGGTTCATGTAAGGTAAGTCCTTATCGCCACCAATATCCATAGTACGGATAATAACGGCTGGGCTTCCTACTGCTTGTGCCACAGCTTTATAAGCTTGGAATTGTTCTTCTTCTGTTGGGAATGAATCTCTATCCATAAATAAAAATTCAGTACGATACAGACCAACACCTTCAGCACCATTACGTTCAGCACCCGCAACATCACGTACAGTACCGATATTTGCACAAACTTCAACCTGATGACCATCAAGTGTTATCGCAGGTAAATCTTTTAATTTTGCGAGCTCATCTTTCTCATGTAGGTACTCAGCTTTGATAGCTTTAAGTTTATCAAGTTCCTCTTCAGATGGATTAATAATGATTTTATTATTAATTGCATCAAGGACAAGATAATCGTCTTTTTTTATGGTTTGAGTCGCATTAGATGTTCCAACAATGGCAGGAATTTCTAAAGAACGCGCCATGATCGATGTATGAGATGTTCTACCACCCAGATCGGTAATAAAACCTAAGACGTTTTCTAAATTAAGTTGTGCGGTTTCAGAAGGGGTGAGATCAGGAGCAACTAAAATGACTTTTTCTGCAATAGCGCTTAAATCGATGATTGGCATATCTAAGATATTGCGCATTAAACGTTTGCCAATATCTCGTACATCAGCAGCACGCTCTTTTAAATACTCATCATCTAACGCTTCTAATGCCATTGCTTGGTCTTCAATAACAGATTGAACAGCAGCTTCTGCAGTTTTCTTTTCACCTTTGATAAGGGTCACAATTTCTTGTTCAAGTTCCTCATCTTCGAGCAACATGATATGGCCTTCAAAAATTTCGGCTTTATCTGCTCCCAGATTTTTTTCAGCACGCTCTTTAATAATTTCTAGTTGTTGCGCTGATTTATTACGGCCATCTTTAAAACGTTCAATTTGATTGTCTATTTCATCACTTTGAATTTTACGTTGGCTAATGATAAGAGGCTCTTCTTTAAGAAGTAGAGCCTGACCGAAAGCGATACCTGGTGATGCTAAAATTCCTGAAATCATAATTTATCCTACGACTTGCTGGTGATAATTTTAAAAGAATAGGATCTTGCGACACTGCTGTTTTAAAATCATCTTTGGGTGATCCCCCTGAAGGTTATTCAGGGGTGTGTACAATGTTAATGGCCTATCGGAGTTATTACTCTAATTCAGCCATTAATTTAACTAAGTGTTCAACAGCCTGTTTTTCATCTTCGCCTTCAGCAGAGATAGTGACGACAGTGCCTTGAGTTAAACCTAAAGTTTGTAATTTAAATAGGCTTTTAGCGCTGGCAGATTTACCACCAGAGATAAGGCTGATATCAGAAGAAAATGTTTTGGCATCTTTTACTAACTGCGCAGCGGGACGAGTATGTAAGCCGTTTGGTGCTGTAATAGTAACTTCTTGCTGGTACATAGGATATTTTCCTTTTATAACTCAAGTTTTCACATCAAGTCAGGACTTAGTAAGTGTAGATGAAATTGTCCTGCTTTGCGTAGCAATATCAGATAAGATAAAACGAATGCATCATCTGATAAAAATTTATCGTAGAAATATAAATGAGAGCTGTTTTGTTTTCTCGTTTATTTTCTGATTAATTTCGACCTTCGAAATAATTAATTGATTAAATACTAAACTCGAAGGAATAAATCACCTGTCTACGTAGCAAAGTTTGATCTCCACCACAAAAAAAGCACCATATAGGTGCTTTTTTAATAAGTTGTTTACAATTAAATGTGCTGGGGTTAGCTATCTGCGATGTCTGCAAAAAGTGGTGTACTGAGGTAACGTTCACCAGAAGAAGGTAAAATAACCACAATTTGCTTATCTGCAAATTCAGGTTCTTTTGCCAATTTAACTGCCGCAGCAATCGCAGCCCCAGAGGAAATACCTGCTAAAATACCTTCTTTAGTCATTAATTCACGAGCGGTATCAAAAGCTTCCTCGTTAGTAATCTGCTCAACACGGTCTAGTAATGTTAAATCAAGGTTTGCAGGAATAAATCCGGCACCAATACCTTGAATTTTATGTGGTCCTGGCTGAATTTCTTCGCCTGCTAATGCTTGTGTAATAACAGGCGAACCGGTTGGTTCAACAGCTACCATCGTAACGGCTTTACCTTGAGTTTTCTTTAAATAGCGACCAATACCTGTAATAGTGCCACCAGTACCGACACCTGCAATCACGACATCAACTTTACCATCGGTGTCATTCCAAATTTCAGGCCCTGTAGTTTTTTCATGGATCTCAGGGTTTGCTGGGTTACTAAATTGCTGTAATAGCAGATAGCGAGTAGGGTCGCTATCACGAATTTCATTTGCCTTATCAATAGCGCCTTTCATACCTTTAGCGCCTTCTGTTAGCACTAAATTAGCACCTAATGCTTTAAGCAATTTACGCCGCTCAACGCTCATGGTATCAGGCATTGTTAGGGTTAATTTATAACCGCGCGCAGCCGCAACATAAGCAAGTGCAATCCCTGTGTTACCACTTGTTGGCTCAACCAGTTCAACGCCTTGCTTTAAAATACCTTTTTTTTCTGCATCCCAAATCATGTTTGCACCGATGCGGCATTTAACACTAAAGCTTGGGTTACGAGATTCTACTTTAGCCAAAATATTGCCATTTCCGAAATGTTTTAAACGGATAAGTGGGGTATGGCCAATGGTTTGCGAGTTATCTTCGAAAATTTTGCTCATTTTAATCCTCGGTACATCATTTTTATAAGGTCAGATGAATTTACCATACGCCATCAAGCAAAAGATGGAAATAAGCTTTATGAATATCCTTATAACTATTTCTACTTTTTATTCCAAAAAAATCTAATCAATACAGAGTGAGAAATTTCACATATTAATTATAGTGATGAATGTTATGATGATAATCAGGATAAATGATGAGTCTGTTTATTATAAACACTGAGGTAGACATGGAAACGATAGATGAGTTAATCGAGGTATTAGAACAAGCAATTCCCGAATTAGACGCTCAAGCATTACGTGAAAACACACCGGAATCAGATGCTCAGGAAGATGTCCTAAATTGGTTATATGAGTCGCTTTCTGCTCAAGGATTAATGGATTACGTTGAATGGACAGAATATTTTGGTGAAATACCAGAATTAAAATCTTTAGAGCAAGTTACTTTTTCACAATCACCTAGCGCACTCATTTTATCGCAAGTTGAAAATATAGAGTGGGATGAAGTGAGTGTTGACCCCTATATGTTGCCTTATGAGCTGCCTTATTTGGAATATATTAACCATTTTTTAACGGAAAAAGGATTACGATTAGTGGATCTTACTCCATTTGAAAATGGCTATATTCTCTGTGTTCATGATGATGAAGAGATTTTAGAAAAATTAGATTCTGTCTTGAATATTTTTGAAATGGGAATTAATGAACGCGAACCTATGGATGAATCACAAACATTAGAATATATCCATTCGCTTATTAATTCGGGCGAATAAGAAAAATAAGGCTCCTACTAAGGAGCCTTATTTAAAAATGATTTACCATTGCCCTTTTTCAATATGCTGATTGCGATAACGATCAACCCACATCGCCGTTGCGCCACAAATTGCCACTGGCATGATGACTAAATTTAAAATAGGTATCATGGTAAAAATATTAATTACAAAACCAAATTGTAGGTTATTCCATTTATCCTGTTTTAAAGAGGATTTCATTGCTGCAAATGATATTTTGTGATTATCAAATGGAAAGTCATTATATTGAATTGCCATCATCCATGCACCAAAGACAAGCCATAAAATAGGTGCGACAGTTTGGCCGACTACTGGAATAAAATAGAGTAATAACAAAACAATAGCTCTTGGAAGATAATAAGCTATTTTGGTTAATTCTCGTTTTAAAATACGAGGAACATCTTTCATAATCCCCATAACACCCGTATCTGGTGGCGCAATACCAGTAATTTGGCTTTCAAGTTTCTCAGCGAGTAAACCATTAAAAGGGGATGCAATAATATTCGCTATGGTGCTAAAGAAGTAGGTAAATACCAATAAAATAAAAATGACAGAGAGTGGCCAAATTAAATAACTTAACCACTGTAGCCAATCTGGTACTTTTTCCATCATCCAATTGACCATGCCACCAATTTGGCCATATAACCACCAAAACGCGCTACCGAGAATAATAATGTTGGCAAGTAAAGGTAAGATAACAAAACGCTTTAACCCTGAGCGTGTGATTAAACGCCAGCCAAGAGCAAAATAATGAAATCCATTTAAATTTTTAGTCGTTTCAGTCAAATTTGTCATACTTCCTATTCTCTCCTATGAGTGCAAGCTAGTATCATATAGAGAGATAATCAGCCTTACTAGTCACTAATTGTCTAAAAAATGCGCATAAGAGATTGAAGAGTGCGTCTTTGTGACAAGAAAATTAAGTATTGGCTTGCACTTATAAGCATTGGCAAATACTCTTAGTAAAAGAATATTCGCCAACGTGGCTATTAAACCTCAAGACAACAGAGATAGAAATGATGCAGCAAAATTTGCGTCTGATATTAATCGTTGTTGGTGCGATTTTAATCATAGCTTTGTTATTACACGGCTTATGGATTGGTCGAAAAGAGCGCTCCAAGCTTTTCCGTAATCGCCCAGTAAAACGTCAGAAACAGAATTATCAGTCAGATGAGAACGATGACGAGCCACAATATGAGGCTAGCCATCAGACATCATCTTTATCCACTTCTGAAAAAGAAGAGAATGTACCGCCAATAAAAGTGGAGAGTACATTTGAACCTGAAATATCAGAGGTTGGTAAAGATCCATTATTGTCTGGATCCCCGACACATGGGCATTCTAACGATACATCATCACAACAAGAACCTAGTCTTGGTGTTTTTGATGCTATTGAAAAAGAAAATGTCACTGTTGTTAAGGGTGAGCCAAGAGAAGCAACAACGATTCATGTTGAAGAGAAAGCTATTTTTTCTCATGCGACTCACTCAGATCATATTGCTGAACCTGATAACCCGTTATCAGATAATGCATTGAATGCTGATATTACTCATTCAGAGGCTAAACCTCATCTTGATACTCACCCTGAAGTGGAAGACGCTGAAGATACATCAGCACATCCTCCGGCTGAAAAAGAGCTAGTTTTAGTATTGAATGTGAGTGCGCATCATGGGCAAGTGTTAGATGGCGAAATTCTTATGCAGAGCATCATTCAAACAGGGTTCCAGTTTGGTGCTATGAATATTTTCCATCGTCATTTAAATCCATCAGGTAATGGGCCTGTTTTATTCAGTTTAGCGAATATGGTAAAACCGGGTACATTCAACATAGAGACAATGGCAGAATTAACCACGCCGGGTGTTTCAATGTTTATGATGGTGCCATCTTATGGCGATGCTAATCAAAACTTCAAATTGATGTTGCAAGCCGCTCAGCGGATTGCTTCTGATGTGGGTGGTGTTGTGCTGGATGACGAGCGCAAACTACTTACACCACAAAAAATCGAGCTTTATAAATCTAGAATACGTAGGACGCTAGATTTAAATCAATAACTTTTATTTGTAAAAAAGCCCCCGCTTGCGGGGGTTTTTCTTCTTTGGTGATATAACTCATGAATAAAAATATCCAACAACGTATTGATGAACTTCGCGCTACCTTACGTCACCATGAATATCTCTACCATGTCATGGATGCACCCGAAATTCCTGATGCTGAATATGATCGCTTAATGAATGAGCTAAAAGCATTAGAAACTGAACACCCGTCCTTTATCACACCTGATTCTCCGACTCAACGAGTTGGTGCTCTGCCTTTAACGGCATTTGAGCAAGTTAGACATGAAATACCTATGCTTTCTCTAGATAATGCTTTCGATGAAGCGACTTATGAGGCATTTGATAAACGAGTACGTGACCGCTTAAAAAATAATGAAGAAATCACCTTTTGCTGTGAATTAAAACTCGATGGTTTAGCGGTCAGCTTACTGTATGAAAATGGTGTGTTAGTACAAGCTGCAACTCGAGGCGATGGCACTACAGGGGAAAATATCACTGAAAATGTGAGAACCATTAAAGCTATCCCTCTGCGTTTATATGGTGATGATATCCCCGCTCGTATTGAAATTCGTGGAGAAGTCTTTATGACGGAAAAAGGCTTTGAACATTTAAACGAAGAAGCAAGACGTACCGGCGGTAAAGTATTTGCTAACCCACGTAATGCGGCAGCTGGATCATTACGCCAATTAGATCCTCGAATTACGGCTAAACGTCCACTCACTTTCTTTTGCTATGGCGTGGGCGTGCTTGAAGGTGGTGAATTACCTGCAAGCCATTATGAGCGCTTGCAGCAGTTTAAAAAATGGGGATTACCCGTTAGTGATGCAGTAAAACTCTGCACTGGCAGTAAAGCTGTTTTAGCTTTTTATCAGCACATTGAAGAAATTCGTCCTAATTTAGGTTTTGATATCGATGGCGTAGTTATCAAAGTCGATGATATTGCACTACAAGAAGAATTAGGTTTTGTATCAAGAGCACCACGCTGGGCAATTGCTTATAAATTCCAAGCGCAAGAACAAATAACCGTCATCAAAGATGTCGAGTTCCAAGTCGGTCGTACAGGGGCAATAACACCTGTTGCACGCCTAGAACCTGTACAGGTTGCGGGTGTGGTGGTGAGTAATGCGACACTCCATAATGCAGATGAAATTGAACGCTTAGGGCTTCGTATTGGTGATACGGTTGTTATTCGTCGTGCAGGCGATGTTATTCCACAAGTTGTTAGTGTGATTGAAGAAAAACGCCCTGAAAATGCTCAGGAAATCGTTTTTCCTATCCAGTGTCCTATTTGTCAATCAGACGTTGAACGTATTGAAGGAGAAGCGGTTGCGCGTTGTACGGGGGGCTTAATTTGTGGTGCTCAACGTAAAGAAGCGTTAAAACACTTTGTTTCACGCCGTGCAATGGATGTTGATGGCATGGGTGATAAAATTATCGACCAGCTTGTTGAAAAAGAATACGTAAAAACGCCGGCTGATCTTTTCCGTTTAGATGCGAAAATATTAGCGGGTCTAGAACGAATGGGTGAAAAATCAGCAGTAAAATTAATTAATGCTTTAGAAAAAGCCAAATCTACGACTTTTGCACGTTTTATTTACGCGCTTGGAATACGAGAAGTAGGGGAAGCAACAGCAAATGGTTTAACAACACATTTTGCGACACTCGACGCACTTCGTCATGCAGATATTGATGCTTTAAAAGCAGTACCTGATGTCGGCGATATTGTGGCTAAACATGTTGTGAATTTTTTCCAAGAAGAGCACAACAAAACAGTTATTGATCAACTAATTCATGATGCAGGAATAACTTGGGCAGCCCCAGTTATCGTGACTCATAAAGCAGGTGATAATGCTTTTGCAGGTAAAACTGTAGTATTGACAGGATCACTTTCACAACTAACACGTGATGAAGCAAAAGATAGGCTTGTTGCACTAGGTGCAAAGGTGAGTGGTAGTGTTTCTAAAAAGACAGATATGGTGATTGCAGGAGAAGCTGCAGGCTCTAAGTTGGTGAAAGCTAATGAGTTAGGTGTTACCGTCATTGATGAAGATGAAATGATAAGATTACTTGATCTCTAGGAATAACCACTCTAGTATCTACTTTGTGTTACTGAGAAAGCCTCTCAGTAACACATTTTACTTAAGCTAAATTTACAATTTACACTTCTTCAAATACTCACAAAGTGTGATCAACCTATCTTATTTAATAAATAGTGTGTATATAGTTTCATGATATTGTGATGAAAATCACATCCTAATGTTACGCGTTACATAAAATGCTCATCAAGATTTATTTTTATTTTTGGAGCATGCATGTCCTCTATCATTCACTTCGTTTTGGCACTTGCCGTTATCGGCGCATTAGCATTCATTGCGAGTAATAATCGCAAAGGGATCCGCTTGCGTTATATCGTGCAGTTATTAGTAATTGAATTAGCATTAGCATGGTTCTTCCTCAACTCTGATGTTGGTGAAGGCTTTGTTCGTGGATTCGCTGGATTATTTGATCACTTATTAGGTTATGCAGCACAGGGTACAGAATTCGTATTCGGTGGCATGATGAAAGGTGGTTTAGCGTTCTTCTTCTTGAATGTTTTATGTCCAATTATCTTTATTTCTGCATTGATTGGTATTCTTCAACATATAAAAGTATTACCTTTCGTGATCCGTATTATCGGTACTGTACTGTCTAAAGTGAACGGTATGGGAAAATTGGAATCTTTCAACGCCGTAAGTTCATTAGTTCTTGGTCAATCAGAGAACTTTATTGCCTATAAAGATGTATTAGGCAAAATGTCTCAACGTCGTATGTACACTATGGCTGCAACGGCAATGTCGACGGTATCAATGTCGATAGTTGGTGCATACATGACAATGTTAGATCCAAAATATGTTGTTGCTGCACTGGTTCTGAATATGTTCAGTACATTTATCGTCCTTTCTGTTATTAACCCATATTCAGTTGAGAATGAAGAAGACATTCAAATGGGTAATCTACATGAAGGCCAAAGCTTCTTTGAAATGTTAGGTGAATATATCTTAGCTGGTTTTAAAGTAGCATTAATCGTTGCTGCTATGCTGATTGGTTTTATCGCCTTAATCGCTGCGGTTAACGCCATCTTCAGTATGATTTTCGGTATTAGCTTCCAAGATTGTTTAGGTTATGTTTTTTATCCATTAGCATGGGTTATTGGTGTGCCTGAACAAGATGCATTACGTGTTGGTAGTATCATGGCAACTAAATTGGTTTCTAACGAATTCGTTGCAATGGGTAGCTTACAAGATGTAGCCGCAGAACTTACTCCACGCTCTGTAGGTATTCTGTCTGTATTCTTAGTTTCATTTGCTAACTTCTCTTCTATCGGGATTGTTGCAGGTGCAATTAAAGGTTTGAACGAAATGCAAGGTAACGTAGTTTCTCGTTTTGGCCTGAAATTACTCTTCGGTTCAACATTAGTTAGCTTCTTATCAGCAGCTATCGCAGGTCTATTTGTCTAATAAAATCTAAATTAGATAAATAGCATGTGAATTAAATAACAATGTAAATCGTGCAACTCGTAAAACAAGTAACAGAAAAATAAAAGCAGCTCTAAGAGAGCTGCTTTTTTTATCGTAAAATTTCCTTATAATCGAATTAATATTTATGGAAAAAGCGAAAATAAAACAATGCTAGAAAAACAGCACTTAATTGATATTGCTAATACACAGATGCCATTTGGTAAATATAAAGGGCGTATGTTGGTGGATCTGCCTGAAGAGTATTTACTGTGGTTTGCTAAAAAAAGCGCCTTTCCAGAAGGTAAATTAGGGCAATTAATGGAAATGACTCTAGCTATTAAAATAGATGGCTTAGAAGAGCTTCTAAAGCCGTTAAAGCAGAATCGTGGATAGGCTGTAAATAAATGAGATCAGTGCGTTATTTTTCGCTCGCTAGCGCCGCAATAATTTTATGACTTAACTCAATAAAAATGGCCTGCTCTCCCAGTGTTAAGCTTTCACTGACTTTTAGCGCATTTTGTTTGCGGCCTAATGCCGCTTTTTCTAAAAATATTTTTCCTGCCTCAGTTAAATGAGTAATAAACTCGCGTTTATCTTGTTCAGACTGATATTGGGCAATAAATCCTAACCTTTTTAATCCTCTCATAAACTTAGACAGATTTTGGCGTGAAATGGCCAATTCATCACTAAGTTGTGAAGGGGTTAAATCACCACGTAAACGTAATAATTCTAAAATATCATATTGCCCCCAAGTGACCAGCTCTGGGCTATAACGTGTACGCTGCGCAACAAGTGTGCACTGTAATAGTGATAGTGCATTTTCTAGTTCTATTTCTTGGTTCATCAATAATCACTCTATGTATTCATTTTAACTAAAGTTAATAGTAACAGTTCAACTATGGCATATAAACTTTATATTGATTAACTAAGGTTAATCAAATACCCTGTTCATATATAGTTAACTTTGGTTAATTATCTAAGGCTTTAAATCCAAGATCCAACACAATAAAGAGCTTATTAATCATGCTTTTTTAACAAGTAACAAAGAAGAGTATTAAGAAATGAATAATTTTGAGAATAAAGTTGTACTTGTAACAGGTGCAAGTACGGGGGTTGGCGAAGGCATCGCTCAATTATTGTACCAGCGTGGTGCAATGGTATTTATTTCAGGGCGGAATTTAGCGCAGGTAGAACATTGTGCTCGTGCTATTGATGCTACTTCTAACCGAGTTATTGCTATCAAGGCGGATATGTGTGATCCATTACAAGTGGAAAAAATGTTTGATATTGTAATGCAACGGGCAGGAGCATTGCATGGTTTAGTCAATAATGCAGGTATAACAGGGCCGCATAATACCTCTATTGTTGATTACCCAATAAATGATTGGAAAGCGGTGATGGACACCGATATTAATGGTGTTTTCTATGGATTGAAATACGGTATTCCAGCAATATTAAAAAGTGGAGGAGGGAGCATTGTGAACCTTTCATCTTCTAACGGTATTGTTGGTATTGCAGGAATATCAGCTTATACCGCTGCCAAACATGCTGTTTTAGGTATGACTCGCTCTGCTGCTTTAGAATTTGCCGATAAAGGAATTAGAATCAACGCGATTGGGCCAGGTTATGTTGATACACCGCGTATGCAGATGCTACCTAATGATGTACGAGAATGGATGGCAAGCACACATCCAATGAAAAGAATGGCAACCAGAGAAGAAGTTGCGAAAACAGCCGCATTTCTACTTTCAGATGAAAGCAGTTTTTCAACTGGGGCTTTTTACGCTATTGATGGTGGTTATACTGCACAATAATAAATCACAGAATATAATGGAAAAGAAAAACCCCGAAGATTTCTCTTCAGGGTTTTTAAATTTTGGTGGAGCTAAACGGGATCGAACCGTTGACCTCTTGCATGCCATGCAAGCGCTCTCCCAACTGAGCTATAACCCCACATAAGTGGTATGTTCTGCAAGTATATTGGTGGAGCTAAACGGGATCGAACCGTTGACCTCTTGCATGCCATGCAAGCGCTCTCCCAACTGAGCTATAGCCCCAACATACTGGAACGGGCTTGATAATAGGCAACAAGCACAATACTGTCAATCAGTTAATCTCACATTATTTATTGATTGCTGAAAAAGAGTACAAAAAAAAAGATACATCCCTAAAATAAGGAATGTACCTTCATTAATAAGTGAGATAAATGTAGAAATTACGCTTGGTTTTCTCGTTCAGAAATAAAGTCTAATGCTTTATTAATGCGCGCAATACTTCGTGTTTTACCAATAGCGTGAACAGTGACATCTAAGCCAGGAGATTGACCAGCACCGGTTACAGCAACACGTAGCGGCATTCCGACTTTACCCATCCCGATTTCTAATTCATCAGCGGTATTTTGAATTGCTTGATGCACATTCTCAGCTGTCCAATCTGTGATTTTAGCTAACTTATCACGAACAACTTCTAATGGCTGACGGGCAACAGGACGTAAGTGTTTTTTAGCGGCCGCTTCCTCAAAAGCATCAAAATCAACATAAAAGTAGTGACAGCTTTCAGCCATCTCTTTTAATGTTTTACAGCGTTCGCCAAGTAATTTAATCAATTCAACTAATGATGGGCCATTACTCGTATCAATATTTTGTTGTTTGATATGCCAATCTAAATAAACAGCTACTTTTTCAGCAGGTAATGTATTGATATAGTGATGGTTTAGCCACAGCAATTTATCTGTATTAAAGGCACTTGCTGATTTACTGATAGCTTCTAAAGTGAAGTGCTCAACCATTTCATCAATAGTAAAGATCTCTTGGTCACCATGAGACCAGCCTAAACGCACTAAGTAGTTTAATAATGCTTCTGGTAAGTAACCATCATCACGGTATTGCATAACACTAACTGCATTATAACGTTTAGATAGCTTTTTACCGTCATCACCAAGGATCATAGACACGTGAGCATATTCAGGTACAGGTGCACCTAATGCTTTTAATATATTGATTTGGCGAGGTGTATTATTGATATGGTCTTCGCCACGGATAACGTGGGTAATTTCCATATCCCAGTCATCAATAACAACACAGAAGTTATAAGTTGGTGCACCATCGGTACGCCGAATAATCAGATCATCAAGTTCTTGGTTGCTAAATTCAATTGGGCCACGAATTTTATCATCAAAAATAACAGAGCCTTCTTGTGGATTTAAGAACCGGACAACATGAGGCTCACCTTCAGTGTGAACATGTTCACCATGACGGCAACGGCCGTCGTAGCGGGGTTTTTCACCTTTTGCCATTTGGTCTTCACGAAGTTGTTCTAAACGTTCTTTAGAACAATAACAACGATAAGCAGTACCCGCTTCTAACATCTGATCGATAACTTGATTGTAGCGATCAAAGCGTTTGGTTTGATAGTAAGGACCTTCATCCCAATTTAGGTTCAACCAATTCATACCGTCCATGATTGCATCAATGGCTGGCTGAGTAGAACGCTCTAAATCGGTGTCTTCAATACGTAGTACAAACTCGCCCTTATTGTGACGGCTATATAACCAGGAATAAAGTGCGGTACGTGCACCACCAACGTGTAGATAGCCAGTAGGACTTGGTGCAAAACGGGTTTTTATTTTACTCATTGGGATTGCCTTAGTACGTCTTACTTATATAGATAAGTAATCGTGATTATCAAAAAAACAAAGTTGTTGGCTTATTTTATCACTGGATGCTAATTCCTCAATGACATTAAGCTTTTAACAAGAATAAAAATTTAATATTGTCGATTTTTTGTTTGACGAGAGCCGGTAAGCGGATTACTTTGGCCGATTGATGTGTAGGTAATGGTGCTAAAAAACACATCTTGACTAAAAATAAAACGAACGAACGTTTTTACGATAAAAATCCGATAAAAATCGTTGACTCATAGAGAAGTATCCCTATAATGCACCCCATCACGACGGGCGGTTAGCTCAGTTGGTAGAGCATCTCCCTTACAAGGAGGAGGTCGTTGGTTCGAGCCCAATACCGCCCACCATTAATTTCGGCGTGATAAAAAAGCAATAAAATTTAGTGTAATTGGGCGGTTAGCTCAGTTGGTAGAGCATCTCCCTTACAAGGAGGAGGTCGTTGGTTCGAGCCCAATACCGCCCACCAATTACATTAAAGCGTGGTAGTGAGAATTTAGTCATCATGAAGTGGGCGGTTAGCTCAGTTGGTAGAGCATCTCCCTTACAAGGAGGAGGTCGTTGGTTCGAGCCCAATACCGCCCACCACTTCATCCGGTTATTTCGAGCAATATCACACATTAAGTAAAAATCAGAGATGGGTCGTTAGCTCAGTCGGTAGAGCAGTTGACTTTTAATCAATTGGTCGGGCGTTCGAATCGCCCACGACCCACCATTTCTGAGAATAAAGTAAAAGCATTGTGACGGGTCGTTAGCTCAGTCGGTAGAGCAGTTGACTTTTAATCAATTGGTCGGGCGTTCGAATCGCCCACGACCCACCATTCACAAGGTTACTTAAAGATTTACGCAAAAATTATTAAATGGGTCGTTAGCTCAGTCGGTAGAGCAGTTGACTTTTAATCAATTGGTCGGGCGTTCGAATCGCCCACGACCCACCATTTAATAATCAAAGCGGGCGGTTAGCTCAGTTGGTAGAGCATCTCCCTTACAAGGAGGAGGTCGTTGGTTCGAGCCCAATACCGCCCACCATATCTTTACCTCTGCAGTTCATCTTATTTTCCCATCTAAATATCCACTTAATACTCTGTTGTAATATTCTATTGTTTTGCAATTGATCAAATCTAAAGATTTATGATTTTAAAATCATCCTTTCGCTATACCTTTATAACCTTCTTATTTTTTGTATTAAAGCTACTATTAAGTATTGTCATCATTACTCACTAGATGGCGTGTATCGTCGGCTGTGCGGGTTAAATATTGGAGTAGGTTAATACTGATTGTTTCGTTAGAACATCAAAGTATGACGTGATAAAGGCATTTATTACGAGCTACATTATTGCTTATTTACTAGAAATAAATTTCTTTGCTGTAATGAAATACCATTACTTCAGATCCCTACTAGTCCGCTGTTTTTGTTCGTAATATCTGGTTACAGAAAAGGATTGATTTTTAGCTTTTTTTCTTTTCTATTATAATTTTATTAACGTAAAGTGAGTAATTTGCAGCATTTTACTCTGATACGCTGATTAAAAAGCTCACTATCCATCATTCGAAAGCGCCTAAGAATAAAATGAAGAGCCCATTGTGTGTTCTAATTGATATTATTCATTTTTTTACTGTTCAACTTTAATAAGATTAAATATAAATGGTTAAATTTAATTGTATCTTTTGATCTTTAGTTTGATCAAAATAGCATATATTTTGTCGCTAATTTAAATGTAACTAATTGATTTTTATTTTATTTTATTGTCGGTTTGATATTTATCAATCTTAATATGATAATACTCTTCAAAATATGTGATATAAAGCAAAAACATCTTTTTCTATCTATTACTGATTTGTCTTAGAGTGGTAAATTTCATTTTTCACCATAATTAGAGAAAATTGTGCATGCAGCAGGAATATAAATTATATAAAAATATTAATGTTTATTATGGGGTAAGAATAACTCCCATACTAATTAGGTGTTATTACGTAGGAGTGGGGTAAGTATTATTTCTGGTTTTTTAACAAAATTAGATCATGATAAATAACATAAATATTAGATTAATATTTCATCCATTTCTCTTTAGTTGTGATAAATGCTGACATGAGATTTTTCTTATTGTTCGTTTATGAGTGAAAAGGAAAGAAGAGTGTTAGTAAGGATTATGATAGAAAGAAATATCAATTTAACTTATAAAAAACAACAATAACTATATGATTAAAGGGGTTATATTTTTTACAATAACAAAGTTTCAACTTTATCTAATAAAGAGTTTTTTATTTTATACAATGAACAAGATGTGAGTAAATTAATATGAATTTAAAATTTAATTAGTGTGATTCTAATTACTAATTATTCAGAAATGATAATTATTATTCATTTTAAAAAACTATTTACTTGAAGATCTAAGGGTTTATGCTTATATAAATTAATTAACAAATGTTTAAAGAGTGATTTTGGTCTTATTTAATTATGAAATACATGTAATTATTTGTTTTTTATATATATTTATGTTTGTTTTTCTATTTTTACTAAATGCATTGAGATTTCTTATATTCTTTTATAAAAGAGAATAAAAGTACTCTATTTCTTAGGTTAATTTATTATTTTAAATAAATTCACCTAACATAACTTGACTTATTTTTATTCAAAGTGAATTTTTATTCTGTAAATTAACTATTTTTTAGCTGTTTAATCCAACTTATGAGTAAAGTTTAAGAAAAAAAAGAGTTTTTTTATAAATTAATTATTTTAACTAATTGAAGTATAAGGTATTAATTGCTTATCCTAGGTGTTTTTAACTACAGCGAGTGAATTAACAGGTTTGAATTATCTTTTTTTGACTAGTTGAAAGTGTTTAAATGCGTAGTATATTATTTACATATGATAAGTCATGTTATGAATTGTAATATTTCTTATCGACTAAAAATTATATTTTATTAAAACAAAAAGTGCATTCGATAATATATGATTTTATATTTTATTGTAAAAATGCACATCATTATAAATTTAGATATCAATCAAAGTGAAAAGCGAGAAATATTATGAGTAGCAAGTATCCAGTCGCTTATGCTGTTGGACAAAAAATAAAGTCATTAAGAAAATCTCAAGGTTATACTGTATTCCAGTTAGCAAAAGAGATTGATATTAGTGAACAACAATTATTTCGTTACGAGCGTGGTGTTAATCGTATAGATATTGATTGCCTAGTAAGAGTACTTGAAGTATTAGGCGTTAATATTGGCGGCTTCTTTGAAGAAGTTATGGGTGGCATGGTTCAAGAAACTGAACGTAATGAACAACATATTCCATCCCACTTCGATAGCAAAGCACTTTCTATTTTCTAAGATTATTCTTAACTTAGAAAGTTAAATCATTTAAAAATAGTTAGAGTGAGTAAGAAAACGCTTATATAGAAAGTTGAATCTAATTATTTATTAATGAGAATTATCTTATTAAATATAAATGATAGCCTCTAAATGAAATAAATGCCCTTATAGGGCATTTTACATTTTTATCGAGTCGTATTTTAAAATATTAATAAATAGCAATGCTGTTCTATTAAAATAAACCTGTGTTATTAAATTAAAAATAAATAACCTATCGGTATTAATAACTATGTATAAAAAACAGGTAACATACCTATCATTAGTTATTACTTCCTCTGCATAATTACCTATATTCTATTAGATTGCCTATTTATTGGTAACATTCCAAGCATCGCTACTGATATAATTAACGCGGATTATGGTAGTAATGACAAAAAATGTATTCAGCTTCATTTATTAATGAAAATTAATGCATGCTAGCCAAACTGATGCTAGATCAATTTTGACCAACTGGTGTAATCTAAGTTGAAAATGCAATTTTGATTTATCACCTAATCTCAGCTGATTAGGTGATAGAAATACCCAAATATGTAGTACTAATCGTCGATAGGTGTGAGAATAAAACGGAGCTGCTTATCATTCAGTTTTATATTAAAAAAAGTTTGATAAAACTGTTTTGTCTCGTTTTCGATATCAATCTGTTGAGTTTGTTCAGGATAAAGTAACGTTGCTAACCAAACAAATTGTAGTGCTTCCTCTGTTGTTTCACGACACCACCAAAATAATCCTTTAGGGTTTGTGTAAACACGGCCTTCTCGCACTGCGGTTATCGATTGCCAATGTGGATCATTTTTTATTGTATCTGCATCTTTTGCATACATAGTGACAATGACATCAGGATCAGCGTGAAGAATTTGTTCTAAAGCCACTTCTCCTGCTCGGCTAGGAACCGTATCAAACCAATGCTCTGCGATATTAACGCCACCAGCAAGGGTTATCCAATCATGATTAAGAGAAGGTGAACCAGAGGTTCTCAAAGGAGCACCAAAAGCATGGTAAACTTTCATAGGCGATTTTTTTGCAATATCACTAACAGTATTACTCACTAACACTTTGTTACGCTCAAAGTAAATAAGATAATCTTGCGCCAACTGGTGACTTTTATTACCTAAAATGTCTCCTGTTATCAGTGTTCTTTTTAATAATTCGTCCATTGATCCTGATTTTAGAGTAACAACAGCAATACCCGCATTTTTTAAAGCAACAGATTGTGGATCCGAAAGCTTGCCTGTTGTAAAAAATATCTCAGGTTGGCTCATAATCAATGCTTCGATATTTAGCGTATCGTTATTGCCTTTACTTGAAATTGATGCGGTTTTAATCGCAGGCACAATTTCGGTAAAAAAAGGGATCGTTTTAACTAGATCTGTGGTAGATACAATTTTATCTCCAGCCCCTAGCATGGCTAAAATAGTATTATGTGCATTCCAGCTAGTTGCGATTCTTTCTGGTTTATCAGGAACAGTAACTGATTGATTTTGATAAAAATGAATCGTTCTCTCAGCCTGTGCTATAAAGGGAATACTGAGAGCTGTTGCTCCGAGTAAACATGAGCACAAGATTTTTAGTAACCTGTTGTACATGCTAATTCCTTTTAAAGTTCGATACTAACAGACACTGAGATTTGGCGAGGTGTACCTAAAAATGCATTGGCGCCACCGATAGCACCATTTTGGCTACCAGAAAAGATAGATGCCCAATAATGTTCATTGGTGACATTATCTAAATTAAGATGGAATGTAGTTCTTTTGTCCCAATATTGAGTTTGGTAACGAGCACCAAAATCAAGAGTGGTATACGCTTTTGCCCACATAGTATTTGTGGTATTAGCGGCACGTTTGCCAGTGTAATGTAGGTTTGCGCTATAAATAACATTAGGTAATGTTGGATAATGATATTCAGCTAATAAATTTGCTTGGTATTTGGGCACACCAACCACATCTTTATTTTCCGTTTTTGCATTACCAGTATTTGTCAATGTTGGGTCTAACCATGTCATACTAGTGAAAATAAATAATTCGTCGGTTACTTGGCCATTAGCAATTAGCTCTAATCCACGGTTACGCTGTTTACCTTGTTCTTTAAATATTTTATCCTTTCCTACATAAGCAAATGGGCGTTCTAGTTGGAAAATAGCCGCATTTAAATTGAGTGCACCAACTTGTGATTTCACACCCATTTCCCATTGTTCACTACGATAGGGTTTTAATACTTCATCTCTATTTTTAGCGGTATTCGGTGCTGAATCGCCTTCCTCTAAAGAATCTGCATAAGAAATATAAGTCATTACTTCTGGAATAGGCTTAAACATCAAAGCAACGGCTGGGCTTAAACCATTTTTAGTGTGATTTGATCCACCATTGCGATAAGACGTTTCTGTGATCCAGTTTTGGCTTAACGATCCCATCACCGACCATTGAGGATCAAAAGTAATCGTATCACCAATTGTTACTGACTGAACTTGTGAACGGCTGCCTTTTGTACGAGCACCACCAGTATAAAAGCCCTCATTTGAAGGATCATCATAACGGTGTGGATTATTAATATCTTGGATTGGTAACGTAACTTTACGGTCATCACCATTAGCACTATAAATATCCCAACGATAGCCACTGGTTGCCATCACTAAATCATGCGATACAGTACCAGTTAGCACCCGACCATTTAAATTAATAGAATTACTTAACACAGTAAAACGGCCATAAGTAGAAGGGACTGATAAAGTCGGGGTAAATTGTTTACTATCATTACTGAGTTGATTAGATATAGAGCGGAAACCACGATCTGCAGTTTGATAGCCCACCGCAGCACTAACTTGCCAATCCTCGTTAAAATTGTGTTTTAAACGGCTGCTAACAGTTCGGGTATGTAAATCAACGCCAGCAAAATCCTGACCATAGCCTGCTTTTGTTGGATTGGGCGCATCAGGTAATGAAGTAACTTTAGGACCATAAGAGAATGCGCCAGGATAGCCCATTTTTTTAAACCAATAGTCACTGAAATTTATTTCTAATACAGTATCAGACGAGATATTCCAATCAAATGCGGTGCTGATTAATTGGCGACGCATTTTACTACTGGTCACGTAACCTTTACCTTCGTCGTGCACTAAATTGATGCGATAACCAAAGGTATTGTTATCATCAATAAATCCACCAAGATCGAGATGCCCTTTAAATTGCCCATCATTAATATAAGCGACATTAATAGAGGTAAGCGGCTTTAATGTGGGGCGTTTTTGAATAAAGTTAAATTGCCCACTAGGGCTTGCAGGACCATAAAGTGAGCCTGTTAATCCATTAATGATATCAATGCGCTCAAGTATTTCGATAGGAAATGCAGTAGTTGAAATAATATTAACGCCATCTAAACGAGAGTTAGCAACGACATTACCTTGCATACCCCGATTTTGAGGGCGACCTACATCCATACCACCACGGGCTTGCATTTGTGATGAAGCATTATATTTTAAAATATCAGCAACACTTGTAATTTGCTGATTTTCAATCATTGATTGAGTGAACGTATTTGTTATGTAGGGGGTATCCAACCATTTCTTTTCGCCTAATGGGCCCATATCTATTTCACGTATAACAAATCCTGCACCGGCTTCGCTATTGTTAATCGGGTGTGCGACAACAACGATTTTTTCAGCGTTATCAGCAGCACTCCCTGAGATGGCTAATACTTGTGCAACAGTACAAGTTATTGTCGCAATGATAAATTTATTCACAATAAACTCCAATTATTCATTTTTTAGTTATATAAACCACCTTTATATATAAAATTATATAGCGATGTGCGCTGCAAATATATGCAATGCATTTCATTGTATAAAAATGTATATAGCGAAGTGGGGGCAGACTATACACGCAATAACATGTAAATAAAATGATATATATGCGAATAATAAAATTATGAAATTATTTCTGAACTGAGATCAAAAAATGCCCGCATAAGCGGGCACTTAGAGAAAAATGAAGCAGGTTTATAGTAAAAAATTAGAAATTAATGCTCTGTTTTCTCACGATTAACTGCATGATCATCATGCTTTTGGTGGCGGTGATGACCATCAACCATGCTATGGAATGTTTGGGTGAAAGTATCACCTAAAGTACATAGATAGAAGTGAGCACAAATGAACATTAATGCCACAATACCTAAAACTAAGTGCGCTTTTAACATCCAATAACCATAACCGAGCACTTCAGGATAAAGACATAATAATCCTGTGATCAGCAGTAAAGGTACTAATCCAAACATTACGCCTAAATAAGCTAGTTGTTGTAATGGATTAAATTTATCTGTAGTTGTTGCAGCAAAAGGATGTGGTTCTCCTTTCATAATGCCATACAGATAAAAACGAGCTTGTTTAATACATCTGCCTATTAGGCCACTAAATCTAACTTTATAATGAATACCATTGTTAGTTGTTAGATTAATGATGATAAAGCCAATCCAAAATGCGATAAGAATAAAACCACATATTTTGTGTAGCAGCACCATTGATGTGACATTACCAATAGAGAAATGACCTAAAAACCCGCTGACCAGTAATAGGATAAATAGCAAGGCATTTCCCCAGTGCCAAAATCGAATTGCTTTAGAATAAAGATAAACACGCTCTTCTTCATAATGGCCCGTGTGTTTGGGGGCTAACGCATAACGAAGAAAACCATGAAGGACTAACACGGCTATCATTGCAACAACTAATAGGCCGGCAGCCATCAGCCATACAGGCCAATAATCGGGCGTATAATGGAGTTCTGCTCCCCAGATACTTGTCATGCTTTATCTCCCTGATGAATTTCTTTACGACGGAATAAACTTGGTTTTCCGACATTATCTAATTGATATTGATAAACAGATTTTTGTTTGATCCAAGCTTGAATTTCAGGTGAGTCAGCACGACCAAAGGCAAGAGCATCGGTTGGACATACTGAAACACAAGCGGGTAATTCACCTTCTGCTAATCGGGTATCAGAACAGAAATTACATTTATCAGCGATATGAGTCATTGGGTTGATATAACGAACATGGTAAGGGCAAGCGCCAACACAATAATCACAACCAATACAAAGCTCTTTTTTGACTTGTACGATACCATTTTCATCTATAAAAGAAGCGCCAGTAGGGCAAACAGACACACAAGGTGCATCTTCGCAATGTTGGCAAGAAACGCGAAAAAACTGATAGTGAGGATGTCCTGCGGCGTCATTATTGGGTCCTTGGATCTGAACCTGTAAACGACTAAATCCTTCAGGAATATCATTAATGACTTTACATGCAACGGTACAGGCTTGGCATCCAATACAACGTTTTTCATCATGTAACATAACATATTGTTTATTATTGCTATTCATAGGTATTTTTTTCCTTAAGCCCGACTAATTCTGACACCTGATGTATGAACATCAGTACCTGATACAGGACTAATTTCATGAGGTAATAAATTGCCGCAGTGAACGCCGGTTGTCGTCGCGGCTGTTTTCGCACCCGCTTTTGCGCCTGATCCCATATAAACAAATACAGTGTCAGGGCGTATGCCCTCAGTGATTAAGGCGTGAGCCTTTTCTTTACCTATGTTGTTTTCTAAAATGATTTCATCACCATGATTAATGCCATGATGTTTTGCTGTTTCAGGGTGTAGCCACACTGGATTTTCCCACATTAATTCGGCTAATAGCGGAACATATTGTGTCGCGCCATTAGTATGAACAGCGACTTTCCCTTGAATAAAATAGAGTTCATCTTTTTCTTTTAATGGGAAGTTATGAAAACGAGGAATACCGTAATTTTCTAAACGGCTTTCTAGTTCTTCGGAATAGATTTCAATTAAGCCACTTGGTGATTTAAAAGAGAGCGATTTTTCCATCATGTTGTTATTATCAACATGTTTAATGGCATCGGGATAAGTTTCAACAAAGGCTTTTACATAAGAAGGTTCACGTAGTAACAACGGAATACCGTAGGATAAATACCCTTTTTTATGAATTTCTTTATACAGATTTTCATCACCATTAACCTGATAAAGCTGACGAACACCCATATTTTCCCAAGGAAAATATTGAGCTAGTCCTAATTTTTTACCTAATTCCATCCAAATTAACCAGCTTGGTTTCGTATCACCAATAGGCTCAACAACTTGCTGACGCAATGCATAAGCTGGGTTTAAACTAGAAACGTCAGAAATTTCTTCGTCGCGCTCTAAATAAGTTGTTTCTGGTAATAAATAATCGGCATAAGCTGCACTTTCACTTAAATAAACATCACAACTAACAATTAAATCGAGTTTTTGAGCGGTTTTTTCTAATTCAGGGCGGCAACTCACTGTTTGGAATGGATTATGACGCGACATGATCCATGCTCTGGTTTGATATGGCACACCCTTTAAGGTTGAATCAATAATGGCCTGAACAATACCACCACCTTTATTAATATATTTAAATTGTGGTGCAGTGGCATCGATACGTTTTGCCGTAATTTCAGGCATTCCTTTAACGCTTGGTTTTGCTAATTCAGGTGCAACATTAATACCTGCTAATTTATTATATTTTGCTGCAGCTTTTTTCTGATACATTCCACCTTCACGTTCAATATTGCCAAGTAAGGCATTGAAGGTGAAGATCATTCTGCGCATATTAATTTCTTCTTTATTAAAAGTTGCGCGGTGGCCTGGCATAATTAATGCGTGAGGTGCTTTTGCAGCTATTTCACGAGCAATACGAATAATATCTTGAGCTGGAACATCAGAATGCGCTTGTGCCCATTCTGGCGTGGTGTCTTGTAATACTTCTTCTAATTGAGGAAAACCAACGGTGAACTTTTCAATAAAATCTTTATCGTAGAGATTTTCTTTAACTAATACATGACACATAGCCATAAGAACAGGTAAATCCCCACCTGGGCGAATAGCAAACCATTCATCTGCTTTACTTGAAACCACAGATAAACGAGGATCAAAACTGACTAATTTTGCACCGCGTTCTTGTGCGGTCATTAATTCATGGGTTTCTGCAACTTCAATGCCTTCATAAAGGTTATGACCAAAAGAAAGAATATACTTTGAATTTGCTAAATCCATTGAAAGATCGCCGCCCATCATTACAGATGCGGCAATAGCCTTACCAGCAGGACAGGTTGTTGCATGTGTAAAGGTATTTGGTGAACCAAATGCCGCGGCAAGATGGAAAAGGTGAGAAGAGAGTGAACCTGATTTAGATGAAAAAGAAATAGTCTCTGCGCCATAAGTTTGTTTTATGGTATTCATTTTCTCAGCTATTTCTTGATAAGCTTGTTCCCAACTAATAACTTCCCATTCACCAGCCCCTCTTGGGCCTTTACGTTTCATTGGTTTGACAATACGATTTGGATCGTTGACAAGGCTGACACCACTGCCGCCTCTTGCACATACACGACTACTTTGATGTTCTGCGTTTCGGTTCCCTTGAATAAAGACAGTCTTGTTGTTAACAACTTGTGCTTCTATCGGGCAGCGATAAGAACACATTTCACACAGACTTGGCGTTAATTTGGTTTGACCCTTAAGAGAATCTATAGGATTAAATGCAAGTGCACCGGGTGGTAAGCTACTAACGGTACAACCAACACATCCTATTCCCATCCCCTTAATGAAAGAACGACGACTAATACTCATATAACCTCCAGTTTCTTCTTATAGCTAAATATTATATACAAGCGGTTAAATAAATATTTGATGGCGTCTCCAATTTATTAATCGATAAGTGATAGGTTAGTTGTAAATAATAAATAGAAGAGAATAAGACGTTAATAAACGTAATAGAAATAATTAACAAAAATAGACAAAATTAAATGATAATTATTTTCTTCTACTGACCTTCTTAATAATAATTTATTGTGTGTGTCAGTAAAAACACCTTGTATAACAATAATTTTTTGTTCTTTATATTTCACTTACTTATGTTATTAATCTATTTTGCTAAAGTGTATTTTAAATATACTATTTATTATTTTTAAAAATTAATGAAAATAATATTCGGTATATAATTAATTATATATCGATGTGAGGTGTTGTTGTAATTGAGTTGTTATTTTAAATTAAACTTAATTGTTTTTTTCTCTCTATTTTAAATTCATTTCTTCCTTTATTTAATTTTATTAAAAATAGATAACTTGTTATTTTTTGTGTAAATACCAATATAATTTAAGCAATAAAAATACTTATCTTGGATAAAAAAATGCTTATAAAAAGCAATAAAATTGATATTTTTAACAAGACAATTTATAAATCATTATTCATTATGTTTAAATATTAATTAATGATGTTAATGGTTAATCCTGTGTATACTGATTGTCAAATAAAGACGTTTTTTACTAGGTCTTATTTAACAAGTAAGAAACTAATCGAGATTGTGAAGGAAAAGAATAAAGTGAAATGTTAAAAAATAGGGCTACTTAATGATACTGGCAATATATAAAGTAGCCGTGATTTTGAAATAGAAAGAAAAGAACTAGAGTAACATGACGAGTAATACAAGAATTAGTAGTAAAGGGTAGACTTTGGCATGCCAAAGGTCAGGAATGCGAGATAAAAACCGTTCTGATGTTTTTAAGCCAACCCAAGTGCTACAAATCAGAATTAGTGCAGCTTTAAGCCAGATATATCCCACAAAACCAGCTTCATTATTTAATGGTGCAGTAAAAGAGAGAGCGAGATAGGTTAATGTTGCAGTGAGTGCTAAAGGCAGTGTTAATGTGTTTGCCATTGCGGCTGATTGCATCATAGGTGTACCCCTACGACGTAATAAAGGAACCGTCATAACACTTCCGCCAACACCTAAAAATGCCGCAACAATACCAATTAAAGTACCTGTAATTGTCTCTTTTGTATTATGTCTATTTTTTATTATATGAGTTGGAGTTATAAAGCCAGGGCGCAAATAACAATCTAAAATAGTGATAATAAGATAGCCGATAAAGATCCACCTGATCCATTCTCCTTCTACTATTAAAGCAAGATATGCACCTAAAATTCCACCAAGAGCAATACCAATAAATAGAGTAGTAATAGATTTCCACTCTATTCTTCTTGCTTTATGGTGTTTAAGTGTCGTGATAGTTGCTGAGAACAACATAATAAGTGCAGAAGTCGCTACTGCGATTTGCATAGCATGTTCACCGGGCAGGCTATCAATTCCCCATAGAGTGAGAATAAGTGTATAAAGTAGGGGAACGGTGACAAACCCACCACCAAAACCAAATAACCAAGTTGTAATGCCTGAAATTAAACCAAACGAAATCAGCCAGAGTGTCATTCTAATTCTCCTGTTGAGTCAGGAGATTGATAATATACACTAAATTAGTGGCTGACCCACGTAATAAAGACAAGCTTATACGAATTTAGGACAATTTTAAGATATGCGTAACATTGATATTAATAGTGTGGATCATCTTCCCAGAGATATATTAGCATTAGGATCCGATTATCCTTACGATACATTACTTGAGACTCATCATCATCGCAGAGCGCAATTTCTTTATGCGCCAAACGGTGTAATGAAGGTAAAAACAGAAGATGGGCAGTGGATTGTATTACCTTATAGTGGGGTATGGATCCCCGCAGAAAAAGAGCACCAAGTATTAATGTTAGGAAGTAGTACTTATAGTCTTTATATTGAACCGAGTAAAGTACCTCGGAATTCAAATTGTTGTGAGGTGTTACAAGTATCGCCGTTATTTCATCAATTATTACTTTCTGCTAATCAACTACCGTTACTTTATGATTTAGAGGGACGAGATAGTGCGTTATTAACATTGTTATGTCATGAATTAATGTTAGCAAAGCCGCTTCCTTATTTTACTCCATTACCACAGCATAGGTTGTTAGATAAACTTTGCACGGCTTTTATGTCTCAACCTAATATTCATACCACGCCAGAAATGTGGGCTGAAAAACTGAATAAAAGCCTTCGTACTTTTACTCGTTTATTTCACAAAGAAACAGGGCTTTCTTTTCGCGTTTGGCGGCAAAAAGCATGTTTAATGTATGCATTAACGGCGTTAAAAAAAGGGTATTCAGTGACAGAAGTTGCATTAGAACTAGGATATGAAAATCCAAGTGCCTTTAGTGCGATGTTTAATAAAGAGATGGGGTATTCACCAAAGCTATTCTTGAAGCAGTTAAAACAGTTTTAGCTGATGTATTTGAGCATATTTTAACTCAAACTACAGCGTATAAAAAATCGGCAAAGTAAATTTCCTCCAATATCAGTGCGTTAAAACTTGATTAAAACAAGGTGAGGGAGGTAAAATACCCCTCGTACATTATTAGTACTATACCTATCTAAGTAGGTTCCCTTAGTTAAATGGATATAACGAGCCCCTCCTAAGGGCTAGTTACAGGTTCGATTCCTGTAGGGAACGCTCTGAATCCATTCGCATTAGTTCGCCCACGTTCGTAAAATCCCACAAAAACCAATACACACAGCAATTTCTTTTCCGTTGTAGTTCGCATTAGTTCGTTGACAACCGCCATCTTTATTGGGTAAATATTGGGTAAATTTTTTTACCCAGCGAGATTTTACCCAAAATGCTAACTGTAAAGCAGATATCATCATTTAAAGCAAAAGATAAACCGTATAGGGTTTCTGACGGTAACGGCCTTTATCTATTTATACCAGTAACTGGCGTCAAAGCTTGGCAAATGAGATATCAGTTTATGGGTAAAGAAAAGATATATTCTCTTGGTAAATTGTCAGAACTATCTCTGCAGGAAGCAAGAGAAAAAGTATTCGAATTAAAAAAAGAACTGGCAAAGGGAATTGATATCAATCAAGCCAAAAAAGAAGAAAGCAACAAAGATCTGTTTGTTGATGTTTTTAATGAATGGTTTGATTACAAAAAAGATACGTGGTCAGAAAAATACAGAAAAGAACTTCAATCTATGTTTTCATCCGACATCTTACCAATTTTAGGTAATTACAAAATGGATGATATCGCACCGACGTTGCTTCTAAAGGTAATAAGAAAGTTTGAAGAAAGGGGAGCAATGGAGAGAGCCAGCAAGGCTAGGCGTAGGTGTGGAGAAGTATTTAGATATGCAATTATTACAGGAAGGGCAAAGTACAACCCAGCACCTGATTTAGCTGATGCAGAAAAGGGATATAGAAAGAAACATTTCCCGTTCTTAACTAAAGAGCAGATCCCCGACTTCAATAAGTCGCTTCAATCTTTTACTGGTAGCATTATCAGTAAACTAGCCACTGAATTATTACAATATACAGCAGTAAGAACAAATGAAATGAGAAACCTATTGTGGTCTGATATAGATTTTGATGGAAAAACTATAAACATTAGACCTGAGGTAATGAAAAGTAGAAAGCCTCACATTGTTCCGATGTCAAAACAGGTTGAGTCGCTTTTGCTAAAAATGAGATCAATGACGGGTGATATATCAGATTTTGTTTTTGCCGGAAGGAGTGATAAAAGAAAGCCGATCAGCGAGAACTCTGTGTTAATGGTTATCAAACAAATCGGCTACGATGGCCTGGCGAGTGGTCACGGTTTCCGACATCAATTCAGTACAATATTGAATGAGCATGGCTTCAACCGTGACTTAATAGAAAGGCAGCTGGCGCATGTTGATAAAAGTACCATTCGTGGCGTTTATAATCATGCTGAGTATCTGGATAAAAGAAGGGAAATGATGCAGTGGTTCGCTGATTACATCGATGAGATATCACGATGACATCAACTTTCTTTTTAGCTCTAATACATCTGAATATAACCATCTTGACCTACCGTGTATCTTTGTTGATTCCGGTAGCTTTCCTTCTTTTATGCGATCATAAATAAATGTTTTCTTAAACCCAGTGTCTGACATAATAAATTTTAAATCGACTAGCGAGTCTGGTTGCAATCTATCCATCTTTCTCTTCCTTTTGTAATTTCCGTAGGTAATACGATAGAACCATCTTGTCCTGATAATTCATGTTATTTAAAGGCTTAAACTTTGGTGTGTATTTATTGAGGATTTTAGTTGTTAATTTGTCGTTGGGTATTCCGTGGCTTCTGAGTTCGATGAGGCATTCCTTTGCTATTTGCCTTCGTGCGTTTTCCATTGCTTGTGCATTCATAGTCTTTGCCTTTTATTACGCAAAGTGACCATATATGATTTACGACAGTTTTCTATTTCGACGGGATAAATATTCTTTCCTATCTTTATTTTGTGGCTAACGATTATTCCAGTTCGATTATATTTCTTTTTATGGGCTTCCAGTGCCTCATTAATAGCAATCCTTTCTGTGGGCGTGACTTCACCGCGAATTATTAATCTCATAATTCACCTACGCTATTTTCCATTCATTTAATATTTTATTGCCGATATTAATTAACTCATCTCTATCGACAGTATTAATTATCTTTCGTGGTTTGATATATGGTCGCCATATTAAAAGCATTGAGCCTTTATTATTACCATTAACTGGTTTGTTTGTTCCTGCATTAATAAAAGATATTCTTCCTCCTGTAATTAGTCTCGCTTCATCAACTGTTTCTAATGCAGAATTAAACCAACCGACAGAAGTATCAGCAGGAATTAACATCACGATAGGCTGTAATTGCTTTTTACATTGCTCGGCGGCTTTATTAATCCAAGGTTGAATATCTGAATAGGGAGGATTAATCCAAATAGCACCATAGCTTTCCCAGTCGCAATTTAACGAGTCGTCTTTTTCGGTTAGATAATAAGAACAGAGAGCATTATCTTTATCGGCAGCGGCATCTAAATAGAAACCAAATTCAGCGTCCAATGCTGTGAATAAAGGTAGGGGAGTTTGCCATCTATCACGCAATTCCTTTGGTGTATAGCTACCTCCGTAGTCAGCCTTCATTCTCCGCACCCTTCATAATCAAAAAGCAAGTCATAGCTGCGCGATAATAGTTTTTATCGTAAATTTCCAACTCACCTTTCCCTTCATCAAAATGATATGCACACCAACCAATATCGTTATCTATATAATTCATGCATATTTTATTCTCAATAATAATCGGCATTGCGTTAGCAGGGTTGTTGCAAGGGTCGAAAGGCGTTGCATCCATATCATCAAACAAAACTATTTCAGTGCGTTCATATGAAATTGTGTTTAATTTAAGATTCTCAGCAACCTTTTTATTAATCTCGAAGTCAGATAGTTCGGTGTATTTATTCATGAATAACCTCGCATTCAGTTCCTACTACAAATAAAAAAGTATCTCTGCGGTCGCCAAGATGAAATTGGTCGCCTTTAACCTCTATCATGTCACCATGCTTAGAGCCTAAAACAATTATGGGGTATTTTAGGCTGGCTAAAGATTTGTATCTTGCATTATTCAATAATTTAATTTTCATTTTATTTTCTCCATCTTATCCCAGTCTAATAAGGCAGCCACAGCGTTAAAGTTATCAACGTATTCGTTGTAAGTTCTACTACCTGGAGAACCTACCTCTTCGTAAAATCCTTTATGCCACTCCATAAAATAATATATTTTCCCTTGATAAGTGTTAGCTAATTCCTCTAGTAAATCCTTTGGTACTTTAATGCGCTTACTTCCCACGAATCACCTCTCCACAAACAACATCAACATTTCTCACTGACATTAAATATTCAGCACGTTTATTGCATTCCGATTGCGTGTATATATCTTCCGTTACAGGCACAGCGGAACCCTGTATTAGCATGAGTAATACATATCCGATTATTTGCATGGTTATTTAATTTTATATGTGTGCGCTACTTTGAATTTAGAATTTAAATTATTAGCTCTTTTTACTGCATCTGAATATTAAATAAATCCTTTTTCAATCAAATTTCCATTTAATGGAATAACTGGTTTGCCGTTAATTAGTTCGGCTTTGTATTTATCATTCATCTTTTATTTCCACCTCGTCGCTGATTAATATATCTTTGCATTCAATCAAAGCTGCTCTATAACCAGCCTCAAATGCCATGCGCCTAACGCCAATTAAATGACTATCAGGTGGCGCTACTGATGGGCTATAACCGTGAGACTTCTTAAACCAGACTTCAAATGCTTCTTCTAATATATCCATCATTCCACCTTTTTAGTTCTTCAATACCTAACTCTGTTAATTTCCATCCATCTTTAGGGTGAAGTTTAATAAGTCCTTTATTCTCCAGTGAGAAAATTGATATACTATTGCTTAACTGACCATATCCATTATCTACATTTTTTAATGTGCTAATTTGACGTTCTGTTAATTTCATCACTCCACCTTATTAGCTGAAAATACTGGGTCAAACTCACGCTCAACTTCAAACGTGCCAAGATATTGGTCGTCAATCCATAACATGAATAACAACGGCCATTTATCTTCCCACCCGTCACAGTCAGCGTGATGATATTCTGCACATTCTTCAATGCAAAATTCAAAGTCGTCATCATCAGCATTGAAGTTATGATCATCTGGTAATTCATATCGGAGGTTATTGGTAATTTCTGATGGGTCTTCATCTTTACTGTCAGCTATGTAAAACTGAACTATTGCCATTATTCATTCCTCTTATTGCATCCCTGCGAGTTAATCTTCCATAACAGAACCAAGGCTTCTCTGGCATTCACTGCAAAAAGCCGTCTTTTAGACTTCAACCTAACCCCATCCCACAGGTGAGTGTTATCTGCATCATCACCATTAAAACCATAAAAATAACTAGTGCTACCTGATGCTGTATGAATTACATAGAATGAATAATCATTACCGCAATGATGGCATGACGTAGCACCACTTTTTAATTTCATATCTATCTCCTGTTTGCATCCTTGCACTGAGTCCGTTAATTAATTACATGATTAACACGCCATTCCTTAGCGTGATATCATCAGGTGTAACGTCTAACTCCTTTGCTACTTCGTGTTTGAGTGATATATATCTATACACGAAATCAGGGTTCTTAATTTCTTCTTCGCTCACCTCTTTACCAATAAAACTAAATCGACCACTGAAGTATGACCCGTGTTGTGTGTAGTCGTCATTCAGTAAATATTCGATTGACTCCTCATCAATAGTTACCTTTTCCATATCAGTGCCAACAATCAACTTTGGCTCGTAATCAATACTCATGGTTATATCCTTTGGTTAAACGGGTAGGGTGGTTAGAAGGGTATTTTTTGATCATCCCAATCTTGAGGTGGTTCATTTTGTGGTGCTGGCTTCTGCGGTTGCTGTGGTTGACCCCATCCTTGCGACTGTGGATTCTGGCTTCCTGCCTGATTACCACCGTTACCGCCTAGCATCTGCATTGTTCCACCAATATTGACTACTACTTCCGTTGTGTGTCGGTCTTGCCCGCTTTGGTCTTGCCATTTTCTGGTTTGCAGAGAACCTTCGATATATACCTGACTTCCTTTTTTCAGATATTCACCTGCAATTTCGGCTAATTTTCCGAAGATGCATACTCGATGCCACTCAGTTTTCTCCTTCATCTCACCAGTCTGCTTATCACGCCACGATTCCGATGTGGCCAATGTGAGATTTGCAACAGCGCCACCTGATGGCATATAGCGGATTTCAGGGTCTTGCCCCAAGTGACCAATGAGAATACATTTATTCACGCCTTTAGTTGCCATTAAACAGCCTCCAACTCTGATTTCCTAATGTCATAAACTTCTTTCGCTTTTGCTTGTTCTGGTGTGTTATCAAGTAACTTCCATGTTTTACCAAACTCAGCCTTTAGTGTTTTTATATTGCTAATATTCATCGCATTTCCAGCGAACTCAGACAAAACAACATCAGGATTAAAGTTTCTTTCCTGCTGTTTATGCTCGTTACTATCCGCATCCTTCGAATCGTCAATTGCAAAAAGTCCATTTAAGCAGTACTTACGAGCATAAGAGCTAGTTGCCCCTGTTACCTGAGCGTCATCCATCCCTTTTTTTGACATTGGCTCCCTTGCCATCGCTGTCACGCTGTGAGAGTGCTCTCCATCCGTTAGAGTCGCAGTAGATTTGACATAAATTCTGTCGCCAACAGCAACCACATCATCCGTGATGCTTAAAACTAACCCATCTAGTAACGGCTTAACTGATTCCAGAATTCCTTCGCAACTCCTGTATGCGTAGTTACCGAATGAGTTATTTAGGTTCTTTGGGGCCTTTAAATTTTGCTGAATACCGGCTATCTTTTTGTAGAATTCTTTACTCATAATTACCTCCAATAAAAAACCGCCAAACTAGGCGGTTAATTGAAATGTCATACGTTTATGAATAGCTCTAACTCTATCTACATCTCCCTTGCAATACTCTGCTACAACTGAAATTTTGCCGTCCTTAACAAAATCCCAAACTTTACTACCGTCTATATCCTCGCCTGTTTCAGAGCCTTTAGCGTCCAAGCCAAGAACAGAGCAGAGCTTATCTAACGATACACGTCCATTATGACCAGCCCATACAGTCATCGTGTCGAATATAGCTTTATCCCATGGTCTAGCTCCGAAAGGGATCACTCTCGGAGGTTTAACTCCAAGAACAACAGCGCGTTGGAATAGGAATTTAAGATCAAACTCAGCTACGTTATGACCAATAAATACAGGTGGTATGTTTTTTGATGGGTCGTAATTTTCGTCAATTAGCTCAAATAAATCAGTGATGATTCTCTTTTCATTAGCTAGATAATCTTCCGCGTAGAAAGTTTTGGTTTCTCCGCCATTAATTGCTACGCCAATCACGCAAACATGACCCAAACCACCATCAAAACTTGTTTTTTTCCAGTTTTCTTCACCGACAATTTCACGATTTTCAGTTAGCCACGCATCAATTGATTCTTGCTTTTTGTAATTACCCGGAGCGGTTACATCATCTATGAATTGCTGTCTAACCACTGGGTCTTGTGATGGTATGGTTTCGATATCAATATAAATATTCATTACAGTTCCTTAATTAAATTCACCTTGAAAGTCTTTCATTGGTACTGGCAATCCCTGCCGTCCTAACACTTCCGTTTGGTACATAAATTCATCGTGTTCGCGTTTCTGCGATTCTTTACGCTTCCTGCGTAATTCTTCTAGCCATTGTTGATGCTGAGTCACGCAACCCTCCTGAAATACAACTCATTGAGTATCTTTGCGACTACCTCCCCTCGTCCTGAGAGATGAATAGCTGCTGCGAGTGACTTTGCGTCATACTGATTAATGATGTAATCAACGACTTCTGACGGTTCTGGTTGGTAATATTGAGTAAGTTCTCTGAATGATTCGGTTTCAATGCTGACATCGTTAAGATTCTGAAAGGCTATTTCCGTGCCATTATTTCGGTTTCTACTTGTCATATCTGCATAGGTGTAACGTATAGTCAGTGACATACTTTCCTCCCGTAAGCCATCTTCTGTAGTTGACTCGCCAACCGCCAGACATCCTTGTTATTAGTTGAGACGGCTATCCTTGCCGCCTGACGTGCGAGTTGTAAAAAAGGCGTAGTGATACGCACCGCCATGCAATCACGCATAGCGCTGTAATAGTTAGTTTTCATTGTTACCTCGCTAGGTGAGCGATAGGGTGGTTATCTGGTGTTTGTGTGGTGGGTTACTGCTGACCGAGGGTTTTAGAGTTTTGCTACAACTTCGTCATAATTGACTTCAAAGTCTTCGCAGGTTTCTTTCAAATCGTTAAAGTTAATTGCGTGATTTAAGGCGCTAACTTCATCCTGAGTTAACAGTCCGTCATGGCAATCACCAAATCCAACCGATAACAATTTACCTCCTAGTATCTCCGTGCCAGCATTTACAGTCGGCTCCTTGCCATCTTCATACTCAACTACGAATGTCATTTTCCCCACATATCACCCCCTAGCCTTTAACATCGCATCTGCCATGCGGTAGAATATTGCCGCATCTCGCTCCAGACACTCATCTTCACGACCATGGGGGAAATCCCAGTAGTCGAATCTGTCCGCAGCCCAGTGACCTTGCATACATTGAGCTGCGAAATAGTCTCGCAACGTCATACCTTCCTGCGCTACAAATTGCATATCTGGATGCCCGCTTGCTGGAAAAGCCGCTCCACCTGTTTTATCTGCCATACCCCCTCCGTTATTAACTAAACACGATGCTAGTTATCGTATTTCACGCCACAGAAAGGGCAGTGAGACATTTTTACTTTTGTGTCCAATCGGGTTAGGTTTTTCGCCATTTCACCGTTTTTCTTTTTTGCTCGGTAGGCGAATTTAAAATTAAGCATCACAAGAGTTCTTCCAAATGTGAAATCAATAACTTGGTTATCCCATCCGGTTTCACTGTTAGATATTTCGCCACCCTCACTTACACGGGCTGTAAACTTCTCTTTTAACTCTTTCTCTACATGATTTAAACAGTCACACATATCTCTATCTCCTATCTATTAATCACCAAGCCATTCAAGATGTTGCAATTCCTGAATAACTCGTTCGTCTGTTGGCTCTCTGTTCTCTTTATTGCATTCCTTGCAATTGGTTGCTGCTACTGGTTGACCCATGCAGCCACATTCACGACCAGAACAACAGGAAATAAACTCAATGCCATCTTGGCAATATTTGTTGCTACATTTCATTGCAACTCCTATCTATTAATCAACTCACCACAGCCCACAGAATGGGCTGTAATTAGTTAACTTGTGCCTGCTTTTAACCACGTCAGGCGAGGTGGTTCCTTACTTTCCACAGTCAAGGAAAATTGATATATTGGTTATTCCACAGTCAATATAAGGAATGATTTAAATGGCTATGTTTATAGTGAGAGTAGAATTACCTGATGCTAATTATTCAGACTATCAGGATCTATATGATTTAATGGAAAGCTACGGATTTTCAAAGCAAATAACTGGTGATAATGGTGTAGTATACGATCTCCCTGATGCTGAATATTACTGCAATGGAGATTATGATATTGAAGCTGTAAGTAGCACAGCCTTCCAAGTAGCCCAATCAGTTAGAGCTAATGCTAAAGTTCTTGTAACTGAAACTGAAAGAATTAGATGGACGGGGCTTGTTTACTACTAAAGTCACAACCAATAGAACCACTACCACACATTTCAGGTTTTGGTTCTTCACTCTCCAAGGTCACAAATGCCTTTCTAACTCCATGACCTAATTCTAAAATATCATCACGAGTTAATTTAAAATTGCGTCGATAACTATCAACTAGCATGGCTGATAGAACCGCACGAGCCGATTCTTGAGATGCTTCTGTTAAATCTTCAAATTTCATCTTACTTCTCCTATTTATCTCGCCGTAACCCCGAACTCGCACGGCTTATCTTTAAGTTTTAATGTTTTACGTGTATCTGGTGCTGATTTAAGACTCAACACCAAACTTGCCAGCACATCTGTTTCATCGACTGGCTTAATGATCGAATCCCATATTTCCTCAGTAGTGCGACCGCGCTTAGCTTCTTCTAAAGCTTTACGAGCCATTAATTCACCTCTAGCGATATAACGGCGCATCTTTGAATTTGTCTTACCAGTACGCGGTAAGTAAGTAATCTGTTGCATGGTTTACCCTCGGTTAGTAAGTATTGGTGATTGGTGGTAGGTACTGAACTCCTACTTAGACTATTTCCAGTGTTAGCTGCCACTCCATCAGGAGGATACACGTCATGATTTTCACTGGATTTATTGGGTAACTGTGCTTTCCAGCTATTTACGCAGCTTGTCTTACAATGCACACTTCTGCTTTACCCATCTGAACCCGCTAAGTTCCGCTAATCAGCCTTAGCACTCACCAATCCCAATACTCACTTGGAGTTTTGAAACTTTCCCACAATGGCGGGAGTTAATTTGTAAAAGAGCGAACATCCTGTTTATCTATGGCTCCTTGCCTTCGATGAGTTATATATTGAACTATAAGTACGGATTAATCAAGACCAAAAGTACGAATAATTTATTCAATTACGAACTATTAGTTCTATTTTCTTGAATTTGAAAGGAATTTATTTTCAAAAAAATCTCAGATTGGAATGCAGATCACTTCTTTGGAGGGGATGGGGTACAAAAAAGCCCTCGCGGTGAGGGCTGGGGTTATCTATGTTTTGTTAAGTCTATAAGAGGCTTAAGGCTTTCTACTATCTGCTGTCTTACATCGTCTTCTAAAGTTGGTTTGTGATACTTATCCCACTTAATCATTGATACAGCATCACAAAACTCCTTATAAGCCACTATCAGTTTTTCTCTTTCCTTTTCTTTCATATGGATAGAAAGATTTAATATTTCTTTTTCATTAACTAAAGAACGGTGAACACATAGCCCTAAATCTAGATCTTTCTTGGCTTTAATGAGCCTTATGTAGATAGGGTCTGCAACTGAATTAAACTCTTTGCGCAGGTCGTTGCGTCTGTTCGAATAAACACCAATAAAGTATGATGCAATTATTGCAATGATTGATATAATCCTTTCAGTATTTGCAATAATCCACTTAACTATTTCATCCACTATCGAGGTTCCTATGCCTAACTTGGAAGCCAAAATCATTGAATTAGAAAAGGCGAATGCAGTATTACAAAGCCAGTATGGAAACCTATTGGCTATTTGCATTGGACTTATCGTAGTTATGTTTATAGCCATCTATCGGTTAAAATAAGATTATTAAAACGTGTCGTCAGGCCATTGTGTTACACAAATCGCATCATCATCTGAACTACAACACCAATAATTTTACAGTTACCATTTATAGTAATGGCGGGATAGGCTGGGTTTAACGCTTTAAGATATTTAGCTCCATCCAAAACAAGTTTTTTGAATGTTGCTTCATTCGTATCAGTAAGCTTGGCTATCACCAAACTCCCATTTATAGGTTCTCTACCAGTATCGACTAAAACTAGACATCCCTCTGGGATGCTTACGCCCATAGGGGCTGTCATTGAGTCACCTTCAACCTTCAACCAAAAAGCGGAACCTTGAACAGCCACCTCTGATTCGTACCACTCATCGATCTCACTCAACGTATATGGCTCACAAGCTTCAGTCCAATTACCCGCCTGAACAAAGCTAATAACAGGGTACTTAGGAGCTGGTCGATAAGGTCTTGGGTTACTTACATTGGCGTTATTTACATTTTCATTACCATGCTGCAACCAAATAACATCGCATTTTAAGAATTTCGCCAACGCATTCATTTTATCTTGCCGCGGTAAAGACTCCCCATTAAACCATTTACTAACAGCCTTAGATGAGACACCAAGGGCTTTGACTATCTCAGCCCCTCTGCCGTGTTCATTTAATCCCGCATCTTTACAGGCCTGTGCTAGCCTTCGGGAAAAATCATTCCGCACTTTTTCTGCTTGTACCATGAGTTCAATTATAAACTTCTTGCAAAAGACTTTCAGTACGGAGATAATGTGTACTGAAAGTACGATAATGGAGATTTTTATGGATGATTTACGTAAGCCAATTACTGACATTGGCGTTGCAAAAGTAGCAAAAGCATGTGGAGTAAGTGAGAGAGCGGTTTACAAATGGATTAACAATGGTTTTCTACCAAAAACAGAATTCTTTGGAAAAACCAATTATGCAAAAACAATCCAATCCCTATCAAAAGGGAAAGTAAAAGCTGAATACTTACTATCAGTTAGCCAGAAAAAATTACTTGCTGCTTAGTTTTAATCGCTCTTTTAACAATCTAGGTTCCGCCACTGTGGAACATATCAATACCAGCTCGTATGGAATGAGCCACGGATCATTACTGCTGTTCTCTAACGGGAAGTAATCTAAGAAGGAATTTAACAAATGGAATACGGAAACACATGCAAAACAGTTCGTGACAAACGAGCTATTGAATTTAGAACACGTCATTTAGTTAGTAACGCACTTCAAATATTACGTGATGGTGATCAGCGAGAAATTGCACAAGCCACATCACGCTCAGACTCGACTATCTCAAGAAGAATTCAATCTATTGATGGTGTATGCGAAATGCTTGCTACACGTCGTGTGGTTGGTTTTGTAAGGGAAGGCGAGAAAGTTATCAGGGAATCAGACTACAAACTCTATTTAGAAAATATGGCTGAACTATCGAGATTAAAACTTCAAGTTCATGCATATGAAAAAGCCTCAATTGCGGGAACAACTGAGGCCTTTAGAGAAGAACAATTAGGGCTGTTCAACTAACAAATACACTGTATCAATAACCAGTATTAAAGGGAAGCTGATTTTGAGCTTTCCTTTTGCTGATACAGCTTATGAATAAGGGAATTATACCATGAAACAACGATTTAATCATAGTGCTGTGCATAAAAACAACGCTAGAGTTCGTGAATATCGTTTAGTAACTAAAGATGGTGTTAAGCGTCTCAGAGAAATACTCGAGGATGCAAAAATACGCACTGAACATCGTCAGCAGGTACTAGGAGGTGAGGGCGATGAATAGTAATGTTGCATACGCTGACTTTGGTAATCAACGACGGCAAGAGAGGTCAACAGTGGCAAATCTTGAAGATGGTTACACAAGAATAGCCAACGACCTATTTGAAGCTGTTATGTGTGCAGATTTAACAGCAAGACAACTAAAAGTCGTTATGGCGATCATCAGAAAGACATACGGCTTCGGCAAAAAGTTAGACCGTATTACAAACACTCAAATAGCTGAAATGACAGGTATTCATCATACTCATGTTTGCAAAGCGAAGAATGAAATGATTGCTATGAATATTGTTATTTCATCAGGTAATAAAATTGGAATTAACAAAGATTTTACTGAGTGGAATTTCAATATTAGCCAAGTTAGCGAAACATTAGCTAAGTCAGCTAATAAAACATTAGCTAAAACGGCTAATTCACATAAGCCAAGTCAGCTAAACACAAAAGAAACTATTACAAAAGAAAAGAAAGAAAGTAATACACCCCTTACCCCTCACGAGGTGAAAGGGGGAGAATCGGTAAAACCTACCAAGAGAAAATCAACTCCAATTAACTACGATGAATATCTCAATGCCTACAACGAGGAAGTTGGTGACAGACTACCTCATGCTGTGGAAGCTAACGAGAAACGTAAAACACGGATCAGGAAGATAATCAAAAACCTTGCAACGGCAAATGTTGATGGTTGGAGAGCTTACGTTAGAGCCTTTGTGCGGATGGCTAAGCCATTTTATTTTGGTGAAAACGACACAGGCTGGACGGCTGATATTGATTATCTGCTAAGAGAAACAACGTTGACGGGTGTTCGAGAAGGTAAATTTGCTGACAGGGGGTTTTAAGTGATCAATACGGAATTTGAAGCAAGTGTTATTGGCGGTTTGTTAATTTCAGGGTTAACACCTGATGCCTCGGATGTTTTGGCCACTTTAGAGCCTGAATCATTTTCAGTTAGGTTCTATCGAGAAGCCTATCAAGTTATTCAAAAACAAGCCAAGTCTCGCGGTGTCATCGATATGATGATGGTTGCTGAAGGAATGGGAAGTGAACACCTAGCAAACATCATTCAAACAGCCAAGGATTGCCCTAGCGCAGCCAATCTAAAAGGCTATGCCAAGATGGTGACCGATAATCATAACCGTAGAGCTATGATCCAGTTAATGGATTCTGTGCGTGGTGTGATTGAGAACGGAACTATTGAGCAAGCCAGTGAGGCAATGGAAAGTTTTCTTGCTCAGGCATCTGATATGCATTCTTCGAAAGGTGATATCGCACCAGTCCATGTGTCATCGTTAATCGAAGATTACACGGAAGTTTTACAAGAACGTGTTAACAAAGGCGAGGAGTCGGACACACTAAAAACGGGGATCCGCGAATTAGATGAAATTATGGGAGGCATCAACCCTGTTGATTTAGTCATTATCGCCGCTAGACCAGGAATGGGTAAAACAGAAATCGCGCTGAAAATTACAGAAGGTGTTGCCTCTCAAAATGTTATCGGATCTGACACCAAGAAAGGCGTTTTAATTTTCTCGATGGAAATGGACTCTCAGCAAATCGTAGAGCGTCAGATTGCAGGATCCGCAAATCTATCTGTTAGCGCATTGAGAAACCCATCTCGTATGAGTGACGAAGATTGGGGAAGGGTATCTATGGGTGCAGGTAATTTACTTGGTCTGAATGTCTGGGTTGTCGATGCCAGCAAATTAACCGTTGAACAAATCACTGCAATTTCAACAAGACACAAGAAGCGTCATCCCGAATTATCGTTGATCATGGTCGATTACTTAGGGTTGATTGAGAAACCTCGCGCAGAGCGTAACGACTTGGCTATTGCTCATATTTCAGCAACGTTGAAAGGGCTAGCTAAAAACATCAGAACGCCTGTTATTTCACTAAGTCAGCTATCTCGTGATGTTGAAAAGAGACCGAACAAACGACCTACCAATGCGGATTTAAGAGACTCAGGAAGTGTAGAGCAAGATGCAGATAGCATCATCATGCTTTACCGTGATGCGGTCTATAATGAGAACTCCCCCGCAGCAGCTTACGCAGAAATAATTGTGACAAAAAACCGATTTGGGAAATTGGGTACAGTTTATCAATTGTTCAAAAATGGTCACTTTCTTGACACCGATCAGGCGCAAGCATCTAGCATTTGTCAACAAAGTAGCAGACCACAACAACGCCGATTCCAAGGTGCCAACGTTTAACACGCAAGAGGATTTTTAGATGAACTTATTAAAAAGCACTGTCACCAAGGTATTAGGTGATCCGGTTCGTCACACTTACAAATCGGATGATGGAACAGAAAATGAATATTACCTAACGCCAGTTGAGTGTGATTGCTGGGGTGATATTTCAAACACAAAAGTAATGACTAATACCTTAGAGCAAGCCAAGGCAATTAAAGTCGGCTATGAGTGGGAATCGTGAGGATTTTTAGATGAAAGGAATATTGTTTCACAAGGGTTATGACTATTCAGCATCCAATGAGTGTTTTAAAAACTATGAATTACTACTCGATAAGCAGCAATCACGAGAAGTAAAACTATTCTATTTTGATGGCGCCAAACCAAAAAGCAAGACGCACAATTTGGATCGAAAACTTAATCGATGCTTCCCAAGAGGAAGGGCGTATCTAAAGGTTTCTAACTCAGGGATTTTTAACAGAATGTAACCTACTTTAAGAGAGGTGTTGAGTGATGAAAGGAACAGAACTTAAAAAACTGATGTGGCTCTACGCTGATGAAGCAATGATGCGTAAGCGTAGATATGTGAGAGGTGGGAAAAAGACAGCGGATCGCAATCGAAAAATGCATAAGCCGTATCGTTGTGAAAAAGTTATGACGAGACTATTTAGGCTTGAAAGTAATCAGTTAAAGATTACCTCAAGCCAGCAGGAGGCATCTAATGCAGGGAGCTAATTGGGTTAAGGTGAGTGAGAGATTGCCAAAAATAGGCGAGCCATTACTAATTATTGTCGATTGTAAAATTAGAACTGTAACATATTTCATGGAGATGATTGATTGCGCAGAGTCTTATCGTTTTTTTGAATTTAGCGATTATGGGAATGATAGCAATTGGGAGTCAATACATAGAGTCACTCACTATATGTACTTAAGAGACATAACAATGCCAGAGGGTGAATGATGAAGATAAAACGCAAAGTTCACAATAAGCTATTTCCAACTCGTAGATTGTCATTTTATCAACATTCAAAAGTGGATGAATGGAACTCGCTAGAGTGCTACATGGACAAGTGGTTATTAGTTATTTTATTTATCCCGATTGTTGTTATTGGGACGCTAGTAGCTGGTTTTCCTACGGCATTCAAAGAGGCGACGGTTTATTTCAACAATCCATATTCAGTCGATAGTCTGACGCTTGCAGAAGTAGAGTCAATCAAGCGCCTTCAGGAGAAATAGCATGAACGAACTCAAGAAATGCCCTTTTTGCGGATGTGATGCAAGCATCAGAAGTACACGAAGTTGGCACTTTCTAGAAGCTGAACATGATGATGATTGTATATTTGAAACAGGTAGCGTTATTCAAGTTCCAGCGTCAGATGAACAGCGTGAGTTATTAGTTAGAGATTGGAACAGGAGAGCTAACAGTGAGTGATGAAACATACAAATGGATAGTAGCCACGTTATCAATGATGGGCTACGTGTGGATTGTTACACAAGCGTTTTGCTGGTTCGCAAGTTTGATATTCAGAAAGCTTTTCAAGCGTAAGTCAAAAGAACGAAAGAAGGCTGCAATAGCTGAATTTTATGAGGCTTATGAGCTTGATAAAATAAATGAAAGTCAAATGGTAAGGGTCACAACAAAACACGGACTTGTTATTGTAATTTATCGAGAGCCAAAAGGTGACGATGAATAGGAGGCTAACTTGGAAGCAGATTTTCTCTTCCACGAATCAACCAAAAATACCGCATGGCAACACCTCAAAGAAGTTCTAGCAACAAACCAACCACACCGAATCATTATCAAGCCTTGGAAAAACAAGCGCTCACTATCTCAAAATTCCACTTTCCATTTGTGGTGCTCAGAGATAAGCAAATATCTATGTAAGAACAATGCCAATTACACACCAGAGACCGTTAAGGAAATGCTTAAGCACTCGTTCCTAGGTTATGAGGTGGTCGATATGGTTGATGTTACTACACAGCTTACAGAGCGCGTAAGGTCACTTCGGAAAACATCAAAACTTGATACAGGTGAAATGTTCCACTTCATGGGGCAGGTTGAACGCTGGGCGGTAGGTATAAATTGTTTCGTGACGATACCTGATAACTCTCAATATATGGAATTAAAAAGGAAACAAAATGAGTAAATACGACAGACCATGTAAAGGTATAACAATCGATGTGTATGACGTTTTAAAAGCCTTTGAAGTAACCAACCCAGCATTACAGCATTTAATTAAAAAAGCTCTCTGCGCTGGATTAAGAGGGCATAAAGACAAAGAGCAAGACTTATGCGAAGTGTTAGCATCGGCAAAGCGGGCTATTGAGTTGGAGGCTGGAAAATGACTGAAGAACAATACGGGACTTATGCGAGAGTGATAGTTGTTGGTCGTGAATTTATCTCATTTAATCACAACACCATTTCACGAGTAACAGGTTTAACACCTGCAAGGGTAGGAACGATTCTGAGAAAGTTACTTGCATTTAAGTGTGTAGAGTATGTTGAAACAAAGAGCCGTAAACGCACTCGCCCAATTAATAACTATGCCGTTACAGACGATGCAATCACTCGACTGAGAAGTCAGTTTGAAAAAGAGCGACTGGCTAACCTTCCACTTTTCCCAAAAGCAAAGAAAGTTGAAGCAAAGAAGCCTAGAAAAGTGCTGGATGATTTTATGTGTGGATTGTCATTTGTCGATAAGGCAAACACGGCAGGCATGGGTAATCCGATGTTGATGAAAATAGACTCGTTACTCAAAGGAGTTCGCAATGAACTGCATGTCATGCAATAGACCACTAACGGATGATGAAATTTACGTGTGTAGCAAGTGTGCTGATGAATACGCTCATTTGGAAGTGATGGAAAAAATCAAAGGGGAAGGAGATGGCGAAGTTACGCAAAGAAGCTCGAGGTCGTGAATGTCAAATAAGAATACCTGGTGTCTGTAATGGCAATTCTGAAACTGTCGTCTTAGCTCATTATCGAATGTCTGGCATTTGCGGTACCGGAATAAAACCTAATGATATTTTTGGTGCTTGGGCATGTAGCGCTTGTCACGATGAAATAGACCGAAGAACACGAATTACTGACGCGGAATACGCAAAGCAATGTCATTTAGAGGGTGTTATTCGTACTCAGGATATTCTCATCAAGGAGGGTAAGATTAAGGCATGAGCGAGTATCACTTAAAGCTGCCGTGGCCACCGAGCAATAATACGTACTGGCGGCATTGTAGAGGGCGGCATTACATCTCAACCAAAGGCACCAACTACCGAAAGCAAGTAACAGATTACATCAAGCAACATAACCTAGACGTCAAAACCACTTCCCGCATCAAAATAGCCATCACTGCAAATCCACCAGATAAACGACAAAGAGACCTCGATAACTTGCCTAAAGCGGTTTTCGATTCGTTAACTCATGCCGAATTTTGGGGCGATGATAGCCAAATTGATGATATGCGGATCCGTCGAGGTGAAAAGGTTGCTAATGGCTCATTAGATATCACGATATGGGAGATAGATGATGTTCACTGACTTAATCGCAGCTATTGAAGAATGCAGGTTTAGGGCGTTGACAGAACGAACAGGAAATAAACCAAAGCGTTATTTATCTGTTATCCAGCTTAACAATGGCTTCATGAGGATAGTTGAAACAACCCAAGCAAAGCAGTTTGGGAACCGGATCATGTACTCGGTAGGTTGCGATAGACATCACACAGTATTACCGGAGGCGAGATGAGCTATATCGGAGAAAGGGAATTAACGGATGAGCAGTTTCGCTGGCTAGATGGTTGGTTAAATCTGTGGGGGGCGTGGGTATATTCTGGTCGTATTGATATTCGCATGATCAACATGATTTATAAATTCATGCAAACAGTAGAGCCAAGTAAAAACCCATCAAGACCTATGTGCAATGACGATGAAGGAATGTTGATTTCTCAGGTCGTAGATTCAGTCATCGCCACCGACACAAAGGCTTATGGAATATTACTAAGTTATTACGCTCATGGCTCATCTAAGTTGTCGATTGCATCTTACTATCACCGAGTTGCAAAACCACGCAAAATGCAAACGAGAGGAGGGAATAAGTACGCCAAGCCATCTCATAGAACTTGCAGGAGAGAAGTTGACGAAAAACTCAAAGCTGCTCAGTGGTTATTGTACGAACCTCTGCGAAATGCAATGAATAATCGCAAACGTGTAGATAAAGTAAAGAAAATAGCTGAGCTTTGCTATTGACATTAATGGACAAATGGACAACAATTATAGGGTAAGTTGCTTTACGTGACTCTTAAGTTTACTTACCTCATTCAAGACCTCGCTTCGGCGGGGTTTTTTGCTATCTAGCACACTCTTCATTTTGGAGGGTTGTGTGATTAGTGGCACCAGATATCCGTCGATCAAAACATCATCTGGTGTCCCTTTCTATTTTAATTCCCCCGAATTCGAGGGAATAGCAACCTGTAAGCAATCCTTACAAGTTCAACTCTCCGGAAATTCCGGATAGTTCACATGTTCGGTTATTCCGAACAACTCATTCAGAAGATCGCTTAGGCGGTCTTTTTTCGTATATGCCGACCACAGAATCAATCACAACACCTCACATTCACACAAGAGCTGTGAGTCGGCGTTCTATTAACTAATTCCTCCAAAAAGGAGGCGGTATGACACGAATGGACGAGAAAGACAAATTCAGTGCCACCGCATGGGGTGTCATATTCGCTATATCCCTATACGGCGGATTGGCTAGATACATTATTGACAATAAACGTAACGGGTATCGGTGGAGTTGGGTAGGGGCAATTATGCAAATGTTCGTATCTGGCTTTGCTGGAATGATGGGCGGTCTTATATCAATAGAGCTTAACGCCTCATTCTATTACACGTTATTTACGGCTGGCTTATGTGGTTCTGCCGGCTCTTTAGCATTGGACTTCTTCTGGGATAAATTTACAGGAGGCAGGAAGTGAGTAAGTTTAGATTAAGTAGACGTAGCGAAGAAAATCTCCGTGGCGTTCATCCTGATTTGGTTAAGGTAGTACATCGAGCATTAGAAATTACCGATATTGATTTTATGGTGATTGAAGGTAAGCGCAACGAAGCTCGACAGCGACAATTAGTTGCAAGTGGTAAAAGTCAAACGATGAATAGTCGTCACTTAACTGGCCACGCTGTTGATTGTGCTCCGCTGGTAAATAATCAGATCCCTTGGAGCGATTGGTCATACTTTAAAAAAGTAGCTGATGCCATGATGCAAGCTGCGAAAGAGTTAAGCGTTGATATCGAATGGGGCGGTAACTGGAAAACATTTAAAGATGGCCCTCACTTCCAATTAACTCATAAGACATATCCAGCATGAATACGCTAACTAAGGTATTAGCTGGTCTACTGGCAATATCTGCATTCTGGCTGTGGTGGGTGATGGATGATTACGACAAGTTAAGCAAAGATTACAACACAGCAACCAATCAGTTATCACAACAAATCAACATCAACAAAGACTACCAAGCCCGTATCACTCGATTAAACCAACTCGATATTCGTCACTCACAGGAGTTAGCCAGTGCAAATAATGAAATCAATACTCTTCGCGACGCTGTTAGCTCTGGCAATAAGCGGGTGTACGTCAAAGCCGAGTGTCCAACAGTCACCAAGAATTCCACCGAAAGCGGAAGCGATGAAGCCACCGCACGACTTAACAAAGCAGTTGAACAAGATTATCTACGTCTCAGAGAAATGATAGTCGAGAACGAACAGCAAACTTTGTATTTGCAGAATTACATTAAAACGGAGTGTTTACGATGAGGGCTAGGCTGTTAGCAATTCTTATTGATGTGGTGGTTGCTGCATCACTTTATTTTGGGTTGACTCTGAACAATGAAGGGCTAACTAATATCGGGTATTTCACAGGGTGGCTATTTGCTGTCATGGGGATATTACTTATCTTCGTTGATAAAGAGAAATTCGCAAAAAACCACAAACACCAGTCTATAGCGTGGCGAACTTATGATGTATTAACCGATGTGGCTTATGTAACTTTTGCTGCATATTCTGGCTGGTTCGTACTTGCTACATTCTTTGCTATTGCTTCGATAATCAAAGCTGCAATAAAGAGTGACACTGAAAAATCTTTACTAAAAGCCCAACAAGAAAGCAATACGAGAAATTGAAAAAGCGAGGATGTCCCCGCTTTAACTAGTTAGCTAATTTGACGGTATTTGTAGCCAGCTTTTTTAATATTCACATCAAGGTATTGACCTTTCGAACTTGCATTCATTAGGCCTTGATGGAGCTTTGATGGAACATTTAAGTACTGATAAACACTGCCACTATGGAATGCTACTTCCAAAGTTTGAGTGGCTTGATCATAACCAACTGATTGAAGGTTTGAAGATGAAACAGGAACGCGATTCAATTTCTAAATCTCCTATTAACGGGAAAAGTCCCGAGGAAATATTAGAACATTTTAAGAAATATAACTTCGTGGATGATCACGGACACAGGTTAGAGTTCTGTCAGGACTTTATTGATCTAGTGACCTTAGCCACAAAGTAAAGAAAATCTTAATTATGCCTCGCAATAGCGGGGCTTTTTTATGGATGCAATTCCGCCAATAGAAGAGTGATCACTATCTTGACTGCCAGGAACAGACTAGAAGCAACTTGATTAACGTGGTGATACGTGATGATGGTTGCGAACTCTAAGCATTTCACCGCTCATTCACAGAGCAATTCAAAAACGTCGAATCCAATCACTTTGATATGAGCCTTCGAGGAAGTCAGTTATAGCTGGCGAGCTTCGACGGGCTGATTTTCTATGTGAACGAGGGTTCATTTCAAATGAAGGTAATACGTTATGACTAATACAGTGGTTATCCCTGAATTTAATTTTCAACAAATGGTTATGGCATCTGATGGTCAAGTGTTTACGACTAGCAAAAAGATTGCAGAGTATTTTGGTAAAACACACAAGAATGTACTGAGGAAAATAAAGCAAACAATCAACGATTGCCCTGAGGAATTTGCTGAGCTCAATTTTGAGCCCACTGATTACATTGATAAAAATGGTGATATCCAGCCAATGTATAAACTATCGAAAGACGGCTATATGCTTCTGGTGATGAGTTTCACAGGAAAAGCAGCGATGCTTATTAAGATAAAATTTATCCAAGCATTTAACTGGATGCATGAGCAAATGAATCGCTGGAAAGATTTAGGCGAAGAGGCTCAACATCGTCATGCATTAAAAGCGGCTAAATCAGAATTGAAAGGTCGCCTCGGTAGCCAGTTAATGAATAAGCGGAAGAAAGAGAAGAAAGCATTGCAATTGGAATATGAGCAAATACTTTCACTCACTCAACCAAAATTATTATTTGTAGGTGAATAGGCCCTAGTGGCCTTTTTTATTGGGTGGAATATGAAAACAGGAACACTGCATTACAAAATGACACTGCGCCGTTACATGTACCCATTGTTTATTATCGGCGCTTTAATTAACAGCACTTGGTTAGTGAAGCTCTGCTACAAGAAAGAAATTGTGTTTAAAGAAATTTAAAGGAATGGATATGGCACTCACCGATAAACAGGAAATGTTTTGTCGTGAGTACCTCGTTGACTTGAACGCTACACAGGCGGCTATTCGTGCGGGGTACAGCGAAAAAACTGCACGAAGTGTTGGGAATGAAAACCTGACAAAACCTGACATTGAAAAACGAATTCAGGAACTAATGAATGATCGCAGTGAGCGATTAGAGATAACTGCTGATTACGTTCTCAATAGGCTTGTTGAAATAGACCAAATGGACGTTCTGGATATCCTTCATGATAACGGAGGCATTAAACCTATTCATGAATGGCCAAAAGTTTGGCGCACATCATTAAGTGGCATGGACTTAGCTGAAATGTTCGAGTCTAAAGATGGTGAGCGTAATTTAGTCGGCGTCATGAAAAAAATCAAATGGCCTGACAAAGTGAAGAACATTGAGCTACTCGGTAAGCACGTCAAAGTTCAGGCGTTCAAAGACAAGGTAGAGCACTCTGGGGGGCTATCTGTTAGTTCCGTTGCTTCGCTGATGGATGAAATAGGAGATGAAGACCTGTAGGGAGCTTCTATGTTAACTAAAAAACAAAGACAGCTACTGAAAAACAGAGTCTGGCGTCTAAATAATCTTTATAAAATTAAAGATAAAAACGGGCAGTGTGTAACATTTAAAATGACTCCTGAGCAGTTGGAGTATTTCGATGGAATGCATGACCGAAATATAATTTTGAAAGCGAGACAGCTTGGGTTCACAACAGAGGTGTGCATCATTCAGCTTGATCTTGCAATATTTCACAAAAAAGAATGCGCTTTAATAGCCCACTCTTTACCTGACGCAGAGAGGCTTTTTCGTAACAAGACGCAATATGCATATCGATTGCTTCCTGATGATATTAAGCAGGCCAACCCGCTAACTAAAGAAACGACAAGTGAATATGTATTTTCTAAAGGTGGCAGTGTGACTGTCTCTACATCGTTTCGGGGAGGGACACTTTACAGCTTGCATGTGTCTGAGTTCGGTAAAATATGTGCAAAGTACCCAGATAAAGCCAAAGAAATTGTTACTGGTGCTTTTGAGGCTGTTCCTTTGGGTGGAAGAATAACACTTGAAAGCACAGCGGAAGGTCGAGCAGGTTATTTTTATGATTACTGCCAGTCTGCTGAGAAGGCACAAATTCAGAGTAAGACGCTCTCTAATCTAGACTGGAAATTCTTTTTCTTCTCGTGGTGGAAGAACCCTGAATATGCAATCGATCCTGTGGAGCAATTGCCGCAGCGATTAGTCGATTATTTTGATGAGATATCAAGTAAACATGGTGTTCCATTAAACGAGCGTCAGAAAGCATGGTATTACGCCAAAGAGAAAACACTTGGCGACGATATGAAGCGGGAATATCCGTCAATACCGTCTGAGGCATTCCAGCAATCGGTTGAAGGTGCTTACTACGCTAAGCAATTCCGCTTTCTATATGAAAATAAACGCATTGGCACACTTCCTGATAACTCACACTTACCGGTTCACACGTATTGGGATATTGGTGTGGGTGACTCAACGTCAATTTGGTTTATTCGCGAGGTTGGTGAGGAATTCCACGTCATTGATCACTACTCAAACAGTGGTGAAGGTCTAAGGCACTACATGAAAGTGTTGAAAGACAAAGGCTACACATATGCAAGTCATAATGGCCCTCATGATATCGATAACCGTGAGTTTGGTTCAGATGCGAAATCACGGCGTGAATTAGCGCGTGAAGGGTACGAAATCGACGGTGAAAACTATTCAATGCGATTTGAAGTGGTGCCGAAACTTTCCATTGATGAGGGCATTGAGGCAGTGCGTGAAATCCTTCCTATTTGCGTGTTTGATGAGCATAAATGTAGCGAAGGTATTACTCATCTTGAGGGGTATCGCAAAGAGTGGGATGACAAACGCGGGTGCTGGAAAGATAAACCACTTCATGATTACACGTCACATGATGCTGACGGATTTAGGTATTTTGCAGTGAGCAGAAGAAACAAGAAGGCTCATGTTGGCATGTTAGTTCGCAAACGTTAATGAGGGCGATAATGGAAGAGAATCAACAAAAGCTGTCATTAGCGGTTAATAACGCTATCAAGGCAGTTGCTAAAGCAAGAATGGACTATGTTTCTGGCGGTATTGGAATGAGTAATGCAAAACGACCACGTATCTGGCGTGAGTTTGGTTATCCAGAAGTGCTGACGTTTAATGATTTCTATAATGCTTATGATCGTACCGCTCTTGGTGGTGCGGCAGTAGATCGGTATGTCTCTGATTGTTGGGTTGATATTCCAGAAATATTCGAAGGTAACGAAGAGGCAGACCAAGACGGCTCTACTGATTGGGATAACAAGCTGAACAAGCTTCTCAAATCACACTGGGAGCAGATTAAGGAAGCAGATAAGCGAAACTTAATAGGTCGGTACTCTGGGTTAATTATTCAATTAAGAGACGGTAAAGACTGGAAAGAACCAGTTGATACGACAGTAGTTAAAAGAATTGGTGATAAGTCAATTGTTCGGTTAATACCTGCATGGGAAGCCCAGATTGAACCTAAGTCATGGGATGAGGATACAAACAGTGAAAGTTACGGCTTCCCAACAATGTATTCATTTACTGAAATGCAAGTTGGAAATGATAAAGACAGCTCACCAGGTAGAATTATTGATATACATCCAGACCGGGTGATAATCCTTGCAGAAGGTTCTGGGGATGGGAAATTAACATCTGGAACCCCGCTTCTAAAGAAAGGGTACAACGATCTACTTGATATTGAAAAAGTATCAGGTGGTAGCGCTGAAGGTTTCCTGAAAAATGCAAGTAGACAATTGAACTATGCATTCAGTAAAGAAACTGACTTCCAGCGCCTAGCTGAAGCATTAGGCACCAATATGGAAGGGCTTGCTGATGCGCTTGATGAGCAAGTTCGTCGCCTGAATGAAAGTATTGATGCTTCAGTAATGATGCAAGAAGGCTCTGCAAGTGTTTTATCAGTTGCTCCAGCAGACCCAGAGCCATCCTTCAGAACGTCATTAGCTAAATTTGCAGCTTCTATCAATATGCCAGTTAAAGTGCTAGTTGGTCAGATTACTGGCGAGAGAGCTTCAACTGAGGATATGAAAGATTGGGCTAGAACGCGCATGTCACGTCGCAATAACTTTCTGAGATCAGTGATCGAGTCAGTGGTGTCACGTTTCTGGACACTTGGTGCGATTGAATCAAGGGAAGAAATAACAGTTAGCTGGTCTGATTTGCTCGCTCCAAGCCAGTCTGAAAAGCTAGATAATATGAGTAAAGCTGCTGATGTTGCACAAAAAACACAGGCATCATTTGGCTATTCAGTGTTGATGGAAAATGAAATCAGGGCATTAGGTGAATATCCGACATTAAAAGAGTTTGATAACACCACTTCGCCAGAAGAAGGTAAAAAAGGAGATCCATTAATTGATGATGAAGAATCAAAAGATAGGGTCGCCGATAATACCAAGGAATAAGTCTGACCCAACACAATCAGGTCGGCAAGTTAGAAAGATGTTTCGTGATATTGATAACCGATATTACGAAATAAAGAAAGCACTCAAGCAGCTATTCGACCTGTCATTTACTGGCAGAGAACGAAACCAGAACTCACTACACAGCTATATTCTCGCCAAAAACGCACATAATGAACCGGATTCACTTATCAGGGTTAACGCTGGCGTTTACTCTTATGATCTAGCTGAGAGACCTGCTGAATACGCTAAGTTTCTTGAAAGACTGCAGTCAATACTTGATGAGCACCTATTAGACGGTGGTGATGAGAAATTATGGGCGTTTGGCTATGTGTCAGATGAGTATGAGCGAGGCACGTTAAACGCCTATACTAACTTGTCATTGCAATCAGAAGTATACGCATCACAAACTACGCTTACTTACCTGATGTCACAACCCGCATACCAGAACCAGATAGCGTCAGCATTCATATCCACTTATAGCGATTGGAAAGGTATTTCTGATGCAGCTAGAGCTGATCTGTCGAATATTATTGGCACATCGATAGCAAGAGGGATTAATCCAAGAGAAGCAGCAAGGATAATCAGCAAGCGATTAGATGTATCAATGTCCAACGCAAAGCGCATGGCTCAGACGGAACAGGTCGGTGCGTTACGCCGTGCAAACTGGAATGAAACGTTGTGGGCTAGCGAATCTCTGGGGTTAAAAACAGGATTGTTATGGCTATCAGCACTAAAGCCTACTACAAGAAGCTGGCATGCAGCGCGACACGGGAGGATCTATACCGTTGAAGAGGTTGAAGCGTTTTATGCCGAAGGTGGAAATAGATTTAACTGCTACTGCGCGACACAACCTGTATTGCTAAATGACGATGGGACTATTTACAACAAAGGAATTATCGACCGCTTAAGTACTGAGCGGAAGAACTGGTCAACAGACTAAAATTCACAATCAAGAGGCCACTACATGAGTCTTTCTAGTATTCATGTTAAATCGCTGGCTATTAACTCCTCTAATATCTCAACTGAAACCATTGATGGTGATGAGCATATCGTCATTCGCGGCGTTGTGCCTGTCGTTGATGACGTTGTGATGAATGGAGGCTTATATCCAGCTAGCGAAATTAACAAAAGCTTTCAGTCGATGGAGGGGCGGCAGTGCCCTTACGGGCATCCCAAAATCGGCACAGATTACGTATCGGCTGACACGCCGAGAGCAGTAAACCAGTTTCACATCGGCGCATGGGCTGAAAATGTCCGCAAGGATGGTGAAAGAGTCGTCATGGACGTGAAGGTAAACCGACGGTTTGCTGATGCCACTGAGAAAGGCAAAGAGTTCCTAGCCCGTGTGGATGACATCATTGCCGGTAACAGCACAGACCCAATCCACGTCTCCACCGGATTGCTGCTACAGCGCGAGCAGAACAAAGGCAAGTCAAAGGGTAAGCCTTATACATGGGTCGCCCGAAACATGCACTTTGATCACATTGCAATATTGCCAGCTTCTGAACCGGGAGCCGCCACACCAAAAGACGGTGTCGGGATGTTTGTTAATAGCAAAGGTGAAAAACTAAATATTGAATTAGCTGATTTAATTAATGCATCAAACTGCACTCAGGATAATTTGTTAAATAAAGCGAAATTCTTTTTTACCAATGGCTCGTTCTCGTTTGATGACATTCATTCGGCACTACGTAACGCATTAAAGGCTGCTTATCCAAATGATGATTGGCCTTATCCAGAAACAGTATGGCCTGACAAATTTATCTATTACACGTCAGGTAAAACCTACCAACAAAAATACCTCATGAACGATGAAGGAATAGCCGAACTCGTTGGTGAGCCTATCGAAGTTGTGCGCAAGCCAACAGAGTACGAAGTAAAAACCAATAAGGAAAACGATCCGATGAAACAAATCATCACGAATGCGCTGAAGGCGAAAGGTATCGAGACAGAAGACAAATCCGATGCTGAATTACTGGATGCGTACAACCAAATGAACGCTGAAGACAAAAAAGAGGAAACGCCAGAAGAAAAAGCTGCGCGTGAGAAAAAAGAAAAAGAAGAAAAGGATAAATCTGACACTGCAAACAACAGTGATCTGCAACAGCAAATCACAGCTGCTGTAAATGCTGCTATTGCGCCAATCCAAGCACAATTAAATGCCAATGCAGACAAAGAAGTAAGTGCCATGCGTGATGTCGTGAAGGCAAAGTTTGGCATGTCCGATACCGCTATTAATGCGTTAAGTGGCGAACCACTGAAAGAGCTATACGCTCAATGCAATGTATCTCATAGCTTAAATGGCTCGTTCCAACAAGCTAATTCCTCTCAATCAGTTTCAGATATGCCGGAGTAAAACATGGCGAATAAAAAACGTGTAATTCATGCGGGTGGTGTATTCACTAACCCATTGCTACACCGTGAAGGTGCGGCGGCAGTTGATACCAAGGCGGGTATTATCGGTTTCTATGGTGAGAATACCGCTAAATTTACGCCATCGGTTGATGGTAAAGAAGCAAATGTTTTGTATGTGTCCGACTTTGATTATCTTCGCTGTCAGTCAGTTGATGATGCAATCAAGGCTGGCGATTGGGTTGTTGCAATTCAACCAATGCAAGGTTTGTTCTTAAATGTGCGTGCTGCTGCTGGTACATACAAGAAAGGCCAAGCGGTTATTGTTGCTAACGGTCAAATCACTCTGGCTACTGGTGCCGAAGGCGAGGCAGTATTTGCCTATATTGAAGAAGATACAGCCTTAACCGTTACGACGGATGAGCTGGTTCGTGTTGTGTTCAAGTAAGGAGAACTGAATGTTTTATTTTTCAACTAAGAAGGCAACCGAAACTGGAAACCTTGAAGACAACCAAGCGCAATTCGGAGCGTTGAGCTTAGAGCGTAATTCATCCGCTCAGGCAGTGGCTGATTTTATTGCTCGTACTCGCAATATGCCGGTTTTAGATGCTACCAATGCAGTAGATGATATTAAGCGTCTGTACAAGGCGTATGACCAGACTGTATTGGCTGAATTTCAGCCAAATACTGAATTTACGCTATTGAATGACCTCATGCCATTATCTCGCTCAGTTCGCATTAGTGAATCAGTCTATGAGTATGCGCGAAAAGGAAGTGGTGGCGTCGCTCATACATCGATGAGTGGTCAGGTCGGTGCGTTGCTTGAAGCTAGTGCGTATAGCTTCGACGGCACAATGGTGCCAATTCATGACACTGGGTTTAAGTTCACATGGCGTGACCCAATCTTTGAAAAAGGCTCTGCACTGGCTTCATTATCTGATGCACAGAAAGACTCTGTTGATACTGTTCGTCGTAAATATCTCGACTTTATCTGGAATGGTTTCCGCGATGCTGCGGGTAACTTCATTACATTTGATGGCAAGACATTTAAAGGTCTGCGTAATGATGAGCGCGTTGCTCAAGTGACGTTGGATGTTAATTTCGCAACCGAGCAAGATGGTAAGAAAACCCGCACTGAGATCATCAAACTGCGTGATGTGCTGAAATTGCAAAACCTGCAATATGGTGAGCAAACTTGGTATGTGTCAGGTGAAATCCTGTCAAATTGGGAAAGCGTGTATTTCGACGTTAACCAGACACGCACGATTCTTGAGGAAATCAAGAAAATCACTGGCATCAAAGACATTAAAGAAGATTACGAACTGAAAGGTAACGAAGTTCTGATTGTTCCTCTTAGCGCTGGTGTTATTGCTCCTATCGTTGGTCAGGCATTTGGTACTGTTGCAGATCCACGCCAGTTCTATAACTCTGACTATGTATGGCGCACATGGGGTGCTGCTGGTCTGATGGTTAAGCAGGACATCAGTAATCATTTCTCAGTTCTTCACGCGAAAGGCGCATAAGGGGGATTTATGGCACTGGTAAAAGTAGTTTCAAATAACTTCTTCGCCGGTGCCGGTTTCCAGCCCGTGGAAGCCGGTAGCCAACTGACAATGTCAGATGAAAGCGCGAAAGAATGGGAAAAGGCCGGTCTTGTTGAGATTATCGCATCGGGTGATATTGAAGCAGCGTCACCTGGTAACGATGATGCTGAACAGCCTGAACAGCCAAAGGCAAAACCTAACGGTAAAAAATAATGCAGATAACTCTTGATGACGTAAAGCCGATGATTACTGAACTCGGGTTTACATTGCCTGATTCTGTGCTGTCGCTGTTACTGAGTCAGGTTAATGCAAAGTCCGGATGTCTCGAAGCCAACTACGACGAAACCACGCAGAAGTTACTGCTGATTTACACCGCTATCCGGTTGGCATCACTATCTGGCGCACGAAAGATATCATCACAGAGCGCTCCTAACGGGGCGTCTCGTTCTTTCGCATATGATTCTGCCGGTACTGATTATCTGCTGAACCAGATCCGCGCATGGGATAGTGCAGGATGCCTTGCTGATTTGCCATTATCTAGTAAAACGGTAGGCTTTTTTCGGGTGATTGGAGGTGTCTAATGAGTTCAGTTGCTAATTGGGCGTATACCTCATGGGCTACTTTATGGAAAGCAAAGAAAGACAAAAACGGCAAGCCGGTATTCTCTGAGCCGGTTCATTTTCTTTGTGGCTATGGCAGCGAACTTAAATCTGGAAAGTTGGATGTTGGCTCTGAAATCACCATTAAGTTGGTTTTCTGGACTGAGTATGCTGATGCTAAAAAAGGTGACTTTATCGCTATTGGTAAGCACTCAGGCGATCCGTTATCTGTCGGTGCTGACGAAATCAAATTCATCAAACGTGATGAAGACTTATTCGAGCATATTGCAGATGACTACACTCTGATAACGGCGGTGTGATATGGCAGCAAGAGTAAGAGGAATTTCTCAGGCTAACGCGAACCTTAGAACGCTTGTAGGTGATATACAGGGTAAGAAAGTTATGAGAGCTATTCAGTCTGCTTTATTGATTGGTAGTGCTCAGGCGGCTATATACACACCTATTGATACATCAACACTTATCAACTCTCAATTCAGAGAAGTCACTGTTAATGGCACTAGAGTAACCGGTCGCGTCGGATATACAGCAAACTACGCGGTTTATGTTCATGATCCAAGAATTAAGCAAAACTTTAGGCGCTCAAGTGCTCGTAAAGAGTTTCTATCTCGTGGTTTTGAGGATGAGCGCCAGGCTATCGATGACGCGGTTAGACGGGAGCTGCAAATATGATACATGAGAAGTTTGAGCGCTACTTAAACAGAGGTAATTTGCTTGATGGTTTCATTGTTCAATATCTAACGTGGAATGAGCAACCAGACGAAAAAACTCAGCAATATGCTGTTATTCAACCTAATGACGGTAGTGGTCGATTTGCTGATTTGGGTGCTGATGATTTCGTGACGCTTGTTCTAGTTTCTGCGCAGTATGATCCTGAGCCTGCCCTGATAAGAGCTAATGAAATTCTAAACTTTGTTGCTGAATTCCCCGATGATTGCGAACTCAATTCAATATACAACTTAGGCGGTCTACCAAGGCCGATACCGACAGAAGAAGGTCGGTTTATCCTCAAGCTTTCTTTCCGCTGTACATCTTAAACACATCTCAACAGGTCGCTTATGCGGCCTTTTTTATTTGCAAATAAAGAGGTTATAACATGGCACAATGCCCTGATGATAAAGGCCTAGTGATGGGTAACGCAGGTATTCTGCGCATTGCAAAAGGCTGTCCTGACCAAGCACCAGCACAAGATCAATTCTTGCGCTTAGGTGCGCTAACAAGCAAGTCATTCGATTTCGGTATGGAGACAGTGACATCTAATGCTGATGACACCAAAGGCTTAACTGAGTCAATTGTTACTGGCGCTGACTTTACCATTAGTTTTGATGGTGAATTAAAGAAAGCTGGTGTAACTGGCTCTACGTCCGCGTTTGATATTGCCAAAGAAATCCTTGATGAAATCAAAGCAAGTCGCCAACCAACATATTGGGTTCAACTTGATATGAAAGGTGATGGCTCTGATGTTGTTCAGGGTTACATGGCTTTCACATCTTGGTCAATGGAATTTCCAACAAAAGAAATCTCCACTTACTCAGGTGAGCTGAAAGTTGCTGATGCAGAAACGGTTGAATGGCTACAAGAAGAAATCGTTGTTGAAAGCGTCGCAGTAGAGCCAGCCACTCTGTCTGTAAAAGTGGGTGAAACCAAAACATTTACTGTCAAATTTACACCAACCGATGCAACTAACAAAAACTACACATCCGTAAGTGATAAGACGAACTTTGCAACAGTTACCAAGCTTGTGAATGTGGTAACTGTGCGCGGTGTTGCCGAAGGTACTGCAAACGTTACTGTCACATCCGAAGATGGTAGCAAGACAGCCAAATGCGTGGTCACTGTTACCGCTGCTTAATATTACAAAGGGTATCCACGGGTGCCCTTGATAATATTCAGGAGGTATTATGACGCCTATTTTAGAAATCGGTGAGATGGTTATCTCTACTGATAAAAAGGATTACTTATTTAGACCATCGTTCATCAATATGACAAGAATTGGTGAACCAAAGCAGATTGTGAGTGCCTATAGTCAGTTAAATGGAGCAGAGGTGCAAGAGTTAATCACTCTCGCCGTAATGAGTTACAGGGTTATTCCTGAGTGGTTAATAAAAGTGATTAGCAAGCCGACATACGGACGCAATATCCTACAAACTGCAATGATAGTGATACAAGCGTGTTGTGATAATGACTGTTCGGAAATCATTGGAGAATGGAAGTCAGGTAAACGTGGCATTGTCTATAAAAACGGTAAGATGCCAATCGCTGATATTATCGTCATTGCCAGAGAGTTATTTACTCACGGAATTATCGGTAAAGCGAAGATCCGAAAACTTCAACGTAACGAAGGCAAAAATGAATTCTCTGATGAGTTTATGGCAATTGATTACATTAGCTCTGCCCGTGTTAATTTTGGAGTGAATCGTGATGAAGCCGAGCAGTTAACCATGACTGAATTTCAGATGATGCTCAGAGCTAAATACCCTGATGAGAAAGGATTTACTAAAGAAGAATACGACAACATCATGAAGCAAGATGATAAACGTAATGATGAGCTGATCAGTGGCAAGCGTCGATTAGTGAGCAGGAAGAGAAAGTAAAGCATAACACCGCCATTGAGCGGTTTTTCATTTTAAGGAGCCGATAAATGGCAAATGTAGGCGAAATCGTTTATCAAGTTCAAATGGATGTTCGGCAATTGCTTACATCGCAACAGCAGTTAGAGCAACGCCTTAATCGTATGGATAGTAGCTTTAACCGAACGTCTCAGTCAGTAAATAACACAGAACGTTCAATGCAGTCTCTGTCCAAAGTTGCCGCTGCTCTGACTGGTTATTTATCAGCTTCAATGGTTGCTAGTTATTCAGAAGCATGGACTGAATTAAACAACAAGCTATCTAACTCAGTTCGCGCAAGTGAATCACTTATTGATGTCACTCAACGAGTATTTGACATCTCTCAAGCAACACGATCTAGTCTTGATGCCACAGCAACACTCTACGCACGCCTTGAACGAGGAACGAGAGAATACAATACATCAGCGGAAGACTTGGCAAAATTAACATCCATTATCAACCAAGGCTTTATCGTCTCTGGTGCTACTGCACAGGAAGCAGAAAACGCTATTATTCAGCTATCACAAGGTATTGCTTCAGGTGTTCTCCGTGGTGAAGAATTTAACTCAGTGGCGGAACAGGGTAGCCGTTTGATGGTTGCACTTGCTGACTCGATGGGTGTTGGTATAGGCCAGCTTCGTAAGATGGCGGCAGAAGGCAAGCTAACCACTGATGTTGTTGTGAAAGGTTTGCTCTCTCAAGGTGATGCAATTGGTAAAGAGTTTGCCAAAACCACTCGAACAATGTCACAGGCATTTCAAGAGGCAGGTAACAACCTAACAAAGTTTCTCGGTGAAAATACAACAATAAAATCAACCATTAGTGCGTTTAGTGATGCGGTTATTACTGTTAGTAAGAATTTAGATGAGCTTAGTTCTGTCTTGACGGTAATCGCAGCAGTGGTTGGTTCAAGATATGTTGGCGCGTTGGCTATGGCTACCAAGTCAAAGGTGATGATGGCGGCCGCCTCTCGTCAAGAGTCAGTCGCTACACTGCAATCGGCAAGAGCAAGTGAGTATGCTGCAAATATGTCAGTCAGAAAGGCTCAGGCTGATTTAGCCTCTGCTAGATCGGCTGTTGCACTAGCTCAAGCGGAGTACAACGTTGCAAAAGGAACGTTAGCGGAAGCAACTGCACTTGATAACTTAATTGCTAAAAAATCATTAGCTTCAAAAGCTGCAATAACATTAACTCAAGCAACACAGGCGCAAACGGCAGCAATGGCAAACTCAGCAGCCGCAGCAAGGGCGGCATCATTGTCTATGGGGTTGTTGCGTGGAGTTATGGGAATGTTAGGTGGTCCAGCTGGCGTGGCCATGTTAGCTGGTGCCGCAATCTATTATTTCTATCAAAAATCAGAGCAAGCTAAGCAAGAGGCTCGAGACTTTGCAGATAGTATTGATCAGTTAACAGCTAAGTTAAAAGGTTTGTCGTATCAAGAGATTGCTCGTGACGCGCAAGATGCCGCTGATAAACAAAAAGTTTTAACTTCAGAAATGAAGGATCAAGAGAATCAACTCGCGAGACTTGAAGCCAGATTAAGAATGCAGCAGGACGCTCTCGGTAATAATCCAGAGTTAATTGAACGAAATACAATAAATATTTTAAGAGAAAAGATAAAGCTGGAAGGTGATCTAGCTGAGAATAAAAAGCGACATGAGTTAATAACCAAATATTTATCTGAGGCGCAGTCTGAATACAATCAAAAAGCAAAGGAAGCCATTGATTTAAGCGTTAAGAGTGCAACAACTCTTGATATTGAGAAGTCAGCTCTTGGTAGATTTACACAGCAAATAAGGGAGGCAACTGGCGCAAAAGGTGAATTCAATGCCAAGCAATTAGCTGTTGATTTCGGAGGAGAGGATGGTGAGAAACTAAGAAAGCAGATGGAAAGAAGGCTTGAACTCTCCAAGAAAGAAGGTGTTGAAAAAGCCAAATTACAAGCTTTATATGACGCGGAGGATGCAGGGACGGCAGATCATGGTGCCATAAAGAAATTACAAGATATGGCAGCTCAGATATATGAAAACGAACAAGCCAAAAAAGAAGGAATTAAAACAGCAAAAGAGGCTGCTAGTGCAGCATTAAAAGAAGCCACTGAAGCTGAAAAGCTGAAACAGAAGATCACCGATGTAGCCAATGCGACAAAAGTTGCTGAATTAGAAACAAAAGGACTTGTTCGCGAGGCTGCTATTCTTGAGTCCGTTCAAAAACTTGGCAGTAAAGCAACGAAATCACAGATTGCAGAAATAACAGATTTGGCTGGGAAGGAATTTGATTTAAAGCAGAAAATACAAGATAGGAAGGACGCTTTCTCTCAAAACCCAGAAGCAAAGGCAAATCAAGAATACAAGTTATCTCTCGAGCAGCTTGAAAGGCAACTTCAGGGTAATTTGGTTACTGAGGAGAATTACCAAAGAAGAAGAGTTGAGCTAGCTGGTGAGTATTCTAAAAAAATAGCTGAGGTAAATGCTCAGGCTTCAGTTTCTCCAATTGAAGATAATAGGGCGCAGTTCGATCCTGTTCAGCAATTGAAAAATGAGAACGCTAAAAAACTAGCGCTCATGGATAAGTATTATGCTGATGAAATGGCAATCATTAATCAAGCGTATGCAAACCAACAAATCTCACACGAGCAATTTACGACTGCCAAACAAATCACTGACGCACAATATCTTCAGATAAGAACAGCACAGGAAAGACAATTCAACGAACAGCAAACTGCAGCACAGTGGCAGATATTAAGTCAGCAAAGATTAGGTTTTGACATGCTTACATCTGCTGTTGATGCAATGGCAGGAAGCGCATCAAACGCTATCACTGGATTATTGACTGGCACCATGACTGCGGCTGATGCAATGAGATCACTAGGTAACACGATACTAAACAGTGTTGTTAATTCCATTGTTCAAACTGGCGTTGAAATGCTGAAGAATTTCATCATTGGTAAAACAATGGGCGCTGCCGCCGCTGCCGCATCTATGGGTGAAGCTGCAATAGTTGCTTCCGCATGGGCTCCCGCTGCTGCTTTTGTTTCTTTGGCTACTATGGGAGCTAATGCTGCGCCAGCTAATGCAAGCTTAGTTGGTACCACTGGACTTGCTTCAACACTGGCAATTGCAGGCGCTCGTAAAAATGGCGGTCCTGTTGACGCTGGTTCAATGTATCGAGTTGGTGAGGGCGGTAAGCCTGAGATATTCAAGGCTAACAACGGTCGCCAATACATGATCCCCGGTGACAATGGAAAGGTTATTTCCAATAAAGATATGCAGGGTGGCGGTATGAATGTGAATGTTGTCTTTAATGACTATTCATCTGGTGGCCACAAGTTTGATGCGCAGACATCGCAAGATGGAAACACTATGACCATTCAGGCATTCATTATGGACATGGATAACAAAGGCCCAATGCTTCAATCAATCACAAGAAACACATCGGCAACGGCGAGAGCAAGAGGTTGACATATGGTTATTAATTACCCTGATTGGCTTCCTCTGGCGCAGAAAGCCGATAAAAGCATGACACTAGATACTGGGTTCTTGACAGACCAGCCACAGGTAGGCGCACCTATATTCCAGAAGCTAACTGATGACTTAAAAACTGTATGGAGTGTGAATTGGATATTTACACTTCAACAGGAGCGTGCGTTTGCACAATGGTTGCGCAGTCCTAACTATCTTGATAATTGTAATCGCTGGTTCAGGATGAAAATTAATCTTGGTGGTAGTGGATTGCAGGAACAGGAATTGCATTTTGTTTCCTATCCAGTGCAAACCAGTATTAATGGATCTTCTGTAACATGGACTGGTCAGGTCATTAGCAAGAAACTTTATAATTCAGATGATGAATTCGACGATATTATTGTTGAGTTTCCGTCACCATTTGGAAGTTGGCTTGATATTATCGTTACTGAGACTCTACCTAAGTATAAGGAGTTGTAATGCCTACACTAAGAGAGTATCGGGCACAAAGGCCAAACAGAATACTTTATGAGACGCTGCAATTTAGCCATCCGTCATTTGGCGATATCTATCTTGTTTCTTATCAAGTATTCCCAAAGGTTCTAGGTGGGGTTGAATATCAGCCGTGTAATTTCGAACTATCTGACAGTCAGCAAAGCAGAACACCCATAATCGACGCTAGTGTTAAATTTAGCCGTGTCGCACAAGACTTTAAGCAGAAACTTAAACTATGGAAATCATTCAATAGGATGACACCTATAGAGGCTAATTATCGCTTATTTGATGAGAAAGACAAAGGCACAGCAATCACTCGATGGAAATTATTTGTGAAAGATGTGTCGATGGATCATGAGAGCGTCACTGTCACGCTATCTATGAGTAACCCATTGAATAAAAACATCGGACGCATTTATGAACCGCAAGAATGGCCGGGCTTGGAGGCTGTATGACAACTCAAGATTTCATCAATAAAGTCATCGGTAAACCATGGAAAAACAGGTCTTGTACATTTGATGCTATGGACTGTTGGGGGCTTGTCGTTCTCTATTATCGTCACGTTCTAGGTATTGAGACCCACCATCACGCAGGATATGAGTCGGAAACTGATTTTGTTACTTGCTATAACAATGAAGTTGAGTTTTGGGAGAGAGTAAATAAACCAGAAAATAACGGAATATTTATAGGATATATAGGCTCAAAACCTGCTCACATTGGCTTGATTATCGACGGTAACGCATTACATAGTCGAGGTGAGAACGGCTCTGTGAGAATGGATAGGATGATTGTTCTTGAGAGAAAATTCACTAAGTTGGAGTTTATGAAGTATGCCAATGATTGAAATTCAGCGTGTCGCTGGAATGCCGAAAGAGAGAGTCGAGATAAAAGCCGGCTCTCTTTTTTTTGATTGGTTAAAAGAGCAAAACTTTCATCATGACGTTGATATCTATGTTAATGGCGTAAAGATTAACGATGATGACCGCCTTGACTTTGTTGTTAGTGAATTTCATCACATTCAAATATTCGACCAGCCGAAAGGGATTATTGGCGACATTCTTAATCCAGTATTTAAGTTTGTCTCCAAGATATTCTCATTCTTAGCGCCCAAAGCGCCATCATTTAGCGCCGCTGATGTGAATGCAAAGGAAAGCCCCAACAACCGATTAACTGGTCAAACTAATATAGCGAGAACATATCAGGCTAGACCTGAAATTCACGGACAAGTTAGAGCCTTTCCCGATCTCATTCAGCAATCAATGTTTGAATACATCGACAATAAAAAGATGGTTACCGAGTGGATGAACTTTGGTATCGGTTACTACACGATTGAGAACGTAAAATATTCAGAGTCTGAATTGCTCGCCCTTGATGGTGCTAGCTATCAGATATTCCAGCCGGGTGAAGTGATCCCACAGATATTCGAGGGGTTCGAATTCCCTGATGTTGACGGACAAGAAATGCCGGGTCCGAATGAAAGTGACGAAATACCACAATATGAGGCTACCGCTAACAATGTTATTTCTGGTGAAATTAAAGGTGGTGAGGCGGCCATAAAGATAGAGAAACAAGATGAGTTTCGATATTTTATGGATATTGTAAAACCTCGTTCAGTAAGCCTTGTTGTTAATGTTACTTATGATACCCCACAGGGTTCGGTTACAAAGGATATTAAGGTTGATGCTTATTTATCCGATGCGAAAGAAAGCGATGATGGCGCTATTATCTCACCAAAATATTACTACGAATTCTTTTTCACCAATTTAACTGGCGGTGATTTAGCAACTCTTCCGCCTAATGCGACTGTTAACACATCAAAGTTTATTCTCTATGACAATCAGTTCCTAACAGTAGGGCCTTTCTTTTCTCCACTTGATGGTGGTGAATTATGGGTACATTTAAATGCTCAGCTTGGTGATGGTGATCAGGCTAATGCAAGAATTGAATTCTGGAAGGTTGATGATAATAACAATGAAATAACAGGAACGAGAGAGTCATTCAATAGGGGATTCCCGTCAGCACCAAAAACAAAAACATACTATCTTACGGAAAAATTCAAGCCGTTGGCTGGATATGGAAGATATGCACTTCAATTAACTCGATTAGAAAACAGTAATGATCACAGCATTCTTAAGCTAGAGGAAGTCTTTATTGTTAGAGAGAGGATTAACGAAGTACATGAAGAAGATACGCTTGTTAAAGTAACAGTGAGGGCAACAGAAGCGCCAACAGGAGCAAGAGAGCGCAAATATAACGCACTGGCCACACGCCATGTTATTAGTTACGACATAAATATCCGTAGTGTTGATTATACATTACGACCATCACGATCATTTGCTGATGCTGTCGCTCACACTTGGTTAGTTACTGCAGGGCAACCAGAAAGCACCATTGATTTATATGGATTGTATTCAATCTATGAATCACTTCCAGATAAGCGTTTAGGATATTTTGATTACACGTTTGATGATGAGGATGTATCGCTGGGTCAGCGTATAGAAACAATATGCAATGTTGCTCGTGTTATTTCCTTTTGGGATAACGGCGTGCTTACATTTACCCGTGAGGAGGAAAAGCAGTATCCATCTGGCACCTTCAATAGAGCTAACACAACAGGAAATGGATTTTCTCTTTCTTATGATATGACGATGCCAAGCGGTAATGATGGTGTTGAAATCGAATATGTAAACCCCAAGACCAACAAAAAGACCTATCTCAAGTATCGTATTGAAGATAACAAAATAGTTAAAAAGCCAGCTAATAACCCTAACAAAATAACCATTCATGGTTGTCGTAATGAGTATCAAGCGACAGATAGAGCACTATTAGAAATGGATAGGTTAATACATCAGCGTATGAGTATCAGTGTGCAAACTCTCGCAGATGGTGATTATGTTTATCCTGGAGACTTAATTATTGTTGCTGACACATACGATAAGAATCAACAGGCGGGTTATATAGTTGAGAGGATCGACAATCAGTTTTCAACAAATGAAAAAGTTGTCTTTGATGGTGAGATGTTTACTTGTATCACTGATCACCTAGGTAACACAACAGAAAGGTTTAAAGCCACACCAAGAAGTGATACCGATTACGGATTTATCGCTGATATACCTAACATCCAGCTAAACATCTATGACGGCATGAATATTCAATCTCCGTCACGTTACGTTATATCCAATATCGTTGAAATGGACTCAATGAGGTGGATTGTAAGCGACAAAAAGCCCAATGCAGACGGAACTTTCAGCATTACAGCAAGTGAGTATTTTTCTGCAAAGAAGGATTACAACGTTTAATTAAATTCATTTCAATCATAGCCAGCATAAGCGCTGGCTTTTTTTATTGGGAAAAATTATGTCTACAATTCCAACACAAAATCCAGTTCCAAGTGAAACAGCGAAAGACCTGAAATTTAACTCAGGTAAAATTGACGAATTCGTTACGTCAATGAAAAGCAAATATATCGATAGATTTGGGCAAGAGCATTTTACAATCGAAGGGTTGCGCTGGATTGCTCAACAAGCAATATCTCAATTTGGATACATTACCTTAGACTCGTTCCAAAAAGGCGCAGAAATAACATTGCCAAATCAAGTCTTACGTAATGAAGTTACAGGGGAATATTACCGCTGGGATGGTGCGTTACCAAAATCAGTTCCTGTTGATTCAACTCCTGATAGTTCTGGTGGTGTTGGTATTGGTAAATGGCTGAATGTCAGTGACGCAACTTTAAGAGGAGACCTTAATAAAAATGATGGTGCAAAATTAATAGGATATGAAGAAATATCAGTATTTGAAAAACTAAAAGAAATAAAATCAGTAATAGATTACGGCGTAAAGGGTGACGGATCTGATGAATCATTGGCTCTTCAGGACGTTATAAATTCAGGGGTGGTTAATGTTCCGGATGGTATGAGTATACATATTAAAAATGTAACAATTCCTAACGGAACGCATATAAATCTGAATAACACTGGAGCTATAGTAATTGATGAATATAATGCTCTTAAATTTAAACAAGACAAGATTATCCATGTAAAACCTGCTGATAAAGGAAGTTGTACAATAACGCTAATTGATACAGCACTTCCTGAATCAACTAAATGGATAAAAATACACAGACCTTTCATTCAAACAGATCAGTGGTACATAGATAACTCTGAAAACCAAAATGAGTTAGGTTATACAGCAGAGGTATTTTTTATAAAATCCATAGATGGAAACACTATAACGCTTAGTGAACCAGTTGGTTTTGAATTATACAACGATTCATATATCACTCTTATTGAAGGTGATCGAACCACTGTTACAGGTGGAATAATAAAAAGTAATGTGCAAAATACCCCCACGGGGGCTGCAATATTTGCATCAGATATATCTAATGTTGATTTTGTTGGGGTTCTTTTTGATCTGTACGACCATGCAGGTATTAGATTCAATGCTTCACATTCTATAAACTTTACTCGGTGTGTATTTAAGCGTAGTAAACTGGGTAATTTAAATTATTCCTATGGGTGTACTGATTGTTGTGTGTCATACAGTATTAGCTACGGAAGCCTATTACACGATGGGGCTATTACAGCATTCGCTGGGTGTCGGAGAGTATTTTCTTTATATAACAAATACTATTTAGAGGTTAGCAATCTTGAACTAGGTGGGTTTTATGTCGGTGCTAAATGCATAGGCTGCAAGTCTATTGGTGACACATTTATTGGTGGTAAGTACGGTGTTATGGCAATGTTTGGTGCGCAGCAGTTTGAATTTATATCACCGTACTGTAGAGGGCAGCAAGATGCCGGGGTGTTCGTGGAGAGATGTCAGCACTTTAAAGTAATGGAGCCTAATGTAGACCTAGATCACTCGTCTCGTTCAGATTCAGATCCTACGTTTGGGAGTATTGTCATAAAGGATTGTGATAATTACCTGCTACATAATTCATTATCGTTATGTAGGAACACAAAGAGAATGCTAAGTATTTACTCTTTTGATTTTAATAAATCAAAATCAAGGGTTGGTGTTAATATTTCACTGAAAGGTACTGGTGGGGTTAGATTAATCGTACCAACTGTTGATGCAATTATAGATGGGGTGATATCAAATGGAGCTATATCATATTATCAACCAGGAAGTATTACCAATCGGTTAATAGTGACTAATTGTGATGTATCTACGATAGCTTTATATAATTTCATCAATAGCACTATCAGTAACAATAAATTAAGAGGAAGTGAAACTGGCATTCAGGTGTTGGGTCATACTGCAAAATGGAATTACTTTATTAATAATTCATTTCATGGCGCATCATTATGTTATGAGCTCACTGAATCAAATAAATTCATGAATAGTATCAAAGGAGTTAACTTATTTGGTGGTTCATCAAGAGTTTGCAATTTCCCTATAAAAAGCTCAGATCAAGTTGCTGTTGGGTACCAATCTTCAAATCCAGCTCCGAAGGGATTCACATTGTATGTTACAGAGCATTTAGATAATGCTGATATAAATAGGAGTAAACTATTGTTTAGGCACACTGGTTTCAATAGAGGAACATTTCAGGATTGGAAGTCACTTAACATCAGTGAGTCATAGCAGTAAGGGAAGGGGTTTAATCCTTCCCTTATTTTCTAATAAAATTTAATATCTTTTACGTTATCAATACTTATGTTATTTCGTGAGTCGCTAGTATATTTTTTTTCACCAATAACACTTGTGTTGTTTTGTATGTTTATTTTATATAACCGTCCATCATTTAAATAAACGAACATAAGATTTTTATCTAAGTCTAATCTTGTAGTATCAACAACCAGCATGGATTTGTTAGTTATGCTATCAAAGTAACTATATGCACACATGCCATATATAGTTAGTGTTTTTTCTTTATTATCACACTCATATATTGTTGAGTAATCAAACTTTGAATCTATAGCATTAATTTTTTTAACACCATAATATTGAGCCATGGATCCAGAGTGATAAGTATCAAATTTATCTCCATTTCTCATTAACCCTCTAAAATAATATTTTGGTATCGTTATTTCTGATATTCCATGTTTTTTACCATTTTCAATTATTTCCTCTCTTATTTTTGATTGTTCAAATGTTTTGGCATATGCAGTATTTATTGCCAAATAGGAAGGAATGAAAAATAATAATAAAGATAACAAAGAAATAGGTATAAAAACCTTCTTTCCTAAATCTATTGAATAAATAACGAATGAAATCATGCATAGCATGAATACAAACGGACCATTCATTGACCTTGGTTCGTAGTATGGGGTTGCTATCATCACGCAATTAGATATAACTAAAGCTATGAAAAATAGTATTATATATGGTTTGTACTTATTATTAATCCCAGTAAATGAAATGAATATGAGGGATATTATTAAAAACAGCACAGCTATCCACATGGAAGCAAATACGCTCTGCAGTGATGTATGTACAAAAATATACATCTTATAAAGTATTGGTGCTTCTTTCCAAGACACAAACACTGAGTATGATGCTCTTACATAATTACCTGGGGCCGCAATCAGAATTACCATTCCTATAAATGATGCTATTAGAGCCACCTTTAGCAATAGATCTATTTTACCATTGGTTATCTTTCTGTAAATAATGGTAATTATTAGCATGGAAACTAGTGTTAAACTGGTGTTTTCATTAGTCATCCCAGCAATCACACCCAAAACAAAAATATACAAATATTTTGCGGTGTTTATATTTTCATCATGTAGAGATTCCAGCGTCTTTCTGAGGAAATAAATAATAATCAATGTTGTCCATAGGTAGTTTGCAGAGCCAACAACCCAAAACATTACTTGTCCTAAGTTTGGGTTGGAAACCCAATAAAGCATAAATATCAGTAAAGATAATGCTGATAAGAAGTAGTTAGATATGTTGTTTATTTTTAGAGCTGACTTTGGAAGTAGGACTATGTTTGCAATAAGTAACACGGTGCCAAAACTATTTATAATGGAAATAATATAATGATTGTCTATCGATAATATTGTTGAGCTTATATAGTCAGCAACAACCCTACCGCTCCACCCAAAATAATGTTTAACATGAGCCTCTAAGCCAATTCCCATATTATAATATGCATAATCATCAGAATGCATTGGTGTTATTAATGCTATTCGCAACACCAGTAAATAAATGATCAATAGTGTGATGGGAAATATTATTTTTTTTAACATTGTGAGCCCTTTCTATCTTTTAGTAGGTACTTAGGTCTTTTCTTGCTTTCAACATATATTCTCCCGATATATTCACCAAGCACACCAATACCAATAAGCTGAATACCTCCCAGAAATAAAATAGAAACCAGCAGAGATGGGTAGCCCGGAACTGGGTTTCCCCAAATAAGTTTATCTATAATCATCCACCCACCATAAACAAATGAAATGGCACCAACAAATAAGCCAATATAGGTCCACATGCGCAGAGGGAAGGTTGAAAAACTGGTGATCCCCTCCAGTGCAAGATTCCAAAGTTTCCAGCCATTAAACTTGGATTCGCCAGCGGAACGTTCAGCGCGAGAATATTCGACAATATCTACTTTTCCGCCAACCCAAGATAGAACACCTTTCATAAATAAGTTGCGTTCAGGAAGCAATTTAATGTTCTCAACTGTTTCACGAGACATTAAGCGGAAGTCACCCACATTTTCTTCAATCTTTGGTGTGCTGATTTTATTATGCAGTTTATAGAACCATTCTGCTGTTTTGCGTTTCAACCAACCATCAGTAGATCGGTCAGTTCTTTTTGCTAAAACAACATCAGCACCTTGTTTCCATTTTTCTATTAATTGTGGAATAACTTCTATTGGATCTTGAAGGTCAACATCAATTGGGATTATTGCTTCACCAGTGGCATGATCTAATCCAGCAAAAAGTGCAGGCTCTTTACCAAAGTTTCTAGTAAAACTTAATGCCACCACTTGCTCATCAGCTAACGACAATGCATTAATGATATTTTCAGTTGAATCTTTACTACCATCATTGATAAAAATAATTTCAACGTCATATTTTTTTAGTTCTTCATTTTCACGAACCGTTTTATAAAAAATAGGTATCGCTTCTTCTTCGTTGAAAACAGGAACAACTAAAGAAATTTTCATTACTCTATTCCTTTAAAGACAAATAATTTTGAGTAGAAAAAGCCAAGAACAAGGCTAATTGCTGAAAATGCAACTAAGGTAATTATTGGCATTGCATTGAGTTTATCGGCTATAAATCCAGTCAGATAACTTAACACACCCATAAATACTGTGAATGCAATGTATCTCCCACCCGTTGCTTTCTTCTTAAATGTAAACTTAGCGTTAGCAAAGAAGGAGAAAGTTACAGCAATGATGAATGCGATCAGGTTAGCAGTGGCCTGTGTCGTGGAAAATAAATAAACCAAAATACCGAACACGACCCAATGCAAGAGCGTGTTAATAACACCAACAGAAAAGTATCGTGCAAATAACTGGAGCATATTAAATTATCTTATAATAAAAATTGATGGGTGAGTTTAGCACTAATGTAAATTTAGGTCAGTAGTGGATATGCATACAACCATTTAGTTTTTGGAGAGTATAGCAGGGTGTGGAATTAAAAATGAGTAGGTGGTATAAAAGTATCACCTTTCTCATAGGTTCGATCTCCAAATCAAATTCATTCTCCCTAATTGGGTAAAATAATGGGTAAAATATTTAAATTTTAGTAATTTATTACTATAAATCAACGAAATAATCATTGCTTGTGAAGTCTGTAGGGAACGCCAATTACATTTCCTTTTTATTTGCTCACATGATTTACCTCTAATATTTATATCAAATCAAGCTAATCCATTGTTTAGTTTTGTATCTACCTGTTTATTAATAAATTTTCCAGTAAAAATAAACAGTTATGTTTTTATCCAATAGCCAAAAAAACATAAGAATAATTAATGATAAGTCTGTTTTTATACTAATAGAAAGTAAGCTGAGGTGTTTGATGGTGAAGAAGTTTATTTAATCCATCAATCAACCTATTGAGAATATAAAAAATCACACTATGATTAAGAAGTTTTGCTGAAAATTAGGATGATAGCTGTAATAAAATAAGTAAAAATAACTATTGTATTTTGATAAATCAAATCAACTCAAAGGGTTAAGAATATATGGATATAAAACTAATCAATCATGCTCGGTATTTAAAATTCTTTTTATTTACTTATTTCTTTTTATTAATAGGATGCAGTTCTCGTTCTAGCGATGTGCTTGTAGCACCTGAAAATTTTCATCAGGTTTCAGCTCAGGTTTATCGTTCTGGTCAACCAACTCATGGCGAAATGAAGTGGCTCGAATTGCAAGGAATTAAAACGATTATTAATTTACGACAATATCATAGCGATAATGACGATGTAGAAGGAACTCAACTCAAAATTTTTCAAGTAAGAATGAATGCAAATAACATTACAAACTCAGATGTTATTGAGGTGTTGCGTAAGATAAATAGCACATCTGAGCTGGTATTAGTGCATTGCTGGCATGGTAGTGATCGTACAGGAGCAATTATTGCTATGTATCGTCTTGTATTTGAAGATTGGACAAAAGAGCAAGCTATTGCTGAGTTAAGAAAAAAAGAATACGGATACCATGAAACATTTTTTCCTAACATTATTCAGTATATAGAGGAAGTTGATATTTCAGCAATAAAGCAACAAGTATTTAGCCACCATACTGATAAAAAATAGCGCTAAGTCGGTATTAATAATAATTAATTTATCATTTTAAAAAAGAAAATAGAGTTTGCTTATTGAGTTTATATCAAGCTCTATAAATTAAAATACAGTAACTTAAAATTATAAGTTTGATAGATATTATAGAGAGAACGCATCAGATAGAAAAATTATACTAATCTCAGAATGACGGTGCCAAAGTCTAATGATACTCATACAGGAAAATGTTGATAAATACTTATTCGTGATTTTATAAATATCCCCATTGTAATGCATAGTTAAACCATTAAAGGGAGATGGTGACGTTTTTATATCCTTATGTGACAGTTCCTTATCCTGCTGTTTAAAAAACAAAATTAATGGATTATTTATCTTTCTGTTGCCAATATAAATAATAACCTCATCTATAATAATAATGAAAAACAACTGTTTTTTTAAAAGGAAAATATGCTATTGAAATAATATCTAATTTAGAACGTTTTTATAAGAATAGTCTTTGTTTTTATGGCTTAAAAATTATTTATAATAAATTTCTTACTTGTGTGGAAATATTTTATTGCTAGGTTAACTTCAATCTATTTATCAGGTTATTTATCTTATGTTGTATATATTAACCTTTATATTTATTATTTTCTATCACTTATTGGTAGGGGTTAATTATATTCTTAACCTGTCAAATAAGCGGTTTTTTTATGATGCCTTATCTGACATAAAGTTATGGAAATATATTTTTCGAATATAAAGAAAATCAACATGACATATTATTAACTCAATTAATTACTGATATTGATCACACTATTACTGATGAAAATTTTAATTTTTTATCAATTTTTATACTGAGAATGGTACGTTAGTTATAAAAGAAAACTTAAATATTTCAGGAAAACTAGAGTTAAAAAAAGTATTTATGTCAATTACTGAGTTTTTTAATCACTCTCTTTATGTATCTCAAAGTAAGGTGAAGATTATTTTAGGTGAAGATTGTGCACTCGTTTTCGTTGAAACAGTTTTGAATACTAAAATGTCTAATGGTGCTGATTTTAATACAGTAAGAGAAGCTATTTATGTATTTAAATTAATTGATAATCGATGACTTTGTGTTACCGATAATCCTTATGGCACTGATTTGTTAAAATCAACATTAGCGAAAGCGCTTTCAAATCATCCAAGAACAGTATTAATTAATGAAGATACGTGGTTATCACTATTTTATCCTAATCAAATAAAGACACTCGCGAACTATATAGAGAAAAGTGAGTTGATTAAAAATGCTTTAGCTGTACATATTGCAAATATTCTTAATGCGGGGAATCGCGTTATAATGGATTTTCCTACAAATACACCAAACCAACGTAGTTGGTTGAAATTATTAGCTGATAATACAAGAATGCCTTACTTATTTCATATACTGAAAATAGATAGTAATGAATATAAGAAAAGATTATTACAGCGTAATCAACAGAATGGAAATCCATTTCAAGCAACAGAAGCTGAGTTTGATCTTATAACTCAGCATTTTTCTTATCCTGCGCCATCTGAAGGTTTAAACCAGAAAAAATATAGCGAATTTAAATAAACACAGTTTATTTTTCATATTAGCTCGTTAGGATAAACCCAAAAACCGAATTATCTTATAAGATCAACACCTAATAAAAGTACCACTTGTGGCACATTGACAGTATTATGTATAGAGTTAATGGATATGCAAAATAGATGCTATTCATAATAAAATAACGAGCGGAGAACATTATGAAGTATCGCCTGTGCGGTGTTGCTCTTTCAATTGCCTTACTTTCAGGATGTGCAAATACCCCTAATAATGGGGAAGGGCGTTCCGATCCATTGGAAGGATTTAACCGCCAGATGTTTGATTTTAACTATTATGTTTTAGATCCTTATATTTTGCGCCCAGTGGCTGTTGTTTGGCGTGATTATGTGCCGCCACCAGCACGTAATGGTTTATCTAATTTTTTAGGCAACCTTGAAGAACCTGCAAGTATGGTTAACAGCATATTACGTGGCGACTTTGAAAAAGGGGCTAAACACTTTGGCCGTTTCTGGATTAATACTGTTTTTGGCATTGGTGGTTTAATTGATGTCGCAGGTATGTCTAAAGAATCGATGGAAAAAGAAGTTCCAATGCGTTTTGGTAGCACTTTAGGCCATTATGGAATGGATTATGGCCCTTATGTTGTATTACCGGGCTATGGTAGTTTTACCGTTCGTGAAGAGGGTGGTGATTTAGCGGATGTTACTTACCCTATGCTTAGTTATCTTACATTTTGGATGTCTGCAGGAAAGTGGGCATTAGAAGGAATAGAAACGCGAGCTCAATTACTCGATTCAGATGCTATTTTGCAAAACTCATCAGATCCATATTTGATGATGCGCGAAGCTTATTTCCAACGAAATGACTTTATAGCAAATGGTGGAGAGTTAAAACCTAGTGATAATCCTAATGCGAAAGCGATTGAGGATGATCTGGATTCTATCGACTAAAATATTGTGTTTATGTTGATAAATAAAAAAATGGTCTTTTTCAAGACCATTTTTTTGGTAAAAATAAAAGAATAATTAGAAGCGATAGTTAAAGTTCATACCGTATAACCATGCTTTACCTGATGATTCAAATTCGTAAGCAGGTAATGGTAAGTCTTCAGATAATTTCTCTTTAATAGTGACTTTTTTACCGTGCATGTAAGCTAAGCCTACATCAACAGACATATCTTTGTTAAATGCATAAGTTGTACCAGCACTTAACCAGAAACGATCTTGGTCTGGAATAGAGATAGAGCGTTTGTTCGCGGGTACTGGACTATCATCAAAAGCAATACCAGTACGGAATGTCCAGTTGTCATCGTGATAATAGGTTGTACCTAAAGCCACACGCCATGCATCACGGAAACCTTCTTCTTTCTTAAACAGTTGTTGCCCATCACTTTTACGAGTTGCTTTTAATTCTTCAAAAGCACTCCAACTGGTATAAGCAAAGTTGTAGTGAACAGCCCATTTAGGCGCTACACGGTGATAAGCAGCAAACTCCCAAACTTCAGGTAAATTAAGGTCTAGTTTACCTGCAACGGTTTGACCATCAGTACCTACAACGCCCATATCTTCAAGTTCAGGAATTGCACGTATATCACTTTGATATTCACCGTCTTTAAATTTTACTTTTACTTTTGAACGATAAGTAAAGCTAATGCGGTTGCCTTCATCAAATTCATATAATAAACCCGCGTTCCAACCAAAGCCCCATGCATCGCCTTTTAATTGGGCGAAACGATCACTTGGAGACAAGCCAGATAAATAGCCACCTAGTTGTTCCATTCCTGGTCTTTGAGAAAGAGCACCGCCTAAAACTTTACCTGCTTCACCAACATGGCGAGTGATTTCAGCATCAGCATAAAGAGCGTTTAAGCCTAAACCAACACTGAATTGATTATTTACACGGTAACCCGCACTTAAGTTTAAGTTCATGGTTTTCAGATCTGTTTTACCGCCGATAAGACCAGCTGGATAGTCATTTTTAAAATCAGTCGCTAAACCAAAGTTGGTTGTGCCAGATGCACCAATTGCCCATTTATCATTGATAGGGGCAACAAAGTGAATGTTAGGAACTAGTGCACTTGGTGCAATATCGTCAGCACTTGTGTTTGTGCCAGTGAGTGGTGATTTACCTTTAATATCGACGCTTGGGTTAATATGAATAGCACCCACTGAAAATTCAGGGCGATCAAACATAGTGAGTGCCGCAGGGTTGCGGCTGCCTACACTTGCGTCATCTGCAATAACGCCTTCCCCAGAAAACGCACGACCTAGTGCTGATGTAGAATATTCATTTAACTGAAAACCGGCAGCGCCTGCTTGAGAGGAAATAGTTCCTACAATGGCAGCTAGTGCTGTGCGAGTAAACAGGTTTTTACGGTTCATGACCTAAACCCTCATAATTTTTTTAAGTTAGTAACTTCTGATTAGAAGCGCTGGATTTTAGGTGCGGTTGTCGTTATGACAAATCAGACCAGTTGCTTAAGTATAAAGTTGAATACCACAAATGTTGCAAGTATGTTTTATTAATATTGCTGTTTTGATGTCAAAATTGAGATGCAATTAACATATTTTTCACAATCTGTGCCAATAAAGATGTTTTTGATTGTTAAATAAACAGAGAAATCAATTTTTTTTGTAAAAGTGTAAAATAATTTGAGCTAAAGCAGTTTATTTTATTTTTTTACGATTATGATAGATAATTAACACTTCTTTCGTTGGGAGAGTAAAATGGCAAACGCAATTAATCGTTGTAGTGCAGAAGAAACAGCTGCTTGCTGCTGTGTCGATGTGGGTACCATTATCGATAATAAAAACTGTACTGCTTCATACGAGCATATCTTTTCTGATAAAGCACAAGCTGAAGCAATGTTAGAGCAATTGAGTGCGAAAGCACGATCAATCGCTTCAGAACCTTGCCAAATAACGCATAAAATTTCTGAAGTTGATGGTGGCATTCAATTAGTTGCTGACTTCACTTTCTCTTGTGAAGCTGAAAACTTAATTTTCCAGTTGGGATTACGTTAATCCACTGAAAATAAATAAAACTAAGGCTGTTGATAATCAACAGCCTTTTTTATCTCTCGCTTATTACTCCTCATATAGTTCATCGTTATTTATTACTTCCTTTTACTATTACTTGCGGCTTTCAGGCATTTGAAAGAAATAATGCGTGCTAACTCCCAGTTCTCATAAATTGATGTTTCTGATAAGTGAAATTTTTGTTAACACTATTGTCAGGTCAGACCTCTTTGGTGTTGTGGGATCAATTTTTCAGGAGTCATTATGAAGTCATCAAATAACAGTGCTGTAAAAGATCGCATTGCTATTGTAAGTGGTTTACGTTTACCTTTTGCAAAACAAGCGACGGCATACAGAGGGATCCCTGCTGTTGAATTAGGGCGCACCGTTGTACAAGAGCTCGTTATTCGTAATGAAATTCCACCCGAAATCATTGATCAACTGGTTTTTGGACAAGTTGTACAAATGCCAGAAGCCCCTAATATTGCCAGAGAAATTGTTCTTGGTGCGGGGTTAAGCGTTAAGACGGATGCTTATAGTGTCACCAGAGCCTGTGCTACCAGTTTCCAAGCAATTGCTAATGTTGCTGAAAGTATGTACGCAGGCCACGTTTCTGTTGGAATTGCTGGGGGAGCTGATTCATCTTCTGTTTTACCTATCGGTGTTAGTAAAAAGCTCGCCGATGTATTGCTCAGTTTAAATAAAGCCAAAACATTAGGCCAAAAACTCAGTTATTTAAGCCAATTAAGGCCTCGTGATTTATTGCCCGTTGCTCCTAGCGTTGCTGAATATTCTACAGGGTTACGCATGGGAGATACTGCAGAGCAAATGGCGAAGACCTATCATATTTCTCGCGTAGCACAAGATGAATTAGCTCATCGTTCTCATCAACTTGCGGCTAAAGCATGGGAAATGGGAAAACTGAATGATGAAGTAATGACGGCATTTTTCCCTCCTTATAAAGAAGGTTTTCATCAAGATAACAATATCCGTAAAAATTCTGTATTAGACTCTTATGCCAAATTAAACCCTGCTTTTGATAGGCGTCATGGTAGTGTGACAGCAGCAAATAGCACACCACTTACTGATGGCGCGGCGGCAGTGTTGATGATGAAAGAATCTGTTGCTAAAAGTTTAGGTTATCAACCTTTAGGTTATCTGCGCAGTTATGCTTTCACTGCAATTGATGTGTGGAAAGATATGCTATTAGGGCCTTCTTATGCTACACCTTTAGCGCTTTCTAGAGCTGGACTTGCACTAAGCGATTTAACCTTAATTGATATGCATGAAGCCTTTGCCGCTCAAACTTTGAGTAATTTAACGCTATTTGGTAGCGAACGATTTGCCAAAGAACAGTTGGGACTATCTAAAGCAATTGGGGAAGTGGATATGGATAAATTCAACGTATTAGGTGGATCCATAGCTTATGGACATCCTTTTGCTGCAACAGGCGCAAGAATGGTTACACAGACACTACACGAGCTTAAACGCCGTGGCGGTGGATTTGGGTTAACGACGGCTTGTGCTGCTGGTGGATTGGGTGCTGCGATGATTTTGGAGGTGGAATAATGGACTTACAACAAACAAAACCAGCCACACCAGAAAAACTGCCTGTTTTTCAATTTTCTGTACGCGCTGATAAAGTTGGTGTTATTAGTATTGATGTGGTTGGTGAAAAAGTTAATACCTTAAAAGCCGAATTTGTTGAACAGTTTCAACATGTTTTAAAACAAGCGCAACAGCATTCAGGAGTAAAAGGATTAATTATTACATCTGGTAAGCCAGACTGTTTTATCGCAGGTGCTGATATATCAATGATTGCTGGGTGTAAAACAAAAGAAGAGGCAAGTGCTTTGGCTAAAGCAGGGCAAGATCTTTTTACTCAACTTGAAAACTATCCATTGCCTGTTGTCGCCGCCATTAATGGGGCATGTCTTGGTGGAGGACTTGAATTAGCCTTAGCATGTCATGGACGTATTTGTTCTGATAACAGTAAAACACGCTTAGGTTTGCCAGAAGTTCAACTTGGTTTATTGCCAGGTTCTGGTGGAACACAGCGATTACCTCGTCTTATTGGCGTAACTGCAGCATTAGATTTAATTTTAACCGGTAAGCAAGTCGATGCTAAACGTGCATTAAAACTAGGTATTGTGGATGATGTGGTATCTCAAGATATTCTATTAGATGTTGCCGCAAAATGGATTTTATCAGGTAAAAAAACACAGAAAAAACATTCAATACTTGAACAATTCTGGGCTAATACGACGTTGGGGCGAAATATTTTATTTGGACAAGCTAAAAAACGTATTTTAGCTAAAACTAAAGGACATTATCCAGCCGCTGAACGTATTTTGAATGTAATAGAGCGAGGGCTTGAAAAAGATATTCAAACAGGTTTTAAAGAAGAGTCAAATGCGTTTGGTGAATTAGCTATGACACCTGTTTCATCCGCATTACGTCACCTTTTTTTCGCATCTACAGCATTAAAAAATGAAACGGGTTCTAATGAAAAACCTGACTCTTTACAGCATATCGGTATTCTAGGTGGTGGATTAATGGGGGGCGGTATTGCTTTTGTCATCGTGACAAAGGCACATTTACCTGTACGAATTAAAGATATAAGCGATAAAGGTATTGCTCAGGTTTTTAATTATAGTTGGAAAGCCCTTTCTTCAAAAGTGAAGAAAAGAAGATTACAACCTCGTGAACGTCAGCGTCAAATGGGGTTATTATCAGGCACATTAGATTACAGTGGTTTTCATCAATCTAATCTTGTCGTTGAGGCAGTGTTTGAAGATCTTACCTTAAAGCAAAGCATGGTGGCTGAAATTGAAAAAATAGGTGATGGGAAAATTATTTTTGCTTCTAACACATCATCTATACCTATCAGTAAGATTGCAGAAACAGCAAAATATCCAGAAAAAGTGATCGGGCTTCATTACTTTAGCCCGGTTGAAAAAATGCCCTTGGTTGAAGTGATCCCCCATGATCAAACAGATGAAAAAACTATTGCAACGACAGTTGCCTTGGCAAAAAAACAAGGAAAAGTCGCTATTGTTGTAGGCGATAAACCGGGTTTTTACGTTAATCGAATCCTTGCTCCTTATATTAGCGAAGCATTAACTTGTTTAGTTCAAGGTGAACCAATAGAAAATATTGATAAAGCATTAGTTCAGTTTGGTTTTCCTGTGGGGCCAATTCAATTGCTTGATGAAGTGGGAATTGATATAGCAACCAAAATCACGCCTATTTTAGTTGATGCATTTGGTGAGCGATTTGCTTCACCATCAGCCATAGATGCTATCATTGCTGATGATAGAAAAGGGCGTAAGAACGGTCGTGGTTTTTATCTTTATGCGCGTCATGGGTTACCATTGTTATTAAGCAAAACAAAAAAACGTTCTGATCCCACGATTTATCGATTATTGAATATTAAGCCAAAGAGCCAATTATCTGCATCCGAAATTACAGAACGTTGCTTATTGCTTATGCTTAATGAATCAGTACGTTGTTTAGAAGAAAACATTATTAAACAACCGAGAGATGGTGATATTGGCGCTGTCTTTGGTATTGGATTTCCTCCTTTCTTTGGTGGTCCTTTCCGTTATATGGATAGTATGGGAACCACTAAAATTGTAGAAAAACTTAATCAGCTAGCAGAAAAACAGGGTGAAAAATATCGCCCTTGTGAACGATTAACTGAAATGGCTAAACGAAATGAGCGTTTCTATGATTAATTTGTTTTCTATTTTTCTTATTTTCTATAATAGTTAGAAAAAAGGCGCTAATGCGCCTTTTTTCTTTTCTCTTTTGAGTCAGATTAAGAATTGATGAATCTTTAATGGAAAAAAGAGCCAAAACTGTTAATTATAGTGAGATATGACAAAATAATTTTTAAAAAATGTATTAAAAACGATATTACTCAAAATAATATCCTGAAAAATAAATTTAAATTTTTAGATTAATGAGTGTCATTCAGCAAATTAAATAACATGGTTTCAAATTATGATATTCAATATCTTTTGCAAAAATATGTTAATTTACGTTGATTGAAAAACATTTTTGGGGCTAATTAAAGCCGTAATTACAAAAATAAAATAGGTTTAATAATTTACTATGCAAATTTTTATTATGCGCCACGGAGAAGCTGCAATTGATGCTGCAAGTGATGCTGTTCGTCCACTAACAGAGCGTGGGCAGCAAGAATCAATAAAAATGTCACAATGGATGACCCAGCAAAATAATCGAATTGATTATGTTCTCGTTAGCCCTTATTTACGTGCTCAACAAACATTTAATGCAGTAAAAAAAGGATTAGCATTACCTGATAAAGTTGAAACTGATGATGGGCTTATCCCTGGCGGTAATCCAGATCATGTTGCTCATTATCTACGTGCATTAGGTGATGCGGGCTATCAAAATATTTTGGTGATTTCACACTTACCTTTGGTGGGATATATTGTTGCAGAGCTTTGTCCTTCAGTATGTGCACCTATGTTTTCTACATCGACTATTGCTTGTGTAGATTTCGATCTTACTAAAGGCACTGGTTCACTATTGTGGCAAGTTTCTCCATCAGCATTAAATCAGTAAGTTAGCTGTATAAAAACGGATATTTAAATCATCACACCTTGGTGTTTTATTGGAGGTTAACGGCGTGCTATATCGTCATTTTCAACTAACAATAATAAGGCTGCATCGCCTCCCCATTCTTTAGGAGCTTGATGAAAAGCAATAACATCTGGGTGTTGAGCCAGCCAAAGGGGTGTCTGTTGTTTTAAAATATGTTTACCATGACCATGCATTATGCAAGCACAGTAAACATGTTCTCGTCTACATGCCGCAATTAATGCACCAATTTCTTGCTTAGCGATAAGTTGGGTAAGCCCATGTAAGTCTAAAAAGAGCTCTGGTGCATAATCTCCTCTACGTAACTTTTTAAGTTCATAAGCATTTGCACCTTCTCGTAAATAGCGAGTTGGGCCATCAGTTGCTAAATTGGGCTGAAATTCATCAGAAAAATAATATGATGCATCAACTTGCTCTTGTTGTAGTCGTTCTACGGCATAATGCATAACTTTTTTACGTTTAGGTGAATGCATTATTTTATCTTGTTGTAATTTTTTGGTGCCTTTCACCATTTCTTTAAATAGCGCTAAATCAGAGGGTTGCAGTGTCAATTTTTTGTTCATTTTTTTCGGTTCTTCATAGTGTTATCTATTTTATAAAACAATAGTACATGAAATAGAAGAAGATATAAAAAAGTTATACGCTAAAATTTTGAACAAAAAAAGGCAGGGAATTTACCCTGCCGAAATAGTCACATAGCTAGCAAATATGAGATGTCTGATAAATATATACTAGGTTTATCGAGTTATTTGTACATAAAGCAAATCGATTATTTCATTCTGTTGATTCAAATTATGGCGAAAACACGCTTTTTTGATACTGTAAATCGCATTGATTTTCTTATATTAGTGCTAAATGGCTGAATATAAGTGAAACAAAAATAAAAAAGCGTTATTGGCATATCTTGTCACTATGTAAATAAACTCTATTTAAAGTATGGTTGATATTTTTATATTTTCTAATAAAAATGGAATTTTCAGCCTATTCATCCAGATTTTATCAAAATTCTTTGTTTATTGATTGCATCTCGTCTTTATCTTAATGTTTAAATCTATTGGACTTTTTAAGCGAGTGATCTGATGAAATGAATGTGATTAAGATGTATTTTTTTCTCATTCACCGCTGATTTATCATCATCTTCATGGCAAACTACATACTTTCCATTTATTCAGAGGACAACGGTTTTGGATATCACAACAAAAGAAGAAGCGATAGCTGATTTAAGCACGATCCTAGATATGTTACGCTGGGCTATGAGTCAATTTAACTCATCTGATATTTATTATGGTCACGGCACAGACAACGCTTGGGATGAAGCATTACAGCTAGTATTGCCTACGCTTTCACTTCCTTTGGATGTACCAGACTCCTTACTATCAACACGCCTAACAACCTCTGAAAAAACAGCGATTATTGAGCTGATTGAAAATCGAATTGAGCAAAAGATCCCTGTTCCTTATTTAACGAATAGTGCATGGTTCTGCGGGCATGAATTTTATGTTGATGAACGCGTACTTATTCCTCGTTCACCTATTGGTGAACTTATCAATAATCATTTTGATGGATTAATTCAAAATGAACCGACACGTATTTTAGATTTATGTACAGGTAGTGGATGTATTGCCATTGCTTGCGCTTATGAATTTGAAGAAGCTGAAGTCGATGCTGTTGATATATCCGAAGAGGCTTTAGAAGTAGCTCAATTTAATATCGAAAATCATGGATTAATTCATCGTGTCTATCCAATGCAGTCTGATTTATTTAGTGAAATAGTACCGACACCTTACGATATTATTGTCACTAATCCGCCGTATGTTGATGCTGAAGATATGGGGGATTTACCAGATGAATATCATATCGAGCCAGAATTAGCATTAGCTTCAGGTCTTGATGGTCTTGATATTACGCGTCAAATCTTATTAAACGCACCGAACTATCTTAGTGAAAAAGGTATTTTAGTGTGTGAAGTTGGAAATAGTATGGTGCATCTTATCGAGCAATTCCCAGAAGTTCCTTTTACGTGGCTTGAGTTTGAAAATGGTGGTTTAGGTGTCTTTATGCTGACACGTGAACAGCTAGTAGAATATTCAGACAGTTTTTCAACGGATAAACGTTGATGTAATAGTTTCTAAGCGTTAGATTGTTATTCTTACAATAACATAATGATAACATCACACAGCTCAAGACAGGAATAACGGAATGGCAGGAAACAGTATCGGACAATTGTTTAGAGTGACTACCTTTGGTGAGTCACATGGTATAGCACTCGGATGTATTGTTGATGGTGTACCACCAGGATTACCATTAACAGAAGCTGATTTACAAGGTGATCTGGATAGACGACGTCCGGGTACTTCTCGCTATACGACGCAGCGTCGAGAGCCTGATCAGGTTCGTATTTTATCAGGTGTTTTTAATGGCGTAACAACGGGTACCAGCATTGGCTTATTGATTGAAAACACTGACCAACGCTCCCAAGATTACAGTGAAATTAAAGATGTTTTTCGCCCAGGACATGCCGATTATACTTATGAACAAAAGTATGGTTTACGTGATTACCGAGGTGGCGGGCGCTCTTCAGCTCGTGAAACTGCGATGCGTGTTGCCGCAGGCGCGATAGCCAAAAAATATCTTAAAGAAAAATTTGGTATTGAAATTCGTGGTTGTTTAACACAATTAGGTCCTATTGAATGCGATATTGTTGATTGGTCTATTGTTGAAACCAATCCCTTTTTCTGTCCTGATCCTACTCGTTTAGATGCACTTGATGAATATATGAGAGCATTAAAAAAAGAAGGGAATTCTATAGGTGCAAAAGTTACCGTTATTGCTGATGGTGTGCCCGCTGGATTTGGTGAACCGGTGTTTGATCGCTTAGATGCCGATCTCGCTCATGCTTTAATGAGTATTAATGCAGTCAAAGGTATTGAGATTGGTGATGGCTTTGGTGTCGTTACCCTTAAAGGTACCGAAAACCGTGATGAAATTACTAAAGAAGGTTTTAGCAGCAATCATGCTGGAGGTATTTTAGGCGGAATTAGTAGTGGCCAGCCAATTGTTGCACATATCGCACTAAAACCAACATCAAGCATTACTATTGCAGGTAAAACAATTAATCGCGATGGTGAAGAAGTTGAAATGATAACTAAAGGTCGTCACGATCCTTGTGTTGGTATCCGAGCTATTCCGATAGCTGAGGCCATGATGGCTATCGTATTGCTGGATCATGCATTACGTCAGCGTGGGCAATGTGGCGATGTAACGTCACCATTAATGCAGTGGTAACAATAAATAGCTTAATCCACATAGTTATTGGTTGTGTGGATTAACTTTTTAACTAGCAAGTTTATATTTTTATAGGTGTGGGCGCCTAAATTTATTATGCCCAGATCGTGTTGCTATCCTTTTTTCTCATAGTGTATGTTGTAGCAGCACGTACCCTTCATCTCTGATTAATTCGGATAGATAAATGGATTGGCTATTTTCAGAGGGCATCTACCTTCTTCTGTTTTTTGTTGCTGTTATTGCAGGATTTATTGATTCTATTGCTGGTGGTGGCGGACTTATTACTATTCCAGCATTACTTTCAGTAGGAATATCGCCAGTACAAGCGCTAGCGACAAATAAATTGCAATCTGTTGGTGGCTCTTTTTCGGCAACACTTTATTTTATACGCCGACGAGTTATTGATTTAAAAGCACAGCGATTTGCCATTTTAATGACCTTTTTAGGCGCTGTTTCGGGTGCAATGCTGGTGCAGTTTATTAACCCTCAGCTTCTCAAACAGTTTCTTCCGGTTTTAATCATTGCGATAGGTCTTTATTTTTTATTCACGCCTTCTATTGGCGCTCAAGATAGTAAACAGCGCTTAGGTTATTATGCTTTTGGTGCATTGTTAGGCGGGGGAGTCGGTTTTTATGATGGTATTTTTGGCCCCGGTGCAGGTTCTTTTTTCGCATTAGGCTATGTCACATTGCTGGGGTATAACCTGTCAAAAGCCACAGCACATGCGAAACTGCTTAATTTTACTTCTAATTTTGGCTCTTTACTCTTTTTTATTATTGGCGGACAAGTTTTGTGGACGATAGGGCTTGTTATGCTCTGTGGTCAATTTATTGGCGCGCGTATTGGTGCTGGTTTAGTCCTAACAAAAGGACAAAAATTAATAAGACCTATGTTGGTCATTATCTCCTTTTTGATGAGTATCAAACTTATTCATGATAATCATGGCGATACTATTGCACTTTGGTTCTCTGCGCTTTTTAAATAGGAATAAATGGTTTTTAAATGTCAGAACATCATTATCAACAGTTAATTGATATATTTAATCAATGCTTTAGCGATAGCTATCAAACCCGTTTAGTTATAGGGGATGATGAACCTATATATTTGCCAATAAGCGAAGAGTGCCCTTATCATCAAGTTGTTTTTGCTCATGGTTTTTACGCTAGTGCATTACATGAAATATCACATTGGTGTATTGCAGGAGAAAAGCGTCGTCAGCAAGTTGACTATGGTTATTGGTATTGTCCTGATGGGCGAGATGCGGAAACCCAAGGACAATTTGAAGTTGTTGAAATAAAACCACAAGCATTAGATTGGTTATTTTGCCAAGCCGCTGGTTATCCTTTTAATGTCAGTTGTGACAACTTAGAAGGCGATTTTGAGCCTGATCGCTATGAGTTTAGAAACAAAGTAAGAGAGCAGGTTCTTAGTTATTTACGCGAGAAAAACATACCGCCTCGTGCGCAGCTATTTATTAATGCGTTACATTTGTTTTACAATACGCCTGAATTAACTGAAGCACAGTTCCCTTATCAGGAAAATCCTTTAGTTATTTAAGGGTGTTGAGCCTAATTATTAGCCAATATCCGTTGCGAAGGTTTTGCCCAAATAGGGCGGAGTCTGAAGTAATAAGGTTGCTATGTCATTCTTATTGGTATGAAAAATAGATAAGAAAACGAATATAGCAACATTATATATTGAGGATAAATAATGCTTTCTGAGTATGAAACGTACTTATTAGACCAAATAGATAGTCGTGTTGAACATGCTACTGATGATGAATTATTTGCAGGTGGATACCTACAAGGCCACATTACATTAGCCGTGGCTGAGTTAGAGCAAGAAAACAACATGCAATTAGAAGCGCTGAGAGTGCGTGTAGAAGAGAGTATTGAAAAGGCAATTAAGGCTGGTGAACTTTCTCCTCCTGATCAGGTTTTAGTTATATCAACATGGCGTGATTTAGTTAACTCAATTAATTAATTTAAGCTATCTTTTAAAAGAGCAACCGACATTGTTCGGTTGTTTTTCTTTCTTAAGTACATATTAAAAATATGAGTAATTAAGTCATATTTAGGACATTTGATGTTGAAATGGATGAATTTTTAGACAAAAATTGATCCTAACTATTTATCAATTGTTTTTATTTGATTTTTCAAAGTCTATGTATCTCTAAATGATTGAGCATAATAATGCTATCTTTTGTAACGCCTTGCCATTTCTGTAAAATTACTTTTAAATGTTTTTAGGAATGTTTCTCGGGATGCAAATGATTTGCATAGAATATTTATGATAAGGATAACGATACGATGAAAAATTTCTTTAAAGTAGGCTTAGTTACAGGCGCGGTATTTATTTTATCAGCTTGCGACCAACTCGATTTAGATAATAAAAAAAATAAATTTTATTACAGTAATCCTAGCGAAAGTCTTATTAGTTTTAATGTTGATGGTAAAGACTACCAAATAGAACCGGGTAAAAATGGTTATTTAACACTATTACCAGGCGAACACAGCTTGCAAGATAGTACCGGCAATAAATCCACTTTTATGGTTTATGATAATAATAACGGTGGCATATTAAACCCTGACAACTTTATGTATTATCGTTTATCTGAAGTTTATGCGGTAAAAGGGCAATCAGATAAATTTAAACCTACTGATTATAAAGTCATTATTAATGGCTTCCAGCTAGAAATGCCGTTGCAAAGTACCAATGCGACATTAATCGATGGCAATGTGTTTAAATGCACTTATGCTTTAGGTGAAGTATTTCCAGCTGAAATTCGAAGCAGTAACAAAAATAATGATGGAAATATAAAAAATAAATGTTTTGATAAGCCTGAAATTGTTAATTATTTTCTTACTGATTACGCTGAAAATTTGCAGCCTCTGTCTAAAGAAGATGAATACAGCGATTCAGTAAATATTAATATAGATTATACCTTACCATTACCTGAATTTACTGATCCTGATATTCAGGCCGAGGCTGAAAAATTAACGGCCTTATTAAATCAAATAAACGAAAGTAGCGATCCTAAAATTCATGACAAATTAAAAGAAAAACTCCATGAAAGTATGGTTAATTTATCTAAAGTTTATGGTGAAAGAGTTGTCACATCATCGGTTGAAGATAATAAATACTACAATCGATTTATAGAAGAAAGTGGTGTTTTTCAATCTTATGGTATTTTACCTAGAGAATAATTATTCTCTTAATAAGTTCACTTTCAAAGCCATCCTATTGGGTGGCTTTTTACATGCGCTGAAATATATATTACTGGAAAATAATAATGAAAAATAAATACATCAGATTACGACAAACACAACCTAGCGACGCAATTATATTACCTGAAGTTGAGCAATCAGCAGGGCAGCTTTTTGCTACATTAGAAGACTTAAGTTGGATCAGTGAACATGCTGTACAGAATGTTGAAAGCCATTTGAAATTTATTGAAAAACAGTCACATTGGGTTGCTGTTACTGAAAGTAATGAACTGGTTGGTTTTATTATGACGCAAGCATTACCCGAAAGTTTGTTTATTCATGAGCTATCTGTCAGTAAAGAATGGCAAAATCAAGGGATTGGTAAATTATTAATTCAACACGTTATTGATAAAGCTAAAGAAAAACAATTTTCTGCAGTAACTCTGACTACATTTCGTCATGTGCTCTGGAATGCGCCTTTTTATCAGCGACTCGGTTTTGTTATTTTGCCAAATAACGAAATCCCAGCATCATTACAAGAGATTTTAATGCATGAAGTGACCGAGGGTGGTTTTGCACCAGAAACACGCTGTGCGATGAAGTTTGATATTTCAAGGTAAAGATAGCTAAGATTAAACTAGGCTATTTAATCGACTTATTACTCAATCAGCAAAGGTAACGACAATATAGTTACCTTAATTAGGTAATGCGAATAAACAGACTGATAATTCCCAATTTCCATGTTCACCGTTAATCTGTTTTCTCCCATAATTATCCATAAAATTAAGTAAACTATCACCTGAGTTAAAATGAATAATATTAGTATTCGGCTGATCACTTATCGATATATGCGGAATAAACATATCGGCCATAGTGCGTTTTACAAAGCTAACACTTAGGGATGAAGGGACATAACTTTGAGAGGTCAACCAATCAACACCGGTTGAAAATGAGGTTACTTGTGACGAAACGGCTGCATCTAACACCATTAATATCCGTCCATTAGCGTTTTGCATTTCAATTGAAAATGGATAGGCAATCATATTGTAGTGAGCTTGATGTAAACCTTGACGTTTTTGTCGATTAGTTAGTGTTGTGAGTAGCCTTTCTTGTAAATTAGAAGAGAAGTGCAGAGTTGCTACAGTATTTTCTGATAAATCATCATCAAGAAATTGATATATTCCTTGAATATATCAATTCGACCGATCTGTGCCACATTCATTAAGATTATGGTAAACACGCCAATGGCCAGTTAATGTTTTTACCGCATAAGCGCCATGAGAAAATGTTAAGCCATAATTAGATAAAAATTGCCCTTGGCGAAAAAGGGCTATAACGCGATCACCACTGTTATCAAGCAATTGTCATAAAACTTTAGCTTGTTCAGTTCGTAATGCGATATCTTTAGGTGTTGATAATGTTCTATCGGCACAATTATGGCTACTAGCATAGGAAAAAGTAGTTATATTCAAGCTAATAAGCAAAACAATTATTCTGATTTGATTTGATTTGATTTGATTTGATTTGATTTGATTTGATCTCATATCAATTAAGTTTTTCTTGATGAGAAAGTGCGCGATCATCTTGTGTCACAATATAAGAGATAATGGTATCGCCTTTCTTTAAATATGCGCCAGCGCCTTTTTCAACGGGTTCAAGTGTCAGTTTATCATCAGGTTTAATTGGATTTTTTTCTAACACATCAGCAGGAACAATTATTTCGACATCTTCCCCTTTTTCTGTTTTTGCTTTAATCATTTTTTCATCAGGTTTATTACTTTTCTCAACAGAAATTTGTACCAATATAACAGGCAACGCAATTGGCGATAACAGGATCCCACTGACAAGGGCTGAACTTCCTACACTACTTGCTACACTCATTACAGAATAAATTTCACCTTCTGAATGATTACCGGCTAAGGCGGGTAATGAGATAAGTGCTATTGATCCAATAAGTAATGATGAAAGTGTGTTTTTCATTGTATATCCCTATTAAGTAGTAAATATGAATGAAATGTATTTTTTAGCACTAGCAATAATAAATATATAACTTAATCAATTGGTTATGGTTTTCACTGGGCGCCATTAATAAAATATTAATCAATAATTCTACTGTTTTGTTTCAATTGGTTTTCCTCGTAATAAAGGTCTTACCCAAAAACGATTAGGGTGTAATGCATGTAAGATTTTATCTTCAACAGGAAAAGGTTCATCAAAAATTTGGCTTGCTAAAATTTCAGCAGATAAAGGCGCTGAACATAAACCCCGTGAACCTAATGCGCTAAAAACATACAGTTGATGAAAAGCAGGGGCGAGTGATGGTGTTATTTTTCGACGTTTAAATCGGTCTAAGTGTTTATATTCTATAACTAACCGCTCAAAGTCAGGCACTTCACCTAAAAGTGGAAGATGATCTCGAATAGTACAACGAATACCTACACGTGCTTGATTTTGGCTAAAATCAACGTCTTGAGTCCATTTTGCTTTTGATAAACAGTGAGTAAGATGCCATTTGTTATCTTCTTGCTCTTGATGAGAAACATCTAAATCTAATTTATCTCGACGAAAACTCGCACCCACACAATGTAAATTATCTTGAGTATCAACAGGTGTAAAATAGCCGTCATAACATAATACTGTTTTGAGTTTTGATAGATTTTTTGTGGTTGGGATATGACTTACTTGACCACGTACTGCGCTAATGGGAAATTTAGCACTTTGGCTAAAATCAGTGATATGTTGCCCATTGGCTAAAATAATGCAGTCATGTTGAGCTATATATTGAGAACAGCCATCACTATTTTGCTGATTAATGATCAAATTCCAACCCGCATCATCTTTTTCTATTTGTGTTACTTGATGCTTGAATAAACAGGTGGCGCCTAATCGTTTAGCAAAAAGCAACGCATTAGTGGTTAATTCAGTCGGTGAAAGCCAACCTGCTTGTGGATAAAATAGTCCATCACTATTAATATCAAGCCCGCATAATGTATTTATTTCTTCTTTTGAAAGATAGCGAGCAAGATAAGTAAAAGGCAGAGAGTAATTAATTATACGTTCCGCTTTTTTACGTACTTTATCGCTATAAATAATTTGAGCAACGCCAGATGATTGATAGGTAAATGCTACGCCAGCTTGATTTAATTGTTTGTAATAGCGATGAGAAAATAGAAAGGCCTGAGTGAAAAATTGTTCTAACTCATCTGATTTACCATTAAGTAATGGATATAAAACGCCTTGTCTATTACCTGATGCATTGGCTGCTGGTTGTGGATCTTTACAATAAATAGTCACCTTAGCTCCTCTTCTTAAACAACAAAGAGCCATTAAAGCACTAGCAACTCCACCACCAATAATAGCGATATCTTTATGTTCTGTTGCACTTGGCCGCGCATAGTAGGGAATAAATTCAGTAGCGGGAGGATGAGGAAATATGCCGGTAAGCATCTCTCTTTTTTCACCAAATCCTTTTACTTTTTTGATTTCAAAACCGACATTTTGTAATCCGCGTCTTACAAAACCAGCAACAGTAAAGGTGGCGAAAGTTCCATTTTCTCGCATTGAGTCAGCCATTGCTTGAAATAGAGTATCACTCCACATTTGTGGGTTTTTAGAAGGCGCAAAGCCATCAAGAAACCATGCATCAATTTTGTTGTGAAGCGCTTGGCGAGTTTGTGGTAAAAGTGTGTTGATATCACCAAACCATAAATCAAGAGTAATTGCACCTTCAGCAAGAATAATACGATGACAACCCGCAACAGGCTCTGGCCATTGAAAACATAGCTCCTGTGAGTATTTTTCAAGTTCATGCCAGTGATTATGAGCAGAGTTCAAATCGTGTTTAGTTAGCGGAAATTGCTCAAAACTAACATAATGTAAACGTTGTAGTTTTGCGTTGGGTGTTGCTTGACGAAATTGCTCAAATGCTTGCCAAAGAGTAAGAAAATTTAGCCCTGTACCAAAACCCGTTTCTGCAATAACGCACTCAGAGCGTACATGTGTACCAAAACGTGCTGGAAAATGATTTCCTTGTAAGAACACATGTCGAGTTTCTTCTAAGCCATCTTGATTTGAAAAATAAATATCTCCAAATTGTTCTGAGATGGGGGTTCCTAGCTCATTCCAACTTAGGGATGCGGTATTGATAGAGGTATTTTTCACGGAACTGCCTGTATTTCTCGAAAAAATTATTAGGTATCTTAGCGCTGTTCCATAGGTTGTTCCAGCCGTTAACGGCACCACTATTTTTCTCGTTATCTTTATTTTTGTAAAAAAGCCCCTGATCGGACTTGTTCAGCGTACAAGTGTACGCTAAAGTGCTACTTAGAAATCCCGCAGCTACAACTATTATTGTAAAGAGGTATAAATGAAGCGCGCAGTGATCACGGGTCTGGGTATTGTTTCGAGCATTGGTAATAACCAGAAAGAAGTGCTGGATTCTTTAAAAGAAGGTCGTTCCGGGATAACTTTCTCCGAAGAATTTAAAGAGATGGGGCTTCGTAGCCACATTTGGGGCAACGTTAAGCTTGATACTGAAGGTCTTATTGACCGTAAAATCCGCCGTTTTATGAGCGACGCATCAGTTTATGCCTATTTATCTATGCAAGAAGCGATAGCAGACTCTGGCTTAAGTGAAGACCAAGTTTCTAATATTCGCTCTGGCTTAGTTGTAGGTTCAGGCGGTGGCTCTCCTCGTAACCAAGTTTTAGGTTCAGATGGTATGAGAGCTAAAGGTCTACGTGGTGTAGGTCCTTATATGGTAACTCGTGCTATGGCATCAGGTGTTTCTGCTTGTTTAGCAACCCCTTTTAAAATTAAAGGTGTTAACTATTCAATTAGCTCAGCATGTTCAACATCAGCACACTGTATTGGTCATGCGGTTGAACTTATCCAGTTAGGCAAACAAGATGTTGTTTTTGCTGGTGGTGGCGAAGAGTTAAGTTGGGAAATGACCTGCGAATTTGACGCAATGGGTGCTCTTTCAACAAAATATAACGACACACCCGCTAAAGCTTCTCGCACATACGATAAAAACCGTGATGGTTTTGTTATCGCTGGCGGTGGCGGTATCGTTGTGGTTGAAGAATTAGAACATGCATTGGCGCGTGGCGCACATATTTATGCTGAGGTTGTCGGCTATGGAGCGACTTCAGATGGTGCGGATATGGTTGCACCTTCTGGTGAAGGTGCAGTGCGTTGTATGCAAATGGCAATGCAAGATATTGACCATGTTGATTATATTAATACTCATGGTACATCAACACCAGTTGGTGACTTAAAAGAGCTGGAAGCAATTACTGAAGTATTTGGTTCTAAAACCCCAGCAATTTCTGCCACAAAAGCAATGACAGGTCACTCATTAGGTGCAGCTGGTGTTCATGAAGCTATTTATAGCTTACTGATGTTAGAGCATAGCTTTATTGCACCAAGCATTAATATTGAAGATCTAGATGATAAAGCTAAGGGTATGAATATTATCACTAAACCTACAGAACAGAAACTTGAAACAGTGATGTCAAACAGCTTCGGTTTTGGTGGTACTAATGCTTCGTTAGTAATGAGTAAATATAAGAACTAGTTAATAATACTTATATTAAATATTAAAAAAGCAGACTTTATTTTATAAAATCTGCTTTTTTTATGCAAAAATAATAAAATAATTTAATTCGATAGTCTGAATAAAGATATTTTCAAATAAAAACTATTATAAAACGACTCTTTAACGGAATGATAAAAATAACAAAACAAATAATTGCTTAGTTTATTATTCTAAATTAATAGACTAAATGAACGACATACGATTATATGTTTATAAAAAAAATAAAGAATTTATTTCTATTCAATCGTTTAATTTAATTTTAATGATAATAATTAAATGTATTGTTTTATATGTATTTAGGTTAACAAAATTATCAATAACTAAAGAGTTGAACATGAAAAATTGATCTGGGTTATTTTATATTAATAAAGTAGAAGCTATTTAATATGAAAGTTGATAGTGTCTGTCCCCGGATACTTGTATTACTTTTATATTTTACACTTTGATTCTAATGTTAGTTTAGCACTATCTAAACTAACATTATGAAGTGACCGGCTAATTATTTAGCCGGCATTTTTTTATTATTGTCTTTTTGACATTGACTCACATCTCCTGATGGCAATCTGCTTTTTTATTTGCAGACTGACGTCGGAAATTCAGAGGTGTTCGCAGTTGCTGAACTAAAATTACACCAAGTAAAACTATTCCACCTCCGACTAAATGATAGCTATGCATCTCTTCTCCCAAAAAGCTAATTGCGATCATTGCAGTAAATAGTGGCATTAAATTCATAAAGATTGAGGTAGTATTAGCACCTAATTTCATTACACCTAAAATCCACAAATAAGGTGCAAGAATGGATGCGCCAATACCCGCAAATGCAACTAACCCGATATTATCTTTTGTTAAAGCAACACTCTCGGCCATAAAAAAATTAGGTAATAATAACAAAACACCAAAGGCAATTTGAACATAAAGCGATTGCCAACTTGGTAATGGAATAGACCAACGTTTTGTTAATACGCCATATAACGCATAAGAGGCTGAAGCAATAAACATCATTAATTCGCCATAACCTAATCCTTGAGAAAGCAAGTGAGAAGGTTCTCCTCGGCTAATTAACCAAACTAAGCCACCAATAGAAAGTAATGTACCTAATAAAATTCCGACAGTTGGAATAATACGTAATAAAAAAATACTAATCACAACAGTTAGCAAAGGAATAAGTGAATTTAATATTCCCATAAAAGTTGCACTAACATAATGAGCAGCATAATAAGCAAGGCTTTGGTACATCACCATACCTAATGCGCCCAATATAAATAATTTCCACCAATACTGTTTTACGGCTTTACGATGATGCCAAACAGGCATAATAAGAAAAGGCGTCATTATTAAAAAGGCAAGGAACCAGCGATAAAAAGAAATAGCCGCAGGATCAATCACAGAAGCTGCTGCTTTATTAACAACGGCATTAATAGACCAAATCAGTACCGCTAGAAGCGGAAAAATCGCGTTTTTCATTATTCTCACATCTATTTTTAAACCAGATGGCTATTGTATGCTTGTCTGATTAGATATATATAATGAAAACCAGACAACCTATAAGCCAATAAAGACAACATGACAGGAGAACAATATAAAGATGACAATAGAACAACAAATGCAATGGTTGCTCTCTGATCCTGACACAGTTCGATTTCGTGATGAGCAATTATTGGCAGAAACAGAGTTTCATTACCATCAGCATGATTTCGGACAGTTATTATATGTTGTTTCTGGTGTGATGGATCTCGAAGCAGGGGGTCAGCGTTTTTTAGCCCCTCCTGAATTTAGTGTTTGGATCCCAGAGAAAGTAGGACATGCAAGTTATAATAAAAAAACTTTGTCGTTTAAAGTGTTAGATGTTTCTCCTGCGTGGTCTAAAGGATTATTGGACAAGCCTTGTCTTATTCAATTAAGTCCTATTTTCTCAACAATCTTTTCTGATTTTTTTCATCGAGGTGTGTGTAAACCTCATACGGAAGAAGATTTTCGCTTAGCTCAGGTACTTATTGATCAATTAAAAGCGGCTCCTATACATCACACGTATTTACCTTCCTCAAAAGATAAATTATTAGCACCAATATTAGCCGCATTAGAGCAAGAACCGGCTAATAATACCTCATTAGAACAGTGGGCAAAAAAACGCTATACCTCAGAAAGGACGCTTTCACGGCGTTGTCAGCAAGAATTAGGTATGTCATTTAGCGAGTGGCGTAAGCGTTTAAGATTTTTACATGCGATTTCTTTATTAGAGCAGGGAAAAAGTGTCAATGAGGTTGCTTTTGATGTGGGGTATAGTTCGTCTTCTTCATTCATCGCAATGTTTCAACAATTTGCAGGAACAACGCCAGAGCGTTTTCGTCGATTACCAAATTGTTAAGACTTCTTTTCATATATTTACTTAAAATATGGGCAGATCTCATCGGCAATAATAGGCTTTGCTTTCAATAAGTGGCAAAATAGGCCGCTTAAATTTATTTTTTGTATGTGTTGTTTCATATGTATTGTTTAATTCATATTGTTTAATTCATATTGTTTAACACATATCTATTTTCCACAAATTGTTTACACACATAAATATCAAATCAGTGAGATAAAACCGTGAAAATTCTGGTTGATGAAAACATGCCTTATGCGGAACAACTCTTTCGCCAATTAGGTGAAGTAAAAGCGGTTCCCGGTCGTCCTTTACCTGCCGATGAACTGAATGACACCGATGCGTTAATGGTGAGATCGATTACTAAAGTCAATGAATCTCTATTATCAGGCAAGCCAGTTAAATTTGTTGGAACGGCAACTGCAGGTTTTGATCATGTTGATTTAGCATGGTTAAAGCAACAACAAATTGGTTTTTCATCCGCTCCTGGTTGTAACGCAATTGCTGTTGTTGAATATGTTTTTTCTGCATTAATGGTACTTGCAGAGCAAGACGGTTTTCAATTAATCGATAAAACGGTGGGCATTGTTGGTGTTGGTAATGTAGGGGGGCGATTAGCAAAACGACTGCGCTCACTTGGTGTAAATGTACTGCTTTGTGATCCTCCGAGAGCAGATAATGGTGATGATGAAACTTTCTATCCATTAGAAACGTTACTTAATGAGGCGGATATCCTAACTTTCCACACGCCTCTCAATAAATCAGGTCCTTATACTAGCTATCATTTAATTAATGAGAGCAATCTCGAAAAATTACCAGAAGGCTGCATTTTAGTTAATGCAAGTCGTGGTGAAGTTGTTGATAATCAAGCTCTACTTTCTGCACTTGAGCGTGGTAAAGCATTACGTGTGGTGTTAGATGTCTGGGAGCCAGAGCCAGATCTCTCTTTAGCGTTGCTTGATAAAATTGATATAGCAACACCTCATATTGCAGGTTACACCTTAGAGGGTAAGGCTCGGGGAACGACACAAGTTTATGAAGCTTATTGTGATTTTATTGGTCAACCACAACATGTTGAGTTATCAACATTATTACCGGTACCCGTAATTTCAACAATTTCTGTACAAGGTGAGTTAACGCAATCATTACTCAAACAACTTATTCACCTTGTTTATGATGTGCGTCGTGATGATGCACCATTACGTCAAGTTGCAGGTATAAAAGGCGAGTTTGATAAATTGCGTAAGTTTTATCCTGTACGTCGCGAGTGGTCTTCATTACAGGTTATTTGCGATAATGAAACAACGGCTAACACACTGAACGCCATTGGTTTTAATGCAAAATACCAGTAAGCGACATCATTTTTAACATTTTATTGTATTGGAGGAGGTCTCATGGGAGACGGTTGGAATATTGCGCTTGTTGGTGCAACTGGCTCGGTTGGTGAAGCTATTATCGAACTTTTACAAGAACGCGAATTTCCGATAGGAGAGTTTACGGCTATTGCTAGTGAAGACAGCATCGGAAAGGTTTTGCGAGTAAATGGTAAAAGTGTTTCTGTGCAAGGGATCCATAATATTGAGTGGGCTGATGTTCAATTGGCATTTTTTGCCGCGCCAGTTGAGATTAGTGCGCAATATGCACAACAAGCTGCTGACTCAGGTTGTATCGTTATTGATTGTAGTGGCGTATTTGCAATGGATTGGGATGTGCCTCTTGTTGTTCCTGGTGTTAATAACTCGATGCTAGGGGAATATCGCACTCGTAATATTGTCGCTGTCGCCGATAGCATGGTTTGTCAGTTATTACGTGCCATTAACCCATTAACTGAATCTGCTGGTTTGACTCGCCTAAATGTCACTAATTTAATGTCTGTTTCTCGTTTTGGAAAACAAGCTGTTGATGAGTTAGCAGGACAAAGTGCTCGTTTATTAAATGGTATTCCAGCTGAATTAAGTCACTTTAGCAAACAGCTAGCATTTAATATTTTACCATTACTGGTTGATAACGAAGGCTCAATTAAAGAAGAGCGTCTAATGGTCGATCAGATACGTAAGGTATTACAAGATGAAGGTTTACCTATATCTGTGACTTCATTACAAGCACCTGTTTTTTACGGTAATGCACAAGCTGTGCAACTAGAAACTACACGCCCTATGGGGAGTGATGAAGCACGTGAAACACTACAAGAAAGTGATGATCTAAACATCAGTGATGAAAATGATTTTCCAACACAAGTGACGGATGCTTCTGGTAATACAAGCTTAAATTTAGGCTGTTTCCGCAATGATTATGGTGTGCCTGAAGCACTACAGTTTTGGTCAGTTGCTGATAACGTACGCTTTGGTGGTGCATTAATGGCAGTAGAAATTGCAGAAAAATTAATGCAGGAGCAGTTTTACTAATGAACGCTGAAGTAACAGTACCGCCTGTTATCAATACGCAAGTACCCCCCTAAAGCTGGCTTTAGGGGTTGAGTATGACGGTAGTCATTATTATGGCTGGCAACGACAAAACGAAGTACGTAGTGTGCAAGAGCGATTAGAAAAGGCGCTTTCTCAAGTAGCAAACGAGCCTATATCGGTTTTTTGTGCTGGCAGAACAGATGCGGGAGTTCATGCAACAGGGCAAGTTGTTCATTTTGAAACAACCGCGCATCGTAAAGATGCAGCATGGACAATGGGCGTTAATACCCATTTACCTAGCGATATTGCTGTGCGTTGGGTAAAAAATGTTGCTGATGATTTTCATGCTCGTTTTAGTGCAACGGCAAGGCGTTATCGATATGTGATTTTTAATCATCGTTATCGTCCTGCAATATTGTCTGCAGGGGTTACACATTTTCATTATCCATTAGATGAAACGCGTATGCATCAAGCAGCACAGTGCCTATTAGGCGAAAATGATTTTACTTCATTTAGAGCTGTGCAATGCCAATCGCGTACACCGTGGCGTAACGTTATGCATGTTAATGTCTCTCGTTTTGGTGATTATGTGGTGGTAGATATTAAAGCTAATGCCTTTGTGCATCATATGGTAAGAAATATTGTTGGCAGCTTACTCGAAATTGGTTGCGGTAATCAAAACATCAATTGGATGGCTGAGTTATTAGCATTAAAAGATCGCACCAAAGCCGCAGCAACAGCAAAAGCAAATGGACTGTATTTAGTCGCTGTAGATTACCCTGATAGCTTTGAATTACCAAAACCTGCAATGGGCCCGCTATTTTTAGCTGATAACCCGTTTTAAATGTCTTAATAAAGCTGCCCCGATTTCTGAGGATTTATGGAATTATTAACGCAATTTGTTGATCTAATAAAATTTTTAATCGATTTTATTTTACATATCGATGCGCATTTAGCCGAGTTAGTTGCACAATATGGTACATGGGTTTATGCCATTTTATTTTTAATTGTGTTTTGTGAAACAGGATTAGTGGTTACACCTTTCTTACCTGGTGACTCATTACTGTTTGTTGCAGGAGCGCTTGCATCACTAGATACAAATGATGTGAATGTGCATATTATTGTATTGTTATTGCTTTGTGCCGCAATTTTAGGTGACGCAGTTAACTATTCAATTGGGCGGCTGTTTGGTGAAAAACTTTTTAGTAAGCCTAATTCGCGTATTTTCCGCCGTGAATATTTAGATAAAACACATGCTTTTTATGAAAAACATGGTGGTAAAGCAATAATTTTGGCAAGATTTGTGCCGATTATCCGAACCTTTGCGCCATTCGTTGCAGGAATGGGCAAAATGTCTTATCGTCATTTTGCCTTTTATAATGTAACTGGGGCAATTGTATGGGTACTGCTATTTACTTATGCAGGATATTTTTTTGGTGACTTAGAGATAGTTCAAAAGAACTTAAAATTGCTAATTGTTGCCATTATTGTTATTTCTATTTTACCGGGCGTCATTGAAATCATGCGCCATCGCAGAGCGAGCGCAAAAGCCAAGAAAGAAAATGATAACAAAGAGGTTTGAGCAGTTATCATTAGCTTTTGCCGTAGAATAGCAATAATAAAGAGATGCGCTGAAAATCAGTAAGCGGTATCATCGTAAACTTTGCTAACCACACAGCCAGTGCATTGTGGTTTGACATGCTCACAATAACTAAACTGGCGAAGGTCAGATTCAGACGAAAAGGTCCATTAATGAGCTGGATTGAAAAAATTCTTAATAAAAGCACCATCACAAGTTCACGTAAAGCCAATATCCCTGAAGGGGTTTGGACTAAGTGTGATAGCTGTGGGCAGGTACTCTATCGCGCAGAGTTAGAGCGTAATTTAGAGGTTTGCCCTAAATGTGATCACCATATGCGTATTTCAGCGCGCCGTCGCCTTGAAACCTTTCTGGATGCAGGAAGTACCACAGAATTAGGTAGCGAATTAGAGCCTAAAGATATTCTGAAATTCCGCGACTCCAAAAAATACAAAGACAGAATCAGTGCTGCTCAAAAGCAAACGCAAGAAAAAGACGCATTAATCGTCATGAAAGGAACGTTAAAAACGATGCCAGTTGTTGCTGCATCTTTTGAGTTTGCATTTATGGGCGGTTCTATGGCTTCTGTTGTGGGTGCTCGTTTTGTTCGTGCGGTTGAACAAGCATTAGAAGATAACTGCCCGCTGGTCTGTTTCTCAGCAAGTGGTGGTGCGCGTATGCAAGAAGCATTGATGTCATTAATGCAAATGGCTAAAACCAGCGCAGCATTAGCTAAAATGCAAGAGCGTGGATTACCATATATTTCTGTTATGACAGATCCAACAATGGGTGGTGTTTCTGCCAGTTTAGCTATGTTAGGCGATATTAACGTTGCTGAGCCTAAAGCGCTGATTGGTTTTGCTGGCCCTCGTGTTATTGAACAAACAGTGCGAGAAAAGCTGCCCGCAGGATTTCAGCGTAGTGAATTTCTGTTAGAAAAAGGGGCGATAGATATGATTGTTCGTCGTCCTCAAATGCGTGATGAACTGGCTGAATTACTGTCTAAATTGACTCAATACGATTTAGTAAAAGATGAAGATGAAATCATTGGTGAAGAGTTTATCGCTGATGAAATTGAATCTGCAGATAATGAGCCAGAAATTAACATCGAAACGAATAAAAAAGAAGATGTCTAATATCATAACTGCTCCTAAAGCCACATCGCCCTTGTCGGTGTGGCTTTCTTACCTTGAACATCTACATTCAAGCGCTATTGATATGGGCTTAGAACGTGTTGGCAAGGTAGGAAAGGTATTGGATGTGTTACGACCTGCACCAAAAGTGATTACTGTTTCAGGCACTAATGGTAAAGGCACAACATGCCATATGTTAGAGTCAATTCTGATTGCTTCGGGATTGAAGGTTGGCGTTTATAGCTCACCTCATTTAGTTCGTTACACTGAACGTGTGCGAATTCAGGGTAAAGAGTTGTCAGGATCTGCCTTTTGTGAAGTGTTTGCTCAAATAGAGCAAACAAGAGGGGATATATCCTTAACTTTTTTTGAATATGGCACATTAGCGGCTTTGAAATTATTTCAGCAAGCTCAACTTGATGTGGTTATTCTTGAAGTGGGTTTAGGTGGTCGATTAGATGCCACAAATATTGTTGATGCAGATATTGCTGCTATCACCAGTATTGCTCTTGATCATACAGACTGGTTAGGCGCAGATAGAGAACATATTGGCAGAGAAAAAGCAGGTATCTTCCGTGCTGGGCACTTTGGTGTTGTTGGTGAGCCAGATATGCCTCAATCAATTGCTGATGTGGCACATGAAAAACAAACTCAGCTTTTCCGCCGTGGTACTGATTGGTCGTTCTCTGTTGATGGTATTCATTGGCATTGGCGCTGTGCTGATAGACAATTTGAACAACTCCCTATTCCCAATATCCCATTAGCGAATGCGGCAACGGCAATGGCTGTTGTGCGTTGCCTGTTACAATCAGATGATAAAGTCAGTCAAGCAATTACTTATCAAAGTATTGTAGAGGGAATGTCACAAGCACAATTACCAGGTCGTTTCCAGATTATTTCTCATCAGCCATTAGTTATTTTGGATGTTGCACATAATCCACATGCTGCTGGATATTTAACTGAGAAATTAGCACAATTACCTCGCCAATCTGATACTAAGGTTCGTCTTGTTGTTGGTATGCTAGGTGATAAAGATATCGCGGGTACTTTGGCATGTTTAAAAAAACAAGCAGACCTGTGGTATGTTGCGCCGCTTAATGAGTTTCGTGGTGCAAAAGCTGAAGTGTTGGCGCAGCATCTTGATGCTCCCGCCGTATTTGACAGTGTAGAGCAAGCATGGCAACAAGCTATTTTAGATGCAAAAGAAAATGACATTGTTGTTGTTTGTGGTTCATTCCATACCGTTGCTCATGTAATGGAACTTTTGGAAAAGGAGAGTATGGGTGGCTAGTAAATTTCAAAATCGCTTAGTCGGTGCCGTTGTGCTGGTGGCTGTAGGTGTCATTGTTCTACCTGCATTGCTTGACGGCGATAAGAAATATAACGAAGACCAGTTCGCCTCTATTCCTTTAGTACCTAAGCCTGGTGATGAGCAAGAAATTGAATCAATAGCACCGATACAACAAACGACAACACCTTCTACACCATCAGAAGGTGCATCGGAAGCAATGCTTTCTGAAGCGGTAACAGGCGTTGAACAGCCCGCAGTGTCAACACCCGATTTACCTGTTGTCCAGCCAGTTACTCCTCAGCCACAGCCTATACCAGAAACACCTGTTGTGGTTAATCCACCTGTACAACCAACTCCACCACCGATTGAGGAAATTAAGCCGCCAAAAGGTGAGGCATGGGTTGTTCAACTTGGCGCATTAAAAAATGCCGCTAAAGTTGAAGAGATTATTGCAAAAATGCATTTTTCAGGTTACCCAGTTTATACCGTGCCAGCGCGTCCAGTATCAGGGCAAGTGACACGTATTTATATTGGACCTAATGCCTCTAAATCAGAATTGCAAGCAATGTTGCCTCGTTTAAAAGAGTTAACAGGATTGCAAGGTGAGGTAAGAGCGTATAAGCCTTAATGTATTTTGGAGAAACTCATCAGATGAGTGATGTAACAAGGTGTTAACTTATTGCGGCGATTATGATTTTTCATGTCGCCGTAAATTATTTTAAATTATCGAAAATTAGCGTTACGCAAACGTTTTCGTTTTCTGTTAGAATGCTTTCGTATTAATGCGGGGCATCGTTATTGGATAGAGAATTTATGGTCTGGATAGATTACGCCATTATTGCCATTATCGGGTTTTCCGCATTAGTTAGCCTGATCCGTGGCTTTGTTCGTGAAGCATTGTCACTTATCACCTGGGGTTGTGGTTTTTTTGTTGCTAGTCAGTTTTATCCTTATCTTGCCGTCTATTTTACCCGGTTTGAAGATGAACTGGTTCGTAACGGGATAGCGATAGTTTCATTGTTTATTGCGACATTAATTGTTGGTGCTGTTGTAAATTATGTTATTAGCTCTCTTGTTCAACGCACAGGGTTATCAGGTACAGATCGTGTATTGGGGGTCTGTTTCGGGGCATTAAGAGGCGTGCTTATTGTATCAGCACTACTTTTTGTATTGGGTGCATTTACTCCTATGGCAGAGAGTGCTGATTGGCAACGTTCTGAACTTATTCCTCAATTCAACCATATCATTAGGTGGTTCTTTGACTACCTGCAAAATGCGTCAAGTTTCGTGTCGGAGAATGTAACCTCTCCGTCTGGCTGATGAGGATCTTTTCATGTGCGGTATTGTCGGTATCGCTGGAGTTAATCCAGTAAACCAATCAATTTATGATGCGTTAACGGTGTTACAACACCGTGGTCAGGATGCAGCAGGCATTGCAACGATAGACGGTAACAATGGTTTCCGTCTTCGCAAAGCCAACGGACTGGTGAAAGATGTTTTTGAAACTCGCCATATGCTGCGTTTAAAAGGAACTATCGGGATAGGTCATGTGCGTTATCCAACAGCAGGTAGTTCGAGTGCATCAGAAGCTCAGCCTTTTTATGTGAACTCTCCTTTTGGTATTACGTTGGCGCATAATGGTAATTTAACCAATGCGCATTTATTACGTCGCCAACTGTTTGAGACAGCACGTAGGCATATCAATACCACCTCTGATTCTGAAATTTTACTCAATGTACTTGCCTATGAATTAGACCGTTTCGATCATTTTCCACTCGAACCAGATAATATTTTTACGGCTGTTGCTGCAATGCATAAAAAACTATGTGGTGCTTATGCTTGCGTTGCTCTTATTATCAGCCACGGTCTTTTGGCTTTTCGTGATCCCTTTGGTATTCGTCCCCTTGTTTTAGGCAAGCGCACACTGGAGGATGGACGCCATGAGTATATGGTGGCATCAGAAAGTGTTGCTTTAGATACTTTGGGCTTTGAGTTCTTACGTGATGTTGCGCCAGGCGAGGCGGTTTATATTACAGAACAAGGGCAATTATTTACCCGCCAATGTGCGGAAAATCCGCAATTAATGCCTTGTTTATTTGAGTATGTTTATTTTGCGCGTCCTGATTCTTTTATCGATAAAATCTCTGTTTATAATGCGCGTTTGCGTATGGGCCAAAAATTAGGGGCTAAGATCGCAAAAGAGTGGGATGAATTACAAATAGATGTAGTTATTCCTATTCCCGAAACCTCTTGTGATATTGCGTTAGAAATTGCTCATATACTGAATAAACCGTATCGCCAAGGCTTTGTAAAAAATCGCTATGTAGGCCGTACTTTTATTATGCCGGGTCAACAAGAGCGTCGTAAGTCAGTCAGACGCAAGCTTAACGCTAATCGCGCCGAGTTTCGTGATAAAAACGTGTTACTTATCGATGATTCAATTGTTCGGGGTACGACATCAGAGCAAATTGTTGAATTAGCAAGAGAGGCGGGTGCTAAAAAAGTTTATTTTGCTTCAGCAGCGCCAGAAGTTCGCTTCCCTAATGTGTATGGTATTGATATGCCAAACGCTAATGAACTGATCGCTCATGGACGCGAAGTTGATGAAATTCGTAAATTGATTGGCGCAGATGGCTTAATTTTCCAAGAACTGGGCGACCTTATTGCAGCAGTTCAAGAAGAAAATCCAGATATTAGCCAATTCGAATGTTCAGTATTTGATGGCGTATATATCACAAAAGATATTGACCAAGACTATTTAGATTACTTAGAAAATCTACGTCGTGATGATGAACATAAAATTCGTGATCAAAATGAAATAGAGAACTTAGAAATCTATAACGAAGGCTAAATTTGCGTTAATATAGCCATCCTTATACAGCGCCGATGCTAGAGTATTTCTACATCGGCGCTTGTCTTTTGAGGGTTAATCATCATAATGATTTACGTTGATATATATTCTGAGGATTATAATGAAAAAGCTGATAGTAGGGCTAACTGGTGCTAGTGGTGCAATTTATGGCATACGTTTGTTAGAGATATTAAAATGTGTGCCATCAGTAGAAACGCATTTGGTCATTAGCCAAGCTGCTCGTCGTACTATCTCCTTAGAAACAACGTATTCATTAAAAGATATTTATGAATTAGCTGATGTCATTTACGATGATCGTGATATTGGTGCAACTATCTCTTCGGGTTCATTTCGTGTTAATGGCATGGTTATTTTGCCATGTTCAATCAAAAGTTTGTCAGGTATCGTTCATAGTTATACTGATACACTAGTTACTCGAGCTGCTGATGTAGTGTTAAAAGAAGGACGTAAATTAGTGCTATGTGTACGCGAAACCCCATTACATTTAGGGCACTTACGTTTGATGACACAAGCCGCAGAATTGGGTGCTATTATTATGCCTCCTGTACCTGCTTTTTATTTTCAGCCTAAAACGATAGATGACATTGTTAATCAAACAATTAATCGTGTACTAGATCAATTTGATGTTGATTTACCTGATGATTTATTTCAAAGGTGGCAAGGGGATAAACCTGCTCGATAAATACTTGTCATACTTCAAGTTGCAGTGTTGTTGACTGAGTTTATTCGCACTAGTCACATACTTATGTATGCTCCTAGCGACTCATTTGCTTGTCGCCTTGCTGCAGCTTGAATTATTTAAAGTATAAAAAAGAAGTTATTTTCCCGTATTAATAATATCCGTTAATGCTTCTTCCAATTGTGGGTAGCGAAATTCAAAGCCAGCATTAAGTAATTTTTCAGGAATAGCTTGCTGTCCACCTAAAACTAATGTCGCACTTTCCCCCATAATTAAACGCAATGCAGTGGCTGGAACCGTCATTAACGCAGGGCGTTTAAATACTTTGCCTAAAATGTAGGTAAATTCTTTATTTTGCACCGGATTTGGTGCTGTTAAGTTAAATGCACCTTTAGCTTGTTCTTCATTAAGTAAGAACACAATTGCGTTGACCATATCATCGATATGGATCCACGGCATATATTGTGTTCCACTACCTAATTTCCCTCCAAGACCTAATTTAAAGGGTTTACTCATTTTGGGTAATGCGCCGCCTAATGTTGATAATACAATGCCTGTACGTAGCAAACAGACTCGAGTTAGCGGAGTTTGTGCTTCAAGTGCGATACTTTCCCATTTCGCACAGAGATCATGAGTAAATTCTGGATTTGCTGGCGTTTTTTCAGTCACCAACGTGTTTTTTTGATCACCATAAAAACCGACAGCAGAACCAGAGATAAAAACAGAAGGCGGTGAACTACCTGCTTTAAGTAAATCAACGAGTTTTTGGGTTAATTCACAGCGGCTATCAACTAATTTTTGTTTATGCGATGGTGTCCAGCGTTGATCAGCTATGGGTTCTCCAGCAAGATTAATGACAGCATCGAACTCATCAAGGCTATTTTTATCGCCTAATTGAGTCCAACAGGTTATTTCATTACAAAAATGTGAATAAACCTTTTGTGGCGAACGAGAAAGAACCGTAATATGATGGTTATCAAGCGCAAGCTGACAAACTAAAGCTTTACCTATTAATCCTGTTCCGCCAGTGATAAGTATTTTCATCACAAATCCTCCTGATTTTATTTCCTATATTGAAGATTAATATCATCCTGATGTGTTAGCCGATTTTGTATTAGCCAAATAATTTTTTCGCTGCTGGGCGTTGACTGATAGCATTAAACCATTTTTCTACTGCTGGGTAATTAGTGAGACTAATATTATGGTGTTTGTGAGCACGTACCCAGGTATAAGTGGCGATATCTGCAATACTGTAATGTTGGCCACCAAGGTAAGTTGATTGGCTTAGTCTTTTATTTAATACGTTATACAAGCGTTGTGTCTCTTCAGTATAGCGTTTAATTGCATAAGGTACGGTTTCAGAGGCATAACGAGTAAAATGATGATTTTGTCCTAACATTGGGCCGAATCCACCAACTTGCCAAAATAGCCACTGCAGTTGGTGTGTTTTTTCTCTTAGCTCTTGGCTAAATAATTTGCCGCTTTTCTCTGCTAAATAAATCAAAATAGCGCCAGATTCAAAAATAGCGATAGGTTCACCGCCATCAATTGGCTTGTGATCAACAATGGCAGGAATTTTATTGTTGGGTGAAATGGCTAAGAATTCGGGTTTAAATTGATCACCTTTGCTGATATCAATTGAATGTAATTGATAAGGGATCTCGGCTTCTTCAAGAAAAAGTGTGATTTTCTGTCCATTAGGGGTATCTGCATAATAAAGATCAATCATAGAAATCTCCTGAGTGAAACGAGCACTTTATGGTAAATATTTTCACAGTCTGCCTTTTAACATCACAAAAAGCAAAAAAGAGCAAGATAGATAAAACAACTAACATATGATTATTATAGTGGTGAAATATAGCGGTTTTGATATATTCAGGATAAAAATTACGATAGTTTAATATCGGTTAAAAAAGGTTTGTTGAGGATGGAACAAGAAAATACGGCAGTGGTCGAGTGGGTTGATATTGTTGATGATAAAAATGAGGTAGTTGCCCAAGCAACTCGTCAACAAATGCGAGCAGAAAACCTACGACACAGAGCAACTTATATTGTCATACATGACGGTATGGGGAAAATTCTGGCACAACGCCGCACAGAAACAAAAGATTTTTATCCTGGTTGGTTAGATGCCACCGCTGGTGGTGTTGTGCAGCAAGGTGAAAACTTACTTGAAAGTGCGCGTCGTGAAGCAGAAGAGGAACTAGGCATTGCGGGCGTTCCTTTTGCTGAGCATGGGCAGTTTTATTACGATGATAAAAGTTGTCGTGTATGGGGCAGCTTATTTAGTTGTGTTTCTCACGGCCCTTTCGCCTTACAAGCAGAAGAAATTGAGGAAGTTCGTTGGCTAACCCCCTCTGAAATAACAGAGCGTTGTGATGAATTTACACCGGATTCACTAAAAGCACTTTCACTTTGGTTAACACGCAATAACAGCACACGTTTAGAAGCAAGAGAAACTGTCGATTAAGGCGTACTTTGCCCTGTTTCAAAGCGATAAGCATAGTTGATAACGGTATCTTCAAATATAGCGTTATCATCTTCGTCTCGTAGTCGCTGTAAAAGTGTTATCAGATGTTTTCCTGCATCTTTTCCCATTTTATGGTAATCAAAATGAATAGAGGTGAGTGAAGGAAATATCTGAGCACTATTATCTGAGCCTTCCAAACAAGCAATTGCGAGATCTTGAGGGATCTTAATTAAGCGGCGCTGACATTCAAAGATCATGCCTAACGCAATGCTTTCATGACTACATATCACTGCATCTAATTCAGGTTGACGTAATAAAATTTCAGTTAATGCTTGTCGTCCATAAGCCATTGATGCGGGATCCGGCGTAGTAACACTTTGCTCTGCATTTAAATAATTTTTGAGTAAAGCACGTGACCAACCTGTTATTTGCTGATGATGAAAGCGCTGTCCTTGCAATGCACCAATATAGCCAATACAACGTTTACCTTGAGAGACTAAATAGTGCGTTAATTCAAAAGCTGCTTGTTCGTAGGGACATTCAATACTAATTGCAGCCTGGTCGTTAGATTGGCTAGCAACGCTCACCACAGGTACATTGGCATTACTAATATGTAAAAAATGAGGTGTACTTAATTGAGAACCAAATGTCACTAATGCTGCTGGATTACTTTGTAATAGCATATTGATGACATCGGTTGCTTTATGTGGTTGATGTTCATAACAGCCCACTAAGATCTGATATTGATGACGATTAAGCACTTGTTGCAATGACTGCATAAAATCAGCACTAGCTTTATCTGTAAAAGAAGGCAAAAGAACGGAGACAATATGACTTTGCGCGGAAGCCAAAGCACCTGCTGACGCATTGGGAATATAGCCTAGTTCTTCAACAGATTGGTTAACTTTTTCTCTTAATTTATCAGAAACCAGTTCAGGAGTTCGCAATGCGCGAGAAACGGTCATGGAACCGACACCTGCGTGTTTTGCGACATCTTGTAAAGTGACGCGACCTGTATTTCGGCGCTTACGTGTTTTTATCATTCTTTTTATACTTGTTTATCTCAATTTTATTGAAAGTAGATCCTACCTGAAATCTTCTCATTATGCTGAAACAATACAGTCGCAATTGTTGGCATTTTCTGCAATTAACATTTCATTAAAATGATAGCGCTATCACAATTGTGAATCTTCTATCTAGATAGCGCTACCATAAATGATTACTATCATTAACAACAAAGCGCAGAGAATATTTCACTAAGGTTATAAACATGCTTAAAACATTATTAACACCTGATGTTGTGCAAGTAGTTCCGCATGTCAGTGATTGGCGAGAAGCGATTAAAGTTGCGTGCCAGCCATTAATTGATAAAGGTTATATCGAGCCTCGTTATGTTGATGCGATTTATAAATCACATGAACAAATTGGGCCATATTATGTATTAGGCCCTGGTATTGCGATGCCGCATGCTCGTCCTGAAGAAGGCGTTAATAAATTATCATTGGCTTTAACGATAGTGGAGCAAGGTGTCGAATTTGGTGCTGATGAAAATGATCCTGTGAAATTACTGATAGTTTTGGCGGCAACAGATAACGATAGTCATATTAACGCTATCGTAAAATTAGCCGAATTATTTGATAACGATGATGATATCCAATCGTTATTAAATGCTAAAAGCAAAGCTGAAGTATTCGCAGTTATCAACAACTATTAATTAACAATTATTCAAATTACCAAGGGGAATATTATGAAAATTACCGTTGTTTGTGGAAATGGTTTAGGCAGTAGCTTAATGATGGAGATGAGCATCAAAAGCATACTAAAAGATATCGCCGTAAATGCAGAAGTTGATCATGTAGATTTAGGTTCAGCAAAAGGCACTCCAAGCGATATTTATGTTGGAACCCGTGATATTGCAGAACAACTCACTGCTCAAGCTGTAAATGGCAAAATCGTCTCATTGGATAACATGATTGATAAAGTGGCAATGAAAGAAAAACTTTCTACTGCATTACGTGAATTAGGCGCGCTATAAGGAGCCTACTATGGACTTTTTCCGCTTTCTAATGAGTGATGTGCTTTCAGAGCCCTCTATTTTAGTGGGTTTAATCGCACTGATAGGTTTAATTGCCCAGAAAAAACCTGTAACAGAGTGTATTAAAGGCACAGTAAAAACCATCATGGGTTTTGTTATCTTAGGCGCTGGTGCGGGTCTGGTGATTAACTCTCTTGGTGATTTTTCGACTATTTTCCAACACGCTTTTGGTATTCAAGGTGTGGTGCCAAATAACGAAGCCATTGTGTCTATTGCACAAAAAAGCTTTGGTAAAGAAATGGCATTGATTATGTTCTTTGCCATGTTAATTAATATATTAATTGCACGCCTAACGCCGTGGAAATTTATTTTCTTAACGGGGCATCACACATTATTTATGTCGATGATGGTCGCGGTTATTCTGGCAACAGCAGGCTTAGAAGGTACAGTACTCGTTGCGGTAGGTTCATTAGTTGTTGGGGTTTCGATGGTATTTTTCCCTGCCATTGCACACCCTTATATGAAAAAAATTACCGGTTCTGATGATGTTGCACTAGGTCATTTTTCAACAATTTCATATGTATTAGCAGGTTTTATTGGTAGTAAATTTGGTAATAAAGAGCATTCAACGGAAGAGATGAATGTACCTAAAAGCTTGCTGTTTTTACGAGACACTCCTGTTGCTATAGCCTTTACTATGGGTATTATTTTTATCATTACTTGTTTATTTGCGGGCGATACATTTGTTCGTGAAGTGAGTGGTGGTAAAAACTGGTTTATGTTCTCGTTAATGCAATCTATCACTTTTGCAGCGGGTGTTTACATTATTCTGCAAGGTGTACGTATGGTTATTGCTGAAATTGTACCTGCATTTAAAGGGATTTCAGATAAATTAGTTCCTAATGCCAAGCCAGCCTTAGATTGCCCAGTTGTTTTCCCTTATGCACCAAACGCCGTATTAGTTGGTTTTTTAAGTAGTTTTGCGGCAGGTGTAATTGGCATGTTTGTGCTTTATCTGTTGGATTGGACTGTTATTATTCCGGGTGTTGTTCCACATTTCTTTGTGGGTGCAACAGCAGGGGTATTTGGTAATGCAACGGGTGGACGTCGTGGTGCAATATTAGGTGCTTTTGCTCAAGGTTTATTAATTACTTTCTTACCTGTATTCCTATTGCCAGTACTTGGTGATATAGGGATCGCGAATACAACATTTAGTGATGCTGACTTTGGTGTTATTGGCATTCTATTAGGTATTATTGTTCGTTAATTTTTTCCAGCTTAAAACTAAACTAAACGCCTTACTTGGTTTAATTAAGTAAGGCGTTTTTATCTATTTTTTTGGTAAAAAAGAGAAGGTTAAATTTCTTTTTTATATTCAATCTATTATGATTAGAGTGTTCCCCGTATGCACGGGGATAAACCGCATAATGAGAAGTCACGTCTAGCGGCTCCCATGTGTTCCCCGTATGCACGGGGATAAACCGGAAACCGAAACCATCACCGCAACATGCACATCGTGTTCCCCGTATGCACGGGGATAAACCGATTTTTCAAAATTGCGCGATAACTTACCAAATGTGTTCCCCGTATGCACGGGGATAAACCGTAGGTCAATATAGCCAGAAAGTGAGGAAATTTGTGTTCCCCGTATGCACGGGGATAAACCGGTCAATGATAATGGTGAGTTTGAATATGCCATGTGTTCCCCGTATGCACGGGGATAAACCGATTATCTTGAGTATGCGAAGTTACTTTTACAGGTGTTCCCCGTATGCACGGGGATAAACCGCCCCTGTATGACGTCGAAACCTATTTACGACGTGTGTTCCCCGTATGCACGGGGATAAACCGTACAGAAAGAATTTTATTTGCTGAACATTATCGTGTTCCCCGTATGCACGGGGATAAACCGTCGCCAGCTAATCCGCTATTAATTAGCTTCATGTGTTCCCCGTATGCACGGGGATAAACCGCTGACTGATGAGCTAATCGCTAAGGCAAGGGAGTGTTCCCCGTATACACGGGGATAAACCGCGGATAATGCGCTAACAGTGGCAAACGGTGTGGGTGTTCCCCGTATGCACGGGGATAAACCGCATTAGGTTCTGGCGTTCTTCGTGGTGAAGAAGTGTTCCCCGTATGCACGGGGATAAACCGGCATGGCATGGAAACATCAAGCAAAAAAAAATCGTGTTCCCCGTATGCACGGGGATAAACCGGACTTGAATGGGAATATATTGAGATTGATGATGTGTTCCCTGTATGCACGGGGGTAAACCGCGGATCACTTTTTTAACAGCAATAATTTTTCGGTGTTCCCTGTATATACGGGGACAATTAAATTGTTACGCAATATAATTATATTAAGTGTTTTTTAACAAAAAAATCACATCCCGAAGGTTTTTGGGCTATGCCTAAACTGAGTTCTAAAAATATAAACAGGGGAAGATCTAATTTTAAGTATTAAATTAAGAAAATAGTTGCTATTCATTATAGACTTTAAATTATAAAAATTAGTGATTAGGTAGATATGAATACAGACTATTATAATTATTGGGGTAAATTTAAATCAGATAATAATAATGAATATTATCACTTACTTCCTTATCATAGTCTCGATGTGGCTGCTGTTGGTGCAATATTATTTTCAGCAGATACAAAGATAGTAAAAGATATTTCTAATTTTTTGCAGATTAGCCCCAAAAGCTTTTCTAAATTATTTTTATTAATACTTTCTCTTCATGATATCGGTAAGTTTTCATCGTCATTTCAATATATTAATCAAAATATCATCGATAAAAACCAAGTTCCTGAAAGTAGATTTTCTTACGATGGAAAAAATTATCGTCATGATCGTTTGGGTTATTATTTTTGGAAAAAAATAGAACAAACGATTTTCTCTTTAATAATACCTAATAGGGATTATAATCAACGTAAACTATCAAAAGGTTTTCTGGTAATTATTGAAACAGTATTAGGACATCACGGTAAGCCAATTAATACAAATGATATTGATTATATGGAAAATTTTATCCATAAAAATAATGAAATTGCAGCTGTTAATTTTTCTTATGATGTTTTTACATTATTTAATCCAAATATTTCAGCGGAGCTTTTTTATAATAAAGAATGGATGGGGCGATTAAAACAGATATCATGGCTTCTAGCTGGAATGGCAACACTTTCTGACTGGATTGGTTCAAATAATGAATATTTCCCCTATTATAAAAATAAAATGCCATTATCTGAATATTGGCGATTAACTTTAAAGAACGCTGAAAAGGCCATATTATCCAGTGGTTTTAATCGAAATTATCAAATATCACCTTTTATTTCCGTTGAGCATCATTTTGGTTATAAACCGACCCCATTACAGCAATGGGCTGAAAAAGTACCAATAAATGAACATCCCCAACTTTTTATATTAGAAGATACGACTGGTGCAGGAAAAACAGAAGCTGCATTAACATTAGCTCATCGATTAATGGAAGCTGATGCTGCTGATGGATTTTATTTTGGTTTACCTACTATGGCAACTTCAAATGCCATGTTCTCAAGAATAGTCAATTATTATACGAATATATTCGATAAAAATAGCGAAGCACCAAGTATTGTACTTGCTCATGGTGCTAGCATTATGAATGAACAATTTACAAGTATAATTCGAGACGGTAACGAACAATATAATAGCAAAGATAACACCGCATCAGCCCAATGTTATCAGTGGTTATCAGACTCTCGCAAGAAAGCACTATTAGCAACAATAGGTGTTGGAACTCTTGATCAAGCGCTATTGGCTATGCTACCTCGAAGGCACCAATCTTTAAGATTATTAGGATTAAATAGAAAAGTTATCATTTTTGATGAAATTCACTCAGCAGATGAATTTATGTTTGAAATTATTGAACATTTATTATCGGCGCATTTATATCAAGGTGGTTCTGTCATTTTATTAACGGCAACTTTGTCACTTAAAAAAAGACAAAGAATTATTAATAGTTGGTTTGATGCACTTAATCAACCACCACAAATGATACAGTCAAAAAACTTTCCATTAGCAACACACTTAACTTATTTTCCAGAAGTCAAAAAGATGGAATATCCTTTAGAAAGTAGAAAAGAAGTTAGTCGAAAAGTAAAAGTTGAAATAATAAATGAAGAACAAGATTGTATTCATATTATAATAAATGCAATAAAGAATGGAAACTGCGTTGTTTGGATTAGAAATACCGTTAATGATGCGATAAAAGCATACCATGATATAAATAAAATATTACCTGAAAATAGAGATAATTGTTTATTGTTTCATAGCCGTTTTACATTACAAGATAGAAAAATACGTGAAGCACAAGTATTAAATATTTTTGGAAAATTGAGTACCGCTAAACAAAGAAAAGGCGCAGTATTAATTGCTACTCAAGTTTTTCAAGAAAGCTTAGATGCCGATGCAGATATTATGATTTCAGATATTTGTCCTATTGATGATCTTATTCAACGCTCGGGGCGACTACATCGACATACACGCACAGTAACTGGTGATTATACGCCAACAGGACAAGATAAACGTACAGCGCCTATTTTATATCTACAGGCCCCTTTATTTACTAACGACCCACCAAGTAATTGGCTTTCACAAAGTTTTTCATCAACCGAGGCTGTGTATCGTTCTCCAGGTCGTTTGTGGTTAACATTAAAAAGCATAATTCAATTAGGTGAAATTAAAATGCCGCAACAAGCACGGCAATTAATTGAATCGGTTTATAGTGATAATGCTTATGATCAAATTCCACAGTCGTTAATTCGACAAGAAAATAATAATTTAGGTGAACAAAAAGCAAAAATAGTAAAAGCAAAAATTCAACTATTAAAATTAAATAAAGGTTACAGTGAAGAAAGTTCCGAATTTTGGACAGAAGATCACTATGATATCAGTACGCGATATAGTGATATTGAGATTGCAAATATTCTTTTACTCAAAAAAGTAGAAAATAATTATATTCCTTGGGTAGAAGATACGCATTTTTCTATTGCATTAAGCACAGTGAAAATTGCGAAGCATAAATATGCTGATAAGCTTGCTACTGTAACTGAAAATATAAAAGAAAAGATAAATAATCAATATCCACAAACACGATATTTACAGTTGTGGATCCCTGAAGAAGATACTCATTATCAATATGATCCTCTAATCGGTTTTAGTGAAAGACAGGAATTGTCATGAATATTATTAATCAACCTTGGTTGCCTTTTCGTTTTCGTAATGGCGATATTAAAACCCTTCCTATCTCAGCTATTTCTCATCCTGATATTATCGACTTTTCTTTAAATAGAGCCGATTTTCAAGGTGCTGCGTATCAATTTGCAATTGGATTGTTGCAAACGGTATTTGCGCCAGAAGATGAAGATGAATGGGAAGCGTATTTTGAAACGCCACCTTCAAATGAAAAATTAAAAATAGCATTTGATAAAGTCGCCCATGCTTTTAATGTAACGGGTGATACGCCTTTATTTATGCAGGATTTTTCTTCATTAGAAGAGCAAAAGAATATATCTATAGCTCAATTATTAATTGATGCACCGGGTGAAAATGGAATAAAACAAAATACTGACCATTTTATTAAACGGGGTGTTGCTGATGTAATGTCATTAGAAATGGCAATATTGGCACTGTTTACGTTACAAATAAATGCTCCAAGTGGAGGACAAGGTCATAGAGTTGGTTTAAGAGGCGGAGGACCTTTAACTACCTTAATATTACCCACTGATGAGAATTCTACATTATGGCAAAAATTATGGCTAAATATTATTAATCGTGATTTTTGGCAATATGATGATCCTAATTTTCATGATGGTAGTGTTTTCCCTTGGTTGAACCCACTGAATTTAAAAGAGGGAATGGGAGAAAAAGTTTACCCTAATGATGTTCATCCTCTCTATATGTATTGGGCAATGCCTCGTAGAATAAGGTTACAAGTAGAAAATAAGTCTGCAACTTGCCAAATTAGCGGTGAACATAGCAATATTACCGTTCAATACTATTTAACTAAAAATTACGGTTTAGATTATCAAGAAGGATGGTTACATCCATTAACACCATATTATTGGGATCCTAAAAAGCCTGAAACTCTCCCTAATTCAATAAAAGGAAGGCAGGGAGGAATTCATTATAATCTTTGGGATAGATTGCTATTATCAAGTAGTGAGAATGGGCAAAAATGTGCCACGGTTGTTAGTCATTATTTAAAACTGTATCAATTATTAGAATTAACGAGGAAACCTCGGTTACTTATCTTTGGGTACGACATGGATAATATGAAACCACGAGGATGGTATGCTTTAGAAATGCCTATTTTTCATGTGGAAGATAATTATCATAATAAAATAATTAATGAAATAAAACTTATTCAATTATTGACAGTTGAATGTTTGAAAAATTTAAGAAATCAAATAAAAGCAGCATGGTTTGATCGACCTAAAGATATAAAAGGTGATCTTAGCTTTATTGATTTAACCTTTTGGCAAAGAAGCGAAAATATATTTTTTAAAACCGTAGAAAATATTATTGAACAAACAAAAAAAGATGATTTTTTAACACCTGAACAAGCTAAGTCTTGGCTAAATAGTATAAGAAATATTTGTTTTTCGATCTTTGATGAATATGCCTTATCTGCATTAGGAACCCAAAAAGCAATAAGTGGAACTATTAAGGCTAGACAAAATTTAGTCAGAGATCTTTATGGTAATAAAAAAATAAAAAGCTTTGCTACAGACTTTAAAATCACTAAAAAAAATGGAGAAGAACATGGGGTTTTATAAATCAGATAATATTACTCTGTATAGTCATCCTGAATTACAAACTATCGTATTACGGTGGTGGGAAAGTCTATTTTTATCGCCAGATGAATTAAGAAAAAAAGGTATTGCACCAGCACCTAGCCGATATAAAGCAGAGCTAAAGCGTTGCGAATCTATTACTGCGATTATGCTAACGGAAGGGTTCCGTTCTTTGTGGCTTAGTTTTCCTCCTGATTTAATTAATCAAGCCAAAACAGAAGATATAGAGCGTTGGGCAACTATTGTAGCAGTGTTGGTTTATATTACTCAAAATAGTGATAAACATTTTGCTACGGTGGCGGGTGAAAAAGATGACAGCAAAAAATCAATAATTAGTGAGTCACGGTTTTTACAGCTTCAATCTTCGCGTACCCATGATGAATTTATAAGACGTCTAAGACGAATTTTAATTCAAATTAAAGGGAAAACAGATGTCTTACTAATGAGTAAAGATATTGAAAAATGGGTTTTAGAAAAGCAAAAAATACGCTCTGTTCAAACCAATAAGCAAATTATTGTTGAGTGGGCTATGAAATATTATCAAGCAGCGATTTAAACATTTTAATAAAGTTAAAAAGGATAGAGACAATGAGCCAATTTATTCAATTACATATTCTTACTTCTTATGCCCCTTCTAATTTAAATCGTGATGACTTAGGTCGACCAAAAACTGCAAGAATGGGCGGATTTGAGCGTTTAAGAATAAGTTCACAAAGTTTAAAACGTCACTGGCGTACTTCTGAATTATTCGATACTGCACTTTCTGGCAATATAGGGATCCGTACTAAGCAATTTGGATTACAAATTTATGATGAATTGGTTAAGGGCGGTATTACTGAAAAAAATGCTAAAAAGTGGACAGAGTTGATGGTTGATCAATATGGCAAATTAAAAAAAGACAGCATTGAAACTGAACAGCTTGTTCATATAAGTCATTTTGAAAAAGAGAAAATATTTGATTTAATAAAATTACTTATTGAAGAACAGAGAGAACCAACAAAAGAAGAGTTAGATAATTTAAAATTAACTAAAACATCTGTAGATATTGCATTATTTGGCCGAATGTTAGCATCTGCCCCAAAATATAATGTTGAAGCTGCTTGCCAAGTTGCTCATGCAATTAGTGTTCATAGTGCGGTTGTTGAAGATGATTATTTTACGGCGGTAGATGATTTAAATGATGGTAAAACAGATACAGGATCTGCTCATATTGGTGAAATGGGATTTGCCGCTGCACTTTTTTATAGTTATATCTGTATTAATAAAACGCAGTTAATTGAATCTTTAGAGGGAAATGAAGAGCTTGCAAATAAAGCCATTCAAGCTTTAACTGAAGTTGCTATTAAAGTTTCTCCAACAGGTAAACAAAATAGTTTTGCCTCCCGTGCCTACGCTAGTTATGTTTTAGCAGAGAAAGGGAATTATCAGCCTCGCTCTTTATCTGTGGCATTTTTAAAGCCTATTGATGATGAAGATATGGAATTTTCTGCAATCACTGCATTAAATCAACGTATGGAAAATTTTGATAAAGTTTATGGTGCTTGTGCGGATTCTCGTTACCAGTTAAATGTTGCACAAGGCGAAGGCTCGCTCTCTGAATTATTGCAATTTGTCGCTGAATAATAAGGAGATATCATGGCTGAATATCTCGTATTTCGACTTTATGGGCCTCTTGCTAGTTGGGGATTACCTGCTGTTGGTGGCGATAGGCAAACCGGGCTTGCGCCATCACGCTCAGCTATTTTAGGTTTTCTTGGCGCAGCATTGGGAATTAAGCGAGAAGATGAACAATCACTCGTTCAATTGCAGCAAAGTATTGTAGTAGCAGTAAAGCAGATTGTACCCAGTACTTTATTGAGAGATTTTCATACCGCTCAAGTACCTTCTGCACGCAAAAATATAATACATTCCACTCGACGTAGCGAATTAGCTGAAAAAGATCTGAATACGGTTTTATCTAATCGAGATTATCGATGTGATGCTGTATGGATTATTGCAATTAAGTTAACTCAACATTCAAAATACACATTAGAACAACTTAAAACAGCATTACTAATGCCTACTTATATATTAAGTTTAGGTCGTAAAGCTTGCCCATTATCTTTACCAATGATGCCTCAAATTGTAGAAACTGAGCAATTACGAGAAGCTTTAGATACAACGTTTCCCGCAATTATGTCTTCTGATAAAGCAGATAATTTTTGGTTTAGCTCAGATGGATGGGTAACTTATTATTGGGAAGGTAATAGCCAAGATATTACTGGCAAAAATATAATGACTTTGCACCCGTGGGATGAACCGGTAAATAGGCAGCACTGGCAATTTCGTCAACGCGAAATGTACCAAATGAGTGTAAAAAAGGAGGGTGAATAATGTACTTATCTAGGGTTACGATAAGAGGGTCTTCTGATTACTTACACTCATTACTAACCAATGAACAGCAGGCTGGATATGCGATTCATCAGTTATTGTGGCAATTATTTACTGAGGAATCTGAACGTTCATTTTTATATCGAGTAGAAATAGAGAAAAATGGAATACCTATTTTTTATCTACTTTCTTCTGTAGCACCCACTATTCAACATCGTTTTTTTAAAATAGAAACCAAACCTTTTTTACCTAAATTGAATACAAAAATGAAATTAGCTTTTTCTTTAAGAGCAAACCCTACGGTTTGTATTACAGATAAAGAAGGAAAACGACATCGTCATGATGTGCTTATGCATGCTAAAAAGCAGGCTCAATTAAGTGGTAATAATTATAATAAAGACGATATTCAAAATTTAATGCAACAAGCTGCATTAAATTGGATAAGTTCTGAAGAGCGTTTAAATAAGTGGGGGATCTCACTAAATCATTTACCAGATATTAGAGCATATACACCTGAACGTATTAAAAAAGCATCAGGAAAAATAATGGCTTTTTCTTCTGTTGATTATCAAGGTACGCTTACAATAGAAAATCCAACGCTATTTTGGCAACAATATCAACAAGGATTTGGTAGAGCAAAAGCTTTTGGTTGTGGATTAATGCTAATTAGGGTTATTTAAATGGCGTTTATTCCATTAAAACCGATCCCAATTAAAGATAGACATTCAATGATTTTTATTGGGATGGGAAGAATCGATGTAAAAGATGGCGCATTTGTTGTTATCGATGAAGTTAATGGCGAAAGGATGCTTATTCCGGTTGGTTCATTAGCCTGTATTTTACTTGAACCTGGAACTCGTATTAGCCATGCAGCGGTTAAATTAGCTTCTACAACGGGCACTCTATTAATATGGGTGGGTGAACAGGAGTTAGACTTTATTCTGTTGGACAACCCGGTGGCGCTCGTTCTGATAGATTACTTTATCAAGCAAAATTAGCCCTAGATAATGATTTACGGTTAAAAGTTGTACGTAAAATGTTTGAGCTTCGTTTTGGAGAGGCTGCACCATTAAAACGTAGTATTGATCAGCTAAGAGGAATTGAAGGAGCGCGAGTTAGAAAACAGTATCAAATGTTAGCTAAAGAATTTAACGTTGATTGGAAAGGTCGACGTTATGATCCTAAGGATTGGGAAGCGGGAGATATTATTAACCGCTGTATTAGTGCGGCCACAGCCTGTTTATATGGTGTAACAGAAGCCGCTATTTTGGCCGCAGGTTATGCACCAGCAATAGGTTTTTTGCATACAGGAAAGCCACTTTCATTTGTTTATGATATTGCAGATATTATAAAGTTTGATACCGTGGTGCCTGTTGCTTTTAAGATTGCATCATATAAAGCAATTTCTCCTGATCGTGAAGTTCGCATTGCTTGTCGAGAAGCATTTCGTAAATATCAAACATTAAATAAGCTGATCCCTTTAATCGAAGAGATTCTTTCGGCTGGAGAAATTTTTCCTCCGGAGCCACCTTCTGATGCTCAACCTCCTGCAATTCCCCAAGCGCGGCCTTTTGGTGATGAAGGCCATAGAGAAAAATAGCAATGAGTATGATTGTGGTTGTGACGGAGTCTGTACCTCCTCGATTACGAGGGCGATTAGCGGTGTGGTTATTAGAAGTTAGGGCTGGTGTTTATATAGGTAATGTTTCCGCACGAATAAGAGAAATGATTTGGCAACAAATCAATGAGTTAGCTGAAAATGGTAATGTAGTTATGGCATGGGGAACAAATACTGAATCAGGCTTTGATTTTCAAACGTATGGAGAAAATCGCCGTGAACCTATTGACTTTGATGGCTTAAGATTAGTGTTATTTAAACCGCTAGAAGATGATGAATAATAGTTGGTAGAAATAAAAATGTTTTTTTATTTAGTTAAATCAATCGGATATATTTAGAGTGTTCCCCGTATACACGGGGATAAACCGAAATTAGACGCGCTCATAATGAAGAGTGTTCGGTGTTCCCCGTATACACGGGGATAAACCATTCATCTTGTCGCTTCAATACATACTGTTTAAGTGTTCCCCGTATACACGGGGATAAACCGCCCATCGTCATGGTCTTTGGTTATTAACCACTGTGTTCCCCGTATACACGGGGATAAACCGTCGTTTAACAATCAGTCCTGAAATATTATAGAGTGTTCCCCGTATACACGGGGATAAACCGGGAGAACCTAGACCAGATTACCGAGACGTCATGTGTTCCCCGTATACACGGGGATAAACCGATACTGTTTCTTTCATTAGTGAAGTGTTGATCGTGTTCCCCGTATACACGGGGATAAACCGCAGGTGCAGCTTCATCTGCTCCTCTACTATCAGTGTTCCCCGTATACACGGGGATAAACCGCGCTTATTAAAAATGACCACACTGGTTTATCAGTGTTCCCCGTATACACGGGGATAAACCGGGATTTCGCGGCCTACTAGCGGAGCACAGTCAGTGTTCCCCGTATACACGGGGATAAACCGATAAATGCGCACCATCTCTTTTTCTGGCATTTGTGTTCCCCGTATACACGGGGATAAACCGTTGATAGGCGGTGTTGAGTTACACCCCGGTGAGTGTTCCCCGTATACACGGGGATAAACCGGATTTCAGTTGCGTAACGGTAAATTAATGACAGTGTTCCCCGTATACACGGGGATAAACCGTCACAGTGGGCGCGACTTTATCATCAGCAGATGTGTTCCCCGTATACACGGGGATAAACCGTTTTTAGCGTCATACTCAAGAGCTAACTCTGCGTGTTCCCCGTATACACGGGGATAAACCGTTCGGGTTTTTTATCTGCTGAACAACCGCTTAGTGTTCCCCGTATACACGGGGATAAACCGTATCGTCATCTTACTAATATTCGAACAATGGAGTGTTCCCCGTATACACGGGGATAAACCGATTAATAAATTACCATCTTTAGTTTTACCGACGTGTTCCCCGTATACACGGGGATAAACCGATGAAAAAAAAACCACGCATCATGACCACTGAGTGTTCCCCGTATACACGGGGATAAACCGACTGCTTCTCCAAGATGAAGATGAATCATAGAGTGTTCCCCGTATACACGGGGATAAACCGCAGTGCTTGGATAAAGTAGAAAAGCAAGCATCCGTGTTCCCCGTATACACGGGGATAAACCGATATTAGGGATGGTTCTGACTGTCTCCCTGATGTGTTCCCCGTATACACGGGGATAAACCGTTTGATGGAGGTTACGCTAGAGGGTTGACAAGGTGTTCCCCGTATACACGGGGATAAACCGGGACATGGTTACTGGGAGAACTTTTCAGGTGAGTGTTCCCCGTATACACGGGGATTACTGTATATAGAAATAAAAATCAAAATTAGAGATATCCTTTTTTCATTAAGCCCCGTTTTCTTTCCTTGGTTACTTACACCCCTTATCTCCATTTTTTGTTATTGATAGCTTAATTTAATACCTAGAGCTGATAATAAAAAACTAACTAATTATTCTAATAAAATTACGATAAATCCATTTATGTCTTGTTTTTTAAAGAAATAGACACATTTATTTTAAAAAAGTAACAAGTGAATTTATATGTTTATTTTATGAATAAAAATGCTTATTATTCTTGGTGAATATTCACTGTGTGTATATTTTCGTGCCTAATTAATTACAACAAAATAATTGGTTCAAGGTTTTACATCACAATCACTAAGGAAAAATAAGATGTCTTTTGGTTTACGATATCTTGCGTTGGTACCTCTTTTGGTTATCACTGCTTGCCAACAACCTATTAATCACAATCCATCTGTAACACAAACAGCGCAGGTTCAACCTGTTATTGTTAATAACTCATGGATTGAAATCTCACGTAGTGCACTTGATTTTAATGTGAAAAAAGTCCAATCATTATTAGGCGATAAATCTTCTCTTTGTGCGGTATTAAAAGGAGATGCTTATGGTCACGATTTGTCACTTGTTGCCCCTGTAATAATTGAAAACAATGTGCAATGTATTGGTGTAACCAATAACCAAGAGTTAAAAGAAGTACGTGATTTAGGTTTTAAAGGGCGTTTAATGCGAGTACGTAACGCGACAGAGCAAGAGATGTCTCAAGCCACTGCTTATGATGTAGAAGAGCTGATTGGTAATCTCGATATGGCAAAAAGATTAGATACTATTGCGAAACAACAAAATAGAATTATTCCAATTCATTTGGCGTTAAATTCGGGTGGTATGTCACGTAATGGGTTAGAGGTAAATAACCAAGCAGGGCTTGAAGAGGCGAAGCAAATCGCGCAATTACCCAACCTAAAAGTGGTTGGCATTATGTCTCATTACCCAGAAGAAGATGCTGATAAAGTGAGAGAAGATCTTGCTCGTTTTAAACAGCAATCACAGAAGGTAATTGATGTCACAGGGTTAAACCGTAACGATATTACACTGCATATGGCAAATACCTTTGCAACCATTACGGTTCCTGAATCATGGTTAGATATGGTACGTGTTGGTGGTATTTTCTATGGTGATACTATCGCGAGTACAGATTACAAACGCGTAATGACATTTAAATCGACCATTGCATCAATCAATAATTATCCGAAAGGTAATACAGTTGGTTATGATCGTACTTATACCTTAAAACGCGACTCTGTTTTAGCGAATATTCCTGTAGGTTATGCAGATGGTTATCGCCGTGTATTTAGTAATGCAGGACATGCTTTAATTGGTGGGCAACGTGTGCCTGTATTGGGCAAAACATCAATGAATACTGTCATTGTAGATATTACTGATATTAAAAATATTCAGCCGGGTGATGAAGTTGTGTTCTTTGGCAAACAAGGTAATAGCGAAATTACCGCAGAAGAAATAGAAGATATCAGTGGTGCACTATTTACTGAGATGTCGATTTTATGGGGTGCAACTAATCAACGGGTATTAGTTGATTAAAGTAGGGTGCTTGTGATCACCAAACGAAACAACATGTGATAAGAAATAGTGGGGGAAAAATTCCCCCACAAAGCTATTTATCGCAAGGTAAAGTTGCTTGAATTACTGTATGACTACAACGAATATTGAAAGAACATAATCTTTCATGCCCAAGTAATGATAAACACAGCGCTGTAATACATATAGCCATCAGCCCTATTAGGATAAATTTAGTCATTTTTTTGACTCTTCTTTATAAAGAAGAAAAATCGATGTTGTATGGTATTAAGACTGTCTCGAATTTTAGTTAAATAGGAACTGGGGCTTTCGTCTTTTTGGCTCTTGCAAATGCTTGAAATAAAATGATCCAAGCATTTATCTGTATACCAACCAAAACTCACTTGATTCTTATCTTTTTTGAATAAAATAACGAAAATAAATCAATAGAATTTAAAAGTGATTTTCTTAGGTTTAATTTCTTAAAAAGAAAGAGGCAACTGATTATTCAGTTGCCTCCTTATTGTCTATTATATAAGTAAAAACAAATGGTTATTGGTTATCAGGCAGTCCATAGGCAACCAAGCTGTCACCCATTTTGGTTCCAAATGAACCATGTCCACCAGCCATAATCACAATATACTGCTTGCCATCAATAGAATAAGTCATCGGTGTCGCTTGCCCACCAGCAGGAAGACGCGCCTCCCATAACATTTTTCCATTTGTGACATTAAAAGCTCGAATATAGTTATCTTGTGAAGCGGCAACAAACATAACATTACCGGCTGTAGATATTGCTCCCCCTAGTCCAGGAACGCCAATTTTTAATGGAGGAAGTTCCATAAGGTTAGGTAGACTATCGCGAATAGTGCCGAAACGTTGTTTCCAGACAAGTTGATTTTTTTCTAAATCAACACCCGCAACAAAGCCCCAAGGCGGCTGTTTACAAGGCAAACCTAGTGGTGATAAGAAAGGATGAATATCAACACTATAAGGTGTTCCTGTCATAGGCTGTAAACCTTGTTCTCCGTGACCACCTTCTATTACATTTTTATCATTGGGATCTTTTAAATAGAGTTTTGAGATAAAAGGTAGCGTAATAAAATTCATCACGGCGACTTGTCTATCTTGGTTAACCGAGATCCCGCCCCATTCAAAAATACCTAAGTTTCCAGGGAAAACGAGGGTGCCGTTTTCTGATGGAGGTGTATAAATCCCCTCATAATTGAGTTGATTAAAAGCGATACGGCATAACAACTGATCAGCCATTGTACCGCCCCACATATCAGACTCTTTCAACTTATTTGCTGGCGCTAAATTAAGCGCTGAAAAAGGCTGAGTTGATGAGTAATGTTCACCTTGTGTTTGTGGCCCCAATTTCACTGTGGTCGGAACATCTTTTTCAGTGATAGGTACAATGGGTGAACCATCACGTCTATCAAGAACAAAAACATTCCCTGTTTTAGTTACTGCATAAATAGCAGGGATAACTTCATTTTTATCTGTTTTAATATCGACTAATGAAGGTTGTGATGGCACATCCATATCCCAAAGATCATGATGAGTTGTTTGGAAATGCCATACTAGCTCACCTGTCGAGCCTTTTAATGCCACGATAGAATTTGCATAACGCTCTTTTAACGGGTGACGGTCACCTCCCCAAATATCGGGCGTACCAACACCTGTTGGAATATAGACCACATCAGTTTGAGCATCATAAGCTAAAGGTGCCCATGCATTCGGTGAGTTGTGAACAAACTCTGTTGATTCACCTGGCATGGTATTAGGATCTTCAGCACCAGTATCAAATATCCACATTAATTGACCGTTATTAACATCATAACCACGGATCACGCCAGAAGGCTCTTTAGTCGAAAGGTTATCAGTGACAGAACCTCCAATAATAATTGTATTTCCTGTCACAATAGGGGGAGACGTTGGATTATAACCACCAAGGTACGCATAAGGCATTGAGGTTAAAAGATTGATTTCACCCTCAGAGCCAAAATCACGGCAAACATCTCCTGTTTGGGCATTTACAGCGATTAGACGACCATCATTAACGGGTAAGAAGACTTTTTGAGGACACTCAGTTGAAGCGATAGGCTGACGTTCTTCAATACTTTTTGCAAATTCAGCTGTATTTTTTTGATCATAATAAGCAACACCACGGCATGTCATATGCTGAAAGCTTTTGTTGTATTGTAATTTAGAATCGAAACGCCATTTTTCTTTACCTGTTGCGGGATCAAGACTGATTAAGTATTGATGAGGTGTACAGAGGAAAAGATTATCATCAATTTTAATTGGCGTGACTTCGTTTGTTATTTCGACTGCATCATCAGGTCTTTTTTCATCCTTTGTATGGAATGTCCATTTTTCCACCAGTTTATCAACATTATCGCTGTTAATTTGAGTCAGTGGTGAATAGCGAACTCCTGCCTGTGTCCTACCATAAGCAGGCCAGTCATTATCACTTATCCCTACAGGTGAGTGATTAACATCAGGTTGATTTCGGCTAAATTGTCCATCAATAGCATGTGGATCGGTAAACATACTTCCCAAAATAATGACTAATGTCGCTGCCAAAAGAGTCAGCAAGCTGATTTTATTTATGCGACAAGCGTAAGCATTTTTTATAGAGAGGAAGGGAAGCAGGAGTAAGCCGAGTATAAATACAATATCTAGCCGAGGGGAAAGAGCCCAAAAATCAAATCCAGATTCCCAAATACTCCAGATAATTGTGGCTAAGAAGAGAAGGTTAAACAATAACAATGTGAGCTTTTTTTGTTTCCAAAAACAAGCAGCAATAATAAGAAGGATAACACCAGTAAAAAGATAAAAAGGTGATCCCCCTAATGAAACTAAATAACCGCCTAAAGCAGTAAAGTAGAGACCAAAGGCAATGAATATAATGAATATTATCCATCGATAAAGATTTGATATTTTCATAATGCCATATCCTATTTGGATTGAAGACTTACCATCGTATAAATAGAATAGACAATATTTAAGAGATCTACCGATTCATTGTGCTATTTACGCTCTTTTTTAAGAGAAAAATATACATAATTTAATTTCCAGCTCATTATTTTTATTTAAATAAAATAACTTAAGATAATTATGAAATAAAAACGCCAGATAAAATTATCTGGCGTTTTTCTATTTGAAGCAAACTTCAATAATTATGCATTTTCTTGCTGACTTGCTTGAATTGCAGTCAATGCAACGGTGTAGACGATATCATCGACTAACGCACCACGAGAAAGGTCGTTAACGGGTTTACGCATACCTTGTAACATTGGTCCGATAGATACCAAGTCAGCTGAACGTTGTACCGCTTTATAAGTGGTGTTACCCGTGTTCAGATCAGGGAAGATAAACACAGTTGCTTTACCCGCTACTGGTGAATTTGGTGCTTTAGATTTAGCAACATCAGCCATTACAGCAGCGTCGTATTGTAAAGGACCATCAATGATCAGGTCAGGACGTTTTTCTTGTGCTAAACGTGTTGCTTCACGTACTTTCTCAACATCACTACCCGCACCGGAGTTACCAGTAGAGTAAGAAATCATCGCAACACGTGGGTCGATACCGAATGCAATTGCAGAATCAGCAGATTGAATAGCGATTTCTGCCAGTTGCTCTGCCGTTGGATCTGGATTAATTGCACAGTCACCATAAACATAAACTTGTTCTGGTAACAGCATAAAGAATACAGAAGAAACCAGTGAGCTACCCGGCGCAGTTTTGATTAACTGTAGTGGTGGGCGAATAGTGTTTGCGGTGGTATGAACAGCACCAGAAACTAAACCATCAACTTCACCTTTTTCTAGCATTAAGGTGCCAAGAACCACGTTATCTTCTAATTGTTCACGTGCAACAACTTCTGTCATACCTTTGTTTTTACGCAAATCAACTAAACGAGGTACATAGATTTCACGTACTTCTTTAGGATTAACGAGCTCGATACCCGTACCTAATTCAACACCCTGTGCTGCGGCTACGCGACGAATTTCTTCAGGATCACCTAACAGAACACAGGTTGCGATACCGCGTTCAGCACAAATAGAGGCTGCTTTAACTGTACGTGGCTCATCACCTTCTGGCAGAACAATACGTTTTTTCGCTTTACGAGCCAGTTCAGTTAATTGATAACGGAATGCTGGTGGTGATAAACGATTAGGACGCTCTGAGTTTGCAGTCAGTGAATCAATCCATTCTGTATTGATATGTTGAGCAACGTAGTTTTGAATTTTTTCAATACGTTCATGGTCGTCTGCTGGCACTTCTAAGCTAAAGCTTTGCAGATTTAAAGAAGTCTGCCAAGTATTTGCATTAACCATAAAAATAGGTAAGCCAGTTTCAAAAGCACGTTCACAAAGCTGTTTGATTGGGGCATCGATTTGATAACCACCAGTCAGTAAAATAGCACCAATTTCAACGCCATTCATTGCAGCAAGACATGCAGAAACTAATACATCAGGACGATCCGCTGAAGTCACTAATAGTGAACCAGGGCGGAAGTGTTCTAACATATGTGGAATACTGCGAGCACAGAAAGTGACTGACTTAATACGACGCGTTTCGATATCGCCTTTATTAACGATGGTCGCATTTAAGTGTTTCGCCATATCCGTTGCACGGGTAGCAATTAAATCAAAGTTCCATGGAATACAACCGAGTAAAGGAAGTGGGCTGTTTTTCTCGATGGTTTGTAAATCTACATTTGAAATAGTTGCTTTGGTTGAATCATCAAAAATTTCTGATAAATCAGGGCGAGTACGGCCTTGATCATCAACGGGTGCGTTAAGTTTATTAACGATAACACCAGTAATATTTTGATTTTTAACACCACCGAATTCAGCACGCGCAAATTCGATACGTTCTTTTAATTGTTCTGCCGTGTTGTTACCTAATGCAGTAACAAAAACGATTTCAGCACCTAATGTTTTCGCAATTTCATAGTTTAATGATTGAGCGAAAGGGTGCTTACGCATAGGTACCAAACCTTCGATGAGAACAACTTCTGCATCAGCGGTGTTTTCATGGTATCTAGCAACGATCTCTTCCATCAGAACATCTTTTTGGTTTGAGCTGAGTAGAGACTCAACATAATCCATATTTAAAGGTTCTGAAGATTGAATTGTGGAGTGAGAGCGAATTATCGCAGTTGTTTGATCTAATGCGCCTTTTACACGAGGCTGTGCGATAGGCTTGAACACGCTAAGGCGAACGCCTTTTTGTTCCATAGAACGGATAACACCCAAGCTGACGCTGGTTAAACCTACGCGTGTATCTGTTGGGACTAGCATAATTGTACGGGACACGGAAACCTCTTTAAATATCGGTTGCTCGTTATGTAAAACAGTACTGCCAGCGTAAAAACTGGCAGTACATCAAAAAACTTAAGCAGTCAGACGGCTTGCGTCTTGAGCGATTACTAACTCTTCGTTAGTTGGAATAACAACAGCAAGACGGCTGTTATCGGTAGTGATAGTGCCTGATTTACCGAAACGAGCATCTAAGTTACGTTGATGATCAACTTCAAAACCTAACAGAGCCAGTTTTTTCAGAGAAAGTTCACGAACCATTGCTGCGTTTTCACCGATACCACCAGTGAAGATAATTGCATCTAAACGGCCTTCCATCAGTGCACAGTAAGAACCGATGTATTTAGCTAAACGATGGCAGTAAACGTCCATTGCACGTTTTGCATCAGCTTTAGTGTCATAGTTATCTTCTACATAACGGCAATCGCTAGTGACTTCAGTTAAACCTAACAGACCTGATTCTTTAGTCAGTAATTTATTGATGTCTTCAACACTCATACCTAAAGCGTCGTGTAAATGGAATACGATAGCAGGGTCGATATCACCACTACGTGTACCCATTACTAAACCTTCTAGTGGAGTCAAACCCATAGAAGTATCAACACATTTACCGTTAACAATAGCAGAAACAGAACCACCATTACCTAAATGGCAAGTGATTACGTTCAGTTCATCAACAGGTTTGTTTAACATTTTAGCGGCTTCACGAGAAACATAAAAATGGCTAGTTCCGTGAGCGCCGTAACGACGAATGCTGTGATCTTTATATAGGCTGTATGGCAGTGCATACAAATAAGCTTCTTCAGGCATTGTTTGGTGGAATGCGGTATCAAATACAGCAACCATTTTTTCAATTAAATGAGGGAAAGCTTTACGTGCTTCTTCGATACCAATAAGGTGAGCTGGGTTATGCAGTGGTGCAAACGGGATAGCTGCTTCGATACCTTGAATAACGTCATCAGTAATAATGACAGATTTAGTAAATTTCTCGCCACCGTGAACAATACGATGACCAATTGATGCGATTTGTGCAGAAAGCTCTGGTTTTTCAGCCAGAATAGTATTAACAATAAAGTTCAATGCTTCGCTATGGGCAGCACCGGCGCCTAAAGCCGCTTCGTGTTTCTGACCATCCATTTTCCACTTCAGGCGGGCTTCAGGTAGGTTGAAGCATTCAGCCAAACCTGAAAGGAATTCTTCACCATTTTCTGGGTTGATAATTGCAAATTTAAGAGAAGAACTACCGCAGTTCAGTACCAGCACCAGCTTACTTGACATGGAATTACCTATTTATCTTGTTGTCGTAGTGTCTTTTATATTATAAAGACGGTGGTTAATAAAACGTCAATCATAAAAGCCTATCGCATTACTATGATGACATTAATGACGCGCATCATGCTTAAAGTGAAAAACTTGATGCTAATTATAGTTGCCAATCATTAATTGGACGATTTTTATTCACCCGATGACGATCTTTAGTAAAATCGGCGAAAAAGGGTTGAAAATCACGCCGGCAAACAAAATATAGCGCTTTATTGCCACAAAGCTTTAGAATGGGCACAGGATACAGAGTAAAGGCAACAAAGACAAAATATACTTAATTCTACTAAAAGATTTTTATTCTTTATAGATATTTTTTAAAAGTTACAGAAGAAATTGATTGAGGTCATTATGAGCGAGCCGACAGTCACTCCCCCAGGCTTTTTTAAAAAGCTACGTTTGGGTAATGAGTATTTAAAAACCTGGCCGGTTGAAAAGCAATTAGCCCCTGTTTTTCCTGAAAATAGAATGGTAAAAGCAACGCGATTTGGTATTCGTTATATGCCACCTATCGCTATTTTTACTATGACATGGCAAATTGCATTAGGCGGTAACTTAGGACCTGCGATTACAACCGCGTTATTTGCCTGTAGCTTGCCGATGCAAGGGTTATGGTGGTTAGGTAAACGAGCCGCGACACCGTTACCTGCAACGCTGTTACGCTGGTTTTTTGATATTCGTACTAAATTTGAACAAGCCGGCATTGCACTAGCACCGGTTGAACAAACGCCGACATATCTCTCTTTGGCAAAATTGCTCAAACGTGCTTTTAAACAGTTAGATCGTTCTTTTCTTGATGATGTGTAGACGTTTTGTCTCACTTCTTTGATTTACCCTCTAGCTTGCACCAAATACCCCCGTTGAGATCAAAAAACGGCGAGTTAGCACTACTCAATAGTTTTGATTAATGCCATGATCCTGCCAATAATTTCTTTGGAGAATAATGATGGAAATGACACACGCACAACGCCTGATCCTCTCTAATCAATACAAAATGATGACGATGATGGATCCTGATAACGCTGAACGTTATCGTCGCTATCAGACAATTATCGAACGTGGCTATGGTTTGCAATTACGCGAGCTTGATCGTGACTTCGATGAAATGTCAGAAGAGACTTGCCGTACCATTATTAACATCATGGAAATGTATCATGCTCTACAAGTGTCGCGTGACAACTTAAAAGAGTCTGACATGATGGATATTCGCCGTGTCGCATTTATGGGCTTTGATGCCGCGACAGAATCTCGCTATCTTAGTTATGTGCGTTTTATGGTAAACACAGAAGGGCGTTACACCCATTTTGATAGTGGTAGCCATGGATTTAACTCACAAACACCGATGTGGGAAAAATACCAAAGAATGTTAGCAGTATGGCTAGCTTGTCCTCGTCAATACCACTTAAGCGCAGTTGAAATTCAACAAATTCTAAATGCATAATATAAGTGCGCAATAGTTAGCTCATCACTGCAAAGTAGAGATAAAAAATGTCGATCACATGTAAAGGTTTTCTGTTTGATTTAGATGGTACGTTAGTTGATTCATTACCTGTTGTTGAATATTGCTGGGCTCTGTTTGGTGAAAGAGTGGGAGTATCAACACAGAAAATCAATGACTATATTCATGGAAAACCCGCTATAGAGTCGATTCGCCATTTTATGCCTAATGCAAGTGAGCAAGAAATTACAGAAACCTTCCGCTGGCTAGAAAAATTAGAATCTACCCAAACGGAAGGTTTAGCGCCACTTCCTGGTGCGATAGCGCTGATTAATCGTCTTAATGAGTTAAATATTCCTTGGGCAATTGTCACATCAGGCACAGTACCAATTGCGTCAACACGCCAATCTGTTACTGGTATTCCTGAGCCAAAGCATTGGGTTACGGCTGAATGCATTAATAAAGGAAAGCCTAATCCCGAACCTTATCTTTTAGGTGCTAAAAAACTGGGCTTGTTGCCACAAGATTGTGTGGTTTTTGAAGATGCTCCCGCAGGCATTTATTCTGGTTTAGATGCGGGTTGTCAGGTCATTGCGGTTCATGCACCTCTTTCTCTTCCTCGCCGTAATGAGATTCATTTAATTATTGAATCATTAAAAGATATTCAAATCGAAAAGCAAGTGGAAAAGGTGATGATAAAGCACAAAATTTAGTCATTTATTTGATCTTACTAAAAGACTTATAGATGCAAAAATGGTCTACTTATCAATCTAGTGAATTGATGTCTTAACTTGTTTTCACTTATTGCTGACCGAGGCCATTTTGAATAGCGAATTGTTATGGGTTTTAAGCCTGCTATTGATAGCTATTGTCCTTTTTACGACCAACAAAATCCGCATGGATGTGGTCGCCTTACTTGTCATCATCGCATTTGTTCTTAGCGGTACACTCTCATTAAATGAAGCTACGGTAGGATTTAGTGATCCTAACGTATTACTTATTGCTGCTCTTTTCGTTATCGGCGAGGGATTAGTCAGAACAGGCGTTGCTTATCAAATGGGTGATTGGCTTGTTCGGGTTGCAGGCAGTAGTGAAATAAAAATGCTTGTATTGCTGATGATATGTGTTGCTGGTCTTGGTGCATTTATGAGTTCAACGGGCGTTGTCGCAATATTTATTCCTGTTGTTCTGAGTGTTGCTGCGCGAATGAAAACATCCCCTGGTCGTTTAATGATGCCGCTGGGTTTTGCGGGATTGATTAGTGGATTAATGACCTTAGTGGCGACGCCACCTAATATGGTGGTGAACAGTGAATTAGTTCGAGAAGGATTACCTAGTTTTCAATTTTTCTCGATTACACCCATTGGTATTGCGGTATTATTCGCAGGTATTTTATATATGCTGGTGGTACGCCGATGGCTAGGAAATGATGATAATGGTAAGCAAAAAGAGACTTATCGTCGGACTTTTCGTGATCTTATTCGTGACTATCGATTAGCTGGACGAGCTCGACGTTTAGCTATTCGAAAAGGTTCCCCACTTGTTGGTCATTCACTAGATGAATTACATCTACGTTCTCGCTATGGTGCAAACGTTGTCGGTATTGAACGCTGGAGGCGGTTTCGGCGAGTGATGGTTAGCGCAACAGGGGGCACAGAATTACGTGAACGTGACGTGTTATTAGTCGATATGTCGGCAAGTGACGTTGATTTGCGTGAATTTTGCCGTGAACAAATGTTAGAACCAATGGTATTACGCGGCGAGTATTTTTCTGAACAATCTCGTGATGTTGGTTTAGCAGAAGTTTCGATGAACCCAGATTCTGAGTTATTAGGAAAATCATTAAGAGAAATTAAATTCCGTACGCGTTATGGGTTAAATGTCGTTGCTATTCGCCGTGAAGGCGGAGCATTACCGGGTAAAATTGTTGATGAGCCTTTACGATTAGGTGATGTGTTATTAGTGATTGGGGATTGGAAATTAATCCGCATATTATCAACTAAACCACGTAATTTTATTGTTCTTAACTTAGCGGCTGAAGTCGAAGCCGTTGCTCCTGCATCATCTCAAGCACCTCATGCACTATTTTCGTTAGCGTTAATGGTGGCATTAATGGTGACAAATGAAGTCCCTAATTTTATTGCGGCACTGATTGCTTGTTTATTAATGGGCAAATTCCGTTGTATTGATATGGAAAGCGCTTATCGGTCTATCCATTGGCCAAGTATTATTTTAATTGTCGGAATGATGCCATTTGCTGCTGCTTTACAAAAAACGGGCGGTATTGAGCTTATTGTTAATGGTTTAATGGATGTAGCAGGAAATGCCGGCCCTCAAGTGATGTTGGTGTGTTTATTTATACTGTGTGCATCAATTGGGTTATTTATTTCCAATACAGCAACCGCGGTATTAATGGCACCAATAGCCATAGCAGCAGCTAATCAAATGAATGTATCCCCTTTACCATTTGCAATGGTAATAGGTGTTGCTGCATCAGCCGCATTTATGACGCCAGTTTCATCGCCTGTGAATACACTTATTCTTGAACCCGGTGGTTATAAATTTGCCGACTTTATCAAAATTGGTGTGCCATTCACCATTATTGTGATGTTTATTAGTGTATTTTTAATTCCAATATTATTTCCATTCTAAATATACCTATTGTGCTGAAACGTCGTTTATTAATTAATAAACGACGTTTTTTATTTATCTATCGATAATTTTTTATATGTTATATACATTTCATTGATTAGTGTGTGTTTTTTAAAAATCTTTCTTAGAAAAAAAAGTATAGTCATATTATTGAGTTAATAAATAATTTTATAAGAGAGAAATATATAATGGGTATAGATCTAATAAATGGCAATGCACCTATTTCAAAAACAAATGAAATTAATGAATCTAGTAAATCTAGTGAAAGTCATGAGGGGATAAAGGATGTAAAAAATACTAGTAATGAATATCAAGCTTTTTTTAATAAGGTTAAATCAGAAGAAATCAATAAAGTATTAATTAGTAAAATGAAAGAGTTAAAAATAGAAAGAAATATTTATGGTAAATTAACAACAAGAGTGAGTAATAAAAACCCTATTTATTCGAGTGAACCTAATAAAAATATGACTCAAAGTGTTAGCGATGATTTAGAGCAGATAAAACAGGCTGTTGCTAAAAATGCTACTGCTTTTACTCAATCGATTGCGAATTGTTTAGTTAATAATAATGAAGAAAATTTTGTGAGTCAGATATTATCAAATTATAATAATTTTACCTCATTAGCACCTGAATTTCATAATAAATCATCAAAGGCAATGACTGACTTTTCTATTTCATTAGAATTAAAAAGTTCAGATGAGGCAATAATTTTTTCTATGTTAGAAAATAATGATAAGAATCATTCTGTTTATTATGTAAAGCAGTATTTAAATCAGAAGTACCAAGTATATACAGATGCTATGGAAAATAAATTAAATATCACTAATAGAGCGAAAGATATATTAAAAACGATGAGGTCAAATAAGTTTGATAAAAAAATAGAAGTTCTTTTTGAACTTGTTAATGATTTTAAAAATAAAAATAAAAATATCGTTAGAAATAAAAGTGATTTAAATATACATGATATCTTCCAAGGAGTTGCTGGTAATTATATTAAAGATATTAATATTCATATTAATTTAGAGCAAGCCGAAAGCATTATTGAAAAAATGATAAAAGACACAGGATTAGCTTTTGTTGTCTCATTAAGCTCAGAAGAGCGATTAGAGCAAGTTAATTTGGCAATTGACCAAACATTAAATGATATGAAAGTGGTTCAAATAAATAAAAATGATATAATAAGGCTTGCTCAGGGGAAAGTAAAAAGTATTAATAGAAGTAATGTATTTATTAGAGGTATGAAAGGAATAAGAAATTTAGTTATTGGTAAAGATAATAGCAACGTTGATAGACTAAATAAATTAACAGAAGGTTTGGTCAAAAGTTTTGAATCTAATACATTAAGGTTTTTAGCCGACAATATAAAGAAAATGGAAAAGACAAAGAAAATGGAAGGTATAAATGAAATAGGAGGTGAAACAGAAATAAAAGATAAAACAGAAATAGCAGATGAAACAAAAATAGCAGATAAAACGGAAATAACAGATAAAACAGAAATAGCAGGTGGAACAGAAATAGAAGATATGGGTGATAAGAATATGTCTTCTGACGAAAACAAAGTGAAAAATGAAGATTGATTCATATTATTAAATCAGTAAAAATTAAATTGCAGTATCTATTTTTAAGGTGAGTGATTATTGTTAGCACTCACCTTTCTATAAAAATGGTTCGCTTAATTACTCACTAATTTCATCTAGCGATAAACTAAATCCTGGCACAAATACTGTCATAAAATAATCCATTTCAGGGCTATGTCTTTCGGCTAAGGTTTTTTCTAACCGGTTTTTAGCTAAATTAAACTCACTATTGCCAGCGGCTAACTCTTCAAGACATTTTAAATAGGCGCACAAGCTGTCTGCTTGTTTCACAATAAAGGTTTCTTCTTCACTATGTAATTGCTCATCAATCAGCGGACGAAAATCTTCTTGCAGCTCTTCTGGTAGCATTTCAATTAATTTTTGCTGTGCGTATTTTTCGATTTTTTTATATTCGTGGGCAATTTGTGGGTTGTGATATTTAATGGGGGTTGGCATATCGCCAGTGATCACTTCGCTGGCATCATGATACATCGCTTGTAATGCAATTCGCTCGGCATTGACATTACCATCAAATTTACGATTTTTAATTACCGCCAAAGCATGGGCGACAAAAGCCACTTGTAAACTGTGCTCAGAAACATTTTCTTGGCGAATATTACGCATTAAAGGCCAACGAGTAATGAGTTTTAAACGAGAAAGGTGGGCAAAAAAGTAACTCATAATATCTCCCAATTGCGTGATTGAAGTGATTATTGTGAGGGGATAGGGCTATGATGTAAACGGTAATAGAAGAGAAAATAAAAAACGCAATATAACTGATTGTTATACTGCGTTTTATTTTAACTGAATAAATTTTATTGATGATAACCAGCAATAAAACGACCAAATTTTTGGATAGCCATATCTAAATCATCTTCACGAGGAAGGGTGACGATACGAAAGTGGTCTGGGTATGGCCAGTTAAAGGCAGTACCCTGAACTAACAGTACTTTTTCTTGTAACAGTAAGTCGAGGATCATTTTCTGATCATCTTTAATACTAAAGCGGTTTAGGTCTATTTTAGGGAACATATACAACGCGCCCATAGGTTTAACGCAAGAAACCCCTGGAATTTGATTAATCAGTTCCCAAGCGCGATTACGCTGTTCATATAAACGGCCACCCGGCAGAATAAATTCACTAATACTTTGATAACCGCCTAATGCTGTTTGAATTGCATGTTGCATCGGTACGTTGGCACATAAACGCATTGATGCCAGCATATCTAAACCCTCGATATAGCTTTTGGCATGTTTTTTAGGGCCGTTTAATACCATCCAACCTTGGCGAAAACCAGCGACACGATACGTTTTTGATAGACCATTAAACGTCACGGTTAACAGATCGGGTGCCATTGCTGCAATAGAGTGATGCTCGGCATCGTCATAAAGAATCTTGTCATAAATTTCATCAGCGAAGATGATCAGATTATGTAGACGGGCAATCTCAACGATTTCCAGCAAAATATCTTTGCTATACACCGCACCCGTTGGGTTATTTGGGTTGATGATAACAATACCGCGGGTATTTTTAGTGATTTTACTGCGGATATCATCTAAATCAGGAAACCAACCTTGTTGCTCATCGCACATATAATGTACGGCTGTACCGCCAGACAGCGAAACGGCTGCTGTCCAGAGTGGGTAATCAGGCGCCGGCACTAGCATTTCGTCACCATCGTTAAGCAAAGCTTGCATGGCTTGGACGATTAATTCAGAAACACCATTACCAATATAAATATCTTCAACGGTGACATCACGCATATCACGTGCTTGGTAGTGTTGCATAATGGCTTTACGTGCAGAAAAAAGTCCTTTGGAATCGCTATAGCCCTGTGAACTTGGCAGGTTACGGATAACATCAACCAAAATCTCGTCAGGGGCTTCAAAACCAAAAGGTGCCGGGTTACCGATATTGAGTTTTAATACTTTATTACCTTCTTCTTCCAGACGCTTTGCTTCTTGCAAAACCGGACCTCGAATGTCGTAACAGACATGATCGAGCTTATTTGATTTTTTAATCTGATTCATAGCACGTTTACCTAATAGGGTATGACTTATATTTACATAGAGACTACATAGTGACATTTCTGTTCATCTCGCTATCTCTATATAAAGATACAAATGAAAAGGCTGTCCCAGCAAAATAACTGCTCTATCACTCTACTCTTAGGTTACAAACTTTTGAAGATGTTGAGTAATTTTTGGTGTAAAAGGTCAGTTTATTCTTAGAATGTTATTTTGATGACTGATTGTATTGGTTAGGTCGGTTGTATGTTCTGGTTTTTTTGAGAACATTGAAATATTTATCTAGTGAAAAGAGGGTTTTTAGTGTGCGGTTTGAAAATAATTCAGCGTAATACATAGGTTGAAGAAATGTTGCATAATCAATTATTGAATAATTTTATTGAGTTTGTATTATCTGACTTAATATATTAAATTTTCAAATATTATGGTTAAATCTCCTTTATTCTATAGCAATCAAACAGTTTAAGTATAAATTAAATTTAAATCTTAAATTTAATTTATAGGGAAAGATACTTAAATGACGATGCATAGTTAAGATAATTTGAATTATTTTCAAAATGTTAAATTTTCTGGATAGAAAGGCAATATAGTATGATCCAAGTCTAACTTGTGATGACGGCTGATAGTTCTTTCTTGTTAATGCTCAAAATGATAATAAAATTTAATTTGTTACAAAAATATGCAATTCCTTTCTATCTAGGAGGTGTAAACCATAAGAAACAAATGTAAAGTATCCAGTATGTCTTTGCTCTCTTTTTCAGAGTAGAGTACTGTCTAAATCGGAAGTCTCTTTTAGACTTTTGATATAAAACACCAGGTATATGTAATTTAAAAATCAAAAATAAGTGAAGAATAAACAATGATTAATGCAAATCGTCCGATAATGAACCTCGACCTCGATCTGCTAAGAACGTTTGTCGCTGTTGCAGATTTAAATACTTTTGCAGCCGCCGCAGCAGCAGTATGTCGAACTCAATCTGCGGTAAGTCAGCAGATGCAGCGTTTAGAGCAATTAGTGGGCAGAGAGCTATTTGCCCGCCATGGTCGTAATAAACTTTTAACAGAACATGGCCTACAACTATTAGGTTATGCTCGCCAAATTCTACGTGCTAACGATGATGCTACGGCTTCATTAACTTATAGTGATGCTGAAGGTGAGTTACGTATTGGCGCTTCAGATGATTCAGTAGATACCTTATTACCGTTTCTACTCAATCGTATCGCGTCAGTTTATCCACGTTTAGCAGTTGATGTACGAATCAAGCGTTCTCAGTTTATCGAAACAATGCTTGATAACCATGAAATTGATTTAGCACTGACAACCGCGCGTATTGGTCATCACCCACGTACCGCGTTACGTACCGCACCTGTTTTATGGCATTGTGCACCAGACTACCAAATACAAATGAATGAGCCTATTCCATTAGTGGTGATGGATGAAACAAATCCATTCCGCCAATTGGCGACTAACACATTAGATGATGCTGGCATTCAATGGCGTATTGCTTATGAGGCCGCTTCTTTATCTGCGGTTCGTGCAGCAGTCAATGCAGAGGTGGGGATCACTGCGCGTCCACTTGAAATGCAAAATGCTGATCTACGTATTTTAGGTGAAAGTGAAGGTTTACCACGTTTACCAGAAACACAGTATTGGTTATATCGTAATTTTGATGAGCAAAATGAAGCGGTATTAACCGTATTCAATGCTATCGAAAACAAGAAAACACCTTATACCGTAACAGCAGCAGAAACTACAAGCTCAACCGAACTTGAGTAATCAATTAATGCCTAAGTGTGATTTTGAATACGAAGGCATAAACCAAGTTTGAAAATGCAGTATAAAGATTAAATAATAGTCAAATAAGACTAAATAGTGATGAATAAGATGAACGGAAATAGGTGTAATATTTTGCATTTGTTTCCGTTTTTTTATGGTTATTTTTTGAGGTAGTAACATAACTTTAATATTTATGTAAATTAATCTATTCATCTTTGTGACATAACTCTCTTTGGACCTCAGTTATATTTGTTAAAAGAATGTATACCGTTTTGCTCGGTTACAGGCTTGTAGGATTTGTTAACAAATAAAAGGTTTGTCTAGGTATTCCTAGAATAAACTCACAAATTAAAATGGATATTTGACCTCCACCACATTATTGGAAAGTTAATTTGTTAAAATTTGGATAAAATTTAAACTGTTTATGCATTTTTTCGACTATTTTGTGAGTTTGATCAAGAAAATAAGGCACATTTGCCTATATTGAGTCAGGTTTTTCCTGAGATACTGGTGTAGTAAAATCGAATTATCGGTTAGACTAAGCGTGTTAGCAGAAAATTTGTAGGTTCACTGACACGTTTTAGCATTAGCCAATAATTGGCTGTTAAAATAGAGTGTTAAGTTTGTTAAAAAACGATGGGGAACTGAGTGGTTTGTCGCAAAGTTTTCCAAAAAATAAGAAAGGTTTGAATAGACTGTTATCATTTGTTTAATTAGCAAGTCTGTTCTTTAGGCCTTTTTTTTCGTAATTATAAATGTGGTGTAAACCGCCGGATAAGAGTTGGTTAATTGACACCACCTTTGATGAGTAAGCAATGAGTATGTCTACAACCACTGAAGTTATCGCCCATCATTGGGCATTTGCTGTCTTTCTGTTAGGTGCATTAGGTTTATGTTCACTCATGTTGCTGGGGGCTCGCTATTTAGGCGGTCGTGCGCAAGCAAGAGCAAAACATGTTCCTTATGAATCAGGCCTTGATTCAGTTGGCAGCGCTCGTCTGCGCATGTCAGCCAAATTCTATTTGGTTGCTATGTTTTTCGTTATTTTCGATGTTGAAGCACTGTTTCTTTATGCCTGGGCTGTTTCCGTTCGTGAAGTAGGCTGGTTAGGCTTTATTGAAGCGGCCGTCTTCATCGCTATCTTATTAGCTGGATTATTCTATTTAGTTCGTATTGGTGCATTAAATTGGACACCTGTTCGCTCTCGTCGTGAAAGCGCAGGAAATACACACGTTAGATTAACCAGCGGCAAACATCCGCAGCAGTAATAAGCGAGGCATTAGAAATGGATTATACGCTCACCCGCATAGATCCGAACGGTGAGAATGACCGTTATCCCCTGCAAACACAGGAAATTGTCAGTGACCCATTAGATGCTCACGTTCATCGCAGCGTGTATATGGGAAAACTGGAACATGCGTTGCATGACGTTGTGAACTGGGGAAGAAAAAACTCTTTATGGCCGTATAACTTCGGTCTTTCCTGTTGTTACGTTGAAATGGTGACGTCATTTACTGCTGTACATGACGTAGCGCGTTTTGGTTCTGAAGTATTGCGTGCTTCCCCCCGTCAAGCCGACTTTATGGTGGTTGCTGGAACTTGCTTCACTAAAATGGCACCCGTTATTCAACGTTTATATGATCAGATGCTAGAGCCAAAATGGGTAATTTCCATGGGAGCTTGTGCTAACTCTGGTGGTATGTACGATATTTATTCAGTCGTTCAGGGTGTTGATAAGTTTATTCCAGTTGATGTGTATATTCCTGGATGTCCACCTCGTCCTGAAGCTTATATGCAGGCATTGATGCTATTACAAGAATCTATTGGTAAAGAGCGCCGCCCATTATCATGGGTTGTCGGCGATCAAGGCGTTTACCGTGCCAATATGCAGTCAGAACGAGAAAGAAAACACGGTGAACGTATCGCAGTGACAAATCTGCGTACACCAGACGAAATTTAAAGGCTTTTGCCTAAGACGTAACCAGAGCAATGTGTTGCGATCATAGTAACCCTGATCAAAGTTGTGGTGAATAGAAATGACCGATCAGATAGCGCAAAAAGGCGCTCGGCCAGCGTGGGAAACAACCGATCATATCGATGATCAGGTTGTTAATGAACTACGTCAAAAATTTGGGCCAGATGCGTTTACATTCCAGCCTACTCGCACTGGCATGCCAGTTGTGTGGGTAAAGCGGGAACAACTCATTGAGGTAATGCTATACCTCAAATCTTTACCAAAACCTTATGTCATGCTGTTTGATATGCATGGCTTTGACGAACGTCTTCGTACGCACCGTCAAGGCTTGCCAGCAGCTGATTTTTCCGTTTTCTATCACTTGATATCAATTGACAGAAACAAGGATATCATGCTGAAAGTCGCATTAAGTGAGAACGATCTTAATGTTCCGACTATCACATCGATATTCCCTAACTCAAATTGGTATGAGCGTGAAGTCTGGGATATGTTTGGGATTGTCTTTAATGGCCACCCCAATTTACGCCGCATTATGATGCTTCCTGATTGGGAAGGTCATCCGCTGCGTAAAGATTATCCAGCTCGTGCGACCGAGTTTGATCCTTATGTGCTGACAAAGCAGAAACAGGATCTGGAAATGGAATCGCTGACATTCAAACCTGAAGAGTGGGGAATGAAACGCGGTACTGAGAATGAGGACTTTATGTTCTTAAACCTCGGTCCTAATCATCCATCCTCTCACGGTGCATTCCGTATTATTCTTCAGCTTGATGGTGAGGAAATCGTCGACTGTGTACCTGATGTGGGTTATCACCATCGTGGTGCGGAAAAAATGGGTGAGCGCCAATCTTGGCACAGCTACATCCCATACACAGACCGAATCGAATACCTCGGCGGATGCGTTAACGAAATGCCTTATGTACTTGCAGTTGAAAAACTTGCCGGTATCGAAGTGCCTGAGCGCGTTAAAGTCATTCGTGTCATGCTGTCAGAGCTATTTCGTATTAATAGCCATCTGCTCTATATCAGTACCTTTATCCAAGACGTTGGTGCAATGACACCAGTGTTCTTTGCCTTTACCGACCGCCAAAAAGTTTACAACATTGTTGAAGCTATTACGGGTTTCCGTATGCATCCAGCATGGTTCCGTATTGGTGGTGTGGCACATGATTTACCGCGTGGTTGGGAGCGTTTATTACGTGAATTCTTAGACTGGATGCCAAAACGTCTAGATTCTTACGTAAAAGCGGCGCTGCAAAACAGTATCTTAAAAGGCCGTACTATCGGCGTTGCCTCTTATAACTCTAAAGAAGCGTTAGAGTGGGGTGTGACTGGTGCGGGTCTTCGTGCAACAGGTGTAGAGTTTGACGTACGTAAATGGCGTCCATACTCAGGTTATGAAAACTTTGAGTTTGAAATACCTGTAGCAAGTAACGGCGACTGTTATGACCGCGTGATGCTTAAAGTTGAAGAGTTACGCCAAAGTTTACGTATTCTTGAACAATGCTATAAAAATATGCCAGAAGGTCCATTTAAAGCAGACCATCCACTGACAACGCCGCCACCAAAAGAGCGCACGTTGCAGCATATCGAAACCATGATTAACCACTTTTTACAGGTTTCATGGGGTCCAGTTATGCCTGCGAATGAATCATTCCAGATGGTTGAAGCCACAAAAGGGATCAACAGTTACTACTTAACCAGTGATGGCAGTACGATGAGCTATCGTACGCGTATTCGTACGCCAAGCTTTGCTCACTTACAGCAAATCCCAGCGGTTATCCGCGGTAGTCTGGTTTCTGACTTAATTGTTTATCTGGGTAGTATTGATTTTGTAATGTCGGATGTGGATCGTTAATCATGCAAAATGAATTAAACCAAAAAGAGCATGCATCGCAGATTGATATCGTAGATGTCACTCATTCACAGAAAGCGGCTTTTGTCTTAACAGAAGAAGAACGCACTGAAATTGAAAATGAGAAACACCATTACGAAGATCCGCGAGCTGCTTCTATTGAAGCACTGAAAATTGTGCAAAAGAACCGAGGTTGGGTCGAAGACGGTGCAATTTATGCGATTGCTGATGTGCTTGGGATCCCCGCGAGTGATGTTGAAGGCGTTGCTACGTTCTATAGCCAAATTTTCCGCCAACCTGTTGGTCGCCATATTATTCGCTTCTGCGACAGTGTGGTCTGCCATATTACAGGGTATCAAGGTATTCAGGCCGCTATTGAAAAACATTTAAATATCATTCCCGGGCAAACTACACCGGATGGTCGTTTTACATTGCTGCCGACCTGTTGTTTAGGCAACTGTGATAAAGGTCCTACCATGATGGTAGATGACGACACTCACAGCTTTGTCAAACCTGAAAATATTGAACAGTTACTGGAGCAATATCCATGACAGCAATTTCAGGAGTGAAACCGGTTATTCGCAGCGCAGAAACACATCCGCTTACGTGGCGTTTACGCGAAGACCGTCAGCCTGTATGGCTGGATGAATACCGTGCAACAAACGGTTATAAAGCGGCAGAAAAAGCATTAAAAGGTATGTCACCGACTGAGGTGACAAACGAAGTTAAAGATGCTGGCCTAAAAGGGCGTGGTGGTGCGGGATTCTCAACAGGCTTGAAATGGAGCCTGATGCCAAAAGATGAAAGCATGAATATCCGTTACATTCTTTGTAACGCAGATGAAATGGAACCGGGAACTTATAAAGACCGTCTTCTGATGGAAGAACTTCCACATCTGCTGATTGAAGGGATGATCATCGGCGCTCACGCACTGAAAGCTTATCGTGGTTATATCTTCCTGCGTGGTGAATATATCGAAGCAGCAAAGCATCTGCGCCAGGCAATAGAAGAAGCGAAAGCAGCTGGATTTTTAGGTAAAAATATCTTTGGTTCAGGTGTCGATTTCGAATTATTTGTTCATACAGGTGCAGGTCGTTACATCTGTGGTGAAGAAACGGCATTGATTAACTCCCTTGAAGGGCGTCGTGCTAATCCGCGTTCTAAACCACCATTCCCTGCAACATCGGGGGCATGGGGTAAACCAACTTGTGTTAATAACGTTGAAACACTGTGTAACGTGCCAGCAATTATTGAACACGGGAAAGATTGGTATATCGGTTTAAGCGCAGGAAAAAGCCCAGACGCAGGGACAAAATTAATGGGTTTCTCTGGCCGAGTAAAAAATCCGGGTTTATGGGAACTGCCTTTTGGTACAACGGCACGCGAAATTCTTGAAGATTACGCAGGTGGTATGCGTGATGGCCTTAAGCTAAAAGCGTGGCAGCCAGGTGGTGCGGGTACGGACTTCTTAACTGAAGATCATCTCGATCTCCCAATGGATTTTGGCACGATAGCAAAAGCGGGTAGCCGTTTAGGCACTGCACTCGCTATGGCGGTAGATAATGAAATTAATATGGTTTCATTAACGCGTAACTTAGAAGAGTTTTTTGCTCGTGAATCTTGTGGCTGGTGTACACCATGTCGTGATGGTTTGCCTTGGAGTGTCGAAATCTTAAGAGCGATAGAAGAAGGTAAAGGTCGCCCCGGAGATATCGAAACACTCGAGCATTTATGTCGTTCCTTAAGTCCAGGACATACATTCTGTGCTCACGCGCCAGGTGCGGTAGAACCGCTACAAAGCGCCATTAAATATTTTCGTGAAGAATTTGAGGCCGGCATCATTCAAGAAGATTATACGAATGCCAACCTTATCAGAGGTATTCAGCCTAACTTGCTGAAAGATCGCTGGTAGTTTTTCACGATACATTCTAGGTTTAACGCCTGCAATGCAGGCCTTTGGGAAGCATGCTGACTATGGCTACGATTCATGTAGACGGCAAAGAATATGAAGTTAACGGGGCAGATAACCTGTTAGAAGCCTGCCTTACCTTGGGGCTCGATATTCCTTATTTTTGCTGGCACCCGGCGCTTGGAAGCGTTGGCGCTTGCCGCCAGTGTGCGGTTAAGCAATATCAAAATGCTGAGGATACTCGCGGTCGTTTGGTGATGTCTTGTATGACACCTGCGACTGATGGCACGTTTATCTCTATTGATGATGAAGAAGCGAAGAAATTTCGTGAAAGCGTTGTTGAATGGTATATGACAAACCATCCTCACGATTGTCCAGTTTGTGAAGAAGGGGGTAACTGCCACCTTCAAGATATGACGGTAATGACAGGTCATACTATGCGTCGCTATCGCTTTACTAAGCGTACACATAGAAACCAAGATCTGGGACCGTTTATTTCTCATGAAATGAACCGTTGTATTGCTTGTTACCGCTGTGTTCGTTATTACAAAGACTATGCTGATGGTACTGACCTTGGCGTCTTTGGTGCGCATAACAACGTTTATTTTGGTCGTGTTGAAGATGGCACCTTAGAGAGCGAATTCTCAGGTAACTTGATTGAGATTTGTCCAACGGGTGTATTTACCGATAAAACGCACTCATCTCGCTACAACCGTAAGTGGGATATGCAATTTGCGCCAAGTATTTGTCAAGGCTGTAGCATGGGTTGTAACACAAGCCCAGGTGAACGTTATGGTGAATTACGTCGCATTGAAAACCGTTATAACGGAACGGTAAACCGCTATTTCCTCTGTGACCGTGGACGTTTTGGCTATGGTTATGTGAATTTAGCAGACAGACCTCGTCAGCCTAAAAAACGTTTAGGTAGCAATTGGTTAGAAATCAATGCGCTGCAAGCAACACAAGCCGCAGCAGAGATGCTGAAAAAAGGTCAACGTGTTGTCGGTATTGGTTCACCTCGTGCAAGTATTGAAAGCAACTTTGCACTACGCGAAGTGGTTGGTGTTGAAAACTTCTATAGTGGAATTTCAGCCGCTGAGCAAAAACGTTTAACGCTAATGCTTGATATTTTACAAAAAGGAGGAGTTCGTACGCCTTCTTTACGTGAAATTGAAAATTATGACGCGGTGCTTGTATTAGGTGAAGACCTAACACAAACCGGTGCTCGTATGGCGCTATCTGTTCGCCAAGCGGTGAAAGGTAAAGCACGTGAAATGGCAGCGGCGCAAAAAGTGGCTGATTGGCAAATTGCAGCGATTATGAATATCGGTCAACGTGCTAAATATCCACTGTTTGTCACTCACGTTGATGAAACTCGTCTTGATGATGTGGCTGCGTGGAGCTATTGCGCCCCAGTTGTTGACCAAGCGCGTTTAGGTTTTGCGATAGCAAACGGTATTAACGGTGAAGCGCCTGCGGTTGAAGGCATCGATGAGGCACTGAATAAACATATCGATATGATTGTTCAAGCACTGTCTCAAGCGAAAAAACCATTAATTATTAGTGGTAGCCATGCGGGTAGCGAAGATGTCATCAAAGCTGCTGCGAACATTGCATTTGCATTAAAAGCAAAAGGTAATGACGTTGGTCTTTCTTATGTTGCAGATGATGCAAATAGCATGGGATTGGCAATGATGAATGCGAAACCATTGGATGATGCATTAAAAATCATGCGCAGTGGCCAAGCTGATACCGTTGTTGTGGTAGAAAACGATTTATATCGTCATTTTGACGCTGATGTGATTGATGATGCGTTAGCTAAAGTAGATAACCTGATTGTTATCGACCACCAGCAAACCGATATTATGGCGAAAGCTCACCTTGTTCTTCCTGCCTCTAGTTTCGCTGAAAGCGACGGTACGCTGGTTAGCCAAGAGGGTAGAGCACAACGTTACTTCCAAGTCTTCGAGCCATCATTCTATAACAAAGATATTGTTATGCATGAAAGCTGGCGCTGGCTAAGTGGTGTTGATTCAATGTGGCACGAAAGAAGCTTAGATTGGACTCAGTTAGACCATGTCATTGAACTGTGTGCAGAGCGTCTTCCTCAGTTTGCGGGCATTGTTGATGCAGCACCAAATGCAGCATTCCGTATTCGTGGACAAAAACTGGCGCGTGAACCGCATCGTTATAGTGGTCGTACTTCTATGTTGGCGAATGTTTCTGTTCATGAACAACGTCAGCCAAAAGATATCGACACTGCATTTGCTTTCTCAATGGAAGGTAATAACAGCCCAACAGCGCCTCGTCAGCAAATTCCATTTGCATGGGCTCCGGGTTGGAACTCACCTCAAGCATGGAATAAATTCCAAGCTGAAGTGGGTGGCAGCTTACGCTTTGGTGATCCAGGTGTGCGTTTAATTGAAAGTGATGAAAATACACTTGGCTATTTCACTGAAATCCCAGCGGCATTTAATGTTGAGAAAAATCAGTGGATGGTTGCACCTTATTATCGTTTATTCGGTAGTGAAGAGTTGTCACAACGCGCTGAAGTTATCCAATCTCGTATGGAAGCCGCTTATTTAACATTGAGTGAATCTGATGCTAAAGCATTAGCCTTAACTCAAGGGCAGCAAGCGATGTTTACTTACGAAGGCCGTGAATTTACTTTACCGGTGAAAATCAGTATGCACCTAACTGAAGGTCAAATTGGTTTACCGTTAGGTATGGCGGGTATTTCCCCATCACTGGTTGGTGCATCGGTTCGTCATCTGCGGGGTATTGCATAATGAGCTGGTTATCTCCTGAAGTTACTGAGATTTTACTCACAGTCTTAAAAGCCGTCGTGATCCTCCTTGTTGTGGTCACTTGTGGTGCTTTTATGAGTATGGGTGAACGTCGCTTACTCGGCCTGTTCCAAAACCGTTATGGGCCTAACCGTGTGGGGTATGCAGGTTCTGCGCAGCTAATTGCGGATATGATCAAAATGTTCTTTAAAGAGGACTGGATCCCGAAATTTGCTGACCGCTTTATCTTTACCATCGCACCGGTTATCGCATTTTCTTCTTTATTACTTTCTTTTGCGATAGTCCCTGTTAGCTCAACTTGGGTTGTGGCTGACTTAAACATCGGTATTTTATTCTTCTTGATGGTGGCTGGGCTTGCGGTATATGCCGTGTTGTTCGCTGGTTGGTCAAGTAATAATAAATACTCGCTGTTAGGTGCAATGCGTGCATCAGCACAAACCGTAAGTTATGAGGTGTTCTTAGGACTCTCTATCTTAGGGGTTGTGGCACAAGCAGGGTCATTTAACTTAACTGATATTGTTAACTCACAATCCACTGTCTGGAATGTTATTCCTCAATTCTTTGGCTTTATTACCTTTGCGATAGCGGGTGTTGCGGTATGTCACCGTCACCCATTTGACCAACCAGAAGCCGAACAAGAATTAGCAGATGGTTACCATATTGAATATTCCGGTATGAAATTCGGTCTGTTCTTTGTGGGTGAATATATCGGTATCGTTGCGGTTTCAGGCTTAATCGTGACGCTGTTCTTTGGTGGTTGGCAAGGGCCTTTCTTACCGTCATTTATTTGGTTTGCACTGAAAACAGGATTCTTCATGATGATGTTTATCCTTATTCGTGCATCTTTACCGCGTCCGCGTTATGACCAAGTGATGTCATTCGGTTGGAAAATTTGCTTACCGTTAACTTTAATCAATCTGCTGGTAACTGCTGCAGTGATACTTTACAACGCTCAATAAGGGGTGATTGAACCATGACTTTAAAAGAGTTATTGACTGGTTTCGGCACCCAGGTACGAAGCATTTGGATGATTGGCTTACATGCCTTCGCCAAGCGCGAAACACAGATGTACCCGGAAGAACCTGTCAATGTTGCACCACGTTATCGTGGACGTATTGTATTGACGCGTGATCCTGATGGAGAAGAGCGTTGTGTTGCTTGTAACCTGTGTGCAGCAGTCTGTCCAGTAGGCTGTATTTCATTACAAAAAGCCGAGCACGAAGATGGTCGTTGGTACCCAGAATTTTTCCGTATCAACTTTTCTCGCTGTATCTTTTGTGGGTTATGTGAAGAAGCTTGTCCGACAACAGCATTGCAATTAACACCTGATTTCGAGATGGGTGAGTTCAAGCGTCAGGATCTGGTTTATGAAAAAGACGATCTGTTGATTTCTGGGCCGGGCAAATATCCTGAATATAACTTTTACCGTAAAACAGGTATGGCGATTAACGGCAAAGATAAAGGTGAAGCGGACGACGAAGCTAAACCTATCGATGTCAAAAGCCTGTTACCGTAAGGAGCGATATTCATGGAATTTGCATTTTACATAGCGGGACTGATTTCAATCCTTGCAACACTGAGAGTTATTACGCATACCAATCCAGTACATGCTTTATTGTACTTGGTTATATCGTTGATCGCACTTTCAGTGGTTTTCTTCTCACTTGGCGCTTACTTTGCCGGTGCATTAGAGATCATCGTTTACGCGGGTGCCATTATGGTGCTGTTTGTTTTCGTGGTGATGATGCTTAACTTAGGCAAAGCCGTTGTTGATCAAGAAAAACAATGGCTACAACCTAAGTATTGGATTGGTCCTGCATTGTTATCTATTGCTTTGTTAGCGGTGCTCATTTATGCGATTAGTAGCGTGACTCATGGTGAGATTAGTGGCGAAGTCATTGGTGCTAAAGAAGTTGGCATTAGTCTGTTCGGACCTTATATTCTGGCCGTTGAGTTAGCGTCAGTACTCTTATTGTCAGGGTTGATTGTTGCTTATCATATTGGTCGCGATCAGAGCCATGATGACCTCGTCGAAAACGAAAATGCAGGGGAGCAAAAATGATACCTCTTCAACATGGTTTGATCTTGGCTGCGGTACTGTTTGTGTTAGGTTTTACCTGCTTAGTACTTCGCCGCAACCTGTTGTTTATGTTGATCGGACTAGAAATAATGATTAATGCAGCTGCACTGGCATTTGTTGTCGGCGGTAGCTTTTGGGGTCAAACCGATGGTCAGATAATGTATATTCTGGCAATCAGCTTGGCAGCGGCAGAGGCAAGTATTGGCTTGGCATTGTTGTTACAACTACATCGCCATCGTCAAAACCTTAATATTGATACAGTTAGTGAGATGCGCGGATGAATATACTCTATTTAACCATTCTGCTACCACTACTGGGATTTTTACTGCTCGCTTTCTCACGTGGTCGTTGGTCAGAAAATGTATCAGCATGGATTGGTACCGGTTCAGTTGGTTTATCAGCATTAACAACGCTTTGGGTTGGTATGGATTTCTTTGCTCAAGGGCAAGAAACTCAAGTACAAACTTTATGGACATGGATGGCAGTTGGGGATTTCAATATCCCATTTACCCTTGTTCTTGATGGTTTGTCACTAACTATGCTGGGTGTTATTACGGGTGTTGGTTTCTTAATTCATATGTATGCCTCTTGGTATATGCGCGGTGAAGAAGGCTATTCTCGCTTCTTTGCTTATACCAACTTATTTATTGCGAGCATGGTTGTATTAGTTCTCGCAGATAATATGTTGTTGATGTATATGGGTTGGGAAGGGGTTGGTCTGTGTAGTTACCTATTAATTGGTTTCTATTACAGCAATCCAGCTAACGGCGCTGCTGCGATGAAAGCATTTATCGTAACGCGTGTAGGTGATGTGTTCTTAGCTATCGGTATGTTTATTCTCTACGATCAGTTAGGTACATTGAGCTTTCGCGAAATGGCGGTGCAAGCTCCATTACTTATGGAATCAGGCTCGACGGTGATTAACTGGGCAATGTTAATGGTATTAGGTGGTGCAGTGGGTAAATCAGCACAATTACCATTACAAACTTGGTTAGCAGATGCGATGGCAGGCCCTACGCCTGTATCTGCATTAATCCACGCCGCAACGATGGTAACAGCCGGTGTTTACTTAGTCGCGCGTAGCCATGATTTATTCTTAATGGCACCTGAAGTACTGGAATTAGTCGGTATTATTGGTGCAGTAACGCTGGTATTAGCCGGTTTTGCAGCGCTGGTACAAACTGATATCAAACGTATTCTCGCTTATTCAACCATGAGCCAAATTGGTTATATGTTTTTGGCTTTAGGGGCACAAGCATGGGATGCGTCAATTTTCCACTTAATGACACACGCTTTCTTTAAAGCATTACTGTTCTTATCAGCAGGTTCCGTTATTGTTGCCTGCCATCATGAGCAGAATATCTTTAAGATGGGCGGTTTACGTAAGAAGATCCCATTTGTTTATGCTTGCTTCTTAATAGGTGGCGGAGCGTTATCTGCATTACCACTGTTAACGGCAGGGTTCTTCAGTAAAGATGAAATCTTATGGGGTGCGTATTCAAACGGGCATTTTAATATGATGCTTGCAGGGTTGATTGGTGCGTTGTTTACATCACTTTATACCTTCCGTTTGATTTTTATCGTATTTCACGGTGAGACCAAAACCGAAGCACATCAAGTTAAAGGCTTTACTCATACTTTCCCATTAGCGGTACTGGCTGTGTTATCCACCTTTATTGGTGCGTTGATCACTCAGCCTTTAGGTGCGGTTTTCCCAGAAAGCACAGCATCACATGATGGTAAGTATGTATTGGAAGCTCTTTCTGGTGTGGTAGCGATTGTGGGTGTTGCCATTGCAGCGTGGTTATATCTGAAACAGCGTCAATGTGTTTCTCAGGTTGCCAATACTCGTACGGGTCGTTTCTTCTCAACATGGTGGTTCCATGCTTGGGGATTTGATGCGCTGTATGAAGTGCTGTTTGTCAAACCTTATAAAGGTGCGGCATGGCTTATTCAAAATGATCCTGTTAATCAATTCTTTAATTCTTTCGGCTGCCTGTTTAAAGGGGCCAATAAAGGATTGAGTTTCAGTGAGAATGGACTAGCCCGTTGGTATGCGGCTTCTCTCGGTTTAGGTGCAGTGCTGGTTATCGCTCTGCTGCTTCTGGTTTAATTAAGGGACACATTGCGCCATGTTATTACCCTGGCTAATACTTATTCCCTTCATCGGTGGCCTGCTAAGTTGGCAGGCTGAACGAATCGGCTCGCAAATCCCTCGCTGGGTTGCGTTGCTGACGATGGGATTAACACTCGTTATTTCTGTGCAACTCTGGTTGCAGGGCGATTATCATCTTATCAGTGCGGATGGAGCACCACGTTGGACAGAGTTTTACTTTGTGCCGTGGATCCCTGCGTTAGGGATTAATATCCAGTTTGCACTTGATGGCATGTCATTGCTGATGACTGTATTAACAGCGATTTTGGGTATTTTAGCAGTACTCTCTTCGTGGAATGAAAATCAGCCATCACAAGGGGCTTTCCATTTTAACTTGCTATGGATTTTAGCAGGTGTAATGGGAGTCTTCTTGGCAACGGATTTATTCTTATTCTTCTTCTTCTGGGAAATGATGTTAATCCCAATGTATTTCCTGATTTCTTTATGGGGACACAAAGGAAGTAGCGATAAGAAACACGTTAGTGCAGCGACTAAGTTCTTTATCTATACACAGGCAAGTGGTCTGTTAATGCTATTGGCAATTATCGGGTTAGCGGTTGCTTTTTACCGCGAAACAGGTATTTGGACCTTTAGTTACGACATATTATTACAAGCACACACTGTATTAGGTTCAGAGCTGCAATTTATCCTGATGTTAGGCTTCTTCGCTGCATTTGCGGTGAAAATGCCTATTGTACCTGTTCATGGCTGGTTAGCTGATGCTCACGCAGAAGCACCAACAGCGGGTTCTGTCGATTTATCAGGTATTTTGCTTAAAACAGCGGCTTATGGTTTATTGCGTTTCAATTTACCATTATTCCCTGAAGCGTCTGCATTACTTGCGCCTGTTGCAATGTGGTTAGGTTTAATTACCATTTTCTACGCAGCATTGTTAGCGTTCCGTCAGACTGATATTAAACGTCTCGCGGCTTACAGTAGTATTTCTCACATGGGCTTTATCGTTATTGCGATTTATGCTGGCTCTGTATTGGCTTACCAAGGCGCGATTATTCAAATGATCACCAATGGTCTGTCAGCTGCAGGTCTGTTTATCATGTGTGGCATGCTGTATGAGCGCTTAGGTACTCGTGATATGAACCAAATGGGTGGATTGTGGAAAAGCATCCGTTTCTTACCTGCGTTTTCACTGTTCTTTGCGGTAGCCTCTTTAGGAATGCCAGGAACAGGTAACTTTGTTGGTGAGTTTATGATCCTGTTTGGTACTTATGGTCAATTTAAACTGATCACGATTATTTCGGTCTTTGGTTTAGTCTTTGCTTCTGTTTACGCGTTGTGGATGATGCAACAGGCTTACTATGGTTCACCGAAAACAGCTGAAAGAACCTATAAAGGGTTAGATCTGAGAGAATTTATTATCCTGATGTCGTTAGTTGTCATGCTGGTTATTTTGGGCTTCTTCCCGCAACCGGTGTTAGATACTTCAATATCAGCGATGGAAAATCTCCAGACTTGGTATTCCGCTTCTATCTCAACAGTAAGGCCGTAATTCGCCATGACAATAACTCCTCAACAACTGATCGCAATGCTACCGCTGTTGATCGTCGGATTGACGGTGGTGGTTGTGATGCTGGCCATTGCGTGGCGACGCGATCATTTTACTATTGCCACTTTGACAGTCACTGGTTTTATCATTGCGCTAGGATCGCTTTATTACGTTAATGCATTAGGCGTAGTAGATGTGACAACGCTCTATCATGTCGATGGGTATTCTAGTTTCTTCACCGCATTAATTATTATTGCTGGGATTGGAACCATTGCTTTTGCTTATCCTTGGTTAGAAGGTTATCAAGATAACAAAGAAGAGTTTTATATGCTGGTTGCGATAGCGGTAGTGGGGGGGATTTTACTTTCTTCTGCACACCACTTCGCATCGATGTTTATTGGGATTGAGTTACTGACATTACCGTTGTTTGGTCTTATTGGTTACGCATTTCAACAACGTCCATCACTGGAAGCGAGCATAAAATATATGCTGCTTTCAGCAGCGGCATCATCTTTCTTATTATTTGGTATGGCACTTCTTTATGCCGAAGCAGGAAACCTCTCGTTTACTGCAATGGGCCAAAGCTTGAGTGATAGCAATATCCACAAACCTTTAGTGTTAGCAGGTTTAGGAATGATGCTGGTGGGAATTGGCTTTAAGTTGTCGTTATTCCCATTCCAACTGTGGACTCCTGATGTTTACCAAGGTGCACCAGCACCAACAGGGGCGTTTTTAGCCACAGCAAGTAAGATTGGTATTTTCGCAGTGGTTATGCGTTTATTCCTTGAAGCACCCGCAGCAGACAGTGAAACGTTACGCATGATCTTAGGTGTAATGGCGATAGCGTCTATCCTGTTTGGTAACATCATGGCGCTGACACAGAAAAACGTAAAACGTTTATTGGGTTACTCTTCTGTATCGCACCTTGGTTATCTGTTAGTTGCATTGATTGTGTTGCAATACAGCCCTGTGCTTGCGCAAGAAACCGCTGAAATTTATTTAGCGGGTTACTTATTTGCTAGCTTAGGTGCATTTGGTGCAATTGCCGTTGCTTCCAGCCCATACCGTGAAGGGGAGCTTGAATTACTCGAAGATTATCGTGGGTTATTCTGGCGTCGTCCGGTTGTTGCGCTGGTAATGTCACTGATGATGTTATCATTAGCAGGTGTACCAATTACGTTAGGCTTTATCGGTAAACTGTATGTCATTATTGCAGGTATCGACTCTAGCTTATGGTGGTTAACAGGCATGGTAGTATTAGGTAGTGCTATTGGTCTGTTCTATTACTTACGTGCTGCTGCAATAGTTTTCTTACGCAAACCAGACAACGACAACACACCTGTAATGACGACTACATCACAAAATATGGCCGCTTTTGTTGCGTTAATTTGTGCAATAATCGTTATTGCGTTAGGTATTTGGCCACAGCCATTAATTGAATTAACTAACTTTTCCATTATTTCACCTACTGTGAATTAATCCATAATTTAGTTAACTTAAAAAAAGCCTGATTTTTTAATCAGGCTTTTTTATATCTAACAGTTTTCTTTATCCTAATGTATTGTTATTTTCTGCTAACTAATTCAAGTTATTAAGATAAAATAATAATCCGCTAATTAGTATTCATCTAAAAATTTACCTAAGAATAATATATGTGGTTCAATAATGTTATTTGTATCTAATATATTGTTTTTTAACTGAGTTAATTGATAAATAAGAGAGCTCCAATATTGTTCGAGTAATGTTAGTTGTTCTGCTAATAAATTAAAATAAGATTCAATATTAACTAATGAGTGATAATAGGTCTGAGTAAAAATAATCATGCGTTTTTGATTTTCTAGCACAGTTAAATTTTTGAGTTCAGCAAGGTAATCATCAATAAGTTGGTGGCGTGTCTCAATGAGATTTTGATATGTAAAACCTTTATCAATTTGAGAAAGTAGATTATCTAATGAATCTATAAGTAGTTTTAATATGTTTTTTTCTGAAATATCTATATTTAATGATGAAATCGTTTCTTTTGAGGGAATACCGACATTAAAAATATCAATGATACTTTCATTGTTAATGATATCCTCACTTTTAGTAATAATGTCAATTTTTTCTTTAAGCTTAAAAATATTTTCTTTATTTAAAAGAATTTTATTGCCTACTTCTTCGGCATGTTTTTCTTCCGTAATAATTAAAGGTTCAATATCTTTTTTTAAATTAAACTTACTTAAAAACTCTTTATTTTTATTAATAAAAACTTGATGAAAATTGATAATATCAATTGATTCATCAATTTCTTCTTTTAAAATATCTTCAATTATCCTTCGTTCATTACTTAATTTTTTGACTATTTCTAAGTTTTGTGATTTTTGTAATATTTCGTTATCAATTTCACCAAGGGTACCGATTGTCCCTGTTAATAGTTTCTGTTTTAATCTACTTTTAATAGAAATGGAAAAACTAATAATGCTATCTAACATTCTATTATTATTTATATAAATTGAGATAAGTTTATTATTCAGTTCATCGTTGTTCTTCGATAGATGAGTACTAATTTGGCGAATATTTTTTATAGCATTAAAAAAGATTGAATGTTCGAATTTTTCTTTAGTATCTATATTTATTTTATTCATAACAATTCCTTTGTTATTTAGAGGCATAAAAAGCCGATAATGCTTCATCAAATATAGCAATCATCTCTTTTGAATAGCCTATAACCATATACCAAGGTGAAATCATTTTTTCCAAGTAAATACTAAAACGAATAAGTTCCATAGCATTATCTACTTTTTTTAAATTTATCAGTGAGGCATTAATTTCAGTTAATGTTGTTTGCCACATATATTCAAGATGCTCTAGTGCCATATTGGCATCTTCGATATATTGTTCAATCTCATCTAAATCTGTTTGAAATTTTTGTAAACATAATGAAATATTAGAATGGATTTTTATATTGTTATTTACTTGATTAAGTTTTTCAATAATAGTATTCTTTTTCTTGCGTGCTTCCTCTGCTTTAGCACCAAAAATACCGCCTGTGATGATAACACCTACAATACCAAAGGCTAAGCCTGTAAAAGCAAGTTTAACAAATTGCTTATATTCTTCTTTTAAAGCTTCAAGTTCATTTTCTAAGATACTTTTTTCTTCAATAAATGATGTATTATTACTGCTAAGGTATTCATTAATAATTCTTTTTTTACTAATAATATCGTAGTAAATTGATTGATAGAAAGTACCATTACTACTTTCTCCACCAGTTATTTTTGCTCTAAAGTCACAAACCATATTCTTTATTTTTACTGTTTTTTGATACTCATCATTAATATCACTCTTCATACTTTCTAAAATAGTAATAAGTTGGGTTGTTACTTCTTTATCTTGTTGTGTGTATTTAATTGTTGATGTTTCTTCTTCTGAGATGTCTTCTAATTTTATATTTATTTTATCGAGTAATGGCATTTGACTAATAAATAATAAAATATGTTCTCCAGTTGTTGTGATTTCTCTTCCTATAATTTCAAGATCTATTGCTTGTTGTTTAATCGCATATTCTATTTTATTCCACCCAAAAGCATGTTCTCTCATTCTTAAAAAAAGAGCTTGAATATTATCTGAAGAAATTTGAGAAATATTAATATCGTCATATCCAAGAAACTCAATAACTGTTTCTTTTTGATAAGGAAGTATTAATATTTTATCGATATAGTTTTTAATTTTTTTAAGATCATAAGAAGTAAAAATGCCAGGGCTTCTACCTCCTTCAATATTTTTTCCGAGTATTAAACCTAGCGTAACTTCTGGAAGTTCTGTTTTTTCGATGATTTTATCAACATATTCAAAGATGGTTGTATCCATATAACCTCTCTCTTAGGTATAATAAATATTAATTCTATGGCATGATTTTGAAATAACACATTTGTTATTTACAGATAGCTGGTTAACTCTTCTACTTTGTAACATGAAAAATACAAAACTTTGATAAATGACAAAGGTTATAATTAATCAGCTCTTTGATAATTCTTATAGAAACGTATAATCTCCTTTTTAATTAGTTGCGGGTATTTGGAGTGGAAAAGGTTAAACCTGTGTTTTCGACACTGTACGAAAAAGTTAAAAATATAAATCTGACAGCACAAGGTAATCTTTTACATCTGAAAGTCGCCTTGGCCTCAGACGTTTCATTTTCACTACTTTCTTGGCTTGCGGCACAAACGTATTACCCTCAGTTTTATTGGCAGCATCGCGATGAATATGAGGAAATCGCGGCTTGCGGACAATTATGTTGTTTTAATCATATTCGTGATGCGCGAGAGTTTTTAAATACTCATAAAAATGAATCTAATACTGATGATGTTCGTATTTGGGGATTAAATGCGTGGGATACCATTATTCCTGGCCGAATTGATCAACAAAGTGGCGATGATGCTTACCTTTTCTTGCCCAGAATTGAAATAAGACGTCAGCAGCAGCAACTCTCTGTGCATATCAACTTACTTGGTGAAAAAGATAGAGATGATGCATTAACTTTTCTAAGTACATTAAATAATGAGCTAGAAATTTCACCGCTTTCTGTTTCTGTTATTTCAGTAAAACATTCATTAACTCAAGATCAGTGGGTTAACTACCTTGAGCTTGCTTTACATGAGATTGAGCAGGGAACCTTCGAAAAAGTTGTTCCTGCAAGAGCAACGTGTTTAACACTTGATAATCCGCTTAAAGCTATTCAATTTATGAAAGCAAGTCGTGATGTTAACCATCATTGCTATCATTATATGTTGGCATTTTCTCCTTCAGATGCGTTTATTGGTTCGTCGCCTGAACGCTTGTATTATCGTGATGAAAAACAACTTTATACCGAAGCATTAGCAGGTACTGTAGCAAGTTCTGAGAATGAGCAACAAGCAAGGGAACTTGCTGATTGGCTAATGAATGACAAGAAAAATCAGCATGAAAATTTAGTCGTAGTTGATGATATTTGTCAGCGCTTACAAGGTGGAATAGAAGGTATTGATGTTTCGCCTGCTGATGTAATTCGATTACGCAAAGTACAGCACCTTCGTCGTTATATTCACGGTAAACTTATTGATACAGATGATGTTGATTGTTTAAAACGCTTACAGCCTACTGCGGCTGTGTGTGGTTTACCCCGTACTGTTGCTCGCGCATTTATTCATCAACATGAACCCTTTAAAAGGCGTTGGTATGCCGGCTCCGCCGGTTATTTAGGATTATCTCATGCTGAATTTGCTGTTAGTTTACGTTGTGGTGAATTGCATGATGATACATTAACGCTTTATGCTGGTGCGGGGGTCGTTGCCGGATCTTCACCTTTGCAAGAATGGGATGAAATCGAGAATAAAGCCGCAGGGTTACGCACTTTATTACAAGAAAAAAAATAATATTGTGCAGAAGCTCCTTGAGCGTAGTAGTGCTAATAGAGTGAAACATAATAGGGAGCATTATTTAATGCTACTCTTTAAATAAACTCTGCTATCAGCGAACTAATAAATGCTATTCTTGAGAGAATTAGTGCTATTTATTTATACTGTTGACGAAAGAAAAATACATTAACTTAAAATATGTTGAGTACTTAGCCTAAATAATGCACTCCTATGAGTGTTTTCTTTCACTATTTATTTAACGAAAACTTCTGTTCATTGAACTAGGCTAAGGAAAAGTATTTAGGAACAGATATTATAATAGCAATTGTAAGTTTTCGTTGTTGGGATGATCAATGTCTAATAGTTCGTTTAATCGCCAATGGGCTAAAGTTATACTTGAAGCTTTGACTCGCCATGGTTTGCGCCATATCTGTATTGCTCCTGGATCTCGTTCAACACCTTTAACACTTGCTGCCGCTAATAATAGCAAGTTGATTTGTCATACACATTTTGATGAACGCGGATTAGGGCATTTAGCGTTAGGTTTAGCTAAAGCAACACAAGAGCCCGTTGCTGTTATTGTGACATCAGGCACGGCGGTTGCTAATTTATATCCCGCTCTTATTGAGGCCGGATTAACCGGCGAACGCCTTGTTTTCCTTACTGCAGATAGACCACCTGAACTTATTGATTGTGGCGCGAATCAAGCCATTCGTCAGCAAGGTATTTTCGCAAGTCATCCATCCAAAACACTTTCATTACCAAGGCCAACCTCCGATATTTCAGCAAGTTGGCTTGTTTCTACGGTTGATAATGCCATGAATGAGCTTGTGCATGGTGCTCTGCATGTCAATTGTCCTTTTGCCGAACCTTTATATGGTTATGATGACGCAAATGCTTGCCCGTGGAGTGATGCATTAGGTGAGTGGTGGCAAAATTATCACCCTTGGTTACAAGAAACAATAACATTATCGGCAGCAACGCATCCTCAATGGCATAGATTATGCCAGAAAAAAGGCGTCGTTATTGCTGGAAGGGTCAGCGCCCAAGAAGGTATTGAAGTTGCTAAATGGGCATCTCAATTAGGTTGGCCTTTATTAAGTGATGTACTTTCTCAAACAGGGCAGCCGTTACCTTGCGCTGATTTATGGCTAAATAATCCTCAAGCAAAATCATTATTAAACCAAGCTGAAATTGTTATTCAATTTGGCTCAAGTTTAACCGGTAAACGATTATTACAGTGGCAAGTTGGTTGCTCGCCAAAAAATTATTGGATAATAGATGCTATTGCGGGGCGTTTAGATCCAGGACATCATCAAGGTGAGAAATTTACTGTATCCCCATTACAATGGTTAGCGGCGCATTCTGCTGTAGATAATTTGCCTTGGGCTACAGCATTAACTGAAATAGCTAAACAGACGTATCAGCAAGTGAAACAAGCCACACAAAATTTTGGTGAAGCACAAGTAGCTCATAAATTAAGCACATTACTTCCTAAAGACGGACAATTATTTGTTGGCAATAGTCTTATTGTTAGGTTAATTGATGCGTTAGGTGTTTTACCTCAAGGTTATCCTGTAATGAGTAACCGAGGTGCAAGTGGTATTGATGGTCTACTTTCAACAGCAGCGGGTGTGCATAGAGCAACAGAAAAACCCACTTTAACCATTCTTGGTGATTTATCTGCATTATATGACTTAAATAGTTTAGCCTTGCATCGTCAAATTTATGCGCCGAATGTTATTATTGTGGTGAATAATAATGGTGGGCAGATATTCTCTATGTTGCCAACACCGGCGATACAACGAGAGCGTTTTTATTGTATGCCTCACTCTCTAAACTTTAAGCACGCAGCCGCTATGTTTGGTCTGAATTATGCCTCACCTACTGATTGGGATGCATTATTTTCTACCGTTCAACAATGTTGGGCTGGTGGCGCAGAAACCACATTAATCGAATTAATTGTTAATGACACTGATGGTGCCCAAACATTAAATCAGCTAGTTAAACAGGTGACAGCTCATGACTTTAGCATGTCGGAGATATAATACCCATAATGAAGGGCCTTGGTTAGTCTGGTTACATGGGCTATTAGGAGAGGGAGATGAATGGGAGCCAGTGATTGCTGCTTGTCATGAATACCCCTCTTTAGTGATTGATTTACCACGGCATGGTGATTCAGCGTCAATCGGTGCTAAAAATTTTGTTGAGGTGAGTGCATTACTGACTGAAACATTAAAAACTGAAGATATTACGCATTATTGGCTAATTGGTTACTCATTGGGTGGCAGAATTGCGATGTATCACGCATGTTTTGGTGATACTACAGGATTAATGGGACTTATTGTTGAAGGGGGAAACCCCGGCTTATATGATGCCAGTGAACGACAAAATAGAATTGCACATGATATGCGATGGGCTCAGCGATTTCGCGATGAACCAATAACCAAAATATTAGAACAGTGGTATCAGCAGCCCGTATTTGCAGATTTAAGTGATGAAAAACGTCAGTTACTCATAGAAAAACGTAGCCGCAATGCAGGTTTTTGTATTGCAGAAAGCCTTGAATGTCTTTCATTAGGTCATCAACCTTGGCTGGTGGCAGAATTGCAACAACTCACTTTACCTTTTATTTGGCTATGTGGTGAGAAAGATAAGAAATTTCAGACTATAGCGCAGCAATATTCGCTGCCATTAACGACTATCCCGCACGCTGGCCATAACGCCCATCAGGCTCAGCCTGTTGCTTATGCTGCGGTGATAAACCATATTTTATCCCTCTTTGGTTAAAGGAACCTAATTATGCTTTATCCGAGCGAAGAAAAGCTGTATGCACCGATAGAATGGCAAGATTGTTCAGGCGATTTTGAAGATATTCTTTACCATAAATCGACTGATGGCATCGCGAAAATTACGATTAACCGCCCACAAGTGCGTAATGCTTTCCGCCCTTTGACTGTCAAAGAGATGATCCAAGCATTAGCTGATGCACGTTATGATGATGGTATTGGTACGATCATTTTAACGGGGGCAGGTGAAAAAGCATTCTGTGCTGGTGGTGATCAAAAAATTCGTGGCGATTACGGCGGATACCGTGATGACAGCGGTACACATCACCTGAATGTATTAGATTTCCAGCGTCAAATACGTACTTGTCCAAAGCCTGTAGTTGCGATGGTGGCGGGGTATTCCATTGGTGGTGGTCATGTTCTGCATATGATGTGTGATTTAACCATTGCTGCTGAAAATGCTATTTTTGGTCAAACAGGGCCAAAAGTCGGTTCATTCGATGGTGGCTGGGGTGCTTCTTATATGGCTCGTATCGTGGGGCAGAAAAAAGCGCGTGAAATTTGGTTCTTATGTCGTCAGTACGATGCAAAGGAAGCACTGGAAATGGGCCTCGTTAACACTGTTGTACCTTATGCAGATCTTGAGAAAGAAACGGTGCGTTGGTGCCGTGAAATGCTTGAAAATAGCCCAATGGCATTACGCTGCTTAAAAGCGGCATTAAATGCGGACTGTGATGGCCAAGCAGGTCTTCAAGAATTAGCGGGTAATGCAACTATGTTGTTCTATATGACTGATGAAGGTCAAGAAGGACGTAATGCGTTTAACGAAAAACGCCAACCTGATTTCTCTAAATTTAAACGTAATCCATAATGCGAAACGTAAAACTCTATTCATTCAGCCTGCCTATGGAGGCAGGCGTTGTTCTGCGCTATCAAAGGCTGAAAACTCGAGATGGTTTTCTTGTCTGTTTAGAGCAGGATGGCAAACAAGGCTGGGGCGAAATTGCTCCTCTTCCTGAATTTAGCCGCGAAACGTTACCTGAAGCTCAGGCTTGTGCTATCGCTTGGTTATCCGCATGGTGCAAAGGTGAAAACCCAGCAGAAAGCGAGTTACCTAGTGTTGCATTTGGTATAAGTTGTGCACTAGCTGAATTAGCTGAGACTTTACCTCAAGCAGCAAATTATCGTGCAGCACCATTATGTAATGGTGATCCTGATGACTTAATTTTAAGCCTGAATGAAATGGAAGGCGAAAAAGTAGCTAAAGTCAAAGTGGGTCTATATGAAGCTGTTCGTGACGGTATCGTGGTAAATCTTCTATTAGAAGCGATCCCTGATTTAAAACTAAGGCTTGATGCTAATCGAAGCTGGACTCCTGCTAAAGCCGAAAGTTTTGCTAAATATGTTAATCCACAATGGCGTGATCGTATCGCTTTTTTAGAAGAGCCTTGCAAAACGCCAGCTGAGTCATTGGCATTCTCTCAAGAAACTGGGATTAGCATTGCGTGGGATGAAACAGTACGAGATGACGGTTTCGAAATAAAGCCTCAAGCAGGTGTTACGGCAATTGTTATCAAGCCAACACTGGTTGGCAGCCTTGAACGATGCCAGTCTTTAGTATCACAAGCACATGCTTTGGGGTTAGAGGCTATTATTAGCTCAAGTATTGAAAGCAGTTTTGGTCTTTCTCAATTAGCGCGTATTGCTCAGTGGTTAACACCAAATGCAATTCCAGGGTTAGATACGGTTGATCTGATAAAACAGCAACTCGTTAAACCGTGGCCAAATGTTGACATCCCTCTTATCTCTCTTGAGCAACTTGAGATAACATGGCAGCAGTAGTTCAATTTAAGCTATCGCCGTGGCAATATTGGGCTGAATTATGCCCAAATGAAACGGCGATTATTGCTGACAATCAGCCAATATCGTGGCAGCAATTAGTATGTCATATCAATGTATTAGCACAAAAATTTTATAAACAAGGTGTTCGACCTCAACAAACTATTTTGTTAAGGGGTAAAAACCATATTCATTTTATTTTTGCCTTGTTAGCCGCTTTTCAGTGTGGTGCTAAAGTTTTACCGCTAAATCCCCAATTACCAGAATCGTTGCTAGATGATTTACTACCTCATCTTAGTATTGATTTTTATGCTGATTTTAGTCTTCCTCAGCTTCAATTCGATGCAGTATTACTAGATTTAGACGGTATTGCCTATGATGAGAATGCATTTGAGCAGCAAGCAGCAATAACTTCAGCTGTTGAATGGGATACTAATCGTATGGCAACCCTTATTCTTACCTCAGGTTCATCGGGTTTACCTAAAGCGGCTGTTCACACTTTTAATGCGCACCTTTGCAGTGCCGAAGGTGTTTTATCGTTAATGCCTTTTAATAAAGGTGATCGCTGGTTGCTTTCTTTGCCTCTTTTTCATGTCTCAGGGCAAGGAATATTTTGGCGCTGGCTATTGCGCGGTGCCACACTCGTTGTTCGTGCTATGCATCCATTAACTGATGCTTTACAAGGTTGTAGTCATGCTTCTTTAGTACCAACACAGCTTTGGCGCTTATTACACCAAGACAATCATCAAAACAGTCATCAAGATAAGCACCAACTTATTACCTTAAAATCTGTTTTATTGGGAGGCGCTATGATCCCCATTGAATTAACTCAAGCCGCAGAAAAATGGGGTATTCAATGCTGGTGCGGTTATGGTATGACAGAAATGGCATCGACGGTATGTGCTAAACGCGCTGATGGCAAAGCGGGAGTAGGGCTTCCACTTAAAGGTAAAGCGGTCAGACTAGTAGATAATGAAATTCAAATTAAATCAGATAGTGTTGCTTTAGGTTATTGGTTTAATGGAAAATTAAATCCCTTATCATTAACCGCCGATGATTGGTATTCAACAAGAGATAAAGGATGTTTTAGCGCAGATGAATGGTGCATTTTAGGGCGTTTAGATAACCTTTTCTTTAGTGCCGGTGAAGGTATTCAACCTGAAGATATTGAAAAAATTCTTAATACTCATCCCAAAATAAGTCAATCATTTATTGTACCTATCGATGATGCTGAGTTTGGGCAGCGTCCTGTCGCTGTGATTGATGCTGATATTGATACGGTTAATCAGTTGCCTCAATGGTATCATTCTCGTTTGGCCGGATTTCAACGACCCGTTGCTTGTTTACAACTCCCTGATAGTCTAAAAAATGGGGGAATTAAAATTTCTCGTAAGCAAGTGCAAAAATGGGTAAAAGATAGATTAATTTGTTGATAGATAAATATTATTGATCTTCATTCAGTGTTGAATATTTTGTTCAACTTATCATAATTATTGGCGTTATAATTATATGAGTAAAACAGATTATATTTTACGTTCTCTTTCAAAGATTAATAAAAAAAGATGGGAACATTATGTTATTAATCGCATATTTCACAAACTAGATGATCTTGAAATTGAGTTTATTTGTCAGCAATGTATTCGAAAAGCAGATTCTTCAGATAAAATATATCTTGCTGATTTATTCTTTCCGCAATTTGGTCTGTATTTGGAAATAGATGAAGATCATCACAATAGTGATGAAGCTAAAAAAGCAGATGCAATGAAGCGACTTGATATTATTGAAGCGACTGGTTTTAGTGAAAAACGGATCTCTGCTAGCAACGTAACTATAGAACAGCTCAATGCCAGTATAGATGAATTTGTTAAGTTGCTTATAGGCACTAAAGAAAAGTTAAAGGCGCAAAAGAAGTTTATACCTTGGGATTATAGCGCACAATATACAGCTGAGCGCCATATAAATGCAGGCGTTATGGAAGTTGGGCCACATACTATTTTTCGCTACCATCGCGATGCTTTAGAATGCTTTGGTTATATTAATAAAGGGCATCACCAATCTGGTAGTTGGAAATTACCTGAAAAGGTTGTAAAAGCGATAGGGTTATCTGGTCGTACAATGGTGTGGTTTCCTCGTCTTTATAAAGCAGGTGTTTGGGATAATGAGCTTTCTCTTGATGGTGAATGGATCATTGAGAAGAGTCTTGAAGCCAATAACAATTATGTCGAAGATTGGGATTATCGTATTGTTATGGCTCATTCTCGAGATGAACTTAACCGAGTATTATATCGGTTTCTAGGGGTTTTTCAGATAGATAAAAATAAATCCACAGAAGGAAAAAATGTTTTTAAACGAATTAATACTAAAGTAAAAGTCTTTAATTCACATAATTAACTCTTTTTTATATAAAAATATGCCCCTAGCTTTTAACTAGAGGCATAGGAGCCGAGTTGCTCACAGGGCTTCTTATTATTCCATTATTTAGCGTCTTTTTTGACTAATGCTTTGATAGCTTTTTCAACGCCAGCACCATATTCAGGATGTACTTTCTTAAATAGGGCAATTTGACGTTTTTGAGTATCTTTGCTGGCTTGTGATAATTCGCCTGCAATACGAGCAAACATGCGTTGATGTTCTTCATCACTCAATAATTCATAAAGTGCACGAGGTTGGCTGAAATAGTCTTCATCTTCGCGATGATTCCAGTGATCTGCTGCACCTTCTAGCGATAATGGCGGCTCTTTAAAATTAGGTTGCTCTTGGAACATCCCACCATTATTAGGTTCGTAGGTAATGCCACTGCCACTATTACCATCAATACGCATTGCGCCATCGCGATGATAGTTATGGAATGGGCATTTTGGTGCATTAACCGGAATTTGATGATGGTTTACACCTAAACGGTAACGATGCGCATCACCATAAGAGAATAGGCGACCTTGTAACATTTTATCAGGAGAGAATCCGATACCAGGGGCAATATTCGCAGGACTAAATGCCGCCTGTTCTACATCAGAAAAGTAGTTTTCTGGATTACGATTTAACTCGAAATAACCAACATCAATTAATGGATAATCTGCATGTGGCCATACTTTAGTTAAATCAAATGGATTATAAGGAACCGTTGATGCTTCTTTTTCTGGCATAATTTGAACTTGTAAATTCCAGCGAGGGTAATCACCACGTTCAATTGCTTCATATAAGTCGCGTTGTGAACTTTCTCTATCAGTACCTACCAGCATTTCAGCTTGGTCATCCATTAAATTTTTAATGCCTTGTTGGCAACGAAAATGGAATTTAACCCAGAAACGCTCATTGTTTTTATTGATAAAGCTATAGGTATGGCTACCAAAACCATGCACAAAACGATAGCTCTGTGGTAATCCGCGGTCGCTCATATCAATAGTTAATTGGTGTAATGATTCTGGTAAATGAGAGAAGAAATCCCATTTATAGGCTGGATTGCGCAGATTGGTTCGAGGGTCACGTTTTACAACGTGGTTTAAATCAGGAAATTTTAATGGGTCACGAAGATAAAATACTGGGGTATTGTTACCTACCATGTCCCAGTTACCTTCTTCGGTGTAAAACTTCAATGCAAAACCACGAATATCTCGCTCTGCATCAGCCGCACCACGTTCACCCGCTACAGTTGAAAAACGACCAAACATCTCTGTTTTTTTACCTACTTTAGAGAAAATCTTTGCGCGAGTATATTTGGTGATATCGTGAGTAACAGTAAATGTACCGAAAGCACCGGATCCCTTGGCATGCATACGTCTTTCAGGAATAACTTCACGATCAAAATGGGCTAACTTTTCTAAAAACCAGACATCTTGTAGTAACATAGGACCACGAGGGCCTGCTGTCATTACGTTATTATTATCTACAACTGGTGCACCCGACGCCGTTGTGAGCTTTTTCTTTTCCATCACATTTCTCCAGTTTATGAAACTATGAACGTTCTAAAAAAATAGCATGTGCGAATAAAACTAAGCGAACAGCCTTATATTTATTATGGTTAATTTCAGCTGGAATTCCACTTTAGCAACATCAAGATTATAAATAAAACCAATTAGACCAATACCATTGATAGCCGTAACTTATTTACATAGATTGAAAATTCTGGAGATTACCTTTCAAATTGAAGTAAATTAATTTTGTGTATTTATAGTATAATTATAAATTAGGATAATTATTTGCTGGGGTAATAATGATGAAAAAATATTTATTGGCCGGAGTGGCAAGTGTCTTCTTGATTACAGGAACCGCTAACGCGGCATCAATGAATATTCAAGCTGGCAAACATTACACTGATGTTCAGGCTGGATTAGGTGATGCTAATTCAGGGTTCTCTTTTAATGGAAACTGGGCACGTAGTGATCATGATGGTCAAATGGGTAGTTTAGGCGCAAAATTCGCATTGCCTTTAGGTCCATTCTCTGCAAGTGTCGGAGGTAAAGCGCTTTATTTATCGCCTAAGAATGGTGATGATGGGGCGGCTTTAGCAGGGGGCGTTGGGCTTAACTGGAATGTATTCCCTTCTCTCAGTGTGTATGGCGAGGCTTACGCTTCTCCTGAAGGCTTAACGTCAGGCAGCAAATCGTATTATGAAGCTGATGTTGGCGCTCGATACACTGTATTTAAACCGTTACAAGTTAATGCGGGTTATCGTGTTATTGAGATTGAAAACGCGCATAACAGAGCCAACAACAAATTGGCCGATGGTTTCTATGTTGGTGCAGGTTTAAGTTTCTAATTAGACGTTATTTTTAATTAGTTCTTTCGCATTGATATAACACAATAAAAAAACAGGTGTTGATAGCAACACCTGTTTTTTTATGGGCATCATTTAGCAATTAACCTACTTGTGGTAATAAGCCGAAAGTAATTGCAATTTGGATACCAATAACAATCAAACCACAGATAAACACGATAGTAAGGGCAGGTTTTCCGCCTTTCACTCTATATTGCTTATCTGCGTGTTGTTGTTGTCTTACTTTCCAAACTAATAATGCGGGCAACAAAAGTGCTAAAATAGAGAGTGCAATAGCAGCATAAGCTAATGCTTGTACAAAGTTAGGAAAGTAAAGCGCGCAAAGTAACGGTGGCACAAAAGTAAGTAAACCAGACTGTACGCGGCCAGTGGCTCGATTGCTGCGCTTAAAGAGGTCTGCTAAGTAGTCAAATAAGCCTAGCGCAACACCAAGGAAAGAAGTCGCTAGCGCTAATGCGGCAAATAAGTTTACTGCAATATTAACACGAGGCGTTGCAACAACATCTCGGATCGCAGTTAACAGGCCATTTAAGCCAGATTGTTGCGCCATAATTCCCATAAACGTATTTGTAGGAATGGCTCCCAGAGTCGCTAGCTGCCATAAAATATAAGCAACTAATGGAATAGCACTACCAATAATAAAGATAATGCGCAGCTTTTTAATATCACCATTCATATAGCTAACAATACTTGGCACGCTGCCATGAAAGCCAAACGAAGTAAAAATAACGGGGATAGCCGATAAAATTAACCCATGAGCAACAGGCATAGAGGTTAAATTGACAGTTTCTACATGAGGTAGCATAACCACTAGCATAAAGATTAAAAAGATTACTTTAGCGGTAAATAGCAGGCGGTTAATCATATCAACAGATGTTGTACCAATTCCTACTACAGCCCCTCCAATCACTGTAAAGATAATAATACCTTGTGTAACAGAAACCGGTTTGCCAATCCAAGAGGATATTGTTGCAGAGAGTAATTCCCCCGCACCACTGATATAGGCGGTTGTTAAGGCATACATCAACAGCAGTAGTGCTAAGCCTGTGACCAATTGCCCACCTGCACCGAGATAGCGTTTAGCAATTGAACCAAGACCCGTATGAGGATCGTTATGTTGATAAACTTCAACAAGTAACAGTGCGGTGTAGCTCATTAAAAGCCACAAGCCAATAAGTAATAGTATGATGGTGCTAAAGCCAATACCCACAGCAGCAAGTGGCATTGCTAGCATCCCAGCCCCAATTGTTGTTCCTGCAACAATAAAGACACTACCTATAGTGCGATTTTTCACAAAATCCTCTGTTATTCCAACTGTTTTATTTATTTAAAATGAAGAGTATAAGAATGGTAAATTTCTGTCAAATTTTAATTACGATAGATGTAAATTTATGTTTACAAAAAAGAAGGGGGAAATAAAAAACGCCAATATTATTTTTTATTGGCGTTTTTAATGGAGAAGACTCGTCAAAGAGATTAATCGTCAAGCTCTACCATACGTCTTATCTGATCACGGTTAATTTGTTGTACTTTGCCTGTTTCTGCATCTTTATACGTAATTAACCCAGTGGCTTCATTTATCTCAACTTTGTCTGTAGTTAGGATAGTTTGACCATTAACCGTTTCTATTTTTTGTGGTGATGAACAACCCGCAACGAGTAATAGTGACGCTGAAATGGCAACAACTGAGATAATAGAATTGAATTTCATAATATTTCTTCCTTTTTTAATCCTGTAATTTAACTTTAGTCAAGGATATATAAGAGTGTTAGAAAAAAGTGGAAAATTAAGATAATTCAAATTATTCAGAGCAAATTTCGATTTCAATATCACTAATAGGGTGGCAACTACAAGGCAGGATTTCATCAGCTTGAATAAATGCTAAAGGTTCATTACGGTAGCAAACTTTTCCTTTAACTAATCGTAAGCGACAAGAGCCGCAATAACCTTCTCGGCATTGATATTCGACTTGAATTTTTCCGTGTTCTAATGTTTCAAGTAAAGAAGGATGAGAATCAGAACAGAATTCTAGCGGTGTTGAAAGACCCTGCTGATGCAGGGTCACTTTATGAGAAGCCATAACGTTATCAGTGTTAATTCTCAGTGTTATTACAACTCAAAACTACTTAAGTCGTCAGTGTCAACTTGTGAGTCGATTTGACCAACAAGATAAGAACTTACTTCAACTTCTTGTGGTGCAACTTGTACGTTGTCTGAAACTAACCATGCATTAATCCATGGAATAGGATTTGAACGACCTTTGAAAGGCAATTTCAGACCGACAGCTTGCATACGAATATTGGTAATATATTCAACATACTGACAAAGAATATCTTTATTTAAACCAATCATTGAGCCTTCAGAGAATAAGTATTCAGCCCATTCTTTTTCTTGTTCTGCGGCTTCAACAAAAAGATCATAACACTCTTGTTCACACTCAGCCGCGATCTCCGCCATTTCAGGATCATCCTGACCAGAGCGTAGTAGGTTCAGCATATGCTGAGTCCCTGTTAAATGTAAGGCTTCATCACGAGCAATCAATTTAATGATTTTCGCATTACCTTCCATTAATTCACGTTCTGCAAACGCGAAAGAACAAGCAAAGCTAACATAAAAACGGATTGCTTCTAACGCATTAACACTCATCAGGCACAAATAAAGTTGTTTCTTTAATTTGCGTAATGTCACGTTAACGACTTTGCCTTTTACTTGATGATCGCCTTCACCATACATGTGATAAAGGTTGGTTAAGCGAATTAACTCGTCATAGTAAGAAGAAATATCGCGCGCACGTTTTAAGATTTCTTCATTTTCAACAATATCGTCGAAGACAACAGAAGGATCGTTAACAATATTACGAATAATATGCGTATAAGAACGTGAGTGAATAGTTTCAGAGAAAGACCATGTTTCAACCCAAGTTTCCAATTCAGGAATAGAAATCAGTGGTAAAAATGCTACGTTAGGACTTCTACCTTGAATGGAATCAAGCAATGTTTGGTATTTCAAATTACTAATAAAAATGTGTTTTTCATGATCGGGTAACGCATTATAGTCGATACGATCACGAGAAACGTCTACCTCTTCTGGACGCCAGAAAAAAGAGAGCTGTTTTTCAATCAATTTCTCAAAAATAGGGTATTTCTGTTGATCATAACGGGCTACGTTAACAGGCTGCCCAAAAAACATGGGCTCCTGAAGTTGATCATTTTTAACTTGTGAAAAAGTAGTATAAGACATAGCTTCCTCAATTAAATTTTACACGCGCCGCCTTCACAATCTGAATCTTCAGCCTCAACGACTTCTTCCAGATCACCCTGTACATCATCTGCACCATCGCGGGTATTGTGATAATAAAGTGTTTTCACACCATATTTGTAAGCGAGCAGCAAATCTTTCAGCAGTTGATTCATTGGAACCTTACCGCTTGGGAAACGAGTAGGATCGTAGTTAGTGTTTGCCGAAATTGCTTGGTCAACAAATTTTTGCATAATACCAACTAACTGTAAGTAACCCTCGATACTTGGCATTTGCCATAGTAACTCGTAAGAACCTTTTAAGCGTTCATACTCAGGAACAACTTGGCGCAAGATACCATCTTTTGATGCTTTGATGCTGATGTAACCACGAGGTGGCTCAATACCATTGGTTGCGTTTGAAATCTGTGATGATGTTTCTGATGGCATCAATGCAGATAACGTTGAGTTACGTAAACCGTGAGTTTTGATCTCTTTACGTAAACCTTCCCAATCGTAATGTAATGGCTCGTTAGTGAGTACATCTAATGATTTTTTATAGGTATCGATAGGTAAGATACCTTCTGAATAAGTTGTCTCATTAAACCACGGGCATGCGCCTTGTTCTTTCGCTAATTCATTTGATGCTTTTAATAAATAGTATTGAATGGCTTCAAACGCACGATGTGTAATGTTATTTGCACTACCATCTGAGTAACGTACGCCATGTTTTGCTAAATAATAAGCAAAGTTAATAACACCAATACCTAATGTACGACGACCCATTGCCCCTTTTCTTGCGGCTTCAATTGGGTAGTCTTGGTAATCTAACAGCGCATCAAGTGAGCGAACCGCTAAACGAGCTAACTCTTCTAAATCATCAAGATTTTCAATTGCACCTAAGTTAAATGCCGAGAGCGTACATAATGCAATTTCACCATCAGGATCTTTAATATCATTTAATGGTTTTGTTGGCAGCGCAATTTCTAAACATAAATTAGATTGACGAATTGGCGCCACAGCCGGATCAAATGGGCTATGCGTATTACAATGGTCAACGTTTTGCAGATAAATACGGCCTGTTGATGCACGTTCTTGCATCATTAACGAGAATAGCTCCACCGCTTTAATTTGTTTTTGGCGGATGCTTTTATCTTTTTCATATTGTACGTATAAACGTTCAAATTCGTCTTGATCAGCAAAGAAGGCATCGTAAAGACCTGGCACATCTGAAGGGCTGAACAGCGTAATATCCTGACCTTTGATTAAACGTTCATACATTAATTTGTTTAATTGCACGCCGTAATCTAAATGGCGAACACGGTTATCATCAACACCACGGTTATTTTTCAGTACTAATAAACTTTCGACTTCTAAATGCCATAATGGGTAGAACAGTGTTGCAGCACCACCACGGACACCACCTTGTGAACAAGATTTAACCGCTGTTTGGAAGTGTTTATAGAATGGAATACAGCCGGTATGGAATGCTTCACCATTACGAATAGCACTGCCTAATGCACGTATTCGACCTGCATTAATACCAATACCTGCACGCTGAGAGACATATTTTACTATTGCACTTGACGTCGCATTAATAGAATCGAGGCTATCATCGCATTCAATAAGTACACAGGAGCTAAATTGACGCGTTGGTGTTCTTACACCGGCCATAATTGGTGTTGGTAATGAGATTTTAAAGGTTGAAATCGCATTATAAAAACGCTCGATATAGTCCATACGTGTATTTTTTGGGTAACGAGAGAATAGGCACGCTGCCACTAATACATAAAGAAATTGAGCACTTTCGTAAATTTCACCAGTAATGCGGTTTTGAACGAAATATTTACCTTCTAATTGCTTTACGGCAGCATAAGAGAAGTTCATATCACGTTGATGAACAATAAAGGCGTTCATCTGTTCAAATTCTTCTTTTGTATAATCTTCAAGAAGATGACGGTCATATTTGCCTAAATTAACCAACTTTGTAACGTGGTCAAACAGTGCTGGTGGCTCAAATTGGCCATAAGCTTTTTTACGCAAGTTAAATACAGCAAGGCGAGCAGCTAAATATTGATAGTCAGGTGTTTCACCAGAGATCAAATCGGCAGCCGCTTTGACTAGCGTTTCATGGATATCAGCGGTTTTGATACCATCATAAAACTGAATCTGAGAACGTAATTCAACCTGAGAAACTGAGACATTTTCTAGGCCTTCAGCAGCCCAAGTAATAACACGGTGAATTTTGTCTAAGTCAATGCGTTCTTTGTGACCATCACGTTTTGTGACGAGCAGGCTATGATTCATGAGCGATGTACCTTTCTTGCATAAGTGTTACCTGAAATTTTATACCGCAAAAAAACGCTCCCGATGACAATTATTGTCAAGGAGTCTTGTGGTGTGAAATTTAAGGAAACACAATATATAGGGGTTGGTTCAAATGGTGATAACAAGATAAAGGTAATTGCGCGATTGATCAAGTGCACAAATCTGATTGTTTCTGTGGATAAATGGGGGATAAATTTTTTAACAACTGCCTGTACCCTGCATAAATACAGGCAGTAAGAAACGCAATTCACAGTGATAATGAGACAAAGTCAATTTTTAAAAATGTGATCGTTTGATGTTTTATTAAACCAAATCAAACTTTCTGTTTCATAAATTCGAGTTATATGTCGAATGTGTGTGCACCATATAGTTAACATCAACGTTAGGCGCTAATCGGAATTTGTCAGAAATCGGATTATAATGTAACCCAATCATATTTTGGGTACTCAATTGTGTTTCATCGACCCAACTTAATAACTCTGATGGGCGAATAAATTTATTAGCATCATGTGTGCCCTTAGGTACCATATTTAGAATATACTCCGCACCTACTACGAGCATAAACCATGCTTTTTTATTGCGATTAATGGTTGAGAAAAATACATGACCACCAGGTTTAACCAGTTTTGCGCAAGCTCTTACGACCGATGAAGGGTCAGGAACATGCTCTAACATCTCCATGCAGGTGACAACATCATAAGTCTGTGGGTTTTCATGGGCATGATTTTCAACCGTATCCTGTATATAGGTAACGGGAATACCTGATTCAAGCGAGTGTAAACGAGCAACTTGTAGCGGTTCGGCACCCATATCAAGGCCGGTGACTTCAGCACCCACACAGGCCATACTTTCAGATAAAATTCCACCACCACAACCGACATCAAGCACTTTTTTACCAAATAAGCCATCTGCACGTTCTTGGATGTAATTGAGCCTTAATGGGTTAATGCGGTGTAGCGGTTTAAATTCACCTTCAAGATCCCACCACCGTGATGCGACACTTTCAAACTTGTCGATTTCATGCTGATCCACGTTAGCATGTAAAGAGGTTGTTTTATCATTCATCAGAAAGCATTACTCCTATTTTCATATTGATCTGATTCTATCAACGTTAGAGAGTGAAATCGAAGAGAATAGAGAAAGAATCACTAATTTAGTTGTTTCAGTTTTCCTAAAATTGGCGATTTGTGGTATAGTTCTACACCTTTGAATCCGTAGTATGAGGGACAGTGGCTCCATGAGCGACATTGCCAGAGAAATCACACCAGTTAATATCGAAGAAGAGCTGAAAAGCTCATATTTGGATTATGCGATGTCTGTTATTGTCGGACGCGCATTACCCGATGTTCGAGACGGACTGAAGCCAGTACACCGTCGCGTCCTTTTCGCGATGAATGTATTAGGAAACGATTGGAATAAACCTTATAAAAAATCAGCCCGTGTTGTTGGGGATGTTATCGGTAAATATCACCCGCACGGTGACAGTGCTGTTTATGAAACGATAGTTCGTTTAGCACAGCCTTTTTCTATGCGTTACATGTTGGTTGACGGGCAGGGTAACTTCGGGTCAGTTGATGGTGACTCGGCGGCTGCAATGCGTTATACCGAAGTTCGCATGGCGAAAATCGCCCATGAACTGCTGGCGGATTTGGAAAAAGAAACGGTTGATTTTGTTCCTAACTATGATGGAACAGAACATATCCCGGCAGTCATGCCAACCCGTATTCCAAACTTATTAGTCAATGGTTCTTCAGGTATCGCAGTCGGGATGGCAACAAACATTCCTCCGCATAACCTAGGTGAAGTTATCGACGGCTGTCTTGCTTATGTTGATAACGAAGACATCTCTATTGAAGAATTGATGGAGCATATCACGGGGCCTGATTTCCCTACTGCCGCTATTATTAATGGCCGCAGGGGAATTTTAGATGCTTACCGTACTGGGCGCGGAAAAATTTATATTCGTGCACAAGCTGATGTAGAAACTGATGAGAAAACAGGTCGCGAAACAATTATCGTGACGGAAATTCCTTATCAGGTGAACAAAGCTCGCTTAATTGAAAAAATTGCAGAGCTTGTTAAAGATAAACGTATTGAAGGCATTAGCGGATTACGTGATGAGTCAGATAAAGATGGTATGCGCATTGTTGTTGAAATTAAGCGTGATGCTGTTGGTGAAGTTGTACTAAATCACTTATTCTCTCAGACTCAGATGCAGGTTTCTTTTGGTATTAACATGGTTGCGCTGCATCAAGGTCAACCGAAAGTGTTAAACCTGAAAGAAATTATTTCAGCCTTTATTCGTCACCGTCGTGAAGTGGTGACTCGTCGTACTATTTTTGAATTACGTAAAGCGCGCGACCGTGCTCATATCTTAGAAGCACTTGCAATAGCGTTGGCAAATATTGACCCGGTTATTGAAATGATCCGTCAAGCGCCAACGCCAGCAGAAGCAAAAGCCGCTTTAATTGCACAACCTTGGGCTTTAGGCAGCGTTTCTGCAATGTTAGAACGTGCTGGCGATAGCAATGTTGCTCGCCCTGAATGGCTAGAACCACAATATGGTGTGCATGAAGGAAAATACTATCTAACAGAACAACAAGCACAAGCTATTTTGGATCTGCGTTTGCAGAAACTAACGGGTCTTGAGCATGAAAAACTGTTAGATGAATATCGTGATTTATTACTTCAAATTGCTGAATTATTACATATTCTGAAAAGCCCAGAACGTTTGATGGAAGTTATTCGTGAAGAGCTGAATGCGATTAAAGATCAATATAACGATCCTCGTCGTACAGAAATTACCGAAAATACAGCAGATATTAATATCGAAGACTTGATCAATGAAGAAAATGTTGTTGTGACACTTTCTCATCAGGGCTACGTGAAATATCAACCACTGACTGACTATGAAGCGCAACGTCGTGGCGGTAAGGGTAAATCAGCAGCGAGAATTAAAGAAGAAGACTTTATTGATCGTCTACTTGTTGCTAATACTCATGACACAATTCTTTGTTTCTCAAGCCGTGGTCGCCTCTACTGGATGAAAGTTTACCAGTTACCAGAAGCAAGCCGTGGTGCACGTGGTCGTCCTATTATTAACTTACTGCCTCTTGAACAGAATGAACGTATTACTGCTATCTTACCTGTAAGAGAGTATGAAGAAGGTAAGTTTGTCTTTATGGCGACCGCTAGCGGGACTGTGAAAAAGACACCATTAAAAGATTTCAGCCGTCCTCGTAGTGCGGGTATCATCGCTGTTAATTTAAATGACGGTGATGAACTGATCGGTGTTGATTTAACCGATGGTACTAATGAAGTCATGCTGTTCTCCGCAGATGGTAAAGTTGTACGCTTTGCAGAAGATTGTGTTCGTCCTATGGGACGTACTGCGACGGGTGTTCGTGGTATGAAACTGAACAACGACACTGTCGTTTCACTGATAATCCCACGTGGTGAAGGTGATATCTTAACTGTTACTGAAAATGGTTATGGTAAACGAACTGTACAAAGCGAATACCCAACGAAAAATCGTGCAACACAAGGCGTTATCTCAATTAAAGTGAGTGAACGTAATGGTAAAGTTGTTGGTGCGATCCAAGTTGAAGAGACTGACCAAATAATGATGATTACAAATGCGGGTACTTTAGTTCGTACACGCGTTTCAGAAGTCAGCATTGTTGGACGTAATACGCAAGGTGTTACCTTGATCCGTACTACAGAAGGCGAGCTGGTGGTTGGTTTGCAACGTGTTGAAGATGAAGATGACGCGCTAGATGATGATGAAGTTAATGAAGTGATTGTTAATGAGGGTCTATCAGAAGCACTAGAATCAGATTTAGAAGACGATGCAGATATTGACGACGAAGAATAATCGTTATTATTGTGCTGTATAAAGAAAAAAAAGCAGGCATAATTGCCTGCTTTTTTTGTGTGAATAATTGCCTGCATTAGCAAAAAATTTATTCTTATGGTAAAAATCATATCATTCAGACATACAGTAACTTCTGCTAGAATAGAATAAGTTTCTTGTGTGGTTTATCGATTAGGGTGGTTGTTTGAGATATCTCTCGTCCTTTAAAACGTCGTTAAAAATTTCCCGCTACCTTTTTCGTATATTAGGTGTCATGTTGTGGGCTATGGGCGCATTGTTGACCATGTTTTATCTCATCAACATTTTTAACGATACAAAATCGGATATCAGACAAGAATATAGTAACAACTACACCAATTTACTTGGTTTCTTTAGGCAAACCTCAGGAACCATTCGTGATTTACAATATCTCGCCGAACGTCATCAAGAGCAGCTCAATTTAAATCCTAATATCAAAAATTTACCTTTTTATGAAGGAGCTTTTTCCTTACACAAATTAAATGACACTGCGGATTGCGAACTTTTTAAAGGTCAAACGAATAACTATTTCCGTTCATTTAATAGCATTCTTTATTATTGGAAAGACAATACGCCTGCATTACAGGGAATAAACCAAGTTTTTATGGTGGGTTCTCATAGTATGTGTATGATTAATTTTCCATTGCGTGCATCACCGATTGATACCGAAATGCTGAAAAAAATGGTCTATGAAAATACGCGTAACTATATTAATCAGCGAGCTCAGGGGAAGGAAGTTAATCAATATTGGATAGTACCTGATGCAAAAGGGGATAGCGGTATTTTGTATGTGATGTCTCCAGTTTATGCTTCCGGAAAGTTTATTGGATTGATTGGTATTGAAAGAGCCATTCGTCTTGAATACTTTTCTCCAACTAAAGATCGCGTTATTTCTATTCATCTACTTAATAGCAACAATACCACAATTTTAAATTATCCGGCTGAGAATAATTATCGTACAGCAAGACAAGCACCTGAAGTTAATGCGCCTTATTTTGGTTTTGATGAGGACTTTAGTGATTTAGTTTCTAAGCGGAAATTATTGCCTTCATCATTCAGTGTGGTTTATTCGTTACCACTAAAACAAATTCTCAATGAATTTAAATTTACTATTTTTAATGCGCTGATTTTAAATACGATATCGGCCATTTTTGTCTTTATTTTTGTTTGGATCTTTGAACGGAAAATATTCTCACCAGCAGAAAATAATGCATCACGTTTAGAAGAGCATGAGCAATTTAACCATAAAATAGTAGCATCAGCGCCAGTTGGCATCAGCATTCTTCGTATTCGCGATGGCATGATTATTTTAAGTAATGAATTAGCTCATAATTATTTCCGCTTACTTAGCCATAGTGATAAGCAAAATATTTTATCTATCATTGCTGAGAAAGGCAGCAATATGGTGGATGTAGTGACTAATAACCGTAACCATTTACAAATTAGTTTTGTTAATTCACGTTATCAAAATGAAGATGTTGCTATCTGTGTTCTCGTGGATATTAGTTCCCGCGTTAAAATGGAACGTTCTTTACAAAATATGGCAACGGCGGCAGAACAAGCAAACCAAGCAAAATCGATGTTCTTAGCTACAGTTAGTCATGAGTTACGTACACCACTATATGGCATTATTGGTAATTTAGAGTTATTGCAATCTTTTACTCAAAATAATGAAACCGCTCGATTGCTTAAAACAATGGATAACTCATCATCTTTATTGCTTAAAATTATTAGTGATATTTTAGATTTTTCAAAAATAGAATCTAAGCAACTAAAAATAGAGATTAAGCCGTTTAATTGTCGTCAAGTGGTCTCATTTGTTATTTCTAACTATTTGCCTTTGATAGCTAAAAAAGACCTCGCTATTTACTGCTTTATTGAGCCTGATGTGCCTAAAATCGTAAATAGTGACCCTGTTCGTGTACAACAAGTTATTTCTAATTTATTAAATAACAGCATTAAATTTACTACGACAGGTTGTATTACGTTACATCTTTATAAAGATGATTATTATCTCTATTTTGATATTCATGATACAGGTAAGGGAATAAGTGAAAAAACACTTCACGAGCTTTTTGAACCCTTTTTCCAAGTTTCTCAAAATACAGAGAGTGCATCTGAAGGAACAGGGCTTGGATTAGCTATTTGCGAGAAGCTTATTAATTTGATGGATGGTGACATTAGTGTGGTATCACAGGAGAATATTGGTAGTCGATTTACGGTACGGATCCCGTTATATGGTGCGTTAGAAAATAACGAAAATAATGATAAAAAGAATATTTACGCACAAAGCACTATTCGTTGTTTTCTTGATGTAAGAAATCTTTGTTTAGAAGGTTTTATTGAGCGTTATCTTAGTTACTTTGGATTAAAGTGTGCAGAGTTAACAGAAGAAATTGCGCTTGCTTCAACGGATTTTATTATCACTGATTATGATCGAGATATAATCACTCAATGCCAAACAATCAGAATTAATGAGCATTATTTTGATCCGGCAAAGAAAATAGATGAAAATATGTGGCTGTGTAGCACTTATAAACTTAATGAGTTATCTAAGATTATGCTACAGCTTCCTCAAATAAATGCTGATGTTATTTATTCAGAATCTAAAGCAATAACAACGGATAGCGGTTTACAAGGGCTAAGAGTACTTATTGTTGATGATCATCCTATCAATCGTTTATTGCTTACGGATCAATTAAAGAAAATTGGATTTGATACAGCAACGGCAGAAGATGGTTGTGATGCGCTGGAATTTATTGCTAAAAATTCGATAGATATTATTTTAACGGATGTCAACATGCCAAATATGAACGGTTATCAATTAGCAACCCATGTTCGACAAATGGGAAGTTCTATTCCTATTATTGGCGTGACAGCGAATGCAATAGCAGAAGAAAAACAGCGTTGTATTGATGCGGGTATGGATGATTGTGTTTCTAAACCTGTTTCACTCATTATTTTAAAAGAAGCATTATTAAAAAATATTTCTTAACTATGGCAATAGAAAGAGGTGTTAATCGAATAATTTGTTGATATTTAATAATGGGTTTAATAAAAAACAAGAGTGACGAGTATAACGATGAATTATTCAAAAGGTGCTAATTTTTAGCACTTTTTTTGTTTTTTTGTTAGTAAGAAGAGAAAAAGGTTATATAAGATTTTTAATAAAAAGAAGATGTAGCGCTGATTTTTGCAGTCTGGGTATAGATAAACAATATCTGTTTAAATCGTTTAAAAACACCCTATACAACGTTTAGAGGGACTGTTTAGATAAATAACATTGGGATACAAGCTGAGAAAAGAGGTGTAAATAGGTGCATAGATAGGAAATAACACAGATAAAAAGCAGAGAAGCTCCCACAAAGGGTATGAGCTTCCTGATTTTATCGGTACTGCCAAGATAAGTTAACGAGCAAGTTAATCGTCGCCGTTAATTTCCTTATCAATAGTCACGGATGATAAGTAGTTGAGAAGTGCAATATCATTATCAACACCTAACTTCATCATTGCTGATTTTTTCTGGCTACTAATCGTTTTAATACTACGATTTAGTTTTTTAGCAATTTCAGTGACAAGGAAGCCTTCAGCAAACAATCTAAGGACTTCGCTCTCTTTTGGTGATAGGCGTTTATCGCCATAACCATTGGCATTAACTTTCTCTAGTAGTTTTGCAACGCTTTCAGGCATAAACTTTTTGCCTTTCTGTAACGTTGCCAAGGCTTTTGGTAAATCTGTTGGTGCACCTTGTTTTAAAACGATACCTTCAATTTCAAGGTCAAGCACTGCACTTAAAATGGCAGGGTTGTTATTCATGGTTAGTACAATAATAGACAAGTTAGGATAGTGTCTTTTTATGTACTTAATCAATGTAATACCATCACCATATTTATCACCAGGCATTGAAAGATCGGTGATTAGGGCGTCAGCATTTAGCTTTGATAAGTTATTGATAAGTGAAGTTGAATCTTCAAACTCACCAACAACATTAACCCATTCAATTTGTTCTAAAGATTTACGAATACCGAATAAAACAATCGGATGATCATCGGCAATAATAATATTAAGGTTATTCATGTTTAATTGTTACCTTGCTGCAGCAACTGTTGAATCCATTTATCCAGTTGACTGATACGTTCTTTTATCTCTAATTCATTATGATTTTTTATGTCACGCTCTAAATATTCACAGCTCTCTTTGAGATACTCCAAATCTAACATGGCAAAAACCCCTTTTAGGCGATGTGCAGTCTGGGCTAGAGAAGGAAAGTCTTTATTAGTTGCCTCTAAATGTAATTTTTCAATATCAGTTGGAACAGTATTGATAAATAGCTCCTTATAATCACTACCATCCAGCTTGTGTCTATAATTATTAAGAATTACTTCGTGATTATCAAGGTTATTATTTTCATTTAAAATACTCGCTTGAGTTGTTTCTAGAGTTAATGACTCATTTTCTTCAATCAAATAAGTAATAGACTCTATTAATGCATCACCGAAGTTATAGTTACACTTTATTAAATTTTTTGATATTTTTTCAAATCCAACAATAGTACTAACTAATAATATTGTTGCTGATTCTGCTTTATCATCAGGAGTATCTTTAAGTATGATATCGTATTCAGGATAAAGATTCTCTTTATTTTTATCAAAGTATGTAGCGCCATATTTATCAAGCTGTTGGCAAACAATTTTTTCTATTTCAGGGTTTTTTATGGCGAGTTTTGCACTTACGCCTTCTAATAATACGTCAAAGCTACGTTCTTGGGTATCAATATGCTGGTATGGTAGTACGATACGGAAATGAGAACCAATACTTTCCTGACTCTTAATAGTTAAATCTCCCTGTATTTTCTTACACAATAAATGGCATAAATAAAAAATAATTCCTGAGTTGGAATAATATTTATCGCCCATAGCTTGCCCAAGAAATGGATATTTAATATTAGCAATATCTTGTGGTGTAAGTCCGCTACCACTGTCAATAATATCAATAAGTATTTCTTCTTTATCTTTGTCTTTATTTTTTACTAAATTTAAATTAACAGAAATTTTTCCATAATTAGTCGTGCTGATGGCATAATTAATCAGAGATAAAAGAATTTTACTTAATGCCGGCCCATCGTTAATTAAAAGTAATCCAGGCCTTATATTGTTATGAAAATAAAGTGTTAGTCCTTTTCTTATCATAAAAGGCGTAGTAGTTAGCAGAATAGATTCAACAAGCGTTGAAAGTTCAAATTCATCTTTATGAATTTTCCATTCTTGATTTTCTAACTTATTAATTAAAGTGATGTTTTCAATCCACTCTGAAATATAGTTAGTTTTTTCTAATAGAAGGCTAAGCAACTGCTGATGGATATCTTCAGGTAATAGTTCTTTAAACTGATAAACCATTCCATTAATGTCTTTAATTGGTCGCATTAATTCTGATGACATATTGGAAAGGATTTTACGACGAGCAATAGTATTTTTTTCATATTCTTGCTGCGCTAGTTGCAATTTTTTATTGATCAAGGCTTCATTATCTTTATTCAAAAAAATGAATAGAGAGGTATTATCAATATTGTTGTTATTACTTGTTCTAATTTCATAGATTTCATTATTGATGGCTGTTTGTATCAGGCCATTGTGTTCTATCGCCATTTGACGAATTTTTGATAAATCAATATGAGGTAGTAGCTTTTCAGCGTGACTATTGCTGATAATCTTATGATTAGAGGAAAAATTGTATACTAATAATCCGATAGGAAGGTTAGAGATAATGTCATTCGTCATTTCTTCTTTAATACGAAGATTGCGTGTCATTGAGATGTAAGGATAGACATATTTATTGCGAATATAGATATGGCCAAAAATAGAGATCAGAATAAAAGAGAAAAGGCTAATTAATAGCCAGATATTTTTATAAGTGATTTCTGTGATTATCGCCTTTAAAGGGTATTCATAAGAAAGAGAATAAGGGATCCCTGCAATAGGCTGAGAAAAGATGAGTGAAGAGCCATCGGTCGAAACTTCGATATCATTTTTATCATAAATTGTTTGCTGACCCGTAGGCAGTAGTCTTAAATACTGAGGCTGTAGCTCATAAGGAAGAAAGTTATTTATTGGTAAATCAAAAGCAATGACGCTAGTTAGCTGCCCAGGAACATTAAACATAATCCGGTAAGTGTAGTAATAAATGTTTTCTGTAGACATTTTCCTAATCGGAGAAATACTCTCTTTTTCATCTAATGCAGTAGATTGCATTAAAAGTTCAGAGCGTTTGTTCTCCGCAGTTAAAGTTAGATAACTCTCTTTATAACGGATCTCAGGTTTAAGTACTGAGTGCGTAGTAACTAATATAAGGTCATTGCCTTTACCATTAAGGTAATAAAGAGAGCTGTAGTCATTACGAACGCCCCAAAGTATTTCTAGTGAATTAGCAAAACGTCTTGCTAGTTGAAAAGTATGTTCATTTGCTTTACCAAATACAATGGTATCAACCGTTTGATCTCTGCCTTCAAGCCAATAAACATCGGTGCGTAATTTTATTGGGTTGATAGATATTGGTGGATAAATAGTCGAGTCGGCCATTTTGTTTGATAATTGGAAAAGCTGGTTTGAATGATAGCGGTAATCTTCAACCTGTAATGCGAATTTGTGTGTTGTGTTATTTAATGCATTCTTTTTATTGTCGAGCCAAGCGTTAAAGTAGCTATAGGCATATAAAAAGAGAGATATGACCAAAAAAATAAGAAATAGGGCATATATACGAGTCAATGTATTTGGTTTTAATTGAGTCAGTTTGCGCATTCAGTTTGCGAACCTTTAAAAACGAAGTAAGTAGAAGATAATTATTGGTTAAACAACCATCAGCATTTAGCCATTATATTAACAGGTTATCACTTTAAAAGGGATATTCGAGTGAACTTTGAGCAAACAAACAGAAAAAGCGAAATTTTTTATATTCAGAACTAGACAGCACGACGAGAGATAGGCATAATTCCGCGCTATGGAAGGATGGCCGAGTGGCTGAAGGCAGCGGTCTTGAAAACCGCCGATGGGAAACCATCCTAGAGTTCGAATCTCTATCCTTCCGCCAGAATTAGCCGGCTTAGCTCAGTTGGTAGAGCAACTGACTTGTAATCAGTAGGTCACCAGTTCGACTCCGGTAGCCGGCACCATATAAGAACCCGTTATCTCGCAAGAGGTAGCGGGTTTTTTCTTTGTTTATTACTACACTATTATTCCTCTATTTTTAAATCAGTAGTGATATAAATTAATGTCATTGATATCTCATTAATGTTGCTATTCGACCGAAATATTAATAAGTTATCTTTTTTTAATCAATATTAGATTGAAGTTTAAGCAAACGAATAAAAAAATGATTTTTTTTGCCTTCAGGACTAGACAGCGCGGCGAGAGATAGGCATAATTCCGCGCTATGGAAGGATGGCCGAGTGGCTGAAGGCAGCGGTCTTGAAAACCGCCGATGGGAAACCATCCTAGAGTTCGAATCTCTATCTTTCCGCCAGAATTAGCCGGCTTAGCTCAGTTGGTAGAGCAACTGACTTGTAATCAGTAGGTCACCAGTTCGACTCCGGTAGCCGGCACCATATAAGAACCCGTTATCTCGTAAGAGGTAGCGGGTTTTTTCTTATCTATAGTTTTATTACTTAAAAACTATCACTATGAAAATTAGACTTGCTACACTTTCTGAACTTCACTTAATCAGTCAAATCGACACTTATGCTCAAATACATTCTTCTCGCATTGACGAAATAAAAACTTGGATTAATGAGAATTCACTTTATCTTGTCGTTGTTGATACGGTTGTTGTTGCTTATGGCGTTTTTCATTATCGTTTTTTTCAGTGCGGTTTTATTGAGTTAATTATGGTTGATGAAAACTATCGCTCACAAGGTTTAGCGACTAAGTTAATTACATATTTTAAGGCATCATCAAAAACAGCGAAGATTTTTACCTCTACAAATCAATCTAATCTTAAAATGAAAGCGATATTGTCCAGATCAGGTTTCGTTGAAAGCGGTTGTGTAGATAATTTAGATGAAGATGATACTGAATTAATTTATTATCTTAATACATTAAATATGTAAAACAACAGCCTCAAAATAGGATCATTTTATCGCAAGGTGATTTATAAATTATCGAGTTGCGCTATTTGGGTGGTGTTCAAGAAGAACTTTATTTTTGATATCATTTGCATTGATTGTCATTTTCTGTGGTATGAATGCTTTTGATTGTTGTTTTTAGGTTTTGTATCGCAATTATTTGTATCGTTAAAAATTGATACAATGAAAGAGAAAAGATTAATATTGAAAGATAATCAAGTGAGTCACTCGCTAGTTTATATAAATAGGATAGGGTAAGAAAATCACGTAAAGAAATAAGAAATAAATTTTTCAATAGTAAATATTATTACAACTATTTTATTTTTTTCGTTTATTAAAGATAGAACATGAAAAATTTAATTGAAAGAGATTAATTTATTTTTTTGAGTAATAATAAATTTTAACTAGTCTAAATAATTTGAAATATGATTGGTAATGTATTGATAATTATAGTTTTTTATAAATCATTTTTTATTATAGTGTAAGGTTAATATTCTACCTTTATTCTCTGAGAAGATAGAATATTAAATTATTATTTGAGGTTCGGTTTAATATCAATAGGAATATAATAATTAATATTTTTTATTAAAGATAATGGATTATTGATAAGATCTAAAACGTGATAGTTTTCTTTTAAAATATATTCCTCAATGTCCGGTTCCCCTTTTTTTCGTGGAATATTTAATTTTCGCATTAAAACACCATAAATATTGTAAATAATATCTTTGTAATCAAGTTGTAATAGTGCTGGCGAAAGCGTGATTTTTAAATATTTTTTATTATTAATTATCTCGGTGTAATTAAAATTTGAATTATCTCTATCTACTAAATTCTCTCTCATTGTTGCATAATTAATAACGAGATTGTTTCTTTGTTCAGAAAAAATATTGTGAGTAGCATAGATTTTATTGTGATTATAAAGTGCTTTTTTGAAAAATATTTCCCAATACTCTTTGCGCTTTTTTTCAGTATTTAGATTCCACTCAATAGAATTAGACTGGTAAGTATGGCTGATCCCAATTAGAGAAAGGTTGTCAATATCAATAATTTGCATATCTAAATTATAACCTGCAAATTTTCTTAATGGTAAAGTAAAACCATGTGCTTGCCAATTTGCTTTTCGGCGATAATCGTAAGGGGTAATATTAAATAGCTTTTTAAAAGCACGAGAAAAAGTTTGTTGAGAGTCAAAACGATATTTCAATGCGATATCAAGTAATGGTGTACGCTGTAAGCGTAATTCAATTGCAGCACAAGAAAGACGTCTAGCTCTTATATAAGATGCTAGTGTTAAGTTTGTCTGTTCTTTAAACATTCGCTGAAGATGCCATTTAGAGTAGCCTGATTTTTGTGAAACACTTTCTAAGCTCAGATTTTTTTCTAAATTATCTTCGATCCAACAAATAATATCAGTAATGACATTTTCACTAAACATATTTTAACTCTAAGTAGAAACTCTATTTAAAAATAGAAAATATTAATAATCTTAATTTACCTAAAATACTGTAATGTTTTTACTCTTATTTGTAAATGTATAATAAAAAATAGGTTAATTAAAATAAATATTTTTGTATTTAATCAATTGGTTAGTATTTTTAAATTAAGGTGTTTAAGTGAATTTACTTGGCAAGAATTTAACAAAATAAAATGGTGGAATATTAGATATTAATTCGTTAATAAAATCTAAGCTAAAAGAGTTATCTTTAGATCGTTTAAATTAATAATATCTAGTTTTGAAAATATTATTTTTAGTTATTATTTTTCAACATTAACAGGGCTACTATCTTAGACAATAGCCCTGTTAAATTAATAATCTATCTTTATTTTATAGAAAATAGCAATTAAATCATGCATTCATTAATGTAATTTGCCAAGATCTATCTAATTCTCTTTGGCTATAAATATAAAAATGACCTTTAATAATAAATATAGCACCTGATTTGTTAAAACCTTCAAAATAATCATGAGTATCAGTTGATAGCAATTTCCCATCACCTTGAATTAAAAATAATTCAAAGTATTTGCTATCTGAGGAAATACAACATAAATATTGTTTTCCATTTGCAGAGTCATAGATAATTTGCATGTAGTCATAATAATGCTTAAAGATATTAGTTTCAACCAATGGGCCAAATTTTCCATCAGAAGTAAGTGTCTTCGTTTCATATTTTCTGTCTCGATTCAATGAAAGCATGTAATCATTTCTTCCTACAGAAAAAGAGATATTCATAGCATAAAATGTGTCAGCTACTCCTGAAGCAGTGACTTTAGTATTACTCTTGGTTTCACTCATTTAAAATTTCCTTATTGATTTGGTATCCAATATTACTTTATCTTTATTTTTTATTTTTTAAATAATAAAAATAGATACATCTATTTTAATATTTAATTAACTATCTTAAAAAAAGAGAGTAGATATAGAAAAATTAAATAAGGAAAATAATTAGGCTATGATTATAGACTTAAAAATTTAGCTAAAAATAGAAAAAACAAGAGCCATAAAGAAACTTAATGGCCAGGTAATGGCAATCAAGAACGCACTTAGTAAACGCATGACAAGGCTAGGATCTTTTGTTAGAAAGAAAGTAACAATAAAAGAGAGTACAGCACCAACAAGGTAGCTTATTCCAATAACAGCAATGGTAGACATAACGATTCATTCAGTAGATAGACTATGACGATTGTACTCCAAATTTGTTAAAGAAACAGAGGAATAGCGCAAATTTTTAGATAAATGTCATTAGTAATGCGTGTTTTTTAATCTTTTATCTCATTATTGATCCTCATATATTTTATACAAAATAAATCGATATCCTTATAATAATATCGATTGTTATTTATTTATCTTATTGAATTATAAGTTATTTATTTACAATAAAGATTGTTGGGTAATAATACTTATTTAAGGCCTACAAAGGAATAAATGCAATATTTATTAGTATATCGTTGATTTTTTTTAAGCTATTTTGCTGTTTATTTTGTAGGCATATTGTTTGAGCTAGTTTGTTTTTATATTTATTAAAATAATAAAATATGAGATTGAAAAAATATTGTTAGCAATATTTTGAGTAGATAGAACGGTAGCTTATGGATGGCGTCACTTAATGGATATAAGTGTTCGCTAGGAAGCGATTTTAATCTCCTTTGAATCGATCCAAAGGAGATTTATTTTTTTATAAAATTGATGATAGGGTTAAGTAATAATAAGGTTTAAGATATATCACTATTAAAAGTAAGATAGTTTGAAGAAAAACTCAGGTAATAATAACGCTAATTTTTCACTAACAAGCGACAGGGTGGTTATAAATATGAATCCTTATCAACCAGTTTTAACTTTTTGGTTTGATGAATGTACTCCCGAGCAGTGGTTTAAGAAAGATGCTTCTTTCGATAAAGAAATTAAAGACAGATTTGGTTCGCTTTGTGAACAAGCCAGTCGAGCGGAGTTATCATATTGGCGAGAAAGTATTGAAGGGCGTTTAGGTGAAGTTATTATACTCGATCAATTTTCACGCAATATTTGGCGTGATACACCTCAAGCATTCTCTCAAGATAATATGGCACTTATTTTAGCTCAAGAGGCGATTCGCCAACCTGAATATCTTTCTTTAACCCCAGTTAAACGAAAGTTTTTAATTATGCCATTTATGCATTCTGAATCTAAAAAAATTCACCAAGATGCGCTGACTCTTTTCTCTCAATTAAATGATGAAAACACTTATCAATATGAACTGCGACATAAAGAAATTATTGATAAATATGGCCGTTATCCACATCGTAACGAAATTTTAGCCAGAGAATCAACACCAGAAGAGCAACTCTTCTTACAACAACCTGGTTCATCATTCTAAAAAAAATGCATACCTAAAAAGGTATGCATTTGCTTTTATTTCTTAAAATTACGTTTTAAGAAAATCAAAGTTACATCGTAATATGCCACAAATTATAGAAAGCAATACGGCCTGATAATTCAGCAATAATGACTGCTGCGGCACAAGTTGCTAGTGTCATTTTTGATGTCTGTGCTTTCAGGGCCGTGAAACCAACAATCACAATACCTAATGCTAGTACTGCAAGTTGGAATCCCCAAAAAATAGTTTGTTCTGCACTAAGTTCAGGGCCTGTAAAACCAAGGAAGCTCACGTAACCAGAACGTGTTGCCAAGGTGATAATAGCGCCAATAATAAAAGATAATGCACCTAAGCGTCTTGCACCTGTGGCCATAGCCAAAACACCACCACCAACTAACAACGTCATCCAAAATTGCAATGTTGTGTAATCAGTATTCCAGTTAGCAATGGTTGCAATATGATAAACTTGTGGAATTGACCATACAAAAGCTAATCCGAAAATAACGGTAAATAGATTACAAATTTCACGCAATCCATTCCACTTTTTCATTACTGTTAATGCAACAGTAACAAATGCAAATCCAGTAAATATGCCACTTAAAAATGCTTCGTTACTCATAGGAGAACGGCCAACACCTAATAGCATATTAAAGAAACGCAGTGGTTGCCCTACGTGTAACCCACCAATTCCTAAACCGATCAGCATTAAGATTAATGCTAAGATATTTGCGTTACGTAATTGGTTTTGATCAATTTGACCTAATTTTTTACTGATATAAGCAATAAGAAACAGCCCAGCTGCTGAAGAACCTAATACAGTAAAAAAGACTAGAGGAAGTTCATGCATGGTTTATACCTCCGCCGCATTTTGAACTGAACCGGTTTTATCACCAGAAGGTTTGGCTTCTTTATGTGCTTTGATGACGATATTTGGGTTAGTTAAGCTTGGATCTGGCATTGGTGCAATACCACACTCAGTACCATGTTTTGCTCTAATCACTTCAATATCATCAAAATCCAGTGCGCGTTGAGGACAAGACTCAACACAAACAGGTTTCATGCCTTGTGCTACACGTTCATAGCAACCATCACATTTAGACATGAGTTTTTTCTTTTCATCAAATTGTGGTGCGCCATAAGGGCAACGCAATTCGCAATAACGGCAACCTACACAAATATCTTGGTTAACAACAACTAAACCATCTTCTTCGCGTTTATGCATTGCACCAGTCGGACAACCTGCAACACAAGTTGGGTTCGAACAATGGTTACAAGAAATGGATAGATAATAACTATAAATATTTTGTGTCCAGATGCCATCTTGTTTAGCCCAACTACCACCACCATATTCATAAACACGACGGAATTTAGGGCCTAAATCTAAATCTTTTTCATCCTTGCAGCTGACTTGACAGGTTTTACAGCCAGTGCATTTAGTGGAGTCAAAATAAAAACCATATTGCTTCATGAGTTAACTCCTTATGCACGTTTCACTTCAACAAGGTTTGTATGTTGTGGATTTCCTTTAGCAAACGGCGATGGGTGCCAGCTTGTTAATGTGTTAATACATCCACCTTTATCTACACCTGTTGTATCAAGATCTCGCCATGCACCTTGTGGCACTGCAATAACGCCCGGTAAAACACGATCTGTTACTTTTACTTTAATATTTAAGCGACCGCGGCTGTTATAAATTTCAGCAATATCACCTGATTTTAAGCCGCGTTCTTGTGCATCAATTGGGTTTAACCAAAATTGATGAGGGATCGCTTCACGTAACATCGCCACATTATAGTAACTAGAGTGAACGTGACCTTTATCGTGGAAACCGGTCATTTGCAGAGGAAATTCCTCTTTCAATGTAACGTTTTCAACGCCTTCTTCATTCTTACAATATTCTGGAATAGCAGGGATACGGTCGCCTTCAGGTAAAACCCAGCCTTCGGTATCTTGCATTAATTTTTCAGAATAAATTTCAATCTTACCTGACGCTGTTTTTAATGGGTTAGCGATAGGGTCTTGACGGAATGCTTCAAGTGCAACATATTGATTACGATTAGGTAATTTACGATCTATAATCCCCATATCATTGGTTTCTGCAAAGGTAGGCAGTGCAGGGTTTTTCTCACGCATTTGGTTGTAGCAATACTCAATCCACTCTTCGTAAGTCCTACCTTCTGTAAATTGCGCTTTAGTACCCATTTTTTCTGCAATATCTGTTAAGACATCATAGCAAGGGCGGTTTTCCCAAAGAGGCTTAATCGCATTTTGTAAGCGGACAACATAGTGGTAAGCACCACTGGCGTAAGAGTTGTTAATAAGATCGTTTGTTTCAACGGTTGTTACATCTGGCAGTAGAATATCCGCGTATTTCGCAGAAGGTGTCATGTGGTTATCCCACACTAAAATAAACTCACATTTTGATTCATCTTGCAGTAAATCATGAGTTTTATTCAGGTCAGCATGTTGGTTACCAATCACGTTACTGGAATAACACCACATAAATTTAATGCCAGTATCTAGTTTATCTTTATTTCTAACACCCGCATTTTTACTGGTTAATTCTTCACCATGCGCAATCGCTTCAGACCACATAAAAGTTGGGATCAGCGTTTTTACAGGATTTGGAAGTGCGAAGCTTGCAACAGGGTAAGCAACGTTACCGCCCCAACAGCCAGTATTTGTACCAGGGCGACCAATATGACCCGACATTAATGGCAACATCATAATAGAACGACAGGCTTGTTCACCATTAGTGGTACGTTGAATACCCCAGCCTTGAGAGATCCACGCCGCTCTTGCATTACCAATTTCACGGGCCAGTTGAATAATACGCGCAACAGAAATACCCGTTAATTTACTTGCCCACTCAGGGGTTTTTGCAATGCCATCAGGTCCATTACCTAAAATGTAATCTTTATAAGAGCCATTTTCAGGTGCTGATGCAGGGAGTGTTTGCTTATCCCAACCGACGCAATATTCACGTAAGAAATCTTCATCGGTAATACCTTCTTGGATCATCACATAACCTAGTGCTGCAACTAATGCAGCGTCGGTACCTGGATAAATAGGGATCCATTCAGCACCGAGTGTTGTCACACTGTCAGTACGGCGAGGGTCGATGATGATAACTTTACTTTTGCTCTTATCTAACGCATTTAGCGTTTCATAGAACTGACCACCACCTGACATACGTGTTTCAGCAAGATTATGACCAAACATCACAACTAGGTCTGAATTCTCAATTTCCGTTAACAGAGATTCCAGCATATCGCCATAAACATAAGGGACGATACCGGTTAATTGAGAGTAAGAATAAGTGCCATAGTCACTTAAAAAGCCACCTACGGTGCTTAATAAACGTTTACATGCTGTTCTACCGTGTAAGTTTGCACCGGTAGAGCCTGTACCATATTGATAATAAATTGCTTCATTACCGTATTTTTCGATGGTGTATTGTAATTTTTCGGCGATGATTGATGTTGCTTCATCCCAAGAAATACGTTCAAATTTACCTTCACCACGCTTACCCACACGTTTCATTGGGTATTTTAAACGATCTGGGTTATACGTTTTCCAACGTACAGAACGACCACGCAGACATGGGCGAATTTGGTGAAGACCAAATGTTGAATCGTCATACATAGTTTCATTAGAAATACGACGAATAACGCCATCTTTCACATGAACTTTTAATGGACAACGGCTACCACAGTTCACTAAACATGCACTGTATTTGATAGTTTCCGCTGTTTCATCAGGACGGATACCCTGGATATTTTGAGCATTTGCAGAGAAAGGTAATGACACCGTTCCTGCCACAGCAGCAGCGCCTGAAAGAACCGCTGCAGACTGAATGAACCCACGCCGGCTCATTTCAGTAATCGAAGTATTATTTTTAATTTTTGACATTGACATTACCCTAACATTTTTCACAACAAGTAAAGTTGTATATATATGTTAAGTTATAACCCTCATACCTATAATGATTTATATCAATATAAAAAATGTTAATAACGTTATCTAAAAAAAATAACTATTAAACAAATGGTTACATATTTTGATGATATACCACTTTAGTGGTAAAAAAATATCAGTTAAATAGGATATAACAATCAATCGATATATAATAAATAACATAGCGATAATAATTAGTATATAAAAAACAAGATTGTTAACATAATAATAAAATAGAAATTCATTAATATTTGTTAATCTTTAAATAAGAAAGGGAAGATTTTTTCTGTTCAGAAATAAATTTAGTATCAGCGCTTAGTCAATTGGATATTTAATATTCAACGTATTGCAATGAATTAAGCGAAGTAAAATTTATGTTACTAAAAAACGATTGAGAAAAGTAGAATGAGAGGAGAAATAAAAAGAAAATAAAAGCCAGAAGTTGTCTCTCGATAAGATGATGATTTTTCTGGCCTCATGCTATATTTGTTTTAAATAACAAACAATTACAGTAAGCGTGATGATGATAAATGAACAACAACCTGATGCAGTTGAGTAATAAAAGAAGTCATTGATTTCATATTAAGTATCCTATTAATAAAATGTGATTCATGTCACAAATATTTTCTGATGCTGATTTTAGTCACATTCTCATAACAGTCAATAGTTTTTTTAAAAAATATTTTAAAAATTAAATTATTTTTTATTTTAGATGTGTTTATCTTGGAAGTTAATATCATTTTTAATCTGCATTAACTTTTATCATATTGTTCTTATTGGTTTTTATTTTTCATCTATTAACAATACTCAGTTGACTCTTTTCCATTGTGATTTTCTCTGCGAATTTTTGCTTTAAGCTAAAAATGGAGTCGGTAATAAAAAAAAGGAAATCACGTAATGACAATAGAAACAAAAGAAGAACGTTTGCAGAAAATCTTACAAGCTCAACAATTATCAGCTAAAAAAGTCGTGCAGTCAGGTGATAACGATAAAGATCAAGACCTAGATAAAGGAGATAAAGATATTGCTAATGGAATAGTTGTTCACTTTAAACAGATAAAAAACACACCAGATGAACCCGATCATGAAGTAAAAATTAATCAAAAAATAAAATATGAGATATCGGTTACAGGAACTGATTTACGGTTAGCTGAATGGAAAACAAGCCCTAAAGGTATTCTTGTTCTACCTAATAAAAAGGATATTTTTGTTTCAATTATTGATAGCGACAAAACGGAAGTGACCTTAACGGGAAATCGCAATGGTGTTGCTTCATTAAATCTTATTTTAAAAGATGAAAATGACGAGCAACCTCAATACAGTACAAATATTCAAATACGTGTAACTTCCACCGCACCTGATTTAAAATTTGATTGTTTAGCAACTAATTGTGAGAAATTTGAAGATCTATTAACTATTCGTTCAGAATCTATGCAGTGGCCAAGCAAATGGGAAGAGGTTTCTAAAAACTTTATTGTTCATTTAATCGATGAAGAGGGAAATGACGTACAAAATAAAGTTGTTGAGTTAGTTTTTACTAGAGATAAGAGTACGATAATTACAGAGCCTACAATAATAAAATCAGAAGATGATAGTGAGGGAAAAACAAGAACAAATAAGTATGGTATAGCAATATTTAAAGTTAAATTTAAACATGCTAAGCCTGGCGAAATAGCGGTGTTTTATGCTAGTAGTGAAAATTCAGAAACACCAGCCAAAGAGATCAAGTCAAAAGATTTTTATGTTGAGATAACCAATGAAAAACTCTCATCACCTAAGGTGCCCGCTGCATTAAACGGTGTATTGAGTTATCACAGCGATAATTATTGTGTTAATGCTAATCTTATTCTCGGTCGAGATATTAGCGAAAGTACTCAAGTCGGTTTTTATTTTAATGACCAGTTAAAAATGCTGCCGTGCACTGATAAATCAGCCATTTCAGTAAGATTAGAAAATCAAGCATTAACCAATGGTGTACATTATATCTCTTTCTTCACTGTCGATATTTTTGATAACGTGTGTTTCTCTCGTCGAGAGCGAATTATTGTTGATAATTCACTTACTGGTGAATGTGGTAAAAAAATTAAAAATATTGCCCCAAAACCTTGTATTAGTGTAACTATCCCTCAGATTTGTGATCGTTACTTTAATTCCTCTAATATACGCTTAGTTCCTACCTTATGTTTACAAATTAGAAATCGTGTTGCGAAAATGAATATTCAAAAAATGATTATTATCTTTAATGGTTATTCTAAGAATATTGGTAGTGAAAAAACACTCGTATATCGTTCTACCATGGAAATTTATGCAGACGATCCTAGATTGAAAAACTTTTTACAAGATACTACACCAAATGTTGAACCTATTAATATTGTTGAATTTGAAGACCCAGAATTAAACAGTATTCTTGCTGATGCATTGCCTAATATTGAAGTGGGCTATCTTGGTATACAGGTGATGGTATTTGAGAAAACGGGCGATTGTTATCTCTGTGGTGAAAATATGTACACTGTGGCTTTAAGACTTCCATGTGCATAATAAATTAAAGAAATTAAAGACAAAGAGCCACATTACAGTGGCTTTTTGTCTTTTATATAATAACTATTAATTTTCTTTCATTATTTTTAACGAACCATGCGTTTCATGGCACTTGTAATAGAAAAAATTGTGATTGAACTAAAAATAAGTTGGATCCCAATAAGTGTCATCACTAGTGCAACAGAATTCTGAGGACCAAAAGCAAGTAAAAAGTAGGCGACAATAAGATCTAAAAAACCGACTAATACATTAAACCAGCCATAAAAATTATCTTTGATTTGCTTGAAACCAAGAAATAAGCGTAAAACACCCGCAAAAATAAATAGAAAACCAATAAGAAAAGCGAGGCTTAACATTCCTTGCAAAGGGTCAGTAATAAAAATATAGCCTAGCAGTAAATAGATAAATCCAGCTAACAAAGTAATTAGCATTGAAGTGCCTGATGATACTTTGGTATTAAATCCAGCAATAATGCTGGTTATGGCACAGGCAAAAAAAATCACACCAAGTAGAATACTGATAACAACACCAGAAGAAAGTGGGTTAATTATGCAGATAATTCCCGCAATAAATCCTAAAACAGCAATAATATTCATAAATATGCACTGTTTCTTAACCAGATTTTCTGTTAGTTGAGATAAATTATTCTTATTAATATCTAACATAACAACCTCCCTTATTTATATTTAACGATAATAAGCTAAATTATAGCAATTTTTATCTGTATAACATGATTTCTTTAAACAAATAGTAAAAAAGTAAAACAAGATGTAGATAAAATAGCATTTGAAATGTAATTACCAAAGAGTAAGGTAGTAAAGTGATATAAAATGTAAACGAAATGAGTGACGGAGGTAAAATGACTAATATTGTTTATTTAAATCATCAGTTTGTGCCTAAAGAGCAGGCGAAAATATCTGTTTTTGACCGTGGTTTTTTATTTGCTGATGCCGTATATGAAGTTACAGCCGTTATCGATAAAAAATTAGTTGATTTTGATGGTCATTTCCAACGTTTACAGCGTTCATGCAAAGAATTAGGTTTATCACTTTCATTGTCTAAAGATGAATTAAGACAGATCCATTTACAGCTTATTGAAAAAAATTCTTTACATGAAGGATTAGTCTATTTACAAATTACACGAGGTACCGATTCATCTCGTTTTTTTGATTTTCCTTCATCATCAATACATTCAACTGTAGTCGCCTTTGTTCAGCACTCTACGGTTATTAATCATCCTAATGCAACGAAAGGGATTTCAGTGGTTACCGTTGATGATATTCGTTGGCAGCGCTGTGATATTAAAACGGTGGCATTATTAGCCGCGTGTTTAGCAAAGGATCATGCTCATCAACAAGGCGCTGATGATGCCATTTTTATTAAAGATGGATATGTGACTGAAGGTAGCTCAAGTAATTTTTTTATCGTAAATCAAAATAATGAAATAATTACACGGCCACTAAGTCAAAATATTTTACCAGGAATTACACGACAAGCACTTATTCAATTAGCAGCGGAAATGGGATTAGAAATTAAAGAACGTTTATTTACTGTTGATGAAGTCAAAATAGCAAAAGAAGCATTTATTAGTTCAGCAACAACATTAATTTGGCCTGTTATTTCAGTTGATCAAAATTTAATTAATAATGGTGATGTCGGCCCTATATCACAACGCTTGCGAAAAATTTATCTTGATAAAGCTGTAGAGAAAAAATAAAAATGAGTACTCAGACTCTATTTTGATTAGTTGAATTTTAAAATAGTTAAATACATTACCGTACTGTCTTTGTGCTTTTATTAGACAAGTCAGTACGGTAAATCTTTGTAGCATTATTATAAAATGCAAAAAATTATTAAATATAAAAATTAATTATGGTGTTCAATAATCATAACCGCAGTTGTATCGCTTTCCAGAGCGCGCAAAACGTGAGTAATATCACCGGGATAACAAATATAATCACCAGGATGTAATTCCTGTTGATTTTCTAATGTACCAACAATTGCGCTGCCACTAATTATTATAATGTGTTCAGTGACGTTTTTACTATGAGGCTCCGATACTCTATCTTTACCTGGCTGTGCAATTACTGTGTAAATATCGCGTTTGGCGCCATTAGGACAAGACGAAAGTAAAAAAGCATGATAGTAAGCTTTTTCTGCACTGATTTTAAATCCATCTCCTTTACGAATAACTTTAACTTCGGATTCTGGTGATGAAATAAGCTGAGAAAAAGGAATATTGAGAGCAACGCAAATTGCCCAAAGTGTTTCAATACTCGGATTTCCTTGTCCTGCTTCTAATTGTGATAGCGTAGATTTTGCAACACCTGCTCGCCTTGCTATTTCAGCAAGAGAAAGACCCGCTTTTTTTCTTTCTCTTGCAAAAGCTTGGGAGATAATTTCAATAGGTGTACAAGGTGATGACATCATAATTTCCTTTAAAAAATCAGCTTGCAAAAAAAACGGTCGTTCAACATAATGAACGAATCGTTCAATAAAATACACATTCTTTATGCAAATTAACAATCGCCTTGATAATAACGTACTTAGAGACATTCTGCTTGTTTCATTAGCTGATGGCATTGTTGGCATCTCTTATGGTGCATTGGCTCATACGCAAGGTTTTGATTTTTGGGTGCCATTAGCATTATCTATTTTTGTATTAGCAGGAGCATCTGAGTTTTTATTTATTGGTGTTGTTGCTATGGGAGGTAGTGCAATATACGCAGCTGTGGCTGGGCTAATGGTTAATGCTCGGCATATTCCATTTAGTATGGCGGTTAAAGATCTTCCTGGTAAAGGATTTAAATCATTACTCGGTTTTCATATTTTAAATGATGAAAGTGTTGTTTTTGGGTTATCACAACCAACAGCAGAGCAAAATAAACGGGCTTTTTGGGCTTGTGGATTAGGAATTTTAATTGCCTGGCCTTTAGGCACAATGCTCGGTGTGTATTTAGGCTCATTTATTCTTGATATAAAAATGCTGGGGCTCGATGCCATGTTTCCAGCAGTTATTCTAGCTCTTAGTTTACCTGCATTAAAAAATAAATTAACACGTAAAGCAGCGATTATTGGTAGCTTGATTGCACTAATAACAACGTTATTTTTACCTGTTGGCATACCTGTTTTACTTTCATTATTTGGTGTTTTATTTGTTGTGAGGAAAATGTGATGTCTACCACTTCTATTATTACGGGAATTGTTATTTTAGCAGTGGGAACTTATGCGATGCGAATGTCAGGAGTATTACTAAATAATAAAGCAGATATTTCTGAACGTGTAAAAGAAATTTTCTCTCTCTCTGCTATTGTTATTCTGTTTTCTGTTGCTATAACTTCCACTTTTTTTGATGGTGAGCAACTTGCCGATTTATCAAAGGTAATTGGTGTTGGAGTGGCGGGTATTTTAACATGGAAAAAGAAACCTTTTATTTTGATTGTATTAAGTGCTGCAATTGTAACGGCGGCTCTTCGGTGGTTACTCAGTTTGTTTGGAATAAATTAGAGAAATAGTAAAAACAGACTAGTACCTTGGTCTATTAATACTACCTATTGAAAGGGTTTATTAAAGTTAAAGGAGAGTTATATCCCCCTTAACTTTAATCATTATCAGTTAATATTGTTTTTAATGGTAGAGAAATAATAAAACCAATACCTTTATTATCTAGTCCTTGGGTAACCATAATTGAAGCATGAATTTTATTTGCTAAATTTTGAGCAATAGATAAGCCTAATCCACTTCCTGTCTCTTCTGTTCCAGGAACTCGATAAAAACGAGAGAAGAGCGCTGCTATATGCTCTTTCGCAACACCTGGGCCATTGTCACGTAAAATAATATTTATACCATTTTTCCATCTATTTTCGATGGTCACTTCAACTTGACTACCTTTAGGGCAATATTTAATCGCGTTATCAATTAGATTATTAAAAATAGACAACAATGCTTGTTTATCTGTTTCTATTTCAAGAGAACAACCTTCATTTAATGATAATTCAATATTTTTTGTTAGTGCATAAGGCACTCTTTGAGCAATAGCATTACCGATAACATTGTAAATATCGATTTTTTCTACTTTAAGAGGAAAATCGTCACATTCTAATCGTGCTAAATCAATTAATTGATGTGATAGTGCCGCCGCTCTATCTAGCGATTGTTTCATATCTTCAATAATTTCTTCGCGCTCTTGTATATTATCTACCAAGGAAAGTAGATGTAGTTGTGCTATAACTGCGGCTATCGGTGTTCTTAATTCATGAGCGGCATCCGCCATAAATTGCTTTTCTCTAATATTTGCAGCATCAATCCTCTCCATAAGTTGGTTCAGCTCTTTAAATATAGGGCGGATCTCTTTAAATTGTTGCCCTACATTAATTGGGGTGAGGTTACGAGGTTTGCGATTAGAGATAAGTTCTGCAGCTTGTCTGAGAGGACGCAAACTAAAATAAGCCGTTATTAAAATAGCGAAGATGACTGTGGCAAGAATAAATAAGAATGGAACAAATGTCCCTTCAATAGGATTACCAATAACATGGCCTCTGTCTTCGACAGACTCACCAATAAACACTTTTATTTTGTGTTTTTCACCCCAACTATAAGAAAGGATCCATTTTTCACCTGCAACAGATATTCGTTCAGAAGCTAGTGAAAGCACTCTTGGAATAGGTAATTCGGGTCTATTGGTATAAATAATATTGTTGTTTTGATCGAGGGCTATAATCCAAGGAAGATAGGGCATGTCATCATCTTCTCCATTGAGCATGGCATCGATATACATACCTTGTAAATTATGTGCTATTTCTTTTACCACTTCAGGTTGATCAGCGACAATTTCTAAAGTATTAGCAAAACCTTGAGCTATGATTTCTTGCTGCTTATTATATATTTTTTCGAAATCCGCAAGATAATCAAACTGTATCCACGCTAACCAAACTCCCCATAACATAATAATAGAGATAATCTGGAGAACGATAGTATAGATAAAAAAGGAGCGGATTTTCATTTAATTAACTTCTTTTTTTAATAAATAACCTACACCACGAACAGTAATTATTCGTTCTTTTCCTATTTTTCTACGTAAATTATGCATATGAACTTCAAGAGAGTTACTTTCAATTCTATCATCTAAACCAAATAAGCGTTGTTCTAACTCAGACTTACGAACCACATTATCGGTATTACGCATAAGTTCATACAGTAATTGATATTCTTTACCTGATAATAAAAGTAATTCATTATTTAATGTGACTTGATGATTAGACGGATTCAGTTGTAAGTCACCAATTGACCATATTTGTGATGAAAATCCAGCCATTCTTCGGCTTACTGCTTTTACTCTGGAAATAAGTTCAGGCATTGCAAATGGTTTTGGTAAAAAATCATCAGCGCCTGAATCTAATGTTTGTACTAAATTATCGATTTGTGTACGCGCTGTAAGAATAATGATAGGGATTTTTTCTCCACTTTTTCTTAGTGCGATAAGTTCATCTTGGCCATCACCATCCGGTAACCCTAAATCTAATAACATTAAATCAAATGCCCGTTGACTTAACTGAGTTCGCGCATCGGCGAGTAATCTTACCCAGCATGGATGAAAGCCCGCAATTTCAAGTCCTCGGCATAGTGCTTTGCCAAGTTGTAAATCGTCTTCCACTAATAAAATATTCATAATAATACCTATTTAAATCTGATTTAAGAAAGTATATGTGGCAAATAAAAATTGAGCAATATAATAAAATGTAATGTTAAATACGATTAATCAAATCTTAATGTAAGATGGATTTTTATTTAATATATGCTCTAAGTATAAATAACATTAAATGAGTAAAACAGCTTGGCAAGATTTATTATATAATTTGAAAAGATATTTTCATTAGTGAGGTGTGATGTAATTTATATTTTAATTAAAGTTATAAGCTGAAAAATAATTATGTTGAAGTATTCATAATTCTATTTATCAGAAAGAATAACTATATTAATTTGTTTTTTTATAAAATAAAATGATGTAAGTTAACTTTAGTGCTAGATTAATAATTTTATTTTAAAATAAAATTAAATAGAAAAAATATTTTATCCTTAGATTTATCAATAAATTATTATGTTTATCTTGTCATTGTTTTTGATAGAATGAAGTATGATTATTTTGTTGTGCAACGGGCTTTTTATTTAGTTACTCTATTTTATCTATACTATACTCGGCAATAAAAACCATTGGTTTAAAATGGAATAAACAATAGCACTAAAAGGAATTAATATGGGATTAAAAGGTATTTTTTAGTATTAACTAATTTATTCTGTGTCAGAAATGCTCCCAACCCTCTGGGAGCATTTCAATAGTAAAATTAATTATTACAAGGTACTTTATCCCATAGGATAAGATCAAAAGGTAGATTTAATGGTGCGGCTAATTCATTAGCTATTTTTTGCATTTGTGTTTTTGCTTCGTTAGTTCTTTCTTTATCAATATCAGGGATTATTTTATCTTTTCCTGGCAAATCATCTAATATGCGTTCTTCTATTATTTTTCCTTGTGACCAGCGCTGAAAAATCCAGTTCCCATTTTCTATCAGTTGATATTTAGTGCCTTCAATTAACGATATTCTATCTTTATCATAGTGAACGGGAATAAGTTGATTTGCTAAATTATCCCAAATCCATCCACGATATGTACCATCATTTAAACGAGTTGCCCACCAATGCATGTCATCAGGCTGATACAAATAAAGTTCAATAAATGAAATATAAGGATAAACATTATTTTTTAGTGATGCTTGAATGAGATCATCATTAAAATAATCAATAGAAAGAATTTTATTTTCTACCTTTAATTCCATAGAGCAATTATTCCATTTAGTTAACTTTAAACCGTCAATAGTTGGAACTTCTGGAATGGAAATAATTTCATTCGTTGCACTATCTTGCTCTGGTGGGTAGTAATATCCTGTAATATATTCACCATTTTTACCATAGAATTGCCATGATGCGAGTGGTCGGGTATTTAAATAGTACTTAACTATGATAAAAAAGAGAAAAGTTACGCCAACTAATAAAGTAGTAATAAATATTTTTTTTGTCATTTTTTGCTAACTTATAAATGATAGGTTATATAATAAAAATAGTGTATTTTAGTGTAATGGATACTAGTAATTTAATTATGAATCGTTAATATACGTTATATTAAGAATAATAAACAAGTATTCTTAATAAAAATGATAAATTTTAATTCAGGATTTTTTATGATAATTAAAAACAAGGTGTTAGCGCAATATCACTTCTTAAGTGAGATGGACAATGATAAATATTATCCCATTTATTTAGTGAAAAAAGGTCAAGAGATCCTTAAAGAGCTTTGCATTAATATTGAAGGATCTCAACCCAAAACACTAAATGAACTTTATGCTTTAAGTCATAAGGCGACAGATAAATTTAATCAGTTAGCTGAAGAATTTGAAAAAGAAAATAGTGAGATAGAAACAGTAGCAAGAGAGTGTATTGCTGAGAATATTTATATTATTGCCAAAGAATATGGATTTGAAAAAGCTGATACTGAAGAATTAATTGCAACTAGAGATTGGTAAGATCTATAGTAAGAAAACCTTATATTTATAAGGTTTTCTTATTGAAAAGTAATTCAATATTAGTTATTTAACTATAAAGATTAATAGAGAAACTTGGTTGTTTAGTTTATTTAAACGTAAATATTTTCTAATGTATTTATATTAAAACACCATTTTTTATATTGTTTTAATAGAAAAATAATTAGTTGACAAAAAAAGATTTATTTATAAACTGTATTATCCAGTTGGTCTAAGAAGACTCGTAAGCGTTTACGTTAATCAACGCATATAACTAATTTATTGGCCTGTTGTATTGGCAGTTATGTGCTGTTGTACATCGTATTATTGGAGTCTTTATCTATGTCTTCTCAAGACAAAAACATTATTTTAGGCATCCCCAAATTTCCTGTTAGAGCCATGATTTTTTTGGTTCCTTTCTTCTTATCTTTTGTAATGTGTGGCATCGTATCCTTTATTAGTACAGTCAAGACTATAGGAGTTGGGCTATTTATTATATCTCCTTGGTTAAGTTCTTGGGGGGTATCTTGGTTAATTGCTTTTCCAACTGTTTTATTTGTATTACCGGTTGCAAGAAAATTATCATTATTATTAGTCAAGCCGCATTAATTATAAAATTAGAAAAGACTTACTTAATTAAGTGGGTCTTTTTAAGTTTAAGAATTAAATTTTCATTTAATTCCTTTTGTTTTTCGCTGTTTTTACCATTTTTAATCTTAATTTTATGAGACGGAATTATTTAAAACTGTATAAAGCAATTGCTCCTTACTTTAAGAAAATAGTGGTAACTTAGATGTATGTTTTCAGATATTTTAACTAATGAATAGTTTAAATAAGATAATGTATTAACATTGTTTTTTACTGTTTGATAAATAAGGAATTGCATGAAAATAATAAAACTATTATTACTTGGCTTCTCATTTTTCCTTGTTGCATGTACCACAACCCATGATCTCGATAAAAAAGAGAATGAAAAAATAACAGCATTATTGCTGAGTAATGACAAACTTTATGCCGTTGGTGAAGTAAATGATTATGAGTTTTCTGGTGAGATAGTCAAAGAATTATATCTCTTTAGCTTGAGCCCTTATGCAGATAAATTAATTTATTCTACAGCAAATCTAACCGTTACAGATAAGAAATCTGTTAATGGCACTTATCGAGTTTATATTGCAGTTGCAGGGCTTTCAGATATTGAAAAAAAAGAGCTGATAGATAAATATCACTTTAATGTTACGCAATATCTACCTAAAGCGGCGACAACCCTGCCTAGTAATGCAGAAAAACCAGAGTTTTTAATGCACAGTTTTAGATCTAATGGAAATATTGTTGCATTGGAAAATAAACACGCATTAACGGAGAAGTATGCGCTAAGAAAGCCTTTAATTGCAGACGTAAATTATTTTATTTCAAGTAAAGATATTGCTGGGGATATGGGCGCTGTTTTAATGGCACCCGTTGCTATTATTATGGTTATACCTGTTATGCTAGTATGGGGTGTTGCTTGTGCTGGCAGTAGTGATGGATGTTAAAAATAGGGAACTGAAAAGTTTTTTAAAAGCAAATAACATAAAGAACTAATAAACAGCATACTATTATTTTTCAGCACAGGTTGTGGGTTGCTAGTGTGAAGGAAAATATTGCCTTTTTCTTATTACAATGTGAAGCAGGGCATCGCGTAAATAGAGGCGATCCGTTAGCCTAGTTACATTGCATTAAAATTGTCGCAAATTTAAAATTAAATAGTAGGCAAAAAGTTATTTTCTGAATATGGATACAGTAAAAATAATTTCTTTGCCTCGATGCTTATTAATAGCAGGAGGCTTTATATGAGTTTGTTATTTTCCCCTAAAAAATTAGGCCCCCATCAATTAGAAAATCGCATAATTGTTGCCCCTATGTGTCAATATTCCGCTGAAAATGGACTTCCAACTTCTTGGCATACTATCCACTATGGGCAATTAGCATTATCAGGTGCTGCATTAGTTATTATGGAAGCGACAGCTGTAGAGCCAAGTGGACGAATAAGCTATAAAGATTTAGGTTTATGGTCAGATGAACACGCAAGCTCATTAAAAATGCTTGTTGATAATATTAAAACCTACTCAACAGCTAAAATTGGTATTCAACTTGCACATGCGGGAAGAAAAGCATCGACTGATTTACCCTGGAATGGTGGTAAATCTTTAGCATCAACAGAAATGAATGGATGGCAAAAAGTTGCACCATCTCCTATTGCATTTGGGCAATATCATACTCCCCACGCATTAACTATTGATGAAATTGAAGAGATAAAAACAGCCTTTATTCAGGCAGCAAAACGAGCAGAATCTGCGGGTATTGATGTTATTGAAATACATGGTGCACATGGCTATTTATTGCATGAATTCTTATCTCCTTTATCAAATCATCGTACTGACCAATATGGTGGTGATTTTAATAATCGCTGTCGGTTATTGGTGGATGTATTTACTGCGGTGAAAGATGTTGTATCAGATAATATTTGTGTTGGTATAAGAATATCAGCAACAGATTGGGTTGAAGGTGGTTGGGATCTTGAAAGTTCAATTGCATTAACTCAACATTTAGAAGAATTAGGTTGTCATTATATTCATGTATCTTCTGGCGGATTATCTGATAAGCAAGCCATTAAGTTGGGGCCTAATTACCAAGTTCCTTTTGCTCAGGCCATTTATAATGAAACACAATTACCTGTTATTGCAGTGGGTTTAATTACTCAGCCGGAACAAGCAGAGGCTATTTTACTGACAGAACAGGCTGATTTTATTGCACTTGGTCGAGGTATTCTTTACGATCCTCGTTGGCCTTGGCATGCAGCAGAAAAATTGAAGCAGACTATTAAAGTTGCACCTCAATATTTACGCTGTGCGCCTCATGGCAGTAAAGATTTCTTTAAATAAAATAGAATGTTTTGCCACTTGTTATCCACTTAGTGGTTAATAAGTGGCTTTTATCTTTATTCTGCTGATATAAATTATCTGTAAAAATAAGCAGCATTATTCTCTATCTCAAAAGATAAAAAGTGATACGAATGATAAAAAATCCATTATTACTACAGCCCAGAATAGCTTAAGGCGGTGTGTTTTTGAATGCGAACACATCATCAGAGAATTAAGCATTCTTTGATGGCTCATCAATTTGTAGAGAGTCATTTTATGAAAAATAAACATTGGTCGCATGTAGAGTATCTACATGAAACAGTAAAGAATAAGAATATTATTATCAAAGGCCAGCATAGCTATTATAGTGATTGTTGGGATAATGGTTTTGAGGCTTCAGTTGTACGTTATCTTTATGGTGATGAGATTAGTTTACAGTGGGAACCATTATGGGAAATTGATAAATTATATATTGGCGATTATGTCTGTATTGGTGCTGAAGCCGTTATTTTAATGGGAGGAAATCATACCCATCGAATGGATTGGTTTTCTCTCTACCCTTTTATGGACAAAATAGAAGAGGCTTATATTGGCAAAGGCGATACCCATATTCATGATGGTGCTTGGATAGGAATGCGTGCAATGATAATGCCTGGTGTTACTGTTGGTGAAGGTGCCATTATTGCGGCGAACAGTGTGGTATCAAAAGATGTTGAGCCATATAGTATTGTCGGTGGAACACCAGCAAAGCATTTAAAATATCGTTTTGAGCCAAAAATAATAGAGCAACTTTTATCGTTGTGTATTTATGAGTGGCCTGACAAAAAATTTACAGCATTAAGGCCTTATTTATGTCAATCATCGATAGATACACTGTTAAAAGCTGAACGCCAATTTATTGAATAGAGTGATGCCCTTGCTAGTGAATGCTATCAAGGGTTTTTTCGCAGTAATATCAATGAAAAATATCTTTTTTATATTGGTTGTTATTTTTCACCATTATAAATATCTGGAGAGAATAAAAGTATTGATTCTTTTATTATTAATAATAATGAAACTAGCAATATATTGTCTTTTTCTACCGATTTAGCCATGTTATTGTTATCTAACAAATATAGTGGTTCAGTTATTCCTGTATCAAATCATACAGAAATGCGTGAAACAGAGGAAGTTCTTAGTATTACTTTAACTAAACTGTGTGATAATATGTTTGTCACTTACACGGAAAGTAATATAGGACATGAAATGCCATTAAGTATAAATAACAAACCGGTAGTTTCTGCAAATGTGGTAAGTGAAATTTCATCATCATTCCATACTATCTGTTGATAGAAATAAGTTCTCACAAGATATTAATGTTCTATTGAAAAATTCTTACGAAAATAATGTTAATTTCTTGTTTTTATAATTATTAAAATAAACAGTTTTAATTGAAGTTTTTATTTGATCTTTGTCGCAAATATAAAAAAATATTTTAACAATAAAAATACATATAATTTTATTATTTTATTTTTTATTATTTTTATTTTTAAATTCAATAATTAATTAATCTTGTTACTTGTTGATTTTGTTTGATATATGAAAATTATATTTTTATTTTTTATAACTTAAATATAATAGTCACTATCTGTCATTATTGTTATTTAATTAAGTTTACTTTATTCATTAAATTATTTTATAAAATATATAATGTGTAAAAATAAAAACATGCATTACTCTCTATGTGGGTAAAATATTTATGGAGAATAGTGTGGATATGAATAAGATTATTTTTTTCAAAGCAAATATATTATTAATTTTATTATTTTCAACTTCACTTTCATATGCGCTAAATACCACGAAATTAGGGCCAGAAAGTAAAGCTGATGGTAATGAATCTACGGCACTGGGATATAACACTTGGGCACATTCTGACCAATCTACAGCTATTGGAGCTACCGCTGGGGCGGAAGGAAAGAGTGCAACAGCCATTGGGCATAGTAGCACTGCAATTGGTGATAATTCATTATCTATAGGTAGTGGTGCAATGGCTATTGGAGAAGGATCTATCTCTATTGGTGATAAGGCATATAGTGAAAATAATAATTCTATTAGTATAGGTAAAGGTGCAACAAATAATTCTGAAAATGGTGTTATTTTAGGTGGTGGTAGCTATTTGGCAGACAGTGCAAATAATACAGTTATTGTCGGTAGCCAATCATCAGGTACTGCAAGTAACTCAATTATCTTAGGAGATAAGAGTAAGAATAATCGTAATAATACGTTATCTGTAGGAAGTGATAGTAATACAAGACAGATAATTTATGTTGCAGCTGGTACTGCGGATACCGATGCTGTGAATGTTTCACAATTAAAAGAAACCAAAGATAATATATTCAAAGAAACAGACAAACGTATTACTGACAATAATCACGCTATTTATAATAAGGTTAATGAGGAAAAAAACTTCATATTAAAAGAAACCAATAATAAAATAGCCGAAAATAACAAGAAAATTGAATCTGATATAGCTAATTCAAATAAGGTTGTATTATTGACAAGTGAAACAAAAGCTACTGAATTAGCAACTGAAGCAGAAAAAAATGCTAATCGCTATACTGATAGTAAAGTAAAGACACATCAAAAGGATACAATTAACTATATTACTGAAGCAAAAAATGAGCTTTATATTTATAATGATAATAAGCTTGCTGAAATGAAAAATAGCGTTGAGGATTATACTAATAAAAAGACTGATGAAATAAAAAAAGGAGCAGAGGATTATACAGATAAAAAAATAGATGGTATGAAAAGAGGAATAGAAGAATACACTGAGAATAGGATTATTGAATCAGAGATAATTATTAAAGAACATACTAATAATAGAGTGACGGAGATCGAGAGTAATAGTAAAGAATACACCGATTTTAAAGTAAGTGAGCATAATGATAAAGTTATCGAGCATGTTAATAATGCAAAACGAGAAACTGAAATACTTACAGATAGCCGAGTAAGAAAGACGAAAAAAGATGCCAATGAGTATACTGATATTGAAGTTGGTAAAATTACAACGGGTATCCAAGATATTTTAGGGAAAAATAATGAAAAAATAATAAGGGATAATCAGAAATATATTACTCAAAAGGGCAATGAATTTATCAAAGAGACAAATGTTATTCTTAAAGAAAGAGATGTGTCGTTAAAAGAATATATTGACGGATCTAAGAATGAGTCTATATTTATTGCAAATGAGTATACCAATAATAAGATTAAGGCCGCTTTTATTGATAACGATGCATCTTTAAAAGCGATGGATAATAAAATAGATAAAGCAGATAAGCGAGCAAGTGCAGGTATTTCTTCTGTTGCTGCTATGGCAAATATTCCTTACGTCACTAATCATACATTTAGTCTAGGTATTGGTGTTGGTAATTACCGTGACGCTAATGCGTTTGCGACGGGTGTACAATACCAAATAAATGAAAGTACTTTATTTCGTGTTTCAGCATCATGGAATACTGAAGATAGAGCGGTTGTTGGCGGTGGTATTTCTTATGGTTGGTAGCCAAATTTAATAAATACTCGCTAAGTGTAAGGTTGTAGCTTTTTATCTAAAGATTGGCTTTGGTTTATAATACGAGGATAATAAGTAATACAACCTTTGTTTAGTTTGGAAAAAATAATGATTTATCTTTATTCTGGTGGTGGTGATTTAATAAAGCAAGTGAGAGTAAATAAAGCCGCAGCAGATAAGGTATTAGAAATAGCTCAAAATAACCCTATTTTTACTATTGATTCAGAATACTACGATATTCCAGAGCTTGATAGGATAAGTGCGATATTATTAATCGAGCCTTCTATTGAATTAGCACTGGATATATGCCGAAACTATTCCCATCATACGGATATTGTTATTGCAGAAAGTGCTTTGGTAGGTATGAAGTTAACTGTTTGCCAGATTGAATTTGAAGTAATAAAAATCTGTGTATTGTGATTATTTTCTGGCGCTAGTTATCCACATTAACTGTGGATAACTCTTGTCTTATATGTTAGTAATTATCTTGTTTGTTGATTTTGTTAGATATTTTTTATTGAGTGAAAAGTGCACATGATGTCTTGCAGCTCTGATTTAGTATTATTACGTAAATATCTATATGGTTAATATAAAGCAACTCTTTTTTAAGATAATTTAATTTAAAAGAAAATTTATCGCCTTTATTGAAGGTTATTTATCGATTAATGGTGTTGGTTTACCATTATTGTCAACAGCAACAAAATTAAACTGTCCGTGAATGACTTCTTCGCGTCCTTCAGCGTACATATCTTCAAGAAAGATAGAAACATTAACCGTTAAACTTGTTCTACCAACGCGTATAACCTCACCAACAAGTTCAATAATAGTGCCTGATGGAATAGGGTGGTTAAAGTTTATTTTTTCGGTGGATACTGTAACTAAACGCTTGCGGCTAAAACGTGTTGCTGTAATAAAAGAAACCTCATCCATCCATGCTAATGCAGTGCCACCAAAAAGTGTAGAGTGATGATTAGTCGTTGTCGGGAAAATAACTTTAGAAACACGTGTTACTGAATTTTTGATTTTATTTTGTAACTCAGGTGATAAATCAGCAATGGACATAACGATAAAACCTTATTTTGATACCGTAGGGAATAATATCCCCACAGTATAAAATAGAGAAAAATGAAAGCAAAGTAGATGAAGGGATGATAATGGTGTTTGTAATTAAAAAGTAATACTGCCTTGTAAAAAGAGTACTGCTTCTCCAGTAAGCAAGATACGTTTATTCTTTAGTTCACAAAATATATTTCCACCTCTTTTTGAAACTTGTCGAGCATTTAGTTGTGTTTTATTCAGTTTTTCTCCCCAAATAGGTGCTAATACACAATGAGATGTACCAGTAACGGGATCCTCATTAACACCCTTTTTAGGGGCAAAAAAGCGTGAAATAAAATCAAAGGGTGCATAGCCTTTCGCCGTTAATATGACTCCAGGTAAAGGTAATTGAATTATTTTGTCAAAATTAGGCTGATAGTTAATAACTGTTTCTGGATCAGAAACAAAACAAGTGTATCTATCATGAGAGATCCACACTTCATCTATTTTAATTGCTAAATCTGATTCAAGCTGTGCTTTTATATGTTCATTTTTAGTTGCTGATACTTGTGGAAAATCAAGCGTGAAGCTTGATGAGTGACAAGAAACAGAGAGCTCACCAGAAAGAGAATTAAATTTAAATAAAGATGCTGGTGATTGTTTTATTGTCTTTAACACAAAAGCGGTAGCGATAGTCGCATGTCCACATAATGGCACTTCGATTTTAGGTGTAAACCAACGAATATGGTCACCAACTAAAAAAGCGGTTTCTGGTAAATTAATTTCATTGGCTAAGGCTAATAATGTGGAGTCAGGAAGCCATGTATCTAAAAGAATAACGGCTGCGGGGTTTCCTGAAAAAGAGGTAGAAGAAAAGGCATTGACATAATAGATAGGAAGAACAGCCATAAAATTACCTTAGTCATAAACAATAAATAATAAGGTAATGAGATTAAGTGTTTTATAGAGAAGCCGCAATCAAAACAAAAAGCCATGCCTAATAATAAGGCATGGCTTAAGAGGTTAATTAAGCGTCTGCTTTTTCTTTATTATCTGCACTTTGTAATAATTTGCGTACAGGAATAATTAGCGCAGACAGAGCAACTGCACAAATTACCAGCGCAATAGAAACGTGAGAGAAGAAGTCTGGCATAACATCAAGTTTATCTGGGCGAATATTACCCCCCATCAGACCCGCTGCTAAGTTACCTAGTGCACTTGCGCAGAACCATAAGCCCATTACCTGACCACGCATTTTAGCCGGCGCTAAAATAGTCATAGTAGCAAGACCAATAGGGCTTAAGCATAGTTCACCTAAAGTCAGCAAAAATATACTAGAGATTAACCACAGTGGTGATACACCTTCACCTGTGGCAATAACACTTTCAGATGCATACATCATGACGGTAAATCCGCCAGCAGCAAATAAAATACCAATGACAAACTTAGTCATGCTGCTTAAATTCAGATTTCTACGCGCCATCATCGGCCATAACCAACTGAATATTGGTGCTAGAATAATAATAAACAGCGCGTTCACAGACTGGAACCAAACAGCAGGGATCTCAAATCCCATAAAGTTTAAATTGGTGTAGTCATTAGCGAACAAGTTAAATGATGTTGGCTTTTGCTCAAATGCAGACCAGAAAAGTGCTGCTGAAACCAATAATAGGAAACAGACAAATAAGCGTGAACGGTCACTGCTACTTAATCCAGCAAATAGGAATAAATAGATAAAATAAGCAATCACACTGCCTGAAATGACATAAACCATAAAGTTTGCGACTAATACCGGATTAAACGGAATAACGCCAGATATGATTAATGCCACAATGCCAATAAGTACCACAGATAATGCCATTACCCATTGAGCAACATTACGGCGGACAACAGTAGGGCGATCCCAGCTTGAATCTAAGCCTACTTCACTATCGAAACGGCGCATTGTCGGTACTGCATAGAAGCGGAAAATCAGTAATGCGACAAGCATACCAATACCACCAATACCAAAGCCCCAATGCCAGCCATAATCGCGAACTAACCAGCCCGTGATAAGAGGTGCAATAAAGGAGCCCATATTAATACCCATGTAAAATAAAGAGAAACCACCATCTCGGCGTGTATCATCTTTTTTATACAGGGTTCCGACCATTACGGTGACACAAGTTTTAAATAACCCGGTTCCTAATACGATAAATAATAAACCGATAAAGAACAGGTCTTGTGACCAAAACGCAGACAGCGCGATAGAAAGATGCCCTAAGGCAATAAAAATTGAGCCGTACCAAACAGCTAAACGCTGTCCTAACCAGTTATCAGCCAACCAACCACCAGGTAGTGATGTTAAGTAAACACCACCAGCGAAAATCCCGACAATAGCAGAAGCCTGCTCTCTGGGGATATTCATGCCTCCATCATAAACAGTTGCCGCCATAAATAAGATTAATAATGGGCGAATACCGTAGAATGAAAAACGTTCCCACATTTCGGTAAAGAAGAGGGAGCTAAGCGGATAAGGATGGCCAAAGAAAGTTCGGCTTGATTTTGAGTGAGTAGATTGCATCTTAAAATCCCAAATAAAACCTCTACAGGTTGTTTGCAAGTAAAAAGAACAAAATAACAGCAGGTGGCAAAACAAAACGATTTCATTCTGTTATCAATTGCTACTGCATTTAATTAATATATTTTTAACATACTTTTAGTGCGAGTAAGTGACTAAAAGCATATTTAATACTTTATAAACCATTTTTTGGTGCAAAAGTCGATAAAAATCTCATTTTACAATAGTTAAACTTGCAATTTTTTGAAAAAAAAGGGCAAGAAAAATTTATAAGAGGGAATAAATTGTGCTTAGGAATTTTCTTAATAAACAATAATTTATAAAATACATAAGAAAAAAAATAACAATTAGGGCTTTAAGCGCAAAAGTGTAATTTTTTGTAGTAAAAAAACTATTAACTTGTCTTATTTGTGGTTTTTTTGACTACTTGTTTGAAGGCTTGCTAAAGCTAATCCAGGAATAAATAAGATTAAAAAATACAACAGCAGCGGTGAAATAAAAAACAGCTCTAAAACCATAGCTGGCCGCGACAAATGCACCCATTAACGGTCCAGTAACATTTCCTACATCTCTTAACGCCTGATTGTAGCTGAAAATTCGACCAGCAATCGCTGGTGTAATGTTATAAAGAATAAGTGTTTGTACCGCAGGTAACATTGCTGCATTAACCGCGCCTAATAAGAATCTTAATGCACCTAATTCCCAGTAATTTTGTACTAAAGCCATGGGAATGAGCATAAAAATAGAGAGCCCTAAAGTAAAAATAAGCACTTTATCTGGGCCAATTCTATCGCCTAATTTACCAAATCGGGGGGCGCTAATTAATGCGGCGATACCAGGAACAGAGGCAACAACGCCACTAATAAAAGCAAGATTAGCGACAGAACCACTCAAATCACGAATATAGAGCGTTAATATGGGGGTTACTGAGCCAGTAGCGACTTGAATAATCATTGTAGTGAAAAATAAACAGATAACGAGTCGTTTATTTTTAAGTGATGAAAAAACTTGTTGTGTTGATAAGGCGTCTTTTTTAGATACAGGCGTGAAATTTTCGCTAACAAAAAAGAGAGTGACTAAAAAGCAAATAAATAAAACAGCAGAAGTAATAAAGAAGACGGGACGTAAGCCATAAAGGTCGGCAAGCATTCCGCCAATTAATGGCCCAATTAATGCACCGCTAACCGCACCTGTTGAAAGAGTTCCTAATGCCCAACCACTTTTCTTAACAGGAACTTGCGTTGCAATTAATGCATTAGCATTAGGAACAAAGCCACCTAATACACCGAGTAAGGCTCGTAAAATAAGTAAATGCCAAATATTTTGTGCAAAACCAATTAGTACCATTACTATCGCCATACCAAGAGCCGAGCGTAGTAGCATTAATTTTCTGCCTTTTCTATCGGATAATTTTCCCCAAAAAGGCGCGGCAATAGCAGAAAATAAAAATGTAATACTAAAAGCAACACCGGTCCAAAGGTTTAACTCTTCATGATCAGTAATACCTAGTTCTTCTACATAAAGAGGTAAAAAAGGCATGATTAAACTAAAACCGGCACCAGTTAGAAAACAACCGAACCAGACAACATAAAGATTGCGTTTCCAAGAGTTATTTCGAGGTTTTAGATTCATGTCACTCCTTTAGCCAAGAAAATGAAGGATAAATTGAGAACATAGGCCAAAATAGCAGCAATCACATTGTTGTGGCTGTTATTTATCTGTTTTCTTATGCATAAGAATATAGCCATGATACAGAATAAGGGCGATAGGTCTTGCTCTTATAATGTGTTTTGCAGGAGTTTATGTTTGTGCTGTTAGTACTTTTATTATTGTTGTATTTAAATAATGGTTATATTTTTAAGTGGCTGCTTTTTTTATTAAAAACAGCCACTTTGCGTATTAGTGTACTTTTTTTATCTCATTATATAAAGAGGGTTCACCTTCTGGGCGTGTTTTAAAGCGACGATGTAACCACATGTATTGATCGGGTGCTCGTAAAATTTCTTGCTCAATCACCTTATTCATTGCTATAGCACTGCTTTCTTCACTATCAAGAGGGAAATCAGCAATAGCGGGCGAAATGATAAGTTCATAGCCTTTAGCTTCAGGTAAGCGCTTGGGTGTGAAGGGAACAATTGCTGGATTACTAACTCGTGCCAAAATATATGTTCCTGTGATTGTTGCTGCTTTTTCCACTGCAAATAAAGGGACAAAAACACTTTTACGAGGGCCGTAATCGTGGTCTGGTGCATACCAGATAATTTCTCCCGCTTTTAAACCACGCAGCATACCTTTGATATCTTTTCTATCAATCATATATTTATTGGAACGAATACGACCCCATGTTTGTAGCCAATCCATTACTGGGTTGTCGTTAGGGCGATAAACGCCAACACCAGGGTTATATATACCAAAAATACGAGCGCCAAGTTCAAGAGTAAGGAAGTGGATCCCAATAAGTAAGATCCCTTGTCCTGTTTCTTTAACGTTGTAAATATTCTCTACACCACTAACTTTAAACCAGCGTTTAACGCGCCAGTCGGGCCAGAACCAAGCCATTCCAGTTTCAAATAGACCCATACCAACAGATTCAAAGTTTTTATTTAATAACGCTTCGCGCTCATTTTTGGGCATTTGTGGAAAACAAAGCTCAATATTGCGTTCTGCGATTTGTACACGTTTTTTTAAAAAAACTTTAGATAAACGGCCTAGTCGGGTGCCTAACCAATAAATTACAGGATAGGGTAACAAAACCAGAAGGTAGAGTACGCCAATCCCAAACCAAGTCAGCCAATATTTTGGCTGTAGAAATGATGCTTTAAATGGGGGTGACTTTATCATGAGCCTATCTATTTACTATTTTCCAATGAATATTCTATATTGTGACACTTTTTACTGCGGATCAGAAATTTTGTTATAAATTAGGTGCGAAAATATCGATACCTTGCAGTGCAGTCACTAATTCAGCAATATTTTTTGCCGCCATTTTTTCCATGACTTTTGCTCTATGAACTTCAACAGTACGAATAGAAACACAAGCGACTTGAGCAATTTCTCTATTCATTAATCCTTGAATAACGTAATGAGCAATATCTTTTTCTCTAGGGGTTAAAGAGGCATAACGACGACGAATTTCATGTGCGCTAAAGCGTAATTTTGTATCATTAAATGCAGCATCAAGCGCTGAAAGCAGAGCATTACTATCAACAGGTTTTTGTAAAAAATCGATAGCACCTTTTTTTATTTCTTCAACAGCCATTGGAATATCCCCATGGCCTGTCAGGAATATCACTGAAAGTGTGCTGTGTTTATCAATAAGATATTGATGTACTTGTCTGCCATCAGGCTTAGGCATTCTCATATCTAATAGCACGATACCGGGTTGGTATAGATTGATATTGTTAATAAAGAATTCGCTATCATTCCAAACATGCGCAGCATGACCTAAGCTTTCTAATAAAAACTGGCAAGCATCAGTAACAGCTAGATCATCATCAACAAGATGAATTGTTGGCATTTTTCCTCCGTTATTAATTTTTTTTCGGGAAAATTAAGGTAATTTTTAATCCAATTTTATTATTTTCATTTGTCTGATTATCAATATGAATATCAGCTCCTTGCGAGAGTAATAAACGCTGGCAAATCACTAAACCTAATCCAAGTCCTTCTGCTTTTGTGGTTTGAAAAGGTGAAAATGGTTGTTCAAGTTGGCTGTGGCTCATTCCACCCGCATCATCTTCAATCACAATTAATAATCTGTCAGGCGCTTTATGTGTACTTACTTTCAGTGTGTTGGTGCCAGCTTGCAGACTATTAGTAATTAAATTAGATAATATTTGTTCTAATAATGTCTCAGGTAGATATAGGGTATCATGCTCATCAACATGGATGATCAGTGATACCTGAGGATATTTTTCTTCTACTCGTAATAATGTCCAAATATGTTGAATACACGTGGCTATATTTTGTTCTACTAAGGGAATGTTTTCCATATTAGACGATTGTTTTCCAACCCATAAACGGAGGTTTCTAATAATATCTGCACCGCGTTGAGCTTGTTTGTCTATTTGTTGTAATGCGGGGAGTAAAGGGTGAGATCCGTTCTCTTTTTGTAAGCGGATCACACTACCTTGAGCATAACTTTTAATCGCTGAGAGCGGTTGATTGAGTTCATGAGCAAATCCTGATGCCATTTCACCTAAAATATTCAAACGTTGGGCTTGTTCTAGCTCTTCTTTGTGTTGTCTTAAGCGATTATGTGCTTGTTCTAATTGACGACTTCTACGTCTGACCAAATAGCTTACCCATACTTGGTTTAGCACCAAAAAAATTACCCCACAAAATGAGAGTGCCAGAATAAAACGGTGCTGAATTGCCCATATTTTTACATCTTGCCAAAGTTGTCTTTGTTGTGGATGTTGGTTTACGTCCCTTAATAAGTTTTCCACTTGGGTATGAGAAGCTGGCGCTCCCCATTTCATTTTAGGTTTACTCTCATCCATAAGTAGAGTGCGCGTTACTTTATCGACCAATTCATCAGGCACTGTATCTAATGCTGCAAATGACCAGTTTGGGTAAAGGGGGGTACTTGTTAGACAGGGTGTTTTGGTTTCATAAGAGATAAGAGGCCGAAAATCTTTTTTACGAATTAATCCTTCGTTATCCATATTTTCTAATAAACAGACAGGAATAATCGCAGCATTAATATCGTTATCACGTAGTTGATAAAGTAGGGCGTCAGCAGGAAAACCAGAAAAACGCAACGTAAAATCTTTATCAGGATCAATCCCTTCTTCTCTTAGCGCTTTATACCCTAAAAGATAACCACCAAAAGCATCTGGTGCAATGGCTCCTACGCGCTTTCCTATTAATTCATTAATTGATGTTATTGCGCTGTCATTACGCACTAAAATAAGGCTTCCGATAACATTTCTAGTGGTGTTATCTGGCTCATAGTTCGAACGTAAAGAGAGTAACCAGCGTAGCGGGAAAGCATTATCAAGTTGGACAAATTGGGCTGGATTTGTGAGCAGAAAATCGACATTTTTTTGCGCCACAGCTTGTTTCATTTCTTGTAAATTTAATGGCAACAAGGTGAAGTTTTCTGTTGGGAATTGCTCGTTAAGTGTTTCAATTAGCGGTTGCCAATGTCGTTGAGTTGAGGCATCTCCTCGTAACGCTAATACACCAACTGTCCATTCTTTTGCATGTAATGGAAATGAAAAAAATAGCAGTGTTAGCCACATTGCTATGATGTACTTAACCCCAATTGTCTGTTTTGTCTTCATAAATATCTAATGTTAAATATTGTTTTGGATCAAATTCATACCCAGTATGTGGTAAACCACAATAGGTGAATTCCTCGGTAATTTTTACAATGCCCTTAACATTTACTTTCTATTTCCTTCGCTCATTACGACATGTATTTACTGAGTGATACTGGAGACAAATATGGATCTTGGAAAACGAAAATTCTTACAGCAATTAGGGGTCCTTACCGCAGGTGCTTCGCTTGTTCCTTTGGCGCAAGCAGGCATTAAGTTATCACCAGAGCGTCGTGAAGGTTCGGATGATAAACGTTATGGCATGCTGATTGATTTACGTCGTTGTGTGGGATGTCAGTCTTGCACAGTGAGTTGTAATATTGAAAATCAGACACCACAAGGGCAATTCAGAACGACAGTAAACCAATATCAGGTTGCTATCAAGGGGCAGGAAGGAATTACCAACGTCCTATTACCAAGATTATGTAACCATTGTGACGAGCCTCCTTGTGTTCCTGTTTGTCCCGTTCAAGCCACATTTCAACGCAAAGATGGCATTGTTGTTGTTGATAATGAACGTTGTGTCGGTTGTGCTTATTGTGTTCAAGCCTGCCCTTATGATGCTCGCTTTATTAACCACTCTACGCAAACTGCTGATAAATGTACCTTTTGTGCTCATCGTTTAGAAGTTGGTTTATTGCCTGCCTGTGTTGAATCTTGTGTCGGTGGTGCTCGTATTATTGGCGATATGAAAGATCCAACAAGTACGATAAGCAAAATGCTTCTCACTCATGAAAAAGAATTAAAAGTATTAAAACCAGAAAGTGGTACGGCACCACAAGTGTTCTATCTCGGCTTAGATGATGCATTCGTACAACCATTACTTGGTCAGGGGCAACCCGCATTATGGCAGGAGGTTCACTCATGATCCCGCAAGTCTCTCAAATTCAAGAAGTCATGGCTATTCCTCAAGAATACTTTTGGTTGCCTTGGGCTGTGCAATATTTCTTTTTTATTGGTATTGCTTGTTGTGCAACACTTTATGCTTGTTGGCAATGTTGGAAAGGCAGTGCGAGCAATCAGCGTTTAGAAGCTGTCGCGGTTTTTATTGCTGTTACCGCTGGTATTACAGCCCCGCTTGCACTCACCGCTGATTTACATCAAACGGCGCGAGTCTGGCATTTTTATGCTTATCCAACACCTTGGTCGTGGATGGCGTGGGGCTCTTTATTATTACCGTTGTTTTCTGCATTTAGTATGCTTTATTTCGCAGCCATGGTAGTGCGTTTAGTTTGGAAACGTGAATACAAATTGACGCGTTGGGTAGCTCTTGCTTGTGCGTTAACTGCCATTGGTTTGTTGCTATATACAGGCCGAGAAGCGTCTATTTTAAAAGCGCGTCCAGTGCTGTATACCTATTGGTTACCGATTCTACTGTTCTTTAGTGCGATGCAAGTGGTGCCAACACTCCTTGCTTTAGGCACACGCCGCGAACCTGTTCATCAACGTGAATTAGCAATCTGGTTTATCAGCTCATTAATGCTATTAGCTGTATGTATGGGTTTTTGGATTGCAGGAGATACCATTTCAGGTGCTGCAATGAGAGAACAATTGGCATTGGGTAGTTTGGGCTGGTGGAGCGCTATGGGGACTATCGCTTTATGGATTATCTCTGTCGCAATGGGTGCTTTGATGGCAAAACAAGCACGCTCAGTCGCTTTTATTACTGTGATGGCATTTGTATCAATGGGATTAGCGTGGGTACTGCGTTGGTTAATGTTGATGGGTAGCCAATATATTCCTAAATATAACATTATTACAAACCCTTATGAGTTTCCGTTAGGTAATGATGGGTTATTAGCCATCATTGGTACCTTTGGGCTTTGGATAGCGTTAACTATTATATTCAGAGAAAGTATTCGTTGGGTTGTCAGGAGAGTACAGCATGGCTAAGTTTACAAGACGTCAATGGCTTAAAGGTGGATTAGTTATCGGTGGTATCGCCGCGTTTGCTACCAGTTACCGCGATGTTGCTAAACGTGCCGTAGATGGTCTCGTTGATGGCACATCAGGAAAAGTGACTCTCGATAGGATAAATGGGAACTCGCTATTACCAGAAGGTAAAGTGACTAAAGGAACTGTTTGGCAACCCAATACAGATCAGGCAGTTTGTATGACGCAATGTTTTGGTTGTTGGACCCAATGTGGTGTCCGCGCTCGAGTTGATAGAGAAAACAACAAAGTACTGCGTATTGCCGGTAACCCTTATCACCCACTTTCTCACGATCACCATTTTGGCTATAACATGCCAATAAAAGAAGCCTTTGAAAAAATGGGGGGGAGAGTGGCTTAGAAAATCGTTCAACGGCTTGTGCGCGTGGTGCGACAATGATGGAAAGCCTTGATAGCCCAACACGTATTTTAGAACCAATGAAACGAGTGGGTAAACGCGGCGAGGGTAAGTGGAAACGCATTAGTTTCGAGCAACTTATTCAAGAAGTTATCGAAGGTGGTGATTTATTTGGTGAAGGACATGTCGATGGTTTACGTGCTATTCGTGATTTAGAGACACCAATAGATCCCAAACAGCCATCTTTAGGATCTTTAGCTAATCAGCTTTTAGTGACAAATGCAGGTGATGATGGACGAGATACTTTTATTCGTCGTTTTGCACAAAATTCGTTTGGTAGTAAAAACTTTGGCGCTCATGGTTCATATTGTGGCTTAGCTTATCGCGCTGGCTCTGGTGCATTAATGAATGACCTAGATAAAAATGCCCACGTAAAACCAGATTGGGATTATGTTGAGTTCGCACTATTTTTAGGGACATCGCCTGCACAATCAGGCAACCCATTTAAGCGCCAAGGTCGCCAGCTTGCAAATGCACGTATTCGTGATTCTTTTAACTATGTTGTTGTAGCTCCAGCATTACCATTAACCACAACGTTGGCAAATGATCATGGACACTGGGTGCCAGTACAACCAGGTACTGATGCGGCATTAGTGATGGGCATGATCCGCTGGATCATTGAGAACAAGCGCTATAACGCCGAGTATTTATCGGTACCTAGTGAGATCTCAATGCAAAATGTGGGTGAGAGAAGCTGGACTAACGCAACACATCTAGTTATTAGCGATGAAAAACATCCACTTTCAGGTCAGATGTTAACAACGGCTCATTTTGGCGAGGTTGCTGAAGGTGAAGAAGAAAATTTAGTTATTTCACTCAATGGTGAATTAACGCCAGCAACAAAAATTGATCGTGCTGAGCTGTTCGCAACCTGTAAAGTGACCTTAAAAACAGGTGTTGAAGTAACAGTAAAATCGAGTTTTCAGTTACTCGATGAAGCCGCTAAACGTATGACATTGGCGCAATATAGCGAGCGTTGTCATGTACCAGAAAAAACCATAGAAGCGCTGGGCCGTGAGTTCACTAATTATGGACGTAAAGCGGCAGTTATCTCTCATGGCGGTATGATGGGTGGTAATGGTTTTTATACAGCCTGGAGTGTCATTATGCTTAACGCACTGATTGGAAACTTAAACCTTAAAGGTGGCGTTTCTGTTGGTGGTGGTAAATTTAATGGTGCAACAGATGGCCCTTGCTACAAAATGGATAGCTTTAAAGGTAAAGTTAAACCGAAAGGCATGGTGTTATCGCGTAGTAAATCAGCATATGAAAAATCAGATGAGTACCGTGAGCGTGTTGAAAAGGGTGAATCACCTTATCCTGCAAAAGCACCTTGGTATCCGTTTGCCGCAGGGCAGTTAACAGAACAATTAGGTTCGGCATTAGCCGGTTATCCTTATTCATTAAAAGCATGGATAACTAACATGACTAATCCTGTTTATGGTATCGCGGGCATTCGCCAAGTAATGGAAGAACGTCTTAAAGATCCAAAACACTTACCCTTGATTATTGGTGTTGATGCGTTTATGAATGAAACGACAGCACTAGCAGATTATATCGTTCCAGATACGCATAACTTTGAAAGTTGGGGTTTTAGTGCTCCGTGGTCTGGTGTTCAAGTTAAGGCAAGTACAGCACGTTGGCCGATAATTGAGCCTCGTGTTGCTAAAACTGCGGATGGCCAGCCTATTTCAATGGAAACGTTCTGTATCGCTATCGCCAAAGCACTGAATTTACCCGGGTTTGGTGATAAAGCGATAGAAGACATGGATGGTAATTTTTACCCAATTAATAATGCTGAAGATTATTATCTACGAGTCGCTGCGAATATGGCATTTATGGGGGAAAAACCAGTTACTCCTGCGACGAATGAAGACATTCTCTTAAGTGGTGTAGATCGTATTTTACCCGCAATAACTTCAACATTGAAAAATGAAGAAGCACTTCGAGTTGCTTATATTTATACCCGAGGTGGGCGTTTTGCACCTTACGATAAAGCGTGGAATGGTGATGCAACGGGGCCTCAATGGAAGAAACCGTTACAAATTTGGAATGAAGACGTGGCTAAAAATCACCATGCAATAACGGGTGAACGCTATAGTGGGTGCCCAACTTATTATCCACCACGTTTATCTGATGGTAGTGATATTCATCAGCATTACCCTGAGGATCAGTGGCCACTTAAATTGATGTCATTTAAATCTCATGTGGTGAGTAGTTCTACAGGAATGATCCAGCGCTTAAGAATGGTTAAACCAACAAACTTGGTAGCGATTAATCCTCAAGATGGTAAGAAGCTAGGAGTTAACCACGGTGATAAAGTACGAATTGTAACACCTGGAGGCCAAGTTGAAGCGGAAATTAGTTTACTTGATGGTGTTATGCCTGGGGTTTTAGCAATAGAACATGGTTATGGACATCAAGAACTTGGTTCGCGACAACATTATTTGGATGAACAGCCATTACCAATGGATAAAGGAATTGGTAGTGGTATCAATTTGAATGATTTAGGATTTGCAGACCCAACCCGCGAGGTGAGTAACACTTGGTTGGATTGGGTTTCAGGAGCATCTGTTCGTCAAGGATTACCTGCAAAGATTGAGCGCATTGCTTAGTTTTATACAACGTAATAAAGGTATTAGGGCATAATATAAAGCCCTAATACTTACTAGTTATTTTTTATTGAAATTATTTATTTTCTATTCTGTTCTAATAATTGTTACTAATAAGTTATACCCTAGATGTTTATAATTATTCTGATGGTTCACACGCTAAATTACCATCAATATTACAGTGAGTAACGATAGGAAATGGATTCCTTTTTTCTTATTCTTTTTGATTGATCTTTTATATATAATATTTATTTATCATATATATATTTTAGTATGTTATATATAAAAAATAATTCAATTCTATTTTTTACATTTATTTTCTCTGTTATATGTCTTTTATGAGAATAAACAGTGCTATTGCTTATTTTTAATTTTTTAGCTATTTGGTGATTAGGTAATTCATTCATCCAGTAATTAATTATTTTTTGTTCTTGCATGCTGAATATAGAGCATAAAGAATGTTTGTAGGTTGGAAAGACGACTTGATTACGAGAAGTGAGTAATAATGTTTTATCTAATACCCAAGAAAGGATTCTTTTTGGTAGGATAAAACAGTTGTTTGTCAGTGCGATAGGGCGTTCTTTGTCTGGATAATTTGCATCTATATAAAGGTAGAGCCGGCATTGTTTCGTTGAGAGAAAAAAATATTGTAGATGTTCACAATGAGCTGTTTCTCGGCAATATTTTGTGAGGTTTATAAATATGATATCGGGCATTGAATCACTTATATAACTATTAGCGATTTCAATTGATGCAGTGTCAATAATATCATGTTTTGAACTCTTTTGAGATAAGAAGTGGCGTATGCCATTGCGAGTAAAATAACATCTATCAATAATTAATACTTTCACAAATAACTTCCTTGTTAGCCTCGTTCCTTATTTATTAAAATAGAGATAACTGAGTTTAGTGTCAATTCGGCTTATATATTATTTTCTGAAAGATATATCGAATAAAATAAATATAATTACCGTGCTATTTAATAGGTGAGTATTTTTTATTTAATTTAATAACTAAATTGTATATTAATCATAATGAAATTACAGGGTTATCTATAGGCGGCACAAATGAGAACAGGAGTACAATGTACTCCTGTTTTGCGTTCTATATCTTTTCGAAATTTTCTTATTAATGCTTGGTGTTGTCTGAAACAGAATCTTCAGATGACTCAATTTTATCAATACCAGCTTGAAGAATATGAATCAGCTGTTTTGCTATATCTGTTGTGAGCCAAAGTGTTTTATCTACAACTGCATTTTCTGGATGATGTTCGTTTTCAGGAAGATAGTGTAAACGCAACATCATGGCATCGTAGATATCTACAGTACTAATATCCCAGCCTACAACAGGGTGAGTCTGAATAACTTCATTTTTTCTACTCATAGTACCTCCTAATCATACAACCGGTTTTGACTAAGAGAGAAGCTCCCACGAATGTGGTTACTTTTCAGTATACGAGATTCGTTCTGATTAAAAAGAAAAATTTTTTTTGTAACAAAAAAGTGTGTGCTGGCTCTGATAAAAAGAGAAATGCACCATTTATCGGCTACTAATGATATATGGTGCATTAAGAAGAAAAGATCAAGGGGAATGATTAATTAGTGCTAATTTCCCAATGAATATCTTCATTTGCTAAGAATGGTATCAATGGTTCGTTATCACAAATAATTTGAGTCGGTGCTTGTACCGATTTTTCTGTTAATGTAATAGTACCTTCATTAATGGGTAAACCATAAAAACGTGGCCCATTAAGAGAACAGAAAGCTTCAAAGTGTTCTAACGCATTAAGTTCTTTAAATACGCTAGCATAAGCGGCAAGTGCTGTAGGTGCATTAAATACACCCGCACAACCACATGAAGATTCTTTGCGATGTTGTAAATGTGGAGCCGAATCTGTACCTAAGAAAAAGCGAGAGTTACCTGATGCGACGGCTTGTCTTAACGCCTCTTGATGAACATTACGTTTAAGAATAGGTAAACAGTATAAGTGAGGCTTAACACCACCAACTAACATATGATTACGATTAAACATTAAGTGTTGTGGTGTAATGGTTGCTCCAAGGTATTGATTTCCATCTAATACATATTGAGCGGCTTCTTTTGTGGTGATATGTTCAAAAACAATCTTTAGCTCAGGAAATTGCTGACGTACTGGTGACATAACACTATCAATAAAACGAGCTTCTCTATCAAAAATATCAATCTCTGCTGCGGTCACTTCGCCATGAATAAGTAGTGGCATACCGATCTTTTCCATCACACTTAATATAGGATAAATTTTTGTGATATCAGAAACACCGTGACTAGAGTTAGTTGTAGCATTAGCAGGATAAAGTTTACAAGCGGTGAAAACGCCTTGTAAAAAGCCTTGTTCAACTTCTGAAGGTTGCGTGCTATCGGTAAGATAACAGGTCATTAATGGTTCAAATTGATCGCCAGTAGGAATGGCTGCTTTAATGCGGTCACGATAAGCGCGAGCGGCTTCAATGGTTGTAACAGGTGGAACGAGATTTGGCATTACGATGGCTCTGCCAAAATAACGACTAGTATAAGGAACGACGGTTTTTAGCATGTTGTCATCACGAAAATGGACATGCCAATCATCAGGACGGCGAATGGTGATAGAGATAGGTTGTGCAGTGGTCATATACCGGCTCCGTGTGTCTTAGGAAAATCGAAAGATTCGGGATTGGATTGGACTATATAGATAGTCAAGCCGGGATAAAATAATAGAACGAAAACGATTAAATAGCTACCATTTAATGGTATTTTTTTATTGTGTGTAAGGTAAAACAGAGAATAAAATCAAAAGGTTACGAGGGTGACACAAATAGAAATGGCTCCTCCAACTGGACTCGAACCAGTGACATACGGATTAACAGTCCGCCGTTCTACCAACTGAACTATGGAGGAATTGCATTAAGTGGCGTGTATCATATAGCGGTAAAAAGAGGATGTCAAAGGGCAATCATCATATATTGGTTTAAATGAATAGATAACCAACATATTGAATACTTTCAAATCAGATGCTCTAAAAAGGGGTTAGCAAACAATCAATTTGAGAAAAAAGTACTTAAGGCATTAAATATAGATACAGATAAAATAAGCAGCAGAAGGGAAGTAAAAAATAAAAAAGCAAAGAATATAAAAACAAAAACCCGCACTAGGCGGGTTCTTAAATTTGGCTCCTCCAACTGGACTCGAACCAGTGACATACGGATTAACAGTCCGCCGTTCTACCAACTGAACTATGGAGGAATTGTGCTCTTGCGAGAACGAGACGAATGATAGCGAGGCTGGTGGAACTTGTAAAGTAAAAAAAACAGAATAATAGTTTAAGTGGTTAAAAAATAACTAATTTATCATTTTTTGTATGAAAAAATCGTTTTAAGACGGTATTACTATTGTTTTTGCAGATAAATATTTAAAGCGTGATAAAAAGAGAGTGAAAAAAGAAAGTAAATATAAATAAGAGAATAAAGGAAGAGAAGGGTAAGAAAAGCAAAAACCCGCACTAGGCGGGTTTTAAAATTTGGCTCCTCCAACTGGACTCGAACCAGTGACATACGGATTAACAGTCCGCCGTTCTACCAACTGAACTATGGAGGAATCGCGTTCTCGAGAGAACGAGGCGAATAATAGCTATCCTCTATCACCTTGTAAAGTAAAAAAACGAAAAAAATGACTGTTCGCTCAAGAGTGCATCATTTTGTTTCTTTTTTAGCAAAAAAGTATAAAAAATAGATAGTTATCTATATCTCTTTTTTGATGGTTTTGATTTTTTGCTAAAAAGCAGAGCGTATATAAAAAGAAACGAGAATGATGATGTTAAAAAGAGAATTTTTTACTCAAATTAAGTTATACAATTACGGCGGTGTTTAAACATATTGAATATTTTGGTGCTTTTATGGATATAAAACAATTATCGACACCTATTTTAGCTGAGTTTGAACAGTTTAAAAAAACGCTGATTAAACATACTCAGGGAAGTGAGGGGGGGTGGGATACCGCTGTTTCGAATTTAGCGTTATGTCGCTATACCAAGATAACAGAACCTGAAGGATGGATGTATGAACCAAGTTTGGCCATAGCAGCACAAGGGAGAAAACGGGTAACTATCGGACAAGCTACACATTGTTATCATCCTATGAATATGCTGCTGACCTCGTCAGATATCCCAACTTTTGCCAGTGTGTGTGAAGCATCAGAAGAAGAACCATTTTTAGCCGTGCTTATTAGGTTAGATCTCTCTTTGTTACCAGAATTACTTGCGGAAAATAAATTTCAATTGATGGAAGAAAATCACCAACAGCAAGCTCAGCAAGTTGTTCATGTTACCACGCCTATTTTACAAGCCGTGACAAGGTTGATTAAATTAATGGATGCACCTGAAGATGCACCTTTTATTGCCCCACTTATTCAAAAAGAGATCCTCTATTATTTATTGAGATCAACACAAGGCGCTCGCCAGCAATTACTCGCTTCGCAAAGTACATCTTGTCGCCAAATAAGTGATGCACTTGATTGGATAAAACAATATTACCGTCAAACTATTCGAATTGAAGATTTAACCACATTGGTGGGAATGAGTACTTCTTCTTTTCATTATCATTTTAAAAATCGTATAGGGATGACGCCATTACAATACCAAAAGTGGTTACGACTTAATGAAGCTCGAAGAGTGATGCTAATAGAAACAGCAGATGCTGCCGAGGCGGCTTTTATTGTGGGATATGAAAGTCCTTCTCAATTTAGTCGAGAATATCATCGTTTATTTGGTTTATCGCCTTTAAAGGATGTGCAACGATTAAAAGAAAATCAGTCACGAACTGTATCTTTGGATAATTAGGCAAGAATAATGGAGAAATGAGTTAAGGCTATTGTGAACAATTGCGTTAGAGTCATTCTCATTAATTCTTGTGTGAACAAAGGAGTCTATAGTGACTAATGTTTTTATTGTTAATGCTTCAAAAGAGTTTGGTGGTTCAGAAGGAAAGCTAAACGACCATTTAACTGAGGTGGCAACATCACTGTTATCTTCATATAAGATCAATGTAAAATCGACGCGTATCGATGATGGTTATGATAATGATGCTGAAGTGGAAAAATATTTATGGGCTGATGTTGTTATTTATCAAATGCCTGCATGGTGGATGGAAGGGCCTTGGATCTTAAAAAAATATATCGATGATGTATTTAGTGCCGGCCACGAAAAAATGTTTATTGATGATGGTAGAACACGGAAAGATCCATCTAAAAAATATGGTTCTGGTGGATTATTACAAGGTAAAAAATATTTACTTTCAGTTACGTGGAATGCTCCTTTAGAGTCTTTTGAAGAGGAAAATCAGTTCTTTGAAGGTAAGGGAATTGATATGGTTTATTTTCCATTCCATAAAGCAAATCAATTTTTGGGGATGAAAGCATTGAATACATTCGGTTGTTTTGATGTGGTTAAGCAACCTCAAATTGAACAAGATATCGAAGCTTATAAAAAACATCTTGAACATGAGATTGTGAATAACCAATAAAAGTTGGTGAGGCGATAAACTCAGTGTTATTGCATTCTTTTTTTGTTTATCTATATAGAAGAAAAGAAAGTGCAGAAAGTGATAAAGCACAATGACAACAATTTTTATAAATGATAGATAGCAAAAAGCCCGCATTAAGCGGGCTTTTCTAAATCTGGCTCCTCCAACTGGACTCGAACCAGTGACATACGGATTAACAGTCCGCCGTTCTACCAACTGAACTATGGAGGAATTGCGTTCTCGTGAGAACGAGGCGAATCATAGCGATGATATATCAGAGTGTCAACGCCAAAAGTGGATAAAAAATCTGTTTGGTTGCTTTATCAACAAAGCGGTTAAAAAATAGAAGTTATTCTCCGTATTTTGTTGGTAAACACGGAGAGTCGATTATGATTGAGGCGAGAGTTGTGACATTGATATTGTTTTTTTTGCGGGATCAAATGCCATTAGATAAACATCATAAAAGTGAATTTCTTGCTTTTTATGAATAATGTCATCAATTTCGTTTTTTATTTCCTGAGCAATAGCAGGATGTTGGCGAATCTCATCTACTGCTTCATCTGAAATTTTTTCAAATGTATACCATTCACCGTTGTAACATACTCTTAAATCAAGTACGCCAATATCTTCGAACTTATAGATAGGCTTTATATCAAACAGTAAGACACCCGCCATAACGACAAACATCACTGTGAAAATAATGAGTGAAATTAGGCCAAAATAAGGAGAATAGATTAATAATGCGGCGAGTAAAATATAAGAGAGCACCATACTAATACATAGCCAAAGGTGATTTTTTAAAAATTGACTATTAAAGTGTGGTTTGCCATCTCTTTTTTCAGCTTTATTAATTCGGTCTAGATCACGCTCTAAGATTTCTTTTAATACATTCATTGTAAATACCTTAATATATGAATGTTGCAAACTTGTTTCTTGTTAATAGATTATCATGGAGGCAAGATAAGCGGGTAGAACAGTTTTTTTAAATTTAGCACTTAACTGTTATTGAAACTCTATTGGGATTATTCTTAGTCGTTGTTAATAATAGATATAAAATATCAAATAAAGTTTATGTTGGGTGACAAAAAGTGAGGAGGATTTGTATTTTTAATGTGCAATTTGCATTTTTTTAATCTTCAAGAGCATAAAACTATTGCTATTAACCTTGTCTCATGCGTTAATAAGTAAGGCCTTAATACAGACCTGATTTATGATTGACATTCTAAGTAAATGAGTTTTAAACAGCATCGCTTTTTGACCGTTTTCTTCATGTGTGCCCATAAGTTATAGGTGTTTCAGGCCAGTAGATGCCGAGAAGGCAACGTTTTATTGATATATAGGAAAGTCACATGTCTGACAAAATGAAAGGTCAAGTTAAGTGGTTCAACGAGTCTAAAGGCTTTGGTTTTATTACTCCAGCAGACGGAAGCAAAGACGTATTCGTTCACTTTTCTGCCATTCAAGGTAACGGTTTCAAAACTCTGGCTGAAGGTCAGAACGTTGAATTCACAATTGAAAACGGTGCAAAAGGTCCAGCTGCTGCTAACGTAACAGCTCTGTAATTTAAAGCCTTTTAAAAATTTTCTTCAAGCCTGTCACCTAACGGTGGCAGGCTTTTTCGTTATGGGTAAAATAAAGAAAAAGAGAATGATAATTTTTATCAGGAGATGAAATGCAAATTAATGATCAAGTGATAGTAAAAACAGATGGTATTGAAGATCGTCAAGGAACAATTATCTTAATTGAAAAATTTAATGAAGGTACGATGTATCTCGTATCATTACCAGAATATCCAAAAGGTATCTGGTTTTTTAATGAAAAAGAGGGCGATGAAGGTACTTTTGTTCGCCCTATACAGCAAAAGTAATTTGTTTAGGTAACGTTCATTTACATATTGAAATGAACGTCTTATACTCTCGGCAAATTTTAGTTAGGAGAAAACAAATTGGACAATCAAAGTTGTAGGTTAATTCAAGAAAATCGGTAAGTTGTTTTCTCTGCTAAAAACTGCTTACCAATATTGGTGGGCAGTGTGTACTTTATAATATCTTCTATACACTCACCCAAGTTTCATCTCCTCATTACTCGTAAAGTAAGTGGTGAATGTATGTGTTACGTTTTTTTCTCATTATTTCCTCCTCCTAGATCTAGCGCGGCATTTCAATAGCTTATCTATCAGCACAGATCTGTGTTATGCACAAAATATTAGCCATAATTTATGGAGGAAATCCCCATGGTTATTACCCCTTATGTTTTAAATTTAGTCGTTGCAATGTGTCTTGGATCATTAATTGGCGCAGAACGTCAATGGCGACAAAGAATGGCGGGATTAAGAACTAATGCGTTAGTTGCGACAGGTGCTGCTGTTTTTATTTTAAGTTCAATAGAAACTTCTCCTGATAGTCCGGGTAGGATCGCTGCACAAATTGTTTCGGGCATCGGTTTTCTAGGTGCGGGTGTGATAATGCGAGAAGGAATGAATATTCGTGGATTAAATACTGCTGCCACACTTTGGTGTTCGGCGGGAATTGGTGTGCTTTCGGGATTAGGTTTATATCCGCTGGCAACGATGGCGACACTTTTGATCCTTTGCGCCAATATTCTATTACGTGAAGCTGCGCAACGGATCAATGCACAACCCCCTCATCAGGCTATAGATATAGAGCAACGATATTCAATACGTATTATTTGCGATGCAGAAGACGAAGTTTTAGTCAGAACGCTTATTTTACAAGCAATAAATGGGCTGCATGTTAGGTTACAATCACTGAGTAGTGCTGACACATTAATGCCCAGTCAGCTAGAAGTTTGTGCAGAAGTATTGGCTACACCTGTTGAGCAAAAAGAGATTGAAGCGATAGTTTGTCGAATAAGTTTAGAAAAAAGTGTTAGCGCTATAAATTGGAAAATAGCAGCAGAACATCCAGCGTAGCAAATATTAGGTATTATTCTATAATTTCAAATAGCTTTTTTATCAGATAAAGCTGCTTATATTCACTTATAAGCGGCTTTTTTTAATTACTATTCTATAGAAACTTTCCCTATAAGTGATTAATTTATTCCTCATTTTTCCAGAAAAGGAAAGACAGATGAAATAAAAGAATAAGGATATTAGAAAAAAATATAAGAGAAACGATCTTAAAAAGATGTAATTAGTTTTAAAAATAAGTTTATAAGATGACATTGATTAAGTATATATACTCGTTATTATACTTGAAAATATTTTATTAACGTAATTATTATTCTTGTAACTATTATTTGTTGAAAATAATTCTACTAAAAATGAGAGCAACATACCTATTTATGAGGAGATAAAATATTTCATATTTTTATCTGTATTCAATAATGCATTTGTTTAAGACAAGAAAAGTACAATATTTGTATTGTGGTTTATCCGTATATAAAAATAAAGTGAGAGTGATAAATAGAAATTAGACGCATTTGATATAAGCAATCATATTAAATCTACTATTGGCATAGTTTTATACTAATAATGATAAGACTCTTTTTTTGATTGAAAGCGAAATAAAGCTAGATTTGATTTGAAGACAATTATGTTAATTTAGCATAAATTTTCTTGTTTAAATGGCTTAGTAGAATAGTAATAACAGGTGTGGGCACTCATTTAGCAGGGGCTCTATCACTATGGTAGAAGGAAAAGTCGTTATTAAGGTACTTAATGCAGTATAGAATTTTGTCTTATTTTCAGCGCGTTGCGTTGATAACACTAAGTTTTAACTCAGTGACAAAAGAATACTCTCAAATTATTTCAATGTATTTGGTGAAAAATCTAGCAGTGATTTTAATTTTGATTAATTAATATCTGTTTTTTTAAGTAAAATTTCTAATTTAATAAAATCGAACTCTCATCTGGTAGGATGAGCTCTGGCTCAAATAGCTGATTTTGCCTGCTACAGTAAAGTTGATGAATACTCAATTAACGTTGTTTGTCATTACTTATCGATAGTGCACTAAAATCTTTTGAAAAAGTATCAAAAGATTTGTAAACGTTCTGTAGACTAAATGATACCAATAAGTAATCTTATAATGACGTTGAAAAAATTATACCAATCCAATCTAGCTATAAAATGATAATTCCATGTATTAGTTAGTTATATCCTTGTCAAGGATATAACTCTCTCTTTTAACAGAAGGAGAATTATCTGAGTTTGAAATAAACGCATCGCTATCATTCATCTCGGGAATAAATATAGCTATTATCTTATATTGTCTTTTTTAGATTTTCACAAATAGATAAACTTAAAAACGTGAAAAAAATCTAAAAAAATAGAATTCGATGATAAAAATAAATCGTCGTGATTGCGTGATTGAAAACTGAAAAACAAGGAGTAATAAGGATAAAAGTTAAAGCGATACTTTACATCCGACGTATTCACTTGATGAATGATGTAATTTATTACAATAGATAAATACTGTAACAATATTTTGTAAATTAGCTACTTTACAAAAATCAAGGTGTCAAATTGTGACTAAATTCATGGTATGAATTATTGATGACTATAGTAATGAAATAAAGGATGTATAAATGTTAAAAATCACCGCTATCAAGGGCTTTATTGTAATTAACATTAATTATAACCACTATATTACTCATTTAAGGAGTGATTGACTTATATGATAATGGTGTAAAAGAAAAAAATATGAAGATATATATTTGAGGCTTTAAGGCTGATTCACTTCCTAATATAGTAATACCTTATTTATCAAAATTTGGGCACATTCTTCGTCAATTAGAAGACTTGCTAGCATAGGCACAAAAAGTACTGTGAAACACATTAAGATGTGGTAATCAAGGCTGATAGTTAAAGGTTGCTTGTGGCGCATTTAGAAGGCTTATAGACAAGAGGTCAAAAATTGCTGTTTTTTTGACCTTATCCTTTATAATGATAACTCAAATTTTTTATAATTCATCCTAGTTGCTATTAGAATGGTCAATAAGGTGTTATTTTGATCAAATTGTTTTCTTTTTGGTTTACTTTGACAAAGTTTAATTATACAGATGTAAACTCCTGCTTGGTGTAACTTATTTTAGCAAAAATTATTTTTTGATACTCATTAAGCTGGTGATATCTTAATAAAAAAGCACATATTCCATTTTAATATGGTGTAAATTAATCGCGTTAGAATAGATATCTTTAAATTTTTTTCTGTTTAATTGGAATGATTATTTCATATTTCTTTTTTACTTCTATAGATAAAGTGATTAGTTAATAAAAATAATAAAGATTATTTTTATAGATTTTTATTATTTTTACATTCTACTTAATAATTTTTATTCTTATGTTATAAAGCTATGTTTTTTTATTAATAAAGTTATTATATTTTATTAATTATGATTTTATTTATTATTGTAATGGTGTTTTGACTGAAATTTATAAATTATTTATTTTTTGTTTATATTTAACTTAAGCCAAATATTATATATTTAAGATGTTTTTTGTTAATTAAAATAATAAAGAACTAGTTTTATACTTTTATTTAAATTAGATATTTTTATTGAGAATAATAATGATGTTATCAAAATTAAAAACATGATGTGATTATAAAATAGACAGTGATTCATTAATAAATCTTATTTATATGATGATATTTTTTTCCAATGCTTAATTTATGTTCGATAAAACTCGAATTAAGAGTCCTGTAATTTTCGTGTTAAATTGTCACTTAAATAAATTAGATAAATTACTTTATTTCATAATGAAACCTTAATGAGATGATAATAAATATTCAATGATTAGCGGTGTAAGATGCATAACTAAGAATTTAATTTTATGTGACTTATACTACTAACTGAATTTAATATGAATCTATCATATTGAAAAATAATGTTATTTTACAGGTATAAAAGTGTCTAGAAAATGAGATAACCAGAAATAATTAGATGTGGGTGTTTTTTGCTCAAATTGTAAATAAAAAGTGATCATTTCTAAGGGTTTAAGTAAACAGTGAAAAAATAATATCTATAGAAATATTTATTAAATAACGATTGTCTGTTTAGACAAAGATGAGGAGGAGGTATTGCAATATATGTTACTGTGATCAAAAAAATCTATAATTGTAGTTTTGTCAAATTTTTGTGCTGTATTTTTAAGTTTATAAGTTTAATAGATCGTATAAAATAAAAAATTATCATTAATATTTTAATTTGGGTAGATTAGCTTATTAATTTACACAAAGTTTTATTAGCATTATCACTTGAATAGTTAATGAACTAATTCCATAATAATGATTATCTTTTTGTGATGTAACTCACATAGTATTTAAATTAGACTACTTTATCCGTTGAATAACTTAATCGTTAAGGAGTAAAGTTGTCGCGTTAGGATTATTCTTAACGCGCTATATTGGCGAGCATTTAAAGTTTCTTTTTAATTTAAATGTTTTTTTCGCTACTTTTGAAAATGACCGTAACTAAGTAATACAAGGTAGTGTTACTACGAGTCATGTTCATAAAATGGGGCCTGGAGATTCAATATACTTTTATATTAATTTCCTCGGGATCTTGCTTTAAGGAAGATCCTCTTTGTTCAATATAATCGGACGGGATGTAAAGAGATGAGTACGGTTGAATTGCTTAAGCATATTTATGACATAAATTTATCGTATTTGCTTTTGGCGCAAAGGTTAATTAACCAAGAAAAGGCTTCAGCAATGTTTCGGCTTGGTATTAGTGATTCTATGGCTGATGCGTTAAAAGAGTTGACATTGCCTCAATTGGTTAAGTTGGCTGAAACAAACCAACTAATCTGTAATTTCCGGTTTGAAGACAGCGAAACAATAGAACAACTCACTAAAGAGTCTAGAGTGGATGATTTGCAGCAAATCCATACTGGTATTCTTCTTTCCTCTAATTTGTTTCGTCAATTAGCGGAACAAGATACATCTGCAACAAAGAAACGGGCATAGCAATGAGTGAGAAAAGTATAGTCCGAGAGGCGAAAGATATTCGCTTAGCAATGGAATTAATCACCTTAGGTGCTCGCTTACAAATGCTTGAAAGCGAAACTCAGCTCAGTCGGGGGCGTTTAATTAAATTATACAAAGAATTAAGAGGGAGCCCCCCTCCAAAAGGAATGTTACCTTTTTCAACGGATTGGTTTATGACATGGGAACAAAATATCCATTCTTCAATGTTCTACAATGCCTACCGTTTTCTATTGAAAAACGGGGGATGTGTTGGTGTTGAAGCTGTCGTTAAAGCATATCGTCTATATCTAGAACAATGTCCACCAGACAAAAACGAAGAACCAATTTTAGCCTTAACAAGAGCATGGACATTAGTACGCTTTGTTGAAAGTGGTATGTTGCAACTTTCAGTTTGTACCAGATGTAATGGTTCATTTATTACACACGCACATCAGCCAGCCAGCAATTATGTTTGTAGTCTGTGCCAGCCACCTTCTCGCGCAATAAAAAAACGTAAACTTTCCGCCAATCCTGCCGATATTAACTTACAACTGTTGGATGGTCTTGAACAGTTTGCAATGTGATTCGAGATTGAAAGTTAAATACCAGGTTATAGAGTCAACTTTTCTATAACCTGAACCGCTTCTTCATCCCCTCCTATCTCTTGCTGCTATGTTCGCCATTCTCTCTATAACGAAATTAGCTAAAGGGATATCGCGTGTTAGTACTCTTAGGATATATCGTGGTTACTTGTGCTGTCCTCGGAGGGTATACCCTCGTCGGAGGAAGTTTAGGCGCATTATATCAACCCGCAGAGTTTTTAATCATTTTTGGTGCCGGCATCGGTGCTTTTATTGTAGGTAACAATGGTCGCGCTATCGTATCGACGGTAAAAATCTTACCTAAGTTACTGCGTAGCACAAACTACAATAAAGCGATGTATATGGATTTAATGGCACTCATGTTTCGTTTATTGTCCAAAGCACGCCAAAACGGCATGTTAGCGCTAGAGAGAGATATCGAAAATCCGCAACAAAGTGATATTTTTTCGCAGTATCCTCGCATCATGAAAGATGCCTATATTCTCAATTTTATTACCGACTATATGCGCTTAATGGTTACTGGGAATATGAACCCTTATGAAATCGAATCGTTGATGGATGAAGAAATTTCCACTTTCGAAGAAGAGAGTGAAGTTCCTGCTTCTGGCTTATCAACCATGGGCGATTCATTACCCGCATTTGGTATTGTTGCTGCGGTAATGGGGGTTGTAAATGCTTTAGGTGCAGCAGATAGACCCGCTGGTGAAATGGGTGCGCTAATTGGTCACGCGATGGTGGGTACTTTTCTAGGTATTTTATTAGCTTACGGATTTATTTCTCCGTTAGCATCACGGATCAGACAACGCTCTAGTCAACAAATGAAAATGATGGAGTGTATCAAAACAACCTTGTTATCTAGCATGAATGGATATGCACCACAGATAGCAGTTGAGTTTGGGCGTAAAACCCTCTTTCTGGCAGACAGACCTTCATTTATTGAATTGGAAGAACATGTACGTCAGGTACGGACACCGATGCAGGCAAATCCTGATGCAATGAAAGAAGAGTAACTATGAAGAGTAATTCACAGATAATCAGGGTTAAAAAGCGAGGGAGAAAACAGCATAACACTCATGGCGGCTCATGGAAGATAGCTTATGCTGACTTTATGACTGCAATGATGGCTTTCTTTCTGGTGATGTGGCTGCTTTCTATCGCCAGCCCACAAGAATTAACGCGTGTAGCAGAATATTTTCGTACACCACTAAAAGTCGCTATTGAAAAAGGGCGCTTTAGTGGAGATGCAACAAATCCTATTCCTGGTGGTGGTCGTGATCCTGTCTACAATGAAGGTGATATTTTGCCAAAAGGGCAGGAAGATAAACAGCTCAATGAAAAACAACAGTTTCGTCGTTTAAAAGATAATTTAGAGCAAGTCATTTTAAATGATCCTCGCTTAAAAGATCTTAAACCACATTTGCTGATCGATATGATGGATGAAGGATTACGTATTCAGATTATTGATAAAGAAAGCCGCCCAATGTTTAGGGTGGGCAGTGCCATAGTTGCGCCTTATATGAAGGATATTCTAACTGCTATTGCACCCATTCTTAATGATACGCCTTATAAAATAAGTCTATCAGGTCATACCGATGATATTCCTTATGCCAGTGGTGCAATGAAATACAGCAACTGGGAATTATCGACAGATCGTGCAAATGCCTCTCGCCGAGAACTTATTGGTGCAGGTCTAAACGAATGGAAAATTTTACGAGTTGTTGGAATGGCATCAACAGTTCATTTAGTCAAAGAGGATGGTTTTGCTCCTGCAAACCGACGGATAACAATCATTGTGTTAACTAAGCAGGCAGAACAAAAAATTATACATGAGAATGAGCGGGTTGCACCGACAGTAAAAGAGGCATCAGAAGTTGAGCCTCTACTTTCAGGGCAAGAAACCCCACAAGAAAAAGCAGGAAACACACAGACACAACCGTCTGTGTCTTCCGCATCTGAGCTTCCCGAATCAAAAAAGGAAAATGTTGAAACAGGAGTTTCTGGGGAAAGTTTGCCATCACAATCGACAAATATTACGACAAGACAGGGTGCAAGCTCTTAATTGTTAGTAATCGCGTAAAGGTGAATGAGTAACGATGGATATTACTGAGTTTTATCAAACATTTTTTGATGAAGCAGATGAGTTGTTAGCTGATATGGAGCAGCATCTTCTATTACTTGATCCGCAAAACCCGGATCAAGAACAGATGAATGCTATTTTCCGCAGTGCGCACTCCATAAAAGGAGGGGCCGCAACATTTGGCTTCGTTAAACTTCAGCAGACCACTCATGTGCTTGAAAACTTGCTCGACAGTGCAAGACGCCATGAGATGGCGCTCACCGACGACATTATTAACCTGTTTCTGGAAGCGAAAGATATTATGCAACAGCAATTGGATGCACATAAAAACTCACAAGAACCGGATGAGGAAACATTTAACTATATTTGTGAGAAGTTGCGTCAGTTGGCTCTCGATGTAAAAGATGAACAATCAGCACCGACAGTAGAAGTGGTCGCTGAGGCAACATCTTCAGCCGTAGATGCCCCACCTCTTAACAGTTCTGCTCAATCATCAGAAGTTGATAATGTACAAACTGAAGAAGTTGAGACTAAATCTCAACGCGCAGCGGATGGTCACTTTTACCATCACATTATTTTATCTGACCTTAAAGAGACAGATATTGATTTAATGCTAGATGAATTAAAACATCTTGGTGAAGTCAGCCAAGCTGAAAAACAGCATCATGGCCTTGAAGCAATATTAAAAACAACAGCGACAGAAGAAGATATTAGTGCTGTTCTTTGTTTCGTCATTGAGCCAGAACAGATCTCATTTGGTAAATCAGCATCGCAAGAGAACACGAGCAATAATCATCAAGAAGCCTCTGAAGTAAAAAAAGAAGCTAATGAAATTGCTGCTGCGGATAGTGTAAAAGAAAAAAGTGCTGATTTAGCAGAGGTTGCACAATCTCCAACACCTGAAATAAAAGAGCCTACTAGCCCAGCACCTGCCGCTACACCATCTGCTCCCGCAAGAAGACCGACAGCTGCTGCGACACCGAAAACAGAATCTACCAGTATTCGAGTTGCGGTAGAAAAAGTGGATCAGTTAATCAACTTAGTTGGTGAGCTGGTTATTACACAATCTATGTTGGCGCAACATAGTGATACGCTTGAGCCATCTATTTACAGCGATCTACTAAGTTGTATTGCTCAATTACAGCGTAATTCTAGAGATTTACAAGAATCGGTTATGTCGATTCGTATGATGCCGATGGAATATGTTTTTAGTCGTTTCCCCCGAGTTGTACGCGATGTAGCGGGTAAAATGAATAAAAAAGTTGAGCTAAATATGATTGGTAGCTCAACTGAACTCGATAAAAGTTTGATTGAAAAAATTATTGATCCACTGACTCATTTAGTACGCAATAGCTTAGATCATGGTATTGAAATGCCAGCAGATCGTGTTGCAGCTGGTAAACCTGAAGCGGGGCAGTTAACTCTGTCAGCAGAACATCAAGGTGGCAATATTTGTATTGAAGTGACTGATGATGGTGCTGGGTTAAATCGCGAACGTATTTTGAAAAAAGCGATGTCTTCAGGGCTTTCTGTTTCAGAAAACATGAGTAATGAAGACGTTGCAATGCTGATTTTTGCACCTGGTTTTTCTACCGCCGAAGTCGTTACTGATGTGTCTGGCCGTGGTGTGGGTATGGACGTTGTAAAACGAAATATCCAAGAAATGGGCGGTCAAATTCAAATTAGTTTTGAAGTTGGCAAAGGGACACGTATTCGTATTTTACTTCCGCTGACGTTAGCCATTTTAGATGGTATGTCTGTAAAAGTTCAGGATGAAGTCTTTATTTTACCACTGGGCACGGTTGTCAGCTCGTTACAACCTGAAGAGGATGATATTTATCCACTTGCGGGTGATGAAAAATTATTGCAAGTAAGGGGTGAATACTTACCGCTTATTGAACTACATCGTACTTTTAATATTGAAGGTGCTCAAACTGATATTACGCAAGCTATTGCCGTAATAGTACAAAGCGCAGGACGTCGCTATGCATTATTAGTTGATAAATTAGTTGGCCAGCATCAGGTTGTGGTTAAAAATATAGAAAGTAATTACCGAAAAGTTCCGGGTATTTCTGCGGCAACAATTATGGGTGATGGCAGTGTTGCTTTAATTCTTGATGTGCCAGAATTACAACGTTTAAGTCATACACAAATGACAAAAAAGAAAAAGAATACAACTGCAAGTGCAGTTATTTAATAGTGAGGATAAAATAAGATTATGGCTTCGGAACATTTCGAGAAATTATCCGGTGAAACTGTTGGACAAGGATTTCTAATTTTTACGCTGGGCGATGAAGAATACGGAATTGATATTTTAAAAGTACAAGAAATTCGTGGATATGATCAAGTTACTCGTATTGCTAATGCACCAAGCTTTATTAAAGGGGTAACTAACTTACGGGGTGTAATTGTTCCGATAGTTGATCTACGTATTAAATTTTCACAAGAAAATGTGACTTATAATGACAATACTGTTGTTATTGTGGTTAACTTATTAAACCGTGTTGTGGGTATTGTTGTGGATGGCGTTTCTGATGTTCTTACGCTAAAACCAGAGCAAATCTGCCCTGCGCCAGAGTTTGCAGTTACAATGTCAACCGAATACTTAACAGGACTTGGCACTTTAGATGAAAGAATGTTGATTCTGGTTGATATTGAAAAATTACTCAATAGCGAAGAAATGGAATTAGTTGATAGCGCAACAATCCAAGCTAAATAAATTTTATTTTTTAAAAATATATTTATTCTAACACTGTTCCGGTAGCTTTACCGGAATAGCTATTTTTATATTTTATATTTTTTTATTAAATATAAATGAAAATTTCACTTAATTTAAACTTAAGCGAAATTAGGGATTAAAAAATAAATTTATAATTTCATTTAAGTTTTGTTTCTTTAGTTTATTAAATTAAGATCACCAATCAATTACCTGTAGTATTATTATTTTTACAAATATAACTATAAAGTTTTTTATGCTAATCATTTTAATATTGAACAATATTAACACCGTTTACTAATAGAGTAAAAACGGCATTAAGGCGAATGAAAACCTATAAAGTTTCTCTTAAGTCTGCCGATAACTTGCTCATACCATTTATTATAAAAAGGGAAACTATGTTTAGCCGAATGAAAATAGTGACTGGATTATTATCCATTCTTCTGTTGTTTGGTGTTTTGCAATTTATATCCGGGGGTGTTTTCTACTCAAATATAGTAGAGACAAGAAGTGACCTTGATAAAACACTAACGATACAAGAGCAACGTGAGCGCCTAGATGAAATCTGGGCTAACTTACTACAAGCGCGTAATAATATTAATCGTGCCGCGATTAGCTATCTATTACAAGATAGAGAGATGAAAGTTGACGAATCATTATCAACCGATTATCTCACAGGTCTTGCACGTAAAAACATGGCGCGTGCTGATGAGAAATTCAAAGAATTTGAAAAGAACGTTACGGCTTTTGCCGTTCATTCAGAAGATGATGTTCGTGCCTTAAAGGGACGTTTTATTGAATATTTCTCAGCATTAAATCAGCTGGAAATTCTCCTTCAAGATAAAAACTTGAAGGATTTTTTTGAACAACCCACTACGACTTATCAAGATGGATTCTATAAAGAATACCTCTCTTATGTAATGCGTAATGAGAAATTTAATGAAGAATTAAATCTGGCATTAGAAGCCTCTCATCAACGTACAGTCGCGACCATGATTGCATTAGCCGTTATCGTCATTACTGCATTAATTCTATGCTGGTTTGCGCTGCGTAATGCATTGATTAGACCGCTAAATGCACTTTTATTAAGTATTAAAACCTTCTCAGAAGGTGATTTACGTCCAAATATTGAAGTGAAAGGACGTAACGAGATGAGCATGTTAGCCAGCGGATTGAAACACATGCAACAAGAGCTCATCCATACCGTTCGCGGTGTTTATCAGAGTACAGAAAATATTTATAACAGCACTAGCGAAATTGCTGCGGGAAATAATGATTTATCTGCACGTACTGAAGAGCAGGTGGCATCACTGGAAGAAACTGCGGCAAGCATGGAACAGTTAACTGCGACAGTTAAACAGAACGCAGATAACGCTCGTCAAGCAAGTAATCTTGCGAATGATGCTTCAGATATCGCCCGCCAAGGCGGAAAAGTTGTTGCTAATGTGGTGCAAACAATGCACGACATAGCCGGAAGTTCTCAAAAAATCACCGATATCACAGCAGTGATTGATGGCATCGCATTCCAGACCAATATTTTGGCGTTGAATGCGGCTGTTGAAGCTGCAAGAGCTGGTGAGCATGGTCGCGGATTTGCCGTAGTTGCCGGCGAAGTTCGTAATCTTGCACAGAGAAGTGCAGAAGCTGCTAAAGAAATAAAAACACTGATTGAAGACTCTGTTAGTCGTACAGAAACTGGCTCTGTGCTAGTAGAAAGTGCGGGAGAAACCATGACACGCATTGTGGATTCAGTGACTCGTGTAACCGATATTATGGGGGAAATTGCCTCGGCATCGGATGAGCAAAGTCGAGGAATATCACAAGTTGGTCTTGCTGTATCTGAAATGGATCGTGTCACTCAGCAAAACGCCTCTTTAGTAGAACAATCTGCAGCCGCTGCTGCTGGTCTTGAAGATCAAGCAGTTGCATTAACCCGCTTAGTTTCAATCTTCAAATTACCGGGTCAACAAAGTCAGGAAGAAGTCGTATTGCAAGAAAAAAAGGAATTGGATGCAACCCCTGTAGTTAAAGCCGCTGCTCCACTTATAAAACCAGGAACCTCAGAAAAGAAAAAGAGCAGCAGTGTTGAAGATCCCGCTAACTGGGAAACTTTCTAACAACAACAAGTGGCTGACAAGCGGTGGCAATTTACCACCGCTTTAAACGAGGTGAAGGCATGTTTAGGTTTCGCAAATTAAAGATATCCACCAGTCTATATATATTACTGATGATGTTTTGCGTTATGCAGGTGATTTCTAGTGGTATCTCACTGGGAATAGTGCATTTGAATAACAATCAGATCACCAGAATAGATTTAGATACTTCCAAGCGAGATGAATTAGGATTAAGTTGGGCATCTTTGATACAGACCCGCAATGCGATTAATCGTGTTGCTATCGCAATGAAAACTGAACAGTCAACGGATTATATTCAATCTATTGAATCAATAGCACTTTCACGCTTGGAAACGGCGAATACTCATTTTCAAACTTTCCTCGCTGATATTAATAAAGAGGCGATACCTGAAGCAGAAAAAGAGATAGTTGATTCTGTAAAAAGTGATTATCAAGCGTTATATAGCGCATTAAAAGATTTACACCGAATGCTCAAAAGTGGTGACTTCCAAGGATATTTAGATCAACCGACAGAACGTTATCAAACAGCAATGGAAAATTCATTTAATACCTATATGAATTATGTACAAAACGAAATTACTGACTCTATTGAACAAGGACATCAATCTTATTCTATTGCTATTTTGATGTTTATCGGTGCAATAGCGATGGTTATTGTCGTGTCAATTGCTGCTCATCGCTGGCTAAGTTTTAATATCATTAAGCCTTTTGCAAGTTTAAGCCATTACTTCAATGATGTTGCTACAGGCAAATTAAATCGTGAAATCCTCGTTTTTACTGATGATGAAATTGGTGATGTGTTTCGCAAGCTTCGGGATATGCGAGGCAAACTTGCAGGCTCTATTCGTATTGTACGCGACAACAGTCATGCGATGCATTCTGGTATTCAGGAAATTTCTAGAGGAAATACGGATCTCTCTTCTCGCACCGAGCAACAAGCTGCTTCTTTAGAAGAAACGGCGGCTAGCATGGAGCAGTTAACAGCAACAGTTAAACAGAATGCGGATAACGCGTTGCAAGCGAGTAAGCTTGCGGAATCTGCATCTGAAACAGCAATACGTGGTGGTGAAATCACTCACAGTGTTGTTGAAACGATGGATGCGATTACACAAAGTTCTCAAAAGATAGGTGCTATTATCAGTGTGATTGATGGTATTGCGTTCCAAACCAATATATTGGCACTTAACGCGGCAGTGGAAGCTGCTCGTGCGGGTGAACAAGGGCGTGGATTCTCTGTTGTTGCAGGAGAGGTTCGTAACCTTGCCCAGCGTAGTGCTGATGCTGCTAAAGAAATTAAGTTATTGATTGATGAATCTGTTTTACGTGTCTCTCAAGGTTCTCAATTAGTCAATAATGCAGGGCAAACAATGGAGGAACTCGTCACATCAGTAAATAAAGTCACTGAGTTAATGGCAGAAATCGCCTCCGCTTCTGACGAACAAAGCAGAGGTATTCACCAAGTCGCTGATGCAGTCAGTCAGATGGATCAGGTGACACAGCAAAACGCTGCACTGGTGGAGCAATCAGCATCTGCTGCCGCAGCATTAGAAGATCAGGCTAATAACCTTGTTAATGCTGTATCGGCATTCGAGTTGCCTGAAACGGATGAGAACGAGTCTTCTCAATCCCTAGAAGGTAATGGGTTGAAAAAAGCAGATAAAAAATCATTTTTTAAAAAGACCCATTAAAAAATAATGAAACGTAATGTTACTGAAGTCTTATCAGATATCGCTGCTCAACCGTTAGACATATTTGCCCAACGGTTCATGTTGTCCGATGATCAGTTTCAATCCATATGCCAATTGATTTATCAAAAGGCAGGTATTGTACTGACTAACAACAAAAGGGAGATGGTCTATAACCGTCTCACTAGGAGGTTACGTGAATTACGGATGAATAACTTTGGTGACTATCTTGCGTTTCTTAAAAGTGATGTACGCAACCCTGAATGGCAAGAGTTTATTAATGCATTAACGACTAATCTCACTGCATTTTTCAGGGAAGCGCATCATTTTCCTATTTTGGCAAAACATGCCAGAAAAAGGGCAGGAGGAGTCTACCGAGTATGGTGTGCAGCTGCATCTACTGGAGAAGAGCCTTATTCAATAGCGATGACTTTACGCGATGTTTTTGGAAACAATCCCTATAAAACAAAAATTATTGCCAGCGATATCGATACGAATGTGTTGGATAAAGCCCGTAAAGGTGTTTACCGACAGGAAGAGCTTAAAACATTAAATGAGGAATATTTAAAAAAATATTTTCTCAAAGGTGTCGGCGATTTTGAAGGATACGTGAAAATTAGACAGCAAATCAGCGAGATGGTCTCTTTTCAGTATTTGAATCTACTCGAAAGGCAATGGAATTTAGAAGGTGGTTTTGATGCGATATTTTGTCGTAATGTGATGATTTATTTTGATAAAGCAACACAACAAAGTCTACTTAGCCGTTTTATTCCATTACTTAAGCCAGATGGAATGCTATTTGTTGGGCATTCTGAAAATGTAAGCCAGCTTAGCAAGGAATTCTACTTGCATGGGCATACCGTTTACGGGCTGACACCAGTAAGGAGAGGTTATGAATAAAATAACGGTACTCTGTGTTGATGATTCGGCATTAATGCGTCAAATCATGCGAGAAATAATCAATAGTCACAGTGATATGGAGGTCGTTGACTGTGCTCCAGATCCGATTGTTGCACGTGACTTGATAAAAAAGTACAACCCTCAGGTATTAACGTTAGACGTTGAAATGCCACGAATGGATGGTATTGATTTCTTGGAAAAACTGATGCGGTTAAGGCCAATGCCTGTAGTGATGGTTTCATCATTAACTGCAAAAGGTTCAGAGGTGACGCTAAAAGCATTAGAGCTGGGTGCAGTTGATTTTGTGACTAAACCACAATTGGGTCTGCGTGAAGGTATGCTGGCTTATAGTGAATTAATCGCAGAAAAAATTCGTGCAGCCGCTCAGGCTAGACTTAGTCGCCGTGAAGTAAAAGCTCCGCCTTCTAAGGCGATATCATTTACTCCAATGATATCAAGTGAAAAGTTGATTGCAGTGGGTGCTTCAACCGGTGGAACAGAGGCAATTCGTAACTTTTTAGACCATTACCTATTACGAGCCCTGCGGTATTAATTACCCAACATATGCCAGCAGGGTTTACACACTCATTTGCAGAACGACTTAATCGTTTATGCCAGATAAGTGTAAAAGAAGCAGAAGATGGCGAGCGCGTATTACCTGGTCACGCCTATATTGCACCAGGTGATTTCCATATGGAACTTCGTCGTAATGGTGCTAATTACCAGATCCATATTAATAAAGAACCCGCGGTGAATCGCCACCGTCCTTCAGTTGATGTGCTGTTTAGATCGGTTGCGAAATATGCAGGGCGTAATGCGATAGGCGTTATTTTAACAGGGATGGGAAGTGATGGCGCTGCAGGCTTATTAGAAATGCGTCGTGCAGGTAGCTACACCTTTGCACAAGATGAAGCGAGTTGCGTCGTCTTTGGCATGCCTCGTGCTGCGGTTGAACTGGGCGCAGTTGATGAGGTGAAAAGTATCAATGCAATGAGCAAAGCGGTATTGATGAAAATCAGTAGTACGCAATCATTGCGCATCTGATTTAGTTCAGTTTAAAAAGTAATACAGTCATTTGCCGATATATTTTGAAGGAGTTTTCAATGGCAAGTAAGGATCTGAAATTTTTAGTGGTTGATGATTTTTCAACAATGCGCCGCATAGTTCGTAATTTACTAAAGGAATTAGGTTTTACGAATGTAGATGAAGCAGAAGATGGTGCTGACGCGTTAGCTAAATTACGCAATTCGACTATCGACTTTGTTATCACAGACTGGAACATGCCAAATATGGATGGTCTAGAGCTGTTGAAAAATATTCGTAGTGATGCTGATTAGCGACAACACCTGTACTTATGGTGACCGCCGAAGCCAAAAAAGAAAACATTATTGCAGCAGCGCAAGCGGGTGCAAGTGATATGTTGTTAAACCTTTTACAGCAGCTATTCTCGAAGAAAAACTAAATAAAATTTTTGAAAAACTGGGCATCTAAGGAGTCACAATGAGTGGGAATCCAATTATGCCGAAAGATATATCGATAACACATCAGATATTATCAGCCGGATCGGACAATTGACGCGGATGTTACGCGACAGTTTGCGAGAATTAGGATTGGATAAGGCAATAGCCGAAGCAGCAGAGCCATCCCTGATGCCAGGGAAAGACTGGATTATGTTGCTCAAATGACCGCTCAGGCAGCTGAGCGTACATTGAATTGTGTTGAAGCTGCGCAACCGAAACAGGAAGCGCTAAAGTGCCGATGCAAGTAAGCTAACTGAACGCTGGAACCAATGGTTTGAGCAACCAGAAGAGCTAAAAGATGTACGCTCACTTGTTACAGATACCCGCAATTATTTGCGGGATATCCCTGAGTCGACGGCTTTTACAAACAGTCAATTGTTGGAAATCATGATGGCACAGGATTTCAGGATCTGACGGGTCAGGTAATTAACGCATGATGAGTGTGGTTCAAGAAATTGAAAAACAACTTGTGATGGTATTAATGGAGAACTTACCACCAGAGCAACTTGAGAAAAATGTGAAGAAAGAAACAGACTCTTTATTAAATGGTCCACAAGTGAATAAAAACAATGCTGGTGTGATCAAAAATCAAGATCAGGTTGATGATTTACTGGAAAGTATGGGTTTCTAATTTATTGATGAGTTGTAGGGCGATATGGATGTTATTAATATGCAGGATGCATTCGCTCTATACTCTGCAACTCTGCAACTCTGCACGTTTAGGATTGTTTACTTATGGATAAAAAACAACTCAATAAAACTTTAATAGAGCATTCTATTGAGGAAAATGTAAGCCGCTTTTTTAAGCGGCTTCTGAATTATCCCTTTAAGTTTTGCTTTACTTTTCTAGTGAATTGATAATTTATTTTTATTTGTACGATTTTTTGTGTGATCCGCATTATATTTTCCTTTCTTATGCCATAGCCTAAAAAGCCCCGTAAATTTGTGATTGTTCCACCCATCAATTTCCGCTTAATTTGTCATGCTTAGAGTCATTTCATTGATACTTTTAAACTCATTATCTAAATCGGACTGACTGTGGCTGAAGATAGCGATCTCGAAAAAAACAGAGGAACCCACACCCCATAAAAAGGAAAAAGCGAAAAAGGATGGACAGATTGTTCGTTCTAAAGAGCTTTCATCAGTCTTGATGATCTTAGGTGGTGTCAGTTTATTGTGGATGAGCGGTGGGTTTATTACTCATGGGCTACATGCCATGTTAACGGAAGGATTTACTTTTAATCATCACCTTATTGGTAATGAAAATTTACTCATTCCTCGTTTGGCAGCTTGATTAAACAAGCGGTCTTTGCGCTATCGCCTGTTTTCTTAGGGTTAGTTTTGGTTGCCATTGGTGGCTCAGCCCTATGGGTGGTATTAACTTTAGTAGTAAATCAATTAAATTTGATCCAAAAAAATGGAACCCTATTCTGGATTAAAACGTATTTTTCTATGAATGCGTTGGCAGAATTATTTAAAGCGATATTGAAATCACTGTTTGTTGGATTAGCCGCGTATATTTTCTTGTGGCACAACTGGAACGATATTCTTCATTTGATCACGCTTCCTCCATTAAGTGCATTAGCCAATGCTATGCAACTACTGATTTTTGCCGTGTATATTGCTGTATTGATGTTAATACCTATGGTTGCATTCGATATTATTTTCCAAATACGTAGTCATTTGAAAAAGTTACGCATGACTCGACAAGAATTAAAGATGAATTTAAGCAACAAGAAGGTGACCCTCAACTTAAAGCACGTATTCGTCAGCAACAACATGCGATGTCTCGCCGTAGAATGATGGCCGATGTACCTAAAGCTGATGTTATCGTCACCAACCCAACACACTACGCCGTTGCTTTGCAATATAACGATAAAATGACAGCACCAAAAGTATAGCTAAAGGTGCGGGAGTTATTGCGTTAAAAATCAAAGAAATTGGTGCAGAACATTAGAATTCCGCTGCTGGAAGCCCTCCGCTTGCCAGGGCATTATATCGTCACAGTGAGATTGGCCATGTTATACCCGCAACGCTTTATGCACGGTTGCTGAAGTATTGGCGTGGGTTTATCACTGAAACGATGGAAAACCGAAGGTGGTTTAAAACCTAAACAACCTATGAACTTGCCAGTGCCTCCCGCACTGGACTTTGCTGGAGAAGATAATCGTCATGGCTAATTGGCCTCATTACTCCGCTTGCCGGGAAATTGGAAAAGTTCTCAGTGGCAGATACTGGCAGGGCCAGTGCTTATCTTGATGATACTGTCAATGATGGTATTGCCATTGCCACCTTTTCTATTGGATCTATTATTTACCTTTAATATTGCACTCTCTATTATGTGCTGTTGGTGGCGATGTTCACTCGACGCACATTAGATTTTGCTGCTTTCCAACCATCTTATTATTTACAACGTTATTACGTTATCCCTAAACGTTGCTTCTACCGTATCATCTTAATGGATGGTCATACGGGTTCGGCTGCCGCAGGACGCGTTGTTGAAGCCTTTGGTCACTTCCTTGTTGTGGTAATTTTGCCATCGGTATTGTGGTGTTTATTATCCTTGTATTGATTAACTTTATGGTTATCACCAAGGGTGCGGGGCGTATTGCTGAAGTTGGTGCGCGTTTCGTGTTAGACGGAATGCCGGGTAAACAAATGGCAATGATGCGATTTAAACGCCGGCATTATTAACGAAGAAGAAGCGAAAATACGTCGGAAAGAAGTTTCTTTAGAATCAGATTTCTACGGTTCAATGGATGGTGCGAGTAAGTTCGTTCGTGGTGATGCTATCGCTGGTTGATGATCCTCGTCATCAACGTTGTGGGGGCTTAATTGTTGTGTTGCTCAACACAACATGCCACTAAACGATGCTGCAAGTACTTATACTCTATTAACCATTGGTGATGGACTGGTTGCCCAAATTCTGCATTAATCATTTCAACAGCGGCGGGTGTTATTGTTACGCGTGTTGCGACTGACGAAGACGTTGGTCAGCAAATGGTGACGCAGTTATTTATAACCCACGTGTATTATTGCTAACAGCCGCTGTATTAGGCTAATAGGTTTAGTACCAGGAATGCAAACTTTGTTTTCTTAGTCTTTACTGCGGGCACTGGCTGGGCTTGGTTGGTATATCTTGCGTCGTAACGCTAATCCCGAAGTACAACAACAAAAAGAGATGGAGCAAGTTGAAAAGCAAAGTCGTGTTGTTGAAGCGTCATGGGAAGATGTGCAATTAGAAGATCCACTGGCAATGGAAGTCGGTTATCGCTTAATTCCGATGGTAGATAGCAAGCAAAATGGCGAGTTGTTAGGCCGTATCAGTGGTATCCGTAAAAAGTTTGCCCAAGAAACTGGCTATTTACCGCCAGTCGTGCATATCCGCGACAACATGGAATTAAGGCCATCTGCCTATCGTATTTTAATGAAAGGGGTAAATTGGTCATGGTGAAGCGCATCCGGGGCGCTGGCTAGCGATTAATCCAGGAAATGCGGTAGGTTCACTAGAAGGTGATATTACTCAAGAGCCTGCTTTTGGCTTACTGCGGTATGGATTGATGACAGTTTAAGAGAGCAAGCACAAGTACAGGGTTATACTGTTGTTGCTGCAAGTACCGTGATTGCAACACACTTTAACCATGCACTGACCAAATATGCTTCTGAGCTGTTTGGCCGTCAAGAAGCACAAATGTTGTTTGATAGGGTAAGTAAAGAACTCCCTAAAATGACAGAAAACATGATCCCAGATATGCTTTCTCTTACGGTATTGCACAAGGTATTGCAGAATTTACTTTCTGAACAGGTACCAATTCGTGATATGAGAACCATATTAGAAGCATTAGCTGAGCACGCACCAGAACAAAAAGATCCGAGTGAATTAACGGCGGTTGTTCGTGTGGCATTACGTCGCGCTATTACTCAGCATTGGTTTGGTGATCAAGACGAAATTCAGGTTATTGGGTTAGATGCTGGCTTAGAGCGTTTATTATTACAAGCCATGCAAAGTGGTGGTGGATTAGAACCGGGGCTGGCTGAAAATATTGAACACCAAGCGGCTGATGCGGTGCGACATCAAGAGATGTCAGGCGGTGCACCAGTATTATTAGTTAATCATGCGCTGCGTTCATTATTATCACGTTTCTTACGTCGTAGCCTGCCACAATTAGCTGTGTTGTCGAATATGGAAGTTAGTGAAGGCCGCCGTATTCGTATGACGTCAATGATTGGTGGTAATCAGTAGTAAATCCTCCCAATAAATAGAATTAATTTTAAAGCCACTTAATTTAATTAAGTGGCTTTTTTCGCTGTAATATGCCATGTGATAGATACAAGTAGATGCGTTATTAATCAATATATTAATTCTATATTTAAATTATAAATATACAAATTTTTGAATATGTTTTATTTATAATATCTTGATTTAATTACTTCAATAATAATCCTCGCCCTTATCAATTTTAATTAAAAATAATTTAATATGACAAGAAATAGAATTATAACTTTTATTATTGCATCTACTCTTCAATCAACACCATTATTGTCAAGATCTTATTAAAAAAGATAAATATTTATCTAAAGGATTAGCTATTCATTATGATGGAAATAAGCCTATTATAGAAATAGAAAAAGCTAATATTCAAGGTGTTTCACATAATTATTATGAGAGTTTTAATATAGGGAAAGAGGGAGCATTACTTAAAGTTGGGGAACATAATTTTCCCACAACAGTGATTAGTGAAGTGACATCAAACAACGAAAGTGTATTAGCAGGTAAATTATCAGTAGAGGGTATGCCTGTTAATATGATAATTGCTAATCCTAACGGTATTACGTGTACAAATTGTGATTTTGATAATATAGCAAAGTTGACCTTAATAACAGGATTTACTAGTCGTGAAAAACCGATAGATTTTATGATAAATTTTATCTTGACGGATCAATCAAAAATCACTGTTAAAACTAAAAATAATATGATGTATAATGATGTTTCTATTATTTCTAATAATATTCTATTTAAAGGTAATGGAACTATTTATGCAAATAAAATGAAAATTATCAGTGATGAATTAATATATAGTTTTATATAATAAATAATAGAACTGTAGCTAAAGGTCGTTATCATGGTGCTACTTCCATTGAAAAAAATATTACTTTAAATATAAATAATTTTTCTGTTACATCAAATAAAGCGATTTTATTAATCGAGGTGTTATTAATACGGGATATTTTACGCTAACATCTAATGCAAAATTAAAAAACTTTAACGAAATAAATATAAAAGGAAGTCGTATATTACCTTTTTTAACCTTATTAGATATCAAAGAAAAATATGAAGTAAACATTAATTCTGGTTCAAGTATAAAGTCAACTATTTTCTCAAATAATAAAGGTTCAAGGTTTACTGTATATAAGACAAATTTAAATATTGACCTATCTAATGGTGATCTAATTAATAAAGGTTATCAAAGGTTTGAATATTCTAATGTTGATTTTAAATCCGGAAATTATATTCAGCATGAGGATGCTAATCTAGTTAATATTTTATCATCAGTAAGTTTGTCGGTTAATGATAATATTGATATTAATGGAAATATTTATGCTATTAATAATGATTATAATGATAGAATAAATATAAAAAAAGGAAATAAATCAATATTCACAATGTGAATAGAGATAAGGTTATTATTAAAAAATGATAATTTCATTAAGATAGAAGTGCTTATATAAGAGTGGTTAATAATAATGACGCTATGAAATATATCGTCATTATTTTTTATTTATTCTGGTTGTCTTTAAATAAATTTTAGTCCGATTTTTTAAAAACATTAATATTATTTGTGTTTTATTTTTAATATTATTATGGGGTCATTTTAATAAAACTAGCAACTTATTTTTAAATGTAGGATGCTAATTTATGATGTTAACAAAGAAAAAGTTTAATATATTCTCTATTGTTTTAATTGGACTAAGCACAAGTTCTTATGCGACTCAATCAAGTGTTTTACTCGCACCACAATCAGAACAAGGTGGTGATGCTTCTCCCACGCTGGAAGTTTATTATGATGTTTCTTCTCCGCTGAAAATATATCATGATGCTTCAGGTAATATAGTAAAAGAGCGGGTAGGAAAGCCCTCTATTATTATTAATCATACAAATAATGATGGAGTTTCTCACATTTATTATAATAAATTTAATGTGCCGGAGGTTGGACTAAAATTACATAACAAATCACAAGCAGATCTTATTATTAATGAGGTGGTTTCTAATGAGCCTTCTTTATTAAATGGAGAACTTTTTGTTGTCGGAAAAAAACGGATATTATTATTGCAAACCCAAATGGCATTTCTTGCTATGACTGCTCTTTTTCAGGGGCTAATAATATCAAACTGATTACAGGAAGTAGTCAGGAGGCGTTTTCAAAACAATTTGATTTATCTAATGCAGGTATTAATTTTAGTTTTGAAAAAAACTTGAAAAATATTAACGAATTTACGCTATTAAAACGTAATTTTAAAGATATTACTTCTAAAAGTATAAATATTATCTCTAATAAAATTGATATTAAAAAAGGTGATTTTAATGCTGAGCTAATTCGTTTTGATATAGGTTTAAATAAATATAAGGTAGGACCTGGAAACAATAATTATCTTAAAAAAAATCTTAAAAAAGATGATTACTCTCGCCTTAGTATCCATAAGGGAGCCGGTATTAATAGCCAATTTTTATTAATAAAATCGGCTGGAGGTGATGTAAATAATGAAGGTGAAATAAATACACGTACTTTGGTCTCTGAAACAGACATATTTATTAATGAAGGGATTTTAGATATTAATCATTATTCCAATATTTACGAACCTCGATATAACAGTAAAAACCTCTCTTTTATAAAACAAATGACTATTGGGGTTATGAAAACTCTGAATTAATATTATTATGCAGGCTTGTATATATAGATGCAAATTACAGTTTATATATTGATGGAAATACTGATCTAGTTAATAGCCAATTATTAATGAAAAGTAATGAAATTACAATGGCTAGTCTTAATTTATTGGATTCACTGGTTCGTATTAAATCTGACTATATAAGCATTGCTAAAGGAATTAATGGAACAGGGCAAGTAATTTTAGATGGAAAAGTTCATTTTTTAGACAAGGGTTACTTTTATTAAATGATATAAACTATAAAGCTCATATTGGTGAGGATGTGGTTTATTTTGATAGTGATGAGTAAGATTTAAAATAGTACTGAATTAAATCTTTATCTATATTTTAAATAAACGAAATCAATGCACTATTTTATAGTGCATTGATTTTATTGCTAAATATTAGCCAAATTCTAAACTTGGATTTTACGACCTGCCAATAGTGAACGCTGTGCTTGACCATCAGACCCATAAAGAGAAGGGCTGTGGTTCTTGTGCAAAAAACGGATAGCGTCACTATTGCGCGAGATATGTCGTTC